>NZ_QAIG01000013.1:394174-413763 GCF_003060885.1 Pseudomonas sp. HMWF032
CAGCGGTCTGCGCATCGGGCTCGCCGTCATAGCGCGCAGGACGGTATTTCATCTGAAAGGCAGCCAGTACGTTGCGGGTGGCTTGATCCAGTTCACCGTGCAGTGGCACGGCATAACCCTGTCGCATCAATTGCGCTTGAAACCATTGCACGGTCGGCAGGCTGGCGCTGAACAGTGCTTGCTGACGTGCCACAGCATCGGCATCGGGCCAAGGTACGAGCCCCGCATCCGCCAGCTGCTTCCAGGGGAATAATGGGCCGGGGTCAACCTTGCGCTGAGGCGCAATATCACTGTGCGCCAGGATGCTGCCGGGCGGCAGCTGGTGGCGCTGCATGATGTCTTTGAGCAGCCCGATCAGCGCCTCGATCTGCGCCGGTGCAAACGGCTGCCAGTAGCGCCCTGTGGGGGTGTCATAGAAGCCCTGGTTAACCAATTCGATACCGATTGTGGTGCCATTGAGCCAGGTACGCCCCTGCCACTGGCTGTCGCCGGCATGCCAGGCGCGGCGATTCTCATCAACCAGGCGGTAGATGGTCGGCGTGCGGTCACCAATCAGATAGTGACTACTGACTTCGGTTTCGGTCAGCAGTTGCAGTGAGCGGTTCAGGTCTGCCGAGGTGTAGTGCAATACGATGTACTGCACTCGGCTGTTCTGGCCACTGGCGCTGTAGCGCTCATTGATGTGCAGTGTCTGGCTGCACCCGGCCAATAGCAGCAGGATGCTGAATAGAAAGATTCTCATGGGGTGATATGCAACACGCTTTGCAGGTTATCCAGCAGCATGTCGACGCTGAGCATGATCAGCAGCATGCCCATCAGGCGCTCCACAGCGGTCAGGCCACGTGGCCCCAGAAAGCGCTGCAGGAAAGAAGCCTGCAACAAAATGAACGCGGTTGCCGCCCAGGCCAAAACCACGGCGGCGTAAAGCTCCCATAGCGGACCATCATGGGTATTGCGTAACGTCATCAGCAAGGCCAGGGCCGATGGCCCCGCCACTGCTGGCGTGGCCAGAGGCACCAGCATGGGTTCACCGTCGGGTACGTCACCGAGAACACCTTGCGGACCGGGAAAAATCAATCGCATGGCCACCACGAACAGAATGATACCGCCGGCAATCGCGGTGGCTTCGCGCGACAGCCCCAACGCACTGAGCACCGTGTCACCGAAGGTGAGAAACAGCAGCAGCAAAGCCAGGGCGAATATCAGCTCACGCCCAGCGACCCACAGACGACGTTTGTTCGGTACATTTTTCAGCGCGGCAATAAAGATGGCGATATTGCCGAAGGGATCGGTGACCAGAAAGATCAGCGCAGCGAGGCCAAAGATTTCCATGATGACTCCTTAACAGACCGCCAGAGTTTATGGCCTCTTGCCGCGGCAAGGCGACTACCCGGACGGATATCGCGGGAGAAAACACCTTTGATCAGGCAGATTCGTCACGCCGGTCTGCTGCCCAGGCAGGTCAGCGTTCACGCTGCTAGACTAACTCCTGTACAAAAACACTATCTGTACATGCTTTGTAGCAAATGTGAGGCTCAAGCCATGCGCGCATTGCTGTGGTTCAAGCAGGATCTACGCCTTGATGATCATCCGGCATTGCAGGCAGGCATGACCGCCGAGTGCCTGTTGCCCGTGTATGTACTGGATCCGGCACAGTTACAGCTCAATGCGTTCGGCATGCGTCGTATGGGCGTCCACCGCGCCCGTTTTCTGCTGGAAAGCCTGATGGCGCTGGAAGGTGAATTACGTCAACGCGGCTCTCATCTGCTGGTCGTGATTGGCAGCGCTGAACAGGTCATCCCCCGGCTGGTTAATCAGCTCAAGCTCAATCAGGTACTGACGCTTGAGGAGATGGCACCCGACGAATGTGCACAGTTGGACCGAGTCGCCCGCAACCTGGGCACTACACCGCTGTTACTGGCGCCAGCCAACAATCTGCTACGCAGTGAAGACCTGCCATTCTCGCTCAAACAGTTTCCTCATGTATTCAGCCGCTTTCGCAGCCTGGTCGAAGAACGGCTACTGGTCTTTCAACCCGCCCTCGCACCCGAATACCTGCCTCGATTACCTGACGGTGCACTGGCTCTGTTGCAGCCCTTGCCGACGCTTTCTCAACTGGGTCTGGGTGAGCCGCTCAGTGTTCCGGCAAGCGCCTTTCCCTTCTCGGGCGGTGAACCCGCGGCCCTGAGCCGCCTGCGTGACTACCTGTGGAAGAGTCAGGGCGTTCGCCAATACAAAGAGACCCGCAATGGCATGATCGGCAGCGAGTATTCATCGAAATTCTCGCCTTGGCTGGCCAATGGCAGCCTCTCGGCGCGGCGAGTGATCGCTGAACTGCGACGTCATGAAGCGCAATACAAACGCAATGATTCAACCCACTGGTTGTGGGTCGAAATGCTCTGGCGCGACTTCTTCCGCTGGACCCTGGCGCGGCATGGGAGTGCGCTGTTCAAGGCCGGCGGACTGAAGGCCACCGAACGCGCCCCCCAGCAACTGGATCAGCGCTTCCAGGAGTGGTCGCGCGGACGCACAGGCATGCCGTTGATCGACGCCAATATGCGCGAACTGGCCGCCACTGGCTTCATGTCCAACCGAGGTCGCCAGGTGGTCGCCAGCTACCTGATCAATGACCTGCAACAGGACTGGCGCCACGGTGCAGCCTGGTTTGAGGAGCATCTGATCGACTATGACCCAGCCAGTAACTGGGGAAATTGGGCCTACCTGGTGGGTGTGGGTAACGATCCACGGCACAATCGGGTGTTCAACGCCCTGCGTCAGGCCCGTGAATATGACCCCGAAGCCCATTACGTGAGTCTGTGGCTGCCGGAATTACGCGAGGTTCCGCAAGCCCTGCGGCATACGCCATTTCTTTTGGCTGGCGGACACCTGCGCAGCCTGGGTTACCCACAACTGGAAGCCATCCCGGACAATTGGAAACCCTACCTGAACGCAGTGGCCTAACCGCGAACTCAGCCCAGTTCGACCCGGTTGCGCCCGCCACTCTTGGCGCGGTACAGCGCCTGGTCGGCGCGCTCGAAAACTTTTTCACTGCTTTCACCGTTGGCAAATACGGTGAGTCCGGCCGACAAGGTGATGGTTACGCGCTCGCCGCGGAAATGAAACGGGCACTGCTCCACACCATCCAGCAGGGTCTGCAACAGCTGCCGCCCCCCTTCCAGAGGTGTTGAAGGGATCAGCAAAACAAACTCTTCGCCGCCAAAGCGGGCAATAAAGTCGGTTTTGCGCAGACGCTTGGCCAACTCACCGGCAATGATCTTCAGTACCTTGTCACCGGCAAGATGGCCATAGCCGTCGTTGATCCGTTTAAAGTGATCAATATCCAGCACCGCCAGCGCCAGCTCACCGCCATAGCGTTTCCAGCGCGCCATTTCCAATTCCAGGCGCTCGCTCCAACCTGCACGATTGGGCAGTCCGGTGAGTGGATCAATCAGGGCTTTCTGCCGTTGCTCTTCAAGATGGTCACGGAAGCTTTGCGCTTCGCGTTCCATATCAGCGACTTTCTGAGTCAGGCTCTGCAGGCGTTGGGCGACCTCTTCCTCTCGGCCATCGCGGTGCTTCTGGTGTGCGCTAACCGTATTGAGCAAGCCATCCAGGCGAGCTTCAAGGGATTGCTTGAGGCTGTGCAGATCAACGGCCTCCTGCACACTGGCCTGCAGACCGCTGACCTGATCGCGCAACTCCTGATTGAAGGTACGCGCGCTCTCTACAGACTCGCTGTAGCCCTCATGGGCTTCGGTAAGCGTGTCGAGAAACAAGGCCAGCCGTTCGTTGAGCTGCTTCAGGTAGGTGGCGAATTCGCGCTGGCCACTGTCAGTTACCGCCAGGATCAGCACAGCCAGATCATCCAGCACGGCCACCAACTCGTACCAGTTCAGCCCACCCTGCACACGCAAGCGCAAGACTTCGCCCTGGGGCTTGTGCCGCTCGGGCAACTCCAGCTCATCGAGCAGCCTCATCAGACTTTCACCGATATGCGGCGCGACGGAGCTGTACCCGGGTTCGGGAACTTCCGGAAGGGCATATGCCGGATCGCCCATCAGGGCTGCGCTGGTGGGCTCTGCAACTGCGCGCGGTGACTCAGCCACGGGTTCGTGTGGGGTCAGCGGTGCCGGTGTGGGCGATACAAGCGCAACAGCAGGGGGCTCGGTAGCCGTTCCGGCAGGAGGGTACGCTGCAGCAGGCTCAGCCAGCAGATTCTCCGCAGCGTTTGCGGCGGCAATACCGGTAGCAGGCTGTCCATCTACAGCCGAGTCAATGTCCGCTGTATCGGGCTGCGCATCCTTATTGCCGAATAGGCGCTGTAACAAACCGGGCCGCGTAGTTGCTGTTTCCCCGTCAAACACCGCCAGGGCTTGCTGCTGCAAGCCACTCAATTCAGTAAGCAGTGCAGGCAATTCACGGGGCTGGCTGGCGCGCTCTTCAATTCGCCTGGAAAACTGTTTGAGTGCTTTGCGCACTTCACGGGGCGGCTGTAAGGCAAGCAGCTGAGCCGTCAGGTTGGTTACACCGGAAATGTTCTGCTCAATACGCTCTTGACGCCGCTTTTCCGAGTCCAGCACGGCTTTTTCCAGGCGAGGAATCAATGCCGCCAGGCCCGCGTCGATATCATCGCGGCGTAGTGTTTCACGCAGTTCCTGCATGCATTGGTCAACGGACTTGTCGCTGCCTTCGGCTGCGAGCGAGCTACGCACCAGACCACGGCGAAGCAGGTCCAGTCGCGCCTCCCAGCGTCGTTCAAGTTTTTCCTGCTGTTCCAGGCTTTCCAGGTACTTGCTTTTCCAGCGCTGGGCGTCGTCGCTCATCATTGCCTTCCAGTGTTCACAGTCTGTTACCGGGTCAGTCACCAGCAGCTTTCACCGCGTGCTTGCAGACCTAGGACTCAACCAGCATAGGCGGTGCGGGCCCACAGAGTGAAGTGGGCAAGCGAATTTGCACCGCCACCGGCAAATGATCCGAAATTGGCAAGGGCAGCACTTCGCAGCGTTCCAGAGACAGTTCCGCGCTGAGCAGGATATGGTCCAGACAGCGCTGTGGCTGCCAACTGGGAAAGGTGGCCTCAACCTGTGGCGCCCACAAGCCCAAGTCCCTTAGAGGTGAATGCTGCAGCAGATCGTTGGCGTGGGTATTCATATCACCCATCAGCACCCGGTGCCGGTAATCGCTGAGCAACTCGCGAATATAGGCCAACTGCCGGGTACGGGTTCGTGCGCCCAAGGCCAAGTGCATCATCACCACAGCAATCGCGTCCGGCCCCTCACCGAGGCGCAACAACATCGCTCCACGGCCCGGAGGGCCGGGCAGCGGATGGTCTTCCAGCAAGCTGGGACGCAGGCGGCTGAGTACGCCATTGCTGTGCTGGGCCAAACGACCGAGATTGCGGTTGAGTTGCTGATACCAGTAGGGGAAGGCGCCGAGATGCGCGAGATGTTCGACCTGGTTGACGTAGCCCGAACGCAGGCTGCCGCCATCAACTTCCTGCAAAGCCACCAGATCGAAATCACCGAGCAGCTGACCAATCCGTTGCAGATTGTCACTGCGCCCGGCGTGTGGCAGCAAATGTTGCCAGCTGCGCGTCAGGTAATGGTGATAGCGCTGGGTACTGATACCCACCTGAATATTGAAGCTGAGCAGGCGTAGGCTGCCCTCTGCGGGCCAGTCAGCGACCGGCACGCAACGGGGATTGACCTGCGGATCGCACAGATCAATCGCCCGTCTGGCTGGCCAGCGCCTGAGCATGGCGCGTTATCCGCTTAAGCCTTACTGTGCGGCGCGCTCTTTGGCGATCAGGTGATCCGCCACTTGCAGGGTTTGTTGTGGACCGCCCGAGCTGCTGATGTCGAAACGGTACTTGCCGTTGACGATCATCACGGGTACGCCAGTGATCTGATAGGCCATGGCGAGCTTCTTGGCTTTTTCCAGCTGGCTCTTCACGCCGAAGGAATTGTAGGTCTTGAGGAACGCATCTTTGTCGATGCCTTCAGCCGCGAGGAAATCAGCCATTTCTTCCGGGGTTGCCAGCTTCTTACCCTGCACATGAAGCGCATCAAACACCGCAGCATGAACCTTGTGCTCCGCTTTCATGGCCTCGAGGGTGATAAACATCTGGCCGTGGACGTTCCACATACCACCGAACATGGCCGGGATGCGCACAAAGTTGACATCGTCTGGCAGGGTTTCGATCCATGGATTAATAGTGGCTTCGAATTTGTAGCAATGGCCACAGCCATACCAGAACAGTTCGACCACTTCGATCTTGCCCGGCTTGGACACCGCTACCGGATTGTTCAGCTCGACATACTGTTTGCCCGCTTCAATCGGCTCGGCATGGGCGCTCAGGCCAAACAGGCTGGTGGCGACGAGAGTGGCACTGAGGATCAGGTTACGCATGCGTTACTCCTTGGCTATAAGACGGTGCGTGATGACGAACCGAGGTTCGACCCGCGCGGCAAACTGGGGTTCCGTGCATTGTAGCGATGGCCACAACGAAATAGGGTGGCCTAAGCCACCCTATTTCATTACGACATGTCGCGGTGTTAGCGGATCAATGCAGACCCTGGATAAAGCTGGATACCGCCTCAATGTCCTTGTTACTCAGCTTGGCTGCGATCGAACGCATGATCATGCTGTCGCCATCATTGGTACGATTGCCTTCGCGGAAATCGGTCAGCTGCTTGGCGATGTAGGTCGCATGCTGGCCGCCCAGTTGCGGATAACCAGCAGCATCCAAACCTGCACCATTCGGCGAATGACAACCGGTGCAGGCCGGCATGCCTTCAGCCAGTTTGCCGCCGCGGAACAGCTCACCGCCACGCTCGACCAGTTTCGGATCAGCAGCGCCAACGCTCATTTGCTGGCTGGCAAAGTAAGCGGAGATGTCCTGCAGGTCCTGGTCACTGAGGCTATCCAGCAAACCGGTCATTTCCACGATTGGGCGTGCACCGGATTTGATGTCTTTCAGCTGCTTGAGCAAGTAGCGCTCGCCTTGCCCAGCCAGTTTCGGGAAGTTCGGTGCAGCACTGTTGCCATCGGCACCATGGCACGCACCACACACAACCACCTTACCCTGGCCAGCTTCAGCATTGCCTGCAGCATGTGCGAAGCCAGTGAGGCCCAGGGTCAACAGCAGACTCACGAGTACTTTGTTCATCAGCTAATCCAATTTACGGCTAAGAGAAAGAGTTTATGCGCCGGGCTTACTCGGTCATCAATTTGATGACGGCTTGGTAATCCTCGGGCGTGCAATCCATGCACAACCCACGGGGCGGCATGGCATTCAGACCATTGGTAACACTCTGCACCAAGGCGTCGGTGCCTTTGGCCAGACGTGGTTCCCAGGCTGCCTTGTCGCCGCGCTTGGGAGCGGTCGGAATCTGCCCGTTATGGCACACACCACACGCGCGAGCGTAGACGGCTTCTGGATCCTGTGCAGCCTGAGCACTCAACGACAGCATCAAAGCACTGGCTGCAATCAGCATTTTTTTCATCAGATCAACCTCATCAGGGAGGGGAACGTACTGCTTCTAGGGGCAGATGATCTAAATCGTTCCCGTGAACACTTGTCCAATAACAGGGAGAAAGCGCACACAAAATCTGCGCCATTATATACTGGCGTCATTGAAACGGAAACGACGCAGCTTGCCGCGCTATACGCCGACAGGCAGGCTGCGCGCAAATGTCGCAAGGGCATCGCGCCTGCAACGCCACCCTACGCTCGCCCTCACGGATATCCAGATGCAAGCCAAGAACCCCATTATCGGTCTGTGCCAACAGGCCAGTTTCCTTATCAGCGCGGCCAAGGTCGACCAGTGTCCGGAAGATTTCGGCCATGAAGTGGCCTTTGCAGGCCGTTCCAACGCGGGTAAATCCAGCGCCTTGAATACGCTGACCCATGCCAGTCTGGCGCGCACGTCGAAGACCCCAGGGCGCACGCAACTGCTCAACTTCTTCAAACTGGATGAAGAGCGCCGCCTGGTCGACCTGCCGGGTTATGGCTACGCCAAAGTACCGATCCCGTTGAAGCTGCACTGGCAAAAGCACCTGGAAGCCTACCTGGGCAGCCGCGAATGCTTGCGCGGGTTGATGCTGATGATGGACATCCGCAAACCGCTGACCGAGTTCGATATCCTCATGCTGGATTGGTCGGTTGCCAGCGAAATGCCCATGCACATCCTGCTGACCAAGGCCGATAAGCTCGCTTTTGGTGCAGCCAAGAACACCTTGCTCAAGGTTCGCCAGGATATTCAAAAAGGCTGGGGTGATCGCGTCAGCATTCAGTTGTTCTCAGCGCCCAAGCGCATTGGCATCGAAGAGGCTCAGGAAGTACTGGCCGAATGGATGCAGCTGGGTGAGTTCGCCCTGCCGGATGACGAAGAAACCGAGGCCTGATCCAGGCTTGTAGCAATCGCAGCAACGGCCCGCAGGGTGGTCGCCATGGATGAGGAACCACAAAAACGCCAGGAGCGTTTTGCGCGTAAGCCCCGAAGGGGTGGAGCACATGGATGTGTTGAGCAAAAAAAACCCCGAAACTTCTTATGGGGGAGGGAAGTTCGGGGTTTAACGTCTGAACCGCTAGGGCGGGGTCCAGAATCTGCCAACACTTAACACAACAAGGAGCATCGAAGGGCTTTGCGGGCCATTCGTAAACTCTGACTGGCCGGGCAAGAATAAAGTTCAGCCAAATTTTTGAAACGATTAGCTATAAAAACCCAAGAATCGATACCCAGAAACTCAAGGCGCCCGCTAAGACAACCGCTCAGCCCCATTACAGAGACGTCAGTGCGCCTCATCCCAGTTATCGCCCACACCTACTTCCACCAGCAGCGGCACATCCAGCGCGGCGGCATTGCCCATCAGCGGCCGGATCTGCTCGCTGACCTGCGCGACCAAGTCCTCACGCACTTCCAGCACCAGTTCGTCGTGCACCTGCAGGATGACTTTGGCGTCCAGGCCGGACTCGCTCAGCCAGCTGTCCACGGTGACCATCGCACGCTTGATGATGTCCGCCGCCGTACCTTGCATCGGCGCGTTGATCGCGGTGCGCTCGGCACCTTTGCGCAGCGCCTGGTTCTTCGCATGGATATCCGGCAGGTACAGGCGACGGCCGAATAGGGTCTCGACAAAGCCCTGTTCGCAGGCCTGCTCGCGGGTGCGCTCCATATAGGCCAGCACGCCGGGATAGCGGGCGAAATACACATCGATATAGGCCTGCGCCTGCTTGCGGTCGCAGCCGATCTGCTTGGCCAGGCCGAAGGCGCTCATACCGTAGATCAGGCCGAAGTTGATCGCCTTGGCGCTGCGGCGCTGATCACTGGTGACCTCTTCCAAGGGCACACCGAAGACTTCAGCTGCGGTGGCCTTGTGCACATCGCGGCCATGACGGAAGGCCTCCAGTAGGCTTTCATCCTTGGCCAGGTGGGCCATGATGCGCAGTTCGATCTGCGAATAGTCTGCCGCCAGCAACTTGTAGCCCTTCGGTGCGACAAAGGCCTGGCGAATACGCCGACCTTCGGCCGTACGAATCGGGATGTTCTGCAGGTTAGGGTCGGTGGACGACAAGCGTCCGGTCGCGGCTACCGCCTGGTGATAGCTGGTGTGGATACGCCCGGTGCGCGGGTTGATCTGCTCCGGCAGACGATCGGTATAGGTGCTTTTCAGTTTGCTCAGGGAGCGGTACTGCATCAGCACCTTGGGCAGCTCGAAGTCCTGTTCGGCCAGTTCCGCCAACACGGCTTCAGCCGTCGAAGCCTGGCCTTTGGCGGTCTTGCTGAGCACCGGCAAGCCCAGTTTCTCGTAGAGGATCACGCCCAGCTGCTTGGGTGAGGCCAGGTTGAACTCCTCGCCAGCAATCTCGAACGCCTGACGCTCCAGGGCCACCAGCTTTTCGCCCAACTCGTTGCTTTGCAGGCCGAGCAGCTTGGCATCCACCAACGCGCCCTGGCGTTCGATACGCGCCAGTACCGGCACCAGCGGCATCTCGATCTCGTGCAACACCCTGGCCAGGCTCGGCTCGGCCGACAGTTTGGCCCACAGGTGCTGGTGCAGACGCAGGGTCACGTCGGCATCTTCGGCGGCATAGGGTGCAGCCTGGGCCAGGTCGATCTGGTCGAAGGTCAGCTGCTTGGCGCCTTTGCCGGCGATGTCTTCGAAGCGGATGTTGCTGTGATCCAGGTACTTGAGCGCCAGGCTGTCCATATCGTGACGGGTGGCGGTGGAGTCCAGCACGTAGGATTCGAGCATGGTGTCGAACGCAACACCCTGCACCGCAATCGGCGTCGAGGCATTGGCGAGGATATTGATGTCGTACTTGGCGTGCTGGCCGACCTTGGCCTTGTTCGGGTCTTCCAGGATCGGCTTCAGCGCCTTGAGCACCGCATCGCGATCCAGCTGGGTCGGCACGCCCATATAGGAGTGGGCGACCGGGATATAGGCTGCTTCGCCGGCCTTGACCGCAAAGGACAGGCCAACCAACTGGGCCTTTTGTGCATCCAGGCCGGTGGTTTCAGTGTCGAAAGCGATCAGCTCGGCGTTGCGCAGTTTCTCCAGCCACTGATCGAACTGCGCCTGATCGAGGATGCACTGGTAATCGCCCAACGCTGCCCCGGCGGGCAACTCGGCAACAACCACCTCGGCAGTCGGTGCATCAGCGGCTACTGGAGCTGACGCGACTACAGCGGCGGCACTGGCGCTAGGCGTCAGGGCGAACAGGTCATCGGCCGGCGCTGCGACCGTGGCCTTGACTGCCGGGGCCGGATTGCTGCGCAGCAGTTCATCACGCCAGGTTTTGAATTCCAGCTCGGCGTACAGCTCCATCAGCGCCGGCACATCCATCTCGCCTGGGTGCAGCGAGTCGATGGCGATATTCAGCGGCACATCCAGTTTGATGGTCGCCAGGGCGTAAGACAGGTAGGCCATGTCCTTGTGCTCAGCGAGTTTAGCCGGCAGGGTCTTGGCCCCACGAATCGGCAATTCCGGGACTTTATCGAGATTGGCGTAGAGCACATCGAGGCCACCGCCGACCCCGACCAGCAGGCCCAGGGCGGTCTTCTCGCCCACGCCCGGCACGCCGGGAATGTTGTCGACCTTATCGCCCATCAGCGCCAGGTAATCGATGATCAGCTCAGGACCGACACCGAATTTCGCTTTCACGCCATCGATGTCATAGACGCTACCGGTCATGGTGTTGACCAGCGTAACGTGCGGGCAGACCAGCTGAGCCATGTCCTTGTCGCCGGTGGAGATCACCACGTCACGGCCCTCGGCGGCGCACTGACGGGCCAGAGTGCCGATCACGTCATCGGCCTCAACGCCCTCGACGCACAACAGCGGGTAGCCCATGGCTCTGACACTGGCGTGCAGCGGCTCGACCTGGACGCGCAGCTCATCGGGCATGGACGGGCGATTGGCCTTGTACTCGGCGAACATTTCATCGCGGAAGGTCCCGCCCTTGGCGTCGAACACCACGGCAAATGGGCTTTTCGGGTACTGCTTGCGCAGGCTCTTGAGCATGTTCAGCACGCCCTTCACCGCGCCGGTGGGCAAGCCCTTGGAGGTGGTCAGCGGCGGCAGGGCATGGAAGGCACGGTAAAGGTAAGACGAACCGTCAACCAGAACGAGAGGGGCTTGGCTCATGAGCAGGATCAACCTTTTCGGCGGGGGCGGCGGTAGAATGGCCGCACCATTGGAATCAAAGGGACAAGGTTATCATGCGCGCACTCAATCGCCTGTTGCTCGCCAGCCTGCTGGCATTCACCACCCTGGTCGCCCACGCCGAAGATCCGGTTTCGGCCGACCCGGATGTAACCATTCGCCAGGACGGCGACCGCACCATCCATGAATACCGGGTCAACGGTTTTCTCTACGCGGTCAAGGTCATCCCTAAAGGCGGCAAGCCGTACTTTCTGGTACGCGCCGATGGCAGCGATGGCAACTTCGTCCGCTCGGACAGCCCGGATATGTTGATTCCGGCCTGGGAAATTTTCAGCTGGTAAGAAGGCAGTTCTGCAATGTCGGTGTTTACCCCGCTTGAGCGACACGAGCTCGAGGCGTTTCTCGCCCCCTATGGCCTGGGTCGCTTGCGCGACTTCCAGGGTATTGCTGCGGGCAGTGAGAACAGCAATTTCTTCGTCAGCCTGGAGCAGGGCGAATTCGTTCTGACCCTGATCGAGCGCGGCCCAAGCGCCGACTTGCCCTTCTTTATCGAGTTGCTCGATGTGCTGCACGACGCAGGTCTGCCGGTGCCCTATGCCCTGCGTACGACCAGCGGCGAGGCGCTGCGCAGCCTGGCGGAAAAACCGGCGCTGCTGCAGCCGCGCCTGGCCGGCAAGCATGTGCATGAGGCCAATCCGCATCACTGCCAGGAAGTCGGTGCACTGCTGGCGCGCATTCACCTGGCCACGCGCAATCAGCCGCTGCCGCGCAAGAGTGATCGGGGCCTGGACTGGATGCTCGCCGAAGGCCCAAGCCTGGCCCTGAAGTTGCCCGATGAACAGGTGCCACTGCTGCGCGATGCACTGGCGGAGATCCACACACTCAAGCCGCGCATCCTCGCCTTGCCGCAGGCCAACCTGCATGCCGACCTGTTCCGCGATAACGTACTGTTCGACGGCAACCACCTGGCCGGGGTGATCGACTTCTACAACGCCTGCTCGGGGCCGATGCTCTATGACTTGGCGATTGCCCTGAACGACTGGTGCTCGCGGGATGACGGCAGCCTGGACAACAAGCGCGCGCAGGCGCTGCTCGGTGCCTATGCCGGTTTACGGCCCTTTACGGCGGCAGAAGCTGAATTGTGGCCGGCCATGCTGCGCATCGCTTGTGTGCGCTTCTGGCTGTCACGCCTGATCGCCGCCGAATCCTTCGCCGGCCAGGAAGTGCTGATCCACGACCCGGCAGAATTCCAGCGCCGCCTGGCCCAGCGTCAGCAGGTTGAGCTGGCGCTGCCGTTCGCCTTCTAAGGTCCGGGCGCCGATTACAGCGCGTCGAGACACCCGGCCAATTCGCCCGCCATGTTTTCCAGCAGGGCTTCGTAGCCGCCAGCATCCACTGGCAAGGCGCCGCCCATGGCGTCCAACTCAGCCAGGGTCACCGGCAGGCCGGCGGTCAGGGTTTGCGCCAGGCGCGGGCGAAACGGCGGTTCGCTGAACACACAACTCGGCCCGGCTTGCTGCAAGCGCTCGCGCATGGCGGCCACGTGTTGGGCACCCGGCTGCACCTCGCCAAGCACGCTGAATACCCCGGCGTGCTTAAGGCCATAGGCGGCTTCGAAGTAGTCGTAGGCTTCGTGGAAAACGAAGTAGGGCTTGCCAGCCAGACCATTCAGGCGACTTTTCAGGCGCTGATCCAGGGCATCCAGACGCTCGCCGAATGCCTTGGCATTGGCCTGGTAGCGCGCGGCATTGGCCGGATCGACCTGCGCCAGGTCGGCGGCGATCTTGCCGGCAATTGCCCGGGCATTGGCCGGGAGCAACCAGAGGTGCGCATCCAGGCTGCCGGGGCGGTGGGCGTGGTCATGCTGGTCGGCGGCGTGTGCGTGATCCTCGTGATCCTCGTGATCCTCGTGATCGGCGTGATGCTCGGCGTGTTGCGCATCGCTGTCGCCAAAATGACGCAAGGACATACCTGGAACATCCTGCACCGCCACACTCGGCTTGTCGCGGCCGGCCAGCACGCGCGGCAGGAAGCTTTCCAGGTCCGGGCCGATCCAGTACAGCAGGTCAGCTTCGCGCACGCTGCGCACATCGGAGGGGCGCAGCGCATAGTGGTGTGGTGAGGCGCCCGGCGGCAGCAGCACCTCTGGTTGGCCAACGCCATCCTGCACCGCAGCGGCGATCAGTTGCAGCGGTTTGATGCTGGTCAGCACACGCACATCGGCGTGGACCGCGAAACTCAGGGGAAAGGTGATAAACAATAGGGCAAAAGCCGGAAAAAGACGCAACACGGGGAGCACTCAAGCGGGAAGGAACGGGTAATATAATAACGTCTCTCACCTTATTCGTCGTTGCCCATGACTCAAGCTCCGCTGGCCTCACGCCCACACGACCATTCCCACTGCGTCAATCATGCCCTGGCCGAGGCCGAAGCCATCTGCGCGCGCCAGGGTCTGCGCCTGACCGCCTTGCGCAAACGCGTGCTGGAACTGGTCTGGGCCAGCCACAAGCCGCTGGGGGCCTATGACATTCTCGGCGTATTGAGCGACGAAGACGGCCGCCGCGCTGCGCCGCCCACGGTCTACCGCGCCCTGGATTTCCTGCTGGAAAACGGCCTGGTGCACCGCATTGCCTCGCTTAACGCCTTTGTCGGCTGCAGCCACCCGGAACACGCTCATCAAGGCCAGTTCCTGATTTGCCGAAGCTGCAATGCGGCCATCGAGCTGGAGCAGGCCACGATCAGCGACGCCATTATCAGCAGCGCGGCCGGGGTCGGTTTTGCCGTGGAAAGCCAGACGGTGGAAGTGGTCGGCCTTTGCGCAGGCTGCCAGGAGCCGACATGAGCGACGCCCTGATCCGCCTCGCCGGGGTGGGCGTGACCTTCGCCGGACAGAGCGTGCTGCAGGATGTGCAGCTGAGCGTGAAACCCGGCGAGATCGTCACCCTGATCGGCCCCAACGGCGCCGGCAAAACCACCCTGGTGCGCGCTGTACTCGGCCTGCTCAAGCCGGACAGCGGCAGCGTCTGGCGCAAACCCAAACTGCGCGTCGGCTATATGCCGCAGAAGCTGCATGTGGATGCCACTCTGCCGCTCTCGGTGCTGCGCTTTCTGCGCCTGGTGCCGGGTGTGACGCGCAGCCATGTGCAGGCAGCGCTGGCGGAAGTGGGCGCCGAACAGGTGCTCGACAGCCCGCTGCAAAGCATTTCCGGCGGCGAACTGCAGCGCGTGCTGCTGGCCCGCGCCCTGCTGCGCGAGCCAGAACTGCTGGTGCTGGATGAACCGGTGCAGGGCGTCGACGTTGCAGGCCAAGCCGAGTTGTACCGGTTGATCACCCAGTTGCGCGACCGCCACGGTTGCGGCGTGCTGATGGTTTCGCACGACCTACACCTGGTGATGAGCACCACCGATCAGGTGGTCTGCCTGAACCGTCACGTGTGCTGCTCCGGGCATCCAGAGCAGGTCAGTTTCGATCCGGCCTTTGTCGAACTGTTCGGCGAGGACGCCAAGAGCCTGGCCGTCTACACCCACCACCATGACCATGAGCACGATCTGCATGGCGCGGTGGTCACTGAAACGCCTAACGGCCTGAGTATCAAAGGCCCGGTCAAACCGCATATTCACGGAGATGGCTGCACGCATGGCTGATTTTCTGCTCAACGCCCTGCTCGCCGGCCTGGCCCTTGCGCTGGTCGCCGGCCCGCTGGGCTCCTTTGTGGTGTGGCGGCGCATGGCCTACTTCGGCGACACCCTGTCGCATGCCGCGCTGCTCGGTGTCGCTCTAGGGCTGATGCTGGATGTCAGCCCGACCCTGGCGGTGACCGTGGGCTGTGTCCTGCTGGCCGTGCTGCTGGTCACCCTGCAAAGCCGCCAACCGTTGGCCTCCGACACCCTGCTCGGGATCCTCGCCCACAGCACCCTGTCGCTGGGCCTGGTGGTGCTGAGCTTTATGCAGGATGTGCGCATCGACCTGATGGGTTATCTGTTCGGCGACCTACTGGCCGTCGGCCCAACAGACCTGGCCTGGATTATCGGCGGTAGCGCCCTGGTGCTGGTGCTGCTGGCCCTGCTTTGGCGGCCGTTGCTGGCGATTACCGTGCATGAAGAATTAGCCAAGGTCGAAGGCCTGCCGGTGGCGGCAATTCGCCTGAGCCTGATGCTGCTGATCGCCGTGGTGATCGCCGTGGCGATGAAGATCGTCGGCGTGCTGCTGATCACCTCCCTGCTGATCATTCCCGCCGCTGCCGCCCAGCGCCATGCGCGCACTCCGGAACAGATGGCGTTCGGCGCGAGCCTGCTGGGCATCGTCGCGGTAGGCGGCGGGCTGAGCCTGTCGTGGTTTCAGGACACGCCGGCCGGGCCATCCATTGTGGTCAGCGCCGCAGCG
The DNA here is from genome assembly GCF_003060885.1 of Pseudomonas sp. HMWF032. Classification (GTDB taxonomy): domain Bacteria; phylum Pseudomonadota; class Gammaproteobacteria; order Pseudomonadales; family Pseudomonadaceae; genus Aquipseudomonas. The sequence goes on from NZ_QAIG01000013.1 coordinate 410,226, forward strand.
TTGTTTCTACTGAGCTTTGCCCTTCCCAGACGTACCGCCTGAAAAATTGGTTGTGTCAGGCAGCGCAGTGTAAACTTGCGCGTTTTTTGCACAATTCGAGACGCGCAGTCATGACATCGTTCGTTTTCCGTGGATTTGCCCTGAGCCTGGTTCTGCTGCTGGCCGGCTGCCAAAGTGCGCCGCAACCGGCCAACCTGCCGGTGGATGACTTGGTCAGCGCCTTTCGCCAGCTCGACCAGAGCCTGGCCAGCGGCGACCTGAGCAGCGCCGAAAGCCAGCTGGGTAACCTGCAGCAACGCGCGGCCGGCGATACCCGCCTGGAGCAATACCAGCGCCAGCTCGCCGAAGCCCATCTGCAACAGGGCCAGAAAGCCCTGCAGGCCGGTAATCTGGATAACGCCACCAAAGCCCTGAGCCGCGCCCGCAGTCTGATGCCGCAGGCACCGGCACTGACCACCGGCCTGGATGGCGCCATCGCCCAGGCCCGTGAAGCCAAACTGGCCGCCGCCGAACAGCAGCGCCGTGCCGCCGAGCAGGCGGCTGTCCAGGCCGAAGCCGCCCGCCTGGAGCAAGCGCGCCAGCTGCGCCTGGCCGCCGAACGCCAGGCCGCCGCGATTCAGGACACTCAGCTGCCGAATACCCCGCCAGCCACAGAGCCCGCGCCAGCCAAGGCACAGGCACGGCTGATCGACCCCGCCGCCGCCAGCAGCGTGATTGGCATGCCGATGCTGGATAATAAGGACAACGAGCGCCTGCGCAGCCTGCTCGACGGCGTGGCGGCGGATATGGTCGCCTTTAATTGCGCGGTGCGCATCGAAGTGCGCCAGGCCAAGGATTTCCCCTGGGTCGCCTCCTTGCTTAACGCACGGATCAAGCGCCTGGACCCGAGCTTCAGCCCGCGCATGAGCCAGGTGATCAAGCCCGCCCAGGTGCCGCAGCTGGTGCTTAGCCCGCAGCGTTAACCACGTGCGCTGCGATCACGACCGGGCTTGCCCGGTCGTTTGCATTGGCGCTGGCTACACTGGGCGGAACAGCCCAGCCATTAATGCGATTTAGCTATAAACATAGGCCCACAAAGATTTTTGCGGCCTAAACAGTGGCAGGTAGACTAGCCGGCCGTTTCTGCCTACCCGGCAACGTTGAAACCCAAAAGGTTTATGCAGTGATCAACTTTCATCAGGTCCACAAGGCGTACCGCGTCAGTGGTCAGGACATCCCCGCATTGCAACCGAGCGATCTGCAGATTGCCCGGGGCGAAGTGTTCGGCATCATCGGTCACTCCGGTGCCGGCAAAAGCACCCTGCTACGTCTGATCAACCGTCTGGAAGAGCCTTCTGGCGGGCGTATCGAGATCGACGGCGAAGACGTCACCGCGCTCGACGCCACGGGTCTGCGGCGTTTCCGTCAGCAGATCGGGATGATCTTCCAACACTTCAATCTGCTTTCGTCGAAGACCGTCGCCGAGAACGTCGCCCTGCCACTGAAACTGGCCGGTGAGCTGCCGCGCAGCGCGATTAATACCCGTGTGATTGAGTTGCTGGCCCGGGTCGGCCTGCAGGACCATGCCAACAAGTACCCGGCACAGCTCTCCGGCGGGCAGAAGCAGCGCGTCGGCATCGCCCGCGCCCTGGCCACCGAGCCGAAGATCCTGCTGTGCGACGAGGCCACCAGTGCCCTCGACCCGCAGACCACCGCCTCGGTGTTGCAGCTGCTGGCTGAAATCAACCGCGAGTTGAATCTGACCATCGTACTCATCACCCACGAGATGGACGTGATCCGCCGCGTGTGTGACCGCGTTGCCGTCATGGATGCCGGGGTGATCGTCGAATCCGGCCCAGTGGCCGAGGTGTTTCTGCACCCCCAACACGCCACCACCAAGCGCTTCGTGCAGGAAGCCGAGCAGATCGACGAGAACGAACAGCGCGATGATTTTGCCCATGTCGCCGGACGTATCCTGCGCCTGACCTTCCAGGGCGAAGCCACCTATGCACCGCTGCTGGGCACCGTGGCCCGCGAAACCGGGGTGGATTACAGCATCCTCGCCGGGCGTATCGACCGCATCAAGAACACCCCCTACGGCCAGTTGACCCTGGCCCTGACCGGCGGCGACCTCGACGCCGCGCTGGCGCGCTTTGCTGCCGCCGACGTGCATCTGGAGGTGCTGCGCTAATGGAAGTCTTACTGATTCGCCTGTTACCCAACGTTGATTGGGCGGAAATCGGCTACGCCAGCCTGGACACCCTGAGCATGCTCGGCGGCTCCATGCTGTTTACCGTGCTGCTCGGCCTGCCGCTGGGTGTGCTGCTGTTTCTCACCAGCCCACGGCAGATGTTCGAGCAGAAGACCTTCTACGGCTTCCTGTCGCTGCTGGTAAATATCCTGCGCTCGGTACCATTCGTGATCCTGCTGATCGTGATGATCCCCTTCACGGTAATCGTCACTGGCACCTCGCTGGGTGTACCTGGCGCCATCCCACCACTGGTAGTGGGCGCCACACCATTCTTCGCGCGCCTGGTGGAAACCGCGCTGCGTGAAGTCGACCGCGGGATTATCGAAGCGACCCAGGCCATGGGCGCCACCACCCGGCAGATCGTAGTCAACGCCCTGCTACCCGAGGCGCTGCCCGGGATTATCGCGGCCATCACCGTGACCGCGATTACCCTGGTGTCCTACACCGCCATGAGCGGCCTGATTGGCGGCGGCGGTCTCGGCGACCTGGCCGTGCGTTATGGCTATCAGCGTTATCAGCCAGACGTGATGGCCGTGACGGTGATCCTCCTGCTGGTGCTGGTACAGATTCTACAAACCGTCGGCGACAAGCTGGTGGTGCACTTTTCCAGAAAATAATGCGTCCTCCGAGGCGCACAAGACAGCGGGATACTGGTTACCTGCCGGCCTCCGCACACATCCCACAAGGAGCTTTACGATGAAAAAACTGATCGCTGCATTCGCTGCCCTGGCAGCCTTCTCCGCCCAGGCCGAAAGCCTGAGCGTCGCCGCTACTGCCGTACCGCACGCGGAAATCCTCGAATTCGTTAAGCCCGCGCTGGCCAAAAACGGCGTTGAACTGAACATCAAAGTGTTCACCGACTACGTGCAGCCGAACGTGCAGGTTGCCGAAAAACGCCTGGATGCCAACTTCTTCCAGCACCAGCCGTACCTGAATGAGTTCAACAAGAGCCGTGGCACCGAGCTGGTCAGCGTAGCTGGCGTTCACGTCGAGCCCTTCGGCGCATACTCCAGCCAGCACAAGAAACTGGCCGACCTGCCACAAGGCGCCAACGTGGTGATCCCGAACGACGCCACCAATGGCGGCCGCGCCCTGCTGCTGCTGCAGAAGGCCGGGATTATTACCCTGAAGCCGGAAGCGGGCATCCTCGCCACCTCGAAAGACATCGTCGAGAACCCGAAAGCCATCAAGGTACGTGAGCTGGAAGCGGCCACCCTGCCGCGCGTGCTGACTCAGGTCGACCTGGCGCTGATCAACACCAACTACGCCCTGGAAGCCAAGCTCAACCCAACCAAGGACGCGCTGGCC
>NZ_QAIG01000013.1:413773-569371 GCF_003060885.1 Pseudomonas sp. HMWF032
CGAAGGCAGCGACTCGCCGTACGTCAACATCCTGGTCGCGCGTGCCGACAACAAGGACAACGCGGCCCTGCAGAAACTGGCCAAGGCGCTGAACAGCGCCGAAGTGAAAGCCTTTATCGCTGAGAAGTATCAGGGCGCTGTCGTTCCGGCGTTCTAAGACGCCGCGTTTGCTGCACCCTCAGCCAAACCCCGCCCCGTGCGGGGTTTGTCATTTAGGGCCGCCTCACGCAGGCAGTCCAGCAGGCAGTCCAGAGCAGGCTGACGCTGAGCGCGGCGCAATATCGCCACCAGTTCGCGGTAGAAGGTCAGCTCGCCCAGCTCGATCACCCGCAACTGCGTCGGCCGCTGCAGCCACAGGCCGGCACGCGGAATCAGCGAGACGCCAAGGCCGCACTCGACCATCCGCACGATAGCCTCCAGCTCATCCAGCTCCAGCGCTTCCTGCACCACTAAGCGATGCTCGCGGAGGAACTGGTTGACCCGCCGACCGCCGAACGAGCGCCGGTCGTAGCGCACGAACGGCTGTTCGGCGAGGATCTGCAGCGGCTCATCCGTCGTCACGCTGAGCGGGGTGATCAGCACAAACGGCTCGCGCGCCAGGCTGATCTGCAGCAGCTCCTTGGGCAGCTCGAACGGCGGCTTGATCAACAGCGCCAGATCGAGTTCGCCGGCATCGATCTGGCTCAGCAGGTTCAGCGACACGCCGGGCACCAGCTTCAATTCGACGCATGGCGCGACTGCACGAAATCGCGGCAAGGCCTCGGGCAGCAGGCCGGTCTGCAGGGTGGCAATCGAACCGACCTTGAGTTCGCCCTGCCACTCGGCCGCGCTGGTCGGCAAGGCCATCTGCGCATACAACCCAAGCATCTGCTCCGCCAGCGGCAAGGCATGCCGACCGGCCGCATTGAGCACCGCCGAACGCCCACTTCGCTCGAACAACCGAACGCCCAGGCTCTGCTCCAGTACGCGCATTTGTGCGCTGACCGCCGACTGGGTCAGACCCACCTGCTGCCCAGCCGCAGCGAAGGTGCCGTAGCGGGCCACGGCTACAAAGGTTTTCAATTCGCGCAGCATCGACGCCCCGATTGATCAATTTTATTGGCGCTTGCGAGCAAGGATATTCGCTTTTCATCAGTATCGCTGCTGATGAGAATCTCCTGACCGCAACCTGAAGGACCGCACCCATGGCACTCGCCCCCTTTCACCTGGCAATTCCCGTTTACGACCTGGCAGCCGCACGGCACTTCTACGGCGAGGTGTTCGGCTGTGCCGAAGGCCGCAGCAGCGACCACTGGGTGGATTTCGATTTCTTCGGCCATCAACTGGTGATCCACCAGGCGCCAAAGATGGCGCATCAGGAAGCCGCGCACAGCAACCCGGTGGACGGCCACGACGTGCCAGTGCCGCATTTCGGTGTGGTATTGAGCTGGGAGGACTGGCAAACGCTGGCGGCGCGGCTACAGGCCAAGGGCACGCCATTTGTGATCGAGCCCTATGTGCGCTTCGCCGGCCAGGTCGGCGAGCAGGCTACGCTGTTCCTGCTCGACCCGTGCGGCAACGCCCTGGAATTCAAGGCGTTCAAGGACATCAGTCAGCTCTTTGCCAAATAGCGGGTTACGGGCGATCAAGTAGGCCGGGCAACTGCGCGGCCAGCTTGGTGTTGTTGATCGGCGCGCGGATAAAGCCACGCTGCTTGCCATCGGGGCCAATCAGCACCAGGTTGCCGCTGTGGTCGACAGTGTAGTTTTCCTGGCTGGTATCAGCCGGAATAAACGGAATGCTGACAGCATTTGCCAGCTTCTGGATGGTCGCCTGCTCAGCAGTCAGGCCGATAAAACCAGCGTCGAAATAATCCAGGTACTTCTTCAACTGCTCCGGCGTGTCACGATTGGGGTCAACCGTGACCAGCACGATACGCAACTTGGCCAGGGTTTCCGGCGGTAGCTGACCTTGCAGTTGGCGTAACTGGGCGAGGGTGGCCGGGCAAATATCTGGGCAGAAGGTGTAGCCGAAAAACAGCAGGCTCCACTGATCCTTGAGCTGATCAACCGCCACGGCCTGCCCGTCCTGATTGGTCAGACTCAGCTCCGGCAGGCTGCGGCTTTGTGGCAGCAGAACGATGCCGGCATCCAGCAGCACGGTGGGGTCACCCTGGCCCTTGCTGGTCAGCACCTTATTGACGGTGAGCCCCAGCACCAGGGCGACGATGGCAACGAGAACAAAAACGGTGATCTGGGTTCGGGTCATGGCACCAACGATTACAGGTTTAACAGCAGATAGTGGTCGACCAGCAGGGCGATAAACAGCGCGAAAAGATACCAGATGCTGTACTTGAAGGTGCTGATCGCCGCGTGCGGTTTGCTGTCACGGTACAGCACCACCGCCCAGTACAGAAAGCGCCCGCCCAACAGCACAGCGCAGGCGAGATAGAGCAGCCCGCTCATGTGAATGGCGTAAGGCAGCAGGGTCACGGCAAACATCACCAGGGTGTACAGCAGAATATGCACCTTGGTGTAGTGCTCGCCGTGGGTCACCGGCAGCATGGGGATATCGGCCTTGGCGTATTCCTCTTTGCGGTGGATGGCCAGGGCCCAGAAATGCGGAGGCGTCCAGGCAAAGATAATCAGCACCAACAACAATGGCTCGGCACTGACATGTCCAGTGACTGCCACCCAGCCGAGCAACGGCGGCGCCGCGCCGGCCAGGCCGCCGATGACGATATTCTGCGGCGTGGCGCGTTTGAGAAAGCCGGTGTAAAGCACCGCATAACCTAGCAGCGAGGCCAAGGTCAGCCAGGCCGCCAGCTCGTTGGTAAAGGTCAGCAACAAGGCCATGCCTGCAACCGCCAACAGCAAGGCGAAGCCCAGCGCCGCAGTCGGTGACAAACGCCCGGCCGTCACCGGCCGTTTATGGGTGCGCGCCATGATCGAATCAATACGCCGGTCGACCACATGGTTGACCGCCGCCGCCGCGCCGGCACACAGACCGATACCCAGGTTGCCAAAGATCAACACCTCCCAGGCAACGCCTGCGCGGGTGGCGAGAAACATGCCGACCAGGGAGGTGATCAGCATCAGCACCACCACCCGGGGTTTGGTCAGCTCCAGATAATCGCGCCAAGTGGCATGGGCTTGCTGTTCGCGCACTAGAGTAGCCATAAGGTCTCTCCTCGATTGTTCTGGTTATTTGCCGGGCAGCGCGGCGAAGCCGGCAGACGTCTCTGTCACGGGGGATGCCAACCATGCAGGGCGGCGCAGACGGTAATTGATCAGCACCAGGGTCAGCAGCAGCGCCGCGCCGCCGAGGTTATGCGCCACCGCTACCAGCAGCGGCAAATGAAACACCACGTTGCTGATACCCAGGCTGATTTGCACCGCCAGTGCCAGCACCAGCAAACCGGCAAGCCTCAACAGGCCATGGCGTTTCAATTGCCAGGCCAATAGCAGCAGCACCAGGGTGACCAGCAGTGCGCCGATACGGTGGGTCATATGAATGGCGGTGCGCGCATCACTGTCGAGCTGCCCGCCGAGGTAGTTGGGGCCGATATGCTGGGTCAGGTGAAAACCGTTGGCAAAATCCATCGCCGGCCACCATTCGCCATGACAGGTCGGCAGATCGACGCAGGCGACCGCCGCATAGTTGCTGCTGACCCAACCGCCCAGAGCGATCTGCCCGATCACCAGCAATAGGCCGAGCACTGCCAGGCTGCGCAGCCGTGCCGGCAGATTGGCCAAGGCGGCCGCCTTGCCGGATAGACGCAGGGTTAAAAGAAACAACAGACTGAGGGTGGCAAAGCCGCCCAACAGGTGCGCCGTCACCACCTGCGGCCAGAGCTTGAGGGTCACTGTCCACATGCCAAAGGCGGCCTGTAGTGTCACCAGGCACAGCAAGAACAGCGGCAGTTTGAGTGGCTGACCCACCTCGCCACGACGGCGCAGCGCCTGCACCGCCAGACCGAGAATCACCAGCCCCAAAGCGCCAGCAAAATAGCGGTGAATCATCTCGTACCAGCCCTTGGCCACTTCCACCGGCGCTTCAGGGAAACGCGCCTCAGCCAGGGTCTGTTTGTGCTCGCTCATCGGCACGCCGATAAAGCCGTAGCAACCCGGCCAGTCCGGACAACCCAGGCCGGCGTGGGTCAAGCGGGTATAGGCACCGAGCAGCACGACCACGACCGCCAGCAGGGTGGCGAACAGGGCAAAACGGTAACCAGGCTTGCTCATCATCAGTCCTTAGCCGAGGGCAGCATTAACCAATTTGTGAGATTTTCAGCAGATGCCGCAGGTCGTTGAGAATCGCCTTGCCCTTGCTGGTGGCGTCATAACGCAGCACCAGATTGCCGTGTGGATCGACGATCCACAGTTGCGCACCTTCGGCCTGGCCGGCGGTTTTGCCGTAGGCATCCAGCTGCAGCTGATAACGCGCCAGTTGCGGATATTCGCGGCGCAGCTGGGCGTCGTAGTCATCACTCAGCGGCTGAGCAGTGGCCAGACCATGGGCAGCGCGGCCGACATCACGGTTGAGGCCGATATGCACCTGGCGGGCGAGGAACACCAGTTCCTTGCAGGCGGCATCGCAGTCATCCGGAACGGTCACCAGCAATTGCCAGCGCTGTTCTTCGGCACCGACAACCCCGAGGTCGGCGCGGGTCTGCCCGGTGCCGATCAGCTCACCGTGGTAGCTGCGGGTTTCCGGCACCCAGAAACGCCACTGATACATGGCGCTGGCGAGGATCATCGGGCCGATAACCACGGCCAGAATCAGGATCAGCTGCAGCCGCCCACGGCGACGCTGACTAGGTGACACTTCAGGCAGGGCGATGGCTGGGTTCATGGCGAATCTCCCGCGCATTAGATAGACCGAGATAGATAAACAGGCCGAGCAAAGCCGCCGCCAGGGAGAACCATTGCACGGCGTAACCGAGGTGTTTGTCAGGACTCATGGCGATAACCGGCCAATCGCTTTGAAATGACGCGGGACCCGGCTCGAGGCGCACCTCATAGCTCAGGCCACCACGCCCCAGTTGCTGCCACAAGGCTTCAGGCTTGACCTCGCTGACCACACGCGGCCAGCCGCCGGCCGGTGGCGTGTTCTGGAGCTGAAAGGTCTCCCCTGGAGGCACATACACCGTTGCCTGCAAACGCAGCGGGGTATCCGGGGTAGCGAAGGTTGGGCTGATGCGACGATCCGGCCAAGGCAGCCAGCCGCGATTGAGCAATAGCCAAAGGCCGCTGATTTGGTCATAGAAGGGTTGTAGCACCTCGACGCCGACTTTGCCGTCACGGGTGCGGTTGTCGAGCAACAGGGTATGCCGTGCATCGAAGAAGCCCTGGAGCTGCACGCGCTGGTAAGCCGGATTGGGCTGACGCTCCAGCTCATCGATGCTGATCGGGGCGGCCAGTTGCTGGGCCTGGTGTGCGGCCAGCAGCTCGCGCTTTTCTTCGGCCCGTGCCAGCTGCCAGAAGCCTAGGGCGATCAGGCAGGGAAACAGCAGCAGCACCAGTACGCTGGGCAGCCAGCCAGGACGGAAGGTGCTCATGGCAACCTCCCTAAAGCCCTGCACAAGCTGGCTATACTGCAGCTGAAGCGCATTTCCCTTCCCCCGAAGTTCCGCTTGGGAGTCACGCATGCTCAAAGCCGCGATCGTCCTGTTACTACTGGCTACTCTGGTCAGCCTATTCAGTGGCCTGTTCTTTCTGGTCAAGGACGAAGGTAAAACCTCCCGGGTGGTCAACGCGCTGACTGTGCGCGTGACCCTTACCGCGCTGACCGTTGCCCTTATTGCCTGGGGCTTCTACAGCGGCCAACTGGTTTCCCACGTCACCTGGTAAGCACCTCACAGCACATAGACAAAGACAAACAGGCCAATCCACACCACATCAACAAAGTGCCAATACCAGGCCGCCGCCTCGAAGCCGAAATGCTGCTCGGGGCTGAAATGGCCACGGATCACCCGAATCAGCATGATGCTCAGCATCAGGGCGCCCAGGGTCACGTGGGCACCGTGAAAGCCGGTGAGCATGAAGAAGGTGGCGCCGTATATGCCCGAGCCGAGGGTCAGGCCCAGTTCGGTGTAGGCATGGATGTACTCTTCGACCTGCAGCACCAAAAAGGCGATACCGAGAATCACCGTCAGCGCCAGCCACAGGGTCAGCGGTTTGCGGTGGTTCTTGCGCAGCGCGTGGTGGGCGAAGGTCAGGGTAAAGCTGGAAGTGACCAGCAAGATGGTATTGATCAGCGGCAGGCCCCAGGCACTGATGACCCCACTGGGGGCGGGATAGAGTTTCGGATCAGGCGTGTTGAGCAGCGGCCAGGTGTATTCGAATCCCGGCCAGAGCATGTTGCTCACCCCTTTGTCGCCCTCACCACCGAGCCAGGGGCCGGCCCAGGTACGCACGTAGAACAGCACGCCAAAGAACGCCGCAAAGAACATCACCTCGGAGAAGATGAACCAGCTCATGCCCCAGCGGAACGAGCGATCCATCTGCGGGCTGTAGAGGCCGCCGCGACTTTCCTTGATCACATTGCCGAACCAGCCGAACAGCATGTAGGCGAGAAACAGTCCGCCGATAAAGAAGATCAATGGACCATTGGAGTCGGCGCGGTCCGCCTTCAGATCATTGAACCAGGTGCCCACGCCGTACACCGAGAACAGCATGCCCAACGTGGCGATGATCGGCCATTTGCTCTGGGCCGGGACGTAATAGTTTTCATGAGTTTCGTGACTCGACATTTATTGTTCTCCTTATGGAGTCGCCCGGTTAAGGGTCGCTTGTGCCACCGCCGGTTTGCGCGCAGTGATATCAAACAAGGTGTAAGCCAGGGTCAGGTGGCGAACATCTGCCGGTAAGTCTCTATCGACGATAAAGCGCACCGGCATTTCGATACGCTCACCGGGTTGCAGTACCTGCTGGGTAAAACAAAAACACTCGGTCTTGTGAAAGTAGGCAGCGGCTTTGGACGGCGCCACGCTGGGAATTGCCTGGGCGGTCATCGGCTTATCCGTGGGGTTGTAGGCGACAAACAGCATCTGCGTGCTTTCGCCCGGATGCACCAGAACCTCATCGGCCTGAGGACTGAACTCCCAGACCATCTCGGCGGCATTGGTGGCGAGAAACTGCACGCGCACCTGGCGCGACTCATCGGTGCTTTGCAACCCAGCCTCATAAGCACCAGCGGTTTTGCCGTTGATGCCAAAGGCCTGGCACATCACGTCATAGATCGGCACCAAGGCAAAACCGAAGCCGAACATGCCGACCACCACCAGTGACAGGCGGATAACCAGGCGGCGGGTCGACAGGGCTTCGCTCATCGGTCGGTGTCCTTATTTCACTTCAGGTGGTGTGGTGAAGGTGTGATAGGGCGCCGGCGACGGCACCGTCCACTCCAACCCTTCAGCACCGTCCCAAGGCTTGGCTGCGGCAGGCTTGCCGCCACGAATGCACTTGATGACGATAAACAGGAATAGCAACTGAGTGGCGCCAAACATGAAGGCGCCGATACTCGACACCATGTTGAAGTTGGCGAACATCATGTTGTAGTCCGGAATACGCCGCGGCATGCCGGCCAAGCCGACAAAGTGCATCGGGAAGAACGCCAGGTTCATGCCGATAAAGCTCATCCAGAAATGCAGCTTGCCGAGGGTTTCGTCGTACATGTGCCCGGTCCACTTCGGCAGCCAGTAATAGGCCGAGGCGAAGATGCCGAAGATAGCCCCAGGCACCAGCACGTAATGGAAGTGCGCCACCACAAAGTAGGTGTCGTGGTACTGGAAGTCCGCCGGGGCGATGGCCAGCATCAGGCCGGAGAAACCACCAATGGTGAACAGGATGACGAAGGCCACCGAGAACAGCATCGGCGTCTCAAAGGTCATCGAACCGCGCCACATGGTGCTGGCCCAGTTGAACACCTTCACCCCGGTGGGCACGGCAATCAGCATGGTGGCGTACATAAAGAACAGCTCGCCGGTCAGCGGGATGCCGACGGTAAACATGTGGTGCGCCCAGACGATAAACGACAGAAAGGCGATGCTTGCCGTCGCATAGACCATCGAGGTGTAGCCAAACAGCGGCTTACGGGCGAAGGCAGGAATGATCGCACTGACCGCGCCGAACGCCGGCAGGATCATGATGTACACCTCGGGGTGACCGAAGAACCAGAACACATGCTGGAACAGCACTGGGTCACCGCCACCGGCAGCACTGAAGAAGCTGGTGCCGAAATGGATGTCCATCAGCATCATGGTTACGCAACCGGCCAGTACCGGCATGACCGCGATCAGCAGAAAAGCGGTGATCAGCCAGGTCCAGACGAATAACGGCATTTTCATCAGCGTCATGCCGGGGGCGCGCAAGTTGAGGATGGTGGCGACCACGTTAATCGCCCCCATGATCGAACTGATACCCATCAGGTGCACGGCGAAGATAAAGAAGGTCACCGACTCCGGCGCGTAGGTGGTCGACAGCGGCGCATAGAAGGTCCAGCCGAAGTTCGGTCCGCCGCCCTCCATGAACAACGTACTGACCAACATGCCGAACGCCGCTGGCAGTAGCCAGAAACTGAAGTTGTTCATCCGCGGCAGGGCCATGTCCGGCGCGCCGATCATCAGCGGAATCATCCAGTTGGCCAGGCCGACAAACGCCGGCATCACTGCGCCAAAGACCATGATCAGGCCGTGCATGGTGGTCATTTGGTTGAAGAATTCCGGCTGCACGATCTGCAGGCCCGGCTGGAACAGCTCGGCACGAATCACCATGGCCATGCTGCCACCCAGCAGGAACATGGCGAAGCTGAACCACAGGTACATGGTGCCGATGTCTTTATGGTTGGTGGTCAACACCCAGCGCATCAGGCCTTTGGCCGGGCCGTGGTGATGGTCATGTCCGGCATGACCGTGGCCAGCGTGGCCCGGATCGATCACTGCACTCATGTCCTTACTCCTGAGCCTGTTTGAACGCGAGGATGTCTTTCGGCGTGACCATGTCGCCTACCGCATTGCCCCAGGCGTTGCGTTCGTAGGTGATGATCGCGGCGATATCGACTTCCGAGAGTTGCTTGCCAAAAGCGGCCATCGAAGTGCCCGACTTGCCGTTGACCACGATGCCGATATGACCGGCCGCAGGTCCGGTAGCAATCGCCGAGCCTTTGAGTGCCGGGAACATAGGCGGCAGGCCTTCACCGGTTGGCTGGTGGCAGGATGCGCAGTTGGTCTGATAGGACTTCTCGCCACGCGCCATCAGCTCGTCCATGGTCCACTCTTTAGTGGTCAGTTCACGCTCAGCGGCCGCTGCCACCTTGCGCTCGGCGAGCCAGGCCGCGTAGTCCTCTTTCGACTTGGCTTCTACCACCACGGGCATAAAGCCGTGGTCCTTGCCGCACAACTCGGTGCATTGGCCACGGTAGATGCCCGGCTCGTCGATACGCGTCCAGGATTCGTTGATAAAACCAGGGATGGCGTCTTTCTTCACTGCCAGCGCCGGCACCCACCAAGAGTGGATGACGTCGGCGGCCGTGATCAGAAAGCGCACTTTGGTGCCGACCGGCACCACCAGCGGCTCGTCCACCTCGAGCAGGTAGTGCTCGCCTTTGGTGGCTTTGTTGTTGATCTGATCCTTGGGCGTGGTCAGGTTGCTGAAGAACTCGACGTCTTCACCCAGGTATTTGTAATGCCATTTCCATTGATAGCCCGTGACCTGAATATCCAGCTCGGATTCGCTGGAGTCGTAGATTTCGATCAAGGTCTTGGTGGCCGGTATGGCCATCAGCACCAGGATGACCAGCGGAACGACGGTCCAGAGAATCTCGACCGTGGTGCTTTCGTGGAAGTGTGCCGGCTCCTGCCCCGTAGAGCGGCGATGGATAAGCATCGACCAGAACATCACGCCGAATACGATCACACCGATCACGACGCAGATCCAGAAGATGGTCATGTGCAGATCAAAAACGGAGCGGCTGACCTCGGTGGCACCTGGCGCCATATTGACGCCCCAGCTGGCGTGTGCCGAGCTGAATACCAACCACAACAGGAGGCCCATCCAGACTCGTGGATGTCGCATCATTGCGGGTTCCCCTTAATTTTTCTTGTTATCCGCCGAATCGGTCTTTGGCTGAGTAGTCACACATTTCCACGGTGAAAATGCCTGTGAAAACTGTTTCGCCGCTGCTAATTCGGAGTCATCAGGTACTGCCTTTCGAATTCGAGTATAGACACGGCCTCCCACCTGGCAACGCTGACGCTGAAATCAGGCAGCGACCCCAGAACCCTCTCTGAAAGCCGCGGAAATCGTGGGGACGGTAGAACTCGGCGATGGCTTATATAGCTGACTCGCATAACTGTTTAATAATTATGACAATCGAGTCTTAGCAAATGCGTTGAGCCAGCTAAGGTTCTCGCCCATGTCCTCATTTCAGGAGCAGTCATGAACATCGCCGCCTTGCAGCAACTGATTCAGCATGCCCAGCAACATGAAGCCAGCACGGGCCGACTGGCCGCACAGATGCGCCGCCACCTGGACCAGTTACACCCGTCCATTCGCCTGCCCAGTATTGATACCGACGGTGTGCTGTTGCGCTTTGTCAGCGCTTATATCGAGCAAGTACCGGAGCTGCTGCAGGCGGCCCAACAAGTAGCACGCGAAGCCGGAATCGAAGCGCAGATCAAGCCAGTACTGAAAGTGGCCGAGCAGTTCTTTCTGCAACCTCCGGCACTGATGAGCGGACATGATGGTTTGGAAGGATTGCTGGATGAGGCCTATCTGGCCCATCGCCTGGTCGAGGAAGTGAATGATCGCTATATCGCCCACCTGGGCGCACCGTTGATCCCGCTGGACACTACAGTGGCCAACCTGATTGCCCACCAACTGATTGGCGAAGCCTTTGCCAACCAGCTGGATGAGGCTGTGCACCATGCCGTCGACGGTATGCTCGACGATGCCAGTTTTGCCCTGGACTCGGTACAGGCCTACCGCGAGCGCCTGCACAATCCACAGACCGATGCGGCATGGCAACGCTGGCCGTGCCTGTCGCGGCAGCTCGGGGTTGAGCTGCAACTGGATGAAACCCGCGCGGCGGGATAGCAGGCCTTCACCCCTCGCGCGGTGGCTGACTAGCTGCTCGGCAGATAGCGCGCACGGGGGGTGGCCATCGGCAGCGGGCCGTCGCCGATCAATCGGAACTCACCTTTCACCGCGTCGTACGCTTTGATCTCGCTGGTTTCGATGTCATACACCCAGCCGTGGATAAACAGCTGGCCGCTGGCCACCCGTGCCGCCACCGATGGGTGGGTGCACAGGTGATTGAGCTGGGCCACCACATTCTCCTCGGTGAGAATACCCAGCCTGTCATGGCCTTCACAGCCGCAGTTCGCCTCGACCACCTTGAGCGCCACTTCGCTGTGACGCAGCCAGGCCTTCACCGTCGGCATACTCTCCAGGGTCTCGGGGGCCAATACGGCCTTCATCGCACCGCAGTCAGAGTGGCCGCACACGATGATGTGTTGCACGCCCAACGCCAGCACCGCGTACTCGATGGCGGTGGACACCCCACCCATCATCTGCCCGTAGGCCGGCACCACGTTGCCAACATTGCGGTTGACGAACAGGTCGCCAGGCGAGCTTTGCGTGATCAACTCCGGCACCACCCGCGAGTCGGCGCAGGTGATAAACATTGCGCGCGGGTTCTGCGCAGTGGCGAGCTTTTTGAACAGGTCTTCCTGCTGCGGAAATATTTCGCTGCGAAAGCGCTTGAAACCATCAAAGATGATCTGCAAGGCTTCCTCGGCACTCTCAGTGCCTGTGCGCCCTTGCAGCGGGATCAACTGATGCTTGTATGGCATGTTTGCGACCTCTGAACCTGAAAAAACCTGCTAAAGCGACAGCCAAGCAGGCTGGCAAGTCACATGCCAAGTGTCACTGGCGCAGGCGCTGACGGCAACCTTGCACGCCTGTTACAGCAGCGCCAGCTGGCCACCCGGCGGACAGAAGCGCGTGCAGTCCAGGTTGAACGCCTCGCGTCGATTCAGACCCAGGCGCTTGCTGGCCAGGGCAAAGCGTTGCGCGAGCAATTCGGCAAACGCCCCTTCACCGCGAAAACGCTGACCGAAACGGCTGTCATACAGCGCACCGCCCCGGCTCTGCCGGATCAGGCTGAGCACATGCTCGGCGCGCTGCGGATAATGCGCCTGCAACCACTCCTCGAATAACGGCGCCACTTCACGTGGCAGGCGCAGCAGCATGTAATTGGCGCTCTGCGCGCCGGCCTCCTTGGCCGCTGCCAGCAAGTGCTCCAGCTCCATGTCGTTGATCATCGGGATCATGGGCGAACACAGCACACCAACCGGAATACGGTTGTCACGCAGCACGCGAATCGCCCGTAGGCGCGCTGCCGGCGCAGCGGCACGCGGCTCCATGATGCGTTTGAGTTCGTCATCCAGGGTGGTCAGGCTGATCATCACCGCCACCAGCCGCTGCTGCGCCAGCTCAGTGAGCAGATCGAGGTCACGCAGAATCAACGAACCCTTGGTAACGATGGTGACCGGGTGACGGTAGTCAAGCAGCACCTTGAGGCTGTTGCGCGTCAGCAGATGCTGACGCTCGATCGGTTGATAAGGATCGGTGTTGGAACCCAGGTTGATCGGCGCACAGACATAACCAGGCTTGCTCAGTTGCTGTTCAAGCAGCGCCACGGCGTTGGTCTTGGCGATCAGCTTGGTTTCGAAATCCAGCCCCGGCGACAGATCCCAGTAGGCGTGACTGGGCCTGGCATAACAATAAATGCAACCATGTTCACAGCCACGGTAGGGATTGAGCGAGCGGTCGAAGGGCAAGTCCGGCGACTGGTTGCGGGTGATGATGCTTTTTGCGGTTTCGCTGCGCACCTCGGTTGCCCGGCTGGGCGGCACCTCCTGAAACCAGCCGTCATCGCTGGCGATAATGCGCTGCGGCGCAAAACGGTTATGTGGATTACTGGCGGTCCCGCGACCGCGCGGCGGCAAAGAAACGGACATGGGCTGGCTCCATAAATTACTGTATATAAATACAGTAATTTATAAGCATCACCAAGCTTCGAGCGTCCGCCCGCCCTTTCCTGGGATATGCATCAGCCAGCCACCAGTAGCAACAACAGCGGCAAGCTGGCCGCCGCCAGCAGGGTTTGCAGGGTGATGATACCGGCCATCAGTTGGCTCTCACCGCCCAGCTGACGGGTCAGTACATAGGCAGTAGGCGCGGTTGGCAGGGCAAAGAACAACACCAACACCGTGCTTTCCATCGCCGGTAAATGCAGACCATCGGCGACCAGCCAGGCCAGCAAGGGCATGCCCAGCAGACGCAGCAGGCTGTTCCACCCCAGGGCCGGAATCTCGCCGCCCAACTGCTCCGGTTTCAGCGCCGCACCGACACAGAGCAGACCCAGCGGCAGGCTCGCGGCTGCCAGCAGGCTAAGCAGACGGTCACTGCCGCCCGGCAGGCCAAGGCCACTGAGGTTGACCAGCGCGCCGCCCAGGCAGGCTAGGATCAACGGATTCTTCAGGATCGGCAGCAACAGTCTGCGCGCACTGACGCCACGCTCGGCTGTCAGCGACCAGACGGACAGCACATTCACCGTCGGCACCATCAGGGCGAGCATGATGGCCGCCAGGGTCAGGCCTTCTTGGCCAAACAGGCTGCCCACCGCCGCCAAGCCGAGATAGGTATTGAAACGCAGAATGCCTTGGCTGAACGCGCCAAAACGCCCTGCAGGCCAACCCCGCACCCGTCGCACCAGCAACAGCGCCAGCCAGGCAATACCCAGCGCCAGCAGCACCGCCAAACCTAGGCGCGGCAACGCCGGATTATCCAGCGGCGCCGTCGCCAGGCTGCTGAACAGCAGCGCCGGGAACAGTATGAAATAGTTCAGCCGCTCAGCACCCGGCCAAAACGCCTCATTGGGGAACGCCCAGCGACGCAGGTAACAGCCTGCAACGATCAGGGCAAACAATGGCCACAAGGCCAACAACAGTTCGGTCACGGGAGCCCCCGGCGGTGGTCAGCGCTCATATTGGTCAGCCCTATCGCGTGACGCAAGGCCGATGTCGGGATTAGGCTAATTGACCTGAGCATCCCGACGAGGACGTCCTATGTCTGCTATCCATCAGGGCGGTTGCCACTGCGGTGCCTTGCGTTATGCGTTCAGCGCGCCGCTACGCGACATTGCCCACTGTCATTGCTCGATCTGCCGACGCAGCACGGGCGGCATCGTCACGACCTGGATCAGCGTGCCGCAGACGAGCTTTCGCTGGCTGGCCGGCAGGCCGCGCGAGTACGCCTCGTCAGCCAGTTGCACACGTTATTTCTGTGGGCAATGCGGCGCGCATCTGGCGTTGCTCACCCAGCTCAGTCCGGAGACCCTGGATGTAACCGTCGCTACGCTGGACGAGCCTGAACTGGCCCCGGCGGATCGGCATATCTGGGTGCAAAGCCGCCTGCCCTGGCTGCACCTCGACCCGCAGCTGCCCGAGGAAGACCAGGAAATCATGGGCTAGGGCAACTGCAGGCCGCCGCCGGATTTATGCAGGGCACGCAGATGCGCACCCAGTTGCGTCAGGTTGGTTTCAGTGGCTTGCATCTCGGCCAAACGAGCCGGCTCCAGCAGAGTGCGCACTTCTTGGTCGAGGTTGTCACTGAGCTGGCGCAATTGCTGCTGGCGCGCCTGGCTTTGGGTTTCCAGTCGCTGCCATTCGGCGCGCTGCGGCAGGCCGTAGCCGCCTTCGAGCAATTCCGCCGGGCGACTGAGAAAACCGCTGTTGGCGAGGATCTGATGCAACGCACCACCGGCCTTGTTCAGCGTGGGATCAACACCATCACGGCCACTGAGGTAACGGCGCTTGAGCTCATCCTGAGCCAATAGCAGTTGCCGACGCAGTGCCGCCTGCTCGAGCAGCAGCAGGGCCGCGCTGGTGCGCAGATCGGCGCGAGCAAACCAGGGCTGACGCTGCTCCGCCGGTAAGGCCAGCCAGTCCTCGACTTGGGTCTGTTCAATCGGCAGCTGTGCCTGCAGCACACTGAACATGGCCTGGTAACGGTCACGGAACGAGTCGAAGCGATAGCCCAGACGCAATGCCTCGGCATCGTCAGCCAGTACGCTGCGGTCGGCCAGACCACGCGCCAGCAGGGTGTCGAGCAGGCCATTGGGCATGATGCTGTCGAGCGCGTGCAGACGCGGATGCTGAGTACCACTGCGCAGCAGCTTGAGGGTTTCCACAGCACAGTTGTTGGAAAGGAACCAGTAGTCGCCGTCATAGCTCCAGTGTTGCTCGACGGCGCGGGTCACCAAATGCTCCAACTGCACACGGTTCAGCCTGAGCGGCACCGAGGCCAGGCTGCGCAGCTCCACCTTGGTGTATTCCTCGATCACCTGCTCCAGTGGCAGCACAAACAGCCGCGA
This sequence comes from Pseudomonas sp. HMWF032, assembly GCF_003060885.1. Lineage (GTDB taxonomy): Bacteria > Pseudomonadota > Gammaproteobacteria > Pseudomonadales > Pseudomonadaceae > Aquipseudomonas. The sequence goes on from NZ_QAIG01000013.1 coordinate 429,194, forward strand.
AGGGTAGGCACCCGTCAGGCCATCCCAACTGGACAACTGCACATCACCAACAAAGGCCCGATAGGACAGCACCAGGTGCTCCTGCAGATCCAGCCGACAGTCCGGCCCCAGCGGCCGACCAGGCGCGCAGATGACCAGACGCAACATGCTGTGGCCCCAACGGCTGGCCAGTGCATCGTTGGCTTCGGCCAGCAGGTAATCCACCTGATACACCCGCTGCGGGTCGATACTGCCCAGCGGCTGGCGAGCGAAGTCGCGCCCGGCATTCAGGTAGGCCAAGCCTTCAGCGCAAGGCTGCTGATTCGCCGGCGTCCAGGCGAAATGCGCGCTCATGTAGCGTGCCAACGAAGGCCGGCGACAGGCGTAGCTAGGGTCGAGGAGGAAATACTCCATGTTGACGGCGAGAAACTCGCGTGGGTTGCTCAGTTCGTAGCTATCCGGGCTGCGCGCGACCTGATGATTGTCCTGCTCGCGCGTACCACGCCGGCCGACCTGCTGCGGCCAGCCGGCCAGGTCGAGCAGCAGCGGATCATCACTCAGGGTAAAGCGCCGCGCCGTCTGTCCCCGACAGTAATCCGGCAGGCCAACAGCACCCAGGCTCTGCTCGCGCTGACGGCACTGGTGTTGCAGTTGCCGCTCTACCTGCGGCCAGAGCTGGGCGCGGTCATAGAGATGGGTAATTTCGTGCAGCACCGTCGCCAACAATTCGCGGCGCACAGTGCCATGAGGACGTGAGGTCAGGGTGGTGGTGCGACTGCCGTCGCTTAACCCAGGCAGCAACGCGCTATTCAGTTCAATGCCGCTGAAACGCCCGGCGCGGCCATACACCTGCGCAGGCAGATTGCGCCAACGCACGCTCACGCGACGGTCGAGTTGCTGCTTGAGGCGTGGCGGCAAAGCGGCCAAGGCGTCTTGCAGCAGTTGCTGGCTAGCCTGGCGCTCAGCAGGACTGAGTTCGGCATCCGTGAGTTGCAGGCGCAACTCGGCTTGGCTACAGGTGCTGGCCAGTAACGCCAACCCAAGCAGCCAGGTACGCGACCAACTCACAGCGCCAGGATGGCTTCGGCCAGTACCAGATCGGAAGCGCTCTGCGCTTCAGGCACGTGGCTACGAATGATGCCGATGGCCGCTTCCAGCTGGGCACCACGGAACTGCCCTTGGCTGGCAACAAAGCTGGCCGCATCGTCACGCGCCGCGAGCACGACTTTCGAATCACGAATGGACGTGGTGGTATCCGAGGTGAAATCGAAGGAACGATCCAGCGCACGCACGATGATATTGCTGGTCGCCACCAGGGTTTGCGCCTGTGCGGTGGCACTGAGCAGTACAGCTGCAACCAGGGTACTGAGCAAGATAGGGCGCATATGCATCTCCAAAAATCAGCCATTCCGTCGGATGGGCCTGCTTAGACGGGCAGTGTGCCGCACAGTTCCACCAGCGCTTCTGGCCAAGCGCTGGCGGCGCGTTCAAAGGCTGAGGATTGCCGTCGCCAGCTGCATGTCGTCGCCCTGCAGCGTCGGTACCTGCTGACGGATATGCTGCAGAGCGGCCTCCAGGTGCACTCCACGGATGTTGCCCTGGCTGGCGACAAACGCAGCGGCGTCATCGCGCGCGACCAGCACAATCTTGTCATCGGTAAAAGACGAGGACACATCGGAGATCGCTTCCGAGGTCGCCCCAATCGCTCCCACCACCGCATCGGTGGTAACCACAAAGCTGGTCGCGCCAGCCGTGCCTGCCAGAGCCATTAATGCAGCAAGGCTCAAGGTCTTTATCACATTCATATCCACACTCCTGAAAATGGCCCAACAGACAGGCTGGGTTCAGTGTAGACCCCGGCTGTGCGGGTTGGTTGCCCGGCGGCCTAGCGCCAGAACGGCTTTGCCAACTCGGCCTGACGCTGCGCCTCGGTGATGCCGGCGTCGGCCAACTGACGGCTATCAAGGCGCGCCAGTTGTCTGCGAACATCTCTATTACGCTGCCAGCCACAGAATGCTAGATAGGCGCGTAACCAAAGCGGTTGATCCACCTGAGTGTTTTGCGAGGGCTCATGCTTGATTGTGCGTTCCATAGCGCAACTCCTTGTCAAAGACGAAAAAAGGCAACCTATGGTGCGCAGAAGCGGAGAGCAGGGTCAGAGACAGCGCCTGAAAATTGTTATGGCGCAGTAGGCTTTTTATAAGAACTGTACCGCTTAGCAGCACAGCAGACTGTTGCAACCAGTCAACGGCCTGAGCACTTTCCCGGCACATAAAAAGAAAGCCCCAACACGCAGGGCGCTGGAGCTTTCAAAAATCCCATTAAGGGAGGAGCAGAAATCGGTGCTTGGTGACGCTTAACGCCAGAAGGGCTTGCTCAGTTCAGCATGACGCTGTGCTTCGCTGATGCCGGCGTCGGCAAGCAGACGGCCATCAAGGCGCGCCAGCTGGCGGCGGCTAACAACGCGGCGCTGCCATTGCAGAACAGTGGTGAAGATACGCAGCGGCAGGGCGCTGGAGCCGGTGGATTGGCTGTGGTCGAAAAACAGGTCGGAACTGAGGGTACGTTCCATGGTGATCATCCTTCCGCTTGTGGCGGGTCAGTGGTGTGTTGCGATGGGAGAATTATGCAGCGCACACCCATGGCGCTGTAGCCACAGCTGAATTGAATTGCAGGGCTAATAGATAGGTTGCTTTGTAACTGTGCTGTATTTTATTGCGTTAACTGTAATGCTAATAAGTGATTCGCTCTGAAATTATGGAATTACCAGACTTATTAACTGCCTTATATAAAAATAGCAGTGATTTATAACCAGTACAGTTACGCATTGCACTGCTGTGACAGCTGACCTGTTTTTCAGATTCTGCGCGGGTTAACAGCGTTTTCTGATCGATCAGACAATTAAGGGCGTGGGCACTGTTGTTTGCGCAAATCGGCCCAACGGCGGGATATACGCGCATAAAAAAGCCCGGCGCGAAGGCCGGGCTCTTTCAGCAACGCTGCGGCGCGTGTTACTCCACCGCTTTAACCATGTCTTCGATGACTTTCTTGGCGTCGCCGAAGACCATCATGGTCTTGTCCAGGTAGAACAGTTCGTTGTCCAGGCCGGCGTAACCGCTGGCCATCGAGCGCTTGTTGACGATCACAGTCTTGGCTTTGTAGGCCTCGAGGATCGGCATGCCGGCGATCGGCGACTTCGGATCGTTCTTCGCGGCTGGGTTGACCACGTCGTTGGCGCCCAGCACCAGCACCACGTCGGCCTGGCCGAACTCGGAGTTGATGTCTTCCATCTCGAACACCTGCTCGTAAGGCACTTCGGCCTCAGCCAGCAGAACGTTCATGTGGCCCGGCATACGACCGGCAACCGGATGAATCGCGTACTTCACGGTCACGCCGCGGTGAGTCAGCTTCTCGGCCAGCTCCATCAGTGCGTGCTGGGCACGGGCTACCGCGAGGCCGTAGCCCGGAACGATGATCACGGTGTCGGCGTTGGTCAGCAGGAAGGCGGCGTCGTCGGACGAGCCAGACTTAACCGGACGCGCTTCCTGGGTACCGGCTGGGCCGCCGGCATCTGCCGCGCCACCAAAGCCACCGAGGATGACGTTGAAGAACGAGCGATTCATCGCCTTGCACATGATGTACGAGAGAATCGCGCCCGAAGAACCCACCAGCGAACCGGCAATAATCAGCATCGAGTTGTTCAGCGAGAAGCCGATACCGGCCGCCGCCCATCCCGAGTAGCTGTTGAGCATCGACACCACCACCGGCATGTCAGCACCGCCAATCGGGATGATGATCAGCACGCCGATGACGAAGGCCAGGGCCACCAGAATGGCGAAGGCGGTGATGTTGCCGGTGAAGGTGTAGTACAGACCCAGGCCGATGATGGCCAGGCCAACCAGCAGGTTGACCAGGTGCTGGCCCTTGAACTGTACCGGTGCGCCCTGGAACAGGCGGAACTTGTATTTACCCGAGAGTTTGCCAAAGGCGATGACCGAACCGGAAAAGGTGATCGCGCCAATGGCCGCACCGAGGAACAGTTCCAGACGGTTACCGGCCGGGATTGCATCACCCAGGGCCGCAACGATACCCAGGGACTGCGGTTCGACGACGGCGGCAATGGCGATAAACACCGCAGCCAGGCCGATCATGCTGTGCATGAAGGCGACCAGTTCCGGCATCTTGGTCATTTCCACACGCTTGGCCATGATCGAGCCAGCGGTACCGCCGACCAGCAGGCCGACAATCACGTAACCGATGCCCTGGGTGGCAATTTCAGCACCGAGCTTGTAGATCAGGCCGACGGTGGTAAGCACCGCGATGCCCATACCGATCATGCCGAACAGGTTGCCGCGACGCGACGTGGTCGGGTGCGACAGGCCTTTAAGCGCCTGGATAAAGCAGATCGAGGCAACGAGGTAGAGAACAGTGATCAGGTTCATGCTCATCAGTGCTTCTCCGCCTGCGCCTTGGGCGCTTTCTTCTTGAACATTTCCAGCATGCGCCGGGTTACCAGGAAACCACCGAACACGTTGACCGCCGCCAGGGCCACCGCCAGGGTGCCCATGGCTTTGCCCAGCGGGGTCACGGTGAGGGCAGCGGCCAGCATGGCGCCGACGATGACGATCGCGGAAATCGCGTTGGTTACCGCCATCAGCGGGGTGTGCAGGGCCGGGGTGACGTTCCATACCACGTGGTAGCCCACATAGATGGCCAGCGCGAAGATGATCAGGTTGTAGATGCCGTCAGAAATCATATCCATGAGCGGTACTCCCCTTAGCCGTTAGTGCGCACGACGTTGCCATCGCGGCACATCAGGCACGCAGCGACGATGTCGTCTTCAAGGTTGAGGTGGAACTTGCCTTCGCCGTCGATGACCAGCTTGAGGAAGTCCAGCAGGTTGCGTGCATACAGCGCGGAAGCATCCGCCGGCACCATGGCCGCCAGGTTGCTGTGGCCCACGATGGTCACGCCATGCTTGATCACCACCTGCTCGGCTTCGGTCAGCGGGCAGTTGCCGCCTTGCGCCGCCGCGAGATCGATGATCACCGAACCTGGTTTCATTTCCGCCACAGTGGCTTCATGCAGCAGAGTCGGCGCCTTGCGGCCCGGAATCAGTGCGGTGGTGATGACGATGTCAGCCTGCTTGGCGCGCTCGTGCACCGCCTTGGCCTGACGCTCCATCCACGAGGCGGGCATCGGCCGGGCATAGCCGCCCACGCCTTGGGCGCACTCACGCTCTTCATCGGTCTCGAACGGCACGTCGACGAACTTGGCGCCGAGCGACTCGATCTGCTCCTTCACGGCAGGACGCACGTCGGAGGCCTCGATCACCGCACCCAGGCGCTTGGCCGTCGCGATGGCTTGCAGACCTGCCACACCGGCACCAAGAATCAGCACGCGTGCGGCTTTGACCGTACCGGCCGCCGTCATCAGCATCGGCATAAAGCGCGGGTAGTGATGCGCCGCCAGCAGCACGGCCTTGTAGCCGGCGATGTTGGCTTGCGAGCTCAGTACATCCAGGCTCTGTGCGCGGGACGTGCGCGGCGCAGCTTCCAGGGCAAAGGCGGTGATGCCGCGGGCATTCATGCGGGCGATGGTTTCGTTGCTGAACGGGTTGAGCATGCCAACCAGCACCGCGCCGGTTTTCATGTGGGCCAACTCGGCTTCGGTCGGCGCAACCACTTTGAGCACCAGATCGGCACCAAAAGCAGCGGCATCATTGCCGATGGCGGCGCCAACGGCTTCATAGGCACTGTCCGGAATGCTGGCGCTGACGCCGGCACCGGTTTGCACAGTCACCTGATGGCCCTGGCCGATCAGCTTCTTGATGGTTTCGGGAGTTGCGGCAACGCGCGTCTCACCAGCATGGGTTTCGAGAGGAACACCGATGTGCACTTCAATTCTCCTGCGTGATCTTTTTAGTGAACCGGCGCACTGCGGGTGGCACGCGGGCAATGGGGAGGATCAGCACAAACCCGACCTGCAAACAGCATTGATACAAGCGGGGCGCGGCATTTTGCAGGCGAAGGCCATAGCCTTCAAGGCGTTATGAAGTAAAACCTTGCGATAACTACAAGTCACTGCATGACCTCACAACCAGCAAAAACCCGTAAGGCCTTGTGGAGCAAGGCTTATAGCCAGTCGAGCGAAGCAAAGTAGGGTTTATACATTCTTGACGTAAATGCAGCGCCATCAGATCAACGGCGATACCCCTGATAAACCGGTAGAACCACTGTTTCAGGGGGCTGCAGGGGCATTTGTGTGCAAAAAATGCAACACCTGGCACGCGCCGGTAGGCGGGTAAGTGTAGCCATCCAGATAGCTGACTACGGGGTCAACATTGATCAAGCCCGCACGCTGGGGGGCCTTTCTCGCGAGGTAACGGTTTTTCCGACCAATTGCCGCCGAAGCTTTGACGGTCTTTCTCGCCAACAACCTGACAGACCGTTGTCTATTTCAAGCCATGGACCAGGGCATAGGCATGCGCCTCGCGCACCAGCCAGTCGCGCAGCAACAACAGTGCCGCCGATTCCAACTTGCGCTCGGGAATCATCAGGTAATACGCCTTGTCGGTCGGCAGGCTCAACGGCACAGCAATCACCAGCCGTCCCTCATCCAACTCACGGCGAATCAGAAACGGCGGAATCAGTGCAACGCCCATTTCGTGCATGGCCGCCTGGGCCAACATGGAGAACAGCTCATAACGCGGCCCGGTCATGTCTCGCACGGTACTCACCCCCTGGGCATTGAACCACTGACGCCAAGCGTAAGGCCGCGTGGTCTGCTGTAACAGCGGCAGGTTGGCGATCTGCTCGGCACTGAGCGCCGCCTGGCCGCCCAGCAACGAAGGGCTGCACACCGGCATCGGGTTTTCGCCCATCAGTAGATGGGCCTGGGTACCGGACCAGTCGCCATCGCCGAAGTACACCGCCGCGTCGAACTCGGTATCGGCAAACAGAAAGGGCCGCGTGCGGTTGGTCAGGTTGACCGTGATCTCCGGGTGCAGGCGCTGAAAATCCTTCAAGCGCGGTAGCAACCACTGCGTACCAAAGGTCGGCACCACCGCCAGTTCGATACTCATCGCGCCCTGCTGGCCCATCACCGCCAGGGTGTCGCGCTCCACGGCATCAAGCTGTCCGGCCACCCGCCGCGCGTAGGATTGCCCGGCCTCCGTCAGCAGCACGCCACGGCGCGAACGGCGGAACAACTCGATATTAAGGAAGGCCTCCAGCGCGGCTATCTGCCGGCACACTGCGCCCTGAGTCAGGCTCAGTTCCTGCGCCGCTTTGGTGAAACTCTGGTGCCGAGCAGCAGACTCGAACGCGATAAGGGCGGCGGTGCTGGGAATCTTGCGGCGCATCTGTGCGTCACCCTCACTTTGATCGGTTAAACAGGCCGACTAAAGCTATCTCGAAGTGAGCAACTCGCACAACTGCGTGCGCAATACTCGTTTGCCTGCCTGCCACAAGCCGCCTACGATCAATCCACTCACCGGCGAGCGCAGTGCGGCTGCGCAGATACCCGCCCTATCACTGTCTGATTTCGAGGTTTTCGCGATGGCCAAGGCAAGCTTCAACTGGATCGACCCGCTGCTGCTCGATCAGCAACTGACCGAAGAAGAGCGCATGGTGCGTGACAGCGCCCAGCAGTTTGCCGCCGACAAGCTGGCCCCGCGCGTACTTGAAGCCTTCCGCCACGAGCAGACCGACCCGAAAATTTTCCGCGAGATGGGCGACACCGGCCTGCTCGGCGCCACTATTCCCGCCGAATACGGCGGCAGCGGCCTGAACTACGTGTGCTACGGCCTGATCGCCCGCGAAGTCGAGCGCATCGACTCCGGCTACCGCTCGATGATGAGCGTGCAGTCCTCCTTGGTGATGGTGCCGATCTTCGAGTTCGGCAACGAAGCGACCAAGCAGAAGTACCTGCCCAAACTGGCCAGCGGCGAATATATCGGCTGCTTCGGCCTCACCGAGCCGGATCACGGCTCCGACCCTGGTTCGATGATCACCCGCGCGAAGAAAGTCGACGGCGGCTACCGCCTGACCGGCGCGAAGATGTGGATCACCAACAGCCCGATCGCCGATGTGTTTGTGGTCTGGGCCAAGGATGATGCCGGCGAGATTCGCGGCTTTGTCCTGGAAAAAGGCTGGCAAGGCCTTAGCACCCCGGCGATTCACGGCAAGGTCGGCCTGCGCGCGTCGATCACCGGTGAAATCGTCATGGACAACGTGTTCTGCCCGGAAGAAAACGCCTTCCCCGACGTGCGCGGCCTGAAAGGCCCGTTCACCTGCCTCAACTCGGCCCGTTACGGCATCAGCTGGGGCGCGCTGGGTGCGGCCGAGTTCTGCTGGCACACCGCGCGTCAGTACACCCTCGACCGCAAACAGTTCGGTCGCCCGCTGGCGCAAACCCAGCTGATTCAGAAGAAACTCGCCGACATGCAGACCGAGATCACCCTGGCCCTGCAAGGTTGCTTGCGCCTCGGCCGGATGAAGGACGAAGGCACCGCGGCGGTGGAAATCACCTCGATCATGAAGCGCAACAGCTGCGGCAAGGCGCTGGATATCGCGCGCCTGGCCCGCGACATGATGGGCGGCAACGGCATCAGCGACGAGTACGGCGTGGCCCGTCATCTGGTCAATCTGGAAGTGGTCAACACCTATGAAGGCACCCACGACGTGCATGCGCTGATCCTCGGCAGGGCTCAGACCGGACTGCAGGCGTTCTTTTGATCCACACGTAGGTTGGGTTAAGGCGCGCAGCGCCGAAGCCCAACAAACAACAGCCCCATATGACCACTTTGTTGGGCTTTGCAGGCTCAACGGAACGCCGCCCGACCCAACCTACGCCCAATTGCAACCGTGAGGCCTCTCATGCCCGGCGCCCTATCGCATATCCGCGTACTCGACCTGTCCCGCGTACTCGCCGGCCCCTGGGCTGGGCAGATTCTTGGTGACCTCGGGGCTGAGGTGATCAAGGTCGAACGTCCCGGTTCAGGTGACGACACCCGCCACTGGGGGCCGCCCTATGTGAAAGATGCCAACGGCCATGACTCGCGCGAAGCGGCGTATTTCCAGAGCGCCAACCGCAACAAACAATCGCTGACGCTGGATTTCACCCAACCCGAAGGCCAGCGTTTGGTGCGCGAGTTGGTGCAGAACTGCGATGTGCTGCTGGAGAACTTCAAGGTCGGAGGCCTGGCGGCTTACGGCCTCGACTACGCCTCGTTGAAAGCGCTTAATCCACGGCTGATTTATTGCTCAATCACCGGCTTTGGTCAGGACGGTCCTTACGCCAAACGTGCCGGTTACGACTTTATGATTCAGGGCCTCGGCGGGCTGATGAGCCTGACCGGCAAGCCCGACGGCGAGGAGGGTGCCGGCCCCATCAAGGTCGGCGTCGCCCTCACCGATATTCTCACCGGCCTGTATGCCACGGTCGGCGTATTGGCCGCGCTCAACCAGCGCGAACAGTCCGGCCTCGGCCAGCATATCGACGTGGCGCTGCTCGACGTGCAGGTCGCCTGCCTGGCCAATCAGGCGATGAATTACCTCAACACCGGCGTCGCGCCCAAACGCCTGGGCAATGCCCATCCGAATATCGTGCCCTATCAGGATTTCCCCTCGGCCGATGGCAACTTCATCATCGCCGTGGGCAACGACGGGCAGTTCCGCAAACTGTGTGAGGTCGCTGGCCTGACGGCGTTGGCCGATGACCCGCGCTTTTCTACCAACAAGGCACGCGTCGCCCATCGCGCCGAGCTGATCCCGCTGCTGCGCCAAGCCACGGTGTTTAAAACCACCGCCGAATGGGTGACGCTGCTGGAAACTGCCGGCGTGCCCTGCGGGCCGATCAACGATTTGGCGCAGGTGTTTGCCGACCCTCAGGTGCAAGCGCGCGGCCTGCGCCTCGACCTGCCCAACAGCCTGGGCAGCACCACGCCTCAAGTCGCCAGCCCGCTGCGCCTGTCCGAAACCCCGGTGGAATACCGCAACGCACCACCGCTGCTCGGTGAACACACCGAGCAGGTACTCACCCGCCACCTGGGTCTAAGCGCAGAGCAGATCACCGCCTTACGTGAAGCTGGGGTGCTGTAAAACGCACTAACCCGGCTGCCCATCCACCCGCGCGGTGCAGAACATCAACGCGTAATGGCGCACAAACAGGGCAAAGGCCGCGATCCACAGTAAGCTGGACAGCCCCAGCCCTGCATCCGGTGCGAACGGCACCAGCAGCACCCGTGCCACAACCGCCAGCTGCAGACTGGCAAACGCCCAGCCCATTGCGACCGGCGGCTGCAACGGCCGACCGGTATGCCCGAGGCTGACCCGCGCCAGCATCGCCAGAATCGCCCCGCCGACCGTACCCAGCGCCAAGGCGTGGTAGGCCAAGCTGGCGTTGCTCAGCCAGCCAGCATGCCAGGCCGCCAGGGCCAGTAACGCCAGCGGCAACCAGGCATAGGCCAGGTGCAATGACCACAGCAGCGGTACGCGCCAGATCCCGGCGTCATACCAGTGCCACAGGCGCAAACCATGCAGCGCAACCAGAGCCAGCAACAGCGGCAGCAGCCATAGCGACGTTTGCACGGCCAAGCCACTGGCAAACAGCAGCGCTTGGCTTAGCGACAACACCAGCACCAGCAGATCCAGGCGCGGCCGCGGTGCAGCAGGCTCCGCTCGGTTAAGGCCACGCTGGGTAAAGAACGGAATCACCCGCCCACCGATAATGCTCACCAGCGCAGCAATCAGCAACAACCCGGCCAATGCACCGCGCCGCTGCAAATCGTCATCACCCAGCGCCAGGCCATACAGCAGCAGCCACTCGCAGCCGGCCATCAGCAACACCACGGCCACCAGCGGGTAGTTGCGCCACTGGCGTACCTGCCACAGCTGCCGTCCAAGCAACAACGCCAGCAGCGGTAGAAAGGGCAGTTGCAGCGCCAGCAAAAGTGGCAACGGCGCACCGAACAGCCAGGCCAGTCGCGCCAGCAACCACAAGCCGAACAGCGCCGCCAGCGGCCAACCGCTCAGGCCTGGCCGCCCCGTCCAGTTCTGCACGGCGGTGAGCAGAAAGCCGGCAATGATCGCCACTGCAAAACCGAACGGCAGTTCATGCCGATGCCAAACCAAGCTACCGCCCACCGGCTGCCAACCTGGCAGATAACCCAGTAATGCCGCCGCCCACAGACCGATTGCCAGCACGGCAAACAGCGCGCCACCGAGAAAGAACGGGCGAAAACCCAGCCGCCACAGTGGCGCAACGGCCAGTTCCTGCTGGCGATCACGCAACTGCACAGCAAGGCTCCTGTTGCTTGCGCAGATGTTGCTGCGCGGCCAGGCGCAGCACATAACCGAGCTTGAGCAGACCTGGGCCGATGATCGTCAGCGCATGCGCCGTGACCAGGCTGCCCATACTCAGCTGCGCCTCCAGGCCATAAGCGCCCAGCAAGCCGCTGAGCAACAGCAGCACACCGGCCAGCAGCATGCGGTTCGCCAGTTGCAGTACCCGCGATGGGCAGGATAGATACGCCAACATAATCACCTCCTAGGCCGCGTTATTAACTGTCCAGCGCGCTGGCCGGACCAAAGAACTCGTAATGGCTCTGCGCCGCCGGTACGCCGAGGCTGTGCAGATGCCGTTTGACCTGCGCCATAAACGGCTTGGGGCCGAGGAAGTAGGCATCCAGATCGCGCTGCTCAGGCAGCCATTGCGCCAGCTGCTCCAGGCTGAGCAAGCCTTCAGCATCACCCTGATCGCCCGCACGCGGCTCGCTGTAGCACACGTAATGGCGCAGCTGTGGACGCTCAGCACGCTGCGCCTCAACCCAGTCACGGAAGGCGTGCACGCCGGCATGGCGGGCGCAGTGGATAAAGTGGATATCGCGGCCCGTGTCGCGCGCCGCCTCCAGCATGCTCAGCGCTGGGGTGATGCCGACACCGGCGGTGATCAGCACCAGCGGCTTGGCCGACTCGCGCAGGACGAAATTCCCTGCCGGCGCGAACAGCTCCAGGCTGTCGCCGACTTGCAGCTGGTCATGCAGGTAATTGGAGACTTTGCCGCCCGCCTCACGCTTGACGCTGATGCGGTACTCGCGGCCATTGCTCAGGGCCGACAGCGAGTAGTTGCGACGCTGCTCGCCACCGTCCAGCAGCAGGCGCAGGCCGATGTACTGGCCGGGCTGGAATGCCGCCAGCGCGCCACCGTCGGCCGGCACCAGGTACAGCGAAACAATCTCTTCGCTTTCCTGCACCTTGCGGCTCAAGCGGAAACTGCGTGCCCCGCGCCAGCCACCCTCGGCATTGGCGTTGGCACTGTAAGCGGCCTCTTCAGCGCCAATCAGGATGTTCGCCAGTTGCCCATACGCCACGGCCCAGGCCTCGATCACCGCATCGGTGGCAATCTCTTCACCGAGCACTTCACGAATCGCCCGCAGCAGGCAGCTGCCGACAATCGGGTAATGCTCGGGCAGGATCTGCAGCGACACATGTTTGTTGACGATCTGTCCGACCAGCGGCCCCAACGCCTCCAACCGGTCGATATGCCGGGCGTACATCAGCACCGCATTGGCCAGGGCACGCTGTTGGCCGCCGCTGGCCTGGTGCGCCTGATTGAACAGCGCGCGCACCTCGGGGTACTCGCTCAGCATCATCTGGTAGAAGTGCCGGGTCAGGGCCTCACCGCCGCTTTCCAGCAGCGGTACGGTGGCTTTGATCAGGGCGGTTTGGGCAGGGGTCAACATAGTGCTTCCTCGTCAAGGTGACACGCTGCACTTGCGCAGCGCTTCGGTTCATATCACTCTGGCTATTACAGGAAGCGTGCCAATTATTTTATTTATATAAATCATAGACTTATAAATACTTGTGTCTTTATGACAGCAAGCATTCCGAGTCTTAATGACAACTAGCGTGTCCTTATGACAGCAAATCCACTGCTTACCGCCCTGATTCCCCTGGTCGCCGATCTGTCCCGCGAACTGCCAGAAGCCGAGCGCTATCGCCGCCTGCTGAACGCGCTGCGGCAGCTGCTGCCGTGCGACGCCGTGGCGCTGCTCAGGCTCGACGGCGATGTGCTGATTCCGCTGGCCGTTGAAGGGCTGAGCGCCGACACCCTTGGCCGGCGCTTCAAGCTCGACGAACAGCCGCGCCTGCAGGCCCTGCTGGCGCAACGCGGGCCGACCCGCTTTGCCACTGACTGCGAGATGCCCGACCCCTATGACGGCCTGGTCGACGGCCATCGCGGCCACTTGCCCGTGCACGACTGCCTCGGCTGTCCGCTGTATGTGCAGGATCAACCCTGGGGTCTGCTGACCCTCGACTCGCTCGATCCGGCGAGCTTCGGCCGGGTCGATCTGGATAACCTGCAAGCCTTTGCCAGCCTGGCCGCCGCCACCGTGATGGCCAGCGAACGGATCAACGCGCTGCTGCAACGCGCCGAGGATCAGCACCAGTTGGCCGAGGCTTACAAGCAGGCCGCCGTCCAGCAACGCCCGCGCGAACTGATCGGCCAGAGCGCTGTGCACAAGCGCCTGGCAGCGGAGATTGCGCTGGTCGGCAACAGTGAACTGAGCGTGCTGATCAGCGGTGAAACCGGGGTCGGTAAAGAGCTGGTTGCCGAAGCCCTGCACGCCGCATCCCCACGCGCCGCCAAGCCGCTGATCAGCCTCAACTGCGCGGCGCTGCCCGATAACCTGGTGGAAAGCGAACTGTTCGGCCATGTACGCGGGGCCTTTACCGGCGCGCACAACGAGCGCCGCGGCAAGTTCGAACTGGCCGATGGCGGCAGCCTGTTTCTCGATGAAATCGGTGAACTACCGCTGGCTGCGCAAGCCAAGCTGCTGCGCGTATTGCAAAGCGGCCAGCTGCAACGGGTCGGTGCCGACCAGGAACAGCGGGTCAATGTGCGCGTACTGGCCGCCAGCAACCGCGACCTGGCCGAGGAAGTGCGCGCCGGGCGTTTTCGCGCCGACCTGTATCACCGCCTCAGCGTCTACCCGCTGAAAGTCCCGGCGCTGCGCGAACGCGGCCGCGATGTGTTGCTGCTGGCCGGCTACTTCCTCGAAGAAAACCGCGCCCGTCTGGGCTTACGCAGCCTGCGTCTGACGGCCGAAGCCCAGGCCAGCCTGCTGGCGTACAACTGGCCGGGCAACGTGCGCGAACTCGAGCACCTGATCGGCCGCGCCGCACTCAAGGCACTGGCAGGCTGCAGCGAACGCCCACGCATTCTCAGCATCGACAGCACCCACCTGGATTTGCCGAGCAGCCAGCCAACAGCAGCACCTGCGACTCAACGCACAGCAGAGCCATACAGCCAACTGCCACTGCGCGAAGCCATCGACGCCTACCAGAAACAACTGATCAGCCAAGCGCTGGAGCGCCATCAACACACATGGGCCGCCGCCGCCCGCGAACTGGGCATCGACCGCGCCAACCTGATCCGCCTGGCCAAGCGCCTGGGGTTGGAAAATGGCTGACAACAGGCCGCATAACTGCAGGCACGTTGCTAACATTTGAGTAGGTTCGACCTGAGCCTGTTGGTCCCGGCAATAGGCAAATGCAATTTGTCGAAGCGCCGGCCGGAAGTAGCTAATAGCCACTGTATTTTCCCGCTCCCTGCGGAGAGCCCTTATGGCTGCTGACACCCATACAGATCGCATCAAAGTCGAGGCTGCGCAGCTGACCATCGGCATGTATGTGGTGGAGCTGGATCGGCCATGGACGGACACATCCTTTCTCTTTCAGGGCTTCCGCATACGTCAGCAGCAGGAAATCCGCCTGTTACAAGAAGCCTGCCGCTATGTCTGGGTCGATGCGAGCCGCTCAATCGGAATGCTCAGTCAGCTGACAGAGAACCTGGCGCAGCCCGACAACCTGCAACCGGTGATTGCCAAGGTCGAATTCAACCTGGAAATACAGCAGGCCGCCCCCACCTGGCATGCAGCTCGTGAGGAATCGCTGCGTATCCTGCAAGCCATAAAAATGGGGCAGGAGCTGGATGTCGGTGCCGTCAAGGCGGTGATCAAGGACTGTGTCGAAAGCATTCTGCGCAACCCGGCGGCCATGCTCTGGCTGGCGCGCATCAAGAACAGTGATGATTACACCGCCGAGCACTCACTGCGGGTTTCCATCCTGTCGATTGCTCTGGGTAAAGAACTCGGCCTGCCGGCATATCAACTGGAGCAGATCGGCGTCTGCGGCATGCTCCACGATGTCGGCAAGATCAAGGTACCCAGCGAGATTCTCAACAAACCCGGCGCGCTAACCCACGATGAACTGCGCATCATGCAGAGCCATGCGGCTGAAGGGCGCAAGCTGTTGATGAGCAATCAGCAGATCACCCCAGCCACTGTCGACGTGGCTTACTCGCATCACGAGCGCCTCGATGGCAAGGGCTACCCGCGCGGCCTGGATGCCAGCAAAATCCCTTACTTTGCCAAGATCATCGCCGTTGCCGACAGCTATGACGCGATCAACAGTGATCGCATTTACAGCAAAGGCAAATCCAGCCTGGAGTCGTTACGCATACTGTTTGATGCCACCAACAGCCATTTCGATGAAGAAATCGTCGGCTGTTTCATTCGCTTGATCGGCATCTATCCACCGGGTGAAATTGTCGAACTGAACACCGGTGAGGTCGGCATCATTATTGGCTGCGCGCCCGGCAATAAGCTCAAGCCCAGGGTGATACGGGTGCTGGATGCAGAAAAGCAGCCCTGCAAGGAAAGCATCATCGACCTTACCCAAACTGTTCGGGATGCAGCGGGAAAGCCCTATCGAATTCGCGAGGTACACAGCAGCGGAGCCTTTGGCATTGATATTGAAGCCTATCGACGCAAAGGTCTGATGATCCCTGACAACCTCTGAGGTGCTCACAGCATGAGCGTTCAGCTCAGAACGCCGCTCACCCACCTCACCCGGCAATTCGCCGGCTACGGCTCGACAGCGGTATCCGCTTGCTCTAGCGTCCCAGCTCCGATCCGATTATTCAGGCCTGCCATGTCCAAGATCCTGCCCGCTGTATTCGCCGTGTTGTTGCCGATCATGGCCACCGCCGCTGAACCTCAGAAAACCTTCTACCTGAGCCCTTTCGCTGTGGAGAACCCAAACGACAAGCAACAGCGTGAACACGCGGCACAGCTGGACGACGCCTTGAAACAGGCCCTGCTGGCCCGCCAGATTAAGGTGCAGCCGCTCAATGACCAGGCGGCCTTGCCTGACAGCGGCTGGCTGATTCAAGGGCAGGTGTCGAGCCAGGCCGGCCGACGCCTGGTGCGCACAGCGGTTGGCTTTGGCGCAGGCGCCAGTGCTGTCGAGGCACAGGTGTGGATCAGTGATCTGGCGGCCGGAGAGGTGCAGCAACTGACCGCCCAGGACCGCTCCGGGCGTCTGCCTGGGGCGCTGCTCACCCGCAACCCTCAACTCGCAGCAGCCAAATTTCTCCTGGAGCGCCGGGCGCTGAATCGCAACATCGATGAAGTGGCCGGGGAACTGGCGGATGACATCAGCCGCTCACTGTCCCAAACACCCTAAACACTGCATTGCCGGCCGGGCGACACCGCAGCGCGGCAGCACGATCAGCGGCTAACAGGCTCAGGTAACGCCACCTCGCGCATCTGCACGGCATGTGCTGCCAGCACCTGGAGAATCCGTTGACTGGCCTGACCGTCGCCAAATGGATTACTCCAATTGATGGCCACTCGGCGCAGGCTTTGCTCAGCCTCGACCAGGCTGTACTCCGTCGTGACCGGAGCGAGCCGAGCGGCGCCACTTTCCAGGCTTTCCGGACGCTCGGTATTCGCCCGCAACACCAGGCAGGGCCGCTGTAGCACGCAGGCCTCTTCCTGCAGGCCACCACTGTCTGTCAACACAAGTTGGGCGCCCTGCAACAAGGCAAGCAGGTCAAGGTAGGTCACCGGGTCGATGGCTTTGATGCGCGCCTGGCCACCAATGATCTGTTGATGCTGATGGCCGAGTCTGGGATGGACAGGGAAAACCACTGTACGCTCCAGGCTGTCGGCCAGGCGCTGTACGGCTGTCATCAACCGCGCAAAGTGCCCAAGATCATCCGTGTTGCCCGGCCGATGGCAGGTCAGCAGCAGATAGCGGCCTGGCTGCAGGTCGAGTGTCGAATGAATGGTCGAATGCTGTTCGGCGCGCCGGGCATGGCGCAAGGTCGCGTCGTTGCCAGTATTTCCCGTTACATGAACATGCGGCCCCTGGATCCCCTCCTTGGCCAGCAAGCGCTGCTGCAACGCAGAGGGGCAGAACCAGAAGCTGGACAGGTGATCCAGCAATATCCGGTTCACTTCCTCAGGCATGGTTTTATCATAGCTACGCAACCCGGCCTCCACATGCGCAACCGGAATATTCAATTTGTTGGCAGCCAGCCCACCGGCCAGTGAACTGTTGGTGTCCCCTTGCACCACCACATAGTCTGGCTGCAAGGTCTGCAATAGCGGCTCTATGCCCATCATCATCCGGGCCAGTTGCGCCGTAGCCGTCTCAGAACCGACCCCAAGGTTGAAATGCGCGCGAGGTAGTTCAAGTTCGTCGAAGAACACGCTGTCCATTGACGCCGCATAGTGCTGATTGGTGTGAATCAGCGTGTAGTGAATGCCCTCGCGAATACAGGCACTGATCAACGACGACAGTTTGATTATTTCCGGGCGTGTACCCAGTACAAATACCAGATGCATTGGGTGCTGCTCCGAACGATCCTGGGGGATGGAATGACTCAAGAATGCTGCGTGCGCTATCAGCGGCCAAGCTGGCTTGATGGAGAAACCAAGCTCTCATAGAGCCTGACAAGCGCAGCTGCTTTGCGTTGCCAGGTAAACCCCTCGCGCACCGCCTCAATGACGGCCTCCGAAACATTGCTGGACGCGCTGTGTGCAACGCTCTCGGCAAGGGCATTGGGATTCCCCACGGGGAAAATCGCTTCCCAACCCACAACGTCGGTGATGGAACGACAGCCTTCGATATCTGAACAGGCAATCGGCACCCCGGCGAGGAGTGCTTCTAGCACCACAGTCGGCATGCCTTCCCGTTCCGACGCCAGTAGCATGGAGTCACACCCCGCCATCATCCGCTGCGTCACGTGGTCGTCTTGCCAGCCATGAAAGCGAACGCGCGCGGTCAATTTCTGCTGCGCAGCCAACGCCTCAAGTCGCACCCGGTCAGAACCTTGCCCAACGATATGCAGCACGGCCTGTTTCAGGTGCGGGGTGTTCAGTGCAGCAATCGCATCATCGAGGCGCTTTATCGGGTCGAGACGGCCCACTGAAAGCAATGCCGGGGAGCCCTCTAGTTTAATGGGGGCGTCGGCTGTGGCCTGGCGGCGCTCATCGATGCAGTTGGGGACGATCATGGTTTTCTTCGGGCATAAGCCGCGCTTGGCCAACTCACCTTCCCAGCCCTGATGAAGCAGAATAACGGTTGCGGCCCCGCGCACCATCACGCGCTCAACCGTTGTGTCCCATACGCGTTTGGCCAAGCGGTACCACAACGGCCCAGCGTTGTAGTAGCAATGCGGTGTATAGATCAAGGGTACGCCACGTATGATCGCGCATGCCGCGGCCAGCGCGGCTATCGGCGAGCGTGCACCGTGCACATGAACCACGTCACTGTTGCCAACGGCACGCCACAACTGCCCGTAGCTTCCTTTGCATAAATTGGCAGGGCTGCTGTCTGCGCTGATCAGCGGGGCAAGAATCGTCAGCCGAATGGCAGGGTTAGCCTGGATCGCCTGGGCCAAGCCCTGGATATGGCGCGCCACGCCGCTGCACAAGGGCTCGAACTCTCGGCTGACATGCAGCACTTGTATGGTCACAGATCGCGCTCCAACGGTTGTTCTCGTTTCAGTCGCTGCAGTAAATCGGCAAAGCTTCCGGACGGGCGCGAGAAGCAGGCAGCAAGCCATGTGTTCTGCGCCTCGGCGCAGGCAAGGCGAAAGGCATGATCCTCCTGCAGGCGTCGATACAGCGCTGAAAGCTGATCAGCCGTCTCCACCTGCAAAGGGGCCGCCACGACATCGCGTGCCACCGTGTTGCCCGCCAAAGGAAGTCGAAGGGTTACGACCCAGTGCCCTGCCAGTGCGGCATCGAGCATCGCGGTGGAGCAGTAACCGGCGACAAGGCAGCAAGCCGTCGCTGCTGGCTTTAGTTCCGCATGCGGTGGCTGCCGTGTGGCGGTGGCCACTGCACCGATGTAGGGCTGCCCTTCCTGAGGGTGCAGCAGGATACGCGCTTGCGGTATGACGTCCAACAGATCGGCGGCGAATGTACTGAGCATGCCGTGAATACCGTCCCCGAGCACCTGCGCATGGGTCTGGGAAAGCAGTGCAACAGCTGTAGGTGCGCTGTGGGTTGACGTCATGACCATCTCGCCACGCCCCAGGGCATCTTCAATCAACCGGGTTCCTGCCGCAGTCTGGGCGGTAAATGCACGGCGGCTGCTGCTGCCCCAAACCACATACCAATCGGCATGCGTTGGAAAGAACTCATCTGTTGGTATGCCGTGCTGCAGACAGATCGCCGGCAAACCAAGACCGATAGCAGCTCTGCTCATCAGATCAAAATCGTTGTGCAGTAAGAGCACCCCACGGCATTCGGCCAGGGTTTTCTGCAGGCTGGCGACCCAGAGTCGGCGCCGAGTCAGACAGCAAGCCAGGGTCAGAGGGTACTGCTTCAATGAACCCATGAAAGTACGCAGTGCGGACATCCATGAGCGCCAGCCGATTCGAGCGGGACGCATGACAGGCAGACCCGCCGCAAAAAGCGCAGGCCGGAGTCGAGGGTGAGCCAGGACTAGGGGCTGATAACCCGTAGCGGCGATATCAGGAAGACTACGCGACAGGGTTCCCCAGCCGCTGACGCCGGCCAGGGTAGTGAGCATTACAGCCTGGTGTGTAGCAGAGCCACGTGGTTCAGGGCCGGTATGAAACAGCAATAACCACACATCGCGCAGCAGTGCCGCACATGCCCGCAATCGGGCCATCAAGGGTGATCTACCCGCGGCCAGAAAGAACATCTCATGGCGCACGGCTGCAGCTTCTTCGCCAAAGCGCTGAAGCAAATCAACATACTGCTCCGAGAACCTGCCTCGCAGCCCAGTTGATGACTTCATAGGGTAATATCCGCCTGTTCGAGTGGCGTTACGCTACAGCTGGTGACGCTCAGTTGCCAACTCCGGTTAAGCAGTGCTTGGTTGGCTGACGATAGCCTATGCGCATCGTGCAAAGTGCCGAGCCACATGAACATTACGTTATGAGAGTATTGGCGTATGCGCCCTGTGTAATGCCGGGACACTTCGTTTAACTCAGATTGAGTTGTAAGTCGCGCCCCTAAGACAAGGCTTCGGGCGCATGAGTACGTTATTGGGATTATTGAAGGGCCGATCGTTGAGTAGTCACAGCGTTAAAGTCCCTGCTTCGCGCTATTGGTTTCGCGGCATCACGGTCGGTGTGATGGCCTGGCTGGCCAGCGAGTTAGTTGCGCCACAGATGCTGGGTGAGACCGTTTTTCTGGGGGCAATGCCGGCTGTACTGCTGTTCATATTCTTGGACCGCCTGATGCTCTGCCCCCAAAGCCGGCTGGCAGAGCGCCTGGCAACCAATCTTGGTCAGTTGCTAATCACGCTTGCGGCGGCGAACTCTGTTGCTGCGCTCGCTGATACCTCATTGCCGTGGTTGTGGTCAGTGGCGTGGTTGACCATGACCGGCCTGAGCCTGGTCGCTTTGGAAATGCTCAATAATCAGGTTGCCGCTTGGCGACCACAGATGCCCATTCAAGTAATCGCTGGAGAATGCCGTCACGCCAGTGAGTACGTTGCTCAGCAGATCAGCGCCACGCAGCAGCTCACGCGCGAACAGGCCGTTGCGTGGCTGAGTGATGAGCACAGCCGTCCTCCTGCAGGACAAGTGCTTATCTTTGATGCCTGTTTACAAGCCCCAGCAGCGCCAACCTGCTCAGCCGCAGATCAGCATGTGCCTGGAACAGCGTTGTCTGCAGCTCAGAAACGGCTCTTCGACTTAATGTGTGCATCCCTTCTTCTTGGCTGCTGCGCACCCATCATGTTGGGCATCGCGTTTATTGTCCGCGCGTACGACGGTGGCCCGGTCATATTTCGCCAGAAGCGCCTGGGCCTGCACGGGGTTTGCTTTACGGTATTGAAGTTTCGCAGCATGCGCGTGAGCGCAGGGCATGACCCGCTGGCTCCTCAGGCGCAGAACCATGATCCGCGTATTACACCGGTTGGTCGGTGGATACGTCACTGGGGGCTGGATGAGCTTCCACAACTGCTGAACGTCATGCGGGGCGATATGTCCATGGTCGGCCCGCGACCTCACGCCGTCGCACATGACGTGCACTATGCCGCCAGCATCGCGTATTACAACCTGCGCCAAGCAGCCAAGCCCGGTTTAACAGGCCTGGCGCAAATACGGGGGCGGCGCGGTGAAACCAAGACCATTGCCGACATGCTGCTGAGAGTCGCCGATGATCTGGAGTACATCTCCCGGCAGTCAGTGTTTTTGGACACCTTCATCGTATTGAGCACGCCGCTCGCCTTGCTTCGTGGCACAGCCAAGAACCTTCGTTCAGCGCATCAGCACGACTCGCCCGCCCCAGTCGCAGCACAAACATCGAGGCCCGCCGAACAGTCCTCCAGGGAAGTCATGTCCTGACACCTGGAGTGCAAGCTGAGCTGATCAACCGACGGTGCTTCAACCAATGCGTTGTCCATCACGCCATTCAGTGGACGCAGATGAGGGCTATGACCCCTTCTGCTGCGACCGATATTCACCCGGCGTTAGCCCGGTCCATTGGCGAAACGCACGAAAGAATACGCTGGGCTCCGAGTAACCGAGCAGCAGGGCGATTTCGGCGGCGGGCAGGTCACTGTTGTTCAGGTGCTGCTCGGCCAGTTGCCGGCGGGTGTCGTTGAGCAGTTGCTGGTAGTTGCAACCTTCATCGGCCAGACGTCGTTGCAGCGTGCGCTCGCTAAGGTGCAGATGGCGCGCCAGTTCACCACGATCTGGCTCGCCGCGGGCCAGTTGCTGGCCGAGCAAGGCCACCACGCGGACGCTCAACCCTTCACTGGGCAGCCTGGCGAGCAGGACCTCTGCGTGCTGGCGTAACAGGTTTTGTAACGGCGGGTTGGCCTGGATCAGCGGCGCGCTGGCCAGGCGGCGCGGCAGGACGATACCGTAATCACGTGCGGCAAATTGCAGCGGGCAGGCGAACGTGTCGCGGTAACTGTCCAGCCTCAGCGGCTCTGGATGAACAAACTGCGCGCGCAGCAGCTGCCAGTTATCCAACAGCGGATGGAACATCTGCACCCAACAGGCCATCAGTGCCAGCACCCGAGTACGGGTGGCCGGCAGTTCAGGATGCAGCGGGCGGTAGAGCAGCTGCAGCTCATCGCCCTGTTCGCGCAGCTGCACCTCGCCTCCCTCACCGACCAGGCGCTGGTAACGCAGCCCGGCAGCCAGTGCGTCACCCAGGGTCGGGCTACTTTGCAACAAGTAGCCAAGCACGCTGAACGGCCCAGGGGCGAGGTTGCAGCCCAGCGCCAGCCCAGGCTCAGCGTGTTCAATGCGACTGAGGTGCTGCCACAGCTGCTCCTGCGTGGCGAAGGGCACGCGTGCATCAGGATCGCTGAGCTGCTTATCGCTAAGTCCGCAGTCGCTCATCAGCTGAGAGCGATCAAGCCCCAGACGACTGGCCGCATGCAACACCGCGAGGGTGATGCTGGCACTGACCGAGGTATGTTGTGAATCCAGAGTGTGTTTGGCCATGGCCTGATTCTGCCCAAAGCTGTGGCTCGGCGGTAGCGGTTAGACGGATTGAGGTCCACAAGCGTGGCGCCTTACCGAGGAGGACAGAATGGTGGTTAACAGGAAATGCCTGAACGTGGATGTTGCCGGCGATGCTGTGGAGCATGCTCTCAGGCTATGCAGACAGGCCAACGAGTACGCCCTTTGGATTGCCACGGGTGGTCAGAAGGGCATGTACTCGGTGGCGGGCCAGTCGATTTGTCGCCTGCTCAATCCCGGGGCAGACGAGCACGGAGTTGCATGCACGGCCCTGGACAACGGCAGCGCCCTGCGCTGCTACCGAGAGCAGGGATGGATGTAGCCAGCCACTACGGTGTGCAAGTTATTGCGCAGCAATCTGTGGATAAGTCTGTGCATACATCGAGGAGACTCATCGTGGGCAGCATGTTTGATCTGCTGAGCAATTTCCTGCGCAGCCCTGCGCAACAAGTTGCTCAGCTTTTAGTGATCTGGCGCACAGTGGGTTTGAATTCGTGCTTTAAAATATTACAAGACACTGATTTATAAGGTTTTTATTTAATTGGCATGCTTGTCGCTCTATGGGGAGTTCCCGGATCACTGCAGATCCATGACCCAAGGCAAGGAAAGCACTCATGCCAACACCCGCGTATCTGTCCCTCGAAGGCACCAAACAAGGCCTGATCACTGCCGGCACCTTCACCGAAGATTCCGTCGGTAACATCTTCCAGGAAGGTCATGAAGACCAGATCCTGGTTCAAGCCTTCAACCACCAGGTCATCATACCGCGTGATCCGCAGTCCGGTCAGCCGACTGGCCAGCGCGTGCACAAGCCGCTGATGATCACCAAAGTCTTCGACAAATCCTCGCCGCTGATCTTCAACTCCCTGACCTCCGGTGAGCGTCTGTCCAAGTGCCGTCTGGAGTGGTACCGCACTTCCTCCACCGGTACTCAAGAGCACTACTTCACCATCGAGCTGGAAGATGCCGTGATCGTTGACGTGCAGTCGCGTATGCCGAACTGCCAGGACCCGAACATGTCGCACTTCACGCACCTTGAAGACGTGTACTTCACCTACCGCAAAATCGTCTGGACTCACGAAGTGTCCGGCACTTCCGGCTCCGACGACTGGCGTACCCCGATCTCCGCCTAAGAACCTATTTACGATCTCGCGAGCTAGAGATAAACGGGGACGAAAGCGGCCAAGGAAGCGGAGTTTACGATTTGTAAATGAGTATTCCGAGGCCGCTTTCAACGCCGTATAGCCGACGCGCAGCAGATCGTATGCAGGTTCTAAGCATTGGCTGAGTTCACGCATTACCGCTTCGGCCAGGCTTGTCCTGGCCGCTGCGTTTCCAGTGAGACCTGCGTCGCCAAACGCTGACAGGCATCGCGCAAAATCGCGAACAGGCAAGCCTGTTTTAGAAATGCGCAGTGGTTTGATTCATGGAACGAAACGAGAGGAACAACGAATGTTCGCCGCCGCCAACCGGACTCATTTCAGCCTGACGATCGAAGGTGTAAGCCACGACCTGCAGGTGCTCGAATTCAACGGTCGCGAGGCGATCAGTCAGCCCTTCGCGTTCGAACTGGAACTGGTCAGCGAACGTCCTGACCTGGATCTGGAAAGCCTGCTGCATCAGGCCGCCTTTCTCGCCTTCAACCAAACCGGCCATGGCATTCACGGGCAGATCTACCGCGTCGCCCAGGGCGAATCCTGCAAGCGCCTGACCCGCTACCACGTGACCCTGCGCCCGCAGTTGGCGTACCTGGCGCACCGCACCAACCAACGTATCTTCCAGCACCTGACGGTGGAGAAGATCATCAGCCAAGTGCTGCAAGAGCACGGCATTCAGGCCAACGCCTACCAATTCCAACTCGGCTCGATCTACCCCGAGCGCGAGTACTGCGTGCAGTACGACGAATCCGACCTGCACTTTGTCCAGCGCCTGTGCGAGGAGGAGGGTATTCACTACCACTTCCAGCACAGCGAGCAAGGCCATGCAGTGGTCTTCGGCGACGACCAGACGCCGTTCCCCAAACTCGCGCCTACCGCCTATCAGCAGGACAGCGGCTTGGTCGCTGACAAACCAGTCATCAAGCGCTTCGGCGTGCGCGTGGAAACACGTTCGAGCCGGGTGACCCGCCGCGATTACGACTTCGAAAAACCCAAGCTGCTGATGGAAGCGGACGCCAAGAGCGCGTTCAAACCCGACCTCGAGGATTACGACTACCCCGGCCGTTTTGTCGACCGTGAGCGCGGCAAACACCTTAGCCAGCGCATCCTCGAACGCCACCGCCACGACTTCGAACGGGCGCAAGGCGACGGCGATCAGCCGCTGCTGGTCAGCGGTCACTTCCTGGCGCTGACCGAGCACCCGCGCGCCAGCTGGAACGACCTCTGGCTGCTCACCGAAATCCACCACGAGGGCAAGCAGCCGCAGGTGCTGGAAGAGTCGGTGACCAGCCACACCGAGGCCGGCGATGGTTTCCAGCAGGGCTACCGCAACCGTTTTACCGCCACGCCCTGGACCGTGTTGTATCGGCCGCCGCTCAACCACCCAAAACCGCGCATCCTCGGCAGCCAAAGCGCGGTGGTTACCGGCCCGCCCGGTGAAGAGATTCACTGCGACGAGTACGGCCGGATCAAGGTGCAATTCTTTTGGGACCGCGAAGGCCAGGCCGACGACAAAACCAGCTGCTGGCTGCGCGTGAGCTCAAGCTGGGCCGGTGACCGTTACGGCGGCATCGCCATCCCGCGGGTGGGCATGGAGGTGCTGGTCACCTTCCTCGAAGGCGATCCCGATCAACCGCTGGTCACCGGCTGCCTGTACCACGCCGAACACGTGGTGCCCTACGTCTTGCCGGCGAACAAGACCCGCAGCCTGTTCAAGACCCTCAGCAGCCCCGGCGGTGGTGGCTATAACGAGCTGCGTATCGAAGACAAAAAGGGCGCTGAACAGATCTACATCCACGCCGAGCGCGACTGGGATGAAAACATCGAGCATGACCAGAAAATCCGCATCGGCAACGAACGGCACGACACCGTCGAAGCCAACAGCTACAGCGAATTCAAAGCCGAAGAACACCGCACCACCCACGCCGACCGTAAAAGCGAGATCAAAGCTAACGACCACCTCACCGTCGGCAACAACCAGCACATTAAAATCGGCACCGGCCAATTTATTAACGCAGGCCAAGAGATCCACCTGTCCAGCGGCCAGAAAGTTGTACTCGAAGCCGGCAGCGAACTGACCTTCAAAGCCGCCGGCAGCTTTATCAAGCTGGATGCCAGCGGCATCACCCTGGTCGGCCCGATTATCAAATTCAACTCCGGCGGTGCGCCGGGGAGTGGTTCGGGAGCTGCGCCGATGTTGCCGGGCAAGGTGAAACCGGCGGATGCGGATAAAGCGGGCAATTTACTGGAGCGGGCTGAAGCCGGGCTGAGGCTCGCGCCACCACAAGGCATATGCCTAGAGTGCTTACGCAAGGCCATGCGTGAAGGCAGTGCGACCCTAGCAGGAGCATCGGTATGACGGAGCAAGACGCCGCGCGCATCGACTGGGAAGCCGCAGTGGCGACCGAGCAGACGCTGGTCATGGTGGTAGAGCTTGGGCTGCTGGCTGAGGAATCTCGCCTTGGTCTTTTCTCCACACAGGCGGTCTGGCCACTGCTGCGGCAGCCGGGTGTCACCCATTTAAGCAATGAAGGCCCAGCGCTTATCGAGCTGAGTGGCCAGCCGTATGCCACCTATAGCCAGCTTCACGAGCAGCTCACTCGCAGCGCGCAGCATGGTTGGCTAAGCAGTCGGCTGGGCATAGTTGAACTGCAACAACACCTGGGCGATGCCCTGGCTTGCCGCAACATTGATGGTGAAACACTGCTGATCCGCAGTTATGCGCACAACGTAGCGCCCGTTCTGCATCAACGGCAGGAGCAGCCTTGGCACGCATGGCTGTTCGGCCCCATCACGCAGTGGTGGCTGCCAGTCGGCCAAGGCTGGCACGCCCTAACAGGATTGGCGCAACGCAACGTGCCGCCCTATCACCCGATTGAACTTGACCAGGCGCTTGTGGAGGCATTGGGCGTTGATCCTCACGCGCAGGCACTGGTTGAAGAGCTACAGGCCGGTGCACCTGAGGTTTTCGCCGATGAGTGTTACGGTGCGCGCCTGAACCGTGCCAGTGAGGCATTGTCACAGGCGCGGGAGGCCGGCCTGACACGCCAGCCGGACCACTATTTTTATGCGCTGTATAGCTTGCTCGGCGGCCAAGCCATCCGCGACAACCCGAACTGGCCCGACATACTGCGCCGCGTAGAACAAAACGGAGAGGCACTGGCTCAGGTGCAAGCGGAACTGGACGAGGACAACCAAGGATGAACGGGCGAACGCACAAGGGCCTCAAGGACGCACCGCAATGCGAGGCTTAACCATGAACCGACTCCACGCGTGGCGTAACCGCTGGCAAGGGCTGCCGGGGTTCGTCAAATCGCTGCTTAGCCTGGCCTCTGTTGGCTTGCTGGTGCTGGGCTACGTGGCCTGGGCCTATACGCAAATGCCTGGGGCCATGCTTTATGTGCATAACCATACGGATCGGCCTATATCCGGTTATGCCGTAAACGAAGCGTGGGGTGGAAATGCCTTCGCCTATGGTGGTGGGAAGGTTACTTGCTGCTCGCGCATAGAGGGCGATGTACTGACGGTGGAATGGATAAAGGGGCGTACCGGCGAACAAGTCCGCCAAGGTGTGCAGAAAGAGACCGTCACGCTGGAGGTGCCCAACCCCCCGCGCACTCGCCAAGACAAATACCTGCATGTGCATTTCTTTCCGGGTGATCAGGTGCGTTTGTTTTGGAGCCCGACACCGGGCAGCCCCTATAAGGGACTCAAGGACGCACCGGATCAAGAGGTTCAGCAGTGAAGCACGTCAACGTATTACTTAAACGCTGGGAATCGCTACCAGCGGTCGTTAAATCCCTGTTTAGCCTGGCCTCTGTCGGTTTGCTGGTACTGGGCTACGTGGCCTGGGCCTATACGCAAATGCCTGGGGCCATGCTTTATGTGCATAACCATACGGATCGGCCTATATCCGGTTATGCCGTAAACGAAGCGTGGGGTGGAAATGCCTTCGCCTATGGTGGTGGGAAGGTTACTTGCTGCTCGCGCATAGAGGGCGATGTACTGACGGTGGAATGGATAAAGGGGCGTACCGGCGAACAAGTCCGCCAAGGTGTGCAGAAAGAGACCGTCACGCTAGAGGTTCCCAACCCCCCGCGCACTCGGCAAGACAAGTACCTGCATGTGCATTTCTTCCCGGGTGATCAGGTGCGCTTGTTTTGGAGTCCGAATCTGGACAGCCGTTATGAAAACCTCAAGGAAGCAGCGCAATGAGAGGCTTAATCATGAATCGACTCCACGCGTGGCGTAATCATTGGCAAGGGCTGCCGGGGTTCGTCAAATCGCTGCTTAGCCTGGCCTCTGTTGGCTTACTGGTACTGGCCTACGTGACCTGGGCCTATACGCAAATGCCGGGGGCCGGCCTTTCTGTGCATAACCATACGGATCGCCCCATTTTTAGTTATTTCGTTAATGAAAACTGGGGAGGGAACGTAGCCGTAAATGGTGGAGGTTTCACATGTTGCTGGCGCATTGAAGGCGATGTGCTGACGGTAGAGTGGCTTAAAAGCACGACTCAACCGCAGTACGAAGCGGGTATGCGTGAAGAAACCCTATCGCGGCAAGTGCCCAACCCCCCGCGCACCCGGCAAGACAAGTACCTGCATGTGCATTTCTTTCCGGGAGATCAGGTGCGCTTGTTTTGGAGCCCGAATCTGGATAGCCCTTTTGAGAATCTCAAAGAAGCTCCAGACAGCAAGGAACAAACACAATGAGTTCTCGAATCACCGAAAAAGCCGCAGGTATGGCCGCTCGCTGTCGTCCTTCTTCGGCAAATTCGCACATACAGATTTGTTCACACACGCTGAAAATTGGGTTCTTCTTCGACGGGTTCGGCCGCCATCTTTTAAAAGACTTGCAGACAGGCCGAGTTAGCAATGTTGGCAAGCTCTATACAGCCCACCCTGATATAGAAAGGTCTGATCCGCTGTGCTCTTATCGTCGAGCTTATATTCCCGGCCTTGGCGAAGACTTTTCCGCAGACCTGAATGTAACGGCCAACAGCGCCCTTACCAGCTTTGGCACATCGGCCACTGAGGTCCCAGCCGATCAGGTCAAAGAGCAGGCCATTGAGTCCGCCAAGGATGCCTTCGACCCTAAACGCAATTGGTGGGAGCGCATTATCCGCAACCTGAAAAGCTTGCTGCATAACCCGCTTAAGCTTGCTGGCCTGCTCAAAGGCGCGGCAATCGATGCCAGCCTAGAGGTCCTGGCCCCGGTGCGCGACAGCCGTTTTGCGGCCGAGTTGCTGAAAACTGGCGCGGACACCCGGATACAGGGAGCGGTAGATTTTCTTAACGAAGCAATCCGTAAAGTCGAGGCGCAACGCGACCAACCGCCGCTCAAGCATATCGAGTTAACCGTGTATGGCTTTGACTACGGGGCCACCTTGGCTCGGGCTTTTCTGCACGAATTACTCAGCCGTGAGCCGCAAGCCAAAGAGGGGCCATACCGTTACCAGGGCAAGGCGCTGAATATTCTGTTTGCCGGGTTGTTTGATGGTGTGGATCGCAGTCATGTTGATTTCCCCCTGCCGCTGCCCCTGCGAACCGTGCTTGACGACGGCGGCCCGCTGCCCGTGCGTGTGCAGCAGGCATTGCACTTGGTGGCAGGCCATGAACGGCGCTTTTACCGACGCGCACGTTTGCTGGGCAATAGCCGTACACAGTGGCGCGAAAAGTGGGTGCCCGGTGTCAGTGAAGATGTCGGCGGCAGCCTGCTGCCAGGCGAGCAGAAGCCCAGTGCAGAGCTGGCGTTGGTGAGTTTGCATGAGATGTACCATGCCGCTCGCCGCGCCGGTGCGCCGTTTCCTTCACTTGAAGAGCTGCCATTGACGGATCGGAAAACGGCCGAGCTCTTTATCTTTAACGACCACATCGATAACGTCAGCGCCAAAGGGCTGAGCCGGCATTATGAGCGCGAGGCGCAGGCCAGTCTGGCGCAAGTTCGGGCCTTTAAGCCTGTTTATGCCAATGCCCCAATGCGCCGCGAGCAACAGCTGTTTGCCGCTCACATGCGGGTTTATCTGCGTTGGCTGGCTGCGCTTTGGAGGCCTTACCAGGCCCGCTTGCGCCAGCTTAATGAAGAGGAAGACCGGCTGCGCGCCGGCGCACTGGGCAGTATGAGCGGCATGCTGGGCATCTCGCGCGAAAGCGCCGCGCAACGCCAAGCGCGCGAAACGCGCTTGCAGGCCATTAGCCAGGAAAGAACCCAACTGCGCACCGATTTGGGTTGGCTGGAAGCGGTCCACGATGAAGCCACAAGCATGCGCGCCGCCCTGGACAACCCGGTGCGCGGCTGGCGTGCCGCCGGTACACGCGATCAAGCAGATTTGTGGGAGGTATTACTCTCAGCATGGTTTGAAGAACCATCGAGAACCATCAGCGAGCCCATGCATCGATTATTTGGCCACTTCGTCCACGACCGCCTCGCAGTGAGTGTGGCGCAGCGCTCAGTTAAGCAGCTGAGTGGACAAGAGTTCTTCGATATTCGAGGGTTTGATTTGCCCAGTTAGGCACGCTTTACCTGGCTTGGTATTACTTCAAGGACAGTGAGTTGCTCTAACTGACGAGATGCTCCACTTCAAAGGCGAAGAAGTGTGGGGTGGCCTATTCGGTTTTGGCAGCCTGCGTAAACCGGTGGAGTGGACCGGCAAAGACTTTGACCTCCATGCCGGCACCCGTGTCAGCACGGAGTCCGGCGTCGCCACCTACAGGCGCGTTTATCACCAGGACCGGGAATGCCGCGACCGCAATAAAATCAGCGGCAAACTAAGCTACTCCCCCCTGGAAGGCCTTACCCTAACGGGACTACTTTTTAAATTGCCGTGTCACCAGTCGAGCCAAGCGAATGATGGGGTAAAGAAAAGACAGTTTCTGCGGAAGTATGACCCAGCCACTGTCCTTGGTTGTAGGACTCAACCAGCCTTTCAATGCATGCCATTTCGCCAGGACGCTGTCCTGCATTGCGATATCGATCAACATGCGTTTAAAAATCCCCTGCCGGGTTGCCACCTGATCATCAGTAAGCGCTTCGCGAAGCCCATCGAGCGCGGCTTGAACCATCGCTCGGCTAGCCCTGCAGGGCCGGCGCGCGTGTTGCAAAGGTGCTGCTACCTGCGTCCCAAACAAGACAGAGAGCAGGGTGAGGCAAGCATCAAGCATGGCGCGAGTACCCGTGCGTCTTATTTCCGCAGCCAGTTGCTCTGCATCCAGGTCCGCACGTTGTAGCAGTGCATGAATGTCCAAAAGCCAAACCAATTTGCGGAAACTGTGTTGGCTGGCATGTGCAATTAAGTATGGCAGGGCATGGATAGGGGCCAGGGTTGAGAGGCTTACGCCCTGTAAATCAACCTGCTGTGTCATACAGATTTCGGCGGGGAGTAAGTACTGATTGCGTAATAGGCGCCTATGCAGCTCCACTCTTGGCAGTCCGCCAGCATGAGTTAAGACAAGTTCATGATGTGCCTTGGGCAGCGGAAGCTGTTGCCCTGCTGCAACGCTATACCCCTGTTCATTGAAGACTCTCAGTGCCTCAGGCCACTGGTCCTCTCCAAGCAGGATATCCAGATCAACGCCCCCACGCGCACAAAGTTGACCATGCGCCTGTAGCGCCAGAGCCGGGCCCTTTAACGCCAAAGGCTGCAACCCGCATGCAGCAAGCGCTAACGTCAAACGCCTGAGGGTTGCACCTAGGCTAAGGGCTCTTAGTGCAATGGCTCTTCGCTCCAGCATAAGAGGAGCTGAATACCCAATGCCTAGAGCGTCCGCCCGAGCCTGATCAAGCAGGCCGGCGACTCCATGATGTCGAATAAACGCTGACAACCGTACCACGCAGGGCGCTGAAAACTCATGTTCAAAGCCCATCAACCAGAGCGTGGCGCTGAGCAACGCATTGTCTGATGAAGAATCACGGCGTTCAGCCTGAGTGGCATCGTGGTTTACTAAAGGCACATGCTGAGTAAGCATCAGGGGTGTGTATCCATCTCATAAGAGTCGCGGCCCACACGATTGGAGCTGGCAACTCACTGATCCAGCTTGCGGCAAAGCCATATCAGTCAGGGATATTACCCCATGCCATCATCAGCCAGACATTGGCCGGCGCTTAAACGCAAACGGGGCAGGGCCCCGCTGGATAAGTGGCATGCAAAGTCCGGCCTATCGCTTAAGGGTGTCCGGTTTGAACCTCGGATTTTTAGTATCCCGTCAAATGCCACTACATGACGCGATTGTTCCGTTGGTTTCCCCACTCAGTCCGGATATGGTTGAACCGCTGTTTAGCACTTAAGCATTGATCATGTACGACCCACAGCCACAACGCTGAGCAGTTGGAAGATGGCACTCGTTTGCTGACCGACTGTGATTGCGGGTTTTATTTTCTGGTACGCGAATTGCCCATGAGTGCATCGTGGATCTAACCAAGTCTTTAATCTTTTTAAGCCAATGAATAACCAAGAATTTTTGCCAATTTTTAGCGTTCCTCTGCGAGCATTGGCGTTTGTCAGGCAATGCGGGGCACGCTCAGCAAGCATTGCCTCAATGGCGCTTCTGCTGTTAGGTAAAGCTGCGCTGGACGCTTTATCTGCTCTGCTGGTTGCCGCGTTACTTGGCGTGCTGCTTCCCATGGGCAGAAACCCTGCAGGTTGGTACGCACTGGCGGAGGAGCAATGGAATGCTCTAGCAGGCACCTGGGTATCGCCAGTGATGCTGCTCCTGGCGATATTGATCCTGTGCAAGGGCGTGCTTGCACCTGTGCTGTCGGGTATCCGTGGCCAGCTTATCGACGCCTGGACGCTGCTGATCTCCATGAAGGTTTTTGAGCGGGAGCTGACGCGCGAGGCTCCTCAGCGCATCGAACTGCACACTCAAGGCAGCAACGTTGCCGTCAACTACCTGGTACCCAAGATTGTCATGGGGACGGTATTGCCCAGCCTCGAGTTGCTCACCGAGCTAATGGTGATCAGTGTTCTGCTGGGTGTGTTGCTGATATTCGAACCACTGGCGACCGTCATAATGATCGCGGCCTTATTGGCTGCAGTAGCGGCGGGCAGCGTGCTGTCAAAATACCTCACGCCCTACCGATTGGGACGCAGCAGTAAGCCCCAAATATTGATGCAGCGCTGGGTTTCCGACAGCGTCGCCTGCTTGCGCGAAATCCGCCTCTACCGCCGGTTGCCCGCAGTATTAGGTGGCTATCTTCCCGTTGCAAAGCGCTTCGCCAGAGAAACCGCGCGCGAGCGAACGCTGATGGATATCCAGTCACCCGTCATAGAGCTATTACTCCTTTCGATTCTGGGCGGCGCGGTGCTGATTGCCAGTGAGACCACCTGGCAGGCAGATCTTCATCCGCTGGTGCTCTTTGCTGCCGTGGGTTTAAGGCTGATACCGGGCTTGCGCCGCATCTCGTTTAGCCTGCTCACGATTAAATTCTCGCGACCATTTTTTGAGCAGATAGCCGCAGCCAATCCGTCACCACCTGAGGTGCACACTCACGTCGAACCTTGCCAATCCCTACCCCAGCTTTTAATGAGCTGCGAAGCCCTGAATTTTCAGTACCCGCAGGCCGAGCAAAAGGTGATCGCCAACCTGAAGATGCACATGCACAAAAGCGATTGGGTCGGGTTGGTCGGTCAATCCGGCGCGGGGAAATCCACTCTGGTGGACCTGCTCATTGGCGAGTTAAAACCCACGGCCGGGTGCATACAGTGGTTCCACACTCAGCGCGAACACGGCTCTATAGGCTACATAGGCGCCTTTACCACACTGCTCCCCGGAACCTTGCGCGAGAACCTGGCTTTCCTCGGCACGGGCTGCACCGATGAGCACCTGATGAATGCCCTGAATATTACGGGGCTTGAAGCCTTGGTAAAGCGTTTCCCGAACGGACTGGACACTCCAGTTGAGGTTTTTGAACAACGCATTTCAAGTGGAGAACGGCAGCGTATCGGTCTTGCCCGCGCACTCCTGCATTCCCATGATCTGCTGATTCTTGACGAAGCGACTGCTTCCCTGGATCAGTTGACGGAACATCAATTTTTACAAGCCTTGCGCTCGGCCAGGCCAGAGCTAGCTGTATTGCTGATCACCCACCGACTGGCCGCGTTACGCTACATGGACCGCACCCTCCAGTTGGCAGACGGGGCGCTGCATGAGTTTGTTCCTGAGCCACAACCGCCCTCTGGGCTTCATGAACGAGCCTGAAAATAGCCGCTTGCGCGAGTCATCGATTGACGGAAGAGAAGTACAGCTCTGGAACAAGAAGGGCTAACGGTCTATGACCCTGTTTGAGGCCACTACGCAGACGCGTGTAAGGCCGTTACAAGGCCCAGACCTTAGAGGCACGGTTTAGCCACAGGCCAAAATAAAAAGGGCCTAGGTTTTCACCTAAGCCCTTGTTTTATATGGCGCACCAGGCGGGATTCGAACCCACGACCCCTGCCTTCGGAGGGCAGTACTCTATCCAGCTGAGCTACTGGTGCAGCGCGGGCGCAATCATACGCATGTCGCTGGCAGGCGTCCATGCTGGTGCCTTGTTCGTGATTCTGCACGGTCAGGCTAGTGCGGGGCTTTTCAGCATAAAGGCTTGAATAAGCGTGATTAGGCGTTAATTTTTTCGAACAGGCTCTTGCCCTTTACCCCTCATGACCCTAGGATTCGTTTGAGATTTCAAACGCTCATGCACAAAACCGTTGCACACGCATGAGCCGAGCGAACAAGCCTTTGCGACGCGGCCATGCGGCGCATTCGATAACCTGTACCGATGCCTGGGTGTCGGGTTTTAGGAGACTGCCATGCAACTGAAAGACACCCAGCTGTTTCGCCAGCAGGCGTTTATCGACGGTGTTTGGCTGGACGCGGACAGCGGCCAGACCATTCAGGTCAACAACCCGGCCACCGGTGAAATCATCGGCAGCGTGCCGAAAATGGGCACCGCCGAAACCCGTCGCGCCATTGAAGCGGCCGACCGTGCCTTGCCGGCTTGGCGTGCACTGACGGCCAAAGAGCGCTCGAACAAACTGCGTCGCTGGTTTGAACTGCTGATCGAAAATCAGGACGACCTCGGCCGTCTGATGACGCTGGAGCAAGGCAAGCCGCTGGCCGAAGCCAAGGGCGAGATTGCCTACGCGGCGTCCTTTATTGAGTGGTTCGCCGAAGAAGCCAAGCGTGTGTACGGTGACGTGATTCCGGGCCACCAGCCGGACAAGCGCCTGATCGTGATCAAGCAGCCAATCGGTGTAACTGCGGCCATCACGCCGTGGAACTTCCCGGCGGCGATGATCACCCGTAAAGCCGGCCCGGCACTGGCTGCGGGTTGCACCATGGTGATCAAACCAGCGTCGCAAACACCGTTCTCCGCGCTGGCGCTGGTTGCGTTGGCTGAGCGTGCCGGGATTCCGAAAGGCGTGTTGAGCGTGGTCACCGGCAGCGCCGGCGAAGTGGGCGGCGAGCTGACCAGCAACCCGATCGTGCGCAAGCTGAGCTTCACCGGCTCCACTGAAATCGGCCGCCAACTGATGGCCGAATGCGCCAAGGACATCAAGAAGGTGTCGCTGGAGTTGGGCGGCAACGCACCGTTTATCGTGTTCGACGACGCCGACCTGGATAAAGCCGTTGAAGGCGCGCTGATTTCCAAATACCGCAACAACGGCCAAACCTGCGTGTGTGCCAACCGCCTGTACATTCAGGACGGCGTGTATGACACCTTCGCCGAAAAACTGGCCGCTGCGGTGGCCAAGCTGCAGATCGGTAATGGTCTGGACGACGGCATCACCACCGGCCCGCTGATCGATGCCAAGGCCATGGCCAAGGTGCAGGAGCATATTGAAGACGCGGTCAGCAAAGGCGCACGCGTGCTCACGGGCGGCAAGCCGCACGCGCTGGGCGGCAGTTTCTTTGAGCCGACCATTCTGGTGGATGTGCCGAACAACGCGGCCGTCGCCAAGGAAGAAACCTTTGGCCCGCTGGCGCCGCTGTTCCGTTTCAAGGACGAGGCCGAGGTGATCGCCATGTCCAACGACACCGAGTTCGGTTTGGCTTCGTATTTCTACGCCCGTGACCTGGGCCGTGTGTTCCGTGTGGCCGAAGCCCTGGAATACGGTATGGTCGGCGTTAACACCGGGTTAATCTCCAATGAAGTGGCACCGTTCGGCGGTGTGAAAGCCTCTGGCCTCGGCCGCGAAGGCTCGAAGTACGGCATTGAGGACTACCTGGAAATCAAATACCTCTGCCTGGGCGTGTAACCTGGCGAAGTAACCCCGCAGGAGGCGCACGAGAGCGCTGCGTCTTCTGCATGTATATGGACATAGCTGTGGCCGGGCGTGTTGGGGCAGTCGATCATCGAATACTGCCAAGCCGCCGCCGGTGACACATCCTTGAACCACGCCGAGATTGACCGGCGAATGAGGACTTTATGAGCAAGACCAACGAATCTTTGATGCAACGCCGCACCGCTGCCGTTCCGCGCGGCGTGGGCCAGATCCACCCGATCTTTGCCGAATCGGCGAAGAACGCCACCGTCACCGACGTCGAAGGCCGCGAGTTTATCGACTTCGCCGGCGGCATCGCCGTGCTCAACACCGGTCACCTGCACCCGAAAGTGGTGGCAGCGGTGCAAGAACAACTGACCAAGCTGACCCACACCTGCTTCCAGGTGCTGGCGTATGAGCCGTACGTTGAACTGTGCGAGAAAGTTAACGCACGCGTGCCAGGCGACTTCGCCAAGAAAACCCTGCTGGTCACCACCGGCTCCGAAGCGGTGGAGAACTCGATCAAAATCGCTCGCGCTGCGACCGGCCGTGCGGGCGTGATCGCTTTCACCGGCGGCTACCACGGCCGCACCATGATGACCCTGGGCCTGACCGGTAAAGTCGTACCCTACTCGGCTGGCATGGGCCTGATGCCCGGTGGCATCTTCCGCGCCCAGTACCCGTGCGAACTGCACGGCGTGAGCAGCGATGATGCGATCGCCAGCATCGAGCGTATCTTCAAGAACGACGCCGAACCGCGTGACATCGCCGCGATCATCATCGAGCCGGTGCAAGGCGAGGGTGGTTTCTACGTCGCGCCGAAAGACTTTATGCAGCGCCTGCGCGCCCTGTGTGATCAGCACGGTATCCTGCTGATCGCCGACGAAGTGCAAACCGGCGCGGGCCGTACCGGCACCTTCTTTGCCATGGAACAAATGGGCGTCGCCGCCGATTTGACCACCTTCGCTAAATCCATCGCCGGTGGTTTCCCGGTGGCGGGCGTGTGCGGCAAGGCGGAATACATGGACGCCATCGCCCCTGGCGGTCTGGGCGGCACTTACGCCGGCAGCCCGCTGGCCTGCGCCGCAGCGTTGGCGGTGATGGATGTATTCGAGGAAGAGAAACTGCTGGACCGCTGCAAGGCCGTGGGCGAGCGCCTAGTTACCGGCCTGAAAGCCATTCAAGCCAAGCACAACAGCATCGGCGAAGTGCGTGCCCTTGGTGCAATGATTGCCATGGAACTGTGCGAAGGTGGCGACGTGCATAAGCCCAACGCCGCGCTGACCGGGCAGATCGTTGCGAAGGCGCGTGAGAAGGGCTTGATCCTGCTGTCGTGCGGTACTTACGGCAACGTCTTGCGCGTGCTGGTGCCGCTGACCGCTGAAGACGCACTGCTCGACCGTGGCCTGGCGATCATCGCCGAGTGCTTCGACGAACTGACCTAAGCCTCAGTGCGTGACCCACAAAACCCGCTTCGGCGGGTTTTGTGCATTTCAGCCCGGCACTCATATGCAGCAGGGTGCCTCTCGCGGCTAAAGCCCCTCCCACAGAGCGCGCGCGCGTAGGCAGCAGCCATTCGTGGGAGGCGCTTTGGCGGCGACAGATTCGATGACGCGCTCAGTTCTAGGGGTTGGCCGAGTTGCAGCGAAGCCCAGTGGTTACCTCTCTGGCGCTGGCAAAAAGCTCGCCGCTGATCCACGTCAATAGTCCGATAAGCCTTCTCATTTAATACTTTAGCCGCTCTAGGTCGGGCGTTATGGGCGTGCTAAAAGTTGACCCTTGCATCAGCTGTTGGACGCGGCCGGTAGTGGTTTTTAAGCCTCGAATGCTTAGACTGCGCGCCCTTCAGTCTGCGCCATCATTGTGCGATTACCCTGTTTGAGGTGTTCATGCCGTTTTCGGCCAAAGCGTTGCACGTTCTGATTGCTGAGGCGGAACCCTGGACGGCTGATCTGCTCCTGCAACTGGTGCGTGATGTCAGGCCTGATGCGCGCGTTCACGTGGTCAGCGACGGCGAAGCGGCTTTGGTGCATTGTCAGAAACGCTGGCCGGCGTTGGTTATCGCTGATGGCGAGTTACCGGGGGTGGACGGCCTGGAGTTGCTGCGCCAGTTGCGTCGCCTGCCGCGCGGTGCCCAATTGCCCTTCGTGCTGATCAGCGGGCGTCTCGATGTTTACAGCGTGCGCGCTGCGCGGCCACTGGCCCCCGCGGCCTACCTCGCCAAACCCTTCAATGCCGAAAAATTGCGTCAGCGCTTACAAACGCTACTCGGCAGTGCTAAAGCCGCATCGAACGCACCGGCGCGGCCCACCAACAGCCTGGATGACTACCTCGATACGGTGCGTGAAGACGGCCAAGGCGCGCCTTTGCTCGCAGAGGTACGTGATGCCGTCAGCCGTTGCCTGAATGGTGAAGACTATGACCTGCGCCAGTTGGAGCGCTTGTTTAGCCGTGAGCCGCAGATCACCGCGCGCCTGATTGCAGCGGCCAACAGCGCCGCCCAGCATCAGGGCGCACCTTGCCAGACCTTGCGTCAGGCGCTGCCGCGTCTGGGTGTGGCACATACGCTTAACCTGGTGCTGGGGCTGGCCATTCAGCGCAATGTGCAACTCAAAGACCCGCGTCTGGCGAGCCTGGCCCAAGCGGTTTATGCGCGCACTGAACAGAGCGCCGACCTGGCGCACTGGTTGGCCAATGAACTGCATCTGGATGCCGAGCTGTGTTTTACCGCCGGCTTGCTGCACAACATCGGTGAGCTGGCTTTGTTGCGCAGCCTGCAGGATTGGCTCGATGGCGGAGGCGAATTAGACGATGAAGCGATTGCGCTGCAGATGAGTCGCCGCGCCGCCGGTTTTGGCTCGGCCCTGCGCATTCAGTGGCGTTTGCCGATTGGTTTGCGCGAGCTGATTGCGGCGTTCTACAGCTTGGGCAGCGGCGTGTTCAGTCGCGAGGCGGTGATCCTCAATCTGGTCAACGAGCTGCTTAATCTGGGCGACCGGCACCCCCACGAGTTGCTCGACAGCCGGTGTGCACGGCTGTTGCGCCTGGATGCCGGCTTGCTTAAACGGCTGCCGCTGCCGCGCCCGGCGGATGCTCAGGCGCTGGCAATGGCGTAAGCCGGGCTGAACGGTCAGAGATCCTTGGCGGCCAGGTCGGAAATGATCGCGTTGACGTCCATGCTTGCCCGCTCCATTTCCGTGACGGCGCGCAGCACTTTGCTCCAGTCTCTGCCTTGTGCCGCCTGCAGCGCTTCGTGGCCACTTTCGTGCACCACGCGGTGCGGCTGATCCAGCTGCTGGAAACTGCGTTGTTTGGCGTAACGCGCATGGGTGTCGCTGCTCTGGTACCACTGGCCCAGGCGGCAGCTGGTGTGGCTGCTGAGTTGGGTGTTGCTGTCTTGCAGAAACAGGCGCTGGTACACCGTGAGCTTGAACAGCAGGTGATCGAGTTTGACCGCCTCGCAGAACGAGCCCAGAGCAATGGCTTCAATCAGCTGGGTCATGTGTTCGCCGAGCACGACCATTTCATCCAGGGTCTGGGCTGAGCGCGATACATCCCCGGACAGCCGCGTGGCTTCACTCGACAGGCTGCCGATGGAACGGCTGGCGCTGTCGGTTTCCTGATTGATGCTGCCTACCAAGGTGCTGATTTCCTGCGTGGCCTGGCTGGTGCGTTGCGCCAGTGCGCGCACCTCGTCGGCGACCACGGCAAAACCACGGCCTTGCTCGCCCGCGCGGGCGGCTTCGATGGCAGCGTTCAACGCCAGCAGGTTGGTTTGGTCGGAAATGGCTTTGATCAGCTCGACAATCCGGCTGATCTCGCTGACCCGCTGCTGCAGCAGATCAACGCTTTGTACGCTGCTGACACCTTGCACGGCCATGCTGCTGAGCGACTCAGAAAAGCCGCCGAGCAGGGCCGAGGTCTGTTGGAAGATGCCGCTGTTTTGTTCGAGTTTGCTGACTTCGCGACTGAGCTGGTCAGCCTGCGCCACCACCCCGTCACGGGTCTGTGACAGCGAGTCTTCAAAGCGCGCCAGTTTGCCGTGCAGTTCGTGCTGGTAACGCGTTACGCCATTGAGTGCATCGCGTTCTTGCTGGTTTTGCTGAGTCAGGCTACGCAGCTCATCCAGCTCGCGCTGCATGGCCGATTTTTCCTGATTCAGGCGGCTGACTTCCTGCTCCAGACTTTCACAACGCAAACGCCATTTACTGTCGAACATGGTGCACAGAACTCCAAGGGAAGGCAGGAGAAAACATCCGGCACGGCCGGTTGTATCCTGTATTTCGGCTTATTCCAACAAAGGTTGAGCCGTATCAGCGTGGATCAAGCGGCAGGTGCAACTGCGTGTCCGTCAGGTGTCCATCGCTCAGCTTGGACAGTGGTTGCGGATGGCCGATGACGTAACCCTGAGCATAGTCCAGACCAAGGCGGTGCACGCAGTCGAGGCTGGCCTGGGTTTCGACAAATTCAGCCACGGTTCGCAGGCCCAGTTGCTGGGCGATCTGTTGCATGGAGCCGACCATGGCCTGATTGATCGGGTCGCTCTCCAGTTGCAGGATAAAACTGCCGTCGATTTTCAAAATATCCAGCGGCAAATGGCGCAGGTAGGCGTAGGACGCAAAACCGCTGCCGAAGTCATCCAGTGCCACCTTCAGGCCCATGCGGCGCAGTTGCGTAATCCATTGTGCCGAAACGCCCAGCTCGCCCAGGGCGACCATTTCCGTGACTTCAATGCACAGTTTGTGCGCGGGCAAGTTGTGCCGTTGCAACTCCTGCTCCAACAGTTCGTGGAAGTGCACGTTGAGCAGTGAGCTGGCTGTCAGGTTGAGGTTGACCTGCTCGAGCTGCGCCAGGTGCAGGGGGTTGTCCGCCAGCCACTGCAGCAGGTGAGTGACCACCCAGCGGTCGATGGCACCGAGAAAGCCATAACGTTCAGCAGCGTCGAGAAACTGTCCGGGGCTGACCCATGCGCCAGTCTGCGGGTCGCGGTAGCGCAGCAACACTTCATAGTGCAGCCCGTTGGCCGGCTGTTGCAGCGCCATCACCGGCTGATAGAACAGCTCGAAGTGGCCTTGTTCGATCGCCTCACGCAGGCGGGTGATCCACTGCAACTGGCGTTGGTGTTCGAGCAGTTGGCCGTCTTCGGGGTTGAACTGCTGCACCTGATTGCGGCCCAGGTGCTTGGCCCGTTGGCTGGCGCTGTCGGCCCAGTTCAGCGCGGTTTCCCAGTCGGTCACCGCACGGTTGAGTGCCAGCAAGCCGACGCTGGCCTGCACGCGGAAGGGGCGTCCCTTCCAGGTGAAGACAAATTGCTCAACACATTGGCGCAGGGCTTCTGCGTGCGCCAGCGCTGTCGGGTTGTCGGCATCGCGCAGCAACACGGCGAACTCATCACCGCCCAGGCGCGCCAACTCGGCGGCGTGCGGCAGGTGATGGAGCAGCTGGCTGGAGAGCTGACGCAGCAGCTGATCGCCCGCCGAGTGGCCACACAGATCGTTGACCTGCTTGAACTGATCCAGATCCAGACTAAGCAAGTGACTGAACCGGCGCGCATCCTCGCCCTGAAGGCTTTCGCGCAACAGACGTTCCAGTTCGCGGCGATTGAGCAAACCGGTCAGCGAATCATGCGCGGCCAGGTACTGCAGGCGCTCTTCCAGGGCGCGACGTTCGCTGAGGTCAACCACGATGCCTTCGATGCAATCCTGGGTCGAACGCAGATGCAACGCTAGATACACCCAACGGCTCTGCCCATCCAGACCGTGCATCTGGCATTCCTGACTGATCGCGGGCTGCTCGCCGTGCAACTGCGCAACTTGCGCCGCCCAGTGTTCAGCGCCCAACAGCTGCTGCATGGACATATCCGCGTTCACCTGCGCCAATCCCAGCAGGGCGAGAAAACTCGGATTGGCCTCAATCAGCGTGCCGCTGCGGGTACAGCGGAAAATGCCCTCACCACTGCTGCTGAACAACGCCTGATACTGCTGCAGATTACCCAGCGCCTGGGCCTTGCTCTCGAGCAGAGCGCGACGGATCTGCTCCAGCTGTTTATCGAGGATGCCACCAAACAGCAGCATACTCAGCACCGGCAAGTAGGCGTGCATGTAATCGAAGCCCGACGGCAACGGAATCACCCCACTGCGCCCCAGCGGCACCAGCAGCATCAGCAGCAACGCCGAAGACCAGCACAGCAGGTAACCGACGGCGTAAGGTCGCCGCTGACGCAACCCGAGCAGCAGCAGCAACAGCTGGAACGCCCCGGTCAGCAGGATCAGCACGTTCAGCGCCTGGTAAGCGCGGTAATGGCCATAGCTGATGATGGTCCAGCCACACACCAACAAGGTGGCCGCAAACAGGACATTGCGCAGGTAGCGCACGCGGCCTAATTCAAGCTGCAACGCGCTGGCCAGGAACAGGCTGCTGAAAATCAGCATGCCGGGATTGGCCAGGTTGGCCAGCTGGGCCGATAACCAGGTCCACTGCTGCCCCAGCAGACTGATAACACCATGCAGACTAGCGTTGTACAGCGCCACACTCGCCACTGTCAGGCAGAACCACACCAGCGGCGGCTCGCGCAGGGTGCTGAATTTGACCAGGAAAAACAGCGTCAGGCTGAGCAGGGCACCCAGCAGCAGACCACTGCGCATCCAGTGCTCAGCCAGTAGCACAGCACTCTGCTCGGCCGCCACCAACTGCATGGGCACGCTCACTGCTGAACCACTTTGCACGCGCAACAGCAACGTATGCGGCCCCTGGCCGAGGCGAGGCAAACTAAACATGAAGTGCGGAGTTGGCTCACCCCGCTGCAGGAAAGGCCGGTGATCACCACTGTAGAAGGGCGCGATCAGACGATCCCGGTCGTACAGCCAGACCTCGATGTCGTCAAGAAAGGGTCGATCGATGATCAACTCCAGCTGCACGGCCACCGGCGCATCGAGGCGAAAAGCCAGCCACCAGGCACTCGCCGAATACCCCAGGCGCGGTACACCGCGTACCAGCGCGCCGTCGCGTTCGATCAACTGCTGCACTTCACCAGCGCTCAGGTTGCCCGTGCGATCTTCCAGCACCAGGCTGGCGGGCACCGCGACCGGCTGCGTCAACTGCTCGGCCTTCAGCGTCAGCATCGGTATCGACGCATACACGGCATTGCTGCCCAGGACAACGCTGAGCAGCACAAGCAGAAAGGGAAGGTTGAACCGACGAAGCATCCTGGCGCCTCTATCTACTGCGAGGTGCGCCAGGGCTCAGGGTGAACACGGCTCGCCTGGGCGAGTTGACGCTCTGGAATTCTAGCTGAGAACTGGCGTTTTGATTGCGCTGACGGTCTCACTCAGCTCCAGCAGCAGACCGGTAATTTGCTCCGCACTCATGTTGAAAGGATCAAAACGATCACTGGCCGAATATTTCAGAAACAACTCGCGATTCGCCTGCTTGGCACCGGCCCAGCCCATGCTCCAGGTGCTGTAGCGGCGCACGTTGATTTCGGCGTAGTCGAGGATGGTCAGGTCTTTGTGCCGACTGTCATCGGCCAGCCGGTTGTACAGCGCATTCACCTCGCTGCGTGGGCCTTCCAGCGCCTGCAGGAAGCTGTCGGCGTTGCAGCAGAGCATGCCGGTCAGGCCTTTGCTCGGGTTGTTGCGCTGTGAGCTGTCGAGAATGTCACGGATCAGCTCCGCCGACACGCTGTGACTGGCACGGCTGGCATACGTGAGGCGTACAAGCATGATCGAGCCCTCAAAGACGGTAAAAGAAGATAAGGACTGTAATTGTGCAATACCTGTACAAGTGTTGTACAACTTATAAGGCGTAATTCTTGTTTACACCTGTGTAACAAAAGCAGTCGAGCACTCTCTATAGTGGCGACCAGACGCCGACGACGCCCAATCAGTCCGCCTACCCTTAGAGGGATCCTACCGTGCACGCCATGCTGCCCCTGCTCGACCAACTGGCCTTTCCGGCGATCCGCCGCGGTCAACTGGAAGCGCTGCAGATCAACCTGACCTACCGCTGCAACCAGCGCTGCCTGCATTGTCACGTCAATGCCGGGCCGACGCGCACCGAGGCCATGACCGATGAAAGCCTGGCGTTGTTGCATCAAGTGATCGACGCCCACCCCGTACACACCCTCGACCTCACAGGCGGTGCGCCGGAGATGCACCCACGTTTTCGCGAGATCGTCAGCCACGCGCGCCGCGAAGGCCTGCGGGTGATCGACCGCTGCAACCTGACCATCCTCAGCGAGCCGGGGTATGCAGACCTGGCGCAGTTTCTCGCCGACCAAGGTGTGGAAATCAGTGCCTCGCTGCCCTGTTACTCGCGCGATAACGTCGACAAGCAGCGCGGTGATGGTGTGTTTGATGCCAGCATCCGTGGCCTGCAACAGCTCAATGCCCTGGGTTACGGC
The DNA here is from genome assembly GCF_003060885.1 of Pseudomonas sp. HMWF032. Classification (GTDB taxonomy): domain Bacteria; phylum Pseudomonadota; class Gammaproteobacteria; order Pseudomonadales; family Pseudomonadaceae; genus Aquipseudomonas. The sequence continues at coordinate 473,790 of NZ_QAIG01000013.1, forward strand.
CAGCCGGGCAGTGGCCTGATCCTCAACCTGGTGTTCAACCCACAAGGTCCAAGCCTGCCGCCGCCACAAGCGGCGCTCGAAGCCGATTACAAACGCCGTTTGGCCGAAGATTTCGGCATCGTCTTCAACCACCTGCTGACCATCACCAATCAACCCATTGCACGTTTTGGCAGCACCCTGGTCAGCAAAGGCCAGTTCAATGGCTACATGCAGTTGCTGCGCGACAGCTACCGGCCGGAAAACCTCGAACCATTGATGTGCCGCAGTCTGGTCAGCGTCGACTGGCAGGGCTACCTGTACGACTGCGACTTCAACCAGATGCTCGATTTGCCGCTGCAGTTGCAGGGCCAGCTGATCGGCCGCGAGCGCGCGCACCTGCGTGACCTGCTGCTCGCCAGTCTGAATGGCAACCCGATCGTCACTCGTGATCATTGTTACGCCTGTACGGCTGGGCAGGGTTCCAGCTGCGGCGGCTCACTCACTTCCTAAGGATCGAAGCATGCAACCAACCAGTCTGACCGGGCTGTTTTTCTGGGGTTTTCTTGTGGTCTACGGCGTGCTGATGTTGGCGCTGTCGCCGCGCGCGGTGACCCTGGGCGGCTTCTTCAATGGCGAGGACAACCAGGGCCGCAGCGCCAGCCCGTGGTTGATCACTTCCAGCATTTTTATCAGCTGGATCTTCGCCAAATCGGTGACCAACGCCGCCAATCTGGGGGCCACTTATGGTCTGGTCGGCGGCCTGGCGTATGCCATGTACTGGTTGTCGATCCCGCTCACCGGTTTCGTCATCTACCGCCTGCGCCGCCGTTACGCGGCCACCGGGCTGGTGAGCTTCCTGAGCAGCCATTATGGCCATGGCGCAGCGCTGGCGTTCTCGGCGGCGATCCTGATCCGCCTGTTTAACGAGGTGTGGAGCAACACCGCGGTGGTTGGCGGCTATTACGGTGACTCGGGCAGCTTCAAATTTATCGCCGCCGCCCTGCTGTTTACCGCCGTGACCCTGGCCTACAGCCTGCGCGGCGGGCTGCGCAGCTCGATCATTACCGACGCGGCGCAAGCGGCGATCTTCGTCATTGCGCTGGTCTGGGTGCTGGGCATGGTGTTGCCGCAGCACTCGCCCCGCGAGTTGGCCAGCACCAGTCATTGGGCGTTGAGTGCTGGCGTCGACCTGCTGCTGGTCGCCGGCTTGCAAGCCTTCAGCTATGGCTTCCACGACCCGGTGCTGACTGATCGCGGCTTTATCAGCGAAGAAAAGTCCATGCGCCGCTCCTTCCTGATTGCCGGCATTCTCGGTTTTATCGCCATTTTCGCCTTCAGCCTGATCGGCGTGCATGCCCAACTGCTGAGTGTGCCGGCTTCCGACAACGTGCCGGCCGCGCTGGCGAAAACCATGGGGATTGGCGCGCTGTTGCTGATGACCGTGGTGATGGTCTCCGCCGCCGGCTCAACCCTGGACTCGACCTTCTCCAGCCTGGCCAAACTGGTCGGCCGCGAGCTGCCAAAACTGGCCGGCCGCGATCTCGGGCAGAAAGCCATTGGCGTCGGGATGGCGGTGATGGTGGTGTTTGCCCTGCTGGGTAACCTGCCGATGATCGCCGGCACCGACATTCTCAAGGCCACCACCATCAGCGGCACCATGGTCATCGGCCTGGCCCCGGTATTTGTTCTGCATGGCCTGACCACGCCAACCCGCCTGGGTTTTCATCTGAGCTTCTGGACCGGTCTGGGCCTCGGTGTAGCCCTGACCCTGAACTGGATTCCGCAGAGCTGGGCCATCGGCGACGGCAAGTACGCCCTGCTGCTGGGCACCAACCTGTATGGCCTGGGCCTCTGTGTGTTGGGCTACCTGCTGCCGGGCTGGTTGTCGCGCCGCCCGCAACGGACAGCTTGATGCGCGCCGGTCGCGATTGCCCGCTGGATTACCGTTTGCGGCGCGAGGCCTTTGCCGCTGAGCCGCTGTTTGCCTGCGACACGCTGTATGTGGCCGGTGGCCTGTATGGCAACCGTCAGGCCTTGGCGGCCCTGCAGCAGCGTGTGGCCAGTGAGCCGGGCGCGCGCCTGGTGTTCAACGGCGATGCCCACTGGTTTGACGCCGATGCTGCGATTTTCCAACAGATTGAGCAGGGCCTTGCGGACCATATGGCGCTGCGTGGCAATGTTGAAACCGAACTGGGTCGTGCCGATGACAGCGGCGCGGGCTGCGGTTGCGCCTACCCGATGAGCGTGGATGAGGCCGTGGTCGAGCGCTCCAATGCCATCCAGCAGCAGTTGAAGCGCACCGTGCACGGCATCCCCGGCATGGCGCAATGTTTGGCCACACGGCCCTGCACGGCGGTGGTCAGCGTGGCGGGGCAACGCGTGGCGATCAGCCATGGCGACGAGCAGTCTCTGGCGGGTTGGAGTTGTTCGCGTGAATCGCTGTGCGAGACGGCGCGTCAGCACGAGCTGGACCAATGGTTCGCCGCGCAGAACATTCAGGTGTTGGCCACCAGCCATACGTGCGCGGCGGTGGCGCTTAACCTGACGCACGGCGCGTTGATCAATAACGGCGCGGCCGGCATGAGCAACTTTGCCGGCGGTCGTTATGGCCTGGTCAGCCGCATCGCCCGTACGCCCCACCCGGCTGCGCTCTACCGTGCCGAGCGCGACGGGGTGTTTATCGAGGCGCTTGCATTGAACTACGACCACGATGCCTTCCTCGCCGATTTCGACCGCCAGTGGCCAGCCGGCAGCCCGGCGGCACTGTCCTACCGTTCACGTATTTTGGGTGCTGTGGCCGACCAGCCGCAGCATGCCCTACTGGCCGGCTTTAGCCTGTGCCACAGCCTGTGCGCTCTGGAGGCGCTGACTGATGAATAGCCGTAAATTGGCCTTGATGGGCGTGATTCTCGCCTTGCTGGGCAGCTTCTTTGTGTTCGACGTTGGCCAGTACCTCAATCTGGAGGCGCTTAAAGCACAGCAGGCGGCATTGAATGCCCAGGTAACGGCGCAGCCCTGGCTGGCGGCCGGGGTGTTCTTCCTCGCCTATGTGGCGGTCACGGCATTGTCCTTGCCCGGTGCGGCGTTGATGACGCTGCTGGCCGGTGCGCTGTTCGGCCTGCTCGAAGGTTTTATTCTGGTGTCGTTCGCTTCGACGCTGGGGGCCACGTTGGCCATGCTCAGCAGCCGTTTTCTGCTGCGCGACTGGGTGCAGAGCCGCTTTGGGCAGCGCTTGGCGGGTATTGATGCGGGCATTGAGCGTGAAGGCGCGTTTTATCTGTTTGCCCTGCGTCTGGTGCCAGTGTTCCCGTTCTTTTTGATCAACCTGGCCATGGGTCTGACCCGGCTGCCAGCGCGCACCTACTGGTGGGTGAGCCAACTGGGCATGCTGCCGGGCACGTTGGTGTTCGTGAACGCCGGGCGTGAACTGGGCAAGCTCGATTCGCTGGCCGGCATTCTTTCACCAGGGCTGCTCGGTGCCTTTGTGCTGCTCGGCGTATTCCCGCTGATCGCGCGCAAGCTGCTGGGCCTGATTCAGGCGCGGCGGGTGTACGCCGGTTGGGATAAACCCAAGACCTTCGACCGCAACCTGTTGGTGATCGGCGCGGGTGCCGGTGGCTTGGTCAGCGCGTACATCGCGGCGGCGGTAAAAGCCAAAGTCAGCCTGATCGAAAAACACCAGATGGGCGGCGACTGCCTGAACACCGGCTGCGTGCCGTCCAAGGCGCTGCTGCGTTCGGCCAAGCTGGCCAATGAGCTGAAGAAAGCCCCGGCGCTGGGGTTTAGCGGTGTGCACGGCACGGTGGATTTCCCGGCGGTGATGGAACGGGTGCAGCGGGTGATTGCTGACATCGAGCCGCACGACTCGGTCGAACGCTACACCGGCTTGGGCGTTGAAGTGATTCAGGGGCAGGCGAAAATCCTCTCGCCCTGGAGCGTGGCGGTCAACGGCCAGACCCTGACCAGCCGCAACCTGATTATCGCCGCTGGCGCACGGCCGCTGGTGCCGAGCATTCCGGGCCTGGATCAGGTGCGCACGTACACCTCGGACACCATCTGGGGCCTGCGCGAACAACCGCGCTGGCTGCTGGTGCTGGGCGGCGGGCCAATCGGCTGCGAGCTGGCGCAGGCCTTTCAGCGCCTGGGCAGCCAGGTGATTCAGGTGGAACTGGCCGAGCGCTTATTGCCGCGTGAAGACGCAGACGCCAGCGCGCTGGTGCTCAACAGTTTGCTGGCCGATGGCGTCGACGTGCGCCTGCAACACCGGGCGGAACGCTTTGAAGTGGTCAACGGCGAGCAGCGCATGATTGCCCGCCGTCAGGACACCGGCGAAGAAGTGACCATCGCCTTTGATGGCCTGCTGCTGGCGCTGGGCCGGGTGGCCAATGTCAGCGGTTATGGCGTTGAAGAGCTGGGCCTGACCCTACGCCCCAACGGCACGCTGGAAACCGACGAGTACCTGGCCACGCGTCTGCCCAATGTCTTCGCCGTGGGCGATGTCACCGGGCCTTATCAATTCACCCATGTGGCGGCGCACCAAGCCTGGTACGCAGCGGTGAATGCGCTGTTTGGCAGTTTCAAACGCTTCAAGGTGGATTACCGGGTCATCCCGCATTGCACCTTCACCGACCCGGAAGTGGCCCGGGTCGGCCTCTCGGAGACAGAAGCGCAGGCCAAGGGCATTGCCTATGAAGTGACGCGCTACGGCATCGACGACCTCGACCGCGCGATTGCCGACGAAGCCGCCCACGGCTTTGTCAAAGTGCTGACCGTGCCGGGCAAGGATCAGATCCTCGGCGTGACCATCGTCGGCGAACATGCCGGCGAATTGCTCACCGAATACGTGCTGGCCATGAAGTACAACCTCGGGCTGAACAAGATTCTCGGCACCATCCACAGCTACCCGACCATGAGCGAGGCGAATAAATACGCCGCCGGTGAATGGAAGCGCGCGCATGCCCCGCAGGGCCTGTTGCGCCTGGTCCAGCGCTTTCATGCCTGGAGGCTTAAGTGAGGCGCATCGGGCTGCTGGCCACGCTGTTGCTGGCGCCGTTGGCGCAGGCGGAAAACGTGCTGAGCCCCTGGACAGCCGGGCCACCAGCGGGCGAATGGTCAACGCCGTGGAAGCTGGCGGATATCCCCAAGCTGAAACCCTCGGCGCGCACGCTGGTAGAGCTGGACGGTCAGCCCGTGCTGCAAATCAAGGCCGATGCGGCAGCGGGTGGTTTGCTTCATCCGCTCGATTTGCCCGGCGATCAACCCTGGCAACTGAGCTGGCAATGGCGCACCGAACAGGCCTTGGATCAGGCCCGTTTTGCCACCCGAGAAGGCGACGACTACTCCGCACGCGTTTATGTACTGCTGGATTACCCGCTGGATTCGCTGAGCTTCGCCACGCGGCAGAAGCTGCGTCTGGCGCGCACCTTCTTCGATCCCGACCTGCCGGCGGCGACCCTCAGTTATGTCTGGGACAACCGCGCCGCCCCCGGCACCCATGCACGCAGTGCCTATACCGAGACGGTGGAGATGATTGTGCTGCGCGGCCCGGAAGCAGCGCTGGGCCAGTGGCAGCGCGAATCGCGCGACCTGCGCGCCGATGCCATTGCCGCTTTTGGCAGCGCACCGCGCAAAATCCTCGGCGTGGTGTTTGCCGCCGACAGCGACAACACCGGGGAATCGGCGCACAGCTATTTTGCTGCGCCGCAGTTGCAACGCTAACGGGGCTGAGCACATCCAGTACCATAAGGGCCCCGTTTTCATGATGGATACGCGCGATTGAGCACTCACTACGACCTGCTGTTGATCGGCGCCGGCCACGCCCACCTGGGTGTGCTGCGGCGCTGGGCCTTGGTCGAACGGCCACCGGGGCGCATTGCCTTGCTCAGTCCGGGGCCGGAGGCTTGGTATTCCGGCATGTTGCCCGGTTTGCTGGCCGGGCGGCATCGGGCGGAGGACTGTCAGGTCGAGTTGCTGGCGCTGTGCCGTGCGGCCAAGGTTGAGTTGATCATCGCGCCGGTTGAAAGCCTGTCCGCCGCGCAACAGCTGGTGCAAGTGGCGGACGGCCGTACGTTCAGCGCGCAATGGCTGTCGCTGAATGTCGGCGCGGGCATCCGCACGCCGGCGCAGCAGGGCAGCGCCATGCAGTTGCTGGCAGTCAAACCTTTCGATGAGTTTCTGCAGGGTTGGCAGCGCTGGCAGGCGCAGCCTGAACCTGTGGCGATTCTCGGTGGCGGTGCAGCGGCGGTTGAACTGGCGTTGGCCGTGGCCGACAAGGTGCCGCAACTGGCCCTGTTCTGTGCCGGTCATCTGCTCGATGGCTTGTCGCCTGGCCTGCGTTTACGCGCCCTCGGCCATCTGCGCCAACGCCGGGTGCAGGTGCGTGAAGACTGTCCCATAAGCCAGATCAACGGCGACAGCTTGTTGAGTGGCACTGAACCCGTGTGGCGCGGTTTACGCTTGCTGTTGGCCAGCGGCGCGGCGGCGTGGCCGTGGCTGGCGCACAGTGGTCTGGGGTGTGATGAGCAGGGCTTTGTTTTAGTGGCGCCCACGTTGCAGAGCTACACCCAGCCCAGCCTGTTTGCTGTGGGCGACTGCGCCAGCCTGCCGGGTGCGCGCAAAAGTGGGGTCTATGCGGTGCGCCAGGGGCCGGTGCTGGCGTTTAACCTGCAAGCGGTCCTGCGTGGCCAGCCACTCAAAGCCTATCGGCCGCAGCGTCATACCCTCGCCTTGCTGGCCACTGGCGATGGCGGCGCGCTGATGGACTGGTACGGGCACAGTGCCGGCGGCCAATGCCTGGGTCGCTGGAAAGACCTGCTCGACAAGGGGTTTATCCACCGTCACAGTTTTTGAACGGCCCACTGATCCGGCAGCAGGGCGGCCGTTGTTAATTCAGGTGCGAGCAACGTGTCCTGGCCCTGGCTGGACTTGGGTGTTCGAATCAGGCTGTTAAGCGAAGTTGGCCGCCAGGAGCGACACCCGCTATGGTCTATAGAATTAACGACGATGGCCGCTTGCCCGGCCAATTGTCCGCATCATCAGGGCGAGTTACGAGCTTAAATAGTCTGGCGGTGCGCCGCGGGCTGTTTCTGGTGTTAGCCGCGCCAGAATAAAAATAACGAGGTTTGTCATGCGCTCTGCGTTTATTACCTACCCCAAGGCCTGCGCGCTGCATGCTCTGGGTCTGGCCGGGTTGATGGTGGCATACCAGCAGATGCAAGTACCCTGGTTTGTCAGCGTCCCGTCCTTTTTGCTGCTGGCCTTGTGGCCGTGGCTGGGGCCCTGGCAGCGTCAGGATGAAGGGGTGCCAACGGCGACCCAGGCCGACGATGAGTTTGTTGGTATCAGCCAAAACCTGTCACGGCACACCTGCCATAACGCGCTGGCTTCTGCCGAAGTGGCCCATGCCGCGCATCAGGTGGCCGGCAAGCTGCAATCGCAATTGGGCGCGACCGAGCAAATCAACCACGCCGCTGAAGCCATTATTCAGACCGAACAGAACACCGCTCAGCGCGCCGAACACACCCTGCGCGCGGCCCAGAGCGTGCGCGAGAACTGCGCCAGCGGTCAGCACGACCTGCGTGAGGCCATCAGCGCCATGCAGCAACTCAGTGCGCAAACGGCCACCAGTCGCGAGCTGATTGACGGCCTCAGCAGCCGTACCGAACAGATCGAGAAAGTCACCCTGGTGATTCAGGCCATCGCCAGCCAGACCAACCTGCTGGCGCTCAATGCGGCCATTGAAGCGGCCCGTGCTGGTGACCTCGGCCGTGGCTTTGCCGTGGTCGCCGATGAGGTGCGCAACCTGGCGGGCCGCACCAGCAGCGCCACCGAAGAAGTCGGGCAGATTGTCAGCGACATCCGTCAGCAAAGTGCGGCGGTGGTCAGCCACATGCAACAGCAGGCCGAGCAGTTGACCCGCGCGGCGCAACAGGTTGAGCAAACCGGCGAGCAACTGCAGCGCATCGCCAGCCTGGCCGAAGAGGTGGAGGAGCAGGTCGGGCAGATCGACACCGGCACCCGCCACAACCACGAACGCCTGGCCGAACTCTCGGTGGCCGTCGGTCAGTTACGCGGCGACGTCAGCGACAGCGCCACCCAGACACAGCAGCTCAGCCAGGCCGCCGAGCGTTTGGTCGGCGAAGCTGAGTACGTCAGCGAGCAACTCGCCGAAGTCGGGCTGGCGAGTTATCACCAGCGCATCTATGACCTGGCGCGGCAAGCCGCCGTGCAGATTGCCGCGCAGTTTGAGGCCGATCTGGAGCGTGGTCGCATCAGTCAGAGTGACCTCTTTGACCGTACCTATCAGCCCATCGCCAATACCTTTCCGGCCAAGTACAAAACCCGTTTCGACAGTTATGCCGATCAGACCCTGCCGGCCATTCAGGAGCCGCTGCTCAGTCAGCACGAGGGGCTGGTCTTCGCCATCGCCTGCACCCCGGAAGGTTATGTGCCCACGCACAACAATGCCTTCAACCATCCACCCTGCGGCGACCGTGCGGTGGATATCCTCAAAAGCCGCAGCAAGCGCCTGTTCAATGACCGCACCGGCATCCGCTGCGGCAGTCACCAGAAGCCGCTGCTGTTGCAAACCTACATGCGTGACACCGGCGAGCTGATGCATGACCTGTCCGTACCCATCATGGTTCAGGGTCGGCATTGGGGCGGCATTCGCCTGGGCTACAAGCCAGAGCTCTAATGGCCCGACCATGCCTGGCCGTGATAGGCACCATCACGGCTTTTGAATTATCGCCCGCGGCCAACGCACGTAAGCTGCCGCTCTCTTTGATCATCACGGCCTGCGCCCCAAGGAGTACACCATGAAGATTCTGCTGGTACTGACCTCACACGACCAACTGGGCAACACCGGACACAAAACTGGCTTCTGGCTGGAAGAGTTCGCCTCGCCTTACTACGTGTTTAAGGATGCTGGCACCCAACTGACTCTCGCCTCGCCCAAGGGTGGCCAGCCACCTTTGGATCCCAAAAGCGACGCCCCTGATGCACAGACAGCCGCTACCGAGCGCTTCCGTGCTGATCCGGCAGCGCAACAGGCGCTGGCCAACACCGTGCCGCTGAGCCAGGTGAAGGCAGATGATTTCGACGCCGTGTTCTATCCAGGCGGCCATGGTCCACTGTGGGATTTGGCCGAAGACCGTACCTCCATCGCACTGATCGAACACTTCCAGGCACAAAACAAACCGGTGGCGGCGGTCTGCCACGCTCCGGGTGTGCTGCGTCATGTCAAAGCGGCCAACGGTCTGCCGCTGGTCAGCGGCAAGAAAGTCACCGGTTTTAGCAACAGCGAAGAGGCTGCGGTACAGCTGACCGACGTGGTGCCATTCCTGGTGCAAGATATGCTCATCGCCAACGGTGGCCATTACACCAGCACGAACGATTGGCAGAGCCATGTAGCGGTAGATGGCCTACTGATCACCGGGCAAAACCCGGCCTCATCGGATGCCACCGCCGACGCGTTGATCCACCTGCTCAAGCAGGCCTGAAGCAGACGGAGTGAAGGGGGGCGACCATGCAACTGAATGCCGACTTTAGTCAGCGCGCCCTGATCCGTGCTGCCGACAGCCCCTGGGTGGCCTCACCCATGCCAGGGGTGGAGCGGCGCATGCTGGACCGTATCGGCGATGAGGTGGCACGTGCCACCAGCATCGTGCGTTACGCCGCAGGATCGCACTTCAGCGCGCATCACCACCCCGGCGGCGAGGAGTTTCTTGTGCTCGAGGGGGTGTTCTCCGATGAGCGCGGCGATTACCCGGCCGGCACCTACGTACGTAACCCCATCGGCAGCCATCACGCGCCCTTCAGCCGCGAAGGCTGCACCATCTTCGTCAAATTGATGCAGTTCGATGTGGCCGATGACCAGCCTGTGGTGATCGACAGCACCCAGGCGCAATGGCGGTCCGGCCTGGTGCCGGGCTTGCAGGTGTTGCCGTTGCACCAGCACGGCACCGAGCACGTGGCGCTGGTGCGTTGGGCCCCCGGCACCTACTTCAATGCCCACCGGCATTGGGGCGGCGAAGAAATCCTGGTGCTTGAAGGCACCTTTCAGGACGAGTTCGGCGACTACCCCGCGGGCAGCTGGCTGCGCAGTCCGCACCTGTCACAGCACACGCCGTTCAGCGAAGCCGGCTGCCTGATCTGGGTGAAAACCGGGCACTTGCCCGATTAACGGCCTGCGGCCATCAAGCGTTTGTAATGGCGGGTACGTCGCGCACTTTTCAGCTGTTCCAACACCAGCGCGCGTAGCGGCGAGACCCCAGCGTGGGTGTGCTTGCCTAGGCTGAGCTGGCGCAGTTGAAACTTCACCACGGCCATGTAAGCCAGGGAGGCAAACGCCTTGTTCTTCCAACGGATTGCCGGCAGTTCGGCGTGGCTCGCTTGCCCAGCCTGCCAGTGTTTGGGCAGCGCTGGCTCAATGGCCAAGGCCGTGGCTATCCCGGCCATGGCCACGCCGCTGGCCAGCACCTGTTCGACCACTGGCAAACGACGAATCCCACCGGTGACCATCACCGGCATCGTCGCCGCAGCGGCAATCTCACCGGCGAACTCCAGAAAGTAGGCTTCACGCGCGAGGGTGCGGCCATCACGGGCATCGCCCTGCATGGCCGGCGCTTCATAGCTGCCACCGGACAGCTCGACCAGATCAACCGCCAGCTCATTGAGCAGTTGAACCACCTGCTTGGCATCGGCCGCGTCGAAGCCGCCACGCTGAAAGTCCGCCGAGTTGAGTTTGACCGCCACGCAGAAGCTGGGGGCCACCACAGCCCGTACCGCCTTGACCACTTCCAGCAGCAGGCGTGCGCGGTTTTCCAAAGGGCCGCCCCAGCGGTCGCTGCGTTTGTTGCTGAGCGGCGACAGGAATTGGCTGAGCAGATAACCGTGCGCCGCGTGGATCTGTACGCCGGTAAAGCCGGCCTGTTCGGCCAGCTGTGCAGTGCGCGCGTAGCGCTGAATCAGGTCCTGGATTTCTGCTTCATCCAGCGCCTTGGGCACGGGGAACATTTTCGACAGGCCACCCAGCTCCAGCGCGACCGCTGACGGTGCTACGGTCTGCTGGCCAAGGTTGGCCTGCATTTGCCGGCCGGGGTGGTTGATCTGCATCCAGACCTGCGCACCCTGCGCCCGGCTGATGCGCGCCCACTCGCGGAATTTATCCAGCTGGCGCGCATCTTCCAGCACCACGCCGCCGGGGCCGGTCATGGCGCGGCGGTCGACCATCACATTGCCGGTGATCAACAGCCCGGCACCACCCTCGGCCCAGGCTTGATAGAGGCGCAGCAATTCAGCAGACGGGCCTTGGCGGGTATCGGCCAGGTTTTCTTCCATCGCCGCCTTGGCAATGCGATTGGGGATGACAGTACCGTTGGGCAGGTGCAGCGGTTGGAAGGCAGGCATGGCGTACTCCGAGGTAGCAGGTGGAGCAAGGCTAAGGTTAAAGTCAACTTTAAGGTCAATAGTGCGGAGTGATGGAATGAAAATCGGTGAACTGGCCAGCCGCACCGGGCTGGCGGCATCGCGTATTCGTTTCTATGAAGCCAGCGGGCTGATCAGCGCGCAACGTCAGGCCAACGGCTACCGCCGCTACCCGGAACAGGCCGTGCAGACCCTGGGCATCATCAGCTGTGCGCAGCAGGCCGGGTTCAGCCTGGAGGAAATCCGCCACCTGCTGCCCGATGCCAACGCCGCAGGCTGGGCCCACGATCAGTTGCTCGGCAGCCTGCAGCGCAAAGTCAGCGAAATCGAGGCCATGCAACAGCGTTTAGCGCAGAACAAAGCGCAACTGCTGGGCATTATTGCCAGCATCGAAAGCAAGCCCGAAGGCATGGCCTGCGCCGAGAACGCCGAACGGGTGATGGCGCAGTTACGCGGTGCTTAAGCGGTCGCCAATGTTTAGCCCAGCAACAACCAAGCATGTAAAAAACCGCATTTAACCAACGCATGGCCCTGTGTGAACCTTGCACCCATGCGCTCTTCTCTTGTGTTTTATCCCGCCCCTTTGCCCGCAGCAACGCCGCGTGATCAGCTCAAACTGCCGCAAACCTTGGCGTTTTGGGCGTTGTGGCATTGCCGTCACGCGCGTCCGCCGGATGGCCGATCGGATCGTTTCTGACTGCTCTGCCCACTCCCGTCGTCTACCAGGAAGCTGCTTATGAATGCCGCCCTCAAACCCGTTACTCCGGCCGCTGTGCGTTGCCCGTCTTACTACAGCGCCACCCTCAATGAAGAAACCGATTACCCGACCCTGCAAGGCGAGGTCAGTGTCGATGTGGTGATCATCGGCGGCGGTTTTACCGGCGTGGCGTCTGCCGTGGAATTGGCCGAGCGCGGCCTCAAGGTGGCGATTGTCGAAGCCAACAAGATTGGCTGGGGCGCCACCGGGCGCAACGGCGGGCAGGTCACCGGCAGCCTGTCCGGTGATGCGGCGATGACCAAGCAGATGCGCAACACCCTTGGCGAGGAAGTCGAAGACTTTATCTGGCACCTGCGCTGGCGCGGCCACGAGATCATCAAGAACCGTGTGGAGAAGTACGCCATCCCGTGCGACCTCAAGCACGGTCACCTGCACGCGGCCATGAAGCCCACGCATATGCAGGAGCTCGAAGCCACCTACGCCGAAGCACAGCGTCGCGGCATGGGCGCTGACGTGACCCTGCTCGACCGCGCCGGGGTGCGCAGCCACCTGGCCAGCGACCTGTACAGCGGCGCGCTGAAGAACACCCGCAACATGCACCTGCACCCGCTGAACCTGTGCATCGGCGAAGCCAAAGCCGCCGCCAGCCTGGGCGCGCTGATTTTCGAGCACTCCGAAGTGCTGGAAATTGTGCATGGCAACACCCCGGCAGTGGTCACCGCCCAAGGCCGGATCAACGCCAAGCAGGTGCTGCTGGCCGGCGACGTGTACCACAAGCTGGAGCCGAAAAAGCTCAAGGGCATGATCTTCCCGGCCATGGGCGGCATCGTCACCACCGCGCCGCTGGGTGAGCGGGCAAAGGAAATCAACCCGCAGGATCTGGCGGTGTACGACTGCCGCTTTGTCCTCGACTACTACCGCATGACCGCCGACGGTCGCCTGCTGTTCGGCGGTGGCTGCAACTACTCCGGCCGTGACTCACGCGACATTGCGGCCGAACTGCGTCCCGGCATCGAGCAGACCTTCCCGCAGCTCAAGGGCGTCGCCATTGATTTTCAGTGGAGCTGCGCCATGGGCATCGTGATCAACCGCATCCCGCAGCTGGGCAAACTCTCGGACAATGTCTGGTACTGCCAGGGCTACTCCGGCCACGGCATCGCCACCACCCACATCATGGGCGAGATCATGGCCAACGCCCTGACCGGCACCCTGGGTCACTACGACACCTTCGCCGCCTGCAGACACATCAAAGTGCCGCTGGGGGATGTGTTCGGCAACCCGATGCTGGCCGCCGGCATGTGGTACTACCAGATGCTGGAAAAACTGCGTTAAGAACGGTGCGGCGCTGACGCGCGCGCAGTCCGCTGATCAGCTGCCGGGGCACGGCGTTACCGGCAGCATTGAGTTTTTAATAATAATAATTATCATGTGCGCCTGAGTAGCCATCCGGCTGACCGGAGCTCACTGTGCCTGCCTCTGATTTAGACCTCTCCACCGACCTCGACACGCTCTACCGCCAGCACCACGGCTGGCTGGAAGGCTGGCTGCGGCGCAAGCTGAACGACACCTTTGCCGCCGCAGACCTGGCCCAGGACACCTTCGTCAGCGTTATTCATTCCGCTCAGGCCAGTGAAATTCGCGAACCCAGGCCCTTTCTGGCGACCATTGCGCGCCGTCTGATTGCCCATCGCCATCGCCGCCAACGCCTGGAAGACGCCTACCTTGAAGTGCTCGCCAGCCTGCCGGAAGCGGTTTATCCCTCTCCGGAAGAACAACTGCAGGCACTGGAAACCCTGCGCCAGATCGACAGCGCCCTCGACGGCCTGCCGGCCCAGGTCAAGGAAGCCTTCCTGCTCGCCCACCTGGAAGAACTCAGCTATGCCGAAATCGCCCAACGCCTGGGCGTGTCCAGCAGCTCGGTGAAGCAGTACCTGATGCGTGCCAACCGCCAATACCTGTTCGCGCTGGCCAGCTGAACATGAACGGACAACGCAGCGCGGTTTACCCCAACACACCCGCCAGGCCTTTGGCCGAGGGTCAGCCGATCAGCGCGGCAGTGGCCGACCAGGCGGTGGAATGGCTGACCCTGCTGATGTCCGGCGCAACCAGCACGCAGGAGCAGCTGGCTTGGCAGGCCTGGCGCGCCGCCAGCCCTGAGCACGAACGCGCCTGGCGGCATATCGAGGCCATGACCGGCCGACTCAAGGCATTGCCAGCCAAGAGTGCCTACCAGACGCTCTCACCCTATGCCCGACAAACGGCTCAGGCCAGCCGCCGCACGCTGCTGCGCTCGCTGTTCTGGGGTGGGTTGCTGGCCGGCTCCGGGCTGCTGGCCAGCCGCACCAGCACCTGGCGGGAACAGCTCGCCGAACACCGCACGGGCACGGGTGAGCAACGCCGCGTGACCCTCAGCGATGGCACCCGCGTGACACTCAACACCGCCACGGCGCTCGACCTGCAGTTCGATGCGCACACCCGCCTGCTGCACCTGCGCGCGGGCGAGATCATGGTCGTCACTGCCGCGGCCCAGGGCCTGCAGCCTGTTGACCCACGGCCGCTGGAGGTGCAAACCGCACAAGGGCGCATTCGCGCGCTGGGCACGCGTTTCAGCGTGCGCCAGGACGACGGCCATACCCAAGTGGCCGTGCAGGAAAGCGCCGTACAGCTCCACCCGAGCCGCAGTGACCGCGTGCAGGTGCTGCTGGCTGGGCAACGCACCGGCTTCAGCCGCACCCATATCGACCCGCTGCGCCCGCTGCATGAGGCTGATCTGGCCTGGACCCGTGGGCAGATCATTGCTGACGACATGCCCCTGGGCGAATTTATCGCCGAGCTTGATCGTTACCGCCCCTGGGTGCTGCGCTGCGATCCGCACGTGGCCGGGTTGCGCCTGTCCGGGGTGTTCCCGGTGCACGACAGCGATCGCATTCTCGTCACCCTGTCCAGCGTGCTGCCAGTGCAGGTGCGCACCCGCAGCCGCTACTGGGTGCTGATCGAACAGGCCGGCTAAGCCCGCGTCGCAGCAGATAGCCGAGCGCGGCGAAAAATAATTCAGCCACGCACTGCCCGATTGCCATTCTCGCGGCACCTACACAGCAAGAACCTTATTCGCTTTCTGTGCCAGGAGCCCCCATGCACCGTGCCAATCGCCCCGTGACGCCGCCGCGTCACACCGCGCACAACCTCCAACAGCGACCGAGTGGCCGCCTGCTCTTGGCCCTGGCCTGCAGCCTGGCCCTCCAGCAACTGCCGGGCGTGGCCTTGGCCGCAGACACCGCGCCGGCCCAACAGCAGGGGCAGCAAACCTTCGCGATTGCCGCCGGGCCTTTGGCACCGGCGCTGCGCAGCCTGTCGAGCAGCGCCAACCTGCTGCTCAGCTTTACCGCCGAGCAAACGGCCGACAAGTTAACCGCAGGTCTTCAAGGCCACTACACCGTGCCCGAAGCCCTGGCGGTGCTGCTGGCCGGCACCGGCTTGCAAGCCGTGCAGGTAGAGGCTGGTGGTTATGTGCTGCGGCCCGCACCCGCGCACACGGACAACGCAGCGGCCCGCACCGAACTGCCCGCCATGACCATTTCCGGCAAGGCCAGCCGTTACCAGAGCAGCGTGCCGGTGAGCAGCGCCACCCGCTCCGATGCCGACTCGCTGGATGTGCCACAGACGGTCGATGCGGTGCCGGCCAGCGTGCTGCGTGATCGCGGCGCGCGCTCGATCAAGGACGCCCTGGCGTACACCCCAGGCGTAACCAGCAGCACCGGCGAGGGCATTCGCGAGCAGTTCGTCATCCGTGGCTTCTCGGCTATTTCGGATACCTATGTGGACGGCATGCGCGATGGCGGCAACAGCTTCCGCGACACCTTCAACCTGGAGCAGGTGGAAGTGGTCAAAGGCCCCAGTGGTGTGCTCTACGGCCGGGGCTCGGCCGGGGGCTTGATCAACCTGGTGAGCAAGCGCCCGCACTCGCAGGCGCAGACTGACCTGGCCGCCAGCCTGGGGTCGTACGATGCCCGGCGCCTGACACTCGACGTCAACCAGCCGATCAACGAAGCGGTGCAGGTGCGCATCAATGCCATGGCTGACGAGGGCGACTCGTACCGCGATGAGGTCTGGTACAACAAGCACGGCCTGGCGCTGGCCTCCACCCTGCGTTTCAACGATGACGTGACCCTCGACCTGCGCGCCCAGCACCTGGCGGATGAGCGCGTGTTCGATGCCGGCATTCCCGGCATCAACGGCAAGCCGGCGGATGTCTCGCGCTCGACCTATTACGGCTCGGCCAACCCGGGCGACAACGACAGCGGCACCAGCGCTGACAGCACCTTCCAGGCCGACCTCAAGGTGGACCTGAGCGACAGCCTGCAACTGCGCAACACCCTGAGCTATCGCACCCTGGACCTTGAGCGCAACCAAACCACCATCAACCGCCTGTTGCTCAACACCGTAACGCCCACCGTACGCCTGTCGCGCAGCAACTTCGACAGCCAGCAGACTGACCTGGCCAACAAGCTGGAGCTGAGCAAGCAGGTCGAATGGCTGGGCATCCAGCACGAGCTGATGGTCGGCGCCGAGTACGCCCTCGAGGAGCGCGACACCCTGTCACGCGGCGGCGACCTGCCGGCTGCCTACAACCTGTCGGTGTACAACCCGGTGCTCAAGACCGTGCCCTACAGCGCTGCCTCCGTGCGCCGCGATGGCATCTACGAAACCCACACCGCCGGCTACTACATCCAGGACCTGATGCGCTTCAACGAGCACTGGGTGATGCTGCTGGGCCTGCGTGAAGATCAGCTGGAGCGCGATTTCGACAACCGCGTCGACAGTGATTACAGCCGCGACGATGATTACCGCAGCCCGCGCGCCGGCCTGGTCTATCAGCCCAATGACTGGTCGTCTTATTACCTGTCCGCCTCACGTTCTTACCAGCCCGGCAGCGCCACCGGGGTGATCGACCCGGGCAACGCCATCCAGCCGCCGGAGATCACCACCAGCTATGAGCTGGGCAGCAAGCTGCGCCTGAACGACGGTGCTTTGGAGCTGGGCCTGAGCCTGTTCCAGATCATCAAGGAAAACGTGCCGACCCGTGACCCCAGCGACCCCAACGGCCCGTCGCTGTATGTCGGTGAAATCACCGCCGAAGGGGTCGAGCTGTCGGCCCTCGGCGATCTCGGCCACGGCCTGAGCCTGCAGGGCGGGCTCACCTACCTGGATGCACGGGTGACCCAGTCGAACAACACCACGGCACCGGCGATCACCCCGACGCCGCCGGCCACCCCGCTGGAAGGCAAACGGGCGGCCAACGCCCCACGCTTTAGCGCCACCCTGTGGGGCGTCAAAGAGCTGGGTAACGGCTGGCGCGTCGGCCTCGGTGTGCGCCATCAGGGCGATTCCTTAGCCTCGACCACCAACGCCGTCACCCTGCCGGCCTACACCGTGCTGGATGCCGGGCTGTTCCATGAGCGCGGCCCGTGGGCATTTGCCCTCAACGCCCGCAACCTGGGCGACAAGACCTACTACGAGTCGGCCACCAATGACCTCGGCATCCTGCCGGGCGAGCCGCGCTCGCTGCAATTCAGCACCAGCTACCGCTTTGAGTGAGGCCGCCATGCACCTGCGCGATGTTATCCAACCGGCCGCGACGGCCAGCCATGTTGTCGGCCTGTGTGCGCTGGCCTATTTCGCCAGCGCACAACTGGTTGGCCTGAGCGGCCTGCTGGCCTGGTGGGCCGGCATGAGTCAGGGCGATGCGGTGATGCTGGCGATCATGCTCGGCTTCATTTACCTGCTGGTGTTGCTGCTCTGGGGCTTTTCCCGCGAGCGCCGGCGTAACGCCTGGTTGTTGCTCGGCGGCCTGAGCCTGATCGCCTGGGGCACGCCCCTGCTGCTGCAGGGGCAAGCATGAAAACAGGATTCAGAAGCCGCATGGGCGAGCTGCACACCTGGGCCGGCGTGTTGCTCGGCGTCTTGCTGTTCGCCGTATTCTGGACCGGCAGCCTGTCGGTGTTCGACAAGGAAATCGACCGCTGGATGATGCCCAGCACCCGCCTGCACTGGGATGACAGCATGCAGCGGCCGTCGCTGGACCGTGACATTCGCCCACTGCTGGAACAACGCGCCGCCAACGCGCCCGTCTGGACCATCATCCTGCCCCTGGAGCGCACGCCGTTCCTGACCCTCACTTACGGCAGCGAAGAGTCGCGCAAGAGCCGCCGCGACCTGTTCCACCCGATCACCCTGGAGCCGCTGGCCAAGCCGTTGACCCTGGGGGCCAGTGGCTTTATCTACCCCTTCCACCACAACCTGACGCTGCGCTACAAAAACATCGGCGCCTGGTTAGTGGGGATTGCCGGCATGGCCATGCTCTGCCTGCTGGTATCTGGCGTGGTGATCCACCGCAAGCTGTTTAGCGAGTTTTTCACCCTGCGCCTGCACCGCGCCTTTGGCCGCAGCACCCTGGATGTGCATAACGTAGCCGGCGTGGCGCTGCTGCCGTTCCACCTGCTGATCACCCTGTCCGGGCTGATCGTCGCGTTCGCCATTTACTACCCCGATGCGCCGCAACACACCTACCGCGAGCAGGTGCAAAGCGGTGTCAGCGCCGAACGCGCTTTCCTCGGCGAAGCACTCGGTCGCATCCGCCTGCGGGCCGCCAAGCAGCCGGGAGAACTGGCGCCGCTGGAGCCCATGGTGACCAAGGCTGAACAACACTGGGGACCGGGCTCGGTGTACCTGCTGCGGGTTAACAATCCCAAGGATGCCAACGGCAATGTGCTGCTGCGCCGCACCAGCCACAGCAGCGTGACCAAGGACATCGACAACTTCCGCTTTTCCAGTGTCAGCGGTGAGGTCATAGGTCGCTTTCAGGCCTCAACCACAGTGAACACCTGGAACTTCATCGCCGGCCTGCACTACATCCAGTTCCGCCACGACGCCCTGCGCTGGCTGTATTTCCTCGGCGGCCTGGGCGGTTGTGTGGTGATCGCCACCGGGCTGTTCTTCTGGACCCAGGCCCGGCGCAAGAAGCAGCAGCGCCACGGCCATCTCGGCGTCTCGCTGCTGGATGCCCTGAGTGTTGCCGGCGTGTGCGGGGTGATTCTCGCCACCCTGGCGTTCCTGCTGGCCAACCGCTGGCTGCCGCTGCAGGAGCAGCTGTTTGGCCTGGGCCGCGCGCGTGTCGAAATCCTGAGTTTCTATGCCCTGTGGCTCGTGGCGAGCGCCCATGCCGTGTGGCGCGTGATGCATGACCCGCGCCTCGGTTACCTGCACGCCTGGCGCGAGCAGTGCACGGCGATTGCGCTGCTGGCCGTGCTGGCCGTTCTGGCCAACTGGCTGACCACCGGCGACCACCTGCTGGCCACCCTGCGCAGCGGCAACGGTCCGGTGGCCGGCACCGACTTGTGCCTGCTCGCTGGGGCAGCACTCGCCCTGCTGGCCGCGCACAAGCTGCGCCGCCGCGTGCCGCAGGCAGAAACGCTGGAGGTCGCCCATGTCTGACGCCACCCTGTACTCACTGTTGGCCCTGCTGCTGGCGGTGCTGGGCTTTGCCTGGCTCGCCCTGGCCTTGCCCAACCATTGGCGTCAGGTGCATCACGGCGTGCAACAGACGGCGTCACGGCAAGTCGCCCTGCGCAGCGGCGCCAGTCTGATGCTCGGGCTGTCATTGCTGTGCAGCCTGGCGGGCGATTCGCCGGCCATGGCCATCCTGCTGTGGCTGATGCTGCTGGGCGTTGCCACGCTGCTCGTCGCCCTGACCTTGAGCTGGCGCGCGCAATGGCTGGCCCGGCTCTGGCCCGCGCGTCCTCAGGCTGAGCGATCTGCCGACTGAGTTGCTGCGCGGCGGGCAGGCGCGGTGCTCGGTGCGTTATCACGGTCATCGACAAACGCTACCGCCGGCGAGCCATCGGCACTCAGCTGGTAGACCGCACAGGGCTGGCCGTTGTCGTTGAACCACACCTGGCCGAGTCCCGCGCCATTCCACAGGCGTTCGCCGGCCTTGCTGCGCGAGGGGATGCGCGGCTTGACCTGCATACGCCGGCGCGTGGTCAGCCAGTTGAGCGGTGACCACGGCGCGTAGAGCCAGCGGTTAAGGCGGTCGAACCAGTCGAGCAGGCGCGGCGGGAATTCGTTTTTCAGGCCGCTGCTGGTGATCTGCCAAAGCTTCGGCCCGCGCTTGCGCTGGCGGATCAGCACCTCGTAGACAAACGAGTAATGCACGTCGCCGGAGAGAATCACGTAGTTACCTGGCGTGCGCGAGTGGCGGAAGATGTTCAGCATCACCTGCGCCGCGCCCCGGTGGGCCATCCAGTTCTCGGCATCGACCATCAGCGGATGGCCGGCCCAGCTGAAGACCTTCTGGATGGTCTCGATCAGCTTGACGCCGAACATTGGCGCGGGGGAAACAATGATCGCCGACGGCTGGTCGAGCAGCGCCTGCTGCAGTTCGCACAGCGCTTCCCAATCCAGCAGACCGGACGGCCGCTTGAGGTTGCGCTCGCTGCGCCAGCGCCGGGTGCGGGTGTCCAGCACCACCAGCGCCGGGCTGCTCGGCAGGACGAATTGCCACTGGTGAAAGCTCAGCAAGGTGTCGATCAGCGCATCCTGCGGCTGACTGTCCATGTGGTTGGCAGCATCGCGGCCCTCGGTCATCGCACGGATCATCTGCAGCGGCTCAGCAAACACATCCGGGTTATTGCCCCAGCCCTGGCACAGCAGGTAGGCGATCAGCGCATTGCCGATGATGCGTTTGGAAAACGGGTGGCCGTAGGCGGTTTCTTCCCACTGTGCGGAGAGGTTCCAGTCATCGGTGATGTCGTGGTCATCGAAGATCATCAGCGTCGGCAAGTGGGCGAGGGCACGGGCGACCTGGCTCAGCCCGCCGCGAAAGGCTTCGATACGCCCACGCTCGACCTGATAACGCGGCACTTCCTCGGCGCTGAGTGCCGGCATTTCCGCATCCAGCAAGGTCCAGGGCAGCGGCGACCAGACCAGCAGGTACATGGCCAACACTTCGGCGCAGGTCACCAGGTGGTTGTCGGCGCTGCTGCTGGTGAACACCGGTTTTTCCACGCCGCCGAAGAAGCGTTCGCGCAGGGTTTCGTTGCTCTTCAGCGCCGGCAGCAGCTCGGCGCGCTGGTAGTAGCTGGCGGGGTGCTGGTACAGCGCCGTGCTGTCATCGACCACCGCACCTTGCAAATGCTCGCCAAACAAACCCAGGCGCTCAATCACCTGATGAATCGCCCGCAGCAGCGGCCCGCTGACATCATCGGCGTAGATCTGGTCGCCACTCATCAGCAGCAAGGCCGGGCGCTGCTCGGCGGCATGCGCTTCGGCCAGCAGACGGTCAGCGCAGAGCAGGCCATCGGCCGCCGGGTGATGCGGCTTGCGGCAAGAGCCGTGCAGCAGATGATCCAGCTGCACGCGCAGCACAAAATTCGCCTGGGTCGCGCCGTCGTACAGCAGGTGCGGCGCCCAGTCGGCGATACCCAGCGCGGCCTGATCCGGCTGTTCGATCAGCAGGTCGTAATCAATCTGCATATCGCAGGGCAGCGGCGCTTCCAGCTTGAGGTCAATCAGGTGGATAAACGCCTGCTCGCCAATCTGGATAACCTGGCAGCTTTCACCGTGCAGCGGCAAGCGCTGTGGCTCGGCTGCATCACCATGACTCAGCTGCAGGGTAAGGGTCAGCGGCCGGCTGCCAACTAACCAGAGCACCAGGCGCTGCGCTTCCATGCGGCGCAGCAGCGGACCGGCCAACACCGGGGGCAGGTCAGCGTGGGCGGCAGTGGGGGTAACAGCGGTTATCGGCATCGGTACATCGGGCTCTGGCGGCAAACAGATCGGCAATAGAGCGCCATTCTGCGCCACAGGTTCAGTCTTTGCAGCCTGCCCGGCCGGTTTGGCTCACTGCGCCGCCTGACGCAAGCGTGGCAGATCGAGGAGTTCGATCTCGCCATAGGTCAGGCGCAGAATGCCCTGAGCCTCCAGCTCCTTGAGGATCTGATTGGTGGTCTGCCGGGAGATCGCCAGCATCAGCGCCAGCTGTTCCTGCGGCAGGTGCAGCACGCGGCGCGGCTCGCCCTCGCCATAGTTTTCCGCGATCAGCAGCAGCCGCCGGGCCAGGCGCGGGGCGGCGGGCAGCAGGCTCATCTCTTCCAGGGCGATAAACGCCAGGCGCAGTTTGTGGCTCATCAGCAGGGCGAAATCACGCCAGTACTGCGGCTGCTGTTCAAGCAGCGCCAGCAGCCGCGCCTGCGGCACCAGCAACAAAGTGGCGGGGCCTTCGGCAAAGGCATCGTGGGTGCGTGGCTGGCCATCGAACAGGGAAATCTCGCCAAACCAGTAGGGCGGCTCAACCAGGGTCAGCAGCGCTTCCTTGCCGGTGGCGCTGACCGCACCGATGCGCATGCCACCCTCGACCACGGCATACAAGCCACAGGGTTTGTCGCCCCGGCGAAACAGCACCTGACCGGGCGCCAGTTGCTGCACCTGAGCAGCCGCCAGCAGCGCCTCCTGCAATGCAGCGGGCAGGGCGCTGAACCAGTGGCCCTGACGCAAACGTGCCTGATAGCGGTGCTCGCTGTTCATCGACGGTTCCAAGCGGTTTGTCGGCTAGCTGACAGAGCGCTGCGTGGGCGTGGGTTCATGCTGGCCACCTGTCTTGCATGAGGAAAATAATAATGAAAACCCTGGTTGATCATCTGGCTCAATACGCGGCCTATCACCGCGACCAACGCAATATTCTCAGCCACTTTATCGGTATTCCACTGATCGTTGTGGCGGTGGCCGTGCTGTTGTCACGCCCCGGCTTCGAGCTGCTCGGCCTGTGGCTGTCTCCAGCCCTGCTGGTGGCTCTGGCGGCAGGGGTGTTCTACCTGCGCCTGGACCTGCGCTTCGGCCTGCTGATGGCACTGCTGCTGGGGCTCAGCCTGTGGGCGGCGGCGGGCCTGGCGGTGCAATCGACGGCGGTATGGCTGAGCAGCGGCATCGGTCTGTTCGTGATCGGCTGGATCATCCAGTTTGTCGGCCACTACTACGAAGGGCGCAAACCGGCGTTTGTCGATGACGTGATGGGCCTGGTGATCGGCCCCCTGTTCGTCGCCGCTGAAGCGGCCTTCCTGCTGGGCCTGCGCAAAGAGGTCGAACAGGCCATCGTCGAACGCGCCGGCCCGACCTGTATTCGCGAGAAGAAAGCCACTGCTTGAAACTGCTAGGCCGATCCGGATCTCGCGAGCTAGAGCGAGACAAGGCGCTACGTTAGTAACAGCCTTCGGCTGGTCAAAATGGCCGAGGGCGCGGAGTTTACGACTGTAAATGAGCAGTACTCGCTTCACTCGCCCTTCGGGTCGCGTTAAAGCGCGTTAGCCGCAAGGGCTTTCCGAGGCCATTTTTAACGCAGTATCGCCGACGCGCAGCAGATCGAAGACGGACTTAGTACATCGCCATCCATTGCGTGGTCAGCGACCGTGTATGGCGATACACGGTGATCGGCGCAAACGGTCGGCCCGAGGCGCTCTGCAGAGCGCTGCTCTGGCTGTTGAGGTCAACCAACGCAGCCTTGAGATAATCCCAGCGGGTTTTCAGCTTGCCGATCTGCGGGTCGGCCTTGCCATCTAGCGCGGCCAGTTGCTCATCCACCGACGGCACAATCTTGCGCTCATCCTGGCCGAGGTAGGTGTCGGGCTGTTCGCGCGCCGTTTCAAAATTGCCGAAGTACGCACGGCTGAGGTACTGCACCGAGAGGTATTCGAGCTTGGCAGACAGTTCGCTTTCACCCGGCCCTGCCAGCTTGCGGGTTTCCTCGAGCACGCCGAGCAGGGCCTTGCTGAGGTCCTCGGGGTAGCGCCAGGGCATGTCATCTTCACTCGGGCCGAAGGCCACACCACGACGAATCTGCACCACCAGTTCCTGATGGGCGCTGCGCAGCGCATCGCTGCTTTGCGGCAGGCTCTGCACCGCAGCGGCCAGGGCCTGCAGATCAGATTCCAGGGCGTCCTGGTGTTTCTTTTGGAAACCCTCTCCGCGTAACAGCATCAGGCTGCTGGTGACCCGGCTGGCCTGCACCTGAACCTGTTCATGCGGGGTTATAGCCTGGGCAAAGGCCAACGGCGAGAGGCTGGTCAACAACCCGATAACCGCGAGCAATAGCGAGCGAGACAGCGTTGTAGAACGCATACGAGGTGTGCTCCTTATTATTGTTGTGAGCAGTGCTGAACCAGGTCAGCTTATACAATCGCGTGCCACAGGGTACTGCACTGAATGCTGGAGAAAAGTAGCCTAAAGAGTGATTTCGTCGGAAAGATGCGTCGATTCAGCCAAGTCACGCAGGTACTGCACGCTAAAGGCATCGGCCGGAAAGAAGGTTTCCAGCGCCAGTTCCGCCAGGGTGATGTCGTTGGCGGTGCCAAATACCGTGGTGGTGCCGATCAGGCTGACCACACCCTGCTCGCTGGCAAACTGCAGCGGCATCAGCACCGTGTCGCTGTCAAAGTGCGCGGACGCCACAGGCCCCGGGTAGGCGTTCAGCTCATCCCACAGTGCCTGCAACTGAGCATCGCCGCTGGCCTGAATATCGCGCTGCAAACGCGCCAGCAGGTAGGCGCGCCACGGCCCCAGGTTGACGATACGCGGGGCCAACCCGCCCGGGTGCAGGCTCAGGCGCATGACGTTGATCGGCGGCGTCAGCAGCTCGGGGGCAATGCCTTGTAGAAAGGGCGCGAGGGCGCTGTTGGCCGCCAGCAGATTCCAGTGGCGGTCGATGGTCAGTGCCGGGTAGGGCTCGTGGGCCTTGAGCAACAGGTCGATGGCGCTGCGCGCGGCCGCCATGGCTGGCTCGGAAAGCTCACGCTGAGTGAACAGCGGCGCATAGCCGGCGGCGCTAAGCAGGCGATTGCGTTCGCGCAGCGGAATCTCCAGCTGCTCGGCGAGCAATAGCAGCATCTCGCGGCTGGGCTGGGCGCGCCCGGTTTCGACGAAACTCAGGTGGCGAGTGGAAATGTCGGCCTCGCAAGCGAGGTCGAGCTGGCTAAGACGACGATGTTGGCGCCACTGGCGCAGCAGAGCGCCGACGGGCTGGATTTGGCTGTTCATGGGCATCGACGATAGACCAGCGAGGTCATTGCAGCCATTACCTGCGAGGTAATCGACACCGCGCGCGGATCGGCGAAATCTAAGGGCAAGCCGCCATTTCGACGGTTCTTTACGGAGATTTCGCCATGACTACCTTGCACCCTTCGCTGTTACTGCGCCGTGCCCTGCTCGCCGATGGTCTGGTCGGCGTGATCACCACGGCGCAACTCCTGCTGCTGGCTGACGGGCTCAGCAGCCTGTTGGCCCTGCCGGGTGAATTCCTCTTCGGCGTCGGCGTGGTACTGATTCCGCTGGTGGCCTTTCTGCTCTGGCTGTCGCGCCGTGAAAGCATGGCGCGGGCAGCGGTCTACACGGTGATCGGCCTGAATGCGCTATGGGTGGTGCTCAGCCTGCTGGTGCTGCTCAGCGGCTGGTTCACGCCGAACGTGCTGGGCTACGCCTTCGTGATCGTCCAGGCTGTTGTGGTACTGGTGTTTATCGAGTTGGAGTGGCTGGGCCTGAAGCGCTCGCAGGTCATCCCCGGCGCGT
Organism: Pseudomonas sp. HMWF032; assembly: GCF_003060885.1. Classification (GTDB taxonomy): domain Bacteria; phylum Pseudomonadota; class Gammaproteobacteria; order Pseudomonadales; family Pseudomonadaceae; genus Aquipseudomonas. The sequence goes on from NZ_QAIG01000013.1 coordinate 499,525, forward strand.
TTGCCCAGGCATCAGTGAGTGCTCAGTAACGACACCGACTTGACCTGCGCCCATAGCAACTGCTCGCGCTGGATCTGCAGGCGATCGAAGGAGTATCGGGTGATACGGGCGATCAGTTGCTCGCCGCCCACTTGCACGCGCACCAGTACATGGGCTTGTTCGGCGACGTTGATCCAGTCCACTACCCGCGCCGGCAACAGGTTAAGCACGCTGCTGTCCTCGGCCTGTTGCAAGCTCAGGCTGACATCGCGCGCCTTGACCTTGATGCGCACCGACTGGCCCAGTGGCAACGGCCCGTGAGGCAGACGCAGGTTGATCGGGCTGTCTGGCAATTGCAGGTAGAGCAACCCGTAGGCCTGATCATGGGCGGTGACCACACTGTCGACCACCGCTTCGGCATCGTCCTCGAAGACAAACGGCAGGTCGGCGCGCAAAAGCGTTTCCTTTAGCGGGCCACTGGCGCTGACCTGGCCGTCTTCTAGCAGCACCAGGTGATCCGCCAAGCGCGCCACTTCATCCGGCGAATGGCTGACGTAGACAATCGGAATCTCCAGCTCCTGATGCAGGCGCTCCAGATAGGGCAGCACCTCTTGTTTGCGCTTGAGGTCGAGGGACGCCAGCGGCTCGTCTAGCAGCAGCAGACGCGGGCTGGTCAGCAGGGCGCGGGCAATGCCGACGCGTTGCTGCTCGCCACCGGACAGCTTGCCCGGCAAGCGTTCCAGCAGATGCTCTATACCGAGCAGTTCCACCGCCTGCTCCAGGGCAATCCGCCGCTGCGCAGCGGGGATGCGTTTCAGCCCGTACTGCAGATTACGCCGTACCGTGAGGTGGGCAAACAGGTTGGCATCCTGAAACACATAACCCACGGCGCGCTGATGTGCCGGGACGAAAATGCCCTGGACGCTGTCCTGCCAGAGTTCGCCGTTGACCTGCAGGTAGCCTGCGCTCGGCTGATCCAGCCCGGCAAAGCAACGCAGACAACTGGTCTTGCCCGAGCCGGAATGGCCGAACAGGGCGCTAACGCCGCGCCCCGGCAGGTTGAGCTCAACATCCAGGCGAAAGCCCGCATACTCAACCTTGAAGCGCGCCTTGATTGCTCCCGGCTCAGCGACTGAGCGAATCACCGGATTGCGCCGCGCCAAGGGCCAGATCATTGCCACACCCGCGTACTGCTGCGCCCGCTGCTTCGACCAGAATAGAGCGCCAGCAGCACGATAAAGGAGAACAGCACCATGCCAGCCGCCAGCCAGTGGGCCTGGGCGTACTCCATGGTTTCCACATGGTTGTAGATCTGCACCGACGCCACCTGGGTCTTGCCGGGAATATTGCCGCCAATCATCAGCACCACACCGAACTCGCCCACGGTATGGGCAAAACCGAGAATCGCCGCCGTGATAAAACCCGGCTTGGCCAGCGGCAGCACCACTGTAAAAAATGCATCCCATGGGCCCGCACGCAGCGTCGCTGCGGCCTCCAACGGCCCACGGCCAATGGCCTCGAAGGCGTTCTGCAGCGGCTGCACAACAAAGGGCAGGGAATAGAACACAGAGCCGATCACCAGCCCCGTGAAGGTAAAGGTCAGGGTGCCGAGGCCGAGGCTCTGAGTCAGCTGCCCGATAAAACCGTGTGGGCCCATGCTCACCAGCAGGTAGAAACCGATCACCGTCGGCGGCAGCACCAGCGGCAGGGCGACGATGGCACCAATCGGCTGCTTCCAGCGCGATCCCGTGCGCGCCAGCCACCAGGCAATCGGTGTACCGATCAGCAGCAACAACAGGGTGGTCAGCGATGCCAGCTCAAGCGTCAGCAGGACCGCAGCGAGATCGGCTTTAGTCAGTGGCATCACAACCGCCTTTTAGAGTTGGTAGCCGTAGGACTTGATGATCTTCGTCGCCTTCTCACCTTTCAGGTACTCGGTCAGGGCTGCCGCGGCGGGATTATGTTCGCCTTTCTTGAGGATCAGCGCATCCTGCTTGATCGGCGTGTGCATCTGCGCCGGCACCATCCAGGCCGAACCACTGCTGAGCTGGCCATCCTTGTACACCTGCGACAGTGCAACAAAGCCCAGCTCGGCGTTGCCGGTGGCAATGAACTGATGCGCCTGGGTGATGTTTTGCCCTTCGACCAGCTTGTCTTTGACTGCCGCACTCAAGCCCAGCTTGTCCAGCACTTCGGTGGCCGCCAAGCCGTAGGGTGCGGCTTTCGGGTTGGCGATCGCCAGGTGTTTGTACTGATTGGCCTTGAGCACCGCGTCGCTGCCATCCAGATAACCCGGTTTGGCCGACCACAGCACCAGGCTGCCAACTGCATAGGTAAAGCGCGAGCCGCTGACGCCCAGGCCTTCACTGTCGAGCTTGGCCGGGGTGCTTTCATCGGCACTGAGCAACACTTCGAACGGCGCACCGTTCTGAATCTGTGCATACAGCTGGCCGGTGGCACCGAAGGAGGCGACCACGCTGTGTCCCGTGTCTTGTTCAAACTCACTGGCAATCGCCTGCAGCGGCGCGGTGAAGTTGGCCGCCACCGCGACCTGCACCTGCTCGGCCAGGGCGTGACTGCTGAATACCGCTGCGGCAAGTAGACTGACTAGGTGTCGGGGAAAACCCGTTTTCATCCAGAACTCCTTTGCAATCCATCGCCAGCTTATGAATCAGCATCGCTATATACGAAAAGACATAGCGCTTAAGCCGTTCATACGAGCCAGGCAAGTGCACTGCGATCGTCAAGTAGGGGAGATGGGCATCCTTGAAGAATCAGACCCGTAAGTCAAGTTTTCAAAATCACATTAATTACGACTGCGCCACACGCTGGCCAGCCAGGGCTGCTGGTCACGTGGTAAGCCAGCCGGACGGTAGTAGTGCTGCAATTCGCTGAAGCCGGCAGCATTGAGCAATACGCGCCAGTTGGCCAGGTCGTGATAGGCGCCGTAACGCTCGCCATTCCAGCCTTCCTGATTCTCACCACGGGGGTTGGAGCTGAACAACACACCACCGGGTTTAAGGGTGGCATGCAATTGCTTCAACACCCGTGGCAGCTCCTGGCGGGGGATATGAAACAGCGAGGCATTGGCAAACACGCCGTCGAAGCGTTCAGGCGGCAGGTCGAGGGCAAGAAAATCCTGCTGCCAAGCTTCGCAGCCGCTGTCGGCGCGGGCCATTTCGACAAAGCGCGCGCAGCCATCCAAACCGACGGCGGTGTGGCCCATGGCGCTAAGGGTGCGCAGATCGCGGCCCGGCCCGCAGCCGAAATCGAGAATCTGGTAGGGCGCCGTGGCCTCGATATGCGCGAGCAGAGCGGCGATATTCTGGCTGACATCATGATCGCGGGTGCCCTCGCGAAAGGCTTCGGCACAGCCCTGATAATGGCGCAGGGTTAGCGCGCTGATCTGCGCTAATTTGTCAGCGCTCAATCCCACGTCTTCAGCCCTCGGCCAGCAGGCGGCGCAGTTCGGCCAATACCGGCGCGCTGGCCGGGCGCACGCCGCGCCAGAGGAAGAAGGCTTCGGCGGCCTGCTCGACCAGCATGCCCAGACCATCCAGGGTGCGCACCGCGCCGTACTCGGCAGCCCAGCGGTTAAAGGCAGTCAGCTGCTTGCCGTACATCATGTCGTAGCACAGGGTATGCCCGGGTTGGATCAGACTGGGGGCAATCGGCGGCAGCTCGCCGGCCAGGCTGGCCGAAGTGCCGTTGATGATCAGGTCCACCGGCGCATCAATCCAGTCATAACCGCTGGCAACCACTGGGCCCAGGTCGGCGAATTCGCGGGCCAGTTGCTCGGCCTTTTCCACCGTGCGGTTGGCAATCACCAGCGCCGCCGGCTGTTCGGCCAGTAACGGTTCCAGCACCCCGCGCACCGCACCGCCGGCACCGAGCAGGAGGATGCGTTGGCCCTTGAGGGTTACCCCGGCATTTACCGTCAGATCACGCACCAGACCAGCACCGTCGGTGTTGTCACCCAGCAGGCTGCCGTCAGCCAGCTTCTTCAGGGTATTCACCGCACCAGCGCGTTGAGCACGGGCACTGAGCTGATCAGCGAGAGCAAAGGCCTGTTCCTTGAACGGCACCGTGACATTCGCCCCCAAACCCTCGGCAAAGAACGTGCGGGCAAATCCGGGGAAGTCGTCCAGCGGCGCAAGCAGGGCTTCATAACTCAACTGCTCGCCAGTCTGCTGGGCAAACAGACGATGAATCAGCGGCGATTTGCTGTGGCCAATGGGGTTGCCGAATACGCCGTAGCGGTCCATCAAAAATCCTCTTTGAAATTTGCCTTCAGCGCGCCGCGAGCGACGGTCAGGCAAGGCGAGAGCAGGCGAGGAAGCGGAGTTTACGAGCTGTAAATGAGCATTCCGAGCCTGCTCTCAACGCAGCATGGCCTAGCGCAGCAGCGATCAAGGCAAATTTGCAAGCCAATCACGGTCGGTCAGGAAGTACTCGGTCAGGCGCGCCTCTTCACTGCCCGGCTCTGGCTTCCAGTCGTAACCCCAGCGCACATGCGGCGGCAGCGACATCAGGATCGATTCGGTGCGTCCGCCGGACTGCAGGCCGAACAGCGTGCCGCGATCAAACACCAGGTTGAACTCGACATAGCGGCCACGGCGGAAGGCCTGGAATTCACGCTCGCGCTCGCCATAGGGGGTCAGCTTGCGGCGCTGCACGATGGGCAGATAGGCCTGGATATAGGCATCACCGATGGCGCGCATAAAGGCGAAGCTGGTGTCGAAATCCCACTGATTCAGGTCATCGAAGAACAGCCCACCAATGCCGCGCGGCTCGCCGCGGTGCTTGAGGTGGAAGTAGCGATCACACCAGGCCTTGAACTTCGGATAGACCTCGGCACCGAAGGGCGCGCAGGCGTCATGGGCGACCTGGTGCCAGTGCCGGCAGTCTTCTTCATTGCCGTAGTAAGGCGTCAGGTCGAAGCCGCCGCCGAACCACCAGACCGGCTCTTCACCTTCTTTCTCGGCGCTGAAGAAGCGCACGTTGGCGTGGGAGGTCGGCACATAGGGGTTTTCCGGGTGGATCACCAGTGACACGCCAAGGGCCTCGAAGCCGCGCCCGGCCAGTTCCGGCCGATGCGCACTGGCCGAGGGCGGCAGGCTATCGCCGAACACATGGGAGAAGTTCACCCCGCCCTTTTCGATCAGCGCGCCGTTCTCCATCACCCGCGTGCGACCGCCACCGCCGGCTGGCCGCTGCCAGGCATCCTCGAAGAATTCGGCACCACCATCTTCGGCTTGCAGGGCAGTGCAGATACGGTCTTGCAGGTCCAGCAGGTAGGCTTTGACGGCCTCAGTACGGTCACTCACGGCGGCACCTTGAAAACGGGTAAGGCCAGGCGGCACGTGGCCGCGGGGAAAATGGGCGGCCAGCATAACACCAGCCACCCCAAGGCCGCAGTTGACGACGGTCAATGCAGACGATTGGATAACGGCACATTTCTGCCCCTGCGGGCATCATCCAGGCATTCAATCGCGGAAGACTCTGAAAATGGCCATGCGTATCCAGTTCAACCATCACGGCGGCCCGGATGTTCTCGACTACACCGACTACACCCCCGCAGCCCCTGGTCCGAATGAAGTGCGGGTGAAGAACCAGGCGATCGGCCTGAATTATATCGACACCTATTTCCGCAGCGGCCTGTATGCGCCGCCGGGCCTGCCATCCAGCCTGGGTACCGAGGGAGCGGGGATCGTCGAGGCGGTGGGCTCTGCAGTGAGCAGCGTTCAGGTGGGTGACCGCGTGGCCTATGCCACTGGACCGCTGGGCGCTTACAGCGAACTGCACGTACTGCCAGCCGAGAAGCTGGTGAATTTGCCGGATACGATCAGTTTCGAGCAGGCCGCCGCAGTGATGCTCAAGGGCCTGACGGTGCAGTATCTGCTGCGCCAGACCTACCCGCTGCAGGGCGGCGAAACCATTCTGTTGCATGCCGCTGCCGGTGGGGTGGGCTCCTTCGCCTGCCAATGGGCCAAGGCGCTTGGGGTCAAACTGATCGGCACCGTCAGCTCGGCGGAAAAAGCGGCGCGGGCCATAGAGCAGGGGGCCTGGGCGACCATCGACTACAGCCATGAAAACGTTGTCCAACGCGTACTGGAACTGACTGACGGCAAGAAGTGCCCGGTGGTTTACGACGGCGTCGGCAAGGATACCTGGGAAACCTCGCTGGACTGCGTAGCGCCACGCGGCCTGCTGGTCAGCTTCGGTAATGCGTCGGGCGCCGTAACCGGCGTCAACCTGGGCATCCTCGCGCAAAAAGGCTCACTGTTCGTCACCCGCCCAACCCTGGCCGGTTACGCCGATACGCCTTCCCGGCTGCAAAGCATGGCGGACGAACTATTCAGCATGATTGCCAGCGGCCAGTTGCAGGTGCAGATCAGCAACCGCTATGCACTCAAGGATGCGGCACTGGCGCAAACGGCCTTGAGCGCAAGGCAGACCACCGGGTCGAGCATTCTGTTGCCGTAACGCCTCATGCAGCTGAAGCCCTGGTTTTCCTTAGCCACGAGGCTTCAGTCGCACGTATCTGGGATGCTCGGGTCAGGACGGCCTGATTACATCACCGCTGATCAAGTCGCGAATCAGGCTCGGGTTCTTGCGCCCGCCCAAGGCTCCGCCAAGCACCGTATCCAGCTGACCAGGAAAGTACTGCTCGACCCGCAGGCGCGAACGCGCAGACGGGCGGCCAGCCGGGTTAGCCGAAGTCGACACCAGCGGACCGGTCAGACGACACAACGCCTGCACCTGCGGATGATCACTGACGCGCAGGGCCACGCTGTCGTGCTGGCCGCTGATCCAATCAGGCAGACGGTTCTGGTGCGGCACCAGCCAGGTGTTGGGGCCCGGCCAGCTACCGGTAAGACGCGCCAGCCAGATTTCCGGCAGGTCTTCGAGAAGAAAATCGAACTGTTCAATCTCGGCGGCGACCAGAATCAGCCCTTTGTGTACGGGACGATCCTTTAGCGCCAGCAAGCGCTCCACCGCTTCGTCATTCCACGGATCACAGCCAAGCCCCCACACCGCCTCGGTCGGATAAGCGATCACGCCGCCGTTGCGCACCACCCGTGCTGCTTGCTGTATCTGCCAATTGCTGACCATTTACTGCTCTCCACTAAGGCCTGGCGGGCAGTGTATCCAAGCTAAAGCGCGCAGCCCACCCAGCGGCCATTTTCACAAACAACGCGACCGTCCAGTTCCAACTCTGTCAACGCAGCCAGCACCTCAGCCAAGGGTAAACCACTGGCCACCGCCAGCGCTTCGCTGCTATGCGGCGCAGCATGCAGCAAGACCAGTAATGGATGGCTGGGCGGCTCGGGTGTGCAAGCGGTACTAGTGAGTGAGTGCGCCTGCCAGCCGCGCAGAGCCTGGAGAATATCCTCGACACTTTCCACCAGCGTCGCCCCTTCGCGGATCAACTGATGACAACCACGCGCGCCGGGGTGATGAATCGAACCGGGAATCGCATAGACCTCACGCCCCTGTTCGGCGGCCAGGCGCGCAGTAATCAGCGAGCCGCTGGACGGGCTGGCTTCCACCACCAGTACGCCAACGGAAAGGCCGCTGATGATGCGATTGCGCCGGGGGAAATTGCCCGCCTGCGGCGGGCAATCCAGCGGCAATTCGGACACCAGCGCCCCGCCACGGGCGACGATATCGGCGGCGAGTTGCTTGTGCCGCGGCGGATACAGGCATTGCAAACCGGTGCCAAGCACCGCCACCGTCTTGCCATTGGCATCCAGTGCACCCTGATGGGCCGCGCCATCAATCCCCAAGGCCAGGCCGCTGGTAATCACAAAACCGCCACCCGCCAGGCTGCGAGCGAAACGCTGCGCAGTATCCAGACCTGGCCGCGACGCACGCCGGCTACCGACCATGGCCAGTTGCGGCTGCTCCAGCAAAGTCGGGTCACCGTCAACAAACAGCAACGGCGGTGCATCCGCCAACTCGGCCAGCAGCCCTGGATAAATCGTGTCATCCCACATCAACAAATGATGCGTAGCGACCTCCAACCAGGCCAGACTCTGCGCCGCACGCTCACGCACCTCAACGCTACGCCGCGCCTCACTGCATACCTGCGGCAAGCCCAGGGAACGCCAGGCACTGGCAGGCGCGCTGAGCGCGGCTGAAGCATTGTCGAAGGCACTGAGGAGTTTGCGAAAGCGTCGAGGCCCCAGCTCCGGCAAGCTGTGCAAACGCAGGCGGGCTTCCAATTCAGCAGGAGAAACCGCAGGGGGAGGAGCGGAAGATTGCGACATCCGGATCATCCTTGATCGGTCGCGCCGTGTAGACGGCTGGAAATTCAAAGAGCAATAAAAAGCCCCGCATTTGCGGGGCTGCTCGATGTTATGGGTTACGCACTTTATCCATGATCGCCAGTGAGCGTGACGCCCCCAGCACCAGGCCATAGCTGAGCTTGTCGTAGGTGCGGAAGACCATCAGCAAACCCGAGCGCTCGTCCGGAATTTTCACCGACTCACCGGTAATGCGGTCACGCACAGTTTCGCCAGTCTTATAAATGGCCAGTACGTTACCCTCCTTCAAGCCATCGCGGACCCCCTTGTTGATGGTGACCACATCGAACTGACCGATCTGGGTCACACCGCGTGGAACATCAAGGATCACACCGTTGACCTGACTGGCAGGCTCACTCGGCACAAAGGTCGAATTGATCGGGCGCTCTTCAGTAGCGAACAGACGGTCGCCCAGACGTACTTCCTGAGTCGAACGGGTCAGCGTCATGGTGCCAACATCACCTTCCTCGGCGACAATCTCACCGGAACCGATGTCGTCAGCATTAATTCCAAGGAACTCCTGGGTTTCCGGGTCCATGTACGTCTTGCCCTGACGGAAGATGCCGTAAGCCGGTGCACTCTCGTCGAATTTTCCGCGCGCATACACACGATCGCCTGCACCGCTGACAACGCGCTCGGCATTGCCGGCAACGATATAGGGCGCAGCTAGGAATTGATCAGGTGTATCAACAATGCGGTTGACCAGCAGGAAGCTGTTAATAGCCTCCAGCGGAATCGCCGGTATGGCTTCAGCCACTGGCGTGCTGCGCACCTGCGGCGACAATTTGATGGTGCCACGCGACTCACCACGGTTGAGCATCAGGCGCGGCTGACCATCAATGTATACCAGGCTGAGCTGGTCACCCGGGTAGATCAGATGGGGGTTTTCCACTTGGGGGTTGGCGTGCCAGATTTCCGGCCATTTCCAAGGCTGGCTGAGGAATTTTCCAGAGATATCCCAGAGGGTATCGCCCTTGGCCACGGTGTAACGGTCTGGGTGACCGTCCTTGAGTTGCACGTCGGCCTGGGCCAAGCCGCCTGCGGCAAGCAGCAGCAGGGCGAGTAGTGATTTCCTCATGCGGTGAATCCCTTTATTATGTGTCTTCACGTGGAGCGCCCTAGCGCCGCGACGAAACCCAGTCGTGCTGCGGCGTGAAGCCGTTTTTCAATGCTGCTCATCATCTTAGCAGCGGATTTTGACTTTATTCCACAAGTGCATCACAAACGCATATGGCGATCCTGAATATCCTCGAATTTCCCGATCCGCGCCTGCGCACCATCGCCAAGCCGGTGGACGTGGTCGATGACGCCTTGCGTCAGCTGATCGATGACATGTTTGAAACCATGTACGACGCACCGGGCATTGGCCTGGCCGCGACGCAGGTCAACGTGCACAAGCGCGTCGTGGTGATGGATCTGTCCGAGGACAAGTCCGAGCCACGGGTGTTTATCAACCCCGAGTTCGAGCCGCTGACCGACGAAATGGATCAGTACCAGGAAGGTTGCCTCTCGGTACCAGGCTTCTACGAGAACGTCGACCGCCCGCAGAAGGTCAAGATCAAGGCGCTGGACCGCGATGGCCAGCCCTATGAGCTGATCGCCGAAGGCCTGCTGGCGGTGTGTATCCAGCACGAATGCGACCACCTCAACGGCAAGCTGTTTGTCGATTACCTGTCTAATCTCAAACGCGACCGCATCAAGAAGAAGCTGGAAAAGCAGCATCGCCAGCAGGCTTGAGCCACACCTTTCAAAGGCTTGCTGCGGCAAGCCTTTTTCTTTAGCGAGCCCCCATGACTGAAGCACTGCGTATTGTCTTTGCCGGCACCCCGGAATTCGCCGCCGAACACCTCAAGGCCTTGCTCGACACGCCACACCAGATCATTGCCGTCTACAGCCAGCCGGATCGCCCGGCCGGTCGAGGGCAGAAGCTGACTCCCAGTCCGGTCAAGCAGCTGGCCCTGCAGCACGACATCCCGGTGTATCAACCGCAGAGTCTGCGCGATCCCGCCGCCCAAACCGAGCTGGCTGCACTCAAGCCTGACTTGATGGTGGTAGTGGCTTACGGCCTGATTCTGCCGCAGGTGGTTCTGGATACACCGCGTCTGGGCTGCATCAATAGTCACGCCTCACTGCTACCTCGCTGGCGTGGTGCCGCACCGGTTCAGCGCGCGGTTGAGGCAGGCGATGCCGAGTCGGGTGTCACCGTGATGCAGATGGAAGCGGGCCTGGATACCGGGCCTATGCTGCTCAAGGTCAGCACACCCATTTCTGCCGAAGATACCGGTGGCAGCCTGCACGACCGCCTCGCCAGCCTCGGCCCACATGCCGTGATTCAAGCAATCACCGGCCTGGCTGACGGCACGTTCAAGGGCGAAGTTCAGGACGACAGCCTGGCCACCTACGCGCACAAGCTAAACAAAGATGAAGCGCGCCTGGATTGGAGTCGCCCAGCCATTGAGTTGGAGCGCTTGGTGCGCGCCTTTCACCCCTGGCCGATCTGCCACAGCACGCTGGGCGGCGAGGCCTTGAAAGTCCATGCCGCTACGCTGGGCGAGGGCAGCGGTACTCCCGGCAAAGTGCTCGCTGCCGACAAATCGGGCCTGACCGTCGCCTGTGGTGAAGGCGCGCTGCGCTTGACCCGCCTGCAACTGCCAGGCGGCAAGGCGCTGAACTTCAGTGACCTGTACAACAGCCGCCGCGAGCAGTTTGCCGTTGGCTTGGTGTTGGGCGCATGAACCCACGTCTCGCCGCCGCCCGTGCCTTGGCCAGCGTACTGGCCGGCAAAGCCTCGCTGGGCAGCAGCCTGCCGCCGTTGCTGGACAAGGTCGAAGCGCGCGATCGCGGCCTGGCTCAAGACCTGGCCTTTGGCACTGCGCGCTGGCAACCGCGTCTGGCCCTGATTGCCGAGAAGCTGCTGCAAAAACCCTTCAAAGCCGCCGACCGCGATGTCGAAGCGCTGCTGCTGATCGGCCTGTACCAGCTGTTCTATACACGCATTCCGGCCCACGCCGCCCTCGGCGAAACAGTCGCCTGCGTCGACAAGTTGAAAAAGCCCTCGCTCAAGGGCTTGCTCAATGCCGTGCTGCGCAACGCGCAACGCGACGGCGAAAGCATTATTGCCAGCCTCGAGCGTGACCCGGTGCTGCACACCGCCCACCCGCGCTGGCTGCAGAAAACCCTGAAAGCGCAATGGCCAGAGCACTGGGAAGCCATCTGCGCGGCCAACAATGCCCACCCGCCGCTGATTCTGCGGGTCAACCGCCGCCTTGGCAGCCGCGATGATTACCTGGCCGAGCTGCGCCGGGTCGGCTTTGAGGCCGAACCCTGCACTTTCAGCCGCGACGGCATTCGTCTGCTGCACGCCTGCGATGTCACCACCTTGCCGGGCTTTGCCGAAGGCCGCGTCAGTGTGCAGGATGAAGCCGCGCAACTGGCCGCCGACCTGCTCGACCTGGCACCCGGTCAACGTGTGCTCGACGCCTGCGCTGCGCCGGGCGGCAAAACCTGTCACCTGCTCGAAGCCGAACCCGGTTTAGCGGGCGTGGTGGCGGTGGATCTGGAAGAAAAACGCCTGGTGCGCGTGCGCGAGAATCTCACACGTCTGGGCCTTCACGCCGAGCTGTTCGCCGCCGATGGCCGCGATCTGGCGGCCTGGTGGGATGGCCAACCGTTCCAGCGCATCCTGCTCGATGCGCCTTGCTCGGCCACCGGGGTGATCCGTCGTCACCCGGATATCAAGCTCACCCGTCAGGCTCAAGACATCCCAGCGCTGGCCACGCTGCAAGGCGAACTGCTGGACAGCCTGTGGCAAACCTTGGAGGTCGGCGGCATCCTGCTCTATGCCACCTGCTCGGTGATGCCGGCCGAAAACAGTGACAACATAGCGGCCTTCCTGGCCCGCACGCCGGGTGCCCGTGAGCTGGATATCGCCGGCACCTTCGGCCATAAAACGGCCCACGGTCGCCAACTCTTCCCGCAAGTAGACGGCCACGATGGCTTCTACTATGCCAAGCTGATGAAAATCGCCGCCGCCCCGCGCGGCTGAGGACATTACTGCATGAAGATCATCATTCTCGGCGCAGGCCAAGTCGGCGGCACCTTGGCTGAACACCTGGCCAGCGAAGCCAACGACATCACCGTGGTCGACACCGACGCTGATCGTTTGCGCGACCTTGGCGACCGCCTGGATATCCGCACCGTACAAGGTCGCGGCTCGTTCCCCACCGTGTTGCGTCAAGCCGGTGCTGACGATGCCGACATGCTGGTGGCCGTGACCAACAGCGACGAAGTCAACATGATCGCCTGCCAGGTGGCCTACAGCCTGTTCCACACGCCCACCAAGATTGCCCGCGTGCGCGAAGCGGCTTATCTGACGCGCAGCGGCCTGTTCAGCAACGAATCGATCCCGGTCGATGTGTTGATCAGCCCCGAGCAGGTGGTGACCAATTACATCAAACGCCTGATCGAATACCCCGGTGCCCTGCAGGTAATCGACTTCGCCGAAGGCAAGGCGCAGCTAGTGGCAGTCAAGGCCTACTACGGCGGCCCGCTGGTCGGTCAGCAACTGCGTCAGCTACGCGAGCACATGCCCAATGTCGACACCCGCGTAGCCGCGATCTTCCGCCGCAACCGGGCGATCATGCCGCAGGGCGATACGGTGATCGAAGCCGATGACGAAGTGTTCTTTATCGCCGCCAAGGCGCATATCCGCGCGGTGATGAGCGAAATGCGGCGCATGGAAGACAGCTACAAGAAGGTGGTGATCGCCGGTGGCGGGCATATCGGTGAACGCCTGGCCGAAGCCATCGAAAGCCGTTATCAGGTGAAGATCATCGAGATGAATCCGGCGCGTTGCCGCTACCTCTCGGAAACCCTCGACAGCACCATTGTGCTGCAGGGCAGCGCCTCCGACCGCGACCTGCTGGTGGAAGAGAACATCAGCGATGCCGACATCTTCCTGGCCCTGACCAACGACGACGAAGCCAACATCATGTCCTCCTTGTTGGCCAAGCGCCTGGGCGCGCGCAAGGTGATGACCATCATCAACAACCCGGCTTACGTCGACCTGGTGCAAGGTGGCGAGATCGACATTGCCATCAGCCCGCAACTGGCCACCATCGGCACCCTGCTGACCCACGTACGCCGCGGCGATATCGAAAGTGTACACAGCCTGCGCCGAGGGGCGGCTGAAGCCATTGAAGCCATCGCCCACGGTGACGCCAAGTCGAGCAAGGTGGTCGGGCGCATGATCGAAGACATCGCCCTGCCGCCCGGCACCACCATCGGCGCGATCATCCGCGATGAAGAGGTGCTGATTGCCCACGACGACACGGTGATCGAGTCCGGCGACCATGTGATCCTGTTCCTGGTCGACAAGAAATACATCCGCGACGCTGAGCGACTGTTCCAGGTCGGCCTGACATTCTTTTAACGTTCATTGCTGCGCCCCATTAGCGAAACCCAACGTGTCTGTTGGGCTTCGCTGCGCTCAACGCCAACCGACTGCTGCCTTCAGCACCTAACCGCTGGCTGAGGGCTTGCCCCGAGCAAGGAGACTGCATGAGCACCGACGCGCTGGAAAAGATGCTGGCAAAAGGCATGGACAACGCGCTGTTGCGCTTCGGTTTGGGTAAAGGCTATCTGGATGCAGGCGAATGGACTCGGGCAGCTGAACATTTTCAGCGCTGTGTGCAGTTTGATCCGCAGTATTCCGCCGCGTGGAAACTGCTCGGCCAGGCCCTGCACAAACAGGGGTTGAACGACGAGGCGCGCATGGCCTGGACACAAGGGTTGGCAGTGGCCGAAGACAAGGGCGACAAACAGGCGGGCAAGGAAATCGCGGTGTTTCTCAAACGGCTGGACAAGCCCGCGCGTTAGTCGTCGGTTTGCTCGCAGGGCACAAAGCGCAGACCGACACCGAGCGGCTCTACACGGACGACCTCCAGCGTCAGAATCGGCGCTTCCATCGGCAGGCCTTGTACCTGCCCCTGCACCTGCTCACCCATCAGCAGTTTATCGGGCGCATGATCCATCAGCACATAAACGCCACACTCGGAAATGTCCCGCGTGGTGACCATCAACTCACCGTGTACCGGGTGGTCAATGCGCAAACGCACCTTGAGAGGGGTGCGGACATTCTTTCGACTATTGCTCATGCGCCGTCCATCCGACTGGGTTTAAGCAGCCTAGTCGAGAGCCAACCCCGGCTGCAACTTCATGCCCCTCAGGGGCTTACCTCAATACCACTTGGCCTCGCCGGCTGGGCGCTTCTTGAAGCGCTTCATGCTCCACATGTACTGGCTCGGGTAAGTACGCACATAGCGTTCAATCACCGAACTCATCGCCGCAACGGCCGTTTCCGTCTGGGTGCTGTACATCTCCTCCGGCGCAGCTTCCAGAATAACCTTGAAGCCCGAGCCATCCGGCAGGCGCAGCGCATGCAGAAACACCCCACAAGCCTTGCCACCACTTAACATGCCAGCAACAAACTTGCTGGTCAGCGCTTCGGTGGCCAGAAACGGCACAAAGACGCCAGACGACAAACTCGGCTCCGGGTCAGCCGGAATGCCCACGGCGCCGCCTTTACGCACTTCCTTGATCACGCTAAGGATGCCTTCTTTGGTCGACGGCGCAACACGGTTGCCCAACTGCACACGTTGCTGACGCAGCAGCTCATCGACGGCCTTCAGCTTCGGTGGGCGGTAGAAGATGATTGGTTTGCACTGCGCGCAGTAGAAGTGGTTCAGCACTTCCCAATTACCCAGGTGGCTGGTGATGCCAACCACGCCCTTGCCACTGGCCAGGGCGTCCTTGAGCACATCCAGGCCTTCGACCTCACGCACCAGGTCGATGGATTTCTGCGCCGGCCAGATCCAGGCACAGGCGCTCTCGGTCAGGGTTCTGCCGATATCCTTCAGCGATTGGCCCAGCAGGCGCTGGTGCGCAGCCTCGTCCAGTTCGGGAAAGCATTTGCGCAGGTTGATGCTGGCCACTTCGCGTGAGCCGTTCGGCAGCTTCCACATCAACCAGCCAATCGCCGCGCCCACGGCCTGAACGGCGCGCCACGGCAGCAAGGCAAACAAACGCAGAAAGCCCACCACCAGGGCACCTTTGAGCTTTTCCACAGGCAACTCCAGCCGATCAAAAGGCGCTTATTGTAACCACCCGAGCTAGCGAGTGGTCAGTTGCGCGTAACGGTCACAATCGCTGGTGTGATCCATGACCATGCCGCTGGCCTGCATGTAGGCATAACAGATGGTCGGGCCGACAAAGGTGAAACCGGCTTTTTTCAAGGCCTTGCTCATCGCCACAGCCTCAGGCGTAACCGCCGGTACCTGAGCGCGTTCGCTGAAGTGATTGATCTTCGGCACGCCCCCGACAAATGACCAGAGCAAGGCCGCCGGTTCTTCCAGCTTGAGCCAGGCCTGGGCGTTCTTACGCACGGCCTTGAGCTTGAGGCGGTTGCGAATGATGCCGGGATCCTGCATCAGGGTTTCTTCGATGTACTCGTCGCTCAGTGCGGCCAAGCGCTGTACATCAAATCCAAACAGCACCTTGCGGTAGTGCTCGCGTTTCTTCAGTACGGTGATCCACGACAGACCCGCCTGAAAACCTTCCAGCAGGAGCAATTCAAACAGCACCTGAGGATCACGTTGCGGCACACCCCATTCTTCATCGTGGTACGCCTGATAAAGCGGATCGTCACTGCACCAGAAACAGCGTGGCATGCGGGTTTTCCTGAGCTTCGGTATACTCGCGGACTTTCTCAAGCCGCCAAAGTACGGGTGAAATTTGTGAGCCAGACTACGCCTGCCGTGCGCACCTTCCAAGACTTGATCCTTGCCCTGCAACAGTACTGGGCCGAGCAGGGCTGTGTGGTGTTGCAGCCCTACGATATGGAAGTTGGCGCGGGCACCTTCCACACCGCCACGTTTCTCCGTGCCATCGGCCCCGAGACCTGGAACGCCGCCTATGTGCAGCCTTCCCGTCGTCCGGCTGACGGCCGTTATGGCGAAAACCCCAACCGCCTGCAGCACTACTACCAGTTCCAGGTGGTGCTCAAACCGAACCCGGAAAACTTCCAGGAGCTGTACTTAGGCTCGCTGAAAGCCATCGGCATTGATCCGCTGGTGCACGACATCCGCTTCGTTGAAGACAACTGGGAATCGCCGACCCTCGGTGCCTGGGGTCTGGGCTGGGAAATCTGGCTGAACGGCATGGAAGTCACCCAGTTCACCTACTTCCAGCAAGTGGGCGGCATTGAGTGCTACCCGGTAACCGGCGAGATCACCTATGGCCTCGAACGCCTCGCCATGTACTTGCAGGGTGTCGATTCGGTGTACGACCTGATATGGACCGACGGCCAGTTCGGCAAGGTCACCTATGGCGATGTGTTCCACCAGAACGAAGTGGAGCAGTCGACCTACAACTTCGAACACGCCAACGTCGAGAAACTCTTCGAGCTGTTCGATTTCTATGAGTCGGAAGCCAACCGCCTGATCGAGTTGGAACTGCCATTGCCGACCTACGAAATGGTGCTCAAAGCCTCGCACACCTTCAACCTGCTGGATGCGCGCCGGGCCATCTCGGTGACCGCGCGTCAGCAGTACATCCTGCGTGTGCGTGCGCTGGCTCGTTCGGTGGCGCAGAGCTACCTGCAAGCGCGGCGCAAACTCGGCTTCCCGCTCGCCACTCCCGACCTGCGTGATGAAGTATTGGCCAAGCTGGAGGCAGCAGAATGAGTACCCGTGATTTCCTGGTTGAACTGGGCACCGAAGAGCTGCCACCGAAAGCCCTGAAAACCCTCGGCGAAGCTTTCCTCGCCGGCATCGAGAAAGGCCTCAAGGCGGCGGGTCTGGGCTACAGCAACGTGCACTATTACGCTGCGCCGCGTCGTCTGGCGGTGCTGGTCGAGCAACTCGCCACCCAGCAGCCTGACCGCACCGTCAACCTCGACGGCCCGCCCGTACAGGCGGCATTCGATAAAGACGGCAACCCAACGCAAGCCGCGCTGGGCTTCGCCAAGAAGTGCGGCGTTGAGCTGAGCCAAATCGACCAAAGCGGCCCCAAGCTGAAATTCAGCCAGAGCATTCCCGGCCAAGCGGCGGCTGGCCTGCTGCCGGGTATCGTCGAAACCTCGCTGAACGAGTTGCCAATCCCGAAACGCATGCGCTGGGGCGCGCGCAAGACCGAATTCGTCCGCCCGAGCCAGTGGCTGGTGATGCTGTTCGGTGACGAAGTGATCGACTGCGAAATCCTCGCCCAACAAGCCGGCCGGGTTTCCCGTGGTCACCGCTTCCACGCCAACCACGAGGTGCGCATCAGCGCGCCGGCCAATTACGCGGAAGACCTGCGTAGCGCCTATGTGATTGCCGACTTCGCCGAGCGCCGCGCGCAGATCATCGCCCGCGTGAATGAACTGGCTGCAGCAGAGCAGGGCACGGCCATCGTGCCGCCGGCGCTACTGGATGAAGTCAGCGCCCTGGTTGAATGGCCGGTGCCGCTGGTGTGTTCCTTCGAGGAACGCTTCCTGGAAGTGCCGCAAGAAGCGCTGATCACCACTATGCAGGACAACCAGAAGTACTTCTGCCTGCTGGACGGTAACGGCAAGCTGCTGCCGCGCTTTATCACCGTGGCCAACGTCGAAAGCAAAGACCCGGCGCAGATCATTTCCGGCAACGAGAAGGTGGTGCGTCCGCGCCTGACCGACGCCGAGTTCTTCTTCAAGCAGGACAAGAAGCAGAAGCTGGAGACCTTCAACCAGCGCCTGGCCAATGTGGTGTTCCAGGCTCAGCTCGGTTCGGTCTACGACAAAGCACAGCGTGTGTCCGCCCTGGCCGGTTTTATTGCCGAGCGCATCGGTGGCGATGCCACCCGTGCCGCCCGCGCTGGCATTCTCTGCAAGTGCGACCTGGCCAGTGAAATGGTCGGCGAGTTCCCGGAAATGCAGGGCATCGCTGGTTACTACTACGCCAAGCACGACGGCGAAGCCGATGATGTGGCCCTGGCGCTGAACGAGCAGTACATGCCGCGCGGTGCCGGTGCCGAACTGCCGAGCACCTTGACCGGCGCTGCCGTGGCCCTGGCCGACAAGCTGGACACCCTGGTCGGCATCTTCGGTATCGGCATGCTGCCCACCGGCAGCAAAGACCCTTACGCCCTGCGTCGTGCCGCCCTTGGCGTGCTGCGCATTCTGATCGAGAAACAGCTGGATCTGGATCTGGCGGACGCCATCGCTTTTGCCATCGCCCAGTTCGCTGACAAGGTCAAAGCTGACGGCCTGGCACCGCAGGTGCAGGACTTTATCTTCGATCGCCTGCGCGCGCGGTATGAGGATGAAGGCGTCGACGTCGCCGTGTACCAAGCCGTACGTGCCGTCAGTCCGACCTCGCCGCTGGACTTCGATCAGCGTGTACAAGCCGTGCAGGCCTTCCGCGCACTGCCGCAAGCAGCCGCTCTTGCAGCAGCCAACAAGCGTGTGTCCAACCTGCTAAGCAAAGCCGAAGGCCAGGTCGCAGCGAGCGTCGAAGCCCATCACTTCGACAACCCCAGCGAGTTCGCCCTCAACGCCGCCATTCAGCAAGCCGAGCATGCGGTGCAACCGCTCGCTGCAGCGCGTCAGTACAACCTGGCGCTCAGCCAGTTGGCAAATCTGCGTGAGCCTGTAGACGCCTTCTTCGAGGCCGTACTGGTCAACGCCGAAGACCCTGCAGTGCGGGCCAACCGCTATGCGCTGCTGGCTAAGCTACGCGGCCTGTTCCTCGGCGTCGCTGATATCTCGGTACTCGGCTAAGTCGCCTATAGGATGGGTGGAGCACAGCGATACCCATCATCACCTTTACCGGCTGGCGGCCACACCGCCGCCAGCCGGTTACGGATTACCGCATGAAACTGCTGATTCTCGACCGCGACGGCGTAATCAATTACGACTCTGACGCCTATATCAAAAGCCTCGCCGAATGGATCCCGCTGCCCGGGGCCATCGAGGCCATCGCAAGTCTGTCGCAAGCCGGCTGGACGGTGGCCGTGGCCACCAACCAGTCTGGGGTTGCCCGTGGCTATTACGACCTGGCCACGCTGGAAGCCATGCATGCGCGCCTGCGCAAGCTGGTGGCAGCGCAAGGTGGCGAGTTGGGCTTGATCGTGCACTGCATCCACGGCCCGGATGAAGGCTGCGCCTGCCGCAAACCGAAACCCGGCATGCTTGAGCAGATTGCTGCGTACTATGGCATAGCACTCAAGGGCATCTGGTTTGTCGGTGACAGCAGCGGTGACCTGAGCGCTGCATTAACCGTCGATTGTCAGCCAGTTTTGGTAAAGACCGGCAAGGGCGAACGCACCCTGGCGAAAGGATTGCCAGCGGGCACCCTGGTATTCGATGATCTGGCGGCGGTTGCCGCACAGCTTCTCCACTTATAAAGCAGGCTCTGCCTGCGACGGTAAAAGCTCCCATGTCGACAGTGCAGACCCTCAGAACCTTCCTCTTCTATCTGCTGCTGGCTTCCAGCTCCTTCTTCTGGTGCACCCTCAGCGTCTTCGTCGCGCCCTTTCTGCCGTTCCGCGCACGCTACCGCTTCGTCGTGCAGAACTGGTGCCGCTGCGCCACCTGGCTGGCCAAGGTGGTGGTCGGCATCAACTACGAGATCAAGGGCCTGGACAATATCCCCGAGCAGCCCTGCGTGATCCTCGCCAAGCACCAGAGCACCTGGGAAACCTTCTTCCTCTGCGGCTACTTCGAACCGTTGAGCCAGGTGGTCAAGCGCGAGTTGCTCTATGTGCCATTCTTTGGCTGGGCGATGGCCATGCTCAAACCCATCGCGATTGACCGCAGCAACCCCAAGGCGGCGCTCAAGCAGCTGGCCAAACTCGGCCATAAGCGTCTGGGGCAGGGCGCCTGGGTGCTGGTATTCCCGGAAGGCACACGTATTCCACCAGGGCAGATCGGCAAATTCAGCCGTGGCGGCGCCTCCCTCGCGGTGAATGCTAACCTGCCGGTGCTGCCGATTGCCCACAATGCCGGCGAGTTTTGGCCCAAGCAGGGCTGGCGCAAGACGCCCGGAACCGTTCAGGTGGTGATCGGCCCGCTGATGTACGCCGAAGGTACAGGCCCGCGCGCTATAGCTGAACTTAATGACCGCGCCTTTGCCTGGGTCAGTCAGGCCCAACGCGATATCGGTTCACTGGATACACAAAGCCAGCCACTCGAGGCTCGTGAGCCGGCCTAGAGCCATTGTGGATAACCTGTGAGCGAAATACCGGCAGAGTGCCATTAAGTCTTTCAAGACAATGATTCATAAGCCGTTTTATCAAAGGCACGAGTTACTGCATTCCGTGCATAAGTTTTTCAGTGAAATCCAAAGCCGGCCCTAGTGCCGGCTTTTTTATCGATCAATTCGAGTTACCTGCAATCGGCTGCATGTTCCATGTGGAACAAAAAAGCCCCTGCTAAGACATCAGCAGGGGCTTTTAAACAGAGGCCGGAATCGGAAGAACGCGTTCTGGCCTCCTGGTAGGGGCTTTAGAAGTCCAGGTTGGACACCGCCAGGGCGTTGGTTTCAATAAAGTCCCTACGCGGTTCAACAGCATCGCCCATCAACGTATTGAAGATCTGATCAGCTGCGATGGCGTCCTCAATGCGTACCTTGAGCATGCGGCGTACTTCCGGGTCCATGGTGGTTTCCCAGAGTTGGTCCGGGTTCATCTCACCCAGCCCTTTATAGCGCTGAATGCTGTGGCGCTTGGTGCTTTCGGCCATCAACCAGGCCAGTGCATCCTTGAAGGTGCTTACGGCTTTCTTGCGCTCACCACGCTGCACATAGGCCCCTTCTTCCAGCAGGCTATTGAGCTGATCGCCTAGGCTGGTAACAGTCTTGTAGTCGTTACTGGCGAAGAAGTCGCGGTTGAAGATGATGTAGCTGGATACGCCATGAGAAACCAGCTCGACCTGCGGCAACCAAAGATGACGCTCCTGGTCTTCATGAAGGCTGGTCTTATACACCAGGCCGGATTTCTCCATGCCCTTGAGACGACCGTCGAGCAGGCTCAGCCATTGCTGCATGGCTTCCTTATTTGCCAGTTGCTCGGTCTCCACGCGCGGAATGTAGACGAAGTGCTCGGTCAGCTCGATCGGGTACAGACGCGACAGACGCTTGAGGGTTTTCATTACCAGGCGGTAGTCATTGACCAGGCGCTCCAGCGACTCACCGGACAGACCAGGTGCACCTTCATTGACGTGCAAGCTGGCGTCTTCCAGGGCCGACTGCGTCATGTATTCATCCATGGCGTCGTCGTCCTTGATGTACTGCTCCTGCTTGCCTTTCTTGACCTTGTACAGCGGCGGCTGGGCGATGTAGATGTAGCCGCGCTCAACCAGTTCCGGCAGCTGACGGAAGAAGAAGGTCAGCAGCAAGGTACGAATGTGCGAACCGTCGACGTCGGCGTCGGTCATGATGATGATGTTGTGGTAGCGCAGCTTGTCGATGTTGTACTCATCGCGGCCGATGCCACAGCCCAGGGCGGTGATCAGGGTGCCGACTTCCTGGGAGGAAATCATCTTGTCGAAACGGGCTTTCTCGACGTTGAGGATCTTGCCCTTGAGTGGCAGGATCGCCTGGGTTTTGCGGTTACGGCCCTGTTTGGCAGAGCCGCCCGCGGAGTCCCCTTCCACGATGTAGAGTTCGGAAAGGGCAGGGTCTTTCTCCTGGCAATCGGCCAGTTTGCCCGGCAAGCCGGCAATATCCAGCGCACCTTTGCGACGGGTCATTTCGCGGGCTTTACGCGCGGCTTCACGGGCACGCGCGGCGTCGATCATCTTGCCGACTACGGCTTTGGCTTCGTTGGGGTTCTCCAGCAGGAAGTCGGAGAAATACTTGCCCATTTCCTGTTCGACTGCTGTCTTCACTTCACTGGAAACCAGTTTGTCTTTGGTCTGCGAACTGAATTTTGGATCCGGTACTTTTACCGAAATAATCGCGGTCAGGCCTTCGCGGGCATCGTCACCGGTGGTGGCGATCTTGTGCTTCTTGGCCAGACCTTCCTGCTCTATATAAGCGTTCAGGTTACGCGTCAGCGCCGAACGGAAGCCGGCCAGGTGAGTACCACCGTCGCGCTGCGGAATGTTGTTGGTGAAGCACAGCAGGTTCTCGTTGAAGCTGTCGTTCCACTGCAGGGCAACTTCGACCCCCACACCGTCATCACGTTGTACCGTGAAGTGGAACACCTGGTTGACCGCCATCTTGTTCTGGTTGAGGTACTCAACGAACGCACGCAGTCCGCCTTCATACTTGAACAGTTCTTCCTTACCGCTGCGTTCATCCTTGAGCAGGATGCCAACACCGGAGTTGAGGAACGACAGTTCGCGCAGACGCTTGGCCAGAATATCCCAGCTGAAATGGATATTGGCGAAGGTCTCTTCGGACGGTTTGAAGTGGATCTGCGTTCCGGTGGTATCGCTGTCGCCCACGGTCGCAATCGGCGCCTGAGGCACACCGTGTACGTAAGTCTGTTCCCAAATCTTGCCGCTGCGGCGGATGGTCAGAACCAGTTCCTTGGACAGGGCGTTAACTACAGAAACACCCACACCGTGCAGACCTCCGGAAACCTTGTAGCTGTTATCGTCGAACTTACCGCCTGCGTGCAGAACGGTCATGATCACTTCAGCGGCGGAAACGCCTTCTTCCTTGTGGATGTCCACTGGAATACCGCGACCATTGTCGCGCACGCTGATCGACTCATCCGGGTGGATGGTAATGGTGATTTCACTGCAATGACCGGCCAAGGCTTCGTCAATAGAGTTATCGACCACCTCGAAGACCATGTGGTGCAGACCACTGCCATCGTCAGTATCGCCGATGTACATACCAGGCCGCTTGCGTACGGCATCCAGGCCCTTGAGGACCTTAATGTTATTGGAGTCGTACGTTTGGTTTTCGCTCATGCCTTCACTCCCGGTGGTCGTGGGTCTGGGTGATGCCACCATGTTCCACGTGGAACATGGCAACTGGCGTATCCGTGCGCCAGCCTTCCCGCAACAATTCATGGTCTACACAGGTGATAAACACCTGGCAGTGCAAGTCTTCCAACAATCGGCACAGCGCACGACGGTGTTGCTCATCCAGTTCTGACGGCAAGTCATCCACCAGATAAATGCATTGGCCGTGCTTGGCCTCATTCACTAAATGTCCCTGCGCGATGCGCAGGGCACATACAACTAATTTCTGCTGCCCACGCGAGAGTATCTCGGCGGCATTGTGCGCTCCCAAGCGCAACCTGAGGTCAGCGCGCTGCGGGCCAGCCTGGGTGTGTCCCAATTGCTGATCGCGGGCGAGGGTAGATGCAAGCACTGTATTCAGCTCACGCTCTTTGTCCCACCCGCGGTAGTAGCTGAGGGTCAGCCCTTCCAGCTCAACCAGTTCATTCAGGGTGCGTTCAAATACCGGTTTCAAGGCCTGAATATAGGCGCGCCGATATCCGTCAATTTCGTCGCTGGCCAGGCATAACTCTCGGTCCCAAGCCGCCTGTGAAGCGGCGTCAAGTGTACCATGCCGCAGCCATGAGTTCCGCTGACGCAGGGCCTTCTGCAAGCGCTGCCAGGCAGGGAGAAACCGAGGTTCCACGTGGAACACTCCCCAATCGAGAAACTGCCTACGAATCTTCGGTGCGCCTTCGAGCAGACGGAAGCTGTCCGGGTTGATCAACTGCAGCGGCAAGGTCTCGGCCAGCTGCGCTGCGCTGCGCGCATTCTGCCCATCGATACGAATCTGAAATTCTCCCTGACGATCCCGAGAAATTCCCAGACTGCCTTGCCGTCCATCAGACAGCTGAACTTGACCGAAAATCGTGCAGGCAAGTTGATCGTATTGAATGACCGGAAGCAGACGAGTGCTACGAAAGGAGCGAGCCAGCCCCAGCAGATGAATGGCTTCGAGCAAGCTGGTTTTGCCGCTGCCGTTGGCGCCGGAAAGTATATTGATACGCGGGGAGGGGGAGAGGGTCACCGGGTGCAAATTACGCACCGCGGTGACGGTAAAACGAGTCAGGGACATTCAGCGGTTACAGGCGCATCGGCATAACGACATAGGACGAGTCGTCGTTGTCGGCTTCCTGCACCAGGGCACTGCTGTTGGCATCGGAGAGAATCAGGCGAACCTGGTCGGTGGTCATCACACTCAATACGTCGAGCAGGTAGCTGACGTTGAAACCGATTTCCAACGAGCTGCCGTTGTAGTCAACGGCGATCTCTTCTTCCGCTTCTTCCTGTTCCGGGTTGTTAGCCTGAATTTTCAGCAAGCCAGATTCCAGTTGCAGGCGAATTCCGCGGTACTTCTCGTTGGACAGAATCGCAGTACGGCTGAATGCTTCACGCAGGCCTTGGCGGTCGGCGACCACCAGCTTGTCACCACCACGCGGCAGTACACGCTCGTAATCCGGGAATTTTCCATCAACCAGTTTCGAGGTGAAGGTGAATTCACCGGTAGTCGCGCGGATATGGTGCTGACCGAGAACGATGCTGACGCTGCCGTCCTGTTCGGTGAGCAAACGGGCCAGTTCAAGAATCCCCTTGCGCGGCACGATGACCTGATGACGTTCGACCTGCTCGATCGCTGCTTCCATGGAGCACATCGCCAGACGATGACCATCAGTGGCCACAGCGCGGAGGATTCCGGTCTGTACTTCCAGCAACATGCCGTTGAGGTAATAACGTACATCCTGCTGGGCCATGGCAAAGCTGGTGCGTTCGATCAGGCGCCGCAGCCGGCTTTGTACCAGGCTGAAGGTCAGCGAACCTGGACCCTCTTCAACAGTGGGAAAGTCATTGGCAGGCAGGGTGGACAGACTGAAGCGGCTGCGGCCAGCTTTGACCAGCAGCTTCTGCTCATCAATACGAATATCGATCAGTGCATCAGACGGCAGGCTTTTACAGATGTCCATCAACTTGCGTGCCGGCACGGTAATCTCACCAGGTTGCGCAGGTTCTTCCAGTGTGACGCGACCAACCAGTTCGACTTCCAGGTCGGTACCCGTCAGCGACAGCTGCTGGCCTTCGACCACCAGCAGCACGTTCGAGAGCACCGGCAAGGTCTGACGGCGTTCCACGACGCCGGCGACCAGTTGCAGAGGTTTCAACAAGGCTTCGCGTTGAATGGTGAAATGCATGGTCTAGTCCCTTGCCTAGTGGAGTTGCGTATTTAGGTAGTCAGCGTACGCAGCAGATTCTTGTAATCCTCGCGGATATCCGCGTCGGATTCCTTAAGTTCAGCAATCTTACGGCATGCATGCAATACCGTTGTGTGATCGCGCCCGCCGAAGGCATCACCAATTTCCGGCAGGCTGTGGTTGGTCAGCTCTTTCGATAACGCCATGGCCACCTGACGCGGCCGCGCAACCGAACGCGAGCGGCGCTTGGACAACAGATCAGAAATTTTGATCTTGTAGTACTCGGCGACCGTGCGCTGGATATTGTCGATGCTGACCAGCTTGTCCTGCAGGGCCAGCAGATCCTTGAGCGACTCGCGGATCAGTTCGATGGTAATGTCCCGGCCCATGAAGTGCGAGTGGGCAATGACGCGCTTCAACGCACCTTCCAACTCACGCACGTTGGAGCGGATACGCTGGGCAATAAAGAAAGCAGCATCATGCGGCAGATCGACTTTGGCCTGATCGGCCTTCTTCATCAGAATCGCCACGCGGGTTTCCAGTTCAGGCGGCTCGACGGCTACCGTCAGGCCCCAACCGAAACGTGACTTGAGGCGTTCTTCCAGGCCTTCGATTTCTTTTGGGTAACGGTCGCTGGTGAGAATGACCTGCTGGCCGCCTTCGAGCAAAGCGTTGAAGGTGTGGAAGAACTCTTCCTGTGAACGCTCTTTCTTGGCGAAGAATTGGATATCGTCGATCAGCAGCGCGTCGACCGAACGGTAAAAACGCTTGAACTCGTTGATCGCGTTCAGCTGCAAGGCCTTGACCATATCCGCGACGAACCGCTCGGAATGCAAGTACACCACCTTGGCATTCGGGTTCTTCGCCAGCAGATGGTTACCCACTGCATGCATCAAGTGGGTCTTACCCAAGCCCACGCCGCCATAAAGGAACAGCGGGTTGTAACCGTGCTTGGGGTTGTCCGCCACCTGCCAGGCCGCTGCGCGGGCCAGCTGGTTGGATTTACCTTCGACAAAGTTATCAAAGGTAAAGGTGCGGTTCAGATAACTGGTGTGCTTAAGCCCACCTTCGACCTGCACCGTACGCTCAGTACGCGCCGGCGCCTGCTGGCTGGCCGCACCGGCCATGGGATCGAAGCTGGCGCGAGAAGGCTCACTACTAACGGCATTCGACGCAGCACTGGCAGGCTGAGCGGGTGTAACCGACGCGGTTGATACTGGAGCGACAGCAGCACGTGGAGCACTGCTGCGCTTACTTCCTATTAATAAGGAAAGGTCTGGAACCAGACCATTGGTGCGTTCCGTAAGCAACTCGAGCAGGCGACTGAGGTATTTCTCATTAACCCAATCAAGAACAAAACGATTGGGTGCGTACACGCGAAGCTGATCGCCTTCGGCTTCGACCTGCAGTGGACGGATCCAGGTGTTGAATTGCTGAGCAGGCAGCTCATCGCGCAAAAGCTCGACGCACTGCTGCCAAAGTTCCACAGACACGGACATCCCCTAAATCGCAAGACGCGAGGCAAAAAACAGCCATCATTGTAGCTGCCGAGACTTGAGTTATCCACATGTAACCATGCTTATCTGCAAGGAAAATCAAAGTCTTATTCGTGCCAACCTGTTATCCAGAAAATTTTCAAAAGGCTGTGGATAAGCACCTGTAAGATCATGGGATAAACCCAGGCAAAAGCCAGTGGACAACCCAGCTGTGGGTAAAGTGGCATTCCATCCTCAGCTTGTACGCGGCTTCCACACAGGTGCAGCACCTCTTTCTGACAGACTTACCCCTAGCCGAAAGCCTTTAAATCCAAGACCTTGAGTGAGTTATACACAGATCTTAGTTACGCTAATAGCTACTAACTCTACTAAACATCTTTAAATATTCTCTTTTTTATATTTCTTTATTCAGGAAAAGCCTGGTTGGAAATTGACCTGACCCTCGGGTTTCTCTAGAATTGCCGGTCTCTTAAAACGGGGGCCATTCCGGCCCGTAGTCGACCACCCAGGTACCGCACCATGAAACGTACTTTCCAACCCAGCACTATCAAACGCGCTCGCACCCACGGTTTCCGTGCTCGTATGGCCACCAAGAACGGTCGTGCTGTCCTGTCGCGTCGCCGCGCCAAGGGCCGTAAGCGTCTCGCCGTCTAAATTTCGGTCTTGTGGTGAGTCGAGACTTCAGTCGGGAAAAGCGTCTGCTAACTCCCCGGCAATTCAAGGCAGTCTTCGACTCCCCTAGCGGCAAAGCTCCGGGCAAAAATGTCCTGCTGCTGGCGCGCAACAATGAGCTGGATCACCCCCGTCTGGGTCTGGTGATCGGCAAGAAGAGCGTCAAACTCTCCGTTGAGCGCAATCGTCTGAAACGCCAGATCCGCGAGTCGTTCCGTATGAACCAAGACAACTTGGTTGGATGGGACATCGTGGTTGTTGCGCGTAAGGGCCTTGGTGATCTGGAAAATAGCGAACTGGTTCGCCAGTTTGGCAAACTCTGGAAACGCCTCGAACGCAGCAAACCAAGCCCGGAAGCTGTCGCGCCATCTGGGGTGAACGACAGTCCCCATGCGTAAACTGGTTTTGCTTCCCATCCAGTTCTACCGCTACGCCATCAGCCCCTTGATGGCCAGTCACTGTCGTTTCTACCCAAGCTGTTCTTGCTACGCGCTTGACGCCATTGAACATCATGGCGTCATTCGCGGTGGCTGGCTGACCTTGCGTCGGCTTGGCCGCTGTCACCCGTGGAATCCCGGTGGCTACGACCCGGTTCCCTGCGTGAAAACCTCCCGTTCCTCTTCGATGGCCGAATAATCATGGATATTCAACGCTCGATCCTGATCGTCGCCCTGGCAATCGTGTCCTATATGATGGTTCTCCAGTGGAACCAGGACTACGGTCAAGCTGCCCTGCCGACAGAAATTGCCGCGACCAGCAGCACTGTACCCGGCCTGCCGGATACCACTGCCACCACTTCAAGCCCTGCGGGTAGCGACGATATTCCGAGCGCCACCCCTGCTGTTGAACCCAGCGCCATCAGTGCCGCGCCTGCTGCCAGTGATGAGCTGATTCGGGTGAAGACCGATGTGCTGGACCTGGCCATCGACCCGCGCGGTGGTGATGTGGTGCAACTGCGTTTGCCGCAGTACCCACGTCGTCAGGATCGTCCTGATGTGCCGTTCCAGCTGTTCGATAACGGCGGCGAGCGTACCTACCTGGCGCAAAGCGGTTTGATCGGCAGCAATGCGCCGGACAAATCCAGCGGTCGTGCCCTTTGGAGCAGCGCGCAGAAGAGCTATGAACTGACCGACGGTCAGGATCAGCTGCAGGTTGACCTCAAGCTCAGCGAGAACGGTGTTAACTACATCAAACGCTTTACCTTCAAACGCGGTCTGAACGCTGAATGTTCCACAAAGGAACAGCAGCAAAAGAAACCCGGCTGCGTCGATCCTTCGTCCTATCAGGTAACGGTCAGCTATCTGATAGACAACCAGAGTGGTCAGGCCTGGAGCGGCAACATGTTTGCCCAGCTCAAGCGTGATGGTAGCGACGATCCGTCCTCCACCACCGCAACCGGCACTGCGACCTACCTCGGTGGCGCGCTGTGGACCAGTGAAGAGCCGTACAAAAAAGTGTCGATGAAAGACATCGACAAACAAGCCTTCAAAGAAACCGTTCAAGGAGGCTGGGTTGCCTGGCTACAGCATTACTTCGTCACTGCCTGGATCCCAAGCAAAGACAGCACTAACCAAATACAGACCCGCAAAGACAGCCAAGGTAACTACATTGTCGGCTTTACCGGCCCGGCCATTCAGGTTGCTGCCGGCGCTCAGGGTGAAACCAGTGCAGTTCTGTATGCCGGCCCGAAACTACAAGGCCATCTGAAGACGCTGTCTCCTGGCCTTGAACTGACCGTCGACTACGGCATTCTGTGGTTCCTGGCTCAGCCGATCTTCTGGTTGCTGGAAGTTATCCACAACCTGCTCGGCAACTGGGGCTGGTCGATCATCATGTTGACCGTGATCATCAAGCTGATCTTCTTCCCCCTGTCCGCTGCCAGCTACAAATCCATGGCGCGCATGCGTGCCGTTGCACCGAAACTCGCTCAGTTGAAAGAGCAGTTCGGTGACGATCGTCAAAAGATGTCGCAGGCGATGATGGAGTTGTACAAGAAAGAGAAGATCAACCCGCTGGGCGGCTGCTTGCCGATCCTGGTGCAAATGCCGGTATTCCTTGCCCTCTACTGGGTGTTGCTGGAATCCGTGGAAATGCGTCAAGCGCCTTGGCTGCTGTGGATAACAGACCTGGCGATCAAGGATCCATACTTCATCCTGCCGATCATCATGGGCGCGACCATGTTTATCCAGCAGCAACTCAACCCGACACCGCCGGACCCGATGCAAGCCAAGGTACTGAAAATGATGCCAATCATCTTCACCTTCTTCTTCCTCTGGTTCCCGGCTGGTCTGGTGCTGTACTGGGTGGTCAACAACGTCTTGTCGATCGCTCAGCAGTGGTACATTACCCGCAAAATCGAAGCGGCGACCAAGGCTGCCAACGCCTGAGTCCTGCACGCTTCTAAGCTGTAACAAACGCCCCTTTTCAGGGGCGTTTTGCTATGCCCAATTCAGGAGAGCCGCATGCAAACCGTCGTCGAAACCATTGCTGCCGTCGCCACCGCCCAGGGCCGTGGAGGGGTTGGCATCGTGCGGGTGTCCGGGCCACTGGCCAGACGATTGGCGCAAGCAATCTGTCAGCGCGAACTGCAACCGCGCTATGCGCACTTCGGGCCGTTCTTCGCCGACGCCAAGCAGGTGCTGGATGAAGGCCTGGCCCTGTACTTCCCCGGCCCCAACTCCTTTACCGGTGAAGATGTGCTGGAATTGCAGGGCCACGGCGGGCCAGTGGTGCTCGATCTGCTGCTGCGCCGCTGTGTACAACTCGGCGCTCGCCTGGCACGACCCGGGGAATTCAGTGAGCGCGCGTTTCTCAATGACAAACTCGACCTCGCACAAGCCGAGGCGATTGCCGACCTGATCGAAGCCAGCTCGGAGCAAGCCGCGCGCAATGCCCTGCGCTCGCTGCAGGGCGAGTTTTCCCGCCGCGTGCATGGCCTGACTGAGCGACTGATCAGCCTGCGCATCTACGTCGAAGCAGCCATCGATTTTCCCGAAGAGGAAATCGACTTTCTCGCCGATGGCCATGTACTCAACCTGCTCGATGAGGTACGCACAGACCTCGCCGGTGTGCTGCGTGAGGCCGGCCAAGGTGCGCTGCTGCGCGACGGCATGACGGTGGTGATCGCTGGCCGGCCTAACGCGGGTAAGTCCAGCCTACTCAACGCCCTTGCCGGTCGCGAGGCCGCCATCGTCACCGAGATCGCCGGCACCACCCGCGACGTATTGCGCGAACATATCCACATCGATGGCATGCCGCTGCACGTAGTGGACACCGCCGGTCTACGTGACACCGAGGATCAGGTCGAACGCATCGGAGTCGAGCGTGCGCTGAAAGCCATTGGTGAAGCCGACCGCATCCTGCTGGTGGTGGATGCCACAGCCCCCGAGGCCGACGACCCCTTTGCCCTGTGGCCGGAGTTCCTCGACCGGCGCCCTGACCCAGCCAAGGTCACCTTGATTCGTAACAAAGCCGACCTGTCAGGCGAATCAGTGGTCCTGGAAGTCTGCAATGACGGCCACGTGACTATCAGTCTGTCGGCCAAATCCACTGAGGGCCTTGACCTGCTGAGAGAACACCTCAAGGCCTGCATGGGCTATGAACAGACCTCAGAGAGCAGCTTCAGCGCACGCCGGCGTCACCTGGAAGCGCTACGTCAGGCGGCCGCTCACCTTGAGCATGGTCATGCCCAGCTAACCCTGGCCGGCGCTGGCGAATTGTTGGCTGAAGACCTGCGTATGGCTCAGCAGGCCCTGGGCGAAATCACCGGTGCGTTCAGTTCCGATGACCTGCTGGGGCGAATCTTTTCCAGCTTTTGTATCGGCAAATAGGCTGGGCGGCGCACGCCGTCTTACCTGCCAACGCATCGCCTACCCCATCAGCTGCACGATAATTTCTGATGGGTTACGGCGCATCGAATCGTCCACTGAATCTGCAATTCCTCCCTGCGCCACCCCATCCGACGTCCAGAGATAGCAACAATGCCATTCAGGCAGCCCTACGCCTGGATGCATAAGTACGGCCTACCACTTATTTATCCACCTAAGCCCTGTGGAAAAACCGGCCTAAGCCCTGCCTATAACCCGGTGATAAAACTGAGGATGACGGCCCTTGTGGATAAACATAGGTTTAATCCACAGCTTGCGTACGGCAACTGAACAAGCAGATGGCAGGATCAGCACAGACTTTTTAAACGCTGTAAGCATTGAATCCATTGAGCTGTAGAAATCTATCCACAGAAAAGCCGTTGCTAAGTAATAAACATATAAACAAGGCTTTATAAAAATTCTCTCTTTTATTTTTTATTAACCGACACACCTGAACAGCACCCAAGCAGCTGGCTATTTTTTGTGCAAAAGGCTTCTTTCACACTGCCTAAATCCCTATACTTACCGCCTTTCCCGCTTTTCAGACCAAAAGCCCCCCATTTCTCAACAGGCACGAGGTGCGTGGTGGATTTCCCTTCCCGTTTTCAGGTGATCGTCATCGGCGGCGGTCATGCCGGTACCGAAGCTGCGTTGGCAGCTGCACGCATGGGGGTAAAAACCCTGCTGCTGACCCATAACGTGGAAACACTGGGGCAGATGAGTTGCAACCCAGCCATTGGCGGGATCGGTAAGAGCCATCTGGTCAAGGAAATCGACGCCCTTGGCGGCGCCATGGCTGAAGCCACCGACAAAGGTGGTATCCAGTTCCGTGTGCTGAACAGCCGCAAAGGCCCAGCAGTGCGCGCCACACGCGCCCAGGCTGATCGCGTGCTGTATAAAGCAGCTATTCGCGAAACCCTGGAAAATCAGGCCAACCTGTGGATATTTCAGCAGGCAGCCGATGACTTGATCGTCGAAAACGACGAAGTTAAAGGCGTAGTCACTCAGATGGGCCTACGCTTCCTCGCGGATTCCGTGGTGTTGACCACAGGCACCTTCCTCGGCGGACTTATCCACATAGGCCTGCAGAACTACTCCGGCGGCCGTGCAGGCGATCCGCCCTCGATTGCCCTGGCGCACCGGCTGCGTGAATTGCCACTGCGTGTCGGCCGTTTGAAAACCGGCACACCTCCACGCATTGATGGTCGTTCCGTGGACTTCTCGGTAATGACTGAGCAGCCGGGCGATACACCAACACCGCTGATGTCCTTCCTCGGACGTGCAGAACAGCAACCACGCCAGATCAGCTGCTGGATTACTCACACCAACGCACATACCCACGAAATCATCGCGGCCAACCTGGATCGTTCACCGATGTATTCCGGGGTGATCGAAGGGGTTGGCCCGCGTTACTGCCCGTCGATCGAAGACAAGATTCACCGTTTTGCCGACAAGGACAGCCATCAGGTATTTATCGAGCCAGAAGGTCTGAATACCCATGAGCTCTACCCCAACGGCATCTCCACCTCGCTGCCGTTCGATGTGCAATTGCAGATCGTGCGCAGCATCCGTGGCATGGAGAACGCGCATATCGTGCGGCCTGGCTACGCCATCGAGTACGACTATTTCGACCCGCGTGATCTCAAGTACAGCCTGGAAACCAAAGTGATCGCCGGGCTGTTCTTCGCCGGGCAGATCAACGGCACCACCGGTTACGAAGAAGCCGGCGCCCAGGGCCTTCTTGCCGGCTGTAACGCTGCGCTGCGTGCCCAGGGCAAAGACAGCTGGTGCCCGCGTCGCGATGAGGCCTACATCGGCGTGCTGGTCGACGACCTGATTACCCTGGGTACCCAAGAGCCCTACCGCATGTTCACCTCGCGCGCCGAATACAGGCTGATCCTGCGTGAGGACAACGCCGACCTGCGCCTGACCGAGAAAGGTCGTGAACTGGGGCTGGTCGATGACGTGCGCTGGGCCGCGTTCGAAGCTAAGCGTGAAGGTATCAACCAGGAAGAGCAGCGCCTGAAAAGTACCTGGGTGCGCCCGGGTACCCCTCAGGGGGATGCGATTGCCGCCCAGTTCGGCACGCCGCTGACCCATGAGTACAACCTGCTCAACCTGCTCTCGCGTCCGGAAATCGATTACACCGGGTTGATGACTATCACCGGTGGCGGTGCGCAGGACCCACAGGTGGCCGAGCAGGTTGAGATCAAGACCAAGTACGCCGGCTATATCGACCGGCAGCAGGATGAAATCGCTCGGCTGCGCGCCAGTGAGGACACCAAGTTGCCGCTCGATATCGACTACGCAGGGATTTCCGGGCTGTCCAAAGAGATCCAGCACAAACTCGGCAATAGCCGCCCGGAAACCCTGGGCCAGGCCTCGCGGATTCCCGGCGTTACCCCGGCAGCGATTTCCCTGCTGCTGATCCACCTGAAAAAGCGCACTGCCGGTCAGCAGTTGGAGCACAGCGCCTGATGTCGTTGGTCACCGCACGTCACGCCGAAGAACTGAGCCAGGGCGCTCTCGAGCTGGGTGTTGAACTCAGCGCACAGCAGCACGAACAGTTGTTGGCCTATCTGGCCCTGCTGATCAAGTGGAACAAGGCTTACAACCTCACAGCAGTGCGTGACCCGAATGAAATGGTCTCGCGCCATTTGCTCGACAGCCTCTCCGTGGTGCCTTTCGTCGCTGAGGCTGGGGATAACTGGCTGGACGTCGGCAGCGGCGGCGGCATGCCGGGCATTCCGCTAGCCATCCTGTTTCCCGAGCGGCAGTTCACCCTGTTGGACTCCAATGGTAAGAAGACCCGCTTCCTGACTCAGGTGAAGCTGGAGTTGAAACTGGCCAACCTGCAAGTTATCCACAGCCGCGTCGAAGAGTTCACCCCAGCTGTGCCGTTCAGCGGTATCTGCTCGCGGGCCTTCAGTTCGCTGGAAGATTTCAGCAACTGGACTCGCCATCTCGGCGATGGCCATACCCAGTGGCTGGCGATGAAAGGCGTGCACCCGGACGATGAGCTGCAGGCCCTCCCAGCGGACTTTCGTCTCACTGCCACCCATGTACTCAAGGTTCCCGGTTGCCAAGGTCAGCGCCATCTGCTGATACTGCGTCGCTCGGTCTAGGGGGAACGCAGCATGGCTAAGGTATTCGCAATCGCTAACCAGAAAGGCGGCGTGGGCAAAACCACCACCTGCATCAATCTGGCTGCCTCGCTGGTGGCAACCAAGCGCCGCGTGCTGCTGATCGACCTCGACCCCCAGGGCAACGCCACTATGGGCAGCGGTGTGGATAAGCATGGTCTGGAGCACTCGGTCTACGACGTGCTGATCGGTGAATGCAACCTGGTCGATGCCATGCAGTTCTCTGAGCACGGCGGCTACCAGTTGTTGCCGGCCAACCGTGACCTGACCGCTGCGGAAGTTTCCCTACTGGAAATGAAAATGAAGGAAAGCCGCCTGCGTTATGCGCTGGCGCCGATCCGCGAGAATTACGATTACATCCTCATCGACTGTCCGCCGGCGCTGTCGATGCTCACGGTCAACGCCTTGGTCGCGGCCGATGGGGTGATCATCCCCATGCAATGCGAGTACTACGCGCTGGAAGGATTGTCCGATCTGGTCAACAGCATTCAGCGGATTGGGGAGCTGCTCAATCCCAACCTGAAAATCGAAGGCCTGCTGCGTACCATGTATGACCCGCGCATCAGCCTGACCAACGATGTCAGCGCCCAGCTCAAGCAACACTTTGGCGACAAGCTGTATGACGTGGTCATCCCACGCAATGTGCGCCTGGCCGAAGCCCCGAGTTTCGGCATGCCGGCGCTGGTGTATGACAAGCAATCCCGTGGTGCCATTGCCTACCTGGCACTGGCCGGTGAACTGGTGCGTCGCCAGCGCGCTAGCGCCCACACTGCAACCGCATAAGGAAATTCGCATGGCTGTGAAAAAACGAGGACTGGGACGCGGTCTGGATGCCCTGCTGGGCGGGACCAGCGTCAGCGCGTTGCAGGAAGAAGCCACCCAGGTCGACAGCCGTGAACTGCACTACGTGCCGCTGGACCTGATCCAGCGCGGTAAATACCAGCCGCGCCGTGATATGGATGCCACCGCGCTGGAAGAACTCGCTCAGTCGATCAAGAGCCACGGCGTGATGCAGCCCATCGTGATTCGTCCGATTGGCGAAGGACGTTTCGAGATCGTCGCCGGTGAACGCCGCTGGCGCGCCAGCCAGCAGGCCGGCCTGGACAAGATTCCGGCCATGGTCCGCGAACTGCCGGATGAAGCCGCCATCGCCATGGCGCTGATCGAGAACATCCAGCGTGAAGACCTCAACCCCATCGAAGAAGCCATGGCGTTGCAGCGTTTGCAGCAGGAGTTCCAGCTGACCCAACAGCAGGTCGCCGATGCTGTGGGTAAGTCGCGAGTCACTATCAGCAACCTGTTGCGCCTGATTGCCTTGCCGGAAGAGATCAAGACCCTGTTGTCCCATGGTGACCTGGAGATGGGGCATGCCCGTGCCTTGCTCGGTTTACCCGCCGAACAGCAGACTGAAGGTGCGCGACACGTTGTCGCACGCGGCCTCACAGTGCGTCAGACCGAAGCCCTGGTTCGGCAGTGGCTGAACAGCAAAGAGAAGCCTGCAGCAGTGGTCAAAACCGATCCGGACATCACCCGCCTTGAACAGCGCCTGGCTGAGCGCCTGGGCTCACCGGTGCAGATCAAGCATGGGCAGAAGGGCAAAGGGCAGCTGGTCATCAGCTACAGCTCGCTGGATGAGCTGCAGGGTGTGCTGGCCCACATTCGCTGAAACAATTGCGCATGTAGCGACTAGTCGGAAATCACTACCCGGCAGTTGAATGGGGGGGGAAGCCCCCCTATACTCTGCGCGCATTTCGTCGGCACAAAGTATGCCAAGTTATTGATTTCAGGTGCCGACGCCCGAGTTCAGCTTTCAGGAAAACAAGATGGACGTTCGCACGCCGAATCGCCTGCCCTTCCATCGTTTGGCTGTTTTCCCGGTACTGCTGGTGCAACTTCTGGTTCTGCTGCTTCTGTCCCTGGTGTTATGGCAGTGGCAGGGTGCAGTAGCGGGTTACTCGGGATTGTGTGGTGGCCTGATTGCCTGGTTGCCGAATATGTACTTTGCCCACAAGGCGTTCCGTTTCACTGGAGCGCGGGCTGCTCAAGCCATCGTCCGGTCTTTTTATGCCGGTGAGGCGGGCAAACTGGTTTTAACGGCAGTGCTGTTTGCACTGACCTTTGCAGGTGTGAAACCTCTGGAACCGCTGGCGGTATTTGGCGTGTTCTTCCTGACCCAGTTGGTCAATTGGTTTTCGCCCCTGCTGATGAAAACAAGACTTTTAAGACCTTAGCGCTCGAGGGATATATGGCAGCAGCAGAAACCGCTTCGGGTTATATCCAGCACCACTTGACCAACCTGACCTATGGTCAGCACCCGGTCAACGGCTGGAGTTTCGCCCACAACGCAAAAGAAGCTCAGGAAATGGGCTTCTGGGCATTTCACGTAGACACCCTCGCGGTATCTGTCG
This sequence comes from Pseudomonas sp. HMWF032, assembly GCF_003060885.1. Lineage (GTDB taxonomy): Bacteria > Pseudomonadota > Gammaproteobacteria > Pseudomonadales > Pseudomonadaceae > Aquipseudomonas. The sequence continues at coordinate 536,552 of NZ_QAIG01000013.1, forward strand.
TGCTGGGCCTGTTCTTCATCCTGCTGTTCCGTGCCGCCGCTAAGCGCGCCACTTCCGGGCAACCGGGCAAACTGCAGAATTTTGTTGAAGTGCTGGTTGAGTTTGTTGACGGCAGCGTCAAAGACACCTTCCACGGTCGCAATGCCCTGATCGCACCGCTGGGTCTGACCATTTTCGTCTGGGTCTTCCTGATGAACTTCATGGACCTGATCCCGGTAGACTGGCTGCCTATGCTGGCGGCAAAAATCTCAGGTGATCCGCACCTGTACTTCCGTGTCGTACCGACCACTGACCCGAACGCCACCCTGGGTCTGGCTCTGTCGGTATTCGCCCTGATCCTGTACTACAGCATCAAGGTCAAAGGCATTGGCGGTTTCATCGGTGAGCTAACCCTCCACCCGTTCGGTAGCAAGAACATCGTGGTTCAGGCGCTGCTGATTCCGGTCAACTTCCTGCTAGAGTTCGTGACCCTCATCGCCAAGCCGATTTCCCTGGCACTGCGACTGTTCGGCAACCTGTATGCCGGCGAGCTGATCTTCATCCTCATCGCGATCATGTTCGGCGGCGGTCTGCTGCTCGGCGCGCTGGGTGTTGCCCTGCAGTGGGCGTGGGCAGTGTTCCACATCCTGATCATCGTGCTGCAGGCGTTCATCTTCATGATGCTGACCATCGTCTACCTGTCGATGGCGCACGAAGACAACCACTAAGAGCGCCTTGGCGCTCACAGTGGACGCCCGCAAGGGCACCAGAAGTACCGATTTGCTTTACTGCTTTACCTTAGAAAACCTTAACCAATACGACATAAAAAGTCGGGAGGAAAGATGGAAACTGTAGTTGGTCTGACCGCTATCGCTGTTGCACTGCTGATTGGCCTGGGTGCCCTGGGTACCGCCATTGGTTTCGGCCTGCTGGGCGGCAAGTTCCTGGAAGGCGCTGCGCGTCAGCCGGAAATGGTTCCGATGCTGCAAGTGAAAATGTTCATCGTCGCTGGTCTGCTCGACGCCGTGACCATGATCGGTGTTGGTATCGCACTGTTCTTCACCTTCGCGAACCCCTTCGTTGGTCAAATCGCAGGCTAATCCACTCGTTTTTGAGTGAATTGGTTTGATGGACAACGAACGAGCGAGGTGTTGGCGTGAACATTAATGCAACCCTGATTGGCCAGTCCGTTGCCTTCTTCATCTTCGTGCTGTTCTGCATGAAGTACGTGTGGCCTCCGGTCATTACGGCTTTGCAAGAACGTCAGAAGAAGATCGCAGATGGCCTGGATGCTGCTAGCCGTGCGGCTCGTGACCTGGAGTTGGCCCAAGAGAAAGTGGGTCAGCAACTGCGCGAAGCCAAAAGCCAGGCAGCCGAGATCATTGAGCAAGCCAAGAAACGCGGTACCCAGATCGTCGACGAAGCCCGTGAACAGGCCCGTGTCGAAGCTGACCGTGTGAAGGCTCAGGCTCAGGCCGAGATCGAGCAGGAAATCAACGGTGTCAAAGACGCGCTGCGTGCCCAACTGGGTAGCCTGGCCGTTAGCGGTGCCGAGAAGATCCTGGGCGCATCTATCGACCAAAACGCGCATGCGGAGCTGGTTTCCAAACTGGCAGCCGAAATTTAAGCGAGGGGCGCGATCATGGCAGAACTGACCACGCTGGCCCGACCTTACGCTAAGGCTGCTTTCGAGTACGCCCAGGCCCACCAGCAACTGGCCAATTGGTCAGCCATGCTCGGCCTGGCTGCAGCGGTGTCGCAAGACGACACCATGCAGCGCGTGCTTAAGGCTCCGCGTTTGACGAGTACAGACAAGGCCACCACCTTTGTCGAGGTGTGTGGTGACAAGTTCGACGCCCAGGTACGCAATTTCATTCATGTCGTCGCTGAAAACGATCGTCTGGCCCTGTTGCCACAGATCGTTGAACTGTTCGAGCTTTACAAAGCCGAGCAGGAAAAGTCGATTGATGTGGACGTTACCAGTGCCTTCGCATTGAGCGATGAACAGCAAGACAAACTCGCCAAGGTTCTCAGTGCACGGCTCGGCCGAGAAGTGCGTCTGCACGCCGCGGAAGATGCCACCCTCATCGGTGGTGTTGTGATCCGCGCCGGCGACCTGGTTATCGATGGCTCAGTTCGCGGCAAAATCGCGAAGCTGGCCGAAGCATTGAAATCTTGAGTTTGAAGGGGCAGCAGAGCTATGCAGCAACTCAATCCTTCCGAAATTAGTGAAATCATCAAGGGGCGTATCGAGAAACTCGATGTCGCCTCTCAAGCCCGTAACGAAGGCACCATCGTGTCCGTCTCCGACGGTATCGTGCGCATTCACGGTCTCGCCGATGTGATGTACGGCGAAATGATCGAGTTCCCGGGCAGTGTCTACGGTATGGCGCTGAACCTGGAGCAAGACTCCGTTGGTGCTGTAGTGCTGGGTGCTTACACCAGCCTGGCCGAAGGCATGAGCGCCAAGTGCACTGGTCGCATCCTGGAAGTTCCGGTTGGTCCGGAACTGCTGGGCCGCGTCGTTGACGCACTGGGCAACCCAATTGACGGCAAAGGCCCGCTGAACAACGTCGCTACCGACGCTGTTGAAAAGGTTGCGCCGGGCGTGATCTGGCGTAAGTCGGTCGACCAGCCGGTACAGACCGGCTACAAGTCGGTTGACGCCATGATCCCGGTTGGCCGTGGCCAGCGTGAGCTGATCATCGGTGACCGTCAGATCGGTAAAACCGCTCTGGCCATCGACGCCATCATCAACCAGAAAAACAGCGGCATTAAGTGCGTTTACGTAGCAATTGGTCAGAAGCAATCGACCATCGCCAACGTGGTGCGCAAGCTGGAAGAAAACGGCGCGCTGGCTAACACCATCGTCGTTGCCGCTTCCGCTTCCGAATCCGCTGCACTGCAGTTCATTGCACCGTACGCCGGTTGCACCATGGGCGAATACTTCCGCGACCGCGGTGAAGACGCGCTGATCGTGTATGACGATCTGTCCAAGCAAGCAGTGGCCTACCGCCAGATTTCCCTGCTGCTGCGCCGTCCGCCAGGTCGTGAAGCTTACCCTGGCGACGTGTTCTATCTCCACAGCCGTCTGCTGGAGCGCGCTTCCCGCGTATCCGAAGAGTATGTTGAGAAGTTCACCAATGGCGCTGTGACTGGCAAAACCGGTTCCCTGACCGCTCTGCCGATCATCGAAACCCAGGCGGGCGACGTTTCCGCGTTCGTTCCGACCAACGTGATTTCGATCACCGACGGTCAGATCTTCCTGGAATCGGCTATGTTCAACTCGGGTATCCGTCCTGCGGTCAACGCCGGTATTTCGGTATCCCGCGTGGGTGGTGCTGCACAGACCAAGATCATCAAGAAGCTCTCTGGTGGTATCCGTACCGCTCTGGCTCAGTACCGTGAACTGGCGGCATTTGCTCAGTTCGCTTCTGACCTGGACGAAGCCACTCGTAAGCAACTTGAGCACGGTCAGCGCGTTACCGAGCTGATGAAGCAGAAGCAATATGCGCCGATGTCGATTGCTGATATGTCGCTGTCGCTGTATGCCGCCGAGCGTGGTTTCCTGGTCGATATCGAAGTCGCCAAGATTGGTGCATTCGAGCAGGCCCTGATTGCTTACTTCAACCGGGATCACGCCGCACTGCTGGCGAAGATCAACGAGAAGGGTGACTTTAACGACGAAATCGATTCGGGCCTGAAAGCCGGTATCGAGAAGTTCAAGGCCACCCAAACCTGGTAAGCCGCAGCGGGGACCGCGAGGTCCCCGCTTGCTAACCCGATAGGTGTCAAATGGCAGGCGCAAAAGAGATTCGCAGCAAGATTGCGAGCATCAAAAGCACGCAGAAGATCACCAGCGCCATGGAAAAGGTGGCGGTCAGCAAAATGCGCAAAGCACAAATGCGCATGGCTGCTAGCCGTCCCTACGCGGAGCGTATCCGCCAGGTTATTGGTCATCTGGCCAACGCCAACCCGGAATACCGTCACCCGTTCATGATCGAGCGCGAAGTCAAGCGTGTAGGTTATGTCGTGGTGAGCTCGGACCGTGGTCTGTGTGGTGGTCTGAACACCAACCTGTTCAAGGCTCTGGTCAAGGACATGGCGAGCAATCGCGAGCAAGGCGTAGAGATCGATCTCTGCGTGGTTGGCAGCAAGGGTGCGGCGTTCTTCCGCAACTTTGGTGGCAACATCGTTGCTGCGATCAGCCACCTGGGCGAAGAACCGTCGATCAATGATCTGATCGGTAGCGTCAAGGTTATGCTCGATGCCTACCTCGATGGTCGCATCGATCGTTTGTCCGTGGTCTCGAACAAGTTCATCAATACCATGACGCAAAAGCCGACAGTGGAGCAGTTGATTCCGCTGGTGGCTGATCCGGATCAGGATCTCAAGCATCACTGGGATTACCTGTACGAACCCGACGCCAAGGAGCTGCTCGACGGCTTGATGGTGCGTTACGTGGAGTCGCAGGTGTACCAGGCGGTGGTCGAGAACAATGCGGCTGAACAAGCGGCCCGGATGATCGCGATGAAGAACGCCACCGATAACGCTGGCGATCTGATCAAAGACCTGCAGTTGGTTTACAACAAGGCACGTCAGGCAGCGATCACCCAGGAAATTTCGGAAATCGTCGGCGGCGCTGCCGCGGTTTAAGCACGGTTCAAATATTCAGAGGAACCAAAGATGAGTAGCGGACGTATCGTTCAAATCATCGGCGCCGTTATCGACGTGGAATTCCCGCGTGATCAAGTGCCGAGTGTTTATGAAGCGCTGAAAGTAGACGGCGCCGAAACCACCCTGGAAGTTCAGCAGCAGCTGGGCGACGGTGTGGTACGTACCATTGCGATGGGTTCGACCGAAGGCCTCAAGCGTGGCCTGAGCGTCGGCAGCACTGGCGCAGGTATCCAGGTACCGGTTGGGGTGAAAACCCTGGGCCGTATCATGGACGTGCTGGGCAACCCGATCGACGAAGCCGGCCCGATTGGCGAAGAAGAGCGTTGGGGCATTCACCGTGCCGCACCGACCTACGCCGAGCAAGCTGGCTCCAACGAGCTGCTGGAAACCGGCATCAAGGTTATCGACCTGGTTTGCCCGTTCGCCAAGGGCGGTAAAGTGGGTCTGTTCGGTGGTGCCGGTGTAGGCAAAACCGTAAACATGATGGAACTGATCCGTAACATCGCCATCGAGCACAGCGGTTATTCCGTGTTCGCCGGTGTGGGTGAGCGTACTCGTGAGGGTAACGACTTCTACCACGAGATGAAGGACTCCAACGTTCTCGACAAGGTAGCCCTGGTTTACGGTCAGATGAACGAGCCACCAGGCAACCGTCTGCGCGTAGCCCTGACCGGCCTGACCATGGCCGAGAAGTTCCGTGATGAAGGCCGTGATGTTCTGTTCTTTGTGGACAACATCTACCGTTACACCCTGGCCGGTACCGAAGTATCCGCACTGCTGGGCCGTATGCCTTCCGCGGTGGGTTACCAGCCGACCCTGGCCGAAGAAATGGGCGTTCTGCAAGAACGTATTACTTCGACCAAGACCGGTTCGATCACCTCGATCCAGGCCGTATACGTACCTGCGGACGACCTGACCGACCCAAGCCCGGCGACCACCTTCGCCCACTTGGACGCTACCGTTGTACTGTCCCGTGACATCGCTTCCCTGGGTATCTACCCAGCGGTCGATCCACTCGACTCGACGTCGCGCCAGCTGGACCCGATGGTTATCGGCCAGGATCACTACGACACCGCTCGTGGCGTGCAGTACGTTCTGCAGCGTTACAAAGAGCTGAAGGACATCATTGCGATTCTGGGTATGGACGAACTGTCCGAAGCAGACAAGCAACTGGTATCCCGTGCTCGTAAGATCCAGCGCTTCCTGTCCCAGCCGTTCTTCGTGGCCGAAGTCTTCACCGGTTCGCCAGGCAAGTACGTTTCCTTGAAGGACACCATTGCCGGCTTCAGCGGCATTCTGAAAGGTGACTACGATCATCTGCCAGAGCAGGCGTTCTACATGGTTGGCAGCATCGAAGAAGCTGTTGAGAAAGCGAAGAAACTGTAATCACCCGTGCGCCCGGCAACGGGCGCTTACGGTCTGTTTATCCGCGTAGTAGTGGCTAAGCAGATCGATACGTGAGGTTAGACATGGCTATGACAGTCCATTGCGACATCGTCAGCGCAGAAGGCGAGATCTTCTCCGGTCTGGTCGAGATGGTGATTGCGCACGGTAACCTGGGTGATATCGGTATCGCTCCAGGCCACGCGCCGCTGATCACCGATCTCAAACCGGGTCCGATTCGTCTGGTCAAACAGGGTGGCGAAGCCGAGGTGTTCTACATCTCCGGCGGCTTCCTCGAAGTTCAGCCGAGTGTGGTGAAAGTTCTCGCCGATACCGTGCAGCGTGCTGCCGATATCGATGAAGCTGCTGCTCAGGAAGCCCTTCGGGCTGCCGAGAAAGCCTTGAATGAGAAAGGCGCGGAGTTCGACTACGGCTCCGCTGCTGCTCACCTGGCCGAGGTCGCAGCTCAGCTGCGTACCGTTCAGCAGTTGCGCAAGAAGTTCGGCGGTTAATTCCGGCGCTTCATCGCAAACGAGTAAAAGGGTAGCCTTGGCTACCCTTTTTCTTTGCCTGCTGTTTTTACCTTTTCAGTGGGTCGGGCTAGGGATTTAGCCCGCCTTCGTCTGCCTGGAATCCGCTCTTATGTCACTCGATATCGTTATCCTCGCCGCCGGCCAAGGCACCCGTATGCGTTCGGCTTTGCCGAAAGTCCTGCACCCTATTGCCGGTAAACCCATGCTCGGGCATGTGATAGACACCGCCCGCCTGCTGAAACCGCAAGGCATTCATGTGGTCATCGGCCATGGCGCGGAACGGGTGCGCGAGCGACTGGCGGCGGATGATCTGAATTTCGTGCTGCAGAGCGAGCAGCTGGGCACCGGCCATGCGGTAGCCCAGGCGCTGCCGGCATTGAGCGCTGAGCGTGTGCTGATTCTCTACGGCGATGTGCCGCTGATCGAAGTGGAAACCCTGCAGCGTCTGCTGCAACAGGTCAGCGAGCAGCAGCTTGGATTGTTGACGGTCAATCTGAACGACCCGACTGGCTACGGCCGCATCGTGCGCGATGAGCACGGCGTGGTAAAGGCCATCGTCGAGCACAAGGACGCCAGCACCGAGCAGCGCCTGATCCGTGAAGGTAACACCGGCATCCTCGCCGTACCGGGGGAAAAACTGGGCGACTGGCTCGGTCGTCTGTCCAACAGCAACGCCCAGGGTGAGTACTACCTCACCGACGTGATCGCCATGGCCGTAGCCGATGGCCTGGTGGTCGCCACCGAGCAAGCGGCCGACGAGATGGAAGTGCTGGGTGCCAACGACCGTATCCAGCTTTCGCAGTTGGAGGGTCATTACCAGCAACGCTTCGCCAACCGTCTGATGGCGCAAGGCGTTACCCTGATCGATCCGTTCCGCTTTGATGTGCGGGGTGAAGTCAGCGTCGGCCGCGACATCACCATCGATATCAACGTAATCCTCGAAGGCAAGGTGGTGATTGAGGACGACGTACAGATCGGTCCCAACTGCGTGATCAAGAACTCGATTCTGCGCAAAGGCGCCATCGTCAAAGCCAACAGCCACCTGGAAGGCGCAGAAGTGGGTGAGGGTGCCGATTGTGGGCCGTTCGCGCGTCTGCGTCCGGGTTCGGTGCTGGGCGCTAAAGCCCATGTGGGTAACTTCGTCGAACTGAAGAACGCCAAGCTGGGTGAGGGCGCCAAGGCTGGCCACCTGAGCTACCTGGGCGACGCCGAAATCGGCGCGCGGACCAATATCGGTGCCGGCACCATCACCTGCAATTACGATGGCGCCAACAAGTTCAAGACCGTACTCGGTGAGGACGTGTTTATCGGTTCCAACAGCGCTTTGGTTGCTCCGGTGACGTTGGGTGATCGCGCCACCACCGGCGCCGGCTCGGTGATTACCGGCGATGTGCCGGATAACACCCTGGCCGTCGGCCGCGCCAAGCAGCGCAATATCGAAGGCTGGAAGCGTCCGACCAAGAAGACCTGATGGAGTTGGCAAGGATGCCGTTACGTAAACGCTGGATAATACCGACGCTGTTTCTGATCTGGGCCTTGCTGCCTGAGTGGCCGCAGATTCCGGTGCAAGGCGCCAGTCCCCGGGACTGGAATCCGCGCACTTTCTGGTTTGAACCCTGGGGCCGCTCCGGCGTGCACAAGGGCATCGACATCTTCGCCAAACGCGGCACGCCGGTGCGCGCCAGCAGTTATGGGGTGGTGCTGTTTCGCGGTGAGATCGCGCAGGGTGGCAAGGTGGTGGTCGCCCTCGGGCCGAAATGGCGCATTCATTATTACGCCCATCTGCAAACCATCGACGCCTACCCAGGCCAGCCGTTACTGGCGGGCAGTCAGCTGGGCACGGTTGGCGATACGGGGAACGCTCAGGGTAAACCGGCGCATTTGCATTACTCGATTGTCAGCCTGCTGCCGTTGCCTTGGCGGGCAGACGAGTCGACCCAAGGCTGGAAAAAGATGTTCTATCTGGACCCCAGCCAGCTCCTGCAGACACGCTGAATTGGCCTGGCTGTAGCTGCCAGATGTCGATTCGCGCTTGACGAAAAAGCTTCATTAGGTTTTGATTCGCGCCAATATCTTTCGAATCGAAACTTAGTATGTCGAAACGCAACACTCCGCAACGCCGTCACACTATTCTTGCCCTGCTCGCCGAGCAAGGCGAGGTGAGTGTTGACGAGTTGTCGAAAGCGTTCGCCACCTCGGAAGTGACCATTCGCAAAGACCTTGCTGCCCTGGAAAAAAGCGGCTTGCTGCTGCGTCGTTACGGCGGTGCTGTGCCCATGCCGCAGGAGCTGATCAGCGATATCCAGCCGATCTCCCAGTACAAGCAGGCCATTGCCCGTGCAGGGGTGGCGCGCATTCGCGAACATGCGCGGATCATCATCGACAGCGGCACCACCACTGCAGCGATGATCCCGCAACTCGGCCACAAGCCCGGCCTGGTGGTGATGACCAACTCGCTCAACGTGGCCCGCGCCATCAGTGAACTGGAGCATGAACCGGTGCTGTTGATGACCGGAGGGACCTGGGACCCGCATTCTGAGTCGTTCCAGGGCCAGACCGCCGAGCAAGTGCTGCGTTCTTATGACTTCGACCAGCTGTTTATTGGCGCCGATGGCATCGACCTGAACCGTGGCACCACTACCTTCAATGAATTGCTCGGCCTGAGCCGGGTGATGGCGGACGTGGCCCGTGAAGTGGTGGTGATGGTCGAAAGCGACAAGATCGGTCGCAAGATCCCTAATCTGGAGCTGCCCTGGAGCAGCATCCACACCCTGATAACCGACGAGCGCCTCAGCCCCGAGGCCCGTGAACAATTGAGTGCACGCGGGATCAAGCTGATCTGCGCTGCGCTAGACGCCTGAGTTAAGGAGAGACATATGTGTGGCATCGTAGGTGCAATCGCGGAACGCAATATCACCGCCGTGCTGGTTGAAGGCCTCAAGCGCCTGGAATACCGCGGCTATGACAGTGCCGGTGTGGCGCTGCTGACTGAGCAGGGCAGCCTTGACCGCCGCCGCCGCGTGGGCAAGGTCAGCGAGCTGGAAAGCGCGCTGAGTGCAGAACCACTGGCCGGCCGTCTGGGTATCGCGCACACCCGCTGGGCGACCCATGGCGCACCGAGCGAGCGCAATGCCCACCCGCACTTCTCCGGCCATGATCTGGCCGTGGTGCACAACGGCATTATTGAAAATCACGAAGAACTGCGCACTGAACTCAAGGGCCTGGGCTATGTGTTCAGCTCCGATACCGACACTGAGGTGATCGTCCACCTGCTCGATCACATCCTCAAAACGCAAGCTGATCTGACTAACGCACTGAAACAGGCGGTCAAGCAACTGCACGGTGCCTACGGCCTGGCGGTGATCAGCGCGAAGCAGCCGGACCGCCTGCTCGCCGCTCGCAGCGGCAGCCCGCTGGTGATCGGTCTGGGCCTGGGTGAGAACTTCCTCGCGTCCGACCAGCTGGCTCTGCGTCAGGTCACCGACCGTTTCATGTACCTGGAAGAAGGTGATATCGCCGAAATCCAGCGCGACAGCGTGCAGATCTGGGATGTATCCGGCCAGCCGGTGGTACGCGAAAGTGTGCAGTACCACGAAGGTGCCGAGGCCGCCGACAAGGGCGAGTACCGCCACTTTATGCTCAAGGAGATCCACGAGCAGCCCAAGGTTGTGCAACGCACCCTGGAAGGCCGTCTGGGTTCTGACCACGTACTGGTTCAGGCCTTCGGTCCGCAGGCCGCCGAGCTGTTCGCCAAGGTGCGCAACGTGCAGATCGTCGCCTGCGGCACCAGTTACCACGCCGGTATGGTCGCCCGTTACTGGCTGGAAGGCCTGGCTGGCATCCCTTGCCAGATCGAAGTGGCCAGCGAGTTCCGCTACCGCAAGGTGGTGGTACAGCCGGATACCCTGTTTGTCAGCATCTCCCAGTCCGGTGAAACCGCCGACACCCTGGCCGCGCTGCGCAACGCCAAGGAGCATGCGCCTGGCCAGGGCGGCTACCTGGCCAGCCTGGCGATTTGCAACGTTGGCATCAGCTCTCTGGTGCGTGAATCCGACCTGACCCTGCTGACCCAGGCCGGCCCGGAAATTGGCGTGGCGTCGACCAAGGCCTTCACCACCCAGCTGGTCGCACTGATGCTGCTGACCCTGTCCCTCGGCCAGGTGCGTGGCACCCTGGATAAGGCCCTGGAAGCTGAACTGGTCGAAGAACTGCGCCGTCTGCCAACTCGCCTGGGTGAAGCCTTGGCGATGGACAGCGTGGTGGAGAAAGTCTCCGAATTGTTCGCCGAGAAGCACCATAGCCTGTTCCTCGGCCGTGGCGCGCAGTACCCGGTGGCGATGGAAGGCGCGCTCAAACTCAAGGAAATTTCCTATATCCACGCCGAAGCCTACCCGGCTGGCGAGCTCAAGCACGGCCCGCTGGCGTTGGTGGACAGCGACATGCCGGTGGTCACCGTGGCGCCGAACAACGAGCTGCTGGAAAAGCTCAAATCCAACCTGCAGGAAGTGCGCGCCCGCGGCGGCGAGCTGGTGGTGTTTGCTGACGAGCAGGCCGGCATGAGCAATGGCGAGGGCACCCATGTGGTGAACATGCCGCATATCCACGACGCCCTGGCGCCGATCCTCTACACCATTCCGCTGCAGCTGCTGTCCTACTACGTCGCCGTGCTCAAGGGCACCGACGTCGACCAGCCGCGCAACCTGGCCAAGAGCGTAACGGTTGAGTAAGCAGGAGCCAGCCGATGCGGCGTGAGGATGTAAAGAGCAAGCAGGCTCAAGGCGTGCTCTTTGATACCCATATCATCGCCAACCCGGCCAATACCCGGGAATGGATCGTGCTGTTGAAGAAAGGCGCAGGCACCAGCTTCTTTCTGGTCGATGACCAGGAGCAGGTGGAGTCCTTCGCCGATCTCAATGGGTTGATCGAGGAACTGCGTTTACTGGGGATCAAAGCTGCGGAGATTCATCTCTAGCAGCCTGTTAATCATCTGCCGACCTGAACAGGTGCCGATGCTCGGCGTTGTACAGCGCCGAGTCGGCGAACTGTTCGGCATGCAGCACGCGGCCGACGAGGATCAGCGCCGTGCGGCGAAAGCCCTTGGCGCGCACCTGTTCCACGATGGTGGCGAGGGTGCCGCTGACCCAATCCTGATCCGGCCAGCTGGCGCGATGCACCACGGCAATCGGGCAATCCGCGCCGTAATGCGGCAGCAGCTCAGTGACGATCTTGCTCAGGTGCACCACGCCCAGGTGGATGGCCATGGTCGCGCCGTGGCGCGCCAGGTCGCCCAGTGCCTCGCCCTCGGGCATGTTCGACTTGCTCGCGTAGCGGGTGAGAATCAGCGTCTGCGACACCTCGGGCAGGGTCAGTTCGCTTTCCAGCAGGGCAGCACAGGCGGCCGTGGCCGTCACCCCTGGGATGATCTCGAAGGCGATGCCCAGCCGGCGCAGGTGGCGGATCTGCTCACCAATCGCGCCATACAGCGACGGGTCGCCGGAATGCACGCGGGCCACATCCTGGCCTTTGTCATCGGCCTGGCGGATCAGCTCGATGATTTCATCCAGATGCAGCTCGGCGGTGTTGATCACCTGTTCGGCGCTATGGCCCTGTAGTACCGCCTCGGGCACCAGCGAACCGGCATAGAGAATCACCGGGCAGCTGCGCAGCAGGCGTTGGCCTTTGACGGTGATCAGCTCGGGGTCGCCGGGGCCGGCGCCGATAAAGTAGACGGTCATGACAGATCCTTGGGTGCACTCGACGCCAGCGCGCAGGTGGCGCTGGCGTTGCGGGTTCTTTCGCCGAGCAGACGCGCCGGTTGGCCGCTCAGGTGTTCAGCCAGGGCCAGGGCGCAGGGTTCGGCGACGGCCGGGCTGCCGGTGGCGGCCAGGGTCAGCGGCGAGCCTTGCACACCCTGCTGATAGGGCTGCAGTTCTTCGGCACTAAAGCAGCTCAACTGCAAACCGAGGCGCTGAGCCAGTGCCAGCAGGCCCGGCTCGCTCTGTTTGTGCGTGATGCTGGCCAGCCCCGCCAGGTTATCCACAGTCAGGCCATGCGCCTGCAGGCTGTGCAGCAGCAGGTTGAGTAAGTCCTCCACATTGCAGCCACTGCGGCAGCCCAACCCGGCGACCACCTGAACGGCGGCAGCGGGGCGAGTATGGGCAGGGCTGGACATCATCAAGGCGACTCGGTGTGTGCGGCGGCGTAGCTCAACATGGCGGCCGGCACCGGTCAACCGCGATTGACCGGCCGCCATGGCCTGCGTAGCCTTGTCGCGTTCGAGGTTCTTCGTGGGCATGCCCATGAAGCTAAGAGGGAACAAGGTTGATGCCTTGGCTGCCCCCGCAACTGTAAACGGTCCAAAGCCCTTCGATACACCACTGCCGTATGGCGGGAAGGTGAAGGGTCGCGCAATGCGCAGACCGTGAGCCAGGAGACCTGCCTCGTCACGTTTTCGACAACCGGGCGGGGTGATCCGGTGGTGTTGGCTGACGCCCCGTGGCTGTCATGTCTGTGCCACCTCCTGCTCGTCTTTCTTTCGACGTCACGCAGGACTCGCCATGCAAACCCTCGCCAAACTCCCCGTCACCATCGTTACCGGCTTTCTCGGCGCCGGCAAAACCACCCTGCTGCGGCATATGCTCGGCCATGCCGACGGGCGGCGTATCGCGGTGATCGTCAACGAGTTTGGCGAGCTGGGCATCGACGGCGAAATCCTCAAGCAGTGCTCCATCGGTTGCAGCGAAGAAGAAGCCAACGGGCGCATCTTCGAACTGGCCAACGGCTGCCTGTGCTGCACCGTGCAGGAAGAGTTCTTCCCGGTGATGCGCGAGCTGGTGGCACGTCGCGGCGAGCTCGACCATATCCTGATTGAAACGTCGGGTTTGGCCCTGCCCAAGCCACTGGTACAGGCCTTTAACTGGCCGGAAATCCGCAACGCCTGCACGGTGGATGCGGTGATCACCGTGGTCGACAGCCCGGCCGTGGCCGCAGGCACCTTCGCCGCCTTCCCCGATCAGGTCGATGCGCAGCGCCAGCTCGACCCCAATCTGGACCACGAATCGCCGCTGCACGAGCTATTCGCCGACCAGCTGGCCAGCGCCGACCTGGTGATCCTCAACAAGGCCGACCTGCTCGACGCCGCCGCCCTGGCGGCGGTGCGCGCGGAAGTGGCGGAAGAGCTGCCGCCCGCAGTGAAAATCATCGAAGCCCATGGCGGTGAGCTGCCGCTGGACGTGCTGCTGGGGCTGAACTGCGAGACCGAGCTACATATCGAGGGCCGCAAGACCCACCATGACCTGGAAGGCCATGAAGACCACGATCACGACGAGTTCGCCTCGTTCCACGTGGAACTGCCTGAAGCCGAGGAAACGCGTTTGCTGCAAGCGCTGAAGGAGGCGGTCAGCAAACACGGCATCCTGCGCATCAAGGGTTTTGCGGCGATTCCCGGCAAGCCGATGCGCCTGCTGCTGCAAGGCGTCGGCCAGCGTTTCGACAAACACTTCGACCGCGCCTGGCAGGTCAATGAGCCGCGCATCACCCGCCTGGTGGTGATTGGCCAGACCCTGGATCAGGCCGCCATCGAAGCTGAGCTGCAAGCAGCGCTGGCCTAAATAGGTGGGAGGGGCTTTAGCCGCGACTAGGCCCGACCCCACCCACAAGAAGAGCGATCATGCATCTATTGCGCACCCAACCCGGCAGCCAGCTGCCGGTCGACAGCATTGCCGACCTCGGCCAGACCCCGGCCGAGCTGGTGATTCTGTGCACCGGCGATTCGCAGTTGTCGCTGTTGGCGGAGGTGGCGCGGCAGTTGCCGGCGGATTACCCGAGCCTGCGCCTGGCCAGTCCGGCGCAGCTGAGCAATCACGCCTCGGTGGACTTCTACGTCGAGCAGGTGTTGCAGCACGCCAAGGTCATTCTGATTTCCGTGCACGGCGGCGTCAGTTACTGGCGCTACGGCATCGAGCGCTTGGTCGAACTGGCCGAGCGCGGCGCGCAGGTCATCATGGTGCCGGGTTGCGACAACCCTGATCCAGAACTGATGGCGTTGAGTAGCGTGCCGCTGGCGGAGGCCGAGCGGCTCTGGCAGTTCCTGCGCCAGGGCGGTGCGGCCAATGCCCAGCAGCTGTTCAACTGCATCGCCAGCCACTGGTTGCAGCGTGACTACCCCTGGGGCGAACCGCAGCCGCTGCCGCGCGTGGGCCTGTATCACCCGCAGCTGAGCACCCCGAGCCTGGTCGATTGGCAAGCCCATTGGCAGGTCGGTGCGCCGGTGGCGGCGCTGCTGTTCTACCGCACCCAGGTGCAGGCGGCGAATACCGGGTTTATCGATGTGTTCTGCCAGCGCTTGCAGGCCCAGGGCCTTAATCCGCTGCCGATTGCCGTGGCCAGCCTCAAGGAAGCCGCCTGCCTGGCTCAGGTCGAGGACTGGCTGGACGAAGCCGATGCCCGTCTGATTATCAACACCACCGCCTTCGCCCTGTCTAACCCGGAAGCGCCGAGCGCACGACCTTTCCGCCGTGATATTCCGGTGCTGCAAGCCATTTGCGCGCTGGATAACCATGAGCAGTGGCAGGCCAATACCCAGGGCCTGGGTTCCCGCGACCTGGCCATGCATATCGTGCTGCCCGAGCTGGACGGCCGGCTGATTACCCAGCCGATCAGCTTCAAGGGCCTGGCCTGGCGTAGCGAGCGCAGCCAGAGCGATGTGGTCTGTTACCAGCCTCATTTGCCGGGGATGGATTTCGTCGCCGAACTGGCGCGCAACTGGGTCGTCCTGGCGCACAAACACAACGCCGACAAGCGCATCGCCCTGGTGCTGGCCAACTACCCGACCCGCGATGGGTGCATCGGCAATGGCGTCGGCCTGGATACCCCGGCGGCGGCGCTGAATATCCTCCGCGCCCTCGAACAGCAGGGCTATCCAGTGGAAGGCTTGCCCGACAGCGGCACCGCATTGATCCACCAGCTGCTCGGCGGCGTGACCAATGATCTGGACAGCCTCGATGCGCGGCCCTGCGCCCAGAGCCTGGCGTTGGATGAGTACCTGGCGTTCTTCCACAGCCTGCCGCAAGCCAACCAGCAGGCGGTGCGCGAGCGTTGGGGCGAGCCGCAGCAGGACCCGATGTTCCGCAGCGGTCGGCTGATGATCGCCGGCCTGCGTTTTGGTTTGACCTTTGTCGGCATCCAGCCGGCGCGCGGTTATCAGCTGGACGCGGCGGCGGTGTATCACGATCCTGACCTGGTGCCGCCGCACGGCTACCTGGCGTTCTACTGCTGGCTGCGCCGCGCCTTTGCGTGTGACGCGGTGATCCACGTCGGCAAGCACGGCAATCTGGAATGGCTACCGGGCAAGAGCGTCGGCCTGTCCGAGCAGTGCTGGCCGAGCGCGATTCTCGGTCCATTGCCGAATATCTACCCCTTTATCGTCAACGATCCGGGCGAGGGCGCCCAGGCCAAGCGCCGTACTCAGGCGGTGATCATCGATCACCTGATGCCGCCGCTGACTCGCGCGGAAAGCTACGGCCCGCTGCGCGATCTGGAGCGCCTGGCCGACGAGTACTACGAAGCCAGCCAACTCGACCTGCGTCGCGCCGCCGAATTGCGCGGCGAGATTCTGCTCAAGGTGCGCGAGGCCAGCCTCGACCGCGAGCTGGGCCTGCAACTGAATGAAGATCCCAACAGCTGGCTGCCGCAGATCGACGCCTACCTGTGCGATTTAAAGGAATCGCAGATCCGCGATGGCCTGCATGTATTCGGCGAGTCACCGGCCGGCACCCTGCGCCGCGACACCCTGCTGGCGCTGCTGCGCATTCCCCGTGGCGACGGCCAGGGCGGTAATGCCAGCCTGCTGCGGGCTCTGGCCCGCGATCTGGCGCTGGGCTTCGATCCGCTCGACTGCGACATGGCTGCACCTTGGCAGGGGCCGCGCCCGGCCGTGCTGGCAGAGCTGAGCAGTGATGCCTGGCGCAGTGCCGGCGATACCCGCGAACGCCTTGAGCTGCTGGCGCTGCGTCTGATCGATACAGCGGGTTTCGAATCCGTTGGTATGGAAAGTAGCCAGGTACTGCAGCGTTTGCATGAGCAGATCGCGCCACTGCTGGACGCCTGCGGCCCGGCCGAAATGTACGGCCTGCTCGCGGCGCTAAGTGGGCGTTTTGTCCCGGCCGGGCCAAGTGGCGCGCCGAGTCGTGGCCGTCTGGATGTACTGCCCACCGGGCGCAATTTCTACAGCGTCGATGTGCGCAACCTGCCCACGCCGACCGCCTGGCGTATCGGCGTGCAGGCGGCGGATCGGCTGCTGGAGCGGCATCTGCAGGACCACGGCGACCACCTGCGTCAGCTCGGCCTGTCGATGTGGGGCACGGCGACCATGCGCACCGGCGGCGACGATATGGCCCAGGCCCTGGCCCTACTCGGCGTGCGTCCGCTGTGGCAGGCCGGCAGCCAGCGCGTCGAGCGTTTCGAGGTGCTGCCGCTGGCGCAACTCGGCCGCCCACGGGTGGACGTGACCCTGCGCGTGTCCGGCTTCTTCCGCGATGCCTTTAGCAACCTGATTCGTCTGTTCGATGACGCGGTGCAGGCGGTGGTGGATCTCGATGAGCCGGAAGACATGAACCCGCTGTCGGCGCGGGTCTGGCGCGAATCCCTGACCCTGCAGGACAGGGGCCTGGACGAACACGAGGCGCGCAAACAGGCGGGCTGGCGGGTGTTCGGCTCCAAGCCGGGGGCCTATGGCGCGGGCGTGCAGAACGCCATCGAAGAACGCCTGTGGCAAACCCGCGAGGACCTCGCCGAGGTCTACCTGAATTGGGGCGGCTACGCCTACGGCAGCCACAGCGAAGGCACCCCGGCGCGCGCGCAGTTCGCCGAGCGCCTGGAGCAGATGCAGGCGGTGCTGCACAACCAGGACAACCGCGAGCACGACATTCTCGACTCCAACGACTACTACCAGTTCCAGGGCGGCATGCTCGCGGCCGTGGAAACCCTGCGCGGGGCCAAGGTGGCGAGTTATCACGGCGACAACAGTCAGCCGGACACGCCGCGCATCCGCACCCTGAAGGAAGAGCTCAACCGCGTGGTACGCGCCCGTGCGGCCAATCCCAAGTGGATCGACGGCATGAAGCGCCACGGCTACAAGGGCGCGTTCGAGCTGGCGGCAACCATCGACTACCTGTTCGCCTTCGACGCCACCAGCGAGCTGGTCGACGACCACCAGTACGCACTGCTCACCGATGCCTATCTGCTCGACAAAAACACCCGCGACTTTATCCAGCAGCACAACCCCGGCGCCCTGCAGGACATCCTCGAACGTCTGCTTGAAGCCCAGCAACGCGGCCTCTGGCAAGATCCCGGCGAGTACCGCGAGGCGTTGGAAAACCTGCTGATTGATAGCGAAGAATCCTAGAGAACCTGCCATGACCGATAGCCACTTCCCCCTCGCTGCCGTGGTCGCCGCTGATGACCTGAAACTCGCGCTGTGCCTGGCGGCCATTGATCCGGCCATTGGCGGCGTGCTGATCGAAGGCCCACGCGGCATGGCCAAATCGACCCTGGCCCGTGGCCTGGCCGATCTGCTGGCCAGCGGCACCTTTGTCACCCTGCCGCTGGGCGCGAGTGAGGAGCGCATCGTCGGCACCCTCGATCTCGACGCCGCCCTGGGTGAGGGTCGCGCGCAGTTTTCTCCGGGCTTGCTGGCCAAGGCCAATGGCGGCGTGTTGTACGTCGATGAGGTCAATCTGCTGCCCGATCATCTGGTCGACCTGCTGCTGGATGCCGCCGCCAGCGGGGTCAACCATATCGAGCGCGACGGCATCTCCCATCGGCATGCCGCGCGTTTTGTGCTGATCGGCACCATGAACGCGGAAGAGGGCGAGTTGCGCCCGCAGTTGCTCGATCGCTTCGGCCTTAACCTGGCCCTGGACGCCCAGCCGCAACCGGCCCAGCGCGCCGAAATCGTTCGCCGCCGCCTGGCCTTCGATGCCGATCCGCAGGCGTTTCTTGAGCGCTGGCAAGCGCAGCAGGATGAACTGCGCGAGCGTTGCCAGAGTGCCCGTGTGCGACTGGCGGCGATTCCGCTGGATGACGCCGCTCTGGAGCAGATCAGCCAGCGCTGTTTCGCAGCAGCGGTGGATGGTCTGCGCGCCGATTTGGTCTGGCTGCGCGCCGCCCGCGCCCATGCCGCCTGGCGTGGCGTCGAGCGGATTGAAGTGGAGGATATCGACGCGGTGGCCGACTTCGTTCTGCGTCATCGTCGCCGCCATAATCCGCCGTCTGCTGCACAACCGCCGCAGTCGCAAGCGCAACCCGACCACAGCGCCGCCAGTGAGCAGCCACAAGCGCCGCAAGGCGAAGGGCAATGGGGCGAATTACCCGCCCAGGCGCAGAGCCTCGGCGTCCGGCGTGAACCGCCGCGCTGGTCAAAAAAGCCCTAGGCATCCGCCCGCGCACAGCCCCAGGCGCGGATGCCCGGGCCGCTCCCGGCACACTCGGCAATGGTCGCAACGGTGCCAGTCGCAATGGCGCGGCGGGGCGTATCGACTGGCCGGCGAGCCTGCTTAAAGGCCGCCCGCGCACTCGGCATGATCTCGTGCTGCGCCCGCGCAGCGCCAAGCCCGGCGAACTTTGGTTGGTAATAGTCGACGCCTCGGCCTCGACCCGCCGGCATGGCGCGCTGAGCAAAGCCAAAGGCCTGCTCAGTGAGGTGTTCGAGCAGGCCCGTCGGCAACGCGCGCGGCTGGCTTTATTGCACGCCACCGGCCGTCAGGCGCAATGGCTATGGCAAGGGCAGAAAGCTTCCCAGGCCTTGCAGCAGTGGTTGGCCGAGTTGGGCGCGGGCGGCGGCACGCCGCTATTTGATGCGTTGCAGCAGGGCGCTGACTGGCAGGCGCGGCGTCAGCGGTTGCACCCGGGCGAGCGTCAGCGTGTGTTGATCATCACCGATGGCCGCTTGCGCGATTGGCCGGCGTTAGCGCCGAGCGCTTGCCCGGCGCTGCTGGTGGATATCGAAAGTGCGCCGATCCGCCTCGGCCGAGCGCGCCAATTGGCCACTGAGCTGGGCGCCGACTACCGCCATATTGATTCGCTGCCGCTGTTAGCCGGCAGCCTGGAGACCGCTTTATGAAAACCCTGTTGATCATCGGCATCGGTGCCGGCGACCCGGACTACCTGACCGTGCAGGCGATCAACGCCCTTAACCGCACGGACGTGTTCTTCCTGATGGACAAGGGCAGCGCCAAAGACAGCTTGATCGGCCTGCGCAAGACCATCTGCGAGCGCTTTATCCAGGGCCGCGATTACCGCTTTGTCAGCGCCGATTGCCCGGAGCGGGTGCGCGATGTGCCGGACTATCGCGGCAGCGTGGTCGACCTGAATCAGGACAAGCAGCAGGTGTTCGAAGGCATGATCCGCGAGCAGATGCGCGATGGCGAAACCGGCGCCTTTCTGGTCTGGGGCGACCCGGCGCTGTACGACAGCACCCTGCGCATCGTCGAACAGATCGTGGCCAACAGCAGCGAGCAGATTGCGTACGAAGTGATCCCCGGCATCACCAGCCTGCAAGCCCTGGCGGCCAAGCATAAGGTCTGCTTCAACAGCATCGGCCAGGCCTTCCAGATCACCCCGGCGCGCCGCCTGGCCGAAGACGGCTTTCCGGATGGGCTGGACAGCGTGCTGGTGATGCTCGACGCCCAGGACACCTACCAACGCTTTGTCGAGCAAGCCATGCACATCTACTGGGGTGCCTATATAGGCACTCCGGACGAAGTGCTGATCGCCGGCCCGCTGAGTGAGGTCGCCGACACCATCCGCACCCGCCGCGCCGAACTGCGCGAACAGCACGGGTGGATTATGGATAGTTATTTGCTGCGCAAACTGGAAAAGGCGAGGGCTTGAGGTTCAGGGTGGACAAGCAAGTGTCCATCCTGCAGAGCGAGTCAATTATTTTGTGGCTTTCTGCGTATCTCCCGCTGTTACCACAACCGGTATGTTCGAATAGGTTCCTGCACGCCATGTCTTCAGCGTGATAGATGAACCAATAGCCACCTTGCCGACTTGAATCCGGAAATCCTCGGAGTCGGCAACAGGCTGGTCGCCGACAGCAATCACGATGTCCCAGGGCAACATTCCCGCTTGCTGGGCTGGACTGCCTGGCAGAGCGGAGACAACCACTACTCCACTTGTTGGATAGGATCTAAGCTGCGCCAGCTGCGGGTCGACGGTATGAATACTCAAGCCAATTTTGCCCCATGGTAAATTGGCGCGCTGGCAGCCTTTGTCAAACCATGCCTGGTTGGCTAATGCTTTGCGGGTTGTTCCGACCTGCTTCCAAACGGGATCCCCGCTTGTCTCATAGGCATGAGCATCTGTAAGCGACACTTCAATGTACTCGCATGACTTGTGGCGATAGCGCTCAGGTGTCTCCAGAGGCAGCGTCTTGGTTCCGGTCATGGCCAAAGCAGAGGGCGATGAGGATGCTACGGTGGGCGCAGGGCTTGATGCTGCGGCTGAAGCTGGAGCGATCGTTTCTCCATCGGGGCCCATAACCGCAGAGGCTACATAGGCTCCCGCCGCCATCTCGGCAACTGGCGCTAACATCCCGACATCGGCACCCATCATGGAGGCAGCAAGGGCTGCACCCCCCACCGCGTTATCGCCGGCGCAGCCAGCCAAGCCCATGAAAGACGCGGCGATGGCAAGACCAGCACTGTATTTAATAACGCCACTCATGCATCGATACTCCCTGTTAGTCACGTGAACTCGTTCAGCGTAATGGTATAGCGCCTCAACTTTGCGCTGTCAGCCCCCCAACGCGGGTGCGGCTCAACCCATCCTACGTTCTGGTCGCCGGGCCGCTAAGCGAGGTCGCCGAGATTATCCGCAGCCGCCTGCGGAGCTGCGTGAGCAGCATGGATGGATTATGGATAGCTAGTTATTGCGTAAGGGGTAATGGCGGGCACTTGATGGGTAAGCAAAGCGTTGCCCACCAGCAGATCTCCAAGCTACTTGCTGAGCGCTGGTGCGTCCTCTCCACGGGCCGGGCGCAGGGTCGGTGTGTCGTCCGCCAGCAACGTGCGCGCCGCCGGATCGGTGGCCAGCAGGCTGTATTGGTGCAGGCTGAGGAAACGTCCGTTTTTGTACTCCACATCCCGCAGAGTTCCCTCAAGTACAAAGCCAAGCCGCTCCAGCAAGCGGCCGCTGGCGGGGTTTTCTGGCTCGACATCGGCGTGGATGCGGTGCACGTCGAGGGTGCCCAAGGCAAAGCGCAGGATGGTGGGCAGGCAGTCTTGCATCAGCCCCCGCCCCCAGTACTCCGGCATCAGCCAGTAGCCGATGTCCAGGCAGCGGTCGGTGTAGGAACCTTCATTGAAGCCACAGGCGCCCACTAGCTCATCTCTCCCCGGCAAGGCGATGCCCCACCAGATGCCCCGGCGCTCTTCCAGCAACGCGTCGTACCAACGCATCTGCTCGTCTGTCGCTTCGAGGCTGTCGTAAGACACTCCGTAGTGGGCAATCACCTGCGGATGGGATAGCCCAGTGAAAATCGCATTGACGTCACGGCGCTGAATCCGCCGCAGCGTGCAGCGGGGCAGGCAGAATTCGGGAAACTCGTCAGGAAGGTACTTCATGGTCCGACTCATAGGATTAGTTCAGTGCCGGTATGCTCGCAGCAAAGGGTACAGGAGCACAGGGACAGCTAGGCGGGGGTTGGGTGGTACAGAGAAGAACAAAGTGGGACAAGGAATAAAGTGGCACAGATTTATTTACCGCTGTCAGGCGGCTGCTGGGCGTTTTCCGCCCAGCGCTTGAATCTCGTAGGATGGGTTGAGCGCAGCGATACCCATGCTGCTGCAAGCCCATCATTTATGAACCGTAAAAACCCTGATGGGTATCGCACGCTCAACCCGTCCTACGTTTGTTACGTCTGTGGGTAGCTGCGCGGCGTATACACCCACTCCCCACCCTCGGCACGGGGGAAGCGGCAGGTTTGGCTGGAGCCGATAATCACCAGGGTGCGCATATCAACCATCTCTGGCGTCAGTTCGCCCAGGGTGAGGGTGCGCAGGGTTTCGCCGGGGCGGCCGATGTCGCGGCCGAGGACCACCAGGGTGTCTGGTGTGCGTTGCTGGCGGACGATATCCAGCGCGCTGCCGAGCTGCCAGGGGCGGGCTTTGGAGATGGGGTTGTAGAAGGCCATCACCAGGTCGGCGGCGGCGGCGTGGGCCAGGCGTTTTTCGATAATCGCCCAGGGCTTGAGGTTGTCCGACAGGGAGATCAGGCAGAAGTCGTGGCCCAGCGGCGCGCCGGCTTTGGCGGCGGTGGCCAGCGCAGCGGAAACGCCGGGGAACACCTGCAAGTCGACCCGCTGCCATTCGGCGTCGGTCGATTCATGCAGGGCTTCCAGCACGGCGGCGGCCATGGCGAACACGCCGGGGTCACCGGACGACACCACCACCACGCGCCGACCGCTGGCGGCCAGTGCAAAGGCATGGCGGGCGCGCTGCATTTCTTCGCGGTTATCGGTGCAGTGGCGCACCTGCTCCGGGCGCAGTGGGCCGGCCATCTTGATATAGGTTTCGTAGCCGAGCAGGTCCTGCGCCTCATCCAGCGCCTGGCGCGCAGCGGGCACCATAAATTCGGCGGCGCCGGGGCCGAGGCCGATCACCGTCAGGCGGCCACGGGGGCGGCCGAGTTGGCTGGCATCGATGGGTGCTGCGGCCAGCAGCAGGCGCAGGTTGGCGTGCTGACTGTGCAGCGGCGGCAGTTGCTGCGCGTCGTCGATAAAACGCAGCGGCAAGTTGAGCTGTGCGGCGGCGGCGTGCAGGCCGGCGTTGGCCATCAACTCTGGTGCGGCCAGCAGACAGGCCAGGCTTTGCGCGGCCAGGTTGCTGGCTTGTAGCGCCTGTTGCAGTTCGCTGAGTAAGTCGGCGCTGGCGCGGTCGATCCATACGGCGACCTGCTGCGGGTGGATCAGCAGTTCATCGGCATTCGCCGCTCGACTGTGTGGGCTGATATGGATCACCCGTGCGGCGTCGTCAGTCACCGGCAGCTTGGCCTGGATCAGCCAGGGCGCGTCACCTTCGATACGCACGGCCTGGCCGCCGAGCAGGTCGCTGACAAAGCCTTTGCCTTGCTCAAGATCGGCCAACACATAGCCAGCGGGCGGCTCGAGCAGGCAGGTGCCAAAACGCAGTTCGCCGCTGGTGGTGATCGCCGCGCTGACCTGCAGGTGCGCGGCCAACTCACGCGCCATGCGGTTGACCCCGCCCAAGCCGCCAAGCAGCGGCACCACGGCGCTGCCATCTTCGGCCACGGCCAGCACCGGCGGCTCGCGGTCTTTCTCGCCGAGCACGGCGGCCAAACTGCGAATCACGATGCCGGCGGCGCACAGCACGATCAGCGGCGTGCCGGTGCGGTAGAGCGCACGCAGGTTATCGCCGAAATCCTCATAGGTGCGCTCAACGTCTGTCACTCGGCTGCCCTGGCCGTGGATCTCAGCCTGCGGATACCGCGCCTGGATGCGCCGCGCGCAGGGCAGAGCAGAGGGGCCGAGGATGATGATGGCGGGAGCGGCGGTCATAAGGTGTTCCAGGCTACGGTGAGTGGGCTGTGCGATGGCGCTTTTGTGGGCGTGGTCGGGGGGCGATCCGCTTTAGCCGCAATGGCCACAGCATGTCGCGGCTAAAGCCCCTCCCACGGGTTGTTTGCAGTTTGCTAACCGCGCCATTTCTCGCCGGGGATGACGATCATCGAGAAGTAGGGCGAGGACATCGGCTCCACTTCGTCCAGCGGCACGATGCGCTGGTTGCCCATGGTCGCGCGCTCGACGTAATGCGCGCGCTGGTCGATGCCCAGCTCCTGCAGCACACGGCGGACTTTCTCGAAATTGCGCCCGAGCTTCATGATCACGGCGGCTTCGGCGCTGTGCAGGCGCTGCTTGAGTTCGTCTTCGGGGAGCACGCCGGAGAGCACGTTTAACGATTGGTTGCGGTACACCAGCGGGGTGCCGAGCACCGAGGCGCAACCGAGCATGGAGCACACGCCGGGCACCACTTCGACGTCGTACTGGCCGGCCAAACGGTCGTGCAGGTACATGTAGGAGCCGTAGAAAAACGGGTCGCCTTCGCAGATCACCGCCACATCCTGGCCGGCGTCGAGTCGGGCGGCGATCTGCACCGCGCAGGTGTCGTAGAAGTCGCTGATCACATCTTCATAGCTGAGCGGTGCGGCGAGTTTTTCCGTGGTCACCGGGTAGACCAGCGGCAGGCGCTGCTGGGCGTCCGTCAGGTGCTGCTCGATGATGCCGAAGGCATTGCCGCCCTGGCCTTTGTTGGCTTTAGCCTTGGCCACGAAGTAGCCAACCACCGCCGCCGATTGCAGCAGGCGCAGGGCCTTGAGGGTGATCAGCTCGGGGTCGCCGGGGCCGACGCCGAGCCCCAGCAGGCGGCCTTTTTGTAGCGTCATCATTCCACCTCCGTGGCCAGGGCGTTGACCGCCGCCACCGCCATGGCGCTACCGCCGCGCCGGCCGCGCACGATCACATAGGGCACGCCACGGCTGTCGGCAGCCAGGGCGTCCTTGGATTCGGCGGCGCCGATAAAGCCCACCGGCATGCCGATGATCAGCGCCGGTTTCGGTGCGCCGGCGTCGAGCATTTCCAGTAGGTAGAACAGCGCGGTGGGGGCGTTGCCGATCACCACCACGCTGCCTTCCAGGTGCTCGCGCCAGTGCTCAAGTGCCGCTGCCGAGCGGGTGTTGCCCAGCTCGCGGGCGAGGGACGGAACATCGGCCTCATGCAGCGTGCAGATCACCGGATTGGCGGCAGACAGGCGTGAGCGGGTGATGCCTTCGGCGACCATCCGCGCATCGCAGAGAATCGCCGCCCCCTTGGCCAGCGCGGCGCGGCCGGCAGCGCCTGCGCCGGGGGAGAAGCGCAGGTCTTGCACCACATCGACCATGCCGCAGGCGTGGATAACCCGCACCGCGAGCTTTTCCAGATCGGCCGGAATAGCGCTGAGATCAGCCTCGGCGCGGATGGTGGCGAAGGACTGGCGGTAGATTTCCTGGCCGTCGCGGATGTACTCAAGCATCACTGTTTCCTGTTGCGCAGTGGGCGGCGAACCAGTCGCCGGCCTCGTCAATAGTCATGGCGCTGGCCAGCAGCTGACCGAAACCGGCCGCTTCAGGCGTGCGTTGATAAAGCTGGTAATGCCCGGCGCTGCTGGCCAGCAAGGTAAAGGGCGCGGTGTGCGCGGCGGCGCAGGAGCGTGGGCAGGCACTGAGATGCACCTGCGGCCGCGCTGTGCTGGCGCGCAGGCGTTCGGCCAGGCGCAGGGCATCGGCCTTGCTGTCGCTCAGGCCTTTGCCGCAGGCGGCTGAGCCGGTGCAGGCGATCAGATTGCTAAGTGGTTCCTGCGCATCGATCAGCAGGCCGAGTTCGGCCAGTGTGTGCAGCAGGTTGTCTGCCGAGTGCTCGGGGATATTCGGCAGCAACAGACCCTGCCAGGGCGTCAGGCGCAGGCTGGCATCGCCGCAGTGCTCGGCCAGATCGGCCAGGATTTTGAGTTGTGCGCCGTCGATCCGGCCCAGGCGCGAGGCGGCGGCGACCAGGCGCAGGTCCGCTTGCTGCTGTGGATAAATGCCCATCGGCGCGCGCGGGCTGACTGGTTTGCGTTGCCAGTCGGTCGGTGGCACTTGGATGGCAAAGGGCAGGCGCTTTTGCAGCTGCTGAAGCAGCTGGTTGGCTGGAATCACGCTGAGCAGCTGGCGCATCCGGCTGTGTTCGCTGCCAGCCAGATCGAGGAACAGCCTGAGCAGCTGTTCCACCAACGGCACGGCTTGCTCAACGTTGACCACGCCCAGCGGCTGATCACCTGGGCAACCCGCCAGGCCAAAGGCCAAGCGAGCTGACTTACCGGGCAGGGCGCTTAGCCAGATATCGTGGGGGTGTTTGAGCATGGCCAGGGCTTCGCCGCCGTCCAGCTGAATAGCGAACTTGGCCGATAGCCCATGCAGCGCCGGGGTGGTTTGCAGCAGCTCAAGCAGCGCGGCGGCCAGCGGGCGGGTGTCGAGCAAGGCCTGCGGATCGATGCCGGCGGCAGGGCTGAGTAGCAGATTGCGCACATCGTCGGCGGCCGGGTTGCTCGGGCCGAGGCCGGCAGCCAGCAGGCGCTCGATCAGCTCGGCTTGCTGGCCGGGCAATACGCCACGAATCTGCAGATTGCTGCGGTTGGTCAGCTCCAGCACACCGCTGGCGCAGCGCTCGGCGGCTTCGGCGATGGCGCGTGCCTGTTGGCTGCTGAGTACGCCGCCGGCCAGCTTGACCCGGCAGATGCCGCCGTCCAGCGCCGGAACGATACGCAGCAGGCCGGGGCACGCCGATCCCGGTTTATCGGGGCGTGGGGCCGGTATCTCGACAGTGGTGGCAAGGTCGCGCAACAAGTTCACCAGCAACAACGAACCTGTCTACGATCTGCTGCGCGTCGGCCCTACTGCGTTAAAACCAGGCTCGGAATGCTCATGTACAGCTCGTACATTCCGCTTCCTCGCCTGTTTTTGCCTTGTAGGTCTCTAGCTCGCTAGATCGAAAACAGGTTCTACGACGCGGCGACCGAACCAGCGAAATCCGCCCACAGGGGATTTCATGGCATCGGTACACCCCGCCCGATGTTGGCACTCGCGACTCGCGTCGTCGGCAGGTCTCCTGGCTGACAGGTCATCATCTGGCGCGGCCTTCCCAGTTTCCCAGTGGCGCAGTGGCGGCAGACTCGCTGTTTACAGTTGCGGGGGCAGCTCGGTCACGATCAGCGGATCGTTCCGGATTCCCTCTTAGGCCCCTCGCACCATGGCGGTGGGCACCGACGAAGGCTGTATTATGCCCGCTTTGTTTGATGCGCTGACACCCTAGCTTGTCGGGCGGGGGCAGAGGAGTGGGTATGACGGCCTGGTTAACCCTGGTGGGCATTGGTGAAGACGGTTACGCCGGGCTGGGTGAGGCAGCGCGCCAGGCGCTGGGCGAGGCGCAGTGGATTGTCGGCAGCCCACGCCAGCTGGCGCTGCTGCCCAGCGATCTGCCAGGGCAGCACGAGCGCTGGCCCAGCCCCTTTAGCCTGGAGCCGGTAATGGCGCGGCGCGGGATGCCGGTGTGCGTGCTGGCCAGCGGTGACCCACTGTTCTATGGCGTGGGTGCGAGCCTGGCGCGGCAGCTGCCGGCGGATGAATTGCGGGTGTTCTCTGCGCCCTCATCCGTCTCACTGGCTGCTGCTCGCCTGGGTTGGCCACTGCAGGACGTGACGGTGCTGTCGCTGGTGGCGCGGCCGTTGGCGGCGCTGCAGGCGCAGATTTTCCCCGGCGCGCGGCTGCTGCTGTTGAGCAATGACGGCGACAGCCCGGCGGCGGTGGCCGAGTTGCTGCGTGAACGCGGTTTTGGCCCCAGCCGGCTGACCGTGCTGGAGCATCTGGGCGGCGATCAGGAGCGTCGCATCGACGGCCTGGCCAGTGATTGGACCGCGCCGCACGTCGCTGACCTCAATCTGCTGGCAATCGACTGTGTGGCGGGCGCCTGTGCGCGTTTGCTGCCGCTCACGCCAGGTTTGCCGGACGATGCTTATCAGCACGACGGCCAGCTGACCAAACGCGATGTGCGCGCTATCACCCTGGCGCGCCTGGCGCCGCAACCCGGTGAGCTGCTCTGGGATGTCGGCGCCGGCTGCGGCTCCATCGGCATTGAGTGGATGCGCGCGCACCCCAGCTGCCGGGCGCTGGCCATCGAGGCTGATGCCGGTCGTCAGGCGCATATCCAGCACAACCGCGATGCCCTCGGCGTGCCCAGCTTGCAATTGGTGGCCGGCCGCGCGCCCGAAGCCTTGGCCGGATTGGCCGCGCCGGATGCGATCTTTATTGGTGGCGGGGTGACCATCCCTGGCGTGCTCGAGCAGTGCTGGGCCAGCCTCAAGCCGGGCGGGCGTTTGCTGGCCAATGCCGTGACCCTGCAAAGCGAAGCGGCGCTGGTGGCCTGGCGCGAGCAGGTGGGCGGCGAGCTGACGCGCATCAGCGTGGCCCAGGCGCAGCCGCTGGGCGGCTTCGACACCTGGCGCAGCGCCTTGCCGATCACCCTGCTGGTGGTGCGCAAGCCGTGAGTCCGCGCATCTTGCTGCTCGGCGGCACCACCGAGGCCTTGCGTCTGGCGCGCCGCCTTGGCCCTGAAAGCATCTACAGCCTGGCCGGGCTGGGCCGGGTGCCGGATGATTTGCCCTGTCAGGTGCGTGTTGGCGGCTTTGGCGGGGCGGAAGGATTGGCGGCGTTTATCCGCCAGCGGGGCATCGAACTGCTGCTCGACCTGACCCACCCCTATGCCGCGCAGATCAGCGCCAATGCCGCCCGCGCCGCCGAGCTGAGCGGGATTGCCTGCTGGGCGCTGCGCCGCCCCGGCTGGCAGGCCGGCGAGGGTGATGACTGGCGTGAAGTGGATAACTGGGCCGGTTTGATCGAAGCCCTGAAGGATTTCCGCCGTCCGCTATTTACCCTCGGCCGCGAGCCGCTGGAACACCTGCACGAGATACCCCCGCATCAGCACTGGACCGTGCGCTGCCTGACGGCCCAGCAAGGCGTGCCGCGTGCGGAGATTATCGGCGCGCGCGCGCCGTTTGCGCTGGATGAGGAGCGTGCGTTATTTGCTCGTTTAGGCACCGATGTGCTGATCAGCAAGAATAGCGGCAGCCAGTCCACCGAGCCGAAACTGCAGGTGGCGCGGGAGTTGGGTTTGCCGGTATTGCTGCTGCGTCGGCCCGAGTTGCCAGCGGTGGATCGCGAGTTTGTCAGCCTTGAAGCGCTGGCCGAGGCGCTGTCGTAGGATGGGTTAGCGCTGCCAATCGACGGTCAGGCGGACAGCCACTGAGTCCTGCGCAGCGCGTCACCCATCGAATAGCGGCTGAGTCTGCCACGGTGGGTTTCGGCGCATCGGGCAATGCAGCTGGCTCACGACCTGTTCTATGCGCCTAACCCACCCTACGGGGCGGCTGGGTTGCCCAACGGAAAACAGCGCCTGTTAGACTGCCGCCCCGCTTTGGAGGCCGCCATGACCACGCCCGTTTCCCCTTACGCCCGCATTCTGTTTGTCGGCCCCGACCTGGCCGAGGGCTCGTTTGCCGAGCTGCTGCGCCGCCGTCTGGTTGAGCTACGCGGGGAAGCGGCGCTGGCCGATATCGTCGATACCAGCGCGGGCTATGCGCCGCTTTGGCAGCGCGTGGCCGAGGCTGAGCGGCCGTTGCTGGTGATCGACCTGGAGCCGCAGAGCAGCAGCCCGCACCTCGATTGGCTGCGCAGCGAACTGTGCCAGCAGGCCAACCCTGAGCAGCTGTTTGTCGCCAGCGCCATTGGCCAGGCTGAAGGCCTGCCGGTGGAGGCTGCCTGCGCGCTGATCGAGCGCCCCGAGCTGCACCTGCCCTGTGTGGGGGTGGCCGCCGTGCCGGGGCATCACGCCTGGTCGCAGATTCCGCCGCACGCGCAGCGCCTGCTGCTGTGCAACGGTCCGCGCTGCACCCGGCGTGGCGCGCTGGACCTGTGGAAAACCCTGCGTCAGCGGCTCAAGGCCGCCGGCAAACTGGAGTGCGAGGGTGGTGTGCATATCACCCGTACGCAGTGTCAGTTCCCCTGTGATCTGGGTCCGACCGCCAGCCTCTATCCGGCCGGTGAGTGGTTTCGCGTGCGTGATGAAGCCGAGCTGATCCGTCTGGTCGATGAGCGCCTGGTGGCTGGTCGCGCCGTGCCCGAGCTGCGCATTGATCAAGGCTGAGAAGACCGCTGTAGAGCCATTCGGCAACAGCTAAAAACTTGACGCGGATTGGCCTGAATGGTCATATCCGCGCCGTTTCAGGTGTCTCACGCCGCCGTGCGTGAGGTTAAACGGGAAGTCGGTGCGCCCTTTGGGCCAGTCCGACGCTGCCCCCGCAACGGTAAGCGAGCGACGTCATCACGATGCCACTGTGCAGTTTCTGCATGGGAAGGCGATGGCTTCATGACCCTCGTAAGCCCGGAGACCGGCCTGATTCTAAGAGCCTGAATAGGTTCTTAGGGATGTTGTGCGCTGCCCGTGATGCAGCGGCAACTCCCAACTGTTTGGCAACCCGCGGTGGGCGGGCGTTGACGCCGATCGTGGGTGCCTGTGCGCCCGTGTTTTGCTGTTGCGCGTTTCCATCGGGATTGCCGTGCCTATCCCTTTTGCGATGGAAGCATCATGGCGCGCTATCCCCTGTCTCAACTCTCTGTTTCCCTTGCCCTGTGCCTGGCCGGTACGGCTGTGGCGGGCGAGCCCCCGGTCAATTTGCCGGCCACGACCGTTCAGGCCAAGGCTGCTGCGGAGGGCGAAAGCGATCTGCATACGCCCACCAGCAGCGGTTCGCGCCTGGGCCTGAGCGCCCTGCAAACCCCGGCCAGCACCAGCAGCCTGAGCGGCGCGCAGGTGCGCGGGCGTAACAACCTCAGCGTGCAGGACGCGGTCACCCGCACCCCTGGCATCAGCAGCATCGGCAGCCCTGGCAATGGCGGCACCGCGCTGTCGGCGCGTGGCTTTACCGGGCACAGTGCGACCATGCAGCTGTATGACGGCACCCGTCAGTATGTCGGGGCCGGCACCGTGACCTTCCCGGTCGACACCTGGTCGGTGGCGCGCGTTGATGTGCTACGCGGCCCGGCCTCGGTGCTCTACGGTGAAGGCGCGACCGGCGCGGTGATCAACGTGGTGCCGAAAAAGCCGTTCAGCGGCGCCATCAGCAACCAGCTGCGCCTCGGCTACGGCAGCGACGACCGCCGCCAGGCTGCGCTGGACAGCGGCGGCTCGCTGAGCGATGCACTGAGCTACCGCCTCAACCTCAATCAGCTGGCCAGCAACGGTTGGGTCGATGACGGTGAGTCGCAGAGCCAGGCGCTGAGCGCCGCCTTGCGTTGGGATGCCAGCGATGCGTTGAGCTTTACCCTGTCTCATGATCACGGCGATCAGGACCCGCAGCGCTACCTGGGCACGCCGCTGGTCGCCGGCCAGTACCGCGAGCGCCTGCGCGAGCGTAATTACAACGTTGATAACGCCGAGGTTCGCTACAACGACCAGATCACCCGACTGGTCAGTGACTGGCGCATCAACGATGCCCTGAGCGCCAGCAACCAGCTCTACTACATCAAGACCCAGCGCTACTGGCGTAATGCCGAGTCCTATCGCTGGCAGCCGGGTGATCAGGTCAAGCGCAGCGATTTCTACGAGATCAAGCACACCCAGGAGCAGGTCGGCGACCGCCAGACCTTCACCCTGGAGCACGCCCTGTTCGGCTTGGATAGCCGCAGCGTGGTGGGCGTGGATTACAACCGCATCCACTTCGCCCGCCAGCACGACTTTGCCAGCAGCTTCACGGACAGCGTGCCGCTCGCCGGCAGCGGTGGCGGTCAGTACCAGAGCACCGATCCGCTGGGGTATGGGCCGCGCGAACGCAACCTGGCGCGGCAGTTCTCGCTGTTCGCCGAGAACCGCACTCAGCTGACCGAACGCCTGTCGCTGGTCAGCGGTGTGCGCCGCGATCAGCTGCATATCCAGCGCGACAACCTGCTGAACGACAGCAGCGCCGACCGCAGCCTGACGGGCGACAACTGGCGTGCCGGGTTGGTCTTCGAGGTCACGCCCGAGCTGTCGCTGTACGGCCAGTACGCCACCAGCACCGAAGGCGTGAGCAACCTGCTGACGCTCAATCCGACGCAGCAGCAGTTCGACCTCAGCGAGGCCAAGCAGACCGAAATCGGCCTTAAGCAGGCGTTCTGGAATGGCCAGGGCGAATGGACGTTGGCCGCTTACCACATCGTCAAGGAGAAGCTGCTCAGCCGCGCCACCCCGACCGCGCCGACCGAACAGATCGGCCAGCAGTCTTCCGACGGCCTGGAAGCCACCCTGGAGCTGGCGCTGGGCCAGGGTTGGCAGGTCTCGGCCAACGCCGCGTGGGTGCGTGCCGAGTACGACGACTTCCGTGAAGCCGGTGGTGACCGCAGTGGTAATCGGCCGACCAACGTGCCACGGCGCACCGCCAACCTGTGGCTGAGCAAGGCGCTGAGCGAGCAGGTGGATGCCGGGCTCGGCGCACGTTATGTCGATGCGCGCTACGCCGACACGGCGAACAGCGTGACGCTGCCGAGCTACACCGTGGTCGATGCCACTGTCGGCTGGCAGGTGCAGGCGGATGTGCGTATGGGCCTGGAGTTGAACAACCTGTTCGAC
>NZ_QAIG01000013.1:569381-591744 GCF_003060885.1 Pseudomonas sp. HMWF032
CCAGCGGCAGCAGCGATGGCCAGCAGTGGTACCTGGGCGCACCGCGTTCGTTGTTCGTCACTGCCGATTACCGTTTCTGATGGCGCGCTTGCAGATCAGCGAGCTGGCCTGGTCGCCCAACGGTGAGCAGGCCTTGCTCGACGGCATCGAGCTGGCGGTGGGCGACGGTCAGCTGGTCGGCCTGCTCGGCCCCAATGGCAGCGGCAAGACCAGCCTGCTGCGCTGCGCCTACCGCTTTCAGCGGCCCGATCAAGGCTCGGTCGAGCTGGACGGCGAAGCGCTGTGGAGCCGCTCGCCGCGCTGGTGCGCGCAGCGGGTGGCGGTGGTGTTGCAGGAGTTTCCCCAGGACTTCGGCCTCACCGTGGCCGAAGTCGCCGCCATGGGCCGCACGCCGCACAAGGGCCTGTTCGATGGTGATGATCAGGCCGATCACGCTCTGGTCGAGCAGGCCCTGGCGCGGGTCGGTTTGACTGAGCACAAGTGCCAGGCCTTCGCTCATCTCTCCGGCGGCGAGAAGCAGCGCGTGCTACTGGCCCGCGCCCTGGTGCAGCAGCCGACGCTGCTGATCCTCGACGAGCCGACCAACCACCTTGATCCGCGTTATCAGCTGGAACTGTTGCGGCTGATCAAAACCCTCGGCCTGGCAACCCTGGCCAGCTTCCACGACCTCAATTTGGCGGCGGCCTTCTGCGACCGCCTGTATGTGCTCGACCACGGCCGCGTGGTGGCCAGCGGCACCCCGGCTGAGGTGCTGACGGAAGCGCTGCTGGCCGAGGTGTATGGCGTGCAGGCGCTGGTCGACCGTCATCCCCTCGCGGGGCACCCGCGTATTACCTGGATCAATCCATGAAGCGTTTTCTGCCTTACGCCCTGTGCCTGCCGTTGCTGGGCGCGACCCTGCCCGCCCAGGCCGTTACCGTCACCAGCTGCGACCGTCAGCTGACCATCGAGCAGCCGCCGCAGCGCGCCGTCAGTCAGGACATCAACCTGACCGGCATGCTGCTGGCCCTCGGGCTGAAATCGCGGATGGTCGGCTACAGCGGCATCAGCGCCTGGAAAACCCCCAACCCCGCGCTGATGGCGCAGCTGGCCGATTTGCCCGAGCTCGCGGCGCGGCACCCGTCACTGGAAAACCTGCTCAACGCCGAGGCGGATTTCTTCTTCGCCGGCTGGAACTACGGCATGCGCGTCGGCGGTGAAGTCACCCCGGCCAGCCTGGCGCGGTTCGGCATCCCGGTGTACGAGCTGAGCGAGTCCTGCGCTCATGTCATGCCACGCCGGGTAGCCAGCCTGGAGGATGTCTACACCGACCTGCACAACCTCGGCCGCATCTTTGCCGTAGAGCCGCGCGCCGAGGCGCTGGTGCTGGGCATGCAGCAACGGGTGGCGGCGGTGCGTGGCCGCCTGGCCGACAGCGGTCCGGCGCCACGGGTATTTCTCTACGACAGCGGCGAGGAAAGCCCGTTTACCGCCGGCCGTTTGGCCATGCCCCAGGCTTTGATCGAGGCGGCGGGGGGGCGCAATGTGATGGACGGGCTGGCCGCGAGCTGGGTGCGCGTCGGCTGGGAAGCGGTAATCAGCAGCGACCCCGAGGTGATTCTGATCGTCGATTACGGCGAGCGCAGCGCGGCGCAGAAGCGTGATTTCCTCCTACAGCATCCGGCCTTGCAGGGGCTGACGGCGATCCGTGAACAGCGCTTTGTGGTGCTGCCGTACCTGGCGGTGACGCCGAGCCTGGAAAACGCCGCCGCCATCGAAACCCTGGCCGCGGCGCTGCACCCGCAGGCCTTTGCCCGATGATTCGCAGCCCGCACGCTTACCGTTTGTTGCTGCTGGTGCTGGCCTTGGCGCTGGGCCTGTCCTGCGCGGCGTCATTGGGCTTTGGCGCCGCGCCAGTGCCCTTGCCGCGTGTGCTGGAGATTTTGGGTCAGCGCCTGTTCGACCTGCAGCCGGCGCAGGCGGTGAGCAGCGCTCAGGACAGCATCGTCTGGCTGATCCGTGCGCCACGGGTGGTGCTCGGTGCGCTGGTGGGGGCCGGGCTGGCGCTGGTCGGCACGGCGCTGCAGGCGGTGACGCGCAACCCGCTGGCCGATCCACATCTGCTTGGGGTCAGTTCCGGTGCGGCGTTCGGTGCGGTGATTGTGGTGCTGTACCTGGGGGAATTTATCGGCCTGCTCAGCCTGCCGCTGGCGGCCTTTGTCGGCGCGCTGGTGAG
The DNA here is from genome assembly GCF_003060885.1 of Pseudomonas sp. HMWF032. Taxonomy (GTDB): domain Bacteria; phylum Pseudomonadota; class Gammaproteobacteria; order Pseudomonadales; family Pseudomonadaceae; genus Aquipseudomonas. The sequence continues at coordinate 571,597 of NZ_QAIG01000013.1, forward strand.
CATGCTGCTGGTGCTGGCGATTGCCAGTCGCGGTGGCCGGTTGGAGAGCGACCGCCTGCTGCTGGCCGGGGTGGCGGTGTCGTTTGTGATGATGGCGGCAAGCAACCTGCTGCTGTTTCTCGGTGATCACCATGCCGCCAGTTCGGTGATCTTCTGGATGCTCGGCGGCCTTGGTCTGGCGCGCTGGGAACTGCTCTGGCTGCCGGCGTTGTGCTTGATGCTGGCCTTGCTGCTGTTGCTCGGTCTGGCGCGGGCGCTGAATGCGCTGATGGCCGGTGAACACAGCGCGATCAGCCTGGGGCTGGAACCACGCCGGGTGCGTTTGCTGGTGTTTGTCTGCGCTTCGCTGCTGACCGGGGTGCTGGTGTCGCTGAGCGGTGCCATCGGTTTCGTCGGGCTGATCCTGCCGCATGTGGCGCGCTTTCTGGTGGGCGCTGAGCATCGTCGCCTGCTGCCGGTCAGTGCGCTGCTTGGCGCGCTGTTTCTGGTCTGGGTGGATGTCGCCGCGCGCACCCTGCTGGCCCCGCAGGACCTGCCCATCGGCATCGCCACGGCGGCGATTGGCGGGGTGTTTTTCGTGCTTTTACTGCGTCGGCGCTGAGCCTGGGTGGACAGGCTGCGCCTTGTCCACCTTAGCCATGTAATCGCCCAAGCGTCTCAGGCGGCCGCTGTGTTCTGCACCTTGATCCCGTAGAACAGGCAATACAGCACCGGCAGCACCACCAGGGTCAGCAGGGTGGCGAAGCCCAGGCCGAACATGATCACCACGGCCATGCTCTGGAAGAAGGCATCGGCGAGCAGCGGGCTCATGCCCAGAATCGTGGTCAGGGCGGCCATGGACACCGGGCGCACGCGGCTGATGGAGGCTTCTTCAACCGCTTGCAGGGCATCCTTGCCGCTGGCTAGTTGCAGCTGGATTTCATCGACCAGGACAATGCCGTTCTTCACCAGCATGCCGCTTAGGCTGAGCAGGCCCAACAAGGCCATAAAGCCAAAGGGAATGCCGGTGATTAAAAAGCCCAGGGTCACGCCGATCATCGCCAAGGGCACCGTCAGCCAGATCACCGTGGCGCGCTTGAACGAGTCAAACAGCAAAATGGTGATCATAAACATCGCCAGAAAGCCCAGTGGCAGGCTGCCAAATACCGCGCCTTGAGCGTCGCGGGAGCTTTCGTATTCGCCGCCCCATTCCAGGCTGTAGCCCTCTGGTAATGGAATGGCTTCGACCTCAGGTTTGATGCGCTGGAAAAGCTGGGCAGCGGTTTCGCCACTGAGCAGCGCCGGGTCGGCCTGTACCGTGAGGGTGCGTTTGCGGTTCAAACGCATGATCAGCGGGTCTTCCCATTCGGTGGTAAAGCCCAGCAGCACCTGCTCAATCGGCAGGTAACCGCCGCTGGTGTTGCTCCACACTTGCAGGTCGTTGAGGCTGTCGGCATTCAGGCGCTCGTTGTCCGGCGTACGCGCGATGATCGGCAACAGCTGCGTGCCTTCGCGGTACAGGCCCACATTCATGCCCGAGAAGCTCATGCGCAGCAGGTCATCCAGCTCGCTTTTATCCACCCCCAGCTCGCGTGCGCGGGCCTCGGCAAATTGCGGACGGATCAGCTTGGTGCGCTCGTGCCAGTCGTGCGTAACGGCGTTGGCGACCGGGTCTTGGCGTATGCGGCGGATGGCTTCACTGCCCAGCTGGCGCAGCACCTCGGGGTCGGGGCCGCTGAAGCGCGCTTCGATCTTGCTGTCGTTGCCGGGGCCAAGCATCAGTTGCTTGAACTTGGGTTTGATCTGCGGGTATTGCTCAGCCACATGCTGTTCAAGCTGGTTGATCAGCGGTTCGATGCGCGCCAGCTCATCGGTACGTACCAGCAACTGGGCATAGTTGGGGTATTGCTTCTGCGGTGCGTAGGTGAGGATAAAGCGCAGCGCGCCCTGGCCGATGGTGCTGCTGACGGCGGTCACACCTTCCTGCTCCAACACATGCTGGTCCAACTCGGCCACCAATTGCTCGGTGTAGCGGATGTCCGTGCCCTGCGGCAGCCACAGGTCGATAAAGAACATCGGCGTGTTGGACGGCGGGAAGAAGCTCTGCCGTACGCTGCCGAAACCGGCAATGGCCACCACCAGCAGCACGCTCAGCAGGCCCAGCGTCAGGCGACGGTGGTGCAGGGCGACGTCGAGCAGGGCGCGGTAGGCGCTGAAAATCACCCCGCCGTAAGGGTCGCCCTGGCTCTGGCCGGTCAGTGTCTGGTTGTCACGGAAGAACAGGCTGGCGAAGAACGGCGTCAGGGTGATGGCCGTGACCCAGCTGAGCAGCAGGGAAATCATCAGCACCTGGAACAGCGACAGGCAGAACTCACCCGTGGAGTCATCGGACAGGCCGATGGGGGCGAAGGCGATGATCGCAATCAGGGTGGCCCCGAGCAGCGGCAGGTTGGTCTGTTTGACGATGGCCCGCGCGGCTTGCAGCGTGGTTTGCCCGCGTTGACGGCCAACCAGAATGCCTTCGACCACGACAATGGCGTTGTCCACCAGCATGCCGAGGGCGATCACCAACGCGCCAAGGGAGATACGTTGCAGTTCAATCCCCAGCAGGCGCATGAAGATAAAGCTGCCGAGCACGGTAAGGGCCAGGATCAGGCCGATCAGCAGGCCGCTGCGCATGCCCATGAACACCAGCAGCACGACAATCACAATGACCACAGAGGCGATGAAGTTGATCACGAAGCCCTGCACCGACGACTCAACCTCGGCGGCCTGATCGTAAAACACCTGCAGCTGCATGCCGGCCGGGCGATGGTTGTCCAACTCGGCCAGGCGCGCATTCACTGCCGCACCGACATCGACCACGTTGACTTTGGGCGCAAAGGAAACCCCCAGAGTCAGTGCGTCCTGGCCATTCATGCGGTACAGGTTGCCCGGGGTTTCACTGAAGCCACGGCTGACTTGGGCAATGTCGCCCAGGGTGACCTGCTGTGAGCTGCCGGGGTCGCTGATGATCAGCCGTTCCAGCTCGCGCACATCCTGAAATTCTCCGGTGGGGTGCAGGCGGATAGATTCACTACCGACCAGAATCCGCCCGGCATTGGACACCACGTTTTGCTGGCTCAATACCTGCGCCAGGCGCTGCGGTGCGATGCCCAGTGCACTCATCTTGCTGCGGGAGATTTCCACCTGCACCTGTTCCTGGCGCGCACCAGCCAGTGTCACCTTACCCACACCCGGCAGCAGCACCAGTTCACGCCGCAGGTAGTCGGCAAAGTCACGCAACTCCTGGGCGCTGTAGCCCTTGCCGGTGACCAGCAGGAAGAAGCCGAAGACATCACTGAAATCGTCGCGTACCTGCGGTGGGTTGACCCCCGGTGGCAGGCTGGGTTGCAGGTCGTTGATCTTGCGCCGCAGCTCATCCCAGATTTGGGGGATTTCTTCAGCTTTGGTCTGGCTGTGCAATTCCAGGCTGATTTGTGAGAGCCCGGCGCTGGAGATTGAGGTGATTTTTTTGATCGAGGGCAGCTGCTGGATGGCGTTTTCCAGCGGGTAGCTGACTTCCTCTTCCACCTGCTGCGGCGAGGCGCCGGGGTAGCTGGTGATGACCATGGCGTTTTTCAGGGTGAAGGAAGGGTCTTCCAGACGGCCGATGCCGACAAAGGCCATCAAACCGCCAATGCCCAAGACCAGCGTGACCAACCAGCTGGTGACCCGACGCTGGATAAAATAACCGGCGATATCCATTTACAGTCCCCGCTCGCGTACCCAGGGACGAACCGCCTGGCCTTCTTCCAGCTCAGCGCCGCCAACGGCAACAATCTGTTCACCGGGCGTCAACCCGCTCAACACTTCGATGCCATTACGGGTCAGCTGACCGACCTCCACGGCCCGCGCGCTAAGGCGCAGCCCCGCCTTGGTGTCATTCACCACCCATACCTGCTTGGCGGTCGCTGGCCCGTTGTCGGCACTGAACACCGCCTCGACAGGAACCAAAATACGGGTATCGGGGTTGCGCACAATTTGCGCGAAGTCGACTTTAACGGTGGCGCTCATGCCCGGCAGCAGGTTGAGTTCCGGCGGGCGGGGGATCGACAGGGTGACCTGATAGGTCAGGGTTTTCGGGTCCGGCTGGGTGCTGTGTTCTTTGTACACCGCCGCAAACTCACGGCCTGGCAGGCTGTCGAGGGTCACGCTGGGGTGGTAATCGGGATTTTCTTCGCGGCTACGCAGGTTGGTCAGCAGGTTTTCCGGCAACTGGAACAGCACGTCCAGCATGTCGCCGCTCTGCAGCTTGGCGATGGGCTGTTTGGCCTGCACCACCTGGTGGTTATCCACATAGGTGCTGGCCACCACGCCATCAAAAGGCGCGAGGATTTGCGTGTAGTCCTGCTCTTGCCGCGCCAGGTTGAGCGCTGCCCGCGCCGAATCCAGGGTGGCTTTGCGCTGATCGTACTCGGCGCGCGAAATCATCTGCCGCTCATAGAGTTTGGCGATGCGCTGGAACTGCGCATTGGCCAGATCATAGCTGGCCTGACGGTCACGCATGCGCAGGCGCTGGTCGGTGTCTTCGATGCTGGCGATCAGCTGGCCGCGTTTCACCTGCTGGCCTTGCAGCACGTTGAGGGTCTTTAACTGCCCGGCGATGCGGAACGACAGTTCGGCCTCGTTGGTGGCTTTTAGCCGAGCCGGAAATTCACGCAGGCGCTGGCCGGCGGGGTCGTCCACGGTGAACAGTTTGACCAGGCGCGGTGCCGGCTCTTGAGGTGGGCTGGGCTGATCACAGGCAGTCAGCAACAGGCTGGCAGGCAAGCACAGCAGAAGCAGAGGGCGAAGACTCAAGATGGCTATCCCTAACGTCAGTGGTGAATATCGGGGGTGGGCTTCAGCCCAGTCGGCGCAGTTTAGGTGTATCTCGTGTAGGTCACCATGCGCATGATCAATGCCAGGCATGTGCAGCTCAGCAGTGCTCCAGCACGTCGATAAAGCAGGCCTCTTAAATTTTTTTCAGCGCTGCTGTAACGCCTGTTCGTCTCGTTGCTCTAGTTGAATGCCGGCACGCAAAACCCCTTTCGTCCGGCTCACCCAGATCACCCGAGGATACGCACATGACCATGAAATCCACCGCTGCTACTGGTGCCGCCATTGCCTTCGCTGCTGCTGCCCTGTTCGCCGGCATGTCCGGCACTGTCGTTGCGGCTGAAGAAGCCAAGGTGCACTGCTATGGCGTCACGTCCTGCAAAGGCCAGAATGACTGCAAGACCGCCGAGAACGGCTGCAAAGGCCAGGCGGTCTGCAAGGGCCACGGCTTCAAGGCTATGACCCAGGCCGAGTGCGATGCGGCAGGCGGTACTGTCGGCGAGTAAGTGAGCCGGGGCGGCCGCCGTGCGGTTGCCCCGCATCACCTGGCAAGGAGTCAGCGATGAATGCTCAACACGGCAATCTGGGTTTCGGCCTGGGCCTGCGCAGCACCTATTACCAAGCCATTCTCGAACAGCAGCCGGCGATCGACTGGTTCGAGATTGTCTCGGAAAATTACCTGGTAGCGGGCGGCAAGGCCCTCTACTTTCTCGATGCCATCGGCGAGCAGTACCCCCTGGTGATGCATGGTGTGTCGCTGTCGATTGGCGGCCCGCATGAGCTGGACCGCGACTACCTGCGGCGGCTCAAACACCTGGCCGCGCGGGTACAGCCGGCGTGGATCTCCGATCACCTGTGCTGGAGCCGGGGCAATGCTCACCAGCTGCACGACCTGCTGCCGCTGCCTTATACCGAGGAGAGCCTGCAGCATGTGGCCGCGCGGGTGCGCCAGGTGCAGGACGTGATCGAGCGGCCGCTGGTGCTGGAAAACGTCTCCAGCTACCTGCGCTGCGCCGATGATCAGTTCAGCGAATGGCAGTTCCTCGCTGCACTCAGCGAATTGAGCGGCTGCGAGCTGTTGCTGGACGTCAACAACGTCTACGTCAGCGCACGCAACCATGGCTTTGATGCCTGGACCTTTATCAGCAGCCTGCCCAAGCAGCGCATCCGTCAGCTGCACCTGGCCGGCCACAGCGACTACGGCAGCTACCTGATCGACACCCATGATCAGCCAGTCAGCGATCCGGTCTGGCAGCTTTATCAACGCACCCTGCAGCACCTCGGGCCGGTGTCCACGCTGCTGGAGCGCGACGATCATTTTCCCGACCTGGATGTGTTGCTCGACGAGCTGAACACGGCGCGCCGGTTTGCCGCCGAAGCGCTGCAAGGTACAGCGCAATGCGCCTGAGTGACTGGCAGGCGCAGGTACAGGCCTACCTGCTCAACCCCGTTGCCCAGCCCAACCCGGCGCTGCAGGCCAGCTTGTTGGGCAGCGCGGCGCTGAGTGCCAAACAGGGCCTGGCGATTTACCACAACGCCTACCGTGCGCGCCTACTGGAAGCCTTGCGCGGTGACTATCCGGCGGTGCATGGCTGGCTCGGTGATGAGGAATTCGATGCCCTGGCCCTGGCCTATCTCGACGCGCATCCCTCGCAGCATTTCAGCCTGCGCTGGCTCGGCGCGCAGCTGGCGGACTTTATCGACGGCTACCTGATTCCCGCACAGGCCGCGCCGCTCAGCGAACTGGCGCGGCTGGAATGGGCCTTTACCCTGGCCTTTGATGCGCCAGATGGCCAGCCCCTGAGCCTGGCGCAGATGGCCGAACTGCCGGGCGAAGATTGGCCGACCCTGCAGGTGCGTTTGTTACCGAGCGTGCAGTGGCTGGCGTGCCGGCATAACTGCCTGGCGATCTGGCGTGCGTGCAAGGAGCCGGGTGACTTCCCTGGCAGCCAGCCACTGGTTGCGACTGAGACCTGTGTGGTCTGGCGTGATCAGCTGATCACCCGCTACCGCAGCCTGGCGGCCGATGAAGCGGCGGCATTGCAGGGCATGGTCGTGCACGGCTGGAGCTTCGCTGAGCTGTGCGGCGAGCTGGCGCACCTCGGTGAGCAGGCACCGGCGCAGGCGGTGAGCTGGTTGCGCCAGTGGCTAACGGACGGGCTGTTGCAGCGGGCGGATCACGCCCAGCCGTGATGATCTCTGCCCTGTCGGCACATACCCGGACAGGGCATTTTCCTTCAATACCCTGCGCCGTGTGCCTGTCAGCCTGGCCTCTCCTTGGGTTGTGCTGACAGGTGTGTGATGAATACGTTGTTTTACTCCATGGCGGGTTTTGCCCTCGCGGCTTCGATCTCTCCCGGCCCGGTCAATCTCCTGGCCCTCAGCGCCGGCGCGAGCCATGGGCTGCGTAGCAGCATGCGCCATGTCACCGGGGCGACATTCGGCTTTACCGCGTTGTTGCTGGCCATGGGCCTGGGCTTGCAGCAGCTGTTGCAGCAGTGGCCGGCGTTGACGCACGGGGTGGCTTGGTTTGGCGTCGCCTTTTTGCTGTACATGGCCTACGGCCTGGCCCGGGCTGACGGGCAGCTCAGTGGCAACGCCGCGCAGCAGCGCCCGTCGCTATTCAAGGGCGCGCTGATGCAGTGGCTCAACCCCAAGGCCTGGCTGGCCTCGATGGCAGGCATGGGCGCCTATGCGGCGGATGGTGATCTGTGGCGGGTGGGGCAGTTCGCGGCGCTGTATTTCGTGATCTGTTATCTGTCGATCAGTTGCTGGGCGCTGGCCGGGGTTTACCTGCGCCAGTACCTGGAGAATCCGCTGTACCTGCGCCGGTTCAATCGCGGCCTGGCCTTGCTGCTGGTGCTCTCGGCGGTTTATCTGCTGGTCTGATCAGGCGCGGCGGTATTGCCCGGGGGTGGCGGCGAGCAGTTGTTTGAAGGTGCGCTGCAAGTGCGCCTGGTCGGCAAAGCCGGCGTCCAGCGCCACCTCGGCAATCGACTCGCCGCGTTTCAGCCCGGCCTGGGCCACTTGCACACGGCAGTTGAGCAGGTAGGCATGTGGGGTCATGCCGTAGTGCTGGCGGAAACTGCGAATCAGGTAGGAGGGCGACAGCTCGGCGGCGCTGCAGATGGCGTCCAGCTTGAGCGTTTGGGTGCAGTGCGCGCGGATAAATTCTGCGGCCAGACGGATGCGCGGGTTGTCCTCGTGTGCGGGTGCCGGCGCGGGTGCCAGGCGCTGTTGCAGGGTGCTGAAATAGTCGATCAGGGCGCACTCTTTGCGCAGCTGATCGACCGACGCGGCATTGAGCAGGTCGTACAGCTGGTTGAGGCCGTTGAACAGCTCAGGGTCGCGGCTGAGGATGGCGGAGAAGGGCTGCAGTTGCGGGTTGTGGCCGAACCCCAGCTGGTGTTGCAGCTCGCCCAGCCAGGCGCTGTCGATATAGAACATGCGATACGACCAGGGCTGCCCATCCACGGGGTTGCAGGCATGCACGTCACCCGGGTTCATCAGCACCAGCGTGCCGGCCGCGACCTGTTCGCGCGCCTTTTCATTGAAGTAGGTGCTGCGGCCCCGGGTGATGGTGCCAATCGAAAAACACTCATGGGAATGCTTGGCGTAGCACAACAAACGGCCATCGAGGGCTTCGCGCGTTTCGACGAAGGGCAGCGCCGGGTCGCGCCAGAAGCGTGGGGTGGTGGCCTGTTGTTCAGTGCTCATCATGCGTCCCTGGCGTAATCGCCGTATAGCCAGCGCTGACTATAGCGGCCGCTGGCGCTTGTTCAAACAGTCGAGCCGCTGCGCTCTGCACAGCGCGGTGCTTTGTCTTACCATGCCGGCTCTGCCTTGTTGCGAGCCGCGCATGTCTGCCTTTCTGCTGCGTTACCGCGTTGCCCTGATCGTCCTGCTGATTTTGCTCGGCCTGCTGGCGAGCATCTGGCTGGCCGGGCGTTATGCCGAGCAGCGCGCTTGGAATGAGCGCAGCCTGGAGGCGCGCGGGCAGTTGCAGCTGTATGCGCAGGCGATCCACACCCTGGTCGAACGCTTCCGCTCGGTGCCCGAGGTGCTGGCGCTGGACAGCGATATCAAGTCGCTGCTGCGTGCGCCGGATGACAGCTTGCTGCGCAGCACACTCAACGAGCGGTTGGAGCAGCTCAATACGGCCGCCGGCTCCAATGTGCTGTACCTGCTCAACGCGAAAGGCGAAACCCTGGTGGCCAGCAACTGGCGCGACTGGAGCAGTTTTGTCGGCAACAACTACGCCTTCCGCCCGTACTTTCAGGACGCTGTACGCCAGTCCTCCGGGCGTTATTTTGCGGTGGGCGTGACCACCGGCATCCCTGGTTATTTCCTCTCCCATGCGGTGCGCGACGACGACGGCACGGTGCTCGGCGTGCTGGTGGTCAAGCTGGAGCTGGAAGAGTTGCAGCGCGAATGGGCCAGCCAGCCTGGCGTGCTGCTGGTGGCCGATAGCTACTCGGTGGTGATCCTCAGCAACCGTCCGGCCTGGCGTTTTCTCGCCCTCGACAGTTTGAGCGAGCAGGCCCGCGCCGAGCTGGTGGAGGTGCGCAAGTATGCCGAACAGGCGCTACAACCGCTGGCCAGCACGCTGCGCCGGCAGATCGACAGCGACAGCCAGTGGCGCCGGGTCGAGGGACCGGATGGCCCGCGTGACTACCTCTGGCAACGCCAGGCCCTGGGCGATGAAGGCTGGACCCTGCACCTGCTGCACGAGCCGAAAACCCTGGTCGACAGCGTGCGCAGCTATCGCCTGGCCGCCGCCGGGGTGTGGATGACCCTGGCGTTTCTGCTGCTCTACCTGGCCCAGCGGCGCAAGACTCAGCGTCTGCAGGCTGGTATTCGTGAGCGCCTGGAACGTGAGGTGGCGCTGCGCACCGCCGAGTTGCGCGAGGCTCAGGAAGGCCTGGTGCATGCGGCGAAGATGGCCGCGCTGGGGCAGATGTCGGCGGCCATGGCCCATGAAATCAACCAACCGCTGACGGCCATGCAGATGCAACTGGGCAGCCTGCGCCTGTTGCTCGACAGCGGTCGGCAAGACGATGTGCGCAAAGGGCTGCAACGTATCGACGCGCTGCTGCAACGTATTGGCGGGCTCACCGGGCACCTGAAAACCTTCGCCCGCAAAAGCCCGGCAGGCCTGAGCGAGCGGCTGCGTTTGAACGATGTGCTGGAGCAGGCGCTGCAATTGCTGGCCCCGCGATTGCGCAGTGAACAGGTGCAGCTGTATCGCGAGATCGACTCACAGGTGCCGGTGCTGGGGGATGCCATTCGCCTGGAGCAGGTGCTGCTTAATCTGCTCAACAACGCCCTGGATGCCATGGCGGACAGCACCGTGCGGCAGTTGCAGATCCGCATCGAGCGCCAGGGCGAATACGTGGTGCTGAGCATTGCCGACAGCGGTGGTGGAATCGCTACCGATGCGCTGGATCATGTGTTCGAGCCGTTCTTCACCACCAAGCCGGTGGGCGCCGGATTGGGCTTGGGGTTGGCGGTGTCCTACGGCATCGTCCGTGAGCTGGGTGGCAGTCTGGAGGCGGCCAATGGCGAGCAGGGCGCGGTGTTTACCCTGCGTTTGCCGGCAGCGCCGAATGCGTAGTGCGGGTTATTTCCCGGATTTTATCCGGGCTACACTGCCCGCCGATTTAAAGAGGGGGAGGTGATATGACCGGGCACGTAATAGTCGTCGACGATGAAGCGGCCATCCGCGAGGCGGTGCAGCAGTGGCTGGAACTGTCCGGTTTCAGCGTGCACAGTTGCACCACGGCGCAGGCCGCGTTGGCGCTGGTCGACCGTGACTACCCCGGCATCCTCATCAGCGATGTGCGCATGCCCGGCACCGATGGCCTGCAGCTGCTCGACAGCGTGCTGGAGCGCGACCGCGATCTGCCGGTGATTCTGATCACCGGGCACGGCGATGTGCCGATGGCGGTGCAGGCGCTGCGCCAGGGCGCTTATGACTTTATCGAAAAGCCCTTTACCCCCGAACGCCTGCTCGACAGCGTGCGCCGCGCGCTGGACAAGCGCCGCCTGGTTTGTGAGAACCGTCAGCTGCGCCAGCAGTTCGCCCGCAAGGACCATATCGAGGCGCAGTTGCTCGGCGTCTCCAAACCGATGGAAACCCTGCGCCGGCAGATCCTCGAACTGGCCGGCACCTCGGTGAATATCCTTCTGCGCGGCGACACCGGCAGCGGCAAGGAGCGGGTTGCCCGTTGTCTGCATGATTTCAGCAACCGCGCCGGCAAGCCGTTTGTCGCGCTGAACTGCGCGGCGATTCCCGAGCACCTGTTCGAGAGTGAGCTGTTCGGCCATGAAAGCGGCGCCTTTACCGGCGCCCAGGGCAAGCGTATCGGCCGCATCGAACACGCCGATGGCGGCACGCTGTTTCTCGACGAGGTGGAAAGCCTGCCGTTGGCCCAGCAGGTCAAATTGCTGCGTGTGCTGCAGGAGAAAACCCTGGAGCGCCTGGGTTCCAACCGCAGCATTCAGGTCGATTTGCGGGTGATCAGCGCGGTCAAGCCGGACCTGCTCGATGAGGTCAAGGCCGGGCGTTTCCGTGAAGACCTCTACTACCGGCTGAACGTCGCCACGTTACGCATTCCGCCACTGCGCGAACGCCGCGAGGACATTGCGCTGCTGTTCGAGCACTTTGCTCAGCAAGCAGCGCAACGCCATGGGCGCGACAGGCCTGCGCTGACGCCTCAGCAGTTGACTCAACTGCTGAGGCACGACTGGCCGGGCAACGTGCGCGAGCTGATCAACGCCGCTGAACGGCACGCATTGGGCTTGAGTGGTGGCGTCGAGGCTGGCGAGGGGCTGCCCGTGCAATCGCTGGCGGAGCAGATGGAAGCCTTCGAAGCGCAATGCCTGCACCGCGCACTGCAGCATTGCCAGGGCCACATCACCGAGGTCATGGCGTTGCTGCAGTTGCCACGCCGCACCCTCAACGAAAAGATGCAGCGCCATGGTCTGCTGCGCAGTAGCTATCGGTCGGCCAGCAGCAGAGACGAGGATTAACAGTCCGTTGCCTGTAGCCCGAACCTAGGGTGGATGAAAACAGACCGCTATTCACCCTACGAAGTCGCATCTTCCGGTGGAAAATCGGCGGAATTTCGCTTGTCTGGATTATTTCAGCAGCGAATTTCCGCTGGTTAAACCCCGCATGTGGTTTGTAACAGTCAGCGTAAAGGCTCTAGCACGGGCTTTTCTCTCGCTGGCACGGCACCTGCTATAGCCCTTGTCAGCCAGGCACTCGATTGCCTGGCAGCCCATAAGAAAGACAAGAGGTTATCCCCATGCACTGCCCAGCCCTATCCGCGCGTTCGTCGCGCCGTCCCGCTCTTGTACGCAACGCTTATCCGTGCGTGAGCCTCGGCTCCTTTCTGCTTGCTCGTTAGCCATGCGTACCGCGCCATGTCGGCGCACGGCGTGGCGTCAGCCTGTGCATAAAGCCATAACAACGACGGAGATTCTTCCATGCGAATGACCAAACGCTTCAGCCTGTTTGCGGCGGCCGCCGCCTTGACCGCGAGCACAGCGGTACTCGCCGCCCCAACGTTCATCAACGTGCTCACCGGTGGCACCAGCGGTGTGTATTACCCCATCGGTGTGGCCTTGTCGCAGCTGTACAGCAATGGCATCGAAGGCGCGAAAACCTCGGTGCAAGCCACCAAGGCCTCGGTGGAAAACCTCAACCTGCTCGAAGCCGGTCGTGGCGAGTTGGCGTTTGCTTTGGGGGATTCGGTCACTGATGCCTGGAATGGCGTGGAAGACGCCGGCTTCAAAGCACCGCTGAAAAAGCTGCGGGCGATTGCCGGCACCTACCCGAACTATATCCAGATCGTTGCCAGCAAGGAGTCCGGCATCACCACCCTGGCTGACTTGAAGGGCAAGCGCATCTCCGTTGGCGCGCCGAAATCCGGCACCGAGCTGAATGCTCGCGCCATCTTCAAGGCCGCTGGCCTGAGCTATGAAGACATGGGCAAGGTCGAGTTTCTGCCGTACGCCGAGTCGGTCGAGCTGATCAAGAACCGTCAGCTGGATGCCACCCTGCAGTCCTCGGGCCTGGGCATGGCGGCGATTCGCGACCTGGCCGCGACCCTGCCGATCACCTTCGTCGCCATCCCGGCCGAGGTTACCGCGAAGATCGACAACGCCGCCTACCTGGCCACAGCGATTCCAGCCGGCACCTATGACGGTCAGGACAGTGATGTAGCGACCGTGGCCATCACCAACCTTCTGGTCAGCCATGACGGCGTGTCCGATGAAGTGGCCTACCAGATGACCAAGCTGATGTTCGACAACCTCGAACGCCTGGGCAACGCCCACTCGGCGGCCAAGGACATCAAGCTGGAAGGCGCCGCCAAGGGCCTGCCAATTCCGCTGCATCCGGGTGCCGAGCGCTTCTACAAGGAAGCGGGTGCGCTGTAAGGCTGTTGAAGGGTTAACCCTGTAGGTTGGCGCTGTGCGCAGCGCCAACCGCTCCCGAACATGAGCGAGAGCTGCGAATAGAACCGGCGTACGCGCCACGGCAGGTTTTGTTGGCGACTCTTGTGCTGGCAACGTTGTAGTGAGGGCATCTGCTCCATGAGTGACCACAATCAAGGCCTTGCCGCCAACCCAGGCGATTGGCCGAAAGCGCTGTTCTATGTCGCGCTGCTGTTCTCCATCTTCCAGATCATCACCGCGGCCTTCCACCCGGTATCCAGCCAGATTCTGCGTGCGGTGCATGTGGGCTTTCTGCTGTTGGTGGTGTTTCTCTGTTTTCCCGCCCGTGGCAAAGAGCAGCCCTGGCAGCCGCTGGCTTGGCTACTGGGCCTGGCCGGCATGGCCACGGCGTTTTACCAGTGGTATTTCGAAGCCGACCTGATTCAACGTTCCGGTGACCTGACCCAAAGCGACATGGTGGTTGGCCTGCTGCTGATCGTCCTGGTGTTCGAAGCCGCACGGCGGGTGATGGGCATTGCCTTGCCAATCATCTGCGCGCTGTTTCTGGCCTACGGCCTGTTCGGCCAGTACCTGCCGGGCGATTTGATGCACCGTGGCTACGCCATCGATCAGCTGGTCAACCAGCTGGCCTTCGGCACCGAGGGGCTGTACGGCACGCCGACCTATGTATCAGCCACCTACATCTTCCTATTTATCCTGTTCGGCGCGTTCCTCGAACAGGCTGGGATGATCAAGCTGTTCACCGACTTCGCCATGGGCCTGTTCGGCCATAAGCTCGGCGGCCCGGCCAAGGTCTCGGTGGTGTCGTCGGCGCTGATGGGCACCATTACCGGTTCGGGCGTGGCCAACGTGGTCACCACGGGCCAGTTCACCATCCCGTTGATGAAGCGCTTCGGCTACAAGCCGGCGTTTGCCGGCGGCGTGGAAGCCACTGCGTCGATGGGCAGCCAGATCATGCCGCCGATCATGGGCGCGGTGGCCTTTATCATGGCCGAGACGATCAACGTGCCGTTCTTCGAGGTGGCCAAGGCCGCGCTGATTCCGGCATTGCTGTACTTCGGCTCGGTGTTCTGGATGGTCCATCTGGAAGCCAAGCGCGCCAACCTGCAGGGCCTGCCGAAAGACCAGTGCCCGAACCCCTGGACGGCGGTGAAGGAGCGCTGGTACCTGCTGATCCCGCTGTTCATCCTGATCTACCTGCTGTTCTCCGGGCGCACGCCGCTGTTCTCCGGCATGGTTGGCCTGGCGCTGACCGCCATCGTCATCCTCGGTTCGGCGATCATCCTGCGGGTGTCGTCCAACGCCATGCGTTTTGCCTTCTGGATTGCTCTGGGCGTGCTCTGCGCCGGTTTCTTCCAGCTCGGCATCGGGGTGGTGTTTGGCGTCGTTGCGCTGCTGGTGGCGGTGTGCTGGTTTATCAAAGGCGGCCGCGACACCCTGGAGATCTGCCTGCACGCGCTGGTGGAAGGTGCACGGCATGCGGTGCCGGTGGGCATTGCCTGCGCCCTGGTGGGGGTGATTATCGGTGTGGTCTCGCTGACCGGGGTGGCCTCGACCTTTGCCGGTTACATCCTCGCCATCGGTCAGGACAACCTGTTCCTTTCGCTGGTGCTGACCATGCTCACCTGCCTGGTGTTGGGCATGGGCATCCCGACCATTCCCAACTACATCATCACCAGTTCGATTGCCGCGCCGGCGTTGCTGGAGCTGGGCGTGCCGCTGATCGTGTCACACATGTTCGTGTTCTATTTCGGCATCATGGCCGACCTCACGCCGCCGGTGGCGCTGGCCTGTTTCGCAGCCGCACCGATTGCCAAGGAGAGCGGCCTGAAGATCAGCCTGTGGGCCGTGCGGATTGCCGTGGCCGGGTTCGTGGTGCCGTTTATGGCAGTGTACGAGCCGGCGCTGATGCTGCAAGGTGATAGCCTGCTGGCCACCCTGTATGTGGTGCTCAAGGCATTTATCGCCATCGGCCTCTGGGGGGCGGCATTTACCGGCTACCTGCAGGCCAAACTGAGCTGGTGGGAGCGCGCGTTGGCCTTCGGCGCCGGTGTCAGTCTGATTCTGGCCACACCGATGAGTGACGAGATCGGCTTCGCTCTGGCGGCGCTGTTTATCGTCCAGCATGTCTGGCGTGCTCGTCGCGCTCAGTTGGCCACTGCATGATCGGCCTGTGCCTGGGTTTGGCGGGCGCGGTGTGGGCAGAAGTGCCCACGCCCAGCTTTACCCTGGCCTGGACCCACACCATTGAGAAAATTCGTTGGGAAGAGGATTACCGCGTGACGCCTGAGGGGTTGCTCCTTGGCGAGGCGCGGGTCAAGGGTTCCGGGGCCGGTATGGAAATTCCAGACGGCGCCGAACTGCGCGAGGGCAGCTGGCATTACCAGCGTCAGCTACCCCCCTTGCAACCACTGCGTGTGGGGCGAACCCCCGAGGCAGGGGATTATCAACTGTGTTTCAACCAGCGTTGCCACTCGATGAGTGAATGGCTCGGCCCGCCACAAGCGACCCAGCCGGCGTTGGAACTCTGGAGCTGTGAGCAACGCTCCCCGGCCGCTGCGGCCGGCCCGGACGGCGCATAAGGCACCGTCTGCTCCCAAGGCCACAAGCCCTGGCGTATAAAGAGGAGAACCCCCATTTGGCCCTGCCAGTGGGGGTTTTGTTCATGTGTAGGTTGGTGTTGAGCGCAGCGAAGCCCAACAGTGGTGGCTGGACGTGTTGGGCTTGGTCGCTGCGCTCCTCTGGCTACGCGCCCCGCCCCAACCTACCTTGCTTTGTCGTTACACTCCTAAACGGAACACCCCGTCCCAACCTTGCTAATTCGCCCCCCCAAGCAGGATGTTATGAGCACCATCACCTATTACCTGGACATGCAGCACCCCGAGCAGATCCGCGCCAAGCTGCTGCCGGCCGAGCTGAGCGTGGTGGAATGCCAACTCAAGCAGTTTCAGCTCAACCGCTTTCTCTACCAGCTGGTCGGCGAGCCCTGGCAGTGGACCGACAAACTCAGCTGGACCGACGCGCAGTGGCGCGAACTGATCGAGCAGCCTCATCACCGCACCTGGGTGGCCTATCACCAGGGCGCCATCGCCGGTTACTACGAGCTGCTGCGCGATGCCGACGGGGCGGTGGAGATTCTCTATTTCGGCCTGGCTGAGGCCTTCTTCGGTCAGGGCTTTGGTGGCCCGCTGCTGACTCACGCCCTGCAATCCGCCTGGGCCTGGCCGGGCACCCAAAAGGTCTGGGTGCATACCTGCAGCCTGGATCACCCCAGCGCGCTGGCCAACTACCGGGCGCGTGGAATGGCTGTGTATCGCGAAGAGTTGGCTTAAGTCCTCAGCGGTTTTGCAGGGGATCGCTGATACCGTGGCGGTCTTTCAGGGCTTGGACCAAGGTGGTCTGGCTGGTGAGGAACGTGTCGAATTGCTCAATGACCTGTGGGTGTTTGATGCTCGACAACAGGTAGTGGTCGTCCTGATATGCCAGCGTGCGGTCAAATACCAGGGAGCCTTGCTCCGGAGTGTTGTGCAGTCGGTGGTTCACGACTTGCGGGTTGAGGTACACGCCATCCACCCGGCCATTGAGTGCCATAGCCACCAGTGAGTCGATCTGGTTGGCCTGAATCAGCAAAATCCGTCCGGTTTTGATGTCGTCCAGGTACGGCCATGGGGTAAACCCGCGCTGTGTGCCCAGGCGCTTCAGGCTGTCCCTTCCGGCACCCAGGCGCTGTGGTTTGACCAGTACACCATCAATCGAGGGGGCGGTTGCCTGACTGAAATACACCTGATGTGCCTGCTTGAGGTCGGCATTCCAGCGTGGGTGGTCGGGGTACTTGAAGTCCACCTTGCCGTTGAGAAACTCGCTGAGCAAGCGCCGTACCGGCAGCGGTTGATAAACAAAAACATAGCCCTGGTGCGCGGCAAAGGCATCCAGCAACTCACGGCCATAGCCCTGATACTGGCCGTTCTGCACATCGGAATAGGGCATATAGGGTTGCAACTCAACCCCAATGGTGAAGGTCTCGGCCCTCGCCTGGGCTGACAGCGTAAACAACAGGCAGGCGAAAAAAGGCAGCAAACCTCTCATGGTGTGTATCTCGTCAGTGACGTTGGGGCATGGCCTTAACCATAGCTAAAGGCCATGCCCAGTGTTAGTTACGCAGGCGACTTATCTGACTTACTGAGCAGGTAATCCCTTACGGCTGCAGCCTGGTTCAGGTCGCCCCCGTCAGTAATGGGTGGAGATTAGTCGCCAAAACGTTGAAAGCGCATTTTGCTTAACGCTAATGAACGATTTTCTAACTCATAATTGCTTAACCGATACAGGGCTTTGCCAGCTTAAATGCCTTCGAGTAAGCACTATTCGGCCTATACACCGTTGCGCGCAGGCCGCTGAATGTAAGCGGGCGATTCAAGGAGTGGTGATGCAGGACACAGGATTCGCGTGGCTGTTGGCGTTGCTGGCCCTGGCCGCGCTGGCGATTTATTACTACAACCGCCTGGTGTTCAACCGGGCGCGAGTGGCCATGGCCTGGAGCGGTATTGATGTGCAGCTCAAGCGCCGTGCCAGCCTGATACCGGCGTTGGTCGAATGTGTGCGGCACTATATGCGCCACGAGCAGGGCACGTTGCAGGCGCTGGTGCAGGAGCGTGCGCGTGCAGAGCAGCTGAGCGAGTCACCACCGGGCGAGCGCGCTACGGTGGAAACGCAGATGGCGACGCACCTGTATCAGGTTCTGGTTCTGGCCGAAGACTATCCGGCGCTCAAGGCCGATGGTCAGTTCATTGATTTGCACCAGGCCCTGGTTGACGTCGAAGACCATATCCAGATGGCGCGGCGTTACTACAACGGCGCGGTGCGCGAGCTGAATGTGCTGGTTGAGTCGGTGCCGAGCAATCTGCTGGCCCGGGCGTTTAACTTTACTCAGGCTGAATACTTCAGTCTGGCTGACCCGCGCGACGCCCAGTCGCCCAAACTGGAGTTCTGATATGCATGGATTGCTGCGCAGCCTGCTGTTGAGTGCTTGGCTGCTGCCGTTATGGGCCCCTGCTGCCGAGATTATCGAAGACTTTGCCGTGACCCTGCAGGTGCAGCCGGATGCCAGCCTGCTGGTGACTGAGCGCATTACCGTGCAGGCCGAAGGGGAACAGATCAAACGCGGTATCTACCGTGATCTGCCGGTCACCTACAGCTTGCCCCTCGGGCTGCTGCAGAGCAGTCCGATCACCATGCTTGCGATCAGTCGCAATGGCCAGCCGGAGCGTGCGCGGGTCGAGCAGAACGGCAGTTGGGTGCGCTATTACCTGGGTTCGGCTGACCAGCTGTTGCAGCCGGGGCGCTACCAGTACGAGTTGCGTTATCGGGTTGAGCGCCAGCTGTTGCACCACCTCAATACCGATGAGCTGTATTGGAACGTCACCGGCAATCAGTGGGTTTTTCCGATTCTCCAGGCCTCGGTCGAGGTCAAGCTGCCGCCGGGTGCGCGGATGGGTGATGTGGCCGCTTATACCGGGGCTGGCGGTGAGCAGGGCAAGGCCTATGAGGTGCTCGAACAGCGTGACGACACCCTGCGTCTGGCCACCACCCAAGCCTTGCCGGCCTACCACGGCCTGACGGTGGCCGTGGATTGGCCAGCCGGCCTGGTGGCGCGGCCGGGTGTAATGCAGCGCCTG
This sequence comes from Pseudomonas sp. HMWF032, assembly GCF_003060885.1. Lineage (GTDB taxonomy): Bacteria > Pseudomonadota > Gammaproteobacteria > Pseudomonadales > Pseudomonadaceae > Aquipseudomonas. The sequence goes on from NZ_QAIG01000013.1 coordinate 590,571, forward strand.
GGTTCGGTGTTGCTGGATAACCTTGGCCTGTGCCTGGGCGTGCTGCTGCTGGTCGGCCTGGTGATTTTTTATCTGCGGGCCTGGGATCGGGTCGGCCGTGACCCTGAAAAAGGTCTGATCATTCCACTGTTCGAAGCTCCGGAAGGCATGCGCGCGGTGCAGGCCGGCTACCTCTGGCATCGCGGCTTCAAAGGGGCTTATCAGGATGCGCGGGCGTTCAGTGTGTGGCTCACCGACATGGCCATCCGCAAGCACCTGCACCTCGAAGACAAGCCGCACGGTGGCGGTTTTACCCTGGCACGTGGCACGGGTGAACGGGCTGACTTCAGTGAGGGTGATCGCGACCTGCGCAAGCGCCTATTTCCGGCCAACAAGGAAGGTATCGCCCTGGAGATTGGCAGCGACTACGAGCCGCGCCTGGCCGATGCTGTGGTTGGGCTGAAAACCCAGCTGCAAACCCAGGGCAAGGCCTGGTTCAGTCATAACCGTGGCATCTGGACCTGGGGCCTGGTGTGGGCGGTGGTTGGCTGCCTGGTGATGGTGCTGACCGGCGCGCGTAACGAGGACGATGTGGCTGTCGGCCTGGCCGGTGTGGTGTTCACCCTGGGCTTTGGCGTGCCGTCGCTGTTTGTGCTGTACATGGCCTGGAATCAGCCCAGTTTGGGCAAGCAAATCGGCCTGGGTCTGGCGGGGTTGATGTTTGTCTGGCCAGTGCCGATTGGCTTGTGGATGCTCAGTGATGCGGCGTCGGTGCCGGCCTTGCTGCTGCTCTGCGTGTATGTGCTGGTGGTGGTGCTGTTCTATTACCTGCTGCCGGCGCCATCGGTTGAAGGGCGGCGTTTGCTCGATCAGCTGGAAGGCTATCGCGACTACCTGCAGCTGGCGGAACGCGAGGCACTGGCCCTGGCCGGCAATGCCCCGGCGATGAGCATTGCGCTGTACGAGAAGCACCTGCCTTACGCCATGGCCCTGGGCGTGGAGGACAAGTGGAGCGCGCGTTTCAGTGAGGCGCTGGCCAACGGCCTGATCGACCCGGCGCAGCGTGACTATCAACCCGACTGGTACCACAGCCGCAGCACTTTCAGTACACCGCTGGCCATGAGCAGTGCGCTGGCTGCCGGCCTTAGCAGCGCCACGGCACTGGCGTCGTCACCGCCCTCGAGCAGTTCGTCTG
>NZ_QAIG01000002.1:0-57789 GCF_003060885.1 Pseudomonas sp. HMWF032
ACGCTCCAGAGCCTTGAGGCGCTCGCGCTCCTCGGTGGTCGGCCCGGGACGCTGACCGGCATTGGTCTGGTGACGGCGAATCCAGGCATGCAGGGTTTGCGCGGCACAGCCGATTTTCGGCGCTATGGCCTCGATGGCCGCCCACTCAGAGGGGTAATCGTTCAGATGCTCCAGAACCATGCGCACGGCACGTTCACGGACTTCAGGGGGAGTAGGTCGTGGTCTTTTTCATAGCCTCATCTTCTCAAGAGTTGAGGCCTCCACAAAACCCGGGGCGATTCATTAGTTACTCGTTTCTCTTGCTGTTGGATACTCGACCACCAGCGCCTCCAAATACGCTCCTCGAACGTTGTAGCGTTCCAAAACACCCCTTGACTTAGAGCGCACTCTAACCAATAGCCTCCTTGTTTCACCGCCTGAACGACCTGATTTGTGGCGCTGCTTAAATAAGGAGATGGTCATGGCTTTAAAAAACTCGGCGTTGCAACCGGCTTCATGCTTTCCGCTCTGGGCATTGCCGCATCGGCCACGGTGCCTGATAGTCGACGCGAGAAAGGGATAGAGACCCTGGAGCGAATCACCGGCGATACAGGTAAATCAGTTGTTAATTCGCTCAGCGACATTTCACCAGAGCTGGGTGATTGGATTGTTGATTTCGCCTACGGTGATGTCTTTTCCAGATCTGGCGTGGCGTTGTGTACACGCGAACTCGCGACCATCTCGGCGCTCACTGCCCTGGGGAATGCACAACCGCAACTTAAGGTGCATATCGAGGGCGCGCTGAATGTGGGATGCAAGCCCGAGGAGATCGTTGAAATCATCATTCAGATGGCGATATATGCGGGGTTTCCCAGCGCATTAAATGGTATCAGCGCCGCGCGTGAGGTGTTCACCAAACGCGGTATCAAACTCAGCTCCGCACCGCCCCAGTGAACGGGGTGAGTCTTACTGCACGCCGATTGCTTAGGATCGTGGTCATGAACGCACACTACTCGATAGACCAAGTTGCCAAACGCACCGGACTTACGGCTCATACCCTGCGCTATTACGAACGCATCGGCCTGTTGGCACCTGTTGCCCGTGCGGCAGGTGGACAGCGGGTTTATGCGCCGACCGATATGGCGTGGCTGGAGTTTTTGCTGCGGTTACGCACCACCCACATGAGCATCGGAAAAATGCAAAAATTCGCCAAACTGCGTAACGACGGCGACTCAACAGTGAGCGAGCGGCGCCAGATGCTGGAATGCCATTTACAGGATGTGCAGGCCGAACTTGTGGCCATGCAAAATGCCGTTGTCGCATTGGAGGGAAAGATTGCCCACTACCGTGGGCTCGAGACTGAGGAGGATGTTTAGCGTTTGCAGGAAAAGGGGGCAGGTTTATTTTCCCTGCACTAGACGTCCGCTACTGGCCGGTTCCAGCCTATCGCCACCAACCATTCTGGGCTGCCGACAGTCACAGCCGCTAACTCAAAGCCCCAGTGCTTTGGGTTAAAAACATCATTTCATCCACGCCTATTCAACCCCTTGGCCAACCTGTCTCCGCCGAACTGGATGAGGCTGACCAGCACCACCAGGGTGACGATCACGGTGAGCATCACCTGGCTGTCGAAGCGCTGATAACCGTAGCGGTAGGCCAGGTCGCCCAGGCCGCCGGCACCGATGGCACCGGCCATGGCCGAGGAGTTGATCATGGTCACCAGGGTGATGGTGAAGCCGCTGACGATGCCCGGCAGCGCCTCGGGCAGTAGTACATGCCAGACGATATGCCAGCGTCGGCAGCCCATGGCCTGGGCGGCTTCGATCAGGCCGTGGTCGACTTCACGCAGGCTGACTTCGGCGATACGGGCGAAGAATGGCGTGGCGGCAATGCTCAGCGGCACCACGGCGGCCCACACGCCGTAGGTGGTGCCGACGATCAGCCGGGTAAAGGGAATTAGCGCGACCATCAAAATCAGAAAGGGGATCGAGCGGAACAGGTTGACGATGCTGCCCAGCAGTTGATTCAACTTGGGCGCTTCGAAGATGCCACCCTTGCTGCTGGTAACCAGAAACACCGCCAGCGGAATCCCCGCCAGCAGCGCCAACAACGACGACACGCCGACCATCAGCAGGGTGTCGAGAAAGCCTTGCCAGAGGCGCTCAAACAGCAGCGACATAACCCAGTACCTCCGCCTGATCCGCCAGTTGGCGGGCGTTGCTCAACAATTGTTCGCGGCTGTGCGGTGAGTCGCTCACGGCCAGCAGCAGGTAGCCCAGGGCATGCCCCTGGATGCGTTCGATGCCGCCATCGAGCAGGACCAGACGTCCGCCGAGGGCAGCCGCCAGGGCTGCCAGATCAGGTTCGCCATGGCTGCCGGAAAACTGCAGGCGCAGGGCCATGGCGTCGGTCTTTTGCAATTGATAGCTGCGTAAACGGGCTTGCAGATCCGCCGGTAGACCATGACGCAACGGGGCAAGCAGGGTGCGAGTAACCTCGTGCTGCGGCGCGCCAAATACGCGCCAGACGGGGCCTTGTTCCACCACTTCACCTTGTTCCAGCACCACCACGCGGTCACAGATTTCGCGGATCACCGCCATTTCGTGGGTGATCAGGACGATGGTCAGGCCCAGGCGCTGATTGATCTCGCGCAATAGGCCGAGGATCGCCTGGGTGGTTTCCGGGTCCAGGGCGCTGGTGGCTTCGTCGCACAGCAAAATCAGCGGGTCATGCACCAGGGCGCGGGCGATGCCCACGCGCTGTTTCTGCCCGCCGGAAAGCTGCGCCGGGTAGGCGGTGTGCTTGTCCTGCAGGCCAACCAGTTCAAGCAGCTCGCGTACCTTGCGCTGGCGTTGTTCGCGCGGTACGCCAGCGACCCGCAGCGGCAGCTCGACGTTCTGCCACACGGTCTTGGCCGACATCAGGTTGAAGTGCTGGAAGATCATCCCGGTACGCCGGCGCAGTTCGACCAGATGGTCTTCGTCGAGCAGGCCAATGTCTTCGCCGTCGATCAGCACTTGGCCGCTGCTGGGTTGCTCCAGGCGATTGATGGTGCGGATCAGCGAAGATTTGCCCGCACCGCTGCGACCGATAATGCCGAACACTTCGCCGCGCTGCACGGTCAGGTCGATATCGCGTAGCGCCTCTACCGTGCCCTGGGCTGAGGCGTAGGTCTTGCCCAGGTTGGCGAAGCGCAGGTGGGTATCAAGCTGCTGACTGGCCTGCGCGGCCTGCTGCAGGTGAGCGTCGAAACCACTCATGCTCAGCTTTCCCAGCCAGGCTGGTAGAGCTTGCCGTGGGCCTTGTCCAGGGCTGTACGCACGGCTGGCGAGTGTTGATAGATGTCGATGAATTTCTTCAGGCGTTCATCGTTCTTGTGTTCAGGCTGGATAACGAACTGGATGATGTACTCCGGATTGTCCATGCCGTCGAACAGCAGGGCGGATGTCGGATCGAAGGTCTTCGCCAGGCGGATATAAGCGGGATAGCCCTGGGTCAGATCAACTTCTTCATAGGCGCGCACAAGCTGTACGGCTTCCAGCTCGATGATCTGGATGTTCTTCGGGTTACTGGTCACGTCCTGCAGGGTGGCCTTGTAGCCAACGCCAGGTTTGAGGGTGATCAGTCCGGCTTTTTGCAGCAGTTGCAGGCCACGGCCGCCATTGATCGGGTCGTTGGCGATAGCCACCTTGGCACCCTCGGGCAGGCTGGCGAAGTCCTGGTATTTTTTCGAGTAAAGGCCGACGTTGTTGATCACCCCTGGGGCATAGGGAATCAGGTCGTAGCCGCCGTCCTTCTTGGCGTTTTCTAGAAAGGGCACATGCTGGAAGTAGTTCACGTCGATATCGCCATTGGCCAGGCTGACGTTGGGCGCGATCCAGTCGCTGAACTCGATCAGTTCGACCTCCAGGCCCTGTTTTTTCGCTTCGGTCACCGCCACTTCCAGCGGCGGGGCGAAGGCGGCAGTGGTACCGAGTTTCAGCGGTTGTGCGGCCTGAGCCAGGCCACCGGCAACCAGCAGGGTACCTAGGGTGAGGGTTTTCAGGGTTTTGAGCATGGTCTTCATCCTTGTATGGGGCAGAGCAGGTTGAGCGCCGCAGCGCTCAGTTGATGGTGGATATCGCTACGGGGCGCCGGCACGCTGCCTGACAGATCGCGCCAGGCGGCTGCGCTGTGGTTGGCCGGCAGGCGCGGGCCCTGGCCGAACAGCTTGTGGCGCAGGCTGCCTTCGGCGTAGGCGGTCTTGTACAAACCGCGGTTTTGCAGCTCGGGAATCACCTGGTCGATAAAGTCGACATAGCTTTCCGGTGAGACGATGCGCGTCAGGTTGAAACCGTCCAGGCCGGTTTCCTCGAACCAGCTTTGCAGCTGGTCCGCCACCTGCACGGGCGAGCCGATCAGCACGGGGTAGCGCCCGCCGAGGGCGTGCTGTTCTAGCAAACGACGCTTGGTCCAGCCGCTGTCCTTGGCGGTGAAGGCCTTGACCACCGATTCGATGGCGTTGGTTTTCTGGTAGCGGATCGGCTCATCGAGCTCGTACTGGGCGAAGTCGATACCGGTGGAACTGGAAAAATGCGCCAGACCCGCTTCCGGGCTGGCGTAGCGCAGGTACTCGGCATGCTTGTCGCGGGCCTCGGCCTCGGTTGGCGCAACGATCACACTGATGCCCATAAATACTTTGATTGCATCCGCCGAGCGCCCAGCCGCCAACGCACTGGCACGCACCTTGGCCACCTGTTCGCGCGCCGCAGCCTGGCTGTGCCCGCTGATAAACACGCACTCGGCATGCTGGCCGGCGAAGCGCAGGCCGCGCTCGGATGAGCCGGCCTGAAACAGCACCGGGGTACGCTGCGGCGAAGGTTGGCTGAGGTGATAACCCTCCACCTGATAGAACTCGCCCTGGTGTCGAACTTTGTGCACCTTGCCCGGTTGGGCGTAGATGCGCTGCGTGCGGTCAGCGAGCACAGCATCGTCCTGCCAGCTGCCTTCGAGCAGTTTGTAGAGGACTTGCAGGTACTCATTGGCCTGATCGTAGCGGCGGTCGTGTTCGATCTGCTGGGTGAGGCCCATGGCCTTTGCCGCGCTGTCCAGGTAGCCGGTCACGATATTCCAGCCGATGCGGCCCTGGGTCAGGTGGTCGAGGGTGGAAAGACGACGGGCGAAGGTGTAGGGCGCTTCGTAGGTCAGGTTGGCGGTCACACCAAAGCCCAGGTGCCGGGTGACCCCAGCCATGGCTGAGACCAACAGTAGTGGGTCGTTGACCGGCAGCTGGATCGACTCCTGCAAACTCAGGTCGATGCCGTTCTGGTAAACGTCATACACGCCGAGGATATCGGCGATAAACAGCCCATCGAACAGCCCGCGCTCCAGCAGTTTGGCCAGGTCAGTCCAGTATTCCAGGGTGTTGAAGGCAGTTGAGTTGTCCCGTGGATGAGTCCACAAACCGTGATGGATATGCCCCACGCTGCTCATATTGAAGGCGTTGAGGAGGATCTGTTTGCTGGCCATCAGATCGTCCCCCGGCGCGGCGGCAGGGTGTCGTTGAGGTAGTAGTTGCCCACCGCGTGGTACTTCCAGCGCACCGGATCGTGCAGGGTGTGGGTGCGGGCATTGCGCCAGTGGCGGTCAAGGTTGTGTTCGGCCAGGGTGGCGCGGCTGCCGGCCAGTTCGAGCAGTTTGCTGGAAGCTGCCAGCGACACTTCGGTGCTGATCGCCCGGGCCTCGGCCACGGCGATGGAGGCGGCGGCCACGCTGTCGACACTGGGCTCGGCCTGGGCCTGATCGACGAATTCGCCGGCTCGTTCCAGCAGCGCTTCGGCGGCATGCAGATGAATAGCCAGACGGCCGATGGCCTTGAGGGTCAGCGGGTCATCGCTGGCTTTGTCCACCCCGGCATCGATCCAGGGGCGTGAGCTGCTGCGCACAAAACTCAGGGTGTCTTCATAGGCGGCGCGGGCGATGCCCGTATCGATGGCCGCGTGCAGCAACTGGGCGAGCGGGCCAAGTGAGGTCGGCCGTTCGAATGCGGCCTGGAATGGCACCACATCTTCGGCGGCCACCGGTACTTGTTGCAGCACCACCGAACCACTGCCGGTGGTGCGCTGGCCGAAACCGGACCAGTCGTCGATGATTTCCAGCCCCGGCGCATGGCGGGATACGAAGGCCAGGTGACCAACGCCCTGATCATCCACCGCCAGGGTTGGGATGCGCTGGGCATAGAGCGCGCCGGTGGCGTAGAACTTGCGCCCCTCGATGCGGTAGTGCTCGCCATCTCGCAGCAGTTTGGTGGTGCGGTCCAGGGCCGTCTTGGTACCCAGCTCTGCCAGGGCATTGCCAAAGCGTTGTCCGGCCAGCACCTCGGCATACAGGCGTTGTTGCTGCTCGGCGCTGCCGTTGAGGCGCAGCACTTCGAGGGCATAGAAATGGTTTTGCGGGATTTGCCCCAGGGAGCTGTCCGCTTGTGAAATACGCGCAATCACCCTGGCCAGGGTGACGCTGGAGACGCCTGCACCACCCAAGTGTTTGGGTACGCTGATGCCCCACAGGCCGGAGCGACTGAACAGCTCCAGTTCGGCATGTGGCAGCAGGCGTTCGCGGTCGCGTTCGGCCGCGCCAGGGCTGAAAACCGCGGCCACAGCATTGGCAACGTCCAGCGCTTCGGCATCACTGCGGATCAGCGCCGGGTTCAGGTTCAACGGTGCGTTCATGGCTCAGATCCAGGAGTGACGGGCAGGGCGGCTGCCGTTGAGGTAGTAGGCACCAACGGCGTGGTATTTCCAGCGCACCGGGTCATGCAGGGTATGGGTGCGTGCATTGCGCCAATGCCGATCAAGGCCGAATTCGGCCAGGGTGGCGCGGCTGCCCGCCAGCTCCAGCAGCTTTTCGCTGGCCAGCAGGCTGATCTCGGTGGTCAGTACCTTGGCTTCGGCCACGGCAATCGAGGCGCGTGCGGCGGCATCGTCATCAATGGGTTGCGCGCTGACTTCATCCAGCACTTTGCCGGCCTTGCGCAGCAGGGCTTCAGCCGCGTGCAGGTCGATCTGCAGGCGGCCGATATCGGCAATCACGTAGGGATCATCGCTGGCGCGCTCGACATTGGCCTCGATCCAAGGCCGGGATTTTTCGCGGATAAAACGGATGCTGTCGCGCAGCGCTCCGGCGGCGATGCCGGCATCAATCGCCGCCTGGATCAGCTGCGAGGCGGCGCCCTGGATACTCGGTTGGCTGCCCAGCTGCCACAGCGGAATCAGGTTGTGTGCATCGACTTCCACGCGGTCCAGCAGCACGGTGCCGCTGGCGGTGGTGCGCTGGCCGAAACCAGACCAGTCGTTGACGATGCGCAGCCCTGCGCGGCCGCGCTGGATCAGGGCGAGAACCGGACGACCGTCCTCGTCCAGGGCTTTGGCGGCGACCCAGTGGGCGAAGATGGCTCCGGTGGAATAGAACTTCTCGCCGCTGATGACGTAGCGATCACCCTCGCGCTCAAGGCGCGCACGCACATCCAGGGTGTGCTTACTATTGCGCTCAGGCCCGGCATTGCCGATGCGCCAGCCTTGCAGCACGGTATTGAACAACCGCTGACGCTGGCTTGGACTGGCGGCGACATTCAGCAGGGCAATCAGGCCGAATTGGTTCTGCGGGATTTGCCCGAGAGCCGGGTCCACTGCGGAAATGATGCGGAAAACTTCGGCAATGGTGGCAAACGACAACTGCGGGCCGCCGTAGGCGCGGGGGATGGCGATACTGCCCAGGCCGCTGGCGGTGAACTGTTCGACCAGTGACCAAGGCAGTTTACGTTCCCGATCACGCAGGATGACCTGCGCGCTGGCCGCCTCGGCCAGGGCATGCGCGGCCTCCAGGGCTTCACTGTCACTGTGCAGAATGCGCGTAGGTAGAAGGGGGGGAGCGATGTCCTGGTCAGAGGCCGGTAAGGTCTGGGCTGACTCAGGGTACGCGTGGGCTTCCGGGTGGGAAGCGGTGTCCTCAAGGGTAGTCGGACTGACCATGCAAACCTCATCTTCAAATAAAACGCTGCGTCTGCCGCGTCATGAAGACGAGCACCGGAGCGAGGTAAAAATGCACTGCTCCGGTGGTCCGGTGGATATACCTTAAGCCAAGGTAATCAAATATTTGAAATAGCTTTTTCGCATAACATTAGATGCGCTCGACTGGCACGTCAGTGCTATGAAAGCCCTCTAAGATGATGTTTTCAGGGTTTTTATAGGCTATGTACCCATTGCGTGTGGCGCGGCGATAAGGCGTAGGTTGGCGTTGAGCGCAGTGAAGCCCAACAGATTGCAGCATGTCTCGTTGGGCTTCGTCGCGCTGCCCCTCAACCCAACCTACGCATGCAACCCTGCGCTGAGGCGTATGACGCGCTCTAACGGTATTGGGGCATAGCCTTTATAGCCAGAGTTTGGCGCCCGCCAGCAACAGCAGCAGTCCAAGTATTTGCTGTACCCGTCGCTCGGCCAGCCAGCGGCTGCCCAGTTGCGCGCCGAGCACACCGCCGGCCATGGCGATCAGCGCCAATAGGGTGATGTGTTCAGGCAGCTGGCGCGCCGCGCTCCAGTGTCCGGCCAGGGCGGCGACAGAATTGAGCAGGATAAATACGGCAGAAAATGCCGCTGCGCTTTTCACACTGGCCCAGCGTGCGTAGATCAGTAGCGGCGTGATCAACACACCACCGCCAATACCGGTCAGGCCCGAGAGCAGGCCAATTACCGCACCCGTGAACATGGCCAGTACCCGTGGTGCCTGGCGCAGCTGAGCCGCATCCACAGCTTTGTCGATAAAAAGGGGCAGGGCGGCAGCCAGCAACAGGCTGCCCAGCAAGCGATCAAACCAGAGTGGCGGCAGGCTGATAAAACCACCCAGCGCAGCCATAGGCACCGCCAGTACGGCAAAGGGCCAGAGGTGCTGCCAGTTCAGATGTCCGGCCCGAGCAAAACGCCAACTGACCAGCAGCGCGACCAGGCTGTTGATCAGCAGCGCCGTGGGTTTGATGCTCTCGGGGGCAAAGCCCATTAACGCCATGACGGCGATATACCCGGACGCGCCGGCCTGACCGACACTGGCGTAGAGCAGGGCGATCAGCAAAAAGGCTGTCGCCGACAGCAGTAGGGCATTTTCAGGCATAGGCGCTGCTTAACCAGTTGATCGCAGAAAATGGCACCGCGCGCCTCGTTTGGCGCGCGGTTAAGCAGCCATACCTCTGTTCAGACTGGTATGTCGCCCAATATGGTCGCACGCTGCATCACCCGGCGCTGCGGGCGGTAGTCGTCCACGGCGTAATGCTGGGTGATGCGGTTGTCCCAGAAGGCGATGTCGTTGGTCTGCCAGCGCCAGCGCACGGTGAATTCCGGGCGCGTGCTGTGGGCAAATAGAAAGCGCAGTAGCGCATCGCTTTCATCGGCCTCCAGTTCGTTGATCCGGGTGGTGAAGCCATCGTTGACGAACAATCCCTTGCGCCCGGTGATCGGGTGAGTGCGTACCACCGGGTGGGACAGTGGCGGGTATTTGCGCTGCACCTCGTGGTAGTGCACCAGCGCCTCTGGGGTATTGCCGTAGCGCTCCAGCGGGAACGAGTGGGTGAAGTCGTGGGTGGCCGTCAGGCCGTCGAGCAGTACCTGCAGCGGTTTCGACAACGCCTCGAAAGCAGCGCTGCTGCTGGCCCACAGCGTGTCGCCGCCAAAGGGTGGTAACAGCTTGGCCGACAAGACCGCACCCATGGCCGGAGTCGGCAGGAAGGTGACATCGGTGTGCCAGATGGCGTTGTCGCGCACATCGGTTACCGCGGTGTCGAGGATCAGCACTTCCGGCTGCTCCGGCACATTGGGGTAGATCGGGTGGATATGCAGATCACCAAAGTGCCCTGCAAAACTGGCCTGCTGCTGCGGGGTGATCGGCTGGTTACGGAAGAACAGCACCTGATGCGTGAGCAGTGCCTGTTCAATCAACTGATGGTTCTCGGCGCTCAAGGGCTCGCTGAGGGTGATGCCGTCAATCTGTGCGCCAAGGGCAGGGCTCAGTTGGGTGATTTGAATGCTCATGGTCATCTATCCAGTTCAATGGGCCTGGCCATGCCAGGGCACCAGCTTACGTTGCAGGGCGCGCAGGCCCATCTCCAGGGAAAAAGCGATCAGGGCGATCACCAGAATCCCGAGAATCACCACATCGGTCACCAGAAACTGGGCGGCGGACTGCACCATAAAGCCCAGGCCGCTGGTGGCGGCGATCAGCTCGGCGGCCACCAGGGTTGACCAGCCAACACCCAGCCCGATGCGAATGCCGGTGAGAATCTCCGGCAGGGCGCTGGGCAGGATCACGTAGCGGATCAACTGCGCCTGGCTGGCACCCAGCGATTGCGCTGCGCGAATCTTGCTCGGGTCGACATTGCGCACGCCGGTGGCGGTGGAAATGGCGATTGGCGCGAAGATCGCCAGAAAGATCAGCAGCACCTTGGACAGCTCACCAATCCCGCACCAGATGACGATCAGCGGCAGGTAAGCCAGCGGCGGGATCGGGCGGTAGAACTCGATCAGCGGGTCGAAGATGCCGCGGGCGATCCGGTAACGACCGATGGCGATCCCCAATGGAATGGCGGTCAGTACGGCGGCCAACAGACCCAGGCCGATGCGTTGCAGGCTGGCGGCCAGGTGCTGCCAGAGGCTGGAATCCATATAGCCCTGGCTCAGCACCAGCCAACCGCGTTTGGCCACCGCCTGTGGGCTGGGTAGAAACAGCGGCTCAATCAGGCCGAAGTAGGTCACCGCCCACCAGGCCCACAGTAGAAAGGCGACTGTCAGGCTACTGATAGCGAACAGGCTGAGCTCACGCGGAGCAGACCGTGCTTGTTGTTCGCTCTCGGTGTTGGAGTAGATGTACTCATGGCTGCTCATGCGCGGTTCCCTTGGCGTTCGGCGAAGACCTGGGCGAGCACATGCTCGCGGGTGGCAATAAAGGCCGGATCGGATTTAATCGCACGGGCACTTTCACCGGCGGTGTAGCGTTGGCCGAAATCCAGGCTCAGGCGTTCGCTGATGCGGCCGGGGTTGGGTGACAGCAGAATCAGGTCGGTGGCGAGGAAGACCGCTTCCTCGATGTCGTGGGTAATCAGGAACACGGGTTTGGCAGTGCGCTGCCAGACCTGCAGCAGCAGTTCTTGCATCTGCTCGCGCGTAAAGGCGTCGAGGGCACCGAAGGGTTCGTCCATCAACAGCACCCGTGGTTCAGCAGCCAGGGCGCGGGCCAGGCCGACACGTTGACGCTGGCCGCCAGACAGTTCCCAGATGCGCCGCTGTTCGAACCCGGCCAGATCGACCAGGCTCAACAGTTCGCGGGCCTTGGCTTCGCGCTGGGGCTTGTCCACACCGGCCAGTTGCAGACCGAACGCGACGTTTTCCAGCACGTTCTGCCAGGGCAACAGGGCGTCATCCTGAAACACCACACCGCGTTCGGCGCTGGGGCCCTGCACCGGTTGTTGATCGAGGCTGATGCGTCCGGCGTTGGGTGCAACAAAGCCGGCGATCAGGTTGAGCAGGGTGGTTTTGCCGCTGCCCGAAGGGCCGAGGGCGACCAGCAGTTGCTGAGGGCCGAGGCTCAGGGATATATCCGTCAGTACCGGCTCGGCCGTGCCGGGGTACTGTGCGCTGATACGCTCCAGTTCAAGTAAGGCCATGATGGTGACTCTCTCAAATGCTCCCCCAGCTTGTGCCAGGGGAGTTACAGCGGATTACTGGATGTAGGCGTCACTGACATAGGGCGAGTAGTCGCTCAGCACGCTGTCGGCTTTGCCCTGCTCCTTGAGAAATACCGCGGTGGCGGCGATGTCCTTGGCCGTCTTGCCGCCGAGCAACTCGGCTTGCTGCTTGGCATCCGGGAAGGCCGAGCCGGCGAGCAGTTCAGGCACATCCCTGGGCTCGGCACCGGTCAGCTTGGCAATCTTCTGCACGGGCTCGGAGTCGGCAGTCCAGCTGTCCTTGTTGGCGGCGTAGTCGGCGAAGGCATCCAGGCTGACCTGGGCGAATTTGGCCAGCAGCTCCGGGTGTTTCTCGGCAAAGTCCTTGCGCGCTACCCACACTTCGAAGGTCGGAGCGCCCCAGGTGCCGACTTCGGCTGCATCGGTCAATACTTTGCCGTTCTGCTTGATTGCGCCGAGTGCCGGTGACCAGACAAAGGCTCCGTCGATATTGCCGCGCGCCCAGGCGGCGGAGATTTCGCTTGGGTTAAGGTTGACGATCTTCACTTTGCTCGGCTCGATCTGCCAGTGCTTTAGCGCACCGAGCAGGCTGTAGTGCGAGGTGGACACAAAGGGCGTGGCAATGGTCTTGCCGATCAGATCCTGCGGGCTGTTGATGCCACTGCCGTTGCGCACCACCAACGCCTCTGCGGCGTTGATTTGCGCGGCGACGATAAAGGTCACAATGGGCAGGCCACGGCTGGCGGCGGCCGCCAGCGGGCTGCTGCCGAGGTTGCCGATCTGTACGTCGCCGGAGGCGATCGCCGTGACCACTTCAGCGCCGCTGTTAAAACGTCGCCAGTCGATCTTCTGGCCCAGGGCTTTGTCGTAGGTGCCGTCAAACTGCGCCACTTTGGTGGGGTCGATACCGGTCTGGTAACCGATGATCAGGTCATCTGCCTGGGCTGCGGTGCTCAGCCCGCTGACAATCAGCGCAGCCAACAGGCTGCGTAATGGACGAAAACTCATGCTGCTTACTCCGCAAGAATGCCGCAGCGCAGTGCAGGCCGAAGGGGCATGCACGGCGCAGATAAGGTGATTTAGTTGGTCAGGTACTGATTGCTGACGTAGGGCGCGTAGTCCGGCAGCACCGCATCAACCTTGCCTTGCTCTTTGAGGAACTTGGCGGTGTTGGTGATGGCCTGGGTGGTCGGCGCCGCGAGTTGGTTGACCTGATCGGCTGCCAGTGGGAACACGTTGCCCTGCAGCAGCAGCGGGATGTCCTGGGCTTTCGCGCCGGACAGCTTGACCAGCTTGTCGATATTGCTGCTGTCGGCCAGCCAGGCTTGCGGGTCTTTACGGTAATCGGCGTAGGCGTCCAGGGTGACCTTGGCAAAGGCACGGACAACTTCAGGGTGCTTCGCGGCAAAGTCCTTGCGCACGATCCAGGCATCGAAAGTTGGTGCACCCAGGTCGCTCAGCTCACCGGAGGTGATCAGAACCTTGCCGTTTTCCTTGGCCACACCCAGCGCCGGGTCCCACACATAGGTGGCATCGATGTCGCCACGCTGCCAGGCGGCAATGATCGCCGGCGGAGCCAGGTTGAGGATTTGTACTTTGCTTGGATCAATCTTCCAGTGCTTGAGCGCGGCCAGCAGGCTGTAGTGACCGGTGGAGACGAAGGGGACGGCAACTTTTTTGCCGATCAGGTCTTCGGGTTTGCTGATGTTGCTCCCGTTGCGGGCAACCAGCGCCTCGGCGGCGCCGATCTGGGCGGCGATCAGGAACGTCTGGATTGGCAACTCTCGGGTGGCTGCCGCAGCCAATGGGCTGGAACCGACATAACCAATCTGCACATCACCGGACGCGACAGCAGTAATGACTTCGGCACCGCTATCAAATTTGCGCCAGTCGATCTTGGCTTTGCTGGCCTTCTCATACGCGCCATCGGCCTGAGCGACCTTGGCCGGGTCAACGGTGGTCTGGTAGGCAACAGTGAAATCGACTGCATGGGCACTCAGGGCAAAACCACTGAGGGCGATGGCTGCAAAAAGACGGCGCGGCAGGAATTTATTGAGCATGGTAGGACTCCTAAACAGCCAATCGACTGCTGTGCAGGAGTGGCCGGATCACGGGATTAAATGGGGTTCAGCAGGTCCGGTGATCCGGTAGATGCAAGTTAAATGATCTAATAAATCGTTAATAAATACTTTTTGGGAATAAGTATATGTGTTTGGAGTTTTCACGAGAGGAGGGCCGACGTGCTGAAAATCGCGCAGTGAAGACCTTGGATTTGAAGGCGAGAAGCCCAGTCACTTGGCTAGGTGAGGAGGAGTGTTACGGATCAATGGCTGTCGAAAGTGGTACGTGCTTGAGCGACTGTGCCTTTATATAGCTCTTTACTGGTGTTCAGAAAAAGTCAGTCCAACTCATCATCGGCGCCACGGATATGCGATGGGACACCTTAGCCGAGGCTGACGGCACGATCAGTTACACCGCTCAGATTCGAATCCAAAAAGATGGGATGCACGTTTCCACATCACGCCAGACCCTCGCACGCAAGACGGCGGCCGAGGCGCGGGTGAAGCACCGTGAGACTGAGCTGAGTGTTCTTGGTGCAATCGAGTGCACCAAGAAGGGCGGTGTGCTGCTTAAGGATCTAGTCGATAAGTACTTGGCCAAGGTCGGCCATTCGACACGTATCCCGGTCAATGCGTGGCATTGGGAAAATTCGGTCAGTTGACCAGGCGCATTTCTAGCGACAATAAAATCCTACATGCGCGCGGCCAGTTCATTTTCAGCCGCATGGTAAATCGATCTTTAATCAATGTGTGGGCGGTAGCCGCCCACTTCATTGTTGCTCACAGCTTGGCGATTGATACCTCGGTGGATTTGACGAAGGCAATCACTTCGCTGCCCACGCCTAGTTCCAGTTCTTTCACCGAGCGGGTGGTGATCACCGAGGTGACGATACCGGAGGCTGTCTGTACGTCGATTTCCGAGAGTACGTCGCCCAGCACGATTTCCTTGATGGTGCCTTTGAACTGGTTGCGGACGTTGATGGCTTTAATGGTCATGGTGATGCTCCTTTCAGGTCTCAAGTAGCCCGGATGCATTCCGGGAGGATGTTGCACCGCGCCCCAATGCTCCGGGCGCGGGCTGGTTTAAAGTGCCCAGCGCAATTGCGTGGGCAAGGGTGAAACGGGGTCCGGTTGCGGTGGCAGCTCCGGCAGCGACAGCACGCGGTTGAGCACCTGTTCCTCAACAGCCGCCAGGCGTGCCGACGCACGCTGACGCGGGCGTGGCAGATCGACACTGATGTCCAGGCCAACCTGGCCGTCTTCGACCCGGTCGGCAATCGCCACCGCTTCGCTGACGTCGTGGGTCACCAACAACACGGTGAAACCGTGCTGTTGCCACAGGCGTTCGATCAGTTGCTGCATCTCGATTCGGGTCAGGGCATCCAGTGCCCCGAGTGGCTCGTCGAGCAGCAGCAGGCGCGGTTGATGGATCAGCGCACGGGCCAGGGCCACGCGCTGTTTCTGTCCGCCAGATAAAGCAGCAGGCCATTCATTGGCGCGATCCGCCAGGCCAACGGCTTCCAGCGCCTGTTGCGCTTGTGGTCGCCAGTTGCCGGACAGACCCAGACCGACGTTGTCGATCACCCGCTTCCAGGGCAGCAGACGCGAGTCTTGGAACATCAGGCGAATGTCTTCGCGTGAGGCGGCCAGCGAGCCGTTGCCAGCCTGCAGTTCGCCCTGGGTGGGTACGTCCAGGCCGGCCAGCAGGCGCAGCAGGGTACTCTTGCCGCAACCACTGCGGCCGACCACGGCGACAAACTGCCCGGCGGGAATGTTCAGCTGAACATTCTTCAGCACTTCGCGTTCGCCGAAGGCCTTGTGGATCGCATTGATTGCCAGTGGGATGCCGCGTTTGAGGGTGTGCAGCGCAGTCATTGTCCACCTCCCTTGACCTGATAGGCCGGGTGCCAGCGCAGCCAGATACGCTCAAGTGTTCGTGCGGCCACATCCGCCAGCTTGCCGAGCACGGCATAGAGCAGAATGGCCAGTACCACCACGTCGGTTTGCAGGAACTCGCGGGCGTTCATTGCCAGGTAACCGATGCCGGAGCTGGCGGAAATGGTTTCCGCGACGATCAGCGTCAGCCACATAAAGCCCAGGGCGAAACGCACGCCGACCAGGATCGAGGGCAGGGCGCCGGGCAGGATCACCTGACGGAACAGGCTGAAGCCGGACAAGCCATAGCTGCGCGCCATTTCCACCAGCGCCGGGTCGACGTTGCGGATGCCGTGGTAGGTATTCAGGTAGATCGGGAACAGGGTGCCGAGGGCGACCAGAAAGATCTTTGCGCTCTCGTCGATGCCAAACCACAGGATCACCAGCGGGATCAGCGCCAGGTGCGGCACGTTGCGGATCATCTGCACCGAGCTGTCGAGAAAGCGCTCGCCCCATTTCGACAGGCCGGTGATAAAGCCCAGCAACAGACCCAGGCCGCCACCGATGGCAAAACCGATACCGGCGCGCCAGCCGCTGATGGCCAGGTGGGTCCAGATTTCGCCGCTGCGCAGCAGCTCCCAGCCGGCGCTGAGGACCGCGCTGGGGGCCGGCAGAATGCGCGTGGACAGCAGGCCGCTGACCACCGCCAGTTGCCAGGCCGTCAGCAGCGCCACCGGCAAGGCCCACGGGGCCAGGCGCAGAGCCAGGTTGTGTAAGGTTGCGTTGCTCATCGGTTACCTCGAAGAATCCTTGTCCACATCTCCCTCTGCTCCTGAGTGCCGTCAGGTCAGGGGGCTTGCGCTTAACTGGCCGACGCCGCCTTGGGCAGGATGTCGTTGGCGACCATTTCACCGAAGGGGCTGACATAGCCGGCCCCGCTGGGTAGTTCTGGGCGGTTGACGTCCAGGTGCGGGAACAACAGTTCGGCAACTCGGTACGACTCTTCCAGGTGCGGATAGCCGGAGAAGATAAAGGTGTCGATGCCCAGCTCGGCGTATTCCTTGACCCGAGCGGCCACGGTCGGGCCATCGCCAACCAGTGCCGTGCCGGCACCGCCGCGCACCAAGCCGACTCCGGCCCAGAGGTTGGGGGACACTTCCAGGTTGTCCTTGCTGCCGCCGTGCAAGGCGGCCATGCGTTGCTGACCGACCGAATCAAAGCGCGCCAGGGAGGCCTGGGCACGCGCAATGGTGTCGTCATCGACATGGCTGATCAGCTTGTCGGCGGCGGCCCAGGCTTCGGCGTTGGTTTCGCGCACGATCACGTGCAGGCGAATGCCGAAGCGCACTTCACGGCCCTGCGCAGCGGCCTTTTCACGCACCTGAGCGATCTTCTCGGCTACTGCAGCCGGTGGCTCGCCCCAGGTCAGGTACAGCTCGACCTGCTCGGCGGCCAAATCCTGCGCGGCTTCCGACGAGCCGCCGAAATACAGCGGCGGACGCGGCTGTTGAATCGGGGGATACAGCAGTTTGGCGCCTTTGACTTGAATATGTTTACCGGCGTAGTCGACCACTTCACCTTCCAGCACGCGGCGCCAGATGCGGGTGAATTCCACCGAGGCTTCGTAGCGTTCGGCGTGGGACAGGTTGAGGCCATCGCCGGCCAGCTCATCCGGGTCGCCCCCGGTCACCAGGTTGAACAGCGCGCGGCCATTGGACAGACGGTCCAGGGTCGCGGCCTGACGCGCCGCCACCGTCGGGGAAATGATCCCAGGGCGCAGGGCGACAAGGAATTTCAGGCGCTGGGTCACGGGAATCAGCGATGCTGCCACCAGCCAGGAGTCCTCGCAGGAGCGTCCAGTCGGGATCAGAACACCGCCAAAGCCAAGGCGGTCGGCTGCTTGGGCAATCTGCTGCAGGTAACCGTGATCGACGGCGCGTGCGCCCTCGGCAGTGCCCAGGTATTTGCCGTCGCCATGGGTAGGCAGGAACCAGAAAATATTCAAGCTCATGGAGTGGTCTCCTCTTACGAAATCGTGGCGTAGCCCGGAAGGTATCCGGGCTACGGTGGTGCAGCTGTCGCGAGTGGTTATTGGGCTGTTGCGACCTTGTCCGGGGACGCCTTAGTCGGGGCTTTCCAGATCACGTCCTTGATCACCAGGCGCTTGGGGATCAGTTTCAGATCGGTAAAGGTGTCGGCAATCTTCTGCTGCGCCACGACCACTTCCGGGCTGATCAGCTGCGCGCCATAGCTTTGGCGCTCGACGGCAACACGGGTGATTTCGGCCGACAGACCCAGCAATGGGGCAACCTGGGCGGTGGCCTCGGCGCTGTTGTTTTTCGTCCATTCGCCAATGCTGCGGATCTCGTCGATCAGCACTTCAACCACTTCCGGGTTTTTCTCGGCGTACGGTTTGGTCGCCAGGTAAAACTGGTGGTTGTTCACCAGGCCTTGGCCATCACGCAGGGTGCGTGCTTGCAACTGGTTCTCTGCGGCAGCCTGGAAGGGGTCCCAGATGACCCAAGCGTCGACGCTGCCACGTTCGAAGGCGGCGCGGGCATCGGCCGGCGGCAGGTACACCGGTTGGATGTCACTGTATTTCAGGCCGGCATCTTCCAGGGCGCGTACCAGCAGGTAGTGCACGTTGGAGCCTTTGTTCAGGGCGATTTTCTTGCCCTTGAGATCGGCGACCGATTTCAGCGGCGAATCTTTGGGTACCAGAATGGCTTCGCTGGTGGGTGCCGGTGGCTCATAGGCGACATACAGCAGGTTCGCGCCAGCGGCCTGGGCAAATACCGGTGGGGTTTCGCCGGTGGTGCCGAAGTCCACCGAGCCGACGTTCAGCCCTTCGAGCAGCTGCGGGCCGCCAGGGAACTCGGTCCATTTAACATCGATGCCTTTATCGGCCAGGCGCTTTTCCAGGGTGCCCTTGGCTTTGAGCAGTACCAGGGTGCCGTATTTCTGATAGCCGATACGCAATGTTTCGGCTTGTGCTTGGGTGATGGCGCCGAAGGAAATGGCCGCGGCAAACAGGGCGACCAGACTCCGACGCAAAGTGATTGTGCGCATAGCGCTCTCCTTTGCTGATGGGGGTATTGGGTGGCAACCTGCTTGCCCGTTGGCGGGCGAGTAAGGAGGGGTAAAGCGTGTCAGATACTCCAGCGGGCGTTGATCAGTCGATCATTCAATACGCCCGGATCAATCGGGGCTGGCCGACGGGCCAGGGCTTGCTGGAAGTGCTGCAAGGCATCATCCAACCGTTGTTCCAGCGCCGGTGCCAGTTGCGCAGCAGCGCCGTTTTCGCCGTAGGCAATCTGGCCGTCGTCAGCAAAGATGGCGTGCAGCATTTCCTGCGCTTTCAGCGCCGCCAGCACCGGCTTGAGCGCATAGTCCACGGCCAGCATGTGGGCGCTGCTGCCGCCGGTAGCAATGGGCAGCACCACCTTGTGGTTCAGCGCGCGCTCGGGCAGCACATCGAGCAGGGTCTTCAGTGCGCCGGAGAACGACGCCTTGTACACCGGTGTGGCGACAATGACGCCGTCGGCGCGGCTGACCTGCTCAATCAGTTGCTGCACGGCCGGGCTGCCGAAATTGGCAAACAGCAGGTCTTCGGCGTTGAAGTCACGTACTTGGTAGCTGATTACTTCAACACCGCGCAGTTGCAACCAACGCTTGGCGCGCTCGAGCAGAATATTGCTGCGTGATTTCAGGCTCGGGCTGCCGCCCAGTGATACGACAAGCATCTTCAGTCCTTAGCGGTTCGGCTGCGGGGTCAGACGCAGGTAAGGTTTGACGGCGCGGTAGCCTTTGGGGAAGCGCTGCTTGATTTCGTCCTCATCCTTGAGCGATGGCACGATCACCACCTCATCACCGTCGACCCAGTTGGCCGGGGTGGCGACCTTGTGGCTGTCGGTCAGTTGCAGCGAGTCGATCACCCGCAGGATCTCGTGGAAGTTGCGCCCGGTGCTGGCCGGGTAGGTGATGATCAGGCGCACCTTCTTGTTCGGGTCGATGATGAACAGCGAACGCACGGTCAGGGTGTCGTTGGCGTTCGGGTGGATCAGGTCGTAGAGGTCGGAGACCTTGCGATCAGCGTCGGCCAGGATCGGGAAGTTGACCTTGGTGTTCTGCGTTTCGTTGATGTCGTCGATCCATTTGATGTGCGAGTCCACCGGGTCGACCGACAGGGCGATGGCCTTGACGCCACGCTCGGCGAATTGCTCTTTCAGCTTGGCGGTAAAACCCAGTTCGGTGGTGCACACCGGGGTGAAGTCAGCCGGGTGGGAGAACAGCACACCCCAGCTATTGCCCAGCC
Organism: Pseudomonas sp. HMWF032; assembly: GCF_003060885.1. Taxonomy (GTDB): domain Bacteria; phylum Pseudomonadota; class Gammaproteobacteria; order Pseudomonadales; family Pseudomonadaceae; genus Aquipseudomonas. The sequence goes on from NZ_QAIG01000002.1 coordinate 19,931, forward strand.
ATTCGTGGAAGCGAATGCGGCCTTCACTGGAGTCCTGTTCGAAGTCGGGGGCGATGTCGCCGAGGCGGATGGTCATGCGTGTTCTCCTTGGTTAAGTCGTGGTGTGGTGTTCACTATGCTTAGGCTTTTTATATTTTAAAAAGAATAAATAACGATTTATTTAGCATTTAAATGCATATGAGGTTGGCGATTGAAGACAGGTCGAGGTTGTTGTGGAAGGGGCTTTCGGCTCGGCCATCCGACTTCGCTCTACCTCCTGCATCCATGCAGTCGTAGAAGCAACAACAACGATTACGAGCTCGCCACTGAAGGCCAAGAGACCATGCACCTATTGCGTGTTGTGAGGCGATAAACCGTAGGTTGGCGTTGTGCGCAGCGAAGCCCAACAGGCTGCGGCATGCCGCGTTGGGCTTCGTCGCGTCGGTCTCCTCAACCCAACCTACCCATGCGACCTGCGCTCGTACTGTGTGCAACACCTAATGGGTACATAGCCAAAAAAAACCGGGCCATGCGCCCGGTAAATATTCCACCTTGAGGAATTCGTTTAGATCGCGTGGGACTGGTACAGCTCGGTCAGGGCCTCGCCACGCAGGTAGGCCAGTTCGGCACTGCGCCGGTCCCGTGGCCGCGCCAGCGGTACCGCCAGTTCGCGTTGCAGCCGGCTGGGTGTACCGCCGAGGATCAGCACGCGGTCACTCAGGTAGAACGCCTCGTCGAGATCGTGAGTAACCAGCAGTACGGCGATTTCATAGCGTTCGGCCAGCTCACTGAGCAGGTCCTGCAGTTTCATGCGGGTGAAGGCATCCACCGCGCTGAACGGCTCGTCGAGCAGCAAGACGTGAGGCCTGCCATACAGCCCGCGGGCAATCGCCGCGCGCTGCGCCTGGCCGCCGGAAAGCTGCTTGGGCAGGGCGTCGGCATGGCCGCTGAGGCCGACATCGCGCAGCAGTTGCTGCACCCACTTGTCGTCGGCAATCCAGCCATCGGCGAAGCTGACGTTCTGCGCCACTGTCAGCCAGGGCATCAATCGCGGTTCCTGAAACACCACGCCGATGCCGGTGCCACGACCGAACTGCAGCAATGGGTTGAATTCCAGCGCGCCGCTGAAGTCTTGATCAAGCCCGGCGGCGATGCGCAGCAGGGTGCTTTTGCCACAGCCGCTGGGGCCGAGCAGGCTGACAATTTCACCGGGCGCCAGGCTCAGGCTGACATCATCGAGGACGTGCAAGCCGTCGTAGGCTTTATGAATGTTCTGCAGCTGCAGGAGTGCACTCATGTTCAGTTTCCTCCGCCCTGATAGCTGTCGCGCCAGCTCAGGGCGCGGGTTTCCCAGTATTTGAGCAGGCTGTCGCTGAGTTTGCCGAGCACCGCCAACAAGAGAATGGCGGCAATCACCAGGTCCGGCCGTGAGGTTTCCCGACCATCACTGAGCAGGTAACCAAGGCCACGCGTAGCGGCAATCAGCTCGGCCGCCACGAGGAACATCCAGCTCAGGCTCAGCGCCCCACGCAGTCCGGTAAACAGGTTGGGCAGGGCGGCCGGTAGAAGAATCCGCCGCACCAGGGCAAAGCGGCTGAGCTGATAGAGCTGACCGACCTCGACCAGCTTGCGGTCGATATTGCGGATGCCGGCCAACAGCGCCAGGTACACCGGAAAGAATGCGCCCAGGGCAATCAGCACCACCTTGGGCGTTTCATCAATGCCCAGCCAGAGCAGCAGCAGAGGCACCCAGGCCAGGCTGGGAATCGCCCGAAGCGCCTGAAAGGTTGGTTCTAGATAGGCCTCGGCGCGGCGGCTAAGGCCAACCCAGGTGCCAATCACGGTAGCCAGGCCGGCACCGATGATAAAACCAGCCGCCACCCGCAGCAGGCTGGCATTGATATGCCGCAGCAACTCGCCACTGACGGCCAGGTGGTACAGGGTTTGCGCCACTTGAGTGGGGGCGGGCATCTGGTGCGCCGGCAACACGCCGAAACGCACCAGCGCTTCCAAACCAAGCAACAGCGCCAGAGGTACCGCCCAACCACGCAGATTGGCCAGCGATGGACGCAGGCTGGGTAAGCGCTCGGCCCAACGGCTAAGCCTGAGGTTGAGGGTACCCATGACTCAGTTACTCGCCTTGGCTACGGATTGCTTGATCACACTGGCCGCCAGTTGCGAGCTGATCAGTTGCTCCACCACCTTGGCCACGTCAGTGCCCGGGCGAACCAGTTGCTCATCCAGCAGGATCGGCGCGGCGGCTTTCAGCGCGGCGATATGCTCGGCACCGGGCTGCGAGTTGCTGAAGTCGGTACGCGACAGTTGCAGTTTGGCCACTTCCAGCGGCAGCTTGGCTTCGTCGGCGAGCAACTGGGCCAGGGCATCCGGGTTGGCAATCGCCCACTCGCGGGCCTGCTCGTAGGCCGCGATCACCTGCTTGATCAGCTCAGGCTGGGTGGCGGCGAATTTCTCGGTGACGTTGAGCACGCCGTAGCTGTTGAAGTCGAGGTTGCGGTACAGCTGGCGCGAACCGGCTTGCAGTTGGCTGGAGGCCATCAGTGGATCAAGACCGGCCCAGGCGTCGACATCGCCACGCTCAAGTGCCGTGCGGCCATCAGGGTGTTGCAGGTGGACAATTTCCACGGCGTTTTTGTTTAAACCGGCTTTCTGCAGGCTTTGCAGGAGGAACAGGAATGGATCGGTGCCTTTGGTGGCGGCGATTTTCTTACCTTTCAGATCAGCCAGGCTGTTGATCGGCGAATCCTTGGGCACGACCAGGGCGGTCCATTCCGGACGGCTGGCCACGTAGACGGTGTTGATCGGGCTGCCGTTGGCGCGGCTGAGTACGGCGGCCAGGCCCGCTGTGGAGGCAAAATCGGTGCTGCCGCCATTGAGGTATTCCAGTGAGCGGTTGCTACCCTGGCTGAATACCCATTTGACGCTGATGCCTTGCGGCGCAAGGGCTTTTTCCAGCAGCCCTTGTTGCTTGAGCACCAGGCTGGTGGGGGCGTAATAGGCGTAGTCCAGACGGACTTCTTTGGGTGTTTCGGCATAGGCGCCGGCAGGCAGAATCGCCACAAACAGGGCGGTCAGCCCCCGACGCAGATTGAACAGACTCATGGTCCTTTCCTCTGGTTAGGGTTGTCGCCTGTCGACCCGTGGACGGGCACTTCAGGTCAGAGCTATCTCAGGGTTAAAGCCGGCCTGTGGTCAGGCCGGTTGCCATTTAAGCGTTACAGCAGCGGCAGGCTGTAGCTGACGATCAGGCGGTTCTCGTCAGCATCGGTCGCGGTGGTGTTGCCACGCAGCGAGGCGTTGCGCCAGGAGAAGCCGAGGCCCTTGAGGGCACCTTCCTGCAGCACGTAGTCGAGGCGGAAGTCGCGTTCCCATTCCTTGCGATCACCACCGACGGCGTCGATGTTGTCGCCGGACAGATAGGTGGCGGTGGCTTTCAGGCCCGGTACGCCGATCTTGGTGAAGTCATAGGCGTACTCGGCCAGCCAGGTGCGCTCGCCGGCGGAAAGAAACTTGCCGATCTGGCGGTCGGTGATCAGGTAAGCGGTGGAGCCGTCACCCTGGTTGAGGAACGGGAAGGCGCTGTCGCCCGATACCTGCTGGTAGCCGGCACTCAGCGCGTGACCGCCGAGGGTGTAGGTGAACAAGGCGCTCCAGGTTTTGTTGTCCACCTCGACACCGCTCACCCGGTTGGCACCGTTGATTTCACCCTGGGCCAGGTAGCCGTCGGCGCGACCGGCAGCGCTGCCGTTCTTGCCGTCGGAGTCGCTGTGGAAGTAGCGCAGGTCGGTCTTCAGCGCGCCTGCGCCCAGACCCAAGCTGTGGGTCAGGCCGAGGAAGTGCTGTTTGTAGAAATCGTCCAGGTTGCCGTAGTAGTACTGCGCCAGCAGGTCCTTGCTGATCTTGTAGTCGGCACCGCCGTAGTAGAACTTGTTGCTGTCGGCCTGCACGCCTCTAACCGCAGTGGCACCGGCGATGCGCAGGGAGATGTCGTCGGTGGAGGAGCGTGTCTTGGTGTGCTCCAGCTGGCCGGCGGTGAGCGTCAGGTTGTCGATCTCGTTGGAGGTGACCTGGCCACCCTCGAACAGTTGCGGCAGCAGGCGACCGTCGTTGAAGGTCACCACCGGCAGCTTGGGCTGCAGGGTGCCGATACGGCCCTCGGTCTTGGACAGGCGTACCTTGGCGGTCACGCCGGCCTTGCTGTAGTCGTCCACCGCCTTGCCATCGCGATCCAGCGGGAACAGCTGGCCAGGCTTGCGGCTGTCACTGGTGTCGCCATCGCCACCACCATCCAGTTTGAGGCCGAGCAGGCCGACCGCGTCCAGGCCGAAGCCGACGGTGCCTTCGGTGAAGCCGGAGGTGTAGTTGAAGAGGAAACCCTGGCCCCACTCGTTGGCTGCGCCGCGGTCGTCGGCGGTGTTCTTGGTGTTCAGGTCGTAATAGAAATTGCGCAGGCCGAGGGTGGCTTTGCTGTCTTCGATAAAACCGGCTGCGGTGGCCTGGTTGGCGACGGCGGCCAAAGTGATGGCCAGGGCCAGGGTGGTTTTTTTCATGCTCGATGCTCCAGTGCAGGTCTGTTATGTGTGTGGCGCTGCAGAGGGGCTCGGGCCGACGGTGTGCGTTGCACCTGTCTTAGCGCAATCAAGGAGCCCCTGTTATGGGGCCGGTGCGGCAGTCCGCTGTCGGCTTGGGCGCACTGTAGGGATTATTGCTAATCCCTAAAAAGAATTTATTTTCACTTTGTAGTAACCAAAAAGAATAAGTCATGCTTAGGCGTGATACCCATAAGCTAATTTCTAAAAATTATTGGCCTCATCTTTTTTAGATCATTTAGCTTGTCACCACCGGATCACCGGACTTCCTGTTCAACCCTGAAGTTTGTGATGATCCGGCCTGCATAAAAGGTCGGCACGTCCTTGATGAGGCCTGCCATGCCCAATCGCTGCGTATTCAAGCGTCACCCTCTTTTAAGTCTGTGCTTGGCGCTGAGCTTGGCGTCGGTCAGCGTGCTGCCTGTCGAGGCTGCAACCTACCTGCGCAGCAGCTATCAGCAGACTGCCCCGTTGAGTAGCCCGCTGTGGGGCCAGTTAGATTCCGCTATTGTCGAGCAGACCCCTGCGCCGCGCCTTTATCAGGTGCGTTTGCTGCTGCCGCAAGGTCGCAATCAACACGCAAAAATTGCTCACGTTGTAGTTAGCGATGGCGGCCTGCGCACAACCGGCAACGGCCCTGATGCGGCTATCTGGAAGGCGCAATAACCATGGCCGCCGAGCTTCGCGCCAATTCCCAGGCCTTCGATAGTGCTGCGCCACTGTTCGACCCACGGCTTTTTCCCAGTGATTTTGCCAACCGCAGCGGCAAGGTTGAACGCCTGGCGCGCAAGCTGGCGGCCACTGCCGTGCAGCGTGATCGCCAGGGCGGTAGCGCCCAGGCCGAGCGTCAGTTGCTGCGTGACAGCGGCTTGCTGACCCTGGCCATTCCCCAGCAGTTTGGTGGTCAGGGCCTGGTGTGGCCGGAGATCTACCGAATCATTCGTTACCTGGCCGCCGTGGACAGTTCGCTGGCCCATCTGTTTGCCTTTCAGCACCTGCAAGTGGCGACCATTTTGCTGTTTGGCAGCCCCGACCAGCAGCGCCACTGGTTGAGCCGCACGGTGCATGAGCGCTGGTTCTGGGGCAATGCCACCAACGGCCGCGATACCCGCCTGAAACTCAGCCGCCGTGAGGAGCATTACGAGCTCAATGGCAGCAAGTCGTTCTGCTCCGGTGCCTTGGGCGCCGATGCGCTGGTGATCAGCGCGCCGCGCAGTCACAACCCGGAGGACCGCGTATTTATCGTGCTGCCCAGCCAGCGTGAAGGGTTGGCGGTGAATGATGACTGGGATGGTTTCGGCCAGCGCCAGACAGACAGCGGCACGGTGCAGTTCGAGAATGTGTTTGTCGACAGCAGCGAGCTGCTCGGCCCCAGCGGCGTGAGCCCGCGTACCACGCTACGCGCCTGCCTGTCGCAATTGATCCTCACCCAGTTGTACCTGGGCAATGCCCAGGGCGCATTGGATGGCGCGCTGCGTTACACCCGCGAACACAGCCGCGCCTGGCCGTCTTCCGGGGTGGCCCTGGCCAGTGACGATCCCTTTATCCAGCAGCGCTATGGCGAGCTGTGGCTGCTCTATCGCAGTGCTCAGTTGCTGGCCGACAACGCCGCGCAACGTCTGCAGAGCGCCTGGGAGAAACCTGCGCTTACCGCTGCCGAGCGCGCTGAGGTGGCCTTGGCCATCAGCGAAGCCAAGGTGGTGTCGGCGCGCGCCGCGCTTGAAATCACCTCGCGCATTTTTGAAAGCATGGGGGCTAGCTCCACCCGCTCGAAATACGGCTTTGACCGCTTCTGGAGAAACGTGCGGGTGCACAGCCTGCATGACCCGCTCGATTACAAGGTGCGCGATCTCGGGCACTGGTTACTCAATGGCAAGGCGCCCACGCCTTCGCTGTATGGCTGACACGACAGGGAGGGGCGCGCAGAAAAGACATGCAGCAGATTGATAAACCCGTAAACCAATAGGGCCATCCGGCCGTGTTTCATAACCGTTGAGGCAGTGTGAAATGACTATCAAAAACCTGTTGGGTGCCGGCCTGTTGGCGGCGGCCACATTGTTACAAGTCGCGCAGGCGCTGGCCGCCAGTGATGTGCTGGTCAGTACCGAGTGGCTGGAAAAGAACCTGAACAACCCCAAGGTGCGGATCATCGAGGTGAGTGTTGTACCGGGCGTTTACGAGCGTGGGCATATCCCCGGCGCGGTGAACTTTGCCTGGCACCGTGATCTGGTTGATCCGGTGCGCCGTGATATCGCCAGCCAGGAAAACTTTCAGGCGCTGTTGCGTAAATCGGGCATCTCGGCGGACACCACCACGGTGCTCTATGGCGATAACAACAACTGGTTCGCCGCTTGGGGCGCCTGGGTGTTCGATGTGTATGGCGTGGACAACGTCAAACTGCTCGATGGCGGACGGGTGAAGTGGGAGGCGGAAAAACGCGCCCTGGATAACCGCGCGAAAACCCCGGTAGCCGGTAATGTCACGGTCAAGGCAGCGAATAAAAACCTGCGCGCCTTCCTCCCGGACTTACTGGCAGCGGCAGAGAAACGCAGCGACGTGCAACTGGTGGATATCCGCTCCGCGGATGAATACAACGGCAAGGTCTTTGCCCCGCAAGGTGTACAGGAACTGGCTGTGCGCGCCGGCCACGTTCCGGGCGCAGTCAACGTCCCTTGGGGGCAGGCAGTAGCCGCCGATGGCACCTTCAAATCGGCTGAAGAGCTGAAAAAGGTCTACGGCGCGGTGGGTATCGATGGCAGTAAGCCGATCATCACCTACTGCCGCATCGGTGAGCGCTCCAGCCACACCTGGTTCGCCCTGAAGAAAATCCTCGGTTACGACGTACGTAACTACGATGGCTCCTGGACCGAATACGGCAATGCCGTGGGCGTGCCGGTGGTCAACGTGGCCGGCACTGTGTGGGGCGGCAAATAAGCCTGCACTACGGTGAAAAAGTCATGGCATGGGCCAGCCCCATGCCCCTGTTAGGGTGAGCGTTCAGGCAGGGCGCTCACTCTTCTTTTATGTGAGGAGCCACTATGGCAACGACTGCGTTGCAGGCGTCGGGACGCTGGGCCAGTACATGGGCAGTGGCATTGAGCCTGACCCTGGTGTTTGCCGCCTGGCGGTTGGGCGGCGCGGACAGCGACAGCCAGGCGTTGAGCCTGTCCTTGCTCGGCGGGGCGTTGTTTGGCCTGTTGTTGCAGCGTTCGCGCTTCTGCTTTTTCTGCTTGACCCGCGACTTTATCGAGCAGGGCAAACCGGATGGGTTGCTCGGCATCATCGCCGCATTGGCGGTGGGCACCCTGGGTTATCACTTGGTATTCGGTGCATTTCTACCGGACCCAACGCTGGGCCGCTTGCCGCCGGATGCGCATGTCGGGCCGCTGAGTTGGGTGCTGGGGTTGAGCGCTACGGTGTTTGGCATCGGCATGGCGCTGTCCGGTTCGTGCATCAGTGCCCATCTCTACCGCTTGGGCGAGGGCGCGTTTGCTTCGCTGTTTGCGCTGTGCGGCGCCTTGATCGGTTTCTTTCTGGGTTTTCTCTGCTGGAACCCGCTGTATCTGCTGAGCATCCAGCAGGCTCCGGTGGTCTGGTTGCCGGCCTGGCAGGGCTATGGCGTGTCGTTTCTGTTGCAGATCGCTTTGCTCGGTGGTCTGGCCTGCTGGCTGTTGTTGCATGTACAAGCGAGCACTGAACCGCGCGTGGTTGCGCGCAACCTGCGGCAGCTGCTGTTTGGCCAGCGCTGGCCGACCTGGGTGGGCGGTGTGCTGATCGGCTTTCTCGCGACCTTGAGTTACCTGCGTGTTGGCCCACTGGGCGTGACGGCGGAATTAGGCAGTGTGGCGCGCACCGCGGCAGACGGGCTGGGCTGGCTACCGGAGCGGTTGGAAGGTTTGGACAGTTTTTCTGGCTGCGCCACGGCAGTCAAAGAGGCGCTGCTGTCGAACAACGGTCTGTTTATTCTCGGCCTGGTTGTGGCGTCCTGGGCCAGCGCTTTGCTGGCAGGGGATTTCCAGCCCAAGCGTCCGCGCGTCAGTGAACTGCTGCGTAATCTGCTCGGCGGCATTTTGCTGGGCTGGGGCAGCATGCTGGCGCTGGGTTGCACCGTAGGCACGCTGCTCTCGGGGATCATGGCCGGCGCGTTGTCCGGCTGGGTATTTGCGGTGTTTTGTTTAGTGGGTGTTTTGCTCGGGCTGCGTATACGCCGTTACTGGTAATCGGCGTTCTGGCTAGCCAGGGGTGTCTGCGACGTTGATTAAAGTGTGCAGGCGCTCTTGGCTACCGTTGAGCAGTTGTTGCAACCAGCGCAATTGCTCAGGCTGAGCATCATTGAGTATCGCCTCAATCGAGGTTTGCACGGCTGTAAGGGGCGCAACGCTGCCAACCAGATTGAGGTGCTGGCTGAGAATCTCATCACCGCTGCTGACCAGCAGGGCGAAGTGGATGACGTTTTCCAACTCGCGGGTATTGCCTGGCCAGTTGTGCGCTTCCAGGCGCTGCTGCGCGGCATCGCTGATGACTGGCAGCGGCAGACTCAGGCGCTGGGCGTAGATGCCAAGGAAGTATTCCGCCATGGGCAGAATATCGCCGGTGCGTTCACGCAACGGCGGCAGGTCAAGGCGGCCGTCGCTGAGATAACCGTATAGCCGCTCATTGAATTTGCCCGCCGCCACGGCCTGAGCCAGGTCGATGCTGGTTGCAGCCAGCAGCCTGACATCCGCCGGGCTCGGCTGGCTAGCGCCGACGCGCAATGCTTCACCGGTTTCCAGGGCGCTGAGCAGTTCAGCTTGCAGCGGCAGCGGCAGGTCGCCGATTTCATCCAGATACAGGGTGCCGTGGTTGGCCGAGCCAAACCAGCCGGCTCGGCTGCTGGCGCTGCCTTGATAGGCGCCGGCGGCGTAGCCGAACAGTTCTGCCTGGGCATGCTTGCTGCTGAGGCCGCTGCAGCTGAGCGCGACAAATAGCCCTGGCCGTTCGCTGGCGCGGTGGATATGCCGCGCCAACAACTCTTTACCGGTGCCGGTTTCGCCTTCAATCAGCAGCGGTAAAGGTTGTGTGGCAAGCAGCTCGACCTGGTCGCGTAGCTGCCGGGAGCGGGGATCGATAAACACCAGCGCCTTGGCGCGGATGCTCAGCGGGCTTTTTTCCGCATCGGGAAAGGTCAGCAGCGGCTGGCCGCTGAAGCTGTTCTGGCTCATAGACGAGTCTCCAACCCGGCTCGGGCTGCGAGCGGGCAGGTTGCATGATTTGTACGAGACCAAACGCCGTTCAGGCGTCAGGTTTATTGGCTGTTATGTGCGCAGTCAGGCGCGGCGGCGCGCATGCTGCTCGATCCGGCTTTGTAGGCGATAGAGGTAGGCAAAACCCTGTTCCCAGCGCTGATGCCCGGACTTCACATTGATATGCCCAGCGCCGCTAAGAATGGCCACATCGCTGCCCCAGTCGCGTGCCAGCTCAATCGCCCGTGCAGCACTGGCGGCGGTGTCGTTATCCGAGCCCACCAACTGGCTGGGGAAGGGCAGTGAGTGCTGGGGAATCGGTGCAAAGTTCTGCAGCGCTGGCGGGCAGTTGGTCCGTTCCACATCGGCTGGGGCGACCAAGAGCGCGGCGCGTACCCGGCGCAGCGACTCGACCGGAGCCTGGGTCGCCCAGTGCGCCACCGTAATGCAACCCAGGCTATGGGCAATCAGAATGGTCGGGCGTGGGTCGCTGGCGATATTGCGCTGTAGTTCGCCGACCCAGTCTTCACGCTTGGGGTTTAGCCAGTCGGCCTGTTCCACCCGGGCGCTGTTCGGCAGGCTGCGTTGCCAGTGGCTTTGCCAATGGTCGTCGGCTGATCCTTGCCAGCCCGGCACTATCAGGTAACGGATAGTTTCGTTGCGCATCGTGCGCCCTCCTGCAAGTTTTGATGGTTGCAGTGTAGGCAGGGGTTTCGAATATCAAAAAGAATAAGAACTTATTTACTTATTCCATAGATGCTTTTTCGGTTCGTTACCATCCGGGGATGTCATATGCTAATAAATTATATAAATGTTCTTAAATAATATTTTTAAGAATATTGGTGGTCTCACTATTATCCGCTCCACGCCCACCGACTACGGCCAGTTTTCGCCGCTTACAGGGGCTATTTCAAGGAGCATTACCATGACCGCAACCCTACGAAACCTTGAAGGTCAGGACGACGCCAGCATCCTGCGCGAGATCCAGGCTGCGCTGAACGGCCTGAAGTTCGGCTCGGTGGAAATCACCATGCACAACGGCCAGGTCGTGCAGATTGAGCGCAAGGAAAAATTCCGCTTGCAGGCACCGGCCGGCAAGAACGCCTGACCCGTTAAATCAACCCCGAGCCTCAAAACCCGACTGGACCACCGGAGGGTGTGAGCATGAGCCGAGCAGAAACCATGAGCACACACCGGTATTGCAGCTGTCACCCGCGAATGCGTTGTTGACCGCCAACCCCTAAAGAAAAACCAACAAACACTCGAAGATTTTAGGAGCCGCACCATGTCCATTCGCCGTTTTGCCCTCGCTGCGCTTGCCAGCGCCATTTTTGCAGGCCCGGTGGCCGCCGCTGAAACCCTGCTCAACGTGTCTTACGACCCAACTCGTGAGCTGTACAGTGAATTCAACGCCGCGTTCAACAAGCACTGGCAAGCCCAGGGCAATGAAGCGGTGACCATCCAGCAGTCCCACGGTGGTTCGGGCAAGCAAGCCCGTGCGGTGATCGACGGCCTGCGTGCTGACGTGGTGACTCTGGCCCTGGCCGGTGATATCGACGAGCTGTACAAGCTCGGCAAGCTGATCCCGGAGAACTGGCAGGAGCGTCTGCCGCAATCGAGCACGCCGTATACCTCGACCATCGTGTTCCTGGTGCGAAAAGGCAACCCGGAAGGCATCAAAGACTGGGATGACCTGGTCAAGCCGGGCGTTGAAGTCATCACCCCGAACCCGAAAACCTCCGGCGGTGCCCGCTGGAACTTCCTCGCCGCCTGGGCCTTCGCTCAGCAGAAGTACGGCAGCGAAGCCAAGGCTCAGGAATTCGTCGAGAAGCTCTACAAGAATGTGCCAGTACTCGACACCGGTGCGCGTGGTTCGGCTATCACCTTCGTTAACAACAATATCGGTGACGTGCTGCTGGCCTGGGAAAACGAAGCCTTCCTGGCACTGAAGGAAGAGGGTGGCAATAACTTTGAGATCGTTGCACCGTCGCTGTCGATCCTCGCCGAGCCGCCAGTAGCCGTGGTTGATCAGAACGTCGACAAGAAGGGCACCCGCAAAGTGGCTGAGGCCTACCTCAACTACCTGTACAGCGATGAAGGTCAGCGTCTGGCGGCCAAGCACTTCTACCGTCCGCGCAATCAGGAAATTGCCAAGGATTTCAGCCAGCAATTTTCCAACTTGAAGCTGGTCACCATCGACAAGGACTTCAACGGTTGGAAAACCGCACAGCCGAAGTTCTTCAATGACGGTGGCGTGTTCGATCAGATCTATAAGGCGCAGTAAGTCTGATAAGCAGGGGTGGGTGAGCCGTGCGCTGCCCACCCCTTGTTGTGTAAGCGTCGGTCTTGTTGCAGGCCAGCCGGAAAGGGCGACACCGGCGGCAGGGCTGATTTGAGCGTTCCAACGCAGAAGCAGATAAGGACAGATAATGTCTCGTCGTACTTCCCCGGTCATACCCGGCTTCGGGCTGACGCTGGGCTACACCCTGGTGTACCTCAGCCTGTTGGTGCTGATTCCCCTGGGTGCCATGTTCGTTCACGCCGCTCAGCTAACCTGGGCTGAATTCTGGGCCATCATTTCCGCACCGCGAGTGCTGGCCGCCCTCAAACTGAGCTTTGCCACTGCCTTTGCTGCTGCCATCATCAACGGCATTATTGGCACATTGCTGGCTTGGGCATTGGTGCGTTACACCTTCCCAGGCCGCAAGGTGATAGAGGCGATGATCGACCTGCCTTTTGCCTTGCCCACCGCCGTTGCCGGTATCGCGCTGACCGCCTTGTATGCCCCTAGCGGCCTGGTTGGTCAGTTCGCCACCGACCTGGGCTTCAAAATTGCCTATACGCCTATCGGCATCACCCTGGCACTGACCTTTGTCACCCTGCCGTTTGTGGTGCGTACCATTCAGCCGGTGTTGGCCGATATTCCCCGTGAAGTCGAAGAGGCAGCGGCTTGCCTCGGTGCCAAGCCGCTGCAGGTGTTTCGTCATGTGCTGCTGCCGGCGTTGCTGCCGGCCTGGCTGACGGGCTTCTCGCTGGCCTTTGCGCGTGGCGTTGGTGAGTACGGTTCGGTGATCTTTATCGCCGGCAATATGCCCATGAAGACCGAGATCCTACCGCTGCTGATCATGGTCAAGCTTGATCAGTACGACTATCACGGCGCGACGGCGATCGGCGTGCTGATGCTGGTGGTCTCCTTCATTCTGCTGCTGCTGATCAATCTGCTGCAGCGCCAGATCGCTAAGTCCTGAGGAGGTCGCCATGTCTTCTGTAACCCTAAGCGCGTCAGCCTCGGCCAACGCGGCGCGGCGCGGCAACGTGCTTGGTCGCCGGCTACTGATCATCGGCGCCTGGCTGGTGTTTTTGCTGTTCCTCGTGTTGCCGCTGTTTATCGTGCTGAGTGAGGCGTTGAAGCACGGCTTCGGCACCTTCTTTGGTGCGATTTTCGAACCTGACGCTATCAGTGCGTTGAAGCTGACCCTGCTCGCGGTGGGCATTTCGGTGCCACTCAATCTGGTGTTCGGCGTGGCCGCTGCCTGGTGCGTCAGCAAGTATGAGTTTCGCGGCAAGAGCATTCTGGTCACCCTGATCGACCTGCCGTTCTCGGTGTCGCCGGTGATTGCCGGTCTGATCTACGTGCTGCTGTTCGGTGCCCAGGGTTTCTTCGGCCCTTGGCTGCGCGAGCACGATATCCAGATCATCTTCGCCTTGCCGGGCATCGTCCTGGCCACGGTGTTTGTTACCGTGCCCTTCGTTGCCCGCGAACTGATCCCGCTGATGCAGGAACAGGGCACCCAGGAAGAGGAGGCCGCCCGTCTGCTCGGTGCCAATGGCTGGCAGATGTTCTGGCACGTGACGTTGCCGAATATCAAATGGGGCCTGATCTACGGCGTGGTGTTATGCACCGCACGGGCTATGGGTGAGTTTGGTGCGGTGTCGGTGGTGTCTGGGCACATTCGCGGTTACACCAATACGCTGCCGCTGCATGTTGAGATTCTTTATAACGAATACAATCACGTCGCCGCCTTCAGCGTCGCCAGTCTGCTGTTGCTGATGGCGGTGTTTATCCTGCTGCTCAAGCAGTGGAGCGAGTCCCGTATCAACCGCCTGAAAGCCAGTGCTGGCGAGGAATAAGTCATGAGTATCGAAATCCGTAACGTCAGCAAGAATTTCAATGCGTTCAAAGCGCTGAACGACATTAACCTGAATATCCAGAGCGGCGAGCTGGTGGCCCTGCTCGGTCCGTCCGGCTGCGGCAAGACCACGTTGCTGCGCATCATCGCCGGCCTGGAAACCCCGGACAGCGGCAGCATCGGGTTTCATGGTGAAGATGTCTCCAATCACGATGTGCGCGACCGTAATGTCGGCTTTGTATTTCAGCACTACGCGTTGTTCCGCCACATGACGGTGTTCGATAACGTCGCCTTCGGCCTGCGCATGAAGCCCAAGGGCGAGCGGCCGAATGAAAATGTAATCAAGAAGAAGGTCCACGATCTGCTTGATCTGGTGCAGCTCGACTGGCTGGCAGATCGCTACCCTGAGCAGCTTTCTGGTGGTCAGCGTCAGCGTATCGCCCTGGCCCGCGCCCTGGCGGTGGAGCCGAAAGTGCTGCTGCTCGACGAGCCCTTCGGTGCCCTGGATGCCAAGGTGCGTAAGGAGCTGCGCCGCTGGTTGGCGCGCCTGCATGAGGAGGTGCACCTGACCTCGGTATTCGTCACCCACGACCAGGAAGAGGCGATGGAGGTGGCTGACCGTATCGTGGTAATGAACAAGGGCGTGGTCGAGCAGATCGGCTCTCCGGGCGATGTGTATGAGAAGCCGGCCAGCGATTTCGTTTATCACTTCCTCGGTGATGCCAACCGCCTGTATGTCGGCGACGACACTCACGTGCTGTTCCGCCCGCACGAGATTCATCTTTCGCGCCAGGCCGAAGAGGGCCATCAGGCCGGTGAAGTGCGTGACATCCGCCCGCTGGGTGCGATCACCCGCGTGACCCTCAAGGTCGCGGGGCAGAGCGAGCCGATCGAAGCTGAAGTGGCCAAGGATCATCTCAGCCTGGCTAATCTCACGCGCGGTGAAACGCTGTATTTCAAGCCGAAAGCAGGGCAGCCGCAATCTAATGGTGCTGTGTTATAACGCCATAGGCACGATTCACAACACAGCCGCAACGTAGCAGAAGGCCAGCTTATCGCTGGCCTTCTGCGCTTTTGTTGTGGTGAATTAGCCGCGAGTCTGTCAGCGGGAGATCTGCTGGTTCCTTGTCGTCCCAGAACCGGGCGGTATGAATGGACACCTGTTTTATAGATGACCGCTTTTGGCCCAGGCCGTGTCAAAACGTTGCCGACCTTGCTGTGACTTGATCGATGCAATTTCACCAGCGCTAAGCTTCTGCGGCGAATGGAGGCGATCGAGTCCAGCATCAATCGCTATCTGACCGCACTGGATACCGCTGATCGTCAGGAACCTGCCAGTGCGAAGGTCAAGGTCAAACGCCTCCACGACAAGATCGCAACCCTGAAAGCCAAGATGCAGGAACTCAAGGCGATCGAGGTACAGCTGAATGAACCACCGGATAAACAGATCTCCCTGACGGATCCCGATGCCCATTCGATGAAAACGCGTGGCACCGGAATGGTCGGCTACAACGTGCAGGCGGCGGTCGACGCGAAGCACCACCTGATGGCGCCTCCCACGACCTCCTGGCACTGAGAAAATCACTCAGCAATTGATGGCCATCGCTTGCTGCGTTTTTACACGGTCTGGGCCAGAAGCGGCCAATAGACGCCTATCGCCAGTACTCGCAAGGTTGCCTGCCGCAGTCTGATACCCCTAGGCAGAGCGTAAATGTTCAGGGCTTGTCCTCCACGTTGAGGGAGGACAAGAGTAAGTCAGTCACATCGAGAACCCAGACGTGCTGCCACAGCAGCTGAACATCTACCGAGTAGTATCCAAGGCCACCGGTTTATAACTTATGCCGCGCTGCATAGAGGCAGATCATTTCCATCGCCAGTGCAGCGCCGGCAAGCGCAGTAATCTCAGCGTGGTCATAAGGCGGCGCCACCTCCACGACGTCCATACCAATCAGGTTGATACCGCGCAGCCCTCGCAAAATCGCCAAGGCTTGGTGGCTCGATAGGCCGCCGCACACGGGTGTACCTGTGCCTGGCGCAAATGCTGGGTCCAGGCAGTCGATATCGAAGGTCAGATAAACTGGATTGTCACCTACCCGTGTGCGGATGATTTCTGCCAGTTCTTTGGCTGAGTGTTCATGCACCTCGTTGGCATTCAACACCTGGAAGCCCATGACATCATCATTAGTGGTGCGCTGACCAATCTGGATGGACCGCGCAGGGTCAACCAGCCCTTCGCGCACGGCGTGATAGAACATTGAACCGTGATCTATGCGCTTGTCCTCGCCATCGCATTCCAAGTCATGGTGCGCATCGAAATGGACCAGGGACAGCGGGCCGTACTTGGCAGCATGCGCCTGCAAAAGCGGATAGCTGATGAAGTGATCACCGCCCAATGTAAGCATCGCTGCGCCCGAGGCAATAATGCTCTCGGCGTGCGCCCTGATCGCCGCGGGGGTCTGTTCCGGAGTGCCGTAATCGAAATAGCAGTCGCCATAATCGACGCAAGCCAGCAGGTCGAACGGGTCAAACTCCCAAGGCCAGTGACGGGCCCATGCTGACTGTACCGAGGCCTCGCGAATAGCCCGCGGCCCAAAGCGACTGCCTGGTCGGTTGCTGGTGGCAGTGTCGAATGGTACGCCGCTGATGACCAGATCCACGCCTCGCAGATCGCGGGTGTAGCGACGGCGCATAAAGCTGGTGATACCGCCGTAAGTCGATTCGGCTTCGGTGCCGTAGAGGCTCTTGCGTGTCATGGCCTGATCAATGATGGGGGTGTCGTCTGTCATAGGGGGCTCAGTGCTGGTTACGGAAGTTGGCCCAGGCGCGTGTGCGCTCACGCAGCGTGCGCAGGGGGACAGGTTGTTCGCCGAATAAGGTCCGGCGCACATCCTCTGGGGGATAAATGGCGGGGTCAGCAGTAATGCTGGTCGCCAGCAGTGGAATCGCGGCCAGGTTGGCGTTGGCATAGAAAAAACTGCTGGTGAGTTCGCTCATGGCCTCAGGCCGGGTTATGAACTCGATAAAGGCTTTAGCTTCTTGCGGATGGGGCGCATCAACCGGAATGGCCAGGGTATCGATCCAGGTCAACGTGCCTTCTTTGGGAACCGAATATTCGATGCTGAACAGCTTGTTCGCGGCCACGGCCTGACTTCTCGCCAGCACTGCATCACCGCTATAAGTCAGTGCCAGGCAGAGGTTGCCATTGGACAGGTCAGCACTTTGCGTGCCTGTCGAAAAATAGCGAACCGACGGGCGCAAGGTGGCGAGCAGTTCTTGAGCCGCGTGTAGATCGTCGGGGTTCTTGCTAAAGGGGGGTCTACCCAGGTAATTCAGCGCAATGCTGATCACTTCCTGAGGCGCGTCGATAAGCGAAATGCCGCAGTCTTTCAGGCTGCTTGCATATTCAGGCTTGAACAGCAGATCCAGGCTGCTCAGTGGCGGGTTGGAGATACGTTTTTCGACTTCCTGTCGGTTGAATGCCAAGCCCGTGGTGCCCCAGGTGTATGGGACTGCGAAGAAATTCCCCGGATCAACCTTAGCCAACTGCGCAAGCAGCTGGGGGTCCAGATCCGCGACATTGGGCATCCGCTTCATCTCTGTCGGCTGCAATGCCTTGGCCTGAATCAATCGATCCAGGATGGCAATACTCGGCACAACGACGTCATAGCCACTGCCGCCGGTCAGCATCTTGGTTTCCAGCACGTCAGCACTGTCGAAGGTGTCGTACTGGACTTTGATGCCAGTCTCAGCCTCGAATTTCTTCAGGGTTTCGGGCCCAAAGTACTCCGCCCAGGCATAAACCTGAACTACCCGCTCTGCCGCCAGTGTCGGGCCGGCAAGCATTATCAACACTGTCAGTAGCGCGGCATGCAGGCTGCCAACTGCCGTACTGAATGGACACCAAGCAATGGAAGTAGCTCTGGTATCTATTGTTTGCCACGGCTGTTGTTGCATGCGCTTCATAGGATCACCGTTGAATTGTTGTTGTCGGCCTCGCTCTGCTGAATTGTTAGGGTTGCTTGGTTTGCAATCAATCTATATATATTGTCAATTTTAAAGACAAAAAAACTAAACAGTAGAGTTGTTATGCCCATGCCACCGCTCCATGCGTTTCGCGTATTTGAATGTGTTGCAAGGCTGGGGCATGTCGGCGCAGCTGCTGCTGAGTTGCATGTCACGGCAGGGGCCGTCAGCCAGCAAATCAGGGCGTTGCAGAGCTCGCTTGGAATCGACCTGTTCTACAAGCAAGGCCGTCAGCTAGTGCTGACGGAGCGGGGTTTGGCGCTACAACGCGCGGTCGCACGAGGCATTGGTGAAATCACTGACGGGGTGCGACAGATCTCCGAGGCGCATTTCCGTGAGCCTGCGGCAAAAGTTCTGACCATTTCCACTGAGCCAGTTTTTGGTGCCTCTTGGTTGATGCCGAAGCTGTTCGCCTTTCGAGCAGAACACCCGCACATTCACCTGCGTGTCATCACGGCGGACGATATCTCTGAAGTGGATTGGCGTCGGGCCGATATTGCCGTGCTGTATGACGCTCCGGCCTGGGAAGGTTTTTGGTGGCGACCCTTGCAGAATCTGCACATGTTTCCAGTCTGCTGCCCGCAGTTGCTGCGAGGGCCTCACGCACTCAAGCACCCCTCTGACCTAATCCATCACCGCCTCTTGCATGAAGATGACGGCGCTCAATGGCGACGCTGGTTACTTGAGGCGCGCTTGCCTTATCCAGGGGATGCCGACGTCCATCTGGAAGATCTCGGCATTGCTTTGCAGGCCGCTAGAGATGGCTACGGTGTGGCGCTCAGCGACGAGATCAATTCATCACGCGACCTGGAAGAGGGGCGTCTGGTACAGCCATTTGCGCTTAAGGTGCCGACAGGGATGGATTACTTTTGCATCTGCAACGAGGAGAGTCGTGGTATCCCTGAGATAGCCTTGCTTATTGATTGGCTTATCGAGCAGGCAAAATTCGTCCCGGCCTATCAGTAAAACGCTATTTGGGCGGCTTTTACTCAGTACAAAATTAAACGTTCTTTGGTTTTCTCGTCGTCTGGGCGACTGCTTTTGGTCGATTCTGTTGGCAACGTAGCTTCAGCGGCAGTCTGCTGATCAGGTGTGCCTGCTGCCGAAGTGACTGCAAACCACTTCAAGTTGCCTTTCGGCAATTCACTGAGCGTCCTTGCTCAGGTTTGAGGGTTTATTCGAGGTTTTCTGCTCGCAGCAGGCGTACCTATCCCGTGAGCGGTGGTCCTTCAGGCAAAAGCTTGGCCAGGCGTCGCAGGGTTTGCGCGGTCGCGGCCATGGTGAATTCGTCAGTCGTACCCGTCAGGCCGCGCAGCCCTAAGCGGCCAAATTTCATGATCCAGCATCTCCACCTTCTTTCGTTCGTAACGAGAGATGAGGTATTGCGGTGTCTTGGCGATGCGTCGAGCCACGTCGCGGGCAGCCTCATGGAGGCTACCCGCGATCTTCCGGTTCGGCGTGTTGGGGCAGCATTTCGCTTTCAAAGGACAGCTGGCGCAGTCAGTTTGGCTTGAGCGGTAGATGATGGTATTGGCCTTGGTCACCCGCGATCTTTGCTGGGTGAAGCGCGCCGTTCATGCGCAGTGGTTTGCCGTTGGGGTAGCGATCGTCATTTGCCGACCTGCGCAATGCCGACAACCAGGTTTTTGTCAGCGCCGGTTTCGATCTGCTGCCGCGCACGTTGCCTGACTCTCGTCTGGCAACTCTGATCGAGGCTCTCACCGAAGGAGAAGGGTGCTTGTTGCAGAGCCTCTAATCTTCAGTGCCCGGTGATGTGTTATCAGCCGGGCAAGGGCGAAATTTTCTTTACATGCTCAAGCCAGACTGGATCCAGCCGCGGCTGGTCGGTGTCCATCTCCAGGCTTTCCATGCGTTCAAGGTGTCGGTTGATCTCCGCAACGGCCTCGCTGAGGCCGCTGGAATTGCCATCCAGCTGATGCATTTGGGTCAGACCCTGGTGGTAAAAGCGCAGCAGGCACATGGCTTGCGGATCATGGGCAGTGACCCCGGCTTTGACGTGATGCATGACGTTGGTAATGCGCATCAGGCTGCGTTTGAGCTGCCAGCCGTAGGCCGCGGCAGCCATCCACGGCTGTGACCACATGAAGCGACGCACCACGGCAGCGGTCAGCAGCAGGGCGAGCACCACGCCAGCAAGATTCCAGCGAAAGTTGTCGCCGTCAGGCTGCCCGAACAGCGTGACCGTCAGTGTGGACAGCAGCAGGGCCGTGGCGACGAAACTCAACGCGATGATCACTGTGCTGCGGCGTGTCTGTTGGCGGTAGTGTTCAGGATTGAAGGGCTGGATTTCGAACATCGTGGCCACGGGGCTCTCTCTGCGATGAATTAGGTTGTGCGCGCTCAGCGAGGGAAAGGTATCTTGCCCATCCATTCGCACTATGGGTTAAGGAAAAAACGGGTTTATGAGGCGTAGTGTGTTTCAAGCTGTAATCGCCTGTGCGGCGTTGCTGGGTTCCAGTCAGGCGTTGGCCAAGGTCGAGGTGCAGGCTGGGCAGCACAAGACTTTGGGGCGGATTCTGGTAGCCAAGGTCTCGGAGGATATTGTGCCGGGCGATTATGAGGCCTTGCTCAAGGGCATCAAGGCCAATCCGGGTAAGTTTGCCCGGAAAGTCGTCATGCTCGACAGCATTGGTGGCAGTGTCAGTGAGGCCATGCGCATGGGCCGGTTGTTGCGGGAAACCGGCTTTGACAGCCTGGTTCCGTCCACGGGCATGTGTCAGGGCAGTTGTGTCTACCTGCTGGCAGCGGGGCGAAATAAGACCGTGCGTGGCCATGTTGGCATCCACCGACCCTATTACTCGGGCAGCGACTCGGTGCACTCGGCCTCCGGCAATCTCAGTCGGGCCAGCCAGGTGGCCTATTTCAGGGACATGCAGGTGTCGCTGGAACTCCTTGATGCAATCAACCGCACAGAGCCGCCGCGCATGCGCGTGCTGAGTCCCAGCGAGCTGGCGCGCTATCGCCTGAAATGAAGCTGTTTCAGGTACTGCGGTGACGTTCGAAAAAGCTCATGACCTGCTTGCTGGCGTCAGCCTGAGGCATGTCATAGCGCTGTTGCACCAGGTTCGTCAGTTTCTCGGCATCGCCGCCGGACTTGAGCAACTCATCCAGGGTCAGTTCATCCCAGACAATCAGCGCCAGGCCGGCGAGTGTGCGCCAGTTCTTCTGGATGATTTCGGTCAGTGGCCTGCTCATTCGGAACACTCCTGAGATTGCCCGCGGGCGCGGGTAAAGGCCTTTGGACTGAGCCGCAGCCTGACAGCCGCAGGGTATGACGTCGGTGCGCTAGAGCGCTTATGCGCGCTGGCGAACTGAACCCAGGTGGCTGGCCAGCTAATCTTTGCCCCACGTCGTTGGGCGATCACTGCAAGGATGTACCGCTATGTCGATGATCGAGTCGGTGCTGCTGACGGCTGTACGAGTTTGCACCTTTAGCGGCCAACAACGGTTGGCGAATGCCAGCGGTTTCTACTTCGCCCATGAGCAGCGTCTGTTTCTCGTCACCAGCCGCCACGTAATGATTGATGAGCCGAGCCAGCATTTTCCGGATCGGCTCGAGATCGAAGTGCATACCGACTTGCATAATGCGGCGCAGACCACAGGGTTCTCCATGCCGCTGTACCGCGATGGTCAGCGTCTCTGGCGTCAAGGCTGCGACGGCGCCGGAGAGGTGGATGTGGCGGTGCTGGAAATCGACCGGGCAGCCCTGCCTGCGAGCATGGTTTACCACGCCTTCACTCCCGCGCACCTGCAGCCGCCTCAGGCGCGGGTCGAAGTGGGCAGCGCGTTACTGGTGGTGGGATTTCCACTGGGGTTTCACGACACTCTGCACCATCTTGCGGTGGTACGCCATGCGGTGGTGGCGTCTTCCTTCGGCCTGCGCTTCCAGGGGCAGGGCTACTTCCTCACGGATGCTCGGACGCACCGGGGCAGCAGCGGTGCGCCTGTGGTGATGCGCATGCCCGGGAGCGGGCTGGATGCTTTGCCGTGGATGCTGTTGGGCGTACATTCGGCGCGCTTTGACCTAGGCTCGCGGGACCACGAGCGGGATGAGGCTCTGGGACTGAACTGTACGTGGTACGCCGATATTCTGCTGTCACTTACTGTCTAGCAGCGCTCGCTCACTGTGAAGGCTGTGGTGTGCGGTCGTTTGCCATGTTGATGTCCTTGACCAGCCCGGCAGTGGCCTTGATCACTTCGCGGGCCAGAGTGGTTTCCTGCGCACTGTGGGTTTGTGCCAGTAGCACTACGTCGCCATGGCCGACGGTTTTATCCAGTCGTTTAGTAAGCTTGCCGTGCTGCAAGCCGGTACTCGCCGAAGCGCCGATTACGCTGCCGAGCGCACCCCCCATGAAAGCACCCATACCCATCAGGGCAAAGGGTGCCAGTAGCGCACTGGTATATAACAGGCGCGCCTCGCTGACGATCAGAGCCACCGCGATCAGCGCACCAATACCGATCCCGATGGCCATACCAATGGCGATGTCGATCAGCCTATCGCGCCACTGCCTGTTGCGGCTGGTTTGCGCTACCTGTTCAGGTTGGGCCTGAATGCCGCTGCTGAAAATTTGCAGCTGTTCGCTATGCATACCGCGTTGAATCAGCTGTGCCAGTGCCTGTTCGGCGTTGCTGCGCTGGCTGAAGAAGCCCGATATATGGTGATGGTAGAGGTCCATTTTGCTGCTCCCGAGTGGGTACTGTCATGACAGCCGAAGCGCTCAGCCTAGTGGAGCCGTGTTGGGCTGTCTGTGCGCCGGCGTACTCAGGCCGCCGCAGAGTGGTTCGTTATGGGTTTGGCTATGCGCGCCAGCGAACCGACAGCTTCAAGCAGCCCTGTGATGCTCCACGCATTGAGCTGCACCCTGAGCCAGGGCACAGCGGTATGAGTGGGAGACCGACATGGGGTCATTACTACGACAGTGTTCACGCTCGTCCATGACGTTGTTGCTGTTGCAGCAACTGCAAGGTCGATGGCGACAGTTGTGCGGCGCAATCCAGATGAACTGGGCACGCTTGGGTGGTGACCAGACTTTGCACAATACAGGCCATCGGCTGCGTTTGGCGGGGCTGTTGCAGGCTCGTTATGCGTTCTCTCGAATTGATGCCGAAGCCCAGGTTGCTGGTTTATTCACGTGTCATGGCTATGGCTGTTCGCCAACGCCTGGCAGAACCGTTGAGGCGACCTGCCGCCCCAGGCAACAGGCTGAACGATCATCATGAAAGCGAACTACCGCCTGTTGTTGCTGCTGTTTGCCATGAGCTATGCCGGCCTGGCCTTGGTCAGCTTGAAGATGGCCATGAACCTGGCACAGGACAGCGCAGCACGCTGTGTCAGCGCTTCTTACCCCATTGCCTTCCCAAGCTGCCTGTCGCGCTGATCGGGCGTTGTAGCTTGCCCATCCGGGTGCGTGTGCGGCTCGAGCCGTGACGTGTCCAATTCACCGTTGTTACTGAGGACACCCTTATGAACAGGACTTCATCCACCGTTGCAGGTTTGGCATTACTGCGTATGAGCGGGCTGTGTGCCGTATTGCTGCTTAGCGCTTGCGCTTCGCCGCCTTTACCACCAGGCCAGGCGTTGCAAGCCGCCCAGTCGGCAATCAGCAATGCTGAGCAGGCACGGGTTGCGGACTACGCCTCACCGGAGTTGGGTATCGCCCGCGAGAAACTCGCAGCCGCAAATTCAGCGGTGCAGCGTGAGGAGATGCTGTTGGCTGAACGTTTGGCTGATCAGTCGCGGGTCGAGGCCGAGTTGGCACTGGCCAGGTCACAGGCGACCAAGGCCAAGGTGGTCAATGACGAAATGCAGAAAAGTACCAACAGCCTGAAACAGGAAATGCAACGCAATACGGGAGCAGCACAATGAACACTATTCGGAATCCTTCAGCCCTGCTAGCCGCTGCAATCAGTCTGCTACTGGCGGGATGCGCTGCACCGCCGAGCATGCCGCAAGGCGCCGCAGATGCTCGCCGTAACCTCGCCCGGTTACAGGCCGACCCGCAGTTGAATACCCGTGCTCCTGTTGCCCTCAAGGCGGCTGAGGCTGCGGTGATCGTCGCTGAACAACCGCGCAAGGATCGTGCGGATGAGCAGGCGCTGGGCCAACACTTGGTGGTGATAGCCGACCGCAAGGTGGAAATTGCCAGAGCCCTGGCGCAAACCCGTTTCTATGAGGACCAGCGCAGAACCCTCAGTGAGCAGCGAGAAGGTGCTCGCCTGGATTCACGTACCCGCGAGGCTGATCAGGCGTTGCAGCACAGCAGTGAGTTGCAGCAACAGCTTGATGAACTGAATGCCAAACAAACCGAGCGGGGTCTGGTTATGACCCTGGGCGATTTGCTGTTTGCCACCGGGCGTTCCGAGTTGCGTGCCGGTACGGCTAATAACTTGCACAAACTGGCGATTTTCCTCGATCAACATCCTGATCGTAGTGTGTTGATCGAAGGGCATACCGATAACGTAGGCAGTGAAGAAGCCAATCTGAGCCTGTCACAGCGACGTGCCGATTCGGTGCAGCAGTACCTCATCAGTCAGCGCGTCGCATCCAGTCGTCTGGGCGCTTCCGGCAAGGGAGAAAGCATGCCGGTGGCCGGTAACGAATCAGCCTCTGGGCGGCAGATGAATCGACGGGTTGAGATCATCATCAGCGATGGCATGACGTCGTTGCGTTAGCTTCATCATTGGTGCTGCACGTGGCCCGACCAACTGTCCGGGCGCTCCAGGTCGTTTCTTGTCAGGCTTCTGCGCGCTGCATCAGGGTGCGTTGGCGCCATTCCATGAATGTTTTTAGCAGCAGGGTCAGCAGTGCCATACACGCCAGCAAAGCCGCCGCCGTAAAGGCGGCAGCAGGCTTGTAGTCGTTGTTCAGTTGATCGACCAGCAAGGGCAGGGTGAGGGTTTGGTTGAGGATGGTGCCGGACACCACCGATACCGCACCAAACTCGCCAACTGCGCGGGCATTGGTCACCACCACGCCATACAGCAATGCCCATTTGATTTTGGGCAGGGTGATATGCCGGAAGATCTGCCAGCCATTGGCGCCCAGGCACAGGGCGGCCGTTTCCTCATCCTGGCCCTGGGCCTGCATCACCGGAATCAGGATGCGCGCCACATAGGGTGCGGTGACGAAGACGGTGACCATGACGATGCCCGGCCAGGCAAACATCAGCTGTACGCCGTTGTCGTAGAACCAGCGTCCCAGCGCATGCTCCAGGCCATACACCACCAGGTAGCACAAGCCTGCAACCACCGGTGAGACGGCGTAGGGAATGTCGAGTACGGTGGTCAGCAGTTTGCGGCCACGAAAATCGTAATGGGTCACGCACCAGGCCAGCATGATGCCGAAGCACAGGTTGATCGGCACGGTCAGCGCCGCCACCAGCAGGGTCAGGCCGATGGCATGCAGCATGTAATCTTCGTTGAGGTTGTCCCACAGCAGTTCCAGTCCGCCGGAGAACGCCATGATGAAAATCAGCGCCAGCGGTATCAGCAGAATCAGGGTGACTAGGCTCAGGCCCAGGCCGATCAGCAGCCATTGATGCCAGTGTTGTGGTTTTCTCATTTGCCTTGCCGTTGCCATTTGAACAGGCGGCCTTGCAGCACTTGCAGACTGAACAGCAGCACCAGTGAGGCCAGCAGAATGACCGAGGCAATCGCCGCAGCCGCGTTGTGGTTGAACTCCTGCAACCGCACAAAAATCATCAGCGAGGAGACTTCGGTTTTAAACGGGATATTGCCGGCAATCATGATCACCGCGCCAAACTCGCCGAGGCTGCGGATAAAGGATTGCGACGCCCCGGTGACCAGCGCCGGGGTCAGGGTTGGCAGCACCACATAGAAAAATGTCTGCAAGCGGCTGGCGCCCAGGGTACTGGCTGCTTCCTCATAGTCACGGCCGAGGTCTTGCAACACTGGCTGTACGGTGCGCACCACGAAGGGCAGGCTGGTGAAGACCATGGCAATCAGAATGCCGGGGTAGGCGTAGGCCACCTTGATGCCCAGTGGTGCCAGCCATTGGCCCAGCCAGCCACCGGGGACCAGCAAGGTGGCCAGGGTCAGCCCGGCAACGGATGTGGGCAGGGCAAAGGGTAGGTCGACCAGCGCATCCACCAGACGCCTGCCGGGGAAGTCGTAGCGGGTGATGATCCAGGCCAGCAACAGGCCGATCAGCAGCGCAGCAATGGTCGAATAAAAGGCACCACTCAAGGTCACCTTGTAACTCTGCACTACACGCGGGTCGCTAATCGCCCGCCAGTACTGCGCCCAACTCATGTCGCTGACATACAGCAGCAACGCCGATAGCGGGAACAGGATAACCAGCGAGATATAAAAGGTGCTGAAACCAAAGCTCAGGCCAAAACCTGGCAGCAGCGGATTCTGCAGGAAAAAGCGGGGAGTAGTAGGCACGCAGAAATCTCTAAATGCACAAACCGCCGTAGGGACGGCGGCTTGTGTGATGACGTAAAGCTGGAGTGACTCAGCGCCCCTCAGCCAACAGCTGGTCAAGAATACCATCAGCATCGAAATGCTTGGCAGTGATCTCATCCCAGGTGCCGAGCACTTCAGTTGGGTTGATCAGGCGGATTTGCGCAAACTGATCCTTAGTCGCTGCGGCCACCTCTGGGTGGTGCACGCGGTAGTTAAAGGTGGTCAGCAGTTGCTGAATGTCTTTGCTGTACTGGAAGTCCAGGTAGGCCTTGGACACATCGCGGGTGCCTTTTTCATCGACCACTTTATCCACCAGCGCGACCGGGAACTCAGCCAATACGCTGACCGGCGGCACGACAATTTCAAATTCGCCGGATTTGAATTCTTCACCATTGGCGATGTTCACCACTTCCGATTCAAAGGTCAGCAGCACATCACCCTGGCCATTCTGGGCGAAAGCGACGGTGGCAGCGCGACCGCCGGTTGGGAAGTTCTCGACGTTGCGCAGGATCTTGCCGATGAATTCCTTGATCTTGGCCTCATCACCGCCGAACGCTTCATTGGCGTGCAGCCAGGCACCTAGGTAGCTGTAGCGTGCGTTGCCGGAGGTTTTCGGGTTCGGGAACACCAGTTTCACATCGGCACGGGCCAAGTCGTCCCAGTTCTTGATGTTTTTCGGGTTGCCTTTACGCACCAAAAAGGCGGTGGTGCTGTAGTAGGGCGAGCTGTTGTTGGGGAACTGCTTGGCCCAGTCTTCGCGCACCAAACTGCGTTTGGCCAGGATGTCCACGTCGGTGACTTGGTTGAAGGTGACAATATCCACCTTCTTGCCCTGGATGATGTCCTGCGCCTGGCGCGAGGAGCCGGCGAACGATTGATCGATCACCAATTCTTTGCCGGTCTGGGCTTTCCAGTGGGCAACGAATTTGGGGTTGATCTCGGCAAACAGCTCACGGGCGATGTCGTAGGAGGCATTCAAAATCGGCTTGTCCTGAGCCAGTGCCGCGACGCTGCCTAGCAGGCTTGAGGTGATGGCGCTGGCCAGCAAAAGTTTCTTTAGCATGATGCAGACTTTCCTCGTCATTGAGCCCGTCTTACAGGCGTTTGCTTGAATGCCTGACCTTCATTGGCCAGGTTGCTGAGCGCGATAGTGCACAACTTTATTATTCTTAAAAAGTAATTTTTAACGATACTTATATTCGATTTTCGTCTTATAGAAGCTGTGTGCTCAGACGGCTGCAGGCTTTGGTTCGAGTGGTGGCCATCCGCTGGCGGCATCTGGTCGATGGACTGTTAACGCCGAACTTGCTGTGCCGGGTAGGCGAGCATGTTGTGCATCCAGAGATGAACTATTACCAAGTGCTGCCCGAGAGCAGCCTCGCCAGAGTTTGATACAAATGTTTGTGGATCGGTTAGATGCTGAATTGGGCAAAGATCTTGGCATGGGTTGATCGATCCTCCGATTGTCGTTTGAGCCGTGGCGTGTGATGTATGGCTGTGGATGTGTGCCCAGGGCGGCTCGTGTTTTCTCATTGTGTGTTTACAGCATGTAGTGCTAGCTTTGTAGCTAACAGACATTTAGGTCGGGGTTTCAATGAGTGCACTGATTCGTCCTGTCACCGACGCTGATGCGGTGCTTGCCAAGGCGCTGCTTAATACCCGTGAACAATTAGGGCTGACCCAGCAGGAGTTGGCAGACATCGTGGGCGTGCATCGGACGGCCATCTCGCGTTGGGCCGATGGGGGGCTGCGTGTGCATAGCAAAACGGGAGAGCTGGCGCTCCTGCTGATCCGTGTTTACCGCTCACTGTTTGCCTTGTTTGGCGGAAACCTGGCAGATATGCAGCATTTTCTACGTACCGATAACCGCCACCTGGATGCGCCGCCACTGTCGCTGATGCTGCAGGTGCAGGGGTTGGTGCGGGTGGTGGAGTATCTCGATGCGATTCGTGGCAAGGGCTAGAGGCAATTTATGAGTTGCTGCGCGCCGGCCCGGCAGCGTTAGCAACAGCTCCAAAGTCGTTTGCCGATCATGCGCTTCAGTGCGACCCGTAGGACGAGCGAAGCGAGTAATGCCCATGAACAAAAGTACACACCGCTTGATTCGCAGTCCTCGTCCTGCGGGCCAGCCGTGGACTGTTACTCCGTAACGCTTCGATTTGCGCCTGTTTTTGCCTCGCTGGGCTCTCGCTCGTGAGGCCCTAAACAGCCGCTGAAAACTACCCTGCAGAATAAAAGTCAAGGACAGCGCCACCATGGATATCTGGCAACACTGCCAAGGCTCGGCTCAGATCAAGCCACTGCGTGGGCGCCTGGTACGCCTAGTCGAGAGTCAGGCCCAGGTCGCGACCCTGCAGCTGGTCGATACCCTGGCCGAGCAGGCTCTGCTAGAAGAGTTGCTGGAAACCAGCAAGCCGCCACTGCCGCAAAGTGCCGAGCCGCTGCATTACCTGCTGAAAACGCCGTTTCGTTATCCTCCGTTGCGTTGGGGGTCGCGCTTTGGATCGGTACATGAGCCGAGCTTGTTCTACGGTGCGCTGCGCATCGATACGGCCATGGCTGAGGCGGCCTATTACCGCTTTCTGCTCTGGGAGGGCATGAGCGTTGCACCGCCCAGCGGGCGCATTCTGTCTGAGCATTGCACCTTCGAGGCGCGCTATCAGGTGGCGCGCGGTATTCAGTTGCAGCATCCGCCTTTTGTGGAATATCAGGCTGAACTCTGCCACGTCAGCGCTTACCAACCTTGTCAGGCACTGGGGGCTGCAATGCGCGTGGCAGGGGTTGAAGCGTTTGAATACCGTTCAGCGCGCTGCCCGCAGAAGGGCAGCAACGTTGCGCTATTCGTCCCTAGCGCGTTGGCAGAAAAGCGACCACGCAACCTGCTGAGCTGGTTATGTGAAACCACGGCTGATTATGTGGCCTTCAAGAGTGCTCAGGTTCCTGACACGCCTAGAGTTTTTCGTCTGGCTACCTATCAGGTGGATGGTCAG
The DNA here is from genome assembly GCF_003060885.1 of Pseudomonas sp. HMWF032. Classification (GTDB taxonomy): domain Bacteria; phylum Pseudomonadota; class Gammaproteobacteria; order Pseudomonadales; family Pseudomonadaceae; genus Aquipseudomonas. The sequence goes on from NZ_QAIG01000002.1 coordinate 49,330, forward strand.
CTGCCGCGCCCGGCTTAGGCAGAGCGGCTTTTTCAGAGCGTTTTGCCCTGAAAAAGGGCAATGCGGCGGCGTGACGCAGCAACTTGTGCACAATTGCGATGCGCCTTGTCAAGCAAGATGCAGTGCTTGACGTAAATCCTTGATTTTTTTTGTTGATTCTATAAGTCAATGAAAAATATAGGTTTTTTACGTTGGTGAAAAAACCACCAGTTTAACTCTGAGGCCCACACCATCGGCGATGAAGACGCTTGCTCCCATGTTATCCACGAAGTTATCCACAGCTTCTGTGGATTAACCCGAGCGCTTGCTCTAGACCGCAGGTTGGCGTTTTTTGCAAGGCTTTACCTTGGCGGAAAAAGGAGTAGAGTTGCGCGCCTTCCCGGCCACCGCTGCTTCTTATGCCTCGCGCAATCACTCGTCTGCCTGCTTTACCCGTCACTGTTCCACGCCTGCCAACCCGTGTTGCGCTCTGGCTACTGGACAGCCCCCGTCTCGGCCATGCCCCCTGCGTTAAACGTTTTGCCGGTCGACTACTCAAGCAACCTGCTTTGCAGGGTGTCGTGCAGGCGCAGGTCCGTCTTGGGCAGATGCTGTGCCGCGATTGCGGCAATCCGCGTGATCGGCGCATGGGCTTCGAGCTGCTGCGTCAGGCTGCTCGTGCTGGGGATGTGAGTGCTCAGCTGGAACTTGGTCAGCTCTATAGCCAGCCACGTACCCTGGAGCCGCAACAGGCTCGGCATTGGCTGGAGCTGGCTGCTGGGCAAGGCTCGCTAGAGGCGCAGCACCTGCTCAAGCAGCTCTGATAGAAAGGTTCAGTGGCGGAAAATACTGGTTATACTGCCAGTACTTCTCTGCGGAGCTGCTCAATGCCCATCGATTTGTCCACCGCGCTGGCGCCGGCGCTGCTCGGTTTTGCCGTCGCCGCATTGCCTCTTCTTTACCTGGCCTGGTCACTGCAACGCCGTCTGAACGTCCAGCAGCTGGATTTCAGCCTGCTGCAGGAGCGTCTGAACCATGCCCTGCTGGCCCAGACCGGATTAGCGGCGCAGCTGGAAGGCAGCCGCGAGGAAATCGCCGAAATCAACGAGATCAAGGCCGACCAGCAGGCCGAACTGGCCGCGTTGCGCCGTGAGGCCGACCTGCTGCTACAGGAGCGGCAGATTGCTCGCGAAACGGCCCAGACCTGGAGCCATCAGCGCGAACAACAGGAAGCTGAAATCCGACGCCTAGATGCACTGCGGGCCGCGCTCAGTGCTGAACTCAAGGAACAGCAGGGCAGCCATCAACAGCGTTTGAGCGACCTGCAAGGCTCGCGTGATGAGCTGCGTGCGCAGTTCGCCGAGCTGGCCGGAAAAATTTTCGATGAGCGCGAGCAGCGCTTTGCTGAAACCAGCCAGCAACAGCTCGGCCAGTTGCTTGACCCGCTTAAGGAGCGCATTCAATCCTTCGAAAAACGCGTGGAAGAAAGCTATCAGCAGGAAGCCCGTGAGCGCTTTTCCCTGGGTAAGGAGCTAGAGCGTTTGCAGCAGCTCAACCAGCGCCTGGGCGATGAAGCCACCAACCTGACCCGCGCCCTCAAGGGCCAGAAGACTCAGGGCAACTGGGGTGAGTTGGTACTGGAGCGGGTGCTGGAACACGCCGGCCTGGAGAAGGGCCGCGAGTACCAGACCCAGGTCAGCCTGAAGAGCGCCGATGGCGAGCGCTTTCAGCCCGATGTGCTGATCCAGCTACCCGGCGACAAGCAAGTGGTGGTGGACGCCAAAGTCAGTCTCACCGCTTACCAGCAGTTTATTGCCGCCGAAGACGAGGCCAGCCGCCAGCTAGCGCTCAAGCAGCATGTGCTGTCGCTGCGCAGCCATTTGAAGGGCTTGTCGCTCAAGGACTACCAACGCCTGGAAGGTCTGCACAGCCTGGACTTCGTGTTGCTGTTTGTGCCGATCGAAGCGGCCTTCGCCTCGGCGTTGCAGGCCGATCCTGGGCTGTTTCAGGAGGCCTTCGATCAGCATATCGTCATTGTCAGCCCGACCACGCTGCTGGCCACCTTGCGGGTGATCGACAGCCTGTGGCGGCAGGAGCGGCAAAGCCAGAACGCCCGCGAGATTGCCGAGCGCGCTGGCGCGCTTTATGACAAGTTCGTGGCGTTTATCCAGGATCTGGATGAAATGGGCGCACGCCTGCAACAACTGGACAAGGCTTATGCCGGGGCGCGCAACAAGCTCTGCGAGGGGCGCGGCAATATCATCAGTCGGGTGGAAAACCTCAAGCTGCTCGGTGCCCGTGCGAGCAAAAGCCTGCCTGTCGAACTGCTCGAACAGGCGGCCGGGGTTAGGGTGCTGGACGAAATAAGTGAATAGGCGCGGTAGGCCCGCGGCTAGGGTTTATGCCCCCAGTAGTGTCTGTTCCGCTGCCGCACGTTGTGCTGCCGGGGAGTTGGCCAGGTAGTCCAGCGCCACGCTGATATCACCTTCACTACGCGGGTGATAACGGGGGTTGAAGTAGCGCAGTACGGAGCGGCCAATGCTGCCCATACGCGGTAGCAAGCCGCGTTTACCCAGTTGATACCAGAGGTAGAGGAAGCCGGGACGGTATCGGGTCACCGGATCCTGGCGCATCAGGGTCTTCATTCCTGTGCTGAACAGAAAGATCAGCACGGGCGTTGCAATCAGCATATACAACCAGCGCATTACCACGCTGCCACCGATATGCACGTGCAGATCATGGGCCACGCTGCGGTGTTCGACTTCCTCGGCACCGTGCCAGCGCAGCAGGTCAAGCATCACCGGGTCGGCATGGTCGAGGCTGCGGGTGGTGATGATCCAGTCACCCAGCACGCAGGTGAAATGTTCAATCGCAGCGATGATGCCGACCCGCTGACGCAGCCACCAGGGCTGCATAAAGCGGCTGATGGCGTTATTGCCCAGGGGGAAATCACACAGCGCGTGGTCGAACAGCCAGTGGAGCGGTCCAGTAAAGGGTGTTGGGTCAATGCCATGACGCAGCAGGTAAGGCGTCAGTGCGCTGTCGTGGGCGCGGGCATGCTGCGCTTCCTGCTTGACGAAGCCCTGGACGTCCTCACGCAGTTGCGGGTCGGTGACCAGGAGCAGAGCCTTGTTATACACCCGGCAGAACCAGAACTCGCCCGCCGGCAGGATCAGGTGCAGGCTGTTCATGATGTGCGAGGCTTCTGGCTCATTAGGGACCCAGTGCAGCGGGGTGTTGGCAAAGTCGAAGCGCACTTTACGCGGCTGCAGGCTGTGGTGTTGGCTCATGGATTGGCTCCTTGCTTAGCTGGTCAGGTTCAGGCGGGCGAGGGCGCGCGACAGCCAGGGGGCGAAGCGCCATTGGGCAATACTCAGGTGCGCTTCTGCGCCCACGGCGACTACGGCCTGATTGCGCGCGATGCCGCGCAACAGGCGACTGGCCACGGTTTCCGCGCTGAGGTTGCGTTTGCTGTAAAGGCGTTGGGTCTTGACCTGTTGTTGGGCTTCGGCTTCGGCGCTCAGGCCGTTGAAGCGGGTGGCCTGGATGATGGCGGTGTTGACCAGGCCCGGGCACAGCGCCGTAACGCCAATACCATGGCTGGCCATTTCCGCACGCAGGCATTCGCTGAGCATCAGCACGGCGGCCTTGCTGGTGGCGTAGGCCGGGTAATTGCGCGACGGCACAAAGGCAGCGGCCGAGGCGGTGTTGACGATGTGCCCGCGTTTGCCAGTCTTGATCATCTGCTGGGCAAACAACCGGCTGCCATCGATCACGCTCCACAGGTTGATGCGCAGCAGGCGTTCCCAGTCAGCATTGCTGGTATCAAGCATGCTGCCGGCCATGCCGATGCCAGCGTTATTGATAACAATGTCGGGGCTGCCGAACTCGTTCTCCACCCAGTTGGCGAACGCCGCCATCGCGCTGCTGTCGCCCACATCCAGCGGGTAGACAAAGGCTTCACTGCCCAGGCTTCTCGCCTGTTCGGCGCTGGCTTCGGCTGCTGCCAGGTTGATGTCGGCAGCCAGCACGTTGGCGCCCTGTTTGGCGAACTCCAGCAAGGTGGCACGGCCGATGCCGGAGCCGGCTCCCGTGACGATTACCAACTTGCCGCTGTAGTCCCCGGCATTGGTTCTGACTTGCGCCTGCTGCAGCGCGCGGCTGCTGCCGTCGCCGTGCAGGTGCTGGATAAATTCACGCAGCCACAGGGCCAGCTGCTGGGGTTCAGCCAGTAGCTGCCAGTGCCCGGCGCGCACTTCGCGACGCCATAACTTGGGCGCCCAGTGTTGCAACCGGTCGAACAGTTGCGGGCGCACAAAGCGGTCTTCGGTCGGCACGATCAACTGCACCGGTACATCGGTATGGCGCAGGCGAGGGGTGAACAGGCTGCGGATAAAGTTGGCGCGGTACAGTTTGACCCCGTGCACACCGTCCGAGCGCTGGCTGCTGCTGACTGCGACATTGCGCAGGCCTTCGACGTTGCGCAGCAACTGTGGCCAGGCGCGGTCCAGGCCCAGGCGCCAGGTCAGCTCGGGCAGCAAGGGCGTGTGAAAGAGTGCGATGTACCAGGAGCTGACCAGTTGGCCGAGCACCTGCATCAATGCGCGCGGGCGTTTCTGCTTGAGCTTGTCACGCATCCAGTGGCCGACATGGTCCAGGCAGGGCCCAGAGATACTGGTGTAAGAGGCCAACAAGGGTTGAATGCGTGGTTCGGTCACCGCTTCCCAGGCCTGGATCGACCCCCAATCGTGGGCCACCAGATGCACCGGCTGTGCAGGGCTCAGGGTCTTGATCACCGCTTCGAGATCGTTGGCCAGCTTTGTCAGGTGATAGTCCAGGCGCTTGCGTGGAATATCCGAAGCGCCAAAGCCGCGTACGTCATAGGCAATGATCTGGTAGTCGGCGGCCATTTCACGCACCAGGGGCAGCCAGACTTCGTGATTATCCGGGTAGCCATGCACGAGCAGCAGTGTCGGGCCATCTGTTTTGCCCCAACGGTAAGCGGCCAGTTCGACCCCATCGCCCTGGATGCGCAGGTGTTCGCCCTGCAGTGCCTCATTTGGCAACACGGCAGGCGCGTTCATGCGCGCACCTGACGCGGGGCAGTAAGTTGGAACGTGCGGGTGAGGCGCGTGAGATTAAGGGGCATGGGGCGTCTCCAGAGGTTGTGACTGTTACATCAATTGATGTCATGGTTATTGTTGGACGCTCTGCAGGCCTCTGCCTAGCCATCGGGCAAGCTCAATCCAGCCCCTGTTACGGTGTTACTGATGAGGCTGCAAGCCTTGTGCAGTGGGGCTTTACCCGGAATCACTGGGGTTACTCGCGACTACAGGCTGGGTAAGTCCAGCCCTTGGTTGGGGCGGTTGTTGGCCGGTTGGCAGGGCGGCTATGATCGCCGCCATGCAAACAGCCTCTGCTTTTCTCCAGCGTTTATTAGGCAGCGCCGCCCCTGTGGTGGAAGCGGTGTCTGTCGAATATCGGGTCGATGATCTGGCCCAGGCTGCACAGACCAGCGTGCGCAATGTGCGTGCCTATCAGGATCAGGGGCTATTGCCGCCGCCTGAGCGGCGTGGCCGTCTGGGGATCTACAACGGTGAGCACCTGGCGCGGCTGAAACTGATCGGTCAGCTGCTGGAGCGTGGCTACAGCATCGCCAGTATTCGCGAACTGTTCGAAGCCTGGACGCAGGGTCGCGACCTGGCCCATGTGCTGGGACTGGAGCAAGCGATCCAGGGGCCTGGCCAGCCGGAGCAGGCTGAGCAGCTGTCCTTTGCGCAGCTGCAGGCATTGTTCGGTGAGGCACTGGATGATCAGGTGATCGAGCGGGCACTGGCGCTGGGCCTGCTGGAGTTTGCCGGCGACCATTTGCGTGTTCCCAGTCCCAAGCTGTTTGCCGCCGGGCTTGAGCTGTACCGTGCCGGTATTCCTTTGCCGGCGCTGCTTGATGAACTGGCAGCCATTCGCGGGCATGTGCAGCAGGTGGCCTCGGGCATTGTCACGATGATTACCCAACAGCTGGTTAATCCGCTGTTGCACAGTGATCTACCGCATGCCGCTGACCTTGAGCGGCTCAGTGTGCAGTTGCTGCAACTGCGCCCATTGGTGGAACAGGTCGTCGTAGCCGAACTGGCGCGTAGCCTGCCCGAGGCGGCCAATCGTGAGTTGAGCGAACGGGTGCATAAACTGCTGGAAGGTTTTTTGCGCGCCGATCATTCAAAACAGCAGTAAGGCCGCCGCGCCAGCCAGCAGACCGGCAGCCATCACCGGCAGAGTCATCAGTGCCAGCTTGCGGCCGCCGATCAACGCCACCAAGAAGCCTTTGACCAGGCTGTTGCTGAGCGCGGCTAGAAAGATTCCCTGTACTGCGACCTGCGTATTCAGTTCGCCCTTGGCGCTGCGCGCAAGTGACAGGGTAATGGCATCTACATCGGCCAGGCCCGAGAGCAACGCCACCAGGTAGACACCGACATCGCCCAGCCAATGTTGTGCGCCTTCGACCATCAATAGAATGACCGCTAGCAACGCGGCAAAACGCAGCGCCGGCTCAAGTTCGAAGGGGTTTTTCAGCGGTGGTTCGGCCTGTTCTTCACTCTCTGTGCCGGCGCGGCGGAAGTAAAGTAGTGCGCCACCGGCATACACCAGGGTGGCGATGCCCAGCGGCCAGGCTAGGTGTGGTAACAGGCTGGCGTTGACCAGGCCAACTTCGAGCAGCACGCGTGGAAACATCAGCGCCGAGGTGGCCAGCAGGCCGCAGGCCAGAATCGCCTGCAGGCTACGCCCAGGAGCCAGGCGCGCCAGGGTCACGGTCATTGCGGTGGACGACACCACACCACCGAGCAGTGCCGTGATCAACAGGCCTTGACGCATACCGACCAGGCGAATTGCCACATAGGCGGCGAAACCGATGCTGGCGATCAGCACCACCATCCACCAGATGGCGTAGGGGTTGAAGGCCTGCCAAGGGCCGTAGCCCTGATTGGGCAGTGCCGGCAGCAGCACCAGGGAAATAAACAGCAGCTTCAGTGCGCCCGATAGTTCTGCCTCGCTGAGCTGCTGCAGGGCACCATGCAGCGACTGCTTGAGGCTCAACAGCAGCGCCACGGCGACTGCGCCGGCCGCCGCCAGCCCGGCATAACCGGCCATGGCCAAACTGCCGAGCAGAAAGGTGATCAGCAGTGCCACTTCGCTGGTCAGACCCAAATCGCCCAGACGCTGTAGTTCGCCAAAGTAGGAGGCCACCACCAGCAAGGCAAAGCCGCAGAAGATCACCGCCCAGGCGATTACGCCGAAGTGCTCGCCTAGCAGCATGGCAAAGGCACCCAGCAAGCTGCTCAGGGCGAAGGTGCGAATGCCCGCTACCAGCTGACTGTCATCGGTATGGCGGCCTTGCCAGCCGCGCTCGGCGCCGATCAACAGGCCGGCGGCCAGGGCGCTGGCAAAGTTCAGTAAGGTGTCTAGGGCTTCTGGCATGGGGCTGTCCTGGGTGAGGAGTGCTGGCAGTTTAGCCAGCGAGCACCTGGCTGTATTGTGTCAAGTCAGGCTATGCGGTTATCGCTGCGCAAGATTGTTCAAGACGGCGCTGCCGTGATACGCCAGGCTGTGTCGTACACAGGAGGGCACATGAGCCGTATGCAGCAGTTTCTCTATGGGGTTCGCGACAGCGTTGCGATGATCGTCGGCATTCTGCCGTTCGGCCTGATTTATGGCGCGTTGGCCAGCCTGGCTGGGCTCAGTCTGTGGCAGGCACTGGGCATGTCGATGCTGGTGTATGCCGGCTCGGCGCAGTTTATTGCCATCAGTTTGTTGACACTGGGCAGTGGCACGCTGGTGATCCTGCTCACCACCCTGGTGGTCAACCTGCGCCATGTGCTCTACAGCGCGGCGCTGCAACCCTATGTGGGCGGGCTGTCGCAGCGTTGGCGGTTACCACTGGCCTTTGGCCTGACTGATGAAACCTTTGCTGTGGTGCAGCGCCGCTACCTGGTGCGCGGCCTGGCCGATCATGGCCAGTGGTATCACGCCGGCGTTGCGTTGGCGTTGTACCTGTCCTGGGTGTCGAGCTCGCTGGTCGGTGCGCTGTTTGGCCAGAGTGTGCCGAATCTGGCGGGTTGGGGTCTGGACTTCGCCATGCTGGCGACCTTTATCGGCATCGTCGTGCCGGCGCTGCGCAATCAACCGCAGGTTGCTGCCGCCCTGGTGGCCGGCGCGGTGGCGCTGCTCTGCCATGCCTGGCCTTACAAGCTGGGGTTGATGGCCGCGGCGCTCAGTGGCATCGCGATCGGCGTTTGGCTGGAGCGTCGCAATATGCCGGTCGTGACTGGAGAGGAGGGGTGATGGAAATCTGGCTGCTGATTCTCGGCATGGCGCTGATCACTTTTGCGATTCGCTACAGTCTGTTTGCCTTTCCCAATCTGCGTTTCCCGCCGCTGGTGCGCCAGGGTCTGCATTACGTGCCAACGGCGGTGCTGAGTGCGATTG
>NZ_QAIG01000002.1:57799-182511 GCF_003060885.1 Pseudomonas sp. HMWF032
AAAACCCGGGGCGATTCACTAGGCGTATATCTGCTGTTCTTGTCGTGTTGTCTCCTTGCCCACCTGTATGTTGCTTGAGTGGGCAAAGAGTTCGATGAGTTACCCCGTGAGCTGGGTTACTCGTCTGCATACCTATAACCGCTCCACAACATGATGGGGTTTTGCCCCGGTGTATCCTCAGCTGCAGCGATGATCAGGCCATCCTGGACTCGCCATACAACCAACTTTTTCCCGAACGGATCTGTTCCATGCTTGGCTCCAGGCTCTTGGTCTAGGCGCGGATAGTCGGCAAGCTTTCTCGAAAGATAGTCATCCAAACGGTCAAAGCTTCCGGCCGCGAACTCGATACGTACGTTAGTTAATTCGTTCTTGGAGAAAAAGAAGGTTACTAGTCGGGCGGGGATGTTGTCGTACGCAGTGCTTATATGCGCCGAGCATAGATAGTCGTCCTTTACGGTGATGCGGTCCGTATGGCCCAGATTTCCATAACATTTCAGCTTGTGGCCACGTGCTTCATTCTCGCGGATGATCGAGGCTTGGTCTCGTCGAGAGAAATAGTCCGGTGATTCTGCATAGGTGGGTGTGCCTAGGCGGGCATACCAGTCGGTTACTTCGTGCTGGTAATGTAGGGGAAGCATCGGGAAAAGCAGTGTCCCCACCGCAAACAGCCCTGCCGCAATCAGAGTGAGCTTTAGGAATTTCATTGGCGTCCTGCCGTTGCAAGGGAGGTGGGCACGCTGTAGTCACTTTGTAGTCACTAGCGCGCACAAAAAAGGGCTTACCTTTCGGTAAACCCTTGTTTTGTTTGGTGGCTACGCAGGGACTTGAACCCCGGACCCCAGCATTATGAATGCTATGCTCTAACCAACTGAGCTACGTAGCCGATGTGGCGCGCATTATTCGCGTCTTGGGGGTGGGTGTCAACCCTTCTTTTCGAAAATTTCTGCGCGCGATCAAGCGCTTACACGTTAAAACGGAAATGCATGACGTCGCCATCCTTGACGATGTATTCCTTGCCTTCCAATCGCCATTTACCCGCTTCTTTAGCCCCGGCTTCGCCTTTGTATTGGATGAAGTCGTTGTAGGCGATGACCTCGGCGCGGATAAAGCCTTTTTCGAAGTCGGTGTGGATGACAGCGGCCGCTTGCGGTGCCGTGGCGCCGACTTTGACGGTCCAGGCGCGTACTTCTTTCACGCCTGCAGTAAAGTAGGTTTGCAGGTTAAGCAACTCGTAGCCGGCGCGGATAACGCGATTGAGGCCAGGTTCTTCCAGGCCTAGAGCATCGAGGAACATGTCCTTCTCTTCACCGTCATCGAGTTCGGCGATTTCGGCTTCGATTTTGTTACACACGGGCACCACCGGAGCGCCTTCGGCGTCAGCGATGGCTTGCACCACGTCGAGCAGCGGGTTGTTCTCGAAGCCGTCTTCGGCGACGTTGGCGATGTACATCACGGGCTTGCTGGTGAGCAGGTGGAAGCCGCGTACCAGAGCCTTTTCATCATCGCTCAGGGTTTTCATGAGGGTGCGTGCAGGCTTGCCCTCGGTAAAGTGGGGGATGAGCTTTTCCAGCAGGCCTTTCTGGGCGACCGCTTCTTTGTCACCACCCTTGGCGTTGCGAGTGACTTTCTGCAGTTGCTTTTCGCAGCTGTCGAGGTCGGCGAAGATCAGTTCAAGGTCAATGATCTCAATATCGCGCTTGGGGTCGACGCTGTTGGCAACGTGAATCACGTTGTCGTCCTGGAAGCAGCGCACCACATGGGCAATGGCGTCGGTTTCGCGGATGTTGGCGAGGAATTTGTTGCCCAGGCCTTCGCCTTTGGAGGCGCCTTCTACCAGGCCGGCGATGTCGACGAATTCCATGGTGGTGGGAATCACGCGCTCGGGTTTAACGATTTCTGCCAGGGCGTCGAGGCGTGGGTCGGGCATAGGGACGATGCCGCTGTTGGGTTCGATGGTGCAGAACGGAAAGTTCTCGGCCGCGATCCCGGATTTGGTGAGGGCGTTGAACAGGGTGGACTTGCCGACATTGGGCAGGCCGACGATGCCGCAGTTAAATCCCATGATGGTTCCCTCGCGCGCTGGCGATAAAAGTTAGGAGGTGGCTTTCTGGCTGTGCAGTTTACGCATGGCGACGGTCCAGTCGCCGGCGAGTATTTCCGGCAGTACATCCAGTGCGAAGCCAATGCTGGTATCCAATAAATCTTGTTCGCTGCGAGGCGCGCGGCCCAAAACGAAACTGGAGACCAGGCTGCTGTGCCCAGGATGGCCAATGCCAAGCCGTAGGCGGTGGAAATTATTTTGATTGCCGAGTTGGGCGATGATGTCGCGCAGCCCGTTATGTCCGCCGTGCCCGCCACCCTGTTTGAGTTTGGCGACGCCTGGCGGCATGTCGAGTTCGTCGTGAGCGACCAGTATGGCGTCTGGCGGGATGCGGAAGAAGTTCGCCAATGCGGCAACGGCCTGGCCGCTGCGGTTCATAAAGGTCGTCGGGATCAGCAAGCGAACATCGCGGCCTTGATGGCTGAACTTACCCACCAGGCCAAAATATTTTTTATCAAGGCTCAGGTTGATGCGCTGACTGTCTGCCAGCCGTTCAACGAAAAGGGCCCCTGCATTGTGCCGGGTCTGGTCGTATTCAGGGCCGGGGTTACCCAGGCCAACGATCAGTTGTACGGCAGTCATGTCAGGAGCCCTTATGTGGAAATAGCCTGGCAGAATCGCATGCCAGGCTGGTTTCCGACACTGCGAGGTTTACTCGGCAGCGCCTTCGTCTTTAACAACGCGGGAGGCGTGGATGTTGGCCACTGCCAGGTCGTTGCCATGAGCCAGTGCGACCAACTCAACGCCTTGCGGCAGTTTCAGGTCGGCCAGGTGAACGATCTGACCGACTTCAACGGCAGCCATGTCGACTTCGATGAACTCAGGCAGGTCTTTCGGCAGGCAGGAAACCTCTACTTCTACCAGTACGTGAGACACTTCGCCGCCTTGCTGCTTCACGCCAACCGAGGTTTCCTGGTTGATGAAGTGCAGGGGGACGTGAGCGGTCAGTTTCTGGCCGGCGACAACGCGAACGAAGTCAGCATGCAGTACGTAGCCTTTGGCTGGGTGGCGCTGCAGGGCTTTGATCAGCACGCTTTCGGTGCTACCTGCAACGTTCAGGCTCAGTACGTGGCTGAACGCGGCTTCGTTTTCCAGCAGTTTGGCCAGTTCTTTGGCCAGCAGGCTGATCGATTGTGGGGCTTTTTCGCCGCCGTAGATTACCGCAGGTACCATGGCAACGTTACGACGCAGGCGGCGGCTCGCACCTTTCCCCAGGTCGGAACGCACTTCGGCATTCAGGCTAAATTCAACAGTCATTTCACTTCTCCAAAATAACCAAACCGTCCGTTACGCTTGCGACCAGCGACGGGACGGTTGGTTGAAAGGCCTTGCCATCAGGGCAGGGCGTTTGCGTTCAGGGCGGGGTCCGGGTTAGCGGAACATCGCGCTGATCGATTCTTCATTGCTGATGCGGCGTACCGCTTCAGCGACTACCGGAGCAATATCCAGCTGGCGAATGCGCGAGCAGGATTGAGCGGCAGCGGACAGCGGGATGGTGTTGGTCACCACCAGCTCGTCGAGTACGGATTTTTCAATGTTTTCGATTGCGCGGCCAGACAGTACTGCGTGTGTGGCGTAAGCAAAGACTTTCGAGGCGCCGTGTTCTTTCAGCGCTTTAGCGGCGTGGCACAGGGTGCCGGCGGTATCCACCATGTCGTCGACCAGGATGCAGGTGCGGCCTTCAACATCACCGATGATGTGCATCACTTCGGAGTGGTTGGCTTTCTCGCGGCGCTTATCGATGATCGCCAAGTCAACACCCAAGGATTTGGCCACGGCACGAGCGCGCACCACGCCGCCGATATCCGGGGAGACAATCATCAGGTTTTCAAAGCGCTGGTCTTCGATATCGTCCACCAGTACCGGGGAGCCGTAGATGTTATCTACCGGGATATCGAAAAAGCCCTGGATCTGATCCGCGTGCAGGTCGACGGTCAAAACCCGGTCGATGCCTACCACGGTGAGCATGTCAGCCACGACTTTGGCGCTGATGGCCACGCGCGCGGAGCGTGGGCGGCGATCTTGGCGGGCATAGCCAAAATAGGGGATAACAGCAGTAATTCGGGTCGCTGAGGAGCGGCGGAAGGCGTCTGCCATCACCACCAGTTCCATCAGGTTGTCATTGGTTGGCGCACACGTCGGTTGAATCAGGAAGACGTCTTTACCGCGGACGTTTTCGTTGATTTCAATCATGATTTCGCCGTCGGAGAATTTACCGACAGAAGCATCACCGAGGGGAATGTGCAGCTGACGTACGATACGTCGCGCCAGATCGGGGTTAGCGTTCCCCGTAAAGACCATCATCTTGGACACGCGCAGTACCTGCCGGCTGAGGGTATACCTGGATGAGTACAGAAAATGGCAGGGGCGGCTGGATTCGAACCAACGCATGGCAGGATCAAAACCTGCTGCCTTACCGCTTGGCGACGCCCCTGTATCCTGTGTAACCAAATGCTTTGAGTTGAGTATCCGCTCCAGGACGGAATGGCAGGGGCGGCTGGATTCGAACCAACGCATGGCAGGATCAAAACCTGCTGCCTTACCGCTTGGCGACGCCCCTACATGTACAACCCGTTGCTCTATTTAACTGCAGAGCATGCATCTACTTCCTGACCAGTGTTTCCAGCTTGCGGTGCAGCATCGAAATGTTACGACCTTGGGCAATGAAACTTGGCAAAGTGCCTGGAAGTTGGCGGGCGACTTTATCAGCATCGTCCCAGTTTGGGAAGCTCCCAAACACACAAGCTCCAGTGCCGGTTAATCGAGTTGGAACAAATTTGTTCAACAGGATCAAAGCGTTACGAACTTCAGGGTAACGCTTCTGAACCACCGGCTGGCAGTCATTATGACCACCCCCCTCAAGAAGGCTGCGAACTTTAATGGGCGGCGTATCGCGTGTCAACTCAGGGTCGGAGAAAATTTCCGCAGTGCTGACAAGCACTTGCGGAATTGCCACGAGAAACCAGGGTTCGTTCAGCGTTACTGGCTGTAGCTTTTCACCAACGCCTTCGGCAAAGGCGGCGTGGCCACGCACGAATACAGGGACATCTGCCCCCAGGCTGAGTCCTAGCGCTGCCAGTTGGTCTTCGCTGCTGTGCAGTTGCCACAGGTGGTTTAGGCCGAGCAGGGTGGTGGCCGCATCCGAGCTGCCGCCACCAATGCCGCCGCCCATGGGCAGGCGTTTGTCGAGCCAGATGTCGGCGCCCAGTGTGCAGCCAGTTTGCTGCTGCAGCAATCGGGCAGCACGAACGATCAGGTTGCTGTCATGGGGCACGCCGTCGATAGGGGTGTGCAGGCGGATTTCGCCGTCGTGGCGCAGGGTAAACCCCAGTTCGTCGCCAAACTCGAGAAACTGAAACAGCGTTTGCAGTTCGTGGTAACCATCAGGGCGCCGACCGAGGATATGCAGCATCAGGTTGAGCTTGGCCGGTGCCGGCAGAGTCAATTCGGCAGAGGTGGGTATGGCCAGGTTGCTCATTGACCGAGCTGGCGTGGTTGCCAGTCCTTGATCACCAGGGTGACCTGCAGGTCAAAGCCGCTGAGCTTGATGCGTTCCGGCAGCCAAAAGCCATTTTGCTCGGTATAGCTGAGGTATTCGACGTACCAGCCATCCTGGCTCAGTTGTGCCAGGTGGCTCTGCTCGTCGAGGTTCAGGCGGCTTTTACTGTCCGGTGAGGGCAGGCCGCGAATCCACCAGAGCAAATGGGAGACTGGCAGGTTGAGGCCGAGCTGATCTTGCAGCAACTGTTCCGGTGAGGCGGCTTGATAGCGGCCCTGATTTGCCACTTCCAGGATGATTTCGCCTGGTCGGCCGGTGAGGCGAGCGGCGCCGCGACCGAGTGGCCCGGAGAGACGAATGTCGTAGTAATCTTGGCGTTGCAGCCAGAACAGCGTGCCGCTGCCGGAGTCCTTCGGTGCGCGGATGCCGACTTTGCCATTGATTTGCCAGGCATCCAGGCTGCTGATGCGCTGTTTGTGGGCCTGCCAGCTTTGTGCATTGCCCTGGCCTTGCAGCGCTTCTTTCGAGGTCAGGCCGGCGCAGCCTGCAAGTAAAGTGATCAGGCTGAAAACCAGCAGGTGGCGGACAAGCTTCACAGCGTCTCTGCTCCGGTCAGGCGCAGCAGGGTGCTGCGCAGAATGTCACTGTCGGGTTGCTGCTTCAGGGCTTCGCGCCAAAGTTTGCGCGCTTCCTTCTGCTTGCCCTGGGCCCACAGCACTTCGCCCAGGTGGGCGGCGACTTCGTGGTCGGGGAATTCCTGCATGGCCTTGCGCAGCAGGCGTTCGGCTTCATCTAAGTTGCCCAGGCGGTAGTTGACCCAGCCGAGGCTGTCGAGAATGGCCGGGTCGCCGGGATTGAGCTGATGGGCCTGCTCGATCAGCTGTTTGGCCTCGGCATAGCGTGTGGTGCGGTCGGCCAGGGTGTAGCCCAGGGCGTTGAGGGCCATGGCGTTGTCGGGTTCGCGTTCCAGAATAAAGCGCAGATCCTCCTCCAAAAGGGTTAGGTCGCCGCGTTTTTCCGCCAGCATGGCGCGGGTGTAGAGCAGGTTGAGGTCTTCCGGGAACTGTTCCAGGGCCTGCTCGATGACTTGCCAGGCACGCTCACTGTTGCGTTGCTTGGACCAGGCCTCGGCCTCGATCAGGTGCAGCTGGATGGCGTAGTCGGGCTGGCTTTCGCGGGCGCGGCTAAGGCGTTCAGCGGCTTCGTCGCCACGCTGCTGTTTGAACAACAACTCGCTCTGGCGGGCCTGGGCTGGCAGGTAGTCGTTGCCCGGGCCGACCAGTGCGTACTCGATCAGCGCGCTAGGGATGTCGTCCAGTTCTTCGTAAGCGCGGGCCAGGTTGTAATGCGCGGCATCGCTGTGGCTGCCACGCTCGACGAGTTCTTCCAGGTAGACGATGGCTTCTTCCCAGGATTCGGCCTCCAGGCAGACCAGGGCCAGGGAGAAACGCAGGTCATCATCATTGGGGTATTGCTGCAGCAGTGAGGCGAATTCGCCCTTGGCATCGTTCAAGCGGTCTTGTGCAACCAGCTGGCGTGCATAGGTCAGGCGCAGGCGTTTGTCGTTAGGGTACTGTTCAAGGCCTTTTTCCAGCAGCGGCAGGGCGTCTTCATTGCGATCGAGGCTTTGCAGCAGGCGGGCATGCAGGAGGATTGATGCAATTGGGCGATTCTTGCTGGGTTGCTCTTCGAGCAGCTCCAAGGCTTCCTGTGGGCGGCCATCTTGTTGCAGCAGCAGGGCTTTGCCGAATTGCAGCTGGCTGTTGTCCGGATATTTCGCCTGCAGACGGTTGAAGCTTTGTAGCAGACCAGCGCGCGTATCCGGGTCGGTTTCGGCGGCAGACAGGGCAAGGAAGTCGAAGTGCGTATCGCCCTGACGCTGTAGCACCTGCTCCATGAATGTCATGGATTCGTCGTAACGGCCAGCGCGGGCCAGTTGTACGGCGGCGGCGCGCTGCGCGTCGATATTCTCGGGTGCAGTTTTGGCCCACAGCAGGCTGGTTTCCAGTGCAGGCTGCTCGGCTCCCAGGTACTCGGCAATGCGGAAGCCGCGTTCGGCGACACCGGCATCCTGGGTGGCCTTGGCCTGTTGGAGGTAGTTTTCCAGGGCGATATCAAAACGGTTGCGCTGGCCTGCCAGCTCTGCGGTCAACAGCGCCAGCAGGGTTTCCTGGCTGAATGCGCGATACACCTGCGGCTGCGTAGGCGTGGCAACAGTGGCTGGATCTTCCACGGGTGGCGTGCCATCCGGGGCAGAAGGGGCAAAGGTCTGGCAGCCACTTAAGAAGGCAGCGGCAGTCAGCAAGGCAAAGGATCTATTCATAAGAAGAGTATGTGGCCAACCTGCGGTCTGGGCATCATGACACAAGCGCTGGGGCAAGCCCATGGGCTGCCACGATCCTGGTGAGAGAGACAAAGCTGCCTATAGGGACAATAAGCCGCAGTGGTTGTTCTCGCATTGCCGAAGTAGGACAATTGCCGGCTTCCACTCCCTGTCAGCGATCGTGCATGGCCTTTATTGCCCTCGGTATCAACCACAAGACCGCCTCGGTGGATGTCCGCGAACGCGTGGCTTTCACTCCCGAGCAGTTGGTTGAGGCATTGCAGCAGCTCTGTCAGCGCACCAGCAGCCGTGAAGCGGCGATTCTGTCGACCTGCAATCGCAGCGAGTTGTATCTTGAACAGGATGACCTGGGCGCCGATGAGGTGCTGGCATGGCTGGCCAATTATCATCAGCTGAGCCTCGACGAGTTACGTGCCTGCGCCTATATCCATGCCGATGATCAAGCCGTGCGGCATATGATGCGCGTCGCGTCGGGGCTGGATTCCATGGTGCTGGGTGAACCGCAGATTCTCGGGCAGATGAAGTCGGCGTTCGCTGTGGCCCGCGAGGCCGGCACCCTCGGCCCGCTGCTCGGGCGCTTGTTCCAGGCCACCTTCAGTACCGCCAAGACCGTGCGTACCGATACCGCGATTGGCGAAAACCCGGTTTCCGTGGCCTTCGCTGCCGTCAGCCTGGCCAAGCAGATCTTCGCCGACCTGCACCGCAGTCAGGCGTTGCTGATCGGCGCCGGCGAGACCATCAGCCTGGTTGCCCGCCATCTGCACGATCAGGGCATCAAGCGCATCGTGGTGGCCAACCGCACCCTGGAGCGCGCCAGCAGCCTGGCCGAACAGTTCGGCGCGCACGCCGTGCTGCTTTCGGAAATCCCCGATGAGTTGGTCAACAGCGATATCGTTATCAGCTCCACCGCCAGCCAGCTGCCGATTCTTGGCAAGGGCGCTGTCGAACGGGCGCTCAAGCAGCGCAAGCACAAGCCAATCTTCATGGTCGATATCGCCGTGCCGCGTGATATCGAGCCGGAAGTTGGTGAACTGGACGACGTCTATCTGTATACCGTCGATGACCTGCATGAGGTCATCGCAGAAAACCTCAAGAGCCGTCAGGGCGCGGCTCAGGCCGCCGAAGAGCTGGTCAGCGTTGGCGCTCAGGACTTTATGCAGCGCCTGCGTGAACTGGCGGCAGTGGATGTGCTCAAGGCCTATCGCCAGCAGGCCGAGCGCTTGCGTGACGAGGAGTTGGGCAAGGCGCTGCGCCTGCTGAGCAATGGCAGCTCCGCCGAGGACGTGCTGGCGCAACTGGCCCGTGGTCTGACCAACAAACTGTTGCATGCGCCCAGCGTGCAGCTGAAGAAATTCTCTGCTGACGGCCGCGTCGATGCGCTGGGCGTGGCTCAAGAACTGTTTGCCCTCGACGAGGGCGTGCCGCCTGCCGCTACCCCTAACAGCTCGGCCCATCAATAAAGGTCTGCAATGAAAGCGTCACTGATCAACAAACTCGACCTGTTGCAGGATCGTTTCGAAGAGCTGACTGCCTTACTCGGTGATGCTGACGTGATCAGCAATCAGCCGCAGTTTCGCGCCTATTCCAAGGAATACGCTGAGATTGAGCCGGTCTACCAGGCGTTCAGCGCCTTCCGTAAGGTGCAGGCAGATCTGGAAGGCGCCCAGGCGCTGCTCAAGGACAGCGACCCGGACATGCGTGAAATGGCCGAGGAAGAAGTCGCCGAAGCCAAGGCGCAATTGATCGAACTGGAAGCCACCTTGCAGCGCATGCTGCTGCCCAAAGACCCGAATGACGGCCGTAACGTGTTCCTCGAAGTGCGTGCCGGCACTGGTGGTGACGAGGCGGCGATCTTCTCCGGCGACCTGTTTCGCATGTATTCACGCTATGCCGAGAAGCAGGGCTGGCGCGTGGAAGTGCTGTCGGCCAGCGAAGGGGAGCATGGCGGCTATAAAGAAGTGATTGCCCGGGTTGAGGGCGACAACGTTTACGGCAAGCTCAAGTTCGAATCAGGCGCGCACCGCGTGCAACGTGTGCCGGAAACCGAATCTCAGGGCCGTATTCACACTTCGGCCTGTACCGTTGCGGTGTTGCCCGAGCCGGATGAGCAGATGGCTATCGACATCAACCCGGCGGACCTGCGTGTCGACACGTACCGCAGCTCCGGCGCGGGCGGTCAACACGTCAACACCACCGACTCGGCGATCCGCATCACCCACATTCCCACCGGTACCGTGGTGGAATGTCAGGAAGAGCGCTCGCAGCACAAGAACCGCGCCAAGGCTATGGCCTGGCTGGCGGCGAAACTCAAGGATCAGCAGGAAGCTGCCGCGCACAAGGAAATTTCCGACTCGCGCAAACTGCTGGTGGGCTCTGGTGACCGTTCCGAGCGCATTCGCACCTACAATTTCCCACAGGGGCGGGTGACCGATCACCGCATCAACCTGACCTTGTATTCGCTCAATGAAGTGATCGCCGGCGGCGTCGAGGCGATTATCGAGCCACTGCTGGTCGAATATCAGGCTGATCAGTTGGCCGCGCTGGGCGATTGAGTGCTGTGGTGCGCACGGCGCACCCTACGCCGTACGCCGTACGCCGTACGCCACATAGGGTGGATGAGGATTTTTATCCAGCAGAAGCTTGCGGTGGATCGATAAAGCGCGAGCCGCCCCACGAGAATACTATGGTCACCATCGAATCCCTGCTCAATCAAGCCGACCTGCCCGACTCGCCCACCCCACGGCTGGACGCCGAGTTGTTGCTTGCCCACGTCCTGGGAAAATCGCGCAGTTACCTGCATACCTGGCCAGAGCGCGCACTTGAGGCCGAGCAGATTGAGCGTTATCAGGCCGCGCTCGTTCGGCGTCAGGCCGGCGAGCCGGTGGCCTATATCCTTGGCCAGCAAGGCTTCTGGAGCCTGGAGTTGGAGGTTGCCCCGCATACCCTGATCCCAAGGCCGGATACCGAGTTGTTGGTGGAGACCGTGCTCGCGCTGCTGCCGGCCACACCGGCTGCGCTGCTTGATCTGGGCACCGGCACCGGTGCGATTGCCCTGGCATTGGCCAGTGAGCGCCCGGCTTGGCGATTGACCGGTGTGGACCGTGTGCTTGAGGTGGTCGCCCTGGCTGAACGCAACCGCGCACGCCTTAAACTGGCCAATGCCAATTTTGTGCAGAGCCACTGGTTTAGTGCCCTGTCAGGCCAGCGCTATCAGTTGATTGTCAGCAATCCGCCCTATATCGCCGCCGATGACCGTCACCTGGCCGAAGGCGATGTGCGCTTCGAACCAAGCAGCGCACTGGTCGCCGGTGTGGATGGGTTGGATGATATTCGCCTGATCATCCAGCAGGCTCCGGGCTCTCTTGAACCCGGTGGTTGGTTGCTGTTGGAGCATGGCTTCGATCAGGCTGCGGCGGTACGTGAGCTGCTTAGCGCGCGTGGGTTTAGCGCTGTGGAAAGCCGGCGTGACTTGGGCGGCCATGAGCGTATCACTCTGGGACGTTTCGAGAATGAGTGATGCCATGAGCCCGCATGACATGCTGAATGACGAGGAACTGCTGCGCTACAGCCGGCAGATCTTGTTGCAACAGATCGATATCGCCGGCCAGCTGCGCCTGAAAAACAGCCGCGTGCTGATCATCGGTCTCGGTGGTCTGGGTTCGCCGGTGGCACTGTATCTGGCGGCTGCGGGTGTCGGAGAGTTGCATCTGGCGGACTTCGATACGGTCGACCTGACCAATCTGCAACGGCAGATCGCCCACGACACCGCGAGCATCGGTCTGAGCAAGGTCGATTCGGCGAGCCAGCGTCTGTTGGCGATCAACCCACAGCTGCGCTTGCACACCCATCGCCAGGGTTTGGACTGCGATTCTCTGGCGGCTGCGGTTGCAGCGGTGCACCTGGTGCTGGATTGCTCGGACAACTTCAACACCCGCGAGGCGGTCAACGCCGCCTGTGTTGCGGCCAAGGTGCCGCTGGTCAGCGGTGCGGCGATCCGCCTGGAGGGCCAGCTGTCGGTGTTTGATCCGCGTCGTGACGACAGCCCGTGCTACCACTGCATTTACGGCCATGGCAGCGAAGCGGAGCTGACCTGCAGCGAAGCCGGTGTGGTCGGCCCGCTGGTCGGTGTGGTCGGCAGCCTGCAGGCGCTGGAGGCGCTGAAGCTGCTGGCGCAGTTCGGTGAGCCGCTGGTGGGGCGTTTGCTGCTGATTGATGCCCTTGGCAGCCGTTTCCGCGAGCTGCGGGTCAAACGTGATCCGGGCTGTAGCGTGTGTGGAGTGACCAGCGGTGAGTAACGCGCCGATTGGTGTGTTCGATTCCGGCGTCGGCGGTTTGTCGGTGTTGCGCGAAATTCGCGCGCTGTTGCCTCATGAGTCGTTGCTGTATGTGGCCGACAGCGGCCATGTGCCCTATGGCGAGAAAAGTCCGGAATTTATCCGCGAACGCTGCCGGGTGCTGGCCGAGTTTCTTTTGGCTCAGGGCGCCAAGGCGCTGGTGCTGGCCTGCAACACCGCCACGGTGGCAGGGGTGGCCGAGTTGCGTGAGTTGTATCCGCAGTTGCCCTTGGTGGGCATGGAGCCTGCAGTCAAGCCAGCGGCGGCTGCGACGCAATCCGGCGTGGTCGGCGTACTGGCCACCACCGGCACACTGAAGAGCGCCAAGTTCGCCGCCTTGCTCGACCGTTTTGCCAGCGATGTGCGGGTGATCACCCAGCCTTGCCCGGGGCTGGTCGAGCGGATTGAGGCCGGCGAGTTGGACACTCCTGCCACTCGCGAGCTGCTACAGGGTTTTGTTGCGCCGCTGCTGGCCGAAGGCTGTGACACGCTGATTCTCGGTTGCACCCATTACCCCTTTATCAAACCGCTGCTGCGCAGCCTGGTGCCGGAGTCAATCAGCCTGGTCGACACCGGTGCGGCGGTGGCGCGCCAGGTTCAGCGCCTGCTGGCGGCGCGTGAGCTGCTGGCCACTGGACCTGCACAGCCCACGGCATTCTGGTCCAGTGCCGAGCCGGCAACCATGCAGCGGGTGCTGCCGCTGCTTTGGCACGAAGCCAGCCAGGTGCGCTGTCTGCCCTGATGTGGCGGTACGCTGAATACTCTCTAAGCGGCTAAAGATTTCTATACTCTCAGGCGGCGTCTACAGACACCTCCGCTATTGGGCTGAACAAGGAAATTGCCATGAGAAAAGTCGTGACCTTGGCTGCGTTGCTGGCCTTGGCTTGGGGGCATGTGAGTGCAGTGCAGGCGATGGATGTAAGTGCGGCAGTTGGCCAGACGGGCGACTCGACCATGACTTACCGCCTGGGCACGCAGTTCGATTTCAACCAGAGCTGGTTTGCCAGTGATGTCGGTCGTCTAACGGGTTACTGGGATGCTGCGTATACCTACTGGGACGGGGATGAAACCTCCAGCAACCACAGCCTTTCGCTGAGTCCGGTGTTTGTTTACGAGTTTGCCGGCGGACGCTTCATACCCTATCTCGAAGCCGGTATCGGCATTGCCGCGTTCAGCAGTACCGAGTTGGAAGACAACGACCTGGGCTCGTCTTTCCAGTTTGAAGACCGCATCGGTTTCGGTGTGCGTTTCGCCGGGCAGGAAGTCGGCGTGCGCGCCCTGCATTACTCCAACGCAGGGCTTAAACAGCCTAACGACGGGGTTGAGACTTATAGCCTGCATTACCGCATGAGTTTCTAGCGGTTTGAGCTGTTAAAAAGCCGGATTGTTATCCGGCTTTTTATGGCCTGCCATCCACAGCGCCAGCCCTTCGGAGCCATTGCTGCGCGACGTTAAAAATCGTTTCTGACGATTTTTTGTGCGTGCTTAGCGGTAGATGCTGTTCATGCCCTTGCGCTCATCCAGGCATTCCGGCGAGGCGGTTTCGAATTCGCGGCAGATCAGTGGGCGCACTTCGTAGATGGTGCAGCGCATGCTGTCGCGGTCCAGCGCGGCGCACCAGCCGTCGTCCAGGCGCAGCATGACTTCGCCGCCCCAGTCATCGGTGTCGATATAGCGCGGCGGCACGCCGGTGTCGGTGATCAGCATGACTTCCAGCTGACAGCAGCAGGCGGCGCAGTTGCTGCAGCTTACTGCGGGTTCATCCGCAAGTTGGGTATGGGGGATGTTCTGACTCATGCCGCGCAGTGTACGTCATCGGTGTTACTGCGGCGTCTGCTGTCGACGTAGGGTGGCTGGCGTTTTAGCCATCGAGCCCTGCGCTGAGCCTGTTTGTTACGCCGACTGGCGTGTGCGCAGGCTCTGTTCGTACTGGCTGCGGTAGAGCTTGGCGAAGCCGTGCAGCACGGGCATCACCAGCGCCCAGATAACGCCGATCAGCAGCAGGCTTGGCCAGGTGCCGTAGGGCAGATCGACGCCGGCAATCTGTGCGCCGCCATAATAGGACAGTGGTGCACCTATTGCGCCGAGCAGGCTGCCGCGCCACCAGGGTTGCGCGGTCCAGGCCAGGCAGTGGTTGAGCGTGGTGGCCATCAGCAGCCATAGGCTGGCCAGCCACAGCGGGATCAGCGTGCGCGGCTCGCCGAAGTCGAACACGCCGAGGTTGAGTAGGAAACTGTCCAGTGCGCTGCCGGCGAGAAACACCGTGATCAGCAGTTTGCCTTCCGCCGCCCAGCTGCTGGTCCACAGCAGATGTATCGCCAGCACCGCTGCGATAACCAGCAGCCACAGGCTGTCGCCGCCGAAGACGCAGGCAAACCAGCCAAGCTGAAACAGCAGGGTGTTGACGATCAACTTAGCCATCTAGGTTTCCTAACAGAGGAGCTGGGCGTGCGGCGGGTTTGGCCAGCAGCAATTGCGCGGTGCCGATGGTGCGCTCGATAAAGCCACCCTCGCAATAGCACAGGTAGAACTCCCACAGGCGGAAGAAGTAGTCGTCGTAACCCTGCTGTTCCAGCTTGTGCCGCGCCTGGCGCAGGTTGTCGTGCCAGATGCGCAGGGTGCGGGCGTAGTGCAGGCCGAAATCTTCCATGTGGTGCAGGTTCATATCGGTCTTGGCAGTGATGATTTCCAGCATCTTGTTTACCGAGGGCAGCGCGCCGCCGGGGAAGATATAGCGCTGGATAAAGTCCACGGCGTTTTTCGCCTGCTCATAACGCTGGTCACGGATGGTGATGGCCTGCAGCAGCATCAGGCCATCGGGTTTAAGCAGGCTGGCGCATTGCTCGAAGTAGGTGGGCAGGAAGCGATGGCCAACGGCTTCGATCATCTCGATCGACACCAGCTTGTCGTACTGCCCGGACAGATCGCGGTAGTCCTCCAGCAGCAGGGTGATCTGCCCCTGCAAACCCTGCTCGGCAATACGTTGCTGGGTGTAGGCGAATTGCTCGCGCGACAGGGTGGTGGTGGTGACCTTGCAGCCGAAGTGGGTGGCGGCGTAGATCGCCATGCTGCCCCAGCCTGTGCCGATTTCCAGCAGGTGGTCGCTGGGCTTGAGGGCAAGCTTCTGGCAGATACGTTCGAGCTTATTCAGTTGCGCCTGTTCCAGGCTGTCATCGGCGCTCTGGAACATCGCCGCCGAGTACATCATGGTCGGGTCGAGGAACTGCTCGAACAGCTCGTTGCCCAGGTCGTAATGCGCCGAGATGTTTTTGCGCGAGCCTTTACGGGTGTTGCGGTTGAGCCAGTGCAAGCCCTGGATCAACGGGCGGCCCAGCTGGGCCAGGCCGCTTTCCATGGCGTCGAGGACGTCCAGGTTGCTGACGAAGACGCGGATCACCGCGGTCAGGTCCGGGGTGGTCCAGTAGCCGTGGATATAGGCTTCGCCCGAGCCGATCGAGCCATTGCCGGCCACCAGTCCCCAGACCGCACCATCCTGCACCTGGATCTCGGCACAGAGGCTGGAGTGGACATCACCGAACTCCATGCGCTCATCGCCTTCGACGATCACCAGTTGGCCGTGGCGTAGCTGTTTCAGCTGGCGCAGCACCGCGCGGCGCAGCAGGCTGGCACCGATGCCGCTGCCGGCACGTACGGTGTGTTTTGCAGAAGCCAGGCTAGAGCTTTTCATGGGGGACTTCCTTTGATGCGGGGCGAGCGACGCGGAAATTACCTTCAGCGGCCCGGTGGGTGAACAGGGGAATGCGTTTGAGCAGTAGACGCAGGGCTTGCCAGTAAATGGCGGCCACGGTCTTACCGGTCATCCAGGGAAAGTTGATCAGGTAGCGGTGCAGGCTCGCGCGGTTGAGTGCGCTGCGCTGCAGACTGAGGCTGGCGTCGAAGAGTTTGTCCTCACCCTGCCAGTCAGCCATATGAATGCCCAGGCGTTCGCCAGCCGGGCTGAAACTCATGCGGTATTCCAGCTCGCGCGGCAGAAAGGGCGAGACGTGAAACGCCTTTGCCACGGCAACGTGCTGATGCCCCTCGCCCTCGGCCGGCAAGACGTAGTGGTAGCGTTCGCGCCATGGCGTGTTGCTCACTTCACAGAGAATCGCCGCCAGACGACCATCAGCCTCATGGCAGTAAAAGAAACTCGCCGGATTGAAACTCAGCCCCCAGCTGCGCGGCTGAGTCAGCAGGCAGATGGTACCCAGCGGCGTGCGCCCGAGAGCTTCTGTCACGCGCTGGCGCACGGCATCAATCAGGCGGATACCTGCACCGGTGAACTGCGGCAGGTAATCGGTTTCGCGAAAGGCAAAGGGCGCGAAGCGACCATGCCCAGCCAGGGGCGATAGCGCGAGCACGGCGTCCTGCTCGCTCAGGTCGAGGTAGAGCAGGCCCATGCGGTAGCGGAAGTTGTGCAGGCGTGGGGCAAAACGCCGGTGCTGCACCCAGCCGCTGTAGAGGGCGCTGTTCAGTGCCGTTGTGCTGTTCACTACAGCGCCTCACCGAATTCACGGGCTACGCGCAGCGCGCTGACCACGCCATCTTCGTGGAAACCATTGGCCCAGTAAGCACCACAAAAGTAGCTGTGGTTGGCACCGAGCAGTTCTTCCCAGCGCGCCTGTGCGGCCATGCCGGCCAGGCTGTATTGCGGGTGGGCGTAGGTGTAGCGCGCCAGGATTTTGTTTGGGTCGATGGCGGCGGTCTGGTTCAGGCTGACGCAGAAAGTCGTGTCGCTCTGGATGCCTTGCAGGATGTTCATGTCGTAGGTGACGGCGGCTGGCTGATCTACAGGGCCGCCGAGGCGGTAGTTCCAGCTGGCCCAGGCCAGTGGCCGTTTCGGCAGCAGGCGAGTGTCAGTGTGCAGCACCACATCGTTGTCGGCATAGGGCAGCGCGCCGAGGATGGCCTGTTCGGAAGGCGTCGGCGCGGCCAGCAACGCCAGGGCCTGGTCGCTGTGGCAGGCAAACACCACTTTGTCGAAGCGCTCGCTACCGGCAGCGCTGTGCACGGTCACACCGTCGCCATCGCGTTCAACCCGGGTCACCGCGCAGTTCAGGCGGATCTGTTGCTTGAACGATTCGGTTAACGGCGCCACATAGCTGCTGGAGCCGCCTTCGATCACGCACCACTGCGGGCGGTCGCTGACCGATAGCAGGCCGTGGTTTTTGAAGAAGCGTACAAAGAACTGCAGCGGGAAACCGAGCATGTCATTCAGCGACATCGACCAGATCGCCGCGCCCATGGGCACGATGTAATGCTGGATAAAGCGCTCGCTGTAGCCATTGGCCTTGAGGTAATCGCCGAGGGTCATGTCACTGGCGATGCGCTGCAGGTTGAGGTCGTTCAGCGCTTCGCGGTTGAAGCGCAGGATGTCACGCACCATGCCCCAGAACTTTGGCGACACCAGGTTGCTGCGTTGGGCGAACAGGCTGTTGAGGTTGTGCCCGTTGTATTCCACGCCGCTTAGCGGGTCGCTGACCGAGAAACTCATCTCGGTGTCCTTGAAACCAACGCCGAGCTGGCTGAGCAGGCGGATAAAGTTCGGGTAGGTCCAGTCGTTGAACACAATAAAGCCGGTGTCCACGGCGTACCGCTGCCCGCTCACCTCAACATCAACGGTGTGGGTGTGGCCGCCGATCCAGTCGCTGGCCTCAAACACCGTGATCTCGTGACGGCGGTTGAGCAGGTAAGCACTGGTGAGGCCGGCAATGCCGCTGCCGATAATGGCAATTTTCATGGGCTGTCCTTAGGTCTTGGCTTCGGTGCGGGCCATGCGGGCGCCGAGGGCGACCTGCAGGCCTTTGGGCAAGCGCCCGAGTAGTTTGAGAATGGCAATAAACGGGCCAGGGAAAGCGATTTCAAAGGGCTGCTGATCCAGGCGTTGAGCAATGTAGGCGGCGGCTTTGTCCACCGGCCAGCGCATGGGCATGGGGAAGTCGTTTTTCTGTGTCAGCGGGGTGTCGACAAAACCGGGGCTG
Organism: Pseudomonas sp. HMWF032; assembly: GCF_003060885.1. Lineage (GTDB taxonomy): Bacteria > Pseudomonadota > Gammaproteobacteria > Pseudomonadales > Pseudomonadaceae > Aquipseudomonas. The sequence goes on from NZ_QAIG01000002.1 coordinate 76,059, forward strand.
ACCAGGGTGACGGCAATTTTTTCCGCATGCAGATCGATGCGCAGTGCTTCAAGCAGGTAGCGCATGGCGGCTTTCGACGCGCCGTAGGCTTCGGCGCGCGGCAGTGGCATAAACGTCACTGAACTGCCGACCCCCACCAGATGCGGACGATTGCCCTGGCGCAGCAGGGGCAGGGCGGCTTCGATGCAGTAGCTGGCAGAGAGCAGGTTGGCGCGCATCACCCGTTCGACCATCGCCGCCTCAAAGGTACGCACTTCAACGTATTCGCAGGTGCCGGCATTGAGGATGGCGCAGTCCAGCGCGCCCCAGACCTGGGCAATGTGCTCGCCGATGCTGCGCACTTGCGCGGCATCACTGAGGTCGCCGGCCACCACCAGCACTTGCTGTGGGTAGCGCTTGGCCAAGGCTTGTAATGGTTCGAGGCTGCGGGCACTGAGGGCCAGGCGGTGGCCTTGTTCGAGCAATTGTTCGGCCAGGGCCGCGCCGATGCCACTGCTGGCGCCGGTGAGCCAGATGCGCCGTGCGTTCGCGTTCATGCCAACCTCCGTTTCAGCCAGCGAATTGCTGAGCCGAGTAAGGGCAGGTGCTCGTAGAGCAGGCTGCCTGCGTCGAAATAGTCACGGTGACGATAGACCTTGTCCTGCCACAGCAGGTGCGAACAGCCTTCCACGCGGATCAGTTGCCCGCCAGCCAGGCGTGGGTGGCGGTAGCTCATGGTCCAGCGCAGGTAGCCTTCGCCGTCGCGCACCTGGTCAAAACCGTAGAAGTCAAAGCGCAGTTCGCTGACGTTAGCGTACATCTCGCCGAAGTAGCGCTGCATATTGGCCAGGCCGCGCACCTCATGCAGCGGGTCGCAGAACAATGCGTCATCGCTGTACAGCTGGCCCAGGCGGTCGAGATTGTCCTTGTTCAGCCCGGCAAAGTCCTGGGCGAACTGTCGCAGAAAATCGCTCATAGGGCCTCCTCGCCGGCAAAGTGCGGCAGACTCTTGAATGCAGTCAGGGCACGCGTGCGGCTTTTGCTCAGGTCGACAATGGGCGTGGGGTAGTCGGCGATGCCGAACAGTCCACCCATGGCGGCCGGGTTATGAATATTGTTTTTGTTCAGACCGATCAGCTCCGGCAGCCACTGGCGGATAAAACGCCCGTCCGGATCGAATTTCTGCGACTGGCTGAGCGGGTTGAAGATGCGGAAATATGGCGCCGAATCGGTGCCGGTCGATGAGCTCCATTGCCAGCCGCCGTTGTTGGCTGCCAGGTCGCCATCGATCAGGTGGCGCATAAAGAAACGCTCACCTTCGCGCCAGTCGATCAGCAGGTTCTTGGTCAGAAACATCGCCACGATCATGCGCAGGCGGTTGTGCATCCAGCCGGTGGCCAGCAGCTGGCGCATGGCCGCATCGACAATCGGGAAACCGGTGCGGCCCTGTTGCCAGGCTTTGAGCTCCAGCGGTGCATCACGCCAGGCCACGGCCTCGGTTTCCGGGCGGAAGGCGCGGTGCATGGATACACGTGGGTAGCCCACCAGGATGTGCTTGTAAAACTCACGCCAAAGCAGCTCGTTGATCCAGGTGATGACTCCGATATTGCCGCTGTCGAACTCGCCTTGATTGACCGCCAGTGCGGCGTGCAGGCATTGGCGTGGCGAGATCACGCCGGCGGCCAGGTAAGCGGACAGCTGGCTGGTGCCGGGCTGCGCAGGGAAGTCGCGGGCGCTCTGGTAGAGGTCGATCTGTTGCGCCGCGAAATCATCCAGGCGTCGCGCGGCTTCGGTCTCACCGGCCGGCCACAATGCACGCAGGGCCGCAGGGGGTAGAGCAAACCCGTTGACGTGTTCAGGTATGGCATCACGCTGAATCGCCAGCGGCGCCTGCGCCTTGGGTGTCGCGATCAGCGCGGGCAGGGTGCTGTGCAGGCGTTGATAGCAGACCTTGCGGAACTGGCTGTAGACCTGAAAATAACTGCCGGATTTGGTCAGCACGCTGCCGGGCTTAAAGAACAGTTGATCCAGGTGGCTGTGAAAAGTCACTCCCAGACCATCAAGCGTTTGCGCCACGGTCTGGTCGCGGCGGCTTTCATGCACGCCGTATTCTTCATTGACCTGCACGCTGCCGATCTGCAGCTGCTGGCATAACTCACCGATCACCTGCGGCGCGGCGCTCCAATCGTCGGCCTCACGCACCAGCAGCGGCACGTTGAGCTTGCCCAGTTCGGCGCTCAGCGCCTGGAGGTTGCGCAGCCAGAAGTCGACCTTGCTCGGCGCGTCATCATGGGCCAACCACTGGCCGGGGCTGAGCAGGAACAGCGCCACAGTCGGGCCGCTGCGCATGGCGGCCGCCAGGGCGCTGTTGTCCTGTACCCGCAGGTCGGTGCGGAACCACATCAATTGCAGCATGTTGAATCCTGTCAGCTGTGCAGCAGGTTGAGATCACTGAGGCTGTGCAGGGCGGCCAGTGGGTCGGCGGCCAGGCTCAGTTCGGCATTCTGTGCGGTGATGCTTTGCAGCTCGTCGGCGTGGATCTGCACCACTTGCCCGACCAGCAGGCAGGGGCAGTCGTAACCGCCGAGCAGGCGTTGCAGGTGGGTGCTGTTCAGCGCCTGGCTGGAATACAGCAACACCGCACGCGGCTGGATGTGTTCAACCGCCAGTGCCAGTTCGGTGGGCGGCAGTGGCCAGTCGAAAACGTCCACCGGGCTGCCGGCGCTGCTCGCCAGCCATGCCGTGAGCCACAGGCCGGGGGCCATCGGCAGGTCGGAAACGTTGATCAGCAGCAGTGGCGCACCGTTGTACTGGCGATTGTTGTGGTACAGGCGGGCGCCGAGTTTGCTGCGCAGCCAGGAGTAGAAGAACACCCGCTCGGCCTGCGCGCCGAACTGGTTGCGCCAGCGCAGGTCAAGCTCGTTGAGCAGCGGCAGCAGCAGTTGCTGGCACAGAGTATGCGGCGGATAGAGCGCCAGCTCGCTGTTGAAACAGTCGTCCAGGCGTCGCTCGTTGAGGTTGCAGATGGCTTCCTGCAACTGCTGACGCTTGCTTTCCCATTGCGAACTGGCTTCGGCGAAGGCCGGCTGATTGGAACGCAGCAGCCCTTTGACCTGACTCACTGACACGCCACGGCCCAGCCAGGTGAGAATCGCTTGGATGCGGGTGACATGTTCATCGGAATACAGGCGATGGCCCTTGGGCGTGCGGTGCGGCACGATCAGCCCATAGCGACGCTCCCAGGCGCGCAGGGTGACAGCGTTGACTCCGGTGATGCGCGCCACATCGCGAATCGGCATAAAGCCCTGGGCGATCGCGGCCTGGTAATCGTCGGCGGCCAGGCCGTCAGTGATCGGTTCAAGGCTCATAGGGCATTTCGCAGGCTGAGGTTTTCCGGGTGCGGCTGCAGGTAGACCTGCTGCGCGATGTAACGGTCCGGGTGACGACGGAAGTGGTGCTTGAGCAGGGTCATAGGCACCACCAGCGGCACCACGCCATGGCGGTACTGGCCGATCAGTTGCTGCATTTCCTGTTTCTCTTCGCTGCTCAGGGATTGTTTGAGGTAACCGCTGAGGTGCTGCAGCACGTTGCTGTGGGTGCGGCGGGTGGCACAGCTTTTCAACGCGCTCATCAGCTCGCTGAAGTAGCGCGGTGCCAGCTCGTTCAGGTCCTGCTGGCCCAGGTTCCCGAGCATGCGCCCGAGCAGTTTGTACTGCACCGGATTGGTGGCCATCAGCAGGTATTTGTAGCGTGAGTGGAAGTCGATCAGGTTTTTGCGCGTCAAACCATCACGCAGCAGCTGTTGCCATTGTGCGTAGGTAAACACGCGGGTGATGAAATTCTCGCGCAGGATCGGGTCGTTCAGGCGGCCATCTTCCTCCACCGGTAGGTTGGGGTGGCGGGCGCAGAAGGCCTGGGCAAAGACACCGCGGCCCGGCTCGCTGGGGCGACCATTGTCCTGGTAGACCTTGACCCGGTGCAGGCCGCAGGACGGCGACTGCTGCATAAAGATGTAGCCGCAGATGTCGGTCAGCTCACCGGCCATGCGTTCACCATAAGCGGTCAGCGGGGCTGTGACATCCACTGTACGATTGACCGTGCCGACGGCGCGAGGCGCTTGCGGATTGCCAACCAGCCGGATTGGCTCACGCGGCGTGCCCATGCCGATGGCCACTTCCGGGCACACCGGGGCGAAGTCGAAATGCTCGCTGAGGATGCGGCTGCACAGGCGCGATTCCTTATGCCCGCCGTTGTAGCGCACTTCATTGCCCAGCAGGCAAGCACTGATCCCCAGTTTGGGTTTGGCGGCGGCGTTGGCGGATGGGCTCATGGGCAACCTCTGACTTACGACTTGTACAGATCCTGGTGGATGTACAACTTAAGTTCATCATAGGTTTGTAATTGTACAAGTCAATGTTTTTGTACAACTACTGTATGACTTTGTGTGTAAGGGTGTTACGTCCAGCCCATGCGCCAATGTTCGGGGTTTTCCAGTGCACGCCAGTCCAGACGCTGGCAGCGCTGATTGAGCACGGCCTGCAGTTCGATCTGCAACACCGTGCCGTCTTCGTCACAGAACAGCTCGGTGACGAGAAAGTGCTTTTCGCGATTCTGCGGCTGCGTTGCGGTCCATTTCGACAGCAACAGCTTGCGCGGGTTAAGCCGATGCTTGGCTGGTGTTTTGTGCGCATACGCGGTCATTGCAGGTGCTCAAGCAGGCGGCGGGCTGCTTCCTGGCCGCTGAGCCAGGCGCCTTCAACCCGACCGGACAGGCACCAGTCGCCGCAGGCATAGATGCCCAGGTCGGCATCGGCCAATACGCCCCACTGGTGGGCGCTGGCGGGGCGGGCGTAGAGCCAGCGGTGCGCCAGGCTGAAGGCCGGGGCGGGTACGGCACAGCCGATCAGTTCGGCAAAGACACCGAGCAACTGTTCGATGACGGCTTCCTTGGGCAGATCCAAGTGCTGCTTGGTCCACTGGCTGGTGGCATGCAACACCCAGGTGTCGAGTTGGGTGTCACGACCGGGTTTGTTGCGGTTACGGGCCAGCCAGTCGAGCGGACTGTCTTGCACGAAGCAACCTTCGACGCGGGTTTCCAGCGGACTGTTGAAGGCCAGGGCGACGGCCCAGGTTGGGTCCATCATCACGCTGGCGGCGGCGCCGGCGAGTTTCGGTACGCTGGACAGCAGTGCGGTGGCTTGCGGCGCCGGGGTGGCGACAATGACATGACTGAAGGGGCCGTGGCTGTTGCCTTCAGCGTCCTGTAGGTGCCAGTGCTGCTCGCCGCGAAACACTTCGGTGATGCGGCAGGAGAAGGCCACGGGTAGTGCGCCGAGCAGGGCGCGGGTGATCGCACTCATGCGCGGGCTGCCGACCCAGCGCACTTGCTCATCCGGCGAGGCGCTGAGCTGGCCGTTGCTGAAGTTGTAGAGGCTGGGGGTCCATTCAGCGACCCAGCCTCGCGTCTGCCATTGCTGCACCACCTCGACAAAGCGGCGGTCACGGGCGGTGAAATACTGCGCGCCAAGGTCCAGCGCGCCGGCATCACTGCGTTTGCTGGCCATGCGGCCGCCACTGCCGCGACTCTTATCGAACAGTTGGACGGGGTGTCCGGCGGCATGCAGTGCCTGGGCGGCAGACAGCCCGGCGATGCCGGTGCCGATGATGGCGATGGGGTGTAGAGCGGTCATGGTCTACCTCGTGTTTTCAAGCGTTAGGCTACGCTTTAGACAAAAGCTATACAATATTGTTTTTGTGTATAAGCTATGTCGGAGTTGATCCTGCCTTTCTATAGTTAAGACAACCTGCAGCCGGATTGAAGCCACACAGGCACAAATCAGTCGGCGGCGATTTATCCGGTGCATACATGAGGGCAAGCGCATGCACATTCTTCTGACCGGTGGAACCGGCTTGATCGGGCGCGCACTCTGTCGGTACTGGTTGCAACAGGGCCACCAGCTGACGGTCTGGAGCCGCAGGCCCGAGCAGGTCGGTGCCCTGTGTGGCCAAGCGGTGCGTGGTATTGCTCAGCTTGATGAGTTGGCTGAAGAACCATTGGATGCCGTGGTCAATCTGGCTGGTGCGCCGATTGCCGATCGTCCCTGGACGCGCAAGCGCAAGGCGCTGTTGTGGGCTAGCCGGATCGGCCTGACCGAAGAACTGCTGGCCTGGCTGGAAAGCCGCGCGCACAAGCCCCAGGTGTTGCTGTCTGGCTCGGCGGTAGGCTGGTACGGCGACGGTGGCGAGCGCGAGCTGCATGAAGATTCGCCGCCGGTGAGTGAGGATTTCGCCGCGCAGTTGTGTGGCGCCTGGGAAGAGACCGCCTTGCGCGCTGAGGAGCTGGGCATCCGTGTGGTGCTACTGCGCACCGGACTGGTGCTGGCCCGTGATGGCGGGCTGCTCAAGCGTCTGTTGCTGCCGTTCAAGCTCGGTTTAGGCGGCCCGCTGGGCAATGGCCGGCAGTGGATGCCGTGGATTCATCTCAGCGATCAAATCGCCCTGATTGATTTTCTCCTGCAGCAGGACTCGGCTCGCGGTCCTTATAATGCCTGTGCGCCGACGCCTGAGCGTAATCACGCCTTTAGCCAGGCCTTGGGCCGTGCGTTGCATCGGCCGGCCTTTATGCCGGCTCCGGCGTTTGCCTTGCGCACGCTGTTGGGGGAACTGTCGGTGCTGCTGCTTGGTGGTCAGCGCGCGATGCCGACACGCTTGCAGGCGGCGGGTTTCAGTTTTCGTTTTACTCATTTGGATGTAGCCCTGGCAGATTTGCTGGGTCAACCGGACTAGGAATTTGCATGACCGATCACGCCTTGCTGTTGGTAAACCTGGGCTCGCCGGCCTCCACTGACGTGGCTGATGTGCGCCGTTACCTCAACCAGTTCCTGATGGACCCCTACGTCATCGACTTGCCCTGGCCGCTGCGGCGCCTGCTGGTTTCGCTGATTCTGATCAAGCGTCCCGCGGCTTCGGCGCATGCCTACGCCTCGATCTGGTGGGAAGACGGCTCGCCGTTGGTGGTGCTGAGCAAGCGTCTGCACCAAGCGATGAAGGCGTCCTGGACCCACGGTCCGGTGGAGCTGGCCATGCGCTATGGCGAGCCGTCCCTGCAAACCGTGCTGACGCGCCTGGCCGAACAGGGTATCAAGCAGGTCACCCTGGCGCCGCTGTACCCGCAGTTTGCCGACAGCACCACCACCACGGTGATCGAAGAGGCCAGGCGGGTGGTGCGTGAGCAACAACTGCCGATCCGTTTTTCCATCCTGCCGCCGTTTTACGATCAGCCGGAATACCTGAATGCACTGGTCGACAGTGCCAAGCCCTACCTGGAGCAGGATTTCGACCACCTGCTGCTGAGTTTCCATGGCCTGCCTGAACGCCACCTGCACAAGCTCGATGCCAGCGGTCATTGCCTGAAAGGTGCTGATTGCTGCCGTACCGCTTCGCCCGAAGTGCTCGCCAGCTGTTACCGGGCGCAGTGCCTGCGCAGTGCCGAGTTGTTCGCCGAGCGCATGGGCCTCAAGCCCGAGCAGTGGTCGGTGTCGTTCCAGTCGCGTCTGGGCCGCGCCAAGTGGATCGAGCCCTACACCGAGGCGCGTCTCGATGAACTGGCCAAGCAGGGCGTGAAGAAGTTGCTGGTGATGTGCCCGGCCTTTGTCGCCGACTGCATCGAGACCTTGGAGGAAATCGGCGACCGTGGCCGCGAGCAGTTTGTTGAGGCCGGTGGCGAGAGCCTGCAACTGGTGCCGTGTCTAAATGATCATCCAAGCTGGGTGGCCGCCCTGAAAACGCTGAGTGAGCGCGCACCGCTGATGCTGTAACGGCACGTCTTGTAACAGTCATTCGTGCAAAGCGGTGTTGCGCATTCGTCTGGCTGATAACGGCTTCGCGCGGTACTCATTTGCTTCGTCCTCGGCCTAAGCTGGCAGCTCTTTCAACCGTCGTGCACCGCACCAACGGTGCCGAGGAGACTGCCAGTGCCCAACAACAATACCGGCTATCCCTCTGCTACCCGAGCCTGGGTAACTGTCGCCATCTTGATGGTGGCGTACGTGCTGTCGTTTATCGATCGGCAGATTCTCAATTTGCTGGTCGGTCCGATCCGTCGTGACCTGATGATCAGTGACACGCAGATGAGCTTGCTGATGGGGCTGTCCTTTGCGCTGTTCTACACCGTCTGCGGCATTCCCCTGGGCCGTTTGGCTGATACCAAGAGCCGTCGAGGGCTGATTGCCATCGGCGTGCTGTTCTGGAGCGCGGCGACTGCCGCCTGCGGCATGGCCAAGTTGTATTGGCAATTTCTGCTCTGCCGCATCGGCGTAGGCGTCGGTGAGGCGGCACTGTCGCCGGCGGCCTACTCGCTGATTGCCGACAGCTTTCCGGCCGAGCGGCGTGCCACGGCGATCAGCGTGTATTCCATGGGGGTTTACCTGGGGTCCGGACTGGCGTTTCTGCTTGGCGGCCTGGTGATTCAGTTTGCTTCGGCGCAGGGTGATGTGGTGCTGCCGGTGTTCGGTGAAGTACGGCCCTGGCAGCTGATCTTCCTGATTCTCGGTGCGGCCGGGGTGTTGTTCACCCTGCTGATGCTGGCGATCAAGGAGCCGGTAAGGCGCGGCGTGGGGGCCGGGGTGGCGGTGCCGCTGGCGGATGTCGGCCGGTATATCCGTGCCAACCGGCGTACCGTGCTGTGCCACAACTTCGGTTTTGCCGGCCTGGCGTTTGCTGGTTACGGCAGTGCGGCCTGGATTCCGACCTTCTTTATTCGCACTTACGGTTGGGATGCCAGTCAGGTAGGGATCGTTTACGGCAGCATCGTGGCGGTGTTCGGATGCCTGGGCATTGTCTTCGGTGGCCGTCTGGCGGACTGGATGGCCAAGCGCGGCAGCAGCGACGCCAATATGCGTGTCGGCCTGTATGCCGCCATCGGTGCGGTGCCTTGTGTGTTGGCCTTCCCCTTGATGGAAACGGCACTGTGGGCGGCGATTCTCACTGCGCCGGCGGTGTTTTTCCTGAGCATGCCGTTTGGTGTCGCACCGGCCGCTATTCAGGAAATCATGCCCAACTCGATGCGCGGTCAGGCTTCAGCGATCTACCTGTTTGTGATCACCCTGATTGGCTTGGGCATCGGCCCGACGGCGGTGGCGCTGGTGACCGACTATGTGTTTGCCGATGACATGGCGCTGCGTTACTCGCTGCTGATCGTCACCAGCATCGCCGTGTTCAGCTCGATTGTGCTGCTGAGCATGAGCCTCAAGCCTTACCGCGAGAGCGTGGTGCGGTTGCAGCAGTGGAGCGGCGGTGGGGCTGCCAAGATCGAGGTGCCCGTCGTTGGTGAGCTGAAGCCTTCGACCTGAGACTGTGTCTGGATAAAAAAGCCCCGCGATTGCGGGGCTTTTTTATCCAGCGTCAGTGCACTGCTTAGGGCGTCGGCTCGTCGTCGAGCGCCCTGTTCTTCCAGCCCTGGCCGCTGGGCAGCAGAAGGTTGAGCGCCAGGGCGCTGATGGCGCACAGCGAGATGCCGGACAGGGCGAACTCGTTGCCGCCTATGACCATGCCGCCGATGCCGAACACCAGGGTCACCGAGACGATGATCAGGTTACGGGCTTCTGACAGATCGACTTGGTGACGGATCAGGGTATTCAAACCGACCACCGCGATGGAGCCAAACAGCAGGCAGAGAATACCGCCCATCACCGGTACAGGAATGCTCTGCAGTGCGGCGCCGAACTTGCCGATAAAGGCCAGACCGATGGCGAAGACTGCCGCCCAGGTCATGATTTTTGGGTTGTAGGCCTTGGTCAGCATCACCGCGCCGGTGACTTCGGCGTAGGTGGTATTGGGGGGGCCACCAAACAGGCCGGCGGCCGAGGTGGCCAGGCCGTCACCAAGCAAGGTGCGATGCAGGCCGGGCTTGCGCACGAAGTCCTTACCGGTGACGGTGCCGACGGCGATCACCCCGCCGATATGCTCGATGGCTGGCGCCAGGGCCACTGGCAGCATGTAGAGAATGGCGCCCAGGTGGAACTCGGGGGCGACGAAGTTGGGCATCGCCAGCCAGGGTGCGGCGGCGATACCAGCGGTGTCGATCACCCCGAAGAAGGCCGCCAGCCCGCAGCCGACCACGATGCCGGCGATGATCGGCACCAGGCGCAGCAGGCCGCTGCCGAGTACGGCCACCAGCAAGGTGGTGACCAGTGCCGGCATGGAGATAAGCATTGCGGTCTGGTAGGGCACCAACTGCACGCTGGCATCCCCCGTCTTGCCCATGGCCATGTTTACCGCGACCGGCGACAAGGCCAGACCGATGGCGATGATCACCGGGCCGATCACCACCGGCGGCAGGATACGGTCGATAAAACCCGGCCCCTTGAGCCTCACCGCCAGGCCGAGAAACATATAGACGAAGCCGGCTGCGACCACCCCGCCGAGTACCGCCGGCAGGCCGAATTCGCCCTTGGCGGCGATTATCGGCGCGATAAAGGCGAAGCTGGAGGCGAGGAATACCGGCACCTGACGCCCTGTGGCCAGTTGGAACAGCAAGGTGCCGATGCCGGCGGTAAATAGTGCGACGTTAGGGTCCATGCCGGTGATCAGTGGCATCAACACCAGGGCACCGAACGCGACGAACAGCATCTGCGCTCCTGATAGCACCTGGCGCCAGAGTGGATCGTTGTATTCATCCAGCATGGCTCAGGCGTCCTTTTGTTTGGTGCCGAAGATCTTGTCGCCGGCATCACCGAGGCCGGGAATGATGTAGCCGTGTTCGTTCAAGCGCTGATCGATGGAGGCTGTGTAAATGGTCACGTCCGGATGTGCATCGTTGACCACCTTGATGCCTTCTGGTGCAGCCACCAGCACCATGGCGCGGATTTCCTTGCAACCGGCTTTTTTCAGCAGGTCGATGGTGGCGACCATTGAGCCGCCAGTGGCGAGCATCGGGTCGATGATCATCGCCAGGCGCTCGTCGATTTCGGGTACCAGTTTTTCCAGGTAAGTGTGCGCCTGCAGAGTTTCCTCGTTGCGCGCCACACCGACCGCGCTGACCTTGGCGCCCGGGATCAGGCTGAGCACGCCTTCGAGCATGCCGATGCCCGCGCGCAGGATCGGCACTACAGTGATTTTTTTGCCGGAGATTTTTTCCACCTGCACGGTGCCGCACCAGCCCTCGATCTCATAGTTTTCCAGGGGCAGATCCTTGGTTGCTTCATAGGTCAGCAGCGCACCCACTTCCTGGGCCAACTCACGGAAATTTTTCGTGCTGATATCGGCGCGGCGCATCAGGCCGAGTTTGTGGCGGATCAGCGGATGGCGGATCTCGAGAATGGGCATGGACAGGGCTCTCCGGCAGGACGGCAAAAATTCGCGATAGATTAAAGCATTGGCTGTGCCAAGTGCTGAGCCTTGATGGTCTAAAGTCGCTAAAAAGTAGCTATCGTGCTGCTGCTTGCGGGCAATTGACGCAGTTGGTCTGTCAGGGCTTGCTCTGTCTGGCGCAGATGCGTACCTTTGCCGGCTTTTATTTTGACGCTTCGATCAGCTTTCTGGTCTGACCGTCCCGCTCCCAAGAGGAAACAGCATGTCCGTCGATCTCGCGCATATCCGCCAAGTCATGGCCGAAGCCGATTGCCTGCACAGCAATGCCGAGGTTGAGGTGGCCATCGACACCATGGCGGCCGCTATCAACAGTGAGATGGCTGACAGCAACCCTGTGGTGTTCTGCGTGATGAACGGTGGACTGATCTTCTCCGGTAAGCTGCTGCCCAAGCTCAATTTTCCGTTGGAACTGTCCTACCTGCACGCCACCCGCTACCGCAATGAAACCAGCGGTGGCGAGTTGTTCTGGAAGGCCAAGCCGGAAATCTCCTTTATCGACCGCGATGTGCTGATCATCGACGACATACTCGATGAAGGGCACACCCTTGGTGCCATCATTGATTTTTGCCGGCATGCGGGTGCCAAGAACGTGCGCATCGCCGTGCTGGTAGACAAAACCCACGACCGCAAAGCGCGCCCCGACCTCAAGGCCGATTACGTCGGTATGTCTTGCGTTGATCGCTATGTGTTTGGCTACGGCATGGACTACAAGGGCTACTGGCGTAATGCGCCGGGTATTTACGCGGTTAAAGGGTTGTAAGACGTATGACTGAGCCACGCTTTCTCGATCAGACCCTGTTTGGCGCATTGGTCGAGCAAGCGGCGGCCAGCCCACGGCAACGCCAGCACCATAACTTCCACCAGATGGAAGAACCCTGCCACCGCATGGCGGTGGGGCTGCAGCCTGACACCTATATCCCGCCGCACCGCCATCTTTCGGCGGACAAGGCCGAAGCGCTGCTGGTGCTCAAGGGTCGCCTGGGCGTGCTGATCTTCGATGACGCCGGTGAGGTGTTGGATAAGCGTGTGCTGCAGGCCGGTGGCGAGTGTGTCGGCGTCGACCTGCCGCCTGGGGTGTTTCATGCTCTGGTGGTGCTGGAAGCCAACAGCATTCTCTTCGAATGCAAAGCCGGGCCCTACAAACCAGTGGGGGAGGGCGAGCAGGCCGGTTGGGCACCGCGTGAAGGCGAACCTGGCGTTGCCGACTACCGGGCCTGGATGCGCGCACAATTCACGTAGTCCGTTTATTCCCCATCGGGCTTTGGCGCTAGCCACCGCAACGCTTTCTCCCTGGCCTGCGCCAGGTCGCGTACATAAGCCAACTCACCTTCAATACGCACGATGCCGGCGCGGCGCAATTGCAGGCGCACCTGTGGCGTTGGGCCGCTGAGCACCAGGGCGACATGCTGTTCGCGGTAGTCGCGCAGTACATTGTCCAGCGCGGCAATCGCGGTCATGTCCAGTAACGGTACGGCGCTGATATCGACGATCACCACCTTCACTCCTGGGGTAAAGCGCCTGAGCACGCTTAGGGCCTTTTCTGCTGCGCCGAAGAACAGCGGCCCGCGAATGGCATAAGCCAGCACGTGTTCGGGCAGATCATTAAGCGCCTGGTGAAAGTGCTTGGGCAGCGCTTCGGTATCGGTCAGGTCGCTCATGCGCTTGATAAACAGCCCGGCGGCCAGCAGCAGGCCGACGCCCACGGCCAGTACCATGTCGAACAGCACGGTAAGAATCAGGCAGGTCAGCAGCACCAGCACATCACTGCGTGGGGCGATGCGCAGGGTGTGTCGCACATGCCGCGGCTCGCTCATATTCCACGCCACCACCAGCAGCAAGGCCGCCAGCGCCGCCATCGGCAGGTAGCTGAATAAGGGGGCGAGAAACAGGATGGCAATCAGCACCACGCCGGCATGGGTAATCGCCGCCAGTGGCGAGTAAGCCCCGGCGCGTACGTTGGCGGCACTGCGGGCAATCGCAGCAGTGGCGGTGATACCGCCGAACAGTGGCGCCACCAGATTACCGATGCCCTGGCCGATCAACTCACCATTGGGCTCGTGTTTGCTGCCGGTCATGCCATCGGCGACCACCGCGCACAGCAGCGACTCAATCGCTCCGAGCATGGCGATGGCAAACGCCGGCGCGAGCAGCTGGCGGAACAGCTCGAAGCTCACCACCAGCGGTTGGCCATCGGCGCCAGGTAGCTGCCAGGGCCAAATAAAGCTCGGCAGAAACGGTGGAATACCCGGGTGCTCAACGCCATTCAGGCTATAGCTGAAGCGCTCGCCAAGGGTCGCCACGGGAATCTGCAGGCTTTCCAGCAACAGCCCGAGCAGTGCGCCGATGGTCAGTGCCACCAGATGCCCGGGTATTTTTGGCACCCAGCGCGGCCAGATCAGCAGCGTCGCCAGGCACACGAGCGCCACCAGGCTGTCACCCAGCTGCAAGCTGGGCAGGGCGTGCAGCAGGCCGTTGAGCTGTTCGATGTAGTTGTTCGGCTGGCTGCTGAGCTGCAGGCCTAACAGGTCCTTGATCTGCAGGGTGGCGATGACGATGCCGATACCGGCGGTAAAACCCAGCGTTACTGGGTAGGGAATAAACTCGATCAGCCGCCCGGCGCGCATCAGCCCGAGGGCAATCAGAATAACGCCCGCCATCAGGGTGCAGAGCAGCAGGCCACCCAGGCCGAATTGCTGGGTGACCGGCAGCAAAATCACCACAAAGGCGGCGGTCGGCCCGGATACGTTAAAGCGCGAGCCGCCAAACAGGGCGATCAGCGTGCCGGCTACCAGCACCGTGTACAGGCCGTGCTGCGGCGCCACACCGACGGCAATTGCCAGGGCCATGGCCAGCGGAATGGCGATGATCCCCACCGTTAAACCGGCGCTCAGGTCGCTGCGCAGGTTTTTCCAGCCATAGCCGGCGCGCAGCGTCTGGCGCCAGGCGGAGAACAGTGGCGGTAAGGGCAGCGACATAATGACTCCCAGGTGGCTGGGCGCAGTATAGGGGCCATGCGCGACGGGCGGTGTTGACCTAAGTCGGCTGTGCGCCAGCCTCAACGCGTGTTAAACCCTGTGGTTGTCCGGCATCCGTTGAGCCCTTGCCCGCCCCGGAGGTACACTGCCGGCCCCGTGTGGCCTGGTTAGCTGGAGTGAACGATGCGTAAAGACAAGAAACAGGTGATTGGCGAAGCGATTGGTGACGAGCCGATCAAACTGTTCCTCAGCGTAGAGCCGGCCGATGCCACGCCGCCGTCGCTGCACAAGCTGGTCAAGGCCTACCGTGGTCTGCGTATCGACGATTTCGAGCGTTTTGTCGGCTTCTTCGTTGCCGCCGGCTACGATCTGAACGCCAAGGATGCCCAGGGTAACGACTTTATCGCACTGATCCAGGATCAACGTTTTGCCGAGCCCTATATCGAAGTGATCAAAGCCGCCCGCGGCTAAGAACCTGCCCAACGTCTGCTGCGCGTCGGCCCTGCTGCGTTAAAAGCAGGTTCGGAATGCTCATTTACAGCCAGTAAACTCCGCTTCCTCACCTGCTTTTGCCTTGCATGGCTCTAGCTCGCGAGACGTTGAGCAGGTTCTGCATCTTCCTCTCCCACAAAGCCGCGACCTGTTCGCGGCTTTGTTGTTTCTGAAACCCGCGCTGCTTCTTACTGATAATCACGCAAATCAATAGTGCTGGGCGAGGCGAGACGACCGGTCATATTCTTGCCGGCATGAACGCCAGCATCCGACTCGACAAGCGTGACCTGATCCTCGCTAAAGGCGCCGAGGTGATGACCCGTCGGGGTTATCACGGTGCCGGCGTGCAGGAAATCGTCCAGGCTGCGGGGGTGCCGAAAGGCTCCTTCTACCACTACTTCGCCAGCAAGGAAGACTTTGCCCTGCAAGCCTTGCAGCAGGTCTATCAGCCGCGCCTGGCGCGTTATGCCGAAGCGCTGGCCAATCCTGCATTAAGCCCACGCGAGCGCATCCTGGGTTATTACGCCGAACTGGTGGAGCACTTCGCCCGTCAGGAACGTCTGGAATACCACTGCTTTATCGGCAGCCTGAGTTTTGAGATGGCGGAGTTGTCGCCGACGCTGGGCGCGCAGGTCGATGCGATTCTGCAAGCTTCGGCGGACATCCTCCAGGCCTGCCTCGATCAGGCGCAAGCCGTTGGCGAACTTCCCGCCGACGAAGATTGCCGCAACCTGGCGAGTTTTATCGCCAATGCCTGGCAAGGCGCATTGACCCGGCTCAAGGTGGCGAACAACACCCGTGCCCTGACTGACTTTATCCAACGCCTGCAGCTGCTGTTGCAGCCTTGATCACAAGCCCCTTTAACCAGTTGCGGCGCTCTGGCCGCCCCGAGGAATGATGATGACCGATCCCGTTAAAGCGCTGTTCCAACCCTTTACCCTGGGCAATCTGGCGCTGCCGACCCGTGTGGTCATGGCGCCCATGACCCGTTCCTTCTCCCCAGGTGGCGTGCCGAACAGCAAGGTTATCGAGTATTACCGCCGCCGCGCCGCTGCCGGTGTTGGCCTGATCGTCACTGAGGGCACCACCGTCGGCCACAAGGCTGCCAACGGTTACCCGAACGTGCCGCGTTTTTATGGTGAAGACGCCCTGGCCGGCTGGAAGAAAGTGGTAGATGCCGTGCATGCCGAAGGCGGCAAGATCGTTCCGCAACTGTGGCACGTGGGCAATGTGCGCAAGCTCGGTACCGAGCCGGACGCCAGCGTCCCAGGCTACGGCCCGAGTGAGAAGATCAAAGAGGGTAACGTGGTTGTGCACGGCATGACCCAGGACGACATCAACGAGGTGATCGCCGCTTTCGCCCAGGCCGCCAAGGATGCCCAAGCCATTGGCATGGACGGCGTGGAAATCCACGGTGCCCACGGCTACCTGGTTGATCAGTTCTTCTGGGAAGGCAGCAACAAGCGCACCGACGCCTACGGCGGTGACCTGGCGCAGCGCTCGCGTTTTGCCATTGAACTGATCCAGGCCGTGCGCGCTGCCGTCGGTCCGGACTTCCCGATCATCTTCCGCTTCTCGCAGTGGAAACAGCAGGATTACACCGCGCGTCTGGTGCAAACGCCGGAAGCGCTGGGGGCCTTCCTCAAGCCGCTGGCCGATGCTGGCGTGGACATCTTCCACTGCTCGACGCGCCGCTTCTGGGAGCCGGAGTTCGAAGGCTCGGACCTCAACCTGGCCGGCTGGACGCGCAAGCTCACCGGCAAACCAACCATCACCGTTGGCAGCGTCGGCCTGGATGGTGAGTTCCTGCAGTTCATGGTCAACACCGACAAGGTGGCCCAGCCGGCCAGCCTGGAAAACCTGCTGGAGCGCCTGAACAAGCAGGAGTTCGACCTGGTGGCTGTAGGCCGTGCCCTGCTGGTTGACCCGGATTGGGCGGTGAAAGTGCGTGATGGCCGCGAGCAGGACATTCTGCCGTTTAGCCGCGATGCGCTGACCAGCCTGGTGTAACTATTGGTTTTATCGTGTGCACCGCAAAACGGTGCAACACTCCTCAAGCCCCGGCACATCGGGGCTTTTTTTCGTCTGCATATCGGGTGCACGGGTAGGTTGGGTTGAGGAGCAACGCGACGAAGCCCAACGAGACATGCAGCGGCCTGTTGGGCTTCGCTGCGCTCAACACCAACCTACGGTTTATCGCCTCACAACACGCAATGGCTACATAGCTTTTTCGTCCGGTATCGGCCGCTTGTGTCGATTGATATCCGGCGCTCTGCAGGCAAGCTGCGCCTCGTTGACTAGTATTGCCAGTGCCCCGTCATCAGGTATCGACCATGAAGCGTGTTGCACCGATTGCTGTATCCGTTGTCTTGTTGGTGCTGATCAGCCTGGCCGCTGCGGTTGCCTGGAACTGGGCGCCTGATCGCCCCGTGGCGGACCTCAAGCCGCGCTGGGCTTTGCCACCGTCGCAGTTTGTGGCGGTTGACGGCATGCTGGTGCACCTGCGCGACCAAGGCCCGCGGGATGACCCCGCGCCGATTGTGCTGCTGCACGGCACCTCGGCCAGCCTGCACACCTGGGAAGGCTGGGTGGCGGCATTGCAGACTAAGCGTCGGGTGATCAGCCTTGATCTGCCAGGCTTCGGCCTGACCGGGCCATTCCCTGATGGCGATTACCGCATGGCCCACTACAGCGCCTTTCTCGGCCATGTGCTGGATCAGTTGCAGGTGCCGCGTGCGGTGGTAGCGGGCAACAGTTTTGGCGGGCAACTGGCCTGGCAGTTTGCCCTTGACCATCCGCAGCGCGTTGAGCGGCTGGTGCTGGTGGATGCGGCCGGTTACCCGCGCAATGCCACCTCTATCCCCATCGGTTTTCGTCTGGCGCAGATTCCCGCGCTGGCGCCGGTGATGGCCAACCTGCTGCCCCGGCCGATGATCGAATCAAGCATTCGCAACGTTTATGGCGACCCGAGCAAGGTCAGCGATGCACTGATCGACCGTTACTACGAGCTGACCTTGCGCGCCGGCAACCGTGAAGCCTTGCGTCAGCGCTTTATTCAGGCCGAAGCGGGGCAGAGCTATACGCGTATTGCTGAGCTCAAGGTGCCGACGTTGATTATCTGGGGCGGCCGCGATGAATTGATTCCGCCGGACAACGCCGAGCGCTTCAACCGCGATATCCAGGGCAGTCGCCTGGTGCTGTTCGACGACCTGGGCCATGTGCCCCAAGAAGAGGACCCTGCGCGCACCGTGGCGGTGCTGATGGGGTTTCTAGATGGCTAGGCGGGGTTTCCGCAGTTGTGGACCGCACACTAAGCTGCTGATACTTCGAGAGAGATTGCCCGCATAAAAGAGCTGACGTGCTTTGTGCTTACGCTCTTTGCGCTGATTGGCTGTACGCCATCTTGCTCTAGGCTCTCGGAATAACAATTATTCGGCAGGTGCGGTATGCCCAAGGCCATCAGGCTGTTTGTGCACGCAGTGTAGGCGCTCAACCGCGTTATCGGGCGCTTCGCCATGTCCCTGATCTTCGCCATTCTCGGCGTGCTGCTGTACTCCTCAATCAGCAAGACCTCCTTTTAGTGCGGTTCCTACTTTGCCAACTCGGACAAATGGGCCGAGGTGCCCGAGCACCTGAAAACCCTGTTCAAGCTGTGCATGGACAGCTCCAACTACTACCGCCAGCACTGGTGGTGAAGTTCAGGCGCATGGTTGCGGATGCATTGGCATCGATTTTCACGGATCAGTCAGCCAACTGTCCAATCCTGTACCACACTCAACAGGCTTTTTACCGGGTGTTCTAACAGACGTTGGGTGGCAGTCTGGGCGCGTTGTGCGGTGGTTGTGGGGATGCGCTTGAAACTCAGTTGTTGCCCTGGATGTCGGCCATAACGACAGTCATAACAACAAGACACAGGTGCATTTATGCTCAATCCGCGAGACGTGAAAACCGTTCAGGATGCCAAGCGTATTGTCGAAGAGCGCGGCCTTAGCCATATCAAGGTTGGGGTGTTCGATAACGATGGCGTGATGCGCGGCAAATACCTCTGCCGCAGCAAGTTCTTTTCTGCCCTCGACAGCGGCTTTGCCTTCTGCGATGTGGTACTCGGCTGGGACGTGAAGGACCAGCTCTACGACAACGCCCAGTACACCGGCTGGCACACGGGTTACCCGGATGCCCCGGTGCGGGTGTTGCCGCACACCTGCCGTGAGTTGCCCTTCGAGAACGGCATGTTGCTGTTTATCTGCGAGTTTGCCGAAGCGGCGGAAAAAGTCTGCCCGCGCGGCACGCTGCGCCGGGTGGCCGAGCGCTGCAAGGCCATGGGTTTTGATGCGTTTGCGGCGTTGGAATATGAATTCTTCATGTTCGATGAAACCCCGGAGTCGGCCCGCGAGAAGGGCTTTCGCAACCTCAAACCCTTTACCCCGGACTGGTTTGGCTACTCGATGATTCGCAACTCGGTGCATGCCGAGCTGTACCACGAGATTCTCGAAATGGCCGAGCGCATGGATTTCCCCATTGAAGGCCTGCACACCGAGACCGGTCCCGGCGTGCTGGAGGCGGCGATTGCCTATGACCGCGCCGAAGCTGCGGCTGACAAGGGTGCACTGTTCAAGACCTTTATGAAGGTACTGGCCCAGCGCAACGGTCTGATGGCCACCTTTATGGCCAAGTGGTCGGGCAAGTATCCAGGGCAGAGTGGGCATATCCATGTCTCCCTGCGCGATCTGGCCAGTGGTAAATCGGCATTCTATGACCCAAGCCAGGCGCACAACATGAGCACGATTCAGCGCCACTTTCTGGCCGGTCAGCAGCGCCTGATGCCGGAACTTCTCTGCATGGTGGCGCCGACGCTGAACAGCTACCGCCGGCTGATCCCCGGTTTCTGGGCACCCACGGATGCCACCTGGGGCGTGGAAAACCGCACCGCTGCGCTGCGGGTCATTCCCGGCAGCGACAAATCCCAACGTCAGGAATACCGTCTGGGTGCAGCCGACGGCAATCCGTTTCTGGCCCTCTCGGTGGCGCTTGGCTCTGGTCTGTACGGGGTGATGCAGCAATGGGAGCCGACCGCGCCGGTGGTGGGCAACGCCTACGCCATGAAGCACCCCGAGGCGCTGGCCCTGCCACGCACCCTGTGGGATGCCGCGCAACGGCTGAAAGCCTCGACGGCGGCGCGGGAGCTGTTTGGTGATGAGTTTGTCGAGCACTTTGCCGCCAGCCGTGAATGGGAAGAGCGCGAATACCGCCGGCATGTCAGCGACTGGGAACTGGATCGCTACTTCGAAATTATCTGATGCGCTGCCTCGCGGCAGGCACCAATAGACACAGGGGCTAGAGGCGCTGGGTTGGGTGGAGGGGGCTGTTTTCCTTTACCCGCGTATTGGTGGATGGATAAAGCGTCATCCGCCAATACGAGATCCAGGCTTGTAGAGTCACAGCAGACCTCCTGTTGTTCGCGACAGGATTCTAAGGTGCAAGCAATGAGCAAACTGCAATGCATTTCTCCCATCGACGGCTCGGTGTATGTCGAGCGCCATCTGGCCTCCAATCCGGAAATTCAGGCGGCCCTGGCCAAGGCCGAACTGGCGCAGCAGGCCTGGAGAAACACGCCACTGGCCGAGCGCATCGCCATCGGGCGCAAGGCGATTGCCGCCTTCGCCGCCAAGGAAACTCAGCTGGCTGAAGAACTGTGCTGGATGATGGGGCGGCCGATCCGCTATGCCGCCGGCGAGGTACGCGGCTTTGTCGAACGCGCCAGTTATATGGCCGATATTGCCGAGAAGGCCCTGGCGGATATCCAGGTACCGGAAAAACCCGGGTTTATTCGTTTTATCCGCCGCGAGCCGCTGGGCGTGGCGCTGGTGATCGCGCCCTGGAACTACCCCTACCTGACAGCGGTAAACGCGGTGATGCCGGCACTGCTGGCCGGCAATGCGGTGCTACTGAAACACTCGGCGCAAACTCCGCTATGCGCCGAACGTATGGTCGAAGCCTTCAGTGAGGCCGGTCTGCCAGATGGGGTGTTTCAGTACCTGCACCTGAGCCACGGCGAAACCGAGGCATTGATTCAGGCACCGAGTATCAATCACGTGGCCTTCACCGGCTCGGTGCCCGGCGGCACCATGGTCGAACGGGTGGCGGTGGGGCGCTTTCTCAGCATCGGTCTGGAGTTGGGTGGCAAGGACCCAGCCTATGTGCGCGCCGACGCCGACCTGACTCACGCGGTGGAAACCAGCATTGATGGCGCGTTCTTCAACTCCGGGCAATCCTGCTGCGGTATCGAGCGCATCTACGTGCACGAATCGCTGTATGACGCCTTTGTCGAGCAGGCGGTGGCGCTGGTCAAGCAGTACAAGCTGGGTCGCTCCGACGATCCGGACACCACGTTAGGTCCACTGGTGCGTGCCGAGGCGGCGGACTTCGTGCGTGGGCAGATCCACGATGCCATCGAGCAGGGGGCCACTGCTCATCTGGTACCGGCCGATTTTGCCCTGGACCATCCCGGCTCGCAGTACCTCGCGCCGCAAGTGCTGACCAATGTGCACCATGGCATGCGCGTGATGACCGAAGAATCCTTCGGCCCGGTGGTGGGTATTCAGAAGGTCAAGGATGATGATGAAGCCCTGGCGCTGATGAACGACAGCGAGTTCGGCCTGACGGCCGCCATCTTCAGCCGTGATGTCGACGCCGCCATGGCCCTGGCCGAACGGGTGGAGGCGGGCACGGTGTTTCTCAATCGCTGTGACTACCTCGACCCGGCGCTGGCCTGGACCGGGGTGAAAAAATCCGGGCGCGGTTGCACCCTGTCCAGCGTCGGCTTCGAGCAGGTCACCCGGCCGAAATCCTTTCATCTGAAAACCAAGCTGTGAGGCGCGCCATGGACCTGAATCACTTCCGTATGAACTGGAACTACCCGACCTCGGTGCGCGTCGGTGTTGGTCGTGCCCGCGAGTTGCCGGCTGCCTGTCAGCAACTGGGCATGAGCGCGCCACTGCTGGTTACTGACCCCGGCCTGGCCGCTTTGCCGATGATCGAACGGGCGCTGTTGCACTGCAGTGATGATGGCCTCAAGGTCGGGTTGTTTCATGGCATCAGGGGCAACCCCACCGGGCAGAACGTGATGGATGGGGTGGCCGCATTCAAGGCCGGCAAGCATGACGGGGTGATCGCCTTTGGCGGCGGTTCGGCGCTGGATGCCGGCAAGGCGATTGCCCTGATGGTTGGCCAGGACCGGCCGCTGTGGGACTTCGAGGACATCGGCGACAACTGCAACCGCGTCAATGTTGCCGGCATGGCCCCGGTGGTGGCGGTGCCGACTACCGCCGGCACTGGCTCGGAAGTGGGGCGCGCCTCGGTGATCACTGACGATGCCGCGCATATAAAACGCATCATCTTTCACGCACGCATGCTGCCGGCGCTGGTGATCCTCGACCCGGAACTGACCCTCGGCCTGCCAACCAAGATCACCGCTGCCACCGGTATGGACGCGCTGTCGCATAACCTGGAGGCGTTCTGCTCACCGCTGTTCCATCCTATGGCCGAGGGCATCGCCCTGGAAGGCATGCGTCTGGTGCAGCACTACCTGCCACGCGCCGTGGCGCACGGAGGTGATGTGGACGCGCGTCTGCAGATGCTGGTGGCCTCCAGCATGGGCGCCACGGCATTCCAGCGCGGCCTGGGCGCCATGCATGCCCTGGCCCACCCGCTGGGCGCGCTGTACGACGCCCACCACGGCCTGCTCAATGCGGTGCTGATGCCCTATGTGCTGGTCGCCAACCGTGAGCGCATTGAGCCGCAGATGGAGAAAATAGCGCGCTACCTGGATCTGGCCAAGCCCGGTTTCAATGGCGTGCTGGAGTGGGTGATGGCGTTGCGTGAGCAGGTCGGTATCCCGCATAGCCTGGGCGAAATTGGTATTGATGACACGCGCATCGAGCAGGTCGGGCAGATGGCTGAGGTCGATCCTTCTGCCGGCACCAACCCGATTGCTTTTACCGCTGCGCAATACAGTCAGCTTTTCGAAAAAGCCCTGCGCGGCTCTCTCTAGATCTGCCATCTAGCCCGGCGCCGGTTGCTAAGCAGCCAGCGTCGGGTGGCGCTGTAGCGAACTGATACATGACTCTCCGGTTCTTGGCTTGCGCTGGCCGCGCGTGACTCCTTATAGTCCGCCGGCATTTAAGCGCGCCCGGCTTGCGCCTGCCCGGCTGCAAGCAGGGCCTGTTACCGCAATGGTGAGAGGCCATGATCGAAATAAAAAACCTAACCAAGCGTTTTGCGCAGCACACGGCTGTTGACGACCTGTCCTTCAGTGTTAAGCCCGGTGAAGTGCTGGGCTTTCTCGGCCCTAACGGGGCCGGCAAATCCACCACCATGAAGATGCTTACCGGCTTTCTGGCGCCGACATCAGGCTCAGCCAGCATTCTCGGTTTCGATATCCAGAAAGACACCCTCAACGCCCAGCGGCAGATCGGTTATTTGCCCGAAGGCGCGCCGTGCTACGGCGATATGACGGTGCGCAGCTTCCTCGAATTTATCGCCGAGGTGCGCGGTTTCAAGGGCATCGAGAAGCGTGAACGGGTGGCCAAGGCGGTCGCTCAGGTCGAGCTGGAAGGCGTGCTGGAACAGAGCATCGAAACCCTGTCGAAAGGCTTCAAGCGCCGCGTCGGTCTGGCCCAGGCGATTCTGCATGACCCCAAGGTGCTGATTCTCGACGAGCCCACCGACGGCCTCGACCCCAACCAGAAGCACCAGGTGCGCAAGCTGATCCAGAGCCTGGCCCACGACAAGATCGTGATCATTTCCACCCACATCCTCGAAGAAGTCTCGGCCGTGTGCACCCGTGCGGTGGTCATCGCTCACGGCAAGCTGCTGGCCGATGGCGCGCCGCTGGAGCTGGAAAGCCGCTCGCGTTATCACCAGGCCGTCACCCTGGTGGCCGATGAGGCGTTGGATCAAACCGCGCTGGCGGCACTGCCGGGCGTGGCCGGGGTGGAAGAAAACACCCCGGAACACAGCTTGAGCGTGCTGGCCAAACCGGGCGAGGTGATTTTCCCGCAGGTCAATGCGCTGATCGTCGAGCGCGGCTGGAAGGTGCGTGAATTGAATGTTGAACGCGGGCGGCTGGATGAAGTGTTCCGCAGCCTGACCCGTGGGGAGGTGGTATGAGTCAGTTATCGGTGGTCTTCAAGCGCGAGTTGGCGAGCTACTTCGCCACGCCGCTGGCCTACGTGTTTATCCTGATCTTCCTGGTACTGTCCGGGGTGTTCACCTTTTACCTGGGCGGTTTCTTTGAGAGCGGTCAGGCCAACCTGGCGCCGTTCTTCAATTTCCACCCCTGGCTGTATCTGTTCCTGGTGCCGGCGATTGCCATGCGCCTGTGGGCCGAGGAGCGCAAGAGCGGCACCATCGAGCTGCTGATGACCCTGCCGATCACCCGCTTTGACGCGGTGACCGGCAAGTTCCTCGCCGCCTGGGTGTTTGCCGGCCTGGCGCTGCTGCTGACCTTCCCGATGATCATCACCGTCAATTACCTCGGTGAGCCGGACAACGGCGCGATCATCACCGGCTACATCGGCAGCTGGCTACTGGCCGGGGCTTATCTGGCCATTGGTTCGTGCATGTCGGCACTGGCCAAGAATCAGGTGATCGCCTTTATCCTGGCCGTCAGCGTGTGCTTCCTGTTTATCGTCAGCGGCTTCCCCATGGTGCTCGACGGTTTCAGTGGCTGGGCACCGCAATGGTTGGTGGATGCGGTGGCTTCCCTGAGCTTCCTGACCCGTTTCGATGCGATCAGCAAGGGCGTGATCGACTTGCGCGACCTGCTGTATTTCCTCACCCTGATTGCCGCCTGGTTGGCGGCAACGGCGGTGGTTATCGATCTGAAGAAAGCTGACTGAGGCCGCCCATGAAAAAGCTGATGGTTTCCAGCGCCGGGCTTGCACTCATTGCCCTGGCGTTTCTTGCCTTCAACCTGTTCTCCAGCGTCAGCCTCAGTGGCGTACGTCTGGATCTGACCGAGCAGAAGCTCTACACCCTCTCCAGCGGCACCGAGCAGATTCTCGCAGAACTGGACGAGCCGGTGGAGCTGAACTTCTTCTACTCCGACACCGCGACCAAGGACCTGCCGGCGCTGCGCACCTATGCCAAGCGCGTCGAGGAAATGCTCAAGGCCTACCAGCGCGAGGCCGGTGACAAGCTCAAGCTGACGATCATTGATCCGGCGCCGTTTTCCGAGGACGAAGACAAGGCCGCTGAGTTCGGCCTGCAGGGTATTCCACTGCAGCAGGGCGGCGACTCGATCTACTTCGGCCTGGCCGGCAAAAATGCCGAAGGCCAGACCCAGGTGATCCCGTTCTTCGCCCTGGATCAGGAAGAGTTCCTCGAATACGAACTCAGCCGTCTGGTGCAGAGCCTGGCCAAGCCCGAGCGGCCGGTGGTCGGCGTATTGTCTGGCTTGCAGGTCAATGGTGGTTTCGACATGGCCGCGCGTCAGCCGACACCGGCCTGGATGCTGATCGAGGAAATTCGTCAGCTGTTCCAGATCGAAAGCCTCAAGCGCGATGTCGACCTGATCCCGGAAAAGGTCTCGGTGCTGCTGCTGATCCACCCCAAGCAGCTGCCCGAGCAGACCCTGTATGCGATTGACCAGTTCGTCCTGCGCGGCGGCAAGTTGCTGACCTTCGTCGACCCGTTCAGCGAGGCCGATAACCAGGCCGAAATGCCCGGCGAGATGGTGGTCGACAAAGCGTCCGACCTGCCCGCACTGTTCAAGGCTTGGGGCTTGCGCATGGTGCCGGACCAGGTGCTCGGCGACGGTTCCTACGCCATGTCGGTGAGCATGGGTGAAGGTCAGCGTCCGGTGCGTCACGCTGCCTGGCTGAGCCTGCCGAAAAACGCCCTGGACAAGGACGACATCAGCACCGCCTCGCTGGAAACCATCACGGTGGCCACCGCCGGCATGCTGGAACCGCTGGACGGCGCGAAAACCCAGTTCATCCCACTGGTGCGCAGTTCGCAGTACGCCATGCCGTTTGATGTCAAACGCTTCGGCATGCTGGCCAACCCGGAAGAGCTGATCCGCGAACTCAAACCCACCGGCGAGCGCTACACCCTGGCGGCGCGCATCAGTGGTCCGGCACAAACGGCCTTCCCTGATGGTATCGAGGGGCAGAAGGATGGCCTCAAACAGGCCGATAACATCAACGTGATCGTTGTGGCCGACACCGACATGCTCACCGACCGCATGTGGGTGCAGGTGCAGGACTTCTTCGGCCAGCGCATCCCGCAGCCGTGGGCAGACAACGCCGGCTTTGCGATCAACGCCCTGGACAACCTGGCCGGTTCCGAAGCCCTGATCAGCGTGCGTTCGCGCGGTCGCTTCACCCGGCCGTTCGAGGTGGTGGACGCCATTCAGCGTGAGGCCGAGGTCAAGTTCCGCGAGAAGGAACAGGCCCTGCAAACGCAACTGGCCGATACCGAGCAAAAACTCGCCGCCCTGCAGCAGAGCGAGGACCCGAGCAAAACCCTGGAACTGACGCCCGAGCAGCAAGCCGC
Source organism: Pseudomonas sp. HMWF032 (assembly GCF_003060885.1). Lineage (GTDB taxonomy): Bacteria > Pseudomonadota > Gammaproteobacteria > Pseudomonadales > Pseudomonadaceae > Aquipseudomonas. The sequence continues at coordinate 102,431 of NZ_QAIG01000002.1, forward strand.
GGTGCAGCAGTTTGTGCAGCAGAAACTGGCGATCCGCAAGGAGTTGCGCGATGTGCGTTACCAGCTGAATGCCGATATCGAGGCCCTGGGCAGCACGCTCAAGTTCCTCAATATCGCCCTGGTGCCGCTGGTGCTGACCCTCGGCGTGCTGGCACTGTGGCTGTGGCGTCGGCGCAAGCACGGCTGATTCCGTTAGTGCCTGCAAAGGGCCGCTTGATGCGGCCCTTTGTTTTTGTGCTTCTTTATGGACCGTGTGGGAGGGGCTGTCGGCTCTGGCATCCTGCTTCGCGATCCACAGGGATGTGGTGAATGCCGCAGACCCGCCGGGAGCGGGTGCGGCCTACCTCCTGCATCCATGCAGTCGCAGTCGCGATAAAAGCGATTAAAAGCCCGCCGCTAAAGCGCCTCCCACGCTATTGCCACTCTGTCTCTGTAGGCGCGGGCTTGCCCGCGATCAAGGCCATAAAGCATCGCGGCCAAGGCGGTAATTCAGGGTCTAAGCGCAGTGCAGCCAAAAACCGCAACTCACGCCATAATGCCCCGCGCGCCTATGCGCCAAGCGGATCGCCGTGACCGATCTAACCAGTCCTGTTTCACCTGTCTTGAGGATTAATTAGATGCCGACTCTCCTGGTCAAAATATTCGAAGGCCGCAGCGATGAGATCAAACGCGAGTACGCCAAAGCCCTGACCGACGCGTCGACCAACGTGCTTGGCTGCGATGCCAGCGCGGTGGATGTGATCTTTGAAGAGGTCAAAAAAGGCGACTGGGCCACTGGTGGTGTGATGTGGTCTGAGCGCGACTAGTCGGCTTTCACCTCGGCACATGGTGATGGGTTACGCCGCTGTGCGGCTAACCCATCCCGCGCCCGCCTTTCCACCTTATGAATATCGCTGCATAGCTTGTCCTGTATGGCCTGTAGCCTTCCTGCAAAAAGTGCTTTTCAGTCATAAACGCTGTTTTATACTCGGCTTTCGGTGATGGCCGGGCACTTGCCTGCAGGCCGCGCCAAACAATAAAAACTGCATGCTGGAGATACAGGTAATGGCTGAGCGCGAGACAGGCACCGTCAAGTGGTTCAATGATTCCAAGGGTTATGGCTTTATTCAGCGCGAGAGCGGCGCGGACGTGTTTGTGCATTTCCGTGCGATCCGTGGCGAAGGCCATCGCACCCTGCTCGAAGGGCAGAAGGTCGAGTTCGCCGTGACCCAGGGGCAGAAGGGCTTGCAGGCTGACGACGTGTCCGCCGTTTAAGCCCATTCCCTCAGTAGAAAGCCCATCGCCGATGGGCTTTTTGCTTTCTGCCCTTCGGTCGTTTTCCCCTAGGCAAAAATGCGACAATCGCCGCCTTCCTGCTCTTCCCCTTGACTCCACCCCCGCGATTACCCGATGACCGACGCCACGCCCGCTTTTGATCAACTGCTGAAAAACCTCGACCAGACCCTGCTGGGCGATCGTCCTCGTCTGCGCCGCCAGTTGCAGGAGCTGCGCAAGCAGACGCCGGTGGACGAGGCCAAGCTGGCGCAGTGGCTGCAGCGCTTTGAGGCGTCCAAGGCCAAGGTCGAGGCGCGCCGTTTGAGCGTGCCGACCCTGCGCTACGACGACGCGCTGCCAATTGCCGCCAAGCGCGATGAAATCAAAGCCGCCATCGCCGGGCATCAGGTGGTGGTGATCGCCGGGGAAACCGGATCGGGCAAAACCACCCAGTTGCCGAAAATCTGCCTGGAGCTGGGCCGTGGTGTGCACGGGCTGATCGGCCACACCCAGCCGCGCCGCTTGGCTGCGCGCAGTGTGGCCACAAGGGTGGCGGAAGAAATCGGCACGCCGCTGGGCGAGCTGGTCGGCTATCAGGTGCGTTTTGAGGACCAGAGCAACGAACGCAGCCTGATCAAGCTGATGACCGACGGCATTCTGTTGGCGGAAACCCAGCACGACCGCTACCTGGAAAAGTACGACACGATCATCGTCGACGAAGCCCACGAACGCAGCCTGAACATCGACTTTCTGCTGGGCTTTCTGAAAACCCTGCTGGTGCGCCGGCCTGATCTCAAGCTGATCATCACCTCGGCGACCATCGATTTGCAGCGCTTCTCCGAGCACTTTGGCGGCGCGCCGATTGTTGAGGTGTCCGGCCGCACCTTCCCGGTGGACACCTGGTACCGGCCGCTGGCCGCCGAGCAGGATGAAGACGGCAACCGCGTTGAGGAAGACCTCTCGGTCGATCAGGCGATCCTCGCCACGCTGGATGAAATCAGCGCCTTTGAAAAGGCCGAAGGCAAACGCCCCGGCGATGTGTTGGTGTTCTTGCCCGGCGAGCGCGAGATTCGCGACGCTGCCGAGGTGCTGCGCAAAGCCAACCTGCGCCTGACCGAAGTGTTGCCGCTGTATGCGCGCCTGACCCCGGCCGAGCAGCAGAAGATTTTTGCGCCCATGGGCGCGCGCAAAATAGTGCTCGCCACCAACGTCGCGGAAACCTCGCTGACCGTGCCGGGCATCCGCTATGTGATCGACAGCGGCACGGCACGCATCAGCCGCTACAGTTACCGCGCCAAAGTCCAGCGCTTGCCGATTGAGGCCATCAGCCAGGCCAGCGCCAACCAGCGCAAGGGCCGTTGCGGGCGGGTCGAGCCGGGCATCTGCATTCGCTTGTACAGCGAGGACGATTTCAACGGTCGCCCGGCCTTTACCGATCCGGAAATCCTGCGCACCAATCTGGCGGCGGTGATTTTGCAGATGCTTCATCTGCGCCTCGGTGAGATCAACGCCTTCCCCTTTATTGAGCCGCCGGATGGCAAGGCCATCAGCGACGGTTTCAACCTGCTGCAGGAACTCTCGGCGGTCAGCCGCGAAGGTCAGCTCACGCAGTTGGGTCGCCAGCTGGCGCGCTTGCCGGTGGACCCACGCTTGGGTCGCATGGTGCTGGAAGGGGCCAAGCAGGGCAGCCTGGAGGAAATCCTGATCATCGCCAGCGCGCTGTCGGTGCAGGATGTGCGCGAGCGCCCGTCCGACCGCCAGCAAGCCGCCGACCAGGCCCACGCGCAGTGGAAAGATGTCGATTCCGACTTCGCCGCCTTGATTAACCTGTGGCGCGGTTTTGAAGAACAGCGTCAGGCCCTCGGCTCCAGCGCCCTGCGCAGTTGGTGCCGGAAGAACTTCCTGAATTATTTGCGCCTGCGCGAATGGCGCGACGCGCACCGTCAGCTGGTGCTGATTAGCCGTGATTTGCAGCTGTCTGCAGGTGACAACGCGAAGGGTAGGAGCCAGCTTGCTGGCGATTCGGGCGCTCAGGCAACTAAGCCTTCGAGCCCAGAAAGTCATCGCCGCAATGCCACACCCCAGCTCTCCGCTGCGCAGAAAGAAAAAGAGCTGGCCGAAAAAGACCAGGCCGCGCAAAAAGCCAAAGGCTACGCCGCCGTGCACAAGGCAATTCTCGCCGGTCTGCTCAGCCAGATCGGCCAGAAAACCGAAGACGGCGATTACCTCGGTGCTCGTCAGCGGCGCTTCTGGGTGCATCCGTCCTCAGTGATCGGCCGCAAGAAACCCAGCTGGCTAATGGCCGCCGAACTGGTGGAAACCACCAAGCTGTTCGCGCGCATGGTCGCCAAGATCGAGCCGGACTGGATCGAGCCGCTGGCCAGCCACCTGATCAAGAAAAACCACCTCGAACCGCACTGGGAGAAGAAGCGCGGTCAGGTGGTGGCCTACGAGCAAATCAGCCTGTACGGCCTGATCGTGGTCGGTCGTCGTCCGGTGCACTTCGGTCCGGTTGATCCCGTGGCCTCGCGCGAGCTGTTTATCCGCGAGGGCCTGGTGGGTGGCGAGATCAACTCGCGCGCCAAGTGCCTGACGGCCAACCGTGAACTGCTGGAGAAACTCGACGAGCTGGAAGCCAAGGCGCGCCGCCGCGACATCCTCGCCGATGAAGAAACCCTGTTCGCTTACTACGACGCGCGTCTGCCCGCCGACATCTACCAGAGCGCCAGCTTCGACAGTTGGTACAAAACGCAAAGCGCCAAGAATCCGCAGCTGCTGCTGATGCGTGAAGAGGATGTGTTGGCCCGTGATGCGAAGGAAGTCACCGCCGCGCAGTACCCGGACACCCTGCGCCTGGGTGAACTGACCTTGCCGCTCACCTATCACTTTGAGCCCAATCACCCGCGTGACGGCGTGACCCTGCGCGTGCCTGCGCCGCTGTTGCCGCAACTGCCGCCCGAGCGGCTGGAGTGGTTGGTGCCAGGCTTGCTGGAGGTCAAATGCATGGCCCTGGTGCGTGGTCTGCCCAAGGCGCTGCGCAAGAACTTTGTCCCCGTGCCGGACTTTGTCGGCGCTGCTTTGGACAAGATCAATTTTGCTGATGGCAGCCTGCCCGAAGCCCTGGGTCGGGAGCTGACGCGCATGACCGGCACACGGGTCAGTGACGAGGCGTGGGCCGAGTCCGCCGCGCAGCTCGAAGGCCACCTGCGCATGAATATCGAAGTGGTCGACAACCAGGGCAAGCCCTTGGGTGAAGGCCGCGACCTGGCCGAGCTGACCGCACGCTTTAGCGAGGCCACCCAAGCCGGTTTGGCCTTACCGAAAACCGCTAAGAGCCAGCAACCGGTGGAGGCCAAGGCCTTTAGCGAAGTGGCGGCCAAGACTCAACAGCAGGTCGCCGGCCTGTCCATGACGGTCTACCCGGCGCTGGTGGAAGAGGCGGGCGTGGTCAAGGAAGGGCGCTTCCCGACCCTGGCCGAAGCCGAATTCCAGCATCGCCGCGCCCTGCAGCGTTTGCTTTTGCAGCAGTTGAGTGAACAGACCAAGTTCCTGCGCGGCAAACTGCCGGGGCTGACCGAGCTGGCGCTGCTCTATCGCGAGCAGGGCCGCGTTGACGCGCTGGTTGAAGACATCCTGCTGGCCAGCCTCGACAGCTGCATCCTTGAAGGTGCTGAGCCGCTGCCGCGTGACGGTGCTGGCTTGGCCGCCCTGGCCGAACGCAAACGCAGCGACTGGACCACTGAGGCCGAGCGCCTGGCCAAACTGACCCTGGAAATACTCAAACTCTGGCACGGCCTGCAGAAGCGCTTCAAAGGCAAGATCGACCTGGCCCAGGCCATGGCGCTCAACGACATCAAGCAGCAGCTGAGCCATCTGGTGTATCCCGGTTTCGTCCGCGAAACCCCGGCGCAATGGCTTAAAGAAGTGCCGCGCTACCTCAAAGCCATCGAACAACGCCTGGACAAAATCGCCGCGCAGGTACAACGCGACCGCGTCTGGAGCGGTGAGTTGGCCGGCTACTGGGAGCAGTACCAAGCACGCCTCGCCAAGCACAACCAGGAAGGCAAACGCGACCCACAACTGACGCTCTACCGCTGGCTGCTGGAGGAATACCGCGTGTCACTGTTCGCCCAGCAACTGGGCACCAAACTGCCAGTATCCGACAAACGCCTGAGCAAGCAGTGGAACAGCGTTGAGGCTTAGCGGCTTAGCGGGTCGTGGTGTCGGCGCTTAGCGCCGATAGCTGCTACGTTCCAGCGTGGCAGCAAGTCTATGACGACGTTCAGGGATCACTCAATTGGAAGCCGGAGCGTCGAGGGCTGCTTTCCCGCGCATAAGGTTCGACGCCTCGACTTGGGAACGATCTGAAAAGTAGCCAATTAGTCTTAACCCCCTAAGCGGGTTTGCTCACCGACGTAGGATGGGTGGAGTGAAGCGATACCCATCAGGCAAACAGGTTGGCCAAGGTGTTTGGCCGATAGCAGCATGGGTATCGCGATGCTCAACCCATCCTACGAGCTGTTGGTATCGATAGGCAGTTAACGGCCAGTAGCAGACATTAAGTGTCTATAATATCAAGGGCGATTCACTACACACCAACAAGCTTCTCGCCGCCGAGCGCGACCCTCACCTTACTAATCTCTTCCAATATCACTTGACTGAACTTGAATGGGGTATGGTCGAGTTCCAACAACGCCTTCCTGGCTCTCGATACATCCCAGTCGCTGTCAGGAATTTCCTTTTGCAGCACAGATGCTGCGATCCTAGAAAGACCAAGTTCAAGGAACGCGCGACTGGTCAGCGTACATACTCCCAACTCAAGCGCCATTGAAAAATCAAAAATCTCCGCAACTTTTTGTTTCAACCCATTTGAAATAAGGACATGCGTCAGTATATCAATGTAAGCCTTGCCCATCTGTACAAGCTGGAACCTCACAACATCTTCAATGGTGTCGAAGGTATCTTTGATCACTATGTTTGGATTTATGGGTTTAATGTTTTTTTCTTTATAGCTCCGATTTGCAAGCTGAAGCATTTTCTCGTTAAAACGCTTCATCTGTATTTCTCCCTCCTTAGCCTTCAATTCATACCTAATTATAACTGGATAAGGCTTACCTTCCATCCAGCGAACAGCAATGCGAGAGACGTATCCGCCATAATTTCCGCCATAACCTTTCACGTACTCAAAAATAATATTGAATATGCGCGTGTAGTGCCCAAATGATCCGCGTAGATCAGATGGATTTTTAGGGATAAGTTCATCTATCACCCCATTCTTAACACTCTGCACTAAGAAGCTCATAAGATTATTCAGAGCAAATAAATTCAGCATCCAGCTAGAGCTGATTACGCTTTCTGGTAACGAAATGTGTTCGGACGCTTTATTAGCTAACTGCCTGACCTGCCGATACTCAAAAGCATCTAGATCCGGTGCCACACGCAACAGAAAATCACTGATTGTATCTTGGCGGGCTTTCGTTATTAGCATACCTGCTGAAGCAACTGCATTTCTGTAGGAGTCATCCCGAGGATTTCCAGGGGCCGAACTTCCACTCAGTACCGTCAATACATCATTAACGTTCTGTGTGATGGATTCCGTAAGGGCAGATTTAATAGTAAATTTTGAAAATTTATCCATGGGCTGCTCGCTCCATGAGTCATAGTCCACCAAGAAGACATTGCCTACAATGTCTTTAGTCATCCTGCCGGCACGACCAGCAAAATTCCAAAGTAGTGCGGGATCAAGAATTTGGCTCTCACCCCGTCCTCTCGCAGGCGTATTTAGAAATACATTTCGTGCGGGAAGATTGATACCTTGAAACAGAGTAGTAGTGCAGACTAGAAACTTGATAGAGCCCTTGCGAAAAGCATTCTCAATAGCCTCGCGTAACAGAGCCGGCATTTGGCCGTAATGAAACGCCACCCCCTTCCTCACCATGTTTATTAAATGGTATTCAGGGTGAATGTGATCTTTTATGAATGCGACAAGCGCATCATTTTCTTTATCATCTTCACTAATTCCGAGAGCTAGTGATCCAGCAAGTTTAGCGGCTTCAGTAGGTGTCTTCGCATATACAAGCGAACCGCCTTGGCTTCCAAGTTCAAGAGCTACTGAAGCAAGACGACTTTCCGGGGTAGACATTCCCCTTTCGCACCCCATCGAACCGATAGGTATGCTTCCATGCTCAGTAAGTAATTTGAACTCAAGCTGATTGAGGCTAGGCGTCTTTGATACAACAATCCGATTTTGCAAGACAGGCGAAACCGTGGTCGAAACCTCAGAGATATGAGGCATGCCAAGGCTTTCTACCGCGGCTCTGAAACCTTCAGCTCCAGGGGCGAGCATAACCACATGAGTATGTTCATTGCGATCAAAGCACTGTTCAACGCAATTTTGCAGGATCATTCCCCGGGCACCATCAGATAGGTTCTGAGCCTCATCAACGATCACCAACTCAACCTGAGCAGATGTTACTGAGAGGAGAACTTGGAACCTTTCTTGCGTGAGGATAAAAATTTGTCCGGGGGTATCATCGCAAGAAGGTATATCAGTGACACGAATATCAGGATTACTCGCTAGCCTCTCCTTGATTTTCATATGCACTTCTGCCAACAAAGCTCTGGTAGGTGCAATATAAACAAAGATGAAGCTTTTTTCTAACAGAGCCCTACGGCATAAGTGCTCAATCACAAGGAAAGATTTCCCTGCTGAGGTTGGTGCCGATACAGCAACTGACTCACCCACCTTCAAGGAATCCCACACAGTCTTTTGGTAGTCTGTCAGTGCAATACTTTGCCCATGCACATGTACTGTATTGAGATGTTCAACGACACTGCGCTGAATCATTCCTATCAAACTAGAAAGCTTCGACCCATAATGCGTTTCTGCATACTTGATACTGGGGAAATTACCAATCTCAGTCAATATCGAAGAGCATCGCTCCATGACACTGGACTCCTGGCAAACCAACATCGCGTTGAATGCGATTGTTTGGGCCAGCCCGATATGAGATTCAGTCGTTGACTGTGCGAAGACAGAAGCGCAATAAAGTAATTTACCTATTACATCATCTTCTAGCGCAGCGATGTTCCTATCAAGCTTATTTGGGAGCGTCGCTGCGGCACCCACAGACTGAAGCTTCCCCAAGCAATTCGAAAATTCCGAGCTATGTATAAGACGTCTTGAAAGTTCAGTAGCAAAATTATTCATTTGTATCACCCCCATCACCGGTCTCGCAGGCTATAGGGGAGTCCGCTGGATTTGGTGCCACTCCCAGCGACTCATAGAATCTTTCTCTCAGCTCATTAACATCAGGAACAGCAACAAGAAACAACATACACTTACCGGCGACTATCTCTTGAGCACTCAATTGGTTGGCAATGTTGAGGTGGTGCCGAGCAAAGTCACCCTTATACAATTCACCGAAGTGTGCCTCATGCTTTTCAATATCCCCTTCATCATCAACAGGGATTTTGTTAGAAAAGTGCTTGTTCTCTGAATAGCAGACCACCCCAATGGTTCGCTCTCGACGATTCGCATTTGGATTTTCAAAAACGTCCAAGTACTGCATTAATATTTCTTTATCGGTCGCATTCAAAGAATCAAGATTGCCCAGGTCGCTGACAAGTCCGTACTCGTGAAACATTTGACCCTTATCACTATTGAAGCCCGCAACAGATTTTGCGAAGTCCGCAGTTCCGCTTGCAGCCGTGCCCGCCAGTTTCGACTCTAGGAAATAGACGTTCAGTGCGCCGTTATTGACCGATGCATGTATGCCATCTAAACCATAAACCGGCATGTTGTTGGAAGTCTTTAATGACATTTTAGATATTAGTTGTGCAGCACTCAGGTGGTGGACTGCCACGCAGTAAGCCAAGACTTCTCCAACTTCGCTTGCTCTTGTAGGATTTTTTTTCCTGAAGTCGATAAAGACGTTTCTAACGACTTTGGATATATCACCAGCCAAAGACAAATCACCATTGTCACTAGCAAGCAACTGGGCTTTATACGCTTCACGACGTCGACGACTGAGCGCATAGTTAACAGCCTGATTGCTTAGAAAATCTGCGAGCGCAGTGACGTTAGGAACATCCTCCTGATAACGGACATGAAGCAGCGCCAATTTCGGGGGAGTGCCTGGCGGTGTGGGGAAATCCACAGCGCACTTAACATACTTGTCCAGCGGGGATTGATCGAGGAGCTTCTCAATAACTTCGTCGAGCGAAGGGGTAGTTGTTTCTGAAGACACTTTTCCATTCCCTGGTGATGCCTGTGTGAATCCGAAAACTGATCGACAAGCAAAGGATGCGGCCAAATTCATGCCTCGATCATGAAGGGAATGAACCCAAATTGCCATCATGCAAAACGTTCACCACCATGGATTGGTCTTTCGTAAGAATGACCGCTTATGGCCGATACCTGCCAGTCGCCATTACGCTGTGTCTGGCTCTATACCCCTGCACATACCCGGTCAGGCCGACTTCACTTCGCAAGTTAAATCCGCGCAACTTTGCAGATCGCGCCACCCGCGCGGTGACACACTGCAAACAAGCAGGCCGAGACGCTACGTCCCAGCCTGTTTTAAATGCAGTAATAGCCACGCAGTTGATGTTTCAACCGCCGGCTAGAAATACCCCTCGATTTTCTTCTTCTCCATAGAGCCGTCCTGGTCGTGGTCGATGATTCGGCCTTGGCGTTCTGAGGTGCGGGTCATCAGCATTTCCTGAATGATCTGCGGCAGGTCGGTGGCGGTGGATTCCACGGCGCCGGTCAGTGGGTAGCCGCCCAGCGTGCGGAAGCGTACCCAGCGTGTTTCGATGCTGGCGCGCTGTTCGGCGCTCAGGTGCGGCAGGATGCGTTCGTCGTCGATGCAGATCCGCGTGCCGTGCAGTTCCGCCACCGGCCTTGGTGCGGCGCGGTAGAGGTCGACGATGTCGATGTTTTTCCGGTGGATGCACTGCCAGATGTCCAGCTCGGTCCAGTTCGACAGGGGTAACACGCGCTGGCTTTCGCCCAGCGGTTACCGCTGACCTTGGGCATGGCCGAACTCAATGCCAACGAGACGTACGGCCTGCTCGCACAGCGAGGCCCGGAGTACTCTACAACGGCGCTCTGATGGTGTATGCGGCCGATACGCTGGTGATTTTTTACCGAACGTTCAAATCGAGTTATCCCTACACCCGGCGTGGGCGCGTCGATAATCCCGAGACGCTCGCTGAGGTGCTGGGTCGCAATGATGTGACTGTCCATTTCTCTGCGCATTAGACGACCCCATCGCCGGTTTTGCGCGCATTAGCCTCTGGCGCAGAGCGTTGGTCGCCGCGATTTGCCATGCATGGCGTTGCTCGACAGAATCGCGCTCCGCTTCGGTCAAAGGGCCGGGGGCGATGCTGAAAAGGGGCTGGAGTTGAACGAGCAGACATTGTCGATGCGCCTGGAGCGTGTGGCGGCGCATGTGCCGGCTGGGGCGCGGCTGGCTGATATTGGCTCGGATCACGCCTATCTGCCGGTAGCCTTGATGCGCCGTGGTGCCATTGAGGCTGCGGTGGCGGGGGAGGTGGCCCTGACGCCGTTTCAGGCGGCCGAGCGCAGCGTGCGCGAGCATGACCTGAGCCAACAGATCAGTGTGCGTCTGGCCGATGGTTTGGCGGCGGTTGAGGCGGGCGATGCCATCACGGCAATCAGCATCTGCGGGATGGGCGGCGAGCGGATTCGCGACATTCTCGACAGCGGCAAGACACGCCTGACAGGCCAGGAGCGTTTGATTCTGCAGCCCAACGGCGGCGAACAGCCGCTGCGCCAATGGCTGATGGACAATGGCTACCGCATCCTCTGCGAGGAGGTGCTGCGGGAAAACCGCTTTGCCTACGAAATCATCGTGGCCGAACGCTCCGGCCCGGTGCTGTACAGCGCCGAGGAGCTGTACTTTGGCCCGCTGCAGATGCAGGCGCGCAGCCCCGCATTCCTGGCCAAGTGGCAACGCCTGCTGCGCTTGAAGCAGCAGACCCTGGCTGATTTTGCTCGGGCACGGCAGGGGGTGCCTGAGGCGAAAGTTCAGCAGGTTACCCAGCAGACGCAGTGGATTATCGAGTTGTTGGCCTAAGCTCGATGCTGGTGCTGTTGGGCGAGTGCGCCGGTCGTTGCAGCGCATATTGCCTCGCTTGTGGCGTTGCTCGGCCTCTGCTGACGAGGGCTTGAATCAGGTGACCCTGTCGATTTGCAACGCGTTGCCGACTAAGCCTGGCGGAGTGAATACAATGTGCTCCCGAATACCTTATGGGCCATGAAAGTGGCTGCGCCGGACAAGGAACTCAGCATCATGGCTTCCCCAGATAAACAGCAAAAACGCGCCCAACGGGCCAAAACCAAGGCCAAGCAGAACCGCATGGGCAAGCCCAAGGCCAATGTGGTGCACCCGCTGCTGGCTAATCCGTTGATCAATGAACCATTCGATGATGTTGAACTCGACCTGAGTACCTTTGACTTCAAAGACATCGAGGAAAACGGCTTCGACCCTGCGCATTTCGATGACCTGTTCCAGGCGATGAGGGCAGGTGAAGGCATCAGCCTGTTGGCGATGTGCCTGGTGTTTCTGCAATACCCGGTGTTGGAGCTGGTGGTTGCAGAAGAGGCGGAGGATGCGGCGACCGACTTTATGATGGGCCTGCTGATCGTCTATCGCGGCATGTTCCATGATGAAGACGAGGACGCAGCCGTGCTCTGGATCGGCAGTGATGCGTTCCAGAGCGCCTACAACGAAGCCTCGCTGATCCTGCAGAAGAAGAATGCTCGCAGCAGCGCCCGCCTGTAGCAGGCGCATTGCTACAGGTCATATGGTTTCAGGCTAACGGCCTGCGCCGTCTGAGTCAGCCGCGTGCCGGCAGGGCCAGGCCTTTGATCACCGCTGGGCGGGCTACAAAGGCATGCAGCACCCGCTGCACATTGCTGAAGCGCTCGAATTCCACCAGTTCGCCGGCCTCGTAGAAGCCCACCAGATTACGTACCCAGGGGAACACGGCGATATCGGCGATGCTGTAGTCCTCGCCCATGATCCAGCTGCGGCCTTGCAGGCGTTGTTCGAGCACGCCGAGCAGGCGCTGGGATTCGGCGACATAGCGGTCGCGCGGGCGTTTGTCCGGGTAGTCCTTGCCGGCGAATTTATGGAAGAAACCCAGCTGGCCGAACATCGGGCCGACGCCGCCCATCTGCCACATCAGCCACTGCAGGGTTTCATAGCGTGTGGCGGGGTCCTGGGCCAATAGCTGGCCGCTTTTCTCTGCCAGGTAGATCAGAATCGCTCCGGACTCGAACAGCGCCAGCGGTTTGCCACCTGGGCCGTTGGGGTCGAGGATCGCCGGGATCTTGTTGTTGGGGTTGAGCGAGAGAAATGCTTCGCTGAGCTGATCGTTCGTGTCGAAGCTGACCAGGTGCGGCTCATAGGGCAGGCCGATTTCCTCCAGCATGATCGAGGCTTTCACGCCGTTGGGCGTGGGCAGGGAATAGAGCTGCAGGCGTTCTGGGTGCTGGGCCGGCCATTTTTGCGTAATGGGGTAAGCGGAAAGATCTGACATGGACGCTCCGGGTTAAAGTGGCGAAAGGCGCAGGATAACGGTGATTGGCCATTTGGTCAGGTTGCAGGTTTTTCCCCGCGCGCAGAAATCGGTATGGTTGGGGCTATCTCAACACCCATCCACTGGAGAACACTGATGAGCCTGCACGGCGAATACGACAGTCAGAATATCTTTGCCCAGATTATCCGCGGCGATGCCCCTTGCTACAGGCTCTACGAGGATGAGGATGTGCTGGCCTTCCTCGATGTCTTCCCGCAGTCCTACGGCCATACGCTGGTCATCCCCAAACGTGCAGCCGCGCGCAATATTCTGGAGATCGATGCCGACAGCCTGGGCAAGGTGATGGCGGTGGTTCAGCGCCTCACCGGGGTACTGGTGGCCGAGCTGGAGCCTGCCGGGGTGCAGGTGGCACAGTTCAATGGTGCGCCCGCCGGACAGACGGTGTTTCACCTGCATGTGCATATCGTGCCGCGCTATACGGGCGAAGCGCTGAGCGTGCATGCCGGTGGCAAGGCCGAGCCGCAAGCACTGGCGGCCTTGCAGGCGCGACTGCTCAAACGCATTGCCGGCTAAACACGCAGTAACGCATTACTTGAGGCCGACTACGGCTAGGGCAATACTCACGCCTGTGTTCTTTGCTGTTCCCTGCGCCCATGGAGGGCTCTCATGCGAATGATTGGTGCCGTTTTACCGTTGTTGCTGTTGGTCGGTTGCTCGTCCTGGCAAGCGGCTCCCGAGGATGTCAAACCCGTGCCGGCTGATCGATTGTTGGGCTATCAGCAGCCGCTGGGGCAGGGCGGCCAGTTGCAGGTCAAGCGCGACTTCGGTGGCATGGGCGGCGGCTGCTATGTGGCGGTGCTGGTTGACCGTAAGGTGGCTGCCCGCATCGGCGTGGGTGAGCAGGTGCGTTTTCAGGTGCCAGTCGGCACGCGAGTGCTGAGCATTGGTATCGACGAAATGGACGACACCCTGTGTGGCATGGGCCGTCTGCGTCGGGAGCTGGCGGTGAAGGTTGAGCCGGGCTCGCAGCAGAATTTCCGCATCGTCAGCGATAACCGCAAGGGTTTCGACATCCTCCCAGTTACTCAGTAACGCGCAAGAAACCGGTGCCTGCCCGTCAGGTGCCGGTGTGCTCGGCCAGCAACGCTTCCAGCCACTGCATAAATACCCGCACCCGCTGCGACTGGTGACGGCGCTGGGCGAAGAGCAGGCTGATCGGCATGGGCGGCGGCAGATAATCCGGCAACACACTGTGCAGATGCCCACTGGCCAGCAGCTCGCTGACGCCAAGCAGTGGCGCCTGAATAATCCCCAGGCCGCCCAGGCACGCGCCTTCATAGGCATCGACGTTATTCACCGTGACATTCCCCGCCATCGGCAGCTGCTGCAGTACGCCGCCGGCCAGGTATTCGAAACCGCATGAGCGGCTGCCGAGCACCGGCACGTAATGGATCAGCCGATGCTCAGCCAGGTCATCAAGGCTCTGCGGCGTGCCGTGGCGCGCCAGGTAGGCGCCACTGGCGCAGTTGACCATAGGCAATTGGCCGAGCGGTCGTACGATCAGGCTGGGCTCGTTGACCACGCCGATGCGCAGCACGCAGTCGAAGCCTTCGCGTACCAAATCGACGCGCCGATCACTGCTGCTGATCTCCAGTTCGATGCCAGGGTGCTGCGCGATAAATTCCCCCAGCCGTGGTGCTACCAAGCGCCGCGCCAGGCCAGTGGGCATATCGATGCGCAGACGACCGCTGAGCTGCGTGCCGTTCTGACGGAACAGACCTTCCAGCTCATCCATATTGGCCAGCATGTCTTTGCTGCGCTCATACAGCACCAGGCCGTCCTGAGTCGGTTGCACCTTGCGTGTGGTGCGGTGCAGCAGACGGGTGCCGAGCAAGGCTTCCAGGCTTTGCACCTGCTGCGACACGCTCGACCAGGGCATGCCAAGGCTGTCGGCGGCCTGGGTAAAGCTGGCCAGCTCGCTGACGCGGACAAAGGTGCGCAGCAGTTCCAGGGTATTCATCGGCAGCAGCTCCACTGGATTGTTCGCGATTGATGATCAGTGTTTTCAGTCTTGCTGAGTTTATCCAGTTTAAATCGAGCAATAACCTGTGCTCACGGATTTCAACCACGGCACTGCTAGTCAACCAAAGGGAGCACGCACATGACCCGTAAAATCGCACTGATCACTGGCGCAAGCCGCGGCCTGGGGCGCAACACGGCCCTGCATCTGGCGGCGCAGGGCATCGACATCCTCGGCACTTATCACAGCCAGGCGGCGGATGCGCAGAGCCTGGCGAGCGAGATCGAACAACTCGGCGCGCGTGCGCTGATGCTGCAACTGGATGTCAGTCAGAGCAGCAGCTTTGCCGGATTTGCCGGCGCAGTGGCGGCGGGGCTGCAGAGCACCTTTGGCCGCAGTGATTTCGATTTTCTGATCAATAACGCCGGTATCGGCATCCACGCCAGCTTTGCCGAAACGACTGAGGCGCAGTTCGATCAGCTGGTGAAAATCCAGCTCAAGGGACCGTTCTTCCTCACTCAGCAACTGCTGCCGCTGATCGCCGAGCAGGGCCGCATCGTCAATATCTCCACCGGTCTGGCACGTTTCAGCCTGCCGGGTTACGCCGCCTATGCGGCGATGAAAGGCGGTACCGAAGTGTGGACACGTTACCTGGCCAAGGAACTGGGGCCGCGCGGTATCAGCGTCAACGTGCTGGCACCTGGTGCGATCGAGACCGACTTCGGTGGCGGCGTGGTGCGCGACAACAGTCAGGTCAACGCCTTTATCGCCGCCAATACAGCCTTGGGCCGGGTCGGCCTGCCGGACGATATCGGCGGCGCGATTGCCATGCTACTCAGTGATGGCGGCCGCTGGATTACCGGGCAGCGGATAGAGGCCTCGGGCGGTATGTTCCTTTGACACTGTTCGTCCTGTGATAGGGCTGGCTGCGTTTATCTGGCAGAGGCGTAGAATCCGCTCGGTTTAATAACGGAGACGGATCGTGAAGGGATTGCCGATTGCCATTGTCGGGGCCGGTACGGCGGGGTTGGCCACGGCGCTGTTCCTCGCCCGCCAGGGTTTTAGCGTGCGTCTGCTGGAGCGTGTAGCGGAGCTGCAGCCAGTGGGTGCCGGGGTGTTGTTGCAGCCCTCCGGGTTGGCGGTGTTGCAGCAACTGGGGTTGTTTGCCGAGTGCTGCGGCCTGGGCGCTGCGGTCAGCCGCTTGTACGGCACCTCGGCCAATGGCCGGGTGATTCTCGATACCCGTTACGCGCATTGGCAGCCCGGCAGTTTCGGCATGGGCATCCATCGCAGCGTATTGCTCACGGCGTTGCTTAATGCGGCGCGGCAAGCTGGCGTGCAGGTTGAAACCGGCGTGCATATCAGCCGCTTCAGCCAGCATGGCCGTTATGTGCAGCTGTATCGCCAGGACGAACAGGGCGTCGAGCAGCCATTCGGCGATTTCGCCGCCCTGGTGCTGGCCGATGGCGTGCGCTCGGCCCTGCGTGGGCAGATGCAGGTCAAGCAATGGCTGCAGCCTTACCCCTGGGGCGCGTTGTGGAGCATTGTGCCGACCCCTGCTGCATCGCTAGATGCACCGGATGCCACGGACCTGCGCCAGTGGTACCGCGACTGCGCGCAGATGTTCGGCATCATGCCCACTGGGCGTACCCACCTGAATCGTGAGCAGGCGCTGAGCAGTCTGTTCTGGAGCCTGCCGGTGGCGCAGTTCGGTGCCTGGCGTGAAGCCGGTTTAGCGGCTTGGAAAGCCCAGGTGCTGCAACTAGCGGGCAACGCTGCCGAACCCTTTGTTGAACTGATCGAATGTCCCGAGCAGCTGAGCCAGGCGGTGTATGCCGATGTGCGCATGCAGCAGTGGCACGACGGGCGGGTGATCGCCATCGGCGACTGCGCTCACGCCATGAGTCCGCAACTGGGCCAGGGCGCGAATATGGCGCTGGTGGATGCGGCCGCCTTGTCCGCCGCAATCACCACACAACGCACCCCAAACGACTGCGACTGGTCAGCGGTGTTCGCCGCCTACGCCAGCAGCCGGCGTGATCACCTGCGTTATTACCGCCAAGCCAGCCGTTTGCTCACCCCGTTGTTCCAATCCCACAGCCGCAGCCTGGCCTGGCTGCGCGACAGTGTGTTGTTGCTGGCGCGGCACAACCCGCTAGGCCGCGCGCATGCGGTCAGTACCCTGGTGGGTGGGCGCAGTGGTTGGTTACTGAAGGGTGCCGAGCGGCCGTTGCAGGTCTGGAATGGCCAGCCTGAGGCATGGGGTTTAGATGAACGTGCGACCGCCCCAAATACTGCACAGATGTCGGTGACCTGAGCCGTATGTGACCGGCCGCGAGTGCTGCACGCTTCGTTAATCTACGGGCTCATTTTAATTTGTCGCGAGGGACCGCCGTGTCGTTCCGTGTTGTGCTGAGTGGCCGGGCATTGCCCGGGGTTACGCCTGAGCAGATTGCTCAGCATCTACAGACGCAGCTGAAGTTCTCCGAGTCCCAGGTAAAGGCCCTTTTGCCGCCAGCACGGCGGGTGGTCAAAAGTGGTCTGGATAAGCCCAGTGCTGAGCGCTGGTGCAGTCGTTTGCAGCAGGCGGGCCTGGCTGTTGCGGTCGAGGAAGTTGCTGCGCCTGCGGCGGTCGACCCTCTGACGGTTTTCCAGGAACTAGCCCAGAAGGGCCTTAAGCGTGCCCGTCCCAGCCCGGCCTATGCCCTGCAGCTGTTTCTGGTCACGCTCTGCTGCCTGCTGGTGCCGACGCTTTATGCGGGGTTGGTGATTGGCTTGGGCGTGGGGCTTACCTGGTATCTGATGCATATTCACGAGTACCTGGGTGGCTTGCGTAATATCTGGGTGCTGCTTTGCGTCTATGGCATACCCGCGATCAGTGGCGGCATTCTGCTGCTCTTTATGGCGCGGCCATTCTTTCTTCCTAGTCCGCGTGGTGATGAAGCGCTGGTACTGGATCTGGCTCGCGAGCCTCGTTTGCAGTTGGTGATCAGCCAGTTGTGTCAGGCGATTGGTCTGCGCCCTCCGGTGGCAGTGCAGTTGTCCAATGAAGTGAATGCCAGCGTGCATTTCGAGAATGGCTGGAGCGGATTCTTCTCTGGCCGCAAGGTGCTGACCATTGGCATGCCACTGGTTGCCGGGATGAGCGTGCAGCAGTTTGTCGGCGTACTGGGGCACGAGTTTGGCCACTTTGCTCAGCGGCTGGGCATGCGCTGTAACTTCCTGGTCAACTCGGTCAATGCCTGGCTGGAAGTTCGCAGCAATAGCCGCGACCCTTGGGATGATCGCCTGCAGGAATGGCAGGAGAACGATCCCTGGTGGATTCTGCAGCTGGCAATCTGGGTGGCGCAGCAGGGTATCGAGTTGTCGCGGCTGTTGATGCGTGGCTGTTTCTGGCTGAGCTTTCGCCTGTCCCGCTCGCTTTCGCGGCAGATGGAGTTCGACGCCGACCGCTACGAGAGTTTGCTGGCTGGTAGTGCGGCATTTCGTGGCAGTGCCTTGCAGCTGCGTGCGCTGTCCTGGGCCTGGCGTGAAGTGGATCAGCAGAATGCCCGTACCTGGCGCGAGCGTCGTCTGCTGCGTGATATGCCGCACGCCACTGCTGAGAAGACCTCCAGCATGAGCCAGGCCACTCGGCAGCAGATGGAGCAGAGCCTTGATGAGGGCAGTACCCGCTACTGGCACACGCACCCTGCCGATTTGGCGCGTATCCAGCACAGTGAAGCCCTGCAGGCACCCGGCTATTTGCTTGATGCCCGCCCGGCAGCCGTTCTGTTCGAGCACTTCGCCGAGCATTGTCAGCGTGTCACCCAGGCGTATTACGCGGAGCTGGGGCTGGACTATGACGAGCAGCAGTTGCAGGACAGCCAACAGATTTTCCAGATCAGTGCCCAGCGCGAAGACGCGCTGGACCAACTCTGGGAGTGGACCGGTCGGCAGTGGCGTAATCTACCCTGGCTGGCCTTGCACCAGCCGGTTCAGGCGGCCCATGCCGAGCTGCCTGGGCAAGCGGTGATCGATGAGTTACGTCGTCTGTCTCCCGAGATTACCCACGCCTGGACTCAGGCTGAAGCGCATGAAGAGCAACGGGTGGCGCTGGCCTGGTGTGGCGAATTGCAGCGCAACGGGGTGACCTCGCGACTCAGTGACAGCGAGGCGTTTGATCCGGCTAAGCACTTGCCGTTGTATCGGCAGATTGATGAATGCAAGACACCGGCGCAGCTGCAGTTACTCCAGGCCGCTTCGTTATACCGGCGTCGTCTGGAATTGAGCCTGGCCGGCGCAACCACGGCGCTGCGTGAAACAGCCCGCCTGGCGCTGCAATTAAGCAAACTCTATGTCGATTACGCGCGCCTGCTGGAGGCCCGTGAGCTGGCCGAGCGTTTTCTGGACGGGTATCAGCAGAACCCGGACAGCCTTACTGAACGCTTGAGCCAGGATGCCCTGGTGCGTTATCAGGATCTGGCCCTGCGCTTGCTCAAGACGGCCGATCAGATTCCCCAGACCTTGCTCGATGGCAGCTCTCTGGGCGGTTACCTGCGTCTGCGCTGCCCGCGCTTGAATGCTCAAGCCGGGGAACCGGTCGATTTTTTGCGCAATAGCGCCACGCTGATTGATAGCCTGGCGTATGCGCACCGTCGTGCCATGGCCGACCTGGCCAGCTATGCCTTGCAGCGTGAGCGCGAGCAGGGGCTGCGTGGCATTCGGCTGGTGCTCAAGGTTGGCGATCCAGGTTGAGCGAGCGGTGCTTGATAACAACTGCATTCGCTCTCGTGCGCTGTAGTTGGGTTGTTATCTGCAAGGTTTGAAGGTTGTAAGTGACGCCCTTGCTTGTGCCTCACTTACAGCGGCTGCGCCGGTTTGCGCTCAGAGGCTGGCTCTGTCGAGCGTTCTTAGCTGCTGCAACTGGCGCCGCAGCATCCAGATCACCACCAGGCTTAGGCAGACGTTGGACAGCGGCAGGGCCAGCCATACACCGTTAAGCCCCAGCAGCAGTGGCATCACCGCGAGGAAGGGCAGCTGGATCAGCATATTGCCCACCGTCACCAGGGTGGCGTTGCGGGCCTGGCCCATGGCCTGGAAGAAGCTGGCAGCCAGGACGATAAAACCTTCAAGGAACATGGCGAACAGGTGCAGGCGCAGGCCCTGCACGCTGGCGTCCAGCAGGGCTTCGTCGTTGCCGCTGAAAATTCCGGCAAACAGCCTGGGCAGGATCAACAGCGCTGCAGTCATCAACACACCGCTGCCCACTGCCGTGAGCAGCCCCAGGCGTAGCACCCTGCGCACTTTGTCCGGCTCGCGGGCACCGTAGAAGTAACTGACCAGCGGCTGCATACCGCCGCACACACCCTCGGCAAACATGTAGTAGAAGGCCATCAGGTAGCTGGCGATGGCGTAGGCGGCGACTTGCACCGGGCTGCCATAGTGCATGAACAACAGGTTGTGCAGCACCACCACCAGGCTCATGTAGAGGTACATCAGCATGCTGGAGAAACCGGTGGTGAGAATGTCCAAACTGCTGCGCAGGTTCAGTGTGCAGGCGGTCAGGGGCATTTGCAGCGGGTTGTGCCGGCTGCAGATAAAACCCAGGCAGATCAGCACCGACAGGCTTTCGCCTATGACCGTGCCCAGGGCTGCGCCATGCAAGCCCCACTTCAGTTCAATGATAAACAGGTAGTCGAGCGCCACGTTGGCGAGCGCGCCCACCAGCATGGCCAGAGTCGCCAGGCGCGGTGCACCGAGGTTGCGGACCAGCAGGGGCAGGGCGATGGAGCCGAATACCAAGGGCGCGGCCCAGCCAATCACCCGCAGGTAGTCGTTACCCTGTTGCGCCAGGTTGTCCTCGGCGCCTTGCATGGCCATAAAAGTCGGGCCGGCAAGCACCACCAGCACGCCTGTGGGTATACCCAAGAGAACCAGCAGCCAGAGAGCCTGTGCCAGGTAGCTGCGTGCTTGCGGCCATTGCGCGGCGCCCTGGGCCAGGGAGCATTGAGCGCCGGCGCCCATGCCGATCATCATGCCGATGGCCAGCATCACTCCGGACAGCGGCCAGGCCATGTTGATCGCCGACAACCCGGTGGCGCCCATGGCGTGGCCGATAAAGATGCCATCGACGACCATGTACAGGCCGCTGATCATCAGGGCGGCGACGGCCGGGATGGTGTAGTGCCAGAAGGTACGGGTGAGGCTGTGGCTGTTCATAAGAGGGTCACGGGTAAAGGGTTACGCGGCTGTCTCAGCCGATTTCGAAGGTCTGGCAGGCTTTGGCCAGTAAATGGCTGAGCTGCTGCATTTCTTCCCGGCTGAGGTTTTGCTCAAGGCTGGCGGCGGTTTGCAGGTAGACATCACGCTCTTCCTGTTCCAGCGCGTTGGATTTGGCTGTGGCCAGCAGGCGCATGGCGCGGCCGTCTTCACTGCAGGGCAGGCGCTGCAGGTAACCACGTGCTTCCAGCTTGCTGGCCATGGCACTGGCGCTGGCCTTGCTGACGTTCATGCGCTCGGCCAGTTCGGTCAGGCGCAGGCCGTTTTCGGCGGACATCAGGGCATACAGGTAGTCCAGTTCGCTATTGCTCAGCTCCATGCTGCCGCTGTGCTGGGCGTAATGCCGCCAGTGGTGCCACATGTGCCATTGCAGGCGTTTAAGGCTGTCGGTGATCGGCATGCTTGCTCTCCTTTATATTTTGTTAGGCTAACTAACTAAATGGGGCGTGGCAAGCCGTGGACGATCGGTGGCGGTTTGTGGGGGGCGGTGTCAGCGGTAACGCGCGAGTAATTCGTCGAACTCGCCAGCCTGTTTCATCTGCACCATGGCGCGCAGCAGTGCCATGGTGGGAACGTCGGGGGCGTCGCGGACGATGCACGCGATCGGGTCGGAGGCTATTTCATTGATGATGTGCAGTTTACGTTCTGCGGGTTGCTGGCGGTTAAACCAATGCAGCGAGAGTTCGTTGCTGATGGCGTACTGATAGCGGTGGGCGCTGAGTTTGAGCAGCACCTGATCCTGGGTGCGGGCGTCTTCGCGCTGCAATTGGCCACTGGCGAACAGCGGCTCCAGGCGTGGGTAAGTGAAGCCGAGGACGGTGCCCAGGCGTTCATTGAGCAGTTGCTCGGGCTCCAGTTTCTCGGGCGTAACGCCTGCCAGCACATCACGCTGGGTCATAAAGGGCAGGCTCCAGATATAGCGATGGTGGCCACTATTGACCCAGTTCGGGCTCACGTAGCAGCGCACATCAATCTCGCCGGTATCCAGCGCGTGCTGCACACGCATACGCGGCATCACCACCATCTCAGCCTTGCGCCCAACCTTGGCGGCCAGACGCTGATGCAAGTCGACCAGGATGCCTTCCACTGCCTTGCCGTCTTCGATACGCACCATGGGCATGGCCCAGCTGTCGTTGATCGAGAAACGCAGCGCCCGCGCTTCGGCGTATGCGTTGTGGCTAAGGGTGAGCAACAGCAGTGCGGGCAACAGCTTGAGCACCAGGGCGGATCCTTTCTGGTCGAGGCGGTTCAGCGCGTCATCGGCAGGGCTGCGCCCATCAGCGCAAACAGCCCGCCGCAGCAACGGTTGAAGCCTTTGCCACTGCGTTGCAGCCAGGGCCGCACGCGATGAGCCATACGCGCCAGCAGGTATTCGACGCTGCCTTCGACCACGGCGAAGGTCAGCGCCATGATGGCGAACTGCAGCAATAGGTCACCGCGTGGGTCGAGAAACTGCGGCAGAAAGGCGCCGAAAAACAGGATCACCTTGGGGTTGGACAATGCCGATAGCAGGCCCTGGCGAAACAGCTTGACGCCGCTACTCTCGGCTGCTTTCTCGGCCATCGCGAGGTGCAGTGGCGGTGCGCGCCAGAGCTGAATGCCGAGCCAGATCAGGTAGGCGCCGCCGAGCCATTTGAGGATGGTCAGGGCCTGCGCCGAGGCTTGCAGCAGGGTGCCGATACCGAGCATCGACAAGGCCATCAGCAGGGTAAATCCCAGCACGCCGCCGCTGACGGTAAACAGGGTTTTGCGATGGCCGTACAAGGCACCATGGCTGAGCGCGAGCAGGCCGTTGGGGCCAGGCGTCAGCGCCAGGCCAAATACCGCTGTGACAAAAAGCAGCCAGGTATGCAGAGCCATAAGACAGGTATCCAGACGCAGGGAAGTGCAGGGCCTTGTACGTCCCTGCGAGCCCCTGTTTTTTCATGCTGCGTGTGGATAGTCAAGCCGGCTTAAGCCGCACGGTCGTCATGATGATCAGCCTGGGCGGTGCAAGGAGGGGCAGCGATTGGCCTGCAAAAAATCTGCTGGCGCGGAGCGCAGCGCTTTGTCGGTAAAGGTGGAAATACCGCTTGCTCGCTGCCTGGCAGCCGTCCGAAGAGACTGGGCGGGATGTGTCTTGGACCACGTTATGAGCATCTTTGCCTCAATAGCCGACAGCTTGTTGCAGTCGGCCTGACGTGCTGAGCGGACGAACGCCCCCCGGCTGTGGCAAACTCCGAGGCTCGTAACAGGACGTTTCATGGATCGAGTTTGCTGAGCCTGTCAGCCCATTTTTGCCCATGGCGCATAGCCTCGGGCGCATTGCATAACTGGCCGCTGCCTGCGGCAAAGAACAAGAGGAATGACTGTGTATAACGTCGTGATCAGTGGTACCGGCCTCTATACCCCGGCTAACAGTATTTCCAACGATGAGTTGGTCGAGTCGTTCAACACCTACGTGCAGCAGTTCAATGCCGACAACGCGGCGGCCATCGCCAGTGGTGAAATCGAAGCGCTGAGTGAGTCGAGCAGCGGTTTTATCGAAAAAGCGTCCGGCATCAAGAGCCGCTTTGTCATGGACAAGGCCGGCATCCTCGACCCTAAACGCATGGCACCACGCATCCCGGAGCGTAGCAATGAAGACTGGGGCATCCTCTGCGAAATGGCCGTAGGCGCCGCCAAGGACGCCATGGCCCGTGCCGGCAAGACCGCTGCCGATATCGACGGGGTGATCGTCGCGTGTTCCAACCTGCAGCGCGCCTATCCGGCGGTGGCGATTGAGGTGCAGGCTGCGCTGGGTATTCAGGGCTTCGGCTACGACATGAACGTGGCCTGCTCTTCGGCCACCTTCGGCATTCAGGCGGCGGCCAACAGTGTGCAACTGGGGCAGGCCCGCGCGATTCTGATGGTCAACCCGGAAATCTGCACCGGCCACCTGAACTTCCGTGATCGCGACAGCCACTTTATCTTCGGCGACGCGGCCACCGCCGTGATCATTGAACGTGCCGACCAGGCCACGTCGAACTACCAGTTCGATATCGTCGGCACCAAGCTGATCACCCAGTTCAGCAACAACATCCGCAACAACTTCGGCTTCCTCAACCGCTGTGGGGAAGAGGGCGTTGGTGCCCGCGACAAGCTGTTTGTGCAGGAAGGTCGCAAGGTGTTCAAGGATGTCTGCCCGATGGTCGCCGAGCTGATTGCCGCGCACCTGGCCGAGAACAAGCTGAACGTCGGCGATGTGAAGCGCTTCTGGCTGCACCAAGCCAACCTCAACATGAACCTGCTGATCGCGCGCAAGCTGCTCGGTCGCGATGCTGAACCAGGCGAGGCACCGGTGATTCTCGACACCTACGCCAACACCAGTTCGGCCGGTTCGGTGATCGCCTTGCACACATACCAGGAAGACCTGCCGAGCGGTGCCCTGGGCGTGCTCAGCTCGTTCGGCGCCGGTTATTCGATTGGTAGCGTGATCCTGCGTAAGCACTAATGGATTACCCGGCCGATCAGGCGCTGCTCACGCGTCTGCGTGCAGGCGAACAGAAGGCCTACCGCGAGCTGGTTGCCACCTATCAGGGGGCGATGCGCGCGGTGGCCTTTGCCATTGTTGGCCGCCGCAATGCCGATGAAGTGGTGCAGGACGCCTGGCTGGCCGTGGTGCGCAGCCTCGACGGTTTTCAGGCGCGTTCCAGCCTGAAGACCTGGCTGCTGACCATCACCGCCAACACCGCGAAAACCCGCCTGAAGGGCAATCGCCGCGAAGTGCTGCTCGACGATATTCCCGCGCCTCACGGCAGTATTGGTGATGAACGTTTCAGTGCGGACGGCCATTGGCTGCTGGCGCCGCATGCCTGGCATCACGACTCGCCGGAAGCCCTGCTGACCGAGGAGGAATTGCGCGAATGCCTGGAGAAAACCCTGGCCAGCCTGTCCGAGTTGCAGGGCAGCGTGTTGCACCTGCGTGAGCGTGAAGGGTTGGAGTTGGAGGAGATCTGTAATCTTTTGCAGGTTTCGCTCTCCAATGTGCGGGTGCTGTTGCACCGCGCACGGCTCAAGGTATTCGCCACCCTGGAGCATTTTGAGGAGACCGGCCAATGTTGAGTTGCAAGCAGCTGGTGGCCCACTCCAGCGAGTTTCTCGATGGGCAGTTAGGCCTGCGTCAGCGTATGTCGGTACGTTTGCACCTGGCCATGTGTCAGCACTGTCGGCGGTTTATCAAACAGATGCGCCTGAGCCAGACGGTGCTGCGCCAGCTGCCGCCCGAGCAAAGCGCCGAGCTGGACGCGTTGGCCGCCAAGCTGGCTGAGTTACGCCGCCAGCATTCCTGATCGCCAGGCCGTTGGCCTGGCTCACTTCTCGTTTACTCGGCTTCCTGAGCGGCCTTTAGCGCCTCATAGGCCGGTGCGGCGTAGATGCCGACTTCCACTGCAAGCGCCATCACCCGCGTCAGGTCCGTGCTGTACACCAGTACGGCTTGCAGCGCGTCATCCAGCGGTTCGCTGAAGTCCAGCAAGACATACCCCTTGGTTTCCGGCGACAGGCTGGCCAGTTGCACCTGAATGCGGTTCAGCGCTTTCAGCGGCTCAACCTTCACCAGTTGTTTGGGCTTGAGCACAAAGCTCACTTCCGGGCCGAACGACTCAGTGATCTGCTGGAACAGTGCGTCATAGCTATCGGCCTGGAACAGCACGGTTTCCGGCAGGCTACCGACCACCACCCATTCACCCAGCGGGATAGGGAAGCTGTCGTCGTAGTTGATGTCCGGGTTCGCGGCGAGAAATGCCTGTGGGTCGGCGTAAGCCTGGGCGGCTTCATCGGCGATACGCGCGACGTCTTCGGCCAGCATGCAGCCCGAGCTTATCTTGCTGATCAGTTCTTCGAGCTGGGCTTTCATTGCGGTCATCCTGGGGTATAAAAAGAGGCTGGCAAGGATAGCCGGAAATGACCGGAGAAGCTGCACCTGTGGGCGTGCAGCATGGCCCGTGTGGGTTCTTGTAGCCGCAGCGCGGCGAGCCTGTCTGTACGCTAGCGTACAGATAAATAATCAGATTCGATTATGCTGGCCTGTGCAGTCCAGGCGCTGTTGTGTTCATGCATGAATAGCCAGCAGATCCTCGATTCGGAGACAGTGATGTCCGTAAACCCCAGTCCGCAGCAGAACCACCTTCTTGCCACCTTGCCTGATGAGGTTCTGGAGCGTCTGCTGCCGCACCTTGAGCTGGTGGCCATGCCGTTGGGCATGGTGCTGTATGAATCGGGCGATACCTTACGCCATGTGTACTTTCCCACCGACTCGATTGTCTCCCTGCTGTATGTGATGGAGAGCGGCGCATCGGCGGAGATTTCCGTGGTGGGTAATGACGGGGTCATCGGTGTGGCGCTGTTCATGGGCGGCGAGAGCACCACCAGCCGCGCCATTGTGCAAAGTGCCGGTAGCGCTTACCGGGTACTCGGCAAACGCTTCAAGGAAGAGTTCAACCGCCATGGCGACATGCTGCAGCTGATGTTGCGCTACAGCCAGGCGCTGATTACCCAGATGGCGCAGACGGCGGTGTGCAACCGCCATCACTCGATTGATCAGCAGCTGTGCCGCTGGTTATTGCTGTCGCTGGATCGTCTTTCCGGCAGCCAGCTGGCCATGACCCAGGAGCTGATTGCCAATATGCTTGGCGTACGCCGCGAAGGCGTTACTGAGGCCGCCGGCAAGCTGCATCGCCTGGGGGTTATCGATTACAGCCGTGGGCTAATCACCGTGCTGGATCGGGACAAGCTCGAGCGCCTGAGCTGTGAGTGCTATGCCGTGGTCAAACGCGAAACCGACCGCCTGCTGCCATATAAAGTGGCGCATCCGGCGCACTAACCGGTTACGCGCGCGGATAGCCATTTAATCGCCTGGCTTGAGTGCCGCAGCGCACAGAGCCGTGCTCAATGCTCAGGCAGACTGCAACGGCGAGAGCGTCAAGCACCGTTGTCGCGCCATTCTTTGGCAAGCCGTGCTCGGGACAAGTGAATGTCTGTTAAAGCACCGCTGCATATCCTCAGCCAGCTGATCGAGAGCCTACCGAGCAAGTCACGCAAACACCTGCTCGACGGCTGCGAGCAGGTGGACCTGGTTTTCGGCAGCGTGTTGCACGAGGCCCACCAACCGATTCACCACGTGTACTTCCCTTTGAGCGGGTTTGTTTCCCTGGTCACCACCTTAGAGGGGCATCAACCCCTGGAAATGGGGCTGATAGGTAATGAAGGCATGCTCGGTGCCACCCTCGCCCTGGGGGTGGCGCAGGCTCCGATGCGCGCCGTGGTACAGGGTGCCGGCAGTGCCTTGTGTCTCAGCAGTACGCTGTTCAAGCAGGAGCTGCTGAACAGCCCGGCCTTGCAGCGTATGCTCAAACGCTATCTGTATGTGGTGATGGCGCAGTTGTCGCAGAGTGCCGCCTGCATGCATTTTCACGAGATCGAGCCGCGCCTGGCTCGTTGGCTGCTGATGACCCACGACCGCGCGCATGCCGATCATTTTCACCTGACCCATGAATTTCTCGCCGACATGCTCGGGGTGCGCCGCAGTGGGGTGTCGATTGCCGCCGCCGCCATGCAGGGGCGCGGCCTGATCAGCTACAGCCGTGGCGAGATCAATATCCTCAACCGCCATGGCCTGGAGCAGGTGGCGTGTGAGTGCTATGCGGTGCTGCGGGCTGATTACCGCGCACAGTTCTAGGAGGTATTCGCCAGGGTATTGATTGGCGAGTGGATGCCGCTGCGCAGCAGGTGGGTGAACTGCTCCACGCTGACTGGATGGCTGAACAGATAGCCCTGGCCTTCACCGCACTGATGGTGGCGCAGAAACTCCAACTGCGCCGGTTCCTCGATGCCTTCGGCAATCACCCGCTGTTTTAGGCTGTTGCCCATGGCAATGACCGCACTGACGATGATGCCATTGCTGTTCTCGATGGCCTGGACAAAGGTGCGATCAATCTTCAGCACATCGATGGGGAACTGGGTGAGGTAACTGAGGCTGGAATAGCCTGTGCCGAAATCATCCACCGCCAGCTGTACGCCGAGGTTCTTCAGTTGCTGCAGGATCGTCGCGCTGGCCTGGGCATCACGCATCAGCACGCTTTCGGTGATTTCCAGTTGCAGTTTGTGGGCGTCCAGATCACTGCTCTGCAACGCCTCGCGCACGCTGTCGACAAAGTCCTGACGGCGAAACTCCAGGGCTGAGATGTTCACTGCCACCGAATCCAGGACATAGCCGCAGTTTTCCCAGCGCTTGGCCTGTTTGCAGGCCTGCTGCAAGACCCAGCGACCCAGCGGCACGATCAGGCCGCAGGCCTCGGCAACCGGGATGAAACGAGCCGGCAGGATTATCCCCCAACTGGGGTGCTGCCAGCGGATCAGTGCTTCGGCGCTGGTAATACGGCCGCTGTGCAGGTCGATCTTGGGCTGGTAGTGAAGGATGAACTGATCTTTTTCCAGGGCGCTGCGCAGGTGTGCTTCAACCACTTGTCGTTCTACTGCGCGTACATTCATTTCACTGCGAAAGAACTGGTAGTTGTTACGGCCTTCTTCCTTGGCCTGGTACATCGCGGTGTCGGCTGTACGGATCAGATCAGGCGCATTCTCGGCATCATTGGGGTAGGTGCTGATACCGATGCTGGCGCTGATATGCAGCTGCTGGTCTGCGATTACATAGGTACTGGCCAGGGCCTCGAGGATTTTCTCGGCTGTACGCGCGGCATCCTCGGCCGAGTGACTTTCCCCCAACAGGATGACGAACTCGTCGCCGCCCAGGCGGCTGACGGTATCGGAACCGCGCACGCAGTCACTCAGGCGCAGCGCCACGGCCTGTAGCAACTGATCGCCAACACTGTGGCCCAACGAGTCATTGATGTGTTTGAAGTTGTCCAGGTCGAGGAACAGCAGGGCCAGTTGGCCGTTATGCCGTTCGGCCAGGGCAATCGCCTGGCCGATGCGGTCGTTGAGCAGGGCGCGATTGGGCAGGTTGGTCAGGCTGTCGTGCTGTGCCAGGTGGGTCATTTTCTCGGTCATGGCGTGGGCGGCGGTTATGTCGTGAAACACCATTACGGCACCCTTGAGGCGCCCGGCCGAGTCATGGATCGGCGCGGCGGAATCCTCAATCGTCGATTCGCTGCCGTCGCGGCGGATCAGCAGGGTGCCGGCCGCCAGTAGCTTGCAGGTGTTGTCCTGCAGTACCTTGACGACCGGGTTGGCCACTGGCTCGCGGGTCTTGCTGTGGACCAGGCACATGATGCGCTCGATCGGTTGCTTCTGTGCGTCGGCAAGTTGCCAGCCGGTCATCCGCTCGGCCGCCGCATTCAGGTAGTCGACCTGGCCGTGCAGGTCGGTGCCAATCACCGCATCGCTGATCGAGTTAAGGGTGATGGCCAGGCGTGTCTTCTCGACAAACAGCGCTTCTTCAACCGCCTTGCGCAGAATGATATTGCGCAGCGCCTGTGGCACCAGGGCGTTGTTGAAATAGTCCTTGTACAGGCAGCCCTGGGCACCCTGGCGAATCGCTTCGCTGGTTTGCTGATCGGCATCCAGTTCGCTG
The DNA here is from genome assembly GCF_003060885.1 of Pseudomonas sp. HMWF032. Classification (GTDB taxonomy): domain Bacteria; phylum Pseudomonadota; class Gammaproteobacteria; order Pseudomonadales; family Pseudomonadaceae; genus Aquipseudomonas. The sequence goes on from NZ_QAIG01000002.1 coordinate 132,088, forward strand.
AGGGTCATGATCGGAATACCCGGCACCAGGGCAAACAGGGCTGTAAAAGTGGCCAGTCCCTGGCTGTCCGGTAAGTGCAGATCGACCAGGATGGCGTCGATCGTCACGGCGTTGTCTGCGCGCAGACGCTCCATGGCGATGCTCAATCGGGTTACCCACTCAATGCTGAAAGGACCGTCCTGGGCGCGTTGCAGGGCTTCTTCCAGGGTGGCCGCGTCATGGCTGTTGCTGGTGATGATCAGGATGCGATTGCCCATATGACCGAGACTTCCTTTTCGCGCTCTGCGCAAGTGATGGCGGAACGGCCGCCCGGCGTCAGAAGCGCAGACCGGGTGGCTGTGCTGGCATGTTTGGGGGCAGAGCCGGCGCTAATGGGGCAAGCCACTGATCGGCACGCCAGGCCCCGGGGGGCGGGCTGGCCTTGTCACGGTCCAGCCAAGCGGCCGGTTGCAGTTCGTGGCGGCTACGCAAAGGCTGGACTGCAGGCCGCTCGGCGTCGCGGGTGAAAGCGTCCGCTGCGAACAGTTCCTCGGCCCGTACACTGGCATTCAGCAACAACAGCCCCATCAGGCTATAACAGGCCGCTGTAGGGATAAAACCGAACCTGTGCATGCCATTTCTCCACTCTGCGGACATCGGCCTTGTGTCAGCAACTGGCCCGACTGCATCAGTAACCTGACAGGGGGAGTGCTGTGCGATCGATCGCCACTGGGTATTGATCGCGCAACGCTAGATTCGGTGATCGTAGGGGTATTGTCGGTGCGCTATCGCACCCAGATCGGCGGCCGCGAAAGGCTGTCGGGTTTCCCGGGCAGGGCTGCTAAACTGGCGACCTTTCGCTGTCCTGTCATTATCTGGAGCCCCCGTGAGCCCGCGTATTCACCCTTTGGCCGGTCAGCCGGCACCTGCGTCCCTGTTGACCGACATCACTGCGCTGCTGGCGGCCTATTACGACCTGCAGCCGGACCTGAGCGTGGCCAGCCAGCGCGTGGCATTCGGCACCTCCGGGCATCGCGGCAGCTCCCTGGCGTACAGCTTCAATCAGGCTCATGTGCTGGCGATCAGCCAGGCGATCTGCGATTACCGGGTGGCCCAGGGCATCAGTGGCCCGCTGTTTATCGGTGCCGATACCCACGCGCTGTCGCAACCGGCGCTGGACAGCGCGATTGAAGTGCTGGCGGCCAATGGTGTGCAGACCATGATCTCCGCCGGCGGCGAGTTCACCCCGACGCCGGCGATCAGCCAGGCCATCCTGGTGCACAACCAGGGCCGCAGTTCGGGCCTGGCCGATGGCATCGTCATCACCCCCTCGCATAACCCGCCGGACAGCGGCGGCTTCAAGTACAACCCCACCAACGGCGGCCCGGCCGACAGCGATATCACCACCTGGGTGCAGAACCGCGCCAATGCGTTGCTTGAAGGCGGCCTGCGCGAGGTCAAACGCATGCCCCTGGCGCAGGCGCGACAGGCGGCCAATGTGCAGGAATACGATTACCTCGCCAGCTATGTGAACGATCTGGGCAACGTCATCGACTTCGCGCCGATCCGCGCGGCGGGCCTGCGCCTGGGTGTCGACCCGTTGGGCGGCGCCGGCGTGCATTACTGGGGCCGCATCGCCGAGCAGTACGGCCTCAATCTGGACGTGGTGAGCGAGATTATCGACCCGCAGTTCGCCTTTATGAGCCTGGACTGGGACGGACAGATCCGCATGGACCCATCCTCCAGCCATGCCATGCAGCGCCTGATCGGCCTGAAAAATGGCTACGACATCGCCTTTGCCTGCGACACCGACTATGACCGTCACGGCATCGTTGCGCCAAGCGTCGGCCTGCTGCCGGCCAACCACTTCCTCAGTGTGGCCATCGATTTCCTGTTTCAGCATCGTCCGCAGTGGAGCGCCACAGCAGCGGTGGGCAAGACCCTGGTCAGCAGCGCGATGATTGACCGCGTCAGCACACGCCTGGGCCGACCGCTGCAGGAAGTGCCGGTGGGCTTCAAATGGTTTGCCGGCGGTCTGTTCGACGGCTCGCTGGGCTTTGGCGGCGAGGAGAGCGCCGGGGCGACCTTCCTGCGCCGTGATGGTCGGGTCTGGACCACCGACAAGGACGGCATCGCGTTGGCCCTGCTGGCCGCCGAGATGACCGCAGTGACTGGGCGTGACCCTGGCGAGCTGTACCAGGGCCTGAGCGCTGAGTTCGGTGCGATCTATGCCGACCGCGTTGATGCGCCGGCTACACCGGCGCAGAAAAAAGCGCTGGGTAAACTCTCGCCGGCGCAGATCAGCAGCCGTGAACTGGCGGGCGATGCCATTACCCAGGTGCTCGACAAGGCGCCGGGCAATGGCGCGGCGATTGGTGGCATCAAGGTGATCAGCGAGGGCGGCTGGTTCGCCGCGCGGCCATCCGGTACCGAAGACATCTACAAAATCTACGCCGAGAGCTTCCGCGATGCGGCGCACCTGCAGCGCATCTTCAGCGAGGCGCAGCAGATCGTGGATGGGGCACTGGTTGCCGAATAGCAGGGCCGCCGTCGGTGCGATAGCGCACCGACACCTGCCGCTGTGGCGTACAGGATGAAGCAGCGCTTGGGTGCCGTGCCGGCACCTGTTGCTCCGGCGTGCTGCAACTCATCAAGGAGAACGCCATGAGCCTGGGTAGCATTGTATTGATCGTGCTGGTGCTGTTATTGATCGGTGCCATACCGGCCTGGCCACACAGCAGAAGCTGGGGTTACGGGCCTACCGGCGGTTTGGGCGTAGTGGTGGTGGTGCTGTTGGTGCTGCTGTTAATGGGCCGAATTTAACCGCTATCTGACCTGTTCCACGGCCGCTGCGCAGCCAGTGGTTTGCCGCTTTCGCCTGAGTGATTCAGGCGTTAGTCTGCGCAACGTATCCTCCGCTGTGGTCGCCGCATGTACCGTCTTGATCTGAAAATCCGTCTGCACAACGGCGCTGATATTGCCATCGGCCCCGGCAAGGCAGAACTGTTGGCAGCCATCGCCCAGCACGGTTCGATCAGCGCCGCCGCGCGCGCCATGGGCATGTCCTATCGGCGTGCCTGGTTGTTGGTGGAAACCATGAACCGCAGTTTCAAGCAGCCGTTGGTCAGCACCCTGGCCGGCGGCAAGCAGGGCGGTGGCACCCAGCTCACCGCCACCGGCGAGCTGATTCTGCAGCGCTACCGCGCCCTCTGCGTCGCCGCCCTGGCAGCGGTGCAGAGCGGTTGCGACGAGCTGGCCGAACTGCTGGCTGAACCGCCGGCTAACAGCGACCTATAACTCAATCCGCAAGCGATGGACCGCGCCATCCAGGGCGACTTTTAATGGCCCTGGCGGGCAAGTGATGGGCTGGTCGTCCAGCCAGGCTTGGCGAATGCCCTGGCTACGTTGCGCCGGGTTGCTCAGCTCAATCTGGTAGTGGCTGCCAGCCAGGGCGATACCTGCGCTAAAGCCCGGCCAGTCGGGAGGGATGCAGGGGTTGAGCAACAGCCAGTCACCCTCGCGGCGAATGCCGAGAATTCCTTCGACACCAGCGCGGTGCATCCAGCCGGCCGCGCCGGTGTACCAGGTCCAACCACCGCGGCCGTTGTGCGGTGCCACCGCGTAAACATCGGCGGCCAGCACATAAGGCTCGACCTTGTAGCGTTGGCAGGCTTCAGGGCTGTTGCCGTGTTTGATCGGGTTGACCAGATCAAACAGGTCGAACGCCTGCTTGGCCGAGCCGAGCTGGCAGTACGCCAGAATCGCCCACATCGCCGCATGGCTGTATTGCCCGCCGTTCTCCCGCAAGCCCGGCGGATAACCCTTGATATAGCCGGGCTCCAGCGGGGTTTTGTCGAACGGCGGGGTGAACAGCAGGGCGATGCCGTCGTCCTCGCGGATCAGCTGGCGCTGCATGGCAGCCATGGCCATGTTTGCCCGCCGCGGATCGGCACTGGCGGACAGCACCGCCCAGGACTGGGCAATCGAGTCGATCCGGCATTCGCTGCTTTGCACCGAGCCGAGCCAGGTGCCGTCATCGAAGGTCGCGCGGCGGTACCACTGGCCATCCCAGGCGTGTGCTTCCAGCGCCGCGCGCAGTTGTGCAGCATGCGTTCGCCAGTGTGCGGCGCGGGCGCTGTCATGGGTTTCAGCGTAGGGCGCAAACAGCGCGATGGTGCGCAGCAGCAACCAGCCGAGCCACACACTTTCGCCCTTGCCGTGCTCGCCGACGCGGTTCATGCCGTCGTTCCAGTCGCCGCCGCCAATCAGTGGCAGACCCAGTTCGCCGGTCAGTTGCAGGCACTGGTCGAGGCCGCGGGCGCAGTGCTCGAACAGCGAATCCGGCGCATCGGCCTGCATCGGCTGGAAGAACGCGTCATGTTCGCCAGCGGTCAGCAGCGGGCCTTCGAGAAAGTCCAATTGCTCATCGAGAATTGCTGCATCGCCGCTGCACTGGATGTACTGCGCAGTGGCGTAGGCCAGCCACACCCGGTCATCGGAGATGCGCGTGCGCACGCCCTGGCCGGAATGTGGCAGCCACCAGTGCTGCACATCACCCTCGACAAACTGACGGCTGGCTGCACGCAGGATATGCCCGCGGGTGATCGATGGGCTGGCAAAGGTCAGCGCCATGCCGTCCTGCAGCTGGTCGCGAAAGCCGTAGGCACCGCTGGCCTGGTAGAACGCCGAGCGCGCCCAGACGCGGCAGGCCAGGGTCTGATAGAGCAGCCAGCCGTTGAGCATGATGTCCATGGCGCGGCTTGGCGTCTGCACCTGCACCGCGCCGAGCACGCGCTGCCAGTGCGCCTGCACCTTGAGTAGCACGGCGTCCAGATCGGCCTCGCGGTACTGCGTAATCAAGCTGCTGGCCTGCTGTTCGCTGGCGCATTGGCCGAGGAACCAGAGCACTTCCACGCTTTCCCCTGGCTGCAGTTCCAGCTGACATTGCAGCGCCGTGCAGGGATCGAGCCCCGCACCCAGGCTGCCGCTCAGCGTTGCCAGGCGGGCCAGGGCGGCGGGTTGCGTGAGGCTGCCGTTACGCCCGATAAACTCGCTGCGATCCGCCGTCCAGCTGCTTTGCCGGCCGCCCAGGTCGCTGAATGCGCTGCGCCCGGTAAAGGCGATGCTCCACGGGTTGCGGACCAGAACGGCGCCGGTGGCGCTGTCCTGCTGACTGACGATAAACGGCGCGCTGGCGGCCCGCGTGCTGCCCAGCACCCATTCGGCATAGGCAGTCACGCTGAGGCGGCGTGGGCGGCCGGAGAGGTTACGCAGGGTCAGGCGGGAGATTTTGATCGGGTCGTCCAGCGGCACGAACTGCAGCAGCTCCATGGCAATGCCGCTGGCCTGATGGCTGAAGCGGCTGTAACCAAAGCCATGCCGCGCTTCATAGTGGCCGCTGTCGCGCAGCGGTTGGGCGGTGGGGCTGAACAGCGCCAGGCTGTCTTCGTCACGGATATACAGGGCTTCGCCTGGCGGGTCGCTGACGGGGTCGTTGGACCAGGGTGTGAGCTGGTTTTCCCGGCTGTTGTCGGCCCAGGTGTAGCCGCTGCCTTCGGCCGAGACCTGAAAGCCGAACTGCGGATTGGCAATCACGTTGATCCACGGTGCCGGGGTGTTGCTCCAGGCGTCCAGGCGCACCACGTACTCGCGGCCATCCAGATCGAAGCCGCCCAGGCCATTGGCACATTCCAGCGGGCTTGGCGGCGCTGCGTGGAATACCGGCAGGGGTTGCGCGCTGTGGTTGCTGGTGCTTGCCGGTACGGGGCTGGGGCAGGCCGGGATACGGGCCAGTTGTTCGGCTATTGGCCCGCGATGCGCCACCAGCAGCACCCTGGCGACGGCCTGCAGGCGTTCGCGGTATTCACCCCTGAGCAGGTCAGCGCGCAGCACGAATACTGCGCCCTGCGCCAGTTCGGCGGCAAAGCGTGGGCGTGACTGGCTGCTGCGCACGGCAGTTTCAATGGCCACTTGCAGATCCTGCAGGTAGGAAGAGGCATGCTCGTTGACGATCACCAGGTCCACGGCCAGGCGCTTCATTCGCCAGTATTCGTGGGCGCGCAGCAGTTGCCGCACCTGAGCAATGTCTTCGGCGTCACTGATGCGCAGCAGGACAATCGGCAGGTCGCCGGAAATCCCCTGGGACCACAGCCCTGACTGGCTGCCGAGGCCGCGCAGCAGACTGGCTTGCGGTGCGCGAAAACGCGAGTCGGCATACAGGATCGGTGCCGCCAGGCGCTGAAAGTCGGCAGCTTCGGCGGCGAGCATGTCGAGGTGGCGCAATTGCACCTGGGCCTGGGTCCAGGCCAGGGTTTTCGCGCGCTCGAAGGCGCTGCGGTCGTGGTGCTTGTCGATCAAATCAAGCAGCGCCTCACGGGTAGGCGCCACCACCGTCCAGAACGCTACACGGGCAATCTTGCCGGGTTCGATCAGCAGGCGCTGGCGCAGCGAGAAGATCGGGTCCAGCACCGTGCCGACGCTATTGGACAGGCGCTGGCCCAGACGAATCACTGCGGCGGCATGCAGCGCACAACTGCGTCCGAGAAACTGCGCGCGGTCGGATTCGTACTGCGGCGCGGCACTCACGTCACCTTCAACCACGGCAAAGTGCGCGGCCCATAATGCCTGCTCGCTGGCACTGCGCGGGCGCCGCGTGGCAATCAACGCAGCGAAGGCGGGCAGGTACTCGGTGACCACAAACAGCTTGGAAAACGCCGGGTGGGCGTTGTCGCTGGCGGCGCTGGCCAGCACCAGTTCGGCGTAGGAGGTCAGTTCGATCTCCCGCGCCACGCGGCCGCTGTTGGTCAGCGAGACGCGGCGCACTTCACCATCGTCTTCGCCGGAGACCAGCACTTCCAGATTGGTGCTGAGGTTGCCGTCGTGGCGGCTGTAGCTGGCGTAGTCCTCGGCGAACACCACTTCGTCATAGGGGTTGCCGCTGCTCGGCTGTGCGCCCAGTGACCAGTGCGTGCCGTTGCGAGTGTCCCAGAGAAAGATGAATGAACCGTGCGGGTCGCGGGTGCTGTCTTCTTGCCAGCGGGTGATGGCGATGTCGCGCCAGCGGCTGTAACCCGCGCCGCTGGCGGTGAGCATCACGCTGTAACGGCCGTTGCTGAGCAGGTGGGTAACCGGCGGATTGCCGTTGAAGTGGTTCAATCGGCGTTCGTTGTGCAGCGTGCAGTCGGCTTCTGCGGCGCAGGCGCTGACCTCTTCGGCACGCGGATGGGCGACTGCGACATTGCGTGGCATACGCTCCTGCAACAGCAGTTCGCAGGCCTGGATCATGGGTTCGCGGTGGAAGCGTGCACGCATCTGGCCGTCATGCAGGGTGTTGGCAATGGCGACGATGCTCATGCCCTGATGGTGGGCCATAAAATTGCGGACGATGGCAAAGGGCTGCTCATCCGGCAGGCGCGTGTGGGTGAAGTCCAGTGCTTCATAGAAACCATAGCGGCCCAATGCGCCCATCTCACTCAGGCGGCGGTAGTTGGCCAGTGCGCCTTGCGGGTCGACCATGGTCGCCAGACCGGTGGCGTAGGGGGCAATCACCCGGTTGGCGGACAAGCCGCGCTTGAGGCCCAGGCCCGGTACGCCGAAGTTGGAATACTGGTAGGTCTGCTCCATGTCGCGGGCGTTGTAGGCCGACTCGGAAATCCCCCAGGGGATGCCCAGATCATTGCCATAGGCGGCCTGGCGCGCGACCACCAGGCGGTTGGTCTGCTCCAGCAGGCTGCCGGCTGGGGCGCGCATGACCAGCGAGGGCATCAGGTATTCGAACATCGAGCCGGACCAGGAAATCAGCGCCGAGCCGCTGCCCAGTGGCGTGGCGGTGCGGCCCAGGCGGAACCAGTGACGGGTGCTGACATCGCCCTTGGCGATGGCGAACAGGCTGGCCAGGCGCGCTTCCGAGGCGAGTAGGTCATAGCAGCTGCTGTCCAGGCTGTTGTCAGCCAGACAAAAACCAATCGACAGCAGCTTGCGTTCCGGCTCCAGGAGGAAGGCGAAATCCATGCCCAGGGCCATGTTGCGTGCCTGCTCGGCGACGCTGCGCAGCGCGTCGTGCAAGGTTGTGCGTTGGCTCTCTGTCAGCTCGGCATCCTGCTGCAGATCGTTCAGGGCCTGGGCCAGTGCCTGCAGCCAGAACAGCAGGTCGCCGGCCTGGTTGTCCGTGTCGAGTGGGGCGATGCCGCCGGCCAGTTGTGTGGCCTTGTCACTCAGGCGCAGCAAGGTTGGCAGCAGGCTAAACAGCGGCTGCGCGCCATTCAGGCCTGCGTCGATCTGTTGCAGTAATTGGTGCAGTTGTTGGCTGCGTTCGCTGCCGGCAGCCGGCATTAACGCCAGCGCGGCGCGGGCCAGTTGCAGGTTGTCGTCGATGCCCTGACGGGCGTCCGCACTCACGGGGGCGTTCAGCCATTCCTCGCAGGCATTGGCCACCACCAGCAGATGGCCGGCCAGATTGCCGCTGTCCACTGATGACACATAGGCCGGCGCCAGCGGGCGTAAATCCTCGGTGTCGTACCAGTTGAAGAAGTGCCCGCGATGGCGCTGCAACTGCGCCATGACTGCCAGTGTGGCCTGCAGGCGGGCGAGGGTGACCTGGGTGCCGGCCCAGCCGAAATCGCGGGCGGCAATGGCGCAGAGCAGGTACAGGCCCATGTTGGTGGGTGAGGTGCGGTGGGCGATAACCGGCTTGGGATCTTCCTGAAAGTTATCCGGTGGCAGCTGGTTGTCGGCTGGGGTGACGAAGGTTTCGAAGAAGCGCCAGGTGCGCCGGGCGATCAGGCGTAGCTCGTTGCGTTGCGTCGGGTCGATCAGCAAGCGTTTGGCCACGCGTGGCGAACGGCTGACCAGCAGGGCAATGGCCGGTGCGCTAAGCCAGAGCAAGGCGAAGGGCAGTACCAGCGGCCAGCTGGTCGGTGACCAGAACAGGGCTAGAGCGCACAGCAGCAGGCCGAGCGTGGTGCCGCCGGCCATGCCGCGGTAGAAACCCAGCAGTTTCAAGCGTGGGCTGATCGCCGCCTGCGCGGCGGTGGTCCATTCCAGCAGGTTGCGCCGGGTGATCAGCAGGCGGGTCAGGGTACGGCTGATCGCATCGAGCATGCGCCAGCTCTGGTCGGCGAGGAATGTCAGGTTCAGCGCGCTTTGCAGCAGGGCCAGCAGCAGGTCATCACGCAGCTTGCCGAGGTGGCTGCGCCAGCGAATACCGGCACGTGCCGGCAGCAGGCCGAAGCACAGTGGCAGCAAGGTTGGAATCAGCAGGCTGGCCAGCAGCAACAGGCTGGCGCAGAGCGCTGCCGGCAACGGCAGCAGCCAGCTCAGGCCCAGCGCCGCCAGGGTGGCCGGGGCCAGCAGGGAGCGGCGTAGGTTGTCGAGCATCTTCCAGCGGCCGATGTTCGGCAGCGCCTGTTTGCCGCGTAGCGGCCCGAAAATCCACGGCAGCAGCTGCCAGTCGCCCCGCGTCCAGCGGTGCTGACGCTTGCCGGCGACGTCGTAGCGTGAGGGGAATTCCTCAACCACTTCCACATCCGAAGCCAGGCCTGCGCGGGCGAAAACCCCTTCGAACAGATCGTGGCTGAGCAGGCTGTTTTCCCTGACTCGGCCGGCCAGCGCGGCCTCGAAGGCGTCGATGTCGTAGATGCCCTTGCCGGTAAAGGAGCCTTCGCCGAACAGGTCCTGGTACACATCGGACACAGCCGCCGCGTAAGGGTCCATGCCGCCGGGGCTGGAGAAGACCTTCTGGTACAGCGAGCCCTCGCGCTGCAACGGCAGTGACGGGGTCACTCGTGGCTGCAGAATCGCGTAGCCGCCGACCACCCGTTGCAGCGCGTTGTTGAATCGCGGGTGGTTCAGCGGATGGGCCATTTTGCCGACCAGGCGCAGCGCGGCATCGCGCGGCAGGCGGGTGTCGGCGTCCAGGGTGATGACGTAGCGCACCGCGTCCGGCACGCGCTGGATAAGCCCTGGCACCGGGGTAAAGCTGGTGTCATCGGCACCGCGCAGCAAGCGATTGAGTTCATGCAGCTTGCCGCGTTTGCGCTCCCAGCCCATCCAGACGTTTTCACTGGGGTTGAACTGTCGCCGGCGGTGCAACAGGAGAAAGCGGCTGCCGGCGATACCTGGCCCGTAACGCTGGTTGAGCTGGTCGATGGCGGCGCTGGCCAGCTGCAGTAATGCGGCATCGCTGGCCAGGTCTTCCTGCTGAGCATCCAGGCCATCGGTGAGCAGGGCGAAGGTCAGATCGCCGCCATGCCCGGCCAGGTGATGCACTTCCAGACGCTCGATCTGCTCCAGCAGATCAGCCTCGCTGCCAAGCAGGGTCGGCACGGCAATCAGCGTGCGCAGACTGCTGGGCACCCCTTCGCTGAGCTCCAGGCCCGGCAGGCCCATGGCGCCGAAGCTGTTACTGACGGCGCGGTTGACCAGCGCGGTGGCCACTTCGCTGGCCGGCAGAAAGCCCAGCACCCCCAGCGCCAGCAGCCAGCCGGCCGTCACGCCCTGGCCGGCCAGGCTGAACAGCGCCAGGCCCAGCAGCAGACTGGCCAGGCCAATGATGGCGCCGACATAGCCGGGCATGCCGAGGCGCATATGGCCACGGCTGATGCGCAGACGCAGCGGCGGGCGAAAATTGATGCGCTGCTCCAGCGCCAGCCGGCCTTCGGCGATCAGGTGGTAGCCGGGGTCGCGGGTGCGTGGGTCGGCATGCTCGGTTGTGCCGGCCAGTTGGCTGGCCTGCAGGGCCTGTTCGGCAACCTCCAGTTCGCTGCAGGTGCTGCCACGGGCGAGTTGCTCGATGGCGCTGCGGTACTGGTTGCGGGTAGCAAAATCCATCGCGGCAAAGTCGCTGCGGGTGCCCAGGCGGGCATCCACCAGGCTGACGTTTTCGAACAGCTGTGCCCAGTCGATGGAGGAAATCAGGCGCATGCTGTTGATGATGTTGCGCACCGTGAGGTTGGACGCGCCCTGGCGCTGCTGCGCGTGCTGCACCACTTCATCGCTGCTGCTGCCCTGCGCGCCGAGGCGCTCTTCCAGCCAGCCCAGCGCCGGCGTGGTGAGCGGGTCATGGTCACGCAAGCGCTTGGCCAGTTGTGCGGCAAATGGCTCGCTCAACGCGCTGCGGGCGCGCTCGTGCAACTCCCTGTCGAGCGCCGTGTAGGGGGCGTTTTTACCCAGCAGGCGGCTGGCCAGGGCATCGGCATCTGCTCGGGCGCTGCGCCCGGCGGTCATCTGGTCGGCCAGGCGGCGCAGGTTTTCGATCAGCACGATGCGCAGGGTGATGGCCACGGCCCACAGTTCGCCGATGGTCAACGGTTGCACTTGCTGATAGGCGACGATAAAGCGCTGCAGGATGTCCGGGTCGACGTGGCTGTCGGTGTGGGCAATAAATGCCCAGGTCAGGCCCAGCACCCGTGGATACCCGGCAAAAGGACCGCTGGCGAGTTTCGGCAGCTGGCGGTAATAGCCTGGCGGCAGGTCATCGCGAATCTCGCGAATCTGCTCCTCGACCAGGTGATAGTTGTCCAGCAGCCACTCGGCCGCCGGCACCACGCCACGGCCGTTGGCCAGTTCCGCAGCACTGGCGCGGTAGGCCGCAAGCAATACCTTGGCGTTGTCGTTCAGCCGGCGATGCAAGGACAGCACGGCGGGCGGCTTACTGCTGATCGGTTGGGCAGCGGCCAGGGTGTAGGCATGTTGTTCGAGGCGTTCGATGCCGAACAGTTCTTCGCGTACCGGCGCGTGATCAAGCCATGGCGAGGGTGCAGCGGCATGGCCGAATAGAGCAGTAAAGACGGAGGTCATAGGGCGCGGTTCCAGCCATCATTGGCATGCGCGATGGGCGTCGAGGTGCGAGGCCCATCTGAGAAACCGCGACAGCGGACCTACGAAGTCACGATTGCCGTGCCCCTGTTGCTTCGCCGTGCTGATTTTGCATATTGGCCGCAGACGCTGGCGTGTCCGGTCAACACCCAAGACCCGGGTACCGCGATGGCGAGGTAAACCTGCCCCATCGGGAAGAATGCTGTCGCAGCATTGTCGTCACCCTACAGCACCGCTGCTGCCAGGGTCTGTTCGCTAGCGGACATAGCGGGCAATGGAGCGTTGTGCGGGGGTGACTCTGCGAGTGCCGGTTTCGCGAAAATCTAGCGCAGCTGCGCTTCAGCCAGGGTCAGGCTGCGCGGTATACGTGAGGCATCCCAATGCATGCTGCCCCAGCGCAGCAGTTCGGCCGGCTGGCCGTCGTGGGCGGCGTCCGGCAACGGCTGGCCCAGCGCACGCAGGGCACGGATCAGCAGTGGCGTGGCCTGATCGGCCGGCAGCGGCGGCGAGCGGTAGGATTTGCCCAGTTTGTGGCCATCCGGTTGGATGATCAGCGGCACATGCAGGTAGCGTGGCTGCGCCAGGCCGAGCAGCTCTTGCAGGTACAGCTGGCGTGGGGTGGAGTCGAGCAGGTCGGCGCCGCGCACCACATCGGTCACACCCTGCCAGGCATCGTCGAGCACCACCGCCAACTGGTAGGCATACAGGCCATCGCGGCGGCGAATCACGAAGTCGCCGACCTCGCGGCCCAGGTGCTGGCGGTAATCACCCTGTACGCGGTCGACAAAGTGGTAGTTCAGCTCCGGCACGCGCAGACGAATCGCCGCATCGACAAAGCCGTGGCCGGCATTACGGCAGGTGCCGGGGTAGATGCCCTGAGTACCTTCCAGTTGTTTGCGTGAGCAGGTGCAGGCGTAGGCCAGGCCCTGGCTGAGCAGGCGATCGACCAGCGCGGCGTATTCGGCGTGGCGCTCACTCTGGCGTACCAGTTCGCCGTCCCACTCGAAGCCGTAGCTTTCCAGGGTGCTGAGAATGGCGGCCTGAGCGCCGACGACTTCGCGTGGCGGGTCGAGGTCTTCCATGCGCAGCAGCCAGCGGCCATTGACCGCGCGCGCGTCAAGGTAGGACGCAAGAGCTGCGACCAGTGAGCCGAAGTGCAGGTAGCCGCTTGGGGTGGGGGCGAAGCGGCCGATATAAGCAGGTGTGTTCATACGTGCGGGTCAACAGGCTTTGAAAACGACCTGCGTGGTCGATACTGCGTTAGAAATGACCCGGGACGCGGCGTCTCGAAATGTCGAAATGCTCATTTACGTCAGTAAACTCCGCTTTCTCGGTCATTTCTGCCTTGTCTCGCCTGCCTCGCCTACGTTTCAAAACCTGTTGCGCATACATATGCAGAGACAGAAACAACAGAGGGTGCCGAAGCACCCTCTGGGTCAGATCAGGAACCGATCTGCTTTTCCTTGATTTCCGCCAGCGTCTTGCAATCGATGCACAGGGTGGCGGTAGGGCGGGCTTCCAGACGGCGGATGCCGATTTCTACGCCGCAGGAATCGCACCAGCCGTAGTCGTTGTCTTCGATCAGCTGCAGGGTTTCGTCGATCTTCTTGATCAGCTTGCGCTCGCGATCACGGGCACGCAGTTCCAGGCTGAATTCTTCTTCCTGGCTGGCACGGTCCGCTGGATCGGGGAAGTTGGCTGCTTCGTCCTGCATGTGGTGCACAGTACGATCAACTTCCTGCATCAGCTCCAGCTTCCACTTGTTAAGGATGCCGGTGAAGTGGGCGCGCATCGGCTCACCCATGTATTCCTCGCCCTTTGTTTCTTTATAGGGCTCGAAACCGCGAGTCAGTTGGCTGCTTTTTGCTTTTGCTTTGGTGGGCATGGATGACCGCCTCTCACTCTCTCTAATCCACTGCGCAGGACGGTGTCCCTTGCCGATTCCACGTCGCGTAGAACCGGCCCTGCGGCTGCAAGCGGGCGAACTTACCAGAACAACTCAGCCTGCGCCACTCCCGGTTGTCGAAGCTGCGCCGGGTATGCTTTAGAATCCGCGCCTTATCTCCCAGGCAGGCAGTCCCATGGTCCCGTCCTACAGTGCGCGCAGCCGCGCCATAGAACCTTTTCACGTGATGGCGCTGCTGGCCCGTGCCAATCAGCTGCAGGCCGACGGCCATGATGTGATCCATCTGGAAATCGGTGAGCCGGACTTCACCACCGCCGCGCCGATTGTCGCCGCCGGGCAGGCGGCGCTGGCCGATGGGCACACCCGTTACACCGCCGCGCGCGGCCTGCCGGCCCTACGCGAGGCGATTTCCAGTTTCTATGGCCAACGTTACGGTCTGGATATCGACCCGCAGCGCATTCTAATCACCCCCGGCGGCTCGGGTGCCTTGCTGCTGGCCACCAGCCTGCTGGTCGACCCCGGCAAGCACTGGCTGCTGGCTGACCCCGGTTACCCCTGCAACCGGCATTTTCTGCGCCTGGTCGAAGGCGCGGCGCAGCTGGTGCCGGTTGGCCCGGAGGTGCGTTATCAGCTGACGCCTGAGCTGATCGAGCGTCATTGGGATCAGCACAGCGTCGGCGCACTGGTGGCTTCCCCGGCCAATCCGACCGGCACTTTGCTCAGCCGCGACGAGCTGGGCGGGTTGTCTCAGGCGTTGAAGGCGCGTGGCGGGCATCTGGTGGTGGATGAGATCTACCACGGCCTGACCTACGGTGTAGACGCCGCCAGCGTGCTGGAAGTGGACGACGAAGCCTTTGTGCTCAACAGTTTTTCCAAGTATTTCGGCATGACTGGCTGGCGCCTTGGCTGGCTGGTGGCACCACCGGCCGCCGTGCCGGAACTGGAGAAATTGGCGCAGAACCTCTATATCAGCGCGCCGAGCATGGCCCAGCACGCCGCGTTGGCCTGCTTTCAGCCGCAGACCCTGGAGATCCTCGAACAGCGCCGTCACGCATTTCAGCGCCGCCGCGATTTCCTCCTGCCGGCGCTGCGTGAGCTGGGCTTCAAGATCGCTGTGGAGCCGGAGGGCGCCTTCTATTTATATGCCGACATCAGCGCCTTCGGCGGTGATGCCTTTGCCTTCTGCCAGCACTTTCTGGAAACCGAGCATGTGGCCTTTACCCCCGGCCTGGATTTTGGCCGCTACCAGGCGACGCAGCATGTGCGTTTTGCCTACACCCAGGACCTGCCGCGTCTGCAGCAGGCGGTGGATCGTATCAAACGTGGCTTGAACAGCTGGAAGCCCCATGCAGTTTGAGCCGCCACTGGAAGAGGGGCGCCTGCTGCGTCGCTACAAGCGCTTTCTCGCCGATATCGAGACCGTCAGCGGCGAGCGGCTGACCATCCACTGCGCCAATACGGGCTCGATGCTCAACTGCATGAGCGAGGGCGCGCGCATCTGGTTCAGTCGCAGTCACGACCCCAAGCGCAAACTGCCGGGTACCTGGGAGATCGGTGAAACGCCGCACGGTCGTCTGGCGGTGATCAACACCGGGCGCGCTAATGCCCTGGTGGAAGAAGCGCTGCGTGCCGGGCTGATCGCCGAGCTGAACGGCTTTACCAGCCTCAAGCGCGAAGTGCCTTACGGTCAGGAATGCAGCCGTATCGACTTTCGCCTGGACTACCCGGCAGGTGCGGCGTTCGTCGAAGTTAAGAGCGTCACCCTGGGGTTCGCCGACAGCCGCGTCGCCGCCTTTCCTGATGCGCGCACCGAGCGTGGCAGCAAACACCTGCGTGAGCTGGCGGCACTGGCCCGTGAGGGCATTCGCGCGGTGCAGCTGTATTGCGTGAACCTGACGGACATTGATGCGGTGCGCCCGGCCGAGGAAATCGACCCGGCCTACGCCGCTGCTTTGCGTGAGGCGGTGAGCGCCGGTGTTGAAGTACTGGCTTACGGCGCGGCGATCAGCGCGCAGGGTGTGCAGTTGATCACGCGTCTGGATGTGCGGTTGTAGGATCGGGGCTTTCCGTTCCTCTTTTAATGTTGCGTTCTGCCGGCTGGTAACGCTTGCACAGGTTGCATGGCGCTGCGCAGCTGCTGCTCGAACAGCTCGACAATCGCCGGCCAGCCCTGGCGAGAGGCATGCAGTCGCGCATTCAGGCGCACCCGGCGCAGGCCTTCGTGGTCGGTCAGCAACCAGCTGGCGGCGTCGATAAAGCCTTGTTCGTCCTCGGCCACCGCCAACGCGCCGTTATGCCCGTGGCGGATATGCTGTGCGGCCGCCGCTTGATCAAACGCCACCACGCCAAGGCCTGAAGCCAGGGCTTCGAGCACCACATTGCCGAAGGTTTCCGAGAGGCTGGGAAACACGAACAGATCGCCCGAGGCGTAATGCGCGGCCAGCGCTTCGCCGCGCTGCAGGCCGCAGAACACCGCATCCGGCAGCAGTTGCTGCAGGTTGGCGCGTTGTGGGCCATCGCCGACCACAATCAGTTTCAGCCGCCGCTGCGGGTGCGCCTGTTGCAGCGCTTGAAAGCTCTTGCTGAGCAAGGCCAGGTTCTTTTCCACCGCCAGGCGGCCGACATGCAGGATGGCGATGTCCTGTTCTGCCAGGCCCCAGCGCTCGCGCAGGGTTGCGCAGCGTTTGGCCGGGTGGAACAGCTGGCTGTCGACGCCCCGCGAAAGCAGTTCCAGGTTGTCGAAACCACGGCGGTGCAGCTCGATTTGCTGACTGACGCTGGGCACCAGGGTCATCTGCGAGCGGTTGTGGAACCAGCGCAGGTAATTGGTCAAAAGGCGGGTTAACAGACCAAAGCCGTAATGCCCGGTGTACTGCTGGAAGTTGGTGTGAAAACCGCTGACTACCGGGATCCGCAAGCGCCGCGCTGCGCGCAAGGCGGACAGGCCCAGCGGCCCTTCGGTGGCGATATACAGCACATCCGGGCGCTGTCGTTGCCAGTTGCGCAGCAGCTTGTGCACCGACGACTGGCCCCACTGCAAACCGGGGTAGCCGGGCAGCGGCCAGCCACGGGTCAGCAGCAGGTCCTGATCGGCCGCGCCGCGTGGGTCTACGTTCTGCCGCGGACGCACCAGTTGCACGCGATGGCCACGGCCACGCAAGCCGTCGACCAGGCGCCCGAGGGTGTTGGCCACGCCGTTGATTTCCGGCGGGAAGGTTTCGCTGATCAGCGCGATATGCAGGGAAGCTGTGCTCATGGCAGCAGTGTCCGCTGCCGCTATGTAATGACTGTGACGCTTTGGTTGCGTTTGTATTTCAGTCGAGCAGTTCGATCAGCTGTTGGCGCAGCCAGGCGTGCGCCGGGTCGAGGTGCTGTTGCTGATGCCAGATCAGGCTGACCTGCACCGGTGGCATATCGAAGGGCAGCGGCGCGATTTCCAGCGCATGCACCGGAGCGAAGGCTTCGGCCAGACGCGCGGGCACGGTGCCGAGCAGGTCGGTCTGGGCGACGATGGCCGGGATCGGCAGGTAGTTGGGCAAATGCAGCGCCGCCTGCCGGCGCACCCTGGCCGAGCCGAGGACGATCTCCAGCGGCGAGCCACGTCCGGCGCGCGGCGTTACCGTGATATGTCGCGCCTGCTGGTAATCCTCCAGGCTCAGCCCGCCGATAAAGGCCGGGTGGCCGGCGCGGCCGATGGCCACCAGCGGTTCTTCGCGCAGCGGCGCGTAATGCAGGTCGGGTGAGTCGAAGTGCAGGTAATCGATAGCCAGGTCCAGCGCACCGCTTTCCAGGCGCTGCACCAGGCTGTCGGCCTCATCGGCTTGCACCAGCAGCTCGACCTGCGCGGCGCTGCGTGCCAGGTGTGCCTGCAATATGGGCAGCAGCGCAGCTTGCGCGTAGTCATTCAGGGACAGGCTGAAGGCGTGTGGCGTTTGTGGATCAAACGGCTCGGCCGGGCCCAGGCCGGTCTGCAGCAGGCGCAAAGCCTGGCGTACCGGCAGATACAAAGCCTGGGCGCGGGCGGTGGGCGTCAGGCCCCGGGCGGTGCGCAGAAACAGCTCTTCACCGAGTTGCTGACGCAGGCGGGCGAGGGCGTTGCTCACCGTCGACTGGCTCAGGTGCAGGCGTTCGGCGGCGCGGGTCAGGTTGCCTTCCTGCATCAGTGCATCGAAAACCAGCAGCAGATTGAGGTCGAGCTGACGCAAATTCGTTATCAAGAATAATGCTCTTTCTGAATATCCATTATCGGAATGATCTGGCCGCGCCTAGACTGCTGTCAATCTGCACAGGAGTTATGCCGTGGCCTATAACAATGACAATGCCCAGGCTTTCCGCACACGTTATCGGGATGCCATCCACCCGCTGTACAACCCCTGGCTGCATGCCGCCTTTGTGCTGGCCTACGGCCTGACCTGCATCGGCCTGCTGTGGCGCACGCTGGACGCAGTGGCGCCCTGGCAGTGGCTGCTGGTACCGCTGACTCTGGTGTTCTTCAGCTGGGGCGAGTATCAGGTGCACAAGCGCCTGGGGCACAACAAGACGCGCTTCGGCCAGCTGTTCTACAAGCGTCACACGGGTGATCACCACAGCTTTTTCGTCGAAGGCCAGATGCGCTACGAGACACCGCGTGATTGGCGGGTGATCCTCTTTCCGGCCTGGCTGATCGTGCTCTACAGCCTGCCGCTGCTGGGTATCTGGTGGGTGCTGGCGCACCTCGACGGCAACTTGGCGGCGCTGTTCGCCGGCAGCATGCTGCTGGGGTATATGAGCTATGAAGTGGTGCACGCCTGCGAGCATCTACCGGCCGAGCACCCCGTCGCGCGGTTGCCGTGGATTCGCCAGATGCGCCGCCTGCATGCGCTGCACCATCGCCGTGAGCTGATGCATGCGCGCAACTTTGGCATCGTCCATCCATTGATGGACTGGTTGTACGGCACCCTGCACTGGGAACCAGAGCCGACGTACCAGCAGAACCGCCAGCAGCATCGCATTCGCCTCACCCGCCCGGCGGATGACGTGCTGAGTTATGCCGCTGCGCCGGCGCATTGGCCCGAATGGCATCCATCCTCGTTGCGCATCTACGGCCGCGAGGGCGCGTTGCTCGCCGGTGAGGTATTTGAGGAAGACATTCACGCCGGTGGCCGCGCCGGGCATCTGCGCTGGGATGTACTCGACTACCAGCCGGCGCGTCGCTGGCAGGCCAGCGCTCGTGGTGATCACGGTCTGGCGCTGCTGCTGACTTATGAATGTGTGGAGGTAGAGGGCGGTTGCGAGTTTGTCCGCACTCTGGAATACGGCTTCGACGGTGTGCTGATGCGTTTGGCCAATCGTCTGCTGCTAAGCCGGCGCATTGAGCGCGAATCCCAGGCCTC
The DNA here is from genome assembly GCF_003060885.1 of Pseudomonas sp. HMWF032. Lineage (GTDB taxonomy): Bacteria > Pseudomonadota > Gammaproteobacteria > Pseudomonadales > Pseudomonadaceae > Aquipseudomonas. Next base: position 151,159 of record NZ_QAIG01000002.1, read on the forward strand.
AATGCAGGCGCTGCGCGTGGTACTGGAGCGCAGCTAACCTGCGGGGTGATGACTCAGGGGGCGGGCGTCAGCGCCTGTTCCTGACGCTCACGCACCCAGAACACCGTGGCGCCGGCCACGGCTGCCGGCATCATCAGGATATTCAGCCCCGGCACCAGCAGGGCGGCGTAGGTGATGCCGCCAAAGCCCAGGCTCTGCCAGCGCTTCTCCCGCAGCCAGGCGAGCATGTCGTCCCAGCTCATCTTGTTGTTGTCCGCCGGGTAGTCGATGTACTGAATCGCCATCATCCACACGCCAAACAGCAGCCACAGTGGTGCGGCGATCAGGTTGACCACCGGGATAAAACTCAGGATTAGCAGGCCAATGGCGCGCGGCAGAAAGTAGCCCAGCTTGCGCATCTCGCGGCTCAGGGTGCGCGGCACCATGGCGGTCAGTTCAGCCAGGCTGAAGGGCGGAAAATCATCCTGGCCGCGCACCACGACTTCGACCTTCTCAGCGAGAAAACCGTTAAACGGCGCGGCAATGATATTGGCCAGCAGGGTGAAGGTGAAAAACACCATCAGCAGTACCAGCACCACAAACAATGGCCACAGCACGTATTCAAGAAAGCTCAGCCAACTCGGCAGGCTGGGCATAAAGGTCTCGACCCAGCCACTGAACTGCTGCATGGAGACCACAATCAGCGCAGTAAACAGGATCAGGTTGATCGTCAGCGGCAGCAGCACAAACAGCCGCAGGCCGGGGCTAAGGACCAGTTTCAGGCCTTCGCTGAGGTATTGCGGGCCGGTCAGCACGGGCGCGTGCATGGGAGGCGTCTCCAGGAGAGGTTGAAGTCGCGCCGACCTTACCGGCTTTGTGTGGCAGGTGAAAGCCTCTGCAACGGGCGCTAACGATTGTCTGTCGGTGTCATAGCGCTTGCCTATACAAGGTATTGGCAAAGCATATTTCCGCCGTGCGTCGGGCAGGCATAGGCTGCGCGGCATCCCTTTGTGGGGCTTTCGACCTTACTGCCTTCCCCTAGGTCCTCGCGAAAGTCCCTTTTTATTGCTGCCGGCATTGCCGGGAGGAGCTGTTGATGTCTGCTGATCGTCATGCCCGCGTAATCATTCTGGGCTCCGGCCCTGCCGGCTACAGTGCGGCGGTTTATGCCGCGCGTGCGAATCTCAAGCCCTTGCTGATTACCGGCCTGCAGGCCGGCGGCCAACTGACCACGACCACCGAGGTGGATAACTGGCCCGGTGATGTGCATGGCCTGACTGGGCCTGCGCTGATGCAACGTATGCAGGAGCATGCCGAGCGTTTCGAGACGGAGATCGTCTATGACCATATCAATGCTGTGGACCTGGCCGGCAAGCCGTTCACCCTGGTCGGCGACAGCGGCACCTACAGCTGTGATGCGTTGATCATCGCTACCGGTGCCAGCGCCCGTTACCTGGGCTTGCCCAGCGAAGAAAGTTTTATGGGCAAGGGTGTCTCCGCATGCGCCACGTGCGATGGTTTCTTCTACCGCAACCGTGAAGTCGCGGTGGTCGGTGGCGGCAATACGGCGGTGGAGGAGGCGCTGTACCTGGCCAATATCGCCAGCAAGGTAACCCTGGTGCACCGCCGCGAAACCTTCCGCGCCGAGAAGATCTTGCAGGACAAGCTGCTGGCGCGGGTCGCCGAAGGCAAGATCGTGCTCAAGCTCAACGCCGAGGTGGATGAAGTGCTCGGCAACAGCATGGGCGTGACGGGGGTGCGGGTGAAGAACAACGATGGCAGCTTCGATGAGCTGAGCGTCGATGGTCTGTTCGTCGCCATTGGCCACACGCCGAACACCTCGTTGTTCGAGGGGCAGCTGGCGCTCAAGGATGGCTATCTGGTGGTCAACGGCGGTCGCGAAGGCAATGCCACTGCTACCAGCATTCCCGGCGTGTTTGCTGCCGGTGATGTGGCTGACCACGTTTACCGCCAGGCCATCACCTCGGCCGGTGCCGGCTGCATGGCTGCGCTGGATGTGGAGCGTTATCTCGACGGTCAGTAAATGACGAGTAAGGCAACAGATTGTGACCGGATACAATTAATGCACGAGAACGCCATTCTGCTGCTGGCCCCGACGGGGCCAGTCATGGAAAATCGCGCAGGTTCGTGACCGCCGTGCACGCCTGCGTGTTGTGACGATGATTTTTTAGAAAAGAAGTTAATTTTCTTATACTGTCCCCCAACCTGATCAGCGAGAAGCTCACGTACCAATGGATATTCAGTTGATGCGCTCGGCAGCCACTGAGGCTGCAAGTACTTTGCGCTCTCTGAGCCATCCGGACCGATTAATGCTGCTCTGTCAGTTGAGTCAAGGCGAGCGCTCAGTTGGTGAGTTGGAAGAGCTGCTCGGGATTCAGCAGCCTAATCTCTCCCAGCAACTGGGGGTGTTGCGTTCCGAAGGGTTGGTTGATACCCGTCGCGAGGGCAAGCGGATCTTCTACTCCGTCAAAGACATGAAAGTTATGCAGCTACTGGGCACCCTTTACGAGCTTTACTGCCCAAAACCCTGATCCACGCTTTTCACGCAACGCCCAGGCTGCAGATTGACTGCGTCTAGGTTGTTATTCCGTGTTCGTATAAATATATTGGTTTTTATTATTATTAAACAATATGTATTTTGTTTAATTGTTGCTTCCTGGCAGGCCAGCCCGGCCTTGGCATTGGGAGCAGGAATAATGAAAAACAAGGTTTTACTCGCCTCACTGGTTGCGTTGGGTGGCGCAGTCAGCACTCAGGCAGGCGCGACCAACGGTTACTTCGTGCACGGTTATGGCATCAAGGCGCAGGGGCAGGCGGGCGTTAGTATTGCACAGCCGCAGGATGCGCTGGCTGCGGCCAACAACCCGGCTGGCACAGTTTGGGTGGGGGATCGACTGGATATTGGTGCAACGTTGTTTTCGCCAGACCGCAGTGCCGAGATTGAAGGCAACGGCTTTGGTGCCAACGGCAAATATGACGGTAACGAGAAGAAGTATTTCCTCTTGCCGGAGGCTGGCTATAGCAAACAGCTGAATGACCGATTGGGTGTTGGCGTTGCGGTATACGGCAATGGCGGGATGAACACCGATTACAAGAAGAACCCTTATGGTGCATTTGGCAGCACTGGCAGTGCCGGGGTCGATCTTGCGCAGTTGTTCATCACGCCATCGCTGGCTTACAAGTTCACCGAGCGTCAATCCATCGGTGTGGGTGTCAACTTTGTGTATCAGCGCTTTGCCGCCAAGGGCCTGAGTGCATTTGCCAATCCGTTTTTCTCCAGTGATGCCGGGAACCTCAATGAACGTGATCATGAAACGTCCACGGGCTGGGGGGGGCGCCTGGGATGGCAAGGGCAACTGAGTGACGACCTGACACTGGGCTAGGCCTGGTCATCGAAGATCAAAGCCCAGGCGTTCGACCGTTATGCCGGGCTGTTTGCCGACGGCGGCAGTTTTGATATCCCGGAAAACTACGGTGTTGGGTTGGCATACAAGGTCACGCCGGCATTGACGCTTGCCGCTGACGTGCAGGAAATCAAATACGGTAGCGTGCGCTCCGTGGCCAGCGAGTTTGATATCCAGTCGGTATTTGCCGGTAACAACTTCGGCGCGAAGAATGGTCCGGGTTTTGGCTGGCAGGACGTCACCGTGTACAAACTGGCAGCCAGCTATGCCCTGAGTCCCGAGTTGACCCTGCGCGGCGGTATCAGTCATGCCAGTCAGCCAGTGCAGAAAGATCAGACGTTCCTCAACATTCTTGCTCCGGGCGTCATTCAGCATCACCTAAGTGTCGGCCTGACCTGGGCGCCGTCCGCGGACGGAGAACTGAGCCTGGCCTACACCCACGGTTTCGAGGAAACGGTCAACGGTAATGGCTCCATTCCGGCAGCCTTTGGCGGCGGTGAAGCCAACCTGAAAATGAGTCAGAACATTCTGGGTGTCGCTTACGCCTGGAAGCTCTGATCACCATTCACTCCCCCGTGCCCAGCGTGCCAACGCACGTACGGGTGGTGCATCTGACCCGTTGAATTACGCCACCTGGAAAGCCTACGACGACCACTCGTTGCTGCATACCATTGTCCAGTATCTGGGTGATGCGCATTGCTGCGTCTTGGTGTTGCTGTATGGGTCAGCGCCGACAGTGCGGGTTGAGCCCTAGGAACGCATGATGAGCGGGATTTACCGAGCAGTCGGGAGCCATACGCGGGGTCTCATGCAGGTCGCGGTCCGAGGGGCGACGTGCCAGAACAGGGCAGAGTGTCTTTTTGATCAGTCAGCGTGAGTGTTGGACGCCAGCCTGGATTGGAGTCTGGCGGGAGCCAGGACCCTTGGCGCGCTGACGTGAGGGTCTGAGTGCTTGGGTATGGTGTTTTCAGTGTATGGATAGTGATTGTCCACGATCCAAAGCCTCGATGGGTTCAAGGCTTTTCCATTCTGCGTTCGGCTTATACCCAGGTGTTCAGCTTCAAGTCCCGCGAACTCAGCCGCAAAAACTGATCGCTGGCTTTGACCAATAGCGCGTGCTCGTCAACGGTCAGCTCCTGGCTCTTGCTGCCCTGTGCTTCGCAACGATACAGGGTTCTTCCGCCTTCTTCGCGCAGGCGCTGGTAGCGCTGGCTGCGGGCTTCCACCTTGAGGGTCAGCAAGTCGATATAGGCCACCTGTAACGATTCACTCTGGCCGGTTTCCAGCGCGCAGCGTTGCAGGGCTGGGGTGTGGGTAAAGGGTGAGTCGGACAGCATGATTTGCTGACATTCACTGAGATCGGGGCGAGGTTCGCCGTTGTGAAACCAGTTGCCTCGAATATCACGCCTCAGATTGAGGCTGCGTTGACCATGGTTGTCCACTTTCAGCCACAGGTGACGAAAGCGCCAGCGCGGGTCGCAGTTGATGACATAGGTAGCGGCGATGCTATTGCCGCGCAGGCTTTGCATCAGATGGCTGGTGGCGTTGATGCCATGCTCATCAATGTTCAGGCGCAGATTCTCCACGCCAGGGTTGTACCAGGGTTTCCATACCAGGGTCTGCTGCATAAAAGCGACTCCAAGCCAGGTAAGGGGCGTGAACCTGGGAAGAGCGGCCATAACACTATACGGACCACCTTCCCTGGTGTTCTCGTTCGTCTCATGGCGCGCAGCTTAGAGTGATTCACGTGTGGTGTCTGTCAGCCTTTGCCGACAATTGCACGTTTTATGACCCGGCAATGGCTTGCAGATGCTGTATGACGGCAGAAGATGGCTTCTGGCTACTATGGGGCAGATATTTATACTGCCTTGTGGCGCAGAGAGGCGTGTTCGAAACGCACGCCTGGCAGGCCTGTGCTCATCAGTGCGCGGATATTGCCATGGTCGTTGCCGCTTGGCGTGGCCAGCACGCTGCGGTAATGCTCGCCGAAGCACAGCAGGGCTTCTTCCAGGCTCAGGTTTTCAAGGATCGCCAGCCCCAGTGTCTTGCATGACCCTTCGTTTTGTCCGGCTGCGTTGTGTACATCACCGTTGCTGAATGCGCTTGGTTGGTACTGGTAGTGCTCGGCAATAAATGCCAGGGTTTCAGCGAAGGTAAAGTGTTCATTGCGCAGCTTGGCGCGAAACTCGATCAGACGGCTCATGCGGGTTTTCCTTTATCGAAGGCGGCTTGCTGCTCGGCGCTGGCTTCCTTCTGGTATTTGGCTTTCCACTCGGCATAGGGCATGCCATAAACCTCTTCACGGGCTTCATCCGGGGTGATGGCAACGCCGATATCGTCGGCTGCGGCTTTGAACCACTTGGACAGGCAGTTACGGCAGAAGCCGGCAAGGTTCATCATGTCGATGTTCTGTACATCGGGGCGGGAACGCAGGTGTTGCACCAGGCTGCGAAAGGCGGCGGCTTCAAGTTCGAGACGTTCTTGCTCGGTCATGGCGATGCTCTCTGATTGCAGGCGAGGAGACGTTGGCGGCGATGATAGAAGCATGCCCGTCTGGCGGCAACGGCCCCGGCGCAGGACGCGCCGGGAATCGGCTAGCGGTGGCCGGCGAGGGTGATCGACACCGATTCGGCAAAGCGCAGGGCGTGCAGTTTGTCCACTTCCACCTCGGCGTAGCGCACGTCGGGATTGGTCATGACCAGGTCGAGAATTTCCTGGGTCATACGCTCCAGCAGGGCGAAACGGTTTTCTTCAACGTGGCGAATCACCGCCTTGGTGATGGTGCGATAGTTCAGCGCGTGGTCGATATCGTTGTCACGCACGGCGTCAGCGGCAGGGTAGAGGATGGTGAGGTTGATCAACACGTCCTGCTTGTTGTTGATTTCCTCTTCCTTGATGCCGATGTAGGTGCGCAGGCGCAGATCCTTGACGCGGATGCGCGCCATCCCAGGTTCCAGTCTCGGCATTACTTGCTCCGTCCGATCAGTTGCAGGAATTCGTGGCGAGTGTTGCAGGATTCGCGGAAGGCTCCAAGCATCACCGAGGAGGTCATCACCGAGTTCTGCTTTTCCACGCCGCGCATCATCATGCACATGTGCTTGGCTTCTACCACCACGGCTACGCCAGCAGCGTTGGTCACCTGCTGGATCGCGTCGGCGATCTGCTTGGTGAGGTTTTCCTGAATCTGCAGGCGCCGCGCGTACATGTCGACAATGCGCGCTACTTTGGACAGGCCGAGCACCTTGCCGGTAGGAATGTAGGCGACGTGAGCCTTACCGATAAACGGCAGCATATGGTGCTCGCACAATGAGTACAGCTCGATATCGCGAACGATCACCATCTCATCGTTATCGGACTCGAACAGTGCGCCGTTGACCACTTCGTCCAGGCTCTTGTGGTAACCGTTGCACAGGTATTGCATGGCCTTAGCGGCACGTTTCGGCGTGTCCAGCAGGCCTTCGCGTTCTGGGTTTTCACCGACGCCAAGAAGAATTTCACGGTAGTGATCGGGCAGTTCAGGGGTCATTGCAAGGTCCTCGCGGCCGGGTTCATTTGAGATGGCGGCCGCCGTTGACAGTAAGAGTTGTGCCGGTTACGTAGGGGTTATCAAGCAGGTAGCGCAAGCTTTGGTAGATCACCTGTGGCCCGGGTTCGATGCCCAATGCCGATTTGCTCAGGGTTTTACTGCGGTAGTCGGGGTCATCATCCGGATTGAACATGATCAGTGCTGGGGCAATGCCGTTGACCTTGATCTGCGGGGCAAAACGCGCAGCAAACGATAGGGTCAAACTGTCCAGTCCGGCCTTGCTGGCGCAGTAGGCCGGCCTGTTGGCGCTGCCCTTGCGCGCCACGTCATCACTGATATGCACGATATCGGCGGGCGTCGAGTGGTGCAGCAATGTTGCGCAGTGCAGGTTGATCAGGTACGGCGCAAGCATGTGCACACTGAACAGCTGCTGGAAGGCGGCTGCTTCTTCTCCCGGTGTTTCAATCAGCCAGTCGGAGGCGTTGTGCACGATGGCGCGCAGGCTGTCGGTGTGGCGCTTGAGTCGTTCGATAAATGCCAGTATGCCGGCTTCGCTGGCAAAGTCTGCCTGCAGGGTCAAGGCGCCACGCTGCCTTAGTGCTTGGAGGCTGTCGCGCTCGTTGCGGTAGGTGATGATCACTGCATGACCGTCATCCAGCAGGCGTTCGGCGCAATACAGACCAATGCGCTGGCTGGCTCCGGTTATCAGAATAGGGGCGGCGCTGGCGCTCATGATCGACTCGACGGAAATAAGGGGTGGGTCCAGCGACGCTGCGCCGGGTTACCTGACCAGTAGGGCGCGGCCTCGACTGAACCAAGAGTAAAGTTATACCAGCAATAGGCTTTGTACAACCATGTGGGGAGTGAGGGTACTGGCTGTTTATGGCTTTCCACCCTAATTCATTGGGTTGTATCGATATTTTTTTTCGGGGGTAGGCTCAATAAAATTGTTTTTATCGTGTACAAGATTGGTTTTCTTGTACAGGTATGTGGGTGATGAAGTCTTGGCAACTGAGTGTGGCGCTGATCTGCGGACGCGTGCGGCATGTTGAAGTGTTGACGCTACGTTGCTGTGGCTATCAGGTGCGTGTCGTCAGTCGGGCCGGGTCTGCACGCATGCTGGATTACGCCGTTGGACGGTCGCTGTGGCCCAACCTGGCGCTACTCAAGATGCGTTTACGGCGGTGCGGGGTGCGTCAGGTATTGTTATTCCAGCCGGAAAGTCACGATGAAATCATCGGTCGCCCTGTATTGCTTGAGGCCGATCCTGGGCTTTGGTTACGCCTGCGCTAGCCCGTCAGCGCGTGGATGTGCTGTCGCACTGTTGCTTACGGCAGCGTTGGCTGCCGTCGGGGTGTGGCAGCCAGCCGAGGTGGGGGCGCAGTTGGCAGAACAGTCGATAGGCCAGTTCCAGAAGGGGGCGTAATGCTGGCCAGGTCAGGGGCGTGGCCCAGCGGCCAAGGCCGGCGGCGCGCCAACTCCATAGCGTGGCATCCAGACCTGTGACCCAGTGGCCGTCGGCGAAGCGTGCGTGCAGACGGTTTTGCAGGGCTGATCGAGTTTGCCCGATGGTTTCGGGGTGGAAATCGGCCAGGCTGATGTCGACCAGGCAAAGGCGCTCTACGCAGGCGTGTTGGCGCAGCATGTGGATTTCACGTGCGCAGAGCGGACAGTCGCCGTCGTAGTAAAGGGTCAGTGGCCACACCGGTTGCTTGTTCATTGTCTAGGCCTTTGTATAGGTTTTGTACAAAGTATGCCGTTAATAGCTGAGTTACAATGCGCGCACCCTTTTTCCTATGAAACCTCCGCCCATGTCCGATCTCGTTGGTGCGTCGTCTCTCGTTTCGAGTGCCCTCAAGCAGGAGGAGCTCTTTCCCATACGCGAAGTGGCGCGCCTTACGGGCGTCAACCCGGTGACCCTGCGGGCCTGGGAGCGGCGCTATGGTCTGATTCAGCCAACCCGCACTGACAGCGGTCATCGTCTTTATTCCCAGGCTGAAATTGAAGCCGTGCGCAATATTCTGGCGTGGATTGAGCGCGGTGTGGCGGTCAGTAAAGTTGGCAAGATTTTGGCCAAAAGCGCTCCTATCAAGGCTGCCAGTTCGCCGATCTATGAAGAGGTCAGCGCCGGCGAGTGGGGGGAGTGGCAGACCCAGTTGCGCCGAGCCATCAGTGCCTTCGATGAGCTGCGCCTGGATCGTCTGTACGGGCAGATTTTTTCCAGTTACCCGCTGCCAGTGGTGTTTCAGGACATCCTGATGCCGCTCTGGCAGGAGTTGCTGTTACGTCAGGATGAATACGGTCAGGCCAGCGAATGGCTGTTTCTCGACACATTTCTTCGGGCACGTGCACTGCAACGTTTGCAGGCACTGCGTACCCAGGTTGAAGATCGCGTATTGCTCGCGGCCTTGCCCGGACACTGTCGTGAACTGGAGTTACTGGTCGCCGGCTTGCTGCTGAGTAATGCTGATACGGCCGTCAGCGTGCTGGGTCTTGGTCAGCCGCTGGAGGAGCTGACCCTGATCTGCGAGAAAATGCAGCCCCAGGCCTTGGTGCTGTTCTCCAATCAACCGCCCAGCGATGACTTGCCCAAAGTATTGTCACGTCTGGCGCTGGCGCTGGCTTGTCCACTGGTGATGGCGGGTGACGGCGCCGATCTGGCCGAGGAAAGCCTGAGGGGTTCCCCGATTGCATGTCTGGGCAATGAAGGTCGTCTGATGCAGCGGCGCCTGCAGCAATTCCTGGCGGGTCACCTGGATACCTGAACCCTTCGTCAATGCTCTGAAACCCCAGCCGCAGCCTTTACGGTTGTGCCTCGCTGTGCGTACTGCCGGTCGCGGAAATTTTATACTTGTACATCTTGTACAAGAAAAGCTTGCTGCTTGAGATTTTTGTCTGTACAAAAGCTATACATTGTTTGTTTGTGTATAGCTTGCATCCACTTGTACAGCTTGAGGACTCAGCGACATGACCCAATACCGCGCACCCCTTCGTGACATGCGTTTCGTTTTTGACGAGGTGCTCGACGCTTATGCCACCTTGCAGTCGCTGCCTAGTCAGCGCGAGTTCGGAAACGACCTCGGTGGCGCCATTCTGGAAGAAGCCGCCAAATTGGCGGAGAACGTGCTGGCCCCATTGAATGGCTCAGGTGACAAGCAAGGCTGCGCATATGATCCGCAGAGTAAATCAGTAAAAACCCCAGAGGGTTTTCGGGCGGCCTATCAGCAGTTTGCCGAAGGTGGCTGGACCGCGCTGGCGTGTACCCCGGAGTTTGGCGGCCAGGGCTTGCCCCACGTGCTGAACATGATGGTTGAAGAGATGGTCTGCTCGGCCAATCTCTCGCTGGGCATGTACCCAGGGCTGACCCACGGTGCGATCAATGCGCTGACCGCTCACGGCGCGCGCGACCTGCAGGAGCGCTATCTGCCGAAACTGATCAGTGGCGAGTGGACCGGCACCATGTGCCTGACAGAGCCGCAGTGCGGCACCGATCTGGGCTTGATTCGTACCCGTGCTGTACCGCAGGCGGACGGCAGCTATGCCATCAGCGGCACCAAAATCTGGATTACTGGCGGTGAACATGATCTGGCCGACAACATCTTGCACTTGGTACTGGCCAAACTGCCTGATGCACCGGACAGCGTGAAAGGTATTTCGCTGTTTCTGGTGCCCAAGTTCCTTGCAGACGGCAGCCGTAATCCGGCGTTCTGTGGTGGCCTGGAACATAAGATGGGCATCAAGGGTTCGGCCACGTGTGTGATGAACTTCGAGGGCGCTCAAGGCTGGTTGATCGGCGAGCCGAACAAGGGGCTCAAATGCATGTTCACCATGATGAACTCGGCGCGTCTGATGGTTGGCATGCAGGGCCTCGGCATTGCTGAAACTGCCTATCAGGTCAGTCTCGGTTTCGCCAAGGAACGCTTGCAGAGTCGCTCACTATCTGGCCCGAAAGCGGCGGACAAACCCGCCGATCCGATCATCGTGCACCCCGATGTGCGCCGCATGCTCCTGCGGCAGAAAGTGATGATCGAAGGTTGTCGCGCGCTGGCTTATTTCACCGGCTTGCATGAAGACGTTGGCCATGATCACGAAGACCCTGCGGTACGCCAGCAGGCGGATGATCTGGTGCAGTTGCTGACGCCGGTGGTCAAGGCCTTCCTGACTGACGAAGGCTTCAACTGCGCCAACGAAGGCCTGCAGGTGCTGGGTGGTTCCGGCTTCACTGAAGACTGGGGCATTGAGCAACTGGTGCGCGATTCACGGATTACCCGCATCTATGAAGGCACCAATGGTATTCAGGCGCTTGACCTGGTTGGCCGCAAGCTGGGGCTAGGGGGCGGCCGTGCCGTGCGTAATTACTTTGCCCTGATTGAAGGCTGGCTCAAGGCCAATGCCGAGGCAGAGCATGTGCCTGCCGTGGGTGCAGCGCTTAAACAATTGCAACAAGCCACGCTGTGGATTGCCAGCGAAGGCATGAAAGACCCCGAGCAGGCCGGTGCGGCGGCCACGCCTTATCTGCGTCTGTTTGCCCTGACCAGCCTGGCCTGGATGTGGGCGCGCATGGCTGCGGTGGCCAAGGCCAGGTTGGCGGCCGGCAGCACGGAAACCCTGTTCTACGGCGCCAAGCTTAAATCCGCTGACTTCTTTATGGCCCGCATCCTGACTGAAACCGACAGCCTGTTGGCTGAGGTCAAGGCCGGCAAAGCCACCCTGATGGCCTTCAGTGATGAGGAGTTTGCTGCCTGAATCGACTGCGCAATCCGGTAGCCATCAGTTCCGCCCATTTTCGGTTATCGGATTTTTTTATCCCTGCTGCAGGCGCTTCGCCTGCACCTTAGGCCCGCGCTGATTGCGGGTCTTTTTTTGCCTGCCATTCTGCTTTGGGCGTTTAGCCGTTCCGGGCCTGCTGGCGTTGTTCCTGCTGCAGGTGCTGCTGATAGATGAACTGGCGTAACTGCTCGTCGCTATGCCGGTCGAGGGTATGCAGCTGGTAGGCCAGCAGGCCGTCTTCGGTGGCGCGTACGAAGGTTCCGGTCACGGCAACCGGGCGGTGTTCGCCTACCGGCAGGATGCGCCGAAAACGCCTAGGTGGCTGGCCGGTGCCACGGTGTTCAACCAGCGCGCCATTCATCGACAGCTGGTGAATCCATAGATCGCTCGGTTGTGTACTTGGCGTATGCAGCGGTATCGGTTCGGGCAGGGGCGAGCGCCAGGCGCGGTTGATTTCACCTTCATCGAAAATCTGCGGGGCGCTGAGTTGCAGGCAGGGCGCGTTTTGTTCGTCCTGGCTGAGGCGCAGGTCAAAGGTCAGGTGCTGATTGGCGATATGCGCATGCAGGCTCAGCTGTTCATTGGCTGCGCAGTGCGACAGCAGTTCGCTGAGTTGTTTGCCGAGGTCTACTGGCAGGCGCGGTTGGCTGCGCTGCTCGGTGGTGCCGGGTTGATGCAGCTGGCGGATAAACGCCAGTTCTGCCTGGGTCAGGAGTGCCTGTTCTTGCATGGGGGCGGTCTGTATCAAGCTCTGAAGCTGTTGTGACCGCTGCTCTGGGGATTAGTTACTGCCGGTCGTCGCCTGCAGGCGTGCCAGTTCGGCCTTGAGGACGGCCATCTCAGCCTCCAGTTGCTTGACCCGCTCCTGCGCTTCGACCTGCTCGGTGACGTTCTTCTGGATGCCGATGTAGTAGGTCAGCTGATCAGCCTCATTGACCACCGGGGTGATCGACAGCTCGTTCCAGAACACGCTGCCGTCCTTGCGGTAGTTGCGGATGATCTGCCGGCAGGGGCGGTGGGCTTTGACCGCCTCACGGATGGCATCCAGCCCGGCCTGATCGCGGTCGCCGGCCTGCAGGAAACGGCAATCCTGATAGAGAATGTCTTCGCTGGCGTAGCCGGTGAGCTTTTCGAAGGCGGGGTTGGCATAGATCAGGATGTTGTCATCACCTTCCTGTTCGGCCACCACGATGCCGTCGTTGGAGGCGTTGATCACCAGTTGCAGCAGTTTGGCGTTGATCATGAGGCGATTTCCCAGTCTATGTCGGCTGCATTCTAAAACATCCGGGCGGGCTGTCTACTTGCGGCATAATGCCGGGCTTATCGATTTGGTTCTGACTGTTTCGGAGTTCTGCATGAAAATCGCCATTCTTTCCGGCTCGGTGTACGGCACTGCCGAGGAAGTTGCCCGCCACGCCGAGCGTCTGCTCAAGGCCGCCGGCCATGAGGCCTGGCACAACCCGCGCGCCAGTCTGGCGGATTTTCAGGCGTTTGCTCCTGAAGCCTTTCTGGCTGTGACCTCGACTACTGGCATGGGCGAATTGCCGGATAACCTGCAGCCGTTGTACTACGCCATCCGTGATCATCTGCCGGCGTGGAGCGGCCTGCCGGGCGGGGTGATTGCCCTCGGCGACTCCAGCTATGGCGATACCTTCTGCGGCGGCGGCGAGCGGGTGCGCGAGCTGTATGCCGAGCTGGGCATTCGTGAGGTGCAGCCGATGCTGCGCCTGGACAGCAGCGAAAGCGTGACCCCGGAAGCCGACGCCGAGCCTTGGCTGGCGGACTTTATCGTGGCGTTGCAAGGTTGATGCACCCGCGCGCGCAGGAACTGATCACGGCGCTGCAGCTGCAGGCGCATCCGGAGGGTGGTTATTACCGCCGCCTGTACGAGTCGTCTGCGCAGCTGGACGGCGGCCGTCTGTGCGCCACGGCGATTATCTTTCTGTTGCCCGCCGGCGCGGTTAGCCGCTGGCACCGGGTGGATGCCGACGAGCTCTGGCATTTCTATGAAGGTGCGCCGCTGGAGCTGCTGCTGGCCGCGCAGCCCGATGCCGTGCGGTGCGCGCGCCTGGGGCCGGTGGCCATTGGCCAATTGCCGCAGCGCCTGGTGCCGGCGCATGCCTGGCAGGCGGCGCGCAGCACCGGGGCGTTTACCCTGGTGGGCTGCACGGTGACGCCGGGTTTCGACTTTACCGGCTTTCAGCTGCTCAGCGATGACCCACAGGCCCGGCGCGACTGGCCCCTGCTCGCGCAGCTGCATCCCGAACTGGTTTGACCTGCAAGGCCACCACGCTGGCCGCCAGAGCGACTCACCTTTGCGGCATCCCTCGCTAGACTCCTGGGCACTTCAATAACAAAAGCCGAGGAATTCATCATGACCGTTGCCCACGCACTGCCTGTTGTCAGCCTCAAGGATCAGGTTTCCGCAGCCGAGTGGCAGACCCGCGTAGACCTGGCCGCCTGCTACCGGCTGATTGCCCTGTATGGCTGGGATGATCTGATCTTCACCCACATCTCGGCGAAGATTCCTGGCAGCGAAGATTTCCTGATCAACCCCTACGGGTTGATGTTCCATGAGATCACTGCCTCCAGCCTGGTGAAGATCGACCTGGCCGGCAACAAGCTGATGGACAGCCCGTTCGACATCAACCCCGCCGGCTACACCATCCACAGCGCCGTGCACGAGGTGCGCCACGATGTTGGTTGCGTGCTGCATATCCACACCCCGCAGGGGATTGCCGTTTCGGCGCAGAAGCAGGGTTTGCTGCCACTGTCGCAGCAGTCGCTGTTCGTTCTCGCCAGCCTGGCCTATCACGGCTATGAAGGTGTGGCACTGAACCATGACGAGAAGTCGCGGCTGCAGGCGGACCTGGGCGATAAGAACTTTATGATCCTGCCCAACCATGGCTTGCTCACCGCTTTCGGCAGCATTGCCGATGCCTTCCTCGGCATGTTCACCCTGCAGCGCGCCTGTGAGATTCAGGTGATGGCGCAGAGTGGCGGGGCGGAGCTGATCCATATCCCGCAACAGGTCCTCGACGGTGCCCGGGCGATGATTGCCGGCGTGATGAAAAGTCCGCAGGGCATGGGCGGCGCTTTGCCGTGGCCGGCGCTGCTGCGCAAGCTGGATCAACAGATGCCAGGTTACGCCGCATGAGTGCGCTGCCCGGTATCGCCCTTGAAGCCTGGCGCGCTCAGGGGCGTGACTTCAGCTTTAACGGTCAGCCTATTCGCTACTGGATGGCGGGCGACCCCGCTGCCGAGCCGTTGCTGCTGATCCATGGCTTTCCCACCGCCAGTTGGGACTGGCATTACCTGTGGGCGCCGCTGGCCGCGCGTTACCGGCTGATTGCTTGCGACATGCTCGGCTTTGGCGACTCGGCCAAACCCCGTGGACATGCCTACAGCCTGCTGGAACAGGCTGATCTGCAACAGGCGCTGCTGGTGCATCTGGGGATTGGTCAGCCAGTGCATGTGCTGGCCCACGACTACGGCGACAGTGTGGCGCAAGAACTGCTGGCACGGCATCAGGATGGGCGTGTCGCGCTGGCCAGCTGTGTGTTTCTCAATGGTGGGCTGTTTCCGGAAACTCATCATCCGGTGCTGGTGCAGAAGCTGCTGCTCAGCCCCATCGGCCCGCTGATCGGCCGGCTGTTCAGTCGTCAGAAACTGGCGCAGAGTTTTGCCAAGGTATTCGGCCCGCAGACCCAGCCAAGCGCCCGCGAGCTGGATGATTTCTGGAGCCTGATTGCCGCCCATAATGGTCCTGCGGTGATGCACCGCTTGATCCGCTACATGCCCGAGCGCCGCGTCAACCGTGATCGTTGGGTAGCCGCGATGCAGGCCACGGTGGTGCCGATGCGGGTGATCGATGGCGCAGTCGACCCGATTTCCGGGGCGCATATGGTGGCGCGTTACCGTGAGCTGATTGCCAAGCCGGACACTGTGCTGCTGGAGCAGATCGGCCATTACCCGCAGACCGAAGCACCGGATCAGGTGCTGGCGCATTACCTGCAATTCCGTGAACGGCTGGAGGCCAAACGATGCAACGACGCACAGTTCTGAAAGGTGCCGCCCTCGGCGGTGTGGCGGCTCTGGGCGCAGGCTTTTGGGCATTACCCAGTGGCGAGGCACCCGCTGCCCTGAGCCTGGAAGGCGCGCAGCAGGTGTTGGCCGGGCTGGTTGATAAACCGCTGTCGAGCGTAAAAGGCTGGAGCCCGGCTGAGGTGTTCAACCATTGTGCGCAGAGCATCGAGTACTCCATCAGCGGTTATCCCGAGCTCAAGCCCGGTTGGTTCCGCAGCAGCGTCGGCCCGCTGGCCTTTAGCGTGTTTGCTGCGCGCGGAGCGATGCGCCATCCGCTGAATGAGGCCATCCCCGGTGCCGCAGCGCTCAATTCGCCGGCCACATTGGCCCAGGCGCTGCAGCGTTTACAGCAAGCCTTCAGCGATTTCGCCGCATACCAAGGCGAACTGCAACCGCATTTCGCCTATGGCGCGCTCAGCCATGCCGACTACGCGCAAGCGCATGTGCTGCACCTGTACAACCACATGAGTCTGATCCGTATCGCCACTGCCTGAAACAGAAGCCCCTGAGCATTCGCCGCTGAAGCGCCGCCCACGACCTGCTGTCTGCTGACGATAAATCGTGGGAGGGGCTTTCGGCTCTGGCATCCTGCTTCGCTCTACCTCCTGCATCCATGCAGCCGTAGCCGCGACAAACAGGCCACTTTTATGCGGTTGCCTTAGCGGACTATCCCGCTGCTTTATTGCGCACCATTCAGCGCTGCTCGTGTCTATTGTGACCAGGGCACGTCTGCTGGACACTCGGCGCATTGTTAATCTGCCGAGGAGTGCTGCATGAGCGACGCCATCCGTTTTCAAGATCAGGTTGTAATCGTCACCGGGGCCGGCGGCGGCCTGGGCCGTGCTCACGCGCTGCTGTTCGCCAAGCACGGTGCCAAGGTGGTGGTGAATGACTTGGGCGGCAGCACCCACGGTGAAGGCGCCAATGCCTCGGCGGCGGATAAGGTGGTTGAGGAAATCCGCGCAGCGGGCGGCACCGCTGTGGCCAACCACGACTCGGTGACCGACGGCGAGAAGATCGTGCAATGCGCCCTGGATACCTTCGGTCGCATCGATGTGGTGGTCAACAACGCCGGCATCCTGCGTGACAAGACTTTCCACAAGATGGAAGACGCCGACTGGGACCTGGTTTACAAAGTGCACGTCGAGGGGGCCTACAAGGTCACCCGCGCCGCCTGGCCGCACATGCGGGAGCAGGGTTATGGCCGGGTGATTTTCACCGCGTCCACCTCGGGCATCTACGGCAACTTTGGCCAGTCCAACTACGGCATGGCCAAGCTCGGCCTGTACGGCCTGACCCGCACCCTGGCCCTCGAAGGGCGCAAGAACAACATCCTGGTCAACGCCATCGCGCCTACCGGCGGTACGCGCATGACTGAAGGCTTGATTCCGCCGCAGGTGTTTGAGCAGCTCAAGCCTGAACTGGTCAGCCCGCTGGTGGTGTACCTGGCGAGCAATGCCTGCGAAGAAACCTCCGGCCTGTTCGAAGTGGGTGGCGGCTGGATGGGCAAAGTGCGTTGGGAACGCAGCCTGGGTGCCGGCTTCGACCCGCGCGAAGGCTATAGCCCGGAAGATGTGGCGGCCAATTTCGCGCAGATCTGCGACTTCGAAGGCGCCGCCCATCCGAAGGACAATATCGAAGCGATGAAAGAGATGATGGCCAACCTGCAGAAGTTCGCCCTTTGATTGCGCCACTCTGACGGGGAGATCGGTCAGCAGGCTGATTTCCACCGCCCAGGGCTTTAAGGTGAAGGCCGGCTAAATGCCGGCCTTCGGCATTTTAGGGAGCAGGTCATGTGCGTCATCATCGAAAAGAACGGCCCGGTCACCATCTTGATCATCAACCGCGCCGAGGTGCGCAATGCAGTCGACCGGCCGACGGCTGAGGCGCTGGCCGCGGCATTGCGGGCTTTTGAAGCGGATGAACAGGCGCGGGTGGCGGTGTTGGCTGGCGCGGGCGGCACCTTCTGCGCTGGGGCTGATCTGGGTGCGGTGGCCGCAGGCGCTGAGCGTGCCAATCGCCTGGAAACCGAGGGCGACGGGCCGATGGGACCGAGTCGCATGCAGCTGAGCAAACCGCTGATCGCCGCCATCGAAGGTCACGCGGTGGCCGGCGGCCTGGAGTTGGCGCTGCTGGCCGACCTGCGGGTGATGGCCGATAACGCGGTGCTCGGGGTGTTTTGCCGGCGCTTTGGCGTGCCGCTGATCGATGGCGGCACCGTGCGGTTGCCACGGATTATCGGCCAGGGCCGCGCGCTGGATCTGATCCTTACCGGTCGCCCGGTGTTGGCTGAAGAGGCGCTGAGCATGGGCCTGGTCAACCGGGTGGTGGCAGCCGGTAGCGCGTTGGCTGCCGCGCAGCAACTGGCGCTGGAGATTGCCGGCTTCCCGCAGCGCTGCATGCTCGCTGACCGCGCCAGTGCCTATGCGCAATAGAACCTGCCGTTCGCTCAGGCCATGGCCAACGAGTTTGCGGGCGGCATGGCGGTGATTGCCAGCGGTGAAACCCAGGCCGGTGCGCAGCGCTTCAAGGATGGCAGTGGGCGGCACGGCACCTTCTGAGCCGCGTGTTTACGGCTTGCCTGGAATCCCGTATTTGCGCAGGCGCATAGCAATCGCGCTGTGCGAGGTGTGCAGGCGGGTTGCCAGTTGCCGGGTGGAGGGGTGGCTGGGGTAGAGCTTTTCCAGCAGATTCTTTTCAAACTCGGCCACTGCCGCTTCCAGGCTGCTGACTTCGCCCTCGGCCTGTTGCGCGGCCACGGCGGTACCGGCGATATCCAGATCATCGATTTGCACCAGATTGCTTTCGCAGATCGCCGCCGCGCGGAAGATCACGTTCTGCAGCTGGCGCACATTGCCTGGCCAGCGATTACCTAGAAGCGCCGGGTAGGTGTCCGGCGTCAGGCGGCAGGGCAGGCGCTGGATCTGTGCGCAGGCCTGCTGCATAAAGTGCCGCGCCAGCAACAGGATGTCCTGGCCGCGCTCGCGCAGGGGGGGCACTTCCAGCTTGAGTACGTTAAGGCGGTAGAACAGATCCTCACGGAACGCGCCTTCGCCGACCATTTTTTCCAGATCGCGGTGGGTGGCGCTGAGGATGCGCACATTGACCTTGACCTCACGCTCGCCGCCGACCCGGCGGAAGGTGCCATCGCTTAAAAAGCGCAGCAGCTTGGCCTGCAAATAGGGCGACATTTCGCCGATTTCATCGAGGAACACCGTGCCCTGGTTGGCCAGCTCCAGCAGCCCTGGCTTGCCGCCGCGCTGGGCGCCGGTAAAGGCACCGGGGGCGTAGCCGAACAGCTCGCTTTCGGCGAGGTTCTCCGGCAATGCCGCGCAGTTCAGCGCCAGAAACGGCGCGGTGCGCCGCATGCTGATAGCGTGACAGGCGCGCGCTACCAGCTCCTTGCCGGTGCCGGTTTCGCCCTGAATCAGTAGCGGTGCATCGAGGGTAGCGACGCGCTGGGCGCGGGTTTTCAGGTTGCGAATCGGTGCGGAGTCACCCAACAGCGAGTCGAAACCCTCGGCGTGATCATGGTGCAGCGCCGCCAGGCGTTCGCCCATGCGGCTCGGCGCGTACAGGCTGAGCAGGCCGCCGGCCAGGTGCCGCGCGCTGCCGTCGACACCTTCGGTGATTGGTTGCGCATCCAGCAGCAATGCTTGGCCTTTGAGGGTGACTTCACGCATCGGCAGACGGAAGCCCTGGTCGAGCAGTTCCACTTCCAGCGGGTTGTCAGCGAACAGCTCACTGATGCCCAGCCCCTCGGGCTGTTGGCCGCAGAGCTCAATCAGCGCCGGGTTGGCCAGCAGCACACGGCCCTGGCTGTCGACCGCCAGCACCGGGTCGGTCATGGCCGCGAGCAGGGCATCGAGCTGCAGGTGACGGCGCTGGCCGGGGAGGATGTCGACAATGGTCACGGCCTGCACGCCACGTACCTTGAACAACGCCTCGCGCAGTTCATCAAGCACCTCGGGGCTTAAGGTTGGGGCGTCGATATAAACGTTGGGCGGCACCATCTCCACCGCATCCAGGTTGAGGTTGCGCCCGCCGAGCAGGGCCAGCACTTCCTGGGTGATGCCAACGCGGTCGATAAAGGTGACGTGAATACGCATGGAAACGGGCGGCCGACTGGTTTACAGGTGCGCCAGTATGCCCGGTCTGCGGGGCTTAGTTAAATCTGTCGACTCGCCAGCGACCTGTTGTTGGTAGGCTTTCGGCGACAGGCCAAACCAGCCCTTGAAGGCTTTGTAGAAGGCGCTTGGCTCGCTGAAACCCAGTTCACGGCTGAGCGCCTCGACTCTACAACCGGGTTGCTGCAGACGTTGCAGTGCGTGTTGGCGGCGCACCAGGGTCAACAGGTCTGAGAAGCAGCAGTCTTCTGTGCGCAGGTGCCGGTGCAGGGTTTGCCGGCTGATGGCCAGGTGCCGTGCTATCCCGTCTGCCGATAGATCACCGCTGAGCAGGTTCTGCTCGATCAACTGCAGCACCTGCAGGCGGGTGCTGTGCTGTGTGGGCAACTGGGCCTGGATGGCACTCACGCGTTGCTGCATCAGGTCCTTGAGATAGGCATTGGCCCCCAGCACGGCTAGCTGTAGATCGCTCTCCAGCAGGTCGAGGTAATCGAAGGTCTCGGCAAAGCGTGGTGGCACCCCGAACACCTGTCGATAGATCGCTGGGGGCGCCAGTGGTGTATGACGAAAACCGACCGCTTGCGGCATCAGTCGCACTCCCGTGAGCTGACGCGCCCAGCACAGTGCGGAGCTGAGGCTGTGCTCGCTGACGACGGGGTGGCCGAGTAGCGGCGCATTGAACAGGAAGTGGATACGCACCCGCCCGGCAAGTGATTCAACGCGCAGGTTTTCGCCCTCGCTCATCACCGGGATAAAGCGGCGAAACAGCTCAATGGCCTCGCCCAGCGTGGCGCTCTGCGCGGCCAGGTGGGCAACCGGTCCGCGGGTGTGCAGGCCGCGCTGCTGGCCAACCAGCAGGCCAATCTCCGCGCGTGCCCCCCGACTGGCGGCGCGCTGCCAGAGGTGCAAGGCCCAACGCACCGGCACGCGCATTTCCAGGTTTTTCAACTGCTCGAGCTCGACGCCCAATTCGTCCAGGTCATCCGGGCCGGCCAGGTCGAATCCCTGCAGTGACAGGTACAGATCGAGCAACTGTGAAGCGGTTGCGCTAGGTGTGTGGGTCAGTGGCATGGGGCGTCCTTTTCCAACCAGGGTCAGGCGATTGTGCGTCGCCGGTGAGACAAATTGCCACAGTGATGCAACCGCTGGCTATTAAACGCACAGCAGCGAGCGGCTAGATTGGCCGGCAAACAACATCGAGTGCTTCGCACCGCCTGGAGTCCTGCGCCATGAGTCATGCTGACCTGATCACCTTGCCCCGCCTGCTGTCTCGCTTGCCCCGTCTGCTGGTCGACCTGCCCGCGATCGTCAAGGGACTGCATATTGGCAATCGCAGCCGTGGCGACTACCCCGTCAGCCTGGCCAGTTGCATTGAGGCGGCGGCCCGCGACAATCCACACGGCGTGGCGCTGATTCAGGGCGACGAGCAGCTCAGTTACGCCGAGTTCGACCGCTGGGCCAACCAGCTGGCGCACTATCTGCGTGCCCAGGGGTTACGCCAGGGCGACAGCGTGGCGCTGATGTTCGAGAACCGCTTCGAGCTGCTCGCCGGGGTGGTCGCCTGTGCCAAGCTCGGTGCGGTCAGCGCGCTGATCAACAGCAGCCAGCGCGGCCGCGTGCTGGCCCACAGCATCAGCCTGGCATCGCCGCGCATGGTGCTGGTGGGTGAGGAACTGCTGGAGGCTTTCACGGAAATCGCGGCGCAGGTGGCACTGCCTGCCGATGCCTGCCACTACTTTGCCGATCGCCCAACCTGGCGTGATCCCGGCGAGGCCCCCGCAGGCTGGCAGCACCCGGCCGCCGCGCTGCAGGGCTATCCCGTCGATGCGCCGTGGCTGGAACGCGCAGTACGCGCTGATGACCCCTGTTTCTATATCTACACCTCTGGCACCACCGGCCTGCCGAAAGCCGTGGTGTTCAACCACGGGCGCTTTATGAAGGGCTATGGTGCCTTCGGTTTCGCTGCTGTGCGCCTGGGCCGCGAGGACCGCATGTACGTCAGCCTGCCGTTCTATCACGGCACCGCCATGGTGGTGTGCTGGGGTTCGGTATTGGCCGGTCAGGCGGCGCTGATCATGGTGCGCAAGTTCAGTGCCAGCCGTTTCTGGGATGACGTGGAGCGACATCGGGCGACCGCCTTCGGCTATGTCGGCGAGCTGTGCCGCTACCTGCTCGACCAGCCCGCGCGCGCCAGCGACGCCGCCAATCCGATCCGCGTGATGGTCGGCAACGGCCTGCGCCCGAGCATCTGGCAGGCGTTCAAACAGCGCTTTGCGGTCGAGCGGGTGGTCGAGCTGTATGCCTCCAGTGAAGGCAACATCGGTTTCACCAACCTGCTCAATCTCGACAACACCGTGGGCTTCTCGCCTTATCCCTATGCCATCGTCCGCTACGACCAGGAGCGCGAGGCGCCGCTGCGTGAGAACGGCCATCTGCAGCGTGTAGCCAAAGGCGAGGCGGGCTTGCTGTTGGGCAAGATCACCGACAAGTCGCCGTTCCATGGTTACACCAACGCGCGCGACACCGAGCGTTGCATCCTGCGTGATGTGTTCGAACCGGGTGACGCCTGGTTCAACACCGGCGACCTGATGCGCGACATGGGCTTTCGCCATGCGCAGTTTGTCGACCGCTTGGGCGATACCTTTCGCTGGAAGGGTGAGAACGTCTCCACCACTCAGGTCGAGGCGGTGCTTGATGGCGTGGCCGAGGTCAGCGAGGCCGTGGTCTATGGCGTCGAGGTGCCCAACACCAATGGCCGTGCTGGCATGGCCTGCATCCGTCTGGCCTGTGCGCCAGAGGATTTTGATTTCCAGGCCCTGCTCACGCACGTGCGCCAGGAGCTGCCGGCCTACGCCGTGCCGCTGTTCTTAAGGCTGAGCGCGGCAATGGAAACCACTGGCACCTTCAAACACAAGAAAGCGCCGCTGAAGGAGCAGGCCTACGACCTCGACCGCTGCAGCGATCCGCTGTATGCCTGGCTGCCCGGATCTGATCGCTATGTGCCACTGACCTGCGAGCTGCAAGTGGCCATCAGCGCCGGTAACTACCGTTACTGAGGCTCAATACCCTGGCACGCGCTTTAGTGTGTCAGGGTGCACTCAACCGCAGGTCAGGCGGATGATCACTTCGCTTTCATCGATATCGATATTCAGACGCTGCGGGTTGTAATCCATGGTCGCGGCGTCGCCAGGGGCGAGCACGCGCAGGGTTTTGGCGTTGGCGTGCTGCTGCACTTGCTCGATCAGTTCGGCGCTGGCGGTCTTGCCAAGTACGCCGTGCACCTGCTCGACATCGCAGTCGCCGCTGATTTCGGCGGTTGGCTGGGCGGGCGGCGGTGAGCTGCAACCGGCCAGCAGGGCGAGAAAGCTAAGGCTGGCGAGGGCGTGACGAAGAGCCATGGTGTATTTCCTTGTCTGCATAAAACTCGTGGCAGCCTAGCAGCCGTATCCGTTGTAGCTCAACGTTGGGCTGGTCAATCTGCTCAGGTTACTGCATCAGCATTTCCGCAAGCCCGGCCAACTTCCCTACAATTGCGCTTTTCCCCAGAGCAGGAGGTTCTGTGCACGCGGTGATCTCGATTCAACAGCTGAGCAAGACCTACGCCAGCGGCCATCCGGCGCTGCAGGACATCAATCTGGATATTCGCCCCGGCGAAATCTTTGCCTTGCTTGGCCCCAACGGCGCGGGCAAGACCACGCTGATCAGCATCATCTGCGGCATCGTCAATCCGGGCGGTGGGCGGGTGCTGGTGGGCGGCCAGGACATCATCAAGGACTACCGCGCCTCGCGCTCGCAGATCGGCCTGGTGCCGCAGGAGCTGGTCAGCGATGTGTTCGAAACCGTCTGGGCGACGGTGAAGTTCAGCCGTGGCCTGTTCGGCAAGAAGCCCGATCCGGCTTACCTGGAGCAACTGCTCAAAGACCTGTCGCTGTGGGAAAAGCGCGACGCAAAGATTTTCGAGCTGTCCGGCGGCATGAAGCGCCGGGTGATGATCGCCAAGGCGTTGAGCCACGAGCCGCAGATTTTGTTTCTCGACGAGCCCACCGCCGGCGTCGACGTCGAGCTGCGCCGCGACATGTGGAACATGGTGCGTCGTCTGCGTGAGCGTGGCGTGACCATCATCCTCACCACCCATTACATCGAAGAGGCCGAGGAAATGGCCGACCGCATCGGGGTGATCAGCAAGGGCCGGATCATTCTGGTGGAAGACAAGCAGGCACTGATGCACAAACTCGGCAAGAAGCAGCTGACCCTGCAACTGCAACAGCCGCTGGTGAGCATCCCCGCCGAGCTGGCGCGTTACCCGCTGGAACTGAACGACGAGGGCCGCGTGCTGGTGTTCACCTTCGACACCCAGAGCGAGCACACCGGCATTGCCGAGCTGCTCAAGGACCTGGCCCAGCACGGCATCGACTTCAAGGATCTGCAGTCCAGCCAGAGTTCACTGGAAGAGATATTTGTCGAATTGGTAAAAGGGGCACGTGCATGAATCTGTATGCCATCAAGGCCATCTACCTGTTCGAGCTGGCGCGCACCTGGCGCACCCTGCTGCAGAGCATCGCCACCCCGGTGATCAGCACCTCGCTGTATTTCGTGGTGTTCGGTTCGGCCATCGGTTCGAGCATGACCCAGGTGCAGGGCGTCAGTTACGGGGCGTTTATCGTGCCGGGGCTGATCATGCTGGCGCTGCTCACCGAGAGCATTTCCAACGCTTCGTTCGGCATCTACATGCCCAAGTATTCGGGGAGCATCTATGAGCTGCTCTCGGCGCCGGTGTCCTACCTGGAAATCCTGATTGGCTATGTCGGTGCGGCGGCCACCAAGTCGATCATTCTCGGTTTGGTGATCCTGGTGACCGCGCGGCTGTTTGTCGATTTCGAGATTCTTCACCCGCTGTGGATGCTGGCGTTTCTGGTGCTCACCGCGCTGACCTTCAGCCTGTTCGGTTTCATCATCGGCGTGTGGGCCGATGGCTGGGAGAAATTGCAGGTGGTGCCGGCGCTGATCGTCACGCCGCTGACCTTCCTCGGTGGCGCGTTTTACTCGATCAGCATGTTGCCGCCGGCCTGGCAGACCGTGACCTTGTTCAACCCGGTGGTGTACCTGATCAGCGCCTTTCGCTGGAGCTTCTACGGCGTTTCTGACGTGAACGTCGGCCTGAGCCTGGCGATGATTTTCGGCTTTCTGCTGCTGTGCATCCTGGTGGTGGGGCTGATCTTCAAAACGGGTTATCGCCTCAAAAGTTGAGGCATTTTGACGCGGCGGACAACTTTTGTCTGATTTGCATTCATCAGGTTACACGCCAGTAAACACGGGGCTTGGCACTGACTTTTATGTTCATCTGCGCGGTGATGTACGGCCGCGATACGTTTTTCAGCTTGCCTAATGGGGGGCTTAGTGGCGTAGGCTGAAGTCGTCGCCTTACCTGGCGACGCTACTCGCGAACAGTTGAAGAAGGAAAGCGTTATGCAAATCCAAGTTCACAGCGATAACCACATTGAAAGCAGCGCACGGCTGGTGGAGTGGGTGAGTGCCAGTGTCGCCAGCAAGCTGGAACGTTTCGACGACGAGCTGACCCGTATCGTCGTTCACCTGCATGATGACAATGGCGCCAAAGCCGGTGCACATGACAAACGCTGCCAGATCGAAGCGCGGCCAAAAGGCCTGCAACCGCTCAGCGTGACCCACAAGGCCGAATCCCTGGAGCAGGCCATTGAAGGCTCCATCGAAAAACTGCACCACGCCCTCGACCATCAGTTCGGCAAATTGCGCAGCAAACGCGCTACGCCATTGCCGGCCAACCAAGCGGCTGACATCGGCCAGGACGCACTGCTGCGTGAGGACTTCCTCGCCGAGGAACAGCTGCGCGCGGTCTGATCAGATACGGGCCGGCGTTTGACAGACGGCCCATCCACCTTTGCTCGCGCCCCCGCAGGTTTCTGCGGGGGCGCTGTCGTTTCAGCGGCCGGTAGCGGCAAGTCACTGCCCGAGGCGGCAAGGCACTTCCGCCTCAACGTCCGCAGCAAGGCACTCACCCCTTGCCATTGCTGGGTTTCAGAGAACTGGCCCATTTTCTGCAAAAGCCTGTTCAACTGACCGTTGCGGGGCTTTGTCATGACCAGTATTTCCAACAACTCGCCACTGGCGAGTTACTTTGCCAACAGCAGTAAACCGAGCACAGCCAGCACTGCGGGTGGGGCGGCGACTGCCAGTGATAAACCCAGCGCGCCACCGGCTGATCCACTGGCAGAGATTCGCCGTTTTGCCGATAACCTGGTGGCCAATAGTCGCGGTGGTTTGTTGCGCGCCATACAGGGCGGCGGCAATCCTGCCAGCAGCGCGCTGGCCAGCGATCGTTTGCGTCCGGCGGCCGAGCAGGACAGTGCAAAATCGAAGATCGCCCTGCCCGATGTTGCCAAGCTGGACCGTGATGACGCCGCCAAGCTGCTGGCGCAGGTCAACAAGCTGGTTGATGCCGGCCTGGACAAGCTCGACAACTTTGTGGGCTACAACGGCGAACAGCAGACCCATTCGCTGACCACCTACCGCGATTGGCTGCAGGCCAAGGGCGGCGTCAGTATCTACGTCTGAGTCGCCCGCGCTGGCCGCTTGAGGTGGTGCCGCACTGGTATCGCCACGCCAGGTGCGCCAAGATCAGCAAGCCCAGCCGTATGGGCATGGCCAGATCGAGGAATTCTATGGGTAGCAGATGCATGACTCGGGCGTTCGTCGCCCTGGTGCTGGGGCTGTTGCATGGCGGCGTGCAGGCCGCCGAAGAAACGCAACTGATTGGCTTGATCAACCATTACCGCAGCGAGGTGCAGCGCTGCGGCAGTCAGGCTTCTGCCGAGCTGCCGCCCCTGAGTGCCGACCCGCGGTTATTGCTGCCGGCCACGGGGCGTGCGGATTTACAGGCCGTTATGGCCAGCAGCGGTTACCCGATGGTCAACGTGCAGGCCATCAGCCTGTCCGGCCCGCGTGATGCCGCTTCTGCCTTGCAGGTGCTCAAGGAAAGCTTCTGCCAGATCGTGCTTGACCCGCAGTTTGTCGATATCGGTGTCAGTCGCCAGGATCGCGACTGGCGCATTCTGCTGGCGCGGCCATTGCTGGCCAGCCGTCTGGGCGATTGGCAGGCTGAAGGGCACAAGCTGTTGGCGCAGATCAACCAGGCGCGTACGACAGCCCGCCAGTGCGGCCGTCAGAGCTTTGCGCCGGCACCGGCGTTGAGTTGGAACGATGTGCTCGGCAGCACGGCGTACAGCCACAGCCGGAGTATGGCCAACGGCAATTTCTTCGATCATCAAGACCCTGACGGTCGCACCCCCGGCGACCGTGCAGAGTTAGCCGGCTATAGCGGCCAGCGTATCGGCGAGAACATCGCCGCTGGCCTGGATAGCGCGAGCAAAGTGGTCGACGGCTGGCTGGCCAGCCCCGGCCACTGCGCCAACCTGATGAGCCCGCAATTCAGCGAACTGGGCGCCGCCTATGCCAACGACCCGAAGAGCGATGCGGGGATTTACTGGACAGCGCTGTTTGGCGCGCCGTAATGGCGCTAAGGGCGATCGAGCGCCTTACTTGATCGGCGGGTAAACCCGGCTCCTGGCTGTGGTGCGCACGGCCTGGCCCCTTAGCCCAGCACCCGCGCCAGGTGTTGTTCGTAGCGGGCGATATCGGCCTCGATGACGGGGCGTTTCATCACGTCGACGCAAAGGAAGGTCGGCAGGGCGCGCATGCCGAGAAACTGGTTGGCCTTGTGGAAGGGCAGGTAGACGGCATCCACGCCTTTGCCTGCAAAGAAGTCAGTCGGGTCGTCGAACGCTTGCTGCGGCGCGTTCCAGGTCAGCGACAGCATGTACTGCTTGCCCTGGATCAGGCCGCCACTGCCGTATTTCTGTGAGGCGTCCGAGCGGGTGCGACCGTCGCTGGCGTAGAGGCTGCCGTGGCCTGCGGTAAACACCTCGTCGAGGTACTTTTTCACCGTCCAGGGTGCCCCCATCCACCAGCCGGGCATTTGATAAATGATCACGTCGGCCCAGAGAAATTTCTGCACTTCCTCGGTGACGTCGTAGCCGCTGTCGATATGGGTGTGCTTGAGGTCGAAACCGGCGCGGTCGAGAAAGGCCAGCGCAGTGTCGTGCAGGGTGGTGTTGTAGCGGCCGGCAGAATGGGCGAACTGTTTACCGCCGTTGAGCAGCAGGATGTTTTTCATGGCATGCGCCTCGGTAAATGATGGCGGCATGCTAGGGCGCGCGGTCGTTGCGAAACAGCCGCGAGTAGGCAAAAGATTTGTGAGTGCCGCGCATGAGTGACGCCATGCGCAGCTTTGCAGACGGTGCTGCAAAAGGCCGCTGCGCAGTGCTCGCGGTGATGCCGAGCACTGCGCAAGGCAGCTGTTTAGCGAGCCAGGTCGGTTTCTGCGACGCCCTTGCGGCCTTCTGCCTCAGAGACCTGTTCCAGGTTGGCGCCTCCGACGAAGAGCCCCATCTTGATGTATTGACGGATGTAGTAGGTTTTGCCGGCCACGGCATTGAGCGTCAGGGTGTTATCGCCGAATTCCGATTCGGTCGACAGCACATGGGTGCCGGGTGCGATTTCGCGGTAGAAGTAGGTGTTGATGGCTGTTTCGCCAATCACCTGATCGTTGATCTTGACGGTTTTTTTCAAGCCCGAACCCAGCATCGAATCGCGGAAGATATACAAGCCCGCTTTATCCTGCGCCGGTGCCGGAAACGCTTTGAGCGCCTGGTTCTGCTCGGCAGATTCCATGGGAACCGATGCACAGCCTGAAAGCAGCGCCATCGCGAGCACTGCAAAACACATCATGATTTTCTTGGACATGGGTTACTCGTTCCTGAGTGGTGTCTATGGGGTGGCATTTTGCTATGCCGCCGCGCACCCTATTCGCAGAGTCGAGTAAATGCAAATGCATATCAGCGGTTAGCTACCGGTGCGAGTCGCCGCACCGGTAATGGCGGGGTGTCAGCCGCTTATTGCTGTGGCGCTGCCGTGCTATTGGCTGCCGCCGACCAGATGCGATAGCGCACCTGCACATCGGCCGGGGCATAAATCACCACAGGCAGTTTGCTGTTGTAGCGCACCAGATGCGGTTCGCCGCCCACGGGCACAAAGGCCTGCTTGCGGCTGTTGTCGGGGCAGGCCATCAGGGTACTCATCGCCGGGCCGACCTGGCTCAGTTGGTAATAGGTGTAGCCCCAGCCTTCGGCGCTGTTCTCCTGCCACTGGCCGCCCAGGCGCTGCTGGTTGCAATCCACGTCCAGGGTTTTGCCGGCAATCAGTTCGACCTTGTACTCGTCCTCATTGGCTTGCGCCGGCAGCATAATCACGTGGCGATTAAAGCCTGCGCTGGCCGCAGGGTAAGGTTTGAGCGCCTCGGGCGTAGCCGCGCAGGCGGCCAGTGGCAGGGCGAAGGCGAGAACGAGCAGGGAGCGTTTCGGCGAGGTCATACAAAATCCTTGGTCATGAGGCTTGTGGGCCGTCTGTTGAGACATGGATGGGGTGAGCAGCCAGAGTGGATGAGCACCCACTGACACCCTGTGGATAGGTGAAGTTCCTGGCCTTGGCAAGCCGAGCCCCGGCGGATCGCCCCGATACCCGAGGCTTCAATGCACGGTCAGGCGCTCACGCACCAGCGCCTGCGCGTGTTGGGCCATCTGGTCGAGCAAGCGGTCGCGCTGCTTCTCGGCGTCGCTCATGGCTCGCTTGCCGTGTTGCTTGAGCAGGTAGGTGTGAATCTGCCGGACTTCGGTGGACTGGAATATCGGCGCCAGGTCCTGCACCGCCAACATACCGTTCGCGCTGTAGTTACGGGTGCTCATCAGCACCTGCGGCCCGCGCGCGGCCAGCACCTGAAAGCCCATGGCCTCGAAGGTGGCGACCTTGCCGGCCACGCAGGCCAGTTCAGCGTGCGGGTGGCGGCTGATCATCTGCTGCAGCAGGGCGCGGGCAATTCCGTGGCGACGCTGGCTGGCCTGCACGGCCATATAGGCCAGGGTGCAGGCCTCGGGAGCATCCTGAGCCGGTAAATACAGGGCAAAGCCCAGCACCTGGGACGGGTCCTGATCACTCAGGGCGAGGATCAACCGCGCGCTGCTTGGTTGCTCGCTGTGCATGGCGCGCAGGTACAGGTGCATCTCGTAGCCCATCACGTACTGGTACAGCTGATACAGCGGGTTGCTGGGCGTCAGTGACACCGGGCTGATGTCGCTGAGGTAGTCCACCACCATCTGCAGCACCTGGCTGTTCAGCGATTCGGGGGGCGGGCTATCCAGGTGTACAAGGGTGAACATCGTCAGTCTGGCTCCGGGGCGTGCGCGAGTGCGCGGTCGGTAAGGGCGGCATTGTACCGCCCTCGGCAGGGCGTGCAGGCATCGTCGTGCGGGCTGCGGTGCTCGGCGGGCAGACGCTCAACGGCACGGTCCAGGCTTGGGCTATGATGCGCGCCCGCGCAAGCCGCCCGCTGATCACCAGGTCTCCATGTCCGTTAATGCCCTCTACACCGACCTGTCTGATTACTACGACCTGATGTGCGCCGATATCGACTATCCGGCGCAAAGCCACTGCATTCACCGCGTGCAGCAGTTGTTTGGCAACGCCGGCAGCCGCCACCTCGATCTGGCCTGCGGAACAGGGCCGCATGTGCAGCACTTTATCGCGGCCGGCTACACCAGTAGCGGCCTCGACATTAACCAGCCGATGCTGGACAAGGCCGCGCTGCGTTGCCCGCAAGCGCACTTCGCCTTGCAGGACATGTGCGGTTTTACCGTCAGCGAGCCGCTGGACCTGATCACCTGCTTTCTCTATTCCATTCACTACAGCGGCGGCCTCGACCGGCTGAAAGCCTGCATCGCCAGCGCTCATGCGGCACTCGATACCGGTGGTCTGTTCTGCTTTAACGCCGTCGATAAAGAACGGATCGACAACCGTCTGTTTGCTGCGCACAACGCCGCTTATGACGACAGCCAGTTCACGTTCAGCTCCGGTTGGCGCTATGCGGGCGAGGGCGAGCAGCAGGCGTTGTGCTTGCGCATTGAAAAGTCGACGGCTGGGCAAACCGAGGTGTGGCACGACGAACACCCGATGGTGGCGGTGAGCTTTGTGCAGTTACAGGCACTGTTGCAGCCGTATTTTGAGGTGCATGTGCTGGAGCATGACTACCAAAAGCTCATCCCGTGGGATGGCGCGTCGGGCAATGCGTTGTTTGCTTGTGTGAAGAAGGGGTAAGCATTTCAAGCCCCCCAGATCCGTCGGCTGGGTGACGCTTTATCCATCTACCGTTGAGGCGGTTGTCCGGGCGAGTTGCTACATCCAGTGCGTTTTTATCGAATTCGTGGGAGGGGCTTTAGCCGCGAGATACGACAGGTGTGCAGTTGACCGCCGCCGCTGTGTTGTTCTCGGGTAACGGTTCCGTCCTTACGGCGGG
>NZ_QAIG01000002.1:182537-185743 GCF_003060885.1 Pseudomonas sp. HMWF032
TTGATTCGCTTCGCCGTAAGGGCGAAAAGGGTAATACGGGGCCGTTATGAATCGTGCTCTGTCCCCGATTACCCCGGGCGCTTTGGCTTTACGGGAGCGCTGGATCAGCGGTTGTTGTAGCCATCTTCATTTGCATCATAGGTGATCTGGTAGACGTTATAACTCGCCCCCATCGCGCCGACGCCGGTGTAAGTAATGCGGCCCTGACCTTTGTACAGCTCCTCCATGCGCACGGCGTCATTGCCGAAATAGAACGGGATGAACATTTTGCCGGTCATGCTGTTGTAGCTGTCGGTGGGTTGTCCAATCAAGTCGTGTACCTGTCGCATGGACATGCCCGGTTGGATCTTGGCTAGGGGGCTGCTCTGCGGGATTTGGCTGGTGATCTGTTGTTGCGGTGTGCGCGGCGAGGCGCCGCACGCAGCCAGCAGGCCCATGGCTGCGATCAGGCTTAACTTTAGAAAATGGGTACGCATTTTATTCTCCAGAGATTTGCTGTGGGTTCAGGCGTTGGCTCAGCCTTGATTGGCGAGAATCTCGTCGGTTAATTCCTCGACTGCCGTGACACATTCTTCGTGCGTGGAGCTGACGAACCGCCCAAAGTGCCAGGCGCCATCTTTCTTGATGACGAAGGCCTGCATGTCGCCGGTATCCCGGCCGTCTGCTGTCACGCTATTGACGGTCTGGCAGGCACCGAGACCATTGACTTCGGTGAATTCGCCAAACTTGTAGACGTCCCTCACCAGCAGGTTGTCGATGACGACCTTCTGGACTTCGGACTCAGCGGAGTTACAGGCGCTGATGGCGCTGGCGAGGCCCAGCACGATGGTGCAGCGAAGCAGATTGGCAGTGGTGGCGCGATATTTCCGAGCGAAGAGGGCCGTCATAATGCAGTTGTCCTTGTGCATTGGGGGGGCGAGTAGCCAGGAGCGTTCAGAAACAGGCCGCTCGTGTTAAACAGACGCTGAACTCAGTTCACAACAAAAGCCACGGATGGGTGGCAGGTGTGGCGATATTCGGGAGGGTTTGCAGGTACTCGCGAGCGCATTCCGGCGTCGTTTTGTATTTGCAATCCTTTGCAACACTTTTGCAGCGAGATCGAATCTAACTAGGCCGTTAGAAATATTCAACGGCATTGCAGTGACAATCAGTGGGCCGTCACATTGCCCGACCTTGGGGGCGGTTGTTCTGGCTACTGGCTACGGATGCTGCGCGTAGGGTGGATGGCGCTTTATTCATCCACCGTTGAGGCGGCTGTCCGGGCTACTGGCTGGGGGTTTGGTGTTCTGGAATGGTGGTTGACCGCTATATCGGTTGTGTTCGTTCCAGCGTGTTGCGCCCCCTCGGGCGCCTCACTTTTCTTTGCTCGTGCAAAGAAAAGTAAGCAAAAGAAACACGCCCCGGACATCCGGGTTTCGCTGCGCGAAACTTCCCTCACTCCATCATTGCTCCAGGGGCCGGCGTACAAGGGCCGTCCCTGGCCCTTTATCGCGGTGGCGCCCAGCCCTCTCGCCGCATCCATGCGGCTCACTCCCTTCCACAACGATTCCACTCGGCCTGCTGAACGGGGGAGATGGCGCGCTTGATAAATCGATATTGAACCGCAGGCCCGGAGTCGTCGGGCTGTTCGCTTGATGGGTATCGCTGCGCTCAACCCATCCTACGAGCTAGCTAATCAAGCTGTGCAAGCTTCGCTTTTACCTTCCGCAATTCGCCCAAACAACGCGGTCTCCGAATCCCGTCAGGAGGCCGAGTGGAGGTGGTGTGGAGAGGGGCGTTTGGCATGGATGCCAAACGAGGCGTGCCGGGCCATGGATGGCCCGTCACGCCGACCCTCGGAGCAGCGCCGGAGCGAGGGGAGTTGAGCGCAGCATAACGGGGACGCCTAGTCCCGGATGTCGGGCGCGCTTTCTCTTTGGTTACTTTCTGCGCGAGTAAAGAGATACGGAGCGAAGCGTAGTAACAGCCGTAGGCTGGCCCGAAGGGCGAGCGCAGCGAGTCAAGTGACTCGGCGTAAAGCCGAAACCAGTAGACGAGGGCGACGTAGAAAATAAATCTGTCCCCTTTTTCCGATATGCTGAAAGAAATATGTGCAGTACGATGATGTACTGCTTGACGGTTGCGACAAGCGAGCTTATTCTCGCACCTCGTGAGCAGTACGCAATTGTACTGCAGAGGCTGGGGGTGATAAATGGCTAAGAAAGGTAAACGTTCTAAGGTTTGGAAAAAATGCATGGTCACGATGCTGTGGCTCTGGTGTGCGCCTGTGCTGCAGTTGAATGTAGAGCATGCATCAACAGGCATGGTCGGCTCACCTGAGGTGAGGAGCTTGCAGCTAAAAATTGGAACTGATACGGGGGCTAACTAGATGGTAAGCAATAAGGTTTTGTCGGATTTGGCGAGGGTAAGGGCAGGGCAAACCTTTCGCGGTAAAGCGGATGATCCGGAAAAGGCAAGTGGTGTAAAACTAATACAAATAAAGGATATTCGAGAGGTTGGGGCGGATTTTACTAATATTCCTTTTGCTGCAATAGAGCAAAGTAAGGTTGGTGATAATTTGCTACAGGATGGCGATATATTAATCCCGCTCCGTGGAGGGCGGTTTGAGGCTATGGTCTGCTATGGAGTGGATGATATTCCGACTATTACTATTAATCAGGTTGCTGTTATAAGGGTGATTCCGGAGATTATAAGGGTTGAGTATCTTTTGTGGTATCTGAACTCTGAGATTGGCAGATCTAGGTTGTCCAGTTATAGAGTTGGGTC
Source organism: Pseudomonas sp. HMWF032 (assembly GCF_003060885.1). Taxonomy (GTDB): domain Bacteria; phylum Pseudomonadota; class Gammaproteobacteria; order Pseudomonadales; family Pseudomonadaceae; genus Aquipseudomonas. The sequence continues at coordinate 185,304 of NZ_QAIG01000002.1, forward strand.
TGTTCAGACGCATATTGGGCTAAAGGATTTAGCTGGCTTTAACATTCCTGTTCCGGATTTTTATGTGCAGGATAAGGTTTCGAAGATATATAATAACTGGTTGAGGCGGAAAAAGGTTTTAGAGCAGTTGGTCGTAAATGGTTCTGACTTGGCGGAGCAGGTGTGTTTAGATATGGTGGAGGGTATATGATTTTATCTTTGGTACATAAAGATGACTTTTTTAGAATTTTGAGTGAGTTTGGTTCAAAAGAGGGATTGGATTACTCTGATTACAGAGATTTTACTGTTGTTGTTTTTTTATTGAGTTATCTGGATGTGTCGAGGGGGTGGGGTTTGAGTGATGAAAAATTTCCTCGTTCCTTCGGTTTTTTTTCTGATGAAAATAGTGCTTGTAACTCTTTGATTGAGTTTTCTGTTTTTGCTGATGGGGTGTTGGGGGG
>NZ_QAIG01000014.1 GCF_003060885.1 Pseudomonas sp. HMWF032
ATCGTGAAAACGATCGGGGGTTTTACTTTTACCCGCAAAAACAAACCAGCCACTGTCGCGGCTTTGATAGGCAACATTACGGCACGTCGCTATCATGCGTGCCTCATTTGCTGGTAGGACTCGCATGCTTTCATTGTTAAGGCTCCTTCAGGACGGGCGCTTCCACTCCGGAGAAGCCCTCGGTGCTGAATTGGGTGTTAGTCGTGCTGCGGTGTGGAAGAAACTGCAGGCGCTACAAGCCGAGCTGGGCTTGTCGGTGCATAAGGTGCGTGGCCGCGGTTACCGGTTAGAGGCACCGTTGAGGTTGTTGGACGCGCAGTGCTTGAATGTCCAGGATGATGGGCCTGGTTGGCAGGCTTATGTGGTTCCTAGTCTCGACTCGACCAATGCTGAGGCGTTGCGGCTTTTGCCGTCATCGCCAGCGCTACCGTTCTATGTGTTGGCTGAGCGGCAGACTAGCGGGCGCGGTCGGCGCGGGCGCAGTTGGGTCAGTCCTTTCGGTGAAAACATCTATTACAGCCTCGTGTTGCGCATTGAGGGGGGCATGCGGCAGCTGGAAGGTATGAGCCTGGCTGTAGGGTTGGCGCTGCTGCAGGTCGTTCGCGATCACGGTGTTTCCTCTGCTGGATTGAAGTGGCCCAACGATGTGCTAGTCGGCGAGCGTAAGTTGGCCGGTATCCTGTTGGAGTTGTCCGGTGATCCGGCAGATGTTTGCCATGTGGTAATTGGCATCGGTTTGAACGTGAATATGCTGGCTGCGGAGTCCGGCACAATTGGTCAGGCCTGGACGTCTATGCGGGTTGAGTTGGGGTATCAGCTGGATCGTAATGCGTTGGTGCGTGCACTCAATCGGCAGCTGTCCCGCTACCTCGAAGTCCAGCTGGGGGATGGTTTTTCTGCGCTGCAAGATGAATGGCAGCGTAATCATCTATGGCAGTTGCGTCCTGTCGCGTTGACGGCAGGTAGCGCGCCTGTTGAAGGGGTGGTGCTTGGTGTGGATCAGTCGGGTGCCATTCGGCTGCAGGTCGAAGGTGTGGAGCGTGTTTTCAGTGGCGGCGAGCTTAGTCTGAGGTTGCGTGATGATTCTTGAGCTCGACTGCGGTAATACATTGATCAAGTGGCGCTTGCTTGATGGGGCTTCGGCTGTTGCGGGTGGTGTCGTTGACTCCGATCAGGCGCTGTTGCTGGCGGTTCGAGAGCAGGGTGCGCGGCTACGTACTTGTCGTTTGGTGAGTGTGCGCAGTGACGATGAAACGACCTCTTTAATGGCGTTGCTCGAAACTGCTTTTGCTGTTGTGTGTCTGCGTGCAGGACCGGCTACTGAGCTTGCGGGGGTGCGTAACGGCTATGAGCAGTATGAGCGCCTTGGGTCTGATCGCTGGTTGGCAGTTGTTGGGGCTTATCAGTTATCTCGACGTGGCTGCCTGGTGATTGACCTTGGTACCGCTGTCACATCTGACTTTGTCACTGCCGAGGGGCAGCATCTGGGTGGGTTTATTTGTCCTGGTTTGCCGTTGATGCGCACTCAGTTGCGTACCCATACGCGCAGAACACGCTATGACGCGGATGAGGCAGCTCAGGCGCTTAGGGGGTTTTCGCCTGGGCGTTCGACGGCAGAGGCGGTTGAGCGTGGTTGTCTATTGATGCTGCGTGGTTTTGTCAGTGGCCAGCTGGCGGCGGCAGTTGAATGTCTGGGCAATTCATTCGATGTGTTTTTGACCGGTGGCGATGCGGCTCTGGTTGTTGATGAAATTCCTGGGGCGCAGGTTGTGCCAGATCTGGTGTTTATCGGCTTGGCGATCGCTTGCCCCGTAGATTGAGGTCATGCATGCGCTGGATGTTCTTGTGGTTAGTGGTTTTGAATCTGTTTTACTACGTCTGGCACCAGCAGCAGGCACCGCTGCGGGTTACTGAGATCGCGCCGCTGAATATGGCGCAGGAGAGCAAGCGCGATATTCGATTGCTCAGTGAATCCAGCGCTCCTGCACGTCGAGATGTGGTGGCGGCGCCCGTGGCGGAGGCTGTCTGTCTGTTTTTGGGTAGCTTTGAGGTGGCTGCAGAGGCTGCTTCGGTTGAGCAGCGGTTGCTTAGTCTGGATATTCAGTCGCGTGTGCAGAGTATGGATGCTGCGGCGGGTGTCGATTACTGGGTGTATCTGCCGCCTCTGGCTTCGCGTCAGGCCTCTTTGCGGCAATTACGTGAGCTGCAGGCTCGCAAGATTGATAGCTACATCATTACCCAGGGCGATCTGGCTAATGGTATTTCCTTGGGTATCTTTCCACGCAGTGATTCCGCTGCCAGTGTCATGCAGCGTCTGCGCGATGCCGGCTACGAGCCTTCCTTGCGTGAGTTGACCCGCGCGCACCGCAGTTTCTGGGTGCGTATTGCCCCGGAAAGTCGGCGTCTGGCTGATGATGCCCTGCTGCAGCGTTTAGCTTTTGACTTCAAAGGCTTACAACATCAATTAATGCCGTGTGAAGGGGTTGCAAGTGTTCAATAGAATGCATAGAATGGCGCCCGCTTCGCAGGGTGGCGCTAACAAGTAATCTGCGAAGTTGCTGTCAAATTAGCTAACCTCAGGTTTTTTAATGAGAAATTGCTTGACAGTAGGTCGGCATCGAAACAGAATGCCGCCCCGTTTGGAGGGATTCCCGAGTGGCCAAAGGGATCAGACTGTAAATCTGACGTCATCGACTTCGAAGGTTCGAATCCTTCTCCCTCCACCAGATTTAGCGAGAGCTGCAGGCTACGCGGGTATAGTTCAGTGGTAGAACCTCAGCCTTCCAAGCTGATGATGCGGGTTCGATTCCCGCTACCCGCTCCAGCATTGCTGCTCTTGCAATGTGTTTCGCTCATGTAGCTCAGTTGGTAGAGCACACCCTTGGTAAGGGTGAGGTCAGCGGTTCAAGTCCGCTCATGAGCTCCATTTGATGAAGGCAGATATGAGAGTATCTGCCTTTGTTTTATGGCTGTGATACTTGGTCAATTCTTCTCTGGGAGGCAGTCAAAATGGCTAAAGAAAAGTTTGAGCGTAACAAGCCGCACGTCAACGTTGGTACTATCGGTCACGTTGACCACGGTAAAACCACTCTTACTGCTGCTCTGACCCGCGTCTGCTCCGAAGTATTCGGTTCGGCCAAGGTTGACTTCGACAAGATCGACAGCGCTCCAGAAGAAAAAGCTCGCGGTATCAC
>NZ_QAIG01000003.1 GCF_003060885.1 Pseudomonas sp. HMWF032
GATTGAAAAGAAATTTTCGAAATCGCTTGACGGAGAATGAGGCTGCTGTAGAATGCGCGCCTCGGTTGAGACGAAAGACTTAACCAACCGCTCTTTAACAACTGAATCAAGCAATTCGTGTGGGTGCTTGTGAGGTAAGACTGTTAGTCGCAAGATTATCAGCATCACAAAGCAACACTCGTTAATTCGAGAGTTACCTTTCATTAAATTGAAAGTTTTGCGATTGCTGAGCCAAGTTTAGGGTTTTCTCAAAACCCAAGCAGTATTGAACTGAAGAGTTTGATCATGGCTCAGATTGAACGCTGGCGGCAGGCCTAACACATGCAAGTCGAGCGGTAGAGAGAAGCTTGCTTCTCTTGAGAGCGGCGGACGGGTGAGTAATGCCTAGGAATCTGCCTAGTGGTGGGGGATAACGTTCGGAAACGGACGCTAATACCGCATACGTCCTACGGGAGAAAGCGGGGGATCTTCGGACCTCGCGCCATTAGATGAGCCTAGGTCGGATTAGCTAGTTGGTGAGGTAATGGCTCACCAAGGCGACGATCCGTAACTGGTCTGAGAGGATGATCAGTCACACTGGAACTGAGACACGGTCCAGACTCCTACGGGAGGCAGCAGTGGGGAATATTGGACAATGGGCGAAAGCCTGATCCAGCCATGCCGCGTGTGTGAAGAAGGTCTTCGGATTGTAAAGCACTTTAAGTTGGGAGGAAGGGCAGTAACCTAATACGTTATTGTTTTGACGTTACCGACAGAATAAGCACCGGCTAACTTCGTGCCAGCAGCCGCGGTAATACGAAGGGTGCAAGCGTTAATCGGAATTACTGGGCGTAAAGCGCGCGTAGGTGGTTCAGTAAGTTGGAAGTGAAATCCCCGGGCTCAACCTGGGAACTGCTTTCAAAACTGCTGAGCTAGAGTACGGTAGAGGGTGGTGGAATTTCCTGTGTAGCGGTGAAATGCGTAGATATAGGAAGGAACACCAGTGGCGAAGGCGACCACCTGGACTGATACTGACACTGAGGTGCGAAAGCGTGGGGAGCAAACAGGATTAGATACCCTGGTAGTCCACGCCGTAAACGATGTCAACTAGCCGTTGGAATCCTTGAGATTTTAGTGGCGCAGCTAACGCATTAAGTTGACCGCCTGGGGAGTACGGCCGCAAGGTTAAAACTCAAATGAATTGACGGGGGCCCGCACAAGCGGTGGAGCATGTGGTTTAATTCGAAGCAACGCGAAGAACCTTACCTGGCCTTGACATGCTGAGAACTTTCTAGAGATAGATTGGTGCCTTCGGGAACTCAGACACAGGTGCTGCATGGCTGTCGTCAGCTCGTGTCGTGAGATGTTGGGTTAAGTCCCGTAACGAGCGCAACCCTTGTCCTTAGTTACCAGCACCTCGGGTGGGAACTCTAAGGAGACTGCCGGTGACAAACCGGAGGAAGGTGGGGATGACGTCAAGTCATCATGGCCCTTACGGCCAGGGCTACACACGTGCTACAATGGTCGGTACAAAGGGTTGCCAAGCCGCGAGGTGGAGCTAATCCCATAAAACCGATCGTAGTCCGGATCGCAGTCTGCAACTCGACTGCGTGAAGTCGGAATCGCTAGTAATCGTGAATCAGAATGTCACGGTGAATACGTTCCCGGGCCTTGTACACACCGCCCGTCACACCATGGGAGTGGGTTGCACCAGAAGTAGCTAGTCTAACCGCAAGGGGGACGGTTACCACGGTGTGATTCATGACTGGGGTGAAGTCGTAACAAGGTAGCCGTAGGGGAACCTGCGGCTGGATCACCTCCTTAATCGAAGACTTCAGCTTCTTCATAAGTTCCCACACGAATTGCTTGATTCATTGAGAAAGACGATTGGGTCTGTAGCTCAGTTGGTTAGAGCGCACCCCTGATAAGGGTGAGGTCGGCAGTTCGAATCTGCCCAGACCCACCAATTGTTGTGGGGTTTGGCCTTGTAAGAATATGGGGCCATAGCTCAGCTGGGAGAGCGCCTGCCTTGCACGCAGGAGGTCAGCGGTTCGATCCCGCTTGGCTCCACCATACACAGTCTCGTTTAGAGTTCAGAAATGAACGTTCCTGCTAGGCAGATGAATGTTGATTTCTGGTCTTTGACCAGTAACAAATCGTTCTTTAAAAATTTGGGTATGTGATAGAAGTGACTGATTGATTACTTTCACTGGTAATTAATCTGGTCAAGGTAAAATTTGTAGTTCTCAATTGCAAATTTTCGGCGAATGTCGTCTTCACGTTAGAGACAATAACCAGATTGCTTGGGGTTATATGGTCAAGTGAAGAAGCGCATACGGTGGATGCCTTGGCAGTCAGAGGCGATGAAAGACGTTGTAGCCTGCGATAAGCTCCGGGGAGTCGGCAAACAGACTTTGATCCGGAGATCTCTGAATGGGGGAACCCAGCCAGCATAAGCTGGTTATTACACACTGAATACATAGGTGTGTAAGGCGAACCAGGGGAACTGAAACATCTAAGTACCCTGAGGAAAAGAAATCAACCGAGATTCCCTTAGTAGTGGCGAGCGAACGGGGACTAGCCCTTAAGTTGATTTGAGAATAGTGGAAGGCTCTGGAAAGTGCCGCCGTAGTGGGTGATAGCCCCGTACACGAAATTCTCTTATCAATGAAATCGAGTAGGACGGAGCACGAGAAACTTTGTCTGAATATGGGGGGACCATCCTCCAAGGCTAAATACTACTGACTGACCGATAGTGAACTAGTACCGTGAGGGAAAGGCGAAAAGAACCCCGGAGAGGGGAGTGAAATAGATCCTGAAACCGTATGCGTACAAGCAGTGGGAGCCCACTTTGTTGGGTGACTGCGTACCTTTTGTATAATGGGTCAGCGACTTATATTCAGTGGCGAGCTTAACCGAATAGGGGAGGCGTAGCGAAAGCGAGTCTTAATAGGGCGTTTAGTCGCTGGGTATAGACCCGAAACCGGGCGATCTATCCATGGGCAGGTTGAAGGTTAGGTAACACTGACTGGAGGACCGAACCGACTACCGTTGAAAAGTTAGCGGATGACCTGTGGATCGGAGTGAAAGGCTAATCAAGCTCGGAGATAGCTGGTTCTCCTCGAAAGCTATTTAGGTAGCGCCTCGTGTATCACTGCTGGGGGTAGAGCACTGTTTCGGCTAGGGGGTCATCCCGACTTACCAAACCGATGCAAACTCCGAATACCAGCAAGTGTCAGCACGGGAGACACACGGCGGGTGCTAACGTCCGTCGTGAAAAGGGAAACAACCCAGACCGTCAGCTAAGGTCCCAAAGTTATGGTTAAGTGGGAAACGATGTGGGAAGGCTTAGACAGCTAGGAGGTTGGCTTAGAAGCAGCCACCCTTTAAAGAAAGCGTAATAGCTCACTAGTCGAGTCGGCCTGCGCGGAAGATGTAACGGGGCTCAAACCATACACCGAAGCTACGGGTTCAACGTAAGTTGAGCGGTAGAGGAGCGTTCTGTAAGCCTGTGAAGGTGAGTTGAGAAGCTTGCTGGAGGTATCAGAAGTGCGAATGCTGACATGAGTAACGACAATGGGAGTGAAAAACTCCCACGCCGAAAGACCAAGGTTTCCTGCGCAACGTTAATCGACGCAGGGTGAGTCGGCCCCTAAGGCGAGGCAGAAATGCGTAGTCGATGGGAAACGGGTTAATATTCCCGTACTTCTAATTACTGCGATGGAGGGACGGAGAAGGCTAGGCCAGCACGGCGTTGGTTGTCCGTGTTTAAGGTGGTAGGCTGATTTCTTAGGTAAATCCGGGAAATCAAGGCCGAGAACTGATGACGAGTTATCTTTTAGATGACGAAGTGGTTGATGCCATGCTTCCAGGAAAAGCTTCTAAGCTTCAGGTAATTAGGAACCGTACCCCAAACCGACACAGGTGGTTAGGTAGAGAATACCAAGGCGCTTGAGAGAACTCGGGTGAAGGAACTAGGCAAAATGGCACCGTAACTTCGGGAGAAGGTGCGCCGGTGAGGGTGAAGTATTTACTACGTAAGCCCATGCCGGTCGAAGATACCAGGCCGCTGCGACTGTTTATTAAAAACACAGCACTCTGCAAACACGAAAGTGGACGTATAGGGTGTGACGCCTGCCCGGTGCCGGAAGGTTAATTGATGGGGTTAGCTAACGCGAAGCTCTTGATCGAAGCCCCGGTAAACGGCGGCCGTAACTATAACGGTCCTAAGGTAGCGAAATTCCTTGTCGGGTAAGTTCCGACCTGCACGAATGGCGTAACGATGGCGGCGCTGTCTCCACCCGAGACTCAGTGAAATTGAAATCGCTGTGAAGATGCAGTGTATCCGCGGCTAGACGGAAAGACCCCGTGAACCTTTACTATAGCTTTGCACTGGACTTTGAGTTTGCTTGTGTAGGATAGGTGGGAGGCTTTGAAGCGTGGACGCCAGTTCGCGTGGAGCCATCCTTGAAATACCACCCTGGCAACCTTGAGGTTCTAACTCTGGTCCGTTATCCGGATCGAGGACAGTGTATGGTGGGTAGTTTGACTGGGGCGGTCTCCTCCTAAAGAGTAACGGAGGAGTACGAAGGTGCGCTCAGACCGGTCGGAAATCGGTCGTAGAGTATAAAGGCAAAAGCGCGCTTGACTGCGAGACAGACACGTCGAGCAGGTACGAAAGTAGGTCTTAGTGATCCGGTGGTTCTGTATGGAAGGGCCATCGCTCAACGGATAAAAGGTACTCCGGGGATAACAGGCTGATACCGCCCAAGAGTTCATATCGACGGCGGTGTTTGGCACCTCGATGTCGGCTCATCACATCCTGGGGCTGAAGCCGGTCCCAAGGGTATGGCTGTTCGCCATTTAAAGTGGTACGCGAGCTGGGTTTAGAACGTCGTGAGACAGTTCGGTCCCTATCTGCCGTGGACGTTTGAGATTTGAGAGGGGCTGCTCCTAGTACGAGAGGACCGGAGTGGACGAACCTCTGGTGTTCCGGTTGTCACGCCAGTGGCATTGCCGGGTAGCTATGTTCGGAAAAGATAACCGCTGAAAGCATCTAAGCGGGAAACTTGCCTCAAGATGAGATCTCACTGGAACCTTGAGTTCCCTAAAGGGCCGTCGAAGACTACGACGTTGATAGGTTGGGTGTGTAAGCGCTGTGAGGCGTTGAGCTAACCAATACTAATTGCCCGTGAGGCTTGACCATATAACACCCAAACAATTTGATGTTTGTGTGTCTCTATGAAGACTGCAACAGCCGAAAATTTGCACAACTACAAAACCAATCACATACCCAATTCGGGATAGCGTCTCACGACGACATCCCAGCTGAATCGCTTGACGACCATAGAGCATTGGAACCACCTGATCCCATCCCGAACTCAGTAGTGAAACGATGCATCGCCGATGGTAGTGTGGGGTTTCCCCATGTGAGAGTAGGTCATCGTCAAGCACCTATACCAAAACCCCCGATCGTGAAAACGATCGGGGGTTTTACTTTTACCCGCAAAAACAAACCAGCCACTGTCGCGGCTTT
>NZ_QAIG01000004.1:0-34060 GCF_003060885.1 Pseudomonas sp. HMWF032
GGTGGGCATGTGGGGCTCGGTCACGGGTAGTCGATGGCAACGATGTACCAGGTCTTCTCGCCAGTTGGCGTCTGTACCCGCACCTCGGCGTCCAGGCTCTTGCCCACAAGGGCGCGGGCCAGGGGGGAGTCGATGCTGATCAGGTTGTTTTTTAAGTCCAGCTCGTCGGGGCCGATGATGCGGTAGCGCGACTCGCTGCCGTCTTCATCTTCCAGAGTAACCCAGGCGCCGAAGTAGACTTTGTCCGGGTCGCTGGGGCGGGCGCTGACCACCTTGAGGTTTTCCAGGCGCTTGGTCAGGAAACGTACACGGCTGTCGATCTCGCGCAGCATCTTCTTGCCGTAGGTGTATTCGGCATTCTCTGAACGGTCGCCCTGGGCGGCAGCTTCACTGACCGACTGGGTAACCTGAGGGCGGCGTACATGCCACAGTTCATGCAACTCGGCACGCATGCGTGCCTCGCCCTCGGGGGTGATCAGGGGAGTGCCGGCAGAGCGGGGTGGGCGGTAGCGACTCATAGTTCAGCTTGTTGGGAGTGGTGCGCGAGTCTATCAGCCCTCGCGCAGCACCGTCAGCGGGCTGATATTCAAGGCGCGGCGCGTGCCAAGAACGCCTGCCGTACCGACCAGCAACGCACCGATCAACGGCAGCAGCAGTAGCCAGGGATGCGGCTGCCAGGTGAGGTCGAAGGCAAATCGATAGAGCAGAAAGCTGATCAGCTCACAACCAAAGGCCGCCAGCAGGCCGCTGGATGCGCCAAGCAGGCCGAACTCGGCACGGCGCGCCTTGATCAACAGTTTGCGTTCGGCGCCCAGCGCGCGCAGCAGAGCGCCCTGGCGAATGCGTTCATCTAGGGTGGCTTGCAGTCCGGCGAACAGCACAGCAAGGCCGGCCGCCAGCACGAACAGCAGGACAAACTCGATGGCCAGGGTGACCTGGGCGAGGATGCTGCGCAGTTGTTCCAGCAGCGCCTCGACCTGCAGCAAGGTCACGGCCGGGAAAGCACGCGACAGCTCAACCAGTTGCTTTTCGTACTGCGGCGGCAGGTAGAAGCTGGTCAAGTAGGTGACCGGTAGATCCTGCAGGGTGCCGGGCTGGAAGATCATATAGAAGTTGGGCTGGAAGTTATTCCAGTCCACTTCACGTAGGCTGCTGACCACCGCATCTCGGTTAAGGCCGCCGACGCTGAAGCTCAAGCGGTCGCCGAGTTTCAGTTGCAGGCTTTCGGCCAGTTCGGACTCCACCGATACGCCCGGCAATTCGCTGGTATTGGCATCTGTCCACCAGTTACCGGCGATCAAGTTGTTATCCGCTGGCAAATCCTCGGCCCATGTCAGGCTCAGGTCGCGGCGAATCGCGCGCTCGCCCTGGGATTCCTTGCTGACGATCTGTCGTACTGGTTCGCCATTGATCATCACCAGTCGACCGGGCACCACGGGGAACAATGGTGCGGGGTGCGGTGATAGTTCATTAAGGCGAGCGGCGAAGGCGTCCTTGTCTGCCGGCAGGATATTCAGGGCGAAGTGGTTAGGCGCATTTTCGGGCAGCTGATCCTGCCAGGTGTCGAGCAGTTCGCCACGCAGCAAGGCGATCAGCGCCATGGCCAGAATGATCAGGCCGAAAGCCAGCGACTGTCCGGCTGCAGCCAGTGGGTGACGCAGCAATTGGCCCAGGCCCAGCCGCCAGGGCAGCGAAGCGCCGGCCAGCATGCGGCGTAGGCTCTGCAGGCCGAGCAGCAGCAATCCACCCAGTAGCAGTGCGGTGACCAAGCCGCCACCGAGCAGGGCGAAAGTCAGCTGCAGGTCGAGGCTCAAGCGCCACATGATCAGGCCCAGCGCCAGTAGAGCGGCGCCATACACCATCCAGGAGCTGGCCGGCACCGGCAGCAGATCGCGGCGCAGGACTCGCAACGGCGGCACACGGCCGAGTGCGGCCAGTGGCGGTAAGGCGAAGCCGGCGAGGGCGACCAGTCCTGTAGCCATACCGGCTAGCGCGGGCCATAGGCCACCGGGTGGGATCTGCGCTGGGAGTAGGTCCTGCAGCAGGTTGAACAGAGCAAGCTGAGCCAGCCAGCCCAGCAGTGCGCCGATCAGGCTGGCAGTAATCCCCAGCAGTGCCAGTTGCAGGCTGAACAGGCCGAGTGCCTGGTTACGGGACAGCCCCAGGCAGCGCAGCAGTGCACTGGCATCGAAACGCCTGGCGGCAAAGCGTGCGGCCGACAGGGCCACGGCCACCCCGGCCAGCAGCACGGCGGCCAGGCTGGCGAGGTTCAGATAGCGTTCGGCGCGGCCCAGGGCACTGCCGACCTGGCGATTGCCATCTTTGGCATCTTCCAGGCGCTGGTTGGGGGCGAGGGTGATGCCCTGACGATACTGCGCCAAGGCATCAGCCTCGCCGCGCCACAGTTCCTGATAGCGCACGCGGCTGCCGGGTTGCACCACGCCGGTGGCGGCCAGGTCGTCCAGGTGCATCAGCAAGTGCGGGGTCAGGCTGTAAAAGTCACCGGCTTCATCCGGGAGAAAGGTCAATACTCGGGTCAGGCGCAGGGTCTTGGCGCCGACTTCAACGCTGTCGCCGGGTTTGAGATTGAGGGCGACAAACAGCCGGGCTTCGGCCCAGGCTTCACCGGGCTGCGGGCCGGTGCCGATTTGTTCAGCGTCATACAGCGCGGTGGCACTCTTCAGTTCGCCGCGCAGCGGGTAAGCGCTGTCCGCTGCTTTGATGCTGGCCAGCTGAATGCCGGCATCGCTGGCTACCACGCTGGAGAACTCCACCAGCTGGGCATGTTCCAGCCCCAACTGTTTACCCGTGCTGATTTGCTCGGGTGTGCTGGGCGAGCTGCCGGTCAGGCGCAGGTCGGCGGCGAGGAATTCGGTGGCGCGTAGCAGCATGCCGTCATTCAGGCGTGCGCTGAAATAACCGATGGCCGTGCTGGCGGCGACCGCGATCAGCAAGGCGGAAAACAGCACGCGCAGCTCGCCTGAGCGAGCATCGCGCAGCAACTGACGGCTAGCGAGAGAGAGCAGGCGGGTAAATGGCAGCTGTTTCATCAGGGTTCCACTTGGTCGACCAGGTGGCCGCCTTCCAGGCGGATAAGGCGTTGGCAGCGGTGCGCCAGGCGCTCGTCATGGGTGACCAGTATCAGGGTCGCGCCGCGCTCCTGGTTCAGCTCGAACAGCAGGTCGCTGATGCGCTCCCCGGTATGGCTGTCGAGGTTGCCTGTGGGTTCGTCGGCAAACAGCACGGCAGGCTCGGCGGCAAAGGCGCGGGCGATCGCCACACGCTGCTGCTCACCGCCGGAGAGCTGGCGTGGGTAGTGGGTGAGACGTTGGCCCAGGCCGACGCGGTCGAGCAGGGTGCGGGCGCGCTGGCGGGCATCGGCATGGCCTTCAAGCTCCAGCGGTAGCATGACGTTTTCCAGGGCATTGAGGCTGTCGAGCAGTTGGAAGGACTGAAAAACAAAGCCCACATGCTCGGCGCGTACACGGGCGCGCTGGTCTTCATCAAGGACGGCCAGGTCATTGCCTGCCAGCACCACACTGCCGCTACTGGGGAGATCGAGCCCGGCCAGCAGGCCGAGGAGGGTGGATTTGCCCGAGCCGGAGCTGCCGACAATCGCCAGGCTGTCACCGGATACCAGCTCCAGCGACAGATCATGGAGTATGGTGAGTTCGCCTTCCGTGCTGGGGACCACTTTGCTAAGGTTTCGCGCGGTGAGAATACTTGAGCTCATGGAGAATCCAATGCGTAAGTGGTTGATCGGTACTGCCCTGAGCCTGCTGCTGTGGGGGCCTGCGGCGTTCGCGGGTACCGTACTGGTCGTCGGCGATAGTATCAGCGCTGCTTTTGGCCTGGATACCCGCCAGGGGTGGGTCGCCTTGCTGGAAAAACGCCTGTCCGAAGAGGGTTTTGCCCACCAGGTGGTCAACGCTTCGATTAGCGGCGACACCAGTGCAGGCGGCGCCGCACGGCTGCCTGCGTTACTTGCCGAGCATCAGCCGGAGCTGGTGATTATCGAGTTGGGAGGCAACGATGGCCTGCGCGGTCAGCCGCCAGTGCAATTGCAACAAAACCTTGCGGCCATGGTTCAGCAGTCACAGAAGGTTGGGGCCAAAGTGCTGATTTTGGGGATGCTACTGCCGCCTAATTACGGTGTGAGATACACAACAGCTTTCGCCGATGTGTTCCCCAAGGTTGCCAATGAGACTGGCTCAGCCTTGGTGCCTTTCGTGCTGGAAGGCATAGGTGGCGTGCCTTCGCTGATGCAAAACGACGGCATTCACCCCACGGCCGAGGCACAACCCAAGTTGCTGGAAAACGTCTGGCCGACCCTGAAACCTTTGCTCTGACAGGCTTTTCTGTATCGTGCCTTTCGGCTAATGTGGCGGCCCCGTATTGGAGCCCTCAATGCCGCGTCCTGCCTGGTCCTTGCACGCCTATCAACTGATCGAGCCTGACGAGCAGCTTGACCTGTTCGCCTGCCGCGAAGTGCGCGTGCATCTGCTGGCGCGCCAGCTTGAACTGGGCGAGTTCGCTGACCGTACGCTGTGCGGTGGTTTGTTGCCCGCGCAGCCGGTATGGCGCGATCTGGACAAGACAATGTTGCGTGACAAGCGGTTGTGTCCGGCCTGTCGGGCGACATTCGAGGCGCAGAAGCGGGGCGAACGTTCGGCATTGCCCGGGCGCTGAGCTTTCCAAGCGGCTGTTCAATCGGTGTACAATCGCTGCTTACTTTTATCAACCATTTTCGTCAGGAATTACCGGATGTTGTCGCGTGCTTTTGCCGTCACCCGCTGCCTGCCACTTGCTGCTGTCTTTGCGGTAGCGTCCGCCAATGCTCTCGAGTTGCCTTTACCACCGCCTGGTGAGGACGTGGTGGGCGAGATTCGGGTGGTCAAGGCCAAGTATGAAGACACCTTCGCCGACCTGGGCGTGGCCAATGACCTGGGTTATCTGGAAATGGTAGTGGCCAACCCGGGTGTTGACCCCTGGTTGCCTGGCGAAGGCACCGAGATCATCCTACCTACGCGTTACATCCTGCCGCCTGGCCCGCGCGAGGGTATCGTGATCAACCTCGCCGAATACCGCATGTACTACTACCCGAAAGGCCGCAATGTGGTTTACACCTACCCATTGGGCATTGGTCGTGAGGGCTGGAGCTCGCCGGTTGCCAATGCGCGCATTACAGCCAAAACGCCGAACCCGGGCTGGTCGCCACCCAAGTCGATTCGTGAAGAACATGCTGCTGATGGCGATCCATTGCCTGCCTATGTGCCTCCAGGTCCGGACAACCCGCTGGGTCCTTACAAGATGGGCTTGTCGGTTCCGGGTTACCTGATTCACGGTTCGAACAAGAAGTTTGGTATTGGCATGCGCGTCAGCCATGGCTGCTTCCGCATGCTCAACCACAACGTCTTGAAGCTCGCGTCGATGGTGTCTGTGGGGACATCGGTGCGCATCATCAACGAGCCTTACAAGTTTGGTCGCAGCGGCGGCAAGGTCTATCTGGAGGCGCATGCGCCGCTGGATGATTCGGGCGATGCTTCGGTCGTGGACAAGCACACGGCGGTGATCAATGCACTGCTGAAAAATGATGCGTTCGCTGATCTGCGCCTGGATTGGGAAATGCTGCGTGAAGTGGTGGCTGCTGAAGATGGCCTGCCAGTAGAGATTGCTCAGCCTGATCAGGCGGTGGTAGCCGGCGAGTCTGCCATCTAAGCAAGCACCTGCTGCGCTCAACGGACCCGCTATGCGTAAAAGCCGGCGGGTTTTTTATTGCCCGACGAATCGCAGGCAATAAAAAAGCCGACCCAGAAACTGGGTCGGCTTGTCATAGCCTTGTGAGCTATTACTTGCGGCTGGCTTTTTCCAGCATACGCAGAGCGCGCTCGTTGGCTTCATCAGCAGTTTGCTGAGCCTTCTGAGCGGCAGCCAGAGCGTCATCAGCCTTACGATAGGCTTCGTCGGCACGGGCTTGAGCGCGAGCAGCTGCATCTTCAGTTGCAGTCAGACGAGCTTCAGTTTCTTTGGAGATGCTGCTGCAACCGGTAGCCAGAACTGCGGCCAATGCCAGAGCAGAGAATTTCAGAACGTTGTTCATCGTGTTCCCCTTGAGGTGGAGTTTTTCCATAAAAGCAATTTCCTGATGGTAGGAAATTAGCCGGCGTACATACTACCTGTAACTTGTAGTAAGTAAACGGAGGCAAGGCAAGACGCATAGATTTTTTTCTGTTTACTGCGAAATTGCCCCGTTATTGGGCATATTTTGGTTAAAAAACAATCAGCCCTATGGCGCCTGGCAGTTCTTTGCGCAACGTTTATGGTGGTTTGATTGTGGCACTGATTGTTGAACGCTTAAGGTAGACAAGCGTCTGTATGTGCCAATGTATGGTCAGAACCCGTTGCAGTGTATGCGGCAGCAAATCAGGTAAGGGGCGGCTTGGGCAAGGTCGCACTTATGCCGTCTAAGTCATTGATTCGCGTGGCCGCAGCGGTTTTGGCCTGATAAGCTCCTGATTATTGCCTACAACTTAATAGATGCAGGGTGTGTTGATCCCGATTACGGCACGAGCCAATAGCGGGTTGCGCGAGTTAACAAAGGAGTTGCGATGAGCGAGGCGTTGTCCATTCACCATGACCTGACCGGTCATCAATTCGAAACCACAGTAGATGGTGATCGGGCGTACCTGGCGTATATGGACTTAGGGAAGCAGACCCTGGATATCTATCGTACCTTTGTTCCCAACTCGCTGCGTGGGCGCGGTATTGCTGCGGCCCTGACCGAGCATGCGCTGCAATATGCCGAGCGCCTGGGCTATACGGTGATTCCGTCGTGCTCCTATGTTGAGCGTTATATGGTGCGTCGTCAGCGGCAGACGGATAAGAGCTGAGAACACGTCACGCACAAAAAAGGCCAGTCGATGACTGGCCTTTTTTGTGCGTTTGGAATACCCAGGTTGTTGTTGTCAGTTCTTGGTGATCAGGTTGCCGGCATGCAGACCGCATTCTTTCTGTGTGGCTTCTTCCCACCACCAGCGGCCTTCACGTTCGTGCTGGTTCGGCAGAACCGGGCGGGTGCAGGGTTCGCAACCGATGCTGATAAAACCGCGCTCATGCAAGCTGTTGTAAGGCAGTTCCAGCATGCGGATATAGGCCCAGACGTCTTCACTGCTCATTTGTGCCAGTGGATTGAACTTGTACAGGGTGTTATTCGCTGTAGAAAAGGCGCCGTCAATTTCCAACACCGCCACCTGGCTGCGTGTGCCGGGGCTCTGGTCACGGCGTTGGCCGGTGGCCCAGGCTTTTACCGTGGCAAGCTTGCGTCGTAGCGGGGCGGTCTTGCGGATGCCGCAGCATTCGCTATGGCCATCTTTGTAGAAGCTGAACAGGCCCTTTTGCTTGACCATAGCCTCCAGTGCAGCGGCTTCTGGCGACAATACGTCAATACTGATGCTGTAGTGCTCGCGCACCTGATCAATAAACCGGTAGGTCTCCGGGTGCAGGCGGCCTGTATCGAGGCTGAAGACTTTGATGTTCTTGTTGAGCTTCCAGGCCATATCGACCAGTACCACGTCCTCGGCGCCGCTGAAGGACAGCCACAGTTCATCGCCAAAATGCTCGAAGGCGAGTTTGAGAATGTCTTGGGGGGACTTGTTGGCGTAGCTCGCCGCCAGTTCGGCTACGTCGAAGGGGTGGCTCATCGGGCTGAATTCCTAGTTATGGTGACGTCATGCGTCTTGTGCCGCGATGGTAGCAAAAGCCGGTTATGCGGCTAAATAACCAAGTTCAATGGTTGACCTTTCGTTCGGCTATAAGGCTCTGCGTTGCAGAGCGTTGGGGGAGTCGCTAGAGTGCCGCCTTCTCAAATAAATCCAAGCTAGGAGTGTCCTGTGGAAATCGCGTGTCTCGACCTGGAAGGCGTGTTGGTCCCGGAAATCTGGATCGCCTTCGCGGAAAAAACTGGCATCGAATCGCTGAAAGCGACCACCCGGGATATTCCGGACTATGACGTGCTGATGAAGCAGCGCCTGCGCATCCTGGACGAGCACGGTTTGAAACTGTCCGATATCCAGGCAGTGATTGCTACCCTCAAGCCTCTAGAAGGTGCGGTGGAGTTTGTCGACTGGCTGCGTGAGCGCTTTCAGGTGGTGATTCTTTCTGACACCTTCTACGAGTTCTCTCAACCGCTGATGCGTCAGTTGGGTTTCCCCGCGCTGCTGTGCCATAAGCTGATCACCGATGAAACCGATCGTGTGGTCGATTACCAGCTGCGCCAGAAAGATCCCAAGCGTCAGTCGGTTATCGCCTTCAAAAGTCTCTATTACCGCGTGATTGCGGCGGGCGACTCCTACAATGACACCACCATGCTCAGCGAAGCCCATGCAGGCATCCTGTTCCATGCGCCAGACAATGTGATTCGCGAGTTCCCGCAGTTTCCGGCGGTGCACACCTATGAAGACCTCAAGCGCGAGTTCCTCAAAGCGTCTAGCCGTGACTTGAGTCTGTAAAGGCTGCTGTCTAAAAAGCCGCTGGCCATTGCCAGCGGCTTTTTTATGTCTGTTAGCCAGTCGCCGGCGGTGGGTGGCCACCGCGCTGCGCATTGCGAAAAGCCGAAGGTGATTGCTGTTGCCAGCGTTTGAATGCTCGGCGGAAGTTGGCCAGGTCGGTATAGCCCAGGCTGTAGGCAATTTCTTCGACACTCATATGGCCACTTTTCAAATGCTCTACCGCCAAACGATGGCGTACTTCCTCGAGCAACGCCTTGAACGATGTGCCTTCGGCCTGCAGGCGCCGGTGAAGTGTGCGTGGTGTTAGGTGGAACAGGCGTGCGGTCAGGTTGAGTGAGGGAAAGCCGTGCTGCTTTTCCAGCATCACCCGGCGTACACGGGCACTCATTGACTGTTCAGTGCTGAGTTTGTCCAGTTCGCGTTGCAGGATTTGTTCGGCATCACGAAAGCTGGCGGCATCAGCCATTTTTAGTGGTTGGTCGAGAGCGGCTGTGGGCAGTACAAAACCATTCCAGCCCTGCTCATATTCAACTTCACACTTGCACACCTCGCAGGCCAAGTCTGCATAGCTCGGACTGGGGAAGGCAAAAGCGATGCGGTGTAGTGGGCAACTGCCCAGAGTCATGAAGTCCAATACATTCTTGATCGCCAGGATGACGGCTTCAAATACGGTATGGCTGATTCCGCCTAGCGGAGTTGTTTCACTGAAAATCAGTCGAGTTTCGCCCGCAATTTCCTGCAAGCGCACATTGATCAGGCTTGTGCGAAGACCGATGTAGCGCTCAATCAAGTGTGCGGCTTGGCGCAAGTTTGTGCTGTTCATGGCTGCATAGCCCAGCAGGCCGTGGGTATTGACGATCAGTCGCTCCCCCAGCAGCAGGCCAAAGGCCGGCTCAGCAGTACAGCTCAGTACGTCTTCAACCAGTCGGCAGAATTGTGCAAGGGACAACGGCATTTCGTCTTCTTGCAGCTGCGCCTGGGACAGTTGTGAGCGGGCGAGCCAGGCATCTGCATCAATACCCATGTCGGTCACCAGGCTGCTGATCTGGCGAACGTACTGCATGGGAAGAATTAGATCGTGCATCTGCCTGTGCTCGGTTCTGGTGGCTAAGTGGAGAAGCGCTCGCAGCAGAATGTCAATAAATGACCTGCGCTTGTCAACCGCAAACCTCACGTATGCGGAATGTCCTCTTTAACCTGAAGGCATTAACTGACCCATAACAAGCACAAGTGGAGGTCGTATGTTTTCACTCTTTGCGCGGGCAAAGCCCGTGACGGCCAGTATCAATGGCCGGCCGATTAGCGTTCAACCCAAGGAAACCTTACTGCAGGCAGCGTTGCGTCAGGGCGTGGCATTTCCCCATAGCTGTCGGGTGGGCGGCTGTGCCAGCTGCAAGTGCCGTTTGTTGGCGGGCCAAGTAAGGGAGTTGACCGAAACCGGCTACATCCTTACCGATGAAGAGTTAGATCAGGGCTACATTCTGGCATGCCAGAGCGTGCCCAAAGGTGATGTGTGCATTGAGGTGGATGGGGTCGCCCAGGGGCAGCCATTGGCTGTGTCGGGCCAGGTGCTGGCACAGACACGCCTGACCCATGACATCACTCGCGTGTTGATTCAACTTGAACGAAACCTGCCTTATAAGGCGGGCCAATACGCTCAGCTGAGCCTGGCTGGGTTGCCGGGCATAGCGCGCAGCTACTCCTTTGCCAGTGCCGCTCGGACTGATGGGCTGGTGAGCTTTTTTGTACGCCATGTCCCCGCTGGGGTGTTTTCCAGTTATGTGGCACAGGCTGATCTGCCTGGTCAGCGGGTCACGGTCGCAGGACCGTTGGGCGAGTTCTGGTTACGTGAGTCATCGGCTCCGCTGCTGCTGGTGGCCGGCGGCAGTGGGCTAGCCCCGCTCCTGGCGTTACTGCAACAGGCGCAGCTGGAGGGCGTAAGACGTGCTGTCACGCTGCTCTTTGGTGCGCGGCGAGAGCGTGATCTTTATGCGCTTGATGAATTGAGTGCGATTGCCGCGCAATGGCCCGCGGACTTTCGCTTTTTGCCCGTTCTGTCCGAGGCCACTGCGGAGGACGCCTGGCAAGGTGCGCGCGGGTTGGTTACCGAGCACCTGCATCAGGTGCTTGAGACCGGTATGCATGCCTATCTATGTGGCCCACCAGTGATGATCGATAGCGTTATGGCGCTGCTGATAAAACAGGGTATCAGTCGTCAGCATATCCATGCCGACCGCTTTATCACGGCGCATAACACTCAGCTCGTAACCCTTTAGTCGTTTAATTCACAATCAAAGAGGTTTCTATGAACCTGCTGCATTACCTCAAATATTTTCTCTTTCATGCTGTCGGCCTTTTGTCTGTTATTGCGATTCTCGCCGGTGGTGCGTGGATCACTTTTGGTCTGTTAGCGATACTGGTCATATATGTGCTGGGCGATGCGTTGTGTGGTGATGACACCAGCACGCCGGACTTCAAGTACCCCGCCATTCTGACGTTTCAACTCTGGCTGGCTCTGCCTTTGTTAAGTGTTATCGTGTTTTCAGCGCTCTGGAGCGTCAGCAGCGGCGATGCTCTTGGTTTTGGCGCCGTATTGAGTTCGCTTGTCAGCTATGACCTGATCGCTGCCCGCGATGCCACGGCCAGCGTTCATCACGTGTCCACCTGGCTGATTACCGGGCTGATGATCGGTATGGTGGGCACCATTACGGCCCATGAGCTGACGCACCGTACCTGGGACCCGGTTTCTATGTTGATAGGCCGCTGGTTGTTGGCGTTCAGCTTTGACACGGTGTTCGCAATTGAGCATGTGTATGGCCATCATCGTTATGTTTCTACGCGTGAAGATCCGGCTACGGCCCCTCGCGGACGTAACGTCTACTGGCATGTTCTGGTGTCCACGCTCAAGGGCAATCGCAGTGCCTGGCGTATTGAGAAAAGACGTCTGTTGCGCAAGGGCTATGCGGTCCTGGGATGGCGTAATGCGGTGATTCGCGGCCATCTGATGAGTGCACTGCTGGTAGCGCTTGCCTACCTGGTCGGCGGTCTTGGCGCGGCGCTGTTTTTTATTGCCTGCGCGCTGTGGGGTAAGGCTTTGTTGGAAATCGTCAACTACATGGAGCACTACGGCATGGTGCGCAATCCCGCTACGCCGGTGCAGCCAAGGCATTCCTGGAACACCAATCGCCGCATCAGTTCATGGGCCATGTTCAATTTGACCCGCCATTCGCATCACCATGCTCAAGGTGAGGTGCCTTATCAGGATCTCAAGCCCTACGCCGATGCACCGATGATGATTGGAGGGTATTTGACGACCATTCTGGTGGCCATGCTGCCTCCGCTTTGGCATCACCTGATGACACCCAAAGTACAAGCCTGGGACCGTGACTACGCCAGCGCTGAAGAGCTTGAGCTGGCGGCTCAGGCCAATGCGCACAGTGGTATTGCGGCACTGCAGAAGGCACGCTAATCAGGCTTCTTGGCGGCAAAATAGGCCGCACCTGAGCCTGCGCTATCAGCTCAGTTGCTGCAGGGTGTCGAGTAAGACACGTACTTTAGTGATGGATTCCTGGTACTCGGCCTGGCAGTCGGAGTCAGCGACAATGCCACCGCCGCCCCAGCAGCTGATTTGTCCATCTTTGGCCAGCAGGCTGCGGATGGCGATTGAGCTGTCCATTTCGCCGCGTACATCCAGGTAGAGCAGGGAGCCGCAGTACAAAGCTCGGCGGTTTGGCTCCAGCTCGTCGATGATCTGCATGGCGCGGATTTTGGGCGCGCCGGTGATCGAACCGCCAGGAAAGCTGCCGGCGATCAGGTCCAGGGCATCCTTATCCGCAGCCAACTCGCCAGTAACCGCGCTGACTAGGTGATGCACATTGGGGTAACTCTCCAGTGCAAAGAGTTCCGGAACGTTTACCGAGCCGATACGGCAGCTGCGACCCAGATCGTTGCGCAGCAGGTCGACAATCATCAGGTTTTCAGCGCGGTCTTTGCGGCTTGCCAGCAATGCATCGGCCTGGGCCTGGTCCTGCTGTGGATCAGCATGTCGTGCGCGGGTGCCTTTAATGGGCCGGGTTTCGACCTGACCAGCACTGATACGCAGGAAGCGCTCGGGGGAAAGGCTGATGATGGCCCCGCCTTGCGCAAGGGTTTGGAAGCCGGCAAATGGGGTCGGGCAAGCTGCGCGCAGTGCCTGATAGGCGGTCCAGGGCGAACCTTCGTAGGGGGCACGAAAGCGCTGGGCAAAGTTGACCTGGTAGCAGTCGCCCGCCTGGATATAGGCCTGGATACGCGCAAAAGATGCCTGATACTGGGTTTCGCTTGTATCGGCCTTGAAGGGGCTGAGCAGTCTGAAGGGCTGTGGTGTAGCCCCAGACAATGTGTTGAATAGGGTGGTCAGACGATGGCGCTCGTCGGCAGCCAGGCAAGGGTGAAAGACCAAATGACACAGCTGCTGATGATGATCGGTAATCAAGGCCCAGGCGTATAAGCCAAACCGCGCATCTTCCAGACCCAGGTCGTCGAAAGCCCGCTTAGGTAGCTGTTCCAATCGCCGTCCAAAGTCGTAACTCAGGTAGCCAATGATTCCACCGACGAACGGAAGCGAAGTGTTTGCCGGTGGTTGGCATTGGCCAAGCTCGCTGAGGCTCTGGCGCAGACGTTGCAGGAAAGCCTTGGCCGTTTCGTCAGGCATCGGTGCCAACTCTGCCAATGGCCAGGCGCTCATAAGGTCATAGCGTCCACGCTGCGCGGTCGGACGTCCGGCATCCAGTAGAACGGCGCCGGGCGCGTCCAGGATCAGGCTGAAGTAGCGAGAAGGGTCTGCCTGGTAGGGCAGAGCCTGTACAAGACAAGTAGGCATATGGCAGGTTCAAGATGCGCGGATGCCGATTGTAGAACGTCGCTAACATTCATCCTAGAGCTTGCGAACGGGTTTACTCGGAATGCTTGTGCTTATTAGTATGGGTAAGTACCCGGATGTTCGATGTGACTCATAAAACAATAATTACTACGGGATCAAGGCCATGGATGAAGTAGCGGATCCTGCCGCTGGGAGTCTCTTGCGTGCCAAGTTGATGCCACCTCAGGCATCAGCCGATTATCTGGTCAGACCGCAGCTTGATTCTGCCCTGCGTGCCAACCCCCATGCGCGCGTGTTGCTGTTGGCTGCCCCAGCAGGTTTTGGCAAAACCAGCGCACTGGTTGCATTGGCTCAGGCTCGGGCGCAGAGCGGTCAGGCTGTCGCCTGGCTGTCGCTAGGGCCCGGTGACGATGAGCCGTCACGTTTCCTGCTGCAGTTGATCGAAGCATTGACCGGCCTGCTGCCCGGATTGGGCAATGAGGCTCAGGCTTATCTGCAAAACACCATGCGTGTGCCTGTTTCAGCTGTCATGGAAAGTCTGCTGGTGGATCTGGCGCAGTTGGAAACCCCGGTATTGCTGGTCCTTGACGATTTGCACCTGATTCAGGACAGCGAGTTGCTGGGGGCCATCAACCGGTTGATCAAGTTTGCCCCTGAAGGTTTTACACTGGCGATCGGCAGTCGTTCGCAACCGGCGCTGAACCTGGCCACTTTGCGTGCCAAGGGATTGCTGGTTGAAGTTGGTGAGCAGGAGTTACGCCTGAGCAAGGCGGAAACCCGTGAGTATCTGCAACGCTGCGGTCTGCAACTGGATGCTGTGGCGTTTTCCGCGCTGTACAGCCAGACCGAGGGATGGATGGTGGGGGTGCATTTGGCCAGCCTCTGGCTGCGCCATCAGCCCCAAGCGGCCACGCAAATTGCCGATATGGGCACCGATCAGGCCGCTGTTGGTGCATATCTGTTGCGTAGTGTGTTTGAACAATTGCCTGCCGATAAGCAGGAGCTGTTGCTTGCTTTGGGAATCGCTCAGCAGCTCAGCGGTGATTTGGCCAACGCCCTGACGGGGCGCCATGATGGTCAGTCGCTGCTTGAGGAGCTGGAAGCCATGCAGCTGTTTCTTCTACCGCTGGACCGTGAACGGCAGTGGTATCGCTTCCACAACCTGTTTGCCGAATTTCTGCGCGGTCGCCTGAAAGAGCGAGATCCTGAGCGTTTCAAACAGCTGCATTTCAATGCCAGTCTGTGGTTTACCAACCATCACATGCAGAACCTGGCTATCGAGCATGCCTGCCTGGCCGAAGACCCGGAAATGCTTGCCGCGCTGGTCGATGGCTGTGGCCTTGAGCTGATCAATCGTGGTCAGCTCAACCTGATCTATAAATGGCGCCAGCATGTGCCAGATGAGATTGCCGAGCGCTTTCCTGTATTGGTGCTGGCGGATGTCTGGACGCGGGCTGCCGAATTGGGGCTGGCAGAAGCCAACCGTATGCTTGATGAGTTGCTTGAGCGTTGGGGGGAGGCCAAGGCCAATGGGCCGTTAAGCGACAAGCTACTGGCCACCCTGGCGATCAAGGCGGTGATTGCCTTGCAGAAGGATGATCTGCAGAGCTGCATTGCTCTGGCGCGGCGCGTCGAAGTTCAGCTCGGTCAGCACACGGCCTTCCTTGAAGTAGCCATGCTAATTGTCGGGGCTCTGGCGAATGTCATGATCGGTCAGCCGGATCAGGCCAAGCGTATGCTGGCTCTGGCCCAGCAGCGCAATCACTTCCTTGAGGGGCGTTACCTGGACATGCAGTTGGCCAACGTCGAGGTGCTGCTGAGTCTGGAGCAGGGGCAGATTCGGCAGGCCGAACTGTTGTTTGCGCAGTTGCGTGCGCGTGTCATTCCTTGGTTTGCCGATCGCTCGCGGGCGCTGGCGTTACCGACCATTACCGAGGCACTGATCGCGTATAACCAGGGTCGCCTGGAAGGTATTGAAGAACGTCTGCGTTGGGCGCTGGCAACGGTCGATGTGATCAATCCGATTGATCTCTATGCTCAGGGCATGTTGTGCATGGCCCATGTCCAGCGCATGCAAGACACCCCCAAAGATGCCTACGCCAGTCTGGTGCTGATGCAGAATCTTGCTGCGCGTAATCAGTCCTGGCGTTTCTACGCCCAGGCAGTTGCCGATGAAGTGGCACAGATTCTTCAGGAGCCTGCCGCTGATCGATTGAAGCGCGCCGAGCAACGGCTCAAGACGGTTGATTGGAACAAACTCGCTGAGCATTACCAGCACATGCGTTTCAACCCGGTGTTGTGGGTGCGTGGGCTGACTCGGATTCGCCTGCAACAGGCGCGAGGTCACTTCAGTGAGGCCTTGCATGAAATCACGCAACTGCGCGCTATGTTGTTGGACAACTGGCATGGTTTGCAGCGTCTGCGTCTCGACCTTTTGGCTGCGCTCAGTTACCAGCGACTGGGGTATCAGGAGCGCGCACAGAGTTTGTTGGTGCAGTGTCTCATCGGTGCCGAACGTGAAGGCGTGCGAAGCCTGTTTGTCGAAGAAGGTGAGGCCATTCGCTTAATGCTGCAGCAGTTGGAAGCTGCCGAGCGCCAGCCGGCGTTGCAAGGGTTTATTCGCGGTTTGCTGGCTGTTTGGCCGGGTAATGGCGCGCGGCAGTCACTTGAGGTGCTGGAGGAGGGGCTGACCGAACGTGAACGGGAGGTGGTCTGCCTGGCCGCTCAGGGTATGTCCAATGATGAGATTGGCCAACAGCTTTGCCTGGCACTCGGTACGGTCAAATGGCACCTGCACAATATTTACGAAAAGCTCAAGGTGCGTAACCGTACCCAAGCCATTCGTCGCGCCCGAGAACTGAGTCTTCTGGATCTATGAACAGCCTATCTTCACCCCGTCAGGGCAAGTTGCCGTTACTGCGAACCAAATTGTTTCCCGCTGAGTCGGCTGGCCGGCCCTTGCTGGCGCGTGCGGCACTGTTGGACCGTCTGTTCAATGCGCGCCAGCAGCGTCTGATTTTATTGAGTGCCCCTGCTGGCTTTGGCAAGAGTACGGTGCTCGGCCAATTTCGCTTGCGGTTGCTGGAAACCGGGGCGCGTGTGGCTTGGCTGTCTTGCGATGAGGCCGACAGTGAGCCGCAACGTTTGCTGCATTACCTGATTGCTGCGATTCAGGAGCAACTGGCGGGATTCGGCGCCAGTACTGCACGTTTACTGCGCGATGATCTGAGTGTGCCCAATGAGGTGCTGCTGGATTCATTCATTGCTGAGCTGAAGAAGGTTCAGGGTGATTTGTATCTGATATTTGATGATTTTCACCGGGTAAGACATGTCGACCTGGGGCCGCTGGTTAATTACTTCGTGACTCAGGTACCGGGTAATGTACGAATGATCGGCAGCACACGGTACCAGCCGCGGTTTATGGACAATGTTCCTGCTAATGCACCCTGGGCTATGTGGGTACAAGCGGATGAGATGCGCCTGAGCCGTGTGGAAACGGAAGCCTATTTTCACGAACTCAAGCAATTACAGTTGAGTGATGCTGAGCTGGATCTGCTCTATCGACGTACCGAAGGCTGGATAACCGCGCTTCACTTGGTAGCGCTAGCACTTGCCCGTCAACCTGAGCGCAGCAGCTTTCTCAATAAGCTATCCGGTACGGAACGCAATATTGCTGACTATCTGGCTGAGGATGTACTGGATCACCTGCCGCATGAGCAGCAGCTTTTTCTCGATCAGACGTCGGTGCTTGATGAGTTCAACGCCGAGCTGTGCAATGCCCTGACGGGGCGCAGTGATGGGGCCCAAATGCTGCGTCGCTTGCAAGCGGCACAGCTGTTCATCATTGCCCTGGATGAGCAGGGCGAGTGGTTTCGCTATCACCATTTATTTGCCGAATTTCTTCAAGGTCGCCTGAGTCGCAAGGGGGATCCCACCCATTTGCTGCATGCTGCGGCACGCTGGTGTGAAAGCCATGAGTTGGCCGATAAGTCAGTGAAATATGCCCTGCGTGCACGTGACTACAACTTTGCAGCAGAACTGCTTGAACGGCAGGGCGCCAGCCTGATTGCCGGAAATCAAGTCTATGGCATTTTGGTTGTGCTCAAGGATGTACCTGCTGAGGTTATCCGCGAGCACCCGGTCTTTCAGATTTTCTATGCCTGGCAATTGGCGTTTGAGCAGAAATATGCAGAGGCTGAGGCGCTGATTGAAGAAGTCAGTACCCGGCTGATGCAAGGGCGTGGCAAGCCCATGCACTTTGGCCTGGCGGTTCTTTTGGCTATGGCTCAGGTGCTCAAGGCGCTGGTGCTGCTGTATCAGGACAAGCTTGAGGCCGCGTTGCGAGTGGCGCGTCATTGGCTGGCTCTGGTACCGGACAATCAGCCTATCTTCCGTGCCAGTCTCTCTTGCATCCAGGCTGCAGCCTATGCACTGCTCGGCGATTTTGGCGATGCGGCAAAGTCAATCGCGGTAGCCCGTGACAACCTGCAGCAAGCGGACAGCGAATACCTGCACGCCGTGGTCAGCCTTATTGAAGCGCTGATCTGTAAAGAAATGGGCCAGCCTGAACGCGGCCGTATCCTCGCCGAAAGTGCCCGCGTGCGCGTCGAACAAGTGTTTGGGCGACGCAGTCGTGTGGGCGGGCCTCTGGCACTGGCCTATGCCGACTTGCTCTACGAGCAGGATCGGCATGCTGCCATTCTGGCCGAGTTGCCGCTGGCCACAACCTGGCGTGATGTGGCAACACCGGTTGAACTAATCAGCCGCGGCAAGTTGGTCATGGCCAAGGCACGTTTCTTCGCAGGAGAAGGGGAGTCGGCCCTGGCCGAGCTGGATGAGTGGCTCGCGGGCTTGCATGGGCCTGGTTATGAGCGGGTTTATGCACTCAGCATGAGCTGTAAAGTGCAGTTTTTATTGTGGTTACGTCGGCCGAATGAGGCCGAACGCACCTGTTTGCAGTTGCAGCGTCATCTGGCTGTTTTGCCAGCGGGTCGCTATGCCGATGCAGAAACAGTATTGGCGCTTTCAGAGGCGCGCTTGGCATTGACAGAGCGCCGCGCCGATAAGGCGCAAACCGTGCTTGAGGCCTGCCTGGCCAAACAGACGGCAGAGCATCAGCGCGACCGGCGCTTGCGTCTTGCCTTGTTACTTTCTGTGGCGTATTGGCGCAAAGGTAACAGCGATAAAGCCTTTGCCCTTTTCAAACAAACTCTGGAAGACGCTTGGGCAAGCGGATATCGGCGTATTTTCCTGGATGATGCCCTCTGGCTGTTACCACTCTGGGATGCCTGGCACGCGGTTGAAGCCAAGCGTGCTGCGGCCTGGCAGGGATTGGTCGAGCAACTACGGGAACAGTGCCGTCGCTTGTCTATAGACCTAGAAACATTTGATGAAAATCAAGACGTTAGTCATCGCGAGCGAGAGATTTTGCGTTTTGTTGCAGCAGGTTTGTCGAACCGTGATATTGCTCAAGCGGTGCACTTATCCGAGGCCACGATCAAATGGCATCTGCATAACCTGTTCGCCAAGCTTGGCGTACGCAGTCGCACTCAGGCTGTATTGAAGGGCAAGAGCCTGGGGTTATTGAGTGAGGCATAAGCCCAGTGCTGAAAAATAAGTGGGGTTAAGTGCTCCATCCCTTGGATGGGCTGGCAGTCAGGGCAGTCACCAGTAGCTTTGTCACTAGGACGAGAAGCATCGTGCTTCACGATTCCAAGCCTGGCACGAATAGGGAAGCAGTGTCAGACCTGGTAAGTGGCGTGAGCCGCTGAAGCTGAGCAGGACAGGAGTCCGGAGCAGCCTGCCGGGGACAACCCATTAGTGAACTGTGGAGACAATAACAATGAAAACCCTCAAGCAACTGGCTCTGGCCGCCGCTGTTCTGGCTGTTCCTTTCATGGCTCAAGCTGAGCTCAAAGCCATGGATGACAGCTCGCTGTCTTCCGTGACAGGTCAAGCTGGTATCAGCATTTCCGGTAACTTCAACGGCAGTATTGGCAAGATCAGCTATATCGATGACGGTAACAGCCTGAACATGGAAACCGTCGCATTCAGCGGCTTTAACATTTCCGACTCTGCTCCTGTTCTGGTCGACGTAGTGAGCACTGACATCAACGGTACTGCTACTCAGCAACTGCAAATCAGCCTGCCAACCATCACTGGTGAGGTCAGCATTGGTGCAATCAAAATGGGCACCGGCGCTAGCATCGGTTCCCTCGCTATTAATGGCATGAACATGGCAGGTACCACTGTAAAAGTATGGGGCCACTAAGTTCGCTTAGTTGCTGAGTGTGATGAAAAGTCTTACCGGTTTTGACCGGTAGGACTTTTCTCTTGATGGGCGGGAGTGCAGTGGGCGGATGATCGAAATTTTGCTAGGCAGTCTGATTGGCGTTTGGGGGTTCACCGAAGCCGTGGATACCAAGCCGCCAGCGCCAGGTACTGTATATATCAATCAACAGCTGTTGCCGGACGGTCCTTTGCGCGAGACGGTAACGCTTGAGCCGATGAGCCAACTGCAGTTTCGAAATGTAATCCGCCAGGCTTATGACTACAGCTGCGGTTCCGCAGCGTTGACCTCTCTACTTGACTATTTTCTTGGGCGCAACCTGCAAGAGCGCCAGGTCATGGAAGGTCTTTTGCAGTTTGGCGAGGCCGATAAAATCGTCGAGCGGCGTGGTTTTTCTCTGCTCGACATGAAACGCTTTGTTACTGCGCTGGGTTATAAAAGTGGCGGTTTCCGTGCGGCATTCGCTGATCTTGATGGGCTGGAACATCCCGCTATCGTGCCGATTGAATATGCCGGTTTTAAGCATTTCGTGGTGGTACGTGACGTTTACAACGATCATGTATTTGTCGCTGATCCGGCACTTGGCAATATCAGTTTCACCCGTACCCGGTTCGAAGAAATCTGGGATCAAAATGTGGTGTTTGTGATTTTTCCGAATGGTAACGAACCACCTAATGCCCTTGCCTTGACTGAGCAAGACCTGCGCATCATTGATGATCGTACGGTTAGCTTGTTGGCATTTCGTGAGTTTCCACAGATGACCAAATTCACTGAAAACCAGGCCACCGAGCTTGGCTCTGGCGGCACTATTCAGTACATCCGACGTAAATAAAAAAACGCCCGGCATAACAATAATATTTGGGGGCTGTGCCATGAGAGTTTTGTGTTGTGTATGGCTAGCCATACTGGCAACTGCTGCCAGTTCAGCGGCATATGCTGAAACAGCGTCTGTCGATCAGGCGCGTGAAGCGTTGACCAAGCAGGAAGACGATGCCGATAGCGCGAAAGCGCTGGAAGAGGTGTTTCAGGCTGCGGAAAAAAGCTACACCTTGCTCAAAAAGGGTGAGCGCACATTGACCTATGGTTTCGACTATTCACTGGTTCGCGATACGGTGATTGAGACTGTTCGTACCGGAAATAATGTGTTCAGCGTTGTTGGGCAGAGTGAAGCCCAGCACACCTTTACCAACTCCTTCACCTTTGACTATGGCGTTTGGGACAACCTGACCTTCAGTGTGCGTCTGCCCATGGTGGCTAAATACGACACTGAACGTGATCTCAATGCCTACAGCCTGGGTGATATTTCTGCCAGTTTGCGCTGGCAACCCTGGACGTCATTACGGGGTAAACCGGTCACAACGCTTTATGCCACCTTGGGGCTTCCCACCGGGAATAGCCCGTATGACATCAATACAGACAGTGATCTATCAACGGGTGGTGGTGCCTATAGCCTTGGCCTTGGTGCAAACCTTTCCTATGTTATCGATCCCGTCGTGTTGTTTGGTTCGGTTGGTTATACCTACAACGTGCCAATCACCGGTATTGGCCAGGTGCGGGGCGGCCGTCTGCTCGAAGAGGTTGATCCGGGTTCCTCTTTCTCTCTGAGCATGGGCTTTGCCTATGCCTTGTCCTATGACGTGTCACTGGCTACGTCATACCAGATGTCGCATTCCCTCAAGCCGACATTCACTTTTGCGGATGGCGAAGCTGAGGGACGAGGGCAAACCAGTTCAGTCATGAACTTCTCGCTGGGCCTGCGAACTTCGCCGGAGCGAATCGTCAACGTCAGCGCCGGTTTCGGTATGACCGAGGACTCGCCGGATGTGCTGTTGGGCATCTCCATGCCTTTGGACATCAAAGGCCTGAAGGCCCAATAAACGCGAGCGAGAACGTCATGAAAACGCGAATTTCGCTGCTCACGCGGGCGGTTCTAGGGGGTGTTCTGTTCAGCGCCAGCGCAGCGCATGCGCAACTGGCGCAGAACCTGACGATTGGTAGCCCCAAGGCCATGGCTCTTGGCAATGCTGTGACGGCAGACTTTACCGGGATCGACTCGGTGCATTACAACCCCGCCGCGCTGACCAAACTCAAGGGGCGTCAAACAACAGTCAAATTCATCACCGGGATGATGGATATTCGCGCCGAGTTTGATGCCCCGGCCGGCTATGGCGCTAATTTTCTTGGCTTGAGAAATGACTCGGTTGCCAACTCTTCCAGCCGTGCGGGTTCGGCCATGATGTACTTACCCGGTGTCGGTGGTGCAACCGAACTGCCCATGCTGTTTGCGCCTCTTGCCGGATTGTCGATCAATCCCCCCGGTTCAAAGCTGACCTTTGCAACCAACATGTACACCCCGCAAGCGCTCGGGTTTGCACGTGATGACGATGACCCAGGGCGTTATCAGGGCAAGGAGTTGGTGCTTCAGCGCTTGACCTATTTTTCGCCATCGCTTGCATATCAGGTCAACGATGAGCTTTCCGTGGGGATGTCCATTGGCTTTTCTCACCAGGCCATGGCGCTCAACCAGGACTTCCGTGCGCCGGGTATCCTCACCGGGTTTGTCGGCGTTGCCCAGGACGCACTGTGCCTGGTGGACAACAACCCATTCGAGATTTTTCTCAATATCTGTGGAGGGGAGCTGGGACCCTTCACAGACATTGCCAATATCGACATTGATATGCAGCAAACGCTTTCGCCAACATGGAACCTGGGTTTCCTCTGGGAGCCGAATGACTGGTTTGCTCTCGGTGCGGTCTACCAGAGTGAGGCGCGGATGCGCCTGAAAGGGCAGTATGTGGTTGACTACTCGCAGAACTGGCAGGGCTTCTGGCAGGGGCTGGACAGTTCGTTTATCGGTGCAGTTTTCAGCACGATCACTCCGGATGGGCTTTTCGATAAAGAGCGCGGTAATGTCTCGCTCAATATGACTTACCCAGCCCATTTTGCCTCTGGGATCAAATTCAAACCGCATGATCGCTGGCAAATCAATCTCGACGTCAAATGGACGGACTATGCCGCCTGGGATCAGTTCGAGCTGGAGTTTGATCGGCAACTGGATATCTTGACTATTGCCAGTCTGTTTTCACCGAAAAACGCTACGTCAACCAGCATTATCCTGGATCGTGGCTATGAATCGGTGTGGAGTTGGGCTGTAGGCGTTGAGTATCAGGTCAATGATCGTTTGAGTCTGCGTGCTGGCTATGAACCGCGGCCGTCGGCAATCCCGGGGAACAAGGCTGATGTGCTGGCGCCTCTTGGGGATGCCAAACTCTATGGGGTGGGGCTGGGTTATCAATGGGATAAGGACACTGTTATCGATCTCGGTTTTAACTACTTGGTCAGTAAGCAGGACATCCCGGCACGCTCCAGTTGCAACATCAACTGTTCGACCATCGACAGCATGGTTTACAACCCTTATGCCGATCTTGATGTAAAAACCAGTGTCAAAGCCTATGTGCTGGCGTTGACCTATCGCACCACTTTCTAGGTTATTGATATGCGTGTGCTGTGGGGCGTGTTCGGCTTTTTGATCTGCCTAGAAGTGGGTGCCAGCGGCCGTTACCTGACGTGGATTGATGATCAGGGTGGTGTGCACAACACCTTTGTGGGTGCCCCTTATGTGGCTCACCAGCGTTCAGCTGCCAGCACAATTCAACGCAGTGATCAGGCACGCTTGCGTGATGATGTGACTTCGGGCGGCTGGCCGGGCGAGAAGAGTGCTGGAGAGAGCAAGCGGCGCTATTTCACCTGGGTCGATGCCAGCGGCAACCTGCAGAACAGTTTTTACGCTGGCCAGCAGGTTCAGGCCGGTGGCGATGAGGTGCTGCTGGGTACAGGTGAGCGTTCCAGTGTCTATATCAACTCGGATGTGCTGGAGGGGCGCGATTTTGCGCGGGATGAGCAGGATGGTCGCTACTTCACCTGGGTCGATGAGCAGGGGCGCATGCGCAACTCCAAGGTGCCGCCTAAGGACGTCAAAGCGCCAACACCTACCTTGCACAATGTGCCGCTGAATCAGGGGCGAGAAGTGACCTTCGACGTCAAACCCCATAGCCTTCCGGGGTTGGACGGGCAACCAACGGCGGCTATGCAGGCCCTGCTGGCGGGAACCGAGGCCGAAAGTGAAGGGCGCTATCAGGCACTGCTCGAACGTTGCTGCGGGCAGTTGAGCGAGGATGATTTCACCCCGCTTAGCGCCGACGAG
Organism: Pseudomonas sp. HMWF032; assembly: GCF_003060885.1. Classification (GTDB taxonomy): domain Bacteria; phylum Pseudomonadota; class Gammaproteobacteria; order Pseudomonadales; family Pseudomonadaceae; genus Aquipseudomonas. The sequence continues at coordinate 23,862 of NZ_QAIG01000004.1, forward strand.
CCACGCTATGAGGAGTTGAATCGTTTTTCCCCGAGCCTGGACTTCCCTATGGGCAAGAGTTATTACGCCGCCTTGAAGCTGCCGCGTTCGCAGTATGACTTTGGCCTGCGCATTCGCAGTTTTGCCAACAAGAAGGTGGCTTATCCCTCTTTGCTGTTCCTTGACCAGGCTAAGCAGCCAACCCGTCTGGTCAGTGATGCGGTGTATCAGTTGCATGCTGAAACCTGGTACCGCTATGCCTTTATCGAGGGTACGGTGCCGGTGAGGGCTGCGGCAGGTGAGCACTATGTATTGCTGCTGACCACGGATGAGGATCGCAGTCTGCAGACCCTGGACAACAAACCGTTCAAGCGTCCTTTGCAGGCCTTGGCGTTGGATGAGGCAGGTATGCAGAGTCATGCCCACAGTGATGAGGGTGCGTTTGAGCTGGCCATTGTGCGCTGAACAAGCCAAACAACCGCCATAAAAAAGCCCGGATAATTCCGGGCTTTTTTATGGCGTACCAGAGACTTATATCTGGGCGATTGATACGTGACCGAAAAGCTCTTGCGAGAAACGTACACGCTCCTCGGCTGTTTCCACGATGCCTTTCTTGGCCAACTCGGCCAGGCGCGCTTCGACAGCGTGGGCGCGGTGGGTGAGGCCGCAGTCGTTGGCGATCTGGATGTTCAGGCCGGGGCGGGCGTTGAGTTCGAGAATCAACGGCCCCTTGTCCTGATCCAGCACCATGTCCACGCCGATATAGCCCAGGCCGCACAGCTCATAGCAGCCGGCGGCGAGTGTCATGAAGCCATCCCAGTTTGGCAGTTGTACGCCGTCCACCGCATTGGTGGTGTCCGGGTGCTTGCTGATCTTGTTGTTCAACCAGGTGCCGCGCAGGGTCACGCCGGTGGCCAGATCCACACCCACGCCGATGGCGCCCTGGTGCAGGTTGGCTTTACCGCCGGATTGGCGGGTGGGCAGGCGCAGCATGGCCATGACTGGGTAGCCCATCAGTACGATGATGCGGATGTCCGGCACGCCTTCATAGCTGATGCTTTTGAAGATTTGGTCCGGGGTGACGCGGTATTCGATGAGGGCACGATCACGGTGGCCGCCGAGGGAGTAGAGGCCGGTGAGGATGCTGGAGATCTGATGCTCGATCTCCTCATGGCTGATGATCTTGCCCGAGACGGTTTTATACTTCTCCTCGAAGCGATCCGCGATCACCAGAATGCCGTCACCGCCAGCGCCTTGCGCTGGCTTGACCACGAAATCCGGACGGTCGCCGATGATCGTGCGCAGGTTGTCGATGCCTTTTTCGGTGTCGATGATGCCGTACATCTCCGGCACATCGATACCGGCTTCGATGGCGCGCATCTTGGTGATGATCTTGTCATCCACAATCGGGTACAGGTGCCGTTTGTTGTATTTCAGCACGTAGTCCGCATTGCGCCGGTTGATGCCCATGATGCCTTTGGCTTCAAGGGCTTTCCACGTCTTGATCAGACCGAACATGGCATTAGTCCTTGAGGAAGGCTTTGAAGCGGAACAGTTCGGTCAGGCGGTAGCCGCGGTAGCGACCCATTGCCAGCATGAAGCCCACCAGAATCATCAGCACGGCCGGGAAGGTGAACACGAAGTAGTTCAGTTCCGGCACGCTCATCAGCAGGTGCGCGAGGGTGGCGGCGAACAGTGTCCCGATGGCGACTTTGAAGGCATGGCCACCGCCACGTTCTTCCCAGGTAATCGACAGGCGTTCGATGGTCATGGTCAGAATCACCATTGGGAACAGCGCGACCGACAGGCCGCGCTCCAGGCCGAGTTTATGGCTGAACAGGCTGATCACAGCAATCAGCACCACCACGAAGGTCAGGACCACCGACAGTCGCGGCAGCATCTGTAATTTCAGGTGTTCAAGGTAGGAACGCAGTGACAGGCCAAGCGCGGTAATCACGGTAAACAGCACGATGCCGAAGCCCAGCTGTGTCTCGCGGAAGGCCAGGGCGATCAGTACCGGGGTGAAGGTGCCGAGTGTCTGCAAACCGCCGAGGTTACGCAGGATCAGGATCACCAGCACGCCAATCGGAATCATCACCATGATCATGAAGGTTTGCTGGGTCTGCAGTGGCAGGCCGTACAAACTGTATTCAAGGAAGTCGGCGTCGGTGTTTTCGTCTGTCAGCTTGGCCAGACGGATGGCGTTCATCTCGCTGTTGTTTAGGCTGAAGCTGACCTGTGCCTGCTTGCCACCTTCCAGGCTGACCAGGTTGTCATCGCCGATCCACCAGACCAGGCGGTCAGCTGGCAGACCCTGCTCGCCGCTTTCTGGGTTGAAGTACAGCCATTTCTCGCCGTTGAAGCTGCGCAGCCACAATTCCGGGCTCTGCTGGATTTCGGCAGCCAGGCGAATGGTGTGCACACGCTCCATCGGCACGTGGGCGATGGACAGCAGCAGTTCGATGACTTTGGCTTTGTTCGGAGTCGACGCATCGCCGCTCAGCAGCAGTTTGACGTTGTCGTCATTGCTGTTGTTAACGCGCTTGATGGTTTCGCTGATAAAGGTCTCGACGTCCGCAGAGTGCTGGCGGATCGGCGCCAGAAGCGCTTCGGCAGCAATCTTCTCAACCCCCTCGACCGGAATACTGTCGCGGAAGATCGGCCCCTTAGCCTTGGCCTGTTCACCGCTGTAGCGCTTGGTCAGTACCAGGCGATAGTAGAGGGTTTGCTTGCCGCTGGCGCGCCGGGCGGACCAGGTGACTTTGCGGTTGCCATCGGCGCGGTTGATGCTCACACCGTAGTTGTTGGAGATAAAGCTCTCATTAAGGCTGACGTAATCCTGGGCCAGCGGCGGTACAAACATCTGCAGTTTGACCGGCTCGCGTGGGTTGGCCTGGAATTCGACCTTGGCGTCGATGTTCCACAGGTCGTCAGTCTCATCTTCAGTCATCGGGATGCCGAGGATAAAGATCTGATAAGCCGTAATCAGAACGCCCAGGCTCACGAGGAGTATGACCAGGACTTTCAGATGGAGGGTAAGAGAGCGCATGGGAATTACTCGCCAGGGTTTGCGTCAGGGGTGCAAGCAGGCTTGCCTGCTGCGTATTTAAGACTCGGGTCGACCAGGGCCGAAAAGCGCTTGAGTGCTTCTGAGCCTATCAACAACGGGTATTGGAATGCACTGCGGTCGGTCAAGTTCACTTCAATTGTGCGCAGGCTATGGCCCATGCAGACATCCATCTCGATCACTGGGCGCGCCGTGTAGGTTTTTTCTTCCTCTGGATCATAGTCGCCTGCGCGCCGTTTGATCTTGCTGATCCGTGCCAGTGGGCGCTCGATCGGGCTGGTGTGGGCTTCGTCGATGGCCAGGTAGAAACGCACCCAGGTTTCCCCGTCGCGCTTGAAACGTTTGATGTCGCGGGCGCTGAGCGAGGCGGTCTTGGCACCAGTGTCGAGTTTGGCGGCCAGCTTCAGATCGAGGTCGAACAGGCGGACGTATTCATTAAGCCCATAGACTGTCTTTCCCGCGGCAAGACCCAGGCCGGGTACAACGAGCAGGCATAGCAACAGAAGGAAGGGCTTTAGTGTCATAAGTCCTGTGGCATGGTGTCTGGAAATAAAGAAAACATCCATGTGCCTGCCTGGCGATTGGCAGGTCTGCTTTGGGAGTCTAGCAGGCGCTCGAGAATTCCTCTTCGATCACCAGCCGGTGCGCATTCTAACATGGCATTTTTCAGTCCGGACAGGCGCTTATGGGCGTTTGTGCAAGTAAGGTCGCATTCTTGCGTGACTAAAGTCCCTGCAAACACTGTCGACAATTTCCTTTATTTGTTTGACAGGTATTGGCTTCGGGCGTAGTTTTCCGGCACTTAATTTAAATAGTGTCGACAATATGCTGAGTGCCACTGAGTCGCTTGAGACGTATCAGGAAGATTCTGAAACGCTTTCCGAACAGGTTTTTCGGCTTATTCAGGCGGCCATCGTCAAGGGCGAGATTGCCCCGGGCAGCAAGATTTCCGAGCCTGAACTGGCGCGTACCTATGGCATCAGTCGGGGGCCGCTGCGTGAGGCGATTCACCGCCTGGAAGGCCAGCGCCTGCTGGTGCGCATCCCCCATGTGGGCGCGCGTGTGGTGTCGCTTAGCCATGCCGAGTTGATCGAGCTCTATGAAATTCGCGAGTCCCTGGAGGGCATGGCCTGCCGTTTAGCCGCCGAGCGCATGACCCAGGCCGAGATCGACGAGTTACGCCAGGTGCTGGACCTGCATGAGCAGGACGCAGCCTTCAAGGCAGGCGTCGGCTACTACCAGCAGGAGGGCGACTTCGACTTCCATTACCGGATCATCCAGGGCAGCGGTAACAAGACCCTGACCCAGATGCTCTGTGGCGAGCTGTATCAGTTGGTGCGCATGTACCGCCTGCAGTTCTCTGCAACGCCCAATCGGCCGCGTCAGGCCTTTGCGGAACACCACCGTATTCTCGATGCCATCGCCGACCGAGACGGCGAGCTGGCCGAGTTGCTGATGCGTCGTCATATCGGTGCGTCAAAACGCAATATCGAGCGCCATTTCTCCAGCTGCATGGGGGTGAGCGCACACACCAAGACAGCCAAACCACGAGGTGAGTCATGAGTCAGCTTTCCCCCGGCCAGCGTTTCCGTCAGGCGCTTGCTACCGAGTCGCCCCTGCAGGTGATCGGTGCGATCAATGCCAACCATGCCTTGCTGGCCAAGCGCGCAGGTTTCAAGGCTATCTACCTGTCCGGTGGCGGTGTGGCCGCAGGCTCCCTTGGCTTGCCTGACCTGGGTATCAACACCCTGGATGACGTGCTCACCGATGTGCGTCGTATCACCGATGTCTGCGACCTGCCGCTGCTGGTGGACATCGACACCGGCTTTGGCCCGAGCGCGTTCAATATCGAGCGCACCATCAAGACCCTGATCAAGGCCGGCGCAGCTGCCGCGCATATCGAAGATCAGGTGGGTGCCAAGCGTTGTGGGCACCGTCCGGGCAAGGAGATCGTCTCCTGCGAGGAAATGGTCGACCGTGTGCGCGCTGCCGCCGATGCCAAAACTGATCCTGATTTCTTCCTGATTGCCCGTACCGACGCGATTCAGGCCGAGGGTGTCGATGCTGCCATCGAGCGCTGCCTGCGTTACGTGGAGGCCGGTGCCGACGGCATCTTTGCCGAAGCGGCCTATGACCTGCCGACCTACAAGCGCTTCGTCGATGCGCTGAATGTTCCGGTACTGGCCAACATCACCGAGTTCGGCGCCACGCCGTTGTTCACCCGCGACGAACTGGCCTCGGTGGGCGTGGCCATTCAGCTCTACCCGCTGTCGGCCTTCCGCGCCGCCAACAAGGCCGCAGAAAGTGTCTACACCTCGATCCGCCAGAACGGCCACCAGAAAGACGTGATCGAGCTGATGCAGACCCGCGCCGAACTCTATGACCGCATCGGCTACCACGCCTTCGAGCAGAAACTCGACGCCCTGTTTGCCGCAAAAAAATAACAACGCACCAACCGGATTTGAGGAGATAAGCATGAGCGCAACCCCGGAAACCACCCCAGGCTTCAAGCCGAAGAAATCCGTGGCCCTCTCTGGCACTGCTGCCGGTAACACCGCCCTGTGCACCGTGGGCCGCACCGGTAACGACCTGCACTACCGTGGCTATGACGTGCTGGATTTTGCCAACCGCTGCGAGTTCGAGGAAATCGCCCACCTGCTGGTGCACGGCAAGCTGCCCAATGCCGCCGAACTGGCCGGCTACAAGGCCAAACTCAAGGCACTGCGGGGTTTGCCGGCGGCATTGAAGGTTGCGCTTGAACAATTGCCGCCGTCTGCTCACCCGATGGATGTGATGCGCACGGCTGTGTCGGTACTGGGTTGCGTGTCGCCAGAAAAGGACGACCACAACCACCCCGGCGCTCGTGACATTGCCGACAAGCTGATGGCTTCGCTGGGTTCTGCGCTGCTCTATTGGTACCACTTCAGCCACAACGGCAAGCGCATTGACGTGGAAACTGACGACGATTCCATCGGCGGGCATTTCCTCCATCTGCTGCATGGCGTGAAGCCTCGTGAATCCTGGGTGCGTGCCATGCACACCTCGCTCAACCTGTATGCCGAGCACGAGTTCAACGCCTCCACCTTTACCTCGCGGGTGATCGCCGGTACCGGCTCGGACATGTACAGCTGCATCGCCGGCGGTATTGGTGCGCTGCGTGGCCCGAAACATGGCGGTGCCAACGAAGTGGCCTTCGAGGTGCAGAAACGCTACGACACCCCGGACGAGGCCGAGGCCGATATCCGCGCGCGGGTCGAGAAGAAGGAAGTGGTGATCGGCTTTGGTCACCCGGTTTACACCGTGGCGGACCCGCGCAACAAGGTGATCAAGGAAGTGGCCCGCGAGCTGTCTATCGAGCAGGGCAATATGAAGATGTACGACATCGCCGAGCGTCTGGAAACCATCATGTGGGACATCAAGAAGATGTTCCCCAACCTTGATTGGTTCAGCGCCGTCAGCTACCACATGATGGGCGTGCCCACCGCCATGTTCACCCCGTTGTTCGTGATTGCGCGCACTTCCGGCTGGTCCAGCCATGTGATCGAGCAGCGCATCGACGGCAAGATCATTCGTCCGAGCGCCAACTACACAGGCCCTGAAGACCTGAAGTTTGTGCCGCTCAAGGACCGCACATAATGAGCAGCCCAGTGAACACTCAATACCGCAAACCGCTGGCCGGCACGTCGCTGGATTATTTCGATACCCGCGAGGCGGTCGATGCCATCACCCCGGGTGCCTACGCCAAGCTGCCGTACACCAGCCGCGTGCTGGCCGAGCAACTGGTGCGTCGCTGCGAACCTGCAGCACTGGCTGATGCGCTCAAGCAGCTGATTGACCGCAAGCAAGATCTGGATTTTCCCTGGTACCCGGCGCGGGTGGTGTGTCACGACATTCTCGGCCAGACCGCACTGGTCGACCTGGCTGGCTTGCGTGATGCCATCGCCGAGCAAGGGGGCGACCCGGCCAAGGTCAACCCAGTGGTGCCGACCCAACTGATCGTCGACCACTCCCTGGCTGTGGAATTCGCCGGCTTTGACCCGGATGCGTTCGAGAAGAACCGCGCCGTGGAAGAGCGCCGCAACGAGGACCGCTTCCACTTTATCGAGTGGACCAAGACAGCGTTCAAGAACGTCGACGTGATCCCGGCCGGCAACGGCATCATGCACCAGATCAACCTGGAGAAAATGAGCCCGGTGATCCAGGCGCGTGGCGGTATTGCGTTCCCGGACACCTGTGTAGGCACCGACTCGCACACCCCGCACGTCGATGCCCTAGGCGTGATCGCCATTGGTGTCGGCGGCCTGGAAGCCGAGACCGTGATGCTCGGCCTGCCGTCGATGATGCGCTTGCCCGATATCGTCGGCGTTAAACTGACCGGCAAGCGTCAGCCTGGGATCACCGCCACCGATATTGTCCTGGCGTTGACCGAGTTTTTGCGCCAGTCGCGGGTGGTCGGCGCCTGGGTCGAGTTCTTCGGTGAGGGGGCAGACAGTCTGTCCATCGGTGACCGTGCAACCATCTCCAATATGTGCCCGGAGTACGGCGCAACGGCGGCGATGTTCTACATCGACCAGCAGACCATCGACTACCTCAAGCTCACCGGGCGTGAGCCGGAGCAGGTGGCGCTGGTCGAGCACTACGCCAAGACCACCGGCCTGTGGGCCGATGCGCTGGTCAGTGCCGAATACGAGCGCGTGCTGAGCTTCGACCTGTCGACCGTGGTGCGCAACATGGCCGGCCCGAGCAACCCGCACAAGCGCCTGCCGACCTCGGCGCTGCACGAGCGTGGCATTGCCGATGAGGCCAAGTTGGCCGCTGGCAAGCTGGAAGAAGGCGAGGGCCTGATGCCGGATGGTGCAGTGATCATCGCCGCCATCACCAGCTGCACCAACACCTCCAACCCGCGCAACGTGGTGGCGGCCGGCCTGCTGGCGAAAAAAGCCAACCAGCTCGGCCTGCTGCGCAAGCCCTGGGTCAAGACGTCCTTCGCGCCGGGTTCGAAAGTCGCCAAGTTGTACCTGGAAGAGGCTGGCCTGCTGAGTGAGCTGGAACAGCTGGGTTTTGGCATCGTCGCCTACGCCTGCACCACCTGTAACGGCATGTCCGGTGCACTGGATCCGGTGATCCAGCAAGAAATCATCGACCGTGACCTGTATGCCACTGCCGTGCTGTCCGGTAACCGCAACTTTGACGGCCGCATTCACCCATATGCCAAGCAGGCGTTTCTGGCTTCGCCGCCGCTTGTAGTGGCTTACGCCATTGCCGGTACCGTGCGTTTTGACATTGAGCAGGATGTGCTCGGTCATGACCAAAACGGCAATCCGATCACCCTCAAAGACCTGTGGCCGAGCGACGAAGAGATCGACGCCATCGTCGCCTCCTCGGTGAAGCCTGAGCAATTCCGGCAGATCTATATCCCGATGTTCGATTTGGGCACTGTCACCGAGGCCGAAAGCCCGTTGTACGACTGGCGCCCGATGAGCACCTACATCCGTCGCCCGCCTTACTGGGAAGGGGCGCTGGCCGGTGAGCGTACGCTCAAGGGCATGCTGCCGCTGGCGATCCTGCCGGACAACATCACCACCGATCACCTGTCGCCGTCCAACGCCATCCTGCTGGATTCGGCGGCCGGTGAGTACCTGCACAAAATGGGCTTGCCGGAAGAGGACTTCAACTCCTACGCCACCCACCGCGGTGACCACCTGACCGCGCAGCGCGCCACCTTCGCCAACCCGCAGTTGGTCAACGAAATGGCCGTGGTTGACGGTGTGGTGAAGAAGGGTTCGCTGGCCCGCGTCGAGCCGCAAGGTCAGGTGATGCGCATGTGGGAGGCCATCGAAACCTACATGAACCGCAAGCAGAACCTGATCATCGTCGCCGGTGCCGATTACGGCCAGGGCAGCTCGCGTGACTGGGCGGCCAAGGGCGTGCGCCTGGCGGGTGTGGAAGTAATCGCGGCAGAAGGGTTCGAGCGTATTCACCGCACCAACCTGGTGGGCATGGGCGTATTGCCGGTGGAGTTCAAACCGGGTACTACCCGCCTGACACTCGGCCTCGACGGCACCGAGAGTTACGACATCCAGGGCGATGTGTCGCCACGCTGCGACCTGACCCTGGTGGTCAATCGCCGCAATGGTGAAGTGGTCAAGGTGCCAGTGACCTGTCGTTTGGACACTGCAGCCGAAGTGCACGTGTACAAGGCCGGTGGCGTTCTGCAGCGTTTCGCTCAGGACTTCCTCGAAGGCGCCGTCGCCTGATTCCGTGGGGTGGATGGCGCTTTTCCATCCACCGCTTTCACGCACCGACGGTGAAGCGTGATCCACCCTACGGCAATTTCACTTTTCAGCCAGGACCAAACCATGGCTCATCTCTCCCAGATTAGAATTCCCGCCACCTATATGCGTGGCGGCACCAGTAAGGGCGTGTTCTTCCGCCTGCAGGACCTGCCGCAAAACTGCCAGGTGCCGGGCGCCGCGCGCGACAAGCTGTTTATGCGGGTGATCGGCAGCCCCGATCCTTATACGGCGCAGATCGACGGCATGGGCGGCGCAACGTCCTCGACCTCCAAATGCGTAATCCTCTCGAAAAGCAGTCAACCGGAGCACGACGTCGACTACCTCTATGGCCAGGTTTCGATTGATAAGGCCTTCGTCGACTGGAGCGGTAACTGCGGCAACCTGTCTACCGGTGCTGGGGCTTTTGCCATTCATGCCGGTCTGTTGGACCCTGCGCGCATCCCGGAAAACGGTGTGTGCGTGGTGCGGATCTGGCAGGCGAATATCCAGAAAACCATCATTGCCCATGTGCCGGTCAGTAATGGCCAGGTGCAGGAAACCGGCGACTTCGAACTGGATGGTGTCACCTTTCCGGCCGCCGAGATCGTGCTGGAATTCCTCGATCCGTCCGATGATGGCGAGGAGGGTGGCTCGATGTTCCCTACCGGCAACCTGGTGGACGACCTGGACGTGCCGGGTGTCGGCACCTTCAAGGCAACCCTGATCACTGCCGGCATTCCGACCGTGTTCGTCAATGCCGAGGACATCGGTTATCAGGGCACTGAACTGCGCGAGCAGATCAACGGCGACCCTGAGCAGCTGGCGCGTTTCGAGAAAATCCGTGTGGCGGGGGCGTTGCGCATGGGGCTGATCAAAAC
>NZ_QAIG01000004.1:34094-220122 GCF_003060885.1 Pseudomonas sp. HMWF032
GGCAAAACGGTGCCTGCGGGCGAGATCGATCTGCTGGTGCGTGCGCTGTCTATGGGCAAGCTGCACCACGCCATGATGGGTACCTGCGCGGTGGCCATCGGCACCGCAGCGGCAATTCCCGGTACCTTGGTCAATCTGGCAGCGGGCGGCCGTGCGCGGGAGGCCGTGCGTTTTGGCCATCCATCCGGCACTTTACGCGTGGGTGCGCAGGCGGCGCTGGTCGATGGTCAGTGGGTGGTAACCAAGGCGATCATGAGTCGCAGCGCACGAGTCTTGATGGAAGGTTGGGTGCGTGTGCCGGGCGATATTTGGTAATGTTTAAACGTGAGAAAAGGCTCGAAGAGTTCGAGCCTTTTCTTTTAGCTTCAATGAGTTGTGCGAGTTACTTGAGGCGGCGCTCAACACCTTTTTCCACCAAGATCTTCGCGGAGATCTCTTCAACGGAGAAATAGGTGGAGTTGATAAAGTTGATGTTCTCGCGGCGGAACAGGTTTTCCACCTCGCGCACTTCGAACTCGCACTGTGCGAAGCTGGCGTAGCGGCTGTTGGGTTTGCGTTCGTGGCGAATGGCGGTTAGGCGATCCGGGTCGATGGTCAGGCCGAACAGCTTGTCCTTGTGCTTTCTCAGCACGTCTGGCAACTGCAAGCGCTCCATGTCGTCTTCGGTCAACGGGTAATTGGCGGCACGAATGCCGTATTGCATGGCCATATACAGGCAGGTGGGCGTTTTACCGCAGCGCGAGACGCCAACCAGAATCAGATCGGCCTTGTCGTAGTAATGGGTGCGCGCGCCATCGTCATTGTCGAGTGCGAAGTTCACTGCCTCGATACGCTCCATGTAGTTGGAGTTGTGGCCGATGGAATGGGACTTGCCGACCGAGTACGAGGAGTGCGACGTCAGTTCCTGTTCGAGCGGGGCGAGAAAGGTCGAGAAGATGTCGATCATGAACCCTTCTGACTCGGCCAGAATGTCGCGGATGTCCTGGTTGACGATGGTGTCGAAGATGATCGGGCGAGAGCCGTCTTTCTCGGCTGCGTTGTTGATTTGTTGTACCATTGCGCGCGCTTTTTCCACACTGTCGATGTAGGGGCGCGTGAGTTTGGTGAAATCGATGGTTTCAAACTGTGCCAACAGACTCTGGCCCAGGGTTTCGGCAGTAATGCCGGTGCCATCGGAGATAAAGAAAGCGGTTCGTTTCATTTGCGCCATGGGCCTTAAGCTGAGGACGAATCTTGGCTATCATAGGCCCGCCTTTGCAGGGCCGATCTGGTCTGCATTGTTACTTATTTTCCAGGGCCAGGCCACAATCGTGCCGGCATGTTGCCGCCGAACTTTCCCAGCCCCTTGAGCTTTTCCAACACCTTAGTGGAGAGATCACCTTGGTAGAGTACGTAGTTTCCCTCGATAAGCTCGGCAATCATGATGTTGAGCACGTAGGGGGCAAGAACGCCTCCCTGGGCGAGATGATCAGCAACCTGGCCGGTGCTGGTGTATCGGTGCCCGGTGGTTTCGCCACTACGGCTCAGGCCTACCGAGACTTTCTCGAGCAGAGCGGGCTGAACGCACAGATTCATGCAGCCCTCGACGCCCTTGATGTTGATGACGTCAACGCGCTGGCCAAAACCGGTGCGCAGATCCGTCAGTGGGTGATGGACGCTGCTTTCCCCGAAGAATTGAACGCCCAGATCCGCACCGCCTTCGCCGAAATGGCTGGCGGTAACGACAACATGGCCGTTGCCGTGCGTTCCTCGGCCACCGCCGAAGACCTGCCAGATGCCTCGTTTGCTGGCCAGCAGGAAACCTTCCTGAACATTCGCGGCGTGGACAACGTGATCCGTGCTGCAAAGGAAGTGTTTGCCTCGCTGTTCAACGATCGCGCCATCGCCTACCGCGTACACCAGGGCTTTGACCACAAACTGGTCGCCCTGTCTGCTGGCGTGCAGCGCATGGTGCGTTCGGAAACCGGCACTGCCGGTGTGATGTTCACTCTGGACACCGAGTCGGGCTTCCGTGATGTGGTGTTTATCACCGGCGCTTACGGCCTCGGCGAAACCGTGGTGCAGGGTGCGGTCAACCCCGACGAGTTCTACGTACACAAGCAGACGCTGGAAGCCGGTCGCCCAGCGATTCTACGCCGCAATCTGGGCAGCAAAGCGATCAAGATGATCTACGGCGATGAAGCCAAGGCCGGAAAATCGGTCAAGGTGGTCGACGTAGATCGCGCCGAACGTGCACGCTTCTGCCTGACGGATGCCGAAGTCAGCGAGCTGGCCAAGCAGGCGATGATCATCGAGAAGCACTACGGCCGTCCGATGGATATCGAGTGGGCCAAGGACGGTGATGACGGCAAGCTATACATCGTGCAAGCCCGCCCGGAAACGGTGAAAAGTCGTTCCAGCGTCAATGTCATGGAGCGTTATCTGCTGAAGGAAACTGGCACTGTGCTGGTTGAAGGCCGCGCCATTGGACAGAAGATCGGCGCGGGTAAGGTGCGGGTGATTCACGATGTATCGGAAATGGACAAGGTCCAGCCTGGCGACGTGCTGGTCTCCGACATGACCGATCCGGATTGGGAGCCGGTGATGAAACGCGCCAGCGCCATCGTCACCAACCGTGGCGGGCGTACCTGCCATGCGGCGATCATCGCCCGTGAACTGGGTATTCCGGCGGTAGTGGGTTGTGGCAACGCTACCCAGGTGCTCAAAGACGGTATGGGGGTGACGGTTTCCTGTGCCGAAGGCGACACCGGCTTTATCTTCGAGGGCGAGCTGGGTTTCGACATTCGCAAGAACTCGGTCGATGCCATGCCTGAGCTGCCGTTCAAAATCATGATGAACGTCGGCAATCCTGACCGCGCCTTCGACTTCGCCCAGCTGCCGAACGAAGGCGTAGGTCTTGCGCGCCTGGAGTTCATCATCAACCGCATGATTGGCGTGCACCCGAAAGCGCTGCTGAACTATGCCGGCCTGCCACCGGAGATCAAGGACAGCGTCGAGAAGCGTATCGCCGGTTACGATGACCCGGTCAACTTCTACGTCGAGAAGCTGGTTGAGGGCATCAGTACCCTGGCTGCGGCGTTCTGGCCGAAGAAGGTCATCGTGCGTCTGTCGGACTTCAAGTCCAACGAATACGCTAACCTGATCGGCGGCAAACTCTACGAGCCGGAAGAAGAGAACCCGATGCTCGGCTTCCGTGGCGCGTCGCGTTACATCAGTGAATCGTTCCGCGACTGTTTCGAGCTCGAGTGCCGCGCGCTGAAGAAAGTGCGCAATGAGATGGGGCTGACCAACGTCGAAATCATGGTGCCGTTCGTGCGCACCCTCGGCGAGGCCTCGCAAGTGGTTGAGCTGTTGGCGAAGAATGGCTTGGCGCGCGGTCAGGATGGCCTCAAGGTCATCATGATGTGCGAACTGCCGTCCAACGCTATTCTGGCTGAGGAATTCTTGGAGTTCTTCGATGGCTTCTCCATCGGTTCCAATGACCTGACCCAGCTGACCCTGGGCCTGGATCGTGACTCCGGCATCGTCGCGCACCTGTTCGATGAGCGTAATCCGGCGGTTAAGAAGTTGCTGAGCAATGCTATTCAGGCTTGTAACAAGGCGGGCAAGTACATCGGCATCTGCGGTCAGGGGCCTTCTGATCATCCAGATCTGGCACGTTGGCTGATGGAGCAGGGGATTGAGAGTGTGTCACTGAACCCGGATTCGGTCCTCGATACCTGGTTCTTCCTGGCCGAAGGCCAGTCGACCTGATCGCCCGCTGACATCTTGATCCAAGGGCGGGTTTATCCTGCCCTTTTTTGTGCCAGCACATTCCTGTGCTTCACTCCCGGGGCCGCCTGATGCGGCATGAATGAAGTTTTCCCGGTAATGGGTTGTACCAGAGCGAACATAGATGCAAAGCAGCAGTGAGCTTTTTCCCGTCGCCTTGATCAGCGCGGAGTTTCGAGGAGACCTGAGTGAGGACGTTTATCGCCTCAAGCCAGGTAATAGTCCGGACAGCAGTGTCGAGTTGGCCCTGACGCGCCTTGGGCGTGCTGGGCATGAGCAGGCGCGCGGTGTTCCGGTGCTCCTTATTCCCGGTAGTTTTTCCAATCGCCGCTTCTGGTATTCGCCCAAGTGCATTGGCCTGGGGCCGTTTCTGGCGCGCGCCGGTTTTGATGTGTGGATAGCTGAAATGCGTGGTCATGGTCTTTCGCCGCGCAACCGCGACTATGAGCGCAATACGGTCAGTGATTATGTGCGCTATGACCTGCCGGCGATCGCTGATTTTGTCTATGAACAGAATCCGCAGAAAGCCCACTGGCTGGGTCATTCGTTGGGTGGAATTATTCTTGCGGGTGGTCTTGGCGGGCATCATCTGGATGAGGCTAAAGTGGCTTCCTGTGTGCTATTTGGTAGTCAGGTCAGCCGGATCTACTGGCCGCTAAAGATTCCGCCGGTGGAGTGGGGGGGGCGTTTTCTGCTCAAGCGCTTTTCGCTTGTTTCTGGTCCTCGCTTCAAGCGCGGTCCGGAGGATGAGCCGATTGGCTTGGCTGTCGAGAGCTTGCGCTGGCATGGCTTATTTGGTCGCTTTGGTGATGCAGAGTGTGATTGGTGGGCGGGGTTGGCAGATGTGCGCGTACCGGTCATGGCAGTTGCAGCATTAGGCGATAAACAAGATCCGGCTTGGGCTTGTGAAAAGCTGCTCAAGCAGTTTGGTTCGCCGTTGAGCGAGTTCCTTTGTCTGGGCAAGAAGCATGGTTTCAGCGGTGATTTCGGCCATGTAGAAATGCTCGTCAGCAAAGAGGCGCAGCGTGAGGTGTGGCCGCTGGTTGAACAATGGCTGCGCAAAAGCCCGCAGGTGGCTGCTGAGCTTGAGCGCGCCGAGCTAGAGCGAGAGAAAGCCGTTCCAGCTGAGTAAGCTTGCGGCTAGTATCGCGTTTTGGCGTCACGTCTGTGGCGGCGGCAATAAGATGATTTCGAGTGGACTGCCGGCGACCTATTTATTTCATCCAAGGAGCTTTTCCATGCACTACATCACCCCTGATCTGTGTGACGCCTACCCTGAGCTGGTTCAAGTTGTTGAGCCGATGTTTAGCAACTTTGGTGGTCGTGATTCGTTTGGTGGTGAGATCGTCACCATCAAGTGTTTTGAGGACAACTCGCTGGTCAAGGAGCAGGTCGAGCAGCCCGGCAAGGGCAAGGTGATGGTGGTGGACGGCGGTGCTTCCATGCGGCGCGCACTGTTGGGCGATATGCTCGCCGAAAAGGCTGCGAAGAACGGCTGGGAAGGCATCGTGGTGTATGGCTGCGTGCGTGATGTCGACGTCCTGGCACAGACCGATCTGGGTATCCAGGCTCTGGCCAGTCACCCGATGAAGACGGACAAGCGTGGTATTGGTGATCTCAATGTCGCGGTGACCTTTGGCGGTGTGACCTTCCGTCCGGGCGAGTTTATCTATGCCGACAACAATGGCGTGATCATCTCGCCCTCTGCGCTGCAGATGCCGGAGTAGGGCGCTTGCAGGAAACTGTTATGCACGAAGGTGACAACGCGCAATGGGGCCTGGTGCACGCCTTTGTCCTTAATGGTCAGGGCGGTGCCCGCAGCATTGCCCGGCAGGAGTTGCACGGTCTGCTCTTGGGCGAGCAGGAAAGCCTCTGGCTGCATTGGGATCGTAGTCACCCGCAGACGCAGACTTGGTTGCGTGCCGACAGTGGCCTGAGCGCTTTTGCCTGCGACCTGCTACTTGAAGAGAATACTCGTCCGCGCCTGCTGGCGTTGCCTGAGCAGCAATTGTTGCTGTTTCTGCGTGGACTGAACCTCAATCCCGGGGCGGAGCCTGAGGACATGGTCTCGGTGCGCATCTTTGCCGATGCGCAGCGCGCGATCTCCCTGCGGTTACGGCCTCTGCACGCAACCGAAGCCTTGATTGAGGACCTGCTGGCGGGTCGGGGGCCGAAAACCTCGGCTGAGCTGATTTTGCGCCTGGCGCATTACCTGACCGACAAGGTCGAACTGCTGGTCGGCGAGTTGTCCGAGCAGGTCGACGATCAGGAGGAGCGCGCCGATGCGCTGGAGAGCCAGGCCCCTGATCATGCTGCGCTGCTGCAAATCCGCCGCCGCGCCGCCAGCTTACGGCGTTTTCTGTCGCCACAGCGGGATATCTATGGGCAGCTCACGGCCAGTGCTCAGGCCTGGCTGGTCGGTGCCGATAGCAGCTACTGGAACGAGCTGAATAACCGCCTGACGCGCTACCTTGAAGAGCTGGAATTGAGCCGTGAGCGGGTCAATCTGCTGCTTGAGGCGGAAAATCGGCGGATGGATGAGCGGATGAACCACACCATGTACCGCTTCGGCATCATCACCGGGATTTTCCTGCCGATGAGTTTTCTCACCGGACTGCTCGGTATCAATGTCGGCGGTATCCCAGGCTCGGAAAGCCCCCATGGGTTTCTCCTGGCGTGTTCGCTGATGGCCGCCGTGGCGCTGGTGCAGTGGCTGCTGTTTCGTCGCTTGCGCTGGATCTGATGTGACTCGCCCGGTACTCGTCTCGTCTAGCCGACACATCCTGTGAGGTGCGCCATGCACGATCCCTTTGAAGAATCACTGCGCGACTTGCTCAAGTCGCCCACCTCGAGTCACGACGATGACGCCTGTCTGCATCGTGTGCTGAAAACCGCCAACCGCCAGGTCGGTGCCGGTGATCTGTTTGCCCTGATGGGACACTGGGCCGGCGCCTTGATGCTCGCGCTGAACAACGGTTCGGCGCATGTAGCGCCGGTCTCGCGTCGTAAAACCACCGAATCAACTGTTAATAAGGCTGACTGAGCATGGAATTTACTCAAGTTCTGGTTGACGCGATGGCCAGCGTTTGGACCCCGATTGCCGCCTTTATCCCGCGTCTGTTTGGCGCCATGGTGGTGGTACTGCTGGGTTTTGTGGTGGCCAAGTTCCTCGACACGCTGCTGTCGAAGTTGCTCGGCAAGATCGGCCTGGATCGCCTGATGGCAGGTACTGGCTTGACCAAGCTGCTGAGCCGTGCCGGCATTCAGGTGCCGGTATCGACCCTGATCGGCAAGATCGTCTACTGGTTTGTACTGTTGATCTTCCTGGTTACGGCCGCCGAGTCTCTTGGTCTGGAGCGGGTTTCCGCGACGCTTGATGTACTGGCCTTGTACCTGCCTAAAGTCTTTGGTGCAGCCTTGGTGCTGCTCGCTGGCGTGCTGCTGGCGCAACTGGTAAGCGGCTTGGTACGCGGCGCTGCAGAAGGTGTTGGGCTGGACTATGCGAGCGGGCTGGGTCGCGTGGCTCAGGGGCTGGTGATCATCATCAGCATCTCGGTGGCTATCGGTCAGCTTGAGGTGAAAACCGATCTGCTCAACAACGTGATCGCCATTGTGCTGATCTCGGTGGGCCTGGCGGTCGCCCTGGCGCTGGGGTTGGGCAGTCGGGATATTGCTAGCCAGATACTTGCAGGTATTTATGTGCGCGAGTTGTATGAGGTTGGGCAACAAGTGCAGGTCGGTGCGGTCGAAGGGCAGATCGAGGAAATTGGCACGGTTAAAACCACGTTGCTGACGGACGCTGGCGAGCTGGTCTCAGTGGCCAACCGTACTTTGCTTGAGCAGCAGGTCAGCAGCCGCTAAGGCTAATCCCTGCTATTGTATGCGGCCAATCCGCAGCCCTGTTTAGGGCTGCGCTGGCTTTTGTCCTGACTGTCGGCCCGACTCGTTTTGAATAAAGCCCATTCTGTGTCTCTACGCTACGACCCTCGCGAACTCTCGGATGAAGAGTTGGTGGCGCGTGCGCATGAGGAGTTATTCCACATAACCCGCGCCTACGAAGAGCTGATGCGTCGCTATCAGCGCACCTTGTTCAATGTCTGTGCGCGATATTTGGGTAATGAGCGTGACGCCGACGATGTCTGTCAGGAAGTTATGCTCAAGGTCTTATATGGTTTGAAGAACTTTGAGGGGAAATCGAAGTTCAAAACCTGGCTGTACAGCATTACGTATAACGAATGTATTACCCAATATCGCAAAGAGCGGCGTAAACGTCGTCTCATTGACGCCCTGAGTCTGGATCCGCTTGAAGAGGCGTCCGAGGAAAAGGCCCCAAAGCCTGAAGAAAAGGGCGGTCTTGACCGTTGGTTGGTATATGTCAACCCCATTGATCGGGAAATCTTGGTGCTGCGTTTTGTCGCAGAGCTGGAGTTTCAGGAGATTGCCGACATTATGCATATGGGGCTGAGTGCCACGAAAATGCGCTACAAGCGAGCGCTTGATCGTCTGCGTGATAAATTTTCTGACACTGCCGAAACTTAGTTGGCAGATAGGCGTCTTAACTAGCGGTTAATTCTGGTAGAATTGCCGGCTGAGTTGTCTTGCGTCCGTCAGACAACTTACTGACCACCAAGATAGGGATTCTGTAATGAAACTGAAAAACACTCTAGGCGCTGTAATTGGCTCGCTGCTGGCCACCTCTTCGCTGAGCGCTCTTGCTCAGGGACAAGGCGCTGTAGAAGTGGAGGGTTTTGCCAAGAAGGAAATCTTCGACAGCGCCCGTGACTTCAAAAACAACGGCAATCTGTTCGGCGGTAGCATTGGCTATTACCTGACTGACGACGTTGAACTGCGTCTGAGCTATGACGAAGTGCACAACGCACGTGGTGAAGACGGCCGCAATATCAAAGGCTCCAACACCGCACTGGATGCGCTGTACCACTTCAACAATGCTGGTGATGCACTGCGTCCTTACGTTTCTGCCGGGTTCTCCGACCAGAGCATTGGCCAGACTGATCGTAACGGCCGTAACGGTTCAACCTTCGCTAACGTAGGCGGCGGTGCCAAGTACTTTTTCACTGACAATTTCTACGCCCGTGCTGGTGTTGAAGCTCAGTACAACATTGATCAGGGCGATACCGAGTGGGCTCCAAGCGTGGGTATCGGTATGAACTTCGGTGGCGGCAGCAAGCCTGCGCCTGTTGTTGCTCCAGCTCCTGAGCCGACTCCAGAGCCGGTTGCAGCTGCTGAAGAGCCGCTGGAGCTGGTTCGTGTTGAGCTGGACGTGAAGTTCGACTTCGACAAAGCCCAGGTCAAGCCGGAAAGCTATGGCGACATTAAAAACCTGGCTGACTTCATGAAACAGTACCCACAGACCACCACCGTGGTTGAAGGTCACACTGACTCCAAAGGCAGTGACGCTTACAACCAGAAGCTGTCCGAGCGTCGCGCCAGCGCTGTTCGTGATGTACTGGTCAACCAGTACGGCGTAGAAGCTTCTCGCGTCAACGCTGCTGGCTACGGTGAGTCCCGCCCGGTTGCCGACAACGCTACCGACGCTGGTCGTGCTGTGAACCGTCGCGTAGAAGCTGAAGTAGAAGCTCAGATCAAGCAGTAAGCGATCTGGTTGCACAAAAAAACCCGGCTTTGGCCGGGTTTTTTTATGTCAGGTGTAATGTGGCATCGGTTGATGCTGCTTCGCATGTACGTAAATTGGCCTGAAAACCCCTGCGATATCTGGCTGCTATAGTCGTTCAAGCGGCTTGCTCAAGTCGAGTTTGCCGCTAGGGGAGGCTTCTATGCGCTGGTTTGCCAATCTGCGGATTGCTTACAAAATCGCCATCGTGCCAGTAGTGCTGTGCTTGCTACTTGTGATCTTGGGCATCGTCTCGTCGTTCTCACTGCAAAATATTGCTGGTCGGGCTGAAGTTGTGACACGAGACTTGGGGCCTAGCATTGAGCGCGTTGCTCAAGTCAGTGACAGCATGGCGCACTTGCAGCTTTCCGTGAGCCATTATGCACGCAGTGGCGACACAGAGGCTGAGTCGCTAATTGCAACGTTGGATCAGCAGCTGGGGCAGGCGCTTCAGGAAGCGACTCGTCGGCTGACTAATCCTGAGCAACAGCGTCTGTTGGCGTCTATCGCCGCGCTGCATGTGCAATACAGTGAGCTTTTCCGTGATCGGCTCGTACCGTTGAGCCAGCAGCGGCAGGTGTTGATCAGTGGCCAGCTAAGCGAGCACGGACCGGCTATTGAACAGGCATTGTCGGCCGTACTGACTAATGCTCAGCAGAGTTTCAATCTGGACGCAGTGTTCTATGCCAGTGCGGCGATGCGTCATCTGTTGCTGGGGAGTCAGTATCTTTACCAGTTCCTGCAGGAAAATCAGGACGCTCAGGTTGCTGCTTTCACTCGTGAACTGGAGAGTGCGCAAAGCATGATTGGGGTCTTGCGGGACCGCAGTAGCAGTGAACGATTGATCGCACAGTTGACCCAGGCACTGGAGAGTCTTGAGCGCTACAAAACCGCAGCCGCCAATTTGGTAGAACTGGTCAAGCAGCGTAATGAGGCCTTGGCGCAGATGGATCGTATCGATCCACAAATTGCCGATCTGGCCAAGCGTTTACAGCAGCATCTGATGGTGAATATGCAGGATGCTGCCAAGGTCACTGACCATGCCGTCAAGCAAGTCAATCAGCTGCTTTGGGCGTTGCTGGTTGCCGCGCTGATTTTGGGTGGGGCGCTTGCTTACGGCGTAAGTCATGCTCTGGTACGTGGGCTGCGGCAGATTAATCTGATGCTGCAAGATATGGCCGAGGGAGAGGGCGACCTGACCAAGCGTTTGCCGATCCACGGCCAAGATGACCTCGGCTTATTGGCCAGTAGTTTTAATACATTTGTCGAGAAAATCCGCCAGACCGTTGCCGAAGTTGCGCATGCAACCCATACCCTTGAACGTGCAGGCGAAAATTTGCAGCAGTCGGCGCAACGTGCACATCAGAATGTCGAACAGCAACGCGGTGAAAGTGCTCAGATTGCTTCTGCCATGTCTCAGATGGCTGCCAGCGCTCAGGCAGTGGCCGGCAGTGCGGCGCAGGGGCAGCAACTGTCAGGCGATACTCATGAGGATGCCCAGGCGGGACTGCGTTGTGTCGAGAGCAATCGCCAGGCAATGCAGACACTTACCGATAAGTTTTCGCGTCTGTCTGAAGTGATTGAAAGCCTAAGCACTGACAGTGAGCGTATCGGCTCGGTATTGGCAGTCATCGGGTCGATTGCCGAGCAGACTAACCTGTTGGCACTCAACGCAGCCATTGAAGCTGCCCGTGCAGGTGACCAGGGAAGAGGCTTTGCTGTGGTTGCCGATGAGGTGCGTAACCTGGCGCGCCGAACACAAAGTTCGACTGAGGAAATTCAGGAAATCATTCAGACCCTGCAACGGCGTAGTCAGGCGTCCATCACTGTGATGGCTGAAAGTCGTCAGGCGGTAGCGCTGGCACACGACAGTGCTGAGCAAACCAGTGGTTCGCTGCTGCGTATTACTGAAGCGGTGTCGGCCATCGATCAGAGTATTCAACAGCTGGTGGCTGCTGCTGCCGAGCAGGCGAACGTATCGGAAGGCATCGGGGCCGGATTGGTTCGAGCCAATCAGATCAATGAAAGTACGTTTGCCACCGTCGAGCAGACTCGGGCTGCAGCACAGAGTATTCGTGAGCTTGAGCAGCAGTTGAATCGTCTCATCGAGCACTTTCAGGTGTGAGTCGTCAGGGAGTCTCGATGAAATTATAGAAATGCGACATGCACGCTCTGTGGTTCGACGCCTCGACCAGCATGAGTCGTCGGCGCGGCGGCGTTGCATTATCGTGCGCCCCCTGTCGGCGCGGCCTCACAAGGGTCAGGTGCGCTGACGTGTGTGGCCCGTGACCCCGCAGCCATCCTGTCCTGATCATGAGTCGGGAAAATCGGCACTTCTCTGACTTCCTGTTTTGGTACTGCTCTTAATGAAAGCGTTGCAACGACTTGACCTTGTAGCCCTCGGCTTTATGACTTTTGCGCTGTTTCTTGGCGCAGGCAACATCATCTTTCCACCTAGTGCTGGCTTGGCTGCGGGTGAAAATATAGGCCCAGCAGCGCTGGGGTTTCTGCTTACAGGCGTTGGCTTGCCCCTGCTCACTATTGTCGCCTTGGCCCGTGTCGGTGGCGGTATGGCGTTGCTCACTGCGCCGCTGGGTAAACGGGCCGGACTGCTGTTCGCGGTCGCGGTGTACCTGGCCATCGGCCCGTTGTTTGCGACCCCACGAACGGCTGTGGTGTCGTTCGAAATGGGTGTGGTGCCCTTCAGTGGCGCCAGCAGCACGGCTTTGCTGATTTACACACTGGCCTATTTTGCTGCTGTACTGTTCCTCTCTCTGAATCCTGGGCAGTTGGTTGATCGCATCGGTAAATACATTACCCCTGTACTGCTGGCTGCGCTTTTGGTCCTGGGAGGTGCTGCGCTGTTAGTACCTGCGGGGCCAATCGGTCAAGTGGCGCCGGATTACCAGCGTGCGCCGTTTGTGCAGGGCTTTCTGCAGGGCTACCTGACCATGGATACCCTCGGTGCGCTGGTGTTCGGCATTGTGATTGCCACCGCTATTCGGGATCGCGGTATCACCGACGGCAAGCTGATTACCCGTTACTCGGTGATTGCGGGTTTGATCGCTGCCGTGGGGCTGTCGCTGGTTTACCTCGCGCTGTTTTACCTCGGTGCGACCAGTCAGGGCATTGCTGGCGAGGCGCAGAATGGTGTGCAGATTCTCACCGCTTATGTGCAACACACCTTTGGCACAGCAGGCAGTCTGCTGCTGGCAGTGGTCATTACTCTGGCATGCCTGACCACCGCAGTGGGTCTGCTGACCGCCTGTGGCGAGTTTTTCAGCAGCCTGTTGCCGGTGTCTTATCGTGCGGTGGTGATCGCTTTCGGGTTGTTCAGCCTGCTGGTTGCGAATCAGGGGCTGACCCAGTTGATCAGTTTCTCGATTCCGGTGCTGGTTGGTCTGTACCCGCTGGCCATCGTGTTGGTGGCGTTGAGCCTGATGGATGGTCTGTGGTGTTCGTCGGCACGGGTTTTCCGTCCGGTGATGGCTGTCACCCTGGTTTTTGGCTTGGTCGATGGCCTTGCCGCTGCGGGTGGCAAGGCTTTCATTCCAGCGTTCTTCAGTGCTTTGCCGCTGGCGGACCAGAGTCTAGGCTGGCTGATTCCGGTTTTGCTGACCCTGGTATTGGCTGTTGTACTGGATCGTGTCCTGGGCGTTGCAAAACCCGCTGCAGCCTGATGGCTGTTATTTACATCAGGCCGCTCACTGAGCGGCCTTTTTGTTGGCCAGCTGAAAGCCTGGGCTGTCTATAATCGGCGCAGTTCAACAAGGAGTTAGCATGCCGATCAGCGACTATTACCTGCCACATTTGCTTGCTGTGCTCTGGTTCGTGATCTGTTGGGCCGGCTATACCCGATATGCCCAGGTCAAGGGGGGCACAACCCCCTGTCTGGCCAGTGTGCTGCACCTGTATCGTGAAGATTGGATGCGCCGCATGTTGCTTCGCGATAACCGTATCGCTGATGCCAATGTGATCGGCAACCTGGAGCGAAACGCCTCATTCTTTGCATCCAGCACGCTGATCATTCTTGCCGGTATCCTCACGGTGCTTGGCGCTTCTGATCGGGCGGTATCCCTATTGGCTGATTTGCCCTTTGTTCAGGCGGCCAGTCGCGAAGTCTCGGAGGTCAAGCTGTTGTGTCTGGGGGTGGTATTCGTCTATGCCTTCTTCACCTTCAGCTGGTGTATGCGCCAATACAACTTTGCCGCTGTACTGGTGGGCTCGGCACCGATGATCGGTGAGCGGCATGTCACTGAGCAGGAGCGCAAAGCCTTTGCCGAACGCACCGCGAGGGTCATATCGATGGCCGCCAACCAGTTTAACCAGGGGCTGCGCGCCTATTACTTCGGCATGGCGACTTTGTCCTGGTTCATCAATCCCTGGTTTTTCATGCTGGTGACTGCCGGTGTCGTGCTGGTGCTATACCACCGCGAGTTTCACTCGGATGTGCTAGAGGTGATGGTCTATACCCAGACGCCGACATTCGATCCGCCCAAGGAGAAAAGCGAATGAGCCTGCCATTTTGGTGCATCTTTATCAGTGCGATCCTGATCTTCGTCGCCAAGGCCCCGGTGGCCAGGGCCATGGCCAAAGAGGGTGGTGGCCGCTACGACAATCGCTATCCCCGTGATCAGCAGGCGCGCCTGAGCGGATTTGGTGCGCGTGCACTGGCGGCGCATATGAACAGCTTTGAGGCCTTTCCGTTGTTTACCGCTGGCGTGCTGATGGCTCATGTCACCAATAATCACGGCATTTTGGTTGACGTGTTGGCGGTGACCTTTGTCGTGGCGCGGGTGCTGTATCTGATTTTCTACTGGGCTGATCTGCACTGGCAGCGCAGTATGGTCTGGGTGGTGGGGCTGCTGTGCAGCCTGCTGCTGATGCTCACTCCGGTACTTTAATCGCCAATGGTTAAGCAAGCAGGCCCGCATTACGCGGGCCTGCTGGTTTTCAGGTGAATGGTTTATTGGCCTTCTACGGCGTCCTTGATTTCATCGCCGGCATCTTTGATGGCCTTGGAAGCGTCATCGGCCGCGTCTTCGATTTTCTCGCCAGTGGTTGGCTCATTACCGGTTACTTGATTGGTTTTTTGCTCAATGGCTTCGCCAGTCTTCTCAACAGCGTCGCCCATGGATTCGATGGCTTCAGCTGCGGACTCCTTGGCCGACTCTACTTTGTCTTCCGGCGTTTTTTCGCAGGCCGCCAGGCCGAGCATGGCGGCGAGAAGCAGGGCATAGGTGAATGGCTTTTGCACAATAAATACTCCTGATAAGGGGTGAGCAATGTCTGGTTCTCCAGGCATAGCCATTAAACAGCGTAAGATCGCCGAAGTTCCGCGTCTTTTACTTGTGTTTTCAGGTGAGATGGGGCTCTTAGGGTGAAGCAGGTTTCATCAAGGAGTATCATGCTCGCCTTTCGTATGGTTGCTTCGGAACTGAAATCATGAGCGAGTCCCCCATTGTTGAGCGGGCACAGCGGTTTTTATCAGTGC
Source organism: Pseudomonas sp. HMWF032 (assembly GCF_003060885.1). Lineage (GTDB taxonomy): Bacteria > Pseudomonadota > Gammaproteobacteria > Pseudomonadales > Pseudomonadaceae > Aquipseudomonas. Next base: position 48,992 of record NZ_QAIG01000004.1, read on the forward strand.
TGCGTCATTGCCAATTACTGGGCATGCGCGTGCACCGCGCAGAACCCCAGGGGTTGATCCTGTGTTTGCCTTACAGCCCCCAGATTGTTGGCAATCCGGAGACCGGAGTGATTCACGGCGGCGCCATCACTACTCTGATGGACACCACTTGCGGTATTTCAACCGTGTGCGTGCTGCCTGAGTTCGAAATCTGCCCGACCCTGGATCTGCGCATCGACTACATGCGCCCGGCTGAGCCGAACAAGGATGTATTCGGTTTTGCCGAGTGCTATCGGGTGACCGAGAACATCATCTTCACCCGCGGCTATGCCTATCAGGACAATCCCGATGAGCCGATTGCCCATGTGGTGGGTGCCTTCATGCGTATGGGCAAACCGGCTGATCTACAACGTGCGGCTAAAGGAGCTGGTCAATGAGCACCCTGAACCTCAACCAGTTGGTGCGTGAAGCCCACGAACAGAACAATTACGACAAGCTGATCAGCCTGATTCCCTATGCCAGGCTAATCGGCATCGAGTGTTTACGCCTGGGCGATGACATGGTGTTTCGTCTGCCAGCCAACCAGGACAATATCGGTAATCCGACCTTGCCGGCTCTGCATGGCGGAGTGATCGCCGGGTTTATGGAACACTCGGCCATGCTTCACTTGCTGATGTTCATGGGCATTCCACATTTACCTAAAATCATCGACTTCTCGATAGATTACCTACGCGCCGGCCATTATCGTGACACCTTTGTACAGTGCCAGGTCTGGCGGCAGGGCCGCCGCGTGGCCAATGTGGCTATCACGGCCTGGCAGACCAACCAGACCGAGCCGATTGCCACGGCACGTGCACACTTCAAGGTAGATGAGCCCTGAGTGCGGCACTGGCCGCTTGCCGAACCCTTGCTAAGGAATACTGAATGGATGCGCTGCTGATTCTGGGGGGCTTGCTGCTGATTCTCGCAGGCCTCGTTTGGCTGGTAATGCGCGCTTTTGCCACCAGCCTGCTGTGGGGCTGGGCCAGTTTTCTGCCACCGTTGGCGTTGCTGTATGCCTTGCGTCATTGGCGCTCGGCCCGCCCGGCCCTGGCGCTGTCGGGGATGGGGATCATCCCGCTGGTGGTCGGTCTGACCCTGCTGGCCAGCCATGATGCACAGCGCCTGGAAGCCATCCTCAGCTTGGCATGGCTTAAGCCACAAACGCCGGCGCCGGCCGAACTGGCAATTAATCTGCGCGGTGAGCTACATGGCCGGCCCTTCATGCCGCAACAGGCCGAACTGATCGACGGTGTATTGAGCCTGCGTGAAGGGCAGGATTTCTTTGCCCAGAGTGAGTTGGTGATCCGCCTGCCTAAGGCCGACAAAGGCCCGGTGCGGGTCGATGTGCTGCCTGCCGATGAAGGGATTCTGCCAGAGGTGGAAATCAGTTGGTTGTTGCCCGAGCAAGAGTTGCCCGAGGCGCGGCGCTTGAGCCGTGGTTACACCCTGCATCTGGACTTGCAGCCGCTGTCACCGAACAAGCTGGTTGGTGACTTCCATCTGGTGCTGCCGCCGCAGTTCAAGACCACCCTGAGCGGCAAGCTGGAGCTGTTCAGCAACGGCCTGCGCTACCGCGATGGCCAGGTTGATCGGCAGTTCGACTCCGTCGATACCCTGACCCATGTTGTTGAGGACTATCTGGAACGTCGTTTTGCCACGCGCCAAGTGCAGCTGCAGCCATTGGGCACGCTGAGCTTTGCTTATCAGCGTTTTGAGCTGAACGTGCAGGCGCGAATCAATGGTGATCTGCAGCAACTGCCGATCGTGCTGCAGAAGCAGGAGAAGCGTGGCTGGCAGGTGAGCGGTGACAACTTCCCTGCCTTGCCCAGTAATGAAACGGTGGCAGTCAAACCGGCGGCCGCGAGTGAGGCAGTCAGTGCTGCCGCCGCGGCCGCGCCTGAGCGGGTCAGCCGGCCCCTGGATCGCCGTGTGCGCTTCAGTCTGGACGGTTTGCTGCGCAGCCCCAACCGTTATCAAAACCTCAGCATGCGGGTTACAACCGAGCGCGGTAACAGTGCCGAAGGACGCTTTCAAGGCATTGACCAGCAAGGTCAAATCATCCTGCGCCAACGCATGAGCGCTCAGGGTGAGGTGACCTATACCTTGCAGCCGGAAGAAATAACCCGCATCGAACTGCTCGAACCTTAGACCTTGAAATTCCACCAGTTGCCCCCACCTGTATGACATCCGCCGCACTGCGGCTTCGTCAACAACGTGGAGTAAGAGAGCATGAGTGTGGAAACTCAAAAAGAAACCCTGGGCTTCCAGACCGAGGTGAAGCAACTGCTGCACCTGATGATCCATTCGCTGTACTCGAACAAGGAAATCTTCCTGCGTGAGCTGATTTCCAACGCCTCCGATGCCAGTGACAAGCTGCGTTTTGAAGCGCTGGCCAAACCTGAGCTGCTCGAAGGCGGCGCAGAGTTGAAAATCCGCATCAGCTTCGACAAGAACGCCAAGACCGTCACCCTCGAAGACAACGGCATCGGCATGAGCCGTGAAGACGCGATCACCCACTTGGGCACCATCGCCAAGTCGGGCACCGCCGATTTCATGAAGCACCTGACCGGCGACCAGAAGAAGGACTCGCACCTGATCGGCCAGTTCGGTGTGGGCTTCTACTCGGCCTTTATCGTTGCCGACAAGGTTGAAGTGTTCAGCCGTCGCGCCGGTAGCCCGGCCAGCGAAGGCGTGCACTGGTCGAGCAAAGGCGAGGGCGAGTTCGAAGTGGCCACCGTTGAAAAAGCCGAGCGCGGTACCCGTATCGTGCTGCACCTGAAAAGCGGTGAAGACGAGTTTGCCGATGGCTGGCGCCTGCGCAACATCATCAAGAAATACTCCGACCATATCGCCTTGCCGATCGAGCTGCCGAAGGAGTTCCACGGCGAAGAGAAGGACAAACCAGCAGAAGTTGAGTGGGAAACCGTCAACCGCGCCAGCGCCCTGTGGACCCGTCCGCGTACCGAGATCAAGGACGAGGAATATCAGGAGTTCTACAAGCACATCGGTCACGATTTCGAGAACCCGCTGAGCTGGAGCCACAACAAGGTCGAAGGCAAGCTGGAATACACCTCGCTGCTGTACACCCCGGCGCGTGCGCCATTCGACCTGTATCAGCGCGAAGCGCCTCGTGGTCTGAAGCTGTATGTGCAGCGCGTATTTGTCATGGATCAGGCTGAGTCGTTCCTGCCGCTGTACCTGCGTTTTATTAAAGGTGTGGTCGACTCCAACGACCTGTCGCTGAACGTGTCGCGCGAGATTCTGCAGAAAGACCCGATCATCGATTCGATGAAATCGGCGTTGACCAAGCGCGTGCTGGACATGCTGGAGAAACTGGCGAAGAACGAGCCTGAGCACTACAAGGGCTTCTGGAAGAACTTCGGCCAGGTGCTCAAGGAAGGCCCAGCGGAAGATTTCGCCAACAAAGAGAAGATCGCCAGCCTGCTGCGCTTTGCCTCCACCCGCACCGAGGATGGCGAGCAGAGCGTGGGCCTGGGCGAGTACATCGCGCGCATGGCCGAAGGTCAGGACAAGGTCTACTACCTGACGGGCGAATCCTACGCCCAGGTGAAGAACAGCCCGCATCTGGAGGTCTTCCGCAAGAAAGGCATCGAAGTGCTGCTGCTCACCGACCGTATCGACGAGTGGCTGATGAGCTACCTGACCGAGTTCGACGGCAAGCATTTTGTCGACGTGGCCCGTGGCGATCTGGACCTCGGCAAGCTGGATTCGGAAGAAGACAAGAAGGCTCAGGAAGAAGTCGCCAAGGCCAAAGAAGGTCTGGTCGAGCGTCTGAAAACTGCGCTGGGTGAGCAGGTTGCCGAAGTGCGCGTTTCGCACCGCCTGACTGATTCGCCAGCCATCTTGGCCATTGGCGAGCAGGATCTTGGCTTGCAGATGCGCCAGATCCTCGAAGCCAGCGGGCAGAAAGTGCCGGATTCCAAGCCGATCTTCGAATTCAATCCAGGTCATCCGCTGATCGAGAAGCTGGACGCCGAAGCCGATGAAGATCGTTTTGCCGACCTCAGCCACATCCTCTTTGATCAGGCGGCTCTGGCTGCCGGCGATAACCTGAAGGACCCGGCCGCTTACGTGCAGCGTTTGAACAAGCTGCTGGTCGAACTTTCTGCTTGATTGTTGTAACCCCCAAAAAAGCCCGCCACTGGCGGGCTTTTTTGTCGCTTTGTGGGCAACGGCCTAGTTGCTGCTGTTCGCCTTGTTGTTCCAGCAATTCGGCGACCTGCGTGCTGTCATCGACAGCACGTTCGATAAAGTCGTCATCCAATTCCAGCGTGCGACCACGGCTGCGCAGCTGATTCAGCGCGCGCTGGGAACGCTGGCCATTGCGTCAGATCTGCACAAAGGCATCGTGCACGCAGTCTTCAGTCTGATCACTGCGGCCGAGTAGGGTGATGGCCAACCCGAACACCTGCGCTTTGCATGTCGTGCAAGTGCACATCTTCTCTGTCAGCGCGGCAACTCGACGCGTGCGGTCTCGCCTGGCACGCTTGGCCAGTCCTGTGCGGCCCAGCGCTGGCGGGCTTGATCGATCAGCACCGAATCGCTGGCGACAAAGTTCCAGTTGATCTTCCGGGGGCCAATCGGTGCACCGCCAATCAACACCAGGTGGCTCTCGCTGCAGGCGCTGAGGGTGTAAATCTCGCCTTCAGGCAGCACCAGCAAGCCACGTAGCGGCAGTTGCTGGTCATCCAGTGTGACCTCGCCGTCGATCAGGTACAGGGCGCGCTCGGCATGCTCATTGGGTATCTGCAGTGCGCTGCCTGCGGCCAGTTTGATCTCGGCATAGACCGTTGGCGACAGCACCGGCACTGGCGATTGCAGGCAGAAGCCAGTGCCGGCAATCAGGCAGATGTCCACGCCCATGCTGGTGCTGCGCGGCAGGCTGTCTGCGGGGTGATGGCTGTAGCGGGGTTCGCCTTGCTCCTCAGCGGTGGGCATGGCCAGCCAGACCTGCAGGCCATGCATGTGCGAGCCGCTTTCCCACAGCGGCTGTGGTGTACGCTCGACATGCGCGACGGCACGGCCTGCGGTCATCCAGCTGACTTCGCCGGGGCGGACCAGTTGATTCGAACCGAGGCTGTCCTTGTGCTGCAGGTGCCCCTCAAACAGGTAGGTGAGGGTGGACAGGCCGATATGCGGGTGCTGGTTGATATTCATGCCGCTGCCGGCCGGGTAGGTGTTTTCCAGAATATGGTCGAAGAACACGAACGGCCCTACGCTGCGGCACTTGGCCGAAGGCAGGGGGCGCAGGATAGGTTGTCCGCCGAGGTTTTCCGGACGCGGCTGGATCAGTAGAAAGTCGCTCACTATGCACCCTCGCTTAGCTGGGTGCTGACCTGAACCTCGCTGCTGGTCATCAGCTTGTGGATCGGGCATTTATCGGCGACGCGCAGCAGCTGCTGGCGCTGTGAGTCATCCAGCGCGCCGTGCAGCGTCAGTTCGACATCCAGACGGTAGATGCCTTGGCGCTCCTGGCTGTCATCGCGGTTGAGCTTTACATCGAGGCCTTCCAGCGGTAAGCCGCGCTGCTTGGCATACAGCGCCAGGGTCAGCGCCTTGCAGGCACCGAGAGCCGCATCGAACAGATCATGCGGCTCGGGCGCTGAGCCTTCGCCGCCCAGTTCCACCGATACGTCACTGTGCAGGGTGTGCGGGCCGATGTTGATGCGCTGTAGCAGGCCTTTCTCGTTGCTGATGCTGATCATAGGAGTTCCATGGGCTTGAGTGAGTGGCCAGCCTAGCTCATGGCGCAGGCCTCAGACCAGCGCAGAAAGCCGCACATCGGCCCCCAGTACGCGCAGTAATTGGCCACGGGTGTCGAGGATCGGCACCGAGATAGTGAAGCAGAAGTCGTCGGTGGCCGATGAGCGATAGACCTGGGTGATATGGCTGCGCAGGCTATCGGCCGCGGCGCGGAACCAGGGGCGTTGCTGCCAGTTGCGACCTTTACAGCTGCTGCTGTCGCTGTGAGGTACATTGGCGGCAAAGATGTTTTCGGATAGCTGTACGCCATTCCTGTCGACCAGATAGAACAGTTCGAACCGTGTATCAAGGTTGAGCGTGTTACCAAGCAGGCGTTCGGCGCTGGCCACATCTGCACTCAGGCCGGGTTGGCACGCCAGCTGTTCGACACTGGCCTGTACGGCGTGGTGAATTTCCAGGCGGAAATCACCAAGCCCTGCCAGCAGTCGGTCGCCATCCTCGCGTACCGCCTGGCTATGGTGCAGCACCTGGCCGGCCTTGCCGAGTAATTCACCAGCGATTCGGGCGATGTTTTGCACGTCACGGTTGATGGAGCGCACGGCCTGGCCGATTTGTTTGGTGCCGGCTGCAATCTGCCCTACGCGGCTGTCCAGGCGATCCATGGCCTGACGGGTGCTGTCCAGGCCAGTGCCCACAGCGTGCATGCCATCACGTCCATCGGCTACAGCCTGGTGCATGTGCTTACCCGCCTCGGTGAGTTGCTGCATACCGTTGCGAAAGCGCTCGATGATGTCGCCGACCTGAGTGGTGGCGTCGGTGGTATGCCCAGCCAGGCGTCGCACTTCCTCGGCGACCACGGCAAAGCCACGGCCATGCTCGCCCGCGCGGGCGGCTTCGATGGCCGCATTCAACGCGAGCAGGTTGGTCTGCTGGGAAATACTGGCGATCACCCCAATCACCTTGCTGACTTCCTCAAGCCGGCTGGTCAGCTGCTGAATCACCAGCGCCAGTTGCTGTTCGCTCTTGCCGATCACCTCGACCTGCTGCAGCACCGCCTGGCCGCTTTGCTGGCAACCATGCAGGGTGGCGGTGACCTCTGCGGACAGCAGGGCGACTTCGGCAGCGCCGGGCACCAACTCGGTGTCGAGGGTGGTGGTGACCTGTTCGCTGGCGCTGGCGATCAGTTCCGAAGACTGCGCCAGGGTTTGTCCGCTCTGCTGGTTGGCGGCGGCAATACGTGCTAATTGCGGAGCGTGTGAGGCAATGCCGACGGCTGCGCCGAGGCTGCTGCGGATGCGCTGGTGCAGGCCGGCGCTGAAGTCATTCAGACGCGACATCCAGCGATAGTTATCGCTCAGGCGACTGGTCAGGTCGTACTGGTTGAGGAGCGCGTCGAGTGCAGTGTCGTCCGCATTCTTGTTGGGCGTCGAACGCAATAGCTGAAGCATGGCGAATTCCTTTAGAGGGTTGGCAGTAGCACTGCAAGCCAAGTGCCATCACTGAGTGGGCGTCATGCTGCTGTCGCTGGAAAACAGGCGGTTTTATTGCCCTGCACTGGTGCGTCGGGTCGCGATCTGAGCCCTGCTGGTGCTGTTTGCCCACTTTTAGGCCGCGACGCTCGCAATCGTGGCTCTGTGCACGTTGATAACTGTCATGGTCTTGTCATACGGGTGTCATAGGCTCGCGCCATCTAAACAAGGAGCGCGACATGCAATTCATCCGTTTCAGTGCCCTAGCGGCAGGTGTCTTGATCAGTGGCCTGGTGCAGGCCGAAGTGCGGGTTGAGGGCCCGGTCGAATACGGTGTTTTTGTCAGTGACTATCAGGATTATCAGGCTGGCGAGCGGGTCCTTACCCGCAGCAATCAGCCAATCGAAGTTGGCGATGCGATCCCTGCCAAACTCGGCACTAAATTTGGTGTGCGCTACAACCTGGTGGGCAAGACTGCTTCAGAGGCGCCGCTGACTCTGCTGTATCTCACCCCGGGTGTGGTCACTCCAGATGGCAAGCGCCATGACAAGTTTGTTGTTACGCAGAAGCTGGTGGTCGGTGCCCCTGATGATGTCATGGCATTCGAGTTCACCGAGCCGCATGAAGTCGTTGCCGGCGAGTGGCACTTCATGGTGTTTCAGGATGACCGCAAGCTGCTGGAGCAGCGCTTCACCGTACGCTGATGCCTTTAATTAGGCGCTTAGAACCCGAGCCTGGCTCGGGTTTTTTTTTGACTGTTCGAGCACATGCACAGTCGGACGATAGTTAAGGGCAGTCTGCTATACAGATAAAGAGTATTTGAGTGATAGCTGACTGATGTCGCTGTGATATCAGTTGTGGTGTGAGGCAATACGAGGGTTGTGGAGATGAGTCTTCGAACGATAAATATTGCACCTAGGGCCGCATCGGGTTTCGGCATGGTGGCATTGTTGGTGATGCTGGTCGGCAGTTTCTCGCTGATGCAGATGTCCGAGATGAACAAGCAATCTGAAGAGGTGAATGAAAACTGGCTACCCAGCGTGCTGAATCTGGGTGAAATGAGTCAGGATATCCTGCATCTGCGCGCCATGACCCTACGCTTGATGCTCAACAGTGATGAAAGTGTTCGGCAGCAGAACATTGCCCGGGTTGAGGCGTTCAAGAAGGAGCTGGAACAGGCGCAGAACCGATACGAGAAGCTGATTTCCAGCCCAGCAGAAAGGGCAGGTTATGAACGTTTTGAACAAGCTGAAATCAGCTACCTGCAAGAGCAAATAAAGATTGTCGAAGCCGTTCGGCAAAATGACCTGGATGCAGCCTTGGCAGTCGCCAATGGTCCGCTCAATGGCCATGCCGACAAAATGACAAAAGCCCTAAGCGAGCTGGCTGAAATGAACCGGCTTGGCGCGACGTCGGCTGCCGATAAAGCTGATGCGGTCTTTGCCAGTGCCCGGACATGGGTGATCATAATGATGCTGGTAGCACTTGGGTTGACTGTTGTGTTGGCCCTGCTGTTGACCCGCAGTATTGTTCGCCCGCTTGCTGAGGCTGTCAGGGTGGCGGAGGTTGTCGCTGGCGGCAACCTGACCCAGGCCATTGAGGTCGAGGGGACGGATGAACCGGCCCGGCTGCTGGGATCGTTAAAAAGCATGCAGCAGAGTCTGCGCAGCACCATTCAGAACATTTCGGATTCTTCAACCCAACTGGCTTCCGCCTCAGAAGAACTGAGCGCGGTTACAGAAGACTCGACCCGTGGTCTGCACCTGCAGAACAATGAGATCGAACAAGCGGCCACAGCTGTCAATCAAATGACCAGCGCAGTGGAAGAAGTTGCACGCAACGCCGTCACGACATCCGAAGCTTCAAGCGAGTCTAATCGCACGGCGCAGCTTGGCCGTGAGCAAGTGCGTGAGACGGTGGATTCGATCAGCCACCTGGCCGACGATGTAACGAATACTGCTTCCGAGGTCGAACAGCTGGCCGGGCAGGTGCGTGATATCAGCAAGGTTCTCGATGTCATCCGTTCGATTGCCGAGCAGACCAACCTGCTGGCGCTTAACGCTGCAATTGAGGCCGCTCGAGCTGGCGATGCCGGACGCGGCTTTGCCGTTGTGGCGGATGAGGTGCGCGCATTGGCACATCGCACCCAGCAGTCGACCCGTGAAATCGAGCAGATGATCAGTGGCATTCAGCAAGGCACCGACAAAGCGGTCAATGCCATGCAGCACAGCAATAGCCGCGCCCGCTCGACGCTGGAGGTGGCCAAAGCTGCCGGTTTGGCGCTGGATGAAATTGCAGCGGCCATTTCGCAGATCAATGAGCGCAACCTGGTGATTGCCAGCGCCTCGGAAGAACAGGCACAGGTCGCTCGTGAGGTGGACCGCAACTTGGTTAATATCCGTGACCTGTCGTTGCAATCATCGGCGGGGGCTAATCAAACCAGTTCTGCCAGTCAGGAGCTGTCACGCCTGGCAGTGGATTTGAATGCGCTGGTGGCCCGCTTCACTATTTGAAGCTTAGCCTTAGCCATAAACAAGGGACCGGCAGGTCCCTTGTTAAAGCTGTAAAACAGTGGCTTAGGAGAGAAAGCCACCATCCACATTTAGCGCTACGCCAGTGGTGTAGCTGGAGGCATCGCTGGCCAGGTACAGCACGGTGCCGGCCATTTCACTCGGATCAGCGACGCGCTTGAGCGGGATGCGCTGCAAGGCGACTTTGAGGATGGCATCGTTTTTGGTCAGTGCTGAGGCGAACTTGGTGTCGGTCAGGCCCGGCAGCAGGGCGTTGCAGCGAATGCCGAATTGCGCGCACTCCTTGGCAAACACCTTGGTCATGCTGATCACAGCGGCTTTGGTCACCGAGTAAATGCCCTGGTACTCGCCGGGGCTGACGCCGTTGATCGAGGCCACGTTGATGATCGAACCACCGCCGTTGGCTTTCATCAGCTTGCCGCCTTCGATGGACATGAAGTAGTAGCCACGGATGTTTACGTCAACGGTCTTTTGGAACGCGCCCAGATCGGTGTCGAGGACGTTGCAGAACTGTGGGTTGGTGGCGGCATTGTTAACCAGAATATCAAGGCGGCCGAATTGTTCCTTGATGTGCGCAAAGACGTTGCTGATCTGCTCCATTTCACCAATGTGGCAAGCCATCGCAGTGGCCTTGCCGCCATCAGCAATGATGGCATCCGCGACTTTTTGGCAGTCGTCGATCTTGCGGCTCGACACGATGACGTGCGCACCTTGTTGGGCCAGCAGTTTGGCGATGGCTTCGCCGATGCCACGGCTGGCACCGGAAACGAAAGCGATCTTGCCGTCGAGGTCGAACAGATGGGTCTTGGACATGGTTTTTTCCTTTCTTATGAGAGGCCTGTTCGGCCGTTTACAACTGCGACTTATTGATGACCTGCAGGCTCATCTGTTCCAGTAGCTTGTTCATATGAATGAACTGTGCGAAGCGCTTGTCCTGGGTCTGGCCGTGGAAATAGCGGTAGTAGATCTGCTGCACGATACCGGCCAGGCGGAATAGGCCGTAGGTGTAATAGAAGTCGATGCTCTTGATTTCGATGCCGGCGCGCTCAGCGTAATAATCGGCAAACTGCTGGCGCGTGAGCATGCCGGGTGCGTTGCTTGGCTGACGGCGCATCATTTGTACGGGGGCAGGGTCGGCGGCCTCGATCCAGTAGGCGAGGGTGTTGCCCAGGTCCATCAGTGGATCGCCGATAGTGGTCAGTTCCCAGTCCAGCACACCGATGATCTGACTTGGGTTCTGTGGACTGAGAATCACGTTATCGAAGCGGTAGTCGTTATGCACGATGCCTGGCTTGTGGTGGTCGGCCGGCATCTTGTCGCGCAACCACGCTTTGACTGGCTCCCACAGGGGCGCATCGGGGGTGAGCGCTTTTTCGTAACGATCACTCCAGCCGCTGATCTGGCGCTGCACATAGCCTTCAGGCTTACCCAGGTCACCCAGGCCGCAGGCTTGGTAATCAACATTGTGCAGCTCGACCATCTTGTCGATAAAGCTCTTGCACAGCGTGCGGGTTTGCTCGGCGCTGAAGTTCAGCTCAGCCGGCATGTCGGACCGCAGGATAATGCCGTTAACCCGCTCCATCACATAGAACTCAGCGCCAATCACCGATTCATCGGTGCAATGCACATAAGCTTTGGGGCAATAAGGGAAGCCGGCATTGAGCTGGTTGAGGATGCGGTATTCGCGGCCCATGTCGTGGGCCGATTTGGCTTTTTGACCAAACGGGGGGCGGCGCAGCACAAACTCTTTGCCGGGGTATTCAAGCAGGTAGGTGAGGTTGGACGCCCCGCCGGGGAACTGGCTGATGCGCGGCTCACCTGTCAGGCCAGGGATATGCGCCTTGAGGTACTGGTCGATGACCGTGGCGTCGAGTTCCTCGCCTTCACGGATGCGGGTTGACTGGTCAGTAAGCGCCATGTTTATCCCTTCTGCTTATGATAGGTGCCTGAGACTATTGGTTAATCTAATGCTGCTGCAGGTTGTGAACAAGCATTGCCCGCCTTAATAGGCCAGCGTGTTGCCGCTCAATCAAGCGGCCTGATTGACCTGTTTATAAAGGCCGCAGGCATAAAAAAACCGAAGTCAGGGACTTCGGTTTTTCGAGTAGCAATAACGCCAGCTTGGCTTAAACCGGGAACAGTTCGCCCAGTTTCATGGCCAACATCATGTCGCCTTCGGCGCGCAGTTTGCCGGACATGAAGGCTTGCATACCGTCGGTTTCACCGCTGGTGATGCCTTTCAGGGTTTCGGTGTCCATGATCAGGGTCACGTTGGCGTTGGCGTTGTCGCCTTGCTCAACGGCGCAGGTGCCGTCTTTAACGATCAGCGCGTAGTTCTCGCCGTCTTCGATGTTGAACTGGAATACCAGATCAAGGCCTGCAGCAGCGCTGGCGTTGAACTTGGAGTGCATGGTTTGGACGATGTCTGCAACGCTCATGATGTTTTCCTTTTTCTTGGGGGTTACTAGCACCTTGGGGTGCAGTGGGCCGGACTCAGCGGTACGTGATGAGTTCCGGCGCCTTCAACAGCTGCAAATGCACATGGCTGTTGAAGGAAGCCAGGCTCACTTGCGTGCCGCGAAACTTCAGGCAGCTCAGTGAGGTGTTAACAATTTGCCAGTTCAGCTCAAAAGCCTGAGCGGGCGCAATACCAGTAATCAGGTGCAGCAGGGCGGTAATCGTACCGCCCGATGTGAATACAGCGATGTTCTGTTTGCTGTCAGCCTGCTGTAGCAGACGTTCCAGGCCGCCTTGTACTTGTGCGACAAATTCCTGCCAGCTCTGTAGGCCAGGCTTGCTATGCTCGCCACTGACCCAGCGAGCGATCAGCTTGGCGAACAGCCGTTGGAACTCTCCGCGATTTTGTGCGGCATTGCGCAGCGTGTGCAGTGCCTCCGGTTCTTCAGGAAGCAGATCAGGGAGCAGGGCACGGATCACGGCATCAGCGTCGAATTCATTGAATGCGGCATCAATATCCAGTGTGGTATCTGCTAGATCGGCATCTTTGAGTTGCTTGAGCGCGCTGCTGGCGGTGTGTTGCTGTCGGCGTAGAGCACCGCTGACACTGCGATCTATGCGCGTGCCAAGTTGCGCGAGGTGCTCGCCCAGCACTTCGGCCTGGCGAATTCCGATGGGCGAAAGCACATCGTAATCGTCGGCGCCGAATGAGGCTTGGCCATGTCGAATCAGGTAGATGCTGCCCACGTCCGCTCGATTCCGGTACGTTGAAAGTTTCGCGAGGGTATGAGGAAGCTCAGGAGCTGTCAACGTAAAAACATACGCTTGTTTGAATTGCATTGATGGGCTGAATAACCAGGCCTTGGGTTGCTGGTCGATACTCAGTGGCCTAGGTATGCTTGCGGACAATCAGCGTTCGGGATAAATGGGCGTTGCCACTTGATTGAGAGGGAAATACGTGGAGTTTTTTGCAGAGTACATAAGCTTTCTGGCCAAGACGCTCACCTTGTTGGTAGCCATTGTAGTGGTGCTTGTCACCGTAGCGGGACTGCGCAGCAAGGGACGGCAGGGTAGTGGGCAGTTGCAGGTGCAAAAGCTCAATGATTTCTTTAAGCAACTACAGCAGCGTCTCGAGCATGCTGTGCTCGACAAGGATCAGCTGAAAGCACTAGCCAAAGCCGAAGCCAAGGCTGCCAAATTGGAAAGGAAAGCCGGGGGGCAAAAACCCCGTGTCTATGTGCTGGATTTTGACGGTGACATCAAAGCCTCGGCAACCGACAGCCTGCGTCACGAAATCACTGCTTTACTGTCTATGGCAACACCGCAGGATGAAGTCGTGCTGCGGCTGGAAAGCGGTGGCGGCATGGTTCACAGCTATGGGCTGGCATCTTCTCAACTTGCGCGTATTCGCCAGGCCGGCGTACCACTGACCGTTTGCATCGACAAAGTGGCAGCCAGCGGTGGATACATGATGGCGTGCATCGGCGAGAAAATTGTTTCAGCGCCCTTTGCCATTCTCGGCTCCATTGGTGTGGTGGCTCAACTGCCTAACGTGCACCGCTTGTTGAAGAAGCATGACATTGATTTTGAAGTACTTACCGCCGGTGAGTACAAACGTACCTTGACTGTGTTCGGTGAGAACACCGAAAAGGGCCGAGAGAAGTTTCAGGAAGACCTGGAAACCACCCATGAGCTGTTTAAAGCCTTTGTTGCCCGTTATCGGCCTCAACTGGACATTGATCAAATTGCTACTGGTGAAGTCTGGCTAGGCCTGGCGGCTCTGGAGAAACAACTGGTTGATGAGTTGAAAACCAGTGACGAATACCTGGCGGAACGTGCCAAGAGTGCCGAGCTGTTTCATTTGCACTATGCCGAGAAGAAAACCCTGCAGGAGCGTGTTGGACTGGCGGGCAGCGTGGCGCTGGACCGTTTCGTTCTGAGTTGGCTGAGTCGCTTGAATCAGCAACGCTTCTGGTAAATGGTCGACACACAGAGGAAGAACATGAGTACGTTCAGTGCATTGCAAGCCCGTGAAAGTGCAGCGGGTGGTTTCGAAACGGTGATTGTGCAGCGCAATGTCAATGATTTGCCCGCTGGTGAGCTGCTGATTCGGGTCAAGTATTCCTCGCTTAACTATAAAGATGCGCTATCAGCCAGCGGCAATCGGGGCGTTAGCAAAGAGTACCCGCACACGCCAGGAATTGACGCCGCGGGCATAGTAGAAGCCTCTTCTGTGTCGGAGTTCAGTGTCGGTGATGAGGTGATCGTCACGGGCTATGATCTTGGGATGAACACGGCGGGTGGTTTTGCCCAGTACATCAGAATTCCTGCCAGTTGGGCTCTGAAACGTCCCCAAGGGCTTTCCATGCGTGAGGCTATGGTTTTGGGGACGGCAGGACTCACAGCGGCGCTGTGTGTGGAAAAGCTGGAGCAGGCCGGCTTGACGCCTTATGCAGGGCCAGTCTTGGTGACAGGCGCGACGGGCGGCGTCGGAAGTGTTGCGGTGGCATTGCTAACTACGCTGGGGTACCAGGTTGCAGCTTCTACCGGTAAAGCTGATCAAGCTGAATACCTCAAAGCACTGGGTGCGCAACAGATTGTTTCGCGTACTGAGTTGGAGGCGGGCGCTGGAAAGCCGATGCTCAAGCCGCAGTGGGCGGGTGCGGTTGATTGTGTCGGGGGCGATATTCTATTCAATGTGGTCAAGTCACTGCGTTATGGGGCCAGTGTTGCTTGCTGCGGTTTGACGGCAGGCACAGCCTTTTCCGGCAGTGTGCTGCCTTTCATTCTACGTGGCGTCAACCTTTTGGGGGTTGATTCGGTTGAGTTGCCGTTGGTGGTCAAAGCGTCCATGTGGGACAAGTTGTCACTGCAATGGAAGCTGGATCTGGAGTCACTGGTAACAGAGGTGAGCCTTGAACAGTTACCGGAATCAATTGCGAATATTCTGGCGGGAAAACAGATTGGTCGTGTACTTGTCAATCTGCCTTGAGTGAGTTGCCTGCATAAGTGACAGGAGTGCTGCGCTTCTGTTGATGAGGCTGAAAAGTAAAAACCCGAGATCAATTCTGTTCTCGGGTTTTTTATCTTGAATACGGTCGCCAGTCAGACGTGCAGCCGCTGGCGAGCCGTATTTAATTGAAGCCCAAGCGTTGGCGCCAGCGTTGTTCCAAGGCCTTGCTATCGTGGTCGAATGGATGAAAGCCTGGACGGTAATAGTCCAGATAGGCCGGGATCAGCTTAGTCAGGAAACCATTACGCAGTCCGAACAAGGTTTTCAGACCCTTACCCCAGCTGCGCCAGTTGAACAGTTGCCCATCCTTGCGCAGCAGGTGCAGCTGGAACCAGGCAATCACGCCGAAGAAGATCACCGTGGAAATGGCCATCATGCCGACGCGGGTGAAGTAGCCGCCATAGACTTTCTGGTACACGTCGTAGCACACCGCCTTGTGTTCGTTCTCTTCAATGGCATGCCACATCCACAGCTGGTACAGCTTGGGATCGTTCATCTGGGTGGTCAGGTCTTCGCGTTGCAGCAGTTGTTCGGCCATCGTTGCGGTGAAGTGCTCAAGGGCGCAGGTGGCGGCCAGGCGCTGCTTCTTAGTGGTGATCTTGGTGACCCACTCCAGCAGCACCTTGATGCGTAGCTCTAGCCGCTCCAGGTCGATATTGTGCTCGGCGGCGTAGTCGTTATATGCCGCATGTTCTTTTGAGTGCATGGCTTCCTGGCCGATAAAGGCGCTGATGTCCTTCTTCAGCTGAGGTTCGGTCACTTGATCACGCACGGCACGCACGCTGTCGACGAAAAACTTCTCGCCATAGGGGAACAGCGAAGACAGGTTATTCATGAAGTGACTCATGAATGGGTCACCGGCAAACCAGAACTTCTGGCTTTCATCAAAACTGAAGTCCATGCGGCGCACAGGGAAGCTGGCGGGTGGGGTGCTGATCTTGGCTGTCATAAAGGCGACTCCTGGCATATTGGTCGCATGTGGCGACCGCTCTTGTTATTGGGCCCAGAGTACAGATCACACTGCCCGGGGCCGTCATTTATCATTAGCCGAGGCGATTTTCGGTGCGAGGTCATTCGTGGCCAGGGAGGGCGCAAATAGGCCAACTTATGGATAGTCGTCGGACACTTTGCCTTTGCGCATGCGGCGACCATCCAAATGCAAACGCCCGCAGAATGCGGGCGTTTGTCGAGAGCGTTCGGTTATTGGTCGTTGAGTGCGAAGCAGGTGAGGGCAAAGGTAGGGATGCCGCTGTCTTGCAACTTCTGAGAGCCACCGAGCTCGGGCAAGTCAATGATTGCTGCAGCTTCGACGACGCTGGCACCCATGCGCCGTACGAGTTGTGCAGCTGCCAACAAGGTTCCGCCGGTGGCGATCAGATCATCGAAAATAAGTACTTTGTCGCCTTCACAGAGGCTATCGGTATGCACCTCGAGCTTGGCTTCGCCGTATTCAGTCTGATAACTCTCGCTGAGTACATCAGCGGGTAGCTTGCCTTGCTTGCGGAACAGTATCAGCGGCTTGTTCAGTTCATAGGCAATGATTGAACCAATCAGAAAACCGCGCGCATCCATGGCACCGATATGGCTGAAGTCAGCTTCTACATAGCGTTGAATAAAGCTGTCGGCCACCATGCGTAGGGCGCGTGGAGACTGAAAAAGCGGAGTGATGTCACGGAAGATAACCCCCGGCTTGGGGAAGTCCACCACCGGGCGAATTAGGGTCTTGATGCTGAACTCGTCAAAAATCATGGTCTTTCCGTCTTGCTTCACGCAATAAATCAGGTGTCCAGGTTACCGCCAGCCAGGGCACATAGTTCAATGGGGTCGAGTATGTGGACTTCTTTGCCTTCGGCTTCCAGCAGACCGTTTTGTTGAAAGCGTGTGAATACCCGCGACACAGTCTCGACTGCAAGGCCAAGGTAGTTACCGATCTCATTGCGCGACATGGCAAGGCGGAATTGATTAGCCGAAAAGCCGCGAGCACGGAAGCGTGCAGAAAGATTGACCAGAAAGGTCGCAATACGTTCGTCGGCGGTCTTTTTCGACAGTAACAGCATCATCTGCTGATCGTCACGGATCTCTCGACTCATGATGCGCATCAGCTGACGACGCAATTGCGGCAGCTGTACGGCGAGCTCATCCAGGCGCTCAAAGGGAATTTCACAGACTGAAGTGGTCTCCAGGGCCATAGCCGAAACGGGATAGAGCTCACTGTCCATTCCGGATAGACCAACCAGCTCGCTGGGCAAGTGGAAACCGGTAATTTGCTCATCACCCGCATCGCTCAGGCTGAAGGTTTTCAATGCGCCGGAACGTACCGCAAAGACCGAGCTGAAGGCATCGCCCTGACGGAACAGAAATTCGCCTTTTTTCAGGGGCCGACCGCGCTTGACGATTTCGTCGAGCGCGTCCATGTCTTCCAGATTTAAAGACAGCGGCAGGCACAAACTCGCCAGGCTGCAATCCTTGCAATGGGCTTGATGTGGGGTATGCAACTTGATGCTTTCGGACATCGTCAGTGTTCCTGAGCTGAGCAGACAATAGGCTCAAGGTTACAGCAGCCAGCGGGTGACAGCCAGTCACATGGCTTCTTGACCAAGTGTTCAAGTATGGCGCTGAACAGCCGATAGTTCAGGCGGTTAAGGGATCTGCAAGTGAGTAAGGTTATGCGCGTGGAATTGACATCGATGATTGGCCGCCTGGGGATGGCGGTTGAGTGCAAAAGCGCGACCGCCGAGGGCGTCGAGGGCGTCGAGGGCGTCGAGGGCGTCGAGGGCGTCGAGAAGGATGATCAGGCATTGCGCGATAGTCTGCGCGTCAGTTTGTCGGAGCTGGGCAAGGCCCGTTCCGCCGCCGCCCAGAAAAACCAAGATATCGATGACAGCAGCCTGCCGGATCTGATCAAGGACCTGCTCAAGCGAATTCGCGCGCTCAAGGAGCAGATCGAGGTCAAGAAAGAGGAGTTGAATGCGGTTATGAGTGACCAGAGCCTTGATCCCGAGGCCAAACGCTTGAAGATTGAAACCTTGCAGGGTGAACTGGCGTCGCTGCAGGGTGCCTTGAGCAGCGCCAATGCCACGCTGCTCAAGGTCTTGTCCAAGCTAGGCCTGACCGATCAGCAGATGCAGGAAGTGTCCAGCCTGCTGATGAAATAGGGACTAGATAACCCGCGAGAAACGCTGCTGGCTTTGTTCGCACAGGTAGCGATCAAACAGCATGCACAGCGACCTGACCAACAGTCGACCCGCCGGCTTGACATCGATGCCTTGGGCGCTCAAGTCAATCAGGCCGTCGCTGGCCATTTGCTGCAGTTGCGGCCAGACTTCTGCGAAGTAGCTGCGGAAATCGATGGCATAAGCCTGCTCGATATCAACAAAGCGCAACTGGAAATGGCAGATCAGCTGCTGAATCACCGCCCGCCGCAGACGGTCGTCGGCATCGCAATGCAAGCCGCGCACGGTGGCCAGTTCGCTATGGCTGAGGCTGTCCTGGTATTTACTCAGGTCGCTGTTGTTCTGGCAGTAAAGCTCGCCAATCTGGCTGATCGATGAAACCCCCAGGCCAATCAGGTCGCAATGACCGTGGGTGGTGTAGCCCTGGAAGTTGCGTTGCAGGCTGCCATCTTCCTGGGCGCTGGCCAACTCGTCGTCGGGCAGGGCGAAGTGATCCATGCCGATATAGCGGTAACCGGCGGCACTCAGTTGCTCGATGCTTGCCTGCAGCATGGCCAGCTTGTCGCCTGGGCTGGGCAGGTCGCTGGTGTTGATTCGCCGCTGCGGCATAAAGCGTTCCGGCAGGTGCGCGTAGTTGAACAGTGACAGGCGATCGGGCTGCAGGGCAATCACCTCGGCCACGGTGCGGGCGAAGCGTTCTGGCGTTTGCAGCGGCAGGCCGTAGATCAGATCGATGTTTACCGAGCGGAACTGCAGGGTGCGCGCGGCTTCCACGATGGCGCGGGTTTCCTCCAGAGTCTGCAAGCGGTTGACCGCGCGCTGTACGGCCGGGTCGAGGTCTTGCACGCCCAGGCTGACACGGTTGAAACCCAGCTCGCGGAGCAGGCCCATGGTCGACCAGTCGGCTTCGCGCGGGTCGATCTCGATGCTGTAGTCGCCGCTATCGTCATCCAGCAGATTGAAGTGCTGGCGCAGGTGGCCCATCAGGTGGCGCAGCTCATCGTGGCTGAGAAAAGTCGGCGTGCCGCCGCCGAAGTGCAGCTGCTCGACCCTCTGCAGCGGGTCGAGATGGCGACTGATGATCTCGATTTCACGTTCGAGTTTTTCCAGATAGGGCTGGGCGCGCCCGCGATCCTTGGTGATCACCTTGTTGCAGGCGCAGTAATAGCAGATGTGCGCGCAGAACGGGATGTGCACATACAGCGACAGCGGCCGCAGCGCTTTGCGGCTTTCGCGCAGGGCGTGCAGCAGGTCGAACTGGCTGATGCGCTCGTGGAACTGCACGGCGGTCGGATAGGAGGTGTAGCGCGGGCCGGCCTGGTCGTAGCGGCGGATCAGAGTGCTGTCCCACTGGATGAGGTTGAGCATGCGGGTATTCCCGGTTTGGCTTTCAATACCGGGCAGTCTATGAGCGCTGGGGCTGGGGTGTTTTGACCTGTATCAAGCGGCCTCTTATCGCTTGGCAGGCCGTTGGAAAACTACCTGCGTTGCTCCTGCAGCCTTAAAAACAGGCTCAAAATGCTCATTTAAAGCGCGTAACCTCCGTTTTTGCCTGTTTTTGCCTTGCGTTGGCGGCCTCGCCTTCGTTTTCAATGGTCTGCTAGTGGCCCATCAGCCAGTGCTGGTGCGGGCCGGGCAGAGTCCACAGACCGAACAGAATCACCAGAATGCCGCCAGCCATTCGTACGCCCTGTTTACGCAGCAGTGCGGTCAGGCGGTCGGCGGCCATGCCAGTGGCCAGTAGTACCGGCAGGGTGCCGAGGCCAAAAGCCAACATCAGGGCTGCGCTGTCGACTGCATTTCCTTGGCTGGCGGCCCACAGCAGGGTGCTGTAGACCAGCCCGCAGGGCAGCCAGCCCCATAAGCTGCCGAGTATCACCGCACGTGGCAGGCTGGTGACCGGCATAAAACGCCGGGTTAGCGGCTGGATATGCCGCCAGAGACCACGACCGAGGGCTTCTATACGGGTTAGGCCACTCCACCAGCCGGCAAGGTAGAGCCCCATGGCAATCAGCAGCAACGCTGCAATCACCCGTAGGCCCATAACCACGGGGCTATTGGCTACTGCCCAACCCGCCAGGCCAAGCAGCAGGCCGGCCAGGCTGTAGCTGAGAATGCGCCCCAGGTTATAGGCCAGCAGCAGTTGAACGCGTTGTGCGCGCTGCTCGGGTGGGATGGCCAGCGTCAGCGCGCCCATCAGGCCGCCGCACATGCCCAGGCAGTGTCCGCCGCCTAGCAGGCCGAGAATCAGTGCTGAAACCAGCAGCGGCAGCAGCTCAAGCACCGGGCTTGTCCTGCTCGGACTGAGGTTCGTCGAGTTGCTGCACCTGGTTTACGGCGGCAGTGTGTTTGGGGTCTTCGTCGTCAAACAGGATGCTGTGGGCCGGTCCGTCGAGGTCGTCGTACTGACCGCTGTCCACCGCCCAGAAGAACAGCCAGATAGCAAAGGCCACCAAAGCAATGGCAACCGGGATCAGGATATAGAGAGCGGGCATGGTTTAGTGGCTCCGGCGCAAGAGTTGCCGTAGATCAAGGCTGGTAACTGGAAAGAGTCTGTCAGGGCTGCGGCCGGTCAGCGCGACGAAGGCAAATAAGACATTAACGAAAAGCATGATCAGGGTGTCCGGCAGACTGTCAGTAAACAGGCTGCTGAGTGTGGTTTGCTGGCTGATCAGCGTGGCGGCAAAAGGGTAGGCCATAAACAGCTGCAGGCTGAGCAAAGCCACGGCCAGTAAGCGCAGCCACCATACAACCTTGCCAGTCATGTTGTTTCGCATAAGACCTCGCCGAGCGTGTCAGTGGACTGTTTGATAGGTGGAGGTCAATTTTTATTTCCACCATGGCGGCGCGGTGGTGGATCGGTGAAGCGTGATCCACCCTACGGGCGTGTTAGTCGCAAGGCATTCAATACCACCAGCAATGAACTGACTGACATGCCCAGCGCGGCCCAGATGGGCGTAATCCAACCGATAGCGGCGAAGGGCAGCACCAGGCCATTGTACAGGCTGGCCCAGGTGAGGTTCTCGATGATGATGCGACGGGTTCGTTGCGCCATGTGTAGCGCCTGCACCAGGCTGCTCAGGCGGTTGGACAGCAGCACGGCATCGGCGCTGGTTTTGGCCAGGTCGGTGGCGCTGCCCATGGCCACGCTGATGTCGGCGGCGGCCAATACCGGCACATCATTAACCCCGTCACCCAGCATCAGCACCCGGCGACCCTGGCTGTGCAGCTGTTTCAGCACGTCCAGTTTGGCATCTGGGGTGAGGCCACCACGGGCGTCCATGATGCCCAGCTGGCGTGCCACTTCGCCGACCATGGGCGAGCTGTCACCGGACAGCAGCATGATTTGCCAACCTTTGGCCTTGGCCATGTCGATCAGTTGCGGGGCATCTTCGCGCAGGCGGTCATCCAGAACAAACCAGGCCAGCGGCCCTTGCTCATCGCCCAGCAGTAGCCATTGGCCGTGTTTACCTGCAATGGCTGGGGCGGTCTGGGTGCTGAGCGCGCAGACGAAATTGGCCTCACCGATGCGCAGCAAGCGGCTGCCAACACGCCCCTGCAGGCCCAGTCCCGGATGGCTGTCGACTGCATCGGCAGCTTCTGGTGCCTGGCCGAAGGCGCGGGCAATTGGGTGCTCTGAGCGGTTTTCCAGCGCGGCGGCCAGGGCCAGGCAGGCATCGGCGTCTAGCTCGCGCAAAGGGTGGATAGCGCTGAGGGTCAGGCGGCCTTCGGTGAGGGTACCGGTCTTGTCCAGAACCAGGGTGTCGATCTGATTCAGGCCCTCCAGTACGTGGCCACGGGTCAGCAACATGCCCAGTTTGTGCAGTGAGCCAGTCGCCGCCGTGAGCGCCGTAGGCGTGGCCAAGGCCAGCGCGCAAGGGCAGGTGGCGACCAGCAGGGCTAAGACAATCCAGAATGCACGGGAAGGGTCGAGCTGCCACCAGGCCAGGCCGACGACGGCGGCCACCACCAGGACGATCAGCAGGAACCATTGCGCAACCTGGTCGGCCAGTACCGCCAGGCGCGGTTTGTCGCTCTGCGCGCGCTCCAGCAGGCGAACAATAGCCGACAGTCGCGTGGCATCGCCGAGGGCCTGCACTTCAATCTGCAGCGGCCCTTCGACATTCAGGGTGCCAGCAGTAACGGCATCGCCGACCTTGCGTGGCTGCGGCAGGTACTCACCGGTTAACAGGGATTCATCCACGCTCGACTGGCCCTGAACAATCCACCCGTCCGCAGGTAGCAGGGCGCCGGGTGGCACCAGCACCTGGTCACCAACGTGCAGCTCACTGAGCAGAATGCGCTGGCTCTGCCCGTCAGCAGTCAGGCGCAGGCAGGATGCTGGCAGCAGATTGACCAGCTGCGCGGTGGCAGCAGCCGTGCGTTCGCGGGCGCGGCGTTCCAGGTAGCGGCCAGCCAGGAGGAACAGGGCAAACATGCCCACCGCATCGAAATACAGCTCGCCCTGACCGGTCACTGTTGACCAGATACCGGCGATGTAGGCGCCACCAATCGCCAGGGATACCGAAACGTCCATGGTCAGATGGCGGGTGCGCAAGTCACGCAGCGCGCCACGGAAGAACTGGCCACAGCAGTAGAAGACAATCGGCGTGGTGAGAAACAGGCTGACCCAACGCAGGATCTTGTCCAGCTCGGGGCTGAGGTCGATGTTGAATTCCGGCCAGGTGGCCATGGTCGCCATCATCACCTGCATCCACAGCATGCCGGCTACACCGAGCTCACGCATGGCGCGGTGGTTCTCGCGGTGTAGCTGTTCAGCGGCGGCATCGGCCTGCCAGGGGTGGGCGGCGTAGCCGATCTTGCGCAGTGCCTTGAGCAGGCTGCTGAGCGGCAACTGACTGTCGGCCCAGCGCACTTGCAGGCGGTGATTGGACAGATTGAGGTGCGCCTCGCTGACGCCCGGCAGGGTGCGCAGGTGTTTTTCAATTAGCCAGCCACAGGCCGCGCAGCTGATGCCTTCGATCAGCAGGCAGGTTTCGCTGAGTTCACCGTCATGCTCAACAAAGGGTTGCTGCACATCGCTGCGGTCATACAGCGCCAGCTCATCCGGCAGCGCCTGGGGTAGGCTCTGCGGGTTGGCGGCGCTTTCGCTGCGGTGCTTGTAGTAGTGCTCCAGACCACCGCTGACAATGGCTTCGGCCACTGCCTGGCAACCCGGGCAGCACATCTCACGGGTTGCGCCCAGTACCTGAGCATGGAAACGGCTGCCGGCAGGAACTGGCAGACCACAGTGATAGCAGGGAGTTGGACTGGCCATCGGTGCGCTTATTGGGCATCCCCGAGGTTAATCGTCTGTCCGCTCTGCACGTTTTCCTCTTCGAACAGGCGCCAGTCCTTGCCGCCTTCCTGGCCGATCAGCTCGACAAACCGGCGGCCTTCAACCGCATCGATCATCTGCCCGCTGTAACTGCCATCGGCCTGCGGTTGCAGGATCACCCGGCGGTCGCGTTCCGGCTGGGTCGGCGAGATCAGATTGAGCACCAGCTGCTGCGGACGGCTATTGCCGTTCAGCTGCAGGGTAGCCGTGCCGTTGTCATCGTTGAGCTGCAGTGTGGCGTGCAGTTTGAGGCGAATGGCGTGGTTTTCCCGCTCCAGTGACTGGTTGATACCTTTGCCGACGTCGTAATAGTCATCGGAAATCAGCCCTGGCGGGTTCTTCGTGGCGATGGTCAACAGGGTCAGCCCCTGGACCACTGAGTAAGCCAGCAGGCCTATCAGGAACCAGGGCCAGAATTGCTTGTACCAGGGCTTGATGATGTCGGGGTTCTTTTCAGATATGGGTTCAGACATGGGCTTCTCTAGTCAGCGCACGCTGGGGCCGATAAAACGGCTGGCAGCGTCGGTTTTGATACTGGGGTCATCCACCGAGTGCAGGTGGAAGGTGATTTCATTGGTGCTCGAAGGCAGGTTTGAAGGGTCGATGGACAGCTCGACAGGCAGCGACAGTACCTCGCCAGCAATTGCCTTGATCTCGCGCTTGCCTTCATACACCAGGCCATCAAGGCCATCGGCTTCGATCAGGTAAGTAACCTCGTGCTGGGCCTTGTTCATGATCTTCAGGGTGTAAACGTTCTCGATCCGGCCTTCTTCGTTTTCGCGGTAGAGCACGCGGTCCTTGAGCACGTCCAACTCTACCAGCGAGCGATCGGCGATGGCCCAGGCGAAGACGCAGAACATGGCCAGCAGGGCGATGGCGTAGCCGATCAGGCGTGGGCGCACCAGGTGGGTCTTTTGTCCCGAAAGGTTGTGTTCGGTGGTGTAGCTGATCAGCCCTTTCGGGTAGTTCATCTTCTCCATGATGCTGTCGCAGGCGTCGATACAAGCCGCGCAGCCGATGCATTCGATCTGCAGACCGTCGCGGATGTCGATGCCTGTAGGGCAAACGTGCACGCACATTTTGCAGTCGATGCAGTCACCCAGGCCTTGGGCCTTGTAGTCGGCGTCCTTCTTGCGCGGGCCACGGGATTCGCCACGACGGGGGTCATAGGAGACGATCAGGGTGTCCTGGTCGAACATCACGCTTTGGAAACGTGCGTAAGGGCACATGTAGATGCACACCTGTTCGCGCAGGTATCCGGCGTTGCCATAGGTGGCAAGGGTGAAAAAACCGACCCAGAACAGCGCCCAGCCACTGGCCTCAAGGGTAAAAAGCTCCGGGATCAGTTCACGGATCGGGGTGAAGTAGCCAACGAAGGTGATCGCGGTGACCAGTGACACACTGACCCAGATGCCATGTTTGGCCAGCTTGCGCAGGAATTTCTGTGCGCTCATGGGCGTTTTGTCGAGTTTCATGCGCTGATTGCGATCACCTTCGGTGACCTTTTCTGCCCACATGAAGACCCAGGTGAATACGCTCTGTGGACAGGTGTAGCCGCACCAGACACGGCCAGCGAACACGGTGATAAAAAACAGGCCGAAGGCACAGATGATCAGCAAGGCCGAGAGCAGGACGAAATCCTGCGGCCAGTAAGTTGAACCGAAGATGTAGAACTTGCGCTCCGGCAGGTTCCACCAGACGGCCTGACGACCATTCCAGTTCAACCATACGGTGCCGAAGTACAACAGAAAGAGGGCTGCACCACCGAGCATGCGCAGGTTGCGGAAGAGGCCGGTGAAGGAGCGGGTGTAGATTTTTTCGCGGTTGGCGTACAGGTCGACAACTTCGACCTTGGCCGGGGCAGGGGTGACGTCTTTAACTGGAATCTGTGCGCTCATCAGTTCGTACCACGGCGGTTGATTGGCTGCTTCAACCGATACGTGCCGGCCGAAGTCATACGGGCTCTTGCGCTATGGTACGCCTGACGATTGCTCGGCAGGTGCGACCAGCGGTCGCGCCTGCCAGAGCCGGAGAATCACTTCTCGGTTTTACCTTGCGACAGGCTGTACACATAGGCCGCCAGCAGATGCACTTTATCGTTACCCAGGAAATCAGCCTGGGCTGGCATCTTGCCGTTACGGCCGTAGCGCAGAGTTTGTTGCACCTGGGCAAAGCTGGAGCCGTAGAGCCAGACTTTGTCGGTCAGGTTGGGGGCACCCATGGCCTGTTGGCCCTTGCCTTCAGCGCCATGACAGACTGCACAATTGGCAGCGAAGATGTCTTGACCTGCGGCAAGGTCAACTTCGATACCTTCCGGATTCTTCAAGCCAGACAGGCTGCGGATGTAGCCGGCAACGTTGCGGATGCCTTCTTCACCGATGCTGTCTTTCCACGCCGGCATGGCAGCTTGGCGGCCGGCCATGATGGTGGTCTTGATGGTTTCCGGTTCGCCACCGTACAGCCAGTCGTTGTCGGTCAGGTTGGGGAAGCCATAGGCACCCTTGGCGTCAGAACCGTGGCAGACCGAGCAGTTGGATGCAAACAGGCGACCGCCCATTTTCAGCGCTTGCTCGTCCTGGGCCACTTGTTCAATCGGCATGGCGGCGTATTTGGCAAAGATCGGACCGTACTGAGCGTCAGCCTTGGCCATCTCTTTTTCCCACTGGTGCACGCCAGTCCAGCCGCCATTGCGCTCGGCATCGCCGGCGATCTGTACGTTGGTAGCAAACGGCGTCTTGGCCTCGGTGTTGAGGTAGTCGTAGCCCGGCAGCAGGCCTTTCCAGTTACCCAGGCCCGGGTAGAGCGCCAGGTAGCCGAGGGCAAAGATGATGGTGCCGACAAACAGCATGAACCACCACTTGGGCAGCGGATTGTCGAACTCTTCGATACCGTCGAAGGAATGGCCGACAGTTTCTTCGGTGGTTTCTTCGCGCTGGCCCTTGCGGGTGCCGAAGACCAGCCAGGTCAGGGCAAAGATGGTGCCCAGAGACAGAATGGTTACGTACCAACTCCAGAACGTGGTCATTGGTTATTGCTCCTGGAAGATTGCTCGTCACGCTCGTTGGGTGTGGGATCGTCGGCGAATGGCAGGTTGGCGGCCTCGTCGAAGCTGTCTTTACGCTTGCTGCTGTAGGCCCAGAGCACCACGCCGATAAAGGCGATGAACACCACTGCTGTGCCTATGCCGCGAATAGTCCCGATATCCATCGCGCGTTACCGTTTGTTCTTGATGGAAGTGCCGAGAACCTGCAGGTACGCAACGAGGGCGTCCATTTCGGTTTTGCCTTTTACAGCCTCTTTTGCACCGGCGATGTCTTCATCGGTGTACGGGATGCCAAAACCACGCATGACTTCCATCTTCTTGGCGGTGTCCTTGCCGTCGAGTTTGTTCTCGACCAGCCATGGGTAGGCCGGCATCTTCGACTCCGGTACTACGTTGCGCGGGTTGTACAGGTGCGCACGCTGCCACTCATCCGAGTAACGACCGCCAACGCGAGCCAGGTCTGGACCGGTACGCTTGGAACCCCACAGAAATGGATGATCCCAGACGCTTTCACCGGCTACCGAGTAGTGGCCGTAGCGTTCGGTTTCAGCACGGAACGGACGAATCATCTGCGAGTGGCAGCCGACACAGCCGTTGGCGATGTACACATCGCGGCCTTCCAGTTGCAGCGCGGTGTAAGGTTTGAGGCCTTCCACCGGCTCGTTGGTAACGTCCTGGAAAAACAGCGGAACGATTTGAGTCAGGCCACCGATGCTGACAGCCAGAACCATCAGCAGCGCCATCAGGCCGATATTCTTCTCAATGATTTCGTGTTTCATCAGTGCGCGCTCCCTGCTGTGAGTTGGGCGGCAGGAATCTGTGCGGCTGCTTCGTATTCAGAAGCCTTGGCGGCACGCACGGTGCGGTAGGTGTTGTAAGCCATCAGCAGCATGCCGGCGACGAAGAAGGCGCCGCCAATCATGCGCACCACGTAACCCGGGTGGCTGGCTTCCAGCGCTTCAACGAAGGAGTAGGTGAGGGTGCCGTCTTCGTTGACTGCACGCCACATCAGGCCCTGGGTGATGCCGTTGACCCACATCGAGGCGATGTACAGCACGGTGCCGATAGTGGCCAGCCAGAAGTGTGCGTTGATCAGGCCAACGCTGTGCATCTGCGGGCGACCAAAGACTTTAGGCAGCAGGTGGTACAGGGCACCGATGGAGATCATCGCAACCCAACCGAGCGCGCCGGCGTGTACGTGGCCGATGGTCCAGTCGGTGTAGTGAGACAGAGCGTTGACGGTCTTTATCGCCATCATCGGACCTTCGAAGGTCGACATGCCATAGAACGCCAGCGATACCACCAGGAAGCGCAGGATTGGGTCGGTGCGTAGCTTATGCCAGGCGCCCGACAGGCTCATCATGCCGTTGATCATGCCGCCCCAGCTCGGAGCCAGCAGAATGACCGACATCGCCATACCGAGCGATTGAGCCCAGTCCGGCAGTGCGGTGTAGTGCAGGTGGTGCGGACCGGCCCAGATATACAGGGTGATCAGTGCCCAGAAGTGCACGATGGACAGGCGGTACGAGTAGATTGGACGCTCAGCTTGCTTGGGTACGAAGTAGTACATCATCCCCAGGAAACCGGTGGTCAGGAAGAAGCCCACGGCGTTGTGGCCATACCACCATTGGATCATCGCATCAGTTGCACCCGCGTACATGGAGTACGACTTGAACAGGCTGACCGGTACGGCAGCGCTGTTGACGATGTGCAGCATCGCAGTAACCAGGATGAAGGCACCGTAGAACCAGTTGCCCACATAAATGTGCTTGGTTTTACGCTTGACGATGGTGCCGAAGAACACCACGGCGTAGGTGATCCAGACGATACCCAGCAGGATATCGATTGGCCACTCAAGCTCAGCGTACTCCTTGGAACCGGTGAAGCCCATCGGCAGGGTGATCACCGCAGCAACGATCACTGCTTGCCAGCCCCAGAAGGTGAAAGCAGCCAGACCATCGGAAACCAGGCGCGTCTGACAGGTGCGCTGAACCACGTAGTAAGACGTGGCGAACAGGGCGCAACCGCCGAAGGCGAAGATTACCGCGTTGGTGTGTAGCGGACGCAGACGGCCGAAGCTCGTCCATTCCATGCCCAGGTTGAGTTCAGGCCACACGAGTTGTGCGGCGATGAAAACACCTAGAGCCATGCCAATGACTCCCCAAATCACCGTCATTACGGCGAATTGGCGAACCACTTTGTAGTTATAAGCAGTCTGACTGATTGCTGTGCTCATTATGGGTTCCACGGTTAATGGATTTTTTAGGGGCAAAAATCGGCGGCAAGTATGGAGAAAGCAGGTGTTCATTGCAACGACACAAGCCGGCGCGATAAGGCTTTCAGGGCTGTTGGCAAGCATGCATGGCCGCAAGCAAAAAACGCCCAATGGCGTAGCGCGAAAGATGGGATCGCCTTGGAGTTATGACAGGTGGCGACTGTCGACAAGATTAGCTCAAGTCAAACGTCGTGCGTGCACTTGGTCGGAAGGGTGCGACCTTGGGTCGCATGGCTGGGACGACTGTCCAGCGCGGAGAGCGGGGGTTTTATACTGACTGGCGAGGCAGGCTCGCCAGTCAGTTTGCTGCGGGCGACTTATTGAGGGGTGTCGTCCTGCTGCGATTTGCTCAGGCTCAGTACATAGGCCGCGAGCAAATGCACTTTGTCGTTGCCCAGGTATTGATCCTGTGCCGGCATCTGGCCGTTGCGGCCGTGACGGATGGTCTGTTGCAACTGCACCAGGCTACTGCCGTAAATCCAGCCGGCAGGCTTGGTCAGGTCCGGGGCGCCGAGCATGGCCATGCCAGTGCCTTGTGCGCCATGGCAAGCCTGGCAGTTGGCGGCAAAGATGGCTGCGCCTTTTTCCAGATCAAAGCTCTTGTCGGCAGGCAGTGGCAAACCGGCCAGATCCTTGCGCACATAGGCTGCTACCTGTTGTACGCCGTCTTCGCCAATTACGGCAGCCCAGGCCGGCATTGCTCCAGTGCGTCCATTGAGGATGGTGGTCTTGATCACATTAGCCTCACCGCCCCAGCGCCAGTGGCTGTCGGTCAGGTTGGGGAAGCCCACCGCTCCTTTGGCGTCAGAGCCGTGGCAGACCGCGCAGTAGGTGGCGAACATGCGACCGCCCATTTTCAGGGCTTGCTCGTCTTTGGCGACTTCTTCCAGTGGCATGGCCGCGTATTTGGCGAAAATTGGCCCATATAGTTCATCAGCCTTGTCGACTTCGCGCTGCCATTGCTTGACCTGAGTCCAGCCGCCTTCGTAACCCGGCAGCACGCCTTTCCAACTACCCAGGCCCGGATACAACACTAAGTAGCCAATCGAGAAGATCAGTGTGCCGAGAAACAGCATGAACCACCACTTGGGTAGCGGGTTGTCATACTCCTCAATGCCGTCGAAGGCATGCCCCATGGTCTGATCGGTGGGGCTCTTGTGAACTTCGCTCTTGCGGGTGGCGAAAATCAGCCAGAACAGCGCGATCAGGGTGCCGACAGTCAGCAGGGTGATGTACCAGCTCCAGAAAGTGCTCATGGGGTATTGCTCCTTGGTGCAGCCAGCTTGGGTTCATCGGCAAAGGGCAGCAGGGCGGCCTGATCGAAGGCTGCGCGACGTTTGCCGTTGTAAGCCCACAGGGTTACGCAGACAAACGACAGCAGAACCAATGCCGTACCGATGCCGCGCAGGGTGCCGGTATCAATAAATTCGAATGACATGGCTTACCTCTTGTTCTTCACGGCAGTGCCAAGCACTTGCAGGTAGGCAACCATGGCATCCATCTCGCTTTTGCCTTTGACGGCTTCGGTGGCGCCAGCAATGTCTTCATCGCTGTAAGGCACGCCTACCAGGCGCAGGGCTTTCATCTTGGCTGGGGTGTCTTGACCGTCGAGCGTGCCTTCGACCAGCCAGGGGTAGGCGGGCATTTTCGACTCCGGCACCACGTTGCGCGGGTTGTACAGGTGCGCGCGGTGCCATTCATCCGAATAGCGGCCGCCCACGCGGGCCAAGTCCGGCCCCGTGCGTTTGGAGCCCCAGAGGAAGGGGTGGTCATAGACGCTTTCACCGGCGACCGAGTAGTGGCCGTAGCGCTCCGTTTCGGCGCGGAACGGGCGGATCATCTGTGAGTGGCAACCGACACAACCCTCGCGGATGTAGATGTCGCGGCCTTCCAGTTGCAGCGCGGTGTAGGGCTTGAGGCCGGCTACTGGTTCATTGGTGACGTCCTGGAAGAACAGCGGAACGATCTGCGTCAGGCCGCCGATGCTCACGGCCAGCACCATCATCAGCGCCATCAGGCCGATGTTTTTTTCGAGTATTTCGTGTCTCATCAGTGGGCTCCCTCAAGCGAAAACTGCGCCGCGGCTTCCATGTCTGCAGCCCTGGTATGGCGCACGGTCTGCCAGACGTTCCAGGCCATCACCAGCATGCCGGCGAAGAAAATCGCACCGCCGATCACCCGCACCACAAAGCCGGGGTGGCTGGCTTCCAGCGCTTCGACGAAGGAGTAGGTGAGGGTGCCGTCTTCGTTGACTGCACGCCACATCAGGCCTTGGGCGATGCCGTTGACCCACATCGAGGCGATATAGAGCACGGTGCCGATGGTGGCGAACCAAAAGTGCACGTTGATCAGGGCGATGCTGTGCATTTCGTCGCGGCCGAAGACTTTCGGCAGCATGTGATAGAGCGAGCCGATGGACACCATGGCGACCCAGCCGAGCGCACCGGCATGGACGTGACCGATGGTCCAGTCGGTGTAATGGGACAGGGCGTTGACGGTCTTGATCGCCATCATCGGACCTTCGAAGGTCGACATGCCGTAGAACGCCAGGGAGACCACCAGGAAGCGCAGGATCGGGTCGGTGCGCAGCTTATGCCAGGCCCCGGAGAGGGTCATCATGCCGTTGATCATGCCGCCCCAGCTGGGTGCCAGCAGAATCAGCGACATCACCATACCCAGGCTCTGTGCCCAGTCCGGCAGCGCGGTGTAGTGCAGGTGATGCGGACCGGCCCAGATATACACGGCAATCAGCGCCCAGAAGTGCACGATGGACAACCGGTAGGAATACACCGGGCGACCGGCCTGCTTGGGCACGAAGTAGTACATCATCCCCAGAAAGCCCGCAGTGAGGAAGAAGCCCACAGCGTTATGGCCGTACCACCACTGGATCATTGCATCGGTGGCCCCGGCATAGGCCGAGTAAGATTTGGTCAGGGTGACCGGTACTTCCAGGTTGTTGACCAGGTGCAGCAGCGCCACAGTGAGGATAAAACCACCGAAGAACCAGTTGCCCACATAGATGTGGCTGACGTTACGCTTGATCACCGTGCCGAAGAACACGATGGCGTAGCTGACCCAGACAATGGTGATCAGAATGTCGATCGGCCATTCCAGCTCGGCGTATTCTTTCGAGCTGGTCCAGCCCAGTGGCAGGCTGATGGCCGCCAGGACGATCACCAGTTGCCAGCCCCAGAAGGTAAAGGCTGCCAGCTTGGGGGCGAATAGGGTTGCCTGTGAGGTGCGTTGCACCGCGTAATAGCTGGTGGCGAACAGCGCGCAACCGCCAAAGGCGAAGATCACCGCGTTGGTATGCAGCGGACGCAGACGGCCGAAGCTGGTCCACGGCAGGTTGAAGTTAAGTTCGGGCCAGGCCAGTTGCGCGGCGATAAACACGCCGAGCCCCATCCCGACAATGCCCCACACCACCGTCATGATGGCGAATTGGCGAACCACCCTGTAGTTGTAGGCGGAACTGGTTGCTGTGTTCATGTCTGGGCTTCCATCCACGGTTTATAGGCAGATCATCGAAAATCAGCGGCTGCGGGCCTGTACGATCAGCGCCGCAGTCCAACGGATTCTTCAAGAATCTACTTACGATCTGCTGCGCGTCGGCCCTGCTGCGTTAAAAACAGGCTCGGAATGCTCATGTACAACTCGTACACTCCGCTTCCTCGCCTGTTTTTGCCTTGCATGGTTCTAGCTCGCGAAATCGTAAATAGGTTCTGAGCGAGGCAAGCATGAGCAAAGGGCAGGTTGCGGGTATTGACGGGGATCAATACGTGCAGGGGCAGGGTGAGGGCGCATGGCTGTGGGATCGCCCGCTTGGCGAGACGCACGCCACCCTGATTCTGGCCCACGGTGCGGGTGCGCCGATGGACAGCGAGTTCATGCAGCACATAGCGCAAAGCCTTGCAGCGCGAGGGATTGCCGTACTGCGCTTCGAATTTGCCTATATGGCTGCGCGGCGGCTGGACGGCAAAAAACGCCCCCCTAATCCTCAGGCCAAGCTGCTCGAACAGTGGCGCGAGGTGTACCGCCAGGTGCGCCAACAGGTCGCAGGGCCGCTGGCGATTGGCGGCAAATCTATGGGGGGGCGTATGGCCAGTCTGCTGGCCGATGAGTTGGGTGCCGATGCGCTGGTTTGCCTGGGCTATCCCTTTTATGCAGTCGGCAGACCGGAAAAACCACGGGTGGCGCACTTGGCCGCACTGCGCACGCCAACAGTGATCATTCAGGGCGAGCGCGATGCCCTGGGAAATCGCCAGGCGGTGGCGGGCTACGCGCTTTCTGAGGCGATCAAACTGCGCTGGCTGACCGCTGGGGATCATGACCTCAAGCCGCTAAAAAGCTCAGGCTTCACCCATCAGCAGCACATGCTTGCAGCGGCCGAGGCAATTGCCGAGTTTCTCTGCACATAGCCGGCGAAGTCTGGCGTCGGAGCGTGGGGTCTATTCCTACTAAAACACTATGACTTTGCCGCCGCAGGCGAGTGGCGTACACTGCGCCCATGTTTGCGAGGAGTTGCCATGAGCACCATTACCATTACCGACGCTGCCCACGATTATCTGGCTGATCTGCTGAGCAAGCAGAATACCCCGGGCATCGGCATTCGGGTGTTTATCACCCAGCCGGGCACCCAGTACGCCGAAACCTGCATTGCCTACTGCAAGCCGGGTGAGCAGAAGGCCGAAGACACCGCACTGGGCCTGGCCAGCTTCACCGCCTGGATCGATGCGGTCAGCGAGCCGTTTCTGGAAGACGCCGTGGTCGATTACGCCACCGATCGCATGGGTGGCCAGCTGACGATCAAGGCGCCTAACGCCAAAGTACCGATGGTCAATGAAGACAGCCCGATCAACGAGCGCATCAGCTACTACCTGCAGACCGAGATCAATCCCGGCCTGGCTAGCCATGGCGGCGAAGTCAGCCTGATCGATGTGGTTGAAGATGGCATTGCTGTACTGAAGTTTGGCGGCGGTTGTCAGGGCTGCGGCCAGGTCGACCTGACGCTCAAGGAAGGCATCGAGAAAACCCTGCTGGAGCGGATTCCTGAATTGAAAGGAGTACGCGACGTGACTGATCACAGCATCAAGGAAAACGCTTACTACTAAGCCGGTGTTTTTTCTACAGGCACAGCCTGCGCTTCGCGGCTATGCCTGTTGTGTCTGCGCAATGCAGGCATTTGTAATCCAGCGCAGTCCGCTACTGCTATGATCGTGCCCGCTGCCAAAGGTCGCAGGCACGTCTATGGCGCTTTGTCAGTCGCGACGGTGTACCGACTGACCGGCGGCGAAGGTTTCCTTCACGGCGCGGTCGTCGCCAAGCATGGTCAGGGCGAAGAGTTTCTCGTCCAGGGTCTTGGCCTGTTGCATGCGGTAGCTGATTAGCGGTGTGGCGTTGTAGTCGAGCACCACGAAGTCGGCGTCTTTGCCGCTCTCGAAGTTGCCGATCTTGTCGTCCAGGTACAACGCGTTAGCACCACCGAGGGTGGCCAGGTACAGCGACTTGAACGGGTCAAGTTTCTTGCCTTGCAGCTGCATCACCTTGTAGGCCTCGTTCAGCGATTGCAGCTGGCTGAAGCTGGTGCCGGCACCCACGTCGGTGCCCAGACCGACGCGCACACCGTGTTCTTCGAGCTTATTGAGGTCGAACAGGCCGCTGCCGAGGAACAGGTTGGAGGTCGGGCAGAAGGCAACGGCCGAGCCGGTTTCGGCCAGGCGTTTGCATTCGTCGTCACACAGGTGCACGCCGTGGGCGAATACCGAGCGCGCGCCGATCAGCCGGTAGTGGTCGTACACATCCAGATAGCCCTTGCGCTCGGGGAACAGCGCCTTGACCCACTCGATTTCCTTGCGGTTCTCGGACAGGTGGGTGTGCATATACAGGTCCGGGTATTCGCCCAGTAACTTACCGGCCAGGGTCAGTTGTTCCGGGGTGCTGGTGGGGGCGAAGCGTGGCGTTACTGCGTAATGCAGGCGGCCCTTGCCGTGCCAGCGTTCGATCAGCTCTTTGCTGTCGGCGTAGCCGGATTCCGGAGTGTCGGTCAGGTAGTCCGGGGCGTTGCGGTCCATCAGCACCTTGCCGGCGATCATGCGCAGGTTAAGCCGCTCGGCAGCTTCGAAGAAGGCGTCTACCGATTGCTTGTGCACGGTGCCGAACACCAGCGCAGTGGTGGTGCCGTTGCGCAGCAGCTCTTTCAGGAAGATACCGGCCACGTCACTCGCATGGGCCTTGTCGGCAAACTGCTGCTCGGTGGGGAAGGTGTAGGTGTTCAGCCAATCCAACAGTTGCTCGCCGTAGGAGGCGATCATCCCGGTTTGCGGGTAGTGGATATGGGTGTCGATAAAACCGGGGGTGATCAGCGCGTCGCGGTATTCGGTGATTTCCACGCCCTTGAGCGTTGGCAGCAGGTCGGCGGCGTGGCCGACGTTGGCCACCTGGCCGTTCTCGACGACCAGCAGACCGTCTTCGAAATACTCATAGGATTGCTCAACGCCCACCACGGCAGGGTCGGCAATGCTGTGCAGGATGGCGGCGCGGTAGGCTTTCACTGGGCTAGTCATGTAACGCTGATCTCAATCTATGGAGTTGGTCGCCCAAGCGCGTGCGCCTGGGCAGATAGTCAGGCCTGACTTCGGCGAGAGGCGGGCAGCAGCTTGGCAACGCTGGGCTGGCCCTTTTTGCTCTCTTGGCCAAAGGCGGCGTTGTAGGTGGCGATTACTTCGCCGGCGATGGATACGGCAATTTCCACCGGCAACTTGCCTTTGACCTCGGCCAGGCCCATCGGGCAGCGCATGCGCGCTACTACCGCTGGGTCAAAGCCGCGATCACGCAGGCGGTGTTCGAACTTGGCGCGTTTGGTCTGCGAGCCAATCAGGCCGTAGTAGGCAAAATCGTTGCGTTTGAGGATTTCTGCAGTCAGCTCCAAGTCGAGCTGATGGTTGTGGGTCATGACGATAAAGTAGCTGCCGGCGGGCATACGTTCGATCTCGTCGATCACTTCTTCATTGACCACTTTCTCGACTCCAGCCGGAATCTGTTCAGGAAACTCGTTTTCCCGCGAGTCGATCCAGCGCACCTTGCATGGCAGGCTGGCGAGCAGCGGCACCAGGGCGCGGCCGACATGGCCGGCACCGAACACGGCGATCTGCGCCTGCGGCTGGCCCATGGGTTCGAACAGCAGCACGGTGGCGCCGCCGCAACACTGGCCGAGGCTGGCGCCCAGGCTGAAACGCTCCAGGCGGGTGTCCTGGCTGCGGCTGCTGAGCATTTCGCGGGCCAGCTCCATCGCCTTGAATTCCAGATGACCGCCACCGATGGTCTCGAAGATGCGGTCAGCGGTGACCACCATTTTCGAGCCCGAATTGCGCGGGGTTGAGCCGCGTTCTTCGATGATGGTCACCAGCACGCAGGGTTCACCGCGTTGCTGCAGGTCGGCGAGGGCGCTGATCCAGCTCATTTGCTCAGCCTCCAGGTAGGTGGCAGTTGTCCGGGGCGCGGCAAGCGCCAGTTGCTCGGTGACGGATCCAGTATGGGGACTGGAATGGGTCGTGGTGTTTGCGGTTTCACTTCGGTGTGTTTTGTCATTGTTGTACACCCTGGTCTTGCATGGGGCGGATGCCGATACGATCACTCGTAGCGGCATCTGTCCGACGGATTTAGGCCGGCTCTGCCTCTGTTGCGGCAGCAGATTTGGCGCTTTGCTGCAGTGTCTTCATTTGCTCCACCCCCCAGAGCACGCGCTCAGGTGTTGCCGGGGCGTCGATATTCGGCTGCACGCGGTAGTCCGCCAGGCTGGCCACGGCGTCCTTGATCGCACACCACACGGCGATGCCGAGCATAAACGGCGGCTCGCCAACGGCCTTGGAGTGGTACACGGTGTCTTCCGGGTTCTTGCGGTTTTCCACCAGGTTGACGCGCAGGTCCAGCGGCATATCGGCGATGGCCGGGATCTTGTAGCTGGCCGGGCCATTGGTCATCAGCTTGCCTTTACTGTTCCACACCAGCTCTTCCATGGTCAGCCAACCCATGCCCTGAACGAATGCGCCTTCAACCTGGCCGATGTCCAGCGCCGGGTTCAGCGAGGCGCCCACGTCATGCAGGATGTCGGTGCGCAGCATCTTGTACTCACCGGTCAGGGTATCGACGATCACTTCCGAACAAGCGGCGCCGTAGGCGAAGTAGTAGAAAGGACGTCCGGCGGCCTTGTCACGGTCATAGAAGATCTTCGGCGTGCGGTAGAAACCGGTGCTGGAGAGCGATACCTGGCCGAAGTAGGCCTTCTGGATCACTTCCTCGAAGCTCAGGAACAGGTCACGTACGCGAACCTGGCTGTTGCGGAACTCAACATCTTCCGGGGTAACCTTGTATTCGCGCACCAGAAAATCAACCAGGCGCTGCTTGAGGGTTTCGGCGGCGTTCTGCGCGGCTTTGCCGTTGAGGTCGGCACCGCTGGAGGCGGCAGTCGGTGAGGTATTTGGCACCTTGTCGGTGTTGGTGGCGGTGATCTGGATACGCGAGATATCCACCTGCAGCACTTCTGCAACGATTTGCGCGACCTTGGTATTCAGACCCTGGCCCATCTCGGTGCCGCCGTGGTTCAGGTGGATCGAACCGTCGGTGTAGATATGGATCAGCGCACCGGCCTGGTTAAGGAAGGTGGCGGTAAAGCTGATGCCGAATTTCACCGGGGTCAGCGCCAGACCTTTCTTCAGTACTGGGCTCTTGGCGTTGAATGCACGGATTTCTTCACGGCGTTTGGCGTAGTCACTGCTGGCTTCCAGCTCGGCGGTCATCTCATGGATAACGTTGTGCTCGACGGTCTGGTGATAGTGGGTGACGTTGCGCTCGGTCTTGCCGTAGTAGTTGGTCTTGCGTACTTCCAGCGGGTCTTTGCCCAGGCTGCGCGCGACCGCATCCATGATTTCCTCGATGGCGACCATGCCCTGCGGGCCGCCGAAGCCGCGGTAGGCGGTATTCGACGCGGTGTTGGTCTTGCAGCGGTGGCCATTGATGGTGGCGTTGCCGAGGAAGTAGGCGTTGTCGGAGTGGAACATCGCACGGTCAACGATGGAGCCGGACAGGTCCGGCGAGTAGCCGCAGTTGCCAGCCAGCTCGATTTCGATGCCGTGTAGCAGGCCGTTGTCATCGAAGCCGACGTCGTATTCGACGTAGAACGGATGACGTTTGCCGGTGATTTGCATGTCTTCAACGCGCGGCAGGCGCATCTTGGTCGGTCGGCCCGTGAGGTGCGCGATCACGGCACACAGGCACGCTGGGCCTGCGGCCTGGGTTTCCTTGCCGCCGAAACCGCCGCCCATGCGGCGCATGTCGATGACGATCTTGTGCATTGGCACGCCCAGCACTTCGGCGACCAGCTTCTGCACTTCAGTGGCGTTCTGCGTCGAGGTGTAGACGATCATGCCGCCGTCTTCGCTCGGCATCACAGAGGAAATCTGGGTTTCCAGGTAGAAGTGTTCCTGACCGCCGATATGCAGGCTGCCTTGCAGGCGAAGCGGCGCGGTGGCCAGTTCGGCGGCTGAGTTGCCGATCTTGTGCTGGTGGCTGTCGAGGACAAAGTGCTTCTTGCGCAGCGCATCGACCACGTCCAGTACGGGCTCCAGATCTTCGTACTCGATGATCGCAGCCATAGCCGCCTTGCGTGCGGTTTCCAGGCTATCAGCGGCCACGGCGATCACCACCTGGCCAACGTATTCGACTTTGCCATCCGCCAGCAGCGGGTCACCGGCGACCACCGGGCCGATGTCCAGCTGGCCGGGTACATCCTTGCTGGTGATCGCGATGGCCACGCCAGGAATGGCGTAGCAGGGCGCGGTATTGATGCTGACGATGCGCGCATGGGCGCGGTCGCTCATGCGGGCATAGACGTGCAGCTGATTGGGGAATTCCAGGCGGTCGTCGACGTAGATGGCTTCGCCGGAGACGTGTTTGTCCGCGCTTTCATGTTTGACGCTCTTGCCGACGCCGGTGGTGATGTCGGCACGGAACAGTTCGGCCAGTTCGGCTTGGGTTTTGTGCTGGATGTGGTTAGACATAGGCGGTCACCCGGGTCTCGACTTCGGGAGCTTGCAGCTCGAGGAAGAATTTACGCAGCAGATTCTGTGCAGTGAGCAGGCGGTATTCCTTGCTGGCGCGGAAATCGCTAAGTGGGGTGAAGTCCTCGGCCAGGGCGGCGCAGGCGCGTTCGATTACACCCGGATACCAGGCCGAACCTTGCAGCGCGGCTTCACAGGCAGCGGCGCGTTTCGGGATGGCCGCCATACCGCCAAAGGCGATACGTGCGCTTTGCACCACACCATCTTCGACCACCAGGTTGAAGGCGGCGCAGACGGCGGAGATGTCATCGTCCAGTCGCTTGGACACCTTGTAGGCGCGGAACGCCTGGCTGGCCTGGTGACGCGGCACGATGATCTTCTCGATAAATTCGGCTTCCTGGCGTGCAGTCACCTTGTAGTCGAGGAAGTAGTCTTCAAGCGGTAGGGTGCGGCTACTGTTGCCTTTGCGCAGCACGATCTGCGCGCCAAGGGCGATCAGCAGCGGCGGGGCGTCGCCGATAGGGGAGGCGTTGCCGATGTTGCCGCCCAGGGTGCCCTGGTTGCGGATCTGCAACGAGGCGAAGCGGTGCAGCAGCTCGCCGAAGTCCGGGTAGTCCTGGGATAGCGCTTCGTAGCAATCGGACAGCGCGGTGGCGGCGCCGATTTCAATGCTCTCGGCAGTCACGTCGACGCGCT
Source organism: Pseudomonas sp. HMWF032 (assembly GCF_003060885.1). Lineage (GTDB taxonomy): Bacteria > Pseudomonadota > Gammaproteobacteria > Pseudomonadales > Pseudomonadaceae > Aquipseudomonas. The sequence goes on from NZ_QAIG01000004.1 coordinate 88,787, forward strand.
TCATCGCTTCGATATGGCCGACGTAGATCATCACCGGTAGCTCGCGGTGAAACTGGGTGACTTCCAATGCCAGGTCGGTGCCGCCCGCGAGTAGACGAGCTTCGGGGTTGGCGGCGTAGAGATCGGCCAGGTCAGCAACCGTCAGCGGCAACAGGCAGCGTTTATCGCCACTGTTGAGTTCGGCCGTTTCACGCGGGGCGATGGCTTTCAGTTGGGCTACGGTTTGCGCTTCGGCGGCATCGAACTGATCCGGCTGCTTCTGGCAGCAGGCCTGCTCGGCGGCATCGATAATTGGGCGGTAACCGGTGCAACGGCACAGGTTGCCGGCCAGGGCTTCCAGGGTGTCGGCCTTGTTAAAGCCGCTGCTGCCGGACGCGGCCTGGTTCTTCTGCAAGGCGAACAGCGACATGACGAAACCGGGGGTGCAGAAACCGCACTGCGAACCATGGCAATCGACCATGGCCTGCTGCACGCTGTGCAGTTGGCCTTTGTGCTTGAGGTCTTCAACGGTAATCAGTTGTTTGCCATGCAGGCTGGAAACGAAGGTCAGGCAGGAGTTGAGGGTGCGATAACGCACACGCTCCCCAAATAGTTCACCGACCACCACGGTGCAGGCACCACAGTCGCCAGAAGCACAGCCTTCTTTGGTTCCGGATTTACCGAGATGCTCACGCAGGTAATTGAGCACGGTCACGTTAGGGTCGAGGGCATGCTCAGTACGCAGCTCCCGGTTGAGTAAAAACTGGATCAAGGACGACCTCCAGGCACTTTTATTGTTCTCGTATCAGGCTCTGCTGAAACGACTGTGTTGGGCAGCACAGCGTTTCCACACGGCTTGGCATGAGGCAAATCTAGAGATATCTGACTTTTGGGTCAATAAAAAATTTGACTCTTTGGTCAAGTGATTGTCGTAGCATTCTGTTGGGAGCGGAAAAGCTCACGGACAGGCTTAAACGCTAGCCGCTTTTGTGCCAAGCCAGGTGCGGCAGAACTACAAACGCAGGGCATAAAAAAACGCCAGGGGTGGGAGCCCTTGGCGTTTTTTGTTACTGCGTCTGCGTTTAGGAATGGGTCAGCTGTGAATCAGTCAGTTGGTGCTCTTCACCTGCGTAGTAGGCGCGCACCCGTGGGTCCATCACCGCGCGCCACAATGGTGGGAACAGCGCCAGGACGATCATTCCGGCATAGCCATTGGGCAGTTGTGGACTGTCGTCGAAGTGGCGCAGCACCTGATAGCGGCGTTTGGCATAGGCGTGGTGGTCGGAATGGCGTTGTAGGTGGAACAGGAAGAGGTTGGTCAGGAGGAAGTTGCTGTTCCATGAATGCGTCGGATTGGTGCGTTCGTAGCGGCCATTGTCCAGCTTGCGGCGGTGCAGGCCGTAGTGCTCCACATAGTTGACGACTTCCAGCAGGGTAAAGGCGACCACTGACTGCGCGATAAAGAACAACGCGCCGAGCCAGCCGAAGGCCAGGCTGAAACCGATCAGGAATAACGCACTAATGGCGTACCAGCCAATCAATTCGTTGCGCCAGTGCAGGGCAGGCAGGTTCTTGCGTTTCAGTCGTTCAGCTTCAAGCTTCCAGGCATTGAGGAAGTTGTGCTTGTAGGCGTGCGGCAGAAAGGCATAAAGGCTCTGGCCATAGCGCGAGGAACTGGCGTCTTCCGGGGTCGACACGTGCACGTGGTGACCGCGTACATGTTCGATCTTGAATCCGCCATAGCACACGGCTGCCAGCAGAAGGCCTCCGGCGTTCTGCTCCAATTGCGGGTCCTTGTGGATGAACTCATGGGCTACGGTTATGCCGATCGCCCCGGTGACTGTGCCGACTGAAAGCACCCAACCGAACTGGCCTACCCAGCTCCAGGCCTCATGGTTGACGAACACCCAGCCAGCCCAGCCGAGCATGCCCAATAGCGCTGGCACAGTTGCCAGGCTTAATAAGCGGTAATAACCCTGCTGCTCCATTTGCGGCACCTGCACGGTTTCATCGGGGTTGGCCGGATCACGGCCGATGATGAAGTCCAGCAGCGGGATTACCCCGAACACCACCAGCACCACCAGCCAGGGCCAGGCGTTGGCATAGTGGCTGTCCAGTGACCAGTAATAGCTCAAGGGGATTCCCAATACCGGGATCAACCAGAACCAGTAGCCGATGCTTTTGATGGCAAGCATCCAGTTTGAGGGCAGGCGTTCGAACATGGTGGCTCCGTACTTGTTATTGTTGGAGTAGTAGGTTGGTAGGATTGTAGGACAATCTTCCTTGGTGGCCATCCCCCGGCAGCCCACCTTTTGGTTTGAAAGCAGGGCGCAGGCGGCCTTGGCCCGGTAACACCCTGTGTTACACTCGCGGCCTGCGCTGTACCGCCCAAGCCAAGCCTGGCATGAGCTTGAGACCCTTGTTTGCGCCCAATAGGTCAGATAGAGCCTAAGGATCACCATGACGTTCAAGGCACCGGATAGCCTCGCTGAGCAGATCGCCCATCACCTTGCCGAACGCATCATTCGCGGTGAGTTGAAGGCGCGTGAGCGGATTCAGGAACAGAAAGTCACCCAGGCGTTGAACGTCAGCCGCGGTTCGGTGCGCGAGGCATTGTTGATTCTTGAGCGCCGCCACCTGATCGTGATTCCGCCGCGCCGCGGAGCGCAGGTGGCGGAATTGACACCGCATAACGTCAAGAGCCTGTATGCCCTGGTCATGGAACTGTACATCCTGCTGGGCAAGGCGGTGGCGGATAGCTGGCAGGTTGAGGTCGACCTGGCGCCGTTTCTGCTGATACAGCAGCGTCTTCAGGACAGCCTGCAGCGCGAAGATATCAACGCTTTCGTCGAAAGCAGCTTCGACATCATGCGTGCCGCCTTCCCGTTCTCCAATAATCCCTACCTGCAGGAAACCGTGGAGAACCTGCTGCCGGCCATCAGCCGCACTTATCACCTGGCGCTGGAGCGGCGCAAAGGTGAAATGGGCCAGTTTCTCAACACCTTTGCCGCCTTGTTGCAGGCGATCATCGCCCGCAACCACCAGGCCATCCGTGAGGTGCTGCTGGGTTACGGTGAGCACAATTGCCAGCTGGTTCTGGCCGCACTGGCCGACGCTTAAGGAAGGCTGTCTATGCGGCTCAAGTGCATCAAACTGGCCGGTTTTAAGTCCTTCGTCGACCCGACCACGGTGACCTTCCCCAGTAATATGGCGGCCGTGGTCGGGCCGAACGGCTGCGGCAAGTCGAACATTATCGACGCCGTGCGCTGGGTGATGGGTGAGAGTTCGGCGAAGAACCTGCGGGGCGAGTCGATGACCGACGTCATCTTCAATGGCTCCAATACCCGCAAACCGGTGACCCAGGCTTCAATCGAGCTGATTTTTGACAACTCCGACGGCACCCTGACTGGCGAATACGCGGGCTATAACGAAATTTCCATCCGCCGCCGGGTGACCCGCGACAGCCAGAACACCTATTTCCTCAACGGCACCAAGTGCCGTCGCCGCGACATTACCGACATCTTCCTTGGTACCGGCCTGGGCCCACGCAGCTACTCGATCATTGAGCAGGGTATGATCAGCAAACTGATCGAAGCCAAGCCGGAAGACCTGCGCAACTTTATCGAAGAAGCCGCCGGTATCTCCAAGTACAAGGAGCGCCGCCGCGAGACTGAGAACCGCATCCGCCGCACCCATGAAAACCTGGCACGCCTGACCGACCTGCGTGAGGAGCTGGAGCGTCAGCTCGACCGCCTGCACCGCCAGGCCCAGTCGGCGGAGAAATATCAGGAATACAAGGCCGAGGAGCGTCAGCTCAAAGCCCAGCTCACCGCCTTGCGCTGGCAGGCGCTGAATGAGCAGGTGGGTAGCCGCGAGGCGGTGATCAGCAACCAGGAGGTCAGCTTCGAAGCCCTGGTGGCCGAGCAGCGCAACGCCGATGCGAGCATCGAGCGGTTGCGCGATGGCCATCACGAGCTGAGTGAACGTTTCAACCTGGTGCAAGGCCGTTTCTACTCGGTGGGCGGCGATATCGCGCGTATCGAGCAGAGCATCCAGCACGGCCAGCAGCGTCTGCGCCAGTTGCAGGACGACCTCAACGAAGCCGAACGCGCGCGCCTGGAAACCGAATCGCATCTGGGCCACGACCGCACGTTGCTGGCGACCCTGGGCGAAGAGCTGGCCATGCTCGAACCTGAGCAGGCGCTGACTGCAGCGGCGGCGGAAGAGTCCGCCGCCGGGCTGGAAGAATCCGAAACAGCCATGCATGGCTGGCAGGAACAGTGGGACAGCTTCAACCAGCGCAGCGCCGAACCACGGCGGCAGGCCGAGGTTCAGCAATCGCGGATTGCCCAGCTGGAGCAGAGCCTGGAGCGCCTGGCCGAGCGTCAGCGGCGTCTCACTGATGAGCTGCAGCAACTGGCCGCCGACCCGGAAGATGCCGCGATTATCGAACTGAGCGAGCAGATCGCCGCCGGCGAAATCAGCCTGGAAGACTTGCAGCTGGAAGAAGAGCAGCAGGGCGAACGTCTGCAGCAACTGCGCAATGATCTGCAGCAGGGCAGTCAGGCCCAACAGCAGGCGCAAGGCGAGTTGCAGCGCCTGAATGGTCGCCTGGCTTCGTTGGAAGCGCTGCAGCAAGCGGCGCTGGACCCCGGCAAGGGTGTCGGTGAGTGGTTGCGCGAACAGCAGCTGAGCGAACGCCCGCGTCTGGCCGAGGGCCTGCGGGTTGAGGCCGGCTGGGAGCTGGCGGTGGAAACCGTGCTGGGTGCCGATCTGCAGGCCGTGTTGCTGGATGATTTCCAGGGCCTGGATTTTGCCGGCCTGACCCAGGGCGATCTACGTCTGGCCAGCCCGAGTAAGGGCGGTGCGCGGGTTGCCGGCAGTCTGCTGGATAAGGTCGAAGCCAATATTGATCTGACACCCTGGCTGGCCAAGGTCAAACCCGTACAAAGCCTGGATGAAGCACTGGCTGCGCGCTTGCACTTGGCCGAAGGCGAAAGCCTGATCAGCCGTGATGGCTACTGGGTCGGCCGGCACTTTTTGCGCGTGCGCCGCGCCAGTGAAGCGGAAAGCGGCGTGCTGGCCCGTGGTCAGGAGATCGAACGGCTGACGCTGGAGCGCGATGAGCGTGAAGCAGCACTGGCTGTACTGGATGAGCGGCTGACGCATCTGCGTGAAAACCAGCGTGCTCAGGAAGAACAGCGCGAGCAGCAACGCCGTCAGGCCCAAGACTTGGCCCGTCGTCTCGGCGAGCTGAAGGCTCAGCTGTCTGCCGGACAGGCCAAGGTCGAGCAGCTGATATTGCGCCGTACCCGTCTGGACAGCGAGCTGCTGGAGCTGGGCGAACAACGCGAAATCGAACATGAGCAACTGGGTGAGTCGCGTCTGCAACTGCAGGATGCTCTGGATGCCATGGCCACTGACAACGAGCAGCGCGAAAGCCTGCTGGCCCGCCGCGACAGCCTGCGCGAACGCCTTGATCGCGTGCGCCAGGAAGCCCGTCAGCACAAGGATCACGCTCACCAGTTAGCTGTGCGCTTAGGCTCACTCAAAGCCCAGCATGACTCCACCCGCCAGGCCCTGGAACGCCTGGAACTGCAGGCCGAGCGCCTGCACGAGAAGCGCGAGCAGCTCAACCTCAATCTGGAAGAGGGCGAAGCGCCGCTGGAAGAGCTGCGGATCAAGCTCGAAGAACAGCTCGACAAGCGCATGGCGGTGGAAGACGAACTCAAACTGGCGCGCCTGGCCCTGGAAGATGCCGACCGCGAGCTGCGTGATGCGGAAAAACGCCGCACCCAGGCCGAGCAACAGGCGCAGCTGTTGCGTGGTCAGCTGGAACAGCAGCGCATGGACTGGCAATCGCTGACCGTGCGACGCAAGGCGTTGCAGGATCAGTTGCTGGAAGACAACTACGACCTGCACGGCGTGTTGGCGACTTTGCCGCCAGAGGCCAGCGAGAAAGCCTGGGAAGAAGAACTGGAGCGCCTGGCTGTACGTATACAGCGCTTGGGCCCGATCAACCTGGCGGCAATTGACGAATATCAGCAGCAATCCGAGCGTAAGCGTTACTTGGATGCGCAGAATGCCGATCTGGTGGAAGCGCTGGAAACCCTGGAAAACGTCATCCGTAAGATCGACAAGGAAACTCGCAACCGCTTCAAGGAAACTTTCGATCAGATCAACGGTGGCCTGCAGGCGCTATTCCCGAAAGTATTCGGTGGCGGTAACGCCTATCTGGAACTGACCGGTGAAGATTTGCTGGATACCGGCGTCACCATCATGGCGCGCCCGCCTGGAAAGAAGAACAGCACCATTCACTTATTGTCCGGCGGGGAAAAAGCACTGACGGCCTTGGCCCTGGTATTTGCCATCTTCAAGCTCAATCCAGCGCCGTTCTGCATGCTCGATGAAGTGGATGCGCCGCTGGATGATGCCAACGTCGGGCGCTATGCAAGGCTGGTAAAAGAGATGTCGGAAACCGTGCAATTTATCTATATCACCCACAATAAAATCGCCATGGAAATGGCCGACCAGTTGATGGGCGTAACCATGCACGAGCCCGGTTGTTCGCGATTGGTGGCCGTGGATGTGGAGGAAGCGCTGGCCTTGGTTGAATCATGATGGCCAGGGCGGTGTAAAGTTATCTTTCGTCGTGCTAGCTTAATGCGCATTGTTATTAGACGTGGCGTTATAACTCAGGGAAAGGCCTGGCAGAACATAGGCTTGGCGTCGCGAAAAAGAATTAGCAAAATGGCCCTGGAAGGCCTTTTTCAGCACATTTTTATTAGGGGTTAAGGTATTTCATGGAATTCGGTCTGCGCGAGTGGCTGATTGTCATCGGCATTATTGTGATTGCCGGCATCCTTTTTGATGGCTGGCGGCGGATGCGTGGTGGTAAGGGTAAGCTCAAGTTCAAACTTGATCGTAGTTTTGCCAACCTGCCAGACGATGACAGTGATCCGGACTTGCTGAGTCCGCCGCGGGTAATTGATCGGAATAAGGAGCCCGCTTTTGATGAAGAGGATCTGCCTTCACTAAGCGCCCGCGAACTCAACCGCCGTCGTGCAGGCGAGCCACAACAAGGTGACCTCAATCTTGGACAGGATGAGCCGGTGCCGACTCTGCTCAATCCGGTTGATGGCGAGCCAGCAGTTAAGTCGCTCAGCCAGAGTCAAGACAGCCTGAAAGAATTACCGCCTGTAGAAGAAGTACTGGTGATCAACGTGATTGCTCGCAGTGAGGAGGGTTTCAAAGGGCCTGCGCTCTTGCAGAACATTCTGGAAAGCGGCCTGCGTTTCGGTGAGATGGACATCTTCCACCGCCACGAAAGCATGGCGGGTAATGGTGAAGTACTGTTCTCCATGGCCAATGCGTTGAAACCTGGCACTTTTGATCTTGATGACATAGAAGGATTCAGCACCCGCGCCGTGAGTTTCTTCCTCGGCTTGCCTGGTCCGCGTCATCCCAAGCAGGCGTTTGATGTAATGGTGGCGGCGGCACGCAAACTGGCCCATGAACTGGGTGGCGAGTTGAAGGATGACCAGCGCAGCGTGATGACTGCGCAAACTATCGAGCACTACCGCCAGCGCATCGTCGAATATGAACGCAAGCAACTGACCAATAAACGCTGATTTAACCGATGAAATACCAAGAGCAGCCAAGGCTGCTCTTTTCGTTTGAGAGCACACTGCAATGACCGATGCCTCGATTGCTGCCCAGCGCATAGTGCAACTGCGCGCCGAACTGGATGGGCATAACTATCGCTATCACGTACTCGATGAGCCGAGTATTCCCGACGCTGAATATGACCGTTTGTTCCATGAGCTCAAAGCTCTAGAGGTCGAACACCCAGAGCTGGTTACGGCCGACTCTCCAACCCAGCGCGTCGGTAGCTTGGCGCTTTCGGCCTTCGGCGAGGTCAAGCACGAGGTGCCGATGCTCAGCTTGGGCAACGCCTTCGAAGAAGCCGACCTGCTGGATTTCGATCGCCGGGTGCGCGAAGGGCTGGATTTGCCAGCTGGCGATCTGTTTGGTGGCGGTGCTGAGGTTGAATACAGCTGCGAGCCCAAACTTGATGGCCTGGCGGTCAGCCTGTTGTACCGCGATGGCTTGCTGGTGCGTGGCGCTACGCGTGGTGATGGCAGCACGGGCGAGGATATCAGTGTCAACGTGCGCACCATTCGTAATGTGCCGTTAAAGCTGCAGGGTGAGGGCTGGCCTGCGGTACTTGAGGTACGGGGTGAAGTCTTTATCTCCAAGGCCGGTTTCGAGGCGCTTAATGCACGGCAGCTGGAGCAGGGCGGTAAGACTTTCGCCAACCCGCGTAATGCGGCGGCAGGCAGCCTGCGTCAGCTGGATTCGAAAATTACCGCCAGCCGTCCGCTGGAATTCTGCTGCTACGGCATTGGCCAGGTGCAAGGTGAACTGCCACAAACGCATATCGGCATTCTTGAAGCCCTTAAGCAATGGGGCATGCCGATCAGTCGCGAGCTGAAACTGGCCAAGGGTGCCGATGAATGCCTGGCGTATTACCGCAGTATCGGTGAACGTCGCGAGTCACTGGCTTATGAAATTGACGGCGTGGTGTTCAAGGTCAACAACCTGGCCTATCAGCGCGAACTGGGCTTCCGCGCGCGCGAGCCACGCTGGGCGATTGCCCATAAGTTCCCGGCAATGGAGGAGCTGACCGAGCTTCTGGATGTGGAGTTCCAGGTTGGCCGTACGGGTGCGGTTACCCCGGTGGCACGTCTGAAACCGGTCAAAGTGGCTGGCGTTACAGTGTCCAATGCCACGCTGCATAATATGGATGAAGTGGCGCGTCTGGGCGTGATGATCGGCGATACGGTGATTATCCGCCGCGCCGGTGATGTGATTCCGCAGGTGGTTCAAGTGGTGCCTGAGCGTCGTCCACTGGATGTCAGACCAGTACAGATTCCTGAAAGCTGTCCGGTGTGCGGTTCTCACGTCGAGCGCACCCAGCTGGTCAAGCGCAGCAAGGGCAAGGAAACCTTCAGCGAAGGCTCGGTGTACCGCTGTGTTGGCCGTCTGGCGTGTGGCGCCCAGCTCAAGCAGGCGATCATTCACTTTGTCTCACGTCGCGCCATGGATATAGAAGGTCTGGGCGACAAGACCATCGAACAGCTGGTTGATGAGCAGTTGATCGCCTCGCCGGCCGATCTGTACCAACTGAAGTATGAGCAGATCATCAACTTGGAAGGCTTTGCCGAGGTTTCCAGCAACAAGCTGCTTCAGGCCATTGCTGACAGTAAACAACCCAGCCTGGCGCGCTTTATCTATGCCCTCGGCATACCCGATGTGGGCGAGGAGACTGCCAAGGTGCTGGCTCGTTCGCTGGCATCTCTAGAGCGCGTACAACAGGCCTTGCCGGAAGTGCTGACCTACCTGCCGGATATCGGTTTAGAGGTGGCGCATGAGATCCACAGTTTCTTTGCCGACAGTCATAACCAGCAGGTGATTGCGGCTTTGCTGGCCCGTGATCAGTGTGGGTTGCAATTGCAGGAGCAAGGCGAGCTGAGTGCCGAACTCAGCGCCAGCGCCACACTGGCGGGGATGCTGGACAAGCTGAATATCCCGTTCGTAGGCCCTGGTGGCGCGCAGAAGCTGGCGGACAAGTTTGTCAGTCTGGATGCGGTGCTGGCGGCTGACTGGCTGGATATGCGTCAGACTCTGCCCGAGAAGCAGGCCAAGGCGGTGCGCGAGTTTTTCGATGTGCCAGCCAATGCGCAACGTGCGCAGGCTATCGAAGCGCAGCTAAAAGCTTTTGGCATGCACTGGCACAGCGAGAAAAGAGCTATCGAAGGCTTGCCGCTGGCTGGGCAGACCTGGGTGCTGACCGGCACGCTGGAAGTGATGAGCCGCGATGTGGCCAAGGAAAAGCTGGAAAGTCTGGGCGCCAAGGTGGCAGGGTCGGTATCGGCGAAAACCAGTTGTGTCGTGGCGGGCCCTGGGGCGGGCTCGAAACTGGCAAAAGCCAGTGAGTTAGGTGTGCGGGTGATTGACGAGGCGCAGTTTTTGTCAGCCCTGGCGGGCTTCGGCCTCTAGAAAGGCGGGTTTTCTATACTGCCCCCAAACAGAGTTTGGGGGCAGTACGACAACTTAGTTACCGGTTACGTTTACGCAGGTTTCGCCGAAGAACGGGTAGAAGCCTTTGGTGTGGTAATCAGCGGTAGCGATGGTGCCGATGTTGCCATTGGCCTTGGCGGCAGCAATGGACGCGTCGCCTTTGTTGATCAGACCAATGATGGTGGTGGCGCAAGCAGTACCGGTTTTGTTACCGGAAGCGGTAGTGGCAGTGATCGGGCCTTTGACGTCGGTGATCAGACCAACGCTGACTGGCGACAGGCCAGAAGCGCAACCGCTGAGCAGGGTAACCAGGCCGGCAGCCAGAGCAATTTTCTTCAACATGTTGTGATTCCTTTTCGCTTATCCATAAGAAGCTTTACCCATCCAGGTAAAGCGCTCGCGCACCCTAAAGCAGTGCCTGGGCAATAACAAGTTCGCCTGCTATTTTTCAAATCGATTTCAAATTTATGAAATCTTTCTGTGACTTTTCCACTGACAGCTGTTATCGCGCTACGCGCTATTGATTCAGCAGCCTACATAGAGAACGTGGCGATATTTGGTGATACGAATCTTGGGGGAGGTGCCTGGTGCTTCGATCAAGTGCCAGGCAAGGGGTGATCAGTCACCGTGATATTCGCAACCGCTGGTGCAGGTTTCGTGGATACGGATACGCGACAGTTCAGGCAGCAGCGGCTTGAGTTGCTGCCAAATCCACTTGGCCAGCACTTCACTGGTGGGATTTTCCAGGCCAGGAATATCGTTCAGGTAGTTGTGGTCAAGCTGCTCATAGAGTGGCCTGAAGATTGCCTTGATCTCGGAGAAGTCGCGAATCCAGCCGGTATAAGGGTCAACTTCACCTTCGATATACACCGCCACCTTGAAGGAATGGCCGTGCAGGCGCCCGCATTTGTGGCCTTCGGGGACGTGAGGCAGGCGATGGGCGGCCTCGAACATAAACTCTTTGAACAATTCCACGGTCTTTCTCTCGGGTGGTACGCGGCTAACAGCGCGTTTGGCAAGGCGCGGATATTACCAGCTCAGCAGCTGTTAACCGAGTAGCACAGAGGATTGGATACAGTTCTATGGCTGATTGCGCTCCAACCGATAGATGCTGACCGCCTCGTAAACCGCCTTTCTCAGACGGTTGATACCGCCAATCGGACGGTGTTCGGGTAGCGCATGCCAGGGGTTGAAAGACAGGTTGTCGCAGAACAGGTTCTGCTCGCGGCTATCAAAGTCCTGCGCCGGTACCTTGATGGTGGCGACGGTTTCGAACGGTGAAACGGCCTCGCTCCACTCAACGCTAGGGTCTTCGATGGGCATGTAGTAGTTGGCGTTCTGCCGCTGAACCTGCAGGGCAAAGCAGGCGGGTACGCGGTCCAGCGACAGCTGCTGATATAGCGCGTTGCGCAGGAAATTCGGCAAATCCTGGTTCTGTTCAGGCAGCTGATACTCGGGGCATGCTTCTGGTTGAGGAATGACCCGGTATTTGATGTTGTGCTCACCCAGTTTGAAGGGTGCAATAGAGTTGTAGGTGGTCGCCACCGGTGTTTCCGGGGCAGGGGACAGGGTCTTCAGTGCGATGATCAGATGGCGGAGTTCCCAGGTGCTGGGGTTCCAGCTGGGGAAGAACGCCAATATTTTTTTGCCGTCGGCCTGGGCAGCGAAATTGCTTTTGTACTCGGCCACATCACGCACGAAAAAGGCTGGGTGATTGAACATCACGAAATCCTGCTCGCTGGCGTGCTGTGGGCTTTGCGTAAGTTTTTCACCGGGCACATCAAGCAGCTTGATCGCCATGCCGCGTGCATCGCGTGCGCGGTCAAATTGTGGGTAAGCATTACCATTGGACAGGCGCATCCAGGCTTGCCAGGTTTTCCCCGGCTCACTGAGTACGCCGCGTTGCAGGTTGCTATCGATATCAGCGCTGACGGTGACTTCGGCCTTCATGCAGCCATGAGCCTTGGCGTGAGCATCACGCAGTACCCGTGTGTTGTCACGGTGCTGTTCGACCACACGAATGGCATCTTCGATGATGCCTTGGGTCAGCGCGGCTTCATCGGCCGGGATCTGCTCTTCAGTGGATACCGGGCCGGAGAACTTCCAGCCGTAATAGGCCGCACCGATGGCCCAGCCACCGATAGCGATGGCCAGCACAAGCACCAGCAGTTTGCCCAGTACACGGCCGAGCCAGAGCCAGAATCGTTTAAACATGGAGTCAATTCCTTTTAATTATTCTCAGTGTGCGATTACAGGCAGCGTGCAGTTCAGTTCTGGCAAGACGGCCCCGGGGTCCACTCTTTGGCGGCAACAGGCTGTAGCTGCTGTTCCAGAGCCGGATTGCCCAAGACCTTGAGGTACTCGATCAGTGCCCAACGTTCTTCCGGTTGCAGGGCGCGGCCTATCACGCCGTCTTCACGGCATCCCGCACGGAATTCGTGACCACGATTGCTGTTGCCGGTGACCTGGGTATCGAAGTGGAAGCCGCCGGTGAATTTTCCGCTGTTGTAGCCAATCTGTTTCGGGTTGAACTCGAAGTTACCCACCCAGAACTGGGTTTGCCGCTCCGAGACCGGCGACAGAAGTTGGAACAGGGTCGGCACCGAACCGTTATGCAGGAACGGCGGCGTGGCCCATATTCCATCCAAGGGGCGGGCTTTATAGCCGCGTAATTCCTGGACCCCGATCGGTAAGTCAAAGCCGTCCATGCGACCCCGTTCTGGTTGTGTGATGCCGGCATCTTGATACGCGCGGTTCTCCACGTAGGCGGTGACGTAGGCCAGGGCCTTTGCGCTAGAGATGCTGCGCATGTCGATGTCATCCAGCTTCGCGCCAAACAGGCGTACATCCAGCTTGCTCAGTTCGGCCTTGGCCCAGCCCAGTTTGCTGATATCGAAGCGATGGTCGGCAATATTGTCCGCCGTAGTTGGGTCCGTGCCGACGATGGAAGTCGGTACCACGCGCATACGCCATTCGGGATCGCGAGCGGGGGCGAAGCTGTCCTGGGGCGTTTTCGGGTCAGGCGCATGGCAGTAGGCGCAGTTTTCGGCAAACAGCGCGCGGCCGCGGCTGGCCAATGGCAGGTCGACCTTACCGAACACGGCTTCCGGCCAGGTAGGGGGCTGCAGCTTTTTCAGCGTTTCTTCCAGGGTGAACAGGTCACGCAGGCGTACGCTGGATGAGTAGCGTTCGGCTTCGGCAACCGGGTGGCCATCGGTATTCAGTAAGCGCAGGGTTGCGCCGACACCCAGGGCCTCGCCAACGTTGCGGGCCATCGGCTGCATGGCCGAACCGTTCCACTGCACCCAGTCGAATTTCCAGATATCCCAGACTTGCGGATAGCTCACCGGTGCATTGGCGACTCGGTAGTTGCTCGGGTCGATGGCATCACCAAATACGCTGTTGGCAATCCGGCCGAATGCATCGGTACGGCCGAAGCCTTCCTCGGTTGGGTAGAGGCCGCGATGCCAGTCATTGAACGCCGTGCCCAATAGGCGATCGAGTACCACCTTGAAATCGCGGCGCAGTTGCGCCTTCTCACTGGCGTATTCATCACCCAGTACCTGCTTGGCGAAGCGGCGGAATTTCAGCGGATTGTAATAGGTGAAAGCCATGCTCATGCCGAGCGCCTGCCCAAAGCTGCCACCGCGTACGGTCGGTACGGTGGAGGCCAGCGAATGCAGCGCGGCGCCGCCGTCGATGCGTACGGCCTGGCCTTTGTAGCGCAGCTCACCGGTGTGGCAAGCTGCACAGCTGATATCCAGGTAGTGCTCGCCGGTTTCGGCATCGGCATGCCGGGCAAAACCGACTGGCAGGTTGCCGGGGTTCAGTGGTGTGGGTTGCTGTTGCGGATCAACCAGGAAACCGAACCGCGCCAGGTACTCCGGCGTGGCAAATTGGCTGCTGCTGAACGGCAGTTCCAGGGCACTGAACCATTCATAGCGCAGGCCTTTCACCTGAGTACCTTGTGGGGTGTAGTAATAGGTCTGGCGCTCTTCTGCCGACCATTGATCAAGGTAATGCAGTTTGTCGGGCTGTTGATAGACCGGAAGGTTGGGGTTGGCGATGAAGTACAGGGCAATCAGCAGCCCGACTACCAGCAACAAAAGAAGCCCATACAGGGCCCGACGGAGAATGCGCATGGATACTTCCTTGTGGCGATTTTTATTTGTTGTTTTTATGCCAATTGGCGCAGCCGATGGCAAGCAGCCATTACTACGAAACCCAGGAAATAGCCTTCTTTTTGCTCCGAAGATGGCTTTACAGTGCGGTTTATGACGAATTAATCCACGGGAGTGAGTGTATGCATCCTTTTGACGCGCCGCAGCCGCCTAAATTGGCGCTTTTGCTGGGCTATGCCGGGTTGGTGCCTTTTGCCACCGGAGCCCTGGGTATTTGGGTGGTGCCGGAGGGCTGGCGACCGGTGGTGCTGGCAGCGCTGCTGGATTATGCCGCGGTAATTCTGGCCTTTATGGGGGCTATCCACTGGGGGCTGGCCATGCGTGCGCAAGAGGCGGGGCAGTCGGCGCAATTGCAGTTGGGTTTTTCGGTCGTACCGCCATTACTGGGCTGGCTGGCGATCAGTGGTGGCATGCCCACCAGCCTGGCCTTGCCCCTGTGCCTTATCGCTTTTGCCGGCCTCTATGGCGCGGATTTGCGAGCGGTCAAGCTGGGGCTGGCACCGCAGTGGTACCCAAGCTTGCGGCGTCCGCTGACGATTGTGGTGTGTCTGAGCCTATTGTTGGCCTGGACCAGTGTGCTGGTGCGTTGAGCCCAGCCACTGCGCAACGGTTGCAAGCGTTTGCTGGCGCCGCACAGTCCAGTCGCCCTGAATGCGCTGCAGTGGCTGCTGGTGTTGACACAACCAGTCTGCGCACTGTTCAAAGAACGCCACACGCTGAGTCAGCTCTGGCTGACAACGCTGGCCATCGTCGACCCAGGGTACGCTGCGCGGGTCAAGCAACAGGTGCAGGTGGTAGTCGCGCGCCAAGAGCGCCTCTTCGATCCAGACCGGACAATCACCAAACAGCGTCTGGCTCCAGAGCATGTTGCTGAGCAGGTGGGTGTCGAGTATCAGCAACTCAGGTGCGGCTGCTCGGGCCTGGTCTTCCCAGGCCAGCTGACCCTGGGCGATGCGACTGATATCGGCATAGCAGGTGTCGCGCTGTTCTTGGTCGATAAAGTGCCGCACATACTCGCCCACCAGCACGCCACCAAAGGTTGTTTGAATGGCATCGGCCAGCCAGCTTTTACCGCTGGATTCCGGGCCGGTCAGCACCAGCACCTTCATGCGTTGACCAACGCGCGATCTCGTCCCCAGGTCAGCCAACCGTGAATCGCCAACAGGGTAAATACGCCATACAGCGCAGCTGTTGGATACAAGCCCTGTTGTACAAATAGGCCGACAAACAGCAAATCCAGAAGTACCCACAGTGGCCAGCATTCCAAGCGTTTTTGTGCCATCCACACCTGAGCGACCAAGCTGAAGGCGCTCAATGCTGCATCCAGCCAGGGGGCTGCTGCATCGGTGAAGGTAGCCATCAGATAAGCTAGCAAGAGAGCACCGAGGCCCCCGGCAGCCAAGCTGAAAAACAGGCCTTGCGCGCTCAGCCGATTGACCTGCACGCCGCTGTGGTTGCTGCCGCCTCGCGTCCACTGCCACCAGCCGTAGCCTTGCAGCACGGCATAAACGCCTTGCAGAAGCATGTTTGAATAAAGCCTGCCGTCATAGAAAATCCAGGCATACATCAACACCATCAGCAGACCGAGCGGCCAGCACCAGCGATTCTGTCTCACGGTGAGCCAGACGGCCCATACACCAAGTGCCGAGGCGAGAGTTTCAAGGGGCGACATAGAGCACTAGCTGCCGGAAGTAGGGAGGTCAACGATTGTAACCATTCACTTTGCGCGCGTCTTGGCGCGGCGGATGGCCAGTCGCCATGATATTGCCGATATACTTACTTGACCAACCTGGAGAGCAGCACGTGTTGAAGTCGGCTTTGCACTGGATCAGCGCTGTCTGTTTGCTGACGCTGAGCATATTTACCACGCTTGTTCAGGCAGCACCCACAGTCGGGAATACCCCTGCCTCCGTCGTGTTCCTTAATCCAGGTTATTCCGATGAGCCTTTTTGGGTGGGTTATACCCAGTTCATGCAGGCAGCAGCTGATGGCTTGGGGATGCACCTTCAGGTCATTTATGGTGAGCGTGACCATCGCTTGTTACTGCAGCGAGCACGTGAGCTGTTAGAGGAGGGCACCCTTCCGGATTATCTGCTGTTCGTCAACGAGATGTACACCGCGCCTGAATTATTACGCCTGTATGCCAATAGCCCTGTCAGGCTGTTCTCTCTGCACAGTACCCTGACAGCCGAGCAACATCAGATTGTTGGTCGTTCACGTGAGCGGTACCGCAACTGGATTGGCAGCCTGATTCCCAATGATGAACAAGCAGGCTATTGGATGGCAGAGGCACTTATTGCGCGTCTGGACGGTAAACCCGGTAATCTGCTGGCATTTGCGGGAGTGCGTAATACGCCGTCATCCTCGCTGCGTGAGGAGGGTTTGCGTCGTGCTTTGGTCGAGCATCCCGAGGTTACGTTACAAAGCCTGGTTTATGGCGAGTGGAGGCGTAATCGAGCATATGAGCAGGCTAAACTACTGCTACCCCGCCATCCTGAGGTCCAGTTGATCTGGTCGGCCAATGATGAAATGGCTTTCGGGGTCATGCAGGCCGCTCAGGAAATGGGCAGAGTCCCGAACAAAGATATCTTTCTCTCTGCATTGAATAACTCCGATGAGGTTTTGCAGGCGCGCATTGACAACAAGGTATCGGTGTTGGTTGGGGGGCATTTCACGCTGGGAGGCTGGGCGATGGTGATGTTGCACGATTACCATGCCGGTACGGATTTTGCCACGCGTGGCGGCAAGGACAGGGTTGAAACGCTGTTTACCGTTCTGGATGCCGACCAGGCAAAACGCTTACAGAAACGCCTCAGTAGCCAAGGCTATGGGCTGGACTTTCGTCAGTTCAGTGCGGTGTATAACCCCAATATCCGTAATTATGGATTTTCAGTCTTGCCGTTGCTGCAGTGACTCAGACACCCGCCAGATGTAATACCAGCTTGACCACGCCAAAGATCATCAGCACAAACACTGCAGTAAACAGCACGCCCAGAATGATGAAATGACTGGGCTTACCCCGTGAGAAGTCACGCGCACGATTCCTTCCGCTTTGTACACCCAATGCAGCACTTAACACGCTCTGTAGCATCTCCCAGAGCGTCAGCGGCTTGTTTTTCTCGTCGTCCATTAGCCACCCCTATCCTGAAATCTTAGTTTCATTAAAGCCTATACCTGAGACGGTGGATTGTCTGAGTACTGACTTCGCTGCAACGGTGGATCAATTGAACACCCAGGCTCATGTGCCATCCCTTCCCAGGCGCCCGTTCTAACGGTCTTTAGTGTTTACACGTCGTGGCCGCTGCAGCAGCTCTCCGCTGCAGTTCGGGCAACGCCCATGCAATGTGCTGTCGACGCAGTCGCGGCAAAATGTGCACTCGTATGAGCAGATAAATGCGTCCTGGCTGTCGGCCGGAAGGACTCGGTTACAGCATTCGCACTTGGCTCGTATCTCCAGCATGGCAAGCTCCTTCGGTTAGGTGTTCAGGCGAAACGTTCGGCATACTCATGCGGGCTGATGCCAAGGTGCTTTTGAAAGGTACGGCGCAGGTTTTCCGGGTGGTTAAAGCCGCTCAACCGCGCCACCGTGCTGATTGAGGCTTGTGCGTTCTGCAGCAGGCTGCGCGCGGCTTCCAGGCGTACGATTTCCACATAGCGACCTGGTCCCATACCCAACTCCTGATTAAAGGTTCTCGATAAGGTGCGCGGCGTCATATTGGCCTGCGCGGCCAGCGCTGCCAGCGACAGATCCTCATGCAGGTGCAACGGTATCCACTCCAGAAGGTTGGCCAGGCGCGGTACTCGGCTTGGTTCCGGGGTCAGCAGCGCACTGAACTGCGCTTGCCCGCCGGGGCGGCGTAGGAACAGCACCAGACGTTTGGCCACGGCCAAGGCAAGCGGGCGACCGAGGTCGGCCTCAACGAGGGCCAGTGCCAGGTCGATCCCGGCAGTTACTCCGGCCGAGGTGAAGATATGGCCATTGCCGTCTGGGTCTTGCGCATCATAGGTGTGCAAGCAATCAGCGCTGATTTCCACCTGCGGGTATTCCAGGCGCAAACAGTCGAGATCGGCCCAGTGGGTGGTGGCGCGGCGGCCATCAAGCAGACCGGCGGCGGCGAGAATCAGCGCACCCGAACACACCGAACCCACGCGTCTGATTTGCGGTGCGACGCTACGTAGCCAGGTCAGCAACTCAATGTTCTGACATTGCGCCTTGTCGCCCTGACCACCTGGAATCAACAGTGTGTCGATATGTGCCGGGTCTATGGCACTCCAGGCCTGTTCGGCAACCAGTTGGAAGCCGGCTGAAGTAGTCATCGCCCCAGCTTGCTGACCGAGCACCAGCAGGCGATAAGCAGCGGGCAAGCCTTGGCGTTGGCGTTCGTCATTGGCGGAGGCAAACACCTGCAATGGGCCGGTCAGATCCAGGCTCATGACATGCGGATAAAGCAGGCAGGCAATGGTTCGTGGGACATCCATGGCGGCATCTCGATAAGCGATGGAGGCAGTCTGCGCTTAACGAGTAATTGGCAACAAGGACAATAAGCCCACGGATATGGCCATTGCGGCGTCGCCAGCGTGGCAAGGAAGGGAAGGGCTCTGACAAGAGGGGCCAATCGGCAGCTCAGAGCCCTTGTTGCAGCAGCCGATTACTCCGGCATGCTCCATGGCTCCAGGGTGAAACCTTGCTGACTGAGCTGCTCACGGGATTGCTTGAGCACGTCGGCAAATTGCACCGGGTCACTGTAGATGGTGCTGGACAGTTGAGTACGGCCGAGCAGGCGAGTGCTGGTACGGTCGATCACACTCAGGCTGAGGTTACCTGTGCCATCTTGCGGGGCCCAGGCGACGCATTGGAAAGGTTGAAAGGCGCGGTCGGCAATCAGCAAAGCTTCGTTAAAACGCAGCGGTGCGTTCATGGGGTCGGTTTCTCCGAGGTGATCCCAAATACACAAAGGGGCAAACGGTGAACTCACGCTTGCCAGTCATAAGTGTTGATGAACGAAGCTGACTGTTAAGTCACACCTTGTCGAAGAAATGCAAGAAATTGTCCGATAAATCACAGTTTTAATGGCGTAAGCCGAGAAACAGCGCGAGGAATGCAGGCGTTAGGCGTTTTCACGGTGCTTGCAGGCAGCCATCAACTGGCGCAAATAGCCGGCGACATAGCGGTGAAAGCCCCGGTCATCCCAGTAACACAGGTGACTCAACGGGGTATGCCGCTTGTACCAGGGGCCTACCGGCATAGCGCGATCTTCGGCAACCACGGCGGCATAGTTGGGCAATGGGCGCAGCGGATAACCCAGCGGGTCAGCGGGGGCATAAAGGTTGAGCCAGCGCGCCTGTTCGGTCACCGCCTCGGTCAGGCAGTGGCCGGGGAAGCGGATCGGTACGACCGGGTCATAGGCAAAGGTAAACAGCGGGATATTGCAGCCAAAGGTGATCAGCCCGCTCAGGGTCTCCAAGGCCAGAAAGGGATCCAGTGGGCATTCCTCTGCAGTATTGATGCGTTGCTGATCCCAGACGAAATTGGAGAAGATATGCCCGCCCAGTGAGTGCGCCAGCACCACCAGTGGCGTGTCAGCATCGACCTTGGCGCGTAAGGCATTGAGACCGCTGCGCAGGCACTGATGGACTTCTTCATAGGTGGTGTCGTAAGCCTGGCTGACTTTACGATAGCCGCTGGCATCACCGAGAAATAGCGTAACGATGCGTCGTAACCAGCGCCAGCGTACGGGCTGGTCGCGCAGCTTGTCGAGAAAAGCCAGTTGCCGTTTGTCCAGCACGCTGGCCCAGTGCAGGGTCTGAAAGGCCACTTGGTCGGCCTCTGCGCCAAGGCGTTGGCGCAATCCGGCGATCAGGCTGTGGGCGAAGGCGTGCTGGCCTTCGTCGTCACGCAGGTCGGGCTGCGTGCCGATGCCGTGAATAATGGCGACTGCGAGTTTCATTCTGCCCATCCCTGGTCATGTCTACGTGGCGAAAGTACTTCGCACCACGGGTTATCAAAGTGCTTGCAGGCGCTCGCCTAGACGGCCGCTGTCGACCAGTTCGAGAAACTCGTCGCCAAGCCGCTGGCTTTCGCTCATGGCCGTGCGCCAATAGCGCTCGCGGCCGGCATCATCGCCCAGGTAACGACTGAAGTCCTTACGGTCGGGGAGTTTGCCATGGGGCAAGCGTGCCAGGTAGTCACGTGAGGGGGCCAGCAGCAGAACATCCTGCAGGCGTCCGCCATCACCTCGGCGCCAGGGCATGCCCTTGTCGAACCAGCCGGGTATGACCTTATCGGTGAAGTGCGGGTAGAGCACGATATCGCCGCCGCTGTAGGGCAGATCGAGGTGATAGTCGAGCAGGCCGCCATCGCGGTAGGTACCAGGGCCGGCACCGGGGATATCGCGGACCCCTTGCATGATCATCGGGATGGAACCGGAGGCCAGCAATGCATGACGCAGATTACCGCTGTCGAGTTGCAGATAACGCGAGGGGAAGTCGCTGAGCGTCCCTAAGGGCGGAGCCCGGCGGGCATCGTGCAGAATCACCCGTTCGAAGTGCTTGGCCAGCCGCGGTCGGCCTAGCAGGTTGCTGCCAATCACCGAAGACAGGCCGAGGCCGAGTGCGCCGCGATGGTCGTGCTGGAGCAGGCCATGACTTTTCACCACGACGATATTCAAACGGTAATGCGGGTTGCTGAGGATGTTGGCGTCGTCGTTGCCGAGCAGTTGATCAAGCATCAGGCTGCAGCTACTCGACACCTGCGCCATGCTCACGCCTTTGGCAAAGCGCTGCGAGGTATACAGCTCGCCGAGGCGACGCAGGCCCGCAGCAGCATCCGGCAAGCAGGCACTGGCGAAACGCCAGGAACCGATGGACGCACCGATCAGCGAACGCTCGCGCGGTGCGCGCTGCAGCCAGTTGCCAAACAGCGCCAGATCCAGCCCTTGAATTCCTAAAGCCTTGGGGCCGCCAGCAGCGCCCGGCAAAATACCGACATCCGCGGGTTGCAGGCCGTTCTCGCGAATCCGCGCGAGGGCACGTTTGCCGGCCTTGATTGTCAACGCAGGGGATTTGATCAATATCGCATTCATGCTGGCCTCCATCGCGCAAGGCAGCGATTATAGGGTGCTGGATTGCCAGGCCAAGCGACTTCAGCGCGTGAATGATGTGCGCGTGGCTTGGGATAAATCAGTGCTTGCGCCAAGTATTAAGCAAATTCAGCTTGAGTTAAGTCGTGTGCAGTAACTTGGACTCCGTCGAAAGCCAACTCCATTAAGGAATCTGAACATGAAAACACTGACTGCTGTATGTGCCGCTGCTGCTCTGACTTTGACTGCCGGCCTCGTTCAAGCCCGTGACCTGGGCCCGGATGAAGCACTCAAACTGCGTGACGCCGGTACCATTCAATCCTTCGAAAAACTCAATGCCGCCGCTCTGGCGCTGCATCCAGGCAGCACTACTGAAGACACCGAGCTGGAAGAAGAGTACGGCCGCTACATCTATCAGGTTGAAGTTCGCGACGCCCAGGGCGTGCAGTGGGACATCGAGCTGGATGCCACTAACGCACAAGTTCTGAAGAACCAACGAGACGATTGATGAACACCACTGCCTGGGCTGCACGCGCACTTCTGGCCAGCCTGCTGCTGACGTTGACGTTCGGCAGCAGTGCGCGCGACCTGGATCAGGATGAAGCATTACGCCTGCGCCGTGAGGGGCTGATTCTGCCCCTTGAGCAGCTAATGCAAGCAGCTTTGCAGCGTCATCCCGGTGCGGTTTTGCTGGAAGTCGAGCTGGAGGAGGAAGACGGTGTACTGGTTTACGAAGTCGAACTGGTGACGGCGCAGGGCATCGTGCGTGAGCTGGAGTTGCACGCCAGCACTGGTGAAGTACTTAAGGACGAGGTGGAGGACTGAATGCGCCTACTGCTGGTTGAAGATCATGTCCCCCTGGCTGATGAGCTGCTGGCAAGTCTGACCCGTCAGGGGTATGCGGTGGACTGGTTGGCCGACGGCCGTGATGCCGCCTATCAGGGCGCGACCGAACCCTATGACTTGATCATTCTTGACCTTGGTTTGCCTGGCAAGCCGGGGCTTGAAGTGTTGCAGGAGTGGCGAACTGGCGGCCTTGCCACACCGGTATTGATCCTCACTGCGCGCGGCTCCTGGGCGGAGCGTATTGAAGGGCTCAAGGCGGGTGCCGATGATTACCTGAGCAAGCCGTTTCACCCGGAAGAGCTGCAACTGCGTATTCAGTCGCTGTTGCGCCGCGCCCGGGGTTTGGCTAATCAGCCGCAACTGGAAGCGGCGGGTCTGCAGCTTGACGAAAGTCGGCAAACCGTTAGTCGCAATGGTCATGAAGTGCAGCTAACCGCTGCCGAATTCCGCCTGTTGCGCTATTTCATGCTGCATGCGGGGCAATTGCTGTCCAAGAGCCACCTGGCCGAGCACCTGTATGACGGTGAAAGCGAACGCGATTCGAATGTTATTGAAGTGCACGTCAATCACCTGCGACGCAAATTAGGGCGTGAAATCATTGAAACACGCCGCGGGCAGGGCTATCGCTTCAACGGTGACACCGCTTGAAGTCCATCCAGCGGCGTTTGAGCCTGGGCCTCATCAGTGTGGTATTGGTGATCGGCCTGTTGCTGGCGCAAGGCAGCCTCTGGCTGTTTGACCGCAGCCTGCGTGGTTACATCCAGACCACCCTGCAAGATGAGGCTCAGACGTTGCTGGGAGCCTTTGCACGCGGCCCCAATGGCCTGCAACTGGATGATCGCCGCCTTAGCGCCGCTTACAAACGCCCTTATTCAGGACTGTATTTTCGTATCGACTTTGCCGAGCAGACCTGGCGCTCACGTTCGCTTTGGGATCGCGACCTGCAACGCGTCGATCAGCCAGGGTTGCAGGATGAATTGGGTGACGGGCCGCAAGGCCAGTTGTGGTTGATCTATCGTGCCGACTATCAGCGCTATGGCCAGCTGATCGTGATTCAGGTGGCCCGTGATTACACCCCTATCCTTAACAGTTTCAGTCAGGTGCAGAAAGTTATTCTCGGCCTGGGCATCGCCGCACTGATACTGATGCTGCTGCTACAACGCCTGATTGTCGGCCGTGCCTTGCGCCCGTTGGAGCAGACGCGGCAACAGATCATGCAGCTGCAGCAGGGCCAGCGTAGTCAGCTGGATCAGCAGGTGCCACTGGAGCTGGAGCCGCTGGTAGCACAGATCAACCACCTGCTGAGCCATACCGAAGACACCCTCAAACGCTCGCGCAATGCGTTGGGCAATTTGGGACATGCACTAAAAACACCCTTGGCGGTGTTGGTCAGCCTGGCTGGCCGGGAAGAACTCAAGCAGTTGCCAGAACTACGCGAGAGCCTCAACGGCCAGCTGCAACAGATCGAGCAACGCATCGCCCGTGAACTGGGCCGCGCGCGTCTGGCTGGCGAAGCGTTGCCTGGGGCTCATTTCGATTGTGCCCGCGAGTTGCCGGAACTTATCTCCACCCTGGCGATGATCCATGGCAACCACTTGGAGCTGAGCTGGCGGGCCGAGCCCGGATTGCGTTTGCCCTGGGACCGCGAGGACCTGCTGGAACTGCTGGGCAATCTGTTGGACAACGCCTGCAAATGGGCCGACAGCCAGGTACAGCTGCACATCAGTTGCCAGGGTGAGGTGTATCAACTGAGTGTCGAGGATGACGGACCGGGTATCGAAGCCGCGCAACGAGAGGAGGTCCTCAGTCGTGGCAATCGTCTGGATGAGCAGGTGACCGGGCATGGCCTGGGCCTGGGGATTGTGCGCGATATCGTTGATGCCTGGGGGGGGCAGTTGCAGCTGGCGGACAGCGCCTTGGGCGGTTTACAGGTTACCGTGACGCTGCCCGCTACGCGTGCCTGAATTACTCAGGCATGCGTTTGCAGCACTTACATGCCGTTGGCAAACGCCGGGTTGCTCATGTCGATGCTGTCTCGCACTGGACGTAGGGCATCGGCATATTTGGCCAGAATGCCCAGCTCGTAATCGATGCGGGCATGCAGGCGGTGGTCGTCTTCGCTGCTTGGCTCAGGTGTGTTCAGCACCTTTTCGACGCCGCGCACAATCAGGTGTTCGGGCAAGTAGCAAAGGCGGCAGTTCTTGTAGCTGGAGGCGCGCAATTCGCTGATCGGGTAAGCACCACCCACTCCCGACGAGACACCCACCAGCAGTCCGGGCTTGTGCGCCAGCTCAGCCTTGCTGGCATAAATAAAGAAGTTCTTGATGGCTGGGCAGGCCATGCCATTCCACTCAGGCGAAATGATCACGACGGCATCGGCAGCGGCCAGTTGCTTGCTGTAAAGCCCCCATGGACCTGTATCGTCGGCGGGCCAGAGCGGCAATGGGGCGAGGCCAAGATCAATCACATTGCTCTGCGCATCATCGCTGTAACCCAACTGAATCAGGCGTTGGCGCAAGAAGCGGGCGACCTTACCCGATTGGCTGTTACTGCGGCTGGAGCCGGCCACCAGAGCGATATTGAGCATCGTGTACCTCTTTTTACGAGTTATAAATGAAAAACGCAGGCTAACGATTGCAAGCCTGCGTCACAAGGAAGAAGCCGCCAGTGTGGCGGTCCGATGGTGTCACGCCTGACGATCAGACGCGAAACTGATCCATCAGACTCTGCTGGTGGTTGGCCAGTTTGTTAAGGCCTTGGCTGATTTTTGCCGACTCATCGGCCTGGGAGGAAATCGACTCGGTGACATCACGGATCGAGGCCACGTTGCGATTGATTTCCTCGGCCACCGAACTTTGCTCTTCAGCAGCGCTGGCGATCTGCAGGTTCATGTCGGTAATCACGCTGACCGCCTGGCTGATGCGCTGCAGCACGGCCACAGCCTGTCCCACCTGTTCGACGCTGCCCTGGGCCTGGCGATGGCTGCTGTGCATGGTGCTGACCACTTCCTTGGTGCCACTTTGCAAGCCTTCGATCACCTGACGGATTTCTTCCACCGAATCCTGGGTACGTTTGGCCAGGTTGCGCACTTCATCCGCCACCACGGCAAAACCTCGGCCGGCTTCACCTGCTCGGGCCGCTTCAATGGCTGCGTTCAGAGCCAAGAGGTTGGTCTGCTCGGCGATTGAACGGATGACTTCGAGTACCGAACCAATCTTCTCACTGCTATTGGCCAGACCTTCAACTTCCTGCATGGCAACGTTCATTTCGTTGGCCAGAAGTTCAATGGTCGAGGTGGTCTTACTGATGACACCCATGCCTTCACGGCTGGCGAGGTCAGCCGTACGAGCCGCTTCGGCCGCCTGTGCAGCATTGTGTGCTACGTCCTGTGCCGTGGCGCTCATTTCCTGGAAGGCAGTGGCCACCTGATCAACTTCGCGGTATTGCTGTTGCATGCCATTGCTGGTTTGACTGGCAATTAACGCTGATTGGTCAGCCGTGCTGCGTGCATCCTGAACACTGCGTTTGACGTCGGCGATAATCGGTTGCAGCTTGTCGAGGAATCGGTTGAACCAGCTGGCCAGTTCGCCCAGTTCATCCTGCTTGGCATACTCCAGGCGGCGGGTCAGGTCGCCTTCACCGCTGGCGATGTTTTTCAGCATGGCCGCTACACCGAGAATCGGACGTGTAACCCCCAGCGCCGTGAGCCAGATCAGCAGGATGCCAATCACCCCTGCTACCAGGCCAATCCCGAGAGACACGGCGGTGTTGCGCGTGGCGTCTTCATCCATCTGTGCTTCCAGGCGCGCGGCAGGTTCAAGGAGTACGCTTTCGGGTACTTCGAGTAATACACCCCAGGGTTTGCTGCCGGGGATCGGTAAAAGCGGCTCCAGAAACTGCAGTGTGCCTTGGTGGTACATGACTTTGGAGGTGTTGCTGGCCAGGACGCTGAGCATTTCAGTATGTTGCTCAGAAAATGCAGCTGCCAGCTTGCCTCCCAGCAGGCTGCTGTCACGGCTGTGTCCGGCAAGTAGCCCGGCCGGGCTGATAATGCTGACATGGCCGGCACCATCAAACAGGCCGGCATTGGCACTGTTGCTGAGTTCTTGCAGGCTGGCAAGGCTGATATCGACGCCCAGAACACCGATCACCTTGTCACCCTGAATCAGCGGGAAGGCGATGCTGGTCATCAGCGTTTTCACCCCATCGGTGTCATCCCAATAGGGATCAAGCAAGCACACCTGACGGCTTTCCTTTGGGCAGGTGTACCAGGCGTTATAGGGTGCGCCACTGATTCCGGGTGTCGTGTCGTTGAGGTTGTCCTCTTTCATGGCCTCGGCACTCAGCTCGCCGTTGTCATCCTGCGACCAATAAATCGAGAAGCGGCCTTTGTCATTACTGCCGAGATTGTCCTGATCGATAAACAGCTCATCTTTGCCATCCAGGGCGTTCGGTTCAAAGACCGTATAGATGCCGAGCAGGCTACGGTTGGCTTGCAACGACGTACGGATCTGTCGGGTGAGGTCTTCACGCAAATCAAAAGCGTCAAGAAAGCGCTTTTCTGCTTGTTCGCGAATAAACAGAATCTGAGAAGCAGCGCCGCGTCCGTATTGGTAGGCATCCATGAAGTAGCGCTGCATGTGCAAGGCCTGCGACTGACCGCGCGCCTCCATTCGCAGTTGTGCAGACTCATCCAGCATTGCTGAACTTGCCTTTTTCACCAGGTCGGCACTGCGTGAGGTCTGGATCATTGACGCAGAAACCAACACTGCGACAACGACCAGCAGGCACAAGCCAGCTAGTAGGGTGATTTTCAACTGAATCGAGAGTCGGCTGAACAACATTTTCAGGACCTTCTGGAAAGTGGCGAGGCTTGACCGCCTATCGGCGGGTGGACGTATTTCTTTAAGAGTAAAAGTAGGCAATAACTCAGCAGTTTGCAGGCCAGTGCAAACCGCCATGCAAGCTTATACGGAATTATTAACGCACTGTATGAAATATTTTACGGCTGTTTTGACAGCTTGGTCAGCATTGTGCAGAGTACGCGCCCTTCGCCGAGCCGGCGCAGCATCCAGAGAAGGTCGAAACCTTCGCGGACCTATTTAAATTGCGGGAGTAAATCGATGAACGCAGTCGTTGCGGCAGTGGGGATCATGTTGATTCTCAGCTTGTGCCGCGTGCATGTGGTTGTAGCCCTGATCGTTGGGGCATTGGCAGGCGGCCTGCTCGGTGGTTTGGGTATTGAAGGTTCGCTGACAGCCTTTAATAAAGGCTTGGGTGGTGGTGCTACCGTTGCGCTGTCCTACGCCTTGTTGGGTGCTTTTGCCGTGGCGATTGCCAAGTCAGGCTTGGCCCATGCCTTGGCAGATAAAGCTCTCTCCATGGTCAGTAAGCAGGATGTCAAAGGCGCTGGTCTGCTCAAGTGGCTGCTGATTGCACTGTTGTTGGCAGTGGCGATTTCCTCGCAGAACATTCTGCCGATTCACATCGCCTTTATTCCGCTGCTGGTGCCGCCGCTGTTGTATGTGCTGAGCAAGCTGCAACTCGACCGTCGTTTGATCGCCTGCGTGCTCACCTTCGGCCTGATTACCCCTTATATGTTCCTGCCGGTGGGTTTTGGCGGGATTTTCCTAAATGACATTTTGTTAGCCAACGTGGCTGGCGCTGGTGTGGATACCGCTGGTCTGGATGTGACCAAGGCCATGGCCATACCCGCGCTGGGCATGTTGTTCGGGCTAGTGGTGGCCCTGTTCAGCTACCGCAAGAAGCGCGTGTATGACCTGAGCAAGATCGAGCAGGTGGAGCGCGCTGATGTTGCCTACAACCCCTTGAGCCTGCTGGTGGCCGGTGTGGCGATTGTAGCGGCGTTCGTTGTGCAGCTGTGGCTGGACTCGATGATTATCGGTGCTCTGGTCGGTTTCATCATTTTCTCGGTGTCCGGAGTTGTGCGCTGGAAAGAGGCTGATGGTCTGTTTACCGAGGGCATGAAAATGATGGCGATGATCGGCTTTATCATGATCGCAGCCGCCGGTTTTGCCGAAGTGATGAAGGCCACCGGCGAAGTGAAAAGTCTGGTCGACAGCTCCGCTGAACTGATTGGCCATGACAAGGCACTGGGTGCGCTGCTAATGCTGCTGGTCGGCCTGCTGGTGACCATGGGCATCGGTTCGTCGTTCTCCACGGTGCCTATCATTGCAGCGATTTTCGTGCCGCTGGGTCTGCAGCTCGGCTTCAGCCCCCTGGCCATTGTGAGCATCGTCGGCACTGCTGGTGCACTGGGGGATGCGGGTTCACCCGCCTCCGATTCGACCCTCGGGCCAACCGCGGGGCTGAATGTCGATGGCCAGCACAATCATATATGGGATAGCGTGGTACCGACCTTCCTGCACTACAACCTGCCACTGCTGGTATTTGGTTGGGCAGCAGCTATGGTGATTTGACCGGAGTAATGAGCGTCTGCTGCGCGATAGCTTCAGACGGGTCAACTTTTCAGCGGGGCTACCGATATACCGGTAGCCCCGTTTTATTTCGTTCTACTGCCAAGCAAGGATCTGCCTGATGCGCCTTACCCTGAAGTCAAAAGTCGTGCTACTTGCACTGATCCCCGTGGTGCTGTTTGCCTTGGTGCTCAGTGGGGCTGCCGCCAAGGTGTTACAGAACCTGGCCGCCCAGGAAGTTGAAGAAACCCGCGAGCGCCTGCTGCAGGAAAGCCGTAACGAGTTGCAGCATTATGTGCAGATCGCGCTGGGTTCGGTGCAGACCTTATATGACGGTGCCGCGCAAGGCGATATGGCCAGCCGTGAGCAGGCCGTGGCGATCCTGTCGAAGATCAAGTTCGGCAAGGACGGCTACTTCTTCGGTCACGACTCCAACGTGGTGCGCCTGTTCCGCGGTGACAGCCCAGTGGATGTGGGCAAGAGCCTGACAGATCGCCGCGACCCGAATGGCGTCTACATCAACCGTGAACTGGTGAATGTCGCCAAGAACAACACGTATTACGTCAACTACAGCTCACCGCTGCCGACTGATGAATCAGTACTGGTGCCGAAAATGGCCTACAGCTACTACCTGCCCAAATGGGACATGGCGCTGGGTACCGCAATCAACCTCGATGGTGTTGAGGCGCAGATTGCCCAGGTACAGGATGAGATTGATGAGCGCATCAGCACCATCATTACCAGCATCATGGTAATTGCTGCCGTGCTACTGGTTGTTTTCGGGATTGTCGGTGTGGTGCTGAGCAACACCTTCTTGCGTCCGTTGCAGCAGATTAAGGACAACCTGGATGACATTGCCGCCGGTGAGGGTGATTTGACCCATCG
Organism: Pseudomonas sp. HMWF032; assembly: GCF_003060885.1. Taxonomy (GTDB): domain Bacteria; phylum Pseudomonadota; class Gammaproteobacteria; order Pseudomonadales; family Pseudomonadaceae; genus Aquipseudomonas. The sequence goes on from NZ_QAIG01000004.1 coordinate 118,277, forward strand.
TCTACCGATCAATGGTGATGATGAGCTTGGCCAGTTGGCGGGTTCGTTCAACCGTTTTGTCGAGAAGATCCACGGCCTGGTTCGGCAAATTGTTGAAATGACCGGTCAGCTGACCGAACTGGTCAGTCAGGTGTCAGCCCAAGCCCAACGCTCCGAACAGGCCATGGATCATCAGCGTCATGAGACCGATCAGGTGGCGACAGCAATCAATGAGATGTCCGCTGCGGCCCATGAAGTTGCGCAAAGCGCCCAGGGTGCTGCAGAGGCGGCGCAGAAGACCGACACCGAAGGCCAAGCAGCAAAAAAGGTGGTCGATGGCAGCATCGAGCGCATTCACACGTTGGTGCAGGACATCCGCAACAGTGGCGTGTCCCTCGACACCCTGCAGAAAGACGTGTCATCGATTGTCAGTGTGCTCGATGTGATTCGCTCCATCGCTGAACAGACCAACCTGCTGGCACTTAACGCCGCCATCGAGGCTGCACGGGCCGGTGAAGCGGGGCGCGGCTTTGCCGTAGTCGCCGATGAGGTGAGGGCGCTCGCCAGTCGTACGCAGCAGAGCACTCAGGAAATCCAGGGCATGATCGATCGCTTGCAGAAGGGTACCCAGGACGCCGTGACCGCGATGCGCCGCTCCAGCGATGCCGGTGATGTCACCAGTGAGCAGGCCAACCGCGCCGGCACATCGCTGGATGCCATCGCGCAGTTGATCGGCACTATCAACGCGATGAACGCGCAAATTGCCAGCGCTGCCGAGGAGCAAACCGCCGTGGCCGAAGAGATCAACCGCAGCGTGCACAAGATTGCTGTCGCGGTGGACAGTGTTGCCGATGAGACTCAGCAAGGGGCGCAGACTGCACGAAATCTAGCGGGCCTGGGCGAGCGACTTGGGGCGCTGGTACGTCAATTTCGCATCTAGTGCTGCCACGTTGTGGTGGCAGCGGGCAGGGATTAATTCTGCATGCTGGCCTTGTCTAGATCAGTAAGCCTGCTCGCGTGCGCTTTGGAAGTTTGGCCACCACTAATTGGTGGGAGCGGGTCAGCAAGGTGTGCAACTCCTCATCGCTCATTGGATAGGGAGCAGCCATGCTGATCCAGTGGGCCCGAGCCAGGTAGGGCGCAGGGCGAATGCCCGGACGGTCGCAGAAACCGAGAAACAGATCGTCTTCCACCTTGAAAGCCAAGCCGTCCTGCCTATCAAGGTGGAAGAGGGCGAACATTTTGTTTCCCGCAACTGAAAAAACCTGCACACCACCCCATTTAATGTCTTCACGAGCACCCGGCAGGCTCAGGCAAAGTACTGTGATCTGTTCGCGCGTCATATTCGGGGTCTCTGGGGTTATTCGCGGTAGAAAACCTGCACCAGATGGTAGCCAAATTGGCTTTTCACCGGCCCATGTACTTCACGCACCGGCTTTTTGAAGATCACCTGATCGATGGCGCGCACCATCTGACCTGGACGCACCTCACCCAGATCGCCGCCTTTCTTGCCGGAGGGACAGGTCGAATATTTGCGCGCCAGTATGTCAAATGCTTCGCCGGCGGCAATGCGCTTTTTCAGCGCGGCGGCTTCTGCTTCGGTTTTCACCAGAATGTGGCGGGCCATTGCCTTAGCCATGACGGGTTCCTCGGATTTGGATGGATATATTGTGCCAGTATTATCAGCCGCTTAGCGCCTAAGAGCCTGTTCAATGTGCTGTTGCGCGTCGGCCCTGAGGGGTTAAGAACAGGACTCTAGCTCGTGAGCCTTTGAGCGGACTCTGGCAGGGGCGCTTCCGAATTTCTCGGGAGCGATGCGTAATCTTGGCCTAACGTAATACATCCAACTCGCGGGAAGTCTCGTTATGGACCTCAATGCCATGCTGAAAATCCTGTCCAGCCAGGACGGGTCCGACCTTTATCTTTCCACTGGGGCGCCACCCTGCGCCAAATTCAATGGTGTACTCAAGGCACTCAGCGCCGAACCGCTTAAGTCCGGGGAAGTAGCGGACATCGCCGCCTCGGTGATGGATAGCGCGCAGCGTGAGGAGTTTGAGCGAGAGCTGGAAATGAACCTGGCCATCTCGATTGCCGGAGTTGGGCGCTTTCGTATCAATATCTTCAAGCAGCGCAATGAAGTGTCGATCGTGGCGCGCAATATCAAGATGGACATTCCCAAGTTCGAAGACCTCAAGCTGCCCGAGGTGCTGCTCAAGACGGTGATGGAGAAACGCGGCCTGGTGTTGTTTGTCGGCGGTACCGGTTCTGGTAAATCCACGTCCTTGGCCGCGTTGATCGACTACCGCAACCGCAACAGCGGTGGGCACATCATCACCATCGAAGACCCGGTGGAGTATGTGCACAAGCACAAGAAATCGATCATCAATCAGCGTGAAGTGGGCGTGGACACGCGCAGTTTCCACGCCGCGTTGAAGAACACCCTGCGCCAAGCACCGGATGTGATTTTGATCGGCGAAATCCGCGACCGCGAGACCATGGAGCATGCTCTGGCGTTTGCCGATACCGGACACCTGGCCATCTCCACATTGCATGCGAACAACGCCAACCAGGCGCTAGACCGTATCATCAACTTCTTTCCGGAAGACCGTCGCCCGCAGTTGCTCAATGACCTGGGCAACAACCTCAAGGCGTTCGTCTCCCAGCGCCTGGTCAAAACCATCGATGGCAAGCGCCGCGCCGCTGTGGAAGTGCTACTGGGTACGCCGACCATTCGTGACTTGATTAAGCGCAACGAGTTTTCCGAGATCAAGGAAATCATGGAAAAGTCGAAAAACCTCGGCATGCAGACCTTTGATCAGGCGCTGATCGACCTGGTCAACGATGGCTCGATTGATGAAGAAGAGGCGGTGAAAAACGCCGATTCGGCGAACAACGTACGCCTCAAGCTCAAACTCTACCGCGATAACCCAGGAGCTTCCGCGCCTGCCGCTGCTCCCGCACCAGTGGTGGCTGCACCGACACAGGCTGCGCCTGTGGCACCCGCAGCGTCGGCGGGAGAGTGGGGGCTGGAATTGAAGCTGGAAGATATCGAAGAGGAGCAGCAGCCTGAGGACCCTGGACGCAAAGGTATTTGAACACTGGCGGCGACAGAGCTGCTTGCCTTTAACGTTCGGGGCGGTAGGTGTCCTGGATACGCTGGATCATGCCTTCGGCGCGTAGCCCTTCGACTGCCTTGCGCAGATTTTCCTGCAACTGCGCATCGCAGTCTTTCGAGCAGGCCAGGTAAAGATCGGTGCTGTCCAACACAGGGCTCATCTGCAATCTGTTGTCGCTTTTGTGCCACTGATACAACCCTTCCGGCACCCCGGCGAACCAGGCATCGACGCGCTTTAGCTCGAGCATGCGCGCGGGGTTATCGCCCAACTTCAGGCTGACAATCTGTTCATCGGTAAAGCCTTGATCCTTGAGTATTTCCATTTGCGCGGTGCCCATGCCGACGGCGACACGCCGGTAACGCTTACGTGCTTCGGCAAAGTCAGCCACTGGCGCGTCGAGGCTGAAGAAGGCGCGTTCAAGCGGCGCAATTGGCGCAATCCAGGTGTACAGTGCTTCGCGCTCCGGCGTGCGTGAAAGCGGGATGATCAGCATATTCTGCCCGCGACTAACGCGCTGCTGCGCACGAAGCCAGGGTGTTACATGGATATGACTGAGATACCCCGCGCGGGAAATGGCGGCCAATGCCACATCGCCGACCATGCCATAGCCGCCCTGGAAGCTGGCAAAGGTCAGCGGCGGCGCGTCCGGCATATGCAGCTCCAGCGGCTCCTGTGCTGTTACGCTCAGGCTCAGCGAGGGGAGCAATACGACGAGACAGATCCAGCGCACAGCCACGGCAGCACTCCAGCAACGACTGGTATGGAGTATAAGCACTGCGTGTCGGTCTTGGCTGGAGTTTTGGTGCTTCAGTCCCGTAGTTCCGCCAGGTCGCGGTACAACTCCAACGCCTTTGGATTAGCCAGGGCGTCGGTGTTTTTCACCGGTTTGCCGTGCACCACGTTGCGCACCGCCAACTCGACGATTTTGCCGCTGATGGTGCGCGGGATATCCGCCACGGCGATGATCTTGGCCGGCACATGGCGCGGCGTGGTGTTGGCGCGGATGACCTGCCGGATCTGTGCCTGCAGGGCATCGTCAAGCACCATGCCCTCGCGCAGGCGCACAAACAGCACCACCCGCACATCATCCTCCCACGCCTGACCGATGGCGATGGACTCCAGCACAGCTTCGACCTTTTCCACCTGGCGGTATATTTCCGCGGTGCCGATGCGCACGCCGCCGGGGTTGAGTACCGCGTCACTGCGGCCGTGAATCACCAGCCCATTGTGCTCAGTGATTTCGGCGTAATCACCGTGAGCCCAGATGCCGGGGAAGGTCTCAAAGTAGGCCGCCCGGAACTTGCTGCCATCGTCATCCTTCCAGAAACCCACCGGCATTGAGGGAAAGTGCTGTGCGCAAACCAGTTCGCCTTTTTCGCCGCTGACCGCGGTACCTGCGTCGTTCCACACCTGCACGTCCATGCCCAAGCCCTTGCATTGCAGCTCACCGCGCCACACCGGCAGCACCGGGTTGCCGAGGGCGAAGCAGGAGACGATGTCGGTGCCGCCGGAGATCGATGACAGGCAGAGATCGGCTTTGATCGCGCGGTAGACGTACTCGAAGCTTTCGTGGGACAGCGGCGAGCCGGTCGACAGAATCGCCTTAAGACGCTGCAGGCTGTGTGTTTGAGTGGGCTTGGCACCGGCTTTTTCCAGCGCCGCGAGAAACTTGGCGCTGGTACCGAAGATGCTGATGTTTTCCGCATCGATCAGGTCAATCAAACGTTCGGCCCCAGGATGGAAGGGCGAACCGTCAAACAGCACCAGCGTCGCGCCCAGCGCTAATCCTGAGACCAGCCAGTTCCACATCATCCAACCGCAGGTGGTGTAGTAAAACAGCGTGTCATCGCGGGTCAGGTCAGTGTGCAGGCCGAGTTCTTTGGCGTGCTGCAGCAAGGTGCCGCCGGTGCCGTGCACGATGCACTTGGGCACGCCGGTGGTGCCGCTGGAATAGAGGATATACAGCGGGTGATTGAAGGCTACCTGGGTGAATTCGGGTTCGCCGCCGGCCTGGTAGAAGTCCTGCCACAACAAAACTTTGGCCTCCGAGTGGAAGTCGGCAGCGTTGGCCTGGGCATTGGAGTAGGGCACCACAATCAACTGCTCAAGCGAGGGCAGCCGTTCGAGAATTTCGTTGAGCTTGGCCGTCAGGTCCAGGCTCTTGCCGGCGTAGCGGTAACCGGCGGCGGCGATCAATACCTTGGGTTCAATCTGGCCGAAGCGGTCGATCACCCCCTGCGTGCCGAAGTCGGGTGAGCAGCTCGACCAGGTGGCGCCCAGGCTGCTGGCAGCCAGCATGCCGACCACCGTCTGCCAGGTATTGGGCATAAAGGCGGCAACCCTGTCGCCGATACCGACGCCAGCGGCACGCAGGCTGCATTGCAGGCCGGCGACATGGGCGGCCAGTTGGGCATAGCTCAGTTGTTCGCGGCTGCCATCTTCGCCAATTGCGATCAGAGCAGGATGGTGATCGCGGCGACGCAGCAGATGTTCTGCAAAGTTCAGCGTTGCACCGGGAAACCAGTGGGCGCTGGGCATGGCGCTGCCTTCTTGCAGTACGACCTCGGGCTGTGCACTAAAACGGATCTCGAAGAACTCGACAATCGCCTGCCAGAAGCTTTCACGCTGTTCCACGCTCCAGACATGCAGCGCCGGATAGTCGGCCAGTTGCAGGCTGTGGCGCTGATTGACGAAGCGGCGGAAGCCGTCCATCCGGGTGGTGGTGATACGTTCCTTGGAGGGGGTCCACAAGGGCTGTTGCATGTCGGTTCCTCATTCGGCAGGTGCCGTAATTCTTGTTGTGCCGAGCTGTTGCGCCTGGCCGATGGCACGCTAGCCTACTGGTCGCAGACGGCCTTGACCTGTAGCGCCCCTTATTGCTCGGTTGCCGACCTGGCGGCTGTTGTAGCGGTTTTGCACCGAAGGCAGGGCCGGCGCGCTGTATCTGGGGCTCTGGCTTTACAGGCTGTAAACAAAACCTGACGGGGTGGGGCGGGCACGGTCAAGCATCGTCCGTCACTCGATCCAAATGGCGGACAAACCTTCGGCATGTCCACCCTACGCGCTAGCCAGTTTTGCCCGCGCTACCCGAGAGCCATTGGGTTTATCCAGCACGGCGCAAATGCGCTGGCCGGCGGCGATCAGCCGGCCCATATCAATACCGGTTTCGATGCCCAGGCCTTCAAGCAGGTACAGCACATCCTCTGTGGCGACATTGCCAGTGGCGCCTTTGGCGTAAGGGCAGCCGCCGAGACCGGCAACCGAGCTGTCGAAGACACTGATACCTTCCAAGAGGCTCGCATAGATATTGGCCAAAGCCTGACCGTAGGTGTCGTGAAAGTGCCCGGCCAGCAGATTACGTGGCACTTCGCGGCCGACCACGTTGAGCAGGTGACGGGTAGCTCCGGCAGTGCCGGCACCTATGGTGTCGCCCAGGGAAACCTCATAGCAGCCCATGGCATACAGCTCACGGGCCACGCTGGCGACTTGCTCTGCTGGCACGCTGCCGTCATAGGGGCAGCCCAGTACGCAGGAGACATAACCGCGCACGCGGATGCCATGCTGCTTGGCGGCGTCCATCACCGGGACAAAGCGCTCCAGGCTTTCGCGGATCGAACAGTTGATATTCTTCTGCGAGAAGGCTTCCGACGCGGCAGCAAACACCGCCACTTCGCGCACGCCGGCTTCCAACGCGCCTTCAAAGCCTTTCAGATTGGGTGCCAGGGCGGCGTAGGTAATACCCGGCAACTGCTGAATCTGAGCAAACACCTCAGCGGAACCCGCCATCTGAGGTACCCACTTGGGCGAAACAAAGCTGCCCACCTCGATGTAGCGCAGGCCAGCAGCGGACAGGTCATCGATCAGGCGCACCTTGTCGGCCACGCTGATCGGCTGTTTCTCATTCTGCAAACCGTCACGCGGGCCGACTTCGACCAGGCGGACGTGATTGGGTATGTTCATGCATCTTCTCCGTAGGGTGGATCGGGGCGCGCAGCTGCCGCTTTACCCATCCTCCATGCCCCTTCGTTGTGTATTTCAAGGTGGACATAAACAGCGATGTCCACCCTACGCACTGTGCTTGCCCGCGATAAAGGTGTTGCGACCGGTGGGCGACGCTTTAGCGGCGCGCTTTTGATCGCTGTTGTCGCGGCTAAAGCCCCTCCCACCTATCCGCTATGCGCCGGCCTCTTCCAGCTCCACCAGCACAGTCCCTTCGCTGACCATCTCGCCTTCGCGGCAATACAGCGCCTTGACCGTGCCGGCCTGTGGCGCGCGGATGCTGTGTTCCATCTTCATCGCTTCCAGCACCACCAGCGCGGTGCCGGCTTCTACATGCTGGCCGGCTTCTACCAGCACCCGCACGATGCTGCCGTTCATGGGGGCGGTAAGGCCGCCGTGTTGCTGATGGCTGGCTTCGACCTCGGCAATCGGGTCATAGAGGCTGACCGCCTGCAACGCGCCCGCATAGTGCAGATACAGGCAATCGCCACGGCGAATGGCGCGGTGTTGCTGACGCAGACCGTCACGCTCGACGTGCAACTGCTCACCGTGCAGGTGCATGGCAGAAGGTGCCGCATGGCGCAGGCGAACCACCTGACGCTCATTCTGGCAACTCAGGTGCAGATCGATTTCAGCCGGTAAACCCAGGCGCAGGCCGTTGTTGTGCGTCCAGGGTGAGTGACAGTCGTCGTGGCGCTGCAGTGGCGCTTCGCTCTGCACAAAGGCCTCGGCAGCCAGTTGCCAGAATTCGGCCGGCAACTCGCTCACAGGCGGCAGCAGTTGGGCTTCATGGCGCGGGATAAAGCCGGTATCCAACTCCGCTTTGGCAAAGGCCGGATGGGCCAGTACACGTTGCAGGAACGCCAGGTTGGTTTTAACACCGCCGACGCAGGTTTCCTTGAGCATGGCCAGCAGGCGCAGCCTTGCTTCCTCGCGGTTTGCGCCCCAGGCGATCAGCTTGCCGAGCATCGGGTCATAGAACGGCGAGACTTCATCACCTTCGGTCACGCCGCTGTCGACCCGGCGGCCTGGGCCTGCATCAGCTTCGCGGTACAGCGCCAGGGTGCCGGTAGCAGGCAGAAAATCGTTATCCGGGTCTTCGGCGTACAGGCGCACTTCGATGGCGTGGCCCATCAGCGGCACCTGTTCTTGAGTGATCGGCAGTGCCTCGCCGCGGGCGACGCGAATCTGCCAGGCCACCAGATCCAGGCCGGTAATCAGCTCGGTGACTGGGTGTTCGACCTGCAGGCGAGTGTTCATCTCCATAAAGAAGAAGTCACCACGCTCATCCAGCAGGAACTCCACGGTGCCTGCGCCGACATAACCGATGGCTTGCGCCGCCTTGACGGCCGCTTCGCCCATGGCGCGGCGCAGTTCGGCTGACAGCCCCGGAGCCGGCGCTTCTTCGACGACCTTCTGGTGGCGACGCTGGATCGAGCAATCGCGCTCATTCAAGTACAGACAGTTGCCGTGCGAGTCCGCAAACACCTGAATTTCCACATGGCGTGGCTTGAGGACGTATTTTTCCACCAGCATGCGCGCGTCGCCGAACGAGGACTGCGCTTCGCGTTGGGCGCTGGCCAGGGCCTCGGCCAGCTCGCTTTCACGCTCAACCACCTTCATGCCTTTGCCACCGCCACCGGCAGCGGCTTTCAGCAGCACCGGATAACCAATCTGCTCAGCCGCCACGCGGAAGGTTTCAACATCCTGCGCTTCGCCGTGATAGCCCGGCACCAGCGGTACTCCGGCGGCTTCCATCAGCGCTTTGGCGGCGGACTTGCTGCCCATGGCGTCGATGGCCGCGGCGGGTGGGCCGAGGAAGATCAAGCCGGCAGCTTCGATGGCGCGGGCAAAACCGGCGTTTTCCGAAAGAAAACCATAACCGGGATGGATCGCCTGAGCACCGCTAGCCTTGGCCGCAGCGATCAGCGCATCAATACGCAGGTAGCTGTCCGCCGGCTTGGCACCGCCCAGATTCACCGCCAGATCGGCTTCACGCACATGGCGGGCGTTGGCGTCGATGGCGCTGTGTACCGCCACGGTCTGGATGCCCATGGCTTTGGCCGTGCGCATCACCCGGCAAGCGATTTCACCACGGTTGGCCACCAGCAGGGTGTCGATAGGCTTAAGACTCATGCTTGCGGCTCCTGCCAGGCGGGCTTGCGTTTATCCAGAAAGGCGCGCAGACCTTCCTGACCTTCAGCGCTGACGCGGATGCGAGCGATGGCGTTTTCTGTGTAACGGCGCAGCGCTGGGGTGAGCACACCGCTGCCGACTTCACGCAGTAAATCCTTGCTCGCCAGCATCGCTTGCGGGCTGTTGAGCAGCAGCGTGTCGACCCACTCGACCACGGCCTGATCCAGGGCATCGGCGGCATAGCATTCGGCAAACAGCCCCAGTTCCTGAGCATGCTCACCGCTAAAACGCTCGGCGGTCAGGGCATAGCGCCGCGCGGCGCGCTCGCCAATCGCCTGCACGACAAAGGGGCTGATGACCGCCGGTGCCAAACCGATGCGCACTTCGGACAGGCACAGCTGGGCGTCAACGGTGCCGATGGCCATGTCGCAGCAGCTGATCAAACCGAGTGCGCCGCCAAAAGCTGCGCCTTGCACCACGGCCAGAGTCGGGATCTTCAGCTGATACAGGTTGTGCATCAGCTCGGCCAGCTCACGGGAGTCGGCGAGGTTAGCGTTGTAGTCCAGGGTCGCCGCGTGCTGCATCCAGGCCAGGTCGGCGCCGGCGGAGAAGTGCTTACCGCGGCCGCGCAACAGCAGGAAGCGCAGGCTTTTGTCGGCCATCACCGCGTCGAGGGCGAGAATCAGCTCGCGGATCATCTCGGCGTTAAAGGCGTTGTTCTTGTCCGCACGGTTGAGCCAGAGGGTGGCAAAGCCGCGTGGGTCTGTTTGCAGTTCGATGGTGTTGAAGTCGGTCATGGTCTGTCGCTCTAGAATCCGGGGCAGGGCGCTGCCTTACATGCGGAACACGCCAAAGGTGGTCGGCTCGATCGGCGCGTTAAGGCTGGCGGACAACGCCAGGCCCAAGATGTCGCGGGTTTGCGCCGGGTCGATCACGCCGTCATCCCACAGGCGGGCGCTGGAGTAGTAAGGGTGGCCCTGGCGCTCATACTGTTCGAGGATCGGCTGCTTGAGCTTGGCTTCATCCTCGGCAGAGAAGCTCTGCCCGGCGCGGGCGGCTTGTTCATGTTTGACCTGCACCAACACGCCGGCGGCCTGTTCGGCGCCCATCACGCCAATGCGCGCATTCGGCCACATCCACAGGAAGCGTGGGTCATAGGCACGGCCACACATGCCATAGTTACCGGCACCGAAGCTGCCGCCGATGATCACGGTGAATTTAGGCACCTTGGCGCAGGCCACGGCGTTGACCAGCTTGGCGCCGTGTTTGGCGATGCCGCCGGATTCGTACTTCTGCCCGACCATAAAGCCGGTGATGTTCTGCAGGAACAGCAAAGGAATGCCGCGCTGGCAGGCCAGCTCGATAAAGTGCGCGCCTTTCTGCGCGGACTCGGCGAACAAAATGCCGTTATTGGCGAGGATCGCCACCGGATAGCCGTGGATATGCGCAAAGCCGCAAACTAAGGTAGCGCCAAACAGTGCCTTGAACTCATCGAATACGCTGCCATCGACAGTGCGGGCGATGACTTCACGCACATCGAAGGGCTGCTTGGCGTCCGCTGGAATCACCCCGTACAGCTCTTCGCCGCTGTACAGGGGGTTGATCGGCGCACGGTTGTTCAGCACGCCGAGCTTGCGCCAGTTCAGATTGGCGATGCTACGGCGGGCCAGGGCCAGGGCGTGTTCGTCGTTGTCGGCATAATGGTCGGCCACGCCGCTGGTCTTGCAGTGCACATCGGCGCCGCCAAGATCTTCGGCGCTGACCACCTCACCGGTGGCGGCTTTTACCAGCGGCGGGCCGGCCAGGAAGATGGTGGCCTGGTTGCGCACCATGATTGCTTCATCGGCCATGGCCGGCACGTAGGCGCCGCCAGCGGTGCAGGAGCCCATGACCACGGCGATCTGCGGGATGCCCATGGCGCTCATGTTGGCCTGATTGAAGAAGATCCGCCCGAAGTGCTCGCGGTCCGGAAACACTTCATCCTGACGCGGCAGGTTGGCGCCGCCTGAGTCCACCAGGTAGATGCACGGCAAGCGGTTCTGCTGGGCGATGCTTTGTGCGCGTAGGTGCTTTTTCACCGTCAGCGGGTAATAGCTGCCACCTTTCACCGTGGCGTCGTTGGCCACGATCATGCATTCGACACCCTCGACCCGACCGATACCGGCGACCACGCCAGCGGCGGGTACATCCTCGCCATAGACCTCATAGGCGGCCAGTTGGCCGATTTCGAGGAAGGGCGAGCCGATATCCAGCAGGCGATTGATGCGTTCCCGTGGCAGTAACTTACCCCGTGAGGTGTGGCGCTCCTGAGCCTTGGCACCGCCGCCTTCGTGGACGCGGGCGAGCAGGGCGCGCAGGTCGTTTACCTGGCTAAGCATCGCCGCGCTGTTGGCAGCGAACTCCGGCGAACGGCTGTTGATCTGGGTGTGCAGAATGGCCATCTGGCGCGCTCCGTCAGGCTATTTGGTTTCGTTGAACAGCTCGCGGCCGATCAGCATGCGGCGGATCTCGCTGGTGCCCGCGCCGATCTCATAGAGCTTGGCGTCACGCAGCAAACGGCCGGCTGGGTACTCGTTGGTGTAGCCGTTACCGCCGAGCAGCTGGATGGTGTCCAGCGCCATCTTGGTGGCCATCTCGGCGGTGTAGAGGATCACGGCGGCGGCGTCCTTGCGCGATTCTTCGCCGCGATCGCAAGCCTTGGCGACGTTGTACAGGTAGGACTTGGAGGCGTTCATGCCGGCGTACATGTCGGCCAGCTTGCCCTGCACCAGCTGGAATTCGCCGATCGACTGCTTGAACTGCTGGCGCTCGTGCACGTAGGGCAGGACCACGTCCATGCAGGCGCTCATGATCCCGGTGGGGCCGCCGGAGAGCACGGTGCGCTCGTAGTCCAGGCCGCTCATCAGCACGCGCACGCCGGCACCCTCGGCGCCGAGGATGTTCTCCTCTGGCACTTCGCAGTCCTCGAACAGCAGTTCGCAGGTGTTGGAGCCGCGCATGCCGAGCTTGTCCAGCTTTTGGTGGCGGGAGAACCCCTTGTAGTCACGCTCGACGATAAAGGCGGTCATGCCGCGCGAGCCGGCGTTGAGGTCGGTCTTGGCGTAGATCACGTAGGTGTGGGCGTCGGGGCCGTTGGTGATCCACATCTTGTTGCCATTCAACACGTAGCGGTCGCCACGTTTCTCGGCGCGCAGTTTCATCGACACCACGTCAGAGCCGGCATTCGGCTCGCTCATAGCCAGGGCGCCGATGTGCTCGCCGGAGCACAGCTTGGGCAGGTATTTGGCCTTCTGCTCATGAGTGCCGTTCTTGCGGATCTGGTTCAGGCACAGGTTGGAGTGCGCGCCATAGGACAAGCCGACTGAGGCCGAGGCGCGGCTGATTTCCTCCATCGCCACCACATGCGCCAGGTAACCCATGTTGGTGCCGCCGTATTCCTCTTCCACGGTCATGCCAAGCAGGCCCATGTCGCCAAACTTGCGCCACATGTCCATGGGGAACTCGTTGTCGCGGTCGATCTGCGCGGCACGCGGGGACAGCTCGGCCTGAGCGAAATGGTGCACCGAGTCGCGCAGCATGTCGATGGTCTCGCCGAGACCGAAGTTGAGGGTTGGGTAGCTCATGGTTCCACCTGTAATTGTTCGAATTAAGTTCAGGAGATAACGCTATGTTTTAAATAGTTTTAGCGAGTGCCGCTAAGCAACGCTCTTCGGCGGTATCCAGCTCCAGCTGCATCTGCTCGATGTCCAGTAACTGTTGCTGCAACTGGGCGCGCCGTTCGGCGATCTTGGCCATAAAGGTGTGCAATTGCTTGTGGTTGCCATGCGCCGGGTCGTAGAGCTCGATGAGTTCCTTGCATTCGGCGAGGGAAAAACCAATGCGCTTGCCGCGCAGAATCAGCTTGAGTGCGACTTTGTCTTTGGCGCTGTAGATACGCTCCTGACCGCGACGCTCGGGGCTGAGCATGCCTTGCTCTTCGTAAAAACGAATGGCGCGGGTGGTGATATCCAGCTCGCGGGCCAAGTCTGAGATGGAGTAGGTGATTGCTGACATCAGCAGATGCCCCTTGGTTACCTTTACGTTAACGTAATCTAGCCTTACGTTAACGTCAATCTGGGTCTCTGCTCACCAGCAGTCGATTTGACTCAAATGTGTGAGGAACGGAGCCCGGAATAAGGTCTAGGCTTAAAAAACGCGGCGTTAATCCACCTCTGGCTATGTGAATTCTTCATATGCATGTTTATGGAATAGAAGAACACCTTGCTAAAACCTGGCTGATGCTGGTCGGCGAGCAGCTGAGCTTTGTGGCGCAAGCCATCACCCCGGCTGAGTTGCAGGCCCAGCACTATTTTGTGGTGGCCTTGCACCCGACGCCCAAAGGGCATCTGGCGGGTGTCGGCCTGGCGATTGCTGAGGACGATGCACGTAACCTGGCCAGTCATATGTTCGACTTGGCCATCGCAGAGTTGGGTGCAGGGGAGGTGGCCGATGCCTGTGGCGAATTGAGCAATATCTTCGCCAGCGGTGTGCCCGGCCATGTCGACAGTGATCTGGTTCTCGATCTCGGTTTGCCGGCACGCTTAACTGCCGAGCAGTTCCTCAGTGTATTAGCGGCCAGTACGATCAGCGGCAGTTACATTACTCAGCAACGCGAGCATCACATCCAAGTGATTATTTTTGAGAGTTTGAACTTGCCCCCCGCTAACGGTTGGAGCCCCGCACCATGACTTTTGTTTTAATCCCAGCCTGCAGAGGGAGCGTCCTATGAAGTTCTTGATTGTCGATGACAGTCGTGCTGTTCAGGCCATCATCAAACGTATCTTGGAGAATACCGGTTACCGCGAGATCGAATTGCGCACGGCGTTGAGCGGCGATGAGGCGCTGGAGATTTTGGAAGGGTGGAAGCCTGATCTGATCCTTACCGACTGGCATATGCCGGGTATGACCGGGCTGGAGTTGTTGCAGACGATTCGTCAATTGGACATGCTCGACATTAAAGTTGGTTTTGTGACCACCGAATCTTCGGCCCGTCATCTGGATGAAGCCCACCGCAATGGTGCAGCCTTTGTAGTGAACAAACCGTTCAACACTGAAGAACTTAAGCAAGCCGTGCTGTCCGTGTTGCAGGATGCCGACGGTGTTGAGGACGCCATTGAAGCCGCTGCACCTTCGCCAGCAGCGGCCGTTGCAACGCCGAAACAGCCCATTGATGTCGCTGAAATAGCCTCAATCCTCAGTCTCTCCTCGATTGTCTGCAAGATTGAACGCATCGAGCCGGTGCCTATCGAACACGTCAAGTTGCCCTATGTCATCGGCATTTTCAGCGCCCCGGACAGCAAAAGCGTGGATGCGGTCTGCCTGATGGACCTCAACGCCGCCTGCATGCTGGGCGGTGCCATGGCCAAGCAAAGCGCGGATCAGGTCAAGGCGGCGATCTTGGGCAAAACCCTTAACCGCGACGTCTACGAAAACTGCACCTCCTTTTTAAGTGATTTGTCCGGGATGATTTCACGCAGTTCAGGCAAACGCTGCACGCTGTCGAGCAGCCATCTGGTGCAAAAGCCCTTCGGCAAGTTATTTGAACTGATGGGTAACAACTATGGCCGTGCGGATTTCAGCATCTCCTTTCCGGCTTACGGCGACGGTTTCATCTCGGTGCTGCTGAGCTAAAAACGTTCAACCGTGCAGGTAGTCTGATGAACGATTTAAGTCACTTGGAACTGGGCATCATGTTGGCGGTTGCCGCCAACCTGTTGCTGGTCGCGGTAGTCGCTGGCTTAACTGCATGGATTTATCTTCAGTTATCAAACCGCCAACCGCCGGAGGAGGTGGAGCAAGCGCAACAAGCGGATGCCGCCGAAACACGTGCCAACAATATATTGCTGACAGACATGTTAAATGAGGTCAGTGAGCACAGCGTTGAACCCTTTGATAAGGCACTGAGTCAGGGGTATGAACTGGCTTCATCCATTGAGGGAGTTACAGCGGCCAACTATGCCGAGTGGAAGCTTCAGCACCAATCCGAGCTTGATGCACTGATCGCCAATCGAGCTGAAATGGAGTTCAAGCTTGATGACCTCAAAGCCAAGCTTGATCGTGCTCATAAACTGGTCACCACCCTGCACGCACACAAGCGCCAGACGGATTCGCGCGTTGATAAGCTGGGTTCGTTGCAAGCCAAGGTTGAGCAGCTAAAAGAACAAATGACTCATTTGCAAACGAAAGGTGAGCAAGGCCAGGATGATGTCACGGAACTTCGCAAACAATTGCTCAACAGCAAGCAGCAGTTGAGCGAGGTTGAAAACCAGTTGCAGGTGTATGAAGAACAAGGGCGCCAGCAGCAGGTCAAGTTTCAACATTTGCGTGAAGAAATGGCTTACCTACAGACTCAGCGCGAACAAAGCCTAGCTGAAGCGGTGGAGTTAAGGCGGTTGCTCAGTGATGCCAAGCAGCAAGGGCTTGATCAGGTAGAGCATCATCATCGGGAAATTGAAGAGCAGAATCGGCTGCTCACGCTGTTGCGCGAAGAGTCTGAATTGCTACGCGGGCAATTGGAGCGCGAGCGCGATGTGTTGTCACGCACCCTGTTGGAAAAAGACTTTATCGAAAGCGCCTTTTTGGAAACTGATGCGGCCACCGATCAACTCCTCAAATTCAAAAGCGACTATGAGGAACTGCAAAAGGCACACCGCTTGTTGCAGCTAAAAACCAATGCAAGCGGTAGCTGAATGCGTTTAACACCGGGTTAAACGCATCCCGTAAACGCGTTATGGCTGCTCAGATTTTTCCCGCGCGCACACCAGTTGGCACAGCTCAATGATCTGCTCGCGCATCCAACGGTTGGCGGGGTCCTGATCGGTGCTTTCGTGCCAGTACAGGTGCGTTTCCAGCGGCGTCATGTCCTTGACGGGCAATTCCACATAATGCAGGTCATTGCGCTTGGCAAAACGCTCCGGCACGGTCATGGCCATGTCGGTGGTTTGCAGCACGGTGGTGGCCATCAGGTAGTGCTGTGAGCGCAGGGCTATCTTGCGCTGCATGCCTTGCCGGCCCAAGGCCAGATCCACGTGGCCCAGGCCGCTGCGCCGGCTGGAAATGTGGATATGGGTCAGGGCCATGTATTCATCCAGGCTGATTTTGTCTTTATTGAGTGGGTGACCACGGCGCATGGCGCAGACGTAGCGGTCCTCCATCAGCTTGACGTGACGCACCTGCGGATCGGTATTGAGCGGCGCGTCGACGGCAAAGTCCAAGCGGCCGGCGGCCAGTTCCTTGGTGGTGTCACGGCGGCGGGCCAGCATGCTCTCGATATTGACGTTGGGGGCCATGCGCCGCAGGCGCTGAAACAACGGCGGCAGAATGACTGCCTCGGTCAGGTCGGTCATGCTGATGCGAAAAGTTTTGTTGGCCTGTGCGGGGTTGAAAATACGACTTTCCTGCACCGAGATGCGCAATTGCTGCAATGCATTGCGCACCGGACCAATGATGTTTTGTGCCATGGGCGTGGGCACCATGCCTTGCGCGGTGCGCACAAACAGCGGGTCGTTGAAGGTTTCACGCAGGCGGGCCAGGGCATTGGACACCGCCGGCTGCGTGATGCCGACAATTTGCCCGGCGCGTGTCAGGTTGGCCTCGGTGTAGATGGCATCGAAGACGACAAACAGGTTGAGGTCGACCTTGTTCAGATTCATTGCACGCTCGCTCCGCAGGTTGTCAGCATCAGTTGGACATATATCGGTGATGAATGTTTATACACGGCGAGAATAGATTAGGTAAATCCTTAGCCCTGATCTAGCATCATTTTCACTTCATCACATTTCCTCACAATCAGTGTCAGAAGGTAGCCCCCATGGATTTCGCCTACTCCCCCAAGGTTCAGGAACTGCGTGAACGCGTCACCGCGTTTATGGAGACCCATGTCTATCCAGCCGAAGCCATCTTTGAGCAGCAGGTCAATGAGGGCGATCGTTGGCAGCCAACGGCCATCATGGAAGAACTGAAAGCCAAGGCTAAAGCCGAAGGTTTGTGGAACCTGTTTCTGCCTGACTCTGAACTGGGCGCCGGCCTGACCAACACCGAATACGCGCCGCTGGCTGAAATCATGGGCAGCTCACTGATTGGTGCCGAGCCGTTCAACTGCGCCGCACCTGACACCGGCAACATGGAAGTGCTGGTGCGTTATGCCAACGAAGCACAGAAAGAGCAGTGGCTGAAGCCGCTGCTAGACGGCACCATCCGCTCCGCATTTGCCATGACTGAGCCGGCGGTGGCGTCCTCCGATGCCACCAACATGCAGGCCCGTGCCGTGCGTGAAGGGGATGAGTGGGTGATCAACGGCCGTAAATGGTGGACTTCAGGTGCCTGTGATCCGCGCTGCAAGATCATGATTTTCATGGGCCTGACTAACCCGGATGGCCCACGCCATCAGCAACACTCGATGATTCTGGTGCCCATGGATGCGCCTGGTGTGAAAGTGCTGCGTCCGCTGCCGGTCTTCGGTTACGACGACGCCCCGCATGGCCACGCCGAAGTGCTGTTCGAGAACGTGCGCGTGCCCTATGAAAACGTTTTGCTGGGTGAGGGCCGTGGTTTTGAAATTGCTCAGGGTCGCCTTGGCCCGGGCCGTATCCACCACTGCATGCGCTCCATCGGCATGGCTGAACGCGCGCTGAAATTGATGTGTGAGCGCTCGATCAGCCGCACCGCCTTTGGCAAGCCGCTGGCCCGTCTGGGTGGCAACATCGATCACATCGCCGACTCGCGCATGGAGATCAATATGGCGCGTCTGCTGACGCTGAACGCCGCTTATATGATGGACACCGTGGGCAACAAGATCGCCGCCAGCGAAATCGCTCAGATCAAAGTCGTGGCGCCGAATGTGGCGCTGAAGGTGATTGACCGCGCGATTCAGATTCACGGCGGTGCAGGGGTCTCCAACGATTTCCCGCTGGCCTACTGGTATGCCATGCAGCGTACCCTGCGTCTGGCTGATGGTCCGGACGAAGTGCATCGCGCAGCTATTGGCAAGTTTGAGATCGGCAAGTACGTGTCCAAGGACATGATGAAAGCCAGCCGTTAACCTCTAGTGGCTACAGAAAGCCCAAGGCCCGCAGATGCGGGTCTTGGGCTTTTTCGTTAATGGCTCATTTCCGGAGGCGCAACTTCACTACCCAGCGCCTGGGTTTGTTGCAGCCAGACCAGGCGCATATGCAGCTGGGCGGCAAAGGCGCGGGCGGCGTGTTCTTCGTGAAAGGTCAAGGTGCGGCGTCCCATGCGCACCTGCCAATGCAGTTTCCCGCGCTGGTGCAGGGCCTCGATGACAACTTCGGGTACGTTCAAACGACTTAATCCTGTAGACGCTGATCGCGGGTTTTCAGTAGCGACAGGATCACCCCGCCGGCCAGCAGACCCAGGGTCATGCTGAGTGAGAGCAGGGCGGGAACCTTGACGATATCGTGGAGGAATATCTTGCCACCGATAAACATCAGAACCAATGCCAGGGCGTACTTCAGGTAAATGAAGCGGTGCATCAGCGCGGCCAGGGCAAAGTACAGCGAACGCAGGCCGAGGATGGCGAAGATGTTCGAGGTGTAGACGATAAACGGATCCTGGGAGATGGCCAGCACCGCCGGTACGCTGTCCACGGCAAACACCAGGTCGGCCAGCTCGATCAGGATCAGTGCCAGCAGCAGAGGTGTGGCATGCAGGCGGTGCTTACCCGTTTTTCTATCCGGCTTGCGCAGCAGAAAGCGCCCCTCGTGCATATCCTCGGTTACCCGAATATGCTTGCGCAGGAACTGCAGCAAACGGTTCTGGCTCAGGTCAGGGTGTTGTTCTTCCTGAGCCGAAAGCATGCGCACCCCGGTGAACAGCAGAAATGCGCCGAACAGGTACAGCACCCATTCGACGTTCTGTACCAGCGCCGTGCCCAGGCCAATCATGATCGCTCGCAGCACCACCACGCCGAGAATGCCCCAGAACAGCACGCGATGCTGATACTGCCGCGGAATAGCGAAGAAACCGAGAATCATCGCCATGACGAACACATTGTCCATCGACAGTGACTGTTCAACCAGAAAACCGGTGTAGAACTCCAGCGCCTTGGTAGCGCCCAACTGCCACCAGATCCAGCCGCCAAAGGCCACCCCAACGCTGAAGTAGCCGCTGTACAACAGCAGGCTCTCGCGCATCTCGATCTCATGCTCGTTGCGGTGCAAGACGCCGAGATCAAGCACCAGCAGGCCGATGATAATCAGGGCAAAGGTCAGCCAGAACCAGCCAGGAGTACCGAAAAGCGGAGTGTTGAGCGCGCCGAATAGACTGTCCATGGAGCCACCTCGAATGCCTGCCTAAGTTGAGGATCAACTCAGTGACTCCGACATCACGGTGATGACTCACCGCCAGAGGGGCCCGGCGTCACGCTTAAGTAAGGTTAGCAGGCCCAACAGCAGTTTCCCCTAGAACCTTTTTACAACCTGCTGCGCCTTGGCCCTGCTGCGTTACAAGCAGGCTCGGAATGCTCATTTACAACTCGTAAACTCCGCTTTCTCGCCTGCTTTAGCCTTGCATGTCTCTAGCTCGCGAGGTCGTAAACAGCTTCTTAGTACACCCAGACTTCCACCCGACGGTTCTTGATCCGGCCGTCATCTGCGGTGTTGGCAGCTACCGGCAGCTCATCGCCGAGACCGATAATGTCGCGGAAGATCACCCCTTGCTTGTTCAGCTCACGGCGCACGGCCATGGCGCGCAGCTTGGACAGCAGCTCGGCGCGTGCCGTATCAGCCTTGGCATCGCCAAAGCCGACCAGCACCACCTTGTTGCGCAGCTTGTCCTGGGTTTTCAGGTAGCTCATCAGCCGTTTGATGTCGCGTAAGGCCTTGTTATCGAGGTTGGCGCTGCCCTCCTGGAAGCGAAAATTCACCGACAGCCGTTGCGCGTCCTTGGCCAGTTCCTGGTAGGACGCTGGCATATCCGGGTTCTGCGGGATTTTCACCGCCTGTACGGTCTGCGCGATAAACCCGTTCTGGTCGACAATCGCCTGGCCGCGTGGGCTGTGCGCGAACCTCACCAGGGCTAGCGCCCAGGGGTTCTGCAACTCCGGTTGGTTGTAGAGAAACAGGCGACGCGACAGCGGATAGTCTTCGGTGGCGATCAGGGTCAGGCTTGGCAGCATCGGTTGCGATTTGCCGGCAGCAATCGCCACAGCCTTGGCCTGGCGGATATAAGGCAGGCCGATAAAGCCGATGCCATTAGGGTCCTGGCTGACGGCGTCGGAGAGCTTCTCGCTGTTCTCGAAACGCTTGGCGCTGGCGGCCAGACTCTTGCCATTGGCACTCAGCACCAGCTCCTTGAAGGTGTCGAAGGTGCCGGATTTGTCATCACGGGCATACAGGGTGATGGCACCGGCGGGGGCGCCGAGTTGCGCCCAATCCTTGATCTCACCGGCAAAGATCTGCGCCAGTTGCTCGGTGCTCAATGCACCGAGTGGGTTGGTGGGGTGAAGAATGATCGCCAGGCCGTCGAGGGCGATGATCTGTTCGGCGCTCGGGCTTTGCAGGTCACCAAAGGCTTGCAGGCTGGCCACCTCGCTGTCCTTGATCGGCCGTGATGAGGCGGCCAGATCAGCGCTGCCGTCGCCCAGGGCAACGAAACCGGTGCCAGAACCGTGGGCGGCAACTTCGATGCTCACGCTGCGGCCGTCGCTGGTCTTGCCAATGATCTTCTGCTCATTATCGGCATTGCCGGCTTCGATGCGGATCGCACTCAGGCCTTGCTCTTCCAGCAGCCCTTTGACCAACGCCGGCCCCAGTCGCGCACCAATGGTGTTGGAACCCTGGATACGCAGCACGCTGCTGTTATCGCTGGGGACGGGCAGAGCGGCAAACACTGACCAAGGCAGGGCGTAGCAGATTGAGCCGAGCAGCAGAAAGCTGATGGTACGAATCCACGTTTCGTGATCTGAGGCTGAGCGGGCACGCGACATGC
The DNA here is from genome assembly GCF_003060885.1 of Pseudomonas sp. HMWF032. Taxonomy (GTDB): domain Bacteria; phylum Pseudomonadota; class Gammaproteobacteria; order Pseudomonadales; family Pseudomonadaceae; genus Aquipseudomonas. The sequence goes on from NZ_QAIG01000004.1 coordinate 139,492, forward strand.
GGCAAACACCTTGTATGGGTGAGTGAAAGTGCCGCGACGATAAGACAAAAAAGTGACTGCAATATGACAGTCACTGTTGTCTGCGATGGCTCTGCAATGGGCTTACAGGCCTAAATCCAGCCAGATGGGCGCATGGTCAGAGGGTTTCTCCATGCCACGCAGGTCGTAATCGACTCCCGCATCCTTGATTCGCCCTTGCAGTGCCTGGGAGGCGAGAATCACGTCGATGCGCAGGCCGCGCTTGGGCTCATCCTCAAAACCACGGCTACGGTAATCAAACCAACTGAACCGATCATTCACGGTGGGGTTGAGGTGGCGGAAGCTGTCAACCAGGCCCCAGTTCTTCAGGGTGGCCAGCCACTCGCGCTCTTCTGGCAGAAAGCTGCATTTACCGGTTTTCAGCCAGCGCAGACGATTGGGTTCGCCAATGCCGATGTCGCAGTCTTCCGGCGAAATATTGATATCGCCCATCACCACCAGCGGCTGCTCTGGGCTGAACTGGCTGAGCAGCAGTTGCTGCAAGTCGGCATAAAAACGTTGCTTGGCCGGGAACTTGGTGGGGTGGTCGCGGCTTTCACCTTGCGGGAAGTAACCGTTCATCACCGTCACCGGGTTGCCCTGGGCATCGGCGAAGGTGCCGTAGATAAAACGCCGCTGCGCGTCCTCCGCATCCCCAGGGAAACCCTTGTGCAGGCTCAGGGGTTGCTGGCGCGAGAGCAGGGCGACGCCGTAATGGCCCTTCTGTCCGTGGTAATGCACGTGATAACCAAGCTGACGAATGTCGGCCTCGGGGAACTGCTCGTCGGCGACTTTGGTTTCCTGCAGGCCGATTACATCCGGCTGATGCTTTTCGATCAGCGCTGCCAGTTGATGCGGGCGGGCACGCAGGCCATTGATATTGAAGGAGACGATCTTCATGGGCGGCAGTCCTGAATAAGGCAGCTGGATGGCCGGCAATGCTAGCCCACTGAGCGCGCCATCGGCCAGCCTGTGGCGGTGCTGGGTGGCCGGTGCTAACGTGGCTGCAGGCCCAATAAATCAAGAACAACAGAGGTCACCCTGATGCCTGACAGTCTCGCCGAAGTTCGTTTGCTCGATAGCGGTTATGCCCGTGAAGCCCGCTCCTTGTTGTATCAGGCCTACCGCCATGACCCCACATTCGCCTACCTGTTTGAAGCGGAGCGGCCGGGCTATGACCAGCGCGTACGCGCCACGGTACGTGAGTTGGTGCAACAGCATTTTGCCGAAGACCTGCCCGCCATCGGTTTGCTGATTGATGATCGGTTGATCGGCATGGCCCTGATCGCACCGCCACAGCGGCGCAAGGACATTACCGAAAGCTGGGCCTGGCGCATGCGTATGCTGTTGACCACCGGTTTTCGTTGCACCAAGCGCTATCTGGAATACCACGATGCAGTGATTGCCTGCCTGCCTCCGGGGCCTTATCACGTGCTGCCGCTACTCGGTATTCACCCGCAATACCAGGGCCAGCGTCTTGGTGAACAACTGCTCGAAGCACTGCACAACTGGTGCGCCGAAGATGCCAGTTCCCAGGGGGTGGTGCTGGATACCGGCAATGGACATTACCTGGAGTTCTATAAGCGTCAGGGGTATGAAGAGATCGGTGTGGTGGCCATCGGCCCGATAATCGAGCACGTGTTCTTCCATCCAAACCCACAGGTCACGGTCAAGGCCAGCGCCTGAAAGCCGCGACGCGGGATACACCGCGTCGCAACTATTTGCCGGCAGTGCGGCTCTAAGTCGGCCCTTGGCTCGTGCTAGCATCGCCTCATGTCTGTGTTCCCAAACCTTGTCAGTGGGTTCTGCCTGCTTTTGTTGAGTGCTGCGGCCCTGGCCGAAGCCCAGCTGCGCGTGCGGGTTGAGCCGGCCAACAGCGCGCTGAAAAGCAATATCGAGGGCTATATCGGCAGTTTGGGCGAGCGCGATGCCGAGGCCTTGCAACGCTATCGTCGGGTTGCCGAAAACCAGGCAGAAAAAGCCGCCCAGGCCCTGGGCTACTACCAGGCGCAGATCACGACTGAAGTTAGCTCAGGCGCAACACCGCGCCTGAGCGTGCGCATTCGGCCGGGTGAACCCGTGCGTTTGCGTGATGTGGTGGTGCGCGTTGAAGGACCAGCGGCGCAACTGCGCGCTTTTCGTACACCCAATAACCCGCAATTGCGGGGCGGGGCGCAGCTTAACCACGGTCATTACGATGCGGCCAAGCGCGAAATTCAGACTCAAGCCTCGCGTTATGGCTTCTTCGCCGGGCGCTTTAGCAGGCAGCGACTGACAATTGACCCCGAGGCTGGGGTTGCCGATATCGAGCTGATCTATCTCAGCGGGCCGCGCTATCAGCTGGGCGAGGTCAGTTTTGTCGGCGATGCGCCCTTCGATGAACAATTGCTGCAACGCATGGTGCCGTTCCCGACGCACCAGCCCTATGACTCGGCGCTGATTGCCGAGCTGTATCAGGCGCTGCGTTCCAGCGGTTATTTCGAGTCGGTGCAGGTGGACGCCAACCCCAGCACTGCCACTGGTGAGCAGATCCCCGTGCAGGTTCAATTGCAGGTGCGCAAACCGCGCAGCATGGGCCTGGGTTTGGGCTTCTCGACTGATGTTGGCCCGCGCGGCCGGGCCAACTGGACGCGGCACTGGGCCAATCCGCAGGGGCATAGCTATGGCGCGGAGTTGGAGCTGTCCGCACCGCGGCAGAATGTTGGCCTGTGGTACGACGTGCCGCTCGATCCACCACTGACCGACAAGTTGCGTATCGCTGGCGGTTATCAGGCCGAAGACCTGGCCAATACCGACAGCAGCAGCCGTCTGCTGACCGTCGGCCCGGAATGGCATAGCAAACTCGACAGCGGCTGGCAGCGCGTGTTGTCGCTGAAATGGCAGCACGAACAGTACGACCTGGGCGATGACGCGGGGACCAGCACGCTGCTGATGCCAGGCCTGAGTTATTCCTACCTGCACAGCGATAACCAGATCGACCCCAACCACGGCTATCGCTTGCAGTTCGACCTGTCTGGTGCGGCCAAAGGGCTGCTGTCCGATGCCAATGTGCTGCACGGCAATATCCAGCTCAAAGGTCTGACCACCTTATTCAAGCGCCATCGACTGCTGGGGCGGGTGCAGGTGGGTGGCACTGAATCCGATGGGTTTTCAAAGGTGCCGCCGTCGCTGCGCTTCTTCGCGGGGGGTGACCAGAGCGTGCGCGGCTATGACTACCAGAGCCTGTCGCCGGAAAACCGTGCGGGCGACAAGATCGGCGGACGCTACCTGTTTACCAGCAGCCTGGAATACCAATACAGCCTGACCGAGCGCTGGCGCCTGGCGAGCTTCTTCGATCAGGGCAATACCTTCGATTCGCTGCAGATTCCCTCGTTGAAAAGCGCGGTGGGCCTTGGCGTGCGCTGGGTGTCGCCGCTCGGGCCGCTGCGCCTGGATCTGGCACATCCGCTGGATAATCAGGGCGGCGTGCGCCTGCATTTCTCCATGGGGCCGGAACTGTGAAGCGCTGGTTACGCAATGTGCTGTTCAGTCTGCTTGGGCTGCTGCTGGTGTTAGCCATCAGCATGTGCCTGCTGCTGGGCACCCAAGGCGGCAGTCGCTGGTTATTGGCGCAGGTGCCGGGCTTGCAGGTGGACGACTTCGATGGGCGCTTGGGCGGCAGCTGGCGCGCGACACAGCTGCGCTGGCAGCAGGGCGAGAATAGTGTGCAGGTAATGGCGCCTAGCCTGGATTGGTCGCCGGCCTGTCTACTGCGTCTGACCCTGTGTATCCAGCAACTGCGTAGCGGGCCGATCAACTTGGTTTTTCCTGACGATGAGCAGCCCAGCAGCGAGCCGTTCAGTCTGCCGGACCTGAGCCTGCCGCTGGCGTTGCAACTGGGGCAGGTGCAGATCGACAGCCTGCAGCTCAATGGCGTCGAACAGCTGCAAGGGCTGCAGCTGGCCGCGCGTTGGACTGCGCAGGGCATTCAGATCGATAACCTCAGCTTGCATATCGCCGATCTGCAGGTGGTGTTGCAGGGCCAGGTGCAAACCTCGGGCAACTGGCCGCTGCAACTGAACGGACAACTGCGATTGCCTGCGCCCGAGCAGCAGGCTTGGCCGCTGGCATTGCAGCTCAACGGTGAACTGCGCGAACGGGTGCAACTGACAGCCAATAGCAGCGGGTATCTGCAGGGTGAATTGACGGGCTGGTTGCAGCCTTTGGCTGAACACTTGCCAGCGCAACTGCGTTTGCAGGTCGCCAGCTTCAAGGCCAGCGCCGAGTTGCCCGATACGTTGAATCTTGAGCAGATTGAGCTCAATGCCCAAGGCGATCTGCGGGATGGCTATCAGATCACTGGCAGTGCCAGGTTGTCGGCAGCCGAGGGGGCGATTGCCCTGGCGCTGGAGGGGCTGCTCAACGCTGACGGTGCGACCATCCGCAACTTGAGCTTGTCTGCCGCCCCTGAGCAGCAGGTACAGCTCAGTGGCGAGTTGAACTGGCAGCAGGGTCTGAGCCTGGACAGCCGCTTCAATTGGCAGAACTTCCCCTGGCAGCGGCTTTATCCGCTGGAGGAACCTGTGCCGGTGACATTGCGGGTGCTCAAGGGTGAACTGGCTTATCAGGATGGCAACTACCTTGGGCATTTCGCCGCCAAGCTGGATGGCCCGGCCGGTGCCTTTAGCCTGCAAAGTCCGCTGAGTGGCGATCTGCAAAATCTGTATTTACCTGAACTGCGCCTGCACGCTGGCCAGGGTCGCGCCGAAGGCCAGGTCAGCCTGGGTTTTGCCGAGCCGCTGAGCTGGGATGTGCGTTTGCAGTTAAGTCAGCTCGACCCGGCCTACTGGCTGGCCGAGCTGCCCGGCACACTTGCCGGACCGTTGAACAGCTCCGGCAGCCTGAGCGATCAGCAGCTCAACCTCACCGCTGATATCGACCTCAGCGGTCGCTTGCGCGGTCAGCCGGCCAAGCTGCTGGCGAAGTTTACCGGCGGCCTGGAGCAGGGCGAGCTGACGGCGTTGGATATTCGCCTGGGCGATAACCGCATCAGTGGCAAGGCCGCCTTGCAGCAACAGCTGAGTGGTCAGTTGCTACTAACGATGCCGCGACTGGGCCAGCTGTGGCCGGGTCTACAGGGTCAGCTCAATGGCCAGCTGGATTTGGCCGGCAACCTGCAAGCCCCCCAGGGCCAATTGCAGCTGCAAGGTCAGCGCCTGGCTTTTGCCGACCAGCGCCTGCAACAACTCAAACTCGACGCCAATCTGAACAGCGCCCAGCGTAGCCGGCTCACCCTGGATGCGCAGGGCATTCAGCTCGGTGAAACTGACCTGGGCCGTCTGACTGCCACAGCCGCCGCGGATCAGCAGCAACAGAGCCTTGAACTGCAGCTGCAAGGCCCCTTGCTGCAAAGTCAGCTGGCCCTGGCCGGCAAGCTGGACAAGGGTAACTGGCGCGGCAGCCTGAGCCGTGGCGAGATACAAAGCAGCGGCCAGGACTGGCGCTTGCAGCAGCCGGCCACACTGGTGCGGCTGGCCAATGGGCAGCTCAGCCTGGGCGCGCATTGCTGGCGTTCTGGTGATGCCAGCCTGTGTGGCACGGAGCAGCGCCTGCTGCCGCAGCCCACGCTGAACTACCAGCTGAGCAACTTCCCCATGGAAAGTTTGGCGGCCCTGTGGCCCAAGGATTTCGCCTGGCAAGGCGAGTTGAATGGTCGGCTGCAGCTGCATATGCCGGCCAGCGGCCCGAATGGCAGCCTGGAACTGGATGCCGGCAGCGGCATCTGGCGCATTCGTGATCAGCAACAGTGGCTGGAGTTTGCCTACGACAGCCTGCGCCTGAGTACACAGTTACGCCCGCAGCGCATTGATAGCCTTCTGGAGCTGCATGGCCCAGCCATGGGTGAGCTGTCGCTGCAGGCGCAGCTTGATCCGCGCCCGGCGAGCAAGCCGCTGTCTGGCAACTTCCGCCTCAATGGTCTGGACTTGGCGCTGGCTCGCCCGTTTGTGCCGATGGTCGAGCGTATTGCCGGGCAGCTGAATGGCGCGGGCAGCTTGTCGGGTGGGCTGTTGGCGCCGCAGATCAACGGCAACCTGCGCGTGCTTAATGGCGAATTAAGCGGCGCTGAGCTGCCGATGAATATCGAGCAGCTGCAACTGCAGGCGCGTATCGAGGGTGAGCAGCTGCAGTTGGAGGGCGACTGGCGCAGTGGCGAGCAAGGGCAGGGCAGCCTGAATGGCGAGCTGAGCTGGGCTGATGGACTGGTGGCGAACATGCAGCTGCGTGGCAGTCGTCTGCCGGTCACTGTCGAGCCCTATGCCGCGCTGGAGGTCGAGCCGGATCTGCATTTCAGCCTGCGTGATGAGCAACTGTCGCTGGCCGGCAAGGTGCTGATTCCCAGCGGCACGATTGAGGTGCGTGAGTTGCCGCCCTCAACCGTGCAGGTTTCCAGCGATGCTCAGGTGATGGGGCGCGACAGCACTGAGCCACAGGCCACGGCGATTGCCATGGATATTGATGTCGAAGTCGGCCAGCAACGCCTGACCTTCAGCGGCTTTGGCCTGCATGCCGAGCTGCTTGGCCGGTTGCATATCGGCAATGACCTCGACACTCGAGGCGAGCTGAGCCTGAACAAGGGCCGCTTCCGCGCCTATGGCCAGCGCTTGAATGTGCGCCGCGCGCGGCTGTTGTTCGCCGGGCCGATTGATCAGCCATTTCTCGATATCGAGGCGGTGCGTCAGGTGGATGATGTGACGGCCGGCCTGCGCCTGAGTGGCAATGCTGCGCAACCGACCAGCACGGTGTTTTCTGAGCCCGCGATGAGTCAGGAACAGGCGCTGTCCTACCTGATCATGGGACGTCCGCTGGGGCAGGGCGGAGGGGATAACACAATGTTGGCGCAGGCCGCGTTGGCTCTGGGTATGGCCGGCAGTGCATCATTGGTTAACAACGTCGCGCAGGGGCTGGGCATTCGCGACTTTCAACTGGATACCCAGGGCAGTGGTGTGACCACCAGCGTGGTGGCCAGCGGGAACCTGTCCGAGCGCCTGAGCCTGCGTTATGGCGTCGGGGTGTTCGAACCGGCGAACACCATCGCCCTGCGATACGAGCTAAGCCGCAAGCTTTACCTTGAGGCCGCCAGCGGATTGGCCAGCTCTTTGGATCTGTTTTATCGACGTGAATTTTAGCAAGCCAATTTTCTGCGGAACTGTGCTGGATTAAGCCCGTTAATTCGCGTTTAAATTGCGCACTTCGCTCAAAAAATCTGAGCGTTCAAATCTAAACAGTGAAAACCACTGTCCCGGCCTCCCTATACTGACCGCCGCTGATGCCCTGGCCGTCATTGGACTTGCAGGGACAGCCCGATGTGCTGTCTGCCGGCGCGCCAATCCGGTTTGCGCCCTTTAACAGCCCAGCCTACCCGGCAATCGGACAAGCGAGGCTACCCACTTCGCGTTCACTACAAGAATAAGGAAATGAACATGGAGTTTATCAATACCCTGGTCAATCAACTCAACGGCGTGGTCTGGGGACCGCCCATGCTGGTGATGATTCTTGGCACCGGCCTGTTCCTCATGTTGCGCCTGAAATTCATGCCGTTGAGCAAGATCGGTGCAGGCTTCAAGCTGATGTGGCAAGGCCGGCAGAAAGGCGATGCGGAAAGTGGCGAGATCAGCCCATTCCAGGCCTTGATGACTTGCCTGGCCGCCACGGTGGGGACGGGCAACATCGCTGGCGTGGCTACCGCCATTTTCCTCGGTGGCCCAGGTGCACTGTTCTGGATGTGGTGTACCGCACTGGTAGGCATGGCCACCAAATACAGTGAAGTGGTGCTGGCGGTGCACTACCGCGAGAAGGATGAGCGCGGCGAACACGTCGGTGGTCCGATGTATGCGATCAAGAATGGCCTGGGCAAGAAGTGGCTGTGGCTGGGCACAGCGTTTGCCATCTTCGGCGGCTTTGCCGGTTTCGGTATCGGCAACATGGTGCAGGTCAACAGCATGGCAGCCGCCTTGCACACCACCTTCAACATCCCGCTGTGGGTGACCGGTGTGGTGACCATGGTGATCACCGGGCTGGTGATTCTTGGCGGGATCAAGCGCATCGGTAAGGTTGCCGCGTCGCTGGTGCCCTTTATGTGTGTGGCCTACATCATGGCCTCGATTGTGGTGCTGGTGGTGCATGCCGACGCGATTCCGGGTGCATTCGAACTGATCTTCACCCATGCTTTCAGCCCTGTTGCGGCCACGGGCGGTTTTGCTGGTGCAGCGGTCATGGCGGCGATTCGCTTTGGTGTGGCACGCGGCATCTTCTCCAACGAAGCCGGTCTGGGTACTGCGGGTATCGCACAGGCGGCCGGTACCACCAACAGCCCGGTGCGCTCGGGGATGATCGGCATGATCGGCACCTTTATCGACACCATCATCATCTGCTCGATGACCGGTCTGGCAATCATCTGCTCCGGCGTGTGGACCAGCGGTGCCAGCGGGGCGGCCTTGTCGGCCGCGGCTTTTGAGTCGGCCATGCCTGGCGTCGGCGGTTATATCCTGACCATCGCACTGGTGATCTTTGCCTATACCACCATCCTGGGCTGGAGTTACTACGGTGAGCGTTGCTGGGAATACCTGGTAGGCACCAAGGCCATTCTGCCGTTCCGTATACTCTGGGTCCTGGCCGTGCCGTTCGGGGCGATTGCCCAGTTGGACTTTGCCTGGCTGGTGGCCGATACCCTCAATGGCCTGATGGCAATCCCTAACCTGCTGTCGCTGCTGCTGCTCAGCCCGATCGTGGTCAAACTGACCAAGGATCATTTCGCAAAAAATTGATGTGCCGCATGGGCGAGCAGGGTAGTCTGACTTTTTGGTCAGCTATGCTCGCCGTGTTGCAGGGGCGCCGGCTTGCCATTTGGCGGGTTCGCGCCCTTACTTGTTTTCCGCCCCTCAATTGCACAGATAAGGATCAATCCCATGGCACAAGTCACGCTCAAAGGTTCCCCGGTTGAAGTTGCCGGTCAGTTGCCGCAGGTAGGCCAACAGGCCCCGGCGTTCAGCCTGGTCGCCGGCGACCTGAGTGATGTCAGCCTGGCCAGCCTGGCCGGCAAGCGTAAAGTCCTGAACATTTTCCCAAGTGTTGATACCCCAACCTGCGCCACCTCGGTGCGCACCTTCAACACCCGTGCCAGCCAACTGGCCAACACCGTGGTGCTGTGCATTTCCACCGACCTGCCGTTCGCCCAGGCCCGTTTCTGCGGTGCCGAAGGCCTGCAGAACGTGATCAACCTGTCGACCATGCGCGGTGCCGAGTTCCTCAACAACTACGGTGTGGCCATCGCCAGCGGCCCGCTGGTGGGTGTTGCTGCCCGCGCGGTGGTGGTGCTGGATGAGCACGACAAAGTGCTGCACAGCGAATTGGTGAGCGAGATCGCTGACGAGCCGAACTACGACGCGGCCTTGGCTGTTCTCAAGTAACAGCAGGTTAGCGTTGTACCTACGGCCTGCTCTGCAGGCCGTTTTTTTGGGCTGGCCATCTAGGTTGGCCACCTTTGGCGCATTGTGGCGCGCCGGTAGGCAGCGCTCCGGACATTTTTATTTGCGGATCAGGGCTTTAGTTACGTAAGGAAAAGGTAAAAAGGCGGTAAAGAGGCTTTGCAGGCTGGCTGATAGTGAATATCGTTCACACTCCCAAAGGAAGTGATCGTTGCCATGCCTGATACACAGTTCACCCGCCGTCCCCGCAACCTGTCGCGCCAATGGCTGATCGGCCTTGTGCTGCTCGCCGCGCTGCTCCTCCTGCTCTGGTGGTTTTGGCCCAGCAAAGCGCAGCGTCCGCCCATGGGCCGCGGGCCTTTTGGTGACATGGGACCAGTCCCGGTAAGAGTGGCCGAGGCTACAGCAGGAAACTTTCAGGTTGAACTCAAGGCCCTCGGCACCGTCACGGCCTATAACACTGTTAATGTGCGTGGCCGGGTCGATGGTCAGCTGGTCAAACTGCTGTTCAAGGATGGCCAGCAGGTTAAAGCAGGCGATCTGCTCGCGGTGATCGACCCACGTCCCTATGAAATTGCCCTGCAGCAAGCCCAGGGCGCGCTGCAAGAAAGTCAGGCGCAGCTGCGCAATGCCGAACTGGACCTGGCGCGTTACCGTGGGCTGTATGCAGAAGAGTCGATCGCCAAGCAGACGCTTGATACGCAGGAAGCGCTGGTCAACCAGTACCGTGGCGGAATCAAGAGTCTGCAGGCGAATGTTGCAACTGCACGGCTCAACCTCGATTTCACTCAGGTACGTGCACCGATCAGCGGTCGTCTGGGCATTCGCCAGGCGGATGTCGGTAACCTGGTCGGCTCCGGCGATACCTTGCCGCTGGTGGTGATTACCCAGACCTTGCCCATCGCCGTAACCTTCACCTTGCCAGAAGCCGAGCTACCTGCCGTGGTACAGCAGCTGCGCGCGGGGGAAACCCTGGCCGTTGAGGCCTGGGACCGCAGCGAGAGACTCAAACTGGCCGAAGGCGAACTGGAGAGCGTCGATAACCTGATCGACACCGCGACCGGCACGGTCAAGCTCAAGGCGCGTTTTGCCAACGCCGAGGAAATGCTCTTCCCCAACCAGTTCGTCAATGTACGCCTGCGCGTAAAGACCCTGCAGGACGTCACGTTGATGCCGTCGGCGGCGCTGCAATTCGGTGCCAACGGGACGTTCGTCTACATAGTCGATGCAGAAGACAAGGTGCAGATGACTCCCGTGACCATAGGTGCCAGCAATGGTCAGCTGAATGTGGTCGAGCAAGGCCTCAAGCCCGGCCAACGTTTGGTGCTGGAAGGCACGGATCGACTGCGCTCGGGCAACAAGGTCGAGGTCATCGGCGATCTGCCGGTTGCAGCCCAGGCCCAACCGTCAAGCCCTGAGCGCAAGGGAGCGCCGCGCGCCCAATGAACGCCTCCCGCCTGTTTATCCTGCGCCCGGTCGCCACCACGTTGATCATGCTGGCGATCTTCTTGAGCGGTGTGATCGCTTATCGCCTGCTGCCGGTCTCGGCGCTGCCAGAAGTGGATTACCCGACCATCCGGGTGATGACCCTGTATCCAGGCGCCAGCCCGGACGTGATGACCAGTGCAGTCACCGCGCCGCTGGAACGCCAGTTTGGTCAGATGGCCGGGTTGAAACAGATGTCGTCGACCAGCTCGGGCGGTGCTTCGGTGATCACCCTGCGTTTCAATCTGGACGAGCCGCTGGATGTTGCCGAGCAGGAAGTACAGGCCGCGATCAACGGTGCGAGCAATCTGCTGCCCAATGATCTGCCCGCGCCGCCGGTGTACAACAAGGTCAACCCGGCCGATACCCCGGTGCTGACCCTGGCCATCCGCTCGAAAACCATGCCGCTGCCGCAGGTGTTCGATCTGGTCGATACCCGCCTGGCGCAGAAACTCGCACAAACCAGTGGCGTTGGTCTGGTGACCCTGGCGGGTGGCCAACGTCCTGCTGTGCGCCTGCGGGTCAATCCGGAGGCGCTGGCGTCCTATGGTTTGAACCTCAGCGATGTGCGCACGCTGATCACCGCCAGTAACGTTAACCAGCCCAAGGGCAACTTCGACGGCCCGACCCGCGTGTCGCAGCTGGATGCCAACGACCAGTTGAAGTCCGTCGACGAATACCGCGAACTGATCCTCGGCTACAAGGACGGCGCGGCACTGCGCCTCAAGGATGTCGCCGAGATCGTCGATGGCGCGGAAAACCAGCGCCTGGCGGCCTGGGCCAACCGCAGCGAAGCGGTGCTGGTCAATGTGCAGCGCCAACCCGGTGCCAACGTCATCGATGTGGTCGACAGCATCCAGACGCTGCTGCCCCATCTGACCCAGGGCCTGCCGGCCAGCGTGGAAGTTAGCGTACTGACCGACCGCACCGAAACCATCCGTGCCGCAGTCAAGGGTGTGCAGTATGAATTGTTGCTGGCCATTGCCTTGGTGGTGCTGGTGACCTTCCTGTTTTTGCGCAAGGTGTCGGCGACCATCATCCCCTCCATCGTCGTGCCGCTGTCGCTGATCGGCACCTTCGGCGTGATGTACCTGGCCGGTTTCACCATCAACAACCTGACGCTGATGGCCCTGACCATTGCCACCGGTTTTGTGGTGGACGATGCCATCGTCATGCTGGAGAACATTGCCCGCCATCTGGAGGAGGGCGAAACCCCGCTGAATGCCGCGCTCAAAGGTGCCAAACAGATCGGCTTTACCCTGGTGTCGCTGACCATTTCGCTGATCGCGGTGCTGATTCCGCTGCTCTTTATGGCCGACGTAGTGGGGCGGCTGTTCCGTGAATTCGCCATCACCCTGGCGGTGGCCATCCTGATTTCCCTGGTGGTGTCGCTGACCCTGACACCGATGATGTGCGCACGCCTGCTCAAGGCGGAAAAGCCCGAAGAAGAAGGGCGCTTCTACCGCGCTGCCGGGGCGGTGATCGACAGCATGATTGCGCGTTATGGCGTGTGGCTGACCTGGGTACTCAAGCATCAGCCGCTGACCCTGCTGGTGGCCATCGTCACTCTGGCGCTGACCGTAGTGCTTTACCTCGCCGTGCCCAAGGGCTTTTTCCCGGTGCAGGACACTGGGGTGATCCAGGGGATTTCCGAGGCGCCGCAGTCGATTTCCTTTCGCGCCATGAGCGAGCGCCAACAGCGCCTGGCCGAGGTGATTCTGCAGGACCCGGCCGTGGCCAGCCTGTCGTCCTATATCGGCGTGGACGGTGACAACCCGACGCTCAACAGCGGCCGCCTGCTGATCAACCTGACGCCACGGGCCGAGCGTGATGTCAGCGCCAGCCAGATCATCGAACGGCTGCGCCCGGAACTGGCGCGGATTCCCGGCATTGAGCTGTACCTGCAGCCGGTGCAGGACCTGTCCATCGAGGATCGGGTCAGCCGCACGCAGTTCCAGTTCAGCCTGGAGTCGCCGGATATCCGCCTGCTGGAAGAGTGGGTGCCCAAGCTGGTCAGCGCGCTGCGCGAGCAGCCGGAGCTGACGGACGTGGCCAGCGACCTGCAGAACCGTGGCCTGCAGGTGTTTCTGCAGATTGATCGCGACATGGCCGGGCGTCTCGGCGTCAGCATTGCCGATATCGACAACGCGCTGTACGACGCCTTCGGCCAGCGGCAGATTTCTACCATCTACACCCAGGCCAGCCAGTACCGCGTGGTACTGGAAAGCGAGAACGCCGGCAGCATCGGCCCGGCTGCGCTGCGGCAGATTCACGTCAAGGCCGCCGATGGTCAGCAGGTCGCGCTGTCGACCCTGGCCCAGGTCGAGGAACGCGCCGCCAGCCTGTTGATCAACCATATCGGTCAATTCCCGGCCGCCACGCTGTCATTCAACCTGGCCAGCGGTGTATCGCTGGGCGAGGCGGTGGCGGTGATCGAGCGGATTGAGCAAGAGATCGGTATTCCGCCAGCGGTGCAGACGCGCTTCCAGGGCGCAGCAGAAGCCTTCCGGGCTTCCTTGTCGAGCACCTTGCTGCTGATTCTGGCGGCCATCGTGACCATGTACATCGTGCTCGGCGTGCTCTATGAGAGCTATATCCACCCGATCACCATTCTCTCCACCTTGCCGTCGGCCGGCGTCGGCGCGCTGCTGGCGTTGCTGATCAGCGGCAGCGAGCTGGGGCTGATTGCGATCATCGGCATCATTTTGCTGATCGGCATCGTCAAGAAGAACGCGATCATGATGATCGACTTCGCTCTCGACGCCGAACGCAACCAGGGCATGCAGCCGGAAGCGGCGATCTACCAGGCGGCGCTGCTGCGTTTCCGGCCGATTCTGATGACCACCCTGGCGGCACTGTTTGGCGCCATCCCCTTGATGCTGGCCAGCGGCTCCGGCGCTGAACTGCGCCAGCCCTTGGGCCTGGTGATGGTCGGCGGGTTGCTGCTGAGTCAGATCCTCACGCTGTTCACCACGCCGGTGATCTACCTGTACTTCGATCGCCTGTCGCGGCGGGTCACTGGCCGTAGCGCGGCCGGGCTTGTGGTCAACCCATGAACCTCTCCGGCCCCTTTATCCGTCGTCCGGTGGCCACGCTGCTGCTGAGTCTGGCGATCATGTTGCTCGGCGGCGTCAGCTTTGGTCTGCTGCCAGTGGCGCCGCTACCGCAGATGGACTTTCCCACCATCACTGTGCAGGCCAGCCTGCCGGGAGCCAGCCCGCAGATCATGGCCTCCAGCGTGGCCACGCCCCTGGAGCGCTCGCTCGGGACCATTGCTGGCATCAGTCAGATGAACAGTCGCAGCAGCCAGGGCAGTACGCGGATCATGATCCAGTTCGACCTGGACCGTGATATCAACGCCGCCGCCCGTGAGGTGCAGGCAGCGATCAATGCCTCGCGCGAGTTGCTGCCCAGCGGCATGCGCAGCATGCCTACTTACGCCAAGATCAACCCGTCGCAGGCGCCGATCATGGTGCTGTCGCTGACCAGTGACGTACTGAACAAAGGCCAGCTGTACGACGTGGCCTCGACCATCCTGGCGCAGAAGCTCGCCCAGGTCACCGGCGTCGGTGAAGTGCAGATCGGCGGCAGCTCCTTGCCAGCGGTGCGCGTGGCCCTGGAGCCGCGCCTGCTCGATCACTACGGCATCGCCCTCGATGAAGTGCGCCAGAGCATCAGTGCAGCCAACGCCAAACGGCCCAAAGGCGCGGTGGAGGATGACCAGCGGCACTGGCAGGTGCAGGCCAGCGATCAGCTGGAAAAAGCCGCCGATTACCTGCCGCTGATCATTCGCTACCAGGACGGCGCGGCGGTGCGGCTGGGCGATGTGGCGACCGTCAGCGATGGTGTCGAGGATCGCTACAACAGCGGCTTCTTCAACGATGAGCAGGCGGTGTTGCTGGTGATCAACCGCCAGACCGGGGCCAATATCATCGAAACCATTGCCGGCATTCGCGAGCAGTTGCCGGCTCTGCGTGCGGTGATTCCCGCCAGTATCGACCTGCAAGTGGCCATGGATCGTTCGCCGGTGATCCGCGCCACCTTGCAGGAAGCCGAGCAGACCCTGCTGATTGCCGTGATGCTGGTGATTCTGGTGGTGTTTGCCTTCCTCGGCCGCTGGCGCGCGGCGCTGATCCCGGCGCTGGCGGTGCCGGTGTCGCTGGTCGGCACCTTTGCGGTGATGTACCTGCTGGATTTCTCCCTGAACAACTTGTCACTGATGGCGCTGATCATCGCCACCGGCCTGGTAGTGGATGATGCCATCGTCGTGCTGGAAAACATTTCTCGGCATATCGAAGCCGGCGAAACGCCCATGGCGGCGGCCTTCAAGGGCGCGCGGGAGGTGGGCTTCACCCTGCTGGCGATGAACCTGTCATTGGTCGCGGTGTTTATCTCGATTCTGTTTATGGGCGGTATTGTTGAGCGCCTGTTCCGCGAGTTCTCCCTCACCCTGGCCGTGGCCATCGTCATCTCTCTGCTGGTGTCGCTGACCCTGACGCCCATGCTTTGTGCGCGCTGGCTCAAGGCCGAAGCCATCAAGCATCAACCCACGGCCATACAACGCTGGGGCGGGGGCGTGCAGACGCGTGTATTGGCGTTTTACCAGCGCAGCCTGGACTGGGCGCTGCGGCATTCTCTGCTGATGTTGTTCAGCCTGCTGGCGACCATTGCGCTGAACATCTTCCTGTTTGTCAGCGTGCCAAAAACCTTTATGCCGCAGCAGGACACCGGCCAGTTGATCGGTTTTATCCGGGGCGATGACGGTCTGTCGTTCCAGGTCATGCAACCCAAGCTGGAAATCTACCGCCGCGCGGTGCTCGCCGATCCGGCGGTGGACAGCGTGGCCGGGTTTATCGGCGGCGGGGCCGGTATCAGTAACGCCTTTATGATCGTGCGTCTTAAACCGATCAGCGAGCGCAATGCCAGCTCCCAGGAGGTGATCAACCGCCTGCGTCAATCGGTGCCCAAGATTCCCGGCGGGCGCATGTTCCTGATGCCGGACCAGGATCTACAGATTGGCGGGCGGGAAGGGCGCAGCTCGGAAAACGAATACATGCTGCTGTCGGGCGATCTCGACGAGCTGCGCAAGTGGCTGCCGCCAGTGCGCGAAGCCCTGCGCGCCTTGCCGGAGCTGACCGATATTGACGCCAAGGAGGCTGACGGCACCCAGCAGATCCGCCTAGTGGTCGAGCGCGATCTGGCCAAGCGCCTCGGCGTGGACATGAACATGATCACCGCGGTGCTGAACAACGCCTTCAGCCAGCGCCAGGTGTCGACCATCTATGACAGCCTGAACCAGTACAGCGTGGTCATGGAGATCAATCCGCAGTTTGCCCAATACCCGGAAACTCTTGATCAGATACAGCTGATCACTGCCGATGGCGGGCGCGTGGCACTGTCCAGCTTTGCCCGCTGGGAGCGTAGCCTGGAAGAGGATCGGGTCAACCACCAAGGCCAGTTCGCCGTGGAAAACATCGGCTTTGCCCTGGCCGAAGGGGTCAGCCTCGATCAAGCCAGTCAGGCGATCAACACCGCCATTGCTCGAGTCGGCCTGCCGACTGAGGTACAGGGCGTGCTCGGTGGTACCGGCGGGGCCTTCCAGCAAACCCAGCAGAACCAGCCGTGGATGATCCTGATGGCGCTGGTGGTGGTGTACATCGTTCTTGGCGTGCTCTACGAGAGCTATGTGCACCCGCTGACCATCCTCTCCACCTTGCCCTCGGCCGGAGTGGGCGCATTGCTGGCGTTGCAGCTGATGAGCATCGAGTTCAGCCTGATCTCGCTGTTGGGACTGTTCTTACTGATTGGTATTGTCAAGAAGAACGCCATTCTGATGATCGACCTGGCGCTGCAGTTAGAACGCCAGCAGCACATGAGCCCAGAGGAATCGATCCGCCAGGCCTGCCTGCTGCGCTTCCGTCCAATCATGATGACCACTCTGGCGGCGATTCTCGGCGCGCTGCCGCTGATGCTCGGCAGCGCCGAAGGCTCGGAAATGCGCCAACCGCTGGGCATCACCATTGTTGGCGGGCTGGTGCTGAGCCAGCTGTTGACCTTGTACACCACACCGGTGATCTACCTGTACTTCGACCGCCTGCGCCACCGGGTCAACCGCTGGCGTGGGGTGCGCACTGACGCTGCATTGGAAACCCCATTATGAAAATCCTCGTTGCCTATCGTTTACCCACCTTGCTGGCGTTGAGTCTGGCCCTGAATGCCTGTGCCATCGGCCCGGATTATCAGCGCCCGCAGCTGCAAACCCCGGCGCAGTTCAAACAGATTGATGGCTGGACTCAGGCCCAACCCGGTGATGCGCTGGCGCGTGGCAACTGGTGGCAGTTGTATGGTGATGCCGAGCTGAATGCGTTGGTTGGACGGCTGAATGTCGCCAACCAGAACCTGGCCGCCAGCGAGGCGCAGTATCGCCAGGCCCGCGCCTTGGTCAGTGGTGCACGGGCCGCGTTTTACCCGAGCCTGTCGAGCAGTGCCGGCGTCACCCGCAGCAGCCAGGGCAGCAGCAACAGCGCCAGCAGCAGTATCCGCGGCGTCAGCAAGAACTATGACCTGAGCCTGAATGCCGCCTGGGAGCTGGATGTCTGGGGCAAACTGCGTCGCTCGCTGGAATCCAGCCGCGCCGGTTTCGAGGCCAGTGCCGCCGATCTGGCCGCACTCAAACTCAGCCTGCAGGCAGAACTGGTGCAGAACTATCTGCAACTGCGTGTGCTGGATGATCAGCAGCGCCTACTGGATGCCACCGTCGCCGCCTATGCCCGGTCGCTGAAACTCACGGAAAACCAGTACGACGCCGGCATCGTGCCGAAATCCGACGTCACTCAGGCGCTGACCCAGCTGAAAAGTACTCAAGCTCAGGCCATTGACCTGAAATGGCAACGCGCGCAGCTGGAACATGCGATTGCGGTACTGATCGGCGTACCGCCAACCGAACTGAGTATCGCCGTGCGTGAGCAACTGCCGACGTTGCCGGACATTCCCGTGGCTCTGCCGTCGCGCCTGTTGGAGCGTCGTCCGGATGTCGCCGCTGCCGAGCGTCGGGTGATAGCCGCCAACGCCGAAATCGGCGTAGCTGAAGCCGCCTGGTACCCGGATCTGAGCATTTCCGCCAGCGGTGGCTACCGTGGCAGCAGCTTTGCCGACTGGATCGATCTGCCCAATCGTTTCTGGTCCCTTGGCCCGCAATTGGCGTTGACCCTGTTCGACGGCGGCGCCCGCAGCGCCAAGCTGGAGCGCAGCGAGGCCGTCTACGACCAGACCGTGGCGCAATACCGCCAGTCGGTGCTCGACAGCTTCCGTGAGGTGGAGGACTACCTGGTGCAACTGCGCGTGCTGCAGGACGAGGCCGTTGTGCAGCAGGAGGCCCTGGCTGCCGCGCGCGAGTCCCTGAGTCTGATCGAAAACCAGTACCGTGCCGGCACGGTGGACTTCAACAGTGTGGTCAATGTTCAAGCCACGGCGCTGAGCAACGAGCGCACCACCCTCAGCCTGCTGGGCAATCGCCTGACCACCAGCGTGCAACTGATCGCCGCGCTGGGTGGTGGTTGGCAGGGTGAGTTAGAGGTGCCGGCGCAAGAAGCGCCCTGAGCGTCAGCCACAGGTAACCACCGCATTGACGCTTAAGACCTAGGGGGATGGTTATTGGCGGGATTTGCGGTTAACCGTCTGTGCAGCTTTGAGTATGTCTGCGCCGATATCGGCCTCAAACTGCTGCCAAACCGGTTGCATGGCGGCACGCCAGGCAGCACGTTGTCCGTCACTGAGGGTGATGATCTGGCTGCTGCCGGACGCCTCGATACGCTGACGGTCTGCACGGTTGGCTTCTTCAGACTGGCGATTCACTGCGAAGCTCACCTCATCGATGATCGCTTCCAGCTCGCTGCGAATCTGGTGAGGAATGGAAAACCAGAAACGCTGGTTACTGACCAGCATATAGTCGAGCGCGCCGTGGTTGGTCTCGGTGATAAACGCTTGCTGGGTGTGCAACTGCTGGGTGTAGATATTCGACCAGGCATTCTCGGTACCCTGTACCTTGCCGCTTTTCAGCGCATCGAAGACCTCGGCAAAGGGCATGGCCAGCGGTACCGCTCCGATTTGTTGGAACTGCGCTTCCAACACGCTGGAAGACTGAATGCGGAACTTCATACCCGCCGCATCACTGGGCGCCTGCAGCGCTTTAGTCGCCGAGAGCTGCTTCATACCGTTATGCCAATAGGCCAAACCGATAATGTTGTGCGCCTCCATGGAGCGCAGCAGTTGGCGGCCTTTGGCGCGCTTCTGGAAACGCGTGACCGCATCGAGGTCATCAAATAGAAACGGCAGGTCGAATACCTGGAGTTGTTTGGTGTATTTCTCGAATTTGGCGAGTGAGGGTGCCAGCAGTTGCACCTCGTTATTCGCCAGTGCGTCAAGTTCGTTGGCATCACCAAAAAGGCTGGAGGCTGGGTAAACCTCGACGCTGACCTTTCCTGCCAGGCGCTGATCGACCAGCTGCTTGAACAGTAAAGCGCCCTGGCCCTTGGGCGTGCGCTCATCAGCGACATGGGCAAACTTGATCAGAATGGGTTCCTGTTCTTGAGCGTTGCAGAGGTTGAATGCACTGAATAGCAGGGTGCCAACGGCTATAAGAGCAATCGACTTGAACATAGGGAGTCCTTGGTTGAGGCTGGCGAGTTGTTTTGAATCAGGCGCTATACACAGGTTAAAAGCGTGACGGCTTTTTGCCGGTGCCCCAGGTGATTAGCCTGGGGCGCGCAGAAGGGGCTGGTTAGAGCGGCACGCAGATTACTGCACCAGGCGAGACAGTGGAGTGCGATGGCGCACGTCTTAGACGCTGCCTACGATCTGTTTCGCGTTGGCGCTGCTGCGTTGAAAATAGGCTTGGCAAGCCGCTTGCGGCTAACGCGCTTTAGCGTGAAGTGCGGGGCGTAACGCTCATTTACACCAGTAAATTCCGCTTCCTCACCTGTTTCCGCCTTGTATGGCTCAGGCTTGCGAGATCGTGAACAGGTTCTTAACGCTTGTTGCGGTTAACCGTTTGCGCGGCCTTCATTATGTCGGCACCGATCACGCCTTCGAACTGTTGCCACACCGGCTGCATGGCTTTGCGCCAGGCGTTGCGTTGCTCCTCGTTAAGGGTGATGACCTGAGTGCCGGTGGCTGCGGCGATACGGTCGCGGTCGGCCTGGTTGGCAGCTTCGGCCTGGCGATTCACCTCGTAGGTCACCTCGTCGATGATGCCTTCCAACTGCATGCGGATCTGGTGCGGTATGGCATACCAGAAGCGTGGGTTGCTCACCAGCATGTAATCGAGCACGCCGTGATTGGTCTCGGTGATAAACGGCTGCACGCTATGGAGCTGCTTGCTGTAGATGTTCGACCAGGGGTTTTCTGCGCCCTGCACCTTGCCGTTTTTCAATGCCTCGAAAACCTCGGCAAATGGCATGGCCAAAGGCGTGGCACCGAGCTGGTTGAACTGCGCTTCAAGCACCGAAGAGGGTTGGATGCGGAATTTCAACCCGGCAGCGTCTCCAGGCACCTGCAGTGCCTTGGTTGCCGAAAGTTGTTTCATGCCGTTGTGCCAATAGGCCAGACCGACGATGTTGTGGTCTTCCATGGAGCGCAGCAGCTGGCGGCCCTTGGCGCGTTTCTGGAAGCGATTGACGGCGTCCAGGTCGTCGAAGAGAAAGGGCAGGTCGAACACCTGTAATTGTTTGGTGTATTTCTCAAATTTAGCGAGCGAAGGAGCCAGCAGCTGCACCTCGTTTTTAGCCAGTGCGTCGAGTTCGTTGGCATCACCGTACAGGGTGGAGTTGGGGTAGACCTCAACCTTTACCTTGTCGCCCAGGCGCTCCTCGGCCAGCTTCTTGAACAGGAGTGCGCCTTGGCCTTTGGGGGTGTTGTCTGCCACCACATGGGCGAACTTGATCACGATTAGCCCCTTGTCGGTTGCTGCGTGAACTGTGGTTGCTGCTAGCAGCAGGCTGCTGGCAACGAGGGTGCAGATCGACTTGAACATAGCGGTGTTCCTGATTGTTCTTATGTTGTTTTGTTGACAGCGCTCCAGGAAATTCAAGCAAACTGGCTGGTTTAGGCTGTCAGATTGGCACAGTCGCACGCTGATTACAGTGCGCAGTGCATCGCCTGTATCGCAATGCCTATGCCAGAGTGGCAACTCGCCTGCAGGGCTGTATTGGTGGCAAAACAGCCGTGATGTAGCGCACATCACTTGGCGAAAAATCGCCATTGGCGAATAAAAATCGGCAAATAACTGCTTATTTTGAGTGGCGGTGGCGTTTTATCGCCACCGCCAGGAGGCGGCTTAGCGGAGGGATCAGCGGCGCACGGCGCGCCAGGCAGCCAAGAGGCATAGGGCCAAGAGCACGGCGAGGCTGAGCAGGGTCCAGTGGGTGAATGACAGGCCGAGAATGTTGTAGTCGGTCTGCCCACAAACGCCGGCACTCATAAAGACGCTGGGCAGCCAGTCATGCAGGGGCAGATAAAAAGCGTAGAACGGGAAGGGGGAGCAACTGGAGCTTTCCAGCATACCGGTTTCGATCAACACCAGATGCGTGTTGTCGTACACCGCCATACCTGCCGTGGCCAATAGCAAAGGCCAAAGTGGCAAGGCCAGCCAACGCAGCCCCAGGGCTTCTACCGTCAGAATCAGCAGGCTGACAACGCCACCACACAGCAGCCATAAACGAATTTGAATGCACAGGGTGCAGGGCTCCCAACCGGCCAGATGCTGCAACAACAAGGCACCGCCGAGCATCGCAAAGCAGGCAAGGCTAATCAGGACGAGTAGGGGCTTGAGTGAGGTGAAACGGGGCATCTGAATCTCCGAAAGAGCCTGCGTAGTGGTAAAGGCGGATAGCGTGCCAGGGCATCAGATTGTCGGCACAGGATTAAGTTGCAGCGCAAGGATGATCGCCAGTGAATGGGTAGACAAGTGCAGATTCCAGTGCCGCATGATCATTGCGTGTGCCAGATCGACGCAGTTTGAAAGTCAGAACCGCATCGCGAAGGTCAACGCGTCTGGCTAATGTCTGCCACATCCCTCATGCACAGGTATTCGGCGATGACCTCAACCCATGCTTCAACTGATCTGGCACTCCGTGTTTGCGGCATCAGCAGCGATGCAGCTGAACGTATCTGGCAGGGCGGGCTGGACGCCCATGGTCAGCTACCGGTGCGCCAGGTGGCGCAGGGCATGGCCAATCCCTGCAGACACTGCTTGAATCTGATCACGCCCGGCACCCCCAAACTGATCTTGGCCTACCGTCCCTTTACCCAATTACAGCCCTATGCAGAGGTCGGGCCGATTTTCCTGCATGCCGAGCCCTGTCAACACTATGACCAGGCACAGTTGCCGGCTTGGTTTGCGTTTCTTGAGCCTGCACTGATTAGGGGCTACGACAGTGATGACTGGATTCGTTATGACACCGGCCAGGTGGTGCCAGGTTCCGCGCTGAGTAAGACCTGCCAGCAGATACTCAGTGACCTCAGCGTGGCTTACGTACACATTCGCTCCAAGTTCAACTGTTTCCAGTGCCGAGTTGAGCGCGCCCACGCAGATTAGCTTCGCTGGGGCGTTGTCCCGTGTCTGCAAAGCGATTGCTTGTCACCGCCCGGCAGACGGTATCAACCCGCATAGTCGACGATACAGGCGACTACGAGGGCGTGAACCTCTAGCAACACTCAGTCGTGTCTGCAGATGCTGAACCCAACACTCAACGCTTGAGCAGGGCTGAGTCCAACTGGTTAAAGCACTGCACGATGCGCTCATGGCTGACATCGACAAAGGTCTTCTGTGTCAGGCTGACCAGCACGTTTGGTTTGACACGGCCTGAATGCAATTGACGCTGCATGTAGGCCAATACTTCGGCGTCACTGGCGGGCAGGGGGCTGGTGTGATCCACGGTCTGCATGCTCGTAGGAACGGAATACGGTGGTAGGCAGAATAAGCAGGCAGACATGTCTCAGGCAATATTGATAGCTGCAGTGGCGCGCGAAGGCACGTATTCAGTTTCAATTCAGTCAGCACCGTTATCGTGGGGGGACTTTCTTCCTCGACTGGAACCACGGCATGCCCAACTTCACATTCAAACAAAAGATCGCTGCGGCTATAGCGCTATGCAGCCCACTGTTAACCTCCGGCGCAATGGCCAATCAGCCGCAGATCTTTGGCCTGCACGAACAGGTTTCCTTGCATGATCTGGCTCTGGAGCTGCCTGCCAAACTCGATACCGGGGCCGAAACAGCTTCACTCAGCGCCAAGAATATTCAGGTGTTCAAGCGCGATGGTGGTGAGTGGGTACGCTTTCAGCTGGGCATAAAAGACGCCGAACAGGCGCAGATCGTTGAAAAACCGCTGGCGCGCATGAGCTATATCAAACGCCGCGCCGATGACCGTAAACCTGGCGACAAGCAGCTCTACACCGCCCGTCCGGTGATTGAAATGGGTATCTGCGTAGGCGATGAACTGAAGAATATCGAAGTCAATCTGACCGACCGCAGCGCCTTCGAATACCCGCTATTAATCGGCTCG
The DNA here is from genome assembly GCF_003060885.1 of Pseudomonas sp. HMWF032. Taxonomy (GTDB): domain Bacteria; phylum Pseudomonadota; class Gammaproteobacteria; order Pseudomonadales; family Pseudomonadaceae; genus Aquipseudomonas. Next base: position 163,021 of record NZ_QAIG01000004.1, read on the forward strand.
ACAGCTCTGAAGGAATTCAACGCGGCAGTCAGCCCGGGTTTGCGTTACTCGGCCGGGCAGCCGAGTTGTGCTCAGGCCAGTTGAGTGGCGGAGAAGTGGATCGAGTGAAATGTTGCGCGGGGTAAGATCCGCATATGCCGCTGGCGATAGACAGGTAGCGCGCGTCAGCGTCGCTCATCTATCGGTGCGTTCAGCTTTGTGCGCAAAAATGCCAGTGCCCGCTGAAACACCGGGTGGCACTCGTCATGTGGGGGATTCTCGAGTGATGCCCAGTAGAATTCGAACAAATGACCATAGTCATCAACTGTCTGGTGGGACCATCGCTCGGGCAATGCTCTTTCTACCTGGCACAATTGGAACGACCAAACCTGGCCTAGATGCTCGGAATCCCAAACCCCAAGGTCGTTTTCAATCACAGCGTCACTGATGCCTGACTCTTCCGTCAATTCACGCAATGCAGCGACGCCAGGCGTTTCTCCCTTTTTTATGCTGCCCTTTACCAGTTGAACGCCTGCTAGAGGGTGGCGGAACAAAAGGATTTTGTAGGGCCGCGCAGATGAAAGTATCACTGGGCAAGCTTTGTCGGGGGACATGGCAATCCTGACGTCAGAAAATAAGAAAATCATACGCCGTGGCCCACAGCCAGCTGCTCATAGAGCGGTCAGGCAGGCAATGTGAATACCCCAGCATCCACAAGCAGTTGCACCAAATTCTCTGGCCACACCGTTTCTTGTGTGGCTATCAGTGCTTGGGCTGACCACCAGTGATGATCTGCCATGACCTTTCTCTCGTGCGTTGTCCAATGAGCACTGCAAAGAGCTATGGTTGGGGCATGCACAATAAAATACTGCTCCACGGCGATCACTGCTTCGCCGCTGGGCAGCATCAATGAAACCCTTCGGTCGGCCACAGGAGCCGCCACTGTGCTGACTTGAATGCCTGTCTCCTCGTACAGCTCACGTACTGCCGCTGCTTGGAATGTTTCTCCTTGCTCCAAACCACCACCGGGCGTGGCCCAATGGCTTGTACCGGCCAAAGCGTCGTCTGTATGGTGAAATCTGAAAAGAAGGACTTCCCTGGAAGGACTAATGACCAGTAATCGTGCTGCCTTGCGCTCACGCATGTGCCGTTCCCTTGAAAATGCGCGCAGATTAGTGGTGGTTGAGTTGAGCGACAAGCGGGGCGAGAGTCCTTCTACTCGCCTGGCCTGACGCAGCCCACCCAATAAAAAAGCCCCACAGCAAGGAGCAACTGCCGCGGGGCGGGAAAGGGTTGGCCAGGCCAACCTGGGGGGAGAGTCGTTGAGCGAGTCAGGCGTTAGGCTGCCACCCGCCGCCGAGGGCCTTGTAGATGGCGACGATGCCGCGATACAGCTCAACTTCCGCTTGGGCCTGGGCGTCTTCGGCGCTCAGGCGTTCACGTTCGGCGTCGAGCAGCACGAGGAAGTCCACTTCACCTTCGCGGTAGCGCACGCGGGCTTGCTCGGCAGCGGCGCGGCTGGCGTCGGATTGGCGCAGCAGGGCGAGCAGCCGTTGTTGGCGTTTGCCGTAGTCGCTAAAGGCGTTGGCGGATTCCTCCAGGGCCAGTAGCACCTGTTGTTCATAGTTGGCCAGCGCGCCATCGGCTTCGGCTTCAGCACCGCGCAGGCGTGCACGTACGCTGCCCAGATCAAACGCCGCCCAGCTGATAGTCGGTGCCAGGCCCCAGGCTTGCGCTGCTGATGAGCCCAGCTGCGAGCCTCGCCCGGCGGTAAAGCCGAGGAAGCCGGACAGGCTCACCCGAGGAAACAGGTCCGCCGTCGCCACACCGATATTGGCAGTGGCAGCGGCCAGTTGCCGTTCGGCCGCGCGGATATCCGGGCGGCGGCGCAACAACTCGCCGGGGTCGCCCACCGGTAGCGCCTTGGCGATGGCGGGCAGGTCCTGGGCTGAGAGGTCCACGCTTAATTGATCAGGACGTTGACCGAGCAGGGTGGCGATGCGGTGCTTGGCGCGCTGCTGTTCGGCCTGCAATTGCGGCAGGCTGGCTTCGGTGCCAGCCAGGCGCGCGTCGCTGCGCAGTACATCGAGCTGGCTACCGACGCCGGCTTCACGTAGCTGCTCGGTGATGGCGCGGGATTCCTGCTGGTTGCTCAGGTTGTCGCGGGCAATCCGTTCACGCAGTTGCGCGCCGCGCAGGCTGCCGTAAGCATCCACCAGCTCGGCGATCAGGCTGACCTGCAGCTGCTGATAATCCGCTTCGGCCACGTCCAGCTCGGCATCGCTGGCTTCCAGTTGACGCTGGATGCGGCCAAACAGGTCCAGTTCCCAGAGCATGTCCAGACCCAGGTCATAACGCTCGCCGCGCACGCGCTGCTCGGTGACGCCGGGTTGCTGGGCTTTGCCGAATTCACCGCTGGCGCGGCTGGTGACGGTCGGCAACTGATCGTTGCCGAGGTCATCACGAATGGCCTGGGCCGCCCGCAGGCGGGCAAAGGCCACGCGCAGCTGACGGTTTTCCTCGAGTGATTGTTGCACCAGTTGGTTGAGTGCCGGGTCGTCGAACTGCTGCCACCAGCTGGTTTCAAAGCGCGAGCGGTCGTAGCTACTGCTTTGCGCGCTTTTCAGCTTGGCATCTGCGGTTTGCGGGGCCTGGTAGTCCGGGCCGACGGCGCAGGCAGTCAGCGCCAGGGTCAACAGGCTGAGGGCCAGCGGCTTGGCATTAAGGGACTTCATGCCTGCACCTCCTGCAAACGCGCGGCTTTCTGTGCTTCGCGTTTCTCCACGAACCCGCGAATCAACACATAGAACACCGGGGTCAGCAGCAGGCCGAAGAAGGTCACGCCGAGCATGCCGCTGAATACTGCGACGCCCATGGCATGGCGCATTTCCGCGCCGGCGCCGGAAGACAGCACCAACGGCACCACACCCATGATGAAGGCGAAGCTGGTCATCAGAATCGGTCGCAGACGCAAGCGGCAGGCTTCCAGCACCGCGCTGACGCGGTCCATGCCTTCTTCCTGTTTTTCCTTGGCGAATTCGACGATCAGGATGGCGTTCTTACAGGCCAATCCCACCAGTACGATCAAGCCAATCTGGGTGAAAATGTTGTTGTCGCCACCGGCCAGGATCACCCCAGTGATAGCCGACAGCAGGGTCATCGGCACGATCAGGATCACCGCCAGCGGCAGGCTCCAGCTTTCGTACTGAGCGGCCAGCACCAGGAAGGCCAGCAGCACGCAGAGCGGGAAGACGAAGATCGCGCTGTTACCAGCCAGAATTTGCTGGTAGGTCAGGTCGGTCCATTCGAAGCTCATGCCGTTGGGCAGTCCTTCCTTGAGCAGCTTGGCCATCGCCGCTTCGGCCTGGCCGGAGCTGTAACCGGGGGCTGCCGCGCCGTTGATTTCGGCGGTGAGGAAGCCGTTGTAGTGCATCACCCGATCCGGACCCGAGCTGGCGCTGACTTTAAGGAATGCCGACAGCGGCACCATTTCGCCCCGGTTGTTGCGCACCTTGAGCTGGCCAATCTGCTCCGGCTCCAGGCGGAACTGTTGCTCGGCCTGCACGTTGACCTGGTAGGTCCGGCCAAAACGGTTGAAGTCGTTGGCGTACAACGAGCCCAGGTAGATCTGCATGGTGTCGAAGATGTCGCTGATCGCCACGCCGTGGGTCTTGGCTTTTTCGCGGTCGATGGCGGCATCGATCTGCGGCACATTCACCTGGTAGCTGGTGAACACCGACATCGGGTCCAGCTCCGGCAGCGCACGGGCCTTGGCGATAACGTTCTGGGTTTGCACGTACAGTTCGTCATAGCCCAGGTTGCCACGATCCTGCACCTGCAGGCGGAAGCCGCCGATAGTACCCAGGCCCTGCACCGGTGGTGGCGGGAAGATGGCGATATAGGCGTCCTGAATCTCGCTGAACTGGGCGTTCAGCTCGGCCGCAATCGCCGTGGCGCTCATCGACGGATCGCTGCGCTCATCAAAGGGCTTCAGCGGGGTGAAGACGATGCCGCTGTTCGGGCTGTTGGTGAAGCCGTTGATCGACAGGCCGGGGAAGGCCACGGTGTTTTCCACACCGGGGTGTTTACCGGCGATTTCCGACATTTTCTTGATCACATCTTCGGTGCGGTCCAGGGTCGCGGCATCCGGCAGTTGGGCGAAGGCCACCAGGTACTGTTTGTCCTGCGCCGGGACGAAACCGCTCGGTGTGGTGGCAAAGCCCAGGTAGGTCAGCCCCATCAAACCGGCGTAGACGAACAGGGCGATGCCGCTGCCGCGCAAGACGCGTTTCACCGTACCGACATAACCGTGGCTGGCGCGGTCAAACAGGCGGTTGAATGGGTTGAACAACCAGCCGCCAAACAGTTTGTCGAGCACCTTGGAGAAGCGGTCCTTCGGCGCGTCGTGGCTTTTCAGCAGCACGGCCGCCAGGGCAGGGGACAGGGTCAGTGAGTTGAAGGCCGAGATCACCGTGGAGATGGCGATGGTCAGCGCGAACTGCTGGTAGAACTGACCGGTAAGCCCGGAAATAAACGCCGTGGGGATAAACACCGCGCACAGCACCAAGGCCGTGGCCACGATCGGCCCTGTGACTTCCTTCATTGCCTGCTTGGTGGCCTCTACCGGGGTTTTGCCCAAGCCGATATTCCGTTCAACGTTTTCCACCACCACGATGGCGTCGTCCACCACGATACCGATGGCCAGCACCAGACCGAACAGCGACAACGCGTTGAGCGAGAAGCCGAACATGTGCATCACGGCGAAGGTGCCGATCAACGACACCGGCACGGCGGCCAGCGGGATGATCGACGCGCGCCAGGTTTGCAGGAACAGGATCACCACCAGCACCACCAGGATGATGGCCTCGAGCAGGGTATGCACCACCGCTTCAATGGAGCCACGCACGAAGATGGTCGGGTCATAGACGATTTCGTAGTCCACGCCCTGCGGGAAGTTCTGTTTCAACTCAGCCATGCGGGCGCGCACCGCATCGGAAATCTCGATGGCGTTGGAGCCGGGACGCTGGAACACCGGGATGGCAACCGCCGGCTTGTTGTTGAGCAAGGAGCGCAGGGCGTACTGGCTGGAACCCAGTTCAATGCGTGCGATGTCTTTCAAACGGGTGATTTCACCGTTTTCACCGGCGCGAATGATGATGTTCTCAAACTCTTCCTCGCTGACCAGACGGCCTTGGGTGTTGATCGACAGCTGGAAGCTGTTGCCAGCGTCAGAGGGCGGGGCACCGAGCGAGCCGGCCGCGACCTGGCGGTTCTGCTCACGAATGGCATTGACCACGTCACTGGCGGCCAGGCCCCGTGACGCGACCTTGTTCGGATCGAGCCACACGCGCAGCGAGTAGTTGCCCAGGCCGAACAGCTGCACATCACCCACGCCATCCAGGCGCGCCAGCTCGTCCTTGACGTTGAGCGCAGCATAGTTGGACAGATACAGCATGTCGTAGCGGTCGTCCGGCGAGGTCAGGTGCACGACCATGGTCAGGTCGGGCGAAGCCTTGTCGACGGTCACGCCAAGGCGCTGCACTTCGGTGGGCAGGGTCGGCATGGTCCGCGTCACGCGGTTCTGCACCTGCACCTGGGCTTTGTCCAGATCGGTGCCGAGGGCGAAGGTCAGGGTCAGGGTCATCTTGCCGTCGGCCGTGCCCTGGGACGACATATAGAGCATGCCTTCCACCCCGGTGATCGCCTGTTCCAGCGGTGAGGCAACGGTTTCACCAATCACCTTGGGGTTGGCACCGGGGAAGGTGGCGCGCACCACCACGGTGGGCGGCACCACTTCCGGGTATTCGCTGATCGGCAACTGGAACAGCGAGATGGCCCCGCCAATCAGGATCAACAGTGATAGCACAGCGGCGAAAATCGGCCGCTGAATAAAGAATTGCGAGAAGTTCATCAGAAAGTCCTCGGACGCCGGTGCGCCAGGCCCTAACGGCCACGCGCGCCCTACGAATCAGGTTGTCGGGTAGGGGGCGCAGTGCGCCCCAGGCGTCATGTCAGCCGCGAGGCTTGCCGTTGTGGGTGTCCTGTTTGGCGACCCGTGGCGCATCGCGCTCATCGACTGACTGACGCAAGCGCAGCAGTTGGACGAGGGTGGCCTCGTCGGCCATCGGCACGCTCTGCGGATCAACCGTGGAACCGGGGAAGGCACGTTGCAGGCCGTTGACCACGATTTTCTCGCCCTTGGCCAAGCCCTGACGCACGATACGCAGGCCTTCCAGTTTCGGTCCCAGTTCAATGGCGCGGTATTGCACGGCGTTGTCCTTGTCGAGCACCAAAACGAACTTCTTGCCCAGGTCAGTGCCGACCGCTTCATCCTTGATCAGCGCGGCCGCGTACTGACCGCTGCCAACCAGCTTCAGGCGTGCGTACAGGCCCGGCGTGAAGCGGCCATCACGGTTATCGAACACCGCACGGCCACGGATGGTGCCGGTCTGCGGGTTAACCTGGTTGTCGAGAAAATCCAGTTCACCCAGGTGCGGGTGGCCGTCTTCGCTGGACAGGCCCAGGTACACCGGGCTGGCATCACGCGCCTGACCGCCGACCAGACGCGCCAGTTCGACGTATTTGAGGAATACGCGCTCATCGGCATCAAAGTAGGCGTACACCTTGTCGGTGCTGACCAGCGTGGTCAGCAGGCTCTGACCGGCATTCACCAGGTTGCCTTCGGTGATTTCCGCGCGGCTGACGCGGCCATCAATTGGCGCGGTAACGCGGGTGAAGCTCAGGTTAAGACGGGCGTTATCCAGTTCCGCCTGGATGCCAGCCACCGCCGCTTTGGCTTCTGCCGCGGCGCTGGCGCGGGCATCAGCCAGTTCGGCAGAGATGGCGTTGCTCTGGCGCAGGCGCTCGCCGCGATTGGCTTCACTTTGCGTGCGCGCCTGGCTGGCACGGGCCTGTTGCAGCTGAGCTTCGAAACGCTTGACTTCGGCCTGGAACGGCCGCGGATCGATCTGGAACAGCAGGTCACCTTTCTTCACCAGGCTGCCTTCGGCAAAGGCAACGCGATCAACGAAACCGGATACACGTGGACGGATCTCGACCGATTCAGGCGCTTCCAGGCGCCCGGTGAATTCATCCCATTCGTTGATCGGTTGTTCGATGACTTCTGCCACGCTGACTTTTGCGGCCGGCATCTGCTGTGCGGTTTCCGGTGATTTTCCGCATGCACTCAAGACCAGCACTGCGGCAAGGGCCAAGGGGAAATGCCAGCGATTGTTATTGGACTGTTCCATGTGTGTATCCGCCCAAGGGTGTTGTGATGGGGCGGAGTCTGCTGCGCGCTCTGGCGTGGAACGAATCGAATGCCGCGAAGGTGACTATCATCGTGAATGATGATGAAGGGGCTTTTATCGATTTCAACTATGTGAACAAAGTGCCCTGAACGCACCGTTGCTCCGGTGCTAGGTTTACTCCAGGCTGTCCGGATCACCGCAGAACATCTGGATGCGCGAACGCAGCCAACGTTCCGCTGGGTCGTTGTCCTGGGCGCCACGCCAGGCCATGTGCAGCTCGAAAGTCTGCGTCGGCAGGGGCAGTTCTTCGGCGCGGACTCCGCCCGCAGAGGTCAGGGCGGTTGCGGTGTAATCCGGCACGGTGGCCAGAATATCGGTGCCGGCCAGCAGGGTACCCAGGCCGTTGAACTGGGGCAGGGCGAGTACCACGCGACGCTTACGCCCCTGTTTTTCCAGTTCGGTATCGATAAAACCACCCAGATCGCCGGCAAAGGACACCAGCGCGTGCGGCCTGGCACAGAAATCATCCAGGCTCAGTGCACCAGGCGCGGTATCGGCACGTAGCAGTTTCGGTTTACTACGGCGCAACACCTTGCGCTTGGCGTTGGCCGGTAACTCTTCGGTGTAGGCAACGCCCACGGAAATCTCCCCGGAGGCCAGCAAGGCCGGCATCAGCAGGTAGTTGGTGCGGCGAACCACCAGCACCACGCCCGGGGCTTCGGCGCGTAAGCGCTTGATCAGCGGCGGTAAGAGACCGAATTCGACGTCATCCGACAGGCCGATGCGAAAGACCGCAGTGCTGGTGGCTGGGTGAAAATCAGCCGCACGACTGACCGCCGTAGAAATCGAATCCAGCGCCGGCGAGAGCAGGGCGGCAATCTCCATGGCGCGGGCGGTAGGCTCCATGCTGCGACCGGTGCGCACGAACAGCGGGTCATCGAACAGGCTGCGCAAACGGGCGAGGGCCGCACTGATGGCCGGCTGGCCCAGAAACAGTTTTTCCGCCGCACGGGTCACGCTACGTTCATGCATCAGCGTTTCAAAGACGATCAGCAGATTGAGATCGACGCGGCGAAGATCGTTACGGTTCATCCGGTGTCCATTCTGGAGTGGCTGCGGTTTTGCGCGCGAATCAGGCTAATGCCGAATGCTGTTGCCAGGCAATATGCACGGCGAAATGATGTGTGCGTGACTCATCATCATCGACAAGCATGGTGAATATCAGCCCTGAGCGGTGGAATTGCTGGCAAAGCCCGGATAAAGTCCGTGGCCATAAAGAGGTCGCCATCGCTGTATCGCGCAGAGATGCTGAACAGTTGCCGCGACCTGAATGGGTCAACCGAAGAGGTTTGCGATGTCCCGCATAGTGCGTTTCCACGAGTTTGGTGAGGCCGATGTCCTCAAGATCGAAGAGCGTCAAGCCCCGGCGCCCGCCGCTGGTGAAGTGCTGGTCGGTGTTGAAGCTGTAGGTGTCAGCTGGTACGACGTGCTCTGGCGGCAGAATCTGGGCAATACCCCAACGCAATTGCCGGCAGGCCTGGGCCACGAACTGGCCGGCGTGGTGCTGGCCCTCGGCGATGGCGTGACTGATTTGACTGTGGGTGATCGAGTAGCGAGCTTCCCGGGGCACAGCGCCAACCGTTATCCCAGTTACGCCGAGCATGTGGTATTGCCACGCAGTTCCTTGGCGCGTTACCCGGAGAACCTGACCGCTCAACAGGCCGCCGTGCACTATCTACCATCGATGGTCGGCTGGTTCGGTTTCAGCGAACTGGCGCGTTTGCAGCCCGGTGAAACCGTGCTGGTAACGGCCGCAAGCCGCTGTTGGGGCCCGTACATCGTGCAGATGGGCAAAGCCTTGGGCGCAACTGTCATTGCGGCGACAGCCTTTGCCGAGGACCGTGACTTTCTCAAGCAGCTGGGCGCGGATCACATCATCCTCACTGAGGAACAGGATCTGGTTAGCCGCGTCAGCAAGCTGACCGATGGCCGTGGTGTGAATGTGGTGATGGATGCGCTTGGCGGCCCGCAGATGTGCCTGCTGGGCGACGCCATCGCGCCGCGCGGTCGGCTGATCTTGTTCGATCTGCAAGGCGGCAATGAAACGCCATTCCCAGCTTGTGCGGCGTTCCAGAAGAACATTCAATTCTTCGTGCATTGCATCGGTAATTTCACTGGCAAGGAAGAGCTGAATATTCCGCAGGATTCAGTTGCCGTTGCCAAGGCTGTGCAAGGCATCAATCAGCTGACAGCAGATGGTTTACTCAAACCGCTGATCGACAAGGTTTACAGTTTCGACGATGTAGTCGAAGCGCATCGTTACATGGAAACCTGCCCAAGCCGTGGCCGCGTGTTGCTGGATCTTGGCCTGCATTAAACATAATCCCTGTTATGCGAAGGGATGGCCCTTGGGCAAGCGGGAAAGGCACAGCAGGTAGGCCCCGGCAGGCAGGGCAGAGGAGGCCAGGCGGGAGGCCCCCAGGGGGGAAGTGCTGAAAGCGTACAACTTAAAGTACCCTCTTGCAAATTTCCGCCAAAATCAAGCCCCTTTGGGAACTCCGGTAGAAACACCAGAGGGTACAGGGCAGCTCCAGAGGAGTCCCTAGGGGAGGTAGATCAATGGTAATAGGCACTGTCAAGCTCTATAGAGAACCCTATTGAAGAGTTACCCATAGAGATTGACTGAGGGCCCTAACGAAGGGAGGCTGTAAAGCCTACTGAGTTAGGGCGGCTGCGCCGTTGCACACCGCTCCAGAGAGCTCAGGAGAAAGAGTGAAACCAGCAGCAGCCGCAACAGAGGCCACGAGAGCCCAGAAGCGTTTGTCTTTAAGGACGTTCGCCAGGGCTGCTTGGACTTGAGCAGCTCGGGTTGGATTGGTTGCTTGGTCATTGGTCGATGCTACAGACACGGGAGTCTCCTATAGGTGGGATAGTCCTGAGTGGATATAATCAATATTGATCAACCACCCAAGATGACTGATTAGGTCACTGGCTCAGGACAATGCTGAGACAGGACCCTCAGGACCCTCCTGAGGTAACCCTAATGGGGATGCCCAGTGACAACCCTATATGGGTATATCCTCGGGGGGATTCTAAAGTGTCATGTAACTCAATCCCTATAGTGTCATGTAACTCCACTGGTCTCAGTTGTGACTGGATTGGTCGAGTGAGTCACGGTTTCTAAGGACCTGTTATGCCCATCATTTTGAGGTACATCATCGCTGGCCTTACGGGCCTCGTGGCGGTGCCTTTCGTGCAACTCTGTATGTCAGCCATCGGAGCTGGTGGAACCCTCTCAGAGCCCCGCCTAGGGGACCCCATAGACCTCTTACTGGCCTCCCAACTGGGTGCCGGCTTGGGTAACCCGTGGACTCTCTTCATCACCTTTGGGTTCGTTATCGTCCCGGTGTACAGGGCCCTTGAGCCGACAAAAAAGGCACCACCCGCCAATTAAGGTAGGTAGTGCCAGGTTGTTAGTTATCCATCCAGTTGAGGCCCTCTAGGGAGCCTTCAACGCCTTCATTGGTGTTCATCTGTACCGTTAGGCCACAGACGTGGAGAACACTGGAGGTGATGTTCATAAGGCCCTCCAGGGCATCCTCAAAGAAGTCCTCACGGGCTGTCTTCACGCCTTCGTCCGGGGACACATCCATTACGTCACAGAGGTGGGCCACACCGATGGCCACGGCGTCTAGCCGGTCATCAGACTTGAGGGACCCACGGTCAGCCGTAAGGCGGGTGTACTGGTAGAAGAAGGAGTAGAAGGGCTCTGTGGAGGCCGCCGAGTCGTAGTCCTGTTGGACTGCATCCAGGTTCACCACAAACCTATGGTTGGTCACCAGGGGCTCTAGGGTGTCGATGATGCGGACTTCCTTCTGACCCTTGGACTTGACCTCGGTTATGGCGCACTTGTGGATGCCAGCGAGTACAGGCGTGAAGAGCTTGGTGTACATGCCGTCACCGAAGTTACCCTCAATGACTGCCTCGTTCACTTGCCACTTCTTGGCGATCTTAGCTAGCGCCTCCAGGGTCTCATCGGAGTAGCCCCCAAGGAGGCCCCCAACTTCCATCAGGAAGATGAAACCGTTCAGGAAGAACAGGACGGCGTAACCGGTCTCATCCTTGCCCCGGCCCGAGGGGTCCACCACGAGAATCTTATAGGTGTATCGCCCGACATCCTGCGTCATCGAGTGGGGGCCGTAGTAACGGTCACCCTTCAGACCCACCAGCGGGAGGTTCGGCAGGAGGCCCTGAGGTGAGGGCATCCAAGTGAACTTCAGTGGTGCCTCTTCCTTACCCAGGTGCGTGACAATGAGGTCCCGTAGTTTGAGCGGGTATTTGTCTGCGTCACTAAGGCTGGTGTCCAGCATGAATTGAAGCATGAAGCCGGCACGGCGATAGGAGAGCTCCCGCTCGCGGAGGTCGTCATCATCGAATCGCTTAGGGTCTGTAGGACTCCCCGCAATTTTCGGATTAGCGTCGAAGAGGCGTGCAATGTAGGGAGCGAGCCGGCTCCCATAACTAGCACGGTGCTTTTCGTCATAAGGGAATCTCGCTGGCCAGATGTAGGTGGTGTAGCCCCGTTCCTGGAGCTCGTTGTACAGGCTCATCTCGTTCTGAGGCGTGCCCAGATAGATGACCGAACCCTGCGGCTTCAGAATTGCATCGAACTCTTTAACGAGCTCAAACAGCTTGTCCCGCATGGCTTGGGTAAAGGAGTTACCAGGGACCTCTACGTCATCCGCAATGATGATGTCCGCTCGGGAGCCCGTGAGCTGGCCCGTGATACCAACAGACTTCACAGAGGGGGAGTGGTCAGGCTTCGCTGGCCCCACGTCGAAGATGTTCTGGGTGTCCCGTTGATCCCGTCCAGCCTTCAGGTGGGTCAGGAAAGGGAGCTCAGCGATGATCTTCTTAATGAATTGGGCGTTAGCGTCAGCCCGTTCCTTCGAGGCCGAGACGATCATTATCTTGAGGTTTGGGTTCCTCCAGAGCATCCACACCACATAGGCACAAGTGATGAAGGACTTAGCGACACCTCGGAAACCCTGAATGATGAAGCGCCGACTCGGAGGGGTCTGAAGCGTGTTGGCCATATCCGTTTGAATGGGTGTAGGCGGGGGGAGGCCGATGGACTTCCAAACTACCCAGACGAATAAGGCGAAGTTGGTAATGAGTTTCTTCTGTTCTTCTTGGGTCATTGCGACTCCAATAAAAAGGCCCCTCTGAATTGCTCAGAGAGGCCGTGGTGTAACCAGGTGGGATTAGTGCGGCTTAGAGAGCTGCTCTATTTCGTTAGCGTACTTATCCAGACCATCCAAGAGGGATTGAGTTGGCCGACCTGCTTTAGGTAGAGCATCAATGCCATTATCTTTGAGGAACTTAATGATCTGTGCATACAACTGAGGGGAGCGCTTTTCGGGGTTCTCTAAGTCCAGTAGGAGTTGGTTGGCAAGTTCGGAGTGCAACTCGCCGAGCAACTCAATCAGTCTTTCGGACACTGCTTGGACTCTCGTTTGTTACGCATTAGAAGAACAACGGTTTGGGCCACGGTGTAGATAATCACCGAGACATAAAACCATTCGTTAAGGGAAAGACCGAACACGATCCGGTATCCAACATCAACACCAGCGGCAGTCTGAGGGGCCCACTGAATGGTCCCCGAGGTGAAGTCAAGTTTGAACATCAATTGTCTCTGGCGGAATCCACAGTTTGGTCTGCTCGATCCCGGCAAGTTTCAACACTTCGCGGAACTCTTCGAGACCCACTTGTGCTGGAGTGTTATCTGAGAGGACCCAGAGGGCCGTAGCACCTTCACGCTCATTCTTGAGGACTTCAATAGGCTTGAGCATGCGGGTGGTAGACACCTCGTCACCGTCAAAGGTTCGGCCAAGGGAGCTTGTCACCTTGATGCGACTAACTAGCTCTTTACGCATTTCCCTGAAAGCAGTTATGGGATCAATACCCTGCCCATTTACTGCCTTAATATCTTCATCAGTAGCCAGCCGCCAGCCCTCCCCTGAAGGTACTGGCGCGGACTGGAGGAAGTTGAACCGAATGTTATAGTAAACTTTCTCCATCTAAATTTTCGCCTTTGAAGCACATATCTGGTTAATACCATAGCCCGCTGTGAAATTGACTGTAGTTAATTGTGATGGCGTGTTTAGAGTAACTGAAGTTGCGCCACTAACACCGAAATTCCAACTCCAAAGTCTTCCAGTAGAGAGCATCTCCTGAGTAATGATAATCGGGTTACTGTATGTCCAATTATTATCATTATGACGTAACCACACCATATCACCAGGCACCAATGGCCTCGTAAGAGCGATGCGCGCGCCTGCCATGCCTACCCCCCCACTCCATACAACCTCAGGTTTTTGAGGGATGCCATTTTCCAAAGTAGCTAACCGACTGGCGAGATTGGCGTAATCACTTGCTAACTGCGCCGCGTTTGCAGAGCCAACATTCACTACTGCGCCATATAACTTGACAACCCAACAGCCTGCCACATTCAGCGGGCGCGTTTCAGGACCGCCAGTGGCGTTAAGCCCGTAGTTGGCGTTGTCCAGGGGGGAGCCATCTAGGTGGAGGCCGCCGCGTAAGCGTCCAGTATATGTACCCCCGCTGCCTTGATCGGCACTTACGTTAACGGTATGGGAGTGGCTGCGGAATGCGTCCTGCTGGATAGTACCTGCTGCCGCGCTCATCGCCCCGTCGCCCCGTCGCCCCGTCTAAATACGGCACCCATAGAGCCTGGATATTTACCGTTGTAGTCCGCCAGGCGGAACTTACCAGGGGATGAGTTGAGAACGAACTTACCACGCTGCGTAGGGTCGCTCTGCCAGAGCGTTTCAGAAGTTGTTGGGAGGTTCCCCGCGCTAAGCGCCGCCACAAAATCAGGATACGTCGCATGTGGAAGTTCCTGACCGTCTAGAGCCGCGAAGCCCGCCCAAATGGCTCCCCGCATAGGGCACCAATCCGGCTTACCTACAGGTAGCATGCCGCCTGCCGGACCAGCGCTGAGCTCGTTCCTAATGGCCCGATATTCATTTAGGTTACTAGAAACCTCACCTGCTGCGGTATTGGCTGTCAGCGCCGCTTCAGTGGCTTCAGTGGCTTTCGTAACGGCTACTCCAGACGCTGCTGAAGCTTGAGCCGCTGCATTGACAGCCTGATCCTTAGCCCCGACCGCAACGCCAGCCGCTTGGACCGCCTCTTGAGCTTTCGCTGAAGCAGTCCCGAGGATACTTGCCCCCAGCGTGTTAGCGCTCCGGAGATTCATTGCGTCCTGAGGGCCTACAGGGTCCCCCACATTCACAATGCGCTTCAGGCGGGCATCATAGACCCCATCCTGATTGATACTGACCGCATCCAGGGCCGCATCCTGCGCCTCTTCTGCCATGTGCAGAGTTTGGAGAGCCGAAATATCCAGGTCACTGGCTGTCAATACTGAGGCGTCCTTAAAGGTCACCAGTCGGATGCTTGAGTCAGTACGGCGGCGAAGCTCCACCACAGCACCCACTGGCACGTTACCTGTGAGCATCTGGATACGGGTTGCGGTGATGAAGTCGAAGTCCACGAGGGGCTCTTGAGGAACCGCATCAATGAAGAGCTTCACGAACTGCTTGGAGAGGTAGTCGAAGGGGATGTCAAACTTGTCCGTAGGTGTCTCGACAATGATCACCTGAACGGTTCTAGCGTTATCCGCCATTGAGTGTGTTCCTGGAGGAGGCCGTCCGTGGCCTGTGGGTTAGTCCTGATCCTCACCCTCGACACTGTTCTCAATCAGCCAGGACAGCGCTGTTTGCGTAGCAGGATCGTTAGGGAGGATTCCCTTGAGGTTGAAGAGGAGGGCTCTTTTCTGACGCTCTACCTGTTCCTCATCGAGGTCCGGGCGGAACATATTGATAGGGGCAACGAGAGCGCCCCCGAGGTTTGTTGCGTACTTCACCGCTGGGAGGTTCCCCACGGCCTGGCCGAAGTCAGGTTTACCGAAGGGTTCCCCACGGGACTTCCCTTGTTCTTCTGCCGTTTCCACTGAGGTCCGCGCCAGTCCCGCATAAGGAGCCCCCAGAGGAGTCCCGATGGTGTCATAGGCCAGGCTTGGAGCCGCCAGGTAGGAGGAGCGCTTGAGAGCACCCACAGCTAACGTGGTGAAGTCCCACTCGCCTTCCTCGGTGTCATAGCCCAAGGCGTTCTTATAGAACTCCTCACGCTTGGTTTCATCCCGGATGGTTTGGCCCCGGACAACAGCGAAGGCGGTAACACCCAGACCAGATAGACCAAGGGATAAGGTCATTTGCATGGCCTCATCAACATCCCCGTTGCGGACCCGATTGACGCCCTTGAGGAGCTTCTTTTCGAGGGACCGCATAGAGAACGTCTGGAACTGAGTGAGAAACCGAATCAACGGGTTCTTCGAGTCAGCCCAGATGAAGGTATCCCCGATGGATGGCCGCTGGATCACGTCCGATGCTGCAAGGTCACCCATGCGGCGAATCTCGGCGATCACCTTACGGGCCTCCATTGGAGTCTGACCGGAGCCACTGAGGAACTTGGAAGAGTCCAGGGAGAACTTGTTGCCTTTACCCAGTTTGGAGGAGCTCTTAACGTGCTTGAGGATTGCCGTGAACGCCTCAGGGTCTACAGCCATATGCTTCAGCTTGGCGTCTGCGAAGACCTTTGAGGTGCGCCCGTGGGCATGCCGTACAAGCTCAGCTAGGAACTCTTCCTGTGCAGCCTTGACGATACGGTTAGTGGTGGCGTTCAGGAGCTTGGCCGAAGGGGCCACCTCTGTTAGCCGTTGGGTAATCGCATAGACAGCAGCGATGGGCGCAGGGGCATTCTCACGGGCCAGGCTGTAGGTGGATTGGAGATGGGAGGGATATACAACCTCGTGCATCTCTTCGCCCCACAGGCGGTTCTGGAGGAGCTCCAAGTCCTCAGCCGTGGCCTTGCCTTTGGAGACCCGTTGAACCAGCTTCCCGGCACCGGGGAGGGCCTTGAAGAAGAACCCCATCCCGTAGTTCGCCAGCCCTGTGGAGATTTCCGTGTAGTTCATCGGGCCCATGTAGGCCGACTTCGCCACAAAGGACAGGTTGGTGAGGCTACCGGCGATCATATCAGCGGCACCACGGCCATCCTGATTGAGGGACATCCCGTACAGCTTCTTGGCACCAATGCGCAGGGCGCTGAGGTCACCCTCAAGTTCCCGCTTCAGCTTGGGATTGTCCTCACGGGTGGCCTTAGCTATCTGCTGCTCGATACGCGCCAGGCGCTCAGCGAACCCAGTAAAGCCCTTGTCACCCAGCCCTACAGCCATGGCCAGGTCACCAGCCGTCCGCTTGTGGTAGGAGTGCATGATCGATCGTACATCACCGCTCCGTAGGTCCTTGTCCACGGAGAACTTGGAACCATCGGGGAGGGTGATTGCCGCATTGGTCTTGAAGATTCCCCGCTTCCTCATAAAGTCGGGAAGCTCGGAGGGGTCAGTGGTCTTGTACAGGTGAGCTTTGATGCGGCTCATATCCTGATCGACATAACCCATCGCCTGCTTCTCAGCCTGAATCTGGGCCCACTTGAGGAACTCCTGAGTGGCCTTACCGCTGGCTTCCAGTGCCTCAATCTTCTGGGCACCCTCAGCGAGCGACTTGTTCACCTCTTCCTCAAACTCCTTGACGGCCCTTTGGAGGACATCAGGGTCTCGCAGGGAGGCGAACAGGGCCCGACCACCAATCTTCACCAGGGCTTCATCACCACCCACACGCTGGGCAGCTCGGGCGATCTTGGCGGTATCCATGATGACCGGCGCGTAGTTACGCACCCCAGCCCAGTCCTTAGGGTTGTCCAGGATGTCCGCACCTTCGCCAAACTTCTGACCAGGGAACAGGACATCTTCAATCCGGGCGTCATAGAACTTACCCATCAGCTCAGCAGCCTGACGGACTGACTCCGGGGGATTCTGGAGGGAGCCCTCACGGGCCATGGTCACCATGTAGCCGAACTCTTCCTCAAGCTCAGCCTTGGACAGACCGGAGCCCCTACGGGAGCCGATAAACTCTTCCACATGGCGGGAGTAGGTGGAGTCCACGTCGAAGAACTCATTGTCTAAGTTCCGCTTCACTTCCTCACCAGTCATCCGGCCAAGGCCACTGGTCCCGTCTGCGTATCCCTTGTCATTCCTGAACATGCCCAAGGCAGCGGTTTGAATCTCAGGGTTCTGACTGGAGCGCATCCGTTCGGCAATGGTGGAGATACGGGCAACCGGGTTGTAGGTGTCTACCTTCAGGTGCTCCTTGGTGAGGGGGCCTGGCTCATAGGGAGTCTCCGGGATGATCCCAGCACGCTCCATGACCCCAGCCGTTTCCATATCCTCTACATAGGAGAAGCTGTTGCGGGTTCGGTCATTGAGTTTCCCCAAGCCAAACTCCACACCCTTAAAGGCTCCATGGATGGCTACGCCGCCCACAGCACCCGCAAGAATGGCCGACTGGTAGTCAGCATCAACACCTGTGGAGACTTCCCGTGTGGCCTCTGTGAGGGCCCCGTAGGCTGCGCCTTCAACGGCAATACCAGCAGAGGACCCGAGGACCCGAGCGGTTCCAGGGTTGAAGAGCTTCCCCAAGAGGGCCCCGCTGGGGGCAATCAGGGTTCCATAGGTGATGGGGTCACCCAGCATCTCCCCGACACCGCCTGCAAGCGAGGTCAGGACACCTTGGCGGCCATCTGCTGCTGCACTAGCGCGGTTCTCACGGGCAATCTCTATGAGCCCGTCGATGTCCTCTGAAGCAAACGAGTGCTCGAAAACAAACCGGGCTCCGGCTTCACCCACACCAGCAGCCGACACCCGCTCAACATCAGCAGGGGAAGGCGTCCAGTCAGGGCTGATGGCCTCTAAGGGGGTTGTTACATCCTGAGCACGGAGGGCTGAGCCAATGGTGGAGCGACTGAGGCCCTCGGTGAAGGCATCCCAGCGGGAGCGTTCGGAGTCAGTGCCCAGCTCATCCAGTGAAGTCCCGGCGATACGATCCACCGCGCTCTCTGGCTTGGGCCTTTTGGGAGTCCCGAAGTCAATCCCGCTCGGTTCGGGCGCTCCAGTTGGTCCCGAGCTTACGGCCTTTCCCAAGGCGAACTTCTGGAGGTAGCCACGGGTTTCCTCAGGAATCTGAGCGTTCTCCAGTACACCACCAGCTTTATCCAACCGGCGCTGGAGGGCTGTTGGGCCCATGTTGTAGGCCGCAAGGGCCAGCTCATCAGAGCCAAAGCGCTTCTTCAGGTCGCTCATGTAGCGCGCCTGAGCATCAATGGACTTAGCCGGGTCTTCGTAGTCTTCAGGGTTTACCAGGCCATAGGCAGGGCCAGTGCCCGGCATAAACTGAGCGATACCACGGGCCCCCGCATCGGAGACCGCTTTGGGGTTCCAGCTCGACTCATGGAAGCCTTGCTCTTCGAGTACCGAAGGACTCACGCCGTAGCGTTCACCCGCTGCCGCATACAAAGCACGGTAGGGGCTTTCTTGTGGGATAGCCACGAGGGCCTCCTAATGTGAGTGAGGGTTAACGGGGACGCCAGGACTCGCGCTCTTGGAGGTCAGTCTCTAACTGATCAAACTTGGTGCGGGTTTCAGTCCTGCGGGTTTTGACGGTAGAAGCAGCCGCTTCAGCCGCTTCAGCGTTGGCCTTCAGGGCTTCCTGCCGGCGTTTATCTGTAAGGGCTTCAGCACCTTCCTGGAGGAGGTCAGAGCGGATTGTTACTGGAGGCTTGCCAGGTGCCCGGAGGTAGACCGTCTGGGTTTGGCTATCGAACTCAGGGATAACGTCTTGCTCCCTAACGCCCTGACTGCTGGCGTAGTTCACAAGGGTTTCCCCGAGGAGGTCCAATCCGGTATTCACTTGGTCCTCAGCCTTGATAGCCGAGAAGAACCCCGTGGGGATTGGGAAGCCGTTCAGGCCCACATGACTCTGAGCGAACGCACTGTCAGCACGCTTGTAGGCTTCCTCATCTGGAATACCCACGGCCAGCAAGCCGTTCACCATGGTCTTCATGTAGGTCTGGGCGTAGGGGCTCCCAGCCAGGTTCTTCAGGTTGGCGGCCTTACCGAGGTGCTTAGGAGCTACAGCCTCATCCATCAAGGTCCGCTTGATCTTGTTGAGCTGGCCATCACGGGTTTTCTTATCCATCCCGACCATCCGGGACTCAGCCAAGACCATATCCTTGTAGCCCATACCCATCACCTTGAGGGTGTCCAGGGTGTCCATCTTGGCCAGAGCGTCTACGTCCCCACCGATCACCTTACGGAAAGCAAGTGGGTCAGCATCTTTGAGGAGCTGAACAGACTGGAGGGTCTCTGGTTCCTTGATGTCATCCGGTCGGAGGGTCCCTTGGGCAATCCGTGAGGCGTCAATCGCCATGGTTGCTGAGGTGTCCTTCCAGTAGTCCTTGATGGTGTTGGCGATGTAGCCATTCGGCATGTAATCAGCCAGCTTCAGGAGCTTGTCTGGTTTGCTCTGGTAGCGCTCCAGGAGGGCCCGTTCCATCACCAGGGCGTCTTCCTTGGTGTACTTACCTAGCTCCGGGTCAGCAGGCATAACCCCGTAGGACTGTGCTGCTCGATCCCCGCCGATAAACTTCATCGCTTCACCCGTGAGGACAGCCACTCGGGCTGACTGGGTGTAGAGCTTGGCGTTCTCCTTAGCCGTCCGCTCAGCTTCACGCGCCAGGGCGGCCTTCTTGGAGGTAATCTCCCGGACCAGTTGGGAGGCCCGAGGGGTATCCGTGCCACCTGACCGCTTCAGCTCTTCACTGTGCGACTGGTAAAGCCAGGTGAGGCCGTTAGGGTCATCCTGTGCCTCTTGGACTTTAACCTGCCAGTCCAGCTCAGCACCGGCCCGCTGGGTTGTCTCCGAGGTCAGCGCCTTTTGCCGGAAAGTCTCCAGCTCATCTTGGTCATAGAAGTCCCGGACAGTGTTCTCTGTACCAGGGACCTTGCTGTCCAGCAGCTTATCAATGACCTCCAGGCCGCCCGGTCGGGACCCAACGGTGGAGAGGGTATCCCCAACATCCTTCAGGGTGTCCCCGAGGTCCTTATAGACCCCAGTTTCATAACCGACTTGCCATGAATCCACAGCCTGAGCTACAGCAACGTCAGAGCCTTCCTGCATGGCCTGAGGGATCAGCGCGTTACGGGTTGCCCTGTGGAGAACCTGAGCCTGCATCCTGTTGCGTTTATCAGAAGCTCGGGTCTGGTAGGCCGTGATGGTGGACAGGGCCTTGTCGGAATCCCGGAACATGCCGTTGGAGAACGCCTCATCTTCAGGGTCAAACCCGAGGGTCCCTGTGAGCTCTTCGCGCATTCCCTTGAGCCGGGTGTGATAGTCCTCCACGGCAATCTGAGAGGCGCTCCGAATCACGTTACCCTTGGCGTCCATCTCATCGCGGTAAGCGCCCCCATCGACGTTCGCTGCTACCTGATTCTGTACTGCAATCGAGGAGTGGTAACCGTGCAGGTAGCGCAACCGGGCCATGGCCACGGGGTCTTCCTGGAAGGGGACTTGACCATCTTGGAGAGCCTTTCGGTACTCCTCAGGGGACTTGCCCTTCATCCAGTTCTCAGCGGCCCGTTCGGACATCTGGCCATCTACTGCCTTGTGCCGATTGAAGTCCTGAGCCGCATTACTGGCTACCTTCAGGAGACCCTCAAAGGCTTGGCTGGTTTGGTTGTCCTGCCGGATACCGGGGACACTTAGTCCCAGACCCTTGGACGTGAAGGGCGCAGGGGTTTTCTCTTGAGGCGCAAATTGCCGCCACATCTGGAATGCGGAGTTTAATTGTGAGCTCATTTAAGTCCCTGTGACGTTACCGGCTTGGCCAGTGTTCGCCCTGTTTGGTTAGCAGCAGCCTGAGCATCAACGTATCCGCCATATGCCTTCCCAGCGGCTGAGCCGAGCTGGAGAAGCTGTGACCATTGATTAGGCTTACCGGCCTCGATGTTGCGTTTAACCCCGTCCAAGTCGAATTGGGTTCGCATCTGGTTTGTCTGTTTGATCATCAGAGCGGAGGAGCGTAGACGCCCGTAGTTCTCCTTAATGCTGTCCTCGGCCCGTAGGTCTGACCCTTTGGTGATCCGCATGACACGATCAATGGAGTTCCCTTCGAGGCCCGATTCCATAGCCGCTAGGCGGATGGTCGCTTGGTTCTGAATGGAGTTAACTTGGGTGTTCTGGAGGGCCTGAACCGACTGATCGAAGCCTGACATCAGCTCAAGATCAACGCCTTGGTTGGCGTAGTTGTAGTTCTGAACCAGCGCCTTTACCTGGAGCTTGTAGTCTTCCTCAAGCTGCTTACGCTTCTCCTTGTCTGCCTGGCCACCCATGAAGAGGCCGATGACAGCGCCGATGACAGCGCCCCACGGGCCACCCACAGAAGCCCCCGTAGCGGCCCCAGAGATAGCACCATTGAGCGCACCACCTGACATCTCAGTGTCAGCCATAGTGAGTTCCTTTAAGTGAGTGTAAAAAGGGCCCCATGGGAAAATCCCATAGAGCCCGGAGGTGGGCTAAATGCCCCTGTTGCGTCTGTTGTAGAAGCCTTCCCACCCAGCGCCCACGAGAGCGATAGGGGAGACCCCTTCAGAGATGATGGAGACTGTGGCCCGGTTGGTTTCCGACTGAACGGGGAACCTCTTCTGGCCTGTCTCTAGGGGGAGAACCCCGAGGCGGTTACTGCTGCTCCCGAGGATTCGAGAGGTTTGGGAGTACACAAAGGGTTTCCGGGAGTCCAGTTGGACCTCCACGGTGAACGGCCCAGAGTCCTGGAAGTTGACCCAGGCGTAGCGAATCTGAAGGCGTCCTTCGTCCTCCGAGGTTTGTCCCTGCTCGGTTTGCTTCTTGATCAGGAACTTGGAGAACTTGTACTCGAACCGGAAACGCTTACCGATGATGAGGGTCTTCCCACGGACATCCTCAGGGATCGTAATGACTCCACTGGGGTACTCCGGGAACTCCCAGACACGGCCTTCGCTGTTCACTGCGTAGTACACGTCACCAGGTACGGGGGTTGCACCATAGAGCGCGCCGAGGTCCACCTGAGTGGTTACCAGGTAGGGATCAAACCCAGCGTTCACAGGGACTTCGAGGCGCACCTTACGGTCCATATAGAGCCGGTAGGGTTCCTCGTGGAAGTCCAGGGTGTTCTTGGTGAACGCCATACGTTCCAGAAAGGTCCCAGCGGCATTCGAGAGGACCAGGTAGAGCTCAGGCCCGAAGAACTCAGCGGAGAGTACACGGCAACCTTTGAAGCGCCAGTGGGACCAGGACTGCTGGACAAGCTGATCCTCCAGGAAGAGGAACTTGTAAACCCACAGCTTTTCCTCATCACCCGTGGAGAGAATCGTTAGGAAGTTCTCCGAGGTGGAGGCCCCCATACGGAACACACCGTTGGGGATGAAGCTAGGCACATGGGCCGTAACGTCAGCAGCGTCCTTAACATCGGAGACATCTTGAACGGCATAGAACCGCTTGATGCTCGTGAAGGTTGCCCGAGGAGTTGGGAAGAAGATCGACCGGCCAGCACCACAGGGGCGCACAGCGGGGAAGCTCTCAAACTCAGTGGTCAGGTCAGCCTTAGCTGTCTTCGAGGAGAGGACACCATCAGCCTTGAGAACAAACTGGGCCTGCTCAGCGAACAGAACCAGGTCCTCCTTGAAGGGCACTGCGTTATGCAGGTTGGCCACACTGCTGTAGCTGATGGCTGAGTCAATCGGGTCAGTATCTTCCATAACCACAACGGACGGTGGGAAGAACTTGAAGAACTCACCGGCAACCGAGAGGACGAAGTTTTCACCAGCGATAGTCCCTAAACGGTTCCTGAAGAAGTAGATGTCATTGATTGGCTGACCAACGAAGGACGGGAAGGGGTTGGAGTCATCATCACCAGCCCTGCGGTGGCCCCAGTCATTCGACCTGAAGGTGAACGTACCGTTAGCCTCCCGTACCAGGACGTGGGGCATAGTGGTTTTCTTCAGGGACCTGATGGAGCCTGGCTGGGCGCATTCACGCCACAGGCGCTCACCTTCGATGTACTGAAGGTAGTAGTCGTCTTCACCTTGACCGGGATCACCGGCCACCTTGACCACATAGTCCGGGTAGCATTGGGGAGGCAGTTGGTTGAACCGCTGGACGCTTCCCATGAAGCCCACCATGGAGTTGCCATTGAAGCCGTCTTGGATAGCGATTTTGCTGATCGTGAAGCCAGCCTTTGGGGTCAGGTAAACCCCACCGTTCTCTGTAGCAATCGCTGTCAGGCGCGGGCTGTTGGCCGCTGCCACTAGCTGATTACGGATAGCGCCAGAGTCCACTGAGAGGGCGTGGGCAGCTTGAGAACCGTCAGGTGTGGTGTAGGTGATGACTTGGCTAGCACCATCGGAGAAGCTGACGGTTACCGTGTAGGTCTTCCCGTACTGACCCTGCTTGACCCAGATGAATGCCTCATTGGGACGGGATGGCCACTTGTCCAGAGGGTCATCCGTAACGATCACCTTGCGGTTCACGATGAAGGTGTAATCCGCAATGGTCACACACCGGATGTCATCCCGTGGATTGGCCGAGCTCAGGTAACCGTAGCCCTCAGGGGCGGTGACCACCTTGGGGTTCCCGTGGAGGTCCCAGACCTTCAGGGCCCCTTGTTGAACAGCCACGAGGTAGCGTTCAGCAGCATCTCGGTTAATCGGGTGGATAAGGGGGTTGTCCGTAAAGGGTGCCCCAAGGCGGGCCCTGTGGACCGTTGGTGGACGCTTCTGGAGACCTTCCACCTCAGAGCTGAAACCATTCTCTTGATAGTCCCCTTGATCAGGGAAACGGAGGGTATCTGGCTGCTGACTGACACCCCCTTTGAGGGACTTGATGGACTGGCTAATGAGCGGCATAAGGGCTCCTTAGCGTGCCATGACATCGACCACATGCGGGTCAGAGTCGATCTGGTTGTACTGGCCGAAGTCGAGTTCAAACTCATTCAGGGCCGCCCATGCTTCGGTCTCATCACCAGCAGCCTCATAGGCAAGTTCCTGCGCTCCGAGATACCGGGCCTGGAACTTTCGTTTGGCTTTGTGGGTGACGTAGAGACGGGCTGCTTCGGGGAGGTCCTCAAAGCTGATCAAGCGGACAATCTCCACTTGCACCGGGGAGGTGAAGCGGTTGGTCTGGTTCACTAGGCTGTAGAGGTAGCCATCACGGCGTACCAGACTGGCCCCTAAGAGCTTCAGCCAGTCATCCCGGTAGGTGATCTTGCGGGAGATGCTGTCAGGGGTCAGGGAGGTGTTCTCAGTGTTCCAGGACCAACCTTTCTGTTGGACCTCTCGGGACACGCCCTGGAGGAGACGCTGAGCATTCAACGCATCTACGTTGGCTTCGTCCTCCAGGGAATTAAGCGGGGACTCACCGACAATGGAAATTATCTCGTTGATAGCTTCCAGTTCGGTGGAGGGGGTAATAACCATTTGTGGAATCCTTTGGGTGTAGCAGGCGGGACGTGCAGGACTCGGGAGGGAGGAGCCGCTGGAGCGCACATGGCGGGAGCCCAAGGGGAAAGTCCGAAGGACTCCCAGATGGTTACTCGATAGGTGAAGCGAGAAAGAACCCTCTCTGGAGGGTCCACCCGTATAGCTCCGAGTGGGAACTACCAGCGCGCATGGCTAGCAGTGGTCAGGAGCAAATACAGCGCTGTCTAGAATCGCTGGTGGAGTCTCTCGTCAGAGAAACCACTGGACTCTCCAGAGAGGGTTCTTTCGGGTACAACAAAGGAGCTCCCGAAGGAGCCCCTAGGGAGGCTTAGGCTACGGCACCGTTAGCGGTCATCTCTGCGTCATACAGAGAAGCCACAGCGGCCAACATATCCGGGCTTGGGGGAGTGGTGTTCAACAACAGGGCACCCTCAGGGCGCAAGCCGCCGTGACCCATGGCGTACTTACCAACCACCATGTCAGCCTGGAACTCGATACGACGAGCTTTCTCCATGGCCAGGTCCTTCAGCTTCACGGTGCCTACAGCCGAACGGTGCATGCACAGGCCAACCGCTGCTACGTCAGCGGCGTGCTTGTCTTCAGCACCACCTTCCAGGAAGTGGGGAGCTTCGATGATTTCAAAGCCAGCCCAACGGATGATCAGGCCCCCAGTCAGCTCAGCACTGCCGGCAACCACGAAGTTGGAGGCGAAAGGGCCAAAGGCCAACAGGATGGCGCTGATCACGTCCGGGTCTGCGTAGAAGGTACGCTCGCTTTTCGGAACACGCAGCTTGGCGAACTTGCCACGGGCAGCAATCAGAGCACCCAGGATCAGACGGCCATACTCGGCAGTCACAGCCGGGGCACCAACGCCAATCACGCCACCCGAACCCAGACCAGCCAGGTTCTCAGCAGCTTTGGCAATGGCCATGCCTTCAGCCAGGACAGCGCCGTCAGCAGCCAGGGCCAGGGCTTCACCCAGTTGGGTTGCATAAGGGGCGCGGACATCAAAGTGGTTCATTGCATCTTCGATGTCGGTAATCAACACGTCAGCAGTCAGCAGGCCATCAATGGTGATGGTCTTTTCAGTGTGCAGAATCTTTTGACGCTGATCATCCAGGTTGTTACCCGGAGCCAGATATTTGGCCTTACCGCGACCGACCACAGGGAAGCTGGCCGATTTGCCGCTGGGGATGGTGCGGACTTGGTGGCGATTCATGGTGACGGTAGCTTGCTCAAAAGCAGTCAGCACTTCACCGGCGAAGACTTTCATAAACAGGGCGTTGCGGTCGCCAGTACCGTTGATCTGACCAGGTGCAGCTACAGTGGTGGATGCCATTGTTTGATTTTCCTTGAGACGAATTGAGGCCGGGGCAAGCAGAGGAGGGCCCCTTGGGAGTTACTTCTGGAGTTTCTTGAGGAGGTGTAGCGGGCTTAGAAGCTGGCCGAAGCGACCTTCTGAATCACCGACTCGGTGTACGCAGCATCACGGCCATAGCGCTTGTCTTTCATAGCCGTGGTCATCTCTGCCTGAGTCTTGTAGCCCTGGACAGCAGCGGTAGTCGTCAAGGTGCCCGGAAGGGTCTTGTTCGCCGTGCCGTGTTTGGCCTGTTGCTTTGCCTTGATGGCAGTCAGGGAGAGGCCAATCAAGCCCAGGTCACCGGACTCCACAGCCTTATCGAAAGCGTCAGCTTCCTTCTGGCTCAGGTTACTCTTGGCAAAGGTCAACAGCTTGTTGAACTCAGCCTCACCGCCGACAATCGAGTGGACTTCGGAGATGAAACGGTTCTCCATTGCCACCTGGCCGGCGATGTACGAGTTAACAAAGTTCTCGCTGTAACCAGCAGCAGCCAGCTTCTCGCGGGACTCCTTGGAGAGGTCACCGTTTTCCTGGAACTCATTGGCCAGGTCATCAAAGGCAATGCCAGCGGTTTTCAGGCGCTCAGCGATTTCCTCGTCAGACTTCTGACGGGAGGCCAGTTGTTCTTCGAGGGTCCCCTCAGGGGTTTCTTGAGGGGTTTCCTCTTGATTACCTTCGGGGTTTTCCTCGGAGGTGCTCTCCAGGTTTCCCTGCTGGGACTGCTGCTCGGCTTCCTGAAGGGCCAGGGCGACCTCTTCAATGGAGCCAGTGCCGCCAGTTGTGAGCTGGAACGTCTCAGAGCCACCCGATTGGGTTAGCTGAGTCGTCGCCTCGGTGGTTTGTGCTGGGGCTACGGTTGAGCCATTCGGTTCTGTGGACATCTGAGTTTCTCACTCTTACTGGGGGATTTGGGGAGGTACAGCAGTTGCAGCGGATGTAGCGCCGGCCTGTACAACTTCTTGGGCTCGTAGCTCTTGTTGCTCAGTAGCAACCTCTTCGTCCGTCTTGATGAGCTCGGTGGTATCTACCCCCAAGGACATCCCGATACGGGCCATCAGGTTGTTAATCTTCAAACGTGCCCATGCCTGCTCACCGAGACCTTCTACGGTCTGGATGAATTGCACTAAGCGGTTCAGGTCGTAACCACGGCCAAGGGCATCAACCCCGGTAATCACCGTGGGTTCCACAAGACCATCCGGGAGGTCCGGGATAGCTTGCTGTGCCATGAGCTGGGTAGTGAGGCGGCGGATGAGGGGGAGCTGTAGCTCTTGGGTGAGGATTGAGTAGATTCCACCTAAAGTGTCCTCTAACTCCCGAGCCACATAGCGAATCTCTTCTGCTGTGACCCGTTCACCACCCCTCTGGACAGCAGAGTTGAGCATGAAGGCGTAGCTCAAACGGGCTTCAATCCCGTCAGCAGTCGTCTTCGCAACCTGCATATCTGAATACTTTTGGAGCTGGAGAGGCTTGATGTCCTCTTCACGGCCCGCCACATAGGAACCTGTGGTGGCTTTGTTCAGGCGGCGAACTTGGGTGATCCCGTTGGGGTTCACCAGCCAGAGGACCTTGGAGGCAATCATCGCCATCTGGACGATAGCCTTGGAGAGGTTCTCAAGGGACTGGAGGTCGCCCTTGTACTCTTCAACGAAGCCTCGGCCGTAGTGTTCCCCGTCGATCTTGGAGAGCCTCACTGGAATCCATGGGGATTTACCCGCTGGGTAGGAGTTCTCCGTACCCGCAACCTTTACTTCGTCAATCTCTTGGTAGCTTTGCCACTCGGTCCCATCCCAGTAAACGTGGGTGTAGACCACAACTGGCGTATTGGGATTGTCGTCACCACTTGCGGAGCTGGCCTTGCGGAGCTCCTCGGGGAGTGAGGCCCGAGATAGGGTGTCCATAGCTACGGTCTGGAGGACGTTACCCAGTCCATCACGTTCAACAACGTAACGGCTCAAACGGTACAGCTTTATCCCACCCTCGTTAGGGGGAAGGAAGAGGAGGCAGTTACCAGCCCCTACCAATTGCTTCAGGGCCTCGAAGAGCGTTACACGCATCCCCGAGCCTTCAAAGTATTTCAAGACCACCTTTTCCATGGCGGCCAGCTCTGCATCAATCTTGGTCTTTTCACCACCACCCGCTGAGAGCTTTTGGGCTTCTTCCAGACCCATTTGGAATCTGAAGAAAGCCTCATTCGGCGGGAACATCGCCAGCATCAACTTGGATGCCAGGTTGTTTAACCCACGAGCACCAACGGACTGGAACGGAGTTGGATAATCCGTACCGCCATCATCGGAGCTCTTAGGGAACAGGGAGGGGATTGTTAGGACTGCGCACTCTTCGGCGCGAGTGACGTAAGGCTGGCGATCATTTTCTAGGCGTCCGTAGGTGGACTTCGCTGACTCCTGAGGCTCGAATTTATCGGCCATTCAGGACTCCTAGACGTTAGCGCCTGTACCACCGCTAGAGACGTTACCGCCGCTACGATTGATCTTCAGAGCGCTCTTGCCTCGTTTGCTTTTGACAGTGGCTGAGGCTTGATCCTCTGTCTCTTTTGACTTGTCGGCGTCCACCGGGGCTTCAAGGATTTGAGCGGAAGCGTCAGCGGTGTTTTGCACCGTTGCGGCCTCATCAATCTCCTTTTCCTTCTCCTTGTGAACACCGACCTTCAGCAGTCGATCACCAATAGAAAATTTGGAACCGTGGTCCGTAATCTTCTTGATGATCTTGGAAGCGCCGCCCATATCAGGAGGTCTCCATAACGAAGGTTTTGTAGGGGACGAAGCCCGCCTTCTTGTAGGCGTTCTCCAGTTGTTGCTGATCAGCGGCCATTGCCCCAGCGGCCTCCACAACACTGACCCAACCGGAATCCACCAGGCCCTTGAGGACCCATGCAGCGGCCCTTGAGATACCCCGGCCAGTTCCCTTAGGAGTGGTCGTCAGGCAGAGCTCGTGGGCTGCGGTAAGTGATTGGTTGTACCAGGTGGGTCCGATGCCAAAGAGGAGACCCCCGAGGAGGTCCCCTGTGACAACATCGTGGAAGGCGATCAGGGCGAGCCCCTCTTCCCAGACCTTGGAGGCCCGGAGGTATGTCTCTAGGGTGTCCTCGAAGGACGCCTCACGGATTACCTTGAGGGAGCTACCGGCGTGGAACTTCCAGCCGTGGGCATGAATCAGCTTTGCCGTTTCCTCGTCTTGGACAAGGCGGTAGGCAATCCCGAGGCCCGTTAAGACCTCAGACGGGGTTTTTGCTAACAGAGCTTGCGGCTGTGCTGGCATAGTTCGCCCCTTGTTTGGAGGCCATTTGAGAGGCGGCAGTGTTGAGGCCAATTTTCAGGGAGGCTTTGCCACGGCGTTTAGCGCCCTTGGTCAAGGTCTGATCTTCGTCTTCAGCACTTCCCAGCTCGCGTTCCGTCACAGCTTCGGGAGCCTGAACGGCTGCTGTTGCTGGGAGTTGCACTGCTGGGGTCTTCGCCTTCTCTTGAAAGAGAGAGTCGGTAAGAAGGCCCATTAGGACTCCTTGGATTGTTGGTCGCGGTAGACAGAGGTGACGTGATCCATCACCTCGCGGATGCCCCTGAGGAACCCTAAGTGGGCTACGGGGCCCCCGCTCTTGGCTTCAGCTTCCTGAGAGAGGAGGCCGTTAGCGTTGAAACGGGACTCCAGATAGCGGACCTGCTGGCGAGTAAACGGGGGGATGTTCTCGATGTAATCCAACAGCTCAGCTTCAAGGGAGTCTTCAACAAATGCATGCATCGGAAGGCTCTCTGTGATCTGTTCTAAAGTGTCATGGAACTACCGGCACCAGATGGCGAGGAAGGCTCCAAGACAGAAGGCGAGTAGGCAGGAAGCTACTAGCTGGGCGTCCACGGGATCACCTTACGGTTCTTGAAGTCCCACTCACTGGAGCGGCAGATGCGCGCTACCTGAGCCTGGACAAGCGCATAGGCTGCATCCTTACCGGCTTTCGCAAAGCACGACACCACGGCATCCCAGAGGGTCTCCTCGGGTTCCATCGGGCGTTGCTTCCATTCGGTAACCAGTTGGCCCTTACGGGGGCCTGACTTCATCTCACGCTCTACCTGATGCCAAATCCAGGGTTCCTTGAGGAAGCTCTCGGCGCGGCCTTCACCCATGCCAGGACAACCACCATAGCCATCGGTGACATCGCCCATGAGGGTCTGGAGCATGTGGAAGTAGTCAGCCTGCTCCTCGGTGATCGTGAAGAACTTCTTGCGGAGGTAGTCCCAGAACTCACCAGGGATGGTCTTGAAGTCCTTATCACCGGACACAATGATCTTGCGGCCTTTGATGTGAGGGGAGGTGGCCCAGATACCCAGGACATCATCACCTTCAAGGGTGGGGACTTGGAGGGTCTCGTAGTTCTCCACCACACGGTCACGGACCAGGTAGTAGCAGAGAGGCTTGCGCTTCTCCTTACGGTTGCCCTTGTAGGTCTCCAGGATGTCCTTACGCCAGTTCACAGCATCAGTGAACGCAACGTAGACACGGGGTTCCTCTTCCAGCTTGAGCTTCTCGGAAACTTCCATGATCAGCTTCTGGATGTTGACCTTGAAGAGGCTATAGGCTTCCTCAGGGTCGCTGTGGAGAGTCCAGAACTCACCCCAGTTGATTTCCTGCTCGGCTGACGTGGTGGCCATGTACAGCGCCATATCACCGTCGATCAGGAGTGCAACGCTACTGTTCGCGTTCCGCATAGACCACTTCCTGTACCGGGACTTGTCGCTCAACAACCTTGCGGGTGAAGGTGACGGATTCCACGGTGTACAGCAGTTCGGCCTTCAGGTAGGTCCAGGTGACTTTGCACCAGGAGTCTGATTCGGGAGCGTCCGTGGAGCGTTCAATTGGAGGGCAGAAGACCACCTGAGGCGGGGTTACACCCTTGCGGGGAGCCTTGATGCGCTCAGCGTTCTTCAGGCTGAAGCCGTTCTCACCAAGCCACTTGCGGAGCTCAGCTTCAGTGATGTTCTCAGGGAAACCCGAGAGGGCCTCCGTTTGTTTCTTCTTGCGGGCCATGGGGTTTCCTTAGGGCGCGAGGTGATCTTCAGAGGCAACCTGGCGGACAACGGAACCAGTACCGGGCCACTTACCTTCCACCAGCTCAAGGCCAGCAGAGGTCACGAACCAACGGTCACGGGCCTTGTTGTCGATCACCGAGGAGATGTGCTTACGGCTGGCCGCTTCAGCGATCAGTGCAGCGTGTTTCCGGGAGAAGTCCGACTGGAAGCTCTGGGGGTTGAGGAGCATGTGACGCAGGATTCGGAGGTAGGCGTTCATCAGCTCTGAGGGCTCAGGAGCTTTTCGATGTTGGCCTTAACAGCGGCGGCCTTAGCTACCTCGGTCTCCAGGACCGTGCTGTTGTTATTTAGATGGCGTACCTGCTCATCGTTCTGCTTGATCACGCTCTTATTGCTGGTAATCAGCTTGTCCAGTTCCTGAGTGGTCTTGGTGAAGCCCTTCAGGATGTCGCTCAGTGATTTCATGGTGTGCCTATTGTTGTGATGCGTACTTGTCCAGGAGGGCCTGAATGGCGCAGAGGGACTCCTCTGGGAACTCTTGAGCAAGTAGCTGGTTGAAGCCCCAAAGCAGGGGCGAGAGGCGCTCCTTCAGGTCACCTTCAGGGAACTCCGACTGGATGTCCCACAGAGCCGCTGCCATGGTTTGCACAGGACCACTGAGGGTCACTGCCGCCAAACCTTCAGGCTGAGGGCGAATCTGGATGAGGTGAAACGGGAGGAGGTTGGTCAGGTGGGCCAGCTCGTGGATACTCCAGGAGAGCTTCACCGTGAGGGAGAGACCCCGAAAGAGGCCACTAGCGGGACACTCCATAATGGCCTGTACAAGCTGAGTACCTTTCTTGGCCGAGGCACTCTTCACGAGATACTCACGGGCCTTTTCGGATACGTTGGGGTCTCTGAGGAAACGGCCCCGAGAGGCCGCCTTGAGGAGGAAGGGGTTACTCACTTCCACACCACCCTAGTAATGGTTTCGGTGACTTTCTCGACCTCATGTAGCTCAAGGTCAGAACCGCCGTATTCCCAGTCGTAGGTCCAGTCGGTGTGGTAGGAGCCTGAGCGCCCAGCAGTAGCCGAATAGAACTTGCCTGTGGTGGTGTCCTTGAGGATGTTTGTACAGGACTGGTACTTGTGGTCCTGGACCCACTCACCTTCCTCTTCGATTACAAAGCGGTCAGTGTCACCCCAGAAGACATCGCGGGCTTCAGCGGCTGGGATGATGATGGGGCTCATTACTTCTTGTTCAGCCACTTGGCGTACTCCTTGCGGGCATAACGCTGGTCCCACACGGACAGTGCGGGCATGAGGATGGCCAGAACCGGGATCAGGACAAACAGGCCCAGCAGGCGGCGTAAGCCATCAAAGAGCTCCCGGAGGCTTACAGCCCAGTTGGTACGGGAGAAGAACGCACCACCCAGAAGGCGGTAATTACTACGCACCAGGGGCCAGTAGGCCATCTCTGCACGGTGCTTCAGGCAGAGTTCCCGGAGGGACATTGGGCGGGTGTTATAGGGTGTGCTCACGGTCTTTCTCCGGGTTAGTGATGGTCGCGTTCAACGATCCCAGCGGGGCTCTTGGCGAGCTCAGCTAGTGCGCAGATGTCAAAGTGAGGGCCGAATACCATCGCGCCCTTGTAGCGGAAGTTCTCCCGCATCTCGTGTTCCATGGCGACCTGAAGGGCCAACCAAGCGGTTTGCACGATTTCCCCTTCAGTCATGTGCGGCGACAGCAGCCAGTGGCGGCCTTTCCACACCAGAGGTTTCCCCGAGACGTTGCAGGTGCCTTCCTCACAGGAGACCCGAAGGGAGCCCTTAGCCTCATCAATGACAAAGCTGAAGCCTGCATAGGTGATGTCTGCCAGGATTTCCTGGATGTGATTCAGTTGTTCAGGGGTCATCAGAAGGTTCCCTCTAAGAGGTCGTCATTGCGCCGCTCAAGCTGGCCCTGTTCAAAGGCCGCACGTTCTGAAGCGCTGTAGTCAGGTAGTGTTTTGCGCGGGTTCTTGTAACCGTCTCGCCAAGCTGCAAGCCATTCATCTGTCACGTCCCGGTCTCGGAATGTGGCCATCAGCAATCAGCCTCAGTCTTGTCAAAACGGACACCCTTGTAGCGCGGCTCCCGGAGGAACCCGTCAGGGGTCATCTTCATGGCCTCAACCTCAATGATCTTCCCGACGATCTGCCACGGGCGCTGGAGCCAAGCTGTACGCTGGGCGAAGTCACCACCGGCTACGGGGATTTCATGGAGGGTGCCGTCAGGGGTTTTCCAACGGCAGAGGAGGGAGCCAGCCATGCCGGCCATCTTGCCCACACCTTCCTTGACCCCAACTACTTCGAGGTCTTTGGTGATGCGTTCTTTGATTCGCATGATGCGGTGATCACGCTTGCCGGCTTCCCAGAGAGCCTCAGGGTCCCGGAGGATTACCCCTTCACCTTTGCGGCTAAAGACTTCCTTAGCGGTCTCTACGGCATCATCTTTGGTCCCACGGCAGGAAGCTGGGAAACGAACCAGGCGGGTTACCTCATAGGGGTTCTTGACGTTAACGTGTATCCAAGCCAAGCGGCTGAGACGGTCGGTGAAGTGAACTGAGCTGTACCCCTCACGGAACTCCTTTTGAGTCAGGCAATCGTGAACAACTAGGTTCAGCCAACTGTTCTGCTCATGGCGGCGAACGGCTCCAGAGGTTTCCCCCACGGGGGCGTACTTCCAGACATAGCCATCTCGGTAAATCAGGAGGAGCTCCCCGATGATCACCAGGGACTTGTCCAGGTTGAGACCTTCGAGATGGTCCTCCAGGTGCTCACAGGAATGGATGCGCTCACCAGTTCGGGTGAATGCCTGCCAGAACCCTGCAAGGAACAGGAAGAACGCATAGACCCCATCGAGCTTCTCAGTGATGTGGTAGAGCTTCCCCTCAGGGAGATTCTTTGGGCTGACATCCGCCAGGTCTTTCACCTGCTGAGCCAGCTTGTCGGGTTTACGCCCGGTCAGTCGGGTCAGGGTGTTCTTGTCCACGGAAGTCATCGCGGTCTCTCCAGATGGGTTTGTCAAAAATGATTCGGATGGCCAACACGAGGAAGGCCGCTAGGAACAGAGCCATAGGGCCTCCTTGTGGGTTGTTCTAAAGTGTCCTGAAACTGGTTAGTGGCACTCGAACCAGGAGCTACCGACCTTCGCTTCAGTGTCCAAACGGACCTTGAACTGGAAGAACTCTTGGGTATCCCGCATGGCCTCTTGAGACTCCCGAGCAACAATCTCTGCTATCTCAGGCGTTCTGCAGGCCACTTGGATTTCATCGTGGACCCAGGCCATGTAGGCGAAGTCGCCATCCCAGCCGTGTTTCAGGCCCAGGGCTGTTAACCGGCGTTCGGTCTGTACCAGCCACTTCTTGCAGATGAGGGCACCTGCGGACTGGAGGAGGGTGTTTGGGGCTGAGTGAGGGGAGCGGATGTGGAGCTTGCGGCCATCAAGGCCAATCAGGTGGCGTCTCTTCCACTTGATCTTCTGTTCCTTACCAACCCACTCAGAGGACTCCACGAGGACCTTCTGAATGGCGTCCCGGAGTTTCTTGATACCAGGGGTCTTCTTCAGGAAGCTCTGCATCAGCTTCTTGCCGATTGCCTTCTGTTCCTCAGGGGCCCCTAGGGGTAGAACAATGGAGCCGATCTTTTGAGCACCGGCACCGTATAGGAATGCATCGCTATGTTCGGGAGAGGTCGCTATGTTCTCCCCGCCGTTAGGCAGCTCATAGTCACCTATGAGACCAGACTATCTCTTCACCCTGTTGCCAGGGGCTGCGCGCTTCGAGCTGCTTAGCTCTACTCCCTTGCGGGATAGTCGTTACACCTTCCCCTTACGGGGCTTGGCTCGGTATTGCCTCTGAGAGGGTTCCACCGAATTCACGCAGTTTTAATCGAGGGGTTACCCCCAAGTCATCCGAATCCAGATGAAGGTTTTTGCTTGTTCGCGGGTGTCCAGGCCAGCGGCTTTCATGTTGACCGTGTGGATGTCACCGTTGAGAACGATGTGGGCATATTCCCCATCATCGAAAGCCCACATGAAGTGAGCCAGGCAGCGGAGCTCCAGACCTGAGGCGTCGATACCGACTTGGACCCAGCCCTTAGGAGGCCCAAAGAGGGCCCGGAACTCGGCACCCCAGCCCCCGAGGAAGCCATAAAGGACCTCCCCGAGTTTGTTCTTCGAGACTGCGGGGACCTGCGCCATGTTGGGGAAGCTGTGAGTGGCGCGGCCTGTTACAGCCCCGTTTGTGTTGACGTAGCCGTGGAGGTTTCCGTCTTCAGCTACCAGCTTGAGCCAGGCGTTATCGCCTTCGGCCAACTGACCGATTCGCTTCTGAATGGTGAGGTACTCAACCACCAGCTTGGCCTCTGGGAATGCCAGGGCGTCTAGGGTCGATTCATCTACTTTGGGTTGGCCGGTCTCGGTGAACTCGGTTGGGACCCAGCCCATCAACTTCAGGCAGCGCGCAATGTGGGCCCGAGAGGAAGGGTTGAACGTGATGTGGACTACGGGTGTGAAGGCTGCGCCCTCGACATAGCCGAAGCGGGAGTTACCGCGCTTGGGAGTCTTCGGGGTTTTCCCTTCGTACCAGCTCCCGAAGGTCTCCACGAGGGACTCTTCAAGCTCTGCTCTTCGGGCCCCGAGCTGGGCGTAATACTCAACCGCTTTCTTCTGATCGAAGGGGAAGCCGTTACGCTCTTGCTGGGCAATGACCCAACACACGTCATGTTCGAGCTGGATAGCGGTTGGTGGGTAGTTCTTGCCCTTCAGCAGCTCATAGAGCTTGAGGGTCACCTGAACGTCCTGAGCGCAATAGTTCAGCATCTCCTCGGAGAACTGAGCCCAAGCGTCAGCGGTGTCAGCGGCGTAGGTGCCCTTGAGGACACCCAGTCGGTAACCCCAGGCTTTCAGGGAGTGGGACGCAAAGAGCTTCCCAGGAAGGACTCCTTGACGGAGTAACCGGGCGTCCTGCAACTCAAGGTTGGAGAAGACCAGGCGGGACACCACGAGGGTGTCATAGATGCGGGCGGGGTTCGGCTTGAACCAGGGGAACACTTTCTGGATTGCAGGCACGTCATACTTAATGACGTTGTGGCCGCCTATCTTGTAGGGGCCGTCTTGCTCTAACTCCTCTGGGGTTGGTTCTTCCCAGGAGGCGTCCATGAGCTTGCGTAAGCCTTTCTCCACGGTGTCCGGTCGGTAACGCCATGTGCGCCCCGAGATGGAGTCCGTGATGACCAGGCAGTGAAGCCGGGAGATGGTGTCAAGCAGCCCGTCCGATTCAACATCGAACAGGAGCATTGGTTATTCCTTGGGTTTGAAGAAATGCCCTTTGGTGCCACAGCGACCGGAGGAGGCATGAAGGCCAACACGCTGGTCTTTGCACTGGAAGATTTCGCCCGTTGGTTCCTTCTTGCCCGTGACTAGGGAGAGCGTTTCTACACGCGAGCGATAGCACTTATGACCGTCGCTGGTGTAGCTCTTGTGGTGGACGCAGTTGACGCAGAACAGCGGGTCAGGCTTCCCGCCTTGGATGAGTTCCATTACTTGATTCCATTGGTGATTGCGTAGGAACGCACAGCGGCGAACATCACCTCACGCTTCCACTGGGGGACCCCGAGGACCTCCATACATGCCCCGAAGATCAGGTCACACATGAGCCGGCTGATTTGCACCGACTGGCCGGCAATGGTCATTCGACGGTAGCGGCAGAGGTAGTCGTGGATTACTGCGGCCTTGGCGTACTCGCCCCACGGGGAAAGGATTGGCCAGAAGGCGCGCGGGATGCTTGCGCCATCGGTGACGAAGCCATAAGGGACGGTCACGTTGGTCTTGGCGTTTAGGGAGCCGAGGTAGAACGGGAGGGGCTCTCGGGTTTCCCAGAGGTTAGGCCCCACCCACTCAGCGATAAGGGGTTTCGTAAAGCCGCTCACTCAGCGTCTGTCCAGGGAGTGTCCTCAAAGCCCTTGTTGAGGTTCCGTTTGATCAGATACTGACGCCAGCTCTCGGACTCGGTGGGGTAGGACGGTTTACAAAAGGAGAAATTCCAAGAGGATTCCCGGAGGACCGTACCGGGCCAGAGCTCTTCGCCCTCGGAGACGTGCATGACCTTACCGCTGACGTAACGGGAAGCCTCCCATTTGGTGTAAGCCAGTACGGTTGCAGTGGCCTCGTGGTTACGGGTGTGGTGGACCACGGAGAAGGCGAGGAGCTTACCGGCCAGCAGCAGCCCCTTGGCGCAGAGACTCCCAATCGAACTCCAGGCGGTACTCAGGGAACTTCAGGAGCATCCGGTCGATTCGGTTCTGGAGGCGCTTGACGCTCTCGGTAACGCGAATGAGGGTGATGGTTTTCTTTGAGTGGTCCTGTACGAACTCCTCAGAGGTGAACCAGTTGTCACCGTCAAAGACCGCTTGGTTAATGCCGAAGTCGAAGCTGGCGATTAGGTCCGATGGATGCGCGCTTTGGACCCAGATGAGGTTGACCTCGTGGCCCGATGGGGTAACCCACCAGTCGATTGCTCGGATGCCACGGGCTGACAGCAGGCTATCGGTGTAATCCAGGACGCAGCCTTTGGCAGGACGCCAGCCTTGGTCCTCCAGGACATTCTTGAGGAGCACTCGATTGCTCGGGTGAAGGTCTACCCAGAAGTCCAGGTCTTTGGTGAGGGCCAGCTTGCCGGCGTAGAGGTCCCGAAGGGCACCCCCAGCGAGCATTACGGGATGGCCCAGGATGTTACGCAGGAGGGCCTGTAGGGCCATCCAGTGGGATGGTAATTCAGGGAACATGAGGTGTCCTTGTGGGCCTGCTAGAAGCCCACGGAAGATGCGGTTGCTCCGTCCCCTTGGTCATCATCACCATCAGGGTCATAGCCAACACGTTCAGAGAGGAGCCCGGTCTGGGCGTCATAGGAGAGGTAGATGACCTTGCCGGTTGCTTGCCCGGTAAAGCGATCTTTGAGGATGCGGAAGGTGGTGGTCTGAGCCCGTACTGGGTCAGGGTCCTGCTGGTTCCGCTCCAGGCCGAACATAAAGAAGGACCAGAAGCCAATGGCTCGGGACCCTTTGAAGTGACGAATCATCACCCGCCCGCCTTCCTCGTGGGGTTTCCCCTCGGGAGTGCTCAAGTGGCTGATCAGGTGGACGATGATTCCCAGACGCTTAGCGAGGGAGGCTACGGATTCCATGAGGATTTCCAGGGACTCTTTCTCGTTGGCTGGGTCTGCAAGGGCGGTGAGGTGATCGACATAGAACAGACGGATGCCTAAGGCTTGTGCCATGTAGGCGATCTTGGCTTCCACGGTTTCCCATTCAGTACCCCCAAAGGAGTCATAAAGGGTCACCGAGTCGCCCAGCGTATCCAGGTGCTGATCAAGCTCTTCCTCAGTCCAGCCATCATCAGGGACGTGGAACCGCTTACCAGCCATCTTGCCGGCGATGCGTTTCCCAGTCTCTACAACGTCCTGTTCCAGGTAGACCACACCTGCCTTTTCCTGGAGCTCGGTGACATCGAAGGCCATCTGTTGAGTGAACAGGTCGGTCTTGCCCACACCAGTGCCGGCCCCGAAGGTGTACACGTCCCCGAAACGGCGACCATAGGTCAGCTTCGTCAGCGTAGGGAGGAACCACGGGAGGCCGATTTCAGGCTTCTCTTTGATCCGGGAGCGAATCTCGGAGATGTTCACCAGACCATCCGGGCGGTAGGTCTTGGCGTTCCAGATGGCCGTAATAACGTCTGCGCCTTTACCCTTTAGGAGACACTCATTGGCGTCCTTCAGGGGCAGCTCAGCGATCTTGCAGCGGCCAGGTGGGAAGAGGGTTGCGCACTCTTGCATGGCGTCCCGACCGGGATCGTCCATATCGAACATCAGAATGATTTCATCGAACTTGAGGAGCCATTCGATGTTCTCAGCGATTGCCTTACGGGAACCGTCAGCGCCCGTGGGCACCGAGACTACAGGCCACTTATGGCCCTGCAACTGGGAGACCGTGAGGGCGTCAATCTCACCCTCGGTCACAACAACCTTCTTACCGCCGTCCTTCCACAGCCACATGCCGTAGAGGTACTTACCGATCTTGCCGGTAGTGAAGAAGTCTTTGTCCTGGAAGCGGACCTTCTGGGCCACGATGGAGCCTGTGGTGTCCCGGTAGTTGGCGATTTGCGCCCACTTACCCTGGATTTTACCAACGTGATAACCCCACTTCTGGCAGGTTTCAGCGTTCAGGTTTCGAGACCTCAGGGCTTCTACAGTGCCCTGATAGTCCTCCATCGGGATAACCCCTTTGGCGGCTGGCTTGGCTTCACGAGGGGAGCCGTTGGAGTCCCCTTGTTTCGTCACGCCACAGGAAAAACAGTGAGTGTGCCCATCGGAGTAGTGGGCGTTTGCATCTGAGGAGCCACAGTCGGGGCATTCAGACTTAT
Organism: Pseudomonas sp. HMWF032; assembly: GCF_003060885.1. Taxonomy (GTDB): domain Bacteria; phylum Pseudomonadota; class Gammaproteobacteria; order Pseudomonadales; family Pseudomonadaceae; genus Aquipseudomonas. The sequence goes on from NZ_QAIG01000004.1 coordinate 202,578, forward strand.
AGAGGAACTCCGACTCTTCTTGCTCGTGAGCCATTGGGGATTCCTACAGGGGATTCTTTTTGAGCCAGGCGCTGATGTCGAAACTCGGACAAGCCTTGGTGAACTCGTTAGGAGTCACCTTGCCGTCCCGGTTCAGGTCTGGGGAAAGGTCTCGATGGCCCACAATGCGGGCACTGGAATAGCGCGCTTTGAGCTGCGAGAGGAGGACCCGGAGGGTGTCCCACTGGGCTTTCTGGAAGTTGTCAGCGGGTTTGCCCTTGGCATCCACACCACCGACCATGCAAATGCCGATGGAGTTATGGTTGTGGCCCACGGCATGAGCGCCCAGTTCAGACTCTCGGCGGCCTGTTTCCAGGGTGCCATCACGGCGGATGACGTAGTGGTAGCCGATGGTCACGAAGCCGCGCTTCAGGTGCCACTGGGTAATCTCACGCTTGCCGATGTCGGCGCTGCCTGTTGCTGAGCAATGGACCACCAGCAAATCAGTGGAGGTCCGATCCTTCAGGCGAGGGGAAGTCATTTGGAAGCGTCCTTATTCTTAGGACGAAGTGCAGGGTGAAGCGGTTTCTTGGGCTCTTGGAGCCACTCTTCAGGGACGCTCTTTTTGGCGTACTTGAAGCCGTTCTTTTCACACCACATTGCGTAGGTGGTTGGGGAACCCTTGTAGAGCTTCGATTGGGGGTTGCTGAAGACGAAGCGGACATCGAGGTCAGGGTATTGCGCCTTGATCAGGGCGTGCTTCTTGCGGTCATCGGAGTCAAAGAGCCCTTTGGACTCAATGATGATGTTGTTCTTTAGTACGAAGTCAGGGGTGTATTTGTGGTCGGAGGCGGGGACTACATAGTCCAGGAAGTAAGCCTCAAAGGGGACCTCGGGACCCAGCGCCTTAGCGATGGTCTCCTCAAGGCCCGAGCGATACCGAGCCGGATTACTACCCGGCTTGATACCCCGTTTGATTCCTACAGACCGGCCCTTAGAAGTTCGGGCGGTCATCACCATCATCGGCGTCCTGATCAGGTACATCGTCAGCATCGAAGCCAGCGTTATCCGCCTCGAAGCCACCCTCATCTTCGTCTTCATCGAAGCCCAGGTAGCCAGCGCTAGCGCCACCACCAGTGAACTCGACCAACTTGATGATCTTCACGCCACGGATGCGCAGGGTCACACCAGCGCCCAGGAGGGCGGTGTAGTACGGGCAGACGAAGCAGGAGATACGGGCCACGGTGCCAGTGCCAATTTTCAGGTCAGCAGTCAGGCCCTTGCCCTTGGAATCGAACAGCGGGATCTTCCGCTGAACCACTTCCTTGGTCTTCGAGTCGGTGTAAGAGGCTTTGGACTTGAAGTTGAAGACCACGAAGTCCTCACCGTCTTCCTCAACTTCCTCAAACGGGAGTTGGGCTTCCTTCACACGCTTACCGGAGCCTTTCTTCTTCGACTCGGCTTCGGAGATTTGGCGCTCCAGCTCTTCCTGCTGGACCTTTTCGATCAGTTCCACGAACGCCTGAGCGTCAGCGGCTGGGACCTTGATCTTGGTCTTGTAGACGCCAGCCTCATCAAACTTGGTGTCAGGCTTGATCAGGGTTGGGTAAATCAGGGTGCCCTTAGGGGACACCGCTTCGACGTTGTTGTTTTCGTAGGCCATTTAGGCGCTTTCCTTTTCACTGCGGAAGCGTTCCTCCAGGGCCTCCAATTGGGATTCAGCAAGGCCGAACTCGCGTTGGAGTGCCATGGATTCGCTTGGGGGGAGGTAGCCGCACTGCTGCACGGCTCGTTTAATGCGGGCGGATGGGGACTCAGGGAGAGCCCCGGAGGGTGTTTCTTGGTGAGGAGCCATCAGTGGTGGTCCTCTTCTGGACCAGCGGGTAAACCCACCGTGTCCACTTGCTGGTATTGCTTGAGGATGTCTTCGAGATTGCCCTTAGGAGGGCGGTCATCGTTGAGTTTCCCGACTGAAGCAGCATCCAGGACAATGCCGAGGCAGGCCCGAGCGTGCCCCAGGTGGTGAGCGCGTGACTCCTCATCCAGGTCCTGGCCTTCCCACCATAGGTAGATGTGGCGCAGGGCTGCATGGAAGTACACCGAGGAGCTCACAGCGTCTTTACGCCAGTTGGCAGGGCCGTACTTTTGCAGACCCAGTTTCAGGGCCATAGCCTCGTGGGCCATAGCGACCGGAGACACCAGACCTAGTGGGGCTTTCTTCTGACCTTGGAGGGTCTTGGGGTTCCCGTCTGGGTATCCCTCGGGGAGGAGGGCCGTGAGCTTGTCAGCCAGGGCGTTACAGGCATCCTGACCTACCGAGCCAAAGCCGGCTTCTGGGTATCCAGCGGCCTCGTGTGCTCGAATCTCAGTAGCGGTTACCCGCTCGGAGCTGCGGAGGTAGAAGTAGCCGAGTTCTCCTCGAATGGAGAAACCATCTTCCCCCCGTACACGGTATACAGGGCGGGAGAATCGACGGCGCAGGGTTCCCTCGTGGTAGTTAATCATGAGGGATTCGCCAGGGGCGTACCAAAAGGGGATGCCACGGAGCTTTTCAAAAGGGCCCGTGTAACGATATTCCTGCTGGTTCATGCCCGAACACCCATAGAGCCCACTAAGTAATTGGCGAGGCCCCGGAAGAAACCACCTACTTTGCTCTTGCTCTTGCGCACCACGGCCTTGGTCTGTTCCTTCACGACTTCAGCGGTGGCCATCTGAATGGTCAGCTCTACCGGGCGGTAGGTCATCGCTTTCACATAGTCAGCCGGGGAGATGGCGTAATAGGTGCCCTGGACGTTCACAGAGGAGGCGCGCTTGTTGTGGGGGATTTTGGCCAAGATGGTTCTGGCTTCATCCTGAACGGTGAACGCCTTGTGGCCGGGTGCGTAGCGGAGGGAGATGGTCATAGGAGGTTTCCTGAGGGCAACAAAAAGCCCTCACTAGGAGGGCTCGGAGATGGGTGTGTGGTTTGTTCTAAAGTGTCATGTAACTACTGGATTCCCCGTAGGGGAGCGACGTAGCCACTATGCTTGTCAGCGTCATAGTCGAGAATGAAGGGCTTCTCCTGGAGTTCACCTATGAGGAACCTTGCCCGGTCGGCTTCGTAGCGAACCCGGTCTGGATACTCGGAGCGGTCAAGCGTCAGACCTTCAGAGATACATTCACCCTTGCGGTGGAGTATTGCTGTCCAGTTTGACTTCCCGTTTGACTCTGGCATGGGGCCGTACCACACCGTTAAGGCCGGTTGAGCTTCAGGCGAACGCATATTGAGACTCCACCACGCCAGTGACATCCAGGCTCCCGTTCTGCGGGTAGTCGAGCTTGAGGAGTTTCCCCAGGTTCGCCTCCGACATCTGGTCCATTACCTGCTCCTTGAAGCACCCGAGGACATCCTGAGCGGTGTAGGTTCTGACGAACTGCTCTCTGACTGCTCTGAAGAGGAGGTGAGAGTTCCCTGCATGGGTCCCGAAGGAATCATGGATCATCGCAAAGCTCCGAATCCCCAAATCACTTGCTGCGTGTACGGTCTCCATAAGGTGGCTCGCGTCCATTGAGTGGATGAAGTTGGGACTGATTCCGTTGCGCTGGGCTGTGGTGTCGATGTCGTCCCCTCGGTGGGTGATGTTCATGCGGATAGCATTGGAGCCGCCGTCCTCAGAAGTCCCCTGGAAGTCCCGGATGAGGCTGGAGCCAAAGACCGTATCGACTCGCTGAGTCTTGGGCTTGCGGTATTCCTGCCATACAGTGAAGCCGGCTGGTGTGGTCCACCTTACGGGGAGCCCTTGGGAGCCCAGCAGTGCAGCGGCAGACTTCAGCCAGTTCATAGCCTCCACGGCCTTGACCACCACCTGGCTAACTGCAACCCAGATATGGCCAGCAAGGAACCGGGCCATCTGTGAACGCTCACCAGGGGTTGGCCAGAAGTGGCCCTTACCGTTCTCCACAGCGGGGCGGATGACATCGGACATCAGTTGCTCCGAGAATCCGTACTCGCGGGAGCCATAAGCCAGCGTCATCACAGAGCGCTTCGTCACTTTCCGGTCTATACCGTAGGTGAGCCAGCGTTCAGCCATGGTTGCTGTACCCAGTTGGAGAACCTGTCTGGTATCCTTGTTCTCTTCTGTGCCGTATTCCCGGTCTACCCACTCATCGGAGGTCCCATGTCCAACGTCAGCTTTAAGCTGCTGGATAACCTTTTCGGCAACAAGTCGGTAGATGTCCTCGGGGGTCTCCCCAGGAACCAGGTTAACGGCACCACCTCCGACCTCATCACGAAGCATTGCGCTGAAGTGCTGAAGACCGGAACAGCTACCGTCGAAGGCGACCGGGATGTGACTCACGAAGTCATCACCGAAGCGTTTATAACCAGCCCATTCGATGCAGAAAGCCAGGAAGCAGAAGGGGCTGTCTACGTCAGTCCAGAAGAGTTCCTGGAGGGGATCATGGGCGACCCTGAGGATCACTTCTTCATGGGCGCTGATCCACTGGAGTCTCTCCTCGAAGCTGACCTTATCGACCCCAGCACAGTTGGCACCGTGAATTGCCAGCCATTTAGCGCCTTCCTTGCCGAGCGGTTTCCCCTCACTGAATCGCAGGATGCCCTTCATCAGGTCGTCTCCTTGGGGGTTCAAAAGGGTGGCCGCGTAGATTCGCCCACGGAAGTCCAGGTTGTGGGGGAAGTAGATGGCGGGGTCATCGCGGAACTTCTGGCCTTGGCGCAAGATGGCCGCAACCCTACGCCTCCGGGACTTGAGGGAGTTGTTCTTGGTATGCCACTCAAAAGCAGCCTTTCGGTAAGCGAGACGGACCTCAGGGTCTTGGTCGATGCCATCTGGCCTGAGCGGCGGCTCCTCCCCAATGATCGTCGGGTAGTCCTTCACGACGTTTCGCGTCCACGATAAGACCTCGGTAGCTGCATCCAGGACTTGGCTGTTGATAGCCCAAGCGGTTTCCTGGATCAGGTTCACGGCCTTGTAGACTGGCGTGAGGTCGAGCTCGCTATAGACGCTCTTGACCACGGACAGCGGGGCACGGACAAACAGGAGAGGGCGGGTGTGCTCCGTAAAGTAGCCACCACCAATCCAGTGATTCCAGGGTGAGGGCGGAACCACTGTTGGAAGGTGGACCACTGAGGCGTCAGCCAGCCGTGAGTTAACAGCAGCGGCTTTCTCAGCGAACTCTGGAGCCATGGTTAGCACTAGCGAGATGTCCTTCACGCCAGCCCGTCCAGGCGCTGTACGCTGCAAGTGCCCAATCCCCGTGGCCTGAAGAGCCAGTGAGAGGAGGTGGGCACCAACCTTGACCATCGTAGCTGCATCACGCCCAGTCTCTTCGACATCGAGGCGTCTTTCCCAGGCCATCACATAGGCACGCTTAACGTGGTCGCCTTGGCGCTGCTTGAGACCTTCAGCAATAGCGCCTTTGTAGGCCCGCTCAAATTCCCCCTTGAGGTGATCCGCTCGGAGCTGGGTATCGATGTCCACACCGATCTTGCGGGACACGTTCACAGCCGTGGTTGGCTTCCCCATGAATGCCGTAAGGGTTGCCCGGAGGGTGATGTAGGCCACCTGAGTGGAGTCCATCTTCTCAACGTACTTCAGTAGCGCAGTCTTACGGCCACCCTTAGGGCCCATAGCCTCAGCCTTCCAGGCATCAATGGCTTTGGCGACCATGGGCACACCTTCCTTGAATATCCAGCCGAAAGCCGATACCCCGTTTACATCACCTTCCTCTAGAGCCCTCTGGAGGTTCTTCTGGAACAACTCGGTGCCCAGGTCTGAACCTTCTTTCTCTAGCATCATCTGGCGTTCGGCCAACTCTGGGCCATAGGTATGCAGCAGGTTTTCGTATGGAGTCATTAACGATCAATCCCCAGGATCATTAAGGACACCTCAGGGCAAACCCAGGCGTACTCCTATAGGAATATTCCTTTGGCCCTGAAGTGTCATGTAACTGGCTTGGTTAAGGTGTCCTGGAACTACTTAGGCGCTGAGTGCGGCCTCGGTGGTTTCCTGAGGGACGGCCAACTGGAGAGGAACCTTGGAGGTCACCATGGTGCCGAGCGACATCTGAGCTTCGCTGGTCAAGGTCTGGAAGCGCTTCATGGCTTCTGGATAGGTGCGGAATGTGGCGAGGGTTTTGTAGTAACGGGCTGGCATTGCCGGTGCAGTGAGGAGCGCCGGGCGGATTGCTGCGGATTGCACAGTGAAGATGGTTTTGCCTGCAAACTTACCCTTCAGGAGTACAATTGAAACTCGCTTTTGAAGGTCGGTGGATACTTTCAAAAATCTGATGGGTTGAGCTTTGGTGGCTTTTTGATGTGTGTTAACGCTTGTGCGGTTGTGCATATGGAGCTCCTAGCTGCGTTTTAGGGCCTTCCTGTGGGGGCCCGTAGGGTGGTAGCTGATTTCCCTTAAAACGCCTTATACGAGCAAATAGAAGCACTTCGCATAATGTATATTATGTTAAACCAGGTGCTATGTCACAAATGTTCATGAGCATCGTAAGACTCTGATTCGACTGATAGCCACTCGGTCTCCCTGCTTGTAAACGGGCTATGCTCTAGATGTTCATGGTAGACCTGCGTAGGTGCTTCCTTATGAAGCTAATCCAGTGTCGTTTCGCGTCTGGGCAACGAGTGCCATTGCTTGTGCAGGATGGGACTGGCTCACCGTTACCTGTGCTCGTTCCATTCCTCTATGTCCAGCTCAAGCACAGATACAGTGCCTACAACACTGTGGCTGCCCATGTACGAGCAATCCAAACGTTCTACCTCTACGCCGAACGTCGTGGCCTAGATGCTGATGAGGCAATTTTGGCCTGTCGCTTCGAAGCTATTCTGGCGCTGTTGGACGGCTATTCCGTTTGGCTCATGAGTAGCCGACAAGCCGACAATCTGGCAGGTCGAATCGGCGCTGTTGACTCGTCACACCGCCAAATCGATTTGCGCACGCGTGACCAGTACCTGCATAAGCTGAAGCACTACCTGTCCTGGTGTGCCACCCGTTACATCCCGCGCACCCGCCAAAGTGCCAGCGCACTCGTCGATATCAACGCTGTGTTTGTCGATGTTGCCGACGCCATCGAGCGACGCTTTGAGAGCCATACTGTTGATCTTCGCCCAAACCAGACGCGGTACCGCAGTCTGACGGATACCCAGCTTCAAATTATCCGGGGGCTGATCAGACCAAACGCACCAGATAACCCATTCCCTAAACGGTTGCAGTTGCGCAACTGGCTGATGATTGAGTTGTTGCTGGAAACAGGCATGCGCCGAGGGGAGCTTTTGAAGCTTTACACCACGGATATCAACCAAGGATCCATGCATGCTTACGTCAGCATCCTTGATCGTGAGCAAGATCCTGGCGACCCACGTGCTGAAGAACCAGCTCTGAAGACAAACAGCCGCACGATAGGTATTTCCTCTGATCTTTATGAGATTTATGAGCGCTACATTCAGTATGAGCGGCGGCCTATACGCGGCGGTAAGCCGATGAAGATGCCATTTCGTTATCTGTTTATCTCTGATAGAGGTCGCCCGCTGTCGATAAGAGCCTTGGCTAGCGTTTTTGATCGACTTTTTCAGGCCATCGACCAGGCGCACACGGGCCTACTGCCTACACTTTCAGCTCATGACTTCCGTCACACCTTCGCCGACCGGTTTTTAGCCTACTTGGTTGAAACACGTCGTTATGAACTGGAACGAGCTATGGATGAACTCAGACGGATTTGCGGTTGGTCCGACACATCGGCTATGCCGCGTCGTTACGCCGGGCGCTATCTTGCCGAGTCGGCTTGCCGCCACAACGCTCAACGGACTTCGGCGGCCTGGAAGCGTCTAGACGATTAAGGGGTTTCGCTGTGGATCAATCAGCTGATAAGGATCTTGCTCCCCCCTCCTCCTCAGATACCTACAAGTTTCAAGGTCCGACTCGGATCGCCATTCGAAGAGGCTGCTGACGGCCAGCTTAGACGTCGGTGTTCGCCAGTAGCCACCGCTGGGGTATCCCTCGAAGATCACACGGTGAATAACAGCGTCCTCTGACCCTTCCAGGGCACGTACGAATTCATTGCTGAATACCTCCGGCTGCATGCAGACGGCAAAGTACGCCCAACGCAGGCGATCAGCGCCGCGCAGATCGCTGCCGGCGTTCAAAGCGTCAGTACCGTCGCCCTGGTTCGACCAATGACACAGCACCTCAGCCAGCAAGGATGTCAATGCTGGCGCTTCAACGTTCAGTTCAGCCAGCCGAAGCACGCTGTCCAGAAACCTTCCCCGAAGCGTATCTGGTTGCTCTAAGGCTGCGTGCACGGCCCACAAATGTAGCGCGGACCTCGCTGGGTACTCTTGCAGCTTGTACACAAGCGACATCCAGCTGGCATCCCGTTTCTCTGCGAGCCGACAAAAATATGAAGGGTCGTCTAAGAATAATCGGATGAGTTGATCAACGCAGCAGGCCTCTACGTGTTGCTTGAGATAGGCATTTCGCATCGAAAATGTGGAGAACAGGACCTGGAGAATTCGGTCCACGGGTTCTGCGGAGAAATCCTGCCCGCCCGCGAGGTGTAAAGACGCAGATGCGGCTATGACGGCTCCGCCAGTGCCTCGGTCCTCTTTATGCTCACCCTTCGACCACACATCGGCGAGCCCTTCAAGAATGCATTGAGCAAGCGGTTCACCGAACACCTCATGGAGCGCATCTACTCCACTTCCACGGTGCCCCGAGATCGGGCGACTGCCGCAATAGATTTCCGCCCCCCAGTACAGGGCCGCGTCGATCTCGCCTGCAGCAACCGAAGGCAATTGCAACTGCCACTCGACTATTTGACGCAGCAGCCACTGCTCGGTGCTATCAGGATGGTGAGCTTGCCGCTCCGATTCTTCCTCGATGTATAGCCGCATGTACTGGAGGGTGGCGTCAGCAGCAGCACCGGGGCTCTCTTGGAGCACTGGAATCAGCCAGTCAGGTACTGGCTCCCCTTGTACTAGTGCCCAGACACCCACCTGTCTACCGACGTATGCTGAACCGACGTTGGAGATTAGTTGCTCGGAGTTAAGCATCAGACGAACCAGCGTATCGGTAGGCTTCAAGCCAAGCGCGCGCATGCCCAGAGCTAGCATCCCGCTATCGGCTATGTCTTGGTCCGTAATCAAAAGCAGCGCGCGCAGCACCGTCTCGGGAGTGGACCTATCGATCAACCACTCTACAGCAGCGTTCTTGAAGGTTGATTCGGCCCCGGTGATCAGACCACTCGCGACCATCATGTGCGCGAACTCTACTGCGGTTACGTCGACGTCCGACAAGGCGGCGATGCACAGCACCGAGGCGAACTTGTGCTCCAAGGCACCTCTGCCAGCCTGTAGCCGCCACCGCTTCGGTGTATCCAGAATCAAAAGGCGCCACAGATCCGCGGCCACATGCCAAGCTATGTCTCTGATCGCGTAGGTGCTCTCCATGCGTCCATCTTCCGACGCAGCCCTTGGAAGAAGTGCGTTGTTGACCTTTTGTATGCTGGTCAAAACACGCTCCACGTCACCTACATCCAACTGTTGAGCTGGGATCGCGCAGAACAGTTGTGCAATGCTGCGCAAGTGACCGCGCGGCATCTCTGGATCGGTGCAGAGCTCGTCAACTCGCCCCCAGATGCAATCCGCCGAGGGCGCTGCATTATGCAGCCAGGCACCAACGGCCTGCTCGCGGCACCATTGCACATCACTCTGGCGTAACGCGACGCTCCAGCAGGCGTCTGCGACGCATGCTATCGCCGGGCCGGTAGACAACGCCTCTAGCAACATGCTTAGTCGATGTGTGGACGCCTCTGTCTGCAGCAGCTCAATCACCAACGGCGTCAGGTCTAGGGTGACAAGTCCTACGGAGCAGATCCGTGCCGGTCCCCACTGCTCCGGAGTCCAGCGGAAAAACGGATCACGAGTACCAACATCCTGCAGAAGGATGACGCGGGCCTCGGCGGGAAGCGTGGCCGCATCACCATGCAGCAGCAACGTTTCTGGGTCGCGCTGGACCAGCCGTAGGGCGTGGTGCAGTGCGCCCTCGTTGGCCAGGTGACAGGTGAACCAGGCGTACAGCGCCTTCAGGCCATCGGATGGCAACCCATCGACCGACACCAACAGGGCAATAGCGCGTTCGATGTGGAGTCTTGCGTCTCCTAGGGCACCGGTCACCATGCGAGCTAGGTAACGCGCGGCCAGAAACTCCTGGATGCTGCGATGAAAGGGTAGAAAGTTCTCGCCCTTTTTCATGAATAGTGGAGTGTCCAGGACGGTCTCGCGAGCGAGCGGGTCAAGTCCGGCGTCATGCACCGACAGCATGGTGTCTGCCACGGGAGCAGATAGTTGCAAGCCATGCTTTCCGGCCAGAAGCAGGGTCAGAAAGATGCGTCCTGCATAATCCAGGACTACATCGGGCGCAGGTTCGCTGCCTTGCCGGTCTTCTGTCTTAGAGGGGTTGTGCTCGGTAGCGAAATGGCGTGCACCGGACTCGTACAACTCGAAACGAGTGAGCGACGGCAACCGTTCAGGCTTCACACTCATGAGGAACTTCAGTCCCAGCGGAGATAGCACAAAAGGCGTCGAACGCAGCGTCTGTAGCGTGGAGAGGAGCGTGATGGGTGCTGCGCAGCCAAATGCTGTGAGCACGGCGATCGCTTCCTCCTCACTGAGCGGTTGCAACTGGGCGACCACGGGTGCCACGTCAAGGGCTGCTAGCCCATGACCGAACGCCCTGCTGAGCTTTCCACCCTCGTTCCAATCTTCCGCTCGACAGCTCACCCGCCATCGCACCGTCGGCAGCTCTTCTAAGCTCTTTGCAATCTCAATGGCATTTTGTATGGGAACCTCATCGAGAGCATCGATAAACACCATCTTGGTGTCGGACAGATCCTTGCGGCGAAACCAAAAGGCGGAAATGCACGATGCTCCCGCTCGCCCCGCAAAATGCTCGAGCGCTACGGTTTTGCCCATGCCAGGCGCGCCCAGCAATACAACATAGGGGGCTTCGGCCAGATCACTTAGCCGCTGAGCGCTTGCATATTCGTCAGGGCCTGATGATATCGAGATGAGCCGATCTATCAGGGCGATTGACATTGTGCAGCGACACCAAGCGACGAGGAAGTTGCCATTATACGGGATAACGCTGGTTGCTCACGCCCCCTAATGGGCCTCAGTTTAAGACTTGGAGGCATCTACGAAATCTGGGGCGATTCACTTGTTCATGGGAGCCTGCTATGAAGCTGATTCAGTTTCGTTTCTCGTCCGGTCAGCGCATTCCACTGCTTGTGTAGGATGGTCTAGCGGCGCCATTGCCCAAGCTAATCCCATTCATCTACGTCCAGCTCAAGCTCAGGCATCGTGCATACAACACCGCTGCGGTGCACCTGCGTGCGATCCAGGTTTTCTACACCTATGCCAAAAGCCGGGAGTTGGATATCGATGAGGCCATCTTTTCCGCAGATCGATCCGCGCACCCATTGACGACCAGGAAAAACTTATAGCAACATGCCGCCACTCAAGTAAGACGAGTTGGCGTTTTCCAGTAAGAATTCTGATCTTAGGGATGAGGGCTTTTCGGATGGATGCTGCTTCGTGCACGAAAATCGTCGACAACGGTCCCTGCGGAAAACGCTTTCTCATCGCCATCACCGGCGACGGTTTCACCTCCAGCCAGCTCGACGCCTTCCACCAGGCCGTCGCCACGCTGATCAGCGGCCTCAACGCCATCGTGCCGATTTCCTGGCGCCTGCAGGACGCGATCAACGTCTACCAGCTCGACACCGTTTCCAGCCAGTCCGGCCTGTCGCCGAACAGCGCCCTGGGCACTGCCAGCTGCGGCACCTCCGCCAGCAACCTGAGCGCCGATCCGACGAAAGTCATCTCCGCCCTGAACGCCGCCGGCCTCACCTGGCACCTGGCCGTGGTCATCGCCAACACCAGCAGCGCCGGCGGCAGCTTCGGCGGCAGTCTGTGTACCCTGACCCTGGACAGCGGCAACGTGGCCCTGCTGGCCCGGGCCATCGCCCATCTGGTGGCCGGACTGGGCGTAGAGTACGCCACCCAGCCCGGCAGCTACCCGGACATCGAGCCCAGCAGCCCCAACCTCACTACCAGCCTCAACGCCGCCTCACTGAAGTGGAAGCAGTATCTGACCCCCGGCTTCACTGCCCTGCCCTCCGACCCCTCGGCCAGTGGCTGGCAGCCGTGGATGATCGGCGCCTTTGAAGGCGGCGGCAATTACGCCAAGGGCATCTACCGGCCCAGTCAGAACTGCCTGATGCGCGACCCCAGCGCCGGCTTCTGCCTGGTCTGCTACCACGAGTTGCTGAATGCTTTCGCGCCCTATCACCAGACCACAGGTCTGTCCTGGCTGGCCAGCCAGAGCGGCGTCGGCACCTGGTCGGCCGTGAAGGCCGTGTCGCCGCCGGTGCAGCCTTCGCCGATTCAGGCGCTGGCTACCACCAGTCTGGCCAGCCGGCTCTTCGTCTTCACCCTGGCCAATGGGGTCATCGGGCACAACTCGGCCACGGTGGTCGGCAACTGGGAAAGCCAGCAGCCGATTCCCCTGAGCACTGCCAATGTCGGCCAGGTCGGCGATATCGCCGCGACCCTGGCCGGCAGCGTGGTACTGGTCGCAGCCCTGTCCGGTAACCAGGTCTGGCTGGCCAGTCAGGCGGCCGGTGCGGCGTGGAGCGGCTTCAGCGCGATTCCCTCAAGCGGCCTGCCGGGCGGCTGCACTCGAGTGGCCTGCGCGGTCATCAACGGTCAACTATTCGTCTTTGCCTCCGGCAGCAAGGGCATCTGGCTCAGCGTGCGCAACGGTGCTCAGGTCTGGGACAGCAGTTGGAGCGAGATAACCACACGCCTGGGGCTGGACGCCGGTTCGACGATCGACTGCATCACCGCCGGCGCCGCAGTGCAGGGCCAGTTCGTTCACCTCTTCGCTGCCCAGGGCAGCACCCTCAAGCATGCCAAGGTCAACGCCGCTCGCGCCTGGCTGGCTGCGGAGAACGTCGCCAGCAGCGGCCTGACCCCGGCCCTCGATCTCAACTGCGCGGTTCGCGACGAGGGTTACGTGTTCCTCGCTGCCGCCACGGCCAAGGGGCCGATGAGCGCGACGCGCAATGCCGTGAGCTGGCCCAGTGCCGCTACCCCCCTTTCCGCCCTGCCGAGCACGGTCAGTCGTGTCTCGGCGGGCTTCCTGTCCGGCACGCTTTTGGCCGCGGCATCCTGACCCACCCACACAGCAAGGCCATCATGGAGAACGCTTATGAGTAGTGGCGGCGGCAGCAGTCCAACCCCCAACCGTACCTGCACCGGTACCCTAACCACCTCGCAACGGCTGGTGCTGGTCGGCACCCAGTACAGCCTCAACGGCGCCAACTGGACCACCACCCCGCCGACCTCGGTGCCAGCAGGCAGCAATGCGGCCACCGTGTTCGTCGCCAACGGCCAGACGCCGGATGGCAAGGTTACCTACCAGGCCGACGACGGCACCCAGTTCATCCTGCAGTTCACCATGAACGGCACCAACTCGGCGAACATCCTCGGCGTGGGTGGCACGGCTTCGTCGTACAACTACAACAAGACCTTCCCCACCGCTGGCGACACCATCACCGTCGCCTTCACCCTGTCCAATTCCTGAGAGGAAGCCCGTCATGAGCTACACAATGTCCGTGGACCGGGTGATCCAGCTTGCCCGTTGTGACGATTTCCCCGAGGCGAAAATCCGCGAAATGTTCGCCCAGTACAACGCCACCGAACTACCTCTCGAGATTCTGGCAACCTTGCCGATCCCGCTGCCGGTGAAGGTCTATCTTGCCCTGCAGGACGAATTCTTCAGTGAAGCGGAATTCCGCGAACTGTCGCTGGCTTTCGCCAAGCATGCGGCCAGCAGCGACCCGGCGGTGCAAAGCAACCACTTCGTCAGCAGCACCATCAGCGCCTATGAGCAGGCCCTGGTGGAGACTCGCAGCCTGGCGCATGGCGTCGCTCTCAACGCCAGTATCCGGCAACAGGTCGAAGGCTATCGCGGTGCGGTCAAGGCGTTGATGGAACCTCTGACCCAGGCGCTGCGCAGCGGCAATGGCAGCGGCGCGCCGTTACACACCGTTGCCGCCTATGAGGCGGTGTGGTTCGCCGGCTACGAGCACCATGGCATCGCCTGCCGCAACGCCGCCTCTTGCGCCGTGGCCACCGTGCCCAAGGAGCAGGCCGACGCTGCTCTGCAGTGGGTGCTGGACAGCGCCGTGGCCGTGACCCAGGCCCGGGCGGCCTGACATGGCCAGCACCAGCGCCGCCCTGGACGTCGCCACCGCGCTCGCCCGGCTGCGGCGCGGTCCACTGCTGCAAGCCACGGCGGGAGCCTCCGTCGTGGTGGCCTTTCCGCCCCTGGAACAGATGCTGCCACACCGGCCGCCATTCCTCCTGATCGACCGCGTCCTGGCCTGGGATCCGGACGACCATGTACTGCACGCGCAGCGCCGGGTCGACCCTGAAGACCCGGTGCTCGGCGGGCATTTTCCCGGCAACCCGATCTACCCCGGCGCGCTCCAGGGCGAGGCCATCGCCCAGGCCGGCCAATGCCTGCTGCACATGGCCCGAGGCTGCCCGGCGCAACCGCTGGACATCCTCGCCACACGGGTGTTCGGCGCCCAGTTTCTCGGCCAGGTCCGCCCTGGCGACATCATGGATATAGAGGTACGAATGCTCGACGACAACGGCATGCTGGCGATCTTCGGTGGACGCATCAGCGTCGCCGGCGCGGTGCGCAGCGTGGTGGTGATGGAGGGCTGCCATGTCTGACCTACCTCGCGTGGTGGTGAGCGGAATGTCGGTGCTCACTGCCCTTGGTGAAGACCCCGGCAGCCTGCTCGACAACCTGCTGGCCGGGCGTTCCGGCATTCGCCGCTGGAGCAGCTTCGACCGTGAGATCGCGACCAAGGTTGGCGGCAGCTTGGAAGGCTTCGATCCGCGCCCGCGCCTTGCTGCCCTGGCCAACAGCCTGACGGAAGCGCCACGCCTGCGCCTGCGCCGGGCAAGCAACCGCCTGCCCTGGTCCACTGCGTTGTCGGTGCTGATGGCCGGGCGCGCCTGGCAGGACGCCGGGCTGTTCGCGCTGCCAGCGGGCGAGGATGGCGAAACCGCGATCATCGTCGGTGGCCACAACATCGGGCAGAACTACTACTACAACAATTTCCGCCAGTTCGAGCAGGATCCCGACCATATCGACGTGCAATTCGGCCTCGCCGGGCTGGACACCGACCATGCCGCGGTGGCCTCGGAGGTACTCGGCATTCGCGGCCCCGGCTACAGCGTCGGCGGTGCCTGCGCCAGCGGCGCCCTGGCGCTGCGCGCGGCGTTCAACGAGATCCGTTTCGGCGATGCCGAACGGGTCGTGGTGCTGGCCCCGGTGCTCGACTATTCACCCTTGGAGCTGCATGCCCTGGCCCTGATGCAGGCGGTCAGCCAGCGCTCCTTCAATGATCACCCGGAACAGGCCAGCCGGCCTTTCGACCGCCGCCGCGAAGGCTTCGTCCCGGCCCACGGCGGCGCCTGCCTGGTTCTCGAACGTGCCGACCTGGCCCAGGGCCGCGGCGCCGAGCCGTTGTGCGAAGTGCTCGCCGTGGCCGCCCGCTCCGATGCCAGCCGCCAGCCAAGCCCGCAGGAAGACGGCCAGACCCGCACCATCCAGGCCGCCCTGCGCGAAGCCCGCCTGCAGCCCGGCGACATCGATTTCATCTGCGCCCACGCCACCTCGACGCCACTGGGCGACCTTACCGAGGCGCGTTCGATCCGCGGGGTATTCGGCGCGCACCTGGAGCGGCTCAAGGTCAACGCACCGAAATCCATGCTCGGCCATACCTGCTGGTCGGCGCCGCTGGTTGAGCTGGTGGCGGCCATCGCGCAGATGCGCGCCGGGCAGTTACACCCGACCATCAACCTCGACGACCCTGACCCGGAGCTGGACTTCGATGTCTGCGCTGCCGGCCCGGTGGTGCATCCGGTGCGTTACTTACTGAAGAACGCCTTCGGCTTCGGTGGCAACAACTGTGTGGCGATCCTCGGTCGCTGGGAGCCCCGTCCATGAATTTCCTCGTCACTGGCGGCAGCCGCGGCATCGGCCGGCGTATCGTCGAACAGGCGCTGCTGGCCGGCCATGATGTTGCCTTCACCTGGAACCAGGACGCCGAGGCCGCCGCCGCGCTGCAACGCCATGCGGCGGAGATCGCCCCGCAACGACGCTGCCTGGCCCTGCGCCTGGACATGGCCGACGGCGCCGCCATCGATGCGGTGTGCGAGGAGGCCGACCAGGTGCTGGACGGCATCGACGTGCTGGTGGGCAATGCCGCGATCAACCGACCGGGCCTGGCCGTGTCGTTGCCCGACGGCGACTGGCGTGCGGTGATGGAGGTCAACCTGGACGGCAACTTCCGCCTGTGCCGGACCCTGCTGCCGGGCTTCATCGCCCGTCGCCGCGGGCGCATCGTCCTGATCTCCTCGGTGGCTGCCCACGGCATGAGCGGGCAGATCGCCTACAACGTGTCCAAGGCCGGACTGATCGCCATGGCCGCGACCCTGGCCCGGGAGTACGGGCGCCGCGGCATCACCGCCAACGCCCTGGTGCTGGGTCTGGTGGACACCGACATGAGCCGCGAGACCGCAGCGCCGAAAACCTTCGAACACTGGCTCGGGCAATGCCCCACCGGCCGCCTCGGCACGCCGGACGACGTGGCCCAGGCCGTACTCTACCTGGCCTCCGACGGGGCCTCCTTCATCAACGGCCAGGCCATCCACCTCACCGGTGGCCTGAACTGGGTGCCATGACAAGGAGCGACACAATGCACGATATCCACGAGACGGTTCGCGAAGTGGTTCTACGCCATACCGAGGCCGCCCTGGCCTTCCTTGACCTCGGCCCGATCGACACCCAACTGCGCTTCGACCACCTCGGCGCCAGCAGCCTGGACATCATCACCATCGTCTCCGACGCCATGCGCGAGTTGCGCATCAAGGTTCCGGTGGAACAGCTCAACTCGCTGTCGAGCATCGACGCGCTGATCAACACCCTGAGCGGCGCCGTGGCCGCCCGCGCGAGCGACTGAGCCATGGCCTGGTCGCTGGAGATTCACCACATCGATGTGAAGAAGGCCGGCGACGCGACCCTGATCGTCGCGAAAAACCCGGATAATGCCGAGGGCCAGCGGGTTCGCGCGGTATTGATCGACGGCGGGCGCAAGGACGTCGCCACCCATCTGCACAACTACATCACCAACACGGCTGGGCTGGCCAAGCTCGATGCCGTGGTCGTCACCCATTACGACGGTGACCACCTGGGTGGAGTGGTCGCCCTGCTGGCGAAGAAGGTCAGTACCTATGACACGGTGCGAGTCTATGATCGGGGCTGGCCGGCGTTGGGGCCCACAGACGCGTACCTGCGCTACCTCCAGGCGATCAATGGCAAGTCCGGGCGCAACCGCGTGACCCGCGCCGTAAAGGCCGCTGACCTAGGGCCCAATATTCCCTCTAGCATGGTGTGGCGCACCGGCTCACCGGCGG
>NZ_QAIG01000004.1:220179-232092 GCF_003060885.1 Pseudomonas sp. HMWF032
CGACCGAGCGCCGACACTGACCTGCGTTGCCTGCAACCAGTGGGTGCAGCGTCCCAACGGCACCCCAGTCAAGGCCGCGCAGGGCGTCAGCGAAGCGGAAAACGCATGCAGCCTTGCCTTCCTCCTGCGCTTCGGCGAGTTCACCTACTACATCGGCGGTGATATCGAGGATCCCCAGGAAACCCTGATCGCCGGCCTCGCCAACCCCAATGACAATGCCGCCGGGCGTGTCCTGGTGGTCAAGGCCAGCCATCATGGCGCCGATACCGCCACCTCGGCGGCTTTTCTCCAGCGCATGCGCCCGCTGGCGGTGATGGTTTCCAACAGTACGGACAACCAGCACGGTCACCCTGCCCCGGCCACGGTGGATGTGCTCAACGGCTATCCTCGTGGCAACGGTATCACCCTGCCCCCGCCACCGGCCTCGCCAGGGCGGCCACGGCGCACCTATTTCACCGGCTTCGACAGCACCGAGAACATGAGCAACGCCTTCGTCACCCTGGGCATCGTGGCGGGAGATCCCAATGCCAGCAACCGGCCCGGCAACCTGCTGGTGAAGGTCAGCGAGGCCCAGGCCTTTGACAATCGCAACTTCCCGGGCAGCGCCTGGCGCGCGGTGCTCGCGGTCGCCGACATCGCCGCCAAGGCGGTGGGCCTGGCGCCAAACCCGGTGGCCGCCAATGCTGCCGCCGAAGCAGCGGTCAAAGGCACGCTGGTGGATGTGGTCACCGCACTGATCAACACCACCGACGCGCGGAATGCCGCCACAGCCTTGTGGGTACTGCGCAGCAAGACCGGCGGCGGGATCAACAGCGAGTACCTTCGCTGGCTGGACATGCAACCCCCCGGCCAGGATGACTGGCTGGAGGCGATAGATGAGCAGCGCAAGGCCCTCCAGCGCGCGGCCAACATGGACGACGTCTATCGCTGCGTCGACAGCGCCGCGCAAACCGCCGCCACCGCCAGTGCGGCAGTGCCCGGCCCGCTGGCCGAGTTCGCGGCGCTGGCGGGTTCTATCGATGGTTTGGGTACGGCGTACCAGCTGGTCAACCACTACGTCCCTCTGCCTGAGTACAACGTCGCCGTACAAACCGCGAACGACCAGGCCACGCAGGCACGGGACATCCTCACCAATGGCGCTGGACGTGTGGCGACCCTGGCGACCCAGGCCGCGACCGCCGCGCAGCAGGTACGCGGCGCCAGTAACCAGACCGAGGCCATGCAATTGGCAGGCGCCGCCCTCGATGCCGCCGAGAAAGCCTGCGAAGCCGCCGGCGAAACCTTCTACGACCTCGGCAACTGCTACAGGCGTGCCGCCCGTGCCGGTGCGAACCCGAGCCCGGCGCTGGTGGCGCTGACCATCACCCGCGCCTGCGGCAGTACTCAGGCCGGCGTGGTCACCGGCGCCATTGCCGGGGCGATCTGCGGCAATGGCCAGCTCGACTCGGCCAGGCAGGCGCTGCACTTCGCCCTCGATACGGTCGGGGTGAACTCGTCGGCGGCACTGGCCGCCCTGAACGAAGCCCTCACCGGGGGCGAACCGTTGTTCACCGTCAGCTACTACAAGGCATCAGCCAACAAGGACGTACAGGATTCCCTTTCCTGAGGCGGACCGCTCTTTCCTGGAGGCAGCACCCTATGAGCGCCATGAATGCCGTTACGCAGGATCTGAGCCAGTTGCAGGCCCAGCTCAAACAGAAGATCGACGCCGCCGGTGGCCTTGACCTGGGGGCCGGAACCACCGGCATCAGTGCTCTGGACAGCCTGTTCGGTGCCTGCAACGTGACCCTGGCCAGCGCCAGCATCAGCGACCCCGGCAGCACCTGGCCGGCCAGCTTCAGCGTCAGCGGTACGCCTAACGGCGAATGGACGCTCAATGGGTTGGGCGCCAACCCCAGCCTCAGCCAGTTGACCCTGACCTTCGCCCAGAGCGCCCAGGGCCAGGATATCAGCGCCAGCCTGAGCAGCGTTGCCAGCGCGACCCTTGGCCAAAGCAGCCTGACCTTCAGCGGCAGTCTCGACGACAACGCTGCCCTGGTTCTCGACCTGACCCCGCCGGACAGTCGCCTGCCGCTGCTGGCGGTGGGCAATTTCGCCTTCGCCAACCGCTTCGACGGTTGGCTGCCGGTGGATCTTCCGCTATTCGCCGAGATGTCGTTCAAGCAGATCGAGGTGGTCGCTGCCTATGGCGGCGATGACGACACCCGCTGCGCGGTCACCACCGGGGTCAACGGCAACTGGTCTCTGGTTCAGGGCGGCCCCAGCCTCACTGGCGTCTGGGTGACTCTGACCAGCGCCAGCCAGACCGAAATGGATCAGACCATCACCCGCTTCAGTGGCACGGTCGGCGGCAGCCTGCAGATCGGCGGCCAGCCATGGACCGTGAGCGTCAGCCTCAATGGCAGCAGCCAGGTGAGCATCCTCGTCAGTGCCGACGGCAACCGCCAGCCAGCCCTGGCCGCCCTCGCCGGGCTGATCGCCGGCGATGCCGCGGCCAGCGCGGTGAACGACGCGGTTGCCAAGCTGCCGCTGGCCAACCTGGTTCTGGACAGCGTCGAGATAGCCTTCGACTGGCAGCAGCGCCAGCTACTCAATGCCAGCGTCAACGCCACCCTGCCCTTCACCTTCAACCAGGCCCCGGCCGACCTGCTGCTGTCCATTGGCCTGCCCCCACTGCAACTGGGCGGCAGCCTGTCGCCCAAGACCCCGGTGAAGATCCGCGACGTATTGATCCAGTACCTCGGCGATGCTGGCGGCTTCCCCGACACCACGGTGAGCAAGCTGGTCTTCGACACCGTGCCGGCGGAAGGCAGCTACAGCTTTGCTCTGGGCATGACCGAGGTATTCAGCGCCGGCCCTTTGGCGTTGAACAACGTCGATGTGAACATCGCGAAAACCAGCGATGCCACCACCGCTTCGATGAGCGCCGACCTGACCCTGGCTGGCATCGACATCGCCGTGGCCGCCGCCTACGACAAGGGCTGGCAGATTTCCGGCAGCACCGCCTACGGCCAGCCCCTGGCCATCGGCAAGCTGATCAACGACCTGACCCAGCAGTTCAACGTGACCTGCCCTGCCGCCATCAGCGAACTGGAGTTGCAGAACCTCGCGGTCAGCCTCGACACCGGCGCCTCGAAGTTCACCTTCGCCTGCGAGGGCAGCTTCCCCATCGCCGGCACCGAGCTGGACTTCAGCATCGATCTCGAACTGTCGAAGCCGGACACCACCTGGGAAGGCAACTTCAACGGCACGGTGGTGATCGGCGCGGCTACCTTCAGCGTCACCTTCACCCAGGACAGCAAGGTCAAGATGCTGCGCGCCGAGCTGGTGCCCACCGCCGGCAAGACCCTGGCCCTGGTCGACCTGGCACAGACCTTCGCCATCGACCTCTCCGGGGTACCGGCGGAACTGTTGCCGGTGCTCAAGCAGGCCTCGTTCACCTACGACTTCAACAAGTCGCAACTGGTGCTTACCGCCAGCACCGACAAGGTCGCGGTGAGCCTGGTCAGCGTGCCCGCCACGGCTCAGGGGCGCATTTATGCGGCTGTGGTGGAGATCGCCGTGGAAGCGGATATCTCGCAGTTGCCGGTGGTCGGCAACGAGCTGGCGTCGATCCAGCAGGTCGGCCTGGACGGCATGAGCCTGGTGATCGCCTCCGCGGTGTTCAGCAAGGATCAGGTCGACGCGGTCAACGCGGTGATTCCCAAGGGCCAGCCGCAGGTTCCGGCGCTCAGCGTCGAGGGCCGGGTGGTGCTGTCGGCCAACCTGATGCTCGGCGACCAGCCGGCCAAGCCGCTGCAACTGGTCTTCGCCAAGCCATCGCAGCCGAAGCAGGCACTGCGCGCTGCGGCCAACGACGATACCGCGCCAGTGCCCGCCGGCACCGCCAGGGCCCAAGGCAAGTGGGTCAATGTGCAAAGGAGCTTCGGCCCGATCAGCCTCAGCCGGGTCGGCGTTGCCTATCGCGAGCAGCGCGTGTGGTTGATGCTCGATGGCGGCTTCGCCATGGGCGGCATCGAGATCGACCTGATGGGCGCGGCCATCGCCTTCCGCCCGGTGCTGCCGCCGATTCCCGACGGAGCCTCCCTCGACGGCCTGTTCATCGGCTACGACAACGGCGCGGTGACCATCAATGGCGGCCTGCTCAAGGTCGTAACCGAAGATGCCAAGGGCAACGAGATCACCGAGTACGATGGCCAGCTAATGCTCAGGGTGCCGAGTTTCCAGCTCTCGGCCATGGCCTCCTACGCCTCCCTTGACGGCTCGCCCTCGCTGTTCGCCTACGCCGTGCTCGCCGCGCCCATCGGCGGCCCTCCGTTTTTGCAGGTGGATGCACTGGCGGCAGGCTTTGGCTTCAACCGCGACCTGATCATCCCCGGCCTCGACAAGCTCGAACAGATGCCGCTGATCGCCGCGGTCAACGGCGGCTCCCCGTTCGCCGGCAAGGACGCCTCGCAAGCATTGAAGGTGATGCACGATTACGTGCCACCCTCCTACGGCGACTATTTCCTTGCCCTTGGTGTGCGGATCGCTTCGTTCCAGATGATCAAGGGCTTCATCCTCGCCGCCGGCAAGCTGGGCAACGAATTCGAGATCGCCCTGCTCGGCCTGGCCTCGGTGTCGGTGCCGCCGCAGACCTCCTCGCCGATCGGCTATGCCGAACTGGTACTCAAGGCGTCCTACAACTTCAACCGCGGCACCCTGTTCCTCGGCGCGCAACTGACCGCCAACTCCTTCATCCTGTCGCGTGACTGCCACCTTACCGGCGGCTTCGCCGTGGCCGCCTGGACCAAGGACAACCCGGACAACCCCTACGGCTACAAGGCCGGCGACTTCGTCGTCTCCCTCGGTGGCTACCACCCGGCGTTCAGCAAGCCTGACTGGTACCCGGACGTGCCGCGTCTGGGTTTCAACTGGAATGTCACCTCCGAACTGACGGTCAAGGGCGGTCTGTACTTCGCCCTGGTGCCGTCGGCGGTGATGGCCGGCGGCAGCCTGGAGGCGGTGTGGCAGAGCGGCGACCTGCGCGCCTGGTTCAAGGCCTGGGTGGACTTCCTGCTGGGCTGGAAACCCTTTCACTACGATGCCGACATCGGGGTCAGCCTTGGTGCCTCGTACAAGGTCGACATCGGTATCACCTCGTTCACCGTCAGCGTCCATGTCGGCGTGGATATCCACCTGTGGGGCCCGGAATTCGCCGGTACCGCCACCGCCGACCTGTACGTGCTCAGCATCACCATCAGCTTCGGCGACAGCAACAAGGACGAGGTCAAACCGATCCAGTGGAGCGACTTCAAGAGCTCGTTCCTGCCCGGTGGCGGCAGCGCGCCGAAGGCTGCGCCGCGGGCACTGCTGCTCGCTGCCCTGCCGGCCAGCCTCAAGGCCGCCACGCCGGTGCAGCAGACCGACTCGGTGTGCCTGGTGCGGGTCGCCAATGGTCTGGTCAAGGACCTGGCCGGTGTCGATGACATGGACTGGGTACTCAACCCGGAGCGCTTCGAGCTGACCACCTGGTGCGCCCTGCCGAGCAAGCAGGCCAGCTACATCGGCTCCGGCGCGGAGCAGGACATCACGGCCAGCAACACGGCGTTCGGCGTCGGCCCGGTGGGGGTCAATAACGATTACTTCGTGTCCAGCCACAGTGTGGTGATCAGCAAGCTCGACGGCGAGATGAGCCCCGAGGACATCCGTGTCGACGTCAGCGCCGTGCTGGAAAATCTGCCAGCAGCGACCTGGTCCACCAGTGCCGCCCTCGACCCGAGCCTGAGCAACCTCAACGACACGGCCCAGCGCGCCATTCCCAATGCCATGACCGGCCTGCGCATCAAGGCCAAGGCCGACAACCCCGACGTAACCCCGCTGCCCATCGAACTGAGCGTACTGCGCGAGGAAATCGAGGCCAACCGCACGGTGACCTGGATCGCGCCCAGCGTGCCTGCCGCCACCGGCTATGACCAGGACAACGCCATGAGCCAGTTCACCAGCGCCCTGACCAATACCAGCGTGGCCGACGCCCGTAGCGCGATCCTCACCCAGCTAGCCTCGGCCGGGGTCGCGGTTAGCACCCAGGTCAATGTCGACCTGCTGGCACAGAACGCCGCCAATACCCTGCTCAGCGCCCCGCAGATCTCGGTGCTCGGCGCCCAACCCACCACCGCTTCCGGAGCCGTCCGTTCATGATCAAGGCCTCTTCCACGCCGTTGAGCGACGGCAGCGTACAGTTTGTCGCCCACTGGCTGCCACCGCTGACTGCCGGCAGCTACAGCATCACCGTCACCCAGCACCTGCAGAACAGCGACCCGAAGGCCACCGCCGACGCGGCCTTCGACGAAGCCTTCGTCAACACCCGGCATTTCGCCGTGCGCGGCGAACGCTTCAACCTCGACGACAACGAGCTGGTGTCGCGCTTCCCGCCGCCAGACAACCAGGGCGAGTACCAGAACGTGCTGCCCCATGTGATCTTCAAGCGCCGCACCCTGCCCTGGGAGCGCTCACCGGAGCTGGAGGCGGACAACGCCTCGTGGCTGGCCCTGTTGCTGTTCGAGCTGGACGAAGCGCCACCGCTGCAGTCGGTGCTGGCCGGCGACCTGCAGCGCCAGGCGTTCCCGCACAGTGCCGAAGCAGCCAAAGCCGGCGAGTCGACACCCAGCAGCCTGCCGGCCAGTACCGCCAGCTACCCGGACGGCTACGCCCTGCTCGGTAGCGCCGACAAGGCACCGACCTTCACCCTGGCCACTGGTGAGAACTGGTACGACCCCTGCCAGGTAATCGACGTGCCGGCGGAGCTGTTCGCCGCCATCGCCCCGACTCTCGATGAACTGGATTGGCTGGCCCACGCCCGCAGCGTGGTGCTGACCCAGAAGCAGGAGCAGGACGACGACGAGCAGGAAGGCAATTTCTCGGTGGTGGTGGGCAACCGCCTGCCGGCCCCCAACCAGAAATGCGTGGTGCACCTGGTGTCCCTGGAAGGCCTGGCCCGCTACCTGCCCACCGGCGACGGCGAAACCGCCGCACCGCTGACCCTGGCCGCCGGCGGCACGGCGGAGAAACTGCGCCTGGTGTCACTGGCTAGCTGGTCGTTCACCTCCCTTGATCCACAGGAAACCTTCAGCGGCTACCTCGAAGGGGTCGATTGCGCGCCGCTGCGGCTGCCTGCCCCGGCAAATGCCAGCGGTAGCGCTGGGCAGGCCGTTGGTAATGCCTTCGCCATGGGCTACACGGCGATGAACCACCAGACCCGCCTCGGCGACAGCACGGTGTCGTGGTATCGCGGCCCGCTGCTGCCATTCACCTCTGCGCCGGTGATCGTCCCGCCGCCGGGGGCCACGCCGCTGGTAGTGGCCGACCAGGCGGTGCGCTTCGATCCGGCCAGCGGCCTGATGGACGTCACCTACGCCGCCGCCTGGCAGATCGGCCGTGGCCTGGCCCTGCAGAACAGCCTGTTCGCCAGCACCCTCTATGCGTGGAAACGCAGCGAAGCACGCAAGGTGGCACAAAACAGCGAAACCCAGACCCTCAGTCTGCGTCTGCGGGCCTCGGTGGCGACGAACTCGGCGCTGCGCGCGCTGAATGTCGCACCCACCAGCCAACCCGGCCTGCGCGGCCTGGCCATCGGCCTGATCGCCGAATCCCTGGCCGCCCAGTGCGCCCGCTCTTCCAGTTCCTCGGAGACCACAGAATGACCCGGCTCGCCCAGCGCAACAGTCAGTTCCTCAACCTGCAGGCCATGGTCGCCGAGCCACAATCCAGCCTCCTGCGCGCCAACAGCGGTGACCCGCTGCCAGGCGGACTCACCCAGTGGTTGGGCAACCTCGCCGTACTCAAGGGCCTGCCCTTCGGCTACCTGGTACCGGACGAGGCCATGCTGCCGACGGAGTCGATCCGCTTCTTCGTCCTCGACCCGAACTGGATCAATGCCCTGCTCGAAGGTGCCACCAGCATAGGTCGCTCCTGCACCTTCGACGCCGGTATCGACGCCCAGTTGGTGGCGCGCCTGTATGCGGCGGTGTCGCCAGCGACCACGGTCAGCGGGTTCGTTCTGCGCTCCAACGTGGTCCGCGGCTGGCCGGGCATTGAGGTACGCGCCTATGACGCCGACGGCAACCTGCTCGACGATGTGCTGCGCCAGGAGGTGCTGGCGCCCACCGTGCTGCTGTTCATGACCACCGGGCAGATCGACCATGTCGACATCGGCGAGCCGTCCGAGGCCATGCACTTCGGCGTCGATATCGGCCAGGGGAGCAAGTCGCTGCGCTATGTCACCGTGCCCACGACCGCGCCTGCCGACACCCGGCCGGGCGATCAGATTGACGGCGCCAGCGTTGCTGTCAACTACCGCGCCAGCGGAGGCGGCAAGCGCGTGCTGAAGATCGCCGACCTGGCGAAGAGCCTGCAGGCACAACTGGTGGCCAGCAACGCCAACCTCGCAGCGGACGGCACCCAGCGCCCGTTCACCCCAGCAGAGTTCGCCCTGGAGCTGGTGGAGGGCGTGCAGACCGTGCGCTTCAGCAATCAAGACAAGGAGGTTTCGGCATGAGCGACAGCGGCCTGATCGTCCCCATCGATGTCACCGCCCTGGTCATCGGCAAGCCCGATGCCAGCGCGGTCAATGGTTTCGCCGCCGTGGCCAGCGACTTCGCCCGGATGCCAACGACCCAGGCGGTGGGCCCCTACCTGGCGCAGAACCTGCTGCCCAAGCCGTTCGACTCGGTCGACAGCCAGGACGCCATGCAGCCCGGCATCCACCTGCACTGGGCGCTGCCCGACAGCCTGGCGCGCGGCCGCACCGATGGCGGCAAGGTGGCCTTTCTCCAGGCACCGAACCTGTGGCTGGTAACCCGTATCGCCGGCGGCAACGACAACGGCAGCACGGTGCAGACCGCCTGGGTGATCGAGAGCGACCAGTTGCAGCAGGTGCAGGACCAGACCCTGCCGCAGAACATCTATTCGCGGGCGGTACCGGTGTCCCCGGATTTCTCTGGGGCCAGCCAGCCGTTCCTGTTCCAGGGCCGGGTCTACCGCCAGGCTGACTGGGCCGGGCGCAAGGCCGGCACCTACGCCAGCAGCAACACCACGGTGGGCTACGGTACCCCGGCCTATGCTGCGGCCTATCCGAACTGCCCCAACGTGTTCTCGTTCTGGGACCCGCTGGACGATGACGACGCCAAGGCCTTCACCGCCGAGACGCCGCTGTCCTACTCGGTCGTGGGCTGGTACGCCGACAGCGGCAGCGACCCGCTGGCAACCCTGGTCTACCCGCCCAGTGCCACCACCGTGGAGGCGCGTCAGGCCTATATCGCCCAGACCCTGCAATGGGCAGTCAGCGATACCCCCGACGTACCCACCCGCACCGTATGCAACGGCCAGCTCAGCGGCCTGACCTGGGATCCGCAACGAGCCTGGCTGACCCCGCCCAGCGCCGACGGCATCGACGTGGTCATCGCCGACAACACCGCCGAGGCGGTGGCGGCGCTGATCCAGGCGCGCAACCCCGAGGTGGCTGACCTGGAAACCCTGCTCAACGTGTTCCAGCAGGGCCTGCTCCACGAACTGGGCAAGGTCGGCGGTGCCGCCGCAGCCGACGAGGCGGTGCACCAGGCTGGCTTCGCTGCTTATCCTGGGGGCATTCTGTGGCTGGCGCGCCAGATCACCACGCCGGGTGCCGATCCGTCCGCGAGCAACGGCCAGTTGCCGGACGCCGCCGTGGAGCAACTGGAGCAGGTCAACCGCCTGCAACGCACGCTCGACGGTCAGAGCGCCGACCTCGACGCCCTGCGTCAGCAACTGTTCATCGACTGGGCCAAGTTCATGCTTCTGCAGTTCAACAAGGCCAACCCGACCGCGCTGACTGCCGACCAGGCCCGTGCCTTCATCAAGAACTACGACCTGGCGGCGCTGAGCGCACTGGCAGGCAGCAAGACCAGCAGCGGCAGCATCGCCACCTTGCAAACGCAGATCGACAGCGCCCTGGCCGCGTTACAGAAGACCCTCGGCACCGGCTGGGAAATCAAGCCGTCCTCGGCGGCGCGCTTCTGGCAGCCGGCCGATCCGGTGATCCTGATGGCCGGGCGGCCCACCACCAAGGCCTCGGCGCGCCATGGCGGCGACGGTCGCTTCCATGCCGAGGGCCTGCTCGGCTGCCGCACCGGCAACCAGCTAGTCAGCAGCCTGCGCGTGCATGGTTCGCTGTTCACACCCAATGTGGCGCTGGCCGCCGCACCGGCGGGTGCCAGTTATCCGCCGGAGCTCGGCGCGCTACTGGCCGAGTCGCTGACCCTCGACCCGCTGCGCGCCCCGGATCTGGCCCGGCAGTTCACCCAGGGCAACGCTGCTCAGCGCCTGGCGGCGATCGCCAGCGACACCCTGGCGCAACAGATCGCCAGTGCCCAGCACGCCGCGCGCGGCCAGCACCTGCTGGCGGCCGACGCCCGCAGCGACGCCGCCAACACGGCGGTGGCCCTGGTCGGCAACGCACCGTCGCCGGTGGGCCTGAGCACCTGGTCGCAGCCTTGGCTGCCGACCTTCCTCAATTGGGAAGTGCTGTTCTACCCCTACCATCGCGTCGGCCTGGCCGGCAGCGGGCTCGACTATGCCGCCGATGCGGTGACCGGCTCCTTCACGCTCGACCCGGATGGGCTGGACTTCGACGCCGTCGCCGGGTTGACCCCCGACCCTGCGTTCCAGACCTATTCCGGCACCCTGACCCTGGCCGGACGCACCGAGCTCAATCTGCAGTCGCAGATCGAGGTCTACCTCAAGAACTACCCGGACGACCCCAACGCCAAGGTTCTCCAGGGTATCCTCGGCCAGCTCGACCTGCAGGCCATGGCGCAGAGCCTGACCGGCTTCAACCAGGGCTTGCTGATGCGCAGCCAGACCCTGCAACTGCCGGTGGTGGACGCACTGAGCCCATCGCTGATCGTGCGCAACTTCACCAACACCCAGGTGGCCCCGGCGATCGATGGCTTCAACGTCGCCTCGCCGGCCCCGAACAACGGTTTCAACCCGTTGCGCTGCGGCGAACTGCGGATCAACCGCTTGCGCCTGGTAGACGCCTATGGCCAGGCGGTGGAGTTGCCGAAGCCGACGCCGATCATCGCCCAGCGCCTCAAACAGCGCCTGGCCGGTGGCGAGGTGGCCGACAACGGCAAGATCGTCCTGCCGCCGCGCCTGACCCAGCCGGCGCGCCTGCAATTCCGTTGGCTCAGTGCCAAGGATGGCCAGGCCGAGTGTTCCGATCAGGGGCCAGCGCCGATCTGCGGCTGGGTGCTGTTCAACCACCTCGACGACAACCTCGCCGTTTACGACGCCGACGGCTCGCCGATCGGTTCCCTGAACACCGTTGGCCCACGCTGGCAGGGTGCTCCGGGCAGTGCCAATTGGACCCGGCCTTTCGACCAGGTAATGGCCTCGATCAACCCGTACCTGGCCAACTTCGTCCGCGCCCTCTACAACCAGCCCCAGGGCCTGGGCTTCCTCCAGGCTCTGCTCGCCACCCTCGACCAGGCCAGCGGTGCCAGCGGCCCGGCGGCGCCGACTGCCGATCCGAGCCTGAGCGTGCTGATCGGTCGGCCGCTGGCGGTGGTTCGCGCCGCCCTGCGCCTGGAACTGCAGGGCCAGCCCGCAGTGGACGACAGTTGGCCGGCCTTTGCCGCCAGCGTCGGCCTGAGCCCCGGGCAGCCGCGCCCCAGTGCCGGCATCGGCAATGTGAAATTCCCGGTGCGCCTGGGCGACCTCGGCGTGTATGACGATGGCCTGGTGGGCTACTTCGTCGAGGACGGCAGTGCGGATCAATGGAATACCTTTTACTCGCCGGCGGCCACTGGCGGTAATGGCGTGATGCCGGTGGACGTGAACAAGACCTCGCTGAGCCCGGTGCCCGCCTCTGACGCTGGCGACGGCCTGGCCTTGACC
>NZ_QAIG01000004.1:232102-264261 GCF_003060885.1 Pseudomonas sp. HMWF032
CGACCCTCACGGCTCGGTGAACGCCACCGCCGGTATCGTCCCGGTGAAAACCATCTGCATTCCCCGCGCCCAGTGGCAGCCGGCGCTGGATGCGATCGCGGTGACCTTCCTGACCACGCCGATGATCGGCGCCGGTACGGTGATGCCGGTACCGGTGCCGCAGGAAAACGGCTTTACCTGGGAATGGGTGACACGCAACCCGGGTGCCACCGGCTGGAGCAACCTCGCACCCGCCTCGGCGGTACCCACCGCGACCCTGGCGTCCCCGCAACGCATCGAAGAAGGCTGGTTGCGGCTGATCCGCGACAACGGTTAAGGAGTGACCCGGATGAGTGCAATCGATTACAGCATCGCCAACAAGGACGGTAAACCAGTGGTTTACCTGAACCAGACACAGACCCTGAGCCTGACCCTGACCAACGCCAGCGGCGCCGACCTGGAGCTGGCCGGCAGCCCACCAGTGCTGGAGACCGAGGCTAACAGCAACACCAGTCTGCTGTACCTGTTCCTCGGCAACCTGGTCAGCGACCCGGCCACGGTGCAGGTCAGTTGCCCGGGCTGGACCACTCAGTTCCAGAACACCCCGCAGGGGCCTGTATGGTGCTTGGCCCAGGCGCAGAACAGTACCTTCAAGGACAAGGCGAAACTGACCGTGACCCTGGGCGGGGTCAACATCAGCGGCCTGCCCGGCTCGCGCCAGGTGACCGTCGACTGCTGGTTCGGCGACGGCGACTCGGTGCAATTGCCGGTGATGGCGCAGAACGATCCGGGCAAGCTGCTGCCACTGAACCTGGTCTTCGCGCTGAATGGTGGCAACATCATCTACATCACCGAGAAGGCCGACTCGCCGATGACCTGCTCGCTGGTCTTCCGCCTCAGCAACCCGTCGCCCGACACGCCCATCGTGCCGGAGGACGTGCCCTGGGGCGCCCAGGCGCCGAGCTTTACCCTGTCCTTCGTCTATGCCGACAAGGGCGACGGTTTTGGCGCCCTGACCTCGGCGGAGCGGGCCGCCAGCTTCACCCGCCAGACCGTACAGGACTACGGCAACCGCTGGTCCGTCGCACCCAACACCCAGGGTTCGCCGAGCTGGACACTGACCCCGGATCAACTGACCAACAAGCAGATTCTCGGTACCGGCGAGCAGGCCAGCTTCGAATTCATGCTGGGTAACATAGTCACCCAGCTCAAGGCCGGTACCACCCTGGCCTACCTGCAATGGAGCAACATTCCCGGTTACCAGGACGGCTACCAGACCGTGGCACTGGTCAAGCAGGTGCCGACCCCGGGCATCCTGCGCTTCATGACCCTCAACCCCAGTGTGATCAAGCAGGGCACGCCGGTGCAACTGAACTGGCAAACCTTCGCCCTATCCAAACGTACCATCAGCTGGAGCCAGGACAACACGCCCTACCAGGTCGTGGTGCCGGCCAACGCCAGTGCCTGGGAGCCGAATCCGCAGCCGGACGACACGGTGACCTACACGCTCGACGGCTACGATTTCAATGGCAACAAGGTGCCCAATGCCCAGCAGACCGTCAGCGTCATCGCCAATGCACCGGTGATCAAGTGCTTCTCGGTGAGCCCGCGAGTTGCTGCATTCGAGGGCGCCAACCCCAATGTACAGGTCACCGGCAAGTGGCAGGCGAGCAACGTCAAGACCCAGCAGCTCAATGGCACGCCGGGCCAGTCGCCACAGACCATCGGCCTGAACAGCGCGGGTGACGTGCTATTGCTGATCACCGGGTTTCAGAACCAGATGACCTCGCAGTCACAGACCGTGTACAGCACCCCGGGATACGTGCAGACCTTCGTCTCCACCAGCCAGGTCAGTAGCGGCACGAACGGGCCGCTGATCAAGAACGTGCTCGCGTTCGACCGTGGAGCTTCTACCGGCACCTGGACCCTGATCCGCAGCGACGATCTGGCGACTCTGACCCTGGCCAGACAGGGCTTCACGTGGAGCACGAACGGGCTGAACGTCAACCTTGTCTTCAACGACGCCAGCACCACCGCCACTCTGGGCTGTGCCTTCGGCAACCTGACCCTGACCGCGCGCAGTGGCGGCCCTGACGCCAATGGCCTGCAGCCACTGGCGATGCTGGTCCAGAACGCCGCAGGGCAGAATGTGCCGGTGTTCAGTGCGATGACGACGGCAACGGGAGCGACGCAGGAGCAGCGCACGTCCTAATTCTGCCACGCACCTTGCGGTTCCGACGACGAAGCACTAATGATCGACCACTACCGCCTCGATCGCCTGGAGCGGGCCTGGCTGGCCGCGCTGGCACACAGGGGGCCACGCCGGCCCCCGACGGCAGCGCCAGCATCACCGCGCAACGCTACCGCGGCGATTCCGTCAGCGATTCCGCCGACCTCTACAACCCCACCCGCGCCGCCTGCGCCGGCGTTGCGTCGGGGGATGTTCGCCTTGCCACATGCAGCGTCCTAACGATCGAGCGCCGCCCGCGCGGCGCTCGATCTCAAGGGCGCTGAAAAGCCAAAGACAGGCGCTCCGAAGCCTCGATACGGTTTCCCGCCAGGCTTTTTGAAAACCTGAATCGCCTGCTGCCAAACCGCGACAAAGACCTGAGACACCTCGCCGGGCAGTGCTGGCAGAGCTCAGCCTGTCAACGAGGCGTACCCAGCACCGCACCTTGCCCTCGTATTCCCAGCTCCGACATTGCGTTGGCAGTTTCCACAACTATTAGCTTAGCGATGTGCCCTTTTGTTTTATCGGGTGGTGCAATTTTGCGCACATACGCCACGCTGGAGATCGTTGGCCAGCTCGCCATGAACATGAATTGATGAACATCTTCCCACGCCATTAGCCTTGTAGCCCTTCAAGTTTGGGAGCTGGCCCACTCATGAACGGATGACATCTCCCACTTGTTAAATGAGTGCCGTTTCAGAAGTGTTGCAATCGAGGGCGTTACCGCAACGTCGAGCAGCCTGCCGATGTTGCGGTAACGAGATCGTGCTACGCCCAACTGCGCAGACGTAACTATTCCTGCCGCGGGCTCAGCTCTCTGCACATATCAGGATTCTCACTGAGCACTACGCGCTTGATACGCCCACTGTCGAAGAACGGCACCTCGGGACAAAAGCGTTGGCCTTTAGACGTCTCTGTTTGTTTCCAGGCTATTTCTTCCGTTCGCAAAAGGGTCGATTTCTGTCCGTTCTGGCTGGGCTGCCAGATGTCGATATAGGTTCGCTCGTAGTGAGCACCACTATCGATGTCGCAGGACTTCGGATCGATCTGACGCAGTTTCAACGAACCATCACTTACCTGTTCAACCCGACTGGCGAACTCGATATTACCGTCAATGTAGCTGGGCATGATGTAGCAACTGCGTCGCTCGGTTCCGCTCATCAGCGGAAGCAAGTAACTGCTCTGGGAGTCGATTTCCTCAAGGTCGCCATCTGTCCAGCGATAGGTTGAAACGCCGTGCTCGCAGCAACTGGCTCGCCAGTAGGAGTAGACGACGCGATGAACAGGGTCGAACTCGGCCGAACTGATGTCCTGTAACCCTGCGGGCGCATCGACGAAGCGGCCCGTGGCCACATCGTACAGCCATGTCTGATGCGGAATGTTTGGTCCCGCAGGGAGAAACATAGCGAGACTTAGGTCAGGCCAACCATCGAAGTTCGCGTCAATGAGATCGGGCGTGAAAATGCTGCAGGTTCCTTGGGACTCAGTCTCCAGGGTCTGGATTAATGCGCCATCCTTATAGAGGCGTATAGCTGAGACCAGCGGCGGTGTGGGGCAACCAGCGCCCTCTTCTTCCGGCAAAGCATCGGCTAGCAACCGTATCTCATAGGGGAAGCGTTCCTCCAGATCGTCCTGGTTCGGGCTTAAGGCCAGTGGAAGCTCACGCTTACCATTGGGCGAGGTCCAAGTGCCGGTAATACCGTTATCAAAAGACTCGATACGCCAGGTGCCTGTATCAGCGGCGCCATTACCGCTGTCTCGCTCAGTCAGCACGGCGCCCTCGCCTCGCATCTGGCCACTCAGTACAAGCTGCCTGCGCGTCTCGGCCCGACAGGGCTGATAGCAGTAGCTGCCCGAAAGGCTATCGGCAGAGCGGTTCAGCGCGACTTCTACCTGCTTGCTCCCCAAGTTACCCACCCAGCTGCGACGCCAAACGGGGAACTCCACGGTACTGGCAGAGGATTGAGCTGCGCTGAGCGGCAACGCCGGAAGCCACAACATCGCCAAGATGAGTTGTAAACCGATGAGAAAACTGCGGGGACCACGGTGCGCGCGCATGTAACTTCCTTGTCCTGTGAAAAAGCCGTAGCAGTCGATTATGCCCTTCCATCCACCCTACGGGCATTCTCATACTTCAGGATATCTAGGCAAATGGTCCCGCCAATTGAAGCTGACCGACGTGTGAAAGGCAGGTACTGAACAGCCCTTTATATTCCAAGACACCTCCAATTCTCATGTGGTGCCTCATCAACTTGGCCCTTGGCATCCGGTCAGACTGGACTACGCTCAGTAAACCTTGAAAAGGAATTCGAGCGATGTCACCCATGCGCAAGGCCGCGCCTCTGTTTCGCGATCACTTTTGGCGGTTCTGCACCGCCAAAGCTGTTTCAGTCGTAAGAAATCACCCCTGGCGCTTTATCGGCTCACCCTATGCGTGAGACCGATTTCGCGCGCTCGTCTCTATCTCGTAAACAGGAAAGGAACTCCCTATGTGCACCATCGGAACCGTCTTTGACGGCGGCAGCATCCACACCTTCAAACAGTGCGACCTGATCCCCATTACCACCTTCAACTTGCCGGATGTGCGGACTGGCAGTAATGGCGTAAATAGCTACATTGCCATGACCCGCCAGGGCAGCGCAGGGATCTGGGCAGGGGTCAACGATCATGGCGTGGCGTTTGTCGCCGCCGACACCTACACCACCACTGCGGCCAACTATTACGCCAGCAGTGCCCAAGCCGAGGCTCTTTTTGCCGCTTACGAGGCCAGCATCAGCAGCCATACCAGCGCCATCGAGGCGGCCCAAAGCCTGATTGATTTCTATCGCAACACAGGCTGCAAGACGCCATTTCCGGCACCGGACATTTCTTTGATCAGCGGCTGGGCAGATCCCCAGAAGACGCAGCCGATCAGCATTCTGATCGAGTACATGCCCAACCCGTTTAACCAGGACCCGGTGCGGCTGATCAAGCGAACGGGAGGGTTCTTCGTTTCAACCAACAATTTTCGCTTACAGCCCAATGCTGTGGACTACGCGGCCAATCACAGCACCTACCTGCGCCTGCAGCGCGCCGAAACCATTCTGCAAATCGACCCCAGCCATCAGGGTATCAAGACCCTGCTCAGTGACCAGTACTACGGAGAAACAGAGCTGTCGATTTGCCGTGAAACCGACTATCTGGGCATCGAATTTCATACTCAGGCCACCGCGCTGTTCAGTGCCAGTGCCGGCAGCGCGCAGTGTGAGTACCAGATCAACGGCAACCCGAAGACCAACCCCCTCAGCCTGTTTCCGGAGATCCTGTCATGAGCCCCATCGACATCAGCCTCAAGCTCGCCGACCAATCACCTATCGCCCCGCCCGCGCAAGGGTTCTTCTATGTCGACCAGGGCAACTACCAAACCTTCGTGCTGGCCGACACCCCGCTGACGGCCTACTCCGACAGTGCCACCTCCTGCATCATCACTGCCGTAGTCAGCAACTTTGATAGCCACAACAGCCTGACCCTGGCCCACCTCGACAGCCCGGCCTGCATCGACGCCTTCTTCGACCTGATAGCCGCCCAGCCCGCCAATAGCTGGCAACTCTTTGCACAAGGTGCCAACCCACCTGACAACAGCACCGCACAGGCCAATGCCAGCCAATTGCAAGCCCGCATCGACCAACTCGGCAGCCGTGTTGTGCAGTGCGAACTGGCGCTCTTGCAAGGTGACCCTCGGCAGGACAATCGTGGGGATTTCGGCGTGACTTACTCCGGTGATGGCTGCGCCGTGGCCACCAATCAGCCCTACGACCTGCAGCTGTACCAGCGTGATCCAACCTGCGGCGGGCAAACGGTGTACTGCATCATGCGTCGCCAGGAGCAGCCGCCCGTGCAGATTCGTGACGCCGGCCAGCCCTTTACCCATGCTGAACTGGTCGAATTGGCAGAAATCGCCTTGCAGTTCCGCAAAGACCCGCAAGACCCCAGCACGGCGTTCAGCAACATCGTCAACCAGCAAAGCGAAGAAATCCGGCAGAACTGGTCGACCACCCCGGCTTATGAGGCCCCCTGGTTCTCCGACCAACTCAAGCTCGGTGCTGCCTTCGCCATCGCCATGGCCCCCGTGGTCAGTCTCAGCGCCCAGCACCTGAAGCGAACTACTGCACCCAGTTTCGTACGGCTGCGCCAGGTTCTGCTGACCCAACGTTAAGCCACAACCGAGACTTGCTAGGAGGCACCCTATGCGTATCGCGATTATCAATACCGGCGGGACTATCAGCTGCGTCGGCAACCCGCTTGCACCGATGAGCGCCACGGCCTTTGCAGCGGCCAGTGAGCAGTTGCTCAACCCAATCCTGCAGCAGCAATTCCCTGACCTCAGCATCGACTATCTGACCCAGATCAGTTTCCCAGAGTCGGCCAGCAAAACCCTGGACAGTACCAATCTGCAACCCACCGATTGGTGCATCATGGCCCAGGGTATCTTGAACAATTACGCCGCCTACGACGGCTTCGTCATTCTCCACGGTACCGATAGCATGGACTTCTCGGGTGCCGCGCTGGCGTTTCTGCTCAACAGCTTCGACGCCAATGGCTATGCAACCGCTGTGCTGAACAAGCCGGTGGTCATAACCGGCTCGCAGGTGCCGCTGTATTACCAGGCCAGCAGCGGCCAAGCGTTAAGCCTGAACTTCAATACCGACGCTTATCAGAACCTCTGTGGTGCAGTCACGGCCGCACAAAGTGGTATTGCCGAGGTGGGCGTGTATTTTCACAACCACCTCTACCGTGGCAACCGCGTGGTTAAAACCAACGCGAGCCAGTTCGACGCTTTCTCATCTCCCAACTACCCTGCACTGGCCGAATATGGCATCAATCTGACGCTCAACAACGCAGCCTGCCTACCCGGCCCCGTGCACGCTAGCCTAAGCTTGGAGAGCCCAAGCGTACTGGCCGGCCAGCAAAACCAGCTCAACCAAATAACGGCCTGCATCAGTAATTTTCCGATTGTTCAGTTGAACGCGTTCCCCGCGCCTTACAGCATCTCACCACCCAGCGCCTTTCTCGCCACCCTGATAAACGCTGTGGTTACGGCCGGGGCACGCGGCATTATTCTGGAGTCCTATGGCGAAGGTAATTTCCCCTCCGGCAATCCGGACACACCCAGCTCAGGGGCCATCTATCAAGCGCTGAGCCAGGCCAACCAGAGCGGCGTCAATCTGGTCGATTGCACCCAGGTCTTGGCAGGTACGGTGAACAACAGCGCCTATGCCTCCGGCGCCTGGCTGCCCCAGGTGGGCGCCCTAGCGCCAGCGGACATGACGCCCATGGCCGCCCTCGCCAAGTTGATGATTCTGATGGCTACCGCCGCTACCAACGGCTGGACACGCCAGCAGGTGCAGACCCTGCTGCAAACCAACCTGGCTGGCGAAATGCTGAGCGTCAATTACCTCGACAGCCGGATCAACGCCGAACTGCTACCCAACCAGAGCATCAGCGCCCTGGATGGCAGCGCCAGCCTGACTAACACCCCAGACCAAGGTCCGGTACTGCTAGCCAGCGGCCAGGACACGCCGCTGTGGCGCCTACCCATTACCTTACAGGCGGGGGATTTGCCGGGTCGCCTGCGCATGCAGGATGACGGCAACTTAGTGTTCTACAACCGCAACAATCAGGCCATCTGGGCCAGCGATACCGGCCAGTTCGGTGGCGCGTCTTCACGGCTGGTTATCAGCGGCCATTACGCGAGTTCTGCGCCAAGTAACAGCCTATCCATGCAGGTCTACAACTACTCCAGCATGGTCAGCGCCAACCAGCTCTACCCTTAGTCCCAACACACCCAGCGAAAAGGAATACGCCATGAACAGCTCAGCACGCCCCTTCAAATTCAGCGGTGTTATTGCGCCCCATGACTTCTTTCACCAAACCACCCGCGCCCCAGCGCTAGGCGCGGTACCGGACGAGCACTACTTAGCCCCTACGGTTATAACGGTACAAATCAGCGTGCCTGAACAGAAGACCATTGGCGTACCCCAATACTCGGCCACCGTATACGGAGAGGCTGCCGGTCGCTACGACCCCGCAGGAGACTGCCAGGGCAACTTCATGTCTTTCCGTTTCCAGCCCAATAACAACTGTTATGCCTACGGCTGCAACATCACACCAAACACCTTTCCTCAGCCAGGACGGCAGAGTGGCTACCTGCTCACCGCCGCAAACTTTCAACAGCCCTTCTCCGATCTGGGAGCTCTGGTCAGCAGCTACGCAGTCAAGGACGGGCTGGAATTGGTCGGCACCAGCCTCGAAGAGCTGTTTGCATTCAAATCCAGCAAGCAGGGCACTAACCCACAACCGCCAGGCAGCTTGGGGGCCGGCTACCTCGGCGGGCACTTTGTAGCGCTGATGGTCTCGACGGCAGGTGATGCCAACTGGCCAGGCGACTACCACTGGGCGCGCTGTGACAACTCGTCCGGTGCTTGCGACAGCTGGTCACAGAAAGACGGTTCAGACCAGGTGACCAACTTCGACTTTGCCGGCAACCCGATCAGTAACCCCATGACGGCCAATTGGCAAGTCAACCAGGGGCCGGTCTCCAGCACTGATAGCCGTGAGCTGTTGGTGGAGTACGGCTTTTACTGCTTTATGTTTGTCCCAGAAACCGGTGTAAATATTATTTAATTCAACACCGATGGTAAAAAGCCCAGTGGCCAAAGGTCGCTGGGCCATTTCCGGCCTGCTCTCAGTTCCTGTGATGACAATGCAGGCCTTAAAAGCCCCAGCTCAACTGAGCCGTCATCTCGTTGATGACGATCGCATTAATGCTCCTCAACAGCCGGACTTCGCCCGCTAATGTGGCCTTAAGCTCTTGCCTGTCCTGCAACAGCTCTGCATTTTGTTGAATCACCTCTTCCAGCAGCTTTGGTGCTTCTATGCGCACACTGTCTACAAGTTTCCGAATGTTGTCCCGGGCTGTTGTTGGCTTGATCCCCATGGCTTCGCCAGCGCTTACCAGTAACGGCGTAGTGATCTCTACTAAGCGCTGAATGCCATTAATTGGCCACGCCATAGTGGTTTGGCCTGGCCACTGATCTCGGTCATACGCCCGTGTGCCGTATACGGCCGTGCACAGCAAGTCGTAGAAGGGAGATAGATGCACGCCCTTGCCGGACATCAAGAAGCTGAGGTTTTTCAGATGTGCGTCCTCATTACCTACGAGGACATTGAAGATCAGCCACTGAAATAGGCGCAACCGGGCCAGCGCTGCTGGCCGACACTGATTGGCCAGATCTGCAATGCGTTCAACACTGCCGGCGCTGTATTTGAACTCCCTGGACAGACCATTCAACTGGCACGCGTCGATACAGTGGAGACGGGTCCAATCATGCTCATTTTCGGCGCGGTCAAACCGCTCAATCAAATAGACCGGCTGCGGCACATATAAGCGGTACACCCTTGGTGCAGGCAACCCGATACGATCAGCCAGTTTCATCACATACCATTCGTTGATCACGGAGTGCGGCCATGCATCGCCGGGATGGTCGGGCTTGAGTATGTGAGTCGACGGCTCGCTGCCGGTTGGCTCAAATAGCTGGCCATCTCTGTAGATGATCGCCACCTTATGCTGAGCACCTGCCAGGGACATTTTCTTGGCAGCTTGCTCGGCCAAGGGAATCTTCGGCATTGCCAAAATGCGCTCTGACAGTTCAGCATCGGGCAATACCTGCGTGCTACCTGGTTCTGGCGCTTGCCCAGGCGGAAGCAAAGTGAGAGAGCCGGCAGACTCCGCGCCGAAATGCTGCAGCAAGGCGAAAGCATCCTCAATCGCCGCGCCAGCAGCCATAGCGATTAACTGCCGCTGCCCCTCTTCCGGCAACAGATTGTCGAAATACCACTGCACAGGGCGAGTGGTAGCACCATCGAAGTGTTCCTCGGCTTGTAGGGGTAGCAATGGACACAATGCATGCGCCAAAGGATCGACCAACCACTGCCCGCTGTAGCAAAAGGCCCATAGGCCATTGCTCTCGCGCAGGACGCCCACCTGGGTCTGGTTAATCCAGACGTTGAGCAATCGTTCCATTAGTTAGCCTTGCTCGTTGATGCAGGATTCTTAGAGGCAGACACCTTGTTTTGTTTGGCCAACTTCTTGTTTACCGTGTCAGCGAGCAGCGCCCTGATAGCGTCGCAATAGGGTTCTGGCACCTCAATGGTCACGTTAAGGCCGAGCTCCTGCATGACTTGGAACAGCTTGCCCCACTGCACTGTTTCTCCGCCGCGCTCAATCTTCCCCAAAAAGTTCTCGGACACGCCAATGATGCCAGCCGCGTCGTCTTGACGGATTTGCATGGCCTTGCGACTTGCTCGAATGAGCGCCCCCACTTGCCCAGGGGATTCGATGCCGATTTTCATTTGAAAAACCTCATGACTTTGCTGATTTTTTGCGCAGCGCAGAGAGAAAATCACAATTCCACACGAATGTGAGGATTTTAGCTAACAAGGCGGCATGTTTCAATAATTCCTCATGATCGTGAGGTTTTTTAAGATCAGGGAATGGTTAAGACTAAGAGTCCACACGATTGTGCGGAAAATCAAGAGCTTGCGCGCTTCGCTTGGGGGCGGTGTGTGTGTTGTGGCTAACGACTCTGGACACCCCGATAGGGCGTTAAGCTTCGCCCAGCAATGAGGTGTTTACGTGACCAGAAGATCTATTCAGTACAGATTTCAACCTCGAAGCAGCCGGCCTGGTTCTAGATCAGGGCTATTCAATTCCCGAAGCCTGCAAGTCGATGGGCGTAGGTCCAACGGCGTTACGTCGATGGGTGGAGCAGTTACGCGGTGAGCGTGGCGGCACAACATCGACACGCAGCAAGGCCATGACTCCCGAGCAAAAGCGCAATAGAGCCCATGAACCCTAGCATTCACAGGGTATCTGAGCTGGAGAGCAACGCAACACCATGCGAAACGACCTTCACTTTAACTAAATGGATCGTGAAGGCTGCAACATAATTTAATCCCTGCTGCAGTCCTCCGCTGACTTGCGTTCAGTCACGATCCAATAAATGAAAACTGGGTAACGCTATATGCCAGCGAATGGCCGCCAGACGAATTAGCAGCACGCTCAACATCGCTACGACGGTATCCAGCCAGTGCGGTGTATCCAGCGTGCGCATAGCGATAAACACCAGAGCGCCGGCAATACACGCAGTGGCGTAAATTTCCTTCTGGAAGAT
Organism: Pseudomonas sp. HMWF032; assembly: GCF_003060885.1. Taxonomy (GTDB): domain Bacteria; phylum Pseudomonadota; class Gammaproteobacteria; order Pseudomonadales; family Pseudomonadaceae; genus Aquipseudomonas. The sequence continues at coordinate 243,524 of NZ_QAIG01000004.1, forward strand.
CAGCGGGATTTCATTGCAGATCACATCACGCATCACCCCCCCGGCGACCCCGGTCATCACCCCCATGATCACGGCTGTGCTATGTGGCACGTTGTGCTGCATGGCGACTTCAGTGCCAATAACGGTAAACACCGCCAGGCCGAAAGCATCGGCCAATAACAGGCCTTTCTCGTGAATTGGCTGCGTCAGTCGTACCCAGACCACGGTACCAACAGCTGCCAGTGAGGCGACGACGATATACAGATCGTTGCGAATCCAACTGACCGGATGGTTGTCCAGAATCACATCACGCAGCGTGCCACCGCCTAGCGCGGTGACAATGGCAATTACCAATACACCGAATAGATCCATGGACTTGCGTCCGGCCATCAGTGCACCGGTGATGGCAAAGACCGCGACGCCAAACAGATCGGCCAGATAGAACAGTTGCGCCATGCTGACCTCAGGTAGACACAGGCGTTCGCATGGTGACGAACTCTTCGGCGGCCGTTGGGTGCACGCCGATGGTTTCATCGAACAACCGCTTGGTCGCACCTGCTTTAAGCGCCACCGCTAGCCCCTGGACGATTTCACCGGCGTCCGGGCCCACCATATGACAGCCCAGTACGCGGTCTGTCGCAGCGTCAACCACCAGTTTCATCAGGGTGCGCTCCTGGCTTTCGGTCATGGTCAGCTTCATCGGCCGGAAGCGGCTTTCGAATACTTGGACGCTATAGCCCTCCTCCTTCGCCTGCTCTTCACTGAGCCCCACCGTGCCGATATTGGGCAGGCTGAATACCGCGGTTGGGATCAATCGATAGTCGACCCTGCGGTATTCATCCGGTTTGAACAGGCGTCGTGCGACTGCCATTCCTTCGGCCAGCGCTACGGGCGTCAGCTGCACGCGGCCGATCACATCACCAATGGCGAGGATTGACGGTGTCGTCGTCTGGTATTGCTCGTCGACCTTGATAAAGCCGCGCTCATCGAGCTGCACATGAGTATTTTCCAGGCCCAGGTTATCGAGCATCGGTCGACGTCCGGTGGCATAGAAAACACAGTCGGTCTCAAACACGCGGCCATCCTTGAGGGTGGCCTGCAGGCTGCCATCAGCCTGTTTGTCGATACGGGCGATGTCGCTGTTGAATTGCAGATCCACGCCGCGCTTGTTCAACTCATCCTGCAGGTGCAGACGCACGGCCTTGTCGAAACCACGCAGGAACAGATCGCCGCGATAGAGCAACGCGGTTGTTGCGCCGAGGCCGTTGAAGATCGAGGCAAACTCCACGGCGATATAACCACCGCCCACGACCAGTACGCGCTTGGGCAGTTGCTCAAGAAAGAAAGCTTCATTCGAGCCGATGGCATGTTCATGCCCCGGAACTTCCGGAATCTGCGGCCAGCCGCCGGTGGCGATCAGGATGTGCTTGGCGCTGTAACGCTGCCCGCCCAGTTCAACGCTGTGCTCATCAACGATCCGCGCATGGCCTTCGAGCAGGGTCACACCGCTGTTAACCAGCAGGTTGCGATAGATACTATTGAGTCGGTCGATTTCACGGTTTTTGTTGCTGATCAGGGTCGACCAGTCGAACTTGGCCTCCCCCAGTTCCCAGCCGAAGCCTTGCGACTGTTCGAAGTCGTCGGCGAAATGTGCGCCATAGACCAGCAGCTTCTTCGGGACGCAGCCGACGTTGACGCAGGTCCCGCCTAGGTAGCGGCTTTCGGCAACCGCCACGCGCGCGCCATAGCCGGCAGCAAATCGCGCAGCCCGCACACCGCCGGAACCGGCACCAATTACAAACAGGTCGAAGTCGTAGGTCATTTCAGCCTCCAGAACAAGCCGCCAGCATACCCCAAGGCGCGTCAGCGCCTAAACTTGATGCATGCAGAACAGGAGAACCGTGATGCGCCCTACCCTTACTCATTTGGCCTTGCACGTACCTGACCTCGATGCCTGCGTAAGCTTTTACGAGCAGTTCTGTGCGATGCAGGTGATTCACCAGCGCGCAGGCAAAGGCTCACGAATTGTCTGGATGGCCGAATTGGGTAAGGAGCACAGCTTTATTTTTGTGATCATGCCGGGTGGGCAATATCGCCAATTGGCTGCAGATGACTACAGCCACTTTGGCTTTGCCCTGGAAAGTCGTGAGCAGGTCGATAACATGGCAGCGCGGGCAAGGGCTGCAGACTGCCTGGTGTGGGAACCGCGTGATGAACCCTACCCTGTTGGCTACTACTGCGGCCTGCGTGACCCAGCAGGCAACTATGTGGAGTTCAGCTACGGCCAGCCATTAGGGACTGGTGCCGAACATATGCCTGTGTCCTGAATGCACACAGCCACCCGAAGGTGGCTGTGTATTACCGCACCAGAGGCTGAATCAATAGGCCTTGCCAGTTTTGTAGAGGTTCTCGAAGCAGAAGTTGGTGGCTTCGATATAGCCCTCAGCTCCACCGCAATCAAAGCGCTTGCCCTTGAACTTATAAGCCATCACGCAACCGTTCTGCGCCTGCTTCATCAGTGCGTCGGTGATCTGGATTTCCCCACCCTTGCCTGGCTCGGTCTGTTCGATCAGGTCAAAAATATCCGGCGTGAGGATGTAGCGACCGATGATCGCCAGGTTCGACGGCGCATCTTCCGGCTTTGGCTTCTCGACCATGCTGTTAACGCGGTAAATATCATCACGAATCATCTCGCCGGCGATCACGCCATATTTGTGAGTCTCCTCCGGCGGGACTTCCTGGATCGCCACGATTGAACAACGGAACTGTTTGTAGAGTTTGACCATTTGCGTCAGCACGGCGTCTCCCTCCAGGTTCAGGCACAGGTCATCGGCCAGCACCACAGCGAAAGGCTCATCACCAATCAGCGGGCGGCCACAGAGAATCGCGTGGCCCAGCCCTTTCATTTCGACCTGACGAGTGTAGGAGAACGTGCATTCGTCAATCAGGCGGCGGATACCGACCAGGTATTTCTCTTTGTCAGTGTCGCGGATCTGATGTTCGAGTTCGTAGCTGATGTCAAAGTGGTCTTCCAGGGCGCGCTTGCCACGCCCAGTGATCATGGCGATTTCGCTGAGACCGGCTTCCAGCGCTTCTTCGACGCCGTATTGAATCAACGGCTTGTTCACAATTGGCAGCATTTCCTTGGGCATAGCCTTGGTGGCAGGCAGAAAGCGGGTGCCGTAACCGGCTGCTGGGAACAAGCATTTCTTGATCATGGGAGACCTTGGGGTTGGATGGGTGAAAAATGCGTGCGCAGTTTATCAGGCTGCACTGGCCTTACAATGCCCCTGCGCGGGTCTACCAATCCCTCTGTACAAAAAACCAAGTTCAGCTAGTTGTGTTGATTCGTAGATGTTGCGGCCATCAAAGACTACAGGCATGCGCATCAAGCCTCGGATTCGAACAAAGTCGGGCTGTCTAAACTGCTTCCATTCCGTGACCAGAACGAGCGCGTCTGCCCCTTCAGCAACACTGTACGGGGAGGTGCTCAAACGCAGTTGGCCGCTACTGATTGCCTGGCTGTAACGTTGAGCCACGGCGGTTGTGGCTACAGGGTCACACGCTTGCACGGTGACGCCTGCAAGCAACAGCGCATCGAGCAAAACCAGGCTAGGCGCTTCTCGCAGATCATCAGTACCAGGTTTGAAAGATAAACCCCAAATAGCGACCACACGGTTCTGCCAATAACCTGAGAAATGCTCGCGCAAAGCCTGAAAGAGCAAGGTTTTCTGTAGCGCATTACGTGCTTCCACCGCTCGAAGGATGCCCGGTTCAATGCCCTCCTGCTCCGCACAGCGAATGAGTGCCCGCACATCCTTAGGGAAACAGGAGCCACCATAGCCACAGCCTGCATATATAAAGTGTGTCCCTATTCGCTTGTCACTGCCGATTGCGCGCCTGACATCTTCAACATCAACGTCCAGGCTTGCGCAGAGACTGGCCATTTCATTGATAAAGGAAATCTTGGTCGCCAGAAACGCATTGGCTGCGTACTTGCTGAACTCCGCAGCGCGCAGCCCCATAGCCAGCAGCCGTTCATGATTACGCAAAAAAGGTGCATAAAGGCGACGCAGAAGCTCATGCCCAGCAGGCTCATCACAACCAACGATCACGCGATCGGGTCGCATAAAGTCATCAATTGCCGAGCCTTCTTTGAGAAACTCCGGGTTACTCGCCACCGTCACGTTAAGGCGTATGCTGCGCCTGCTCAGACCATTATTGATTCGCTGTGCCACCCGTTCTGCAGTACCAACGGGTACTGTTGATTTTGTGACAACCAGGCAGTGGTGCTCCAGTTTTTCGCCCAGCGCATCAGCTACAGCCAAGACATGGCATAGATCTGCCGATCCATCCTCACCGCTGGGTGTGCCCACCGCGATAAAAATAATTTCGGCGTGTTTGATCCCCTCGCCCAGGCATTGATTGAAACTCAATTGCCCACTGCTCAAGTGCGTCCGCAGCATGCACTCCAGGCCCGGCTCATATATCGGGGACTGGCCACGTGACAGCCCAGCCACACGCTTCGGGTCGCGCTCGACGCAAACGACGTGGTTACCCATTTCAGCAAAACAGGCGCCTGAGACCAAACCGACATAGCCCGCACCAATTACACAGATCCGCATCGACAGTCCCCCAGGTGAGTGACTGCAATTGCAGCTAAAGCAGATGGCAGGCGTATGACGCGACTGATTCAGGCAGATGACAAGTCTGCTTTTAGTGGGCATAAAAAAACCGGCATTGGGCCGGTTTGGGGGCATGTGCGAGTTAACTTTGGATATGGTGCCCGAAGCCGGGGTCGAACCGGCACGAGGTTACCCTCGAGGGATTTTAAGTCCCTTGCGTCTACCGATTTCGCCATTCGGGCGGTAGCGCTACGTTGCAAGAGCAGGACTATATACAGCCCAACCAAGCCCTGCAAGGTTTCAAACTAAAATGAAAAAGCCCCGTAAATCATATACTTACGGGGCTTTTAAATTGGAGGCTGAGGTCGGAATCGAACCGGCGTTCACGGATTTGCAATCCGGTGCATAACCACTCTGCTACTCAGCCTTTAAATCACATGCAATATCATTCATTGCATAAAACTGGAGCGGGAAACGAGACTCGAACTCGCGACCCCGACCTTGGCAAGGTCGTGCTCTACCAACTGAGCTATTCCCGCATGTCGTGTTGACGGGCGCCATTCTATAGTTTCAATGCTATTCGTCAACCCCTTGATTCAAAAAAGCTTATTTCTTTTCTGCGGTGATTCGCAGATGCGGCCAGGCGGCCAGTAGATACTGAATCATGGACCATAGCGTAAGCACTGCGGCAATGATCAACAACCCATAGCCGAGCAGAACCCACACTGTAAAAGTGGGCGGATTTGCCAATAAGGTTACCAATGCCACCATCTGCGCCGCGGTTTTCCACTTTGCCAATCGCGAAACCGCGACTTGTGCCCTTGCGCCTAATTCAGCCATCCATTCACGCAAGGCTGAAACCACAATTTCGCGCCCAATGATGATCGCAGCAGGTAAGGTGAGCCAGAGATTGGAGTGCTCATCTACCAGTAGAACCAAAGCAACAGCCACCATTAGCTTGTCAGCAACAGGGTCGAGAAATGCACCAAAGGGCGTGCTCTGCTCCCAGCGTCTGGCCAAGTAGCCATCTAGCCAATCAGTAGCTGCTGCAATGGCAAAAACGGCACTGGCGGCCCAGTAACTCCAACTGAATGGCAGGTAGAACAACAGAATAAACACCGGAATCAGCAGAACCCGGAGCACGGTAAGCAGGTTGGGGATATTCATCGACACAACTTGGCTGAAAATTGAGCGGGCATTCTACTCGCTGTGTAGTGAGGCATAAATCGACTCGGCAAGCTTTTTACTGATACCAGGCGCTTTGGCGATTTCCTCAATGCTCGCGCGAGACAATTCCTGCAATCCACCGAAGTGGTTAAGCAACTCGCGCCGGCGCTTGGGTCCAACGCCGGCAACTTCTTCAAGTGTGGACGTGCGGCGGGTTTTGCCACGACGTGCGCGGTGGCCGGTGATGGCAAAGCGGTGCGACTCATCGCGGATTTGCTGAATCAGGTGCAAGGCCGGCGAATTGCCTGGCAACGTAAATTCATGTGCAGCGTCATTCAGGTAGAGGGTTTCGAGTCCTGGTTTGCGCGTGGCGCCTTTGGCCACGCCCAGCAGAATTAGATCGGGCACTGACAGCTCTTCAAGTACTTCTCGGGCCATCGCCAGTTGGCCTTTACCACCGTCGACCAGCAGGATGTCCGGTAACTTGCCTTCGCCATCCTTGATCTTGCTGAAGCGCCGGGTCAGCGCCTGATGCATGGCGGCGTAATCATCGCCTGCCGTCACGCCTTCGATGTTGTAACGACGGTAATCGGATTTCAGCGGCCCTTCCGGGCCAAATACCACGCAGGACGCAACCGTTGCTTCACCGCTGGAATGACTGATATCGAAGCACTCCAGGCGCTGCGGCACTTCATCCATATCCAGGGCCAGGGCCAGGGCATCAAAGCGCGCAGCAACGTGCTGTCGATTAGCCAGGCGCGCTGCTAAAGCTTGTTCGGCATTGGTCACGGCCAGCTGTTGCCAGCGTGCGCGGGTGCCGCGTACGCGGTAGCTGATACTCAGCTCGCGGCCACGCAACTCATCAATGGCGGCGATCAGGGTGGGGAAATCTTCGTGTTGTGCGTTGACAATCAGCTCGCTCGGCAGATCGCGCTCCTGACTACTCAGGTAATACTGTGCGAGGAAGGCCAGCAATACACCGCTGCCTTCCTCCTCGATGGCCACCTGCGGGAAAAAGTTCTTGCTGCCGAGCACTCGGCCACCGCGCACGCTGATCAAATGCACACACGCACCGCCCGGATTGACCATGGCCGCGACGACGTCCACATCACCGGTTCCGCCTTCCATACTCTGCTGGTCTTGAACCCGGCGCAGCAGCGATATCTGGTCGCGTAATCCGGCAGCCCGCTCAAAGTCGAGGGCCATGGCGGCAGCCTGCATGCCGCTGGACAGCTCATCGGTGAGGGCAGTGCTGCGCCCCTCAAGAAACATTACTGAATGGCGCACGTCAGCAGCATATTCAGCGGGTTCTACCAGGCCGACACAGGGGGCTTTGCAGCGTTTGATCTGATACTGCAGGCAGGGCCGAGTGCGATTTTTGTAAAAGCTGTCCTCGCATTGGCGCACCAGAAAGGTCTTCTGCAGCAGATTGAGACTTTCACGGATGGCCCCGGCACTGGGGTATGGGCCGAAGTAGCGACCTTTTTGCTTTTTCGCGCCGCGGTGGATGCTCAGGCGTGGGAAATCACCATCGGATAGAAATACATAGGGATAGGACTTATCGTCTCGCAGCAGAATGTTGTACGGCGGCCGCCATTCCTTGATCAGCGTCTGTTCAAGCAACAGCGCTTCGGTCTCATTAGCGGTGATGGTGGTTTCAACTTGAGCGATTCGCCCCACCAGTGCGGCGGTTTTCGGCGCCAAGCCGTTCTGGCGGAAGTAACTGGCCAAACGCTTTTTCAGGTTCTTGGCTTTGCCGACATAGAGCAGTTTGGCGTCCACATCGAACATGCGGTACACGCCAGGGTGACCGCTGCAGGTGGAGAGAAACGCGCTGGAATCGAAGACTGCGCGGCTGTCGTCAGCTGCTGGCATCAATCATGCCGTGGCGTACGGCCAGCAAAGCCAACTCGACATCGCTGGTGATCGACAGTTTTTCGAAGATGCGATAGCGGTAGGTGTTTACAGTTTTCGGCGACAGGCAAAGTTTGTCGGAAATAGTCTGCACTTTCTGGCAGCCGGCAATCATCAGTGCGATCTGGATTTCACGCTCGGATAGCAGATCGAATGGCGAATTGCTGCTCTGCGGCTGGAACGACTTTAGGGCCAGCTGTTGAGCAATCTGCGGGCTGATATAACGCTGTCCACTGAACACCATACGGATGGCCTGAACCATTTCTTCAAGTGCCGCGCCCTTGGTCAGATAACCGGCAGCACCGGCTTGCAGCAGGCGCGTAGGGAACGGATCTTCTTCGCACACGGTAACGGCAACGACTTTGAGGTCAGGGTGGCTGCGAATCAGTTTGCGCGTGGCTTCAAGGCCACCTATACCCGGCATCTTGATGTCCATCAGGACAACATCGGGCTTCAGTTCGCGGGCTTTCTTTAAGGATTCTTCGCCTGACTCGGCTTGGCCAACCACCTGTAAGCCATCGATATCGGCCAACATCCGTGTGATGCCAGTACGTACCAGATCGTGGTCATCAACAACGAGTACTCTGATCAAGCGTCACCCCGGTCGACATCAGCTGCTCAGAGCAACTGCTGGGTTGAAAGTCTGATGCCTCAAAGTCATCAGCTTGGCGCATAACCGTCAAAATACAAGCGTCAAATAAATTGACGCCAAATGACAGCCAGAGAAAATTTGGCGGAAGCGGTGAGATTCGAACTCACGGAAGAGTTTCCCCTTCGACGGTTTTCAAGACCGTTGCATTCAACCGCTCTGCCACGCTTCCGGCGATTGCGGGCGGCAATCTTACCCGAACGCAACACGCTGTCAAACTCTACGTGTTGGCTCTTTATCTGCCTCTGCTATGATCGAGCCTGACCTTGGTAACGGAACCACCAGCCATTTCAGGAGTGCCGCCATGAATGAACATAATTATGCACTTGACCATACGCAGGTTGAGCAGCAAGAAGTCAGCCGCGTCCTGCGCAACACGTATGGCCTTCTGGCCATCACCCTGGCCTTCAGTGGCCTGGTTGCGTTCATCGCGCAGCGCGCCAATGTGCCTTATCCGAATATCTTTGTATTGCTGATAGGAATGTTCGGCCTGTTCTTCCTCACCGCCAAACTGCGTAATTCGGCCTGGGGCCTGGTTTCGACCCTCGCACTAACCGGTTTTATGGGCTACACCCTCGGCCCAATCCTCAATCGCTACATGGGCATGGCCAACGGGGCTGAAGTTGTCAGCTCGGCTTTCGCCATGACGGCCCTGGTGTTCTGTGGCCTGTCGGCATACGTGCTGACCACCCGCAAGAACATGAGCTTCCTCAGTGGTTTTATCACTGCAGGTTTCTTTGTTTTGCTGGGTGCGGTGGTTGCCGGCCTCTTCTTCGAAATCAGCGGGCTGCAGTTGGCGATCAGCGCAGGTTTTGTACTGTTTTCCTCGGTCTGCATTCTGTATCAGACCAGCGAAATCATTCATGGCGGTGAGCGCAACTACATCATGGCCACCATCAGCCTGTATATGTCCATCTACAACCTGTTCGTCAGCCTGCTGCAGATTTTCGGCATTATGGGCAGCGACGACTGATACAAGTCGCTGCTAAAAGCCCGCTTCGGCGGGCTTTTTTATGCTTGCCATCCGTGGCAGGCACCCTGAAGGCCGTTGCTGCGCGAGGTTAAAAACCACTCCGGGTCATTTTTTATGCCTGCTGCGCGCATCTTGGCGACTCAGGCTTTATCATTCCGCCAAATTGGCTTGCCAGGTTTGCTATGAAATTCGCCATCGCCCTGTTCTCACCGCCCCATGCACCCTCCTCGCGCCGGGCTCTGCGCTTTGCTCAGGCGGTATTGGCGGGTGGGCATGAGATCGTGCGACTGTTCTTCTATCAGGACGGCGTCCACAGCGCTTCGAGCAATGTGGTCTGCGCGCAGGACGAAGTGGATCTGCCGCGTGAATGGCGGGAGTTTGTGCAAACGCAGCAGCTGGATGGCGTGGTGTGTATCGCCGCCGCCTTGCGTCGTGGTGTGTTGAATGGCGATGAAGCGCAACGCTACTTACGTACAGCCGCCAACCTGGACGCGCCTTGGGAACTTTCCGGCCTGGGCCAGTTGCACGAAGCGGCGCAGCTGGCGGATCGCCTGGTGTGTTTTGGGGGGCCTTGAAATGAGTAAGTCACTGTTGATCATCAGCCGCCAAGCCCCGTGGTCCGGTCCCGGGGCGCGGGAAGCGCTGGATATCGCGCTGGCCGGCGGTGCCTTCGATTTGCCGGTTGGCCTGCTGTTTCTCGATGACGGGGTATTTCAGCTGAGTGGCGCGCAACAATCCGGCAACCTGCAGCAGAAAGACCTCAGCGCCAATCTACAGGCCTTGCCGATGTTCGGGGTCGAGGCACTGTATGCCTCACAGCGCAGCTTGGACGAGCGCGGCCTGCGTAATCACGCCAGCAGTCTTGCTGTCGAGTGTCTCGATGATTCCTCGATAAGCGCCTTGATTGACCGTTATGACCAGGTGATTACGCTCTGATGGCTACCTTGCACGTACTCTCGCACTCCCCCTTTACCGATAGCCGCCTGAGCAGTTGCCTGCGTATTCTCGGTCGCCAGGATGCACTGTTGCTGTGTGGTGATGCGGTGTATGCCTTGCAGGACGGCAGCGCGCCGCGTCAGGCACTGGAACTGATGCCTGGCGTCATCACGCTGTATGCCCTGGATGAAGATGTGCAGGCGCGCGGCCTTGCGTACCCTACCCGCCTCACATTGGTCGATTACCCAGCGTTCGTTGCGCTGAGCTGCCAGTACGACAAGGTAAACACTTGGCTATGAGCACGCTGAATGTTGAAGGTCGCATTTTGGCGCTGGATAAGGACGGCTATCTCGTCGATCTGGCTGATTGGTCCGAAGCCAGCGCGCATGCCCTGGCGCAACGTGAAGGCATCAGCCTGAGCACCGAGCACTGGGAAATCCTCTGGCTGGTACGCAGCTTTTACGAGGAGTTTCAGTTGTCCCCGGCCAACCGTCCGCTGATCAAGTTTATTGCCGTCAAACTTGGCCCCGACAAAGGCAATAGCCTGAACCTCAATCGCCTGTTCAATGGTGCTCCCGCCAAACTTGCCGCCAAGCTGGCGGGCCTGCCCAAGCCGACCAATTGCCTATGAACCTTGTGACCCCGCCGGAACATCCTTTTGCTCAATTTGTGCGCATCCTCGGTAAAGGCAAACGTGGTGCGCGCAACCTGACCCGCGAGGAGGCCCGTGACGCCATGGGCATGCTGCTCGACGGCCAAGCCGAGGAAAGCCAGTTGGGCGCCTTTCTGATGCTGTTGCGGCACAAGGAAGAAAGCGCCGAGGAAATGGCCGGTTTTGCTGAGGCTGTGCGAGCACGCTTGCAGGCGCCGGCAATTCAGGTTGATCTGGATTGGCCCAGCTATGCCGGGAAGAAGCGCCACCTGCCATGGTTCCTGCTAGCAGCCAAAGCGCTAGCGAATAGCGGTATTCGCATCCTGCTGCATGGCGGCGGCCCGCACACAGCCGGGCGACTGTACAGCGAACAGCTTCTTGAAAGCCTGCACATTCCACTATGCCGCAACTGGGGCAGCGTTGAGCAGGCGCTGGCGCAACAACAGTTGGCGTTTATCCCGCTGGGCGACTGGATGCCACCGCTGCAGCGGATGATCGACCTGCGCAATATCCTCGGTCTGCGCTCACCGATTCATTCGCTGGCACGCATTCTCAACCCGCTGAGCGCGCGTTGCGGCCTACAGAGCATCTTTCACCCGGGTTATCAGGCGGTGCACCGCGAAGCCAGCCAGTTGCTCGGCGACAGCGCGGTGGTGATCAAGGGTGAAGGCGGTGAAATCGAGATCAACCCGGATGCCAGCAGCCACCTGTATGGCACGGCCAATGGCGACAACTGGGATGAGGAGTGGCCGGCGCTTTCGCTACGGCGTCACGTAAAACCTGAATCACTGCAATCGGCCCATCTGGCCGCCTTCTGGCGTGGTGAGGTGGCCGATGACTACGGCCAGCTTGCCGTCATCAGCACCATGGCTTTGGCCTTGCGCGCCCTCGGCGAGTCGCGCGAACACGCTCTGGAGCGCGCCGCCCAATTATGGGTGGCACGTAATCAGACGCTGGCCTGAGCCCCTTCGAACCAGGCCAGTTTCTCCCGCAATTGCACCACTTCGCCGACAATTACCAGGGTCGGGGCATGCACCTCATGCCTCGCTACCAGCTCGGCCAGATTGACCAGGGTGCCGGTAAACACGCGCTGGTTCTGCGTGGTGCCCTGCTGGATCAATGCCGCCGGCGTTGTCGCAGCGCGACCATGGGCAATCAGCTGCTGACAGATGATCGGCAAACCCACCAGGCCCATATAGAACACCAGGGTCTGGCTGCTGGCCGTCAGTTCGTTCCAGGGCAGATTGCTGCTGCCATCTTTCAGATGACCGGTAACAAAGCGCACCGACTGCGCATGGTCACGGTGGGTCAGCGGAATGCCGGCATAAGCCGCGCAGCCTGAGGCAGCGGTGATGCCCGGCACCACCTGAAACGGAATGCCGTGGGCGGCCAACTCTTCGATTTCCTCCCCTCCTCGGCCGAAAATAAACGGGTCGCCGCCTTTCAGGCGCAGCACACGCTTGCCTTCTTTGGCCAGATTGACCAAGCGCTGGTTGATCTGTTCCTGCGGCACGGCATGCTCGGCGCGTTGTTTGCCGACATAGATACGCTCGGCATCACGGCGGCACAGCTCGATAATCGCCGGGGCCACCAGCCGGTCATACAGCACCACATCGGCCTGCTGCATCAGGCGCAGCGCACGGAAGGTCAGCAGGTCAGGGTCACCCGGCCCAGCGCCCACCAGGTACACCTCGCCAAGGGTGCGCGGGGCAATCCCGGCGATCTTCTCTTCCAGCAGGCGCTGACCTTCCTGCAATTTACCGGCGAAGACACTTTCGGCCACCTGGCCCTGGAACACATCCTCCCAGAACACCCGGCGCTGCTGCACATCGGGGAACAGCCCTTTGACTTGGGCACGAAAGCGCTTGGCCAGGCCGGCCAACTGGCCATAGGTCGCGGGAATCCAGGTCTCGATCTTGGCACGAATAAGCCGTGCCAGCACCGGTGCATCGCCGCCACTGGTTATCGCCACAATCAACGGCGAGCGATCGACGATAGCGGGGAAAATCACGCTGCACAGCTTCGGCGCATCTACCACATTGACGGGAATACCCAGGGCCTGCGCCTCAGCCGAGATTTGCGCATTCAGTGGTTCGTCATCGGTGGCAGCAATGATCAGTGCCACGCCCTGCAGATCCGCCGACTGGTAATCACGCAGCAGCACCTCGCCTTGTCGAGCGCTGGCCATCTCACGCAGCTCATCGCGAATCTCCGGCGCGACCACCCGCAAGGTTGCTCCTGCATCACTGAGCAAGCGCGCCTTGCGCACGGCAACTTCGCCGCCGCCGACCACCAGTACCAGGCGATCCTGCAGTTTGTGGAACAGGGGCAGAAAATCCATGACGCACGCTCTCGATCGGGTAAACAAAACGGGGCGGTACTGGCCGCCCCGTCGCAGGTAGCTGAAGCCGGCTTAACCGATAATTTCGATGCCACCCATGTAGGGCTTCAGCACGTCTGGTACGCGGATGCTGCCATCGGCCTGCTGGTAGTTCTCCAGCACGGCAACCAGCGTGCGACCTACTGCCAGGCCGGAGCCGTTGAGGGTGTGTACCAGCTCGGGCTTGCCGGTTTCCGGATTGCGGTAGCGTGCTTGCATGCGGCGCGCCTGGAAGTCGCCACAGTTGGAACACGAGGAAATCTCACGGTACTTGTCCTGGCTCGGCACCCAGACTTCCAGGTCATAGGTTTTCACCGCGCCGAAGCCCATATCGCCGGTGCACAGCGCCAGTTTACGGTACGGCAGCTCAAGCAGCTGCAATACGCGCTCTGCGTTGGCGGTCAGGCTTTCCAGCGCTTCGAAGGATTGGCTTGGCTCGACGATCTGCACCATCTCAACCTTGTCGAATTGGTGCTGGCGAATCATGCCGCGGGTATCACGACCCGATGCGCCGGCTTCGCTGCGGAAACATGGGGTGTGTGCCACGAGTTTCAGCGGCAATTGCTTAGGATCGAGAATTTCACCCGCAACGATATTGGTCAGCGACACTTCAGCAGTCGGGATCAAATACAGATCGGCCTCGCCTTCACGGCTGATCTTGAACAGGTCTTCCTCGAACTTCGGCAGCTGGCCGGTGCCTTGCAGCGCAGGCGCCTGTACCAAGTACGGCGTATAGGCTTCTTCGTAGCCGTGCTCGCTGGTGTGCAGGTTGATCATGAACTGCGCCAGAGCGCGGTGCATGCGCGCAATCGGCCCTCGCAATAAGGCAAATCGCGCGCCGGACAGTTTGGCCGCGGTCTCGAAGTCCAGCCAGCCGTGCTGCTCGCCTAGGGCGACGTGATCCTGAATCGGGAAATCGAAGCTGCGCGGCGTGCCCCAGCGGGAGACTTCAATGTTGCCTTCTTCATCTTCACCTATCGGCACCGACTCGTGTGGCAGGTTGGGGATATTCAGCAGCAGGTTGTCGAGTTCAGTCTGAATGCTGTCGAGGTCACGCTTACCCTGTTCCAGATCGCTGCCCATCTGGTCCACTTCGGCCAACAGCGGCGCAATGTCTTCACCGCGCTGTTTGGCCTGACCAATGGATTTGGAGCGACTGTTACGTTCGGCCTGCAGCTGCTCGGTACGGGTCTGCACGGTCTTGCGCTGGGCTTCGAGGGCTTCGAAGCGCGCTACATCAAGGACAAAGCCGCGAGCAGCAAGGCGCTCAGCCACTTCATGGAGCTGGGTACGAACGAGTTTGGAATCGAGCATGTTCTGGTCTCAACACATCACAAGGGTTTGCATGGCCTTGGCCATGACGCGCAATGCCGCGCAGTTTAAGGCTTTAACAGGGGTGGGTGCCACACCGCACGTTAGCTTGCGTGGCTACTGGTAGAGGCGCGCCAGGGCAAAACCGGTCCAGACGGCGAGCACACCGCCGACCACACTGCACAGCAGGTAGGCAAACGCCTCATTGTGGCGGCCACTTTCAAACAGTTTGAGCAGTTCAAGGCTGAATGAAGAAAAGGTGGTGAAGCCGCCGAGCAGGCCGATTATCAGCCCGCTGCGCAACTCGATTGGCAGGTCACTTCGCAGCAGAAACAAGCCTGATAACAGACCAATCACTAGACACCCGAGAATATTGACGGTGAAGGTGCCGAGGTAGAAGTGCCGAGGCCACTGCGCGACCATCCAGCTGGCAGTGAGAAAACGCAGCACGGAGCCCACTGCACCGCCGAGGGCTACAGCCATGGCTACACGAATCATGGCTTTCTCCGCTGCCGAGGGCTATTGCTATCCTGGTTTTTCAAATGCTGCAGCTTGTCGCGAATTTTAAGTTCCAAACCACGTGGCACCGGCTGGTAATACGCGCGCGGCTCGAAGGTTTCCGGAAAGTAATCCTCGCCGGCCGCGTAGGCATCAGGCTCATCGTGGGCGTAGCGGTATTCATCGCCATAACCCAGCTGCTTCATCAACTTGGTCGGGGCATTACGCAAGTGCAGTGGGACTTCCTGCGAACCATGCTCGGCAGCATCACGCATGGCGGCGTTGAAGGCGTTGTAGACCGCATTGCTTTTGGGTGCGCAGGCCAGATAGACAATGGCCTGCGCCACAGCCAGCTCACCCTCGGGACTGCCCAGGCGCTCTTGCACATCCCAGGCATTCAGGCAGAGTGTCAACGCACGCGGATCAGCATTACCGATATCTTCGCTGGCCATGCGCACCACACGCCGGGCGATATACAGCGGATCACAGCCACCATCGAGCATACGCGCAAACCAGTACAGCGCGCCGTCCGGACTGGAGCCGCGCACGGACTTGTGCAGCGCCGATATCTGGTCGTAAAAGGCTTCGCCGCGCTTGTCAAAGCGCCGGCGGGTATCACCCAGCAGATTGAGCAGCAGTTCGCTGCCGATCTCGCTGCTGTCCTCTGCCAAGTCAGCCGCATTTTCCAGAAAGTTGAGCAAACGCCTGCCATCGCCATCGGCGGCGGCCTGGAGAATCTTGAAGCTTTCTTCCGGTAGGCTCAGCTGGCGTTCGCCCAGGCCCTTCGGGTCACTCAAGGCGCGATCAACCAGTTTGCGCAGCGCGCTTTCATCGAGACTTTTCAGCACATATACACGAGCCCGTGAAAGCAAGGCGTTGTTCAGCTCGAAAGAAGGGTTTTCCGTGGTGGCACCGATAAAGATCAGCGTGCCGTCTTCCACGTAAGGCAAAAAGGCATCTTGTTGCGATTTGTTGAAGCGGTGCACTTCATCGACAAACAGGATGGTCTGGCGGCCATATTGCGCGGCATGTTGCTGCGCTAATTCCACGGCCTGGCGGATTTCCTTGACCCCGGAGAGGACCGCGGAAATCGTCTCGAAGTGCGCGTCGGAAACCTGCGCCAACAAGCGCGCCAGGGTGGTCTTGCCGACGCCTGGCGGCCCCCAGAAGATCATCGAATGCAGTGCGCCCTGCTCCAGGGCTTCACGCAAGGGTTTGCCACGGGCCAGCAAATGGTCCTGGCCGACGTACTCATCCAGGCTGGTGGCACGTAGCCGGGCAGCCAGGGGTTGAGCGACGGGAGCCTTGCGAAACAGATCCATGACTGCGGTTTAACGCCTCTTGCTTTGAGCTTTCTACTCTTGAATCACGTCCGCGCCGGCCGGAATCTCGAAAGTGAACTGCGCATCGTCCTGCGGCTCATTCATTTTCACGTTGAGGAACAGAATATTGGTGCGCTGGCCGATGCTGTCGATCAGCTGCATATCGTTGAGCACCTTGTTGCGAAACGACAGGCGCAGGCTGTCGAACAGGGTGTCCTTGGATTTGGGCTTGAGGATGAAGTCCACGACGTTGCCACCTTCATTGTGGCTGATCTCGAAGTTCTCACGGATCTTCGACACGTCACCGGACAGCAGCAGCGCCGGGGTGTGGGTCAGGCGTTGATCGAGGGTCTGGATAGTCACCTGCTGCAGATCCGGGTCATACAGCCAGACCTTCTCGCCATTGGAAACCAGCAGTTGCTCCATCGGCGCATCGGTATGCCAGCGGAACAGTCCCGGTCGTTTCAGCGCGAGCTGACCGGCAGTTTCCTGCAACTGGGTACCGCTGCCATCCAGAGATAGCTGGGAAAAGCGAGCGGTAATCGTCTGCGCCTGGTTAAGTAGTTCGGTCAGGCGTTGTATGGCTACTTCGTCATCGGCTACAGCAGCGATGCTGGTAAAACTCAGCAGGGTCAGCACTAACATGCGAATCAGGCGCATGGGGTTCCTCATTTATTCGGGTCTTCGGGGCATCAATTCCTGAGGGAATTAATCGCGCATGGGGCCTGGAGCTATGACCTCGCGAGAGCCATTAGTGTTCATTGAAGTGACGACGCCAGCCATTTCCATAGCTTCAATCATCCGCGCGGCTCGGTTGTAGCCGATCTTCAATTTGCGCTGCACGGCAGAAATCGAGGCGCGGCGGCTTTCCAGCACGAAATTGACCGCCTCATCGTAAAGCGGGTCGGACTCGCTGCCCTCGCTACCGCCCTCGCCGCTGCCGCCTTCGAAGCCGCTGCCGGACTCCTCGACGCCCGCGAGAATGTCGTCGATGTAGTCAGGCGTGCCCCGCTGCTTCCAGGCTTCGACCACGCGGTGTACTTCTTCATCGGAAACGAAAGCGCCATGTACACGAATCGGTAGGCCGGTGCCCGGTGGCATGTAGAGCATGTCACCGTGACCCAGTAGCTGCTCGGCCCCACCCTGATCAAGGATGGTACGCGAGTCGATCTTGCTGGAAACCTGGAAAGCCATGCGCGTCGGAATATTGGCCTTAATCAGGCCGGTGATCACATCCACCGATGGACGCTGGGTCGCGAGAATCAGGTGAATACCCGCTGCACGGGCTTTCTGCGCAATACGCGCAATCAGCTCTTCAACCTTCTTGCCGACGATCATCATCATGTCTGCAAACTCGTCGACCACAACTACGATGGTCGGCAGGGTTTTCAGTAACGGCGCTTCGTCATGCATGCTTTCGCGCTTGTACAGCGGATCTGCCAATGGCTCACCCGCCTCTTCGGCGTCCTTGACCTTGCGGTTAAAGCCCGCCAGGTTGCGTACGCCCATTTTCGACATCAGCTTGTAGCGACGCTCCATCTCGGCCACCGACCAGCGCAGGGCGTTGGCGGCTTCCTTCATGTCGGTCACCACCGGGCACAGCAGATGCGGAATACCTTCGTAGATCGACAGCTCGAGCATTTTCGGGTCGATCATGATCAAGCGCGCCTCTTCCGGCGTGGACTTGAACAGGATCGAGAGGATCATCGCGTTGACCCCGACCGATTTACCTGAGCCGGTGGTACCGGCCACCAGCAGGTGCGGCATGCGCGCCAGGTCGGTGATCACCGGCTTGCCGCCGATGTCATGCCCCAGAGCCAGGGTGACCGGCGACTTGGCGTCATCGTACTCTGGCGAGGACAGCACTTCGGAGAAGCGCACGATCTGCCGGTCTTCGTTGGGAATCTCAATGCCGACCGTGGTCTTGCCAGGAATCACTTCCACCACCCGAACACTGATCACCGCCAACGAGCGCGCCAGGTCTTTGGCCAGGTTGGAAATGCGGCTGACCTTGACCCCGGCAGCCGGTTGAATCTCGAAACGGGTGATCACCGGACCTGGGTGTACAGACTCGACAATCACCTCGACGCCGAACTCCTTGAGTTTGATCTCAAGCAGACGCGACATCGCTTCCAGCGACTCGGGGGAGTATTTCTTCTGAATTTTTTCCGCCACATCGAGAATCGAAATCGGTGGCAAGCTGCCGGCCAGGGCGCTGTCTTCGAACAGGTTGACCTGTTTTTCTTTCAGCACGCGCTTGCTGGGCTCGGGGGCTTTGGGCACAGCCGGCGGGGTAATGACCGGAGCGGGACGGTTAACCCGCTCGCTCATGTGCTTGTTCAGCGCATCTTCGCGCTCGATCAGCCGTTCCTTGACCTTGGCCTGCTCGCGGCGATCCAGCACGATCGGAGCCGACACTTCGCTGACCCGCTCATCCACTTCACGCAGTTGTGCCACCAGTTGCTGGCGTTCCAGGCGCGCATTCCACCAGCGGTTGGCCAGGCTCTGAATCAGTTCAATCAGATCCAGGGTAATTTTGCCGGTCAGGTCCATTACCTTGAACCAGGACAGGTCAGTAAATACGGTCAGCCCGAACAGAAACAGGGCAATAAATAACAGCGTACTGCCCTGTACATTCAGGGCATTAATTGCCAGTTGGCCGAGGCTTTCCCCCAGGGCGCCACCGGCCGATGCGGGCATGCTGGAACTGGCCTGGAAATGGATAAAAGCCAGCGCCGCACCGGACAGCACCAGAAACACCAGACCGATCAGCCGCCAAGAGAACAGCCAGCCGCTCCACTGCCAGGGTTGATGACGTGCACGAAACACCTGCAGGGTTTTCACCGCCAGCAGCAGCGGGAATAGATAGGCAAAATAGCCCAAGGCCATAAACAGAATGTCGGCAAACCAGGCTCCGGCTCGGCCTGCAGCGTTCTGCACCTGTTCTACGTTGCTGGTGTGAGTCCAGCCCGGATCGGCCGCATCGTAGGTCAGCAGAGCCATCCACAGGTACAGACAAAGCGCACCAAGGCCGATCAGGGCGCCTTCTTTCAATCGATAGGGCAGCTGCTGACGCCAGAGAGGGGCTTGTACGGTTGGGCTAGATTTCTTCAAAACGCATCTGTTCCTGCGCCAGAGGCGCCGAATAATTGGTTAACAGCAAAATATGCAGCGATTGTACGGGTTTAGCCAGACGATACCAAAATGAACTGTATGCATAAACAGCTCAAGTGGTTGACTCCCGCTCATTGCCTGCTTCGGTGTAGCATATCCGTCAACATCTTCCGTGCGGCTCAATTGGAGCATGCATTCTCTTTTGTGACAAAGGCTTATGAGGTGTTTTTATGAGCGAAGTCAAGCATTCACGCTTGATCATCCTGGGCTCCGGCCCTGCCGGTTATAGTGCTGCCGTCTACGCTGCCCGCGCCAACCTCAAGCCTGTAATCATTACCGGCATCCAGCCCGGTGGTCAGTTGACCACCACCACTGAAGTGGACAACTGGCCTGGCGATGTTGAAGGCTTGACCGGTCCCGCGTTGATGGAGCGCATGCAGAAGCATGCCGAGCGTTTTGAAACCGAGATCGTCTACGACCATATCCACACCGCCGAGTTGCAATCGCGCCCTTTCACGTTAAAAGGCGACAGCGGCACTTACACCTGTGATGCACTGATCATTGCCACGGGTGCATCGGCGCAGTATCTGGGCTTGCCATCCGAAGAAGCGTTTTCCGGCAAGGGCGTATCGGCCTGCGCCACCTGCGATGGCTTTTTCTATCGCAACCAAGTGGTCGCGGTGATTGGTGGCGGCAATACTGCGGTCGAAGAAGCGCTGTACCTGTCGAATATCGCCAAGGAAGTTCACCTTGTGCATCGCCGCGATAAACTGCGCTCCGAGAAAATCCTTCAGGACAAACTGTTCGACAAGGCCGCCAACGGCAACGTGGTCCTGCACTGGAACCACGCACTTGAAGAAGTCCTGGGCGACAACACTGGCGTCACCGGTGCACGCCTGAAGAACACTCAGACCGGTGCGACCACCGACCTGCCGCTGGCCGGTGTGTTTATTGCTATTGGTCATAAACCTAACACCGACCTGTTCCACGGGCAGTTGGAAATGCGCGACGGTTACCTGCTGATCAAGGGTGGTAACGAAGGTAACGTCACTGCCACCAGCATCGAAGGGGTATTCGCTGCCGGTGATGTAGCCGACCATGTCTATCGCCAGGCCATTACCTCGGCAGGTGCTGGCTGCATGGCCGCGCTGGATGTCGAAAAGTTCCTTGACGATAATTGATCGATCGCAAGGCGGGCTAACTGGCCCGCCTTGCGAT
>NZ_QAIG01000005.1:0-67703 GCF_003060885.1 Pseudomonas sp. HMWF032
GGTGGAGGCGGCGGTGGTTGGTAAAGCGCTTGTGTAGGAGGGGCTTTTGGCTCGGGCATCCCACAGGGGGGTGGTGAATGCCGCAAGCCGGCTGGGAGCCGGCGCGGCGCTACCTCCTGCATCCATGCAGTCGTAGCCGCGCTTAACAGAAGTCGCGGCTAAAGCCCCTCCCACACATCATGATCCCAGCAAGGCTAAGGCTTGCGGGTTTCCTGCAACTTGGCCAATAAGGCTTCGCCTTTGGCTTTTTGCTCGGCTTCGCTGAGGGGCGGGTTATCCAGCAGGCTGTCGAGTTGATCAATCAGTTCGCTCTGCCGGCTGATGCGGGCATCGATCTTTTCCAGTTTGCGCTGGTTGTGCCAGCTCCACACTGCGAGGGCGCAGGCGGCCAGCACCACGGCGGTCAGCACGATAATCGTCAGGGTGTTCATCGCGGCTCCAGAATTTTGCCCATCAGCATGCGCGGCAACATAACAGCGCCGCGCGTCAGCGTCTGTGCCTGTTGCACAGAAAAGCTTCGGTCAACTAAGAGGCTTGGGTCCTTTTGTGTTCAAGAGCTGGTTAGGGCTGTGTGCGGCGTTGCCGCTGCAACAGGCGGCCATCGGGCAGCACGCTGCAGTAGCGCCCAGGTGCTTGGGCGAAGGCGACGGCCATCAAGGCCGTGCCCCAGTTGCCGCAGAAGCTCTGGCGCCACCACTGGCCATCGTAGATTGGCCAGAGGCGGGTGTTGCCGTCCGGGTGGCCTGTCAGCAGCGCGTGCCCTCTGCGGCTAACGCGCGTCGAACAGTTGCCCCAAAGGTGCGTGGGTAACTTAGCAGGTGCGAGTGGCTGTTGCTGAGCGATTAAAGACGCTCTGGCCGTGGCGTGAAGCCATGTCGCAGGCCAGAGCGTGCGTCATCGCACTGAGGGTGTATCGGTTTAGTGATGCATATGTGGCATGGGCAGCAGAATGAAGGCCGCAATTTTGCCCAGCATGACACTGCTGTAGAGCCAGATGGGCATGCAGGCCAGGGCCCAGACCGCCAAGCGTTGGGTGCCGCTGCTGCCTGTGGTCCAAAACGCCGTCCGTTGCCAGCTCAGTTGCAGGCTCCAGAGAATGCCCAGCCAAGGCAGTAAACCGACAACCTTAAGCCAAGTATCACCGCGTTCGGCAAACGGCCCAACGTGCCAGGCCAGCCCCAGCAGTGCCGCACTTTCATTGACCAGACCTGGGCCGTATTTGCTGGCAAACATGGTGACCGCATGGGGGATCAGCCCGAGTATGGCCATAGGCGCTAGCGCATAGGCCAGGTCCAGCGCCAAGGCGCGTGGCGATTGCTGCACCCGTTTGGCGGCACTGCGGTAGCCCAGTGCGGCCAGCGGTACGGTAATGGCTATTGCCAGCAGCAGGGCCAGCAAGCCGGACAGCCGCCAGGTTTCGGTGCTGATCTGCAAGGTCTGGTGCAGCCAGGCACCCGCGATATTCCAGGGCAGGCTGTCGCGCAAGCCGGTGTGTTGCAGGCCATGCAGAAACTGGATGCCGACACCGGCTATCGCCAGAATCAGGATGATCACCCAGTAGTCATGCGGATCAGCCCGTTTGATCGGCTGGCCCAGACTTTTGCCGGGCCGCATCCAGTGCAGTTCGGCGCTGTCACAGGCCTGCACGCAATCGAGGCACAGGGTGCAGTTGTCCATGTTGTTGCGTTCCTCGAAGCGGAACGGCGAGAGGTGGTAGTGGCAGGCCGTGGCGCATTCGAAGGTGGTGCAACGGCTGCAGTCGCTCTGTTCAGTGCGGATGCTCAGCCCCCCGGCCTTGCCGTGACTGGCCAGCACCCGGCCCAGCGGGCAGATGTGCTTGCAGTACGCCATATCGGCAAAAAAGAAAAAACAGCCGGCGGCAAACAGGGTAAACAGCAGGAAGTACCAGGCCGTGGCTTGCGTCGAGGCGCTGAGTAAGCCAGGTGCGGCAAAGGCAATAACCCAGTAGCCGAAAAAGATCAGGCTGAAGCTGATCCAGGCGCCGCGCAGGGCCTTGGGGAAGCGCTTCTTCAAGCCAAAACGCTGCAGCCACTTGCCCATTGCGCCGTGCGGACAAATTGCACAAAACGCGGGCCCCACTGTCGGGGTGAGTACACAGGTCAGCAGGGGCCAGAAGATCCCCCAGAACAGCAGGACCGTCAGGCCGTCTTTGCGGTCTTCACTGAAAATGCCCAGGCCGATGGCCAGCACCAGAATGCTGACACTGACAACCTGCAGGCTGCCCATCAACCAGGGGTGCCGGAGCATGCGCCCGATAAGGGGTAATTGCGTGAGGTTAAGGCTGTTACGGCGCGCGTTGGGCTGGCCGGAACGGGCAATGATTTGTTCGTTCATCATCAGGCTCCTCACCTGCCGGCCACGGCTGACCGGCAGGTGTTGCTGGCTTAGAAGTCGATACGGCTGCCGACATAGAAATAGCGTGTGTCGGGGTCATTACGACCACCGCCGGTTCCGGCGTTGTTATTGACGTAGTTATCCGGGTCACGTTGGTCGAACAGGTTGTCGACACCGGCAAACAGTTCCAACTGTTCGGTCAGCGCATGGCTGATATTCAGGTCCACCAGCGTCTGGCGGGTGTCGTAGGCTTCGCAGCTCACCCGGCAGCCGCTCTCGCGTGACAGGTAGTCGCCGACATGCCGTGCCCGTGCGGTGAGGCTCCAGTCGTCCAGTGTGTAGGTGCTTTCCAACCGATAGGTGCGGCGTGCGCGACCTTCCAGGCGCTGGTCGGTGTTGGCATCCATGGCATCCAGCCATTCGTAGCCGGCGCGCAGGCGCAGGTTTTCGCTGGCCTGCCAGTCGGCATTGAGCTCCAGGCCTCGGATACGCGCCTTGTCGACGTTCATATACTCGGAGAAGTTGCGGAAACGACCGCCGCCAATGGGCTGACTGCGCATCACGCGCGACATGATCAAATCATCGATATCGCTCTGATGGAGTACTGCCTCCAGATCCAGCGCGCCGAGTGTGCGACCCACGGCCAGTTCCCAGGACTGCGATTGCTCAGGTTGCAGGTTGGGGTTGCCGTTGATCACACTGGTGCCGCCGCCTCGGGTAAAGCTGGCGTATTGCTCCAGCAGGCTGGGCGCGCGAAAGCCCTCGCCATAGCCCAGGCGGGCCCGCCAGTCGCCGTCACGCCAGCCCAGGCTGACCTTGGGTGTCAGGGCGCTGTCGAAATCGTCAAAGTGGTCGTAACGCGCCCCGGCGACCAATGTCCACTGATCGTTGATCTGCCACTCATCCTGTAACAGGGCAAACGCGTTATCGCGAGCGGCGCTCTGGGCGTTGATGGTCACATCCAGTTCATCACGGTTGTAGCCGCCACCCAGGGTCACCTTGTGCGTGTCCAGTACCGGCAGGCTGTACAGCGCATCGCTTTGGTACTGCTTGTACCGCGTGGTTTCACGCAGGGTTTCCGGGAAGCTGCGGTTGGTAGCACCGCTGCTGCGCCCGGCACTGCTGCGCAGTTTTAGTTCGCCGGGGCCGATCAGGCGTTGGTAGTCCAGGCCGTAAAACGTTCGGCGTTCGTCTTCGAAGTTGCTGTAGTCCAGCGTATCGAACACCGGCGGGCCACCACCGGGGCGACGAATCAAGGCTTGGGCGGCGCGGTCATTGTCGCGATCAAAAATCTCCACCGCCCAGCCCAGCGACTGCACGTCATCGGGTGTCCAGCGACCGCGGTAGGCCGCGGACAGGTTGATCAATCGGCCGCTGTCATCCTCGGTGGAGTCTTCGTGACGCAGGGCGTTGCGGTGTTCCTGCTCAAGGGTCAGCGAGTGCCCTAAGGTGCCATCGCCGAATCGGGCATTGATGCCGCTTTGCAGGGTTTCGCGGCCTTCGCGTGCCGCACCAGTGGTCACTTGGGCGCTGACGCCAGGGTCTTCGCCCGGTTGCCGGGTGATGATATTGATCACCCCGCCCAAGGCATCCGAGCCATAGAGGGACGACATCGGGCCGCGCACGATCTCGATGCGCTCGATATCAAAGGTGCTGATCTGGTTGGGGTTGTTGCTGCTGTAGTTGTTGGTGCGGCGCTGCCCGTTGATCAGGATCAGGCTTTGGTTGCTGTTGAAGCCGCGGATGGACAGCGCACCTGTGGCGCCGGCGTTGTTGGCTTGCACACCGGTCGCCGACTTCAGCACTTCGGTCACGCTGTGTGCGGAGTGCTGGTTGAGTTCATGGCGATCAATCACCTGCACAGAGGCCTGTACATCTTTGATCGGTTGCGGAGTGCCGGTGGCGGTGACCACCATGTCTTGCAGTTGCAGCGATTGTGCGTGAAGTGCGGATGCACCGGCGCAAGCGACTACCGCCAACGCCAGGGTCGAAATACGGTACATAGAGATAATCCTGAATGCATGAAAGTACCCGGCAAACGAGTGCCGGGTGATGAGCATGGGTATCAGGCGTAGAGCGGAGGGGCGCGGTTGGGGGGGGCCAGCAGGAAGGGCGGATACCAGCGCAGCACTTGTGCTTCGAGCAACACGGGCGTTGCCATACGCGCAGGTGCAGGCGGCAGGTAGACCAGCACCGGCAGGCTGCTGGCCTGGGTTGAGCACTGCGCGCAAGGGCTGTGTGCAGGCGGTTCTTGATCGTCAATGGCAACCAACTGAGTACCCTGCGAGGTGCACAGCAGCATGAAGTCAGTGGTCATGATCAGCGGTGCGCTCCATACCAACAGCGTGGCGCGCAGCAACATGCCCGCGAGGGCAATGGCCAGCAACCAGTCTGTTGTGGAGCGCGTAAGCCGCATCAATGGATTACCTGTAGGTGGGCGGGGAGCATTCTAGTTGTTTTACCGGCCGCCTTGGGTGACACATCGCCGCAGCGGGCTGCCGTCCGACTTAGCATAGGTCAGGATTGCGTGCCGGCAGGCCGCGCAGCAGCTGCTTAAACAGTTCTAGGTTATGCCACTCCTGCTGGATGCGCTCAGAGAAGACCACCACCGGCAGGCTGATCCAGTGTTCGGAAAAGCGCTGGCAGCTGGCGATATAGTCGGCATCGGTTTTCCCAGTTTTGCGCTGGGTGTGTCAGCGCCACACTGCGAAGGCGCAGGCCGTTAGCACAACGGCGGTCAGCACGATAATCGTCAGGGTGTTCATCGCTGCTCCAGCGTTTTGCCCATCAGCCATCGCGGCAACATAACAGTGCCGCGCGCCACCGTCTGTGCCTGCTGCACAGAAAAGCCCTGGCGGGCAAAAAACGCTTGGGCCACCAGGCTGGCCTCGGTAAACAGCTCTTGCACACCCGCCGCGCGCAAGCGTTGCTCGGCAGTGGCATACAGGGCGCTGGCAACACCCTGACGGGCATGACTGGGCGCGCAGTACAGCAGGTCGATATGCCCATCCAGGCTAAAGCCGATAAAACCAGCGATTGCCTGGCCATCGTCGGCAATCAGCAGCTCAAGTGAAGCGAAACGTGTTTGCCAGGCCGACAGGTCCGCAACCTCGGGCGCCCAGGCCTGACGCTGCGCGGCGTTGTAGTGCTGGGTGGTCAACTGGTTGACCGATGCCTGAAACAACGCGACCAATGCTGTCAGGTCATCGGCGTGATAGGTGCGCAGGCGCAGGGACGGTTGCATGGGGAGTGTCGTGCGGAGGATGTGCAGCGATTGTCCGTCGCAGCGGCATGCGGCTCAAGGGCTCGATGCATCGTCCGGGCCCTTTCCGTTGGGTGAATCAGTCAGCGTGCTGAGCGGGCATGCGCGCCTCGGTGCGCAAGCGCTCGACCAGCTCAGCCAACGGCAGACTGCCAAGGTTACCGCCGGCGCGGCTGCGCAGGGTGACGCGGCCTTCGGCTTTTTCCTGTTCGCCGATGACCAGTAGGTAGGGCACTTTCTGCAGGGTGGCTTCGCGGATTTTGTAGCCGATTTTCTCGTTACGCAGATCCACGCTGGCGCGCAGCCCGGCGCGCTTGAGGGCAGCGAGTACCTGGCGGGCGTAGTCGTTCTGCCCTTCGGAAATGGTCAGCACGGCCGCCTGCTGCGGCGCCAGCCACAGCGGGAACAGGCCGCTGTAGTGCTCGATGAGAATGCCGGTGAAGCGTTCCAGCGAGCCGAACAGGGCGCGGTGCAGCATCACCGGGCGTTCGCGTTCGCCCTGTTCGTTGACGTAGCTGATGTCGAAGCGCTCCGGCAGGTTGAGGTCCACCTGCAGGGTGCCGCACTGCCAGTCGCGGCCGATCGCATCGCGCAGCACAAACTCCAGTTTCGGCCCGTAGAACGCGCCTTCGCCGGGGTTGAGCTGGTAGTCGATATTCATCCGTTGC
Organism: Pseudomonas sp. HMWF032; assembly: GCF_003060885.1. Taxonomy (GTDB): domain Bacteria; phylum Pseudomonadota; class Gammaproteobacteria; order Pseudomonadales; family Pseudomonadaceae; genus Aquipseudomonas. Next base: position 6,286 of record NZ_QAIG01000005.1, read on the forward strand.
AGCGCGCCGGACAGTGCGCCTTCCAGTTGATCCCAGGTTTGGTCGCTGCCGATGCGGTTGGCCGGGCGGGTGGAGAGTTTCACCGCCACTTCGTTGAAACCGAAGTCACGGTAGATGGCGAACACCAGGGCGATGGTGTCGGCGCATTCCTGTTCCATCTGCGCGGCGGCGCAGAAGATGTGCGCGTCGTCCTGGGTGAAGTGGCGCACGCGCAGCAGGCCGTGCAGCGCGCCGGAGGGCTCGTAGCGGTGCACCTTGCCGAACTCGGCCATGCGCAGCGGCAGGTCGCGGTAGCTCTTCAGGCCGCGGGCGTAGAGCGCCACGGCGCCGGGGCAGTTCATCGGCTTGAGGGCGAACACGCGCTCGTCTTCGGTGCTGGTGGTGAACATGGCCTCGCGGTAGTTGAACCAGTGCCCGGAGGTTTCCCACAGGCTGCGGTCCATCACGTCGGGGGTGTTGACCTCGACATAGCCGGCGGCGTCCTGCTGCTGGCGCATGTAGCCGATCAGCTGCTGGAACAGCGTCCAGCCCTTAGGGTGCCAGAACACCGAGCCGGGGGCGCAGTCGTCGAAGTGGAACAGGTCGAGCTGGGCGCCGAGCTTGCGGTGGTCGCGCTTGCCGGCTTCCTCCAGACGGGTGAGGTAGGCCTTGAGTTCTTTCGGCGTGGCCCAGCAGGTGCCGTAGATGCGTTGCAACGCGGCGTTCTTCGCATCGCCGCGCCAGTAAGCGCCGGCCACTTTGGTCAGTTTGAAGGCGTGCAGCAGCCCGGTGCGCGGGATGTGCGGGCCACGGCAAAGGTCCTCGAAGTCGCCCTGGCGGTAGAGCGACAGCACCTCGCCTGCGGGAATGTCGCGGATCAGCTCGGCCTTGTAGTGCTCGCCCTGCGCCTCGAAATGGGCGATGGCGTCATCACGCGGCAGCTCACGGCGGCTGACCGGTAGATCGGCGGCGGCCAGCTCGGTCATGCGCGCTTCGATGCGCTCGAGATCGTCCGGGGTAAAGGGCCGCTCGAAGGCAAAGTCGTAGAAAAAGCCGTCTTCGATCACCGGGCCGATGGTCACCTGAGCGCTGGGGTACAGCTGCTTCACTGCCATGGCCAGCAGGTGCGCGCAGGAGTGGCGCAGCAGCTCCAGACCTTCGCTGTCGCGAGCGGTGATCAGGCTGAGCTGGGCGTCGTGGTCGATCAGCGCGCTGGTGTCCACCAGTTGGCCATCGAGGCGGCCAGCCAGGGCGGCCTTGGCCAGACCGGGGCCGATGTCGGCGGCGACGTCGGCCACGCTCAGGGGGTGGGCATAGTGACGCTGGCTGCCATCGGGCAGGGTGATGCTGGGCATATCGGTTCTCTAATCAGGTTTGGTTAAAGGTGAAATCTGTAGGGTGGGTTAGCGGCGCAAAGGCGCAGCCATGGAGGCCACCACGTAGTCCGTGCGCCGCGTAACCCACCATTGGTGCAACGCAGGGAGATCGCTTGGTGGGTTACGCGGCGCGCCACGATGGCGGTGTCTGATCGTTTGTAGCTTGGCGCCGCTAACCTGCGCGGCCCGACCCACCCTACAAAGCGGTCTTATTCGGTCGTTTATCAGCCGCGCTGGTAGCGCAGCGGCAAGCCCTCGCAGTCGTCCTGCACCTGACCGTTGTGCCAGGCCAGTTGTCCGGAAACGATGGTGGTGCGCACGGCATGGCGGAAGGCGCGGCCCTGGAAGGGTGTCCAGCCGCAGTGGGCGAGCACCGGGTCGGCTTCGACCGGACGCGGTTCGCGCAGGCATTCGATTAGCGTTAGGTCGGCCCAGTAGCCTTCGCGCAGGTAGCCGCGCTGCTCGATGGCAAAACGCTGCGCCACGGCATGGCTGGTTTTCTCGACCAAGGTGGTCAGGGGCAGCAGGCCGTCGGCCACCAGTTCCAGCAGCGAGGGCAGGGCGTGTTGCACCAGTGGCAGGCCGGACGGGGCTTGCAGGTAGGGCCGCTGCTTTTCTTCCAGGGTGTGCGGGGCGTGGTCGGTGCCGATGATGTCCAACCGGCCGCACAGCAGGGCCTGACGCAGGGCATCGCGGTCGGCTTGGGTTTTGATCGCCGGGTTGCATTTGATCAGGTGGCCGAGCGCCGCGTAGTCGCGGTCATCGAAGTACAGGTGGTGCGCGCAGACCTCGGCGGTGATCTGCTTGCCGGCCAGCGGGCCGGGTTGGAACAGGCTCAGTTCGCGGGCCGTGGTGATGTGCAGCACGTGCAACTGGGTATCAAAGCGCTGCGCCAGGCTGACGGCGAGGCTGGAGGATTGGTAGCAGGCCTCGGCATCGCGGATCAGCGGATGCTGCTCGGCGGGAATCTGCTCGCCGTACTGCGCCTGCCACTGCTGTTCGCGTTCGCGGATGCGCGGCGTGTGTTCGCAGTGGGTGAGGATGATGGTCGGGCAATCGCGGAACAGCCGTTCCAGCGAGTGCAGGTCATCCACCAGCATGTTGCCGGTGCTGGCCCCCATAAAGACCTTCACCGCTGCCACGCGATTGGGGTCGAGCGCGGCGACGATGTCGAGGTTCTCGTGGCTGACGCCAAAGTGGAAGCCGAAGTTGGTTTTCGAGCAGTTGGCGGCGCGCCGCTCTTTGGCTTCCAACGCCTCCAGGTTAAGGGTTGGCGGGTTGGTGTTGGGCATGTCCATGACGCTGGTGATGCCGCCGGCCACCGCCGCCCGTGATTCCGTGGCGAAGCTGCCCTTGTGCGGTGCACCGGGGTCACGAAAGTGCACCTGATCGTCGATCATCCCCGGCAGCAGAAATTGCCCGGCGGCGTCGATCTCAACCTTGGCATTCACGCCGGTCAGGCTGCTGGCGATGGTTTCGATGCGGCCGTGGCGCACCAGCAGGTCGGCCTCGTATTCGCGGCCTTCGCTGATCAGGCGTGCGTTGCGGATCAGCAGGTCATTCATGGCGATGCTCCTCGTGACAGGGATGAGTGGGCGGCACCGGGTCGTAGCCGCCCGGATGCCAGGGGTGACAGCGCAACAAGCGGCGCAGGGCCAGCCAACTGCCGCGCAACGCGCCGTGGCGTTCCAGCGCTTCGACGGCGTAGTGCGAGCAACTGGGGTGGAAGCGACAGCGCGGCCCGAGCAACGGGCTGATCAGGTATTGATACAACCGCACCAGACCCAGCAGCAGGCGTTTCATTGCGGCACGCTGATCACGCTCACCCGTTTGTCGCGGATGGCGTTGTAAAAGCAGTTGGGTCGGCCGGTGTGGCAGGCCGGGCCCTGTTGCTCAACGAGCAGCAGCACGGCGTCGCCGTCACAGTCCAGCCGCGCCTCGACCAGCCGTTGCCGGTGGCCGCTGGTCTCGCCCTTGCGCCACAGTTGCTGGCGCGAGCGCGACCAGTAACAGACCTGGCCGCTGGCGAGGGTTTCTTCCAGCGCGGCGCGGTTCATCCAGGCCAGCATCAGCACCTCGCCGCTGTCGTGTTGCTGGGCGATGGCGGCGATCAGTCCGTCAGCATTCCAGGGGATGGCCTCCAGCACGGCGGCCAGCGGGCGGTTGTCGCCCAGCCCGGCCTGTTCCAGTTCAAGCCACAGGCTCATGGCTTGAGCGCGGCCAGCAGGGTGTCGAGGTTGTACTTGAACATACCCAGGTAGGTGCTGGCTGGCCCCTCGCTGGCCAGGGCGTCGGAGTACAGCGTTCCGCCGACTTTGGCCCCGGCCTCGCTGGCGATTTGCTCGATCAGGCGCGGGTCGCGGATGTTTTCGACAAACACGGCTTTTACCCCGTCAGCGCGAATCTGCCGGATCAGCGCAGCCACGTCGGCAGCGGACGGTTCATCAGCCGTGCTCAAGCCCTGCGGTGCGACAAATCTCAGGCCGTAGGCCTGACCCAGGTAGGCGAAGGCGTCATGGCTGGTGATGATCGTGCGCTGCGCGGGCGGCAGTTGGCCCAGGCCGGTTTTGGCCTCGGCCAGCAGGCTGCGGATTTGTGCCAGGTAGGCATCACGCCCGGCGCTGTAATGCGCGGCGTTGCCCGGGTCGGCCTGGATCAGCGCGTTGGCGATGTTCTGCACGTAGATTTCGGCATTGGCGAGGTTCTGCCAGGCGTGCGGATCGGCGACCTGCTGGCCGTCTTCATCAAGCATCAATGGCAGCACGCCGCTGCTGGCATCTAGGCGTGTGCCGGGTGCTTCGCTGCTGTCGATCAAGCGCGCCAGCCAGGGTTCAAAGCCCAGGCCGTTGGCGATGATCAGGTCGGCGGCGAATACGGCCTTGGCATCCTCAGCGCTGGGTTGGTAGACATGCGCGTCAGCATCCGCACCCACCAGATTGCGAACTTCGAGCTTATCTCCGGCAATTTGCTGGGTAATGTCGGCCAAAATGCTGAAGCTGGTGACAACCTTGAGCTTCTCTTCCGCGTGCGTGAACAGGGCAGCACTTAAGGTCAGCAGGGCAATCAGGATGCGCATAGGGATTCCTCAATAAGCGGGCGATAAGCGGGGTTGGCGGCGCAGCAGGCCATTTAGCGGGCCAAATACGACGGAGCCGATGTAAGCCAGCCCGGCGAGTAGGACGATGCACGGGCCGCTGGGCAGGTTGGCGTAGTAGGAGAGCAGCAGGCCGAGCCAGACGCAGATTGCGCCGGTTAGTGCGGCGAGCAGCAACATGCGCGGCAGGCGGCGGCTCCAGAAACGTGCGGCGGCAGCCGGTAACATCATCAAACCGACGACCATCAGCGCGCCGATGGCCTGAAAACCGACCATTAAATTGAGCACCACCAAGCCCAGAAACAGCCCGTAAGCCAGCGGCCCGAAGCGGCTGACGCCGCCGAGAAACAGCGGGTCGAGGCTGTCCATCAGCAGCCAACGGTATATCAGGGCGAGCAGCAACAAGCTGCCGATGGACACCAGTAGCATGCCGTTCAGGGTGGGCGGATCCACGGCCAGCACCGAGCCGAACAGCAGGTGCAGCAGGTCGAGCTTGTTCCCGGCCAGGCCCAGCAGCAACACGCCGCTGGCCAGCGAAATCGGGTAAATGGCGGCCAGGCTGGCGTCTTCACGCAGGCCGGTACGCCGCGTCACCCAAGCGGCGATTCCGGCCATGCCAAGGCCGGCGACCAGCCCGCCAAGCGTCAAGGCCGGCAGGCTCAGGCCGAACAGCCAGAAGCCCAGCGCCGCGCCGGGCAAGATGCCGTGGGCAATCGCATCGCCCATCAGGCTCAAGCGCCGCAACACCAGAAACACCCCCAGTGGCGCGGCACTGATCGCCAGCGCCACGCCGCCCAGCAACGCGCGGCGCATAAAGGCGAATTCGATAAAGGGCGTCCACAGCAGTTCCAGACTCACGCCACATGCTCCAGTGGCGAGCGTTGGCCCATCAGCTCGCGAATCGGCGCGAAGATGCAGCCGCTGCGCGACACCAGCAGGGCGTTGTCCAAGTGTTGGCTCATATGGCTCAGGGAATGGCTTACGACCATTTGTGTGCGGCCCTCTGCCTGCCAGCGGGCGATGTGCTGCCAGAGCAGGGCCAGGCCGTGTTCATCCAGCGCGGCTTCTGGCTCGTCGAGCAACAGCACCTGCGCCTCGGTCAGGCTCAGGCGGGCGAGCAGGGCGCGCTGCAATTCACCGCCGGACAATGCGTGCAGGCTGTGTTGGTGCAGCTCGCTCAGGCCCCAGTCGGCCAAAGCTTGCTCCAACCGCGCCTGACGGTGCGGACGGCTCAGGCGGCTGCGCCACAACCCAGCGCTGACCAGCTCCTGCAGGGTGATCGGGAATTGCCGGTCTAGTGCCTGCTGCTGCATCAGATAGGCCACGCCACCCAGGCGCGGCACGGCCAGTTCGACCTGACCGCGCAAGGGCTGAACGATGCCGGCGATGACCTTGAGCAGGCTGCTTTTGCCACAGCCATTGCTGCCGATCACCCCGGTCAGGCTGGCACGGGCCAGGTGCAGATTAAGCGGCGGGGTCAGCGGCTGGCCGGCAGGGCCCCATTGCAGGTTGTGGCAGTGGATCATGCCGGGCTCCAGTTCCAGCTGCAGACGGCAACCGCATCGTGGGCGTGCAGGCTTTCCGCGTGTACCACGCACAAGTGAAAGGCGCTGAAGGCCGGTTGTTCGCGCAGGGCGCTGTGCAGGCGGCGGGCAGCGTCTTCGCAGAACATCAGGTTTTGTCCGTTGGCCAGGGCAAAGGCCTGCTCATCGGCGCGCTTTACCGCCGTCTGTACGGCGGTGCCGAGGGCCTGTTCGGCGGCGTCGATCAGCTCAACGAGCGGCAACGCTGTACTGTCGGCGTGCAAGCGCACCTGCAAGGTGGCGTAGCTGCGCTGGCTGTGTGGCGTGGCGACGATGCCGTGAGGCGAACCGAGCCATGCCAGCACTTGTTCATGGCTGAGCGGCTGGTTGGCGAAGTCGTGAGCGAACTGCTGCTGAATCAACTGGCGGGCCAGCGCGGCTGAGCAGGGGCAGGTCGAGGAATAGGCCACCTGCACCTGTAGTTCCACGTGAAACCCCCATGAATCCTGGCGTGCACGCACTTCGAAGGGGTAGGACTTCCATCCGGACAATGGGCTGACCAGCGCCGGACGACTCAATAAGGCGTCGCCGTTGAGGGTCACGCTGGCTTCTTGCGACAGGCCTTCGTGGCTGTGCAAAAAATTGTTGAGCAACTGTTGCAGCACGGCCGGGGTCAGGGGTTGCGCTTCCAACGCATGCAGCGCCAGGTACAGCCGCGACATATGAATGCCACGGGCGCTGGCGTCATCCAGGCTGACGCCAGCGTTGGCGCGGGCATTGATGCGCTGGTCGGCCAGCAACACAGGCAGGGCAATGTCGCCCATGCCCACCCAGTCCAGGCGCTGTGCATGGTGGCTGGCCTGGCTGGCGATGTCCGGCAGGGTGAGTGCATTCATCTGAAAATCCGAGGTGGCGGCGGGTAGAAAATGTTATGTTATAACAATTGAAACTGCATACCAGTGAATTCGCATCATGAGCACGACCCTGATTAGCCAAGAACAACTGCTGGCCCAGCCGGCCGATGACTACATGAACGACGCGCAGCAGCGGTTCTTCCGCGCATTGCTGTTGCAGCAGCGCAGCGAGTTGCAGGCACGGATTGCCGACGAATTTGAAGGGTTACGCGAGCGGGAAACCAGCAGCGATCCGGCCGATATCGGCAGCGCCGAGGAGCAGCGGCAATGGCAACTGCGCCTGCTGGAGCGCGAAAAAAAGCTGCTCGACAAAATCGACGAGGCCCTCGACCGCCTGGCACGTGGCGAGTACGGCTGGTGCCGGGAAACCGGCGAGCCCATCGGCCTTAAACGCCTGTTGCTGCGCCCCACCGCCAGCCTGTGCATCGAAGCCAAAGAGCGCGAAGAACAGCGCGAAAAACACCAGCGTGACCGTGACTGAATGAGGACGACACCCATGACCCCAGAACGCCTACCTGTAACCGTGCTGTCCGGCTTTCTTGGTGCCGGTAAAAGCACCCTGCTCAACGCCATCCTGAAAAACCGTCAGGGTTTGAAAGTGGCGGTGATCGTCAACGATATGAGCGAAATCAATATCGATGGCAGCGAAGTTCAGCGCGATGTCAGCCTGAACCGTGCCGAAGAAAAGCTCGTGGAAATGAGCAACGGCTGCATCTGCTGCACCCTGCGCGAAGACCTGCTGGAAGAAGTCGGCCGCCTGGCCCGTGATGGCCGCTTCGACTATTTGTTGATCGAGTCCACCGGGATCAGCGAGCCGCTGCCGGTGGCCGAGACGTTCACCTTCCGCGGCGAAGACGGCCAGAGCCTGGCCGATCTGGCCCGCCTGGACACCATGGTCACCGTGGTCGACGGGGTGAATTTCCTGCGCGATTTCCACGAGGCCGAGAGCCTGGCCAGCCGGGGCGAAACCCTCGGCGAGGACGACGAGCGCTCGATCACCGACCTGCTGATCGAGCAGGTGGAATTCGCCGATGTGCTGCTGATCAGCAAGATCGACCTGATCAGCAGTCACGAGCGCGAAGAACTGATGGCCATCCTCAAGGGGCTCAACACCCACGCCGAGATCATCCCCATGGCCATGGGCGCAGTGCCGCTTAACACAATCCTCAACACGGGTCGTTTTGATTTCGAGCGCGCGGCCCAAGCGCCGGGCTGGCTCAAAGAGCTGCGCGGTGAGCACATACCGGAAACCGAGGAATACGGCATCGCCTCCACGGCGTACCGCGCGCGGCGGCCGTTCCACCCGGAGCGCTTCTTCACCTTCATCAACCGCGAGTGGACCAATGGTCGCCTGCTGCGCAGCAAGGGCTTTTTCTGGCTGGCCAGCAAGTACCAGGAAGCCGGCAGCTGGTCGCAGGCCGGTGGTCTGATGCGCCATGGGTTTGCCGGGCGCTGGTGGCGGTTTGTGCCCAAGGCGCAGTGGCCGACCGACGACGAAGGGCTGCAGGCGATCATGAAAAACTGGGAGGCGCAGAGTGGCGATTGCCGTCAGGAACTGGTGTTCATCGGCCAGAACATCAACTTTGCGCAACTGACCGCCGAGCTGGATGCCTGCCTGCTGAGCGACGCCGAAATGGCCCAGGGCGTGGACGCCTGGTCGGCGCTGCCGGACCCGTTCGGCCCTTGGCACGAGGAGGCCGCCTGATGCTTGCGCCGGTTTTGCGTCAACCTGTGCAGCAGATCGCCAGCGAGCAGATTGATGTGTTTGGCGAGGTGCTGCGTGATCACATCAACCTGGCGCTTTGGCAACGTCAGTTGCCCGCGCAGATCAGCGATTTCGCCAACGCCCTGTTGGCTCAGGGCGAGCCGTTGGGGCAATCCATCGTGCTGGAGTTGGCCAGCCCGGAGAGCGAGCCCAACCTGAGCGGCCTGGTCGATACCTACAGCGATCTGCCGGGGCAGGCGGCCTTTTTGCAGGACGTCAGCTGGCTGGTCAGCGCCTTTGCCTGCCTGTTCGACGCCAAACGCATCGGCCTGCGCCTGCGTATTCTCGACAAGGCCATGTGCCCGCGTTTTCACGTTGATCACGTGCCGGTGCGGCTGATTACCAGCTACGCCGGGGTCGGCAGCGAGTGGCTGGAGGAAGGCGTGATGGCGCGCCGCCGCTTGGGCGAACCCGCCGCTGAGCCCAGCGATCCGGCCCTGATCCAGCGCGCTGAGACCGGGCATGTGCTGTTGGCCAAGGGCGAGAAATGGATCGGCAACGAGGGTGGCGGGTTGATTCACCGCTCGCCGCAACCGCCTGCCGGTGAGCGGCGCTTACTGCTGACCCTGGATTGGCTGGCCTGAATATCGGCAAAAAAATAGGCTGCGGTTAAAGCAGCCCGAAGCACCAGAAAAACCTGCCGGCGCGTGATTCGGCAGGAGGGGTGAGGTACCCACAGCCACTAGAACACAGGCCGGGTTACGCCTTGATGACGGTGCTTGTCAGGCATGGCTGTCGAGACACGCATCATGTCTCGCTTGCCGTGGGGGCTTTAGCCGCGACGGTTTGGCTTAACCGGGGTTTGACAGCCGTCTAGTAGGCCATCCACACGCCTTTGCTCTGCTTCTCGCAGAACGGCTTGAGGTAAGCCGTATCGCTGGCAATGCCGTAATAGTGCACATCCTGCTTATACGGTGTGCCGCCGACAGTGGCGTTGCGGCACACGCCAAAGGCGCCGGTGGGGCATTGCTCGACAAACTCCACCTCGACCTTCTGCCCCTGCAACTGCGGTTGGCAGAAACCGGTGCGGAACAGGGTGGGCGGGATGCTGCGGTTCTGCTGGCACACCTTCACATCCAGACGCTCGGCCTGACTGTGCACCACGCAGGCTTCACCCCAGGCCAGGCCGGACACCAGATACAAGCCAAGCAGTAGAGCGACACGCATCGTTAAAAGCCTCGATAAACGGACAATGACCAAAAACAGGCGAACCTTGCAGGAGCAGGTTGATGGCATGTCAAAAATGGGCTGCAAACTCTAGCACGCAGCTTTTATTCAGTCTGCGCCATGCTCGGGGTTCTCTCCTGGCAGGCAAACCCGCACCATAGGCCCATGCTGAAGAATATCCCCACCCATGTGATTGCCGGGCCGCTCGGTGCCGGTAAAACCAGCCTGATCCGTCATCTGCTGGCGCAGCGCCCGGCTGATGAACGCTGGGCCGTACTGATCAACGAGTTTGGCCTGATCGGTCTGGACGCCGCCTTGTTAACCACCGATGACGACGGCATCGCCTTGGGTGAAGTGGCGGGCGGCTGTTTGTGTTGCGTCAACGGCGTGCCGTTTCAGGTCGGCCTCAGTCGCCTGCTGCGTCAGGCCAAACCGCATCGCCTGCTGATCGAACCGTCCGGCCTCGGTCATCCGCTGCAATTGCTGCAACAACTGCAGGCTGCGCCCTGGGCGGGTGTGTTGGCGGTGCAGGAGCCGTTACTGGTGCTGGATGCTCAGGCCCTTGCTGCGGGTGAAGCGCTGCCCGATAGCCAGCAGGCGACGCTTGGTCGCGCCGGTTTGTTACTGCTGAACAAGGCCGAAGGGCTGGATGAAGCAACCAAGGCGCGCATTCAGGTGCAACTGGGCGAAAGACCGCTGTATTGGACAGAACAGGGCGCGCTGCCGCTGGCACAGTTGCCTGGTTTTGCCGCGCAGGCCACTGACGGCGACAGTGTACTGAGCCTGCCCAACGCTGCTGCGCCGTTACCCCATCTGTGGCGCAGCGTGAGTGAGCCAATCTGCCAGGTTCAGCAACAGGCCGAAGGCTGGAGCATTGGCTGGCGCTGGCACCCCAGCCAGCACTTTGCGCCGGTGCAGGTGCAGCAATGGCTGAACAGCCTGCCCTGGCGGCGCGCCAAGCTGGTGCTGCACGGCCGCGAGGGCTGGCAGTCCGCCAATGCCCTCAACGGCCAGCCACTGCAGTGGCAACCCAGCGAATGGCGCAAGGACTCGCGGCTGGAGCTGATCTTCAGCGACGCGCAGGACGTGCCCGCCTTGCAGGCTGGGCTGGCTGCCTGTGTATTAGCGCCAGAGCATTTCGGCCAGGCTGCCGAACAGCAGAATCAGCACGGCCAGGGCACTGATACGCAAAGCCAGGGGTGAGGTGAGCCACTGCAGCACCTGCTGTTTGGGGGCTTCGCGCAGTGCTTGCCACTCGGGCTTGAATACCGGGTCGATGCGCAGGGCAAATAGCCTGTCGCGGTACAGCAGGTGCCGAGCCCTGCTCATCTGACTGTAAAGCGGCAGACGAATAGCAAAGTGCTGTTCGTTGTCAGCGGCGCGTCCCATAGCCAGTACATGGCAGTCGATGCCGGCGCTGCTGAGTTGTGCTTGCAGGTGCTCGATAAAGCCTGCGTGGCTGGATTCCAGTAAAACAAACACCCTGACGTCCTCCCTGATAGTTCTGCGGCCAGCATGCCGGAGTCAGATAGGACTGACGAGTCCTATGGCGATGCGGATAACGCCCATCAACAAGATCATGCAAGGCATGCCCATGCACCTTCAACCCTGGTTCCACGACAGCAGCGCCGATTTTACCCTGCGCGGCTGGCATACGCCGCCTTCGGACAAGCCCGTGCTGCATTTTCTGCATGGCAACGGCTATTGCGGGCGGGTTTATACACCGCTGCTGGCGCTGTTGGCCGAGGATTTTGACCTCTGGCTGTGCGATGTGCAGGGACATGGTGAGAGTGATCATGGTGGGCGCTTCCACGGCTGGAACCGCAGCGCCGAGTTGGCAGTTGAAGCGTTTACCGCCGGTCGTGGGTGCTTTGCCGATGCCCCGGCCTATGCGCTGGGTCACAGTTTTGGTGGGGTACTGACGAGCTTGATCCTGGCGCGTTATCCGGCGTTATTCCAGCGTGCGGTTTTGCTCGATCCGGTGTTGTTCAGCCCGGCAATGATCGGCGTGATGGCGTTGTCCGAGGTGGTGGGATTAAGCCGGCGCAGCACCCTGGCCAGCAAGGCGCTCAAGCGCCGCAGCAGTTGGCCGGACCGTGCCGCTGCGCATGCCGCGCTGCAGGGGCATGGGATGTTTCGGGGCTGGAGCGAAGAAGCATTTACCGCCTATATCCAGCATGCCTTGAAAGACAGCGACAAGGGCGCCGAACTGCGCTGCCGGCCGAGCCGCGAAGCAGACATCTTCAGCTCTTTTCCCAAGCGTCTATGGCCGTCGCTGGCCAGGGTGACGACGCCTACCCAGGTACTTTATGGGCAGCGCAGTTACCCCTTTGTCGCCAAGTCGGTGGCGCGCTGGTGTGCCAGTAATGCCCAGGTCAGCGCTCATGTGGTACCAGGCGGGCACTGCTTTATGCAGGCGCATCCGGCCGACAGCGCCGCACGGGTGGCGCACTTTCTGTTGCAGCGCGACTAAGCCCGATGAGCAGCCGCGAGGATCTCTGGCTGGCGCTCTCCGAGCTGTGGCTGGACACTGAACTGGACCAGCCCGCGCTCCGATCTATCGCCACGCGGATGCGCGCCAGTGGTTTGAGCCTGGCTGAATTGCAGCAGATCTACGCGTATGAGGTGGCGCCGCAGGTCTGGCTTAACCACTGGGCCGTCGCCGGGGTGTGGGAGGGGTTCGAGCCGCAATGGCTGTTTGCGGGTTGCCGGCGCAATCAGTTGGGCGGGCGTTGGCATCGGTTGAAATGCCGCGTGTTGTGCCGGCCGATGACCCACGGCTGCCGCGCCGAATGGCAGCAGATCTTGGCCTTTCTGGCTGATCGGGATTTTAACTAGTCGGCCTTAATGCGGCGTGCTGTTATCCGAATCCTGACGCTGACTGCGCCACTGCTGCATCTCAATCACCTGAGCGCAGGGTGCCGGCGGTTCACGGAAAGGGTGCGGCGCCAGTTCGATACGCCCCAGCTGTTTGCCAAACAGGGTGATGCTGCCGACATGCCGCTGCTCGCCGGTGACGGTGAATTCGAAGCCATACACCCGCGCCAGGCGCTTGCGCCCGCGTGCATCGGGTAACAGGGCGAGCCGTCGCAGGGCGACATTCTCATCCAGCAATTCGATGTCGGATTTGGCGCAATGTTGTTTCACCAACCCCAGTGCGTGCTCACGCAGACCATGGGCATGCCACAGCCAGGCGCACGCGGTGGCGAACAGCATCAGCAGAAATACATCGAAGAGGTCGATCATGGCGGCTCCGGCGGCAGGAGGCTGAGCTTAACAGAGCCTGCCGTTCGCTTACGCATCCAAGCAGATACGGTTTCGCCCCTGCGCTTTGGCGTTGTACAGCTGGGTGTCCGCGCGTTGCAGCAGCTGTTGCAGGCTGTCGCCGGGACGGGCGCAGGTCAGGCCGATGCTGACGGTGATGTGCAGCGGGCCCTGGACAGTGGCGAGGGGCTGCGTGTGCAGGGCATTGCGTAGCCGTTCCAGGCGCTGTTGCGCAGCGTTGAGGTCGCTGTCGGGCAGGAGAATAACGAATTCTTCACCGCCGAAGCGGGCGAACAGGTCGGTGCTGCGCGCCTGCTGCCGGCACAGTTCGCTGAACGCCATCAGCACCTGATCGCCGACGGCATGGCCGTACTGGTCGTTGACCCGTTTGAAGTGATCGAGGTCGAGCATCGCCAAGCACAGCGGGGTGCCTTGGCGTTGATTACGGCTCAGCTCGTGTTCGGCACGTTGCTGGAAGGCGCGGCGGTTCAGGGCGCTGGTCAGCGGGTCGGTGGTGGCGAGTTGGCGCAGCTGTTCTTCCAAGGCCTTGCGCTGACTGACATCGCGGATCTCGGCGACCTGCTGCTGCGCTTCGGCCAGGCGCGCGATGCTCAGCTCGGCGGCGAATGGCTGGCCGTCAGCGCGTTGTGCGAGCAGGTCATGGGAGCGGCCATCGGCCTGTTGCAGCAGTTCGCTAAGCGTCTGTTGGCTGCTGCTGTCGAAGAGTCGGGACAGCGGTTGGCCGAGCAGCTGTTCGCGGGTTTGCGCAAACAGCTGTTCCAGCTTGGGGGTTGCTGTCGATGATGCGTCCGCCGTCGAGCACCATCACCCCGGCGTTGCTCACGCTCATCAGGCGTTCGAAGCGCTCGACGTTGGCAGCCGCCTGCTGGGCGTTGTGCTGGCTGTCGGCGAGGATGCGGCGCATGGTCAGCAGCACCAGGCCGACCAGGGCCACAAGCCACAGGGGAATGCCGAAGTTGTAGGGCAGCAGGTAGCTCACCGAGCGTGTGACATCGTCGTGGGCGATGCCTTGCAGGCCATCGTGCAGGCCAATCACGCCGCGCACCAAGGTGACCAGGGCATAACCCAGCAAGGCGATGGCGACAAACCGGCAGACGCCGCGCAGTTCCACCTCGCTGGGCGCACGCCACAGCGCCCAGCAGGCTTGCAGGGGCAGCAGGCCGCCAATGGCGGCGTACAGCGCGATGAGGTATTCCGAGTTGATGGGGCTGCGCCACCAGTGCCAGCTCAGGACCAGGCTCATCAACCCGGCGCTGGCCGGGACGGTCCACCAAGGCAGCGGCAGGCCGAGAAAGCGAAACACGCCGAGCAGGATGATCGCCTCGCCGGCCAGTTGCAGGGCGTTGCCGAGAATATTCAGCAGTTTGCTGCCACTGGCCATAAAACCCATGAACAGCAGGATGCCGATGATCAGGGTCCAGCTGCCCAGCATCCACAAACCGGGACCACGGTAGGGTCGGGAGAAATACCAGAGCCCGCTGCAGGCAATGGCGCTCGCCAGCATCAGGTTCAGGCCCAGCAGCATGGGGGAAAAATACAGGCTTTCCATGGCCTTACTCGGTGTTATGCGCTGGGCGCGATTGTGCCGGGGCGTGGGTGGATGTTTGCTCGCTCAGTTTTTTTCTTCGTTCAGCGCCTGGTAGCGCTGCTGCAGTTCTTGGCGGATCTGCCGGCGTTGCAGAGCCTGGCGCTGGCGGCGTTGGGCGTCGCTGGTGGTCGGTTCGAGCGCGGGTACGACGGCCGGTTTGCCCTGTTCATCGACGGCCACCATGGTGAAAAAGCAGCTGTTGGTATGGCGCACCGAACGTTCGCGAATATTTTCCGTGATCACTTTGATGCCGACCTCCATTGACGTGCGCCCGGCGTAATTGACCGAAGCCAGAAAGGTCACCAGCTCACCGACATGAATGGGCTCGCGAAAGATCACCTGATCCACCGACAACGTGACCACATAGCGTCCGGCAAAACGGCTGGCACAGGCATAGGCGACTTCATCAAGGTATTTGAGCAGGGGGCCGCCATGCACGTTGCCGGAGAAGTTGGCCATGTCCGGAGTCATCAGAACAGTCATCGTCAGTTGTGCGGTTCCAGGTTCCATGAAGCGGCTCTGTGCGAAGTAATGGTGCAACCCTATCAGGTGCTGAGTGCTCTAGCCTGAGGATCAGGGCAGATTGAACCGTTGTTGCAGTTGTTTCAGCTGGGGGGCTTGCTCTGTCAGGAAGCGATCAAAGTCCTTGATCAGCTCCGGGTGTTGGTAACTGCTCAGATGAAAGTGTGTGGTGATCTGGGGCAGCTGCGGGTCTTGCTGGATCGACGCCGGTGGAATGTCGAGCAGCTGCATGTGGTGCTCGACCACCTTCGGGTTGGCATACAGGGCATCCAGCCGGCCCCGCTCAAGCATGCGGATCATGCTCTGAATGTCCTGCACCTCGATCAGTTCGATGGCGTACTTGGGCAGTTGCGTCTGCCAGGCTTCGGCAGTGAAGCCGCGCACAATGCCAATCCGTTTGATCGCCTGCAGCCCCTGACCCAGGTGCTCGCGGCGTACCAGGGTGGCATCAACGATCTCGACGACCGCCTGGCTGTAGTACAGCGGTTGTCCATCGCGGGCCTGGCGTGACCAGGCAGGGTTATCGGGAAACAGCAGATCAAGGCTATGTTCGCCCAGCATGTTGCGGTATAGGCGATTGACCGGTTGCGGGCGCAGCTCCAGTTGCAGCCCCTGATGCTTGGCAAAGGCCTGCAGCAATGCGATGCAGTAGCCTTCGAATGCCTGGCCCTCTACGGCTTTGAAGTAGGGGTAGTAGTCGTGTTTTTCCAGCCCCACGCGCAGGGGGGCGGCGGTAATGAGCGCGCTGTACAGCCAGCAGGCCAGGATAATGCAGAGGCGCATGAGCCACTCCAGGGTGCTCAGGGTCTGTACAGCGTAGCTGGTGCTGCTTCAACCGTCAGGCGTGGGTCAGGTACCAGCGCCAGTCCTGCTCACCGACTTCGCCCATAAACTGGCGGAATTCGGCCCACTTGATCGCCAGGAACACCGTGAGGAAGTCCTCGCCCAAGGCTTCCTTGGCCCAGGCGGAGTTCTCCAGCGCGCGAAGGGCGGTCAGCCAGTCGGTCGGCAGGGTTTCGCGGGCCTGCTCGTAGCCGTTGCCGATGATTTCTTCGCCCGGATCGATCTGGTTGTTGATGCCGTGATGGATGCCGGCCAGGATCGCCGCCGCCGCGAGATAGGGGTTGGCATCGGCGCCGCAGATGCGGTGCTCGACATGCCGGCTCTTGGCCGGGCCGCCCGGTACGCGGAACGACACGGTGCGGTTGTTCACGCCCCAGCTCTTGGCCAGCGGCGCGTAGCTGTTGGCCTGGAAGCGGCGGAACGAGTTGGCGTTGGGGCAGAAGATCGCCAGTGCATCATTCAGCGTGGCCATCATGCCGCCGATGGCGTGCTTGAGCAGCGGTGTGCCATGTGGGTCTTCGGATGCCATCAGGTTGTTGCCGTTTTCATCTGCCAGGCTGACATGCATGTGCATGCCGCTGCCGGCCAAGTCGCCAAACGGCTTGGCCATAAAGCAGGCCTGCAGCCCGTGTTTGTTGGCCACGCCCTTGACCAGGCGTTTGTAACGCACGCCTTCATCGATAGCCTGCAGCGCGTCGAAGCGGTGCTCCAGGGTCAGTTCGACCTGGCCGGGTGCGTACTCCGAAATCGCCGTGCGCACAGGCAAGCCCTGTACTTCACAGGCGGCGTAGAGGTCATCGAGGAACGGCTGCAACTGCTCCAATTCATAGACGCCGTACACCTGCGGCGCTTGCGGGCGCACGCCATTGGTTTGCAGTGCCGGTTGCGGACGGCCGTTGGCGTCGCGCTGTTTATCCAGCAGGTAGAACTCCAGCTCCACGGCCATTACCGGGTGGTAACCGTCGGCCTTGAGCCGGTCGATGGCGCGTACCAGTACATGGCGTGGGTCGGCCGGGGCGGCGGGCATGCCCTGAGTCGGGTGCATGCTCACCTGCAGTTGCCCGGTGGGCGTGGCGCGCCAGGGTTGCAGGGTCAGGCTGCCGGGCAGCGGGTAGGTCCAGCAGTCGGCATCGGCGACTTCCCAGACCAGGCCGCTTTCTTCCACGTCCTCGCCCTGAATGGTCAGCGCCAGGATCGAGCTGGGCAGCGGCCGGCCGTTCTCGTAGATGGCCAGCAGCTCGTCGCGGTGCAGCAGTTTGCCGCGTGGGATGCCGTTGGCGTCGATCAGCATCAGCTCGATGCTGCGCACTTCGGGGTGATTGGCGAGGAAGTCACGGGCTTCCTGGGGGTTGGCGAATTGCATGGCGGCGGTCTCTGTAGGGTGGATGACGCTTTATCCATCCACCGTGGGGATCGGTTATCGGTACGGCCTGCCGGTGGATGAAAAGAGCGTCATCCACCCTACGAAGTAGGCGGTCTTACTCGCGTGCACCGGGGATGGCCAGCAGCTCGGTCAGGGCCTGGTCGAGCATGGCGATCAGTGTGTCCACATCATCAGCCGATGTGCTCGGGCAACACAGGGTCATGTTGTGGAAAGGGGTGATCAGGATGCCGCGGTTGATCAGGTACAGGTGCAGGGCCATCTGCAGTTCGTCGTGGAACGCTGCTTCGGCCTCGGCGCCGGTCTTCGGTGACACCGGGCAGAACTGAAACTCACTGCGCGCGCCCAGTTCGGTCACCGACCACTTGAGGTCGTGCTTGCCGATCAGCGTGCGGAAGCCATCGGCCAGGCGCTTGGCCAGCGGCAGCATGTGGTCATAGGCGGCTTGCGTCATCACCTGTTCCAGGTTGGCGCGCATGCAATGCATGGCCAGGGCGTTGGCCGACAGCGTGGTGCCCATGCCGCTGTGACCGTGGCCATGGCTGCCTTCGCTGGCACGTTTGCGCGCAGCGGTCATGGCCTCGGCCATCGCCGCGCTGCAGCCGAAGATGCCGCACGGCACGCCGCCGGCAATCGGCTTGCCGACCACGAAGAAGTCCGGGTCGAGGTTCCACAGTTGGGTGCACCCCCCCATATCGGTGGAGATGGTGTGGGTCTCGTCGATGATCAGCAGCGCGCCGTATTTGCGGGTCAGCTCGCGGCACGTCTGCATAAAGCCCGGCTCGGGCAGGACCATGCCGATGTTGGTCATCGCCGGCTCGCAGAGCAGGGCGCAGACGTCGCCTTTCGCCAGCGCCGCTTCCAGCGCCGCCACGTCGTTGAACGGGATCGAGCGGCTGTACTCAGTCAGGTCGTAGGCCTGGCCGACCAGGCCGGAGCGCGGCACGGTTTCGCCGTCGATGCAGCGCACCATCACATCGTCCACCGTGCCGTGGTAGCAGCCATCGAACACCAGCAGGGTTTTGCGTTGGGTGATCGCGCGGGCCCAGCGCAGCACATAGCGGTTCGAATCGGTGGCGGTGGCGGTGACCTGCCAGAACGGCAGGCCGAAACGTGCGGCCAGCAACTCGCCGCAGACCACGGCGTCTTCGCCCGGCAGCATGGTGGTCAGGCCGTTGTTGCCCTGTTCGGCAATGGCCTTGGCGATCGGGTCTGGCGAGTGGCCGAACATGGTGCCGGTGTCGCCCAGACAGAAATCGATGTACTCATGACCGTCCACGTCATAGAAGCGCGCGCCCTTGGCCCGCTCGACAAACAGTGGCACCGGGGTCGACCAGTCGGCCATCCAGTGCATTGGCACGCCGCCGTACAGCGAGTGACGCGCCCGCTCGGCCAGGGCCACGGATTTTGGATTGCGCGCGATAAAGCGCTCACGCTCACGCTGGGCGAAGGTTTCTACGGCGGATGGGTGGATACCACTGGCAGTCATGTTGAACACCTCGTTCGAATATCTGCACATGCTATTTTGTGATCACAGAAAACTCAAGCGTTGGTTTGATTCGGCTTTATTGCTAGATTAACGCCATATTTGTGATCACAGGATGTTGTGAAATGCTCTTCCAACAGCACGTTGCCTTAATCAGTGGTGCAGGCAGTGAGTCGGGTATCGGTCTGGCCATCGCCCGCCGCTTGGGTCAGCAAGGGGCGCGCGTGCTGCTCACCGCCAGCAGCGCCCGCGTTGAACAGCGTGCCGCTGAGCTGTGTGCCGAAGGTATTCAAGCACGCGGCCGCGCCGCTGACCTCACCGATGAGCAGCAGGTCGGTGAATTACTCGCCTGGGCGCAGGCGCAGTGGGGCCAGATCGACATTCTGGTGAACAACGCCGGCATGGCCATGCAAGGCAGCCCCGAGCCGTTTGCCGAGCTGGCGGACATGGACCTGGCGACCTGGAATCTGTCCATCGCGCGTAACCTCGGCACGGCATTCTTGCTCACGCGCGCGGTGCTGCCGGGTATGCGTGCACGCGGCTATGGGCGCATCGTGAATATCAGCTCGACCACCGGCACCCGTGGCAGCAACCCCGGCGAATCCGCCTACAGCGCGGCCAAGGCCGGTATGCTTGGCCTGTCTATGGGCTTGGCGCTGGAAGTGGCCAAACAGGGCATTACGGTTAACAGCGTGGCACCGGGGTGGATCGCCACGGGCTCCACCACTGAAGAAGAACGCCACGCGGCTGCTTACACGCCGATGCGTCGCGCCGGGCGACCGGAAGAAGTCGCTGCCGCCGTCGCTTTTCTCGCGTCACCGGAGGCCAGCTATATCACCGGCGAAGTGCTGGTTGTGGATGGCGGTAACTGCCTGATTGAGAACAAGGCCCCCTGAGCGTCTCTGCGTCGGTCAGGCGTTGTTGCAGGGATACTTGAAAATGCTCATTGACTGCAGTCAACTCCGCTTTTCAAACACCCCTGCGCCTAGCCAGCCTCTAGCAGAGCCCTCAGATCATTTTCTAAACATCGGAGAACTTCATGCGCAACTGCTCGTTGACCCTCGCCCAACTCCCCGCGCCGCCGGTACAAGGACGCCGCTGAACCATGGCCGATAATCTGCAGGAACACCTTTACCAACGTATTCGGGAAGGCTTGCTGGCGGGGCGTTTCCAGCCCGGCGAGCGTTTGAAAATCCGTGACCTGGCCGCCGAGTGGGGCACCAGCCCGATGCCGGTGCGGGCCGCGCTGCAGCGGTTGGTTGCCGAGGGCGCGCTGGAGGGCGAGCCACAGCGCTCGGTGCGCGTGCCGCCGATGACTCGCGAACGCTATGAGCATATCTTTCAGGTTCGCCTGGGCCTTGAAGGTTTGGCCGTGGAGTTGGCCACTCCGCGTCTGACGCCTGCCGATTTGGCCGAACTGCGTGGTTGCGTGGCGCGTATGGACCAGGCTATCGAGCAGCGCCATATCCATGCCTATCTGGATGCCAACAGCCAGTTTCATCTGCGCCTCTACAGCGCCTGCGGTAACCCGGTGCTCCTGCGCAGCATTGAATCGCTGTGGCTGCAGGTCGGCCCCTTCTTCAACCGTCTGTTTACCGGTGCAGATTTATCGCTGCGCTTGAACGATTTTCACGAAGATGCCTTTACCGCTATCGAAGCCGGCGATGCCAAGGCCGCACGTCAGGCGATGGAGCAGGATCTCCTATATTTCGCGCGTTTTCTCCTCAATTTGCTCGATCTTGAGCAGGGTCAGCGTTGACTGGATGCTGAAGCGCGGGCAATACGGTAGCCGACAACTGAAAGCAACGAAGACGAAACCCAGGAGTCGGTCTGGCACTGGGTGCGCGCCGGCTGGCTGGAAAGCCACGAATTTTTCACGATCGACAATACGGCCCTGCGGCGTTAACACGACGCAGGGCCGCAGTCGCTTCAAGGCAGATAAATCCGAAGGCGATGTACTTGTCGTCCCAAACAGCTTTTTAAGGGGCATTAAAGAGCGGTAACGGGTGGATTACGCGATGCTCGAAATACGTGATTCCCCGCCAGAATCACCCTCAGCGCCGCTAACCACCCTATAAAAGGTTTCTGCAGCGGGTAGCTGGGGCATAGCCAATCCGAAACACTCCTCCCCCCAGCAGAGCACCATGCGCCGGTTCGAGATGGCCATGCACAGCATTGCGTTGATGCCGTTTGGCGATGCGCCCGGCACAGCACAGGCTCATACCGGTGTTACCGGTACTGTGCTTGAGGTGGGGTACTGCGCTGCCTGCAAGTAATTTTTGGGCTGTCTGCTGCACGTACAGGGCTGATGTTTTGGTTTGGCTGTTCAGCGTTGGTTCAGTAATACCGGTTTAGGCTGTTCGTCCATTCCGATAGCCACGCCACCATAGCGTGATGAGTACAGACAATGAACAGAGCTATTTTGCTTGGCTGCACGCTGGGCTTACTCAGTGGCTGCGCAGAGTTGCAGCAAATACACAACGAGCAAGTGGCGCGCGATTGCCAAGCAGGCTTTGCCCACCAGCGCGGCCTGCGTGATAGTGCCATGGGCACAGCGCAGGACAGCAACTGGTTCAACGCCTTCTGCCCTGTTCAGCAGCGCACTGTCGCCGTGCAGAGCTATCTGCAAGGCTACCAAGCGGGACTGGCCGGGCGTAAACCTGCTCCGCCGCCACGGCCACAGGTGCAGCCACCGCAAGTGCTGCGACCACAAGTCACGCCGCCAGGAGCCATAGTTGTGCCGGATTACAACGAAATTGCCGGGCGTGTAGTCACGCCGCCAGGAGCCATAGTTGTGCCGGATTACAACGAAATTGCCGGGCGTGTAGTCACGCCGCCAGGAGCCATAGTTGTGCCGGATTACAACGAAATTGCCGGGCGTGTAGTCACGCTGCCAGGAGCCATAGTTGTGCCGGATTACAATGAAATTGCCGGGCAGGTCATTGCCCCGCCGGAGCAGCCGCAGGTGGTGCCGGAGGCAGAGTGGCCGTCGCCAACCCTTGAATCGGCGCAGCCTCTATTACTGCCAGAGCCTCAGGTGCTTCTCGAGCAGCCAGAAACGCTGGCTGTAGAGGTAGATGACTGGAGTTGATGCTCGGCAGTTGACTGGCCCCACCAGGCCGCGTCGACAGCGCTTTCAGCAGGGCCACACGCCCCAGCTCAGCACAATTCAGTTCTCTGCGCATGGACAGCATGGGCGGGATCGCCTGCACCCATATACACTGAAGCGATTCTGAGGCGTCAGTAAAAGGGCTCTGCAATGCTGGATTACGGCAGTAAACGCATTCTGATCGTCGATGATTTTTCCGACTTCCGCAGCTCGCTGAAATCCATGCTGCGTGACATGGGCGCGCGTGATGTGGACACCGCCGACCGTGGCGAAGAAGCCCTGAGCATGTGCCGTAACAAGCGCTACGACATCATCCTGCACGACTACAACCTGGGCGGCGGCAAGAATGGCCAACAGGTGCTGGAGGAGTTGATCGCGGGCAGGCTGATCAGCCATCAGTGCATCTTTGTCATGGTCACTGCCGAAAGCAGTCAAGCTATGGTGCTCAGTGCCCTTGAGCACGAACCGGATGCTTACCTGACCAAGCCATTCAACCGTGCCAGCCTCGATCAGCGGCTGGATAAGCTGGCTGAGCGTAAGACAGCACTCAAAGGCATTCTCCAGGGGCTCGATAAGCAGGACCCCTCCGCTGTTCTGGAGGCCTGCAAGGTCCTCAGTCAACAGGACAAGCGTTACCTGCCACTATGCCAGCGCTACCACGCCACCGCTCTGCGTGAATTGGGCCGGTTGGACGAACTGGAGCAGCTGCTCAATGGCGTCTTGGCCGAGCGGCCTTTGCCTTGGGCGCAGGTGGCAATGGCCAGTCTGGCGCACAAGCGCGGCGATTTGGCGCGCGCACAGAGTCTCTACGAACAGGGGCTCAAACTGTTTCCGATGATGCCATCGCTGTATGACGGCCTGGCCGCTGTTCTGCAGGCTCAGGGTGACAGTCTGCGTGCCCAGCAAGTCCTGGAGGATGCGGTCAAGCTGGCGCCGCTGGCGATTCGACGGCAGATGCAACTGGGCAAGCTGGCCCTTGATAACCAGGACTTTGGTAGCGCCGGCAAGGCCTATCGCCAGGCCATGGAGCAGGGCCGCACCTCCAAGTTCAAAAGCCCGGAAAACTACCTGGGGCTGGCCCAGGCGATCACTGCACAGGCTGGCGATGGCACACTCGACAAACGCCTGCAGATTGAGGTCAACCAAGCCCTCGGCGAGCTGGACAGAAATTATGCTGGCGACCCCAATGTGCAGCTGCGCTCGCGCCTGGCCATGGCCAGTAGCCTGATGAAATCCGGTGAGCCCAAGAAGGCCGCGCAACTGGCTGCCGAGGCTGCTGCTGCACTGGCCCGTTTGCCGCAATTGTTTGCCGCCGATGCCGCCCTCAGTGTTGCCAGTCAGTTGCGCGCCCTGGGTCAGGGCGAGGCGAGTGACACGCTGCTGAAAACCTGTGTTGAAGCCTACGGCGACGACCCGCAGGTGATGCAGGGGGTGGCGAGGCAAACCGATAACAGCGACATTCTTTCGGGTGGTAAGGAGGCGGTCGAACTTAACCGGCAAGGTGTGCGTTGCTACCAGCAGAAGCAGTATGACGAAGCGCTGCGACTGTTCCGCCAGGCGTTTGCCCTGCAGCCCAAAAATCTCAGTATTGCCCTCAACACTGCGCAGTCATTGTTGCAGTTAGGCGCGCAGAACCTGTCGGTCGAGTTGCTGGCCGAATGTCGGCACTGCCTGGCAATAGCCAGCCAAATGCCCACCACGGATCCTCGCCATGCCCGTTATCTGCAACTGCAACAGCGGGTAGCCGGCTGATGAGTGATGAGCCTGGGGCGCTGGATTTTTCCTTGGTGATTGCCTCAACCGTGCATGACATGAAGAACTCCCTGGCCATGCTGACCCGTGCCCACGCGCAGTGGCAGGCGCAGTTGCCTGCCGAACAGCAGACCGTTGCCGAGCAAGGGGTGATCGATTACGAGTTTGCCCGTCTCAACGGCATGCTGGTGCAGTTGCTCGGCCTGTATAAGCTCGGCGTCAACCAGCTGCCGATGCGCCCCGGTTATCACGAAGTCGACGATTTTCTTCAGGCCCAGTTGGCACGGCATTTCGAGGTGCTGCAAAGCCGGCAGATCAGCGCACGTTGCGAGGTCGAGAGCTTCGACTTGATGGGTTTCTTTGATCAGGAACTGCTTGGCTCAGTGGTCGCCAACATCATCACCAACTCCATCCGCTACGCCCACAGTGCCCTGTTGATCAGTGCCTGGGAGGAGAACGGGCAGCTGGTACTGGCGATCTGCGACGATGGCCAGGGCTACCCCGAGGAAATGCTCGTCCAGCAGTCCAACTACGTCCTTGGTCTCAGGCACAGTACTGGCAGCACCGGCCTGGGCCTCTATTTCGCAGGTCGGATTGCCGAACTGCACGAGCGCAATGGCCTACGCGGGCATATCGAACTGGCCAACGGCGCGCCGCTGGGCGGCGGAGTATTCCGGATCTATCTGCCCTGAAGCAGGTTGTGGCCTGCCGTTGTGTTTATTCGCTGTCTGGCACCTGCGCTGGCCAGTCAGCTTTAGGTTTGCCCAGATGCGGCAGCCAGTCCGCGGGATGCTGTGGTACCGCCTGATTCGGCCAGTTTTCCGGTCCACAGTGTTTCTTAAAGTCTCGGGCTTGTCGCAGCCAGCCGCGATAAGCGTTTTCACTGGCCATGCTGGAAGCATTTTCCAGCCTTACCGACTCGCGGGCAGCCTGGTACAAGTCATCGACACGGCGCAAACAACGGGTGTAAGTCCGGTTGTCCATGGCGTGGTATGCCGATGGCTCCTCGCGCCACCACTCGATGGCGCGCCAGCTCGCACCGATGAGCATCAGCATGATGGTGCAGGCTGCGAATAGGCTGGCAAACAGGGCGAAAGGCAGCAATCCCAGTAGCTGGTAATACGCGGTGTGAGGCTGTTGCCGCCTGTTCATGTGTTGAGTTGCTGGGGCGTGTGCCATCCCTGGCCCATTATTCAGCTCTCCAGCCACACATCGCGTACCCAGTGCCAGACCGATTCCCAGGTTTCGTCTTCGTTGATTTCCTCGGTTTCGGCTTCCCACAGCAGCACGGTGCCGTCTTCTTCGACCACGTAGTAATTGCCATGGTCTTCGCACAGCGGCACGTACTCGCGTGGCACGCCGAGTGACCAGGCGGTGGCGGCGACTTCCGGCAGGTAGGTGTGCGATTGCGGATCGCTGGCGGTGACGGGCTCCAGGCGGCCGTAGACCACATCGCTGACCTGCAGCAGGTATTCACGCAGGCCAAAGGGCAGGTGGATCAGGATTTGCTCCTGAATCTCCACTAAGGTTTCTTCATCGGGGAGTTCCAGCGGGACGGGCACCGGCTCGTTGAGTTCGCGCAACTGTTCGATGACTTCTTCCACGGTGTAGGCCTCATGTATGACGGGTAATACGGGAGCGTTTTATACCGTAGAACGGGTTCTGGGGCATCGTGGATGCGCGCTTAAGGCCTGCGGATTGAGCCGTTGTGCAGGTGTTGCCTGACGCCAAGCAGGAGGCTGGCAAAGTGCTATCGTTGTACATGATGTGTCAATTTTTGAACGTCATAAAACGGTCTTCCTATGAAAAGCCAAGCGCAAGAGTCAGATGACGGTGTGCTCAGCGAAGAGGAGCGGTTACAACTGCTGACCAAGGCCGGTCAGCGCAATCGCTTGTTTATCCTGGCCTTGGCTGGGGTGTTGGGCACGTTGATGTTGGTGTCGGTTGGCCTGAACATCCACAACCTGTTCAGTGCAGGCGATGAACCGCGTATTCAGGCACTGGAGAAGCAGGTTAAACGGCTGGAAGAGCAGCTTAAGGTGCAGCAGAGCGCGCTGAATAACCAGGAGGAGTTGCTGGCCAGCCAGCAAGCGTCACAGCTCACCGGGCTGTTTGAGCGGGCGGAAAACCCCAACAGCATCGCCCAAGTCAGCCAGGTGCTGCGCGCGCAGGAGCGTGATTACCAGCAGGTGATGAATGGGTTGAAGGCGGGGATGCGTGATTTGGCCAATATGCTGCCGGGTTCGCGCAGTTGGCTGGCCGATTACAACGAAATGATCGACCGCGCCCTGCTGAACAGCCGCAAGCGCAGTGAGGAAGTTGAGGCCTGGAGCGACAAGGCCCAGCAAGCTGCGCCGGCAGCCAAGCCGCCGGGCAGTGTCAATCGGGGGTGAGGCGGGGTGGGCTTTTAGCCCATGTGGAAGAACGCCAGCTTGTTGCCGTCCAGGTCGCGGAAGTAAGCCCCGTAAAAGCCGGGCATGCGTTCGCCCGGCTGACCGTCGCAGGTCGCGCCCAGTTCGAGGGCTTTGGCGTAGAGTCTATCGACACCCTCACGCGAGCCGCCTGGCAGGGCGATCATGTTGCCATTGCCGGGGGTGGCTGCTTGTTTGTCGAACGGCAGGCACACACCCAGCATGGGCTGACCTTTGCCGGTACCGTAGAAGGCCGCACGGCCGACGTCCATCACGATTTTTGCACCCAGTTCAGCCAGTAATGCGGTGTAGAAAGCCTTGGCTTTTTCCAGGTCATTGGTACCGATCATGCTGTATCCGATCATGCTGCCGTCCTCATCAGAGTGGTTGTGCGAAGGGTGCAGTGTGCGTCATCAGGTGGGTAAAGGGTATGCAGGTCTTTCGTCCTGTCTGGCCCGTTTGGCGGCTATTTCGGTCGCCTTGAGTGCGCTTAAAAACACAAAACCCGGGCAAGCCCGGGTTTTGTGGTGAAGCCTGTGGATCAGCCGTTCTGGCGAATACCGGCCACCAACCATGGCTGGTTCTCACCGACTTGACGCTCCAGACGCCAGCTTTCGCTGAACACTTCGCCTTGGTCGAAGCGCGAGGTCTTGGCCACACCGGTGAAGGTCAGGGTGGCGACAGTCTTGTCGCTGAGGTCATCGACGCCATCCAGTTGTACGTCGAGGTTGTCGACGTAGGTGGACTGGAAACCGTCGCCCAGGTCGGCGCGCTCGCGGCGCAGGAACTCCAGCAGTTGCGGGGTGACGAACTCGGCGATCTTGTCCATCTCGTTGGCATCCCAGTGCTGCTGCAGGCTGAGGAAGTGCTCACGGCCTGCACTCACAAAGCTCTGTTCGTTGAACCAGGCCGGAGCATTGATCACGGGCTTGATTGCAGCACCGGCAGCGTTGCCGCCGAAGATCGAGCTAGGGGCCGTCTGGGTCGGCATTTCGCGCTGATACGGCACGCCACCGGCGGCCGCTGGCTGGGCCTGGCGACGACGGGCAGCGAGGAAACGGAACAGCAGGAAGGCGATCAGGCCGAAGATCAGCATGTCCATGATCTGCAGGCCTTCAAAGCCGTCACCCATGAACATGGCGGCCAGTAAACCACCAGCGGCCAGGCCAGCCAATGGGCCTAACCATTTCGATGCGCCGCTGGCTGCTGCCGGCTGACGACCAGCCGCAGCCGGTGCGGCGGTTTGCTGAGCAGGGGCCTGGCGCGCCTGATGGCTGGGCGCAGAGCCCAAGGATTTGCCGCCGCCCATGCGCTTGGCTTCGGCGTCGAAACTCATGGTAAGCCCCAGGCTAAGGCACATGGCCAGGGCGATGCTTAGAAAACGCTGCATGATGGGCTGTCTCTTGGTTGATGGATCTACGCGCGGCATCTTGCCCGGCGCACGCGCGGCTGGCTAGGCATAGAGTGTTTCCGACTTTTGCCCACCGTGCGGTTGCGCAGTGATGCTGGGGCGTGACGCGCAAGTGATGAACCGGCAGCGCGCCGCTGAGTGGCTCAGGCTCCCGCGATGCGAGAGGGTGCAAGACGCGCGATTAACGCCAGTCGTACAGCTCTTTTTCCGAGAGCAGGTGCATCTGGCTGACCTGCGCCTGGAAGGCTAGCATCGAGGCCCAGATGCGGCCGTTGAGTTCACTCTGCGCGGCCAGTTCGCCCAGCACGACCTCGGATTCGCGCTGCAGGGCGTCGAGCACCTCATCCGGGAAGCGCTTGAGCAAGGTGCCCGATTGCTTCAACTGATCCAGCGCGAGGGCGTTGTGGTAGACGTAATCGTCGAGCATGTCCTGGTTGGCGGCGCGGGCCGCTTCGGTGAGGATCGCCTGCAAATCGGCCGGCAGGCTGTCCAGCGCCTTTTGGTTGATCAGCAGTTCCAGCACGGCCTGTGGCTCCTGCCAGCCGGGGAAGTAGTAATACGTGGCCGCC
Organism: Pseudomonas sp. HMWF032; assembly: GCF_003060885.1. Taxonomy (GTDB): domain Bacteria; phylum Pseudomonadota; class Gammaproteobacteria; order Pseudomonadales; family Pseudomonadaceae; genus Aquipseudomonas. The sequence continues at coordinate 34,461 of NZ_QAIG01000005.1, forward strand.
TTGTGCAAGCCGAAAGCCTGATCGTTGAACGGGCTGACCCAATCCGTGGCATCGATGGCGCGGGTTTGCAGGGCCGTGAAGATCTCCTCGCCGGGCAGGTTGACGGGGGTGGCACCGAGTCGGCTGAGCACTTCGCCGCCCAGGCCCGGCATGCGGATTTTCAGGCCCTTGAGGTCGTCGAGGCTGTTGATTTCGGTGTTGTACCAGCCGCCCATCTGCATGCCGGTATTGCCCACCGCCAGCGGCTTCACGCCGAAGGGTGCATAGGCTTCATCCCATAAGGCCTGCCCGCCGCCTTTGCTCAGCCAGGCATTCATTTCGCTGGTGGACAGGCCAAACGGTACGGCGCTGAAGAACTGCGCCGCCGGCACCTTATCCTTCCAGTAATACGCTGCGCCATGACCCAGCTCGGCGGTGCCGCGTGACACGGCATCGAACACCTCAAGCGGTGCTACCAACTCGCCGCCGGCATACACCTTAATCGTCAGGCGGCCATTGCTCATGGTCGCCACCCGCTCGGACAAGCGCTCGGCGGCGGTGCCCAAACCGGGGAAGTTCTTTGGCCAGGCGGTGACCATCTTCCAATGGTAGGTCTGTACCGGCTCGGCGCGGGTCTGCGGGGTGGCAGGTTCTTCCTTGCAGCCAGCCAGCCCGAAGGCGGCGAGCAGGGCGCTGACGAGCAGCAGAGGACGGCGAATCATGTGAGCCCCTTATGGTTTAAAGGCTGAGCACGTAGCCCGGATGCAATCCGGGGTGAGTCCATGGCTTGCATCGCTCTCGGATTGCAGCCGGGCCACCGGTCTTAAACGATAAAGGGCTAGGCCTAGGGTGGGTGACGCTTCACCCATCCACCAGTTGCGAGGGTGGATGAAAAAGCATCATTCACCCTACAAGGTTGCAGGCCATGCAACCCGCGATAAGCACCACGGCCGGTTTTTACAGCGCTTGCAGCTTGGCGTAACTGAGCATCAGCCATTTACTGCCTTCGCTCTCGAAATTCACCTGCACCCGCGCCTGTGCACCGGAGCCTTCGAAGTTGAGGATGGTGCCCTCGCCGAACCGCGAATGCTGCACGCGCTGACCCAGGCTGAAACCGGTGTCCGGCACCGCGCTGCCGGCAAACAGGCTGTCGCCACTCATGCTGTTGCCGCCCATGTTGCGGCTTACTGCGCCAAAGGGGCGGCTGACGCTGTTGCTCAGGCGCACTTCCTGAATCAGCTGCGGCGGGATCTCGCGGACGAAGCGCGACACCTTGTTGTAGGTCTCGCTGCCGTACAGGCGACGGGTTTCGGCGTAGGTGATCACCAGCTTGCGCATGGCGCGGGTGATGCCGACATAGGCCAGACGGCGTTCTTCTTCCAGACGACCGGGCTCTTCCAGGCTCATCTTGTGCGGGAACAGGCCTTCTTCCATGCCCACCAGAAACACCAGGGGGAATTCCAGGCCTTTGGCGCTGTGCAGGGTCATCAGCTGCACGCTGTCTTCGTTCTCGGCAGCTTGGGTGTCACCGGCCTCCAAGGAGGCGTGGGTGAGGAAAGCTTGCAGTGGAGTCATGTCGTCGCCTTCGTCGTTGTCGAAGGTGCGCGCGGCGCTGACCAGTTCTTCCAGGTTTTCCACCCGTGCCTGACCCTTTTCGCCTTTTTCCGCCTGGTGATAGGCAATCAGACCGCTTTGCTCGATGACCGTCTGCGTCATCAGGTGCAGGGGCATGTCCTGCACCTTGGCCGAGAGGTTATTGATCAGTTCTATAAAACCGGCCAACGCGCCCGAGGCGCGTGCGGGCAGCGCTTTGCTGCTCACCATCAGGTGCAGCGCGCCCCACATCGACACCTCATGGGCGCGGGCGTACTCGCGGATGGCCTCGATGCTTTTCTCACCGATGCCGCGTGCCGGCACGTTGATGATGCGCTCCAGCGCCGCGTCGTTGCCACGCCCGTCGAGCAGGCGCAGGTAGGCCATGGCGTTTTTGATTTCGGCACGTTCGAAGAAACGCTGGCCGCCGTAAATGCGATACGGAATTTTCTCGCGCAGCAGGGCTTCTTCGAGCACCCGCGACTGGGCGTTGGAGCGATAGAGAATGGCGATTTCGCTGCGCTTGAGGCCGTCCTTGCGCAGGGCGTCTTCGATGGACTCGACCACGTAACGCGCTTCGTCGTGCTCGTTGAACGCCGAATACAGGTTGAGCGGCTCGCCATCGCCGTCTTCGGTCCACAGTTCCTTGCCCAGGCGGCCCTGGTTGTTGGCAATCAGCGCGTTGGCGGCCTTGAGGATGCCGGCGGTGGAGCGGTAGTTCTGCTCCAGGCGGATCACTTCGGCGTCGCGGAAGTCATCGGAGAACTGCTGGATATTCTCGATCTTCGCCCCGCGCCAGCCGTAGATCGACTGGTCGTCATCACCCACCACCATCAGGCTGTCGCCGCCCTTGGCGAGCAGGCGCAACCAGGCGTACTGCACGGCGTTGGTGTCCTGGAACTCGTCGACCAGGATGTGCCGGAAGCGCCGCTGGTAATGCTCCAGCAGGCCCGGTTTATCACGCCACAAGTCGAGCGCGCGCAGCAGCAGTTCGGAAAAGTCGATGACCCCGGCGCGGGCGCAGGCGGCCTCGTAGGCTTCGTAGATTTTCAACATGGTGGCGAGGAACAGGTCGCCGCCGGGCTGAATGTTTTTTGGCCGCAAGCCTTCGTCTTTCTGCCCGTTGATAAACCACTGTGCCTGTTTCGGCGGCCAGCGTTGTTCGTCCAAGCCGAGGTCGCGGATCACCCGCTTGACGATGCGCTGCTGGTCGTCGGAATCGAGGATCTGGAAGTTCTCGGCCAGGCCGGCTTCCTGCCAGTGCGCGCGCAGCAGGCGATGGGCCAGGCCGTGGAAGGTGCCCACCCACATGCCGGCCGGGTTCTGCCCAAGCATCTGCTCAATGCGGTGGCGCATTTCGGCGGCGGCTTTGTTGGTGAAGGTCACCGACAGGATGCTGTGCGGCGAGGCCTGCTCGATCTGGATCAACCAGGCGATGCGGTGCACCAGCACGCGGGTTTTACCGGAGCCGGCACCGGCCAGCACCAGTTGGCGGCCCACGCGCGCGGCCACGGCCTGGCGTTGGGCATCGTTCAGAGAAGCAATCAGAAGTTCGGGGTCATTGTGCATCGCGGCATTCTAGGGGGCTGCGCCAGGCAGGGCAAACCGCGTCGTGCCCGCACTTGACCGGACGACTGGTCGGTCATCCAAGTCAACCAGATGGCCGCGCCGCTGACTGACCGAAAGTTTGGTAATTGATGTGTGAATTGCTGCACATCCGGCTTGGGCGAAGCGTCTAGCTCGCGTATGCTGCGCCGACGTCCAGGCAACCACTATAAGAAAATCGCCTATGACCGCATCGACCTCATTTGCCCAGGCAAATGGCCTCAAGCCGACTTCCGGGCGGGAAGTGGCTCAGCTGTTTGCCACCGATATTGCCGCCGAGCGCACCCGTATGCTGTATCAGGGGTCGCGGGTGCCGACCCTGTTCATGCTGCTCAGTGGCGTGGTCTGTGCGTACCTGTTGTGGGGCGCGTTGCCAGCAGTGTTACTGGTCAGTTGGGTCATCTGGCTGGTGATCCTCGCCGTGCTGCGCCTGGTGCAGGTGCGCGCCTTTGAGCAGGCGCGGCCCAGCCGTCAGGCAGAAGTGCATTGGCAGCGGCTGTTCTTGCTAGGTGCCGGTGTTTCCGGACTGACCCTGGCGTTCGCCGCCATCGCCCTGGTGCCGGCGAATGTGTTTTATCTGCAAGCGCTGGTTTACGGCCTGATCGGTGCTGCCATTCTCTCGGCCAGTGTGGCCTATGCCATCAGTTTCACGGCATTTCTGTCGTTTGCCTTACCCTGCCTGTTGCCGTCGGTGGGCTACCTGTTGCTCAGTGACAATGCGTTGCAGCAAGGCTGGGGGTTGCTTGGCAGTATTCTGCTGTTGGCCTTGCTGGTAGTGGGTTGGCAGGTTAATCGCCTGGTGCAGCGCAGCCTGCTGCAGCGCTTTCAGAATCAAGCGCTGATCAGCAACCTAGAGCAGGCCAAGCATCAGGCTGAAGGACTTAACAGCGAACTGGCCCACGAAGTGGAGCAGCGCCGGCGGGCTGAGCGCGAATTGCGCCAGGCCCATGGCGAGCTGGAAATGCGCGTCGCCGAGCGCACCCTGGAACTGGATGAAACCACCTATGCGCTGAGCAAGAGCCGTGCGCGCCTGACCCTGGCCATTGATGCCAGTGAGCTGGGACTGTGGGACTGGGACCTGCAGAGTGACGAGGTGCATCACTCGCGGCTCAAGGAAATTTTCGGCCTGGAGCCGCATGAGGTGCAGGTGATGCTGCGTGACCTCAAGCCACGTCTGCACCCGGATGATATCGGGGTGTTGCGACGGGCGTTGGTTGAGCACATGAAAGGCCGCACAGAGGATTACCAGGTCGAATACCGCATTCAACATGCCCAAGGCCATTGGGTGTGGATCGAGGATCGCGGCCGGGCGGTCGAGCGTGATGCCGAGGGCCGCGTGCTGCGGATGCTCGGTACGCGCCGCGACATCAGTGCGCGCAAGGTGCAGGAACAACAGCAGCAACTGGCGGCGACCGTGTTCGAAGCAGCCAGCGAAGGTATCGTGATTCTCGATCCGGATTACCGTCTGCTGTCGGTCAATCAGGCCTTCAGTGATGTCACCGGCTATCGCCAGGACGAAGTGGTCGGCAAAAGCGTGATCAGCCTGATCAGCAGCGGCGACAGCCGCCGGCAGTATCAGATGATTCGTCTGGAGCTGGAAAACAGTGGCACCTGGCGCGGCGAGCTGATCGAAACGCGCAAGAACGGCGAGCTCTATCCGCAGTGGCTACAGCTGAATGTGGTGCGCGATTCGCGGGGTAATGTCAGTCATATCGTGGGCTTCTTCGCCGATTTGTCGTCGCGCCGGGAAGCCGAGGAACGCCTGCGTTACCTCTCGCACTACGACGAACTGACGGGGCTGGCCAACCGCAGTCTATTCAAAGAACGTCTGCACGAAGCCAGCCAGCGCTCGCGTCAAAGTGGTCGCAGCATTGCTCTGTTGCACGTCGATTTGGACCGTTTCAAGCTGCTCAATGACAGCCTTGGCCATGAGGTCGCCGACCAGCTGCTGCGTCAGGTCAGTCGTCGTCTGACTCAGGCGATACCTGAAGCCGATACCCTGGCGCGCTTGTCCGGCGATGAATTTGCCATCCTCATCGACTCCTACGGCAGCCTCTCCAGCCTGGCCCGGTTGGCCAGCCGCCTGTTGAGCAAGCTGCGCGTGCCGATGACCGTTGGTGGGCACGAACTGGTGGTCAGCGCGTCTTTGGGCATCAGCCTGCTGCCGGATAATGCGCGGGAGATTTCCGCCCTGGTCAGTCAGGCCAATATGGCCATGCAACATGCCAAGCACTTGGGCGGCAATACCTTCCAGTTCTTCACTGATAACCTGCAGGCCTGCACCCTGGAGCGCCTGCAACTGGAAAACCAGCTACGTAAAGGTATCCACGAAGGCCAGCTGGAGGTGTTCTATCAACCCAAGCTGTGCCTGGCCTCCGACAGCCTCAATGCGGCCGAGGCGCTGGTGCGCTGGCGTCACCCGGAACTGGGGTTGGTGCCACCGAGCGACTTTATTGGCCTGGCCGAAGAAACCGGGCTGATCGGTGCTATCGGTGAATTCGTGCTGCGCCAGGCTTGCCAACAGGTGAGTGCCTGGCAGTTACAGGGGTTGGCGCGGATTCGCGTGTCGGTGAATCTCTCGGTGCATCAGTTACGTCAGGGCAACCTGCTCAGTCTGGTCCGTCAGGTGCTTGAGGAGACCGGCCTGGCGCCACACTATTTGGAGCTGGAGCTGACCGAGAGCCAGTTGCTGGACAATGTTGAGAGCGTCATCAGCACTTTCCGGCAGCTGCGTGAGCTGGGGGTCAAGCTGGCGATCGATGACTTCGGGACCGGTTATTCCTCGCTCAGCTACCTCAAGCGCTTCCCGGTGGATTACGTGAAGATCGACCAGACCTTTATTCGCGACCTCACCGCAGGCAGTGAAGATGCCGCGATCACTCGAGCCATTATTGCCATGGCTCACAGCCTGGAGCTCAAGGTCGTCGCCGAGGGCGTGGAGACTCAGGCGCAGATGGATTTCCTCAAGAGCCAGCGCTGCGACGAGATCCAGGGTTACCTGATCAGTAGACCGGTGCCGGCCGAGCAATTCGCCCAGCTGTTGCGCGAGCAGGCCAGCAAGTTCTGACTGCCAAGCCGGCGGCTTGTCTGCCGCCGGCTTGGCCGCTACTGTCGCGCTTTTGCTGATTTGCAGGATGCTCCATGCCGCCCACTTCTTGCGTTCCCGCCGCGCGTCCGGCCAATGCCACCCTGATTCTGCTGGCTTCGCTGTATTGCGCGCAGGGGTTGCCTTCGGGATTGGTGGCCCATTCGTTGCCGGTGTTGCTGCGCCAACACGGCGTTGATCTGGCGTTGATTGGTCTGCTCAAGTTATTGGCCTTGCCTTGGCTGCTCAAGGTGCTTTGGGCGCCCTGGGTCGATCGGCTGGCTTCGTCGCGGCTGGGGCATCATCGTGGCTGGATTTTGCCCTTGCAGCTGGGTGTTATTGCGTTGATTGCGAGCCTGGCGCTGATCAATCCTGCGCGGTTATTCGACAGCTATTTCCTTGTGCTGATCAGCCTGTTGCTGCTGGTCAACCTGGCGGCCGCGACCCAGGATGTTGCCACCGATGGCCTGGCCGTGCGCCTGTTGCCGGAGCGTTGGCGCGGCCTGGGTAACAGTTTGCAGGTGGGTGGCTACAAGGTCGGCATGTTGGTCAGCGGCAGTGGTCTGCTGCTGGCTATGGATGTCCTGGGCTGGCACCTGAGTCTGGCGCTGGTGGCAGGCCTGCTGATGCTGATGACGCTGCCGATCTGGCGGTTTAACGAAAAGCGCGAGTTGCCGTTTCAACCGGCACAGGCGGAACCGGCCGGGCCGGGCCTGTTACTGCGGCATTACCGTGGTTTGCTGCAGCAGCCTGGCATGTTGTTCTGGCTGGCGGTGCTGCTGAGTTTCAAGCTGGGTGATGCGCTGGGTTCGCCGATGATCAAGCCGATGTTGGTGGATCAGGGCTGGAGCAACGCCGAGCTGGGCCAGCTGACGTTGATCAGCAGCCTGGCCGGTATCGCGGGAGCATTTCTCGGCGGTTTGCTGTATGCCCGCATTGGCGCGCTGAGGGCGTTGCTGCTGTTCGGCTTGTTGCAGGCGCTCGGTATCGCTGCAATGGCGTTGCTGGTGAGCGCTGCCGGCAATGTCGGCCTGGTCTATCTGCTGGCGTTGTTCGAACAGACTGCCGATGGCATGTCCACGGTGGCGCTGTTTGCCGTGATGATGCGCCAGTGTCGCCCCGAGCATGAAGGCGCCGACTTTACCCTGCAGGCCAGCGTGCAGCTGCTGCTGGCCGGTGTGGTCGGCGCGACCAGCGGGCTGTTGGCCACGTGGCTGGGGTATCAGGTGCTGTTTGTCGGTGCCGGTACTTTGGGTGTGCTGGCGTTGGCAGTGGTGCTGCTGTACTTCCGCGCGTATCGCCATGAGCGCTAGCGCTTTCACCACTGGGCGGTGCGGGTGGTCCTCGGTGCTGCTACGACCTAGAGTGATGCGCACCTTTTGGCCTCGTTTGAGGTGTCTGCCATGACCGCTTCACGGCTGCTATGCCTGCTGTTGATGATGCTTGTGTCGGCTCATGTGACGGCTTCCGAGGCCTTTATGGTTTTTGGTGCACATGACGGGTTTCCCAAGTATTACGAGGAAAACGGTGAGGCCAAAGGCATCGTGGTGGATATCAGCCGCCAGTGTCTGGATGAAATACAGGTGCCTTACCGCATCCGCCTGATGCCCTGGATGCGCGCCTACACCATGGCCCAGCGTGGTGAGGGTGGGGTGATTGGCCTGTCGATGAATGACGAGCGCCTGGCCCTGTTCGATTTTTCCGAGCCGATCTTTACCGAGCGCATTGTCTTGGTGGTGAAGCAGGGCCGTGAGTTTCCCTTTCAGCAGGTGGGCGATCTGCGTGGCAAGCTGATTGGTGCGAGCATCGGCGCCAGTTATGGCAATGTCTTTGATGCGGCGGTGGCGGATGGCACGTTGACCATTATCGGGTTCAATGAAACGCGCAATGGTCTGGCCATGTTGATGCGCGAGCGCATTGATGCGATTTTGCTGGGCTCCAGCATTGACCTCAAACGCCTGGTGCGAAACAACCCGGATCTGCAAGGCGCGATGTTCGTTACCTTGCCGGAGCCGTTCAAGACGGACAGCAAGTACCTAGGCATCTCCGCTGGCCTGAAAATGGGCTGGTTTCTGCAGAAATTCAATCAATGCCTGGAGCGCGGATACCGCTCGGGAGCGTTTGATTCGATTATTTATCAGTACAGCAACTGACTTTTGATAGGGGCGCAACGCGCGAGGGGTGGCACTGCGCGGGTGGCGTTTCTTCCATTCCCAATCCCTTGGCTAGGCTGACGCTGTGATGTGGTGGGGCGGGTCGGCAGGGGCGACTAACCCAATCAAAGATGGCTGCCTTTGTCCTGATGGCGCGCAATCCTGACAGCCTGGACGGATTGAGTGGAGGTTGCGTATGCCCAAACCCGCGAGCCTGAGTGTCGGCCTGCGCCTGTTGTTGGCGTCCCAGGCCATGGCCCCGTTGAGTGTCAAGCTGGGCCTGGTGCAGCAGCTGGGGGCAGAGAAGGCGGCATTGTTGGCGCCGCACATGCCGCCCGGGCAGTTGCGCGAGCTGATCATGGCCATGCCCATCGAGTTTGCCGCAGCGGTGACGGTGCACCTCGATCCACGGTTGATTCTCGACACCTACCTGAGCCTGCCGGATAGCCTGCACCTGGAGGTGGCGCGCCAGCTCTGCGCCGACGGTGCCTTTGCCACGGCGGCGCGCTATGCCGAGTGCCTGTCGGCCAAGCAGATCAAGGTGCTGATCTACGGCATCAACGACGTTGACCATGTGCTGCAAATTGCTCGGCATATCGTCGACATGCCGCTGATCAGCGAGAGCCTGCGCAGTTTCTCCACCGGTTATCTGTGCAAGCTCACCGAAGCGGCAGTGGCCGACCGCAACCTGCCGGTGGCCGCGCAGGTACTCGGTGGCCTATCATTGGCGCGGCAGGCGGACGTCTGTGCTGGCTTGCAGCCGAGCACGTTGCGGCAACTGCTGCCGCTGCTGCTGTTGATCAGCGGTGAAGGGCTGCGTAAACAGTTACCGGAGGCTGTGCTGGAGCTTTTTGAGCAGCAACTGGCCTAGCCGCTGGGCTACTCCATCCACTGCCGTTCGTGGCGCTCCAGCAGGTTACCGGCCTGCTCCGGGCCATCGCTGCCGGCCGGGTAGGGGCGTGGGCTCTGGTAGTGCTGGTGCCAGCCCTTGATGATCGGGTCGACCCAGTTCCAGGCGGCTTCCACCTCATCGCGGCGCATAAACAGCGTCGAATCGCCCTCAATCACATCCAACAACAGGCGTTCGTAGGCATCCCAGCGGCGCTGTTTGTGGAAGGCGTCGGCCAGGTTGAGGTCGAGTTCCACCGGTTGCAGGTGCATACCCTTGCCGGGGCTCTTGCCCATCAGTTGCAGGCTGATGCGCTCTTCCGGTTGCAGACGGATGAGCAGGCGGTTGGCTTCGCCACCGCCGAACAGCTGGTGTGGCACCGGCTTGAACTGGATAAGGATTTCCGAGGTCTTGCGTGCCAGGCGTTTGCCGGTGCGCAGGTAGAACGGCACGCCCGCCCAGCGCCAGTTGTCGATCTCGGCCTGCACGGCGACAAAGGTTTCCGTATCGCTGTCGTTGTCCACGTTCTTTTCGAAGTAGTAGGCCGGCACTTCCTGACCGCCGATCTTGCCCGCAGCGTACTGGCCGCGCACGGTCTTGTCCTGCACATCGAGGCCGCTGATGGGTTTCAGGGCTTCGAGAATCTTCACTTTCTCGTTGCGCACCGCTTCGGCATCGAAGCGTACCGGCGCTTCCATGGCCACCAGGCAGAGCAACTGCAACAGGTGGTTCTGGATCATGTCGCGCATGGCCCCGGCTTTTTCGTAGTAGGCGCCGCGATTTTCCACACCGAGGGTTTCGCACACGCTGATTTGCACGTGGTCGATGTGTCCGGCACGCCATACGGGCTCGAACAGGGCGTTGGCAAAGCGCAGCGCCATGAGGTTCTGCACCGTCTCTTTGCCCAGGTAATGGTCGATGCGAAACACCCGCGACTCGTCGAACACCGCGCCGATGGCGGCGTTGATCGCTTGCGCTGACTCTAGCGAGTGGCCGATGGGTTTTTCCAGCACGATGCGCGTTTTGGGCCCGGCCAGACGGGCGATCTTCAGGTGCGAGGCGATGTCTTCGAACAGATCCGGCGCGGTGGCCAGGTAATAGATGCGCACGCGCTCGTGGTCTTCGCCCAGGCGCTTGCTCAGGCGGCCAAAGTCAGCGCTTTGGCTGGCATCCATGGCGAAGTAGTCAAGGCGTGCGGCAAAGCGGGCCCAGGTGTCGTTGTCGAAGTCGTTGCGCGCTACTTGAGCGCGGCAATGGCGTTCGGCCAGGGCTTGGAAGGCGCTACGCGCCAGGCTGCTGCGGGCCAGGCCGAGGATGCGCGTATCGTCATGCAGACGACCGGCGCGATGCAGGTGGTAGAGCGCTGGCAGCAGTTTATGCAGGGCCAGGTCGCCGGTGCCGCCAAACACCAGCATGTCGCAGGGAATGCTCAAGGTGGGAACTCCGACTCGGTTTAGCCGTGCGGGGGCGGCGGCCATGTAGTATAACTACAAGGTCACTACAACCCATCGTGCGCCGATCATAACCGAGTCATGCCAGTGAATGCGGCGTGCTTGATGGATTCGTTAGCCAAATGTCGAGCCTAAACCTGTGAACCTGTTGCAGCACATTGCCCAGTCGCGCCCCCTGTTACGCAAGTCCGAGCTGAAGGTGGCGGATCATGTTCTGCTCGACCCGGCCTCGGTCATGCACAGTTCCATGGCCGAGCTGGCCCACAGTGTCGGCATCAGTGAGCCGACCATCGTGCGCTTCTGCCGGGCGATTGGCTGCACCGGCTTTCAGGACCTTAAGCTCAAACTGGCACAGAGCCTGGCTGCCGGCGCCAGTTTTGGCCAGTTCGCGATTCATGAAGACGATTCGGTGGCGGACTTCAGCCTGAAGATCTTCGACACCACCCTGCACACCCTGATCGAGGTGCGCGAGAAGCTCGACACCCAGGCCCTGCAGCAGGCCATTGCGGCGATCGCCAATGCGCAACGGGTGGAATTCTATGGCTTCGGTGCGTCCGGCGCGGTGGCAGCTGATGCTCAGCACAAGTTTTTCCGCCTGCTGCTGACTGCAGCGGCCTATTCCGACCCGCACATGCAGGCGATGAGTGCAGTGACCTTGAAGCCCACTGACGTGGCCATCTGCATTTCCCAGTCCGGACGCTCCAAGGACCTGCTGATCACTGCCAATCTGGTCCGCGAGGCGGGCGCGACGCTGATCACCCTGTGTCCGAGCCAGACCCCGCTGGCCGACCTGGCCACCGTCAACCTGGCCATCGATGTGCAGGAAGACACCGAAATCTACACCCCGTTGACTTCGCGCATTGCGCATCTGGTGGTGATCGACGTGCTGGCCATGGGCGTGGCCATGGCCCGCGGGCCAGGCCTGGTCAACCACCTGAAGAGCGTCAAGCGCAGTTTGCGCAGCCTGCGCTTGTCGCCCAAGGCGCACAAGAACAGCGACGACTGATTTCATCATCGCGTTATCGCTTGGCCATCAAAGCGTCATCTAGGCAGCCGATGCTGGTACTCCCTTATTCAGCTTGGGAGTTGCCCCTATGTCTGGCTATCTGGATCAACCGCAATCTCGTGAAAGCAGCGACGCCAAAGCCCGGCGCAAGCTGTTGGATCAGCGCCGTATGGAGTACCGCCGCGCCATTGAGAGCTATGCCGAGCAGCGCCAGTTGCAACAGCAGCTGGCGGATTATCCGGAGCTGATTGCGGTCAACTACCTGGCGGGCAAGCAGGCATTGGCGCGGCAAAGCGTTCAGCCAGGGCGTTGATCAGGCTGCGTTGATCGCGCACAAAGGCGAAAAACGCCTGGGCCACCGGTGACAGGTATTTGCTGCGCGGGTGTACCAGGCACCAGCTGCGCAGCAGCGGCAGCTCGGCCACCGGCAGTTCGCGCAAGGCGCCGCATTCCAGCTCGCGGCGCACGGCGTGGCGTGGCAGCAAAGCCAGGCCGAGGCCGGCGATGACACCTTCGCACTGGCTTTCCATGGAGCCGACTTCCAGGGTTTGCGCAAAGTGCGCGCGCTTCTGGTGGCAATACTCCTCACAGGCCTGGCGTGTGCCAGAGCCGGCTTCGCGGATCAGCAGCGGAAATGCGGTGAGGTCCTGCAGGCTCAGCGGACCCTGCGTGCACAGCGGGTGATCGGGCGGTGCCACGGCGATGATCGGGTTATTCAGGAAGGGCAGAAACTCCAGATTCATGTCCGTCGGCACGCGTGACATGATCAGCAGGTCATCGCGGTTGGCGTTCAGACGCTTGAGCGCCTGGCTGTGATTGGTGACCACCAGCTGTAAGTTGACTTCTGGGTATTGCTGACGAAAAGCGGCGAACAGGTGGGGAGCGAAGTACTTGGCGCTGGATTCGATGGCCAGGCTCAGTTGCCCCTGCAGCGAGCCTTGCAGGTCAGCGAGCTGCATATCAAGGCTTTCCAAGCGGCCGAATATATCCGCACTGGCGCGCAGCAGGGCTTCGGCCGCTTCGGTCAGGTAGAGCTTTTTACCGACATAGTCGAACAGCGGCTGGCCGATCAGCTCCTCCAGCTGGCGAATCTGCAGGCTGACCGCCGGCTGGGTCAGGGCCATTTCCTCTGCCGCGCGGCTGTAGGAGAGGTGGCTGCACACCGAGCGGAATACCTGAATCTGACGAAATGTCATACGCAACAGAGACTTACGCACGCTTATTACCTGTTTTTCGGAGTCGGGCAGTTCCAACTATAAGCTTTAGCTAATGCCTAGCCCAATAATTATTGATTTTGGTTAATCACCAAGCCGGCGTAGCGTGAGCGCCTGACCGCTTCTACAGCTGTGGTCACACGTCGACCGGTTTTGTCGGTTGCCTGCTCACGTGATCGAGGATGCTGGCTCGTGATCAAGAAAATCCTGATAGCCAACCGCGGTGAGATTGCCGTGCGCATCGTGCGGGCCTGTGCCGAAATGGGCATTCGCTCGGTGGCGGTATATTCCGATGCCGATCGCCATGCGTTGCACGTCAAACGCGCTGACGAAGCCCACAGCATCGGTGAAGAGCCGTTGGCCGGTTATCTGAACCCGCGCAAGCTGGTCAATCTGGCGGTGGAAACCGGTTGTGATGCGTTGCACCCCGGTTATGGCTTCCTCTCCGAGAACGCCGAACTGGCGGAAATCTGCGCCGAGCGCGGGATCAAGTTCATCGGCCCTTCGGCGGAAGTGATCCGGCGCATGGGCGATAAGACCGAAGCGCGGCGCAGCATGATCGCCGCCGGTGTGCCCTGCACTCCCGGCACCGAAGGCAACGTGGCGGATATCGCCGAGGCACTGCGCGAAGGTGACCGCATCGGCTACCCGGTGATGCTCAAGGCCACCAACGGCGGTGGCGGTCGCGGTATCCGCCGCTGCAACAGCCGCGATGAACTGGAGCAGGCCTACCCCCGGGTGATCTCCGAGGCGACCAAGGCCTTCGGTCGCGCCGAAGTGTTTCTGGAAAAATGCATCGTCAATCCCAAGCACATTGAGGCGCAGGTTCTCGCCGACAGCTTCGGCAACACCGTGCACCTGTTCGAGCGCGACTGCTCGATCCAGCGGCGTAACCAGAAACTGATCGAAATCGCCCCCAGCCCGCAGCTGACGCCTGAGCAGCGTGCCTACATCGGCGACCTGTCGGTGCGCGCGGCCAAGGCCGTCGGTTATGAGAACGCCGGTACCGTGGAGTTTCTGCTGGCCGAGGATGGCGAGCTGTACTTTATGGAGATGAACACCCGGGTGCAGGTGGAACACACCATCACCGAGGAAATCACCGGCATCGATATCGTCCGCGAGCAGATTCGCATCGCCGCCGGCCTGGAGCTGTCGGTCAAGCAGGAAGACATCATCCACCGTGGTTATGCCCTGCAGTTCCGCATCAATGCCGAGGACCCGAAGAACAACTTCCTGCCCTCGTTCGGCAAGATCACCCGCTACTACGCCCCCGGTGGCCCCGGCGTGCGCACCGACACGGCGATCTACACCGGCTACACCATTCCGCCTTACTACGACTCCATGTGCCTGAAGCTGGTGGTCTGGGCGCTGACCTGGGAAGAGGCGCTGGCGCGCGGCCTGCGCGCCCTGGATGACATGCGTGTGCAGGGGGTGAAAACCACCGCCGCCTATTACCAGGAAATCCTGCGTAACCCGGAATTTCGCAGCGGCCAGTTCAACACCAGTTTCGTCGAGTCTCACCCGGAGTTGACCGAATACTCGATCAAGCGCAACCCGTCGCACCTGGCCATCGCCATCGCCACCGCCATTGCTGCCCACGCCGGCCTGTAGGGGAAGGAATCAGACCATGAACAAGAAGATCACCATCACCGATACCATCCTGCGCGATGCCCACCAGTCGATCATCGCCACGCGCATGCGCCTGGATGACATGCTGCCGATCTGCGCCAAGCTTGACCAGGTTGGTTACTGGTCGCTGGAAGTCTGGGGCGGCGCGACCTTCGATGCCTGTGTGCGCTTCCTCAAGGAAGACCCCTGGGAGCGTCTGCGCAAGCTCAAAGCCGGCCTGCCCAACACCCGCCTGCAGATGCTGTTGCGCGGGCAGAACCTGCTTGGTTATCGCCATTACAGCGATGACGTGGTGCGCGCCTTTGTGGCCAAAGCCGCCGTCAATGGCATCGACGTGTTCCGCATCTTTGATGCGATGAACGACGTGCGTAACCTGCGTGTGTCCATCGAAGCGGTGAAGGCTGCCGGCAAACATGCCCAGGGCACCATTGCCTACACCACCAGCCCGGTGCACACCGTCGAGGCGTTCGTGAAGCAGGCCAAGGCCATGCAGGCCATGGGCATCGACTCCATCGCGATCAAGGACATGGCTGGCCTGCTGACGCCATATGCCACCGCTGATTTAGTGCGGGCATTGAAAGCGGAAGTCGACCTGCCGGTGTTTATCCACAGCCATGACACCGCCGGCATGGGCTCGATGTGCCAGCTCAAGGCGATTGAAGCCGGTGCTGACCATATCGACACCGCCATCTCCAGCTTTGCCTGGGGCACCAGCCATCCGGGCACCGAGTCGATGGTCGCCGCACTCAAGGGCAGCCCCTACGACACCGGGCTGGATCTGGCGTTGATTCAGGAGATCGGCCTGTACTTCCATGCGGTGCGCAAGAAGTACCACCAGTTCGAAAGCGAGTTCACCGCCGTGGACACCCGCGTGCAGGTCAACCAGGTGCCGGGCGGGATGATGTCCAACCTGGCCAACCAGCTCAAAGAGCAGGGCGCGCTGAATCGCATCAACGAAGTGTTTGCGGAGATTCCGCGGGTGCGTGAAGACCTCGGCTTCCCGCCGCTGGTCACGCCGACTTCGCAGATTGTCGGCACCCAGGCGGTGTTCAACGTCCTCGCCGGCGAGCGTTACAAGACCATCACCAACGAGGTGAAACTCTACCTGCAGGGCCGCTACGGCCTGGCGCCGGGCAAGGTCAATGAGCAACTGCGCAAGCAGGCGATTGGCAGCGAAGAAGTCATCGAAGTACGCCCGGCCGACCTGATCAAGCCGGAGATGGCCAAACTGCGCGAGGAAATCGGCAGCCTGGCCAAGTCCGAAGAAGATGTGCTGACCTACGCCATGTTCCCGGATATCGGGCGCAAGTTCCTCGAGGAACGCGCTGCCGGCACCCTGACGCCGGAAGTGCTGCTGCCGATTCCGGAAGCCGGCGGTGTGGCCCCAGCCGGTGGTGAAGGTGTACCGACCGAATTCGTGGTGGATGTACACGGCGAAAGCTACCGCGTCGACATCACCGGTGTCGGCGTGAAGAGTGACGGCAAGCGCCACTTCTACCTGTCGATTGACGGCATGCCGGAAGAAGTGGTGTTCGAGCCGCTCAATGACTTCGTTGCGGGCAGCGGTGGCAAACGCAAACAGGCCAGTGCGCCGGGCGATGTCAGCACCAGCATGCCGGGTAATATCGTCGATGTGCTGGTCAAGGTCGGTGACACGGTCAAGGCAGGTCAGGCGGTGCTGATCAGCGAAGCCATGAAGATGGAAACCGAAGTGCAGGCGCCAATTGCCGGCACCGTGACGGCGGTACATGTGACCAAGGGCGACCGGGTCAACCCGGGAGACGTACTGGTGGAGATCGAAGGTTAACCTCGGAAGCCCCGGCTGTTTGAACAGGCATTTGAATGGTTTTTTTGGGGCTTCTTTTTACACCACCGACGCTGCGTTTAGCGGCGCCGGCATGGGTTTTTAGGCCAAGTGCATGGGCAAGTCTCGCGAGCTAGAGTCATGCAAGGCGAAAGCAGGCGAGGACGCGGCGTGTACGAGTTGTACATGAGCATCCGAGCCTGCTTTCAACGCAGCAGGGCCGACGCGCAGCAGACGTTGCCTGGGTGCTTAGTGCCTGAGTCCCCTAAGAGCCGTACGGCTCCTTTTTTCGGTTATGCCCCGCTGTGCAGGGTTCTGCTGTTCTCGGCAGGAAACTGTGCAAAACTGCGGGTATCAGCACAACGCGTGGTGGGGGCATGACCTTTTATTCGAGCAGATGTGACGCGGCAAGCGTCTTAATGGCAGTTCAATACAGGAGCAATGCGCGGTGAGTCTGGATCCGGTGGTGCTGTTCTTTGTTTTCGGCCTGTTGGCGGGTCTGCTGAGAAGTGAGTTGAAACTGCCGCCAGCGTTGTATGAAACCCTCTCGATCATTCTGCTGCTGGCCATTGGTCTGCACGGTGGTGTGGAGTTGGCCGAGCAGGCCAGTTGGCAGTTGCTCGGGCAGGCGGCCTGGGTGCTAGGCCTGGGTGTGGCGCTGCCGCTGCTGGCCTTTGCTGTGCTGCGTGGCCTGGGCTTCGACCGGGTCAACGCCGCGGCAGTGGCGGCGCACTATGGTTCGGTCAGCGCCGGTACGTTCGCCGTGGTAGTGGCGTATATGCTGGCCAAGGGCATCGAATTCGAAAGCTACATGCCACTGTTTGTCGCCATTCTGGAAATCCCGGCGATTCTGGTCGGCATCCTGCTGGCCAAGGGCATTGCCCGTGACACCGACTGGGGCGAGTTGGGTCGGGAGATCTTTCTCGGCAAAAGCATCATGCTGCTGCTCGGTGGCCTGATCATCGGTGCGATTGCCGGCAAGGAGGCGATCAAGCCGCTGGAGCCGTTCTACACCAGCATGTTCAAGCCGGTGCTGGCGCTGTTTCTGCTGGAGATGGGGCTGATTGCCTCCGGTCAACTCGGCTCGCTCAGGCAGTTTGGCCTGCGCCTGCTTGGCTTTGCCCTGCTGATGCCACTGCTGGGGGCGCTGATCGGCGCATTGCTCGGCCGCTTTATGGGCCTCAGCCTCGGCGGTACGGCGGTGCTGGCTACGCTGGCGGCGTCGGCGTCTTATATCGCCGTACCGGCGGCCTTGCGTCTGGCCTTGCCCGAAGCCAACCCGTCGCTGTCGCTGACGGCGTCGCTGGGCATCACCTTTCCCTTCAATATCATCGTCGGCATCCCGTTGTACCTGATGCTGGCCGAACAGCTGATGGCCTGGGGGCTCTGAAATGGACGCGCATATCCGCACCCTGCTTACCGTGATCTGCGAAGCCGCGCTGGAGAAAAAGCTGGTGGCTGACCTGGAACAGCTCGGCGCGCCGGGTTGGACCATCTCCGATGCCCGTGGCCGGGGTGGCCGAGGCGTGCGCAGCGCCGGCTGGGACACCGAAGGCAATATCCGCGTGGAAATCATCTGCACCCGCGATGTCGCCGGGCGTATCGCCGGCCATCTGCAGGCGCGCTACTACGCCAACTACGCCATGGTCTGCTACCTGGCCCAAGTGGAAGTGCTGCGCCCGGAAAAGTTTTAGCGGCGCAGGCGATGGGCGGTGCGCAGTTCCAGCAGGTCTTGATAGGTGCAGGTCTGCGGTGCTTCGCCGGTCAGATCAAAGCAGCGTTGGCCGAAACCCATTGGCCAGTAAGCGATGCCGACTGGTGGCCAAAAGATCGAGGCCACTCGGAAACGGCTCTTCAATTTGCCAGAGCGAATGGTATTGGCCTGATTGTCTTCGATACGGTAGGGAATACCTGCGCTAGCGCCCCAGGAGAAGGGACGGCTGCGGACAAGCCCCTGGTTGTTCTTCGCCGGTCGTTCGTTGATCACCAGGGTGCTGTTTTCCGGCAGTTTGAACCAGGCGCCGGTGGAGCAGCCTGCACAGGCTAGGGCGATAAGTAACAGGGTGCTGAAGCGGAGTGCGGACATGCGTGTCGATCCTTATGGTCATCCGTGAACATTCACGAGCAGGCGTCAATCTGGCCATTGGCCAGCTGCGCGGGCGCGCAATATACCCAGTTTTGATCGGGTTTGCCTGTGCCGGGGGTGTTCCTGAAAAGTATTCCGGCCCCGGCTGTGATCAGCGTCTTGCCGCCAGCGTCTAGCCACAGAGCCCGGGCGTCTGGGCGCCGCTAAGGGCCTGAGCATGCAAGCGCTGTTGAATGAAATTATTGATCAAGTCCGCCCGCTGATCGGGCAAGGGAAAGTGGCCGATTACATCCCGGCGCTGGCCGATGTGCCGGCCAACCAGCTGGGCATCGCGGTGTACAGCAACGACGGCGAGCTTTACTGCGCCGGTGATGCGCATACGCCGTTCTCGGTGCAGAGCATTTCCAAGGTGTTCAGCCTGGTGCAGGCGATTCAGCATTCCGGCGAGTCCATCTGGCAGCGTCTGGGCCATGAGCCGTCCGGCCAACCCTTCAACTCGCTGGTGCAGCTGGAGTTCGAGCGTGGCAAGCCGCGCAATCCATTTATCAATGCCGGCGCCCTGGTGATCTGCGACATCAATCAGTCGCGCTTTGCCGCGCCGGTGCTGTCGATGCGCGACTTCGTGCGCCGTTTGGCCGGCAATCCCGAGGTGGTGGTGGACCGGCACGTGGCTGAGTCGGAATACCAGTACCGTGCGCGCAACGCGGCGGCCGCCTACCTGATGCAGTCCTTCGGCAATTTTCACAATGATGTGGAAGCGGTGCTGCGCAGCTATTTCAGCTACTGCGCGCTGCGCATGAGCTGCGTCGACCTGGCGCGGGCCTTCTGTTTTCTGGCCAACGATGGCTTCTGCAAGCACAGCGGTCAACAGATCCTCAGTGCGCGGCAGAGCAAGCAGGTCAACGCAATCATGGCCACCAGCGGCCTGTATGACGAGGCAGGCAACTTCGCCTACCGCGTCGGCCTGCCGGGCAAGAGTGGTGTTGGCGGCGGTATTGTCGCCGTGGTGCCGGGGCGTTTCAGCGTGTGCGTGTGGTCACCGGAGCTGAACGCCGCCGGCAACTCCCTGGCCGGGATCAAGGCCCTGGAGCTGCTGAGTGAGCGGATCGGCTGGTCGGTGTTCTAGCGCGTCACGATCTGTTGCGCGTCGGTGATACTGCGTTAAAAACAGCCTCGGAAGCCGCTTGCGGCTAACGCGCTTCAGCACGACCCGAAGGGCGAGTGAAGCGAGTCATGCTCATTTACAGTCGTAAACTCGCGTGCGAGCCCAGTCCGCTTCCTCGGCTGCTTTGACCAGCCGGAGGCTGTTACTACGTAGCGCCTTGTCTCACTCTAGCTCGCGAGATCGTAAACCCGCCCTGGGTGTCGTGGATTAGCCGACTACGCGTTTTACCCGGCAATCAGCTCCTTCGCCGCCTGGCGGTGATCGGCGATCAGCTTGGCCACATCCAGGCCTTCGATCTGGCCGTCAATCACCCGCCACTGGCCGCCGATCATCATCCGGTCGGCCTTGTCGGCGCCGCACAGCAGCAGCGCGGAAATCGGGTCGTGGCTGCCGGAGAAGCGCAGCTCATCCAGTTTGAAGAAGGCCAGGTCGGCCTGCTTGCCCACGGCCAGCTCGCCAATATCGCTGCGACCCAGCAGCTTGGCCGAACCCTTGCTGGCCCAGCCCAGTACCAATTCCGGGGTGATTTTTTCGGCGCCGTAGCGCAGGCGCTGGATATACAAAGCCTGACGCGCTTCGAGGATCATGTTCGAGGCATCGTTGGACGCCGAACCATCCACGCCGAGGCCGATCGGTGCGCCGGCCGCTTCCAGTTCAAGGGTCGGGCAGATGCCCGAGGCCAGGCGCATGTTCGAGCTTGGGCAGTGGCAGATACCGGTGCCGGCCTGGCCCAGGCGCGCAATTTCGTCCGGGTTGAAGTGGATGCCATGCGCCAGCCAGGTGCGTGAGCTGAGCCAGCCGACGCTGTCCAGATAGTCCACGGTGCGCAAGCCGAAGCGCTGCAGGCAGAAGTCCTCTTCATCGAGGGTTTCCGCCAGGTGGGTGTGCAGGCGTACGTCCAGCTCCTCGGCCAGTTCGGCGCTCTGGCGCATGATTTCCTGGGTTACCGAGAACGGTGAGCAGGGTGCCAGGGCGATCTGGATCTGCGCGCCGTCGCCGCGCTGGTGGTAGTCCTGGATCAAGCGCTGGCTGTCGGCCAGGATCACTTCGCCCTGTTGCACGGTCTGCTGCGGCGGCAGGCCGCCATCGGCCTCGCCCAGGCTCATCGAACCACGGGTGAGCATGGCGCGCATGCCCAGTTCGCGCACGGCTTCGACCTGTACATCGATGGCGTTTTCCAGGCCGCCGGGGAACAGGTAATGGTGATCCGCCGCGGTGCTGCAACCGGACAGCAGCAGTTCGGCCAGGGCTACTTTACTGGCCAGGGCGAGCTTCTCGGGCGTCAGGCGGGCCCATACCGGGTACAGGGTTTTCAGCCAGGGAAACAATGGCTGGTTGACCACCGGACCCCAGGCGCGGGTGAGGGTTTGATAGAAGTGGTGGTGGGTGTTGATCAGGCCCGGCAGCACCACATGCTCGCGGGCATCGAAGGTGCGAGTGCAGGGTTGGCTCGGCTGCTGGCCGACGTTGAGCAGTTCGCTGATCACACCGTCTTCAATCACCAAGCCGCCGGCAGCGTCGAGGTTGTTGGCAGTGAAGATGGCGAGGGGGTTTTTGATCCAGATACGTGTAGCAGCCATTGAGTTGGCTCCTCTGAAGTGGGGTTCAGGTTAGCCAGCTCAGTGTTTACCCTGTCTGCTGATCCAGGTGCGCGGCCGGCGCAGGTGGCCGGGCGTGGCGCAAAAGATAGCGCCGTAATCTGCCTGCGGCAAGAGCGCATGGCAGAATTTCTGACCACGAGGTCAGTGCTTAGAATAGCTTGCGGTACTGCACAAACCCCGAGCGCTCGGCGATGCGCTCATACAGCAGCATGGCCTTGGCGTTGCTCTCATGGGTCAGCCAGTGCACCCGTGAACAGCCGTGCTGTTTGGCCTGCTGGTAGACGTATTCGATTAGCTGGCGCCCGGCACCGTTGCTGCGCACGTCCTTGCCGATAAACAGGTCCTGCAGGTAGCAGTAGTCGCCGGTGGTCCAAGTCGATCGATGGTAGATCCAGTGCACCAAACCGATCGGCTGGCCTTCGTGCCAGGCCAGCGCGGCGTGCATCGGTTCGGCCGGATCGAGAAAGCGCTGCCAGGTGGTGTCGCTGGTCGCTGTGGCGATCTCGGTCATATAGAACCGTTGATAGCCCTGCCACAGCGGCAGCCAGACCGCATGATCGGCGGCAGTCACAGGGCGGATCTCGACGGGGATGCGAACGGGCATGGCGACACTCTCCTTGGCTGGGTAAAACCCTTACAGCCTAGCCGTAAGGGCCCAAGCTTCAATCGGCGCGTTCACCACAGACATCCAGGGCGAACCAGTGTTCGACTTCGGCCTGGCTCAGGCCCACACCGAGCAGGGCGAACAGCTTGCCCAGCGCCGCTTCGCGGGTCATGCCGCCGGCGGAAATCAGCCCGGCGCTGGCCAGTTGACTGCCGGCGGCATACACGCCGAATTCGACATGGCCGTGCGGGCACTGGCTGATCGCCGCCAGCACCACGCCACGTGCATGGGCGGCCTTGAGCACATCGAGCAGTTCAGCGTTGTCTGACGGGCCTGTGCCGCTGCCATAGCACTCCAGCAGCAGGCCTTGCACGCCGCTGTCCAGCAGGGCGCGCACGTGGTTTGCCTGGATACCGGGGTAAAACGGCAGTACGGCCAGATTGACCGGTTGTCGCGTCTGGCGGTAATCGATAGTCGCCGGGATGCTCTCGGCGCGGGCGCTCTGGCGCTGACGCGGCAGCACGTGAAAGGCGTCGAAGGCATCGCTGCGCAGTTTGCTGACCCGTGCGCCGTGCAGCAGCGCACCGTTGAAATACAGGTGCACACCGTGCGCGACGCCCGCTTGCAGCGCGCGCATGGCGCCGAACAGGTTGCCCCAGGCATCGCTGCCCTCGGCGCCGGCCGGCAGCATCGAACCGCTGAGGATTACCGGCACCGGCAGACCCAGCAGCAGAAAGCTCAGGGCGGCGGCGCTGTAGGCCAGGGTGTCGGTACCGTGCAGCAGCAGTACGCCGTCGCAGCCGTCCTGCTCGATGCCGGCGCGAATCGCCGCGACCATTGCCAGCCAGTTGTGCTGGTTCATATTGGCGCTGTCGATTGGCGGCAGCAGCTCGCGGAAGGTCCATTGCGGCAATGCCAGGGACTGTCTGCTTTGTTCGGCGCGCAGACGTGCTTCGAAGCCGGATGCAGGGGCCAGGCCATTCGCGCTCATCTGCATGCCGATGGTGCCGCCGGTGTAGAGCACCAGAAGATTGCTAGAACCCATCAGGGGTCTCCGTACTTTCACTGTTCTTATAAGAAAACAGGGGGCCTAGCCCCCTGTTTGTCACAACCGATGCAGGCGCTTAGCGCTGATGCACACTGTTGCCGATTTCAGCGTGATCTGCACGTTCCGCATATTCGCTGCGCGGCGGATTGGTGGGCCATGCGGCTGGGTCCAGATCCAGATCGGCGAACTGGCGGGCATCAAACACCGGGGTTTTCACCCCAGCCTTGCGCTGTGCATCGTAGTCGCGCATCACCCGCAGGCCGACCTTGAGTAGCATGGCCAGGGCGATCAGGTTGACGAAGGCCAGGCAGGTCATGGTGATGTCGGCGAAGGCGAATACTGTGCCCAAGTTCTGCATCGATCCCCAGCAGATCAGCGCCAGGACCAGGCCGCGGTAGGTCAGCAGTGCAGCCTTGCTGCGGCCGACCAGGAACTGCAGGGCGTTCTCGCCGAGGTAGTAGTTGTAGAGGATGCAGGTGAACACGAACAGGCTCAGTGCCACGCTGATGAAGGTACGCCCCCAGTCGCCGACCACTGCGGCCAGGGAGTTCTGGGTCAGGACGATGCCATCGCCCTCGAAGCCCGGTGTATAGAAGCCCGACAGCAGGATCAACAGCGCGGTGCAGGTGCAGATCACGAAGGTGTCGAGGAATACGCTGAACGCCTGCACCACACCTTGCGCAACCGGGTGTTTGACCGAGGCCACGGCGGCGACGTTCGGCGCACTACCGAGGCCGGCTTCGTTGGCGAACACGCCACGCTTCACACCCATCACGATGGCGCTGCCGAGCAGGCCGGCAAAGGCCGGCTCGAGGCCGAAGGCACTCTTGACGATGGTCAGCAGCATGCCGGGAACGTGTTCGATCTGGATGGCGATGACGTAGACGGTGACCGCGATGTAGATCAGGGTCTTGACCGGCACCAGCAGGTCGGAGACCGCCGCGATGCGCTTGATCCCGCCGATAAACACCAGGCCCAGCAGCACGGCCAGGCCAATGCCGGTGTACTCGACCGGGAAGCCGAAGGCGTTCTCCAGCGAATGGGTCACGGTGAACGACTGCAGGCCGTTGAATGCGAAGCCGTAGGTCACCAGCAGCAGCACGGCGAAGGTCATCGCCATCCAGCGCAACTTGAGGCCGTGCTGGATGTAGTAGGCCGGGCCGCCGCGGTACAGGCCGTCGCCATCGGCGCGCTTGTAGACCTGTGCCAGGGTGCACTCGAAGAAGCTGCTGGACATGCCGACCAGCGCGGTTACCCACATCCAGAACACTGCGCCTGGGCCACCCAGGGTCACGGCGATGCCGACCCCGGCGATGTTACCGGCACCGACGCGACCAGCCAGGCTGAGCATCAGCGCCTGGAACGAGCTGAGCTGGCCGGCGCTGCCGCGAATCGAGTCCTTGAACACGCTGAACATATGGCCGAAATGGCGGAACTGGACGAAACGCGAGCGGATGGTGAAGTAACTGCCGAGGCCGACGATCAGGACGATCAGCAGCTTTCCGGACAGGAAGTCGTTGAGTACTTCAAGCATGGGAGGTTCCTCGATTCTTATTGTTCGAGTGGTGGAGTGGCTACTGGGTAGCAGCCCTGTGCGGCTAGGGGGTGCATGGTTGGTCAGAGGCGCTTGCCGTGCAATTTCGCGGGTGGCGGCGATCTGACGCGAGTTGATGCTAGAATCGCGTCGCTCGCATCACCTGGAAATTCGCCATGTCCGACTGCCTAGGGCTCAATCTCAAGCTGTTGTGCAGTCACTACCGGTCCATCGCCGAGGTGTGCCGCAAGCTGGCGATCAACCGTGCCCAGTTCAACAAATACCTCAGCGGACAGAGCCGGCCGACGGCCTACAACCTCAAGCGTATCTGCGATTTCTTCGGTGTTGAGGCGTACGAACTGAGTCTGCCGGCCGAGCAGTTCGCCGACCTGATTGGCGCCCGTACACCGGATCAGCTCGCGGGCAATCGCAGCGACGCCCTGCTGGAACTGCTCAAACCGTTGCGCGCGCATGCCGGCAACCTGTCGCGCTATTGCGGTTACTACTTCGAGTACTCCAACTGCATGTCGGTGCCGGGCACCGTGCTGCTGTCGCTGGTGCAGCTGTGGGAAGAAGACGGCGATTTTCTCTTCGAACGCCAGGAACGTCAGGAACGTTCCGCCAGTGCCGATGTGCAGGGTGAGGACTGGGTGCGCTGCCGTTACCTGGGCGCGGCCTTCCAGCTGCAGGACCGGTTGTTTCTGATGGACTATGAATCGCTGACCCTCAACGAGATGAGCCAGACCATCCTCATCCCCAGCTACAAGAGCCGCATCACCCGCCTCAATGGCCTGAAAACCGGCGTCTCCAGCGGCGACCGCCGTAGCCCGGCCTGCACCCGCGTGGTGTGGGAATACCTGGGCACGGAGATCAACCGCATCAGCGCCTACCGCCAGGTGCGCCTGTACCGCCCGGACGATCCACGGATCGACGATGACGTGCGCCAGCGCCTGGCCGACGCACCGCTGAAGAACGGCTTGTTTGAGATCGAGTGAGTCACTGGGCCGGTCCGCGTGATGGCGTGAGCTGCAGCCCTCAGGTCCATCACCACAGCGGGGCGCGTTGTTGCTGTCAGAACCCCATTTGCCATTGCGCGACAATCGCGTGGTTCTGCGCGTTGCTGCCCAACTCGCCGCTGTAACCCATGCTGAGGCTTTGGGTGCTGCTCAGGTCGATGTTGACGCCGGTATCGAGCAGCAGGCTGTTGCGGTCCAGGGCGCTGCCTTCGACGCTGAAGGCGCTGCCGCCGCTGAGGAAGGACTGGCGGGTCGTGCTGTCGACGTTACCGTAGGTGTGGCGCCAGGCCGCTGATAGATACGGGGTGAACGGCGTGCCGTTCGCCAGCCTGTTGAGGTGGGCCAGGCGCACACCGAAGGTGCTGGTGAGGTTGCCTTGGTCCTGGTCATCCACCTGCAGTGCGGCGGCGCCGCCTTTTTCGTCGTAGCTGTCGCGGGCATAGTACTGGTAGCCCAGGGCGGCAAAGGGTTCAGCCTGCACCTTACCACTGCCCATGGCGTAGCCCAGCTCGCTGAAGGCCTGGAAGCTCTCGGCATCATAGCGGCCACGCAGGCGGTCGCTGAAGCCGGCAAAGGCCACTTCGCGTTTGCTTTGACCATCGTGAAGGCTGTAGGCCGCGCCCAGACGTAAAGCCAGTGGGCCGCTTTGGCGCAGGCTGTAGACGCCCAGATGCATGCTGTCGGTATCACCGTTGAAACCGCTGCCAGCTTCCAGATCGGTACGTGAATACCCGCCAAGCACGCCCAGGCGCCAGTCGCCAGCCACAGCCCAATCCACGCCGGCTATGGCGCCGCGAGACTCGCTGTCCAGGTCGTGGCCACTCTGACTGCCGTCGAGGCGGCCGCGGCTACCCAGTGCCTGGACCCAGAGCCGACCGCGTGCGGAAGGGTCATTGAGATTGCGGGCTCCGGTCGGCACGCCCGTGGCCGCCAGCAGCGGACCATCCTCCAGTAATCGTGAACTCTGCAGGTTGCCGCCCAGACCACTGCTGAAAGATTGCATAGCACCGAGCATGACGCCGCTGACCTGGCTTGTGCTGCCCAGAGTGCTGCCAGCCAGGCTGGCGTTGTTCGGCGCGGCCAGCTGGTTCAAGGCCTCGCGGGCTTCGCCGGTGCTGCGGGTGACCAGGGCGTTATAGAGCTGCGGGCTGCCCTGGGCGCTGATGCTGCCGGCGACCTTGGCGCCGTTGCCATTGCCGGCCACGTCGGCGAAGGCGACATCATTGCGGTGCAGGTCCAGCTCCACGCTGTCAGCGGCGTAACGCAGGGTCGGGGTGAGGAAGGCGAAATTGCTGGTGACGCTGGCGAAGCGACCGCTGACGCCAGCATCGGCCTGGATTACCTGATAGTGGCGGGTGTTCGGGTAGCTGCCGGCGCTGGCGCGCACCTCCAGGCGGGCGCCATCGAGGGCGACGTGGCCGTCGGCCAGCAGCGGGCTGTGGCTGCCATCGGCGGATACAGCGAAGGCCAGGGTGGAGCCGGCGGCCAGGTTGAGGTGATGGACATGACCGCCACCGGCGTAGGTACCGCCGGCGTGGATATCGAGGGTGCCGCCGATACGACCGAGGTTTACCAACTCGGCACCGGCGAGCACACGTCCGCCTTCGCTGAAGTCATGGCTGTCGAGGGTCCAGCGCCCGGCCTTGACCGCTAGCCATTCAATGTTGACGCTGTTGCCGAAGCTGCCGCCAGCGGTGTCATCCAGGCTCAGAACATCGCGGCCCGCGCCGCCGTCCACCCGGCCGACGAATTGGCTGCCACTGCGCAGGGTCAGGCTGTCGGCGCCGCCGCCCAGATCCAGGGCCACGCCGCCGGTGCTGCTGATCAGGCCGCTGTTGATCACGGTGTCGTTCTGCCCGCCGATGATGCGCACGGCATCGCCGCCCAGACCGAGGATCTGCCCGACGTTCTCCAGGTAGGTGGCGTAGGGTGCCCCGCCAGTGGCGCTGTCGTCGATGAGGATGGCGTTGGCCGCGCCGCTGATGGTCGCGCCAGCGCGGTTGTAGATCGTGCCGCCGCCCATGGCGATGCCTTCGCTGGTGTTGGCCGAGCCGTCCTTGAAGCCGCCGGCGCCGGTGCCTTCGATGATGCCGTGGTTGTCGATCCAGCCTTCGCCATCGATGTCCACGCCATCGCCGTCACCGTCCGCTACCAGGCCGTTGTAAGCGCCGCTGATGCGTCCGTAGTTGGTAACGCGGCCGTTGCCATCGGAGCCGAACCCCGAGCCATTGCGGCCGATCACCACGCCGCTGGCATGGTTGATCAGCTCGGCGCCAACATCGGTGGTGATGCCGTGGCGGCCGCCGGAAAGGGTGCCGTGGTTTTCCACCTTGCCGCCGCTGGAGGCGTCGAAGTCGATGCCATCGTACTTGGCGTCGGCGTTGCTCATGTCACCGCTACTGATGGTGCCGTGGTTGATGATGGTGGCGTTGTTGCCGACGCGCATGGCGTCTTCCTTCACGCCGCGTATCAGGCCGGTGGCGCGGTTGGTGATGTCGATCTGCACATTGGTCTTGAGGTCCTTGAGCATGATCGCGCGGTCGGTCTGGGAGATGAGGGTGCCGGCGTTGTCGATGCTCACGCGGGTGCCGGCCAGGTTGCCGCTGATGCGGATGCCCTGTTTGGCGGCGTCGATGGTGGCGCCTTCGCGGTTGATGATCTGGTATGTGCGTGCGGGGTTGCTGCCCGAGCTGTCGAGGCCGCGGTCGCCAGTGGACTTGATCAGGCCGCGGTTATCGACGATCACCCCGGTGCCGCTGGTGGCGTTCTTCAGCTCCACGCTCTTGCCGCTGGTGGTGATGCTGCCCGTGCCGTCGACCTGCAGGGTGGTTTCTCCGCTGAGTACCTGACCGGTTGTGGTGGCACTGTCCACCGTGACGGTGGCGGCCCCGGCCAGGGAGGTGACGCCGCATACGGCGAGGGCGATGCAGTGGGCGAGCGGAGCACGCGTGCGGTTCATGGCGGCAACCTTGATTGTGATATTGGTGGTTGGCCGCCGTTTATAGGGAAAAAGTATTACGACTTCATAACAGACTATTGATAAGTAATAAGCCCACGCTCTGGTCGTGCGCTCAACCAGGCACGGCTTTCGCCGCCCTGGTTCCGTCGCGTGCCGAGGGTGTCTGTCAGTCCCTGCATTCCTCCAGACGGCGCTTCTGCTCACCGTCGGCGCTGAAGTTGTCCGCCGCCAGCCAGCGCTGGAAGGCCGCCTCGCAGCCTGACCATTCGCGGTCGAGGATGGCAAACCAGGCGGTGTCGCGGTTACGCCCCTTGACCACCATATGCTGGCGAAACAGTCCTTCGTAGCGGAAGCCCAAGCGCTCAGCCGCTCGCATGGAACGGGCATTGTCGGCGTTGCATTTCCATTCCAGGCGGCGGTAGCCGAGCGTGCCGAGCGCCAGTTTGGCCAGCAGATACACCGCCTCGGTCGACGCTGGGCTGCGCTGCATGGCGCGACCGAAAGCGATATGACCAATCTCGATGCTGCCATCCTTGGGCGTGATGCGCAGAAAACTCAGCAGGCCGACGGCGCGCTGCTGGCGTAGGTCGATCACGCTGAAGAACAGCGGGTCGCGACTGGCCGCATGACCGCTCTGCCAGGCATCGAACCCCGCACGTTCGCTGAATGGGCCGTAGGGCAGGTACTCCCAAAGCACCGGGTCGCTGTCCGGGCCTTGCAACGCCTGCCACAGCTCGTCGCCATGGCGCGCCGGGTCGAGCGGTTCGAGACGCACATACTGGCCGTCCAGAGACTCGTGGGCCGGGACGGGCACGGACTGCCAGTCGTGTAGCGTTTGCTGGGGCATGCTACGGCTCCTGTTCAGAACTGTTTGCGGTATTGGATAAAGCCCGAGCGCTCGGCGATGCGGTCGTAGAGCTGACGGCCGGGGTAGTTGGTTTCCTGGGTCAGCCAGTGCACGCGGCTGCAGCCGGCCGCCTGAGCCTGTGTATAGACGTGCTCGATCAGCAGCCGACCGATGCCGCCGCCGCGCTGATCGCTACCGACAAACAGATCCTGCAGGTAGCAGCTGTGCTCCACCGACCAATTAGTGCGGTGGAAGATCCACTGCACCAGCCCTACGGCCTGGCCGTCACGCCAGGCGAGGGCGGCATGGGTCGGCTCGCTCGGGTCGAGAAAGCGCTGCCAGGTCATGGCGCTGACCTCGGCGGGCAACGCGCTCTGGTAAAAGTGCAGATAGCCCTGCCACAGCGGCAACCAGGCGGCGTGATCGGCGGGAGTGATGGGTCGGATTTCGATAGACATGGTTCTTCCTTGGGTTAGTGACTGTCGTTTATGCGTGCGGCCAGTTCGCGGTCGCGTGGGTCATGGCTGGCATGCAGGCCCTCGCGCACGCCGGTTTGGTCGGCCTGGCTGCGGTTTTGCCCGAGCTTCCATTTGCCTTCAAGACGCTCGATGGGCAGGGCGAAGCCGACAATCGCGCGCAGCATGCTGTCGATGTAGTCGCGCGGTGCATCGCTGACCGCCCAGGGCTGCGGACGCTCGGCTTCGTGCAGCGCGCTGAGGCGGCTGACCAGCTGCAGCAGGCGCTCGGCGTCATCGAATACTTCGGCGCGGCCATGGGCCTGCACGCTGATGTAGTTCCAGGTCGGCACCACCTTGCCGTGCTCGGCCTTGGCGGCGTACCAGGACGGGCTGATATAGGCCTCCGCCCCCTGGAAAATCACCAGCGCCGGGCTGCCCTCAGCCAAATCACGCCACTGCGGGTTGGCTCTGGCGAAGTGTCCGTACAGCGTGCCGTATTGGCCCTCGCCAGGTTCCAGCAGCAGCGGTAAGTGGCTGGCGAGCAAGCCCTGGCTACCGTGGCTGACCAGCGTCGGCAGGCGCGTGGCACGCATCTGCTGGTGCAGCGTGGCGAGGTCGTCCTGGCGAAAGGCGGCGGGCGTGTACATGGGGGGCTCCTGAGCTGATGGAGCCATGCTAGGCCGCGTATTGGTCTGTTGTAAGATCCACTTTCTGCGACTTTTATGGAGCCAATCGTTATGGCCATTTCGCCCGCTGCGCCGCTACCGGTCGATCTGTCCGGCATTCACCTCGATCCACAGCACGGCCTGGCGCGCCAGCTGTATCAGGCGCTGCGCGAACGCATCCTCGATGGTCGCCTGCAACGCCGTACACGCCTGCCGGCCAGTCGTGATCTGGCGAACCTGCTGGGTATCTCGCGCAACACCGTGACCCGCGCCTTCGATCAGCTGTATGCCGAGGGTTATATCGAGGGGCGCATCGGTGCCGGCACTTATGTGGCCGAGTTGAGTGGGGCGACGCGGCCAACGCCCGCGCCCTCTGTCCAGGCTCAGCCGTCTGGCAGCCCGCAGAGTGCCGCTTTGCAGCTGTTGCAGACGCACCATCTGAATCCGCCCTTGAGCGGCGCACCCCGCGCATTTCGCGTCGGTGTGCCGGCCTTTGACCTGTTTCCCTTTGAGACCTGGGCGCGCTTGTCTGCGCGCTTCTGGCGCAAGCCATCGCCGACACGCCTGGGCTATGGCGACCCGGCCGGCGATTGGCAATTGCGCGAGTTGATCGCCGCCTACCTGCGCAACAGTCGCGGCCTGCACTGCGATCCGGCGCAGATTATGGTGACCAATGGTGCGCAGCAGGCCATCAGCCTGTGCGCGCAACTGCTGGTTACCCCTGGCGCGCGGGTGGCCGTGGAGAACCCTGGCTACCGCGCCGCCGGCCATGCGCTGGCGATTGCCGGGGCGCAGCTGTGCGGGGTGGCGGTGGATGGCGAAGGACTGAACACTGCCGCGTTGGAACAGATTGAAGAGTGCCGGCTGGTTTACCTGACGCCCTCGCACCAGTACCCGACCGGCGTCACCCTCTCGCTGGCACGGCGTCTGCAATTATTGGAATGGGCCGAGCGCAATGACGGCCTGATTATCGAAGACGACTACGACGGTGAGTACCGCTACAGCGGCACGCCGTTGGCACCGTTGGCGGCGCTCGACCGCCAGGGCCGCGTGCTCTACGTCGGCACCTTTTGCAAAATTGCCTTTCCGGCGTTGCGTCTGGGTTATCTGGTATTGCCGCCGGCGCTGGCCGAAGCCTTTGCCCAACGCCGCGCGCTGGATATGCGCCATTCGGAAATCGGCACCCAGGCGGTGATGGCCGAATTTATTGCCGCCGGGCACTTCCAGCGGCATATCCGCCGCATGCGCACGGCGGCCCGCAGCCGCCGCGATGCACTGTTGGCCGGCTGGCCTGCGGATGTGCCGGGCTGTGCGCCGCTGCCGGTGGTGGAAGCGGGGCTGCACCTGTGTGTGCGGGTAAGCAGCCTGGCCCGCGAGCGCGAGCTGATCAGCGCCGCCGAGCGGGTTGGCGTGGAGATGACGGCGCTTAGCAGCTACTGGCTACCCGACAGCGCCACGCCGGAAGGCCAGCGCGCCGGGCTGGTGCTGGGGTTTGCGGCGGTGCCTGAGGCGCAGATTAATGAGGCGTTGGCAGTGTTGCGCCAGGTTTGGAATGCACATTAACGTCAGGCAAAAAAAGGGATGGCCGTGGCCATCCCTTGAGGAGTGGAGGCAGGGGAGCCTCCTGTTACGCAGGGGTTCGCTTACTGGCTGAGGGGTACCAGGCGCGGGGCGATCATGTTTTCCGGGCGCAGGATGTCAGCCAGGGTGGCGTCGTCCAGCAGCTGCTCTTCACGCACCAGCTCCAGCACACCACGGCCGCTGTCCAGTGCCACTTTGGCGATGCGTGTGGCGTTCTCGTAGCCGATGTAGGGGTTGAGGGCGGTGATCAGGCCGATGGAGTTTTCCATCAGTTCACGGCAGCGCGCTTCGTTGGCGGTGATGCCGTCGATGCACAGCTCGCGCAGCATATCCATGGCGCGGGTGAGCAGGCGGATCGAGTCGAAGATCTTGTAGGCGATCAGCGGCTCCATCACGTTCAGCTGCAGTTGGCCACCTTCAGCGGCCATGGTCAGCGCCAGGTCGTTGCCGATCACTTCGAAGGCCACTTGGTTGACCGCTTCCGGGATCACCGGGTTGACCTTGCCGGGCATGATCGAGCTGCCGGGCTGGCGCGCGGGCAGGTTGATTTCATTGATGCCGGTGCGCGGGCCGCTGGAGAGCAGGCGCAGGTCGTTGCAGATCTTCGACAGTTTCACCGCGGTGCGTTTGAGCATCCCGGAGAAGAGCACGAATGCGCCCATGTCGCTGGTGGCTTCGATCAGGTCAGCGGCCGGTTTGACGGGGTGGCCGCTGATCACTTTCAGGCGTTCGACCGCCAGGTGTTGGTATTTCGGGTCGGCGTTGATGCCGGTGCCAATCGCCGTGCCGCCCAGGTTCACTTCGGTGAGCAGGGTCGGGGCGAGCAGTTTGAGGTGCTGCAGGTCTTCACCGAGGGTGGTGGCAAAGGCGCGGAATTCCTGACCGAGGGTCATGGGCACGGCGTCCTGCAACTGGGTGCGGCCCATCTTCAGGACGTGGTTGAATTCCAGGCTCTTCTTCGACAGCGACTGAATCAGCTTGTCCAGCGCGTTGAGCAGGCTGTCGTGGCCGAGCAGCAGGCCGAGGCGAATGGCCGTGGGGTAGGCGTCGTTGGTCGACTGCGCCATGTTCACGTCGTTGTTCGGGTGCAGCTGCTTGTAGTCACCTTTTTCGAAGCCCATGGCTTCAAGGGCGATGTTGGCGATGACTTCGTTGGCGTTCATGTTGGTCGAGGTGCCCGCGCCGCCCTGAATCATGTCGACCACGAACTGCTCGTGAAACTCGCCCTGAATGATGCGGGCGCAGGCGGTGCTGATCGCCGTGTGTTTGGC
>NZ_QAIG01000005.1:67731-244010 GCF_003060885.1 Pseudomonas sp. HMWF032
GGCGTCGGCAGCGGCCTGTTTGACCATGGCCAGGGCAACCACCAGTTTGGGGTAGTGCGACAGCGTCACGCCGGACAGGCGGAAGTTCTGCACGGCGCGCAGGGTCTGGATGCCGTAATAGGCGTCAGCAGGAACGTCGAGGGTGCCGAGCAGGTCTTTTTCGAGGCGAGTGGATGCAGCAGCGGACATGATCAAGGTCATCTCAGGAAATACGGCAAATGCCGCGATGGCCCGTAGATTAGGGGCTGCAGCTTGGTTGTGGCCAATGCTGTTAAACGCTAGGTCATGCATAATCGGCATAACGTGGGTGTGACGCGCCGCTTGACCAGAGCGTACGCCGTACCTGTAGGAGGGGCTTTAGCCGCGACCGTCGCCGCTGAAGCGCCTCCCACAATAGTAGGGTGGATGACGCTTTACCCATCCACCACAGTCGAATGTGTGCCGGGCGGTGGATGAAAACAGCGCCATCCACCCTACAAAACAGGAGTGACGATGAACCTCGAAAGCAAATGGCTGGATGACTTTGTCACCCTGGCCGCCACCCGCAGTTTCTCCCAGGCGGCACACAAGCGCTTTGTCACCCAGCCCGCGTTCAGCCGACGGATTCGCAGCCTGGAAGCGGCGCTGGGGCTGACCTTGGTTAACCGCGCCTGCACACCGATTGAGCTGACCGAATCCGGCCAGCTGTTTCTGGTCACCGCCCGCAGCATGGTTGAGCAACTCGGCGAAGTGGTGCGTCACCTGCATAACCTCGAAGGCCAGCAGGGCGAGGTGTTGCAGATCGCCGCCGCGCATTCGTTGACCTTGGGCTTCTTCCCGGAATGGATCGCCCGCCTGCGCCGTGAAGGCTTGCCGCTGAACACGCGGCTGGTGGCGACCAATGTGGGCGAGGCGGTGCATGCCCTGCGTGAAGGGGCGTGCGATTTGATCCTCGCCTACTACGACCCGGATGCTGCGCTGCAGATGGACCCGGAGATCTTCCCCTCGCTGCACCTGGGGCGTACGGAAATGCTGCCGGTGTGTGCCGTGGGCGAAGGCGGTGCGCCGCTGTTTGACCTGTCCAGTGGCCAGAGTGTGCCGCTGCTGGCCTACAGCGCCGGGGCGTTTCTCGGTCGCTCGGTCAACCTGCTGCTGCGTCAGCGGGCGTTGCGCTCCACCACGGTGTATGAAACGGCGATGGCCGACAGCTTAAAAAGCATGGCCCTGCAAGGCATGGGTGTGGCCTGGGTGCCGCGCTTGAGCGTGACCGGCGAGTTGGCCCGTGGCGAGTTGGTGGTGTGCGGTGATGAGCAGTGGCAGGTGCCTCTGGAAATCCGCTTGTACCGCTGCGCCCTGGTGCGCAAGGCGGCGGTCAGGTTGCTGTGGCGCAAGCTGGAAGCCGGCACTGGAGCGGCTAACGCGCTTTAGCGCGACCCGCAGCGCGAGTAGAACGAGTCATGCTCATTTACAGCTCGTGAACTCGCGTGCGAGCCCAGTCCGCTTCATTCGCCGCTTTGACCCGCCGGAGGCTGTTATTAACGTAGCGCCTTGCAGGACTCTCGCTCGCAAGAGCGTAAACAGGTTCTTAGGCGTAGGATGGGTCTGTGGCTACAGCCCGTACTTTTTCACCTTATCGAACAGTGTGGTCTTGGCCATGCCCAAGGCCTGGGCGGCCTGGCTGAGGTTACCGGCGTGGCGGCCCAGGGCGTCGCTGAGCAGGCTGCGCTCAAAGGCTTCCACCGCTTCGGCAAAGCTCGGGCTGCTGGCGTTGCTCAGTTCGCTGCCTTTGAACACCGGCAGGCCGAGGGCAAAACGCTCGGCGACATTGCGCAGTTCACGCACATTGCCCGGCCAATCATGGGCCATCAGGCGGGTCAGGGTCTGGCGGTCGAGCACCGGCGCCGGGCGGTCGAAGCGCAGCGCGGCCAGTTGCAGAAAGTGTTCAAACAACAGGCCGATATCCTCACGCCGTTCACGCAGTGGCGGCAGCGCCAGGCTCACCACATTGAGCCGGTAGTAGAGGTCGCTGCGAAACTGGCCGGCCTTACCCTGCTGCTCCAGGTCGGCTTTGGTGGCGGCGATCACCCGGCAGTCCACCGCCACACTCTGGTTCGAGCCGAGGCGCTCCAGGCTGTGTTCCTGCAACACGCGCAGCAGTTTGATCTGCAGGTTCAGCGGCATGCTCTCGACTTCGTCGAGAAACAGCGTGCCGCCGCTGGCGTGCTCGATCTTGCCGATGCGCCGCTTGCCCGCGCCGGTAAAGGCGTGGGCCTCGTGGCCGAAGATTTCGCTCTCAAACAGGTTTTCCGGCAGGCCGCCACAGTTGAGCGCGACAAACGGCTTGGCCTGACGTCGGCTGAAGTCGTGCAGGCAGCGCGCCACCAGCTCCTTGCCGGTGCCGGTTTCCCCTTCGATCAGCACATTGGCCCCGGTATCGGCAACGTTGGCGATCAGTTCACGCAGTTGCTGCATCGCCGGCGAGCGGCCGATCAGGCGCTGTTCCAAGGCCTGGCGGCCGGCCAGCTGGCGGCGCAGGGCCGTTACTTCGCGGGCCAGGCAGCGCTGCTCCAGGGCGCGGCGCACCACATCCACCAGGCGCTCGGGGGAGAAGGGCTTCTCCATAAAGTCGTAAGCGCCGTCACGCATGGCATTGACCGCCATGTCGATGTCGCCGTGACCGGTGATCAGCACCACCGGCAGGCTGGGGTCGCGCTGTTTGAGACGGCTGAGCAGTTGCAGACCGTCGATGCCGGGCAGGCGGATATCGCTGATGACGATGCCGGCAAAGTCTGCATTGATGTGTTGCAGGGCTTCTTCGGCGCTGCCCACGCCGACGCTGGGAATGTCTTCCAGGGTCAGTGCCTGTTGGCAACCGAGCAATACGTGGGGATCGTCTTCGACGATCAGAACGCTCAGTGGCTCAGTCATGGCGTGGGGTCTCCTGGTGGGCGCTGACTTTGGCCAGGTTCAGCTCGAAGGCTGTACCGCCGCTGTCGGGGTGTTGCACGGTCAGGCTGCCGGCGGCGGCGGCCGCCAGGCTGGCGGAAAGTGTCAGGCCAAGGCCCAGACCTTTCTCACCGGGTTTGGTGGTGAAGAACGGCTCGAACAGGTGCTCACGTACATCCGCAGCGATCCCCGGGCCGTTGTCGCGCACGCTCAGGCGGTAGCGTTCGCCGTCATCGTGGCCGGTCAGCCAGAGCTGGCGCTCGGCTTGCTCGCTCATGGCGTCGAGGGCGTTGGTGATCAGGTTGACCAGAATCTGCTCCAGGCGCGTCTGCTCGATGGCCAGGCGCACATCGGCCGGGCCATGGGCATAGTCACGGTGCAGCTGCACGGCGGCATAGCCGGGGTGGTTCTGCAACAGCAGCAGGGCGGCGTCCACCGCCTGCTCCAGGCTCGCCTCGCCCTGGTCGCCACTGCGGCGGGCAAAGGCGCGCAGGCTGGCGGTGATTTTGCCCATGCGGTCGACCAGCTCGCCGATGGTTTGCAGGTTGCTGCTGGCCACATCCAGTGCGCCGCGTTGCAGGAAGCGCACGGTGTTGCCGGACAGGGTGCGCAGCGCCGCCAGCGGCTGATTCAGTTCGTGGGCGATGCTGGTGGACATTTGCCCGATCACCGCCAGCTTGCCGGCCTGCACCAGTTCATCCTGCGCTTGGCGCAAGGTGGTTTCCGCTTGCTGACGTTCGCGCACTTCGGCCTGCAGGCGCTGGTTGCTGGCCTGCAGGTCGGCGGTGCGTTCGGCGATCTTGCGTTCCAGTTCGTTGTTGGCCTGTTCCAGTGCCTCGCGGGCGGCCAGGCGGGTGGCGATCACCTTGCGCCGCTGGTTCAGCGCCAGGCCGAGGAAGATCAGCAGGGCGCAGGCCACGGCCGCCAGCATGGCGTGGCTGAGGGCGGCGCGACGTTGCTCCTGCAGCGGCGTGAGCAGGGTCAGGTGCCAGGGGGTGTCGTTCAGCGGGCGAGTCTGTGCCAGGTAGGTGATCGGCCCAGCGTCCGCCTCGCCGTCCTGGTCGGCGGCGAAGCTGACTTGCTCCAGGCCGTCGCCGAGGGTGCGGCGGGCCAGCGGTTGCAGTTCTTCCAATGCCCACCAGTGGTACTGCAGGCTGCGCGCCAGGCGCTCGCGGGTGTTCGGGCCCAGCGGATGCACGGCCTTGAGGCGGCGGCTGGGGTTGCTGGAGAGGATGATGATGCCGTTCTCGTCGCTGACATACGCCTGCAGACGGGCGCGCTGCCAGCGCTGTTCCAGGCTGTCCAGGCGCACTTTGACCACGGCCACGCCGATGATCCGCTCGCCGCTTTTCAGGCCGTGAGCCAGGTAGTAGCCGGGCTCGCCGGTGGTGCTGCCGATGCCGTAGAAGCGTCCGGGTTTGCCCTCGATGGCGTCCTGAAAGTAAGCGCGGAACGACAGGTCCTCCCCCAGGTAGCTGCTGGGCGTCCGCCAGTTGCTGGTGGCCAGTACCCGGCCGCTGCGGTCCAGCACGTAGATGGCCAGGCTGCCACTGCGCTGGTTGAGGCCTTCGAGGTAATCGTTGACCAGGCCCCGGCGGTAGGTGGTGGGCGTTTGCAGCAGGCGGCCGACGCTGTACTCCAGCTCCAGCAGGCTGGGCAAATAGGTGTACTTGGTGATTTCGCTCTCCACCGCGCGGGCGTTGAGTTCCAGCTGGCGTTCGCCCCCTTCGGCGAGGTCACGGATGCCGCTGCGTTCGCTGAGGTGATAGCCGGCATAACCGCAGCCGAGCACCAGCAGGAGCAGCAACAGGATCAGCAGCAGAAGACGGGCGAGGCGCGGTTTCACGGTCAGGGCTGGCGGCACGGCGCAAGGAGAGGCGGTGGAGCATTGCATCACAGTCCTCCCTGGCTGGGTAGTTGTGGGTGCGGCTAATCCGTGGGAGGGGCTTTCGGCTCTGGCATCCTGCTTCGCTCTAACTCCTGCATCCATGCAGTCGTAGCCGCGATGCTGTTGCAACCTGGGCCGGGCAATCGCCGCTGAAGCGCCTCCCACAAGCGCTCAGCGGCCTGGTCCCACCTTTGGGGTTAGTGCTGGAGAATCTTCGCCAGGAACTGCTGGGCGCGCTCGGAGCGCTGGCTGACGTCGCCGAAGAATTCTTCCTTGGCGCAGTCTTCGACGATCTGCCCGGCGTCCATGAAGATCACCCGGTCGGCCACCTTGCGCGCAAAGCCCATCTCGTGGGTCACGCACATCATGGTCATGCCTTCCTGGGCCAGCTGAACCATCACGTCGAGCACTTCGTTGACCATCTCCGGGTCGAGGGCCGAGGTCGGTTCGTCGAACAGCATCACCACCGGGTCCATGGCCAGTGCACGGGCAATCGCCACACGCTGCTGCTGGCCGCCGGAAAGCTGGCCAGGATGCTTGTGCGCATGCGCCGACAGGCCGACACGCTCCAGCAGCTTGAGGCCTTTCTCAGTGGCCTCGGCCTTGCTGCGGCCGAGCACCTTGATCTGCGCGATGGTCAGGTTCTCGGTGATGGTCAGGTGCGGGAACAGTTCGAAGTGCTGGAACACCATGCCGACCCGCGAACGCAGCTGCGGCAGGTTGGTCTTCGGGTCGGCAATCGAGGTGCCATCGACCACGATGTCGCCCTTCTGGAACGGTTCCAGGGCGTTGACGCACTTGATCAGGGTGGATTTGCCGGAACCGGACGGCCCGCATACCACCACCACTTCACCTTTCTTCACTTCGGTGGTGCAGTCGGTCAGCACCTGGAAGTTTCCGTACCACTTGTTGACGTTCTTGATGGAAATCATACGGCTAACCTTTTTTGCAGATGCTTGACCAGCAACGAGGCGGAGAAGCTGATGAGGAAGTACACCAGGCCGGCGAAGATCAGGAATTCATGGGGCTGGCCGATGATGTCGCCACGCGAGCGGGCGGCGTTGAGGAAGTCCATCAGGCCCACGGTGTAGACCAGCGAGGTGTCCTGAAACAGGATGATGCTCTGCTGCAACAGCAGCGGGGTCATCTTGCGGAACGCCTGTGGCAGGATGATCAGGCGCATGGTCTGCCCGTAGTTCATCCCCAGCGCCTGCGCAGCGCCCATCTGGCCACGGGGGATGGCCTGAATACCGGCGCGGACGATCTCGCAGAAGTACGCCGCTTCGAACATCACGAACGCCACCAGGCACGAGGTGAAGGCGCCCACCGGGGTGTCTTCGCCGGTGATCCAGCGCAGGATGAACGGCACCGCAAAGTAGAACCAGGTGATCACCAGCAGCAGCGGGATCGAGCGGAAATAGTTGACGTAGGCGGCGGCGATCTTCGCCAGCAGCACGTTGTGCGACAGGCGCATGAGCGCCAGCACGGTGCCCAGGACCACGCCGCCAATGACGCCCATGACCATCAGCTGCAGGGTCATGGCCATGCCATCCCACAGGCCTGGCAGGGCTGGAACGATTGCACTGAAATCCATCACTTACCTCCCACGGCGATCAGGCCAGGCACTGCGACTTTCTTCTCGATCAGGCGCATCAGCAGCATCAGGCTCATGTTCAGGGTGAAGTAGATCAGCGTGGCCAGGGTGAAAGCCTCGAACAGGTTGGCGCTGAACTCGGCGGTCTGTTTGGTCTGCGCCAGCAGCTCCATCAGGCCGATCAGCGAGGCCACCGAGGAGTTCTTGAAGATGTTGAGAAACTCGCTGGTGAGCGGTGGAATGATGATCCGGTAAGCCTGCGGCAGCAGCACGTTGCAGTAGATCTGTGGCAGGCGAAAACCCATGGCGTAGGCCGCCGCCGTCTGGCCCTTGGGCAGCGCCTGGATGCCGGTGCGCACCTGCTCGCAAACCCGCGCCGCCGTGAACAGGCCGAGGCATACCACCACGCTGAGGTAGGCCGAGGTGGCGGGGTTCAAGTCTTGCTTGAACCAGATTTCCAGCGGCTCGGGCAGCAGGTCTGGCACCAGGAAGTACCAGAGAAACAGCTGCACCAGCAGCGGTACATTGCGGAAGATTTCCACGTAGGCGGTGGCGATGCCGGCGATCCAGCGGTTTGGCACCGTGCGCATCACGCCGAGCAGCGAGCCCAGCGCCAGGGCGATGATCCAGCCGGCGATGGCGATGGCGATGGTCCAGCCCAGGCCGGTGATGAACCAGTCCAGGTAGATCTCGCTGCCGATGCCGGTGGACTTGAAGAAAATGCCCCAGTCCCAGTTGTAGTTCATATGGGTTGCCCCTTGGGTGTCGCGAAATAGGCCGTGGGTCGGACGAGGCCGGGCAGGTGTGTGCCTGCCCCGTTCGCGGGTGGCGAACGTGCCTCGATCCAGTCAGATGGAAGGTGGAAGACGGGTGCTTCCGGGGTTCCCCGTCTACCGCCGCTCTTGTGAAGCGGCGGCAGGCGTACCGTCAGATCTGCTCGGCAGACTTGTCGGTGGGGTTGGCAATGAGCTTTTTCAGTTCATCGCTCATGGGGAAGTTGAGGTTGAGGCTCTTCGGTGGGATTGGTTGCATGAACCACTTGTCATAGATGGCGTTGACTTCACCGGAGGCAAAGGTGGCGCTGATGGCCTTGTCGACCACCTGCTTAAAGCCTTCGTCACCTTTGCGCATCATGCAGCCGTAAATCTCGAAGGACTGCGGCTCGCCAACCACCACCCAGTCAGCGGGTTGTTTGGCCTTGGCCATTTCGCCGTAGAGCAGGGCGTCGTCCATCATGAAGGCCAGGGCGCGGCCGGATTCGAGCATCAGGAAGGACTCGCCATGGTCCTTGGCCGAGATGATGTTCATGCCCATCTGCTTCTCGGCATTCATGATCTTCAGCAGGCGCTCGGAGGTGGTGCCGGCGGTGGTCACCACGTTCTTGCCCTTGAGATCAGGGAAGTCGCTGACCCCCGAGGTTTTCTTGGTCAGCAGGCGGGTACCGACTTCGAAGATGCCAACGGAGAAGTCCACCTGACGCTGGCGCTCAATGTTGTTGGTGGTGGAGCCGCACTCCAGGTCGACGGTGCCGTTCTGCACCAGCGGGATACGGGTCTGCGAGGTGACCAGGTTGTAGCGCACCTTGAGGTCCGGCATGCCCAGTTCCTGCTTGATCGCTTCAACCACTTTCAGTTGCAGGTCGTGGGAATAGCCCACCGGCTGCTGCGGATTGTCGCCGAAGTAGGAGAAGGGGATGGAGGCGTCGCGGTGGCCCAGGGTGATGGTGCCGGAGTCTTTGATCTTTTTCAGGGTGCCGGTCAGTTCGCTGGCGAAGGCCGGGCTGCTGATCAGGGCGGCGGCAATGGCCGCACTCAGTACGCGGGGGACAATACGCATGAATCTGTTCCTCGATGTTGTTCTTATGGGCGGCTGCGGAAGAGCTATCGCATTCCTGCCCGTACAGGGAGCAGGATGCATGCCAGGCCATCGAGGGTTTTTAAGAATAGATAAGTTATTGAAATATATGAATAAATTATAAATTTTGGCGGATGAAAAACGCCCAGCTGTTCGGCTGGGCGATTATTCAGTGGCGTGGCATTCGGAAAACCGAACGCTTTCGGGGCTGATGGGCGATCAGGTCCCCGACTTGATGGTGTTCCACACCCGTGTACGTACGCGTTCGGTCTTCTGCGGCAGCGGTTGCAGCACGTAGAGGGTTTTTTGCGCGGCGGCGGTCGGGGTCAGGCCGGGGTTGTCGCGGATTTCGGCGCCCACCAGTGGCATGCTGTCCTTGTTCGGGTTGGGGTAGCCGAGGAAGTCGCTGACCGGCGCAATCACCTTGGGGTCGAGCAGGTTGTTGAGGAACTCATGGGCCTCGGCGACGTTTTGCGCGCTTTTCGGGATGGCGAAGGAGTCGTACCACAGCGGCGCGCCTTCCTTCGGCAGGCGCCAGTCAACCACTACGCCGTTGCCGGCTTCCTTGGCGCGGTTGGCGAACTGGTAGAAGCTGCCCGAGTAACCGATGGCCACGCAGATGTCGCCGTTGGCGATATCGGTCATGTACTTGGCCGAGTGGAAGTAGGCGACGTGGGGGCGAATCTTCAGCATCAGCGCGCTGGCTTTCTCGTAGTCCTCGGGCTTGGTGCTGTTGGGGTCCAGGCCCAGGTAGTGCAGGGCGATCGGCAGGATATCGCCGGGCGAATCGAGCATGGCCACGCCACACTGCTTGAGCTTGCTGATGTTCTCTTCCTTGAAAATCAGGTCCCAGCTGTCCACCGGGGCATCAGCGCCGAGCACGGCTTTGACCTTGTCCGGGTTGAAGCCGATCAGCACGGTGCCGTACATGTAGGGCACGGCGTACTGGTTGCCGGGGTCGTTGGCGGTCATCAGCTGCAGCAGGCCGGGGTCGAGGTGCTGCCAGTTGGGCAGTTTGCTCTTGTCCAGCTTCTGGAACACACCGGCCTTGATCTGGGTGTCGAGGAACGTGTTGGACGGCACCACCAAGTCGTAGCCGGAATTGCCGCTGAGCAGCTTGGCTTCCAGTGTTTCGTTGCTCTCGTAGACGTCCCAGGTGAGCTTGATGCCGCTTTTTTCCTGAAACTCTTTGGGCACCGCCGGGAGCATATAGTCAGCCCAGTTGTACACACGCAGTTCGCGCGGTTTCTCGGCTGTTTGCGCCTGCACCGCGCTGGTGATCAAGGTTGCGCCGCAGACAGCGACGGCGAGTAGGTGTTTGATTGTTGTCATCGTATTCACCTTTTTAGACGTTATGAAACTCTAGATCGTCGGGTGGGGCGGGACGCGCTCGCGGTGGATGAGAAGAGCGTCAGCTGCGCCCCCCGTTCCACCCAACGCGCTACCGGCCCTCGAAACCTTCCAGTACGTTGACGGCGTTGACCCCGATGGCTTCCACCGCATAGCCGCCTTCCATCACGAACAGCGTCGGCTTGCCGAGGGCGGCGATGCGTTGACCCATGGCCAGGTAATCCGGGCTGTCGAGCTTGAACTGGGAAATCGGGTCGTCTTTGAAGGTGTCCACGCCCAGCGACACCAC
Organism: Pseudomonas sp. HMWF032; assembly: GCF_003060885.1. Classification (GTDB taxonomy): domain Bacteria; phylum Pseudomonadota; class Gammaproteobacteria; order Pseudomonadales; family Pseudomonadaceae; genus Aquipseudomonas. The sequence continues at coordinate 77,632 of NZ_QAIG01000005.1, forward strand.
GATCACTTCAGCACCGTATTCGGCAATCCGCTGGCAAGCTTCATCCAGCGCGGCGCTCCACACGGCCCACGGGCTGCCCATCGGCAACGGGTAGTTGAAGTTGCAGCCTTCGCCCGCGCCTTCTCCATGCTCGTCGGCATAGCCGAGGAAGAACGGAAATTCATCGGCCGGGTCGCCGTGGATTGAGGCGAACAGCACGTCATTGCGGGTGTAGAAGATGTCTTGGGTGCCATTGCCGTGGTGGTAGTCGACATCTAGGATCGCCACCTTTTTGTGGCCCTGGTCGAGGAACGCCTGGGCGGCGATGGCGGCGTTGTTCAGGTAGCAGTAGCCCCCCATCAGTTCGCCGGCGGCATGGTGACCTGGCGGCCGGCACAGGGCGAAGGCGCTATGGGCGCCGGCGGCGATGGCGGCCTGGCCGCTTAGCGCCACCTGTGCGGCGCTGTAAGCGGCCTGCCAGGTGCCAGCGGTAATCGGCGCGCCGCCGTCGAAGCTGTAGTAGCCGAGTTGGCCATGCAAGTCGTTCGGGATGACCTGGCGCAGGGTGCGTGCCGGCCAGGTAAAGGGCAGCAGGTCGCCGTTGCCGTTCTGCGCTTGCCAGCGGTCCCAGGCACCCTTGAAGAAGTTCAGGTAGGCCGCGCTGTGGATGCGCTCAATCGGTGCCAGGCCGAAATCCTGCGGCGGACGCACGTCGCCGAGCTGGCGCTGTTGGACGCGTTGCAGGATATGGTCGGCGCGTTGCGGTTTCTCGAAGCAGGGCATCAACTGGCCGTCGATCAGCTCGCAGCTGCCGTGGTGCAGGTGATGGTCGTCGCTGTAAAAGGTGAGCATGTGACACGGCTCCAGGCTTGTTGTTGTGCCTGCATTGTTCGCCTGCATAGCCCGGATGGTGAACGCTGACAACGGCCAAAAGGGGATCGAAGTGGCCAAGTTGCGTGGCCGCCTTGGCATTTCGTGGGCAGCGCTTCAGCGGCGGGCCGTTTGATCGGGGTTGTCGCGGCTGAAGCCCCTCCCACAAATGCCTGTAATCACGCCACGCAGGTTCAGCCTGCAGGGTGGATGGCGTTCTTTTTATCCGCCAGTGTTGGTCATGGCTTGGTGGATGGAGAAAGCGTCATCCACCCTGGGTAACTGCCATTGCCCGTTGGGCGTTGTCGCTTCGCTCTTCAGCCCAACCTACGCGCGGAAACGGCTCGGTGCCACACCGCTCCAGCGCTGAAAGGCGTGACGAAAGCTGGCGGTTTCACTGAAGCCCAGGTGCTCGGCAATCCGGCAGATTGGCCAGTCTTCCTGGCCGAGCAGGGTTTTCGCTTGCTCGAAGCGCAGTTCGTCGAGCAGTTCCTGATAGTGCGTGCCGAGTTCCTGCAGATGGCGCCGCAGGGTGCGCGGTGAGCAGTGCATCTGTTGCGCCAGTTGTTCCAGCCCTGGTGGTGTGGGCAGCTGACTGGCGAGCAGTTGGCGTACCCGTTCGAGCCAGGCCTGGCGGGTGTAAAACTCGCTGTTCTGTTTGCGGCAGCGCGCCAGCATTTCCCGGTGCGTCACTGCATCGGCCAGTGGTAATGGCTCTTGCAGCCAGCGGGCCGGGAAGGCGAAGGCGTTGCGCGGTGCATTGAATTGCAGAGGGCAGGCGAAGCTGCGGGTGTAACGAGCGCTGTAGTCCGGTTCCGCGAAACTGAACTGTGCGGCGCTGAGTGGCAGGTTCTGGCCAAGCAGGTCGTCACTGGTGAGCTTGAGTGAGGCCAGGCACATTTCCAGGTTGAACACTTCCAGTTCAGTGCTGTGCTGGTATTCGCTGGCACTGACCCAGGCCAGCTGTCCTTCAATCTGCAAATCCAGTTTGAAGTAGGTACCAAGCAGTGCCGGATACTGCAGCAGCAGCCGCCAGGCGTCACCAAAGGTTGCACTCGACAGGGCTGCGTAACCGACCATGCCATAGGCTGATACATGCATGCGCCGACCCAGTTCCAGACCCAGGTCACGGCGTAGCTGTAATGCATTGGCGCAGACCTTCAACTCCTGGGTGCGGGTAATGCGCGTGTCGGCGCAGGCCAGGTCAGCGCTGGCAATGCCACTGTCGGCGAGCAGCTGTTGAGTCAGCTCGGGCTGTGTTGAAAACACTTCAAGAATCAGGGAAACCACATGCAAGGTGGTCAGGTGGGCATGCAACATCGGAGGGACCGCAGCTGTTCTGAATGCCAGTAATTAGGCAAGAAGTATGCCGCGGTCGGCCAGTGAGCTGGCGCACGGTGGTTTGTGTACGTCAGCGATTACGCAGGAATGCGTTGATAAAGTCGCCCTGATTGGGTGCTTTTTCATGGGTGGTGAAGGTCAACGTCGCCTCGTTTTCGCGCAGCTTGAGTTTCTGCGCAAAGCTGCACTGCACGGTTTTCAGGCCGTTGGCGACAGCCTGTTGCTCGTCGCCGTTCTGGCACAGGTTGGCCAGTTGGCTGACCACTTCACCGCAGAAGCTCGGCACGTTCAGGCGTTTGAGTGTGTCGTCGTCGATGGCGTTCCAGTCAACCTGGGTGTTCAGCGGCGTGTTGCAGGCCTTCGAGGCGTCCTGGTCGATCTGCTGCAGTTGCTGGGTGAAGTCGGCCACGCGCTTTTCCCGGTCGAAGCGACTCAGCTTGTCCTGAATGCCTGTTTTCTTCTGCTGCTCGTAGAGTGCCAGCAGGTTGGCCGCTTTGGTCTCTTTGCTTTTGGTTTCATTGAAGCCCAGCTCGAAGCCGTCGGTGTTTGGCAGGTACAGCTGGTAGTGCTCGCCACCCCAGCCCTGGCGCTTGATCAGCATGTTGTAGGCGCTGCCGTCGAGGGTGGTGGTGTAATCGCGCTCATCGTTACCGCGCTCGTTGACTGTGCTCAGCAGCACCACTTCATCCAGCGGGTGGTTGATGCCGCTGACCTGGATCAGCGCCTGCTTGCCGTCGCTGCTGGGCGCGACAGTCACGCTGATGCCTTTGCCGGCATCGAACACTTGCGGGTATTTGGCCAGTTCGAGGGCGCTGGCGTTGAGGGCGAAGAGCGAAGCGGCAAGTAGCAGTGACAGCCTTGTCATGGTGGTGTCCTAGGTTGTGATGAGCGGAGAATTATAGTGCGCCCGTTGACGCCGATATGTGCGCCAGGTCTGTTCGCGGGGTGTCTGGCAAAGTCTTGCCCGTGGCCTTCGACAAACGGTTGGGTGGGGTGCTCGCCAAGCCGGGCTTTGCGGTATACTGCGCGGCCTTTGGCGGTCCGCACCGCCATAATTCATTCACTAACAAGCCACGCCTGGTTTCCAGCGTGGCTTGTTAGTTTCTGCAGCGCCTACGGGCACTTGATGAAGAAGAGGCACGACGATGAGCGCACTGGTTGGCGTGATCATGGGCTCCAAGTCCGATTGGTCCACCCTTAGCCACACCGCCGAGATGCTGGACAAGCTGGGCATTGCGTACGAAGTGAAGGTGGTTTCTGCCCACCGCACCCCGGACCTGCTGTTCCAGTACGCCGAAGAAGCGGAAGGCCGTGGCATTCAGGTGATTATCGCCGGTGCTGGTGGCGCGGCCCATCTGCCAGGCATGTGTGCGGCCAAGACCCACCTGCCGGTCCTCGGCGTGCCAGTGCAATCGGCGGTGCTGTCGGGCGTTGATTCGCTGCTGTCGATCGTGCAGATGCCGGCCGGTATTCCGGTTGCCACCCTGGCCATCGGCAAAGCGGGTGCCGTCAACGCCGCGTTGCTTGCCGCGAGCATCCTCGGTCACCAGCATCCGCAGTTCCATGCTGCGCTCAAGCAGTTCCGCCAGGAACAGACTGAAACCGTGCTGGACAATCCGGACCCGCGTGAGGCCTAACCCATGAAGATCGGCGTAATCGGTGGCGGCCAACTGGGCCGCATGTTGGCCCTGGCAGGTACGCCGCTGGGGATGAACTTCGCTTTTCTCGACCCCGCGCCGGATGCCTGCGCGCAAGCGCTGGGCGAGCATATCCGCGCCGATTACGGCGATCAGGATCACCTGCGCCAACTGGCCGATGAAGTCGATCTGGTGACCTTCGAGTTTGAAAGCGTGCCGGCCGAGACCGTGGCCTTCCTCTCGCAGTTCGTCCCGGTGTACCCGTCTGCCTCCGCCCTGCGCATCGCCCGTGATCGCTGGTTCGAGAAATCCATGTTCAAGGACCTCGGCATTCCGACCCCGGATTTCGCCGATATCCAGTCGCAAGCCGACCTCGACGCTGCTGTGGCCAGTATCGGGCTGCCCGCCGTGATGAAGACCCGCACCCTGGGCTACGACGGCAAGGGCCAGAAGGTCCTGCGCAAACCCGAAGATGTGATCGGTGCCTTTGCCGAACTGGGCAGCGTACCGTGCATCCTCGAAGGCTTCGTGCCCTTCACTGGCGAAGTGTCGCTGGTGGCGGTGCGCGCCCGTGATGGTGAAACGCGCTTCTACCCGCTGGTGCACAACCGCCATGACAGTGGCGTGTTGGCGTTGTCTATCGCCAGCAGCGATCACCCGCTGCAAGTGCTGGCCGAAGATTACGTCAGCCGCGTGCTGACCAAGCTCGACTATGTCGGCGTGCTGGCTTTCGAGTTCTTCGAAGTCGATGGCGGCCTGAAAGCCAACGAAATCGCCCCGCGCGTCCACAACTCCGGGCACTGGACCATCGAAGGTGCCGAGTGCAGCCAGTTCGAGAACCACCTGCGCGCTGTTGCCGGCCTGCCACTGGGTTCCACCGCCAAGGTCGGCGAGAGCGCGATGCTCAACTTTATCGGTGTGGTGCCGCCGGTGGAGCAGGTTATCGCCATCGACGACTGCCGCTTGCACCACTACGGCAAGGCTTTCAAGGCTGGGCGCAAGGTCGGCCACGCCACCCTGCGCTGTGCGGACCGTGCCACTCTGGATCTGCGGATCGCGGCTGTCGAAGCGCTGATCGCCAAGGCCTGAAAAACCGCTGCGGCCGCTTCACCGGCGGCCGCAGCGGGAACCTTGGCGGCAGATATCCGTCTGATTGCGTAACGCCAGTATTGGCCCCAGCAATACACACGGAGTGACACACCATGAGCATTATCGGCATCATCTTTGTCGGTCTGATCGTCGGTCTGATCGCGCGCTTTATCAAACCCGGCAACGACAGCATGGGCTGGATCATGACCATCCTGCTGGGCGTCGGCGGCTCGATTGCTGCGACCTATGGCGGCCAGGCGCTGGGCATCTACAAGGTGGGGGAGTCCGCTGGTTTTATCGGTGCAGTAATCGGCGCGGTGGTGCTGCTGGTAATCTACGGCGCTGTTAAAAAGGGCTAAGGCCCTGTCACTTCGCTGCCCTGTGAGCCTACCGATGCGCTATCTGTTGTTACCTCTGCTGCTGCTCAGCACCCTGGCTTGCGCCGAACTGCCGGAAACCGATTGGCTGGAGCTGATGCCGCCGGAAGACCGCCAGGCCCTGGAAGACATGCCCGAGATCAGCCACCAAGGCCTTGAGCAGGACAGCGGCTTCTATAACCCCGGCGGCCTCAAGCAGCAGGATCAGAACTTGCCGGCGGTGATGTACTCGACGAAAACCGTCGCCGCCTTCGATGGTCAAGCGGTGCGCCTGGGCGGCTATCCGGTGCCACTGGAAACCGACAGCAAGGGCCACAGCACGCTGTTCTTCCTGGTTCCTTACCCCGGCGCGTGCATCCACGTCCCGCCGCCACCGCCCAACCAACTGGTGCTGGTGCGCTACCCCAAAGGCATCGAACTGGAAGACATCTACGCGCCGCTCTGGGTCAGCGGCACGCTGCAGATCGAGCAGGTCAACAATGAATTGGCAGATGCCGCATATGCCATGCAGGCGGATCTGGTTAGAGTGGTGACCGATGACGACCTATAAAGCCGGAGTGCCCACCATGAAAGCCGCTATTGCTCTGCTGTTGTGCCTGTTCTCCGCCACCAGCATGGCCCTGGAAACCGGTGAGCGTTTGGCGCCCTGGACCCTGCTCGATCAGCATGACCAGGCCTACACCTTGGACGATCAGCTGCAAGTATTGCTGGTAGCCCGCAGCATGGACGCCGCCAAACTCGTTGACGCCGCCCTGCAGGGCAAGCCCAACGGCTATCTGGAGCAGCGCCACACGGTGTTTCTCGCCGATATCAGCCGCATGCCGAGCATCATCGGCAAACTCTTCGCCATCCCCAAAATGCGCGAATACAACTACCGCGTCCTCCTAGACCGCGACGCCCGCATTGCCCCCCGATACCCGGCGGACAATGCCAGCGTACTTTGGCTCGATCTGCGCCAGGGCCAGCTACAGGGGCAGCGCAGTTTTACTGATGCTACCGAGTTGGCGCAGGCGTTGAAGGCGGTGGGGCGCTAGTTAACCTTTCGCTCAGCGCGTTGGCGTAATCAGCTTGGAGCTACTCAGTTGGCTTCGATGCTGCGCAGCAGCTCTGCTGCTGTCAGGCGTTTGAGCGTGTGTGTGGCCGGGTCAGTCTCCACATCCAGCGCCAGCGGCGTGATGCCATCAGCCTCATAAACGAAGTACGCATTGCCGTTGCTCACCTCATGGGTTTTCTTTCCCACCGTCGCGATGGTTTTCGGGGCGGCGGACATCAGCTCGTCGACCGAGCTGTAGCGCAATGCCACATCGACCTCGCCGAGGCGGCCAAGGGGCGCATCGGCTGGCTGGGGCGGCTCCGCCATCACGGATTGCAGGGACACCACATTGGAGGCTTCGATCCACTTGTCCGAGTAGGCGAAGACCAGGTCCTGGTATTCGCTCGACAGCGGCTTATCCAGATTGCACACAGCCTTGCGGATAGAGACACCGTTTTGCCCATTGCGGATATTGCCGTACACACAATCGATGACCGGAACTTTGTCTTTTAGCGCGAGGGTGTAGAACACCTCGAAAGAAGTAATTGATCCGGCGTTTTCATAAACCAGTGCAGGAGCACCGTTGAACGAGACCAGGGCTCTGGACGCCTGGCCGGCGTAGCCAACGAGATCTGCGAATACCTTGGTTTCCGTTCCCCGACTGATCGTCAACTCGCCGGTGTCCATGTCCGCACGATAGGTTTCAGCGCCGCCACCTCTATCGAATGTGAGGGGCTTTGCCTGTGCTTGTGCGGGGGTGACTAGCGCAAGGGAAAGCAGTGTGGCGCATAGCATGTGCTTCATGGCGTGACGATTTCCTTGGCCGAGATTTTTTCTGAGATGGCCCCTTACTTTTGAGCATGCCCCGCAATCAAGGCTTGATGATCGGAACGGCTAAATGTTGAAGTCATTTTTCCCTACAGATAATTGGCAGAGTAGGCTCTGTGCGGGATTAGCGGCATTACTACATGTCATTTTCTCGATTGGACGCGCTCCGGAATTCTCGTTTTCTTTCCGGCCTCGATCATTTTTTCGTGGTACTGGTTGTAGGCTGTTTGAGCGGGTTCTTTCTTTCCTAGTGCCCAATAAGCATCCCCCAGATTTAAGTAGGCGACCACTCTGTCTGGGTGCTTCAGCGTGATGTGTTTCAGTAGCTCAGCGGCTTCCAAATGATACCCCGCCTGCTCGAACAGGAAGCCAAGGTCATTGGACCAGCTGACTTTTTTAGGGAAGTAATATTTTTCAACGATGTATTTTCCAGGATTGCATGTGCCATCGCCCTCACCTGCAATGAAATAGCTGACAAGAGTCTTCAATTCTTCACTGTCGCCAGCTTTGTACGCTTGCAGCGCAGCGTTGAAATTGTCGGACTCGGTCTGCGACATCAATTTTTCTGACACGGTCCCTGATGTTTGATGTTCAAAGCGCAGATCCTTCAGATTGCCGAATGCACGGGTACCGTCGAAGTCGTCTATCGACGTGAAGTCAAGATTTTGCTTATCGATTACGTGCGTGCTGAGCAGTGATTGCTCGCACTCGGTGTTGTTTTCATTTAGCAGGATTTGTGTCAGGACGAAGGACTTTACGGCGCTGTCGTACTTGAATTTCAGGTTGAAATTGTAAGCGCCATTCCCCTCTTCTCTGGTGATCAGACCCAGGTAGTCTCCCGCCTGGGTCGAGGGCGAGACCAGGGTGTAGCGTTCACCCTGCAGATCGGTAACCGATACTTTTCCCTGGTGTTCGGCGGCCAGGTCAGCCATGTAGCCGTCGTAACTATTGGGCGAGTACGAGTTTTCGATGCGGGGCAGGGCTTTATCCGAATCAACAACCGTAGTGCCTGCAAGGTCTGTAATCAGCAGGCGCTGGGAGCGTGCGTCGTTACTATCTACAAGGCGCAGTTCTTGTAGTGAGGACAGTCCCTCAGGTTGTATCGTTTCGGCATTCGCAATAACGCAGGCTAGCACTAGGGTTGATGCGAGTGAAAAATGCAGCAGACTGAATTTATTGTGCATTTTTCAGTATCCCGTAGATGAATTCGAAGTTCTCTTTCCGCTTTTCATAGCTTTTAGTATGAAGACTCACGATCTTGGTTATTTGATCGGTATTGGTCGTGCTAGGGCCAGATTTCGCGTTCAATTTTTGCCACCCCCAGAATCCTAGGACGGTCAGAGGGCAAAATGGGACAAATTTATTTTGGCAATAAATAAATTTGTTCTTTCCATAAATACTGAAATTTTATTCTTCAGTGATCTTTAGAAGTTGTAACTGATTATTTTTAAGCTCAAAGTAACGTGTCCTGTTAGCGCTAGCTAAAAACTCACCATTCATTCCTCGCTCTGGATCAGCGGCTATGCCGCTAATCACGATAAGGCGGCTATCCAGCCTGAAACTGGCATCGTAATAGCTGCCATCGGCGCTATCAATTTCATAAGCATTAGGGAAAGATGCTGCGATTTTTCCGGTCTGTGCATCAAGTATTTCGCCGCATATGGCACCGCCTCCGCAGCCAGTGGCAAAAACAATGTAATGGCCGGCGAAATTTATCGGTTTCTTAATGGCTTGTTTGCGGTAGAGCGACCAGTTATCGTCGTTATTGTCTTCAATTACGAGCTTGTGATTATCGCCCTGAAAAATCTGCTCGACCTTATAGTCCTCGAACTGCGGATCGGCCGCGAAACTGCTGAGTGAAATTAATAGGCTGCCGAGCAGCGATATAAATCCGAGGGCCGCATTATTTGCCATTTTTCTTTGACTCCTCTAAAGCCTTAACCATTTCATCCGGGGTGATATGAGCAACGTTCAGGCCATCACCTGCATAGTATGACAACCCTTCAGTGCTGGCTGTTCGTGTAAGCCATACCACTTTGCCGTTTTCTTTAACTACCTTTCCGTTCTCATCGCGCTTTTTGACAGGGCTGATGCTCTTGCCCTTGCGTACCCCTGCGGAGGCGAACTCCATGGCCCAGGCATAAATTGCATCTTCGACACTGCCGTCCCCCTCTAGGTAATTTATGAAAGCCTTGCGCTTAACTTTGATCAGGTAATTTTCGAAAATATTGTCCTGCACTGTTTCGTCATATTTTAATGAGGTATCGAGCCCTAAGTGTTTAACCGCTGCGGAAAGTGTGTCGGGAATAAGCTGGTAGCGGCCTGTGGCAAACATGTCCCGATCAGCCTGTTTCTTCTGTACCTCTGCGATGGTCAAGGTTGTCAGGCCGGTTTTGTAGAATGATTTGAGCGGGGCGGGGTACGTTCGGTTGTAGGCAGAGTAATCATTTTTCGATTCAACCTTGCCGAGTAAATCGGCAAATACGCTATGCGCCCAGCCAGATTTCTTCCCGTTATTTTGTACTGTGTCAATAAACGCGAGCGGGTGAAAATGGTGAACCTGCTTTGGTAACGCAACTTGCATTGCCCCAGCCAGCTCATCCCAGAACACCAGATTATCAATACGTTCCTTTTCATGGCGGAGCACTTCCGGGACATCCTCTAGTAACTCTTCTAATCGCTGCCATTTAGGGGCAGATGATTTTGCTTGCCACTCGGTCGGATGGTAGCCAATTAGTTTCGACCAACGGTCGCGGAGCTTGTGATTTTTCAAGGCAAGGGATATTTCGTCAGCAGTAACTTTGTCATCCTTGTTGCCGAGTTGATCAATTTTTAGGTAAAGGTTCTGAAAGAAATCCGGCATTTCCTTCGGGTCGAGAAAGCCGTCGGCGTTATCGTTGCTTTCCTTGATAATCTGGAAACCCAATTTTTCCCTATCGTGCTGGCTGATAATTTCTCCGTCAGCCTTGGCGATATAACCATCCACCGGGGTGGTGGCGCTGTTGACTTTGATCAGGTACCACTCTTTGTTGTCAGGGGCCTTGAGTAACTTTGCCTGGTTCGCAGCAATCAGGTAGTTCTCGTTTATGACCAGTCCGCTGGGTGTAAACGTCGGTGCTTCTGCAGTACCACCTTTGTTGTAGATGGTCTTGCCCTTGGTAACGCGTAAGTATTGATTGCCGTCCTTCAATCCCGCCGGGTTCTTCAGGAATGCTTCCAGATTTGGGTCTGTAGAGAACAGCTCTACGTGAACCTGATGTTGGCTTTTCACCCCGCCTTTGGCACTGGCGAGTGTCTCGTAGAGGCCTAGGTAGCCAATAGGATCGCCTGCTTTGATTGGGATTTCGCAGGTGACGACGGAGTCGAAGTCACTTGGATCATCGGGTTTAAGCTCAGCCGCATCAGTATCGATGACTACCCAAATAGGGCCGGAAGGACACATTGGGGTGTCCCAGAATCCTCCGCTAACGATGGTGCAGGGGGCCATGATCTGCGGGCGGCCTGCCTGAATGACTCGCTTTACTGTGCTTGTGGCGTATTCCAATACGGTATTTTCTGCAAGTAAGCCGATTTTTTTCTCGATTGGGTCTTCCGGTTTATTGAAGGCCGGCGCCCGCTTTTTCAGTTGAGCTTTGACCTGGCCTTTCCAGTAGGTGGGGCGAATGCGTTTTTGTGGTGGGATTTCTTCCGCATAGTGCTCGTCTGTCTTGCCTGGTTCCGCCTTGCTGATGGCCATCCAGACCACGTCACCTGCTTTGGCTGTTTGTACACCGCCCTTCTTCACATCCTTGCTGAGAATCTTTATCTGAGCCAGTTCATAGGTAGCGGTATCACCGGGCTTTATCTGATGCCCGGATGTGGCTGAGATCAACTCGAATTCCGCCCCACTATCAATCTGCCCTAGTACGGTACCAGTCAGGTTTGCTTCCTTGCGGACATTGCGGCCCTTGGCTTTTACCTTGAACCGGCGCTGATTCTCACCACTCTGTAGTGGGTAATGCTCAAAAGGCAGCAGGTGCATATACAGGCTGAAGAATTCAAGTTTGTTGGTTTCTAGCTTCTTGTCTTCTGCCTTCGCTTCAGCTGGGGACGCAGGCGTTAAATCCTTGAAGATGGCTTGCTTGTTTCGATCCTTGAGAATCGCATCTTTTTTGTCGAATGCCGCGAACCAGATTTCGCTCGTTGCGGCACGGGTTACCGGATTACCAGCCCGATCTTTACCGGGCAATGCAGCCTTGATCGTGGCCAAGGCGAAACGCATATCTTTGGTGTCATGGATTTTGAGAATCTGCAGCTCTGTGCCTGCCGGCATAAGCGCTTCGAAGTTACCCGTATTACCCAGGACTGTGCTTGCGATATCGCGTCCATAGCGCGAGCTGGCGAGTTGCACGGTCTTACCTACCCACTCGATTTTGGCAACAGGTTTGCTCTCCGCCGGACGCTTTTGCGATTCATAGGTGTGGCGAACCAGACAGAAGGACGTGGAGTAGCGCAGGTTGTCGCAGCCTTTTTCGCCCATGAATGTGGACGATAGATAATCCTTGTTCAGCCGGTAAGCGACCACTTCGCCATCTGCCATGCAGCGCACGGCCTGTTTGAGCTTGGCGTGTGGCACGCTGGCATCGCTGAAGTGGATGCCCCCATGCCAGAAACCGTTGTTGCCTAGGATGTAGTGGCCGGATTTTTCCTTCTCTAATTCTTTGTAAAGCTCTTCAAGGGTGTAGTGGTTGCCGTCGACCTTGCGAATGGGGAATTGATATTTCTTGTCATCGGTCGATGAGGTATTTGACGGCCATGTGCCGGGCTTTATATTGCCGTCCACGATGTCTTTTATGTATTTTTCGAACTGTGTACGCTCAAGTTCGGCGTGTGTATGTATTGCGTATGTTGGTTTTCCTTCGCCATCAGTCCTGTACTGAATACCTATGGGCTGCCCGTACTCTACGTATTGTCCATCTTTGACTTTGAAATTGGTATCTAAATGAAGTACTTGTCCAAGCAGGTCATCGTATTTTTCGGTGCTATATATTTTAACTGTGCCGTAAGACTTAAAAGTCTTTACAAAGCCTGCGACAGGGCACGGAACATCAATAGACTTGTTGCTGCCATTTACAAGTAAAACGAAATCTTTTTTTACCAGTCTGCGGCCGCCTGGCTCATTTGTTCGGATTTCTTCTAGATGCCCATCAGTTTCGTCATACTCACGCTTTGGCTCTCTAGCTTTTGATGGATGGTGTTTCTCCAGGTCTTCATAGGATTTGACCGGTTCAATACCATTTGTTCCGCTCTCTATTATTGTGTACATGCTAATTCCTTGTCGCGTTGCGCAACTATAATCTTGTAATGTCTATTAAATTCCGCATGCTTCTCCAAGAAGCTGTAGTTTATAAATTTTTCCTGAGGCTTCTAGTTCTGCTTCTATTGTCCGGTCATGCGACTCTTGATATTCGCTGTAATTACTTTTATTAATTATATTTATTTTCAGCGATAGACCTTCTTGTTTGTTTTTGTAGGTCGATTTTTCATTGTCCCTAGTTGTTAGGGATAGTTCGGTGATTTGATTGTTATGTTTTACATATATGTATTTTTCATCTACCTCTACTAATAACGATTCAGCATTCGTGCTGGGTCTGACTTTGCTGTTTTCAGTGTAGCTGCAAGTCCATACGCCAGGTGTGTCATGCTGTTGCTCTTGGAATGCGCGAATGGCTTCCTTGTACTCAAAGCTTTGAAATTCATTTAATGGTTTGCTACTGCAAGCGGTGCTGAACAGTAATATACTTACTAGAAAAACTAGTTTAGTTGTTTTCTCTGTGAAATTATTTTTGCTTTGTATTTTGGTACTTGTTTTCATCGAAGTTCGCTCGTTCAAATTTTGGTTAATTAGTTATGAAGTAATTATTCAGAAAAAAGGAAAAATGCCTGAGGCTGGTTTTCAGTTTTTTGCAGTGAGTTCATCAACGCCTCATCCAACAAACTCCCCGCCTTATCGCTATCCGCCGCACCCGGCAGTACCGGTGGTTTGATCTTGATCCCCGAGCCCTTACCCGGTGCGCCACCGGCGTTGACTTTGGCCATTGGACCGAGGAGGGTGATGCCGCTGGGGTCGAGTTTGATAAAGCTGCCGCCGGCTTTTAGGGTCAGCTCGGTGCCGGCTTCGATGACCATCTTCTGCCCGGCTTTGAGGTGGATTTCGCGGCCGGCTTTGGTCAGTTGAGCGGTGCCGAGTTTGATGTGCTGGTTTTGCCCGACGGTCAGGTGGTCGTCGGGTTTGACCTCGACCTTGCGCTCGGCTTTGACGGTCAGGTGTTCTTCGGCTTTGAGCTCGGTGTAGCTGTTGGCTTCTACCGTGTCGTGGCGTTCATGGCCGACACGGATCTTCTGGTCGTGCTCGATGTTTTCGTCCCAGTCGCGCTGGGCATGCAGGTAGATCTGCTCGGCACCTTTCTTGTCTTCGATGCGCAGCTCGTTGTAGCCGCCACCGCCCGGTGTGCTGAGGGTTTTGAACACGCTGCGGGTTTTGTTCGCCGGCAGGTCGTAAGGCACCACGTGTTCGGCGTGGTACAGGCAGCCGGTAACCAGCGGCTGGTCGGGGTCGCCTTCGAGGAAGGTCACCAGCACTTCCATGCCGATCCGTGGGATGGCGATGCCGCCGTAGCCATCACCGGCCCAGCTGGAAGCCACGCGCAGCCAGCAACTGGTGGTGTCGTCGGCTTGGCCTTCACGGTCCCAGAAAAATTGCACCTTGATTCGGCCGTATTCGTCGCAGTGGATTTCCTCACCCGCGGGGCCGGTGACCACGGCGGTTTGGCTGCCCAGGACTTTGGGTTTTGGGTGGGCCAATGGCGGGCGGAAGGGCACATCCCAGGGCGTGGCGGTGAAGTGGTTGCGGTAGCCCTGCTGGAAACCATCACTGGCGGCGGTATGGCTGGTGACTGACTCTTCCAACACCTGCGGCTGTTTGCCCTGGTGGATCACCTCGTGCAGCAGCCAGAGATCGTTGTAGTCTTGGCGCGGGTGGTCGGAGAGTTCCAGAAAGTGCCCGCTGAGCAGTTTCGGCTGATCGCCCCGGCCTTCGGCCAGGCGGTAATCGGTGCGGTGGCGTTCGAGGTGGCGTTGGCTGAGGTGCTTGCCGCGCGCACGGTCGATAAAGCGGCCGGGGTAGTCGTAATCCTCAAGGTCCGGCAGCGGCGTGGCCTCGGGGTCGCGCTCTTCCTTGAAGGTGGCTTCCATCAGCAGGCGCGGTTGCTCGAAGTCGTAATCGCGGCGGGTGATGCGGCTGGTGCGGGTTTCCAGGCGTACGGCAAAGCGCTTGATCACCGGCTCATCGGCGGTCATGCCGTTGTCCTGCAAATAAGCGGTGGGCTGGCCGAGTTTGCCGAAGGCGCTCTGGTCATCGCCGAAGACAATGGCATGGCCTTTGGCGCTGTGCTGGAAGTGGTAATGAATGCCTTCTTCCTCGCACAGGCGCTGGACGAAGTGCAGGTCGCTCTCGTCGTACTGCACGCAGTAGTCGCGCGCGGGATAAACCGTTGGGCCGAGCAGGAACTGGTAATCACCTTCAACGATGCCGTGTTCCTGCAGCACCTGAGCAACGATCTGCGGCACCGTCAGGTGCTGGAAGATCCGTTGATTGGTGCGCAGGGCCAGGTAGCTCAGCTGCGGCACGATGCTCAGTTTGTAGCGGGTCAGGCGTTTGCCGGATTCAGCCTGGGCGACCTGATAGATCAGGCCGTGAATGCCCAAGCCGTCTGGAGTAAAAGCGAGAAAGGCACGCTGATGCAGCAGGCTCTGCAGATCCAGCTCGGCGTTCTCGCTGATCAGTTCCAGCTCGAAACGGTAGGGCTGGCTGATGGCTTCGCGGCCGCTGAACTCAAGCACTTGCAGGTCGTGCTCAAGGCCTTCGATGCTCAGGCTGAAGTGGGTTTCATTGGCCGGGTTGAACATGGTCATTTCCTTGTTGAAAGATCATCCATTGATGTCGCGAGGTGCCGTTGGGCTTCGTGCCTCAGCGCCAACCTACGCGTTGCCTCGCTGTAGCCACCGCCGCCAGCCGCTGGGTGCGGGCTGGCGAAACACCTCAAGCAACTGCGCGCAACTGAGGCTGCGCTGCGCTTCATCGAACGCCAGCGCGGTGCGCAGGGCGGGCCAGCAATGCGCCGGTAACTGCTCAGGGCGTTGCAGCTGTTTATCCAGCTCCATGGCCTTGGCCTGTTTGGCGCTTTGCCGGCTGAACGGGTGGCGACCACTGGCCAGCTCATACAGTACGCACGCCACGGCATAGACATCGGCTGCAGCGGTCAGTGGTGCGCCGTCGAGTAATTCCAGGGCGGCGTAGCGCGGCGTCCAGGCGGTAAAGCGGTTGCGGCACAGGCGCGGCAAGCCGGGTAACAGGCCTTCCACGGGCTGGCCGAGACCATAATCGAACAGGCGCAGGCCGTCTTCGGCGAGCATCACATTGCTGGGCTTCAGGTCGCCATGCAGCACGCCGAGGCTGTGCGAATAGCTCAGGGCGTCAAGCAGGGCGATGGCGATTTCCTGCAGCTCGCTCCAGGGCAGACCCTCGGGGCGATCACTGAGCAGTTGATCCAGCGTCAGGCCCTTGAGCAGCTCCAGGGTGAGGAAGGCGCGCTGGCTGTGCACATCCACCTCGAAGCCGAACAGACGCACCACATGCGGGTGGTTGAGTCGCGCGGTGAGGGCGAACTCGCTGTACAGCAGCGCGTTGGCGTCCGGGTATTCGGCGAAGTCATCGCTGAGGGTTTTCAGCGCCACGTACGGCTCGGGGTCACCGAACTGTTCGCGCAACAGATCACGGGCGCGATACACCGCACCCATGCCGCCGACCCCGAGCAGGCGCTCGATCTTGTAGCGGCCGCCGAGTACTTCCGGCAGTTCGCTGAGCACTTCGCGCGGGGCTTGCGTGGCCGGTTTGGCGGCCGTCGCGGCCAGGGCGAAGTAGGTCAGGTCGCTGGCCGGGGGGCTTGCCAGCGGCAGGTCGTCGAGCAGCTGTTCACTCATCCGTGAGTCCTCATCGGCGGATCACCACCGCACTCAGGTTGTCCCGCGCCGGGCCGTCGAGGGCCAGTTGGAATAACCGATTCAGAGTCAGCTGCGGTGACGGCAGGTTTAGCGCTGCGCCGATGTCGTCGACGGATACGCCTTGGTACAGGCCATCGCTGCACAGCAGAAAGGCATCGCCAGGCAGCACATCCAGTTCGAGAATCTCCAGCTTCAGCTCGTCACTGGCACCAATGGCGCGGGTCAGGGCGTGCGCTGCCGGGTGTCGCGCGGCTTCGCTGGGGCTCAGTTGCTGTTCATCGATCAGCTGCTGCAGCAACGAGTGATCGCGGCTGAGCTGATACAGCCTGCTGCCGCGCCACAGGTAGCAGCGGCTGTCGCCGGCCCACACGCAGGCGGCACGGTCGCCTTCGATCAGCAGGGCCACCACCGTGCTGCCGATCACAGGGTCCGGGTGGGCGGCGGTGACCGTCAGCTCCTGACCCAGACGACGGTTGAGCGCGTGCAGGCGCTTGCGCAGCTCATCCAGACGCTGTGGCAAATCACCTGCGCTCGGCTCGGCCAGCTGCTCGACAATCAGGCGGCTGGCCAGGGCACCGTTTTGGTGCCCGCCCATGCCGTCGGCCACCACCCACAGGCCCTGTTCCGGCAGGGCGAGAAAGGCATCCTCGTTGCGCGCCCGCACCTTGCCGGTGTCGGTACGCGCCGCGCTGCGCCAGCGGTTGGCAACCTCCTGCATCAGAGCGTGGCCGGCAGTTTGAAGCTGCGCAACTGGTCTAGGTCAAACGGGTTCGGCGCGCGCTGGCTGTGCAACAGGTAGTTGGCGCGCAGGCCGCCGAGGTCGGCCTTGAGCATCAGCACATCGCGGCCGCTGTGGTAGTCCACGCTCATCAGGTCGAGCAGGCGGAACAGCGACCAGGGGCCGGTGTTCTTCTCGATACCCACCTTGCGTCCACCGAGCTCTTCGACCACCAGGCTGGTACGCCCTTCATTGGCTTCGGCCGGCCAGCTGAAAGCGGTCTGCACGATTGGCCCGTGGCGGTATTCCATCTGCTGATTGCCAAAGCGGAAGTCGGCGCGGCCCAGGCTGGAATCCAGCGAGTAGGGTTCGAGTTTGAACAGCACTTTCGGCTCGTTGGGGTTCTCGGCGAAGAAGCTGCGACGGATGGTTTGGGTGTGGCTCATCTGCAGCAGGAACTCGCGCGACAACGGCAGGCCACGGCCATCCACGCGGCGCAGTTGGTACTGGCCGGCGGTGCCGCTGACGAACGGCTTGAGGTAGTTGTCGAAGAAGCGCTCGGCAATCCCCTGAGCCTTGAAGAACTCGCGGAAATCGGCAATCGCCACGTCGCTTTCGCTGTGTGCGCTGAACGGATAACGCTGCTTCAACGAGCCGTCATACGCGGCGTACAGCTCGCTCTTATAGCGCTGGTTGAGGTAGTGGTAGGCGTCGTTGAGCACCAGCATCCAGCTGTCTTCGGCGAGCAGGCCGAGCCAGTTGCCGACCGGTTGTGGCAGGCGTGCGGCATTGCTGCGCACCTGGTTGATCGCATCACGCTGACCGCCCATACGCGCCTTGGCCAGCTCGAACGCCGCCTGCTCCGGCGCGCTGGCATGAGCCAGGCTGGCCAGTTGCAGTTGTAAGGCATCCAGCGCTTGCAGGGTCATCGCCAGTTCCGGGCCGGCACCGCCGTTGTCATCCAGCAAGCGGTGCAGCGGTTCGAAGCGGCGCTCCAGGGTTTTACGCGCGGTGTCCGGCAGGTTTTTCACCAGCGCCGCTTGCGCTTGTTCAGCGGCAGAACTGGCCAGCTTGGCGACTTTACCCAGCTTGCCTTTGCTACCTTCCAGCGCTTCGGCGGCGGCTCCGGCATCGTCGGCGGCTTCGGCCATGCCTTTGAAGCGGGTGTTGTCGCGCACCTCCACCAGCAGTTGCAGCAGCGGCGAGTTGGCGGCGGTCAGGCCGGCCAGTTGCAAGGCACCCTGGCCGGCGCTGCCGATCGGGTCCAGCGACAGCTGCGCAATGGCTTCGCCCCAGTAGTTGGCGTAATCGCGGAAGTACAGCTGCTCCATTTCCACCAGCAGACGGCTGAGGTCGGCCGCGCTCAGGTTGTCGCCTTCACCCAGAACCCAGTTGTCGCGCAGCAATTCACGCACCAGGTCAGCGCCCTTGGCGGTGAAGGTTTTCTGGTAGCCAACCTGGGTGTAGAAGCCCGGAATCACATAGTCACTGCCAGCAAACAGGCCGGCCTGTGGGCCGAGCTTCTGGCTCAGGCGGTAATCCGGCAGGCTGCGTGCTTCTTCGCGGAGCATGCGGTAGACCACGTTGGCCAGTGACTCGCTGCGCAGGATCTGCCGCGCCTGCGCCACCAGCGGCTGGTTTAGCGAATAAGGTGCGAACGACTCGGACAGCAGGCGCTCGAAGTGCTCATTCAGGCCGCGCTGGCCGGCGCTGTTGCCGGCGTAACGCAGCGACCAGTCGGCCGCCAGCCACTCCTGCAGGAAGGCCTTGTCGCGACGCTCTTCCAGATTGAGCATCAGATAAGCACGCAGGCTGTTGAGCAGGCGTTCACGGTCACCCAGGTTGGCGCGGACTTGTGCTTCCAGCTGACGACCGACGCGGCTCAGCAGCAGGTTTTCCAGCTCGGCGCGGTAGGCCTGCTGCAGTGTTGGATCGACTTTTTCGCCCTGATACAGACCGCCGCGTTGCAGGTAGGACACCTCACCCTTCGGCGGGAATACCTGGGTGGCGGCGTAGCTGTGATCCAGCGCCTTGAGGGTGCGCAGGGCGTCATCCTGCACGCCGAGGTTGTTGTGTTGCTGGGTCAGCTGCTGAGCCAGATCACGCAGTTGCTCCAGGCGGCCATGGTTGCCGGAGAAGCTACCGGCCCAGACCACACCAAACACACCGAGCACCACCAGGGCGGTGGCGTACATGGCGCGCTGGCCCCAGTCGATGCGGCGCACTTCTTTCTGGTCGAGGCCGGCCAGGTCGGCTTCGGGGAAGATCACCCGGCTGAGCAGGTGATTGATAAAGCGCGAGCGCCCGCTGCGGAAGGTCGGCAGGGCGCTGCTGGCCAGGCCCAGGTTGCGGCCGATGCCGCTGGTGCTTGGGTCGAGTTGGTCGTTCAGTTCGGGTGCGCTGGTCAGGTAGAAGCCGCGCAACTGGCTGGCACGCTGGTAGCGGTTGCCGCTGAAGGCCAGCTCGCTGAACAGGCACAGGCGCTCACCGAGCAGGCCCAACTGGTGCGGGAAATCGAGGATACGGCCCCTCCGCTGGGTATCGCGCTCCTGGTGCATGCGCAAGATCACTTGGCTGTTGAGGCGGCGCAGCAGTTCTTCGAACTCCTGACGAATCACCTGCACGTCAGTGGCGTTCTGCTCCTTGCGGAAGCTGGCGCCGAGCACCTGATCGCTTTCTTCGCGCGACAGCTGGTCGAAGAATTCATCGAAGCCCAATACCTTGTCGGCCTTGCTCAGCACCAGGTACACCGGCACATCGGCACCCAGACGCTGGTGAATATCCTGCAGACGCTGACGGGTCTGGCGGGCGAGGTTTTCCAGTTCGATTTCGCTGCCACCTTGCAGCTGCTCCACCGGGATGGTCACCAGCACACCGTTCAGCGGGCGCGCACGGCGTTTGCGCAGCAGGCCCAGTAGGGTGTCCCAGGCGCGGCCGTCGATGGCCGGGTCGGGTTGGGTCAGGTAGCGCCCGGCTGTGTCGATCAGCACGGCGTGGTCGGCGAAGTACCAGTCGGCATAACGGGTGCCGGAAACGTCCTTGGTCAGACGTTGCTGGTCCGCGCGGTTGAGCGGGAAATCCAGGCCGGAAAAATCCAGCAGGCTGGTTTTGCCGCTGCTCTGTGGGCCGAGCAGCAGGTACCAGGGCAGCTCATTGCGCCATTTTTCGCTGCGGCCGCGGTACAGGCTGGAGCGTTTGAGGGTGTGCAGGGCCAGCTTGAAACGATTGCGCAGCTCACTCTGCTCTTCGTCGATCAAACCCTCGCGACGCAGACGCTCTTGGGCGTCGGCGTCATCTTCTTCGGCCTGCTTGCGGGCGGTGGCCTTCCAGCTGGCGAACACCATGGCCAGGCCCCAGATCAGGAACAGCAGGCTGATGCTCAGCAGACGGCTGGTGGCCGATTCCCAGAACTTGTAATCGTTGACCGCCAGCAGCGGGCCGACAAACCACACCAGCAGCGCCAGAACCAATACCAGACACAGGCTCCACACCCAGGTCTTGCGGAAAAATGCGGCTAATTTGCCGAAAAAAGGCTTCATTTCGTCTCATCCATGAATGCACCCGAAGACGGGTCAAGTTGCGCGTACGGCTGCAGAATCGTTTCGCGTTGTTCACCCAAGACCCAGGCAAAACCGCTGTACATCACCACCAGGCAAACCACGGTGAACAGTGCCACCAGCCACCACGGCACGATGCGTACCAGCCGTCGGCGGGTGTCTTTCAGGCCCTGCCAGTGCGGCGACACTTCACGCGGCACGTCACCGCGTAGCTGGCGGATCTGCCGATAGAGGCTGTCACGCACCGCTTCCAGTTCGAGCATGCCGCGCGGCAGCACGCGGTACTTGCCTTCGAAACCGAGCGACAGGCACAGGTACATCAGCTCAAGCATCGGCAGGTGCTTGACCGGGTTGCGCGACAGGCGCTCAAGCAGCTGGAAGAACTTCTCGCCGCCGAAGGTCTCGTTGTGGAACGAGGACAGCAGGCTCATCTGCGACCATTCGCTCTCGTTGCCCCAGGGCGTGGTCACCACGGCCTCATCGACCACGGTGCACAGCACGTAACGCGCGGCCATCACCTGGCTGCTTTCCGCGCCTTCATGCAGGGCGCGGTGTTCGAACAGCTTGATGGCGCTGGACAGACGCTGGTTCAGCGCGTGCATGTCTTCACTGTCGAAGCTGTGCTTGAGGCGCACCACTTCCGAGAGCAGGGTGGCGGCGGCGGCCACCAGCGGGTTGAGGCTGATATTGAAGCTCTCCGCCGGGCGCAGGCGTGCGGCGTAGATCATGCGCTCTTCCAGTTGCTCGAATTTTGGCGGCGCGGCGAAGTCGGTCAGCGGGCTGTGCGCCGGGGCATCGCCCTTGCGGTTGAGGATGACGGTTTTGTCGTCCTGGCCGTATTCCATTTCCTTGGTCGTCATCATCAGTTCCTGATCGCCCAGAATTTCATCTCAAGTCCGGAGAACTCGCCGGACACGTGGAAAGCGAAGCCGCCTGAGCGTTCCAGCTGCGCCAGTTCTTCGGAGCCCAGTTCTAGGGCGAAATAGGTCTTGCCCGAGTGGAAGGGGATCTGCCGCGGTGCCACCGGCATGGGTTTGACCTTGATGCCGGGCAGGTGCAGGTTGACCAGTTGGCGAATCTGCTCCACCGGTCCGACCTTGAGGTGAGCGGGCAGGCGCTGGCGCAGCTCTTCCGAGTCGCACTGGGCGCTGGCGGCGAGGACGAAGGTGGAGGTGGCGAGCAGCTTGTGATCGTGCAGCGGCGATACCTGAATGCCGTACTGACGTTGCTGCAGGAGCATCTCGATGGCGTGCTGTTCCAGCACCATCGACAGCACCTGGCGGATCGCATCCATCAGTTTGCGGAAGCTCACGCCCTGGTCGCTGTGCAGGTAGCGGCTGTCCAGGCGCGGGCGCTTGATCTCGCTGGAGAAGGTCGCCAGCTCGCCGAGCAGGCCGAGCAATTCGCGGTAGATCTGCTCCGGATGCACCTGCTCGATGCCGAGGTAATGGCGCAGCACCGGCTCGAAGCGGTTGATCAGTTGCAGCATCATAAAGTCGCCGACTTCCGCGCCGCCGACCTTGCCGGTGGCGCGAATGCGTTCGGCCAGAATGTCGCCCCGGTGGGCGAGCATGCTGATCACTTCCTTGAGGCAGCTGAGCAGGTAGCCGGACGCCTGGAAGTTGACGTAGGTCGGAATAAATTCCGGGTCGATGCTGATCACCCCGTCCGGGGTGGTGTCGAGCACGTCGCACAGCTGCAGTTTGACGTAGGCCTGGTCGCTCTGTTGCTCGCCGAGCAGCAGGCGGAAGTTCGGCCGGCCACAGCTGACCTGGCTGGCGGCGCTGTCGCCGGCGTTGGAGTCGGTCACTTCCTCATCAAAGGCAACAAAACGCGCGAGCACGTCCTGCTGCTCCGGGCGGCGGCTCTCGATATGGTTGCCGGTGACCAGCGGCAGCGCCAGGTACACCGGGGTGTTGCCGGTGTTTGGCGGTACGTCGAGAGCCAGCGGCTCGCGCTCGGCACCGATGTCGAACAGGGTGCCATCGGGCAGGATGCCGCTGGCCTTGCTCACCACCAGTTTGCCCATATTGAGAAACTGACGGTCGATCTCCAGCTCGAAAAACCCCCAGGCGTAGCTGTCGAGCTTCTGCGTGCGGGTTTTCAGCTGGTAGTCGTAGTAACGGTCGTTCTGCTGGAAGTGCTGCGGGCGCAGCAGCATGCCTTCCTGCCAGACCACTTTATGCATGGCCATGGCTTATTCCTCTTCCTTGCGGGTGTCGTCCTGGGTCTTGATGCCCAATGCATCGAGGGTCAGCACGCTGCTATTACGTTCCTTTTCCTGCAGTGGAATCACCACGCGCCAGTTGCTTTCCGGCAGGTCGCGGTAGGCCGCCAGCACGCCGACATAGCGGCTGCCCGGTTGTACCGAGAGCTTCATTTCGCGTTGCTCGCCGGGGCGCAGCTCCAGCTCTTCGAGCACCACCATATCCGGTGACAGGGCTTCTTTCGGGCGCTGATAGAGCGAGAAGAAATCGGCCGTTTCAAAGGCTACCGGGTGCTTCAGCTCGATCAGACGCAGGACGATTGGCGAAGGACGGCCATTGAGGTCCGGGTTGAGCTCATCGCTGCCGTTGAGGGTCAGGTCGAGCTTGGTCATATCCGAATAGGGCGAGAGTGCGGCGCAACCGGTGAGGCTGAGCAGGGCGGCCAACAGGGCCAGGCAGGTGAAACGGTGCATGGAGATCATCCTTGAACATCGGTGTTGAGGGTGGCGATCAGGCGAACCTGTTCTTCGTAGGTGTGGGCGAAGTCGCGGGCGAACAGGCGGTCGCTCCAGTCGTCGTTCTGCTTCCAGGCACTGTGCAAGCGACGGTAGGCGCGCCAGCGGCTGCCAGCGGTGGCGATCAGCGGCTTGCGGCCTTCACGCTCGAAACGCAGGCTCAGCTGTTCCGGCGACAGTTGCTCGAACATGCCTTTGACGGCCGCGCGGCTGGCGGCGAGTAGCGCCACCTGGTGCGCTTGCAGATCACGGAAGCTGCGGCTGATGGTCTGCTCGGCGCTCAGTTGTCCGGCCTTGCCGCCACGCAGCAAGGCGCTCAGCGCTTCACTGCTGTCGGCGGTGTGCTTGAGCGGGTTGTTGCCAGCGCTCTGCACGGTGGTCAGGGCCAGGCGCAGTTCGTTCTTCAGCTCGCTGCGGGTACGCAGGCTTTGCTGCAGGCTGCCGATGCTCTGCTTGAGCAACTTGGCGCTGTGGATGGCCAGGGCCTCACGTGCCTCGTCATCGAGGTCATCGAGTTTGACCCCGAGGGCCTCGGAGAATTTTTCCCAGAAGGTCGGCGGCAGACGCACCGGTTCCGGTGCACGCTTGGGCTGCGGTTCAGGCGTGGGCATGACCAACGCCGGCACCAGCAGGTTTTCTTCATCAATCTGCGCATAGTCGCGTTGCTGCGCCTGCACGTTATGCGGGCGCAGAATCGCCGTCAGGTCATCGACCTCGGCATACACGCGCTCCTGCTGGTCGATGGCGGTCAGCGGGTCGAGGTCGAGAAAGGCATCGTCCGGGATGATGCTGCCGGCCGGCTGGGCACGGCCGATATCGCCGGCAAACATGGCCGGGTCCTGAATCAGCCGCGCGCGCAGCTCGAAATCGCCAAAGCAATACACGCTGCCATGCTCAATGCGCTGGGCCTCGCCCTTGCGCAGGCTGGCACCGCTGTCTTTCAACTGAATGCCATTGCTGCTGGTGTCGGTCAGGTAGAAGGCACCATTGCGATAGCTCACCTCGGCATGTCGACTGGACAGCACACGTTTGCGATCCGGAATCACCCAGTCGCATTCCTCCGCCCGACCAATAATGCCGCCAGCCTGCTTGAAGGTTTTGGTGGTCAATAGACCTGGCACGAACTGCTGTGCACTGACCACATCGAAGACCAGTTCCATGGTTGTTAGCTCCTTGCGGTCAGTTGCCGCGTTTCACTGCTTGCGGTTCGCCGAGTGGGCGGTATTCGTCATCGTTGAACTTGTAATTGCCGCTGCAGGCGGTGAGGCACAGGGCTAGGGCGAGCAGGGCGGTTGGGTAATAACGTTTCAGCATCAGTTGCTCTTCTCTTTTAAGTGCGAAAGGTGGGTAAGCAGATATCAGGCATGGTCTTCGCCGGACCAATACCAAAGCGTCGCGCCCCAATTGGAGTCATCAATGGCAGGCATGATTTCGCCCTGCCGGAAATGACGACGAGAGTTGGGCTGGGCGGGAGTAAACCAGAAGCCTTCGTGCGAGCAGGGTTGCCCGGCGAGAATGCTCGATGGCATGTCTTTTCCGCTTTCTTGGTCGAAGCGGGCATACCAGCGGAGAGTACTTTCCTGATCGAAGCAGTCGCCGTAGGGGGAATAGCTGTGCAACTGATCGGGGTTTGGAATGCGTACCGGCTTGACCACCTTATTGACTGCAACGTAGGCCACTGGGAGGCCATCTTCGGAGGCTCCCAGCTCTGGATACTGCCCGGCACGAATGATGAGACCGTTGTTGTAGGGCTGAATCTGGATATCGCCGCGGCCGCTTAATGCATGGTAGATGGCACTTTCGCCACCCAAGCGTTCGACGTAGGTATTACCTAGCACGGTGAACCAGTTAACACCTTTTATGTGTTTCTGAAGCCCTAACGTGTCGGCAAAAGGTGCGGAGTCGACCATCAGGCCGGAGTACTGCTGTGCCAGTTGATATTCTGTTGGCATATAACTGTCGTAATCATTGGGTAGGGAGCTAGAAAGACCACCATATCCATGCTCCGCGTTAACTTGGCTACACAAATAGGTTATCCATTGCTGGTACCTATCAAAAAAATCTTCTTTATCAAGACAGAACCAAGGAAAGCTTACCTTTATATATGAAAGTATTTTATCGCCATGAACCTCAAATGAATTCATGGCAGATATGCAATAAGCTGGAGCGTCACTAACGCCATTGGAACTGCTCAAGCTCCAGTAATATTGCTCGTTCGGTTCAGTTGCGAGTATTTGCTCAATTGTTTTTTTGAAATTGGTATCAGTTAGTTTTTTGTCGCGTTTATAGACTTGCCATTTAAGATGAAATTTAAAATCTTCATAAAAGCGCTCGAAGCACTCCATCACCTTTTGCTTGCTTTCAGTTGTATATCCCGCCTTGAAGTAAAGAGTTATGATCAACCCAAGCTTGACCACCGATGTGCCGTCTGGAAGTTCAAATTCCAAGTTCGGAGCCTGCTCTTTTAATTTATCTAATGTACTCATTCGATATCTCTCAACCTGCGGTCAGGGCGCCGGCAGCTGCGCCTGCCCCCAAAATACTGGCCAACCAGGCCCATGACAGTTGTGCCAGACGAACCAAAACAAGAAGTCCAGAAATGATTGCCGCAGGAACACCTGCAGCGACTAAAGCTCCGGCAATCACAAAAGCCACTACCACTGTGCCAACGGCAATGCCGACATTGATCAGTACTTGCATCCAGTCGATCTTGCCGAGCATGTCCAGTGTCAAATCGGTATAGCGTTGCACCTCGGCCCAAATCGCCCGTAGCTGTTCGTCTGTCCAGCGCAGCACCTGGGTACCGGTTTCGCTGATCCACTCCCAAGCCGGTTCAGTTTTGCTACGTACCCATTGGCCTTTGCTACTGAGCCAGGTGGCAGCCTCTTCAAGGTGATTCTGTACTTCGGTGGAAAGCTGGCGAATACCCTGGGCACCATCCTCCAGCAGACCGTCAACGGCCTCTCGTACTTGCTGCGTCCAGCTTTCCATATGGGCTGGTTTGGGGATCGGTCGCGGGCCATAGACCGGAACCGGTACAGGCGCCGGGCGAGGTTTTTGATCATCACCTGGGCCTGGCATGATCAGAGGAGGAATGATTGGCCAGGACAGCGGGTTGCTATTAGCAGTTGGCTGCTGACTTTCGTTGGTTTGACGGTCACGCTCGCGCTCACCATCGTCGCGGCAGTCATGAATTTCCAATACAGAAAATCTACTCTGGCCTCCAGCAATCTGAAGGTAGGCCGTACGCTGATCCGGCCATAATTTATCCCCCGGAAACTTCACCTCCACCACCCGCTCCAGATTGTCCGGATGCATTACGCCCTGATGATCTGGCCCTGCCTGGCCTGGCCAGCGCTGGCCACGGTTTTTGACAATGATCACATCCGGCCGGCGCAACAGGCCTTTGGTTAAGCCCGCTGGAAAGGGGATCAGGGTATGACGACGATCCGGGTCGGGTGTCTCTCCCTTGCGCGTATTCGAGGTGCTGAGAAACGGGGTAGGAGGCAAGCGGGTCATATCGAAGCAAACCTCAGCTTTGTAGTCCCAACGGAAGTCACGAAGATATTCGTCCGCGCGTATCAGACCGCTCATCACCAACTGCTTAAGCTCCAGGCCTCCTAGGGCTCCACTGGGCAGCTTCTTGACGGACAGGCGCGGAAAGCGCACCGCGTAATTGGCTTTTTCCACCAGGTAGGGCTTGTTGGTTGGGTTGGGCAACCGGGCCTCTTTTTCTGTACCTTCGACGCTGGTGGTGGTGCAACCTTGTGGGGTCTGCGGTTGTATAACAGCCATTCATTCGCCCTCCGCGTTGGCGTTTTTGTAGTCCAGGGTCATGTCTTTGGGGGCTTGTTCACCGGCAAGGAACAGCGGCTCCTGCTGTTCGACTTGGCGCTGCGGGGTTAATAATTCGACTTCGGTGGGCTCTGCACTGTGGGTCAGGAAGGTTTTGCCTTCGTGGTCTGAGTACCCAGCTTGGCGTGAGCCATCTGCGCGTTTGAGGGTGTATGGAACGCCAACCAATGGTTCCCCGGTTTCTTCATCAAGGAGCACATAACGGGCGCGATGGCTGCGGTGCGCACGCTCCAACAGATTGCCCGCTTTATCCGCATCCGCCGCGCCCGGAATAGTGGGCGACAGAATCGCGATGCCTGAGCCTTTGCCCGGGCCACCCCCCGAGTTGATCTTGACCGTCGCACCGCTAAGCGTGACGCCGCCCGGATCAAGCTTGAGGAAGCTGCCGCCACCCGAGGCGGTGAGTTCCATGCCGGCGTCGATCACTACTTTGCTGCCGGCGTAGTAGTGGATTTCGTTGCCGGCTTCGACGAACTGGCCGACGCCGACTTTCACATGCTGTTTCTGCCCGACGGTGAGGTGGTCGTTGCTGCGGGTTTCCACCTTGCGGTCGGCGTGGGTGGTGCGGTGTTCTTCGGCGAGAAACTGGCTGTAGCTATTGGCTTCGACGGTGTCGTGGCGCTCGTTGCCGACGCGGATTTTCTGGTCGTGTTCGATGTTTTCGTCCCAGTCGCGCTGGGCGTGCAGGTAGATCTGTTCGACGCCTTTCTTGTCTTCGATGCGCAGCTCGTTGTAGCCACCACCGCCTGGGCTGCTCAAGGTTTTGAACAGGCTGCGGGTCTTGTTCGCCGGCAGCGCGTAGGGCACGACGTGGGCGGCGTGGTACAGGCAGCCGGTGACCAGCGGCTGGTCGGGATCGCCTTCGAGGAAGGTCACCAGCACTTCCATGCCGATGCGCGGGATGGCGATAGCGCCGTAGCCATCGCCGGCCCAGCTGGAGGACACGCGCAGCCAGCAGCTGGTTTTATCGTTCGCTTGGCCTTCGCGGTCCCAATGAAATTGCACTTTGACGCGGCCGTAAGGGTCGCAGTGGATCTCTTCACCCGCAGGACCGGTGACCACGGCAGTCTGGCTGCCGAGCACCTTGGGTTTCGGGTGCTTCAGCGCTGGGCGATGCAGCACATCCCAGGGCGTGGCGCTGAAGCGGTTGCGGTAGCCCTGCTGGAAACCATCTTTGTTGTGGGTGTCGCTGGTGATGGACTCTTCCAGCACTTGCGGCTGTTTGCCTTCGTGGTGGATTTCCGTCAGCAGCCAGAGTTGGTTCCAGTCCTTACGCGGATGCGCGCTTAGGTTGAGAAAGTGGCCGCTGACCAGCAGCGGCTGATCGCTTTCACCGTTGGCCAGCTCATAGTCGCTGCGGTGGCGTTCGAGGTTGCGTTTGGCCAGGTGCTTGCCACGTTCACGCTCAACAAAGCGACCGGGGTAGTCGTAGTCCTCGAGGTCGGGCTGGAACTCGCTGTTGAAGGCGGCTTCCATCAGCAGCTTGGGTTTCTCGAAGTTGTAGTCGCGGCGGGTAACGCGGCTGGTGCGGGTTTCCAGGCGTAAGGCGAAACGCTTGACCACCGGCTCGTCGGCCACCAGGCCGCTGTCTTGTTGATAGGCCGTTGGCGCGAGTTTTGGGAACACCGTCTGGTCGTCACCAAAGACCAGCACATGACCTTGTTCGATGTGCTGGAAGTGGTAGTGAATGCCTTCTTCCTCGCACAGGCGCTGGATAAAGTGCAGGTCGCTTTCGTCGTACTGCACGCAGTATTCGCGTTCGGGGTAGACGCTGGGGCCGAACTGGAATGTGTAGGCATTGCGCTGAATGCCGTGCTCTTCGAGCACCTGGCTGATGATCTTTTCCACGCTCAGGTGCTGGAAGATGCGCTGATTGATGCGGTGCGCCAGGTAAGCCAGCTGCGGGCGCAGGGTGATGTGGTAGCGGGTCATGCGCTTGCCGGAATCACCCTGGGCGACGCGGTAGACCAGGCCATGCACTCCCCCACCATCTGGGGTAAAGGCAAGAAATGCGGGCTGGTGCAGCAGGCTTTCCAGATCGAGATCGGGGCGCTCGCTGATCAGTTCTAGCTCGAATACGAACGGCTGGCTGATGGCTTCACGGCCGGTAAATTCGAGCACCTGCAAGTCGTGGCTGAGGCCCGCTATGCTCAGGTTGAAGCGTTGCGGCGTCAGCGCCGTTGCTCGGCGGGTGGCTTGGCTGCTCAGTGCACTGATGGTTGTCGTTGCGCCGAGGCCGGCACTGGCAAGCGGGGTAAGCGCAGTGGCGGGCGGCAGGCTGATAACCCGAGGTGCTACGTGAGTCTCGGGGGAAACGGCGAAGAGAAAGTTACGGCAGAACACGCAATGAATTTCATCGTACTGCAGGCCGTGTTTGTTCAGCTCACTGAAGACATCGCTCAAGGCGATGGTGCTGTTTTGTAGCAATAAGGCCGGATGCTTGCGGTTGCGCACCGTGAGGATATCGGTGCCGACAATTTTGACCGAGTAGGCAATGCTCGAGTAATGGTCATCACTGTATTTGGAGACGAGGTAGTTGCGGGTGGATTCTCCAGGGCCTTTCTGTTCGTGTGGCTTCACTTCGCCGCGCATGACGCTGGCCAAGCCGGGGTCTTCCAAGGTCTTGCCATCGGGCCCGTAGAACACCAGCGATGTATTGGCCGGCACGTTGAGGTGCATACCAGGCACATAGGCACCGTGGCTGGTGATGATCAGCTTTTTGCTGGGCTGGCCTGGGGCTTTCTGGAACAGGTAGAAGTGTTCGCCAAGCGCGGTTGCATTCGCTGGAGTGGGTTTCATGCGCAGGCTCCTGCACGGCCACAACGCATGTGGGCACGCCGAGTGCGGGTGAGGTTTACGTCACGCGAGTGGGTGGCGTTGAACATGCTCTTCTCCTTAAGCCTTACACGTCAGCCGGGCTGATATTCAGCCGCTGCATGCGGTACAGCAGGGTGCGGCGCGGCAGGCCGAGTTCGCAGGCGGCGCTGGTCTGGTTGCCACGGTTCTTGCGCAGGCAGTCGAGCAGCAGGCTGCGTTCAACACGTTCCATGCGCTCACGCAGGTTCATGCCTGGCGTCTCGTTGCTGCCGGTCTGGCGCAGGTCGAAATGCTCCGGCAGCAGTTCACCGCCTTCGCACAGCAGTACGGCACGCTCGACCAAACCTTTGAGTTCGCGCACGTTGCCGGGGAAGGGGTAGCGGGCCAGGTGATCAAGGGTGCTGTCGGCCCAGCGGCATTGATTGCGCTGCAGCAGTGAGCTGGCCTTGTCGGCGAAGTAGCGCGCCAGGGTGAGGATGTCCTGATCGCGCTCACGCAGGGCCGGCAGTTCGATGGGGAACTGCGCCAGGCGATAGAACAGGTCCTCGCGGAAACGACCTTCTTCCACCAGGTTGCGCAGGTTGTGGTGGGTGGCGGCGACGATGCGCACATCGACGGTGTGCGTGGCAGTGGAGCCCAGCGGGCGTACTTCGCCTTCCTGCAATACGCGCAACAGCTTGGCTTGCAGGCTCAGCGGCATATCACCGATTTCATCGAGGAACAGCGTGCCGCCGTTGGCCGCATCGAACAGGCCCTGATGGTCGCGGTCGGCGCCGCTGAAGGCGCCTTTGCGGTAGCCGAACAGTTCGCTTTCCAGCAGGTTTTCCGGCAGCGAGGCGCAGTTCTGCACGACAAAGGCTTTGCTGCGGCGGAAACCACAATCGTGGATGGCGCGGGCCACCAGCTCCTTGCCGGTGCCGGTTTCGCCCGCCAGCAAAACGCTGACCGGGTTGTGCAGCACCTTGCTGATCAGCTGATAGACGCTGCGCATTGCCGGGCTGTCGCCAATCAGGCCATAGCCGCTGGCGCAGGGCGTGCTGACCACGGCAACTGGCTGTTCGCTGTGCGATGAACGCAGGCGCTGCAGCAGGTGCAGTTGGGCGACCACAAAACTGCCCAGCTGACCGAGCGAGTCAGCGAAGCCCTGCAGCTCACGCGCGCGTTGGCTGGCAATCAGCAGCAGGCCGGTGACGCCTTTGTGCTCATCCAGCAGCGGCTGGCACAGCAGGCTGCGCCAGGGCTGTTGCGCCTCGGGGAGGAAGCCGGTCTGGTGCAGGTTGTGGTCCAGTTCATTGAGGCTGAGCGTCTGGTTCTGGCACAGGCAGTACTGCAGCAGCTGCTCGCCGTCGTAGTCGCTGGACAGGCTGGCGTCCGCGCGCGGTTGCAGCAGGCCGTCCTGCCATTCGGCGGACAGGGTCAGGCGTGTGTGCGTATCGTCGAGCAGGTACAGCTGGCTCAATTCGCTGCCGGACAGCTGCGCGGCGCTTTCCACCAGACCGCCGAGCAGGGCGTCACTGTTGGCCGCGCGCGCCAGCGTGGCGAAGCGTTGCAACAGTGCTTCGGCATAACGCAGCGGCTGCGGCACCTGGCTGAACATCAGCGACACGTTAAGCGAACTCACAGACCACCGTCCCTTCGCCGTCCAGGGTGGCGTGCACGCGTTGCAGGCTTTCACCGCTGGCCATGGCGTCGAGCAGGCGGTCGACCACCAGCGGTTGCAGGTGCTGGTCGATCAGGTGATCGATCAGGCGTGCGCCGCTGTCGCTGTGGCTGCAGCGCTCGGCGAGATTTTCCAGCAGCGCCGGGCAATGGCTGAACTGCAGCTGACGGCGTTGCAGGCGCTCGCCAAAGCGCGCGAGTTTGAGGCCGACCAGCTCGTTGAGCACCTCGCCACTGATCGGGTAGTACGGCACCACGCGCATACGGCCGAGCAGCGCCGGCTTGAAGTGCTGAGTCAGGGTCGGGCGAATCGCTTGCTCTAGGTCATCCGCTGTCGGGCGTTGGCCGTTCTGGCAGAGGTTGGCGATACGCTCGCTGGCCAGGTTGCTGGTCATCAAAATCAGCGTATTGCGGAAGTTGATCTCACGGCCTTCACCGTCGTTGGCCACGCCCTTGTCGAAGATCTGATAGAAGACGTTCATCACCTCCGGATCGGCTTTTTCCACTTCATCGAGCAGCACCACCGAGTAAGGCTTCTGCCGCACGGCTTCGGTGAGCATGCCGCCTTCGCCATAACCGACGTAGCCGGGTGGTGCGCCGATCAGCCGGGAAACCGTGTGCTTCTCCTGGAACTCGGACATGTTGATGGTGGTGAGGAAACGCTCGCCGCCGTACAGCAGATCGGCCAGGGCCAGTGCGGTTTCGGTTTTACCGACGCCGCTGGGGCCGACCAGCAGGAATACCCCGACCGGCGCATCGGCACGATTGAGGCCGGCGGCGCTGGCGCGCATGGAGCGGTCCAGCGCGGCGATGGCTTGCGCCTGACCGCGTACACGCAGGCCGAGGTCGCGGGCGAAGGTCAGCACCTTGCTGTTGTGTTCGCGGGCCAGCTGGCTCAGTGGCACGCCGGTCCAGTGGCTGATCACTTCGGCCACCAGGCGCGGGCAGACTTCAAAACTGACCAGGCGCTCATTCACCTGAGCGCTGGCCAGCTCGGCTTGTACGGCGCGCAGTTCGCCTTCCAGTTGCTCCAGCTGCACGGCCTGGCCGTCGCTGTTCTCGGCTTCGGTAGGGTTTTGGCGCAGGCTGGCGCACTGCTTGCGCAATTCCAGCAGGTGTTCGGCCAGTTCACGCTGCACCGCCCAACGGGTTTCGATCTGCTCCAGTTCGGCGCGGGCCTGGCTCAGGCGTGCTTCGAGTTGTTCCAGGCTTTCACTGTCGATGTGCAGGCCGGCTTCCATATCCCGGCTCATGGCCTCGCTCTGCCGCTCACCTTCGGCGATCTCGCCACGCAGGCGCTCCAGCGTTTCCGGGGCGGCGGCCAGGCTGATGCGCACGCGGGCGCAGGCGGTGTCGAGGACATCGACGGCTTTGTCCGGCAGTTGGCGGCCAGCCAGGTAGCGCGCGGACAGCTCGGCGGCGGCGACCACGGCGTCGTCACGCAGGTAGATGCCGTGGCTTTTCTCGTAAACAGGCGCCAGGCCACGCAGGATGGTCACGGCTTCATCGACCGTCGGCTCATGCAGATGCACCGGCTGGAAGCGGCGGGCCAGGGCCGGGTCCTTCTCGAAGTACTTCTTGTATTCGCTCCAGGTGGTGGCGGCGATGGTGCGCAGCTCGCCACGGGCCAGGGCGGGCTTGAGCAGGTTGGCGGCATCGCCACTGCCGGCTTGGCCACCCGCACCGATCAGGGTGTGGGCTTCGTCGATGAACAAAATGATCGGCTTGGGCGAGGCTTTGACTTCATCGATCACGCCCTGCAAACGGCGCTCGAATTCACCTTTGACGCTGGCGCCGGCTTGCAGCAGGCCCAGGTCCAGGCACAGCAGTTCGACCCCCTTGAGCGCGGCCGGCACTTCACCGGCGGCGATGCGCAGGGCCAGGCCTTCGACGATGGCGGTCTTGCCGACACCGGCTTCGCCGACCACGATTGGGTTGCTTTTGCGCCGGCGCGCGAGGATGTCGATCATCTGGCGGATTGCGCCGTCGCGGCACAGCACCGGGTCGAGCTTGCCGTCACGGGCCTGTTGGGTGAAGTTGTGAGTGAAGCGCGAGAGATTCGATTCGCCACCGGCTGCGGGTTTACCTGCAGCGGTTTGCGGCTGCTGGGCCAGGGCGAATTCGCGTAGGCGCTCGGCATTCAGCTTGGCCAGCAGTGGCTGATAGTGGCTGCCGGCGTAACGCATCGGATTGCGCAGCAGGGCGAGGATCAGTGCGGCTTCATCGACCTGGCTCTGGCCGAGTTCCAGGCTGGCGACCAATAGGGCGTCCTGCAGCCATTGCACCAGTTCGGTGGCAAATACCGGGTTGCGCGATTCGTTGTGTTCGCCACGCGGTTGCAGGGCGCGGGCCAGCTCGCCGGCGTTTACGTCGGCATCCTGCAGGGCGCGGGGCAGCAAGCCTTCCGGGCGCTCAAGCAGGCCGAGCAACAGGTCTTCCACCAGAATCTTGCTGCCGCCGCGCACCACGCAACGCTCGGCAGCGGTTTCCAGGTCCTGCTTGCTGGCCGCGTCGAGGGCTTGCACCAGCTGCTGTAAATCGACGTTGATCATTTCCATCTTCCTTAATGAGCTTGGCTGCCGAGGGTGACCACGCCGTCGGCGTTGTCACGCCCTAGCCAAGTGGTCCAGCCCAGCAGGCAGGGGTTGTCCGCGCCGAGGCGCAATTCGCGTATGTCGTCCTGGCGCAGTTCCAGGCGGATGTCGTAATCCAGTGGGTCGCGCAGGGTGAAGCGCACCAGCGCGCAGAGCGGTTGGTAGCCGCTGCCGATGGGCAGAAATTCATGGAAGCGCTCCCAGTTCAGCTGCTGCACGTGAATGCGGAATTTGCCGCCGCGATCACGCACGAATTCGCCAAGCACCAGGCTCTCGCCCAACTGGCTGTTGGCCAGACCGAGGCGGTTGCGCTGCTCGCCAAGGATCTCCACCTGACGCTCCAGGCACTGCTCGATATGCAGGTCGGCGTGTTTGAAGTAGTAGCGCAGCACCGACTCGATCAGCGCCGCCGAGTGGGCGCGCAGGCTGAGCAGGCCGAGGTAGGGCAGCAGGCGTTTCCAGTTCAACTCGGAGGCGCTGCGAATGGTTTCACCGCCCAGGCCGATCAGGGCAAACAGGTGGGCGGAGAACGGGTCGATCGCACCGCTCTGGAAACGTGTGTGGTAGCGGTATTTCTGCCAGGTGGGCAGTAGCAGACGCTGCAGGCGGTTGTTGAACAGGTCGAGGAAATCCCGCGTTGGGTTGCCGTCTTCACTGTCGCCCAGCGCCTGTTCACCGTAGAACGCTGGCAGCGGCGAGCCGGCGCCAAACAGGCTGACCAGGTTGATGCGCAGGCGCGCGCGCAGCTCGCCGTGCTCTTCGAAAAAATGCACGCGATCGATATCGCTACCGGGGAACCCCATGCTCGGGTTGGCCTGCAGTTCCAGTCGCTGATACAGCGCTTCCTCATCCAATTCAGGATGAGCAGCCTGCAAGCGTTCCAGCACCAGCTGCACACCCTGAAACAGGCTGTACTCGCGGATGCCCTGGCTAAGCCGGGTGAGACCCGGCTCAAAGTCTGCTGCGCGTCGGCCAGGCGGCGTTGCAGTCGGGCTCAGAATGCTCATTTACACCTCGTAAACTGCGCTTCTTCGCCCGACGGCGCCTTGCCCGGCTCTAGCTCGCATGCCTTTGCGCAGGGTCTCATAGCAGGGGCTGTAGCCCCATGCGCGGCGTCCATTGGTACACCTCTCCCTGTGTGCTCTGTACGCGCAGCTCGTGGTACGAGTTCAAGCTGGCATACAGGGCGAAAAATTCATTGAGTACGGTGGCGAAGAGGAACAGGTCACCCTCGCCGACATAACCCTCGGGGTTGATCGTCAATTGCGTGCGTACACCACGCACCGGCAAGCCACGGTGCAGGCGGTCGACATGCTGGTGGCTGATGCTTTTCAGGCCGTCGAGCAGGCGCTTGCTGACCTTCTCCGCGTGCTGGTCGTAGTAGCGCGGCAGGTCGTAGGTTTCCAGGATCACCTTGAGCGCGTCGACGTTGGCCAGCGACAGGTAGTTCAGCGACATATTGCTGATCAGCTTCCACAGAAAATCGCGGTGCAGCGGCGGCGCGTAGCTCGGCGTAACCGCGCTGATATTGCGGAAGGTGAGGAACTCCGGGGTGTCCTCACTGGGCATGCAGATATCACCGAGGCCCAGCTGGCGCGGCAGGTTCTGGTTGGTGCAGGTCAGCTCGATGGACAGCGTTTCGTGCTGATCGAGGTTGCGCAGGCCGAAGCTCAGGTAGGTTTCCAGGCCGTCGCCGAGCAGCGAAGGTTGCTGGCGCACGCTGTAGTGCGGGCGCGCCAGCGGCACGTCGAAACTGGCGTCATGCTCAAAGGACTCGAACGGCACGTACTCTTCATACCCCTTGCCGCCGGGCTTCCAGCCAGTGACGCGATCCACCGAGAACACCCCGCAGTGCTCGGAGTCGAGCTCCGAGGGCAGCAGCAGGTACTGGTCCTGCTTGCCGTCGAGGCGAATCGGGATGGCGTCATGGGCGAACAGGTTGACCACCGGCGTACAGTACAGGCGCACGTTATCCAGGGTCGGGCGGATACGTTGCACACCGGCCTTGTGAATATCGAAACGCAGCTCGATGCCGCGCGCCTGTTTGAGCACGTCTTCGGGCACGCGCTTGAGCACATCCAGGCCGAGCAGGTCGACAAACAGGAACTTGTCCTGGAAGGCGAAGTATTCCTGCAGGTAGCGGTACCCGCGGAAGGTGTTCAGCGGGTAGGGGATCAGCGCCTGATCTTCGGCAAAACCCACCGGCTGCACACTGTTGGCCGGCAGTTGCAGCGGCAGCAATGGGCGCTCATCCGCGCCCTGCAACGGCTTGCCTGCGGCGTTCAGCAATACCAGCTGCACACCGCCGAGGTGGCGCAGCAGGCTCAGGTACAGCAACTGGCTGATATAGCGCTCACCGGACAGGTGCAGACGCAACTGCTTGAGGTCGAGATCGCCCAGATGGCCATCGGCACTCATCGCCAGACGCAGGCTGAGCAACGCACCATCGCCCTTGACCGAGTAATCCAGGCCATTCAGCGCCAGTGGCAGCACCTCGGTGGCGAAGGCGGTGCGGAAACGGCAGGTCACGCCCTGGATCGGCTTGGATTCCACCGGCGTATGCCGTGGCACCAGCAAGGCACCGCCCGGACGCTTGAGCGGGTCGAACTGCAGCATGCTGAACGCTGGCAGCGGGCGCATATAGTTCGGCCACAGCAGGTGCATCAGCGAGTGAGTCAGTTCCGGCAACTCGTCATCGAGCTTCTGCCGCAGCCGCCCAGTCAGAAAGGCAAAACCTTCCAGCAGGCGCTCGACATCCGGGTCACGCCCGGCCTGGCCCAAAAACGGCGCCAACGCCGGGCTGCGCTCGGCAAAGCGCTTGCCGAGCTGGCGCAGGGCGGTGAGTTCGCTCTGGTAGTAGTGGTTAAAAGACACGATCAATCCTTGATTCGTTGGCTGTCGGATGGTTTCCGTTCAGGAGCGAGCCGTGTCGTCATATAGATGGCTGCCAAAGTCAGCCCGCCTGACAAACCGGCGAAGAACAATGCACGTATCGGATGTTGAGGTAGCAAATAGGTGAGGTTCGCGATAACCAGTGCACTTGTAAGGGCAATTTTTACTTTCATGCTGGTTGTCAGGGCGATCAGGGCGATCAGGGCATTAGCCAAGACAAAGGCCGCGAAAATCAGTTGCACCGCCAAACCTATAGCCACTCCCCTAGATAGTGGAGGGCCAAATAGAGTGGTGTAGACCTGAAACCCCAGGCTGGTCGCTAGCGGGAAAAGCAGGCATGCCAAAGTGTGGCAAGCCATGGCAGTAATTCTTTGCCGTTTAATCTCTTCGGCACTGCGGATGTGTTGATAGAAGTACATCGCGTCAGTTCTCGACAACTTGGTAAGGGGTATTGCTGATGAACAGGTTCAGCCAACTGTCTTGCCAGTCCGGCACGCCAATCTCGAAGGTCTTCTGCTGCTTGTCGAAGTCGAACCAAATAATGCCTACGGTTCTGTCATCTTCGTGCGAACGCATGTCCGTGTAGTGCTTGTCGTAGAGCGGCGTACGGAAGGTGGAGTCCGGTGCCTGGGTGTCGATGACGCGTATGTAGGCAAGATCGCACCAAGGTCCGAGCCAAGGTGCCAGCAACACGGTCTGCAAAATGAATCTTCCCGAAGGGCTGGGTTTTGAGTACTGCGCCTCCTGAGTGATGGCGATGTGAATCGTTCCGAAAAGCAGGAGCAAGAGTGATATTGGCAGCAGCAGGGCCATAGATACTTTTCGAATATTCATTTCTTAAACTCGAAGACGACCGGAGTGATGGTTTCGTAGCCGATATTTGAATAAACGACGAAGTCACCACCCTTCTTCTGCGTCGAGCGATACTTCACGAAGTGGCTGTTGGTGATCAAGAAATAGCGCTTGCTTTCTAAATCCTTGAAACTCTGCTCAACGTCCTCGCCGGTGAAGGGAGCTGTGGCAATCGCCTTCGCTTTTTCGTAATCGATATTGGCGTTGTTGCTGAGGCTGTCTGTCACGCCCTCTGCGATGCCATCGAAGTTCCAATAACCAAGTGGCTGGCTGAGCAGGCCCTCGTCGTTAAAGTCATATGCATCTTCGGCATAGAATCCAATGCGCTCAGCGATGAAGGTCACCTTGTCCGGGAACGTGTTGACGGTACCCTCGACTGCGACTCGTAGATTGAAGTTGGCCAGTGCGCCGCGCAGGTCATTCAGCTCATCACCAATGGTGTCGAAAGTGAGCGCGCGGCTGTTGGCGTAACCGAAAGCCTCGGCTTTACTGCCTTGGCCATTGAACGACAGCGGGAAGCATCCGCCGGAGTGCTGACCGAACGCCCTGAGAATGTTTCTGCGGATGAGTTTGGTTGCTTGGGGGTTGTTCCAGGCGGTTCTTAGTTCGTTGCGGGACCTTACTACCCGAGGAAACGTCATCAACCATTTGTAGGTGACTATGGTCTCTTCCATATATTGAGGAGGGGGCATTTGGTCATGGTTCTTTACTGCTGCCGTCATACCGCCGCTGGCTGTGCCCCAGGGCTTTCCTTGGAACCAATGCCGCATTAGCTGCGCGGAAACTTGCCAGCCCATTTTGTCCATAGCTGCGGGAATATCCGTGATCTTGAACAAGCGAACTTGCGAGGTCGTACCTTGTGGGTTTTGCGAGCTCGGTGTAAGCGTGGATTTCAGGACGATATCGGACATGTGCAGATCTCCACGTAGTCAGGCAATCACTACTTCGGATTGTTCGGAGATAACCAGCTCAATGGTTTCTGCACTCGAAGAGCGGAGCTTGTCGGTTTTCCCATCCATTCCTGTGACTCCATGGATCTCTTTGCCGGATGCGCTGCGGAG
This sequence comes from Pseudomonas sp. HMWF032, assembly GCF_003060885.1. Taxonomy (GTDB): domain Bacteria; phylum Pseudomonadota; class Gammaproteobacteria; order Pseudomonadales; family Pseudomonadaceae; genus Aquipseudomonas. Next base: position 116,555 of record NZ_QAIG01000005.1, read on the forward strand.
AACATATGAAACCCCATTCAGCGGGACGCCGGAGTCTTGGTCGAGCAGCACGAAGAACTCATCGAAGACCCCTTTGATATCCACAGGAGCTGGAGGGACAAACGCCGCCCCACCCCCATTAGCCCCAATCAACACCGTCCCTGAGCCCGCCACAGCCACATTGCCATGGCTGCCCACGGTGCCCAGCACGGTGGCGGGTTTGCCGTTGATCAGCACGGTAGGAATGACCGCGCTGGCCAGCGTGCTGCCGCAGCCGGTGGGGTCGCCCATGCGGGCGGCGGGCAGGCTGTCGAACAGCACGTTGGGGGAGCCGGCGACAATCGGATTGCTGCCATGGCCGGGAATCGGGCAGGCGGTGGGGTCGCTGACGCGGGCGGCGGGTTTACCGGACATGGGCTCTCCTTAATTGACCTTGACCTGTCCGCTGCCGTCCAGGCGCGCGGAGAAACTGACTTGGCGTTTAAGGCCGTCCACTTCCAACAGGCCTTCGATGGCAAAGGCCAGGCTCAGTGGGTTGTTGTCGCGGGGCAGGGAAATCACCCGCACGTCGCTTAAACGCGGTTCGTACGCTTCGATAAAGCGTTCGATGGCGATACGCGCCTGCTGCAACGAGTCGTGCAGTGACAGGCGCATATCGTTCAAATCGGGCAACCCGTAGTCGGGCAGCGTTTGCACGCTGCCCGCCCGGGTGCTGAGCATTTTTGCCAGGTGGGTGGCCACCGACGCCATAGCGGCGACTTCGCGGCTCCAGCCAGCGCGCTGGCTGGCTTCACCGCCGAGGCGTTCGAACAGGCTTCCGTACCCGGCCATAAGGATGCTTATTCCTTGTCCAGCTTGCCGACGAGCGACAGGGTGAAATCGGCACCCATGTACTTGAAGTGCGGGCGCACGTTGAGGCTGACGCGGTACCAGCCCGGCTCACCATCAACATCACTGACGATCACCTGCGCGGCGCGCAGCGGACGACGGCTACGCACTTCGGAGCTCGGGTTTTCCTGGTCGGCAACAAACTGGCGGATCCACTTGTTGAGTTCCAGTTCCAGGTCGGTGCGTTCTTTCCACGCGCCGATCTGCTCGCGCTGCAGCACTTTCAGGTAGTGGGCCAGACGGTTGATGATGAACATGTACGGCAGCTGGGTGCCGAGCTTGTAGTTCAGTTCAGCCGTCTTGCCTTCTTCGCTGATGCCGAAGAACTTCGGCTTCTGCGCCGAGTTGGCGGAGAAGAATGCGGCGTTGTCGCTGCCTTTGCGCATGGTCAGGGCGATAAAGCCTTCTTCGGCCAGCTCGTATTCACGACGGTCGGAGACCAGCACTTCGGTCGGGATCTTGGTTTCGATCTCGCCCATGCTTTCGAAGTGGTGCAGCGGCAGGTCTTCTACCGCGCCACCGCTCTGCGGGCCGATGATGTTCGGGCACCAGCGGAACTTGGCGAAGCTGTCGGTCAGCTTGGAAGCAAAGGTGTAGGCAGTGTTGCCCCACAGGTAATGCTCGTGGCTGTTGGCGACGTTCTCTTTGTAGACGAAGGTCTTCACCGGGTTGTCTTCCGGATCGTACGGGTTGCGCAGCAGGAAGCGCGGTACGGTCAGGCCGACGTAGCGGGCATCTTCCTGCTCGCGGAAGCTCTGCCATTTGGCGAACTGCGGGCCTTCGAAGTGATCCTTCAGATCCTTCAGGTCCGGCAGGCCGGTGAAGCTTTCCAGGCCGAAGAATTTCGGGCCGGCAGCGGCGATAAACGGCGCGTGGGACATGCTGGCGACGCTGGCAACGTATTGCAGGGTTTTGACGTCCGGCGCGCTCGGGTCGAAGAAGTAGTTGGCGATCAGCGCGCCGACCGGCTGGCCACCGAACTGGCCGTATTCGGCGGTGTAGATGTGCTTGTACAGGCCGGACTGGGTGATTTCCGGGCTGTCTTCGAAGTCATCGAGCAGATCCTGCTTGGAGGCGTTGATGATCTCCAGCTTGATGTTTTCGCGGAAGTTGGTGCGATCCACCAGCAGCTTGAGGCCGCGCCAGGAGGATTCCAGCGCCTGGAATTCGGCGTTGTGGAGGATTTCGTCCATCTGCCGGCTGAGCTTGGCGTCGATCTCCGCGATCATGCGGTCGACCATGGCCTTTTTCACCGGCTCATTTTCGTTCTGCGGCTTCAGCAACTCTTCGATAAAGGCCGACACGCCCCGCTTGGCGATGTCATAGGCTTCATCGTCCGGAGTCAGTTTGGTCTCGGCAATGATGCGGTCGAGGATGCCGAGGTCGGCGGCGCTGCGACCGCTTTCTACTGCTGCACTAGTGCTCATGAATTAGCTTCCTTGTTAATTGAATCAGGAGTCCAGCTTGCCTTGGGCAGCCAGGCCGAGTTCGCCGAGTACGCGGTCACGCGAGTCGTCGTCAGCCAGCACGCTTTCGATGGCTTTGCGGAAGGCCGGGGCGTTACCCAGCGGGCCCTTCAGCGCCACCAGGGCATCACGCAGTTCCATCAGTTTTTTCAGCTCAGGAACCTGGTCGACGACATTGGCCGGGTTGAAGTCCTTCATCGAGTTGATGCGCAGCTGCACGGCCATCTCGTCGTCGGTCGGCTCGTCCTGCAGGCGGTTTGGGACGGCGAAGGTCAGGTTGAGTTCCTGCTTGGCCAGCACTTCGTCGAAGCTGTTCTTGTCGATGCTGATCGGCTTGCGGTCTTCGATCTTGCGGTCGTCGGCGCGCTGGGTGAAGTCACCCAGAACCATCAGTTTCAGGGGCAGTTCGATCTCTTCCTGAGCACCGCCGGTGGCGGGTTTGAACGTGACGTTGATGCGTTCCTTGGGGGCGACCGAGCCTTCTTTGGCCATGGTTGTTCTCCTTTGCGTTGATGGCCCGGGGGCCTTTGGGGCGTACTCAGGGCAGGCGACGAGGCGTCATCTGCCCTGAGTACGCCTAGTCCAGCACCACCTCGAGGTCGAGGTGGCACAACCTGCGGTAGATCTCTTCCTTGCTTTCACGCACCGCGTGGTTCTGCGGCAACAGCTCACAACAGCTGTGCAGCATGCGCAGTACGTCGAGGGCGAGATCGGGTTCCCAGTCGCCGAGGCCAGTGGCCTGTAGCGTCTGGTCGAGCGATTCAAGTTGGGTCTTGGCCAGTTCGTATTTCTTTGCGCTGTAGCACAGGCGTGCCAGGGTCAGCTGCCAGAAGAAGCGTTCGCGGCCGCCGCGTGCCTTGGCCAGGCCGAGCTTGAGTTGCTGCACCGCCGACTTGAGGCCGTCCTTGCGCAGCTTGGGCAGGGTTTCCTGCAGAGCGATATCCCAAGCCGGGAGGCTGTTGCCCTCGCTGGCTACGGGGGTGTTGTCGCTGACCGGGGCCTGCACGTGTGGCATCACATGGGAGCTGAGCCAGGCGCGGGTCTGCGCATCGGCAAAAGCGCTGCCGTCGTGGAAGCGCAGTTCTTCCAGGCCGCTCATGCGCTGCATGAACAGTGCGAGCTGAATCTCCACTTCGCGCATCGCCTGCTCGGCGTCCAGCTCATGCAGGCACTGCCAGACCAGGTGCTGGCCGTCGAGCCAAAAGGGCGCGCGGGCGATGCTGGCCTCCAGATCGACCAGCAGATCGGCGTATTGGCCGTTCTGGTAGCGCTCCTGATAGTTGGCCAGCTTGTCGGCTGGCAGGCCGCGCAGTGCGGTGATCTGCTCGGCGTTGCGCTCAGGCAGGCTGTCGATGGGCAGCCAAAGCAGGGTGCGGGCCAGGCGTAGGGCGCGCAGGTCGCTGGCTTTCTGTTTCAACCAATAGGCGCAGAGTGGGCGGGCCTGGTCTTGCAGGCTGCGCAGGCTTTTGTGCGCTTCCTTTTCACTTTCCACCGGTGCGCCGGGGGTGAGCATCTGGCTGGCGGCCTGCTTGACCTGGGCAATCGCCGCGCCTACCGAGCCTGGCTCTGGCTGACCTTGGCTGGCGCGCTTGACCAGCTCATCCAGGCGCCGGCACAGCGGCAGCAGCAGTGGCGCATCTTCACCCAGGTGTTCGGCCAGGCAGGCTTCCAGGGCGCGCAGCTGCTCGGCCAGGCTGCGGAACAGCGCCAGCTGTTCGCCAATCGGCACGTGCTCGGCCAGCGCCTGCTCCAGGCGTGGAATCAGCCAGCTGATGGCGGCGGCGCGGGTGCGCGCCTTGCGTGGGTGCAACTCGACCCAGTGGTTGAGGCACAGGTAATGCAGCAGGCTGAAACCGGCTTGCAGGCCAGGGAAGGATTCGCGCTGGTAAAGCCCCCAGGTCAGCCAGGCGGCGACGCGCAAATCCTTGGAGTGGGCGCTGAGCAGTATCTCGCTGTTTTCGCGGACTTTTTGCCAGTCGATCGCCGCTGTTTCGTGCAGCGCAGTGGCTTTGCCCAGCTCGTTTTCGAGAACTTCGTATTCGCTGGAATAACGCACGTCATTACCGGCAAAGTTCCCTTCATGTATAGGGAGTTTGGCCAGCTCTAAATAATGAGCAGTGAGTTTATTTGAATAGGTCATTCCATGACTCGACTGTTTTGCGTGTAAGCCATAATTAAGCCGGCCCAGCTTCGGTCAAGCTGCTATTGTCGGCTGAAGTGCGCAAAAAGTTGCGCACTTAAATGTGCAACAAGTTGCGCACGTCCTAGTGAGGTGGGCATCCTAGCCCTGCGTTGGGTATCTAACAACCTGACAAAGTGTGACTCACGTAACAGCAATGGATATTTAGGAGTTATTTATTGGGACGCTTGTTCCTAAATAGTGCGAGCGAAAATCCGCAGTAGGATTGACGGGAGATATTGCGTAGGTAGATGGCTATATATATGTAAGTAATTGCTTACTGGCAGAATGATGGCTTGTCGCGGAAGTTGTGATTAATGTTAAGAGAAGTGTGAATTGATAGCGTTTTTTAACGGATATATGTGACTTCAAGTAAATTGCCGAGCCGCCTGCAGGCTCGGCGATGAGTGCGCGCTTCCTGGGGCCGTCAAGTGGCGTCAGGTTCAGCCCAGAGGCTCAGGCTCAGTTGATGCTGCTGACCTGCGGCAAGCAGGCAGATATCGTCCATCACGTTGGCGTGTTCGATGCACAGCATGCCGGGCCAGGCGTCGGTGGCGAATTGCGAGAGGCGCTGCGCCTTGTCGATCCAGGGGTTCCACAGTACGGCCGAGTTTGAGCCACTGCTGTGCAGCTGGATGCGTCGCTGCCAGGCACGGTCGAGGATGCTTAGCTGCGCCGGGGTGTCCAGGTAGATGCGGTCGGTCTCGCCGCTGAACTGCAGCAGACCTTCCTGCTGGCGTTGCTGCCAGTCTTCCAGGGTTTCGATATAGCGGCAGCCGTGCAGGCCTTCGACTGCGACGTTGCGGATATCGCTGATGGCAAAGTAGCTGTGCAGCGCCTGGCTGATGGCCAGCGGCGTGTCGCCTAGGTTGCGGCTGCTGAGCTGGATATGCAGACGCTCATCCAGGCGGATGCTCAGGCGCAGTTCGGCGGCATGGGGCCAGTCGGGCAGTGGCTGGCTTCGGGTGTTGTAAGCAAACGTCAGTTCGATACCGTTGTCGCGGCAGTCGATGCCTTCCAGCGCCCAGCTCAGGGTGCGCACCAAACCGTGTGCGGGCGCAGTGGCAGGTTGCAGGTGCATGGCCTGTACTGCCTGCGGGTTGCGCAGGAGGTTGCCAAACCAGGGCCAACACACCGGCACGCCGCCGCGCACGCCTTGGCCGCGTCGGTAAGCGGCTTGTTCGCTGAGCCAGATCAGCGGCGGCTGGTCATCCTGCTGGTAGCTGAGGATCTGTGCGCCCTGTTGGCTTATCAGCAGTTCATAGGTGTCATAGCGCACGCGCCAGCAGGTCAGTTCATCCAGCTCAAGGCGTTCAACATCGGATCGGCGCATGGGTCGGGCTCGTGGTGGTTTGAAAGAGGCCATTGGAGCCTAGCTGGCCCGTAGAAAGCAAAACGCCCACCGAGTGGTGGGCGTGGTCTTAGATCTCGACCTGGGTGCCCAGTTCGATCACCCGGTTGGTTGGGAGCTGGAAGTAGCGCAGGTTGCTGTTGGCGTTCTTCAGGAGGAAGGCGAACAGTGACTCGCGCCAGGCCATCATGCCGATGCGTTTGGTGGCGATGATGGTCTCGCGACTGAGGAAGTAGGTGGTACTCAGGGGGGTAAAGTCGAGGTAGTCATAAGGATTCTGCGCCAGCGCCGCTGGTACATTGGGCTCATCCATATAGCCGAAATGCAGGACCATCCGGTAGAAACCCTCGCCGAAACTGTCGACCTCGAAGCGCTTATTCGGCGGCACGTGCGGGCTGTCGGCGATGCTCACGGTGAGCATGACGATCTGTTGGTGCAGCACCTGATTGTGCAGCAGGTTATGCAACAGCGCATGCGGCACGGCATCGGCCCGCGCACAGAGGAATATAGCGGTGCCACGCACCCGGTGCGGCGGCTGCAGAGCGATGCTGGAGACGAACATGGGCAGTGGCAGGGCGGTTTCGTCGAGGCGATCGACCAGCAGTTCGCGGCCACGCTTCCAGGTGGTCATCAGCATAAACAGCGCCAGTCCGGCGATCACCGGGAAGGCTCCGCCCTGGAGGATCTTCGGCACGTTGGCGGCAAAAAACAGTGTGTCGACCACCAGGAAACACAACAGCAGCGGAATCGCCAACCAGCGCGGACTCTTCCACAGCAGCAGGGCGACGGCGGCAATCAGCAGGGTGTCGATCAGCATGGTCGCGGTCACGGCCACACCATAGGCGGCGGCCAGGGCACCGGAGCTTTCGAAGCCGATCACCAGCAGAATTACCCCGACCATGAGCGCCCAGTTGACCACGCCGATGTAGATCTGCCCTTCGGCGCTGCTGGAAGTGTGCTGGATCTGCATGCGCGGTACGAAGCCGAGCTGGATGGCCTGGCGAGTCAGCGAGAACGCGCCGGAGATCACCGCCTGCGAGGCGATGATGGTGGCAAGCGTGGCCAGGATGATCATCGGGATCAGCGCCCAAGCGGGTGCCAATAGATAGAAGGGGTTGCGCGCCGCTTCGGGGTTGTCCAGCAGCAGGGCACCCTGGCCGAAATAGTTGAGCACCAGGCCGGGCAGCACCAGGCTGAACCAGGCGCGGGCAATCGGTTTGCGGCCGAAGTGACCCATGTCGGCATACAGCGCCTCGGCCCCGGTCAGTGCCAGCACCACTGCAGCGAGGATGGTGATGCCGATGCCCGGATGGCTGATAAAGAAGTTGATGGCCCACCAGGGATTGAGCGCATGCAGCACTTCCGGGTGGCGGACGATGCCGTAGACACCGAGCACACCAAGGGTGGTGAACCAGAGGCCCATGATCGGCCCGAACAGGATGCCGATGCGCGCGGTGCCGTGTTTCTGGATCAAGAACAGGCCGATCAGCAGGATGACGGTGATCGGCACCACCCAGTGGCCCACGCCGGGCAGGGCCACATCCAGGCCTTCCACCGCGGAGAGCACCGAGATCGCCGGGGTGATCATGCTGTCGCCATAGAACAGCGCAGTTCCGGCCAGGCCGGCCAGCACCAGCAGCTTCGACAGCCTTGGATAGGCCTGAGTGGCACGCCGCGCCAAGGCGGTCAGGGCCATCACGCCGCCTTCACCTTCATTGTCGGCGCGGAGGATCACCAGCACATACTTGAGTGTGACCACCCACATCAGCGACCAGAAGATCAGCGAGAGAATCCCGTAGACCCCATCCGGGTCGACGTTGACGCCGTAATGGCCGGCGAAGACTTCCTTGAGGGTGTACAGCGGGCTGGTGCCGATATCGCCGTAGACCACGCCGAGAGCGGCAGCCGTCAGGCTCAGATTGCCAGTACTACTACTGGAGTTACTCATGATCGTGCCCTGATGTTAACAGGCGGCGCATGCTGCGCCAGTCCATGAGCCTAGGCAAGCACCTGCGCTTGTGCCATTAAGGTAAGGTGCTGAGGCATGATGTCGCAGCGCTTAGCGGCGTGCAGGCACCGGGCGTGTGCGGCCGCTGCCGTCGATGGCGACGAAGACGAACACCGCCTCAGTCACCTTGCGCCATTCGCTGGACAGCGGATCATCGCTCCACACTTCCACCAGCATTTGAATCGAGCTGCGGCCCACTTCCACGGTCTGGGTATAGAAGGACAGCTGTGCGCCCACAGCCACTGGCACCAGAAATGCCATGCGGTCGATGGCCACGGTGGCGACGCGGCCGCCGGCCACCTTGCTGGCCATGGCCGTGCCGGCCAGGTCCATCTGTGATACCAACCAGCCGCCGAAAATATCGCCGAAACCATTGGTTTCACGCGGCAGTGCGGTCAGTTGCAGGGCTAGATCGCCCTGCGGGATGGGATCTTCCTGTTCGTACTCGATCATGGTGGTGAGGCCCCAATGCCTGTTTCTTATGCTTAGTGTGGTGTGGGAGGTTCTGCAAAGGGTTTGCCGCTGGCCAAACCTTTGCACAATCCCCCGTGGCCCACGCGCTGGCCACGGGCAGTATATCGGGCGGCGCGTTAGACGACGACCGCCGGGTTCTGCATTTGTCGATACGGTCCAACTGCCGGGTCGCGGCGCAATTTGCTATCGTGCCCCGGCTGCGGTGCAGCGCCCATAAATCCTGCCGACTATAAAGAAGCTGCCGACCATGTCTTCCGTGCCCTCCAGCGCCGCGCGCGCGTTAACCCGAAGCGACTACAAGACTCTTTCGCTGTCCGCCCTGGGCGGGGCGCTGGAATTCTACGACTTCATCATCTTTGTGTTCTTCGCCGCAGTAGTCGGCAAGTTATTCTTTCCTGCGGAAATGCCCGAGTGGCTGCGCCAGCTGCAGACCTTCGGCATTTTCGCTGCCGGCTACCTGGCGCGGCCGCTGGGCGGGATCATCATGGCCCACTTTGGCGACCTGCTCGGGCGCAAGCGCATGTTCACCCTGAGCATCTTCCTTATGGCCGTGCCAACCCTGCTGATGGGCCTGCTGCCGACCTATGCGCAGATCGGCATCTGGGCCCCGCTGGCGCTCCTGGCTCTGCGTGTTCTGCAGGGAGCGGCAATTGGTGGCGAGGTGCCGGGAGCTTGGGTGTTCGTCGCCGAACACGTGCCGAAACGGCATATAGGTTTTGCCTGCAGCACCCTGACTGCGGGTCTGACTGTCGGCATCCTGCTCGGTTCCCTGACGGCCAGCCTGATCAACCGGGTTTTTACCCCTGAGGAGCTGGCGGCCTACGCCTGGCGCATTCCGTTTCTGGTTGGCGGCGTGTTCGGCCTGATCGCGGTCTACCTGCGCCGTTGGTTGGAGGAAACTCCGGTATTCGCCGAGATGCAGGTGCGCCGAACGTTGGCCGCTGAACTGCCGCTGAAAACTGTGGTGCGCGAACACCGTCCCGCAGTGATTCTGTGCATGTTGCTGACCTGGGTACTATCGGCCGGCATCGTCGTCGTGATCCTGATGACTCCGACCCTGCTGCAGACCCTGCACGGTTTCAAGCCGGCCGAGGCGCTGCAGGCCAACAGCCTGGCCATCGTCTGCCTGAGCCTGGGGTGTGTGCTGGCCGGCTGGCTGGCGGACCGGATTGGCGCCGGCAGGGTGTTCGTGGTCGGCGGCTTGCTGCTGTTGATCAGCTCCTGGACCTTCTATAGCAGCCTGAGCAGCCACCCTGAGCTGTTGCTGCCGTTATACGCCTTGGCTGGCCTGTGTGTCGGCATGATCGGCGCCATTCCGCTGGTAATGGTCACGGCTTTCCCGGCCGTAGTTCGTTTCTCCGGGTTGTCGTTCTCCTACAACCTGGCCTACGCCATCTTCGGCGGCCTGACCCCGATTTTGGTCAGCCTGTTGTTGAAGTGGAGCCCGCTGGGTCCCGCTTATTATGTCGGGACCCTGTGCCTGGTGTTTATGCTGATCGGTGGCTGGCTGTGGCGGCGCGATACGCCGCATCAGGCCGCTACCTGAGCACAATTCCTGATGAAAAGGCCCGCTTGCGGGCCTTTTCAGTTTTTTTGCACGCTTTAACCTAATTGTCACATTCCATTCATAGAGTGTTCTTACGGCCTGCAGATACTTGGCCCCGTTCTTATCAACACTAGTTTTCCAGGAGTAAGGCATGAAACTTAAGCGTTTGATGGCGGCCATGACTTTTGTCGCCGCTGGCGTGGCGACCGCCACTGCGGTTGCTGGCGTTGATCCGGCTCTGCCGAGCTACAGCAAGATTTCCGGCGTATCGGGCAACCTGTCCAGCGTTGGCTCCGACTCCCTGGCCAACCTGATGACGCTGTGGGCTGAAGAGTTCAAAAAGGAATACCCGAACGTCAACATCCAGATCCAGGCGGCTGGCTCCTCTACTGCGCCACCCGCGCTGACTGAAGGCACTGCCAACCTCGGCCCGATGAGCCGCCCGATGAAAGATGCCGAGTTCCAGGCATTTGAAGAGAAGTACGGTTACAAGCCGACTGCTGTCCCGGTTGCCATCGACGCCCTGGCGGTGTTTGTGCACAAGGACAACCCGATCAAGAGCCTGGATATGGCGCAGATTGACGGTATTTTCTCTGCAACTCGCCTGTGCGGCGGCAGCAACATCAAGACCTGGGGCGATCTTGGTCTGACCGGTGATTGGGCGGATAAGCCAATTCAGTTGTTCGGTCGTAACTCCGTGTCCGGCACCTACGGTTACTTCAAGGAAACCGCTCTGTGCAAAGGCGACTTCAAGCCTAATGTCAACGAGCAGCCAGGTTCGGCGTCTGTGGTGCAGTCGATCTCCAGCACCATCAATGCCATCGGCTACTCCGGTATCGGCTACAAGACGTCCAGCGTACGTGCTGTAGCACTGTCCAAAAAAGGCGGCGAAGCCTTTGACGCCAACGAAGAAAACGCCCTGGCTGGCAAGTTCCCGCTGTCGCGCTTCTTCTACGTCTACGTCAACAAGGCACCGAACAAGCCGCTGAGCCCGCTGGATGCCGAGTTCATCAAGCTGGTGCTGTCCAAGCAAGGCCAGGATGTCGTAGTCAAAGACGGCTACATCCCGCTGCCGAAGAAAGTAGTGGATAAAACCATTCAGGAACTCGGTCTGTAAGACCGACCTGCCTGGCACGGACGCCAAGTAACTCGCATGCCCGCCTTCGGTTACGACAGGTGGGCGTTGCTTTGTCAAAGCGCTGTAACTTTTCTGTCATACAGTGTGGTTAAAGTGGCCGCGCGAATAGCGACAGAACTCATTATGGCGCGCTCATGGCTGCGCAGAGACGCTCTTACCTATGAATGACTTGGCTAGTGAAACCATGACCGCCACCTCCAAATCCCTTGGGCTGGACTTCAACACTCCGGCTCTGCAGCGCAAACGGCGTATCCGTGCGCTGAAAGATCGCTTCGCCCGCTGGGCGGTATCCGTCGGCGGCCTGGCCGTACTCGGAATGATCACCCTGATCTTCTTCTACCTGGCCTACGTGGTGCTGCCGATATTCCAGGGCGCCAGCCTGGAAAGCCGTAAAGCGGTCAGTGCGCCCTGGCTGAGTGAGGCCGGCGCACCGCTGCTGCTGACCCTGGAAGAGCAGAATCAAGTTGCCATGCGTCTGGATCAAAACGGCAAGGTGCAGTTCTTCGACGCCAAGAGCATGCAGGCGTTGAATGCGCAGCAGCTGCCGATTCCGGCCAACACCCAGATCGTCTCGGTGGGCCAGGACCAGCCAGGCACCAACCGCGTCGCCCTGGGCCTGTCCAACGGTCAGGTGCTGGTGTTCCAGCATACCTACAAGATCACCTACCCGAACGATGTGAAGACCATCAAGCCGGGCGTCGAATACCCCTTCGGTGAGGCGCCGATCAGCCTCGATCCGCAGGGCCGCTCGCTGGATCATATCGGCATCAGCCTAAACAGCGAGACCCTGATGCTCGCGGGCTCCACCGATACCGAGCTGCATGTGCTGAGCCTGGGTCGCGAAGAAAACGTGATGACCGGCGAAGTGACTCTCAGCGAGGAGCGTATTGCCCTCCCGCAGATTGCCGAACCGATCAAAGCGCTGATCATCGACCCGCGTCAGATGTGGCTGTATGTGATCAACGGTCGCAGCACGGCGGATGTCTTCGATCTGCGTGGCAAGAGCCTGAACGGCCGCTACAAGCTGCTGGAAGACGGCAAGCTGGAAGTTACCAACGCCACCGCGCTACTCGGCGGTATCTCGCTGATGATCGGTGACAGCAGCGGCGTTATTCAGCAGTGGTTCATGGTCCGTGATACTGACGAAAAGGCCGCACTCAAGCCGATTCGCAGCTTCAAGATGGCTGGCAGCCCAATTGTGCAGATCATCCCGGAAGAGCGCCGCAAGGGCTTTATCGCGATGGACGCCAAGGGCAACCTGGGGATCTTCCACAGCACTGCACACCGCACCCTGCTGGTGGAACCCGTTGTTGAAGGGCAGGCCGTAGCCGCCCTGTCACCGCGCGCCAACCGCGTGTTGGTGGAGGCAGATGGCAAGCTGCAGCGCTTCGTGGTCGACAACTCGCACCCGGAGATTTCCTGGAGCTCGCTGTGGGGCAAGGTCTGGTACGAGAACTACGACGCCCCGGGTTATGTCTGGCAGTCCACGTCGGCCAACACCGACGCCGAGCCCAAACTGAGCCTCGCGCCGCTGACCTTTGGTACGTTGAAGGCCGCCTTCTACGCCATGCTCCTGGCTGCACCGCTGGCGATTGCGGCAGCCGTCTACACCGCTTACTTCATGGCCCCAGCCATGCGCCGTAAGGTCAAACCGGTGATCGAGCTGATGGAAGCGCTGCCCACGGTGATCCTCGGCTTCTTTGCCGGGCTGTTCCTCGCCCCTTATGTAGAGGGACACCTGCCGGGTATCTTCAGTCTGCTGATCTTCACTCCCATCGGCATCCTGCTGGCTGGTTACCTGTGGAGCCGTCTACCCGAGTCGATTCGCCTGAGCGTGCCGGATGGCTGGGAGTCGGCCCTGCTGATCCCGGTGATCCTGCTGGTGGGCTATATCTCGCTGAGCATGAGCGGGCACCTGGAGAACTGGCTGTTCGACGGCAACATGCGCATGTGGTTGAGCAATGACCTGGGCATCCCTTTCGATCAGCGCAATGCGCTAGTCGTGGGCCTGGCCATGGGCTTTGCGGTGATCCCGAACATCTATTCGATTGCCGAAGACGCCGTGTTCAGCGTGCCGAAGAGCCTGACGTTCGGTTCGCTGGCCCTGGGCGCTACGCCCTGGCAAACCCTGACGCGTGTGGTGATCCTCACTGCCAGCCCGGGCATCTTCTCGGCGATCATGATCGGCATGGGCCGTGCCGTGGGCGAAACCATGATCGTGCTGATGGCCACGGGCAACACCGCGATCATGGACATGAACATCTTTGAGGGCCTGCGCACCTTGGCCGCTAACGTGGCGGTGGAAATGCCCGAGTCCGAGGTGGGGGGCACCCATTACCGTGTGCTGTTCCTCTCGGCACTGGTGCTGCTGTCGTTCACCTTTGTCATGAACACCCTGGCGGAGCTGGTGCGCCAGCGTCTGCGCGTCAAGTACGCCTCGCTCTAAGGCTTGGGAAGGTATATGTCCGTGAAACAGAACAACCTGAAAACCTGGTTCAAGAGCGGTACGCCGTGGATCTGGATGAACGCCGGCGCGGTATCGATCTCCGTGATCATGACCCTGGGCCTGCTGATGGTGATTGCCGTGCGTGGTCTTGGCCACTTCTGGCCGGCTGATATCGTTGAGGCCGACTACCGGATTCCCGGTCAGGAATCCCGCGTGATGGCCGGCGAGATCACTCAGGTCGAAGAAGTACCGCGTGCGCGCCTGGCAGCCTCCGGCCTGCCGGTGGACAGCGAAGGCGGTGAGTTCATGACCCGCGAACTGTTCAAAGTGGGCAACCGCGACCTGTATGGCGCGGACTTCACCTGGGTGGTGGGCGAGTGGCTGAGCAATCCGCGCACTCCGGAAAACCTCACCGCCTTCGAGCGTCGTGAATGGGGCAACTTCTACGGCTACCTGGTCAACGTCAAGGAAAACGGCGAACTGGTCGCCGAAGGTGATGCCAGCTGGGCTGCCCTGCAGGAGCGCCTGGTTCGTGTTGAACAGCTGCACGCGCAGCTGGTGAGCCTGGAGAAGAAGGACATTGGTCGAATCAACGCCGGCCTTGAGCGCATTCGCCTGCAAACCCGCAAACTGGAGCTGCAGGGCAAGCTGGATGCCGTGGCCCAGGCTGAGCTGGACGCCGAGCGTGCCCAGTGGGATGCCGAGTACAAGGTGTTGGAAACCGAGCTGATCGCTCTCAACCAGGCGTTCAACCGTGACAGCGTCACGCTGAAGAGTGTTGATGGCCGCGAAATTACCATCACCCTCGGTAAAGTGGTGCGGGCCTTCCAGCCTAACGCTATGGGTCTGGGCGACAAGGTCAGTTTCTACTTTGCCAAGCTGTGGGAATTCGTCAGTGATGATCCACGTGAGGCCAATACCGAAGGCGGCATTTTCCCGGCAATCTTCGGCACCGTGATGATGACCCTGATCATGGCCGTGATCGTCACCCCGTTTGGTGTGGTGGCGGCCATCTACCTGCGTGAGTATGCCAAGCAGGGCCCGCTGACCCGGGTGATCCGCATCGCGGTGAACAACCTGGCAGGTGTACCGGCGATCGTCTACGGCGTATTCGGCCTGGGCTTCTTCGTCTATGTGTTGGGTGGTTCGATCGACAGCCTGTTTTTCCCGGAAGCGGCGCCAGCACCGACCTTCGGTACGCCGGGCCTGCTCTGGGCCTCGCTGACTCTGGCGATTCTTGCGGTTCCGGTGGTGATCGTGGCCACTGAAGAAGGGTTGGCGCGCATTCCACGGGCCGTGCGCGAAGGCTCCCTGGCACTCGGTGCAACCAAGGTGGAAACCCTCTGGCGCGTTGTGCTGCCAATGGCCAGCCCGGCCATGATGACCGGTCTGATCCTCGCTGTGGCGCGTGCCGCTGGCGAAGTGGCGCCTCTGATGCTGGTAGGCGTGGTCAAGCTGGCCCCGAGTCTGCCGGTGGATGGCAACTACCCGTATTTGCACCTCGATCAGAAGATCATGCACCTGGGCTTCCATATCTATGACGTCGGCTTCCAGAGCCCCAACGTCGAAGCTGCGCGACCGCTGGTGTATGCCACTGCGTTGCTGCTGGTGCTGGTTATCGCGTTGCTCAACTTGAGTGCGGTGTACCTGCGTAACCACCTGCGCGAGAAGTACAAGGCGCTGGATCACTGATTTTTACGCCGCCCAGCCCATGGCTGGGCGGCATAGACGAATTGTTAGCGTAGGGAGCATCCCATGCAGCACGAAACACATACACACGGTATCGACATGGCGGCCCTGGGCCGTGATCGCCAAGGTCTGGACATGAGCAAGGAGCGCGTTGCCATCGACGTGCCAGGTCTGAACCTGTACTACGGCGAAAAACAGGCATTGTTCGATGTCAAAATGACCATCCCCAATCAGCGGGTGACGGCCTTTATCGGCCCGTCCGGTTGCGGCAAGTCGACCCTGCTGCGCACCTTCAACCGGATGAATGATCTGGTTGACGGTTGCCGCGTCGAAGGCGAGATCAACCTCGATGGCAACAACATCTACCGCAAGGGCGAAGACGTGGCCGAGCTGCGTCGTCGCGTCGGCATGGTGTTCCAGAAGCCCAACCCGTTCCCCAAGAGCATTTACGAGAACGTGGTTTACGGCCTGCGCATCCAGGGTATTAACCAGAAGCGCGTGCTCGATGAAGCCGTGGAGTGGGCACTGAAAAGCGCGGCGCTGTGGGATGAGGTCAAAGACCGTCTGCACGAGTCGGCTCTCGGCCTGTCCGGTGGTCAGCAACAGCGTCTGGTGATCGCCCGCACTGTGGCTGTACAGCCGGAAGTGCTGCTGCTCGACGAACCTTGCTCGGCGCTGGACCCGATTTCCACGCTGAAAGTCGAAGAGCTGATCTACGAACTGAAATCCAAATACACCATCGTCATCGTGACTCACAACATGCAGCAGGCGGCGCGGGTTTCGGACTACACGGCGTTTATGTACATGGGCAAACTGATCGAGTTTGGTGATACCGATACGCTGTTCACCAACCCAGAGAAGAAGCAGACAGAAGACTACATCACCGGCCGTTACGGTTGATGGTCACGCCAGAACGCGCCGGGCGGCGTTAGCGAAGCTTGCCGTACACATCGTACTGTCTGCGCTTCGCCTCCTTGCCCGACACGCTCTGACAAAGTCCATCTACTGTCGATACGTATCCGGTTAATTCAAGGGTTTGCATATGATCAACAAAGAAAACCTTACCCAGCATATCTCCCAGCAATTCAACGTCGAGCTGGAGGAGGTGCGCAGCCACCTGCTGGCGATGGGCGGCCTGGTCGAGAAGCAGGTTAACGACGCCGTCACCGCGCTGATCGATGCCGACTCCGGTCTGGCTCAGCAAGTGCGTGAGATCGATGACCAGATCAACCAGATGGAACGCAATATCGACGAGGAGTGCGTACGCATTCTCGCCCGTCGTCAGCCCGCCGCGTCTGACCTGCGTTTGATCATCAGCATCTCCAAGTCGGTAATCGATCTCGAGCGAATCGGCGACGAAGCCACCAAGATCGCCAAGCGCGCCATCCTGTTGTGCGAAGAAGGCGAAGCGCCGCGTGGCTATGTGGAAGTGCGCCACATCGGTGATCAGGTGCGCAAGATGGTGCAGGAGGCGCTGGACGCGTTCGCCCGTTTCGATGCTGATCTGGCGTTGTCGGTGGCGCAGTATGACAAGACTGTTGACCGTGAGTACAAGACTGCCTTGCGTGAGCTGGTGACCTACATGATGGAAGATCCGCGCTCGATCGCGCGTGTTCTCAATATCATCTGGGCCCTGCGTTCGCTGGAGCGCATCGGCGACCACGCCCGTAACATCGCCGAGCTGGTGATCTACCTGGTGCGCGGCACCGATGTGAAACACATTGGTCTGACCCGCATGCAGGAAGAAGTGCAGGGTAACGGCAAGGGCAATTGAGCCGCGGCGGGCGGAGAATCCTGCTGCTCCGCCTGCAGCCTGCGTGTATTTGCACACATATGTTGTAATTCGGTTGGCCTTTGCCCAGCAGCCGTGACTATGCTTAAGGCCACGTTAATGGGAGTGGTCGATGAGCAAAGTCAGTGTGCTGGTAGTGGATGACGCAACCTTTATTCGAGATCTGGTGAAAAAAGGTTTGCGTGATCATTTCCCCGGCATCCAGATCGAAGAAGCGGTCAATGGACGCAAGGCCCAGCAGTTGCTGGGCAAGCAGGCTGTCGACCTGATCCTTTGCGATTGGGAAATGCCAGAGATGTCTGGCCTTGAGCTGCTTACCTGGTGTCGTGGGCATGATACCCACAAGATTACCCCCTTCATCATGGTCACCAGCCGCGGCGACAAGGAAAACGTCGTCCAGGCTATTCAGGCCGGCGTTTCCGATTTTATCGGCAAGCCCTTTTCCAGCGAGCAGCTGATTACCAAGGTCAAAAAGGCCCTCAGTCGTGCAGGCAAATTGCAGGCGCTGATGGCCAGCGCGCCGCCAAAGATGCTGAGCACCGGTGGCTTTGCCAATGACTCTTTGTCGGCGTTGACAGGCGGCAAGGCTGACGTAGTCAAGCCGGCAGCCCCTGAAGTCAAAGCTGCTGCTGCATTTGCGGCCAAACCGGCAAGCAAGGCGGCCTCCAGCAAAGTACCCACTGGCCGTGGGCAAGGGCAACTTCGACTGCCCGGCGGGGGGGCGATGGCGTGTGTCATCAAGGCGCTGAGCCTCAAGGAAGCGTTGTTGGTGGTAAAACGCACGGATGTACTGCCGCAGGTTCTGGAGAGTGCCGTACTCGACCTGGAGCAGGGTGACGCCGCAGAAACGGCGCGTCTCAACGGCTATCTGCATGCCGTTGCTGCTTTCGAGCCAAAGCCTGATAGTGAATGGCTCCAGCTGACGTTCAAGTTCGTTGATCGCGATCCGCAGAAGCTCGATTACATTTCCCGCCTGATTGCCCGTGGTACGGCGCAGAAGCATTTCAGCCCAGGCGCGTGAGTGCTGATTCTGCAGTGGCCTGCGAGATGGCTCACAACCCTTGTGTGCCGGTTCGCATGGCCATTGATCGGCTGCTAATCTGAATGCTCCGGACAGACCCATCACAAGATCCGAGTCGTTATGCTAGGGCGCCTGATACTTTTCTGCAGTGTGTTGACTCTTGCCAGCCAGGCAATGGCGTTGACGATTTACAAGTACACCGATGCCAACGGCGTGGTCACCTACACCGATAAGGCGACGGCCGGCGCCCAGGTGTTCGTATTTCGTGACCGTATGGTTGAGCGCCTGGACCACCAGGTGAAGTTGGAGACCAAGAAGCACGAGGCAGGAGAGACCCTTCTGGTGCGTAATGACCTGCACGCTCCGGTGCAGGTCGAGTTGCGCCTGGAAGGTCTGGACAATGTCAGCGGCGTTCCCGACACACCGATCAATTGGGTACTGCCGCCGCGTAGCAATATCCGTTTGGCGACCCTGGCTGCGCGCGATGCCAGTAAACCCATGCGCTATACCCCCAAACTGCGTTATGCCATGGGTGATCCGCGCCTGCTACCGACGCAACAGAACTATCCGCTGCCGTGGCGCGGCGGTCCATTTCGGCTGACCCAGGGGGCTAACGGCAAATACAGCCACTTCACCCCAAAGGGCCGCTATGCCGTGGACATTGCCATGCCGGAGGGTACGCCGATTGTTGCAGCGCGCAGCGGTGTGGTGGTGAAAACTGAGAACCGGCAGAGCGGCCGTGGCAATAACCCATCTGGTAACTATGTGCGTATCCTGCATGACGACGGCACCATGGGCGTTTACCTGCACCTTATGCAAGGCTCGGTGGCAGTCAGTGAAGGTACTCATGTCGCCGCCGGCGCCTTTTTGGCGCGCTCCGGCAATACCGGTAATAGCACGGGTCCGCACCTGCACTTCGTGGTGCAACGCAATGTCGGCCTGGCATTGGAGTCGATACCCTTTGATTTTTCTCAGCCGGTTAACAGCCTGCCGAATTTTGCGGTGGGCGGCGAGTAATACCTAGACCGGGTGCGGTCTAGGCGAGGTCATCAATCCAGCTTCAGCACCTTGGCCAGCACGATTTTCGGGCCCTTCATCTTCTTCACGATGATGCGCAGGCCGTCGACTTCCAGTACTTCTTCTTCCTCGGGCATGCGCTTGAGCGTGTCGTAGATCAGTCCGGCGAGGGTTTCCGCTTCGACGTGATCGAGGTCGACGCCGAGCAGGCGTTCGACCTTGGCCAATGGTGTGTCGCCGCGTACCAGCAGTTTGCCTGGCTGATAGGCGAGGATGCCGCGTTCGGCCTTGCGGTGTTCGTCCTGAATATCGCCAACCAGGGCTTCCAGCACGTCTTCCATGGTCAGGTAGCCGATCACTTTGCCATCGGCTTCTTCTACCAGGGCGAAGTGCGAACCGCCGATGCGGAATTGTTCCAGCAGGCTGGACAGCGGCATATGCCGGCCAACCCGTTCGATCGGGTGCATCAGCTCGGCGAGTTTCAGCGCCGAAGGCAGCATTTCCAGCAGAGACAGGTGCAGCAGCAGGTCCTTGATATGCAAGACGCCAACGTATTCGCCGCTGGTGTCGTCATAGATCGGGTAACGGCTGTACTTGTGCCGGCGGAACACGCTGAACACCTCATCCAGCGCCGCCGTCAGCGGTAGCGACACCAAGTCCTCGCGGGAGTTGGCCCAGTCCACCACTTCCAATTCGCCCAGCTCCACCGCTGAGGCCAGCACACGCATGTCCTGGTCACTGGGGTCGCTGGCGCGGCTGGAGTGGAGGATCAGCTTGAGTTCGTCGCGGCTGTAGTGGTGCTCATGATGCGGCCCCGGCTCGCCCTGACCGGCGATGCGCAGAATGGCATTGGCACTGGCGTTGAGCAGGAAGATCGCCGGGTACATGGCCCAGTAGAACAGGTACAGCGGCGCGGCCGTCCACAGCGACAGCAGTTCCGGTTTGCGGATCGCCCAGGACTTGGGCGCCAGCTCGCCGATCACGATGTGCAGGTAGGAAATGATGAAAAATGCGGTGAAGAAGGCGATGCCATGCACCAGCTTTGGCGATTCGATGCCAATGGCCCCGAGCAGCGGTTCCAGCAGGTGGGCGAAGGCCGGCTCACCGACCCAGCCGAGGCCCAGCGAGGCCAGGGTGATACCCAGCTGACAGGCTGACAGGTAGGCATCGAGTTGGTTGTGAACAGTGCGCAGGATATGCCCGCGCCAGCCGTTCTTGGCGGCCAGGGCATCCACCTTGGTGGCGCGCAGTTTGACGATGGCAAACTCGGCGGCCACGAAGAAGCCGTTGAGCAGCACCAGAAACAGGGCGAAGAGGACAAGGCCGAAATCGGCAAAATAGCTGTTGGCGACGTAACTCGTGGAGGGGTCCATACGGGGTTCGGGTAGTGAATGACCGCTAAAGGGTGGAGCTTGCCAGCCCGCTTTGCAAGTAGAACGCGGCTACTGGCCGCGTCTGACAACCTGTTGATCGGGGAAGTGGCAAGTAAAGGTGCTGCCTTTACCCAGACTGCTGACGATATCCAGCCGCGCGCGGTGGCGCAGCAGCACATGCTTGACGATGGCCAGGCCAAGTCCGGTGCCGCCGGTGTTGCTGGCGCGGCTGGAGTCGACCCGATAGAAACGCTCGGTCAGGCGCGGCAGGTGCTTGGCTTCGATGCCCAGGCCGCTGTCTTGCACGCTGAGGTGCGCACCCTGTTCGTCGCCCCACCAGCGAATCTTGATGTCGCCTTCATCCGGGGTGTATTTCACGGCGTTGAACACCAGGTTGGAGAAGGCGCTGCGCAGCTCCGTCTCGCTGCCTTTGAGCTTGAGGTGCGGGTCCGCTTCCAGGCTGATGCGGTGATGCCGTTCGCCAGACAGCGCCTGGGCATCGTTCTTGATGCTCAGCAGGAGCAGATCGACGGCCACCGGCTGGTTGTCCGAGGGGTAGTCGGTGGCTTCCAGTTTGGCCAGCAACAGCAGGTCGTTGAGCAGGTTCTGCATGCGCCCGCCTTGCTGCTGCATTTGTTGCAGGGCACGCAGCCAGCGCGGATTTACGTCTTCAACATTATCCAGCAGGGTTTCCAGGTAGCCGCTGATCACCGTCAACGGCGTGCGCAGTTCGTGGGACACGTTGGCGACGAAGTCTTTGCGCATCTGCTCTAGCTGGAACAGCCGGGTAATGTCGCGCACCAGCATCAGGTGTTCGCGGTTGCCGTACTGGGTGATGTGGAATTGCAGGCGCAGGCGGTCGCTGACCGGCGAGGGCAGCTCCAGTGGCTCGTTGTAGTTGTGGCCTTCGAAGTACTCGATAAAGCGCGGATCGCGTACCAGATTGGTGATCTGCTGGCCGCTGTCCTGTGGGGTTTTCAGGCCCAGCAGCTTTTCCGCCGCGATGTTCCACCATTCCAGGTTGCCGTCGCGATCAAGCATGATCACCGCATCTTTCAGCGCAGCGGTGGACTCCTGCACGCGGTCGATCACGGCCTGCAGACGGCCACGGACTTTCTGGTCGCGACGCTGCAGGTGGTAGATGTTGTCAAACACTTCGCCCCACAGGCCGTAGCCATCGGGCGGCGCTTCGTCACCCTGGCGGGTGCGTAGCCATTTGTGCAGGCGCAGCAGTTGTTGCAGATGCCAGCCGAGATAGCCCGCCAGGCCGAGAAGCAGAGTCCAGGCATATTCGCCGGTGATCAGCCCGAGCAGCAGGCAGACACCGACCAGTAGCAACAAGCGACGTATCAGGGGGGCGCGCCAGTCTTGATTCAATTCGAGCTCATCCGCCAATCAATCCTTTATGCAGACCCACGCTGGGTCTGCGGGCCATCCTAACCGTATTAGCTCTTGGTGGAAAAACGATAGCCGGTGCCACGCACGGTTTGCACCAGGTTTTCGTAAACCTCGCCGAGGGCTTTACGCAGGCGACGGATATGCACATCGACGGTGCGCTCCTCGACATACACATTGCCGCCCCAGACCTGGTCGAGCAACTGGCCACGGGTGTAGGCACGCTCCTGGTGGGTCATGAAGAATTGCAGCAGGCGGTATTCGGTCGGGCCCATTTCGGCCGGTTTGCCGTCGATGGTGACGCGGTGGCTGACCGGGTCAAGCAGCAGGCCGCCGACTTCGATTGGGCCTTCACTGTCGGTTGGGCCGGCGCGGCGCAGCACGGCCTTGAGGCGAGCGACCAGTTCGCGTGGCGAGAACGGCTTGGTGATGTAGTCGTCGGCGCCGACTTCCAGGCCCTGGATCTTGTTGTCCTCTTCGCCCTTGGCGGTGAGCATGATGATCGGGATGTCGCCGGTCAGCTCATCGCGCTTGAGGCGGCGCGCCAGCTCGATGCCGCTGGTGCCGGGGAGCATCCAGTCGAGCAGGATCAGATCGGGTTTTCGGTCGACGATGATGGCATGTGCCTGCTGGGTATTCTCCGCTTCCAGACACTCGTAGCCGGCCATTTCCAGGGCCACGGCGATCATTTCACGGATCGGTGCTTCGTCATCGACGATCAGGATGTTCTTGCCAACCATGGGTCAAGCCTCGGGTCATCTCGCTGTAATGGGCTGCATTAGATAACGGAATTATTGCAGCGATATGACAGGTGCGCGGCAGCGCTTCTTTCTACGCGCGCAAGGCATAGTCGAGCACCAGGCCGATAAAGATTGCCAGTCCGGCCCAATGGTTGTGTAGAAAGGCGTTGAAGCAGGCCATCGGCTTGCGGTTTCGGGTTTTGTGAAACTCCCAGGCAAAGCAGCCGGCGGCTGCCAGCAGGCCGAGATGGAAGTACAGGCCCAGCTCGAAGCGCGCCGCCGCCAGCAGCAGGCAGAGCAGTGCCAGGCCCTGGAGGATGACGATGATCAGGCGGTCGGCATCGCCGAACAGAATGGCGGTTGACTTCACCCCAATCTTCATATCGTCCTCGCGGTCGGCCATGGCGTAGTAGGTGTCGTAGGCCACGGTCCACAGCAGGTTAGCGATATACAGCAGCCAGGCTTCCGGCGGAAGGCTGCCGGTTTCGGCGGTAAAGGCCATCGGCATGCCCCAGGAGAATGCCGCGCCCAACACCACCTGCGGGTAGAAAGTGTAGCGTTTCATAAAGGGGTAGCAGGCCGCCAGGGCCAGGCCGCCGAAGGACAGCCAGATGGTGGTGGCGTTGGTAAACAGCACCAGGACGAAGCTCAGCGCTACCAGCGCGGCGAATAGGATCAGCGCCTCACGCGGCTTGATCCTGCCACTGGCCAGCGGCCGAGCCTTGGTGCGGCTGACATGGCCGTCGAAGTTGCGGTCGGCGTAGTCGTTGATCACGCAGCCGGCGGCGCGCATCAGAATTACCCCGAACACGAAGATCAGCAGGTTCTTCACGCTCGGCACGCCTTCTGCCGCGACCCACAGCGCCCACAACGTCGGCCACAGCAGCAGGTAGATGCCGATGGGTTTGTCCAGGCGCATTAGCTGGATAAAGTCCCAGGCGCGTGGATGCAGGCGATTGAGTGAATGCAGCAGGCGGGTATACATCGAGCGCGTCTCCATGCGAAGTGCGACTGATTATACGGGGGAAGGCGGCAGTGGATAGCGAAGGGACGTCGGTAGGGTGGATGATGCTTCACCCATCCACCCTACGGCGTGTCGATCTCGGCGGCCTGCCAGAACGTGGGGAGGAAGACCTCGGCCACCAACACGCCCAACGCGCCACGGCTAAAGCATGAACGCCGCGCCCACAGGCGCTCGCTACAGGTTTCCGCTGGCAGCCACTGCGCCGGGTAGCGGCATACCTGAAATTCACCGCGATCAAAGGCGCGGTCGCTGAACAGCAACTCACCCAGCGAACGACTGCCGAGTTGGTCCAGCGCCAAGCCGGAGCCTTCCAGGGCGCTGCGTGCCGCCACGCTGCGGGCGAATACCCACGGCTGGCCGTGGCCGCGCAGGTACACCTCGCGCACCCAGCCCTGGCTGCCGTTGGCCACGCCCAGCGCGTTGCATTCATCGCTGCGCAGGCGCTGCCAGCCTTCCTGCAATGGGGTTACGCTGAAGCCATTGGCTGAAAGAGCCGTCAGGCGTCGTGTCAGCGAATCTTCGTTGAACAGCCAATCACGCACCGCCAGCGCGGGCGCGGGGTGCAGTTGGCTGACAGTCAGCCAGCGCGGCGGATGGGCAAGGGCGGCGTGGGGCACGAACAGGTTTCACTTGAACTAAGGCGCGCGAGTCTAGCATGCCGCCTGGGGTCAAGCAGGTGCAGCGCATCCGCAGCAGGCGGGCACAACCCGACTTTGGTTGGCGCTATGGGCACGCTATTCATCGCCCGGCGGCTTGGCGCACCTGCGCATATACGGTAGTTTCCCCGGCGCAATAGCCGTGTGATCCGCCAGAGGTAGTTATGAAGAAGTGGCAATGTGTAGTCTGTGGACTGATTTACGACGAAAGCCAGGGCTGGCCTGATGAGGGCATCGCCGCCGGTACGGCGTGGCAGGATGTTCCGGAAGACTGGCTGTGCCCTGACTGTGGCGTGGGTAAGCTGGATTTCGAAATGATCGAAATCGGTTGAGTCCACGCTTTGGCAAGCGGCGACCTGCGGGTCGCCGTTTTGTTTAGTGAGCCCATACTGAATACCCCGAACAAGCTGAATTAAGCGGCGAGGTGGTTATGCGTAAGTGGCAGTGTGTGGTGTGCGGTTTTATCTATGACGAAGCCCTCGGCCTGCCCGAGGAAGGCATCGCCCCCGGCACGGCCTGGGAAGATGTTCCCGCCGATTGGCTGTGCCCCGATTGCGGCGTCGGCAAGCTGGATTTCGAGATGATCGAGATCGTCTGAGCCGCGTCAGCCCTGAAATCTATTGTGGCCGCCGCAGTGCGCGGCCTGTGTGAGGAATGCAACATGAGTGCACCTGTCGTCATCGTCGGCACCGGCCTGGCCGGCTACAACCTGGCCCGTGAATTTCGCAAGCTGGACAGCGAGACTCCGCTGCTGCTGATTACCGCTGACGACGGTCGCTCGTACTCCAAGCCGATGCTGTCCACCGGGTTTGCCAAGAACAAGGACGCTGATGGTCTGAGCATGGCTGAGCCGGGTGCCATGGCTGAACAGCTCAAGGCGGAAATTCGCACCCATACCCGCATTAGCGGCATCGATCCCGGCCACAGGCAGCTGTGGATCGGTGAAGAGGCTGTGCCGTACCGCGATCTGGTGCTGGCCTGGGGGGCCGAGGTGATTCGCGTACCCGTCGAAGGTGATGCCGACAATGCGATCTTCTCGATCAATGATCTGGAGGATTACGCGCGGTTTCGCCGTGCCGCTGCAGGCAAGCAACGCGTTCTGCTGCTGGGCGCTGGGCTGATCGGTTGTGAGTTTGCCAATGACCTGAGTCTGGGCGGTTATCAGGTCGAGCTGGTCGCACCCTGCGAGCAGGTGATGCCCGGCCTGCTGCACCCAGCGGCCGCTGCCGCGGTTCAAGGCGGTCTGGAAGGGCTGGGTGCGCGCTTTCACCTCGGTCCGGTGCTGGCCAGCCTTAATCACAACGGCGATGCACTGCAAGCGCACCTGTCCGACGGCACGCTGATTGAGTGCGATCTGGTGCTTTCGGCTGTGGGCCTGCGTCCGCGTATTGAGCTGGCGGCGGCTGCCGGGCTGGCGGTCAATCGCGGGGTGGTGGTCGACCGCCAGCTGCGCACCTCGCACGCCAATATCTACGCCCTGGGTGATTGCGCCGAGGTCGATGGTATCAACCTGCTCTACGTTATGCCGCTGATGACCAGCGCCCGTGCACTGGCGCAAACCCTGGCCGGTACCCCCACGGCAGTCAGCTACGGGCCGATGCCGGTGACGGTAAAAACCCCGGTCTGTCCGCTGGTGGTATCACCGCCACCGCGCGGCCTGCAAGGCGAGTGGAGCGTTGAGGGCAGTGGCGCTGACATCAAGGCGCTGTGCCATGACAGCAGCGGCGCGCTGCTCGGTTATGCGCTCACCGGTACGGCCGTGCAGGATAAATTGGCCCTGAATAAGCTGTTGCCCGTGCTTTTGGCTTGATTGGCGGTCGTTCTGTCGGATTTACCGTATTTTTGCCTGGTTTAACTGTCGGACAAGACTGGCGCGGGACCTATCGGCATGCCATTCTCCCTTAGTCTGCCGCAGCCTAGAGCTGTTGCGGCGCCTTGGTATCTGCTCGCGCAGAGCAGCCCGGACACAACAACAAAAAACCGTAAAGAGGCATTTATGCGTAAACCGGAACTCGCCGCCGCTATCGCCGATAAGGCGGATCTGACTAAAGATCAGGCAAACCGTGTACTTAACGCGGTACTCGAAGAAATCACCAGCGCCCTGAACCGCAAGGACAGCGTTACCCTGGTGGGCTTCGGTACTTTCGTGCAACGCCACCGCGGTGCTCGCACCGGTAAAAACCCGCAAACCGGTGAGCCAGTAAAGATCAAGGCCAGCAACACCGTCGCCTTCAAACCGGGTAAATCCCTGAAAGACGCGGTCAACTGAGTCCTCAGGCCTGGGGCTTTTGGCCCCAGGCTGCAC
Organism: Pseudomonas sp. HMWF032; assembly: GCF_003060885.1. Classification (GTDB taxonomy): domain Bacteria; phylum Pseudomonadota; class Gammaproteobacteria; order Pseudomonadales; family Pseudomonadaceae; genus Aquipseudomonas. The sequence continues at coordinate 143,042 of NZ_QAIG01000005.1, forward strand.
CACCCCGGCGAGCATGTTCATGCCCTTCTTTCAGCCGGATGTAGTCCCCGTCGCAAACCGCTACAATGCGCCGCCTTTTCCCTACCCTTTGCGAGGCCTCGCGCATGAAATTCCGTTTTCTTCTTTGGATGCTGGGCCGTCTGATGGCCAAGGCCAGTCGCGAAAACCCGGCGTTCCAACAGCAATTAGTCGACCGCGATATGGCCTTCCAGCTGCATACCCTGGATGGCAAAGTCGCCCGCCATTTCATCGTCAAAGACCAGCGCATCACCAGCAAGCGTGGCCCGGCTACTGAGCCTGCCTTCGCCCTTGGCTTCAAGGATGCTGCCTACGGCTTCGCCACCATGAGTGCGAAAAACAAGCAGTTGGCGTTTATGCAGGGCATTCAGAACAAGGACATCCAGATCCAAGGTAACCCGGCGTTGGTGATCTGGTTCCAGGGCCTGACCAAATACCTGATGCCGAAAAAGAAAGACGCCAGCAAAAAAGCCGCCTGATACTCAGCAGTGCGTGCCAGGGCTGGCCTGCGCGCACTGCATTCGCTAGGCTGGACATAGCCCTAGTGAGAGTTTGCCCATGCGTTTGCTGCTGAGTGCCCTGCTGTTTTTTACCTCCCTTGCCCATGCCGCGCCCCCCAAAGCCGAAGCCTTTGCGCCGTTATTCGAGCTGGCCGGTATCCGTCTGCTGTGCGAGCAGAGCGCGCCGCTGTTGCAGCGTGGTCTTAGCGATAAACAGCAAGCGCAGTTGGCCAAGGTGTTTGCCGCCGATGCTCTGTGTCTCGACTTGGCCAAGAAATTGACTGGCAAGCTCGATCAAGCTCAGCTGGAACAGGCCAGGAGCCTGTTGGAAAGTCCACTGGCAAAAGACTTTACCGCTGCCGAGCGCTCTGTGGGAGAGAATGGGGCAGAGGATCTGGCAGCCTATCGTAAACAACTGGGCTCGCGGCCGCCGCGTGAGGAGCGTCTGGCACTGGTGCGGCGCCTGGATGCCGCCGCACACACCACCACCCTGGCCACCCTGTTGCGCTATGAAGTCGGCAAGACTCAGGCGTTTCTGGCCTTGCAGGGCCGTGGTGAAAGCATTGACGAGCAAGCCCTTGGTACTCAGACCAAGGCTCAGGAGGATGCGTTGCGTACCTCCAGCGCCCAAGCGGTCGAGTCTTTTATGCTTTATGCCTACCGGCAGATGCCCAGCGAAAAACTGGCGGAATATGCCGCGCTGTATGAGCAGCCAGCCGTTGCTCAACTGCTCGACAGCAGCGTACAGATTCTGCCCGAGTTGTTCGCCGCACGACGTGCGCAACTTAAGAAGTAATCATTCGACTGAAACGATAAGGGGCCTTTAGGCCCCTTATCGTTATCAGCAGCTTTAGTGTGGCGGATGGAATTGCGCGGCCAGTTCGCGCAGGGCAACCTCGGCGGCCAGCACCTTGCTCACCGCTTCCTCGGCTTTTTCGCGGCTGATGCCAAGGTTGTCGAACAGGCTCTGTGGAATGTCACTCTGTGGTCCGGCACCAATGCCGCGGTTGCGTAACAGGCTGACCGACAGGCACACCAGGTTCGGGTAGACCGCGTGCGCACCGGTGTATTCCGGGTCGTGCTGGAAGCGCAGGGCGCTGGCCAGTTCTTCCGGCATATCCCAGTAACGCATCAGCCAGGCGCCAATCTGCTCGCGGCTGATGCCGAGCAAATGCTGTTCGATATAGCTGGAAGGCAGGTGCGGATTGACCTCCAGGTGTCGGCAGATCAGCGAGAAATGCGGCGGAAAGACGTGCGCCAGCACCAGATAGCCGAAGTTGTGCAGCAGGCCAGCCAGGTAGGTCAGGCCGGCTTCAGGGCGCTGCGCGCGTGGGATAGCACGGGTCAGACCTTCGATCACGGCGGCGCTGTAGATCGCCTGTTGCCAGTAAGGCGTGGCGTGTTGCGGCTGGTCTTTGGGCAAGCTCAGAGTTTTGCCCAAGGCTAGGCCAAGGGCCAGGTTGATTACCAGATCAAAACCCAGTACCCGAACAATGGCATCTTCCACTGAACGGATCTTGCCGGGGGCGGCGTAGTAGGGCGAGGCCGCCCAGCTGACCACTTGCGCGGCGAGTGCCGGGTCAGTTTCCACCACGCCGGTGATGTCGTCTACCGTGGCGTCTGGGTCAACCCGCAGCTTGATGATCTTCTGTGCTGTTTCTGGCAATGGCGGGATTTCGATGGTTTCTTCCAGGCGCTGCTGGATGCGCCGGGCGGTAAAGGCATGCACCGCTTGGGTGATTTCGGCGCGGTCGTCATCCGGGCGGTCAAGGTTCAGGCGGATATTGCTCAGCGGTTCACCAAAGCGTGCAGCACTGGCCTTGCTCAATAAGCTTTTGAACGCATCGATGGTCAGCTCCAGCAAGACACCCGGCTGGCCAGACTCGATAAACAGACTCGGCACCTGCAGCAGGCGTTCGTCATACAGACAGGGCGAGCTGGTTAGCGGCGGCAGCCCAGGCAGAACCTTCAGGTCATGCTTACCCAGCATGCGCTCCAGGCGCTCTGGCTTAACCGCTGTCAGCTGGCGGCCGGTCAGTTCGGTCAGGCGATTGAGATCAAGCAGCTGGTTTTGCGGATAGAGCACCAGCAGCGCGCCAACAGCGTCATCAAGCAGCACTGCCTGCAAGCGCTGGGCGCTGGGCAGGCCAGGTTGTTCATACCGGATTTGGCAGGCCAGACCCAGTTTTTCCAGCAATTGCATAATCACCGCAGGTGGTTGCGTGGCGGTGTTGGGAGCAAGGGCAAGTTCAGTCATGGCGGTATCCGGCAGAGGCGGCTTTGCCCAAGTATAAACAGCAGACTCGTAAAAATGCGCTGCCGGCGACGGTTGTTCTGCGAGTCCGCGCCGTTTCAGGCGCATCTGCCGACGAAACGCCCGCGGGTCGGAGTCATACTTGTCCGTATTGTTGGCCGTGGCGCAACCAGCGCTCAAGCAGCGGGCTGACGTGCAGAGGCCAATTTTCCAGCAATGCCTGGGCTGCATCACGCACAGCGGGGAGCAGGTCGGCATCACGCATCAGGTCGGCGACCTTGAACTGCAACAGGCCTGTTTGGCGAGTGCCGAGCATCTCGCCCGGTCCGCGCAGCTCCAAGTCTTTTTCGGCGATCACGAAGCCATCGCAGGTTTCGCGCATGATCGCCAGGCGTTGACGGCCCAGCTGTGACAATGGCGCGTGATAGAGCAGCAGGCAGTGGCTGGCGGCGCTGCCACGGCCTACCCGGCCACGCAGTTGATGCAACTGGGCCAGCCCTAAACGCTCAGGGTTTTCGATGATCATCAGGCTGGCATTGGGCACGTCGACACCGACTTCGATCACCGTGGTGGCCACCAGTAATTGCAGTTGACCCTGTTTGAAGTGGTCCATGACGGCGGCTTTTTCCGCGGGTTTCATGCGCCCGTGAATCAGGCCAACATTCAGACCGCCGAGCGCTGCCGATAAATCCTCGAAGGTGGTTTCGGCTGCCTGGCAGGTCAGCTCTTCGGACTCCTCGATCAGCGTGCACACCCAGTAGGCCTGACGCCCCTCGTTGCAGGCCAGGCGAACCCGCTCGATGACTTCAAGGCGGCGGCTGTCCGCGATCACCAGGGTGTTCACCGGGGTGCGTCCGGGCGGTAGTTCATCGAGGATGGAAGTATCGAGGTCGGCGTAGGCACTCATGGCCAGGGTTCTTGGGATCGGCGTGGCGGTCATGATCAACTGATGCGGGCACATGCGCCCGCCCACCCCTTTCTGACGCAGTGCCAGGCGTTGCTGTACGCCGAAGCGGTGCTGTTCATCGATGATCACCAGGGCGAGTTTCTGGAACTGCACTTCTTCCTGAAACAGCGCATGGGTGCCGACCACCATGGGCACGCCATTGGCGATCTGTTCCAGTGCGCTGGCGCGGGCCTTGCCCTTGAGCTTGCCGGCCAGCCAGGCGACATCCAGACCCAATGGTGCGAGCCATTTACTGAAATTGAGAAAATGCTGCTCGGCGAGAATCTCTGTAGGGGCCATCAGCGCCACCTGATAACCGGCTTCCAGTGCCTGCAGTGCAGCAAAGGCGGCGACTACGGTCTTGCCGGCACCGACGTCGCCCTGCACCAGGCGCAGCATTGGCTCGCTCTGGCTGAGGTCGTAGGCGATTTCCGCACCGACGCGCTGTTGTGCACCGGTGGGGGTAAATCCCAGGTTGGCCAAGTATTGCTGCGGCAGGCTTTGCGCCAGGGGCAGCGCCGGCGCCTGTTGCGCCCGCACGCTTTCACGCAGGCGCTGCAAAGACAGTTGGTGGGTCAGCAGCTCCTCGAAGGCCAGGCGATGTTGGGCCCAGTGGCGGCCTTCGGCGAGTTCGTCCAGATCAGCATCTGGTGGCGGTCGATGCAAATAGCGGATCGCTTGGTCGAGCGGGCTTAACTGGTGCTCGTCAGCCAGCTCGCGCGGCAGCCAATCCGGCAGGCTGTGCGGGCCGAGGCGCGCCAGGGCTTGTTCGCTGAGCTGACGCAGGCGTTGCTGGGTCAGGCCTTCGGTGGTCGGGTAGATCGGCGTCAGGGTCTGTTCTACGGCAATCGGTTCGCTGCCGGACAGCGCACGGTATTCCGGGTGATAGATTTCCAGGCCCGAGGAACCTGGGCGCACTTCGCCGTAGCAGCGCACCTGGGTGCCGCGCTTGAGACCTTCTTTTTGCGCCTGGCTGAAATGGTAGAAGCGCAAGGAGAGGGTACCACTGCCGTCCTGCAGGCGTACGAGCAGGCTACGGCGCCGCCCCATGACCACATCGGCGCCGGCGACTATGCCTTCCACCACGGCGTCCTGACCGGGGCGCAACGCGCCAATTGGCACGATGCGGGTGCGATCCTGGTAGCGCAGCGGCAGGTGAAACAACACATCCTGCAAGGTTTCCAGGCCGACTTTGGCCAGTTTTTCGGCCAGTGCGGCGCCTACTCCCTTGAGCGCGGTAACCGGAACCGCGGCCAACTCGGTCATTCTCTGGCCTTAGTTGTTCTTGGATTGTGGGCGTGCCACCGAGCACAGGCGGATCGAATCTGTCAGCACCTCAATGGCGTTGGGCCTTGGAAAGCTGGCGCGCCAGGCAATCGCCACGGTGCGGAACGGTGCCGGCGGACTGAGTGGGCGTACTTCGATCACGCCGGGCGCGTAGTGGTGGCTGTCGACTGCGGAGAACGGCAGGATCGATACGCCAAGACCTGAGGCAACCATGTGGCGAATGGTCTCCAGCGAGCTGGATTCGACGGTTGTATGTTTGGCGCTATCTTCGCCGCCCTTGCGCAGGGTCGGGCAGGCTTCGAGCACCTGATCGCGGAAACAGTGCCCTTCGCCTAGCAGCAGCAGGCTCTTGTCATTGAGCAGCTTGGGGTCAATGCTGTCCATCTCGGCCCAGGGATGGCCTGCCGGCAGTAAGGCGAAGAATGGCTCGTCATACAGCGGTTTGGTCAACACATCGGCTTCATGGAACGGCAGGGCGATGATGATTGCGTCCAGCTCGCCATTGCGCAGTTTGTCGCGCAGCACGTGTGTAAAGTTCTCTTCGATATACAGCGGCATCTGCGGTGCGACGCGGTGCAGTTGCGGAATCAGGTGGGGGAACAGATAAGGGCCGACGGTGTAGATCGCACCGATCTTCAGCGGGGCCGCCATCTGATTTTTCCCCGCCTGAGCCAGCTCACGGATGCTTTGGGCTTGCTCGAGCACCTTCTGTGCCTGGGTGACGATACCTTCACCAACCGGCGTCAGGCGCACTGCGCTCTTGCTGCGTTCGAAGATCAGTACGCCCAGCTCGTCTTCAAGTTTTTTGACGCCTACGGACAGCGTGGGCTGGCTGACGTGGCACCGCTCGGCCGCGCGACCAAAATGCTGTTCCTGAGCGAGGGTGACTATGTAGCGCAGTTCAGTGAGGGTCATAGTCTTTATCCATTGAGATGCAGCCAAGCATAGCGGCTGTATTCAATCGAACCAACTATATGATGCGCTGTAGGCGATTTGACGATTGGCTACGCGTTGATGTCGCTTTGTGAACATAAAATATTTGGTTACTAGCGTGCTGTACGAATAGAATTGCGTCCATACTTGGCGAGCGCCACTGGCCTAAGCTCGCAACAATAAAATTATAGAAGCCGTTCCTTTTACAGGGAGTACCGGCATGCCTGATGTAGTTACGACCATGTCCCATAACTGGGCTTTTGCTGTTTTCATGCTCGGGGTCTTCGGCCTTATTGCGTTCATGCTCGGCCTGTCCAGCCTGCTGGGTAGCAAAGCCTGGGGCCGTAGCAAGAATGAGCCCTTTGAGTCCGGCATGTTGCCTGTCGGCAGCGCGCGTCTGCGCCTGTCAGCCAAATTCTATTTGGTCGCGATGCTCTTCGTGATCTTCGACGTTGAAGCCCTCTTTCTCTTCGCTTGGGCCGTTTCAGTGCGCGAAAGCGGCTGGGCTGGTCTGATCGAAGCTACAATCTTTATAGCAATTCTGTTGGCAGGTCTTGTCTACCTTTGGCGGATTGGGGCGCTCGATTGGGCACCTCAAGGCCGTCGCGAGCGGCAGGCGAAGCTAAAACAATGAGGCTTTGGCGATGCACTACAAACTTACTCGGATCGATCCGGATGCGCCGAATGAGCGCTATCCGGTCGGCGAGCGGGAGACTGTTTCCGACCCGCTGCTAGATGATCAAGTCCACAAAAACATCTACATGGGCAAGCTAGCCGATGTACTCAATGGTGCAGTGAACTGGGGGCGCAAGAACTCCCTGTGGCCTTATAACTTTGGCCTGAGCTGCTGCTATGTGGAAATGACCACCGCCTTTACTGCGCCGCATGACGTGGCCCGGTTCGGTGCGGAAGTGATCCGGGCCTCCCCACGCCAGGCGGACTTCATGGTCATCGCCGGCACCTGCTTTATCAAGATGGCTCCGGTCATCCAGCGCCTGTATGAGCAGATGCTGGAGCCCAAGTGGGTGATCTCGATGGGCTCCTGCGCTAACTCTGGCGGTATGTACGACATCTACTCCGTGGTTCAGGGGGTCGATAAGTTCCTGCCGGTCGACGTCTATATTCCCGGTTGTCCGCCGCGCCCCGAGGCTTTTCTGCAGGGCTTGATGCTGCTGCAGGAATCCATTGGTCAGGAGCGCCGGCCGTTGTCCTGGGTCGTCGGTGATCAGGGTGTTTACCGTGCCGATATGCCTTCGCAGAAAGAACAGCGCCGCGAGCAGCGCATCGCTGTGACCAATCTGCGCAGCCCCGACGAAGTGTGAGCCTGGGCTCGATTGAGCCCGCCTACTGACGCCGTTGACCGATAGCGACCGAGACCATGACTGCAGACAGCATTCTGTCCATACCGCCGTACAAGGCTGACGACCACGATGTGGTCGTCGAACTGAATTCCCGTTTTGGCGCTGACGCCTTTACCGCACAGAGTACCCGTACTGGCATGCCGGTGCTGTGGGTAGCCCGCGAGCGGCTGGTCGAAGTTCTGAGCTTCCTGCGTCACCTGCCGCGCCCCTACGTCATGCTGTATGACCTGCATGGCGTCGACGAGCGCCTGCGTACCCAGCGTCGTGGTTTGCCGAGTGCGGATTTCACCGTGTTCTATCACCTGATGTCGCTGGAGCGGAACAGCGATGTCATGATCAAGGTCGCGCTGAAAGAAGGCGATCTCAATGTACCCAGCGTCACCAGCATCTGGCCCAATGCCAACTGGTACGAGCGTGAAGTCTGGGACCTCTACGGCATCCACTTCAGCGGCCACCCTCATCTGACGCGGATCATGATGCCGCCGACCTGGGAAGGCCATCCGCTGCGCAAGGATTATCCGGCGCGTGCCACCGAGTTCGACCCCTTCAGCCTGACCTTGGCCAAGCAGCAGCATGAAGAAGAAGCGGCGCGCTTCAAGCCGGAAGACTGGGGCATGAAGCGTGGCAGCGAGCATGAGGACTACATGTTCCTCAATCTCGGGCCTAACCACCCCTCGGCGCACGGTGCGTTCCGCATCATCCTGCAACTCGACGGCGAAGAGATCGTCGATTGCGTACCGGAAGTCGGCTACCACCACCGCGGTGCCGAAAAGATGGCCGAACGTCAGAGCTGGCATAGCTTCATCCCCTACACCGACCGCATCGATTACCTAGGCGGGGTGATGAACAACCTGCCGTACGTGCTGGCCGTGGAAAAACTCGCGGGCATCACCGTGCCGCAACGGGTCGACGTGATTCGCATCATGCTGGCCGAGTTCTTCCGCATCACCAGCCACCTGCTGTTCCTCGGCACCTATATCCAGGATGTCGGTGCGATGACCCCGGTGTTCTTCACCTTTACTGACCGCCAGCGCGCCTACAAGGTGATCGAAGCCATCACCGGATTCCGCCTGCACCCGGCCTGGTACCGCATTGGCGGCGTGGCCCACGATCTGCCGCGCGGCTGGGATAAATTGGTCAAGGAGTTCGTCGATTGGCTGCCCAAGCGCCTCGACGAGTACGAGAAAGCCGCGCTGAAGAACAGCATCCTTAAGGCCCGTACCATCGGTGTGGCACAGTACAACACCCAGGAAGCGCTGGAGTGGGGCACCACCGGTGCCGGCCTGCGCGCCACTGGCTGCGACTTTGACCTGCGCAAGGCGCGGCCGTATTCCGGCTACGAGCACTTCGAGTTCGAAGTGCCGCTGGCCGCCAATGGCGATGCCTACGACCGCTGCATGGTGCGTGTGGAAGAGATGCGCCAGAGCATCAAGATCATCGATCAGTGCCTGCGCAATATGCCGGAAGGTCCGTACAAGGCCGATCATCCGCTGACTACGCCACCGCCGAAAGAGCGCACGCTGCAGCACATCGAGACCCTGATCACTCACTTCCTGCAGGTTTCCTGGGGCCCGGTGATGCCGGCCAACGAAAGCTTGCAGATGATCGAGGCGACCAAGGGCATCAACAGTTACTACCTGACCAGCGACGGCAGCACCATGAGCTACCGTACGCGCATTCGCACGCCGAGCTTCCCTCACCTGCAGCAGATCCCTTCGGTGATTCGCGGCAGCATGGTCGCCGACCTGATTGCGTATCTGGGCAGTATCGACTTTGTTATGGCTGACGTGGACCGCTGATGATGAGCACGCTAATCCAGACTGATCGTTTCACCCTCAGCGCAAGCGAACGCTCGGCCATTGAGCACGAGATGCACCACTACGAAGACCCGCGCGCGGCGTCGATCGAAGCCCTGAAAATCGTGCAGAAGGCCCGTGGTTGGGTGCCGGATGGTGCTGCCGATGCGATTGGCGAAATCTTGGGTATTCCTGCCAGCGACGTCGAAGGCGTGGCCACCTTCTATAGTCAGATTTTCCGTCAGCCAGTAGGCCGCCACATCATCCGGGTGTGCGACAGCATGACCTGCTATATCGGTGGGCATGAAGGCGTGCTGGCGGGTATCAAGGATCAGCTAGGCATCGTGCCGGGGCAGACCACCGCCGATGGCCGTTTTACTCTGCTGCCGGTGTGCTGCCTGGGTAACTGCGACAAAGCGCCTGCGGTGATGATCGACGATGATACTTACGGCAACCTTGATGCCAATGGCATCACTAAGCTGCTGGAGGCCTACGTATGAGCATCAAGACACTGACCTCCATCGGCCCGGCCAACAAGATCGCCCGCAGCGAGGAAAGCCATCCGCTGACCTGGCGTTTACGTGACGACGCCCAGCCGGTATGGCTTGAGGAGTACCAGCAGAAGAACGGCTACGCCGCTGCGCGCAAAGCGCTGAGCGAAATGGCCCAATCCGATATCGTGCAGACGGTGAAAGATTCCGGCCTCAAGGGGCGTGGTGGTGCGGGCTTCCCCACCGGGGTGAAGTGGGGCCTGATGCCCGCCGACGAATCCATGAACATCCGCTACCTGCTGTGCAACGCGGACGAGATGGAACCAAACACCTGGAAAGACCGCATGCTGATGGAGCAGCTGCCGCACCTGCTGGTGGAAGGCATGCTGATTTCCGCCCGTGCGCTCAAGGCCTATCGTGGCTACATCTTTCTGCGCGGTGAGTATGTCGATGCGGCAACTAATCTCAATCGTGCCATCGAGGAAGCCAAGGCCGCCGGCCTGCTGGGCAAAAACATCCTCGGCAGCGGGTTCGATTTCGAGCTGTTTGTGCACACCGGTGCCGGGCGCTACATCTGCGGCGAAGAGACCGCACTGATCAACTCCCTCGAAGGTCGTCGTGCCAACCCGCGCGCCAAGCCACCGTTCCCGGCCGCCGTTGGCGTATGGGGCAAGCCGACCTGTGTCAACAACGTCGAGACCTTGTGCAACGTACCGGCCATCGTCGGCAATGGCGTGGACTGGTACAAGAGCCTGGCCCGTGAAGGCAGTGAAGACCACGGCACCAAGCTGATGGGTTTCTCTGGCAAGGTGAAGAACCCTGGTCTATGGGAGCTGCCCTTTGGCATCCCGGCTCGCGAGCTGTTTGAGGATTACGCCGGCGGCATGCGTGACGGCTACAAGCTGAAATGCTGGCAACCTGGCGGTGCCGGCACGGGTTTTCTGCTGCCCGAGCACCTGGATGCGCTGATGTATGCCGGCGGTATCGGCAAGGTCGGCACCCGCATGGGCACTGGGCTGGCGCTGGCGGTGGACGACAGCATCAACATGGTCTCGCTGCTGCGCAACATGGAAGAGTTCTTCGCCCGCGAGTCCTGCGGCTGGTGCACCCCGTGCCGCGACGGCCTGCCGTGGAGCGTGAAGGTCCTCCGCGCGCTGGAGCGCAAGCAGGGCACGGCCGAAGACATCCAGACCCTGTTGGGGCTGGTCAACTTCCTTGGTCCCGGCAAGACCTTCTGCGCCCATGCACCGGGCGCCGTTGAGCCGCTGGGCAGTGCGATCAAGTATTTCCGTTCGGAGTTCGAGGCTGGCGTGGCCAGTTTGGCGGCTCCGGCACCGACGGGGCAATTCGTCCCCGCGTGAAGTTAGCGTTGCGGCGGCTACTCACCTGGCCCCGCAGCACACCGTGATTCCATTAGCCAAGCCCGCTTCGGTGGGCAAAGAAGAAACCTGAACCATGGCCACTATCCACGTAGACGGCAAAGATTTCGAAGTCGATGGGGCGGACAACCTGCTGCAGGCCTGCTTGTCCCTCGGTCTTGATATCCCTTACTTCTGCTGGCATCCGGCGCTCGGTAGCGTCGGTGCCTGCCGCCAGTGCGCGGTCAAGCAGTACACCGATGAAAACGATACGCGCGGGCGCATCGTCATGTCGTGCATGACGCCGGCCGCTGACAACACTTGGATCAGCATCGACGATGAAGAATCCAAGGCGTTCCGCGCCAGCGTCGTCGAGTGGCTGATGACCAACCACCCGCACGACTGCCCGGTGTGCGAGGAGGGTGGCCATTGCCACCTGCAGGACATGACGGTGATGACGGGCCACAACCAGCGCCGTTATCGCTTCACCAAGCGCACCCACCAGAATCAGCAGCTCGGCCCGTTTATCTCTCATGAGATGAACCGCTGCATCGCCTGCTACCGCTGCGTGCGTTACTACAAGGATTACGCCGGAGGCACGGACCTTGGCGTGTACGGCGCGCACGACAACGTCTACTTCGGCCGCGTGGAAGACGGCGTGCTGGAGAGCGAGTTCTCCGGCAACCTGGTCGAGGTCTGCCCGACCGGGGTATTCACCGACAAGACCCACTCCGAGCGCTACAACCGCAAGTGGGACATGCAGTTTGCCCCGAGCATCTGTCACGGCTGTGCCAGCGGCTGCAACACCAGCCCTGGCGAACGCTACGGCGAACTGCGGCGTATCGAAAACCGCTTCAACGGCGATGTGAACCAGTATTTCTTGTGTGACCGTGGCCGTTTTGGTTACGGCTACGTCAACCGCAGCGACCGTCCGCGCCAGCCGCTGCTGCTGAACAAAAGCGGTGGCGAAAAGCTCGGCATCGATGCCGCGCTGGACAAGGCCGCCGAGCTGCTCAAAGGTAAACGCGTAATCGGCATCGGCTCGCCGCGCGCCAGCCTGGAAAGCAACTTTGCCCTGCGTGAGCTGGTCGGCGAGGCCAACTACTACTCTGGCATCGCCGCGGGTGAGCTGGACAATATCCGCCTGATCCGCGACATCCTGCAGAACGGCCCGCTGCCGGTGCCGACCCTGCGGGACGTGGAACTGCACGATGCGGTGTTTATCCTCGGTGAAGACCTGACCCAGACTGCTGCACGTCTGGCCCTGGCCCTGCGTCAGGCGGTTAAGGGTAAAGCCACGGAAATCGCCGCTGCGGCGAAGATTCAGGACTGGCACATGGCGGCGGTGCAGAACGTCGCGCAGGATGCCCTCAACCCGCTGTTTATCGCCAGCGTGACCGCCACCCGCCTGGATGATGTCGCCGAAGCCTGTGTGCATGCTGCACCGGCCGACCTGGCGCGCATCGGTTTTGCTGTGGCCCATGCCATCGACCCCAGCGCACCGGCGGTCAGCGGTCTGGACAGCGACGCAGTCGAACTGGTGCAGCTGATTGCGGATGCGTTGCTGGACGCGAAGCGACCCTTGATCGTTTCCGGTGCGTCGTTGGGCGAGAAGAGCCTGATCGAAGCTGCCGCCAACATCGCCAGCGCCTTGAAGAACCGCGAGAAAGACGCTTCCATCAGCCTGGTGGTGCCGGAAGCCAACAGCATGGGCCTGGCCCTGCTGGGTGGCGAGTCCGTCGATGCGGCGCTGCAGGCGCTGACGTCCGGCCAGGCCGATGCCGTGATCGTGCTGGAAAACGACCTGTACCGCCGCGCCGATGCGGCCCAGGTTGATGCCGCATTGGCAGCGGCAAAGCTGGTTATCGTCGCTGACCATCAGCACACTGCCACCAGCGAAAAAGCCCACCTGCTGCTGCCGGTGGCCAGTTTCGCCGAAGGCGATGGCACCCTGGTCAGTTTCGAGGGCCGTGCTCAGCGGTTCTTCCAGGTGTTCGAGCCGAGCTATTACGACGCCAATATCCTGATTCGCGAAGGCTGGCGCTGGCTGCATGCGTTGCACAGCACCCTGCAAGGCAAGCCGCTGGATTGGACCCAGCTGGATGCAGTGACCGCAGCCGTCGCGGCCAGCAACAGCCTGCTGGCCCGCATCGGCGAAGCCGCGCCCAACGCCACCTTCCGCATCAAGGGCCTTAAGCTGGCTCGCGAACCTCACCGTTACAGCGGTCGTACCGCCATGCGCGCCAATATCAGTGTGCACGAGCCGCGTCAGCCGCAGGATCAAGACTCGGCCTTTGCCTTCTCCATGGAAGGTTATTCGGGTAGCAAGGAAGACCGTCAGCAGATCCCCTTCGCCTGGTCACCGGGCTGGAACTCACCGCAGGCCTGGAACAAGTTCCAGGACGAAGTCGGCGGCCACCTGCGTGCCGGTGACCCCGGTGTGCGCCTGCTGGAAGCCAAAGGCACTGTGTTGCCTTGGTTCAGCGTGCCAGCGGCCTTCAATCCGGCGCCGGGTACCTTGCAGGCTGTGGCCTTGCACCACCTGTTCGGCAGCGAGGAAACCTCCGCCGGCGCCGCGCCGCTGCAAGAGCGCATTCCTGCACCTTATGCACTGCTGGCCAAGGCCGAAGCAGATCGTCTGGGTGTGAATGACGGCGCGCTGTTGAGCCTGACCGTCGCTGGGCAGACTCTACGCCTGCCGCTGCAGATCACTGAAGAGCTGGCCATCGGTGTGGTCGGCCTGCCCGTCGGTTTGCAGGGCATGCCGGCGCTGATTGCAGGCAGTGTGGTCACCCGCATTGAGGAGGCCGCGCAATGAGCTGGCTGACGCCTGATGTGCTGGATGTGCTGATCGCCGTACTCAAAGCCATCGTGATTTTGTTGGTGGTGGTGGTCTGCGGCGCGCTGCTGAGCTTTGTCGAACGCCGTCTGCTGGGCTGGTGGCAAGACCGTTACGGCCCCAACCGGGTCGGACCGTTCGGCATGTTTCAGATCGCCGCCGACATGATCAAGATGTTCTTCAAGGAGGACTGGACGCCGCCGTTCGCCGACAAGTTCATCTTTATCCTGGCGCCGATGATCGCGTTCTCGGCCATGCTGATCGCCTTTGCGATCATCCCGATCACTCCAAACTGGGGCGTGGCCGACCTGAACATTGGCATTCTGTTCTTCTTCGCCATGGCGGGTTTGTCGGTGTATGCGGTGCTGTTTGCCGGCTGGGCCAGTAACAACAAGTTCGCCCTGCTCGGTGCCCTGCGTGCCTCGGCGCAAACGGTGTCCTATGAGGTGTTCCTGGCGCTGGCGCTGATGGGTGTGGTGGCCCAGGTCGGCTCCTTCAACATGCGCGACATCGTCGATTATCAGGCGGAGAACCTATGGTTCATCATTCCGCAATTTCTCGGCTTCTGTACCTTCTTTATCGCTGCCGTGGCCGTGACTCACCGTCACCCGTTCGACCAGCCAGAGGCCGAGCAGGAGCTGGCCGACGGTTACCACATCGAATATGCCGGGATGAAGTGGGGCATGTTCTTCGTCGGCGAATACGTGGCCATCGTGACCGTATCGGCGCTGCTGGTAACCCTGTTCTTCGGTGGCTGGCACGGCCCGTTCGGCCTCTTGCCGCAGATTCCGTTCTTCTGGTTCGCCCTGAAGACCTGCTTCTTCATCATGATCTTCATCCTGTTGCGCGCCTCGATTCCACGCCCACGGTATGACCAGGTCATGGCTTTCAGCTGGAAGTTCTGCCTTCCGCTGACCTTGATCAACCTGCTGGTGACCGGCGCATTTGTGCTGGCCGCGGCCCAGTAAGGAGAACCACCGAATGTTCAAATACATATGGGATGTGCTGGTCGGTACCGGCACCCAACTGCGCAGCCTGGCCATGGTCTTCAGTCACGGCTTTCGCAAGCGTGACACCTTGCAGTACCCGGAAGAAGCCGTGTACCTGCCGCCGCGCTATCGCGGCCGGATTGTTCTGACCCGCGACCCCGACGGCGAAGAGCGCTGCGTGGCCTGCAACCTGTGTGCGGTGGCTTGCCCGGTGGGTTGCATTTCATTGCAGAAGGCGGAAACCCCCGATGGCCGCTGGTACCCGGATTTCTTCCGCATCAACTTCTCACGCTGCATCTTCTGCGGTCTGTGTGAAGAAGCCTGCCCGACCACGGCGATCCAGCTCACCCCGGATTTCGAGATGGGTGAGTTCAAACGTCAGGACCTGGTGTACGAGAAGGAAGACCTGCTGATCAGCGGACCGGGCAAAAATCCGGACTATAACTTCTACCGCGTCGCCGGTATGGCCATCGCAGGCAAGCCGAAAGGCGCTGCGCAGAATGAAGCCGAACCCATCAACGTCAAAGGCTTACTGCCCTAAGGAGCCCGTTTAATGCCTGCTGCGCGCGCTGATGCTGCGTTGAAAACAGACTCGGAATGCTCATGTACAAACGTACACTCCGCTTCCTCGCCTTTTCTCGCCTTGCCTCAGCTGCGCGCACGACGGCTTAGACAGACTCCTACGGAGATATAGAGGATCTATATGGAATTCGCGTTCTACCTCGCCGCCGGCGTTGCCGTGGCGTCTACGTTCAGGGTCATCACTGCGAGCAATCCGGTGCATGCTTTGCTGTACCTGATCCTTTCGCTATTGGCGGTGGCGATGACCTTTTTCGCCTTGGGCGCGCCGTTTGCTGGCGCCCTGGAAATCATCGTTTATGCCGGCGCGATCATGGTGCTGTTCGTCTTCGTGGTGATGATGCTCAACCTCGGCCCGGCAGCGGTCGAGCAGGAGCGCCAGTGGCTGACGCCCGGTATCTGGTTCGGGCCATCGCTGCTTTCGGCGCTGTTACTGGGTCAGCTGCTGTATGTGTTGTTCGAGTCGCCCAGTGGCGCAGCGTTGGGCTTGCAGACCGTTGATGCCAAGGCTGTTGGTATCGCCCTGTACGGGCCTTATCTGCTGGTGGTGGAGCTGGCCTCCATGCTACTGCTTGGTGCGCTGGTTGCGGCCTATCACCTCGGTCGTCACGATGCCAAGGAGCCAACTGCATGAATGCGATTCCCCTGGAGCACGGCCTGGCACTGGCCGGCGTGCTGTTCAGCCTGGGCCTGGTTGGCCTGATGGTGCGGCGCAATATCCTCTTTGTGCTGATGAGCCTGGAAGTGATGATGAATGCCACTGCTCTGGCTTTTGTGGTGGCTGGCAGCCGTTGGGCTCAGCCTGACGGCCAGGTGATGTTTATTCTGGTGATCACCCTGGCGGCCGCCGAAGCCAGTATTGGTCTGGCGATCCTGTTGCAGCTGTATCGCCGCTTCAACACCCTCGATGTCGACGCTGCCAGCGAGATGCGCGGATGAACCTTTTATTCCTGACCTGTGTATTTCCGCTGCTGGGCTGGTTTCTTCTGGCCTTCTCGCGCGGGCGTTTCTCCGAAAACCTCTCTGCACTGATCGGTGTGGGCTCGGTGGGGCTGTCTGCCCTGAGCGCGGCCTGGGTGATCGTGCAGTTCAACCTCAATCCGCCGGAAAACGGTGTGTTCACGCAGGTGCTATGGCAGTGGATGAGCGTGGCCGGTTTCGCGCCGAGCTTCACCCTCTATCTGGATGGCCTGTCTGTGACCATGCTGGGTGTGGTTACAGGCGTGGGCTTTTTGATCCACCTGTTTGCCAGTTGGTACATGCGTGGTGAAGAGGGCTATTCGCGTTTCTTCGCCTACACCAACCTGTTTATCTTCAGCATGCTGCTGCTGGTACTCGGCGATAACCTGTTGCTGCTGTATTTCGGTTGGGAAGGCGTCGGGCTGTGCTCCTACCTGCTGATCGGCTTCTACTTCAAGCACACACCGAACGGCAATGCAGCGCTGAAGGCCTTTATCGTCACCCGTATCGGTGACGTGTTCATGGCCATCGGCCTGTTCATTTTGTTCCTCCATCTGGGCACCCTGAATATTCAGGAGCTGATGGCACTGGCGCCGCAGAAGTATGTGGAAGGTGACAGCTGGCTGTGGATCGCCACGCTGATGCTGCTCGGCGGTGCAGTGGGTAAATCCGCGCAACTGCCGCTGCAAACCTGGCTGGCGGATGCGATGGCCGGTCCGACCCCGGTTTCCGCGTTGATCCACGCGGCGACCATGGTGACCGCGGGTGTTTACCTGATCGCGCGGACTCACGGCCTGTTCCTGCTGACCCCGGACATCCTTGAGTTGGTTGGCATTGTCGGCGGCGTGACCCTGGTGCTCGCCGGTTTTGCCGCGCTGGTGCAGACCGACATCAAGCGCATCCTCGCTTACTCGACCATGAGCCAGATCGGCTACATGTTCCTCGCCCTCGGTGTGGGCGCCTGGGACGCCGCGATCTTCCACCTGATGACCCACGCCTTCTTCAAGGCCCTGCTGTTCCTCGCCTCCGGTGCGGTGATCAACGCCTGTCACCATGAGCAGAACATCTTCAAGATGGGCGGCCTGTGGAAGAAACTGCCGTTGGCCTACGCCAGCTTTATCGTCGGCGGCGCTGCTCTGGCGGCGTTGCCGCTGATCACGGCGGGTTTCTATTCCAAGGATGAAATCCTCTGGGAAGCCTTTGCCAGTGGTCACCAGTGGCTGCTGTACGCCGGCCTGGCAGGCGCCTTCCTGACGTCGATCTACACCTTCCGCCTGATCTTCATCGCCTTCCATGGCGAGCAGAAGATTGAAGCCCATGCCGGCCACGGCGTGGCTCACTGGCTGCCACTGGTGACCCTGATCGTACTGTCGACCTTTATCGGCGCGCTGATCAGCCCGCCGCTGGCCGGTGTGCTGCCGCAAAGCGTTGGCCATGCTGGTGGTGAAGCCAAGCACAGCCTGGAAATCGCCTCCGGGGCCATCGCCATCATCGGTATCGTCCTGGCTGCGTTGCTGTTCCTCGGCAAGCGCAGTTTCGCCACGGCGGTGGCGCAGAGTGCACCGGGGCGCTTTCTGTCGGCCTGGTGGTTCGCCGCCTGGGGCTTCGACTGGCTCTACGACAAGCTGTTCGTGCAGCCGTACCTGTTGCTGTGCCGGTTGCTCGGGCGTGACCCGATTGACCGCAGCATTGGCTTGATTCCGCGTCTGGTGCGGGGTGGCAATGCCCTGCTGGCCAGCAGCGAGACTGGTCAGGTGCGCTGGTATGCCACTTCGATTGCCGGGGGTGCCGTTCTGGTGCTCGCCGTCCTCCTGTTTCTGAATTAAGGAAAGCAGCCTGATGATTCTGCCCTGGCTAATCCTGATCCCCTTTATCGGCGGCCTGCTGTGCTGGCAGTGCGAGCGCTTCGGCAACACCCTGCCACGCTGGATTGCCCTACTGACCATGGGCCTGCTGTTCGGGCTGGCGCTTTGGCTGTGGGCCACCGGCGACTTTAGCCTGGCCCCGGCTCCGGGTGCTGCGCCGCAGTGGGCGGTCGAGTTCCAGCTGCCGTGGATCGAGCGGTTTGGCATCAGCATCCACCTGGCGCTCGACGGTCTTTCGGTGCTGATGATCAGCCTCACCGGTCTGCTCGGCGTGCTGTCCGTACTCTGCTCGTGGAACGAGATCCAGAACCGCGTCGGCTTCTTCCACCTCAACCTGATGTGGATACTCGGCGGCGTGGTCGGCGTGTTCCTCGCTGTCGACCTGTTCCTGTTCTTTTTCTTCTGGGAAATGATGCTGGTGCCGATGTACTTCCTCATCGCGCTCTGGGGGCATAGCGGCAGTGACGGCAAGACGCGGATCTACGCCGCCACCAAGTTCTTCATCTTCACCCAGGCCAGCGGCCTGGTGATGCTGGTGGCGATCCTCGGCCTGGTGTTCGTGCATTTCGACCAGACCGGCGTGTTGACCTTTAACTACGCCGACCTGCTGCAGACCAAGATGGCCGCCGGCACCGAGTACATCCTGATGCTCGGCTTCTTCATCGCCTTCGCGGTGAAGTTCCCGGTGGTGCCGTTCCACTCCTGGCTGCCGGACGCCCACGCCCAGGCACCAACCGCTGGTTCCGTGGACCTGGCCGGTATCCTGCTGAAAACCGCCGCCTATGGCCTGATGCGCTTCGCCCTGCCGCTGTTTCCCAATGCCTCGGCCGAGTTCGCGCCGATTGCCCAGTGGCTTGGCGTGTTCGCCATCATCTATGGCGCTTTGCTGTCGTTCGCACAGACCGATATCAAGCGTCTGGTGGCCTTCTCCAGCGTGTCGCACATGGGCTTTGTGCTGATCGCCATCTACTCGGCCAGCGAGATCGCCCTGCAGGGCGCGGTGGTGCAGATGATGGCGCACGGGCTGTCCGCGGCGGCGCTGTTTATCCTCTGCGGTCAGCTGTATGAGCGCCTGCACACCCGCGACATGCGCGAGATGGGCGGCATCTGGGCGCGTATGCCCTGGCTGCCGGCCATCAGCTTGTTCTTCGCCGCTGCTGCCTTGGGGTTGCCGGGTACCGGTAACTTCGTCGGCGAGTTCCTGATTCTGATCGGCAGCTTCCAGAGTGCGCCTTGGGTCACCGTGGTTGCCGCAACTGGCCTGGTGTTCGGCTCGGTCTACTCGCTGATCATGATTCACCGCGCCTACTTCGGTCCGGCCAAGGCGGATAGCGCCCTGCCAGGTCTGAAGCTGCGCGAGCTGAGCATGGTGCTGGGCCTGGCCGTGCTGCTGATCCTGCTCGGCGTCTATCCGCAGCCGGTGCTCGACACCTCCGCCGCCAGCATGCAAGGCGTGCAGCAGTGGCTGGGTAGTGCAATCAATCAACCTGTTCCGGTCCGGTAAGTAGCGTATGGAATTCACGACTCAACACTTTATTGCGCTGCTGCCGCTGCTGATCACCAGTGTCACCATCGTGCTGGTGATGCTGGCGATTGCCTGGAAGCGCAATCACGCCATGACCTTCGGCCTCTCGGTGCTGGGTCTCAACCTGGCCCTGCTGTCGTTGCTGCCCGCCCTGGACGTGACGCCGATTGAGGTCACCCCGCTGTTGCTGGTGGATAAATTCGCCTGCTACTACATGGCCCTGGTGCTAGCCGCCACGCTGGCCTGTGTGACCCTGATCCACGCTTACCTGGGCGGCGAGTCCGGCAAGGGCTATCCAGGCAACCGTGAAGAGCTGTACCTGCTGATGCTGCTGTCTGCCGCTGGTGGTTTGGTGCTGGTCAGTGCGCAGCACTTGGCGGGCCTGTTTATCGGCCTGGAGCTGCTGTCGGTGCCGACCTACGGCATGATCGCCTACGCCTTCTTCAACAAGCGTTCGCTGGAAGCCGGCATCAAGTACATGGTGCTGTCCGCCGCAGGCTCGGCATTTCTCCTGTTCGGCATGGCGCTGCTGTATGCCGAGTCGGGCAACCTGACGTTCGCTGGCATCGGCGCCAAGCTGGCCGCCGATGGCCTGCCGAGCATGCTGGCGCAGTTGGGCGTGGGCATGATGCTGATTGGTCTGGCGTTCAAACTGTCGCTGGTGCCGTTCCACTTGTGGACCCCGGACGTTTATGAAGGCGCTCCGGCGCCGGTGGCAGCCTTCCTCGCCACCGCCAGTAAAGTTGCGGTGTTTGCCGTGCTGCTGCGTTTGTATCAGATGTCACCGGCCACCGCAGGCGGCTGGTTGAATGACCTGCTGACCTTGATTGCCATCGCCTCGATTATCTTCGGCAACCTGCTGGCGCTGCTGCAGAACAACCTCAAGCGGCTGCTCGGTTATTCCTCGATCGCCCACTTCGGTTACCTGCTGGTGGCGCTGATCGCCAGCAAGGGGCTGGCGGTGGAGGCGGTGGGCGTGTACCTGGCCACCTATGTGCTGACCAGCTTGGGTGCGTTCGGCGTGATTACCCTGATGTCGACGCCCTACAGCGGCCGTGATGCCGATGCCCTGTATGAATACCGTGGGCTGTTCTGGCGCCGTCCGTACCTGACTGCCGTGCTCACCGTGATGATGCTGTCGCTGGCCGGTATTCCGCTGACGGCCGGTTTTATCGGCAAGTTCTACGTGGTCGCTGCTGGCGTGCAATCGCAGCAGTGGTGGCTGCTCGCCGCCCTGGTGATCGGCAGCGCCATCGGCGTGTTCTATTACCTGCGGGTGATGGTCACCCTGTTTATGGTCGAGCCGAACCTGCGCCGCCATGACGCGCCTCTGCATTGGGGACAGCAGGCGGGTGGTGTAATGTTGCTGTTCGTCGCGTTGCTGGCGTTCTTCCTCGGTGTGTACCCACAGCCGCTGTTGGAGCTGGTGCAACAGGCCGGCCTGGTGGCACTGTTGCCCTGATGAGCAACAGACCCTATGGAATACGCAGCGATGAGTAAGACACTGATGATCGCCGGCTGTGGTGATGTCGGCAGCCGTTTGGGTCAGCAGCTAAGCGCCGTAGGCTGGACGGTGTATGGCTTGCGCCGCAGTGTGGCGCTGCTGCCACAGGGTATTCGCCCGGTAGCCGGTGATCTGCATACCGATGCCTGCCCGGCTGCCTGGCCGAGCGAACCGCTGGATTACCTGGTGTATTGCGCGGCCGCCACCGAGCACGACGAGGCCGGTTACCGTGCGGCCTATGTTGACGGCCTGCGCCGCGTGCTGGGTTGGCTGGCGCAACAGGGCCAATGGCCAAAACGCCTGCTGTTTGTCTCCAGCAGCGGTGTGTATGGACAGCAGCTCGGTGAATGGGTGGATGAAAACTCTCCCGCAGAAGCCGATAGCTACTCCGGACGGATCATGCGTGAAGCCGAGCAGCTGGCATTGCGAAGTGGGTTGCCCGCTAGCCTGGTGCGCCTCACCGGCATCTACGGTCCAGGCCGCGAATGGCTGCTCAAGCAGGTGCGCCAGGGCTATCGAGTTGTCAGCGAGCCGCCGCTGTACGGTAACCGTATCCATGTCGATGATGCCGCAGGGCTACTGGCTTATCTGCTGCAAGCCGATGTCCGTGGTGTGGCGCTGGATGATTGTTATATCGGCGTCGACGATCAGCCGGCGCCGCTGCATGAGGTGGTGGCCTGGCTGCGCGAACAACTGGACATCAGCCACTGGTCTGCAGAAGCGACTGTGCGCCGCACCGGAAGCAAACGTTGCAGTAATGGCCGCGCCCGTGCGCTGGGTTGGCAGCCGCAGTATCCCAGCTATCGCGAGGGTTACACGGCAATTTTGAGCGGTGCGTAAGCGCGCTTAACGCTGTTGCAGCAACCAGCGTTGCTGGCCCTTGTAGAAGTTCGGCATTTCATCAATCTGTGAGCTGTTCAGCGCTTCGAAGACGCGGAGCTCATCGTCCTTACGCTCGAACAGCCAGTTTTGGCCCTGGTCGCCCAACTGCAACCAGAGGCTGTCGAACTCGCCACTCATCGCCGCACAATCACCTGCCAGACACAGGGCATAGCGCTCTGCGCCTGGCAGCCCCTGCACGCTGCCGTCGGCCTGGAACAACACCAGACCACCTTCCCCCAAGCCTTCCTTGATCAACCAGGTACCGCCTAGGTAAGCGCCATACAACGCCTGCTCGAAGCTGCTCCCCGGCGGGGCGAGTGCGCCTGGCACGGCTGGTGCCCGGACAAAGCGCTGCTCCGGCCAGGTATCGCTCTGCGCCTGAATCAGTTCGCCATTGCTCAGACTCAGTGATTCTTGAAAATCACCGTAGAAATGCACGCGCAGCGGGCCTGTTTTATCGCGTTCGAAGGTACCTTCACCCCGTTCAAAACCATTGCTGAAACTGGCCAGTCGGCGCTGGCCATCGATCTGCCACTCCAGATTGGGGCCATAGGCCAGCAGGGCTTCGCGCAGGTTGCCCCGCTCCACGGCGTCATCGATAGCAGCCTGGTTAATCCAGGTGCCACTGGGATCTTGGGGTGGGCTGGCGCAACCACTGAGTAGGACGGAGGAAATAAGGGCTGTAGACAGGCAACGCATGGCGGCGTCCTCAGGGCAGAGCAGAGACGGTAGTTGAGCCGCCCCGGTGGTGGATTCGCTCAGCAGAATAGCGTTATTTAGGCCTGGCGTTACAGCGGCAGCCCGTGCAGGTCGCACGGGCTGCCAGCTTTAACGGGTGAGTTCGAATTTGATCGGGAAGTCCAGGCTGATGCTGCCACTGCTCAGCACCTCCTGCGGTGGCCGCGGTACTGGGCTGGCCTTGCGCAGCTGGATCAGCACATCGCGATCAAAGGATGGGCGCGCGGTGGAGGCCTTTATCTTGCCCAGCAGAATATCGCCGCGACCATTGACGTCGAACGTCAGGGTCACCGCTTGGATATGCCCAATCCGGTTGAACCGCCGCTCGCGATCTGGGTAATGCAGGCGGCTGCTCAGGTGCGCATGTACCTTGCTCAGCCAGAGGGTGCGCGCCTGATGGTCCTCACTGGGTGCGCTCTGACGCGGTGCAGCCTGTTGCTGTGCGGCCGGGGCCGCATCGTTGCTGGCCTGTGCAGTTTCCGGTGTGGGTGTTTCCACTGGCTTGGGCTGTGGTTTCGGCTGGGGGGGGCGCGGTTTGGGTTTCGGCTTGGGCTGGGCGACTGCCAGCTTCGGCTTGGGCGCTTCGATCAGCTTGGGCTGTGGCTCGGGTTCCGGCTCGGGCTGCTGGATCACCGGTGGCGTTGGCTTGGGTGCAGCAACCAGTGGTTGCAGTTCGACCAGCATCGCCGCTGGCGGTGGCTCTACGGCAATGGCTTGCGGGTGCCAGTACAGCGCCCAGATAAACAGGGCAACGTGCAAGGTGACCACCAGCAGCAGGCTGGCCATCCAGAAGAGGCTACGGTGAGAGCGGGTCATGGTGTGCCGACCGTCTCCAGGCCAACCAGACCGATCTTCAGGTAGCCGGCACCGCGCAGGTTGTCCATTACGGTCATCAGGTCGGCATAGTCGACGCCCTTGTCACCGCGCACGAAAATGGTCTTTTCCTTGTCGGCCTGGGTTAGCTTGTCCAATGCCGCCCCCAGCAGGGCGGGTTCGACCTGATCGTTGTCGAGAAATAAACGGCTGTCGTCCTTGATGCTCAGGTAGATCGGTTTATCCGGCCGTGGTGTTGGCTTGGCACTGGAGGCGGGCAGGTCGACTTTTACGTCAACCGTGGCCAGGGGGGCTGCCACCATGAAGATGATCAGCAACACCAGCATTACGTCGATAAAGGGCGTGACGTTGATCTCGTGGTTTTCCTGGAGGTCAGCGCCACTGTCGTTGAGGTGCAGGCCCATGTCTCAGACCGCCCTGACCATTTGCGGCGCAGTACTGCGCTCGTTACTGGTAGGCATGTCCAGATCACGGCTGACCAACAGCAGTACCTGGGCCGAAGCGTCGGCAACCTGCGCCTTGTAGCTGGCAATCGAGCGAGCAAAGACGTTGTAGATGATTACCGCCGGGATCGCGGCAACCAGGCCAAGGGCGGTGGCCAACAAGGCTTCGGCGATACCCGGGGCGACCACGGCGAGGTTGGTGGTCTGCGATTTGGCGATGCCGATAAAGCTGTTCATGATGCCCCAGACCGTACCAAACAGGCCGACGAAGGGCGCGGTGGAACCAATGGTGGCCAGCACCCCGGTGCCTTTGCTCATGTCCCTGCCGCACGCGGCCACCAGGCGCTCCAGGCGGAAGCTGACACGTTCCTTGATACCATCCTTCAGCTTGCTGTTGGCGGACAGGTTCAGTTCATCGCGGGCATCGTCGATCAGCAGGGTGCTGAAACTGTGCTGGGCACGTGCCTGGTCGGCGGCCTGTTGCAGGTTGCGTGCGCGTTTCAGTTCGGGCAGCTCACGACGCAGACGACGGCGGGCGCTGAGCAGCTCAATGCTTTTCGCCACCCACACGGTCCAGGTCAGGATCGAGGCGAGCACCAGGCCGATCATCACACTTTTCACTACGACATCGGCGTTCTGGAACATGCCCCATGGCGACAGGTCGTGCAGCAGGGCCTCATCGGCTGCCGCGTCAGGCGGCGTCTCGCTGTTCTGCAGGGCGGTCAGCAGGTGCTGAGCCTGCTCGGGGGCAATGCCGTTGTCCGTGATGAATTGTTGCTGTGTAGCGCTGATCTGCTCGGCACTGGCCTGTTCGCCCAACGCCGCGATTTTTTCCCGCAAAGCTGTTAGCTGAGGGGTCTCTCCAGTTACTGGTGCAGCCTGGGGTGTCGCCAATGCTGAGCCGTTCGGTGCGGCGGCAGCCGGTTGTTCAGCAAAGCTGGTGATGGGCAGCAAGGTCAGCAGTGACAGGCAGAGCAGCGGCAACCAGCGCGGCTGGCGAGACGTGGCGGTGTGAGCGGTTGGGCTGGAAAAGAACATACTGGCCGGACCTGAGAAGGAAAGGTTGCGGGTGCGCTGCGATATAGAGCGGCGCATGAGTAAGCGCAAACATTATTGCAAATAATTCGCGTTAATAAAATATTGATTAAAGACTGCCTCGCGCGCGAGGGCGCGAGTGGCTTGAGCGTGCGAGTGGAGGGTTTCGTGTGGCGAGGGCAGAGCGGAGCGTAGGGGAGGCGGGGCAGATGCCCCGCCAGGGGTGTTACTCGAGCACCAGAATAGCGTCCATTTCAACGTGCGCGCCACGGGGCAGTGCCGCTACACCAATGGCTGCGCGAGCCGGGTAGGGCTGCTCGAAGTAACGGCCCATGACTTCATTGACCTTGGCGAAGTGCGACAGGTCGGTGAGGAAGATGTTCAGTTTGACGATGTCCTTGAACGAGCCGCCAGCGGCTTCGGCCACGGCTTTGAGGTTCTCGAACACTTGCACGGTCTGGGCTTCGAAGCCTTCCACCAGTTCCATGGTCTTCGGATCCAGCGGGATCTGTCCGGACATGTACACAGTGTTGCCCGCCTTGATTGCCTGGGAGTAAGTGCCGATAGCGGCTGGGGCCTTGTCGCTGCTGATAACGCTCTTGCTCATGGAAGCTCCTGCAAAGCTGTAGTGGGAGAACTCTACGCACACGTTGCTGTGGCGATGTCAGTTAGATTATCTAGGTTGGGCGAAAGCCACAGCGACTGTCAAAGTACAGCGGGCTGTTGATTGTGCTGTTCAGTTCGATCAGGCGCGCGTTCGGGTAATGCGAATGACGCCGCTCAACGCCCGCAGCTTCTTGATCACGCGTGCCAAGTGCACGCGGTCATGCACGCTGACCACCAGCTGTACGACACTGATGCGGCCATCACGCTCGTCCATGCTGATCTTCTCGATATTACCGTCAGCGGCATTCACGCTGCCGGCCAGCAGGGCGATCAGGCCGCGCTGGTGCTCAAGCTCGACGCGCAGTTCGACGTTGAACTCGCCGGTAACGTCCTTGGCCCAGGACAGCTGGATGCATTTTTCCGGGTTGTGGCGGATCTCGCCGATGTTCTTGCAGCTGTCCAGGTGCACCACCATGCCTTTGCCTGCGGACAAGTGGCCGACAATCGGGTCGCCCGGAATCGGCGTGCAGCATTTGGCGTAGCTCAGCACCAGGCCTTCGGTGCCGCGAATCGCCAGCGGCCCTTCGCTGCTTGGCAACGCTTCGTTGCTGTCACTGAGCAGGCGGCGCGCCACCACATAGGCCATGCGGTTGCCCAGGCCGATGTCTTCGAGCAGGTCTTCGAGCACGTCCTGATGGTATTCGGCGAGTACCGCCTGGATCCGTTCGGGCGAGAGCTTGTCGACGCGGCTGTCGAAACCAGCCAGCACCTTGTTTAGCAGGCGTTCTCCCAGGCTGATGGACTCCGAGCGGCGCTGCAGCTTCAGGGCGTGGCGAATATGCGTGCGGGCCTTGCCGGTGACCACGAAGCTCAGCCAGGCCGGGTTTGGTCGTGCGCCGGGGGCGGTGACGATTTCCACCGTCGAGCCGCTTTCCAGTGCCTGCGACAGTGGCGCCAGGCGGCGGTTGATGCGGCAGGCGATGCAGGTGTTGCCGACATCGGTGTGCACCGCGTAGGCAAAGTCGACCGCCGTGGAGCCTTTCGGCAGCTCCATGATGCGGCCTTTGGGCGTGAACACGTAGACCTCGTCGGGGAACAGGTCGATCTTCACGCTCTCGATAAATTCCAGCGAATTGCCGGCGCGTTGCTGCATCTCCAATACGCCCTTGACCCACTGCCGCGCGCGGGCGTGGCTGCCCTTGGGCTGATCTTCCTCGTTGGATTTGTACAGCCAGTGTGCGGCAATGCCGTTGTTGGCCAGCTCTTCCATCTCACGGGTACGGATCTGAATCTCGATCGGTACGCCGTGCATGCCGAACAGCGTGGTGTGCAGCGACTGATAGCCGTTGGCCTTGGGGATGGCGATGTAATCCTTGAAGCGGCCGGGCAGGGGCTTGTACAGGTTATGCACGGCGCCGAGCACGCGGTAACAGGTGTCGACCTTATCGACGACGATGCGGAAGGCGTAGACGTCCATGATTTCGTTGAACGCCCGGCGTTTGCCGCGCATCTTCTGGTAGATGCCGTAGAGGTGCTTCTCGCGGCCCATCACCTCGCCCTCCATGCCTTCGCGGGCCAGGCAGTGGGTGATCGACTCTTCGATCTTGTTGACGATTTCCTTACGGTTGCCCCGCGCACGTTTGACCGCTGTGCGGATGCGCTCGGAGCGCATCGGGTGCATGGCCTTGAAGCCCAGATCCTCGAACTCGATGCGCATGCTGTGCATGCCCAGGCGGTTGGCGATCGGTGCGTAGATTTCCAGGGTTTCCTTGGCGATGCGTCGGCGTTTTTCGCCGGACAGCACTTCCAGGGTACGCATGTTGTGCAGGCGGTCGGCCAGTTTGACCAGAATCACCCGGATATCGCGGGCCATGGCCATGGCCATCTTCTGGAAATTCTCGGCCTGCGCTTCGGCCTTGGTTTCGAAGTTCATCTGGGTCAGTTTGCTGACCCCGTCGACCAGTTCCGCCACTGACTCGCCGAACTGGGCGTCGAGGGCTTCCTTGGCAATACCGGTGTCTTCGATCACGTCATGCAGCATCGCGGCCATCAGGCTCTGATGGTCCATGTGCATGTCAGCCAGGATGCTCGCCACTGCCAGGGGATGGGTGACGTAAGCTTCGCCGCTGCGGCGGCGTTGGCCGTCGTGGGCTTGTTCGGCGTAGAAATAAGCGCGGCGAACCAGGTTGACCTGATCGCCGTCGAGGTAGGTCGAAAGTCTGTCGGCGAGGGCGTCTATGCTCGGCATGGGTGTTCCCCTTGCCGATTCAGATGACCCTGCGCCTGACGACGTCGACCCGGCATAGGCTTACAGAGGCTCGTTCGCCTCTTCCTCGAATGCGGCAAACAGCGGTTCTTCTTCGACGATGTCGTCTTGGGCGATTACGTCATAGTTGACCAGACCGGCAGCGATTTCGCGCAGTGCGACTACGGTCGGCTTGTCGTTTTCCCACGCCACTTTCGGCTCTTTGCCGCCGGTGGCCAGCTGGCGCGAACGCTTGGTGGCGAGCATGACCAGCTCAAAGCGGTTATCGACGTTGTCCAGGCAATCTTCAACGGTAACGCGGGCCATGGTATTCCTCGTTGCGACAAAATTAAGAGCGAAAAAACGCCACCCAAATGGGCGGGCGGACTGGATAGTCTAAAAAATCACCAGCATTTAGGGAAGCACTGATTTGCTCAGTGCTTACTGCGTCAGACCAACAGCTCACTGAGCAAGCCGTTGTGACGTTGCTGTTGTGGGCTTTGCAGCAGTTGATTGGCGCGGAAAATCGCCTTCAGATCGCTCAGCGCATGGGCGAAGTCATCGTTGATCAGCAGGTAGTCATATTCGACGTAATGGCTCATCTCGCTGACGGCTTCACGCATGCGGCGCTCGATGATTTCACCGCTGTCCTGGCCGCGATTGGTCAAGCGATGGCGCAGCGCTTCCTGGGTTGGCGGCAGAATGAAAATGGATTTGGCTTCCGGCATCAGCCGGCGTACCTGCTGTGCGCCTTGCCAGTCGATCTCCAGAATCAGGTCGAAACCGTCGCGCAGTGTCTGTTTGACCCAGTCCTGCGAGGTGCCATAGAGGTTGCCGAAGACCTCTGCATGTTCAAGGAATTCTGTCTTGTCGAGCATGGCGTGGAACTGCTCGCGGCTGACGAAGTGGTAGTTCACCCCGTCTACTTCGCCCGGGCGCATGGCGCGGGTGGTATGCGAGACCGACACGCGAATCTGCGCCTCGCTGTCGATCAGCGCTTTGACCAGGCTGGTCTTGCCCGCGCCGGATGGGGCGGAAATGATGTACAGGGTGCCGGTGGTTGTGCTCATGGATCAATCCTGAAGCGCGTTGTTCGAAGAGTAGCAGGGGCGATCTGTCTTACTCGATGTTCTGTACTTGCTCGCGCATCTGCTCGATCAGCACTTTCAGATTGACCGCCGCCTGAGTGCTGCGGGTGTCGAAGGCCTTGGAGCCAAGGGTATTGGCTTCGCGGTTGAGTTCCTGCATGAGGAAATCCAGGCGTCTGCCGGCCTGGCCGCCGGACTTCAGGACGCGGCGCACTTCGCTGACGTGGGTACTGAGGCGGTCCAGTTCTTCGGCGACATCACTTTTCTGCGCGAGGATAACCAGCTCTTGCTCCAAGCGCTGTGGGTCCAACTCGGCCTGCATTTCGGCGCAACGATCGAGAATCTTCTGCCGCTGTCCGGCAAGCATCTGTGGCACCAGTTCGCGCAGGGCGGTGACTTGCTCAAGGATGCTGTCCAGGCGCTCATTGAGCAGTTTGGCCAGTTCTGCACCTTCGCGTTCGCGGCCTTTCTTCAGCTCGTTCAGCGCTTCGGTGAACAGCGCCAGAGCATTCTGATTGAGTGCTTGCGGGTCCGCAGCATCCGCCACCAGTACGCCAGGCCAGCCGAGTACCTCCAATGGGTTGAGTGCGGCAGGCTGCTTGATCAAGCCGGCCACGTTTTCGGCGGCGGCGACCAGTTGCGCGGCGCGTTCCAGATCGACCTGCAAGGCTTTGCCGGTGCTGTCATCGCTCAAACGCAGGGTGCATTCGACTTTGCCGCGCGACAGGCCGTTGCGCAGGGCTTCGCGCACCGCGCCTTCGAGGTCGCGGAAGCTTTCCGGCAGGCGCAAATGAGGTTCCAGATAGCGATGGTTGACCGAGCGCAGCTCCCAGCTCAGGGTGCCGTGGGTACCTGCCTGCTCGACGCGGGCGAAGGCAGTCATGCTGTGGATCATCGGGGCGAACCTCGCGGAAAGTCGAAAGCAAAGGCGTTCGATTGTAGCGCAGTGCGTCGGTCGCTCCCAATTCGACATGCCGTAGCGGGCTTACGGCCCTATAATGCCGGGCAGATTTTTTATTCAGAGCAGGAATTCCCAGATGAAACGTCCCAGTGGCCGCGCCGCCGATCAGTTGCGCTCGATTCGCATCACCCGCAACTACACCAAGCATGCCGAGGGTTCGGTGCTGGTGGAGTTTGGCGATACCAAAGTGATTTGCACGGTCAGTGTCGAGTCTGGCGTACCGCGTTTCCTCAAAGGCCAGGGCCAGGGTTGGTTGACCGCTGAGTACGGCATGCTGCCGCGTGCCACCGGTGACCGTAATCAGCGTGAAGCCAGCCGTGGCAAGCAGGGCGGCCGTACTCTGGAAATCCAGCGCCTGATCGGTCGTTCGCTGCGTGCAGCGTTGGATATGTCCAAACTGGGCGAAAACACGCTCTATGTTGACTGCGATGTAATCCAGGCTGACGGTGGCACCCGTACAGCGTCCATTACTGGGGCCATGGTTGCGTTGGTGGATGCGCTGAAAGTGATCAAAAAACGTGGCGGCCTTAAAGGCGGCGACCCGCTTAAGCAGATGATTGCCGCGGTGTCGGTGGGCATGTATCAGGGCGAGCCGGTACTGGATCTGGATTACCTGGAAGATTCCGCTGCCGAAACCGACCTCAACGTGGTGATGACTAGCGCCGGTGGCTTTATCGAAGTGCAGGGCACGGCCGAAGGTGCCCCGTTCCAGCCGGCAGAGCTGAATGCGATGCTCGAATTGGCGCAAAAAGGCATGACTGAGCTGTTTGAACTGCAGCAGGCGGCGCTGGTCGATTAAGACAGGTATTTCTGCCCACACCGCACGGAGACGCACAATGAGCGACGAACCCTTAGCACCTCAGCCCACTCCCGGCCCGGAAGCCCGTCAGTGGGCGATGTTCTGTCACTTTGCCGCCTTTCTCGGTCTGGTGTTTCCCTTTGGCAATCTGTTGGGGCCGTTGATCGTCTGGCAGGTCAAGAAGGATCTCGACCCGTTCGTCGATGCTCAAGGCAAGGAGGCGCTGAACTTCCAGATCAGCGTGGCCCTGGCCGCGCTTCTGTGCTTCTTGTTGATGGTGGTGGTGATCGGCTTCCCGCTGCTGTTGTTGGTCAGCGTGGGGGCGTTGGTGCTGACCATCATTGCCGGGATCAAGGCCAATGAAGGTCAGGCTTACCGCTACCCGTTCTCCTGGCGGCTGGTGAAGTAGCTGCTGCGAGAGCAACCCATAAAAAACCGGCTATCAGCCGGTTTTTTATGGGGCGTCATACGCTGAGTAACCAGTCGTAGTCGACGATCAGTGGGGCGTGCTGCGAGAAGCGTGGCTGACGCGGCAGGCGGGCGCTACGGATGCTGCGGCGCATGCCCGGCGTAAGCAGTTGATAATCAAAGCGATAGCCCAAGTTGAGTAGCTCGGCCTGTTCGCTGTCTGGCCACCAGCTGAACTGGTCACCTTCACGGCTGACCTCGCGCAACGCATCGACATAGCCCATGGTGCCAATCACTTCGTCCAGCCAGGCGCGCTCCGGCGCTAGAAAACCGGGCGATTGCTGGCAGTCGCGCCAGTTCTTCACGTCGAGCTTCTGGTGTGCCACGTAGAACGAGCCGCAATAGATGTACTCGCGGCGCTTGCGGCGCTGCTTGTCCAAATAATGGGTGAAGTCGTCCATAAACTTGAATTTCTGATTCAAGCTCTCATCACCCTGCTGCCCAGAAGGCATCAGCAGGGTGGCAATACTTACTTTGTCGAAATCGGCCTGCAGGTAGCGCCCATAGCGATCGGCCATTTCAAAGCCCAGACCGCTGATTACCGCCTTGGGTTGCAACCGCGAATACAGCGCCACGCCACCTTGGCTGGGCACTTCTGCATCGCAGGCATAGAGGAAATAGCCATCCAGTTGGAGGGCTTGGTCGTCCAGTTCAAAGGCGGAGGCGCGGGTGTCCTGCAGGCAGATGACGTCGGCATTCTGTGCTTGCAGCCAACTGAGCAAACCGCGCTCGACTGCCGCATGAATACCATTCACGTTCACACTGATGATCCGCATAAATGGCCCCCAAAATCACGTGGGTGTATGATACCCGAGCTCGTGTCTAATAAGTAATTTCCTAGCAAAACCGTGCTGTCCGGGGCCTTTCATGCAAGCGTATCAACGCGATTTCATCCGTTTTGCCATTGAGCGCGGGGTTCTGCGCTTTGGTCAGTTCACCCTGAAGTCTGGGCGTGTCAGCCCTTATTTTTTCAATGCCGGGTTGTTCGACAGTGGCCTGGCTCTGGCTCAACTGGGGCGTTTTTACGCGGCAGCCGTTATGGACAGCGGCATCGACTTCGATGTTCTGTTTGGCCCTGCCTACAAGGGTATTCCGTTGGCCGCGACCACTGCGGTGGCGCTGGCTGAACACCATCA
Organism: Pseudomonas sp. HMWF032; assembly: GCF_003060885.1. Taxonomy (GTDB): domain Bacteria; phylum Pseudomonadota; class Gammaproteobacteria; order Pseudomonadales; family Pseudomonadaceae; genus Aquipseudomonas. The sequence goes on from NZ_QAIG01000005.1 coordinate 175,482, forward strand.
GCGCGACGTGCCTTGGTGTTTCAACCGCAAGGAAGCCAAGGATCATGGCGAAGGTGGCACGCTGGTGGGTGCGCCGCTGGCCGGGCGCGTGCTGATTATCGATGACGTGATCACCGCCGGCACGGCGATTCGTGAAGTGATGCAGATCATCCAGGCCCAGGGCGCCCAGGCTGCCGGTGTGCTAATTGCGCTAAACCGCCAGGAACGTGGCAAAGGCGAGCTCTCGGCGATCCAGGAGGTCGAACGCGACTATGGCATGCCCGTGGTGAGCATTGTGTCACTCGAACAGGTGTTGGAATATCTGGCAGGTGATGCTGAACTCAAGCAGTATCTGCCAGCGGTAGAAGCCTACCGCGCCGAATACGGAATCTAACCTGTCGATAAGGTGTTGCCTTGATGCGCAGACCCGCCCTGACCCGCTGTTCGCTGTTGCTAGGCCTACTGCTGCCGGTTGTGGCGGGTGCGGCTGAGCTGTACCGCTATGTCGATGAAAGGGGCACCACGGTGCTGAGCCGCCAGGGCGTGCCGCCGGAGCACATCAGCAAGGGTTATGAAGTGCTGAATGATCAGGGGCGGGTGGTGAAGGTGATTCCGCCTGCGCCCAGCGCCGAGGAAATGCAGCGCATTCTTGCCGACAAGGCCCGTGCTAGTTCAGATGCGCAGTTGCTGCGCTTGTACAGTACCCCGGATGACGTTGAGCGCGCGCGCGAGCGCAAGCTGGCCGAATTGGATGGTCTGATTGGTGTGGCGCGCAGCAACTTGCAATCGGCGCGTACTCAGCAGGCTAATTTGCAAAGCCAGGCGGCCGATCATGAGCGCGGCGGCCGTAATGTGCCGGCAAACCTCTTGGCTCAGATCGAAAACCAGAAGGCTGAGCAGGAGCGTCTAAAGGGCGAAATCGTGCGTTATGAAGCGGCGCGCAAGGAGGCCGATAACAGCTTCAATGCCGATCGGGATCGCCTCAAAGAGCTCCTTAGCCGCACTCGTTAGTTGCCCCTCTAACCTCGGGCCATCATTGCTGTGGTGCGCTGCGTTCAAATGCCAGAATCTTCTGCTTTAGCCAGTCCGGCAGTGGCCGGCTGTTGCGGTTGGCGCTGTCCGCGTACACGTAAATCACTTCGCCGGCGGTCAGTGCCTGCTCGTCGCGCCAGATGCCCATGACAAAGCTCAGGCTCGAGCGGCCCAGGCGGGCGACGCGAATGCCAATCTGTAGCTGATCATCAAAGCGTGCGGGGGCCAGATACTCCAGCACGGTCTTGATGGCGAAGAAATCGCCGCCATCGTGTCTCAGGTCGTCCGGGTAGCGAATACCCAACGCGCGAAAGTATTCGGTAATGGCGACATCGGCGTATGTCAGGTAATGGCCGTTGAACACGATGCTTTGCGGGTCCACTTCAGCCCAGCGCACGCGCAATGGGTGAAAGAAACTGCAGGCGTCGCGGGACGGTGGATGGCTCACGTGAAACACCTCGGCTGCAGGGCTAAGCCGCTGAGCTTGGGCGCTGCAAGAGCCTGCTGCAAGGTGCGCAGCAGGCTATCAGGCGGGCGAATCAGCCACGATCAGCGGTCTGATTGGTGCCAGGCGTCAGTGACGCTTGCGGTTGCAGATCAGCGTACCGACACCGCTGTCGGTGAAGATTTCCAACAGCACGGCATTCGGCACGCGGCCGTCGATGATATGCGCGCTGGTCACGCCGCCTTGAACGGCTTCCAGGGCGCAGCGGATCTTCGGCAGCATGCCGCCGTAGATAGTGCCGTCGGCGATCAGGCCATCGACTTGCTCGGTGGTCAGGCCAGTGAGGACCTGGCCCTGTTTGTCCATCAGGCCGGCGATGTTGGTCAGCAGCATCAGTTTTTCGGCCTTCAATGCTTCGGCGACTTTGCCGGCCACCAGGTCGGCGTTGATGTTGTAGGACTCGCCATCCGGGCCGACGCCAATCGGTGCGATCACCGGGATGAAATCGCCCTTGACCAGCATGTTCAGCAGGTCTGTATTGACCCCGGTGACTTCGCCGACGTGGCCGATATCGATGATTTCAGGCTGAGTCATTTCCGGTGTCTGGCGGGTGACCTTGAGCTTCTTCGCGCGGATCAGTTCCGCGTCTTTGCCGGTCAGGCCGATGGCGCTGCCGCCGTGCTGGTTGATCAGGTTGACAATACTTTTGTTGACCTGGCCGCCGAGGACCATTTCCACCACATCCATGGTGGCGGTGTCAGTGACGCGCATGCCGTCGATAAAGTGGCTTTCAATACTCAGGCGCTTGAGCAGGTCACCGATTTGCGGGCCGCCACCGTGCACCACCACCGGATTGATGCCCACGGCCTTCATCAGCACGATGTCGCGGGCGAAGCCCTGCTTGAGTTCTTCGCTCTCCATGGCGTTGCCGCCGTATTTGATCACCAGGGTTTTGCCAACGAAGCGGCGGATATACGGCAGTGCTTCGGACAGTACCTTGGCGACGTTGGTGGCGGCATCACGTTCGAGGGTCATGCAGGGCTCCAGTAGAAAATGTACCAATCAATCAGAACGGCAGGTCGAGATCGGGCACCGTGCTGTACAGCTGGGCGCGGAAGATTTCCTTGATCCGTTCGAGTTCTTCTTCGGTTTCCGCCTCGAAGCGCAGCACCAGTACCGGCGTGGTATTGGAGGCACGCACCAGGCCCCAGCCTTTGGGGTAGTCGACGCGCACGCCGTCGAGGTTGGTGATGTTGCCGTCACCCCATACGCCGTCGCGTTGCAGGCGTTCGATAATGCTGAACTTGCTCTGCTCGGTGACCTGGATGTTGATTTCCGGCGTGGCGATATCGTTGGGGAAGGCGCTGAACACGTGTTCGGCATCACGACGATCCTGGCTGAGAATTTCCAGCAGGCGGGCAGCCGCGTAGATGCCGTCATCAAAGCCGAACCAGCGTTCCTGAAAGAAAATGTGCCCGCTCATTTCGCCGGCCAGCAGCGCGCCAGTTTCCTTCATTTTTTTCTTGATCAGCGAGTGGCCTGTTTTCCACATCACCGGGCGTCCGCCATAGCCACTGATCAGCGGGGTCAGGCGGCGTGTGCATTTGACGTCGAAGATGATGTCGGCGCCAGGGTTGCGTGATACCACGTCCTTGGCAAACAGCATCAGCAGGCGGTCCGGATAGATGATGGTGCCAGTATTGGTTACCACGCCGACCCGGTCACCGTCGCCATCGAAGGCCAGGCCAAGGTCGGCTTTTTCTGCCTTTACTCTGGCGATCAGCGCTGCGAGGTTTTCCGGCTTGCCGGGGTCGGGGTGGTGATTGGGGAAGTTTCCATCGACCTCGCAGTACAGCGGAATCACCGAGCAGCCCAGCGATTCAATGAGTTTTGGGGCGATCACCCCGGCCACGCCATTGCCGCAGTCGACGACTACGCGCATGGGTTTGGCCATGGCGATGTCATCACGGATCTGCTTGAAGTAGCGCTCCAGCACATCGACTTGTTCCACCGTGCCGACGCCACTGGCCAGGTCGTTGTTGTCGATACGTGCTTTCAGGGCCTGGATCTGTTCGTTGGCCAGGGTGTCGCCGGCGATGACGATCTTGAAGCCGTTGTAGTCGCGCGGGTTGTGGCTGCCGGTGAGCATCACGGCCGATTTGCCGCTGAGGATATGTCCGGCGTAATACACCACGGGGGTTGGCACCATGCCGACATCGCTGACATGGCAGCCGCAATCAAGCAGGCCCTGGATCAGTTGTTGTGTCAGTTCCGGGCCGGACAGGCGACCGTCGCGGCCGACGGCGATATTCGGCTCACCTTGAGCCAGGCTTTGTGAGCCGATGGCGCGGCCGATCCAGTAGGCGGTTTCCGCATTCAAAGTGCGGCCGACCACGCCGCGAATGTCGTAGGCGCGGAAGATATCAGCCGGCAGTTTGGGCGCTTTTACCTGCACCGGTGCAGGTGGGGACTCATCGAGGCCAAGCAGGTCCTGGTCTTCGTCAAGGATGTCAATGTCCAGAATGTCGGTGTCCTGAAACAGCGGATCCACCATGGGCGCAGGCTCAGGATGCGGACTTTGACGCTCCGGGCTGGTAGCGGGTGTAAGGCTGGTCTGTTCTGGGCCACGACGTGGCATGCGTGCCAGGTTCTGCGCCAGGCTGTCCAGGGTGGGTAAGTTCAAGCTGAAGGCTTTAACGGTCTTGCCAGCGGCCAGTTCCTTGAGCATTTTCCCCAGTTGCAATACATCGTCACGCAGGTGGCGTTGCAGGGTGCTCTGTACCAGGTACAAGCCAAGCAATGCGCCACCCAGTGCCAGCAGACCGGCGATGACCAGCAGCAGGGGTGACAGCGCCGATTCGGTAAGGGATGGGCCAGGAATGAAGCTGACTGTCCAGTTGGGGTTGCCAGTGCTGAATGACTGCGCAGTGCCTTGCGCTTCGCCGCGCTGGGCCAGTACTTGGGCGGCTGTGCTGTTGAATTGCTGGATCAGCTGGATCTGGCCGATTTCGGCCGGCATGACCGGCAGGTTGGCAAGCAGGCGCTCAAGGTCGACAGCCAGCAGCAGGGTGCCGTGCAGCGGCTCGCCTTCACTCAGGCGCAGCGGTGCGGCGCTATACACCAGCCAGCGCTGGCCGACCTTGTAGGCTTCCGGCGCGGGCGTCTGGCCGTTTTCGGCGCGACGCAGCATATCCAGCGCCGCAAAGTTCATCGGTGCGTTGCGGCCCATGTCCTGTACCGCCTGGCCGCGAGCATTGAGATGAGCATCAACCACGTTGTGCCAGTAGGTGAGGTTGCGTTCGGCTGCGCGCACCTGGGTGATGTCCTGGCTTTGCAGGGCTTGCAACAGTTGCGGGTTGCGGGCCGCGGCCTGGGTGTCAGCATTGAGTTGTTGCAAGGCTTTCTGCATGACGGCCGCCTGGCCACCACCCCAGGCCTGGCTGAGTTGTTGCGTCTGCTGCTGATTGGCGCTGTTGAGCGGGCCAAGCCAGAGCAATGCGCCGCCGAGTGCAATACCGATTGCGGCGGCGGCCAACCCAGGCAGCAAGGCACTGAAGTTGGATTTGGCCGCTTTGGGTTCGGCTGGACTGGCGGCCAGCTCGGCGCTCGGGATCGCGGTATCAGCGTCCTTTGCTGTGCGCTTGAAGAGTTTCATGCAGCGTCTCCTCGCAATTCATCCTGGACTGGATCGACAGGCCGTTGGTCGCGCCCTGCATTATCAGTAGGCTGTGGGGGTAATCAGTGACTGCCGGAGTGACCGAAACCGCCTGCGCCACGTTGGGTTTCGTCAAATTGTTCGACCAGTTCGAAATGCGCCTGCACCACCGGTACCAGCACCAGTTGGGCGATACGTTCGCCGATGGCGATGGTGAATGGCGTCTGGCCACGGTTCCAGCACGACACCATCAATTCGCCCTGGTAGTCCGAGTCAATCAGGCCAACCAGATTGCCGAGCACGATACCGTGCTTATGACCCAGGCCCGAGCGCGGCAGGATCATTGCGGCCAGGCCAGGGTCGCCGATGTAGATCGACAGACCGGTGGGGATCAGCACGGTTTGTCCAGGTTCCAGCACCAGCTCCTGCTTGAGCATGGCGCGCAGGTCGAGGCCGGCGGAGCCCGGTGTGGCGTAGTGCGGCAGCGGAAATTCGGTGCCCAGGCGCGGGTCGAGGATCTTGGCTTGTAAGGCGTGCATATCAGGCTCTGTTCGGTAAGTGGGCGTCAGCAGTTGGTCATGCGTTCGGCGATAAAACTCACCAGCTGGCGGGCAATCTTGCTTTTGCTGGTCTGGGCGAAGCTGCTCTGCTGGAGTTCACGGTCAATGATGGTGATGGCGTTTTCTTCGCTGTTGAAACCGATGCTGGGGTTGGCCACGTCATTGGCGACGATCAGGTCGAGGTTTTTGTCGCGCAGCTTGCGCGAGGCGTACTCCAGCAGGTTCTCGGTTTCGGCGGCAAAACCGACGCTGAACGGGCGGTCGCTGCGCCCTGCCAACGTGGCGAGAATATCCGGGTTGCGCACCATTTGCAGGAGCAGGCCATCACCACTGGTGGGGTCTTTTTTCAATTTGTGCTGGGCGACCACTTCTGGGCGGTAATCAGCCACGGCAGCGGCGGCGATCAGCAGATCACAGGGCATCGCAGCTTCGCAGGCGGCGAGCATGTCGCGGGCGCTGGTGACGTTGATGCGGGTAACGCGCTCGGGGGTGGGCAGGTGTACTGGGCCGCTGATCAGGGTGACTTTAGCGCCGGCCTCGGCTGCCGCTTCGGCGAGGGCAAAGCCCATCTTGCCGGAGCTGTGGTTGGTGATGTAGCGCACCGGATCAATGTTTTCCTGGGTAGGGCCGGCGGTGATCAGCACATGCTTGCCGGTCAGCGCCTGGTGCTGGAAGCAGTCGGCGGCGCATTGCACCAGCTGTTCGGCTTCGAGCATGCGGCCTGGGCCGATATCGCCGCAGGCCTGGCTGCCGGCAGCAGGGCCGAACAAGTGTAGGCCGCGTGCGGTCAGCAGTTGGGCGTTAGCCTGGGTCGCTGGGTCGCGCCACATGGCTTGGTTCATGGCGGGGGCCAGGGCTACAGGGGCGTCGGTGGCCAGCACAAGGGTGGTTAGCAGGTCATCAGCGACGCCCTGGGCCAGGCGCGCCATCAGGTCGGCAGTGGCGGGGGCGATCAATACCAGATCGGCCCAGCGTGCCAGTTCGATATGGCCCATGGCGGCTTCGGCTTCGGGGTCGAGCAGATCAAGGTGCACCGGATGCCCGGATAGGGCCTGGAGGGTCAGCGGGGTGATGAATTCACGACCGCCTTTAGTCATGACCACACGCACGTCTGCGTCCTGGTCCTTGAGTCGGCGAATCAGCTCTGCACTCTTATATGCGGCAATACCGCCGCCCACGCCAACAATGATGCGTTTCCGATACAGCCGCTGCATAGGCCTGCCTTTTATAGAGATGGATATACACCGCGACGCCGACACCTCCCCAGGCCGGTCGCCGCGCAAAAGTTGGGCTACGATAGCACAAGGGTTGTAAGCGAGTAGCGCTGCCAAGTGCTTGTCCGGCTTGGCTTTGCGCTCGCTGACGTGGCGCTTTGTCGCGCCTTTTAGCACACATGGAGGTGTGATGAGTATTCGTGATTGGCCGGCAGCCGAGCGTCCACGGGAAAAACTCCTCGCTCAAGGCGCCGGCGCGCTCACCGATGCTGAATTGTTGGCAATTTTCTTGCGCACCGGAGTGGCCGGGCAGAGTGCTGTGGATCTGGCGCGTCACCTGCTGGGCGACTTCGGCAGCCTGCGTGCTTTGTTACAGGCCGACCTGTCTTCGTTCAGTCAGCGGCTAGGCCTGGGACCCGCCAAATTCGCCCAGTTGCAGGCTGTGCTGGAGATGGCACGTCGGCACCTGGCCGAACAACTGCGCCGCGATTCCGCGTTAGAAAGCCCGCAGGCTGTGCGTGATTACCTGAAAGCGCTGCTACGGCATGAGCCACATGAGGTGTTCGGCTGTCTGTTTCTTGATGCCAAGCACCGGGTGCTGGCCTTTGAAGCGCTATTTCATGGCTCCATCGACAGTGCCAGCGTATACCCCAGGCAGGTAGTCAAGCGCGCCTTGGCGCACAACGCAGCGGCGTTGATCCTGACCCATAACCACCCGTCCGGTGTCGCCGAGCCCAGTCAGGCGGACCGGGTGTTGACCCGTCGCCTGAAAGAGGCGCTGGAGCTGGTGGATGTGCGTGTACTCGACCACTTTATCGTCGGTGACGGTGAGCCACTGTCGATGGCCGAGTACGGTTGGCTCTAGGGGCTGTTACCGTTTTGTTCGCGGTCGCGCCGAACGGCAGCAGCCCCTAGGGCTTCAGGCGTACCTTGGCAAAGTACTGGCGACCGAATGGGCTGACCTGATAACCCTCGACCTGCTTGCGCGTCAGCGCGTAAGCCGTCGGGTGAGCGAGTGGTAGCCAGAGTGCCTGCTGCTGGATGATCCGTTGCGCCTCCTTATAAATCTGGCTGCGCTGCGTCTGGTCGCTGGTGATTTTGCCGTCAGCGATCAGCTTGTCCAGCTGTGGGTCGCAATAGCGGGCGAAGTTCAGCCCGGATTCAAGCGAGGCGCAGGCAAACTGCGGCGTGAGGAAGTTGTCCGGATCGCCGTTGTCACCGGCCCAGCCCATAAACAGCAGGTCATGTTCGCCGGTCTTGGCGCGGCGAATCAGCTCGCCCCATTCAATGACGCGAATTTCCGCTTTGATGCCGACCTTGGCAAGGTCAGCTTGTAGCAGTTGCGCACCCAGGCTCGGGTTGGGGTTGAGCACGCTGCCAGTGGGGCGGGTCCAGATGGTGGTGCTGAAGCCATCGGCCAGGCCGGCCTGCTTGAGCAGGTCGCGGGCTTTTTGCGGATCATGCGGGTAGCCAGGTAACTCGCTGGCGTAGCTCCAGGTATTGGGCGGGTAGGGGCCGTTAGCTGCTTCGGCACTGTTCTCGAATACCGCCTTGAGGTAGCTGGTTTTGTCGAAGGCCAGGTTGATTGCCTGGCGCACGGCGGGTTGGTCCAGCGGCGGGTGCTGACTGTTGATACCGACGAAGGCAGTCATAAAGGCTGCGGTATGTGCGCTCTGCAGATTGTTATCACCGCTGATTGCCTGAATATCCTGCGGTTTTGGTGACAGGGCGATATGGCATTCGCCGCGGCGAAGTTTCTGCAGGCGCACGTTGGCGTCGGGGGTGATGGCGAACACCAGATTGTCTACCGCAGGTTTGCCCGCGAAGTAACTCGGGTTGGCGCTGTAACGTACGCTGGCATCCTTCTGAAAGCGCTTGAAGACAAATGGCCCGCTGCCAATCGGCTGGCTGTTGAGCGCTTCCGGGGTGCCGGCCGCCAGCAGTTGCGCGGCGTATTCGGCGGAATAAATAGAGGCGAAGCCCATGCTCAGGGTGGCCAGGAAGGTCGCGTCCGGGCGGTTAAGGTTAAAGCGCAGGCTGTGTTCGCCAGTTTTGTCGATGGATTTGATCAGGCTTGGCAGCTGCATCGACTGCGCATGAGGGTAGCCGCTGGGCGCAACCTTGTGCCACGGATGGGCCGGGTCGAGCATGCGTTGAAAGCTGAACAGCACGTCGTCGGCATTCAATAGGCGGCTGGGGTTGAAATAGTCAGTGTGGTGAAACTGTACGTCCGGGCGCAGGGTGAAACTGTAGCTCAGGCCATTCGCGCTGACCTCCCAGGCCTGCGCCAGGCTCGGCTGCAATGTGCCGCTGGCGGCATCGAAATCCACCAGGCGGTTCATCAGCACGTCAGCCGAGGCGTTGGTGGTGGTCAGCGAATTGTACTGCACCACGTCGAAACCATCCGGGCTGGCCTCCGTGCAGACGCTGAGCGTGTTGGCCTGGGCCAGGATAGGAGCCAGTAGCGGGGCGAGCAGCAGCGGTAGGGTGGCAAGACGCATGGCAAACTCCTGACAAGGTAGGCGCGCGGGCGAAGGTCATACCCTAGGTCATTATCCGGCGGCAGGGCAATCAGTCTTGGCGACGAGCGGTCGATCTGCGTTATGGCCGCTGCCGGCTGGGCCTGGGTGCTGGAATTGCGAGTTGGTCTTTGCCGGGTAAAGTGCGTTTAACCTTGTTGCGCTGGGGGCTTTCTGGTATAAAGCAGCGCTCTTTTGTAGGGGCCCGGTTCTTGCGCTTTCAGGTACGGCCGGTAAGACCCTCGAGATACGCGGCGCTGAGCGCCAATGACATTGAGTTTAAGCGGCCAACCCATGCCGGGTTGGGCATGTGGTTTTAGAGGGCTGAGGCATGTCGAGAGTCTGTCAAGTTACCGGTAAGGGTCCGGTAACCGGGAATAACATTTCCCACGCAAACAACAAAACCCGTCGTCGTTTCCTGCCGAACCTGCAGCATCATCGCTTCTGGGTCGAGTCTGAGAACCGTTTCGTGCGTCTGCGCGTTTCTGCCAAAGGCATGCGTTGCATCGACAAGCGTGGTATTGACGTGGTTCTGTCCGAGCTGCGCGCTCGCGGCGAAAAGGTTTAAGGAGAAAGTCATGCGTGAATTGATCCGTTTGATCTCGAGTGCCGGTACTGGTCACTTCTACACTACCGACAAAAACAAGCGCACCACTCCGGACAAAATCGAAATCAAAAAATTCGATCCGGTTGTGCGTAAGCACGTGATCTACAAGGAAGGCAAGATCAAGTAATTGATCTGGCTCCTTGCCGAAAAAGCCCGCCACTATGGCGGGCTTTTTCTTGCCTGAAATTCAGTCCAGATAGGGCTTGCCGCTGGTTGCTGGAAGTCCCGGGCAATAAAAAGCCCGCGCAAGGCGGGCAAAGGGTGACGCATGAATAGCGATCAGTTGCTGGCTTGCTCGAAGATCACATAGACCTTGCGGCACGGCTCCAGCACTTCCCAGGTGCCGGAGAAACCTGCCGGGATCACGAAACGGTCGCCGGCGCACAGGGTCTTGGCGTTGCCGTCTTTGTCGCGCAGGACTGATACGCCCTGCAGAATTTCGCAGTACTCGTGTTCGGTATAGTTGATGGTCCAGTGGCCGATGTCGCCCTCCCATATCCCCGCATTGAACTGCCCGCAGGGGCTGCCGTAGTGGTTGCGCACACTTTGCTCGGGGTCACCCTTGAGGACTTTTTCCGCCGCTGGGCGATAGTGCTCCGGGGGGGTGGTGGCGGTGGCGAAGTCGACGATCTGTTCGATGTTCATAAGCAGGTCCGGTTGGGAGTGTGCGCCTGTCTGGCCAGGCTTGTTGTCGGTTAGGGTGGATGTTTTTGGCAGTCTATGTTTAATAAAGCACACATAACAAGGCGAGTTTGCCAGTTTTTGTAAAAAATATTGGAAGTGTGCAGGCCTCTGGTTTAGTGTTGCCGGCAGGATTGGGCCGTAAGGTCCATGCAGAATAATTGACAGCGCAGCGGCCACTTGCGGCGCTTTACTAGCGATAGAGGATGTAGCAATGACTAGCCTGACTCGTGCCGACTGGGAGCAGCGTGCCAAAGACCTGAAGATCGAAGGCCGCGCCTTTGTCCATGGCGAGTACCGTGCCGCTGTCTCCGGTGCCACCTTCGAGTGCATCAGCCCGGTCGATGGTCGCCTGCTCGGCTTGGTGGCCAGCTGTGATCTGGCCGATGCCGAGTTGGCGGTTGCGGATGCCCGCGCCACCTTCGAGTCTGGCGTTTGGTCGCGCATGGCCCCGGCGCAGCGCAAGCGCATCATGATCCGTTTTGCTGACCTGATGGATCAGCACGCCGAAGAGCTGGCCCTGCTGGAAACCCTCGACATGGGTAAGCCGATCAGCGATGCCCTGGGTGTCGATGTGCCGGGTGCTTCGCGGGCAATTCGCTGGAGTGGCGAGGCGGTCGATAAGATTTATGACGAAGTGGCGGCGACGCCACATGACGAACTGGGCCTGGTGACCCGTGAGCCGGTCGGCGTGGTGGCGGCCATCGTGCCGTGGAACTTCCCGATGATCATGACCGCCTGGAAGCTTGGCCCGGCGCTGGCCACCGGCAACTCGGTAATCGTCAAACCGTCCGAGAAATCCCCGTTGACCGCCCTGCGCATGGCGCAACTGGCTCTGGATGCCGGTATTCCGGCCGGTGTGCTCAACGTGCTGCCAGGCTATGGCCATACCGTGGGCAAGGCGCTGGCGCTGCATATGGATGTCGACACCCTGGTGTTCACCGGGTCGACCAAGATCGCCAAGCAACTGATGATCTACGCCGGTGAATCGAACATGAAGCGCGTCTGGCTGGAAGCCGGTGGCAAGAGCGCCAATATCGTCTTCGCTGATGCGCCGGACCTCAAAGCCGCCGCCGAGGCCGCTGCCGCGGCGATCTGTTTCAACCAAGGCGAGATGTGCACCGCGGGCTCGCGCTTGCTGGTGGAGCGTTCGATCAAGGACACCTTCATGCCCATGGTGCTGGAAGCCATGCAGGGCTGGAAAGCCGGCTACGCGCTGGATCCGGACAGCAAGGTGGGCGCGCTGGTTGATGCGGGCCATCTGAATGCAGTGCTCGGCTACATCGACGCTGGCCACAAGGATCAGGCCAAGCTGCTGTGCGGTGGCAAGCGCGCTTTGGAGGAAACGGGCGGCCAGTATGTGGAGCCGACCATCTTTGATGACGCGAACAACAGCATGCGCATCGCCCAGGAAGAAATCTTCGGCCCGGTGCTGACGGTGATTCCGTTCGACAGCACCGAAGAAGCCATCGCGATTGCCAACGACAGCATCTATGGCTTGGCGGCTGCCATCTGGACCAGCAACCTGTCCAAGGCGCACCTGGCCGCCAAGGCGCTGCGTGTTGGCAGCATGTGGGTCAACCAGTATGACGGTGGCGACATGACCGCGCCGTTTGGTGGCTTCAAGCAGTCGGGCAATGGCCGCGACAAGTCGCTGCATGCCTTCGACAAGTACACCGAGATCAAGGCGACCTGGATCAAGCTTTAAAGACGCCGGGTCGACCTCCGGGCCAGTCCAGTAGCGTTTGATTGGCGGGTTAGGGCTGCGCTAAGCCCATTGGCGGCCGGGTTCCTATGGAGCCCGGCCGTTTTGCATCTGCGTGGCGGGCGTTGAGCCGGTCAGGCTGCTGAGTGAGAAGAATGAACTGGATGACCTATTTCGCCGTCAGTGCGGCGGTGGTGATTGTCGGCTTGGCACTGGGGGTGACGCTGCCGCTGGTGTCGTTTCGCCTTGAGTCCTGGGGCTACGGTTCGTTTGCCATCGGCGTGATGGCGGCCATGCCGGCCATCGGCGTGTTGCTTGGGGCGCGCATCACCGGGCATCTGGCCGGCTGGTTTGGCACGCCGCAGACCTTGCGCCTGTGCTTATTGGCCAGCGCCGCCTCGGTGGCGCTGCTCAGTGTTATGCCCAGCTATCCACTGTGGTTGTTGCTGCGTCTACTGATCGGGATTTCCCTGACCGTGGTGTTTGTGCTCGGCGAAAGCTGGATCAACCAGTTGGTTGAGGACCGTCTGCGCGGCCGTCTGGTGGCCTTGTATGGCACCGGGTTTGCGCTCAGCCAGTTAAGCGGACCGTTGTTGTTGACGGTGTTGGGCACCGACAGCGATCGCGGTTTTTGGTTGTCGGCGGCGTTGCTGGTCGCAGGCAGCGTGTTGCTGCTGGGGCGTGGCGGTGCACCCAAGGTGGATGCGCACAGCGCTTCGGGGCGTGGCATTGTCGAGTTTTGCCGCACGTCACCGGCAATTGCCTGGGCGGTGGTGCTGTTTGCTGCCTTTGAGGCCATGGTGCTGACCTTGCTGCCGGTGTACCTGGTGCGCGAAGGTTTTGTGCAGCAGATGGCGCTGATCATGGTCAGCGTGGTGGTGATCGGTGATGCGGCGCTGCAATTGCCGATCGGCTGGTTGGCCGATCGTGTACCGCGACAGACGTTGTTCCGCTGTTGCGGCGTGGTGCTGTTGCTGTCGAGTCTGAGCATCCCGTCATTGCTGCACACGCCGCTGATCTGGGTCGTGCTGGTGCTGTTTGGTGCCAGCGCGGGCGGCCTCTACACCCTGTCGCTGATTCTGGTCGGGCAGCGCTATCGTGACGATGCGCTGGTGCGCGCCAACTCGCATATCGCCCTGCTCTGGGGGGCGGGTTGTCTGCTCGGGCCGTTGTCGACGGGGGCTGCCAGTCAGTGGGTCAGCGGCCACGCCCTGCCGATGTTGATGGCGGTGGGCGCGGCGCTGTTTGTCTGGCTGGCGTTTCAGCGGGGTGCATTCAGCGAGGTGGCGGCCATCAAGGCGTGACCGTAACCTCTGCGCTGTTGTGTACGAGCTGTTGCTCGGCGAGCAGCGCGGCCACGCATTCGCCCACCTGGCGAATTGACTGTTCAAGCGCTGGAGTGGGTTGGCCGGCGTAGTTGATGCGCAGGCAATTGCGGTATTTGCCGGCGGCGGAAAAGATGCTGCCGGGGGCGATCTGGATTTTATGTGGGAGCAGTGCGCGGTTCAGGCGCTGGCTGTCAAATCCCTGTGGCAGCTCCAGCCACAACATAAAGCCGCCCTGGGGCCGGCTGACCCGCGTGCCGGCGGGGAAGTAGCGGCTGACCCAGTCGATCATGCAGTCGCGGTTGCGCGCGTACTGGCTGCGCATCCGGCGTAGGTGCGGCTCGTAATGCCCGCTGGCGATGTATTCGGCCAGGGCCAGCTGTGGCAGCTGCGCGGCCATGCCGGTGCTCATGTATTTGAGGTGCAGCACCTGTTGCAGGTAGCGGCCCGGGGCAATCCAGCCGGCCCGCAGGCCGGGGGCCAGGGTTTTGGAAAACGAACTGCAGAACAGCACGCGACCGTCCTCGTCGAATGATTTGATGCTGCGTGGGCGTGGGTAGCTGTAGGCCAGCTCGCCGTAAACATCATCCTCGATAATCGCCACGTCATAGCGCTGCGCCAGGGCCAGCAGGGCGCGCTTGTTGGCCTCCGGCATGATGTAACCGAGCGGGTTGTTGCAGTTGGGGGTGAGCTGGATGGCCTTGATCGGCCATTGCTCCAGCGCGAGCTCCAGTGCCTCCAGGCTGATCCCGGTAAGCGGGTCGGTGGGCAGTTCCAGGGCCTTCATGCCGTAGCCCTTGAGTGCCTGCATCACGCCATGAAAGCTCGGTGAGTCCACGGCCACGATGTCGCCCGGCTCGCACACCGCGCGAATGGCCACGGACAAGGCCTCGTGGCAGCCGGTGGTGGTGACGATCTCTTCAATGGCGATCTGGCAGCCGGAGTCGAGCATCAGGCGTGACAGTTGTGCGCGCAGGCCAGGGTCACCATACAGGCTGCCATAGCTCAGCTCCTTGACCTCCTGGCGGCGGCTCATGCGTGACAGGATGCGCAGCAGCGGTTTCAGGGTCGGGCTGCTGATATCCGGCATGCCACGCCCCAGTTGCAGCACATCACCGCCTGGCGGCCGGCTGATCAGTTCGAGCACCTGGTCCCACTGGGAAATATCCACCGGTCGCTGGGCGGCGCGGCTGACCATCGGCAGCGCCGGCTGCTGGCGCGCCTGGGGCACAAAGTAGCCGGACTTGGGCTTGGGCGTGGCCAGGCCCTGATCCTCCAGGTGGCGGTAGGCCTGCTGCACGGTGCTCAGGCTCACACCATGTTCCATGCTGAGGGCGCGCACGGAGGGCAGGCGATCACCGGGGCGATACAGGCCTTGCTCAATACGGGCGCCGAGCAACTCGGCCAGGTTGACGTAAAGCGTCATAACAGTTGCCTCGCAATTTCTCTGTGTGCCGCGCCAAGCCAGTACAGATAGGCGATAAATCCACCATTCAGAGTCTGGTTTCTGAAATCTGTATGGATTTAAAAGTATATTTTTGAATCTGTCATGCTTTTCCCGTGTCACTCATCATGACCTCCCATCAGGCTTACGGGCAGGAGCAGGCGATGAACGGGTTGAGTGATGTCAGGCTGACAATGAAGTCAGGTGAGCTGCAGCAGGAGTCCGCGGGCGGGCATCTGTATGCTCAGGTGGGTGCGGCGAAGCCAGCTGTACGCCGCTGGAGCGCATTCTGGTTGCGCCTGACGACTCGTCGAGCGTTACTGAGGCTGTCGGATGAACAGCTCAAGGATATCGGCCTGAGCCGCGAGCAGGCCCTGCGCGAGGCGCAGCTGCCGTTCTGGAAGCTGTGAGGGGAATGCGCAGCAGGCCGTTGTGGCCTGCTGCGTAGAGCGTCAGACCAGTTCTTTCATCCGGTGCCAGAGCATGCCCAGGGCGAGCAGCGGCGAGCGCAGGTGTTTGCCGCCCGGGAAGGTCATGTGCGGTACCTTGGCGAACAGGTCGAAGCCGCTGCTGGCCTGGCCGGCGATGGCCTCGCCGAGCAGTTTGCCGGCTAAGTGCGTGGCGTTGACGCCGTGACCCGAGTAGGCCTGGGCGTAGTACACGTTGGGCTGTTCCTTGAGGCGGCCGATTTGCGGTAGGCGGTTGGCACCGATGCCGATCATGCCGCCCCACTGGTAGTCGATTTTCACGTCTTTCAGGTGCGGGAAGACTTGCAGCATTTTGGGCCGCATATAGCCGGCGATGTCTGCAGGATCGCGACCGGAATAGTGGCAGGCACCGCCAAACAGCAAGCGCCGGTCGGCAGAAAGGCGGTAGTAATCCAGGGCTACACGCTGGTCACACAGTGCCATGTTCTGTGGAATGATCGCCCGCGCTTCGGCCTCGGACAGCGGTTCGGTGGCGATCACGTAGCTGCCGGCGGGCAGCACCTTGCCGCCCAGGTTGCTGTTCAGGCCATTCAGGTAAGCGTTGCAGCCGAGCACCAGGGTCGTTGCGCGCACCAGGCCCTGGGCGGTGTGCACCTTGACCTCGCTGCCGTAGTCGAGGCGTGTCACTGCCGAGTTTTCGAACAGCTGCACGCCCAGGCTCTGCGCCGCAGCGGCTTCGCCGAGGGCCAGGTTGAGCGGGTGCAGGTGGCCGGAGCCCATGTCGATCATGCCGCCGACGTAGCGGTTAGAGCCGACCACTTCGTGCATCTGCTCCGGTTGCAGCAGGCGCATTTCATGGCGATAGCCCAACTGCTTGAGTTCGGCCATGTCTTCGGCGAAGTCGTCGAGGTGGCTGGGTTTGTTGGCCAGGTCGCAGTAGCCCCAGGTCAGGTCGCAGTCGATGTTGAACTGCTCGATACGCTGGCGGACGATCTCCACCGCTTCCAGGCCCATCAGTTTCAGTTCGCGCACGCCTTGCGCGCCAATCACCGATTCAAATTGCTCCACGCCATGGCCGACGCCACGAATCAGTTGGCCACCGTTGCGCCCGCTGGCGCCCCAGCCGATTTTGTGTGCTTCCAGCAGCACCACCGAAAGGCCTTTCTGCGCCAGCTCAATGGCCGTGTTAAGGCCGGAAAAACCACCGCCAACGATGCACACGTCGGCACGTAACTCGCCGCCCAGGGCGGGGTAGTCGAGTTGGCGATTGGCGCTGGCGGCGTAGTAGGAGCGGGCGTGCTGGCTGCTATGAACCGGCTGGTGAACGCGGGCGTTCATGTGTGGAATCCTGATTATTGTGTTTGGAAAATTTTACGAAGCATAAGCGTGAGATTTGCCAAACGCCAAGAGGCAATCGCGAAATAAGCGGATTTTCGTCGGTTAGCCCCTGCTCCTGCCACGATTCAACCCTGGGCACGGTTACTATGCCGGCCTGTGTTTCAGGATCACGCCCATGAGTTGCACCAGCCGCAAGATCGACCAGCTGCGTTTGCAGATCCCCAGTTTTGCCTGCGTGCCGGGTTGCCATGATTGCTGCGGCCCGGTTACCGCGTCATCCGAGGAAATGGCGCGGCTGCCGGTGAAAAGCGATGCCGAACATGATGCCGCGTTGGCCGAGTACAACTGCGTACACCTCGGCCCGCATGGGTGCACGGCGTATGACCAGCGCCCACTGATCTGCCGGCTGTTTGGCACCACGTCCAGCCTGCCGTGCCCGCGCGGTCAGGGGCCGGAGCAGATGACCGACCCGGCGGTGGAGCAGCGGGTGCATCAGCTGATCGCCACAACCCGCCAGGTGCTGGTGTAGGTTGGGTCGGGCCACGTTGGTCGGGCCACGTTGGTTGAGCGTAGCGAAGCCCAGCAGGGCGGCGTGCGCAGCGCTCCGCCCTGCGATCTTGTTTATACCTCGTTGGGCTTCGTCGCAGGCTCCTCAAGCCAACCTACCCAGCTTCTTGCCGTTAATCGGCAATCGGCAGGCTCAGGCTTTCTTTCACTTCTTCCATGACGATGTAGCTCTTCGACTCACGCACGTGCGGCAGCTTGAGCAGGATGTCGCCGAGCAGCTTGCGGTAGCTGGCCATCTCGTTGATGCGCGCCTTCACCAGGTAGTCGAAGTCGCCTGACACCAAGTGGCATTCGAGCACGTGCGGCAGCTTGAGCACGGCGCGGCGGAACTCCTCGAAGGTGTCGCCGGACTTGTAGTCCAGGCTGATCTCGACAAACACCAACAGGCTGGCCTTGAGTTGCTGCGGGTTGAGCCGGGCGTGGTAGCCCATGATGATGCCTTCGCGCTCCAGGCGGCGTACGCGTTCGGTGCACGGTGTGGTCGACAGGCCGACCCGCTCACCCAGCTCGGTAAAGCTGATGCGCCCGTCTTCCTGCAGGATGCGCAGGATATTGCGGTCGATCTTGTCCAGTTCGCGGCGGCTCTGATGTTGGGTGCGCACGGTGGATACCCCTCTGTAGAAGGCGATTTTGCCCAGAATTGTCGCCAAATATAGCTATTTATATAGTGAAAAGCACTGCTGATCTCTTCCTATACTGCGCTCAATTGTGATCTCAGGAATTATCCGTCGCGCATTGTCGCGGCGAGGAGAGCGGCATGCGGGTTTTAGTTCTCGGTAGCGGTGTGATTGGTACAGCCAGTGCGTATTACCTGGCACGTCAGGGCTTTGAGGTTGTGGTGGTCGATCGTCAAAGCGCCCCGGCCATGGAAACCAGCTTCGCCAATGCCGGCCAGGTGTCCCCTGGCTACGCCTCGCCGTGGGCTGCGCCGGGCGTGCCGCTGAAAGCCATCAAGTGGCTGCTGCAAAAACACGCACCGCTGGCGATCAAGGCCACCGCCGATATCGACCAATACCTGTGGATGGCGCAGATGCTGCGCAACTGCACCGCCAGCCGTTACGCGGTGAACAAGGAGCGCATGGTGCGTTTGTCCGAGTACAGCCGCGACTGCCTCGACGAGCTGCGTGCGGAAACCGGCATCGCCTATGAAGGCCGCAGCCTGGGTACCACCCAGCTGTTCCGCACCCAGGCGCAACTGGATAACGCGGCGAAAGACATCGCCGTGCTGCAGCAATCCGGTGTGCCCTATGAACTGCTCGACCGCGCTGGCATTGCCCGCGTTGAGCCGGCCCTGGCCGCTGTCACCGACAAACTGGCCGGCGCGCTGCGTCTGCCCAACGACCAGACCGGCGATTGCCAGCTGTTCACCACCAAATTGGCCGAGATGGCCAAGGCGCTGGGGGTGGAATTCCGCTTCGGTCAGGACATTCAGCGTATCGACGCCGTGGGCGACCGGGTCAATGGCGTGTGGATCGACGGCAAGCTGGAAACCGCCGACCGCTATGTGCTGGCGCTCGGCAGCTTCAGCCCGCAACTGCTCAAGCCGCTGGGCATCAAGGCACCGGTGTACCCGCTCAAGGGATACTCGCTGACCGTGCCAATCACCAATGTGGCGATGGCGCCGACTTCGACCATCCTCGATGAAACCTACAAGGTGGCGATCACCCGTTTCGACAACCGCATCCGCGTCGGCGGCATGGCCGAGATCGCCGGTTTCGACCTGAGCCTCAACCCGCGCCGTCGCGAGACCCTGGAAATGATCACCGCTGATCTCTACCCGCAGGGCGGCGACCTGAGCCAGGCCGAATTCTGGACCGGCCTGCGCCCGGCCACCCCGGACGGCACGCCGATTGTCGGTGCCACTGGCTTGCGTAATTTGTTCCTTAACACCGGTCACGGCACACTGGGCTGGACCATGGCCTGCGGCTCCGGTCGCCTGCTTGCCGATCTGATGGCGAAAAAGCGCCCGCAGATCAGCGCCGAAGGCCTGGATATTTCCCGTTACAGCCGTTCCCAGGAGAGTCACAAGCATGTCAGTACAGCGCCTGCACACTGAAAGTCGTTACAGCGAAATCGTCATCCATAACGGCACGGTCTACCTGGCCGGCCAGCTGGCGGACGACTACCGCGGCGACATCGTGCAGCAAACCCGTGAAACCCTGGCCAACACCGACCGCATGCTGGCCGAGGCCGGCAGCGACAAGTCGAAGATCCTCTCTGTGACTATCTACTTGAAGGACATGGACCGTGATTACGCCGGTCTCAATCAGGTCTGGGATGCCTGGGTTGCGCCCGGCGCCGCGCCAGCGCGTGCCTGCGTAGAGGCAAAGATGTACAAGCCCGAGGTGCTGGTGGAAATGATGATCGTGGCCGCGCTATAACGCCGCCCGTCCCGTTTGCGATACGTATTTGCCCGGCCATCACACCGGGCTTTTTTATAGCCTGAAAACTGCTGATAGCCGAGAACATCATGCGTCCTGCCCGTGCTCTGATCGACCTGCAAGCCTTGCGTCACAACTACCAACTGGCCCGTGACGTCAGCGGCGCGCGCGCCCTGGCAGTGATCAAGGCGGATGCCTACGGCCATGGCGCGGTGCGTTGTGCGCAGGCGCTGCAGGAGCAGGCCGATGGTTTTGCCGTAGCCTGTATCGAGGAAGCACTGCAGCTGCGCGAGGCCGGTATTCGCGGGCCGATTTTGTTGCTGGAGGGCTTTTTCGAGGCCGACGAATTGCCGCTGATCGAGCAGCACGAACTGTGGTGCGTGGTGCATTCGCTGTGGCAGCTGGAGGCGATTGAGCGCAGCACTGTGCGTGGCCCGCTGACAGTCTGGCTGAAGATGGACAGCGGCATGCATCGCGTGGGGCTCAATCCTGAGGATTATCAGGCGGCCTATCAACGTTTGCTGGCCAGCGGCAAGGTGGCAAAAATTGTGTTGATGAGCCATTTCGCCCGCGCTGACGAGCTGGATTGCTCGCGCAGTGATGAGCAGTTGGCCGTGTTCCAGCAGGCGCACCAGGGTATTGTCGCTGAGGTCAGCCTGCGCAATTCGCCAGCCGTGCTCGGTTGGCCCAACGTTCCGAGTGACTGGGTGCGGCCCGGCATCATGCTCTACGGTGCCACCCCGTTCGAACAGGCGCAGGCTATGGCCGCGCGGTTGCAGCCGGTGATGACTCTGGAGTCGAAGATCATCAGCGTGCGCGAACTGCCGGCCGGTGAACCGGTGGGCTATGGCGCGCGCTTTGTCAGCGAGCGGCCGACCCGCGTCGGTGTGGTCGCCATGGGCTATGCCGATGGCTACCCACGTCATGCGCCGACCGGCACGCCCGTGGCGGTGGACGGCCAACTGACCCGCTTGATCGGTCGCGTGTCGATGGACATGCTCACCGTCGATTTGACTGATCTGCCACAAGCGGGCCTGGGCAGCCGGGTCGAGCTGTGGGGTAAACAGGTGCTGGCCAGCGACGTGGCCACCCAGGCGGGCAGTATTCCCTATCAGCTTTTCTGCAACCTGCGGCGGGCGCCGCTGCTCTACCTCGGGCACTAACAGCCGAGCTGTAGATGAGTTTGAACGCGAGTGTTGTAAATTCCGAACGCTATGCCATGATACGGCGACTTTTCCGTATCACTCCCAAGGGGGACTCCAGCATTGGACGTCGGTGTTCGACTGCAATCCATTCGCAAACTCAAAGGCCTTTCCCAGCGTGAACTCGCCAAGCGGGCGGGCGTCACCAACAGCACCATTTCGATGATCGAGAAGAACAGCGTAAGCCCTTCGATCAGTTCGTTGAAAAAGGTGTTGGCGGGTATCCCCATGTCTCTGGTGGAGTTTTTCTCCCTGGATGTGGAGCAGGACAGTCAGGCTCAGGTGGTCTATCGTGCTGCCGAACTTACCGATATTTGCAGCGGCGCCATCACCATGAAACTGGTGGGCAAGGCGCATCCCAGTCGTGCCATTTCCTTCCTTGATGAAACCTACCCCAGTGGTTCCGACACCGGCGACGAAATGTACGCTCATGAAGGTGAAGAGGCTGGCATGCTGGTCGAGGGCAAGCTGGAGCTGACCGTCGGCGACGAGGTTTTCATCCTCGAGCCAGGTGACAGCTACTATTTCGAGAGCAGCAAGCCGCATCGTTTCCGTAATCCGTTCGAGCAACCGGCCCGGTTGATTAGCGCCACCACACCGGCCAACTTCTAAGTCGCATTGATGAATCCGCCACGGTTCAGGGAAACACGGCCGTTTCCTGGCGGTTGGAAATAACCCTGCGACAATCTGGGTTGTTTCGGCCTGCACCGCTTGCCGTTATACTGTCGCCCGCTCGCGAAACCGTGGCCGCGAGCGTGACTAGCCACGAAGAGGGTGTACCGTGAACCTGATTAAAAAGATCCTGGTAGCACCGGCTACCGTATTGGCCCTGTGGGCAGTGACTGCTCAGGCCACGACCGACGATGCCATTGCCGAGCGACTGAAGCCGGTTGGCCAAGTCTGTGTGATGGGTGAAGAATGCAAGGGCGTGGGTGCTGTTGCCGTGAGTGCGGGCGGTGGTGCGCGTACTGCCGATGACATCATTGCCAAGCACTGCGGTGCTTGTCACACCCCAGGTATCCTGGGTGCGCCGAAAATTGGCGACACGGCTGCATGGAAAGAGCGCGCAGACCACCAGGGCGGCCTTGACGGCATCCTGGCCAAAGCCATTTCCGGTATCAACGCCATGCCGCCGAAAGGCACCTGTGCCGACTGCTCGGATGACGAGCTGCGTGCTGCAATTCAGAAGATGTCCGGCCTGTAACACGCCTGACGCTGCTGTGAAAAAGCCGCCTGAACAGGCGGCTTTTTTGTGGGCGCTAGAAACGGCTCAAGGCAATTCCCGGTGGGCTGCGGCCCTTAATCGATAAAGCTGACCTGGCCATCCTTGAGGGAGTCGATGCGCGCCAGCGACTCGACGCGGTAGCCCTGTGCATCCAGTTCGGCGCGGCCGCGCTGGAAGGACTTTTCGATGACGACGCCGATGCCGGCGATGCTTGCGCCTGCCTGGCCGATCAGGTCGATCAGGGCGCGGGCGGCATGGCCATTGGCCAGGAAATCATCGATCAGCAGCACATGGTCATGGGCACCCAGGTGTTTGGCCGAGATGGCCAGGGTGCTCTCGGTCTGCTTGGTGAAGGAGAACACCTTGGAGATGTACAGGTTGTCTTTGAGTGTTAGCGACTGGTACTTGCGCGCGAAGATCACCGGTACACCCAGTTCAAGTCCGGCCATCACGGCAGGGGCAATGCCCGAGGCTTCGATGGTGACGATCTTGGTGATGCCCTGGCCGGCGAAGCGCTGGGCGAATTCGTGGCCGATTAGCTGCATCAGCGCTGGGTCGATCTGGTGATTGAGAAAGGCATCAACCTTGAGTACCTGCTCCGAGAGCACGGTGCCTTCCTCGCGAATTTTCTGTTTCAGCGCTTCCACGCGGTGTCCCTCGTCGTTCTTTCTGATACCCGGTCTGCGCCGGGATGTAATGGTGCAGCGTAGCGCGGATGCAGGCGGTGACGAAATACGTCTATCTATGCCCGGCTGTGCTGCTGGTTATTTTTTTAGCATTGCACGCATATTGGCCAGCGCCGAATTGCCGGTGGCGGCCTTGACCTCGGGTGCGGCGTCTTCCAGGCCTTCCCAGACCAGGTCTTCGGGTGGCAGTTCATCGAGGAAACGGCTCGGTGAACAGTCGATGATTTCGCCGTACTGCTTGCGCTTGGCGGCGAAGGTCATGGTCAGGTTGCGTTTGGCGCGCGTGATGCCGACGTAGGCCAGGCGCCGCTCTTCCTCGACTGTATCGGCCTCGATGCTGGAGCGGTGCGGAAGAATTTCCTCCTCCACACCGAGGATGTACACCGAGGGATATTCCAGGCCCTTGGAGGCGTGCAGGGTCATCATCTGTACGCCTTCCGCGCCTTCTTCCTCTTCCTGCTGACGTTCGAGCATGTCACGCAACACCAGTTTGCCGATGGCATCCTCGATGGTCATCTCGCCGTCTTCGTCGCGTTCCAGGGTATTTTTCAGGGCCTCGACGAGGAACCAGACGTTGCCCATGCGGGCCTCGGCGACCTTGTCGCTGGAGGCGTTCTGGCGCAGCCAGTTCTCGTAGTCGATGTCCATCACCATGCTGCGAATGGCGGCAATCGGGTCGTTCTGCGCGCACTCCTGGCGCACCCGGTCCATCCAGGTGGTAAAGCGTGCCAGGCGTTCGGTGTAGCGCGCATCCAGCTGTTCGCCCAGGCCGATTTCGCCGGCGGCAGCGTACATGCTGATTTTGCGGCTGGTGGCGTAGTTGCCGAGCTTTTCCAATGTGGTCGAGCCGATCTCGCGGCGCGGTACGTTGATCACGCGCAGAAAGGCGTTGTCATCATCCGGGTTGACCAGCAGGCGGAAGTAACTCATCAAGTCCTTCACCTCCTGGCGGGCGAAGAAGCTGGTGCCGCCCGAGAGGCGATAGGGAATCTGATGGTGCTGCAATTTCAGCTCCATCAGCTTGGCCTGGTAGTTGCCGCGGTAGAGGATGGCGTAATCGCTGTAAGGGCGCTGGGTGCGCAGGTGTTCGGTGAGGATTTCCAGGGCCACCCGTTCACACTCGGCGTCTTCGTTGCGGCAGCGGATCACGCGGATCTCGTCGCCCATGCCCATCTCGCTCCACAGCTGTTTCTCGAAGGCATGCGGGTTGTTGGCAATGAGGATGTTGGCGCACTTGAGGATGCGGCTGGTGGAGCGGTAGTTCTGCTCCAGCATCACCACCTTCAACGAGGGGTAATCCTCTTTCAGCAGCATCAGGTTTTCCGGGCGCGCACCGCGCCAGGCGTAGATCGACTGGTCATCGTCGCCGACCACGGTGAACTGGTTGCGCATGCCCACCAGCAGCTTCACCAGCAGATACTGGCTGGCGTTGGTGTCCTGGTATTCGTCGACCAGCAGGTAACGGATGCGGTTCTGCCATTTTTCCAGGATGTCGGCGTGCTCCTGAAACAGCATCACCGGCAGCAGGATCAGGTCGTTGAAGTCCACGGCGTTGTAGGCACGCAGGGTCCGCTGGTAGTGCAGGTAGACGATGGCGGCGGTTTGCTCCTTGGGATTGCGCGCGCCTGCCAGTGCCTGTTCAGGCAGGATCAGGTCATTTTTCCAGCTGTCGATGTAGTTCTTGATCTCGTCCGCACCGTCATCACCGGCATATTCCTTCTGCATGATGTCGGTCAGCAGTGCCTTGATATCGCCATCATCGAAGATCGAGAACCCCGGTTTGTAGCCCAGGCGCGCGTATTCCTTGCGGATGATGTTCATGCCCAGATTGTGGAAGGTCGACACCGTCAGGCCGCGGGCTTCGGGGCCTTTGAGCAGACTGCCGACACGCTCTTTCATTTCCCGCGCGGCCTTGTTGGTAAAGGTCATGGCAACGATATGGCGGGCCTGGATGCCACAGTTTTGCACCAGGTGGGCGATCTTGCGGGTGATCACGCTGGTCTTGCCGGAGCCTGCGCCGGCGAGCACCAAAAGTGGGCCGCCGACATAGTTCACGGCTTCCTGTTGCCGAGGGTTCAGTCGGGACATGGAGTCAATCGTCAGGGCAAATGGGCGCGCATTTTAACAGGCCTGGCGCTTTCTGCTGTGACCATCTGGAAGTGTGTTGCACTGCACATAATGGCAAACAGCCAGGCTTGGTTAATTTTCCTAATCCAGTACTCTGGTGCCACTTCGGGTCCTTGCCATGCCGCAGGGCGCGCCACTGACACAAGGATGTGCGTGATTAGACGTCGATTACGACGCATCCGAGCGGGTTCAAAGCTCTTTATTTGTGCAGTGGGGGAAGTTGTTTGTCCGCGTTCGTCGAACCATTACGGTTGCTTTTGCTGGCGGAAACGCCGGGCTGGGCGCAGTTGCTGCGCGAGCGCCTGAGCACGCTAGGCAGTGGCTATGCCCTGATCACCGCACCGTCCTGGGAAGCGGCCAGCGCGCTGTTTGATTCCCCCAGCAACGCCTTGCTGCTGACCACGCCGCGTCATCTGCCCGCATCCGGGCGCTGCTCCCTGCCGATTGTCCTGCTGTTGGATGCCGAGCCCGACGTCGAGCCCGAGGGTACCTGCGACTGGCTGGTGCGTCATCAGCTCAGCAGCGAGGTGCTACGCCGCTGCCTGCGCTATGCCCGTGAATACGGCAAACTCAACGACACCTTGCAGCGCCTGGCGGATCAGGATGCCCTGACCGGCATTGCCAATCGGCAAGGATTCCAGACCCTGTTGGCCGCGCGCCTGGCCGAGTATGAAGGCCGTGGCCTGACCCTCGGCCACCTCGATCTGGACAACTTCCGCCACGCCAACGATGCCCTCGGCTACCAAGGTGGCGACAGTCTGATTCTGCAAGTGGTGTCGCGGATCAAGGCGCAGCTGCAGGCAGGCGACCAGGTGGCGCGCCTGGGCAGCGATGAATTTGCCTTGCTGATCGACAGCCGACGTGACCCGCAGCGCGCAGAGCGCTTAGCCGCGCAGATTACCGAAGCCCTTGGCGAGCCCTACTGGATTGACGGCGAAAGTCTGCTGATCGGTTGCAGCCTCGGCCTGGCCCATTCCCGCGCCACAAGCAGCGCCGACCCACTGATGTGGCACGCGCATATCGCCATGCAGCAGGCTAAGAGCCAGCAGGGCTGCTCTTTTCATGTTTATGACGAGCGGATCAACCGTAGCGCGCGCAACCAGGCTGACCTGGAAAGCGAGCTGCGTCGCGCCCTGCGCCGTGACGAGCTGGAGCTGCACTACCAGCCGCGCCTGTGTTTACAAACCGGACGCATCCTCGGCCTGGAAGCGCTGGTGCGCTGGCGCCACAGCGTGCATGGTCTGCTGGCACCCAATGAATTTGTACCGCTGGCTGAGGAAAGCGGACTGATCGTACCGCTCGGTTACTGGGTGATCAGCCGCGCGCTGCGCGATATGCAGTGGCTACGCGGGCGCGGCTTGCCGGCACTGCATATGGCGGTCAACCTGTCGTTTCGCCAGTTTCAGGACAGCCAGCTGCTGCCAACCCTCAGCCGTCTGATTGAAGAGCGCGGCGTCGATGCGCAGTGGCTGGAGTTCGAGCTGACTGAAACCGCCGTGATGCGCCGCAGCGATCAGGTGCAGCAGACCATGCTGGCCCTGGGGCGTCTCGGCGTGCGCTTCTCGTTGGACGATTTCGGCACCGGCTTCTCCTCCTTCGTGCACCTGAACAACCTGCCGATCACCCTGCTGAAGATCGACAAGAGCTTTGTCGGCGGCATGTGTGAGCGTGCGGAGAACCGGCAATTGGTGCGGGCGATGATCAACCTGGCGCACAACCTCAACCTGCAGGTGGTGGGTGAGGGCGTGGAGAATGCCGAACAACTGGCGCTGCTGCGTCAGTACGGTTGTGACCAGGTGCAGGGGTACCTGATCAGCAAGGCCTTGCCGCTCCCGGAACTGGCGCGTTTTCTGGTGTTTGGCATGCGCCAGCCGTTGCTCGGCTTGCATAACGGCTGAGCGACTCGCTGATGGAACAAGGCCCGCTATGTCTGCGGGCCTTGTCGTTTTTTTGGGGGGGGCTTAGTGTGCGGCCTGGGCCTGACGCTGCGCCAACTTCTGCTGGCGGTAGCTGATGGCGGCGGGTGGCACGGCGGTGACCTTGCCGGTTTCCAGCCAGCGTTTGAGGCGGTTGGCGTCGGCCATGTGGGTGTATTTGCCGAAGGCATCCAGCACCACGAAGGCCACCGGGCGGTTATTCATCACGGTGTTCATCACCAGACAGCGGCCGGCTTCACCGGTGTAGCCAGTTTTGCTCAGCTGCACGCTCCAGCCCGGCTTGCGCACCAGGTTGTTGGTGTTGCGAAAGCCCAGGGTGTAGTTGGGTTTGCGGAAGGCCTGGGTTTTTTCCGAGGTGGTGCTGAACTGGCTGATCAGCGGGTACTGGCGTGCGGCCTTGAGCATCAGCACCAGGTCGCGGGCGCTGGACACGTTGTGTTCCGACAGGCCAGTGGGCTCGACAAAGCGCGAATGCTTCATGCCCAGGGCGCTGGCCTTGGCATTCATTGCCGCGACAAAGGCCGTGTGGCCGCCTGGGTAGTGGTGCGCCAGGCTGGATGCCGCGCGGTTTTCCGAAGCCATCAGGGCCAGCAACAGCATATCGTGGCGGCTCAGCTCGCTGCCCACGCGTACGCGGGAGAACACGCCGCGCATTTCCTGGGTGTCGCGAATCATGATCGGCAGCACCTGATCCAGCGGCAGTTTGGCGTCGAGGGTGACCATGGCAGTCATCAGCTTGGTCACCGAAGCAATTGGCACCACGCTGTCGGCGTTACGCTCGTAGAGCACCTGATTGGTCTGCAGGTCGACCAGCAGGGCGCTGCCGGCGGCGAGGTCCTGTTGCTTGGCGGGGGCGGCCTGGGTGTTCGATGCAACTACAAGGCAGCTGCAGATCAGCAGCAGGCTTACTATCGATTGGCGGATTTTCACGGGGCGCTTCACGGACAGGTTGAAGGAGGGCGCCACCCTGGGCGGCGCGCTGCCCAGTATACGGAAATCTACAGCGGCTCTTGCACGAGGCTGACGGAAAACGTCGCGCGACCACGTTATAGTGCGCCAGCCCCGTTGCTGCGAGCGTTGCCATGTCTAATCTGCCTGAAACCCATGCACCTGCTGCGGTCAGCCTACGCGAAGCCTTCTGGTTCTGGCTCAAGCTTGGCCTGATCAGCTTCGGTGGGCCGGCCGGGCAGATCGCGATCATGCATCAGGAGTTGGTGGAGAGGCGCCGCTGGCTGTCCGAGCGGCGTTTTCTGCATGCGCTGAACTACTGCATGCTGCTGCCGGGGCCAGAGGCGCAGCAGCTGGCCACCTATATCGGCTGGCTGTTGCACCGCACCTGGGGCGGGGTGATCGCCGGGGTGCTGTTTGTGCTGCCGTCGCTGTTTATCCTGATCGGCCTGTCCTGGCTGTATATCGCCTTCGGTGATGTGCCGCTGGTGGCGGGGATTTTCTATGGGATCAAGCCGGCGGTGACCGCCATCGTCATGCAGGCGGCCTGGCGCATCGGCTCACGGGCGTTGAAGAACCACTGGCTGTGGGGCATTGCCGGTGCGTCTTTTGTCGCCATCTTTGCCTTCAATCTGCCGTTTCCGTTGATCGTGATTGGTGCAGCGCTACTCGGTTATCTCGGTGGTCGCCTGTTGCCGCAACAGTTCAGCCTGGGGGGCGGTCATGCGGCGCAGGACGCGAACTATGGCCCGGCGCTGATCGATGATGACAGCGCGCCGCTGGCGCATACGCGCTTTCGTGCATCACGCCTGGCGCTGTTGCTGGCGGTGGGGGCGCTGCTTTGGCTGCTGCCGATGGGCTTGCTGACCTGGTTGTTTGGCTGGGACGGCACGCTGACGCAGATGGCCTGGTTTTTTACCAAGGCGGCGCTACTGACCTTTGGCGGCGCCTATGCGGTGCTGCCCTATGTCTACCAGGGCGCCATCGGCCATTACGGCTGGCTGACCCCGACGCAGATGATCGACGGCCTGGCCCTGGGGGAAACCACGCCGGGGCCGCTGATCATGGTGGTGGCGTTCGTGGCGTTTGTCGGGGCCTATCTGCAGCCGGTATTCGGTGGCGAGTCGGGTTTTGTCAGTGGTGCGCTGGCGGCGGCGCTGGTCACCTGGTTCACCTTTCTGCCGTCGTTTCTGTTCATTCTCGCTGGCGGGCCACTGGTGGAGTCGACCCATGGCGAGCTGAAATTCACCGCCCCGCTGACCGCGATTACCGCCGCGGTGGTGGGGGTGATCCTTAATCTGGCGCTGTTCTTTGCCTACCACGTGCTCTGGCCGCAGGGTTTTAGCGGTGCCTTCGATTGGCCGTCGGCGCTATTGGCTGTGGCGGCGGCGCTGGCGCTGCTGCACTTCAAACGCGGGGTGGTGGAGGTGTTGCTGGTGTCGGCGCTGGCCGGGCTGGCGGTGTATCTGTTGCGTTGAAGTCGCGCGCCCGCTGCCGAGGCAACGGGCGCGTTACGTGTTAGAGAAACCAGCGGTACTCCCGGGCACTGACTTCCTGCATAAAAGCCAGATGGTCCTGGCGCTTGTTTTCGCAGTAAACCATCACGAATTCCTCGCCCAGGCCTTGGTTGACCACCGGGTGGTCGCGCATGGCGCTGACTGCGCCGAGCATGTCCTGCGGGAAGTCGATGCCGCTTTGGCGGTTTTCGTTAAGCGGCGCAATCGGCTCTTTACCCGCATCCAGGCCGGACTCCATGCCGGTGAGGATCGCGGCCAGCACCAGATAGGGGTTGGCGTCGGCGCCGGCCAGGCGGTGTTCGATGCGCAGGTTCTTACCGTCTGACTCGGGGATGCGGATGCACGCATCGCGGTCCTCGAAGCCCCAGCTGGCGCGGCTGGCGGCGTTGACCATGGCGCCGTAGCGGCGGAAGGCGTTGTGGTTGGCGGCGAAGATCGGCATGCAGTGCGGCAGCAGTTCCAGGCAGCCGGCCACGGCGTGGCGCAGCGGGCGCTGCTCATCGGCGGCCAGCAGGTTGTGGCCGGCGGCGTCATACAGGCTGACATGCACATGCATGCCGCTGCCCGGCGCGTGCAGGTAGGGCTTGCTCATAAAGCTGGCGCGCTGGCCATGTTTGAGCGCCACGCCGCGGGTGCTGCGGCAGAACAGGGCGGCCCAGTCGGAGGCGCGCAGGCCGTCGTCGCAATGGCCGAAGTTGATCTCGAACTGGCCAGGGCCAAGCTCGGCAGTGATCACGTTGGCGTCGATGCCCTGTTCATTGGCGGCGTCGACGATGGCGTGCAGCACATCGCTAAAGCGCGACAGGCGTTCGATGTGCATGTTCGGCTGATCGTCGGCATCGCCGCACAGCGGGTCGCGTGGGAACTGCGGCAGGCCGTCCTGCAGCATGCGATCAAACAGGTAGAACTCCAGTTCAAAGGCCACCACCGGACGGATACCCCGTGCTTCCAGGCGCTTGAGCACGCGGGCGAGGACTTCACGCGGCTCGAACTCGATCGGTGCTTGCGTGCCGTCGGAGCTGATCAGCATCTGCCCCAGCGGCTGGCTTTCCCAGCGCACCGGCTTGAGCGTGCCAGGGATCAGCCGGCGCGGTGCATCCGGGTCGCCGTCGTTGAAGCAGTAATCGCCAATCGGGTGCAGGCCGCCCTGCACACCCAGCAGCACGCAGTTCTGCGGGATTTTCAGCGGGCTGCCGGCGGCGACCTTCTCCAGCATGTCGATGGGGTAGCGCTTGCCGTAGAAATGCCCGGGGATGTCCAGGCTGATCAGGTCGACATAGCGCACTTCGGGGTGGGCGCTGCGGAAGGCGCGGACTTCGCTGAGCAGGTCGGGGAATGCTGTTGTTATTGTCATGGCGGCTATCTGCGTGGGTCAGGTGAAGACCCAGAGCACTCGTGTGGGGGAATCGGAAAGGTTGGCGTAGCGAAACTGCGCATGCGGCGGCAGCTGGAAGCTGTCATTCGGGCCGAGGGTGACCGGCTCGGCGGCGTCGCCGTACCAGATCGTCAGCTCGCCTTCGAGGACGAAGCCGCCTTGTTCGGAGCTGTCGTTCAAATGCCCGTCGCCGCTGGTGGCGCCCGGGTCCAAACGGCTTTCGAGCATGGAGAAGCCGCCCGACATGGTGGGCGAGGCCAGCACGTCGGTGATGCCGCCGGCGTAATACAGCGTGCGGCGCTCGCCCGGTCGGGTGACCCAGGGCACGTCGCGCGGCTTGCTCAGGCTGTAGAAATAGGTGGTCGGTACGCCAAGGCTTTCGCTGATCGCGGTGAGGTCGG
Organism: Pseudomonas sp. HMWF032; assembly: GCF_003060885.1. Lineage (GTDB taxonomy): Bacteria > Pseudomonadota > Gammaproteobacteria > Pseudomonadales > Pseudomonadaceae > Aquipseudomonas. The sequence goes on from NZ_QAIG01000005.1 coordinate 206,780, forward strand.
CCACGGTCGGGCGCGACAGGCCGCGCTCAACCTGGGAGAGAAAGCCCACCGAACGGTCGATGCGCGCGGCCAGTTCACCGAGGGTGAGGTTCTTGTGCTTGCGCAGGTCGCGGATCAGGATCGCCAGACCTTCGACTTCTTCCTGCATGTCCATACTCATGTCCTTTGTATAAATCTGTTTTCAAGCGTCGCGAGCGAAGGTGAGGCAAGGCGAAACGCGCCGAAGAAGCGGAGTTTACGGGTTGTAAATGAGCATTCTGAGGCGTGTTTCAACACAGCATCACCGAGCGCAGTAGCTTGAAGACAGATTTCAAATTACGTCGCGCAGGCGATACCAGGCCTTGCCCACGGCTTCGATCGGCGCGGCCAGTAGATCACCGCCGGGGAAGCGCGGGTTGCTCAGGCCCTGGTACAGCTCAAGCAGGTCGGCGTCACCGAGGATCGCGTCGCTGACCGCACGGGCGGCGGCCAGGGTCGGCAGGATGCCGTGGCCGGAGAAGCCCTGCAGCCAGTACTTCTGCCCACTGCGGCCGACGTCCGGGGTGCGGTGCATCGTGCAGTCGATATGCCCGCCCCAGCCGTAGTCGATCTGCACGCCGCGCAGTTGCGGGAACACCCGCTCCAGATACGGCCGGGTGGCCGCTGGTACGTCCTTGGGGATGCCGCCCAAGTAGGTGCAGCCGCCGCCGAACAGCAGGCGGTTGTCCGGGGTGACGCGGAAATAGTCCGGCACGAACTGGTTGTCGATGGCGCAGGTGCCACGCGGGAACAGCGAGCGCGCCAGCTCCGGGTCCAGCGGCGCGGTGGCGACCTGGTAGGAGCCAACCGGCAGCAGGCGCTTCGACAGCTGTGGATCGAGCTTGTCGATGTAGGCGTTGCAGGCCAGTACCAGCACATTGCTGCGCACCTCGCCGTGTTCGCTGCGCGCTACATAACCGTCCGCAGTTTCTTGATAACTCAGTGCCTTGCTCTGCTCGAAGATCTTGCCGCCCGCTTTCTCGATGGCATCGGCCAGGCCCTGGGCCAGTTTCAGCGGGTTGAGGTGGGCCGCGCCGCTGTCGTGCACGGCGGCCAAGTAACGCGGACTGGCAATCCACTGCGGCAATTCGTTTTTCGGGATAAAACTGAGCTGGTTGTAGCCGTGTTTGTGTTCGGCTTCTTCGATGCTGTCCTGCAGTTGGCGCACGCGACGCGGCAGCACGGCGGTGTAGATGGCGCCGGTGCGGTAATCAATATCGAACTGATGCCGCTCGGGCAGCTCGCGCATTTCTTCGGCTGCCCAGACCATGCTGTCCCACATGCGACGGGCGCGCTCCAGGCCTAATGCCTTCTCAAACGGCGGCATATCGCAGGACCAGCCCGGCAGCGCCTGACCACCGTTGCGCCCGGAGGCCGCCCAGGCCAGGCGACTGGCCTCCAGCAGCACCACCTTCTTGCCCGCCAAAGCCAGGCGCAGCGCGCTGTGCAGCCCGCTGAAACCACCGCCGATAATCAGCACATCGCATTGCAACGCTTCCTGCAGGCGCGGGCGCAGCGGGATGGCGCCGGGGTAGGTGCCGGCGTAGTAGGTGCCGATGTGCTGGGCGGATTGTTTGAACATGGCGCGCCTCATGAAATTCTATTTAAATAATTTCATGAAAATCTACGCCATAAATTTCATAAAACCAAGTGCAAAGACGTTTGGCCTAGTTGAGATCGATGGCTAAACGCAGACGATCTTTATGCTGCAAACCTTGTTCGAATAGCGGTTCGGGATAGTGGCGAAGAAAGTAATCCGGCTCGACGGCATACACCCGAAGCCCGGCGCGCTGGTAGAAGGTCAGTTGGTGGCCAAAGCTGCCGGTGGCGACTTCCAGGCGCATTGCGCCCAGTTGCCGGGCGCTGTGCAGGGCGTGCTGCAGCAGTTGCGTGCCGATGCCCTGGGCCTGGCAGTTAGGGACGACGGCGATATTCATCAGCTCCAGGATTCCAGGGCCGCGCGCCCGTAGCACATAGAGACCGACGACCAGGTCATCAAGCTCGGCGAGGTAGCAGTGACCGTCCGCCAGGTAGGCTTGCACATACGGTAGATGCGGATCGGCTTCCAGCAGCAGGGCCGTCGGCAGCTGCGCGGCATTACAGGCGCGAATAGTTAGGTTCATGGCCAGCTTCAGCGCACCTGATTGCGCCCGTTGTGCTTGGCCGCGTACAGCGCGCGGTCTGCTTTATCCAGCAGATCATCGGCACCTGTTGGTGCATCTTCGGTGGAGGAAATGCCGGCGCTCAGGGTGACCGAGAACTGCTGGCCATTGGCGATAAAGTGCAGTTCGGCAAAGCGCTGGCGGATTTCATCGAGAATGCGCCGCGCCTGGTCAGACGGGCAGTCCGGCAGCACCACAAGGAATTCTTCACCGCCGTAGCGGCCGAGGCTGTCGATGCGCCGCAGGCGCTGGCGCAGCAGGTTGGCCAGGGCACGGATGACGTTGTCGCCAGCGGCATGGCCGTAGCTGTCGTTGACCTTTTTGAAGAAGTCGATATCCAGCATGGCTACGCTGGCCGGTTTACCGCTGCGCTGCGCACGCTCAAGCTCGACTGCCGCCTGTTCTTTGATATCGGCGTGTTTGAGCAGGCCGGTGAGGCTGTCGCGCGACAGCGCGTTGCTCAGCAGGCGCGCGCGCTGGGCGCGGGAAAACACGGCCGCCACCAGGGCGTTGTCGGAAATCGGTTTGGTGACGAAGTCATCGCCCGCCTTGATCAGGGCATTCATCTGTCGGTTGATGTCGGTTTCGGCCGAGAGGTAAACGATCGGTACACGCAGCCAGTCGTCGTTCATGCGGATGATCTGCGCCAGCTCCGGGCCGGTGCAGCCGGGCATGCTGACATCGAGCAGCACCACTTCGGGGTTGAAGCTGCGCATGCGGGAAAAGATCTCTGCCGGTTCGTGGAGCATTTCCACCAGCATGTTGGCACCGCGCAGGATCAGGCTGAAGCGGCTGGCCAGTTCGCGGTCGTCGTCAATGATCAAAACCCGGTAAGGCGCGCCTTGTTGCTGGGCAAAGCAGCGTTCCAGACGGTTTTCCAGTTGCGGGATGTCCACCGGCTTGGTGAAGAAGCCCAGGGCGCCGACACGCACGGCTTGTAGGTGGGTGGCAAAGTCGTCCTGAGTGGTAATCACCAGCAGCGGCAGCGGTTCATCCAGGCGCTGTTGCAGGTTGGCGGCATACTCCAGGCCGGTGAGGGCTTCGTCAGGCAGGTTGACGTCGACGATCAGCGCGTCCGGCAACTGCTTTTGCAGGGCCGCGTCGAGCTCGGCGATGCGGGTGAAGTGTTCGGCCTGGTAACCAAAGTTATTCAGTGTCAGGCGCATGCTTTCGCCAATCGCACGCTGATCTTCGAGGATATAGATGCGCCGCGCGCTGCTGTTGACGCGTGGCGTCTTGAAGGGCTGCGGGGCCTGCTCCTGTTGACGTTCGGCCTGGAACTGCTGGCTGGCCAGCTGTTGCAGGCTGCGGCTGAAGTCCTGCAGGCTCTGTTGTTCCTGCTGCAGGGTTTCCAGCCACTGATCGGCTTCCTGTTCCAGCTCACGGGCGCGCTGGCCGAGGCTGCTGAAGCCGAACGTGCCGGCGGCGCCGGCGAGCTTGTGCAACTGATCGCGCAGGGTTTGCAGGTGCTGTTGTTGCTCCAGCGGATCGGCGCTGTGCAGCAGGCCCTCGGCATTGCGGCCGAGGGCTGGCAGCTCCTCGTGCAAGCGCTGGGCGAAGGCATTGCTGAGCTGCTGCAGGCGTTGCTGCAGTTCATCGGCGGGGGGTTGGCCATTACTCATGAGCCTGGCTCCAGATTTGCCGCACCTGGGCGGCCAGTTGCATCGGGTCGAAGGGCTTGATGATCACATCACGGGCGCCGAGGCTGCGGTAGTGGGCTATTTCCGCCGGCTGTACCTTGGCGGTCATGAATGCCACCGGCACTTGGTTGATGTCGATGAGTTGGGCGATTCGTGCCAGGGTTTGCGGCCCGTCCATGTCCGGCATCATCACATCCAGCAGGATAAAGTCCGGGGCAAAGTCTTGCAGTTGATCCAGTGCATCCTGGCCATTGGCACAGCTGAGCACTTGGAAGCCGCCAACGGCCTCCAGCGCCAGTTTGGCCACCGCCTGGATTGAAGGGTCGTCTTCCACATGCAGGATGCGCTGTAGTTCAGGCATATCAGGTGTTCTCGGCGCTGGAGAGCGACTCAGGTGTCGGTTCTGCAGCCAGATTAGTCAGTTCAAACCAGAAAGTCGCGCCCTGTCCGGGCGGCGAGTCGAAACCAATGCGGCCGTCCATGCGCTCGATGATTTCCTTGCTGATGGCCAGGCCCAGGCCTGTGCCGCCTTTCTGTCGGGTATCGGTGGCATCCGCTTGGGAAAACTTGCTGAAAATCCGCGATTGGAAATTTTCCGGCACGCCCGGGCCATGGTCGCTGACGCTGACCCTGACCTGCTGACCCTGATGGGTCACTTGTACGTCAACCGTCTGCCCGGCAGGAGAGAATTTCGCTGCGTTGGACAGCAGGTTGGCCAGCACTTGTGCCAGGCGCAGGCGGTCAACCTGCACCACGGCTGGGGTGGCTTCGGTTTGCAATTTCAGTTGTACGCGGAAGTGCTCGGCATACGGCTGATTCTCTTCGATGGCCTGTTCCAGTAGCGGCTGTAGAGGCTCGGGCCGCAGTTCGAAGAACATCTTGCCCGCGACCAGTTTTTCCATGTCCAGCAGGTCATTGATCAGCAGGTTGAGGCGTTGGCTGTTGTCCTGGGCGATTTGCAGCATTTGCTGCATGCCGGCGGGCACGGCACCGAGGGCGCCGCCGTTGACCAGACCGAGGGAGCCGGCGATGGCGGTCAATGGTGTACGCAGTTCATGGCTGACGGTGGAGACGAACTCGTTTTTCATCCGTTCGATGCGTTTACGCTCCTCGATATCACGGATCACCGCAATAAAACGCCGTTCGCCCTGGTGGCTGATCTGTGAGATGGCCAGCTCGATGGTGAAGGTTTCGCCGTTGCTGCGCAGGGCCGTCAGTTCGATTTCCTTACCGAGCATCTGCTGGATACCGGTTTTCAGGAAATGACTGAGGTAGCGGGCGCGCATCGAACGTTGCGGCTCGGGCAGCAACAGGGTGGCACGGTGCCCGGAAACCTCCAGGTGGCTATAGCCGAAAATACGTTCGGCAGCGAGGTTGAAGGTTTCGATATAGCCCTGCTGGTCGATGGTGATGATCGCATCGAGTACGTTGTCGAGCAGGGCTCGCAGGTAATCCTCACGTTCACGAATGGCCATTTCTGTGGCGATGCGTTCGTTGAAGTCCTGGATTTGCACCACAAAGTGCACCGGTTGGTCGTTGCTGTCGCGCACCAGAGAGACGCTGAGCAGCACCCAGATGATCCGCCCCTGGCTGTCCAGGTAGCGTTTCTCCATCTGGTAGGTGTTGACCTCGCCTGCCAGCAGTTCTTCGACATGCTGCAGGTCGGCGTCCAGGTCGTCAGGGTGGGTGATTTGCTGAAAGCTGGTTCGCTGCAATTGCTCGCGGCTATAGCCGAGCATGCTGCAGAGCACTTCGTTGACTTCCAGCCACTGGCCTTGCAGGGACACCAATGCCATGCCCTGCGGCGCGGTACTGAAGGCACTGCTAAAGCGCTGTTGGCTAAGGCGCAATTGGTCTTCCACGGCTTTGCGGTCGCTGATGTCCCAGATAAACCCGGAGATCCACTGCAACTGGCCGTCGTTGTCATATTCGCCACGGCCTTTTTCACGCACCCAGACGCTGTGGCCATCGGCATGCAGCAGGCGATAGGTCAGTTCAAAGGATTCCTGACGTTCGACCGCGGCCACCGCGCGGTAGGTGATCGGCAGGTCATCGGGGTGCACCACGCTGGCGAAGCTGCGGATGCGGTTGTTGATGAAGTCATAGGCCGGGTAGCCGCTGAGGCTGTGGATCTCTTCGCTGAGGTAGCTCATCGACCAGTCCGCATCGTTGCGGCAGCGATAGACCGCCCCTGGCAGGTTGGCCACCAAGCCGCGGAAGCGACTCTCGCTCTTTTGCAGGGCTCGGGCGGTCTGCTGCAGTTCGTTGATGTCGCTGGCAATACCCAGGTAGCCGCTGATATGGCCCCGGCCATCGCGCATGGCACTGACGGTGAGGTTGACGGTACGCGGTTCGCCATTCTTGCGCAGGTAAGTCCACTGCCGCGTTTCCGGCTCGCCTTTGGCCGGGATGCAGGTGAGGACGGCAAAACCCTGGATGACCTGGCCTTCCTGCAGGCTGAGTTGGTGAGCGCGAGCCTGGATTTCGTCTTCGCGATGAAACAAAACAGGGCTGTGTTGGCCAATAACTTCGGCACTGCGGTAGCCCAGCAGGCGTTCGGCGCCGGAGTTAAACAGGGTAATCAGACCATCCAGATCGCTGGTGATGATGCTTACACCGGTGGCAGAGTCGAGTACGGCCTGGAGAAAGCGCCGAGCTTCGCGGGTCTGCTCTTCATGTTGCAGACGCTCCAGGGTGGCGCCGACCCAGCGGGCGAACAGGCGCATGAACTCTTCGTCAGCATCGTCGAAACTGCTGCGGGCGCTGCTGGCTGCAAAGCACAGGGTGCCAAAGCGTTGGCCGGCCACCCAGACGCTGGTGCCGATATAGCTTTCCAGCGCAAAAAGCGGGTAGCAGGGATGCGTGGCATGTTCGCTCTGACTCATGGCGGCGATGGCCAGTACGTCTGTACTGCGCAGGGCGATGCTGCAGTAAGTGTCGCCCAAGCTGAAACACTGGCCGTCCTGCAGGCCAGTGTGGGGGGATACCTGAACCATGACCCGGTAGGTGTCACCTTCAACTTGGCTGATGATGCCAATCGGCATGCCATAGAACGCGGCGCCCAGTTGCAGGGCCTGCCGCAGTTGCTCGTGGGTACTCAGTTTGGGCAGGGCGGCGATTTCATTGAGTGCATGTAGCGCGGCCTGTTGGCGTTGCATGCGCACTTGAGTCTGTTCGCGTTGCTGATCACGGCGCAGTGCTTCCAGGAGTTGGCCGAGGGTGGTCAACAGGGGTTGCAGCTGTACGGCAAAGTCAGCGCTGTAGCCGCCCTCGCGGTTGGCCAGGCCGAGCATGCCGAGCAGTTCGCCGTTGGCATGGATGGGCAGGCCGGCAAACGCCTGCAGCGCTGGGTGGCCGGACGGCAGGCCGCCGCTATGCGGGTGGTTGGCCGGATCATTGCTGATCAGCGCCTTGCCACTGCGGATGACCTGGCCGAACAGGTTGGCGAGGTTATGGAACTCCAGGCCAGCCGCTGCACGCATATCGTAGTCCGCGTGGCTGTGTTCATCCCAGGCGATGTTGCTGATGGCAAAGGTGCGCAAGAACGGGGCGCCTTGCGCATCGGCAAGGATTTCGCCGATAAAACCGAATTGGCTGGCTGTGAGGTCGAGAATCCGCTTGAGCAAGGCATCGAAGGCTTCGCGCTGGTTATGCGCATTGATATACGCCGCCTGTGCCTCGCTGATCAGGCCGAGCAACTTGCGCGAAGCTTCGCTTTGCTGATGCTTGTCCTGCAGTTCCTGATGATGGCGTCGCAGCAGCATCTGGCTGCTGTAGCGGGTTGCTTGCAGGAGCAATAACAGCAACGCTTCTGCTGCCAGCCAGGCGAGTAGCCACTTGCCCATCAGCCAGCGTTTTTCTTGTTGGTGATGGTCATGGAGTGCACTGATGTCGCGCCAGGTCAGGGCGACCACTGTCGGTGCATCGCCCGGCTGGGCGACGGCTGGATAGCGGTCGAGTGGCAGTTGATTGAGCAGGTATGTCTGCCCGTGGTCTTGCAGCAGTCGCAGGCTGTCGCCTGTGGCCGGTTCAGGCAGCAGATTGCGGCTTTGCCAGTGCTGCGCTTCGGGGCGTGAGAAACCTTCCAGGTACCAGGTCGGAGGCGTGCTGGATGCTCCCGCCGGGCGTTCAGCGGAGTATTCGCTCAAGGCCGCACGGGTCATGCGCAGGGCAATGCCTGCGCCTAGCTCGCGATCCAGCTGTTGCAGGTTGTGCGCCAGATTCAGGCTGATCTCCAGCGCCCCAATGGTCAATGGCGCCTGGTTGCCCTCGACCTGCAGCGGGATGATGGCGCGTGATACCAGGCCTTCTTCGGAATCCCCCAAGCCACTCTTGCGGGTGGCCGACTGCAGGGCGTCAAGCAACATGCGCCGGGGGGCTTGCGGCTGGTCGGCAAAGCGTTCTGGCTGGTGTACGCGCAGCAATACTGTGCTATCGGCCAGGTGCAGGGTGAGGCTGAACGGGTGGCTCTGTTGCAGGTTACGCCAGCGTGGCGCCAGGCGTGCGAACAGTTGCCCGCGGATGTTTTGCAAGGCGCGCGCCTGGTCTTCAACCTGTGGATTCAGGGTTGCCGCCTCACGCACCAGTTCAACCAGCCAGGCATCCGCAACCAGGGTTTCGCCGAGCAGTTGCGCCTGGTGCTCCATGTTCTGTTGGGCACTGCGCAAGGCCAGGCGCTGCGCCTCATGCAGGTGGGTAAGCTGCATCTGCCAAAGCGCTTCACGCTCATTGATGGCGGCCGTGCCCAAGACAATGAACAGCAGCGCCAGGCTGAAACTGCCGAAACCGACGATCCAGTGGATCATCGAGGGCTTTACCTTTGTGTGCATCAATAGGCCCCGGGACGAATGACGCTGTTGCTCCCGTGATACACGGGTGGCTGGGCATTTTCCAGCTGTTCTGTGAGTGCAGCGGCCGGCTGCGGCCGACCGAAATGGTAGCCCTGGCCATGGTCACAGCCGAGCTGACGCAGCAACTCAAGCTGTTCCACGCGTTCAATGCCCTCGGCCAAAATCTTTAGCCCCATGCTGTGACCGAGGGCGATTACTGCACGGGTAATGGCGATGTCGTCCTGGTCATCAGGCAGGCCGGCGACAAAACTCTGGTCAAGCTTGAGCTTGTGTACGGGCAAGCGCTTGAGGCGGGCGAGTGAGCTGTAGCCGGTCCCAAAGTCATCAATAGCCAGACGCACGCCCAGGTTACGCAGGCGTTCGAGTAGCCTGAGGGCGGTATCAGGATCATCCATCACCGCACTTTCGGTCACTTCAAGCTCCAGGCAGGCGGCGGGTAGACCGCTGTCGCTCAATACTTCAGCAACCCGCAGGTCCAGTTCGCCACGGCTGAACAGGCGGCTGGAAATGTTGACCGCAACAAACTGCAGGTTAATGCCCGCTGCCTGCCAGGCGACCATCTGTCGACAGCTCTGTTGCAGAACCCAGGCATCAATGGCGCTGATCAGGCCGGTTTCTTCGGCTATCGGGATGAACTCGCCAGGCCCGACCAAACCGCGTTGCGGGTGTTCCCAGCGCACCAGAGCTTCGACGCCGATCAGCTGCTGGCTATGCAGGCAGAGCAGTGGTTGGTAGTAGACCCGCAGTTCCTGGCTATCCAGCGCATGGCGCAGGGCGCTGGCCAGTTCGACGCGCTGGTGGGCATGGGCCGTCAGCTCCTGGCTGTAGAAGGCATAGCTCTCGCGGCCGCCACTTTTCGCCTTGAACAGCGCCGAGTCGGCATTGCGTAGCACCTGGGCGACATCCTGTGCATCTTCCGGGTATAGACAGATGCCAATACTGGCGGTCACAAACAGTTCGTGGTCAGCCACTTCGAAGCCGGTGGCCAGGCAGCTTTGCAGGCGCTGCGCCATAACCGCAGCCTGTTCGGCGCTTTGGCATTGTTCGTAAAGCAGGCCGAACTCGTCACCCCCGAGGCGGGCCAGGGTCATGCGCTTACCCAGTTGCTCGCCGAGTCGCTCCCCCACGGCTTTCAACAGCAGGTCACCGATGTTGTGGCCGAGGCTTTCGTTGATGTGCTTGAAGTGGTCGAGGTCGATCAATAGCACCGCCCCCGTGTGCTGGTCGCTGCGGTCGCGCTCCAGTGCGTGCTCGACCCGCTCGGTGAACAGCAGGCGGTTGGGCAGGTTGCTTAGCGGGTCGTGGTGGGCGAGGTAGTCCAGCTCACGCTGCGAGCGCTTGAGGGCGCTGATATCGGAAAACACGGCCACATAGTGGCTGATCTCGCCTTGCTCGTCATGAATCACCCGGATGCATTGCCACTGCGGGTAGATTTCGCCGTTCTTGCGGCGGTTCCACACTTCGCCACTCCAGGAGCCGCGTTGTTGCAGGGTATGCCACAGGTTGTCGTAGAAGCCTTTGTCATGACGGCCGGACTTCAGCAGGCTGGGTGATTGGCCGAGGATTTCCGCTTGTTCATAGCCGGTGATACGGGTAAAGGCCGGGTTGCAGTGAACGATACGCTGCTCGGCGTCGGTGACCAGTACGCCTTCCTGGGTGGCATCAAACACGGCAGCCGCCTGGCGCAGGCTGTCTTCATCACGGCGGCGCTGGGTGATGTCGCAGGCGGTGCCGATCAGTCGCTCGGCGTGTCCTGATGGATTGAACAACAGGCGGCCGCGGAACTGAATCCAGCGGTAGCTGTTATCGGCTTGGCGCAGGCGATAGTTGATCTCGTAGGGCACCGGGTTGGATGCCTCCAGGCGCTGTTGCAAGGTGCGCTCGAAGGCCTCGCGATCATGCGGGTGCAGGTGTTCTAGCCATTGTGGCTGGTCGATCTCGCTGGGCGAGCCGAGCAACGCTGCGTAGCCGGGGGAGAAATACAGTTGATGGCTTTGCAGGTCCCAGTCCCACAGGCCGTCCTGGGCGGCATCCAATGCCTGTTGCAGGCGTTTCTCACTGTGCTGCAGGGCTTCGCGACTGCGTTGATGCTGACGGTGATGGGTGCGCAGGATGACAAACAGCAGAACGCCGGTCACGCCGACAAAGGCCAGGCCTTTTAACAGTTGCGCGCGCTCCAGCTGCTCAAGGGACAACCCCAGAGCGATCAGCTGGCTGTCACTGAATAATACCCAGAGGCTGGCCGCCAGGAGGTAGGCGAGGGTCAAACGCCAGGCACTAAAAGATGCAGTCATGGGCTACGGGTCAATCCATTGTCGGGGGCAGCAGTATAGAGGTTGGTCAGGGGGCGGCATTCTTATGCAAAAGACCAACTGGTTTTCTGATCCGGGTCAGGGATAATGTGTACAGATGTGCGCTAAAAAACCGCCATGTCTTTCCTTTTTTATGAGGCACGTGATCCATGTGGTACAACGGTTTTCTCGACTTGTCGATCTGGCAACTGATCGCGGTCACCCTGCTGATGACGCATGTGACCATCGTCAGCGTCACGGTATACCTGCATCGCTACTCAGCGCATCGCGCCCTCGAATTGCATCCGGCGCTGAAACACTTCTTCCGCTTCTGGCTGTGGCTGACTACGGCGCAGAATACCCGCGAATGGACCGCGATTCATCGCAAGCACCACGCCAAATGCGAAACCGTCGATGACCCGCACAGCCCGGTAATCAAGGGCCTGAGCACCGTATTGCGCAAGGGGGCGGAGCTGTACCGCGAAGAAGCGCAGAACCCGGAAACCCTGCGGATTTACGGCAAGAACTGCCCCGAAGACTGGATCGAGCGCAACCTCTACTCGCGCTTCCCGGTTGGCGGCGTGGCGCTGATGGGGGCCATCGACCTGGCCCTGTTCGGCGCTGCCGGCATCACCATCTGGGCGGTACAGATGATGTGGATTCCGGTGTGGGCAGCGGGCGTGATCAACGGTCTCGGCCATGCTGTTGGCTATCGCAACTTCGAATGCCGCGATGCGGCGACCAATCTGCTGCCCTGGGGCATCCTGATCGGCGGCGAAGAACTGCACAACAACCATCACACCTACCCGAATTCGGCCAAGCTGTCGGTGAAGAAGTGGGAATTCGACATGGGCTGGTTCTGGATCAAGCTGTTCAGCTTGCTCGGCCTGGCTCAGGTGCAGCGTGTTGCGCCCATCGCTCACCGGGTCGAAGGCAAGCGCAGCCTGGACATGGACACCGCCATGGCCATCCTCAACAACCGTTTCCAGATCATGGCGCAGTACCGCAAGCTGGTGATCGCGCCGCTGGTCCAGCAGGAGCTGGCCAAGGCCGATGCCTCGGTGCGTCACCACTTCCATCGTGCCAAGCGCCTGCTCTCGCGGGAACCGAGCCTGCTCGATGAAGGCCACCAGGCGCGCATCCAGCGCATGCTGGAGCAGAGCCAGGCGCTCAAGGTGATTTACGAAAAGCGCCTTGCCCTGCAGCAGATCTGGGTGAAAACCAGCGCTAATGGCCACGAGATGCTTGAAGCCATCAAGCAATGGGTCACTGAGGCGGAAGCCAGCGGTATTCAGTCGCTGCGTGAGTTCGCTGAGCAACTGAAGACCTATTCATTGCGCCCGGCCGCTGTCTGAGTCGAGGTGACGTAACGTGAGCCCGCCTATTGGCGGGCTTTTTCTTGGCACCCTATGCTCCGCAGATCCCCTGCTGATTTCTGGCGTATGCTGATTCCGTGGCCCGATGACCAATGCGGTGGCGGTATTTATGGATGAACACAGCAAACTGCAGTTTGAGTTGGAGGAATTGACCCTGGCGCTGTTGCACACCCGTGGCGAGGTGGCGCGTCTGCAGGAGCGTGAGCAGTTATTCAGCACCCTGCTGGGAAGTGTCAATGCGGTGCTCTGGGCATTTGACTGGGATGCTCAGCGCGTCATTTATGTCAGCCCAGCGTATGAGCGTGTATTCGGTCGCTCTGTCGCGTTGCTGCTGGCGGGCTATGAGGAGTGGCGCAATAGCATCTACCCGGACGATCTGGAGTACGCCTCGACAAGCTTCGCTCAGGTGCTGCAGAGGGGCGCAGTAGAAGCACGTGAATACCGGATCTTACGCGGGGATGGTCAGGTCCGCTGGCTCAGTGACAAATGCTTTGTCAGCCGTGAGAACCCCTTGGGGCAGCCCCATGTCATCGTCGGCATTGCCGAAGACATTACCGAAAAGAAACAACTGGAAGGCGAACTGCATCGTTTGGCCACCACCGATGTACTGACGCAGAGTGCGAACCGTCGGCACTTCTTTGAGTGTGCTGAGCGTGAATTTGCCCAGGCCCGTGAGTACGGCAGCCCACTGGTTTTCCTGCTGCTTGATTTGGACGATTTCAAGCAAATCAATGACCGTTACGGCCATCAGATGGGGGATCAGGTGCTGCAACGTCTGGCTTATACGACTACCACGGTGTTGCGGCGGGGGGATTTGTTTGGTCGTATTGGTGGTGAGGAGTTTGCGGCGCTGTTTCCCCGGTGCGAACTGGCTCTGGCTGAGCAGATTGCCGAGCGACTGCAACGAGATGCGCGGCGGTTGAGCTTTAATCAGGACAACACGACGTTTGGCATCACCCTGAGTCAGGGGCTGACCAGCCTGCGCCCCGACGATGCTGGTCTGGATGCGCTTTATGCGCGTGCCGATGCGGCCATGTACCGCGCCAAGCGTCAGGGCAAGAATCAGGTCGTGATTGATTGAGTTAATGTGGCGGTAATTCGCCATCTATTGGGTTTTAATCGGCAAGAATCTGCTTGCTCCGCTTTCTACAGGTGTCTCGGTTTTGCCTTGCTTTCGCGCCAGGCTACGCATCATAAGGGCTGCGGCCAGGCTGGCGCAGTATCTGCATAGGGCTCGCTCATAACGGCCAGGAATCCCGCCGACCAATAAGAATGAAGAGCCCAGACCATGACCTGCACCTGCCCACATACAACTCCTCATTCCCCAGTACGCGCTGAGAGCCATCGCGCGTTCACCTGATCCTGCTTGTGTTCGGTGGTGATTGCCCGCACCGGTTTGTGCCCGCGTGTCACCGCCCCGACATGAGCCCCGAATTCGGTGCGCGCCTGCCGCTTCATTATCTGAAGTTTTCAGCGCACCGATGTGCAACCCACACATAACTGGAGAACACATAATGAGAAAGACCTCCCTGGCCCTGGCCGTTGCGGCCAGCACCCTGGGCTTGTCCCTGAGCCAAGCGGCGTTTGCTGATTTGCTGGGCGACAGCAAAGTCACCCTTGAAGCGCGCAATTTTTACTTCAACCGTGATTTCCGCCAGGGCAACGGCAATGTGCCGGCTCAGAGCCAGTCCAAGCAGGAAGAGTGGGCTCAGGGCTTTATTCTGCGCGCCAACTCCGGCTTTACCGACGGCACCGTAGGCTTTGGTGCGGATGCCATAGGCATGTTCGGCTTCAAACTGGACTCGGGTGATGGCACTGCAGGCAGTGGTCTGCTGGTTCCGGATCGCTCTTCCGGCGGCTCTCAAGACAATTACTCCGACCTGGCCGTTGCAGCCAAGGCGAAAATCTCCAACAGCACGCTGCGTGTGGGTCAGATGCAGTTTAAAAACGCCGCCATCACTTCCAGCGACGGTCGCTTGCTGCCGCAGGTGTTCGAGGCTGGCCACCTGGTTTCCCAGGAAATCGACGGTCTGATGCTGGAAGCGGCGCACGTGCGCGAGGTGAATAACCGTAACTCCAGTGATTACGAAGACATCTCGATTACCAGCGGGGGGCGTCGTGGGATTACCACGACCGGCGGTATTACCACTGACGCATTCGACTTTATCGGCGGTACCTACAAGCTTACCAACGACCTGACGGCCGGTTACTACTATTCGAACCTTGACGAGCTGTATAAGCAGCATGCCTTTAACGCCGTGCATGTGCTGCCGCTGGGCGACAAGCAAAGTCTGAAAACTGACCTGCGCTACGCCCGCTCCACCGACGATGGCAACCGCAGCAACGTCGATAACAAAGCGCTGGGGGCCATGGTCACTTACGGCCTGGGCGGCCACGCCTTTGGTTTGGGTTACCAGAAGATGAGTGGTGATACCGGTTTTGCCTACATCAACGGCACCGACCCGTTCCTGGTCAACTACGTGCAGATTGGCGATTTCGCCAACAAGGATGAGCAGTCCTATCAAGCCCGTTATGACTTTAACTTTGCCTCCATCGGTATTCCGGGCCTGACCTTTATGACCCGCTACCTGACCGGCGATAACGTCGACCGTGGTCGTGGTGTGTCCGAAGGCAAGGAGTGGGAGCGCAACACCGAGCTGATGTACGTCTTCCAGGAAGGTGCACTGAAGAACCTGGGTGTGCGGTGGCGTAATGCGTCTGTGCGCTCGAACTTCGCCAACGACCTCGACGAAAATCGTCTGATCGTCAGCTACACCTTGCCGCTGATGTAAGTCGGGTGTTCACCGGCTGAGTTGTTGCATCCACCTCAGCCGGCGCAAGGCTAATAGCCTACAGCCGTGATCAATGCCGCTCCCCTGGTGCAGGTGAGCGGCATTTTTCTGGGTGGTGCATTCATGTTCTCTGTCCTCCGTCGGACGGTGTTGAGCGCCGTGACGCTCAATACAACCTGTCGCGCAAAAGCCTTAAGGCATTGCACACCGGCCACTGCGGGGGCGCTTTAGCGACGACGCCTGTTCGCAAGGGTGCGGACTCGCCCTCAACAATCGGCTTGCCAATCAATCTATAAATAAATAGATTGTTTTTATCTTAATTGAGTGTGGGCCATGACCCCAGATGCCGCCCCCCTGGATATTCAGCAACTGCGCGCCAATGCCGATGCCGCTGGGCAATTGCTCAAAGCGTTGAGTAATCCGGACCGCCTGTTGTTGCTGTGCCAACTCTCGCAAGGCGAGCGCAATGTCAGTGATCTGGAGGCGTTGCTGGCCATTCAGCAGCCGACGCTGTCACAGCAACTGGCGGTGCTCCGGCGTGAAGGCTTGGTAGCAACCCGCCGGGACGGCAAGCAAATCTATTACTGTATCAGCAGTCCGGCGGTGCTGGCGGTGATCAGCACCCTGTATCAACTGTTCTGCTCAGGTGCCCAATGATGATTATCGACTGGTACAACTTCACGCCTTGGAGCGCTCTCGCCGGTGGTGCCTTGATCGGGTTGGCAGCGAGTCTGTTTGCCGTAATGAATGGGCGTATCGCTGGCATAAGTGGCCTGCTCGGCAGTCTGCTGGACGGTGGTGAGGGGCGCGGAGAAAAAGCTCTGTTTCTGCTGGGTGTGCTGCTTGCTACTCTGCTTTGGCAAGTGGCTACTCGGTTGCCTGAAATGCAGGTCGACAGCGGCTGGCTGGCGCTAACGATTGCCGGCCTGCTGGTCGGGGTCGGCACGCGATATGGCGCCGGTTGCACCAGTGGACATGGCGTATGCGGTCTCTCACGGCTTTCGCCGCGCTCACTGGTGGCTACCTTGACCTTTATGGCGGCGGGATTCGCCAGCGTATTTATCCTGCGTCATCTGCTGGGGGGTTAGATATGCGCAAACTGGTGGCGTTTCTCGCGGGCGTACTTTTTGGCATTGGCCTGCTGACTGCGGGCATGGCGAATCCGGCCAAAGTGCTGGCTTTTCTTGATGTGGCCGGTGCCTGGGACCCTTCTCTTGCCTTGGTGATGGCGGCTGCTATTGGTGTGGCATTCCTGCCATTCAGCTGGGTTCGGCTGCAGCGCACCAGCTTGCTGGGTGCGCCGATGCAAATGCCGACAAAGCGTGAGCCGGATCGCCGTTTGGTTGGGGGCAGCTTGCTGTTCGGTATTGGTTGGGGAATTGCAGGCATCTGCCCCGGGCCTGCCGTGGCGCTGCTGTTGACCGGGCGCTGGCAAGTGCTGTTATTCAGCTTCGCCATGCTGGCTGGAATGCTCGCTTTTACTGTGCTGGAGCGCCGGCGCGGATAACGCTGAAGACCGGGTGATCATGATGAAAGCCAATGTCGGTAACCTGCGCGTTGCGCCGGGCTGATTCTGCTGGGTCTGAGCTTCGCAGGCATGTAATTGGCCTCTGGCGTTGTCCCGCTGGCCACTGGCGTGTTCCGCTTCCGTCCGGTGTATCTGCTGCTGGGCATCAATACCTGCAAAAGCAAAGGCTAAACGCATCGCGTCATATCAAGCTGACCTGCCCCGGGCCGTTCAAACGGCGATTACTGGCTCCGCCGTCTCCTTCTGCCGTTCTCGCGTCACACCATCACCGTCACCACATGTCCGTCATGACTCGCAGTTGCAGCGGGCGTTCTGCTGGCCGTCCGAAGTTGGGCTAAAACTAAATGGACGCAAGCCGATATGCGTCATACGCAAACACATAATCCCCGATCATCCATCGCCAATGGGTGCGCTTTGAGGCTCTCTCTATGTTCGGTACAGCGCTTCGCACGGAGTTACAGCAGTCCCAGTTGCAGTTGGCGTCCTATCAGCATCTCCTGGCTGCAATACGCCAGGCCTTTGCCGTGATCGAATTTACGCCAGAGGGTGAAATTCTCGATGCCAGCCAGCCGTTTCTCTCGGTTATGGGTTACAGCCTCGATGAACTGCGTGGTCAGCATCACCGCCTGTTTTGCAGCCATGAGCAAACCTCAAGCCCGGCTTATGCGCAGTTCTGGCGACGGTTAGCCAGTGGCGAGACGTTCTGCGACCGCTACAAACGCGTGGCCAAAGGAGGGCGCGAGGTGTGGTTGGAGGCCTGTTACATGCCGGTGCGCAATGCTGATGGCAAGGTCGTACGGGTGGTCAAAATCGCCACCGACATCACCACGCGCATGCATGCCGAGTTGCAACACGAGAGCTACATGAATGCGATCAACCGCTCCATGGCGATGATCGAATTCAACATGTCGGGCGAGGTGCAAACGGCCAACGAGAACTTCCTCGGTACAACGGGGTATCGGCTCGATGAGATTCGCGGCAAACATCACCGGCTGTTCTGTGCTCACGAAGAGGTGAGCAGTGAGGCCTATCGCAATTTCTGGCAGCGACTGACGCACGGTGAAGTGTTTTCAGGGCGCTTCAAGCGGGTCGGTAAGAGTGGGAGAACAATTTGGCTGCGTGCCACCTATAACCCGCTGTTTGATGCCAATGGACGGCAGTATGGTGTGGTCAAGTTTGCCACTGACATCACCGAGCAGGTTGAGCAGCGTGAAGCGGAGTCCGCCGCCGCTCGACTGGCGTATGGCATTGCCCGGCAAACCGGCAGCAGCGCGGATGCCGGTAGCGAGACGGTCCGTGAGGCCGTGCATGTGGTCCGGGGGGTGGCTGAAGAGCTGGTGGACGTGGCGCAGCGCATTGAAGCCCTGGGGGCGCAGTCTGAACGCATCAGCAGCATCGTTCAGGTGATCCGCGGGATTGCCGAGCAGACCAACCTGCTGGCCTTGAACGCCGCCATCGAAGCGGCCCGTGCTGGCGAGCAGGGGCGCGGGTTTGCGGTGGTGGCCGATGAAGTGCGCAACCTGGCGGCGCGCACCAGTCAGGCCACCGTTGAAATCAACGACGTGGTGCGCCTTAACCATGATCTGGCCACGCAGGCCGTCAGTGGCATGGATGGCAGCAAGCAGCATGCGGAGAAGGGCGTGCTGCTGGTCAATCAGGCCGGTGAGATGATCCTGAAAATCCGTGATGAAGCGCAGCGGGTGGTTGATGCGATCGGTCAGTTCACCAATGTGATAGAGGACGAGTAGCGCCCCTCTGCAGTCGGGGCGCTAACCCTCAGCGTCCTTGAGGGGCAGGCTGTTGTTGGGTGATGCAGTGGATGTTGCCACCGCCCAGCAGAATTTCCCGCCCGGGCACCATCACCACCCGGTGCGCCGGGAACAGGCGAGCCAAAATGGCCTGGGCTTCGGCATCTTTAGGGTCTTCGAAGCTGGGCGCGATGATGCCGCCGTTGACGATCAGGAAGTTGACATAGGAGCCCGCCAGACGGATCGACGGATCGCGCTCCTGAGTGCCGGCCACCAGGTCCACCCCTGCGCATTCTTCATCGGTCGCATACAGCGGGCCGGGAATCGGCATTTTGTGCACGATTAATTGACGACCTTTGGCGTCACGGGCATTTTCCAGCACGCGCATGGCGGCCTGGCAGCGCGGGTAGTTGGGGTCATTGGCGTCATCGGTCCAGGCCAGCAGCACTTCACCGGGGCGCACGTAGCAGCAGAAGTTGTCAACGTGGCCGTCGGTTTCGTCATTGAACAGGCCGTCCGGCAGCCAGATCACCGTGTCGATGGCCAGGTGATCCGCCAGGTACTGCTCGATCTGCTCGCGCGTCAGGTGCGGGTTGCGGTTGGGGTTGAGCAGGCATTCTTCGGTGGTGATCAGGGTGCCTTCGCCGTCGACGTGGATGGAGCCACCTTCCAGCACCAAGTCATCGGTGCGGTAGCGGGCGCACCCTTCGATCTGCAGGATTTTGCGCGCCACCTGATCGTCACGCATCCAGCTGGCGTACAACCCGCCGTTATGGCCGCCCCAGGCATTGAAGGCCCAGTCCACGCCGCGCACTTCACCGCCGCTGTTGGTCACAAAGGTTGGGCCGGTGTCGCGGACCCAGGCGTCGTCGGTGGTGATCTCCACCACGCGGATATGGGGGTGGGCCAGACGCTCGCTGGCGTTTTCGTACTGCCCGGCAGACACGGCAACCGTCACGGGTTCGAATTCGGCAATGGCCTTGGCCACGGCCGTGAAGGCCGCCTGCGCCGGTTTGCCGCCCAAACGCCAGTTGTCCGGGCGCTCCGGCCAGACCATCCAGGTTTGGCTGTGTGGTTCCCACTCGGCGGGCATGCGGAAACCATCGGCGCGTGGGGTGGTGGTCAGGGCTGTCATAGGTTCACCAAAAATGAGACGGCTGGGTGGGTGGCAGTCGATGCCCGGCATGAGCTGCTACCTTACACAGGCGCTGTGCGGCAGTCATAGGACGCGAACAGTGCAGTGTTAGCGTAGCGCGGGTGCAGGCTCGTTGCAGTGGGCGGGCTATTTATAGCCGATAAAAATCGGCTTTTAAAGCATAAAAGTCTTTATTTGAGCGTTTTTTATCGATTAATATCGAATAAAAATCTGGTTACAGGGGTTCTTTACATCGACGTTTGGTTTCGCATGCCCTGCGTAAACCTCGCGTTAACACGGATTGAGTGCCGGATGTGTGCAGCGCCATGCTGGCTGACGGGTGCTGCCAACCAACCTTTACTTCACACGGCAGTGTGCGCACTGCATAACCCGCATCCCTCAGGTGGTGACAACATGATCGAAGTAACCGAGCTTTCCATTGCCGAACTGCGCGCCGCACTGGCAGCCGGTCGCACAACGGCGGTCGAGTTGGTGCAGGCCTATTACGCCCGCATTGATGCTTATGACGGTCCTGCTACACCGACCCGCCTCAATGCCGTGGTGGTGCGTAACCCGGACGCCCTTAAGGAAGCTCAGGCCTCCGATGCGCGTCGCGCCCGGGGTGAAACCCTCGGCCCGCTGGATGGCATTCCGTATACCGCCAAAGACAGTTACCTGGTCAAAGGGCTGACTGCCGCGTCTGGCAGCCCGGCCTTCAAAGACCTGATCGCCTACCGTGATGCCTTTACCGTGGAGCGTCTGCGCGCCGGTGGAGCTATTTGCCTGGGCAAGACCAATATGCCGCCCATGGCCAACGGTGGCATGCAGCGCGGCGTCTATGGCCGTGCGGAAAGCCCTTACAACGCCGCCTACCTGACTGCACCGTTTGCCTCTGGCTCATCCAACGGTGCTGGTACGGCCACCGCCGCCAGCTTTGCCGCGTTTGGGCTGGCTGAAGAAACCTGGTCAAGCGGGCGCGGCCCGGCCTCGAATAACGGTTTGTGTGCCTATACGCCGTCGCGCGGGGTGATTTCGGTGCGGGGTAATTGGCCGCTGACGCCGACCATGGACGTTGTGGTGCCCTATGCGCGCGCCATGAGCGATCTACTGGAGGTGCTGGAGGTGGTGGTCGCCGATGACGCCGACACGCGCGGCGACCTCTGGCGTTTGCAGCCTTGGGTGCCGATCCCGAAAGCCTCGGACGTCCGTCCGGCCGGCTACGCCCAACTCGCCGCCAAGGCTGACGCGCTGGCCGGCAAGCGTTTGGGTGTGCCGCGCATGTTTATCAACAAGGATGATGCCGCTGGCACCAGTGAGAACCCTGGCATCGGCGGGCCGACCGGCCAACGCATCCACACCCGACCCACCGTCATCGTGCTCTGGGAGCAGGCGCGCCAGGCGCTGGAGGCTGCCGGCGCGGAGGTGATCGAAGTGGATTTCCCACTGGTGTCCAACTGTGAAGGTGACCGCCCCGGTGCGCCGACCGTGTACAACCGGGGTATCGTTACGCCCGAGTTCCTGCATGACGAGTTGTGGGAACTGAGCGGCTGGGCCTTTGATGACTTTTTGCGGGCCAACGGCGACCCCAAGTTGAATCGCCTGGCTGATGTCGACGGTCCGCAAATTTTCCCCCATGACCCCGGCACCTTGCCCAACCGCGAAGGCGACCTGGCCGCCGGCATGGATGAATACGTCAACATGGCCAAACGTGGCCTGAAGAACTGGGACGAAATCGAAACGCTGCCCGACGGCCTGCGTGGCCTGGAGCACACGCGCAAGATCGATCTGGAAGACTGGATGGACAGCCTCGGCCTCGACGCCGTGCTGTTCCCCACGGTGGCTGACGTTGGCCCCGCGGATGCCGATATCAATCCGGCTTCGGCCGACATCGCCTGGAGCAACGGGGTGTGGGTGGCCAATGGCAACCTGGCCATTCGGCACCTGGGCGTGCCCACCGTGACCGTGCCGATGGGCGTGATGGCGGATATTGGCATGCCGGTCGGGTTGACCTTTGCCGGCCGTGCTTACGACGACTCGGCGTTGCTGCGTTTGGCGGCCGCGTTTGAGTCCACCGGCTCAAAACGCCAGATCCCGCCACGCACACCGCCGCTGTCAGGCCGTTGAATCGCGTGCTGAGTTGACTCAGCGCGTGTTTCAGCTGGGGGCTGGCACGCAGTGCGCGAGGAGTAGTGGGCTATAGGTAGTCAGGCGCTGTGACGGTGGTGCAGTTCGAATTGCTGGTGGCCGTCGTCCCAGCCGGCTTCCCAGGCAGCGATCAGCACGTCGGCGGCTAGCCCGCGCGGGGCGTTGGTCTGTCCGGTCAGCCCTGCCATGTAGCCCTGTTGGTAAGCCTTGTTGAGGCTTTCCAGGCTCCAGTGCTGGGCATCTTCCGTGGTGAGGTCGGCGCAGGCCATAGCGGCAGCTCGCAGTAGATTGACCCCTATGATGCTAGCTGCATGCTCTGGGCGAGGTGTTGCCGCTGATCCCACTTTTGCCACCACTGGTGGTTTATGTGATGCAGTTGGCGAAATGCCGGCTGCGCGCGAGCCGGCATTCTTTGCCGTTAAACAGCTAGCGCCAGGATGCTGGCCTGATAGGCAGCGGCAAAGCTGTCGAAGTCGCCCTCTTCGTGTGCTTCCAGCTCGGCTTGCTCCTGCAGCGACTGCGCGGCGCTGGCCTCGAAGGCCGCTTGCTGTTCGGTGCTCAACGGTTGACTGCGGAAGTAAGCGGCATGCAGCTTGCTCTGGCGCAGGGCGAACTCTGTAAAGCTCAGGCCTTGTTGCAGTTGCGCCAGCACCTGGGCAGACGGCGTCAGACTGGAGTCGGCGACCTTCGCCTGTTGCGCTTGCAAGGCCAGGCTATGGGCATTGCTACCCTGGTTCTGGTCGAGCAGCTCGGCCAGCGGACGGATTTGTTCCAGCAACTCATCGGCCCAGGCCTGTAGCGCCACCGGCTGGCCATTGCGGTGCAGCTGCAGGCCTGGGCGGCGGCCTTCCTTGACCACGCTGAGGAAATTGTCGGTGCAGGCATGGCATTCGCCACTTTGCAGCAGCGGGCTGTCAGCCAGTGCGCAGAACAGCAGGAAGGCGTCGAGGAAGCGCGACTCGGTCAGATCGATACCCAGCGGCAGGAACGGGTTGATGTCCAGGCAGCGCACTTCAACGTATTGCACACCACGGGCCATCAGCGCCTGAATCGGCCGCTCGCCGCTGTAGGTCACGCGTTTCGGGCGGATGTTCGAGTAGTACTCGTTTTCGATCTGCAGGATGTTGGTATTGAGCTGCAGCCACTCGCCACCCTTCTTCGCGCCGATTTCTACGTAGGGCGGGTAGGGCGTGCCGACCGCTTGACGCAGGCTGTCGGTGTAGCTGGCCAGGTCGTTGTAGCAGGGCGTCAGGCCGGACTGGGCGCTGCTCTGATAGCCCAGATCGCTCATGCGCAGGCTGGTGGCGTAGGGCAGATAGAGGGTTTCTGCGTCCAGCTCCTGCAACTGATGTGGGCGGCCGCGCATAAAGCCCTTGTGCAGCGCCGGTGAGGCACCGAACAGGTACATCAGCAGCCAGCTGTAGCGGCGGAAATTGCGGATCAGCGCGATATAGCGTGCCGACTGGTAATCCCGCGCGCTGCGCGTGTCGCCTTCGGCCTGCTGCTGCAGCTGCCACAGCCCTTCCGGCAGGGAGAAGTTGTAGTGGATGCCGGCAATGCATTGCATGGTCTTGCCGTAACGCAGGGCCAGGCCCTTGCGGTAGACGTATTTGAGTTCGCCGATATGCGAGCTGCCATAGCGGGCGATGGGGATCGTTTCCTCGTCCGGCAGGGCGCAGGGCATCGAAGGGCTCCACAGGTATTCGCCGTCCAGCTTGCTGTAGGCGAAACGGTGGATCTGCTCCAAGTCAGCCAGGGTCGTGTGCGGATCAGGCTCGGCCGGGGTGATAAATTCCAGCAGCGATTCGGAATAGTCCGTGGTGATCTGCGTGTGGGTCAGCGCCGAGCCGAGGGCTGCCGGGTGCGGGGTCAGAGCCAACTGGCCGTTGCCGTCGACGCGCAGGCATTCGCGCTCGATACCGTGCAGGCACTGGGAAAGCAGGGAGAGGTTGGCGCGCTCGCCAAGCTGGGCCAGGCGGCGGGGTAACAGGTCGCTCAAGATTGCATTCCTTCACGCATCGGTCGCCCCAATATGGGGACGACAAGCCTGCTCTACAAGGGGGCGAGAAAACCGCTTTCAGCGGTCGGTAGCGCTTTATAACCCGAGGTGGGTGAAGAAGGTTATAGCTGGGCGCAGTGCTTTTGCATCCGGGCGACGCGGCAGGGGCGGGCGCATGGCCCACGGACATAATGGTTATGTCCGTGGGCGCTGGCTTATTTCTTCAGCTGTTTGGCATTGGCAAACAGCGCCGCCATGCCACCGCTGGCCGGCGCGGGCTTATCCTGGCTGGAGTGGCGTTCGCTGCGCGGCGCATTGCCGGCAGGTTTGCCACCTCGGGATTGACCCCCGCGCGGGCCTTCGATTTTCTCGCCGGGGGTATCGCCCATGCGCATCGACAGAGCGATGCGGTTGCGTGGGATGTCGACTTCCATGACCTTGACCTTGACCACGTCGCCGGCCTTGACCGCCTCGTGCGGGTCCTTGATGAACTTCTCCGACAGCGCCGAGATGTGCACCAAACCGTCCTGGTGCACGCCGATGTCGACGAAGGCGCCAAAGTTGGTCACGTTGGTGACGACGCCTTCGAGCATCATGCCCAGTTTGAGGTCGCTGAGGGTTTCCACGCCTTCCTGAAACTCGGCAGTCTTGAACTCCGGGCGCGGGTCGCGGCCGGGTTTCTCCAGCTCGCTCAAGATATCGCCGATGGTCACCAGGCCGAATTTATCGTCGGTGAACTGCTTGGGATCAAGGCGCTTGAGGAAGGCCGAGTCGCCGATCAGCGAGCGGATATCGCGGCCGGTGTCGGCGGCGATGCGCTGCACCAGTGGGTAGGTTTCCGGGTGCACGGCGGAGGCGTCGAGCGGGTTGCTGCCGTTCATCACGCGCAGGAAGCCGGCGGCCTGTTCGAAGGTCTTGTCACCCAGGCGCGGCACCTTAAGCAGGTCGGCGCGGCTGTTGAACGCGCCGTTGGCGTCGCGGAAGGCGACAATATTCTGTGCCAGGGTGGTGTTCAGCCCGGAGATGCGTGCCAGCAGGGCGGCGGAGGCGGTGTTCACATCGACGCCGACGGCGTTTACGCAGTCCTCGACCACCGCATCCAGCGAGCGCGCCAGCTTGAGCTGCGACACATCATGCTGGTACTGGCCGACGCCGATGGATTTCGGGTCGATCTTCACCAGCTCGGCCAGCGGGTCCTGCAAGCGACGGGCGATGGACACCGCGCCACGCAGCGACACGTCCATGTCCGGGAATTCCTTGGCAGCCAATTCGGAGGCCGAATACACCGAAGCGCCGGCCTCGGACACCATGACCTTGGTCAGATTCAGGCCTGGCAACTTTTTGATCAGGTCTGCGGCCAGTTTGTCGGTCTCGCGGCTGGCGGTGCCGTTACCGATAGAGATCAGGTCGACTGCGTGTTTGGCGCACAGCTTGGCGAGGATCGCCAGGGTGCCGTCCCAGTCATTGCGCGGCGCATGCGGGTAGACGGTGGCGGTTTCCAGCACTTTGCCGGTGGCATCGACCACGGCCACTTTGCAGCCGGTGCGCAGGCCCGGGTCCAGCGCCAGGGTGGCACGTGGGCCGGCCGGCGCGGCGAGCAGCAGGTCGTGCAGGTTGCGCGCGAAGACGTTGATGGCTTCGTCTTCTGCGCCTTCACGCAGTTCGCCGAACAGGTCAGTTTCCAGGTGGGTGTAGAGCTTGACCTTCCAGGTCCAGCGCACCACTTCGCTCAGCCATTTGTCGGCGGCGCGGCCACGTGCGCTGATGCCGAAGCGCTCGCCAATCATGCTTTCGCAGGGGTGCATGCTGCCTGGCAGCTCGTCGCCAACTTTCAGGCTGGCGCTCAAAACACCTTCATTACGGCCCCGGAAAATCGCCAGGGCGCGATGCGACGGTGCACCCTTGAACTTCTCGTCGTGCTCGAAATAGTCGCGGAACTTGGCGCCTTCGGTCTCTTTACCGGCAACCACGCGGGCGCTGAGGATGGCGTTGTCCTTGAGGAAGCTGCGCAGGCTGGCCAGCAAGTTGGCGTCCTCGGCGAAGCGCTCCATGAGGATGTACTTGGCGCCTTCGAGTACGGCCTTGATGTCGGCAAAGCCCTTTTCGGCGTCGATAAAGCGTTCTGCTTCATTTTCCGGTGTTAGCGTCGGGTCATTGAAGAGTGCGTCGGCCAGCTCGCCGAGGCCGGCCTCCAGGGCAATCTGACCCTTGGTGCGGCGCTTCTGTTTGAACGGCAGATACAAATCTTCGAGCCGGGTCTTGGTGTCGGCGAGGTTGATTTCGCGCGCGAGTTCAGAGGTCAGCTTACCCTGCTCTTCGATGCTGGCGAGGATGCTGGCGCGGCGCTCATCGAGTTCACGCAGGTAACGCAGGCGTTCTTCCAGGGTGCGCAACTGGGTGTCGTCGAGGCTGCCGGTGACCTCTTTACGGTAGCGTGCGATAAACGGCACGGTAGAGCCTTCGTCGAGCAGCGCCACGGCGGCGGCGACCTGTTGCGGGCGTACGCCCAGTTCTTCGGCGATGCGGTTGTTGATGCTGAGCATAGAAAAAGCTACCCACACTGAAACGAAAAACCGGCCACGCAGAGCACGGGCCAGACACGAAAGCCGCGCATTATAAACACTGCCCGGCAGCGTGCCGGGAACCCGTCCGGGAAAAATCTGCTAACAATGGACTGCACGTTGGCTGCGGCTCCTGAGCCATAATGGCGGCTATTACACACTGCCAGCGCGTCCGCGCCCGGCGGATGCCCGGACAAGGAGCCCTGAATGAGCAGCACTGCACTTCCCGTTGAAGGCGAGAAAATCCTGATCGTCGATGACGACGCGCGCTTACGTCGCCTGCTGGAGCGCTTCTTCGACGAGCAGGGTTATCGCGTGCGCGCGGTAGAAAACGTCGAACAGATGGACCGTCTGCTGGCCCGCGAGCTGTTTAACCTGGTGGTGCTCGACCTGATGCTGCCGGGCGAGGACGGCCTGTCCGCCTGCCGCCGTCTGCGTGAGGCGAACAACCAGGTGCCGATCATCATGCTCACCGCCAAGGGCGACGAGGCCAGCCGTATCCAGGGTTTGGAGCTGGGCGCCGACGATTACCTGGCCAAGCCGTTCAACCCTCGCGAGCTGTTGGCGCGGATCAAGGCCGTGCTGCGTCGCCAGGCTCCGGTCGTGCCGGGTGCGCCGGGTAGCGAAGACGAAAGTGTGAGTTTCGGCGAGTACGAACTGTCCCTGGCCACCCGCGAACTGAAGAAGGGTGACGAGGTACATATGCTCACCACCGGCGAGTTCGCCGTGCTTAAGGCACTGGTGCAACACGCCCGCGAGCCGCTGACCCGCGACAAGCTGATGAACCTGGCCCGCGGCCGCGAGTGGGATGCGCTGGAGCGCTCCATCGACGTACAGATTTCCCGTCTGCGCCGCTTGATCGAGCCCGATCCGTCCAAACCGCGTTATATCCAGACGGTCTGGGGCGTGGGTTATGTGTTTGTGCCGGATGGCAACAAGTAACCGCCGTAGGATGGATGACGCTTTATTCATCCTCCTCTGTTTCTGCTCGGTGGATCGATGAGGCGCGATCCACCCTACAACCGCATCGAGTCACCATGAAAACCCCTCTCTGGTTCCCGCAAAGCTTCTTCGCCCGCACGTTGTGGCTGGTGCTGATCGTGGTGCTGTTCTCCAAGGCGCTGACCCTGGTTTATCTGATGATGAACGAGGACGTGCTGGTCGACCGCCAATATAGCCACGGCGCTGCGCTGACCCTGCGTGCCTATTGGGCGGCGGACCCGGAAGATCGCACCACCATCGCCGAAGCGGCCGGGCTTACCCGCGTTCCGCATGAGCAGGTGCCGGCTACTGAACAGCATTGGCCCTATAGCGAGATTTTCGCGCGGCAGATGCAGACTGAACTGGGCCCCGACACCGAAGTGCGGGTGCGTGCCAAGAGCCCGCCGGCGCTCTGGGTGCATGCCCCTGCACTGGGCGACGATTGGTTGCGGGTGCCGCTGTATCCGCATCCACTGCGCGGTCAGCGGATCTGGAGTGTCCTGGGCTGGTTCCTGGCCATCGGCCTGTTGTCGACCGCGGCGGCATGGATCTTCGTGCGCCAGCTCAATGCGCCGCTTAAGCGCCTGGTGTTCGCCGCTCGCCAACTGGGTAAGGGCCGCAGCGTGCGGCTGCCGGTCAGCGACACGCCCAGTGAAATGACCGAGGTGTACCGTGCGTTCAACCAGATGGCCGAGGATGTTGAGCAGGCGGCCCGCGAGCGCGAGTTGATGTTGGCGGGTGTTTCGCATGACCTGCGTACGCCCCTGACTCGTCTGCGCCTGTCTATGGAGTTCCTCAACACCGATTCGGAGCTGACCGAAGACATGGTGCGTGATATCGAGGACATGGATGCCATTCTCGATCAGTTCCTCGCCTTTATCCGTGATGGCCGTGATGAGCCGTTGGAGCAGCTTGATCTGCTGGAACTGATCCGCGAGGTAGTGGCGCCCTACAACCAGAAGCAGGAAATGGTGCGCCTGTGCCTGGAGGCGGTGCCAGCCTTCCCGTTGCGCCGGGTTTCACTCAAGCGGCTGCTGGTCAACCTGATCGAGAACGCCCTGCGCTACGGCTGCAATGCCGTTGAGGTAGCGGTCTCTCTGTCGGGTGATCGCAGTGCGCCTTACGTGGTGCTGAGTGTATTGGACCGCGGTACTGGCATTGATCCGGCCGAGCTGGGCAGTATCTTCAACCCCTTTATCCGTGGTGATCGCGCCCGGGGCGGGCAGGGTGCCGGCTTGGGCCTGGCCATCGTCAAGCGCATTGCCGCGCTGCACGGTGGCAGTGTCGAGTTGCGCAACCGCTCGGGGGGGGGGCTGGAAGCGCGGGTTTGTCTGCCCTTGGGGCTGTTGCTGCCCCGCGACGCCGCATAGGGGCGCTGGCATACTGTCATCATTGAGCTGAACTATGCTGTGTCAGCGTCATGACATGAGGTCAGCATGCCTGCCGTCCCACCCCGTCTCTCCATCTGGACATGGTTGCTGCCGCTGCCATTGCTCCATACTGCCACCTGGCTTTCCCTGGCGACCCAGTTCACTGAAGGGGCGGCGCTCTGGTATCTGCCGTTTGCCATAGGACTGGTGCTGGTGCTCTGGTGGGGGCCGCGTGTGCTGCTGGCGGTTTACCTGAACGCCATGTTCGCGATACCGCTCTGGGGGCTGGATTGGCAATGGGCCCCGCTGTATGCCATTTCGGAGACACTGGGCATTGCATTAGCCTGGTGGCTCCTGCGCCTGCGTCCATTCGATCCGTCCTTGCCCGACCTCAGCCATCTGCTGCGTCTGATGATGTTGGGCGTGTTGCTACCTGCTGTGCCGATGGCGCTTGGCGTGCAGGGCAACCTCTGGCTGACCGGTTACTTACCGCTTTCGGAGTTGCTGGCCGGTAGCATCACCCTGTGGTTGGCCGACAGCCTGACGTCTGTTGCCCTGGCTGTTCCGCTGCTGGTCTATCTGACGCCTCTGTTACGTCGCCATGGCTGGCTGCGTGGCACTTCACGCAAGGGCTACAAGCGGGTGCCCGAGGTGCTGCTGCAGTTGCCGCCTTGGTCGCTGCTGCTGGTGTTGCTGCTGAGCATGCCCTGGTTGCTGGGGATGCTGCCGTTGACCCTGAATCTGCCCTTGATTGGTGTGATGATGCTGGGGTTGGCGTTGGTCTGGGGCTTTGCGGGCAGTGTCTGTGGGGCCGTATTGAGTGTGCTGATGGTCTTGATTCTGCCGCTGCTGCGCGGCATGGGTGAGACTGAGGCATGGTTTAATCCGCAGCGTCTGGAACTGCATTTCAGTGTGCTGCTGTTTATGTTGGCCACCTTACTGGTGGGACGCAGCCTCAGTGACTTGCGCCTGTCGCTGGGGCGCAGCGCGCAGATGCAGCAGCAACTGGCGTTGGCCAACCTGGCGCTGGAAGCCAGTCCGCTGGGGGTGGTGATTGCCGATGCACGGCAACCTGGCCTGCCGCTGATCTACTGCAACCCGGCGTTTGGACAGATCACCGGGTACAACCGTGCCGAGACCTTGGGCAATAACTGGAGTTTCTTGCTGGGTGACGATCGTCAGCAGGAAGCCTTCAGCCGTCTGCAGCAGGCCGTGCGTGATGGCATGCCCTGTGATGTGGTGCTGCGTAACTACCGCAAGAGCGGGCAGATGTTCTGGAACGAGCTGACGCTGGCACCCATGCGGGATGACCTGGGCATCAGCCATTTTGTTGCATTGCAGAGTGATGTGAGTGCCCGCGAACAGTTGGCCACTCAGGTGCGTTCGCAGAGTGACGAATTGCTCAGGCAGAGCTATCTGTTCAGTCAGACCGAGCATATCGCCAACCTCGGTGGCTGGGTGCTGAACATGCCGCAGCAGACCATGGATTGGAGCGCGGGCTGTTTCCGCATCTACGAACTGGATCCGAAGAACGGCACGCCCGACCTCAATAGCGCCTTGAGTTACCTGGATGCCAGCGGCCGCGTTACGGCCGAGCAGGTGCTGCAGCAGCTCATTGATGGGTTGGAGCAATTCGATATTGAAGTGCGCCTGCTGACCGCCAAAGGTAAGACTCGCTGGCTGCGCATTCGCGGTATCAGTGAGCGCGACGGCCGCGAGTTGGTGCGGGTGTATGGCGCACTGCAGGATGTCAGCGCGCGTAAATACGCCGAGCAGCAGTTGCGCGAGCGTGACGAGCGCCTGCATCTGTTTTTTGAAGCACCATTGATCGGGATGGCCCAGACCAGCCCTAACTTTGCCTGGGAAGAGGTCAATCACAAGCTGTGCAGCATCCTTGGTTGTAGCCGTGAGCAGTTAATGGCCAGCTCTTGGGAGAGTCTGTCGTTAAAAGAGGATCTGCGCATCGAGCAGCCTTTGCTTGATCAGGTGCTCATCGGTATGCGTGAAGGCTTCGAGCTGGAAAAACGCTTCCGCCGTGCTGACGGCAGTCTGGTGCATACCCGCGTCAGCCTGCGTGCCGTTCGCCACAGCACCGGGCGGGTTCGCATGTTTCTCTTGCTGGTGGAGGACATCAGCGAGCGCCTGCAGGCCGAGGCCCGCTATCGCACCCTGGTTGAGCACGCACCTGAAGCCATTGTGTTGTTTGATCTCAATGGCAATTTGGTCGAGTGCAACGAAAATGCCCTGCGCCTGCTGCGCTACAGCCGCGAGGAAATCGCCCGCCGGCGCGTATTTGATCTGAGCCCACCCAAACAGGCCGATGGCCGTCTGACCAGTGAGCTGGGCAGAATTTACCTGCGCCGGGTAATGGCCGGTGAGGCTCCGGTTTTTGAGTGGCTACACCGTGACAGCGCTGGCCGGCAGATTCCCTGCGAGGTTCGCCTGGTACGGATGCCCGGTGAGCCGATCCTGATTCGCGGCAGCCTCACCGATATTTCCGAGCGTCAGCGTTATCAGCGCGAGATCGAGCGGCTGGCGTTTAGTGATGAACTCACCGGGTTGCCGAATCGGCGCTTACTGCTTGATCGCCTGCAGCATGCGATGGACCGCGAGTTGCGTGAAAACACCTTGGGCGCCTTGTTGTTTATCGATCTGGATCACTTCAAGACAGTCAATGACAGTCTGGGTCATCTGGTTGGCGATGGCCTGCTGCGCGAAGTGACGGCGCGCCTGGCCAGCGGTCTGCGCGCTGAAGACACCCTGGCGCGGATGGGGGGAGACGAATTTGTGGTCCTGCTGGAGGGGCTCGACAGCAATGCGCAACTGGCTGCCGAGTCTGCTGCGATTACCGCCGAGAAGCTGCTGAAAAGCCTAGCCGGCACCTGCTGGATCGACGGTCATGAGCTGTCCATCAGTGCCAGTATCGGCATTGCGTTGCATCCGTTTGGCAGTCAATTGGCCTCTGATGTACTGAAGCAGGCCGATACTGCGATGTACCGGGCCAAGCAGAGCGGGCGCAATGCGCTGCATTTCTTCGCGCCAGAAATGCAGGCAGCCATCGACCAGCGCCTGCAGTTGCAGAGTGAGTTGCGCCAGGCTGTGCAGCGCAACCAGTTGCATCTGGCGTTTCAACCTCAGGTGGCCCTGAGCAATGAACGGGTGACGGGCGCCGAGGTGCTGCTGCGCTGGGTGCACCCCGAGCGTGGGGAGATCATGCCGACAGACTTTATCCCATTGGCCGAAGAAACCGGGCTGATCGAGGAGTTGGGCGGTTGGGTGCTGGAACAGGCCTGTGCCGCTTTGGCGCGCTGGTTGCCGCAGTGGCCGTACATGGTTCTGGCGGTCAACCTCAGCCCGCGAGAATTGCGTCAGCGCAGTTGCGTGACACGCGTCAGCGAATGTCTGCAGCGTCATCAGGTCCCGGCGACAGCATTGGAACTGGAAATTACCGAAGGCGTGCTGCTGGAAGAGGTCGAGCAGTGCATCAGCAATATGCAGGCACTCAAGGCGCTCGGTGTGCGTTTCGCCATCGATGACTTCGGTACGGGCTACTCCTCACTGACGTACCTCAAGCGCCTGCCACTGGATCGCCTGAAGATCGACCGCAGTTTTACCTGGGACATGGACGGTGAAGATGGCAGTGGTCTGATGCTGGTGCAGACCATCCTCGTCATCGCTCGCAACCTGGGCCTGGAGTGTGTTGCCGAAGGCATCGAAAGCCAGTGGCAACTCGACTGCCTGCGCCAGCAGGGCTGTTCATTGGGGCAGGGCTATCACTTCAGTCAACCGTTGAAAGAGGCGGATTTCCAGGCCTGGCTGGAGCAGCACCAGCTATAGGCTTGAGTATGCGTTTCGGTATCCCTGCTGTGATCTGCAGGACCGGCCCGGCCATCCTTGGCCGGCGTTCGCCTACATCCGGCTCACCCCTTGCCCTTGGTGCGGGTCAGGTGTGGGCCGCCGTTCTTCTCGATGTACTGGATGATCATTCCGGCGACATCTTTGCCGGTGGTGGTTTCGATGCCTTCCAGGCCCGGCGATGAGTTCACCTCCATCACCAGCGGGCCGTGGTTGGAGCGCAGGATATCCACGCCGGCCACGCTCAGCCCCATGACCTTGGCGGCGCGGATGGCCGTCATGCGCTCCTCTGGGGTGATCTTGATCAGGCTGGCGCTGCCGCCGCGGTGCAGGTTGGAGCGGAATTCGCCGGGCTTGGCCTGGCGCTTCATCGCCGCAATCACCTTGTCGCCGACCACGAAGCAGCGGATATCCGCGCCGCCGGCTTCCTTGATGTATTCCTGCACCATGATGTCCTGCTTGAGGCCCATAAAGGCCTCGATGACCGACTCGGCCGCCGTCGCCGTTTCACACAGCACCACGCCGATGCCTTGGGTACCTTCCAGCACCTTGATCACCAGCGGTGCGCCGTTGACCATCTGGATCAGGTCGGCGATGTCATCCGGTGAGTGGGCAAAACCGGTGACCGGCAGGCCAACACCTCGGCGCGACAGCAGTTGTAGCGAACGCAGTTTGTCCCGTGAACGGGCGATGGCCACCGACTCGTTGAGTGGAAAAACACCCATCATCTCGAACTGGCGCAGCACCGCGCAGCCGTAGAACGTCACCGACGCGCCGATGCGTGGAATGACCGCATCGAAGCCTTCCAGCGGTTTACCCCGGTAATGGATTTGTGGCTTGTGACTGGCAATGTTCATGTAGGCGCGCAGGGTGTCGATCACCACCATCTCGTGGCCCCGT
This sequence comes from Pseudomonas sp. HMWF032, assembly GCF_003060885.1. Classification (GTDB taxonomy): domain Bacteria; phylum Pseudomonadota; class Gammaproteobacteria; order Pseudomonadales; family Pseudomonadaceae; genus Aquipseudomonas. The sequence goes on from NZ_QAIG01000005.1 coordinate 240,131, forward strand.
AGCTGTCCGGCTTCGACCAGGCGGCGGGTGGAATACAGGCGCGGGTTGCGCGACAACACGGCGATCTTCATTGGGCACCAGAAGGGTCTGCAAGGGTGGGTTTGTTTTGTACGTAGCTCAATGCCGGGTTGACCAGTAACTGCCCGGCAATCAGCGCCTTGGAACCGAGCAACACGCGGTAGCGCATGGTTTTGCGGCAGGTCAGGGTGAACTCCACCGGCCACTCGCGTTCGCCCAGGGTCAGGGGAGTGCGGATTACATAGCGCGACTGGCTCTGGCCGTTGGAGCTTTTGATGGTCTTTACCGATACCAGCTGTGCTTCGCAGCGGTGGCGGCGTTGCACCAGGGTGCCCAGGTGCGCCGTGAAGCGTACCCAGGGTTCGCCATCGCGATCGAACGGCTGGATCTCACTGGCGTGCAGGCTGGACGTGCTGGCGCCGGTGTCGATCTTGGCGCGCAGGCCAACCATGCCCAGCTCCGGCAGGTTTATCCATTCGCGCAGGCCAATTACGCCCAGTTGGTCAAAGGTCTTCAAAAGGTAGTTCCAAGCTATTTGCGGGCATTCTAGTTGGCACGTGTGACAACTGCATCAGGCAAAATGTCCGTCTCACGGCGTGATCAGCGAGGATCGGATGAGCGATAAAAATGAAGACGACAAGGTGCGTCTGGACAAATGGCTGTGGGCGGCACGCTTCTATAAAACCCGCGCCTTGGCCAAGGCGGCCATCGAAGGCGGCAAGGTGCATCACCGCGGTGAGCGCTGCAAGCCAGGCAAGGAGCCGAAGGTGGGCGATGTCTATGTGATCCGCACCGGTTTCGAGGAGCGCAGCGTGGTGGTGCAGGCGCTCTCAGTGGTGCGCCGGGGCGCGCCAGAAGCGCAGGCTCTGTATGCCGAAACGGCTGAGAGCATCGTGCGTCGCGAGCAGGCCGCCGCCCAGCGTAAGGCAGGCGCATTAGGCATGCAAACCGAGGGGCGGCCGAGCAAGAAGCAGCGCCGGCAGATTCACGACTTCAACGAGCGGCAGGACGGCGGCCTGCGCCATCCCTGGGTGGATGAGGAGTGATTCAGCGCTCGTAAAGGTTCCACGCTGTGTATATACAATCAGGCCATTCTTGCCAGCAGCGGTGGCCTTCTGCGGCCGTGATAGCTTCTTCCCGCAGGACCGATAGATAAGAGGCGCTTGGTCGGCTGGGCGTTTGCGCCTAAAATCGCCGGCCGAGTCACATTCAGTGAAGTTGGCATGTCTGATTTTTCTCAACGCTTCTTGTTCGACGACAGCGATATCCGCGGCGAACTGGTCGGTCTGACCGACAGCTACAGCCATGTGCTGGCCAAGCACACCTACCCGCAACCCGTCGCCCAACTGCTGGGTGAGCTGCTGGCTGCTGCTGCTTTGCTGATTGGCACCCTGAAATTCGAGGGCCTGCTGATCCTCCAGGCTCGCTCCTCCGGTGCCGTGCCCTTGCTGATGGTTGAATGCTCCAGCGAAGGCGAGTTACGCGGTATCGCCCGCTACCACGCCGAGCAGATTGCTGCCGATGCCAGCTTGCGCGAGTTGATGCCCGATGGCGTGCTGGCCATGACCGTCGACCCGAAATCCGGGCAGCGTTATCAGGGCATCGTCGATCTGGAAGGCGACACCCTGGCCGACTGCCTGACCAATTACTTCGCCACCTCCGAGCAGTTGCCTACCCGCTTCTGGCTTAGCGCCGATGGTCAGCGTGCTCGCGGCCTGCTGTTGCAGCAGTTACCGGCCGACCGCCTGAAGGAGGCCGATGAGCGTGAAGCCAGCTGGCAGCATGCCATGGCTCTGGCCGATACGCTGAAGGCCGAGGAACTGCTCGGTCTGGATAACGAAACCCTGCTGCACCGTCTGTATCACCAGGAAGCCCTGCGCCTGTTTGATCCGCGTGTCCTGCAGTTCCGCTGTAGCTGCTCGCGTGAGCGCTCCAGCCGTGCCCTGATCAGCCTGGGACAGGCCGATGCCGAGGCGCTGGTGCAGGAGCATGGCGGCAGTGTGGAAATCGACTGCCAGTTCTGCAACGAGCGCTACCTGTTCGATGCGGCGGATGTACTGCAATTGTTTATTGATGGCAGCATCGATGCGCCGTCAGACACGCGCCACTAGGCGTGCGGCTCTAAAACGAGGCGTGGAGAACTGATCAGAGGCTGCACCCGCAGTTTAGTTTTTCTGGCATAATCCGCGCACTTTTTCGCTGTAGTAGTGCTCTCTTTTCTACTACAAAACGTTCGGAAGACTCGGCCACGTGGCCGACGGGGACCCACATGACGCAAGCCAACAACGCCGTGTACACCGACATCAGCGCTGCCCAACTGGTCGAAGAAGCCCTTCGTCGCGGTGAAGGCGAGCTGGCCGCCAATGGCTCGCTGGTCGTACGCACAGGCCATCGCACGGGTCGTTCTCCGGCTGACCGCTTCATCGTGCAAGAGCCGAGCACCGAGGCGAAAATCGCCTGGGGCGCAATCAACCGCCCGTTCCCGGCTGACAAGTTCGATGCTCTGTGGGACCGCGTGCAGGCATTCTCCGACGCTCAGGACAGCTTCGTGTCCTACGTTCATGTAGGTTCTGCCGATGCGCACTACCTGCCGGTCAAGATGACCACCGCCACCGCCTGGCAGAACCTGTTCGGCCGTTGCCTGTTCATCAATCCGGAGCAGTACAACCCGGCTGGCAAAGACGAGTGGCAAGTGCTCAACGTCGCCAACTTCGAATGCGTACCGGAGCGTGATGGCACCAATTCCGATGGCTGCGTGATCCTCAACTTCGCCGCCAAGAAAGTCCTGATCGCCGGCATGCGTTACGCCGGTGAAATGAAGAAAGCCATGTTTAGCGTGCAGAACTTCCTGCTGCCGGACGCTGACGTGCTGCCGATGCACTGCGCCGCCAACATCGGCGAAGAAGGCGACGTGACCCTGTTCTTCGGCCTGTCCGGCACCGGCAAGACCACCCTGTCCGCTGACCCAAGCCGCTACCTGATTGGTGACGACGAGCACGGTTGGGGCGTAGGCGTGGTGTTCAACATTGAAGGCGGTTGCTATGCCAAGTGCATCGACCTGTCCGAGAAGAACGAGCCGGTGATCTGGAAAGCCATCCAGTTCGGCGCTGTCCTGGAAAACGTGGTCCTCGACGAAAACCGCGTACCGAACTACGCCGATGACAGCCTGACCCAGAACAGCCGCGCGGCTTACCCGCTGGAGCTGGTCGAGAAGCGTTCCGAGAAGAACCTGGGCGGCGAGCCGAACGCCGTGATCTTCCTGACCTGCGACCTCACCGGCGTACTGCCGCCCGTGTCGATCCTCAATGAAGAGCAAGCGGCGTACCACTTCCTCTCCGGCTACACCGCGCTGGTGGGTTCCACCGAAATGGGTTCGGGCGGCGGCATCAAGTCGACTTTCTCCACCTGCTTCGGCGCGCCATTCTTCCCGCGTCCGGCTGGTGAATATGCGGAACTGCTGATCAAGCGCATCCGCGGCTTTGGCTCCAAGGTCTACCTGGTCAACACCGGCTGGACCGGCGGTGGCTACGGCGTTGGCAAGCGTTTCAATATCCCAACCACCCGTGGCGTGATTGCAGCGATCCAGAGCGGCGCGCTGATCGGTGCCGAAACCGAGCTGCTGCCAATCATCAACCTGAGCGTGCCGAAGTCGGTGCCGGGCGTTGAAACCAACCTGCTCAACCCGCGCAACACCTGGGAAGACAAGAACGCCTACGACGAAGCAGCGAAAGGTCTGGCCGGACTGTTCATCGAGAACTTCAAGAAGTTCGATGTCAGCGATGCCATCAAGAACGCCGGCCCGCAGCTCTAAGTTGTAACGGCTGCATTGAAAAAACCGCCGTTATCGGCGGTTTTTTTTTTT
>NZ_QAIG01000005.1:244053-510982 GCF_003060885.1 Pseudomonas sp. HMWF032
AAGCCCCTGCCACGGTGCTTTGCACACGCGATAAGAAACGGAAAAGCCGCCCGGAGGCGGCTTTTGGTGCCTATCGAGTCGATCAGGCACTGTGGGGTGCTGCGGTGTTGCGCCAAGTGGCCGCTCTGCACGGCCTGGTTACGGCTATGGATAACTCTGGCCATAGGCCTGGGGGTGTGGCAACTCAGGCTTTCGGTGCTATCACCTGCAACAAGATGGCAGGTGGTGTCGATAGAACCAAAACGACAGCCGAGGCAACTGCGTTGCCACACCAACAGGCCCATGGTGTGCAGCCCATGCAGCAAGCGTGCAATCAGGTGGCCATCCACACGCTGCCGTTGAAGCCAGATAACTGCATACTGATCTCCTTCGTGGCTTGTCTGAGTTCAATGTAGGCCAGGGCTGACAGTGGCGTTAGTTAGATTGGAAATAGCGCAGACGCTTGTCAGGCTTAACCGTTTTTCCGCTGCGGCGGCCGATGGAGTGACCGCCATGAGTACCCTTGAGCGCGTGTTTGGTTTCGCCCAATTGCGTCCGGGGCAGGAAGTTGTGGTCTCGGCTGTGTTGGCCGGACGCTCGGCGGCGGCGATCTTTCCCACAGGATCGGGCAAGTCCTTGTGTTATCAACTGCCCGCCTTGCACCTGCCGCACCTGACGTTGGTGATCTCGCCGTTGCTGGCCCTGATGCAGGATCAACTGGCGTTTTTGCACAGCCGCGGCATCAACGCTGCCAGCATCGATTCGGCGCAAAGCCGCGATGAGACCATCGCGGTGATGGCGCGAGCGAAAGCCGGCGAGCTGAAGATTCTGATGATCTCGGTCGAACGCCTGAAGAACGAGCGCTTTCGTAACTTTATCGGCCAGGTGCCGATTTCGTTGCTGGTGATTGATGAGGCTCACTGCATTTCCGAGTGGGGCCATAACTTTCGCCCGGACTACCTCAAGCTGCCGGACTACCAGCGCCAGTTCGGCATCCCGCAGGTGCTGCTGCTCACCGCCACTGCGACACCCAAGGTGGTGGCCGACATGCAGCAGAAGTTCGCCATCGCTGAAGCTGATGTGGTCACTACCGGTTTTTACCGACCCAACCTCAACCTGCTGGTCGAGCCGGTTAGTGGGGCCGATAAACTGCGCCGGTTGCAGCAGTGGCTGTTAGCCAAGGCCGGGCAACCCAGCATTGTCTATGTCACCCAGCAGCGCACCGCCGAGCAGGTGGCTGAGCGCCTGAGTGAGCGGGGCATTGCCGCCAGCGCCTATCACGCCGGCATGCCGCACGAGGCGCGCGAGGCGATTCAGCGCCAGTTTATGGCCGGACAAATCAACTGCATCGTCGCCACCATCGCCTTTGGCATGGGCATCGACAAAAGTGACATCCGCAATGTGGTGCATTTTGATTTGCCCAAATCCATCGAGAACTACAGCCAGGAAATCGGCCGCGCCGGCCGCGATGGCCAGCCCTCGGACTGCCTGGTACTGGCCAACCGCGACAGCCTCAACGTGCTGGAGAACTTCGTCTACGGCGACACGCCAGAGCGGGACGGCATTCGCTGTGTGCTCGATCAGCTGTTGGCCGGCGGCCAGGGCGGCGAATGGGAGCTGATGCTCAACCCACTCTCCGAGCAGAGCAATATTCGCCAATTGCCGCTGAAAACCCTGCTGGTGCAGTTGGAGCTGCGCGGCATCATCGCCCCACGCTACGCCTATTTCGCCGAATATCGCTTCAAATACCGGCTCGAACCCGAGGCGTTGTTGGCTCATTTCAGCGGTGAGCGGCGGCAGTTTGTCGAGGCGCTGATCACCACCTCGCAGCGCGCCCGCACCTGGTGCACGGTGGATTTTGCGCAGTTGTATCAACAGCATCAGGCCGAGCGCAGCCGGGTGATCACCGCACTGGATTACTTTCAGGAAAAAGGCTGGATCGAGGTGGAAAGCAAGCAGATGACCGAGGTCTATGCCTTGCTGCAGCCGGGGTTTGATGCCGAGGCCCTGAGTGCTGAATTGCATGGCTATTTCAGCCAGCAGGAAGCCAGCGAGATTTGCCGGATACACGCCATGCTCGCGCTGTTTGCCAGCGAGCAGTGCCTGAGCCAGCGCCTGGCCGCCTATTTCGGTGATGCCAACGCGCCGCAGCAGTGCGGGCATTGTTCGGTATGCCGTGGACAGGTCGCCCGCTTGCCCGAGCCGCCAACCCTGCCGCCGTTGGCGGAGCTGGATATGCGGGCGCTCTGTGACGGTTTTGTGCGCAAGCATCAGGAGTTAAAGGGCGTTGCGCCGAGCACCGAATGCCTGACGCGCTACCTCTGTGGCGTCAGCGTGCCGCTGTTCACCGCGCTCAAGGCCCGTCAATTAGGCGGTTTTGCGGCGTTGGAGGCCTACCCCTACGCCGAGGTGCGCGCGTGGTCAACGGCGCAGCGCGTGTAGGCGCTACTCGCCGATATCCTCATTCCACAGCGTCGGTTGGGCGGCAATAAAGTCCTGCATCAGGTGCAGGCATTCGCTGTTGTGCAGCACGTCGAGCTGTACGCCGCGCTCGCGCAGCAGCGCTTCTTCGCCGAGGAAGGTCTGGTTCTCGCCGATGATCACCTTGGGGATGCCGTACAACAGGATTGCGCCGCTGCACATCGCGCAGGGCGAGAGGGTGGTGTAGAGCACCGACTCGCGGTAGGTCTGCGCGGTTTGCCGACCGGCGTTTTCCAAGGCGTCCATTTCACCATGACGGATGGCGCTGCCCTGTTGCACGCGGCGGTTGTGGCCACGACCGATAATCTGGCCGTTGTGCACCAGCACCGAGCCGATCGGGATGCCGCCTTCGGTCAGGCCCTGGCGGGCTTCGTCGATGGCCGCTTGCATAAATTTGTCCATGGTTCGCCCCTCGCAAAAACACCTCAGTTTATTTTTGCTGCGCTGTCTGGCCTTGGGTCAGGGTCCATTCCAGCACCTCACGGGCCAGTTGGTCGCCGGCCTGGCCGAAGGCGTTGACCACTGCTGGCACTGAGGTGTCGCTGGCGGCCTGGCTGACTTCGAAACGTCGGCTGGCGAGGATGCGCAGGCTGCCGCTCTGTACCAGGCGGGCTTCGAACAGGATGCGCGCGGCTGGGCGGCCGTTTTGGTATTCGCTGTGGAAAGCGCGCAGGTCGCCGTCCAGTTCAAGGTCGGCCTGCAGGCGGCTGTCATCGCTGCTGACGGCCTTGAGGCGGCCGTCGTCGAGGAAGGCGTCGATCAGCCGGTCGCGCAACAGCAGTGGCGCACGGTCGCTCCAGCGCACGCCCTGATAAGCGCTGATCTGGTCGCCCGGCGGCAAGACGGCAATCCGTGTGCTGTCGAGCAATTGGCTGCTGTAGGGCTTGTTCACCCGCAGCGCCCAGTCGGCACTGACGTTATGGCTGGGCAGGCTGCTGGAGGGCAGGCGGTAGATGCTCAGCACCTGGCTTTTCGGCAATACCGAACAGGCAGTCAGGCTGCCGATCAGCAACAGGGCTGTGAGCAGGCGAAGACGACTCATGGTTGAAACTCCTTGATGGTGTCGCTGCGCAGCAGATAACCAGCCGGGTCTTCCTCCAGGCGGCGGGCGAAGGAGCGCAGGGCGCTGAGGGTTTCGCGCAGTTCAATGATGGTCGGGCCCAGCTCGCCGATGCCCTGCATACCGCCATTGAGAGCGCTGCGATTGTCGCTGAGCAGGCGTTCGATCTCGCTGCTGCTGCGCTCCAGTGAGGTGATCATGCGCCCGGCACTGTGCAGCGCGTCATGGCCGGGGCCGCTGAGCAGTTGATTGGCGTTGCGCATCAGGCTGGCGGCTTCCTGGCTGGCGCTGCTCATCTGCTGCAGGGCCAGGCGCAGTTCGCCGCGCTGCTCGGCCACGCTGGCGCTGGTTTGTTCGACGTTCGCCAGGGTGCGGGAAACCCGCTCGATGTTCTCATCGGAGAACAGTTGGTTCGCCCGGTTGAGCAGCCGGGTGACGCTGAGCACCAGGTCTTCACCGTTGGCCATCAGGCGAGTCAGCGGTGAGGGATCGGCAATGATCTCCGCACGTTTGCCCTCTTTTCCCACCAACACCTGGCTTTTCGGCGTGCCGCTGTGCAATTGGATCAACGCCGCACCGGTGATGCCGGTAATCGACAGGCGTGCGCGGGTGTCTTGTTTGATCGGCGTGCTGGCGCTGACGCGGATGTGCGCGCGGACCTTGCGCGGGTCTTTGGGGTCCAGGCGCAAGCTGATCACATCGCCCACTTTGATACCGCTGTATTGCACGGCGCTGCCGGCCGAGAGCCCGCTGACCGCCTCCTTGAAGATTACGTCGTAATCGTGAAACGCCTGATCCGAACTGGCCTTGCTCAGCCACAGGGCAAAGCCCAGTGCGCCGGCCACCATGAGCACGGTAAACAGACCAATCAACACGTGGTGGGCACGCGGTTCCATCAGGGGCTCCCTGGCGCGCCGTTGGCGGCCTGTTCGGCTGCGCGTCCGCGCGGGCCGTGAAAATAATCGTGAATCCATGGGTTGTCGGTGGCGGCCACCACGTCCAGGCGGTCGGCCACCAGTACGCGTTTTTCCGCCAGCACGGCCACCCGGTCGCAGATGGTGTAGAGCGTGTCGAGGTCATGGGTGACCAGAAATACGCTCAAGCCCAGCGCATCGCGCAGGGTCAGAATCAGTTGGTCGAAGGCCGCCGCGCCAATCGGGTCAAGCCCGGCGGTGGGTTCGTCGAGAAACAGAATGTCCGGCTCCAAGGCCAGCGCCCGCCCCAGTGCCGCGCGTTTGATCATGCCGCCCGACAGCTCCGTGGGGTATTTATCGCCTGCTGTGCGCGGCAGCCCGACCAGTGCCAGTTTGACCTGGGCCAAGCGCTCGGCCGAGGCACGGCTAAGGCCTGCGTGTTCGATCAGCGGCAGGGCGATGTTTTCCGTCACCGTCAGCGAGGAAAACAGCGCGCCACGCTGATAGAGCACACCAAAGCGGCGCTCCAGCCGTGAGCGCCGCTCGGGCGACAGGCTCAGCAGTTCTTCGCCGAACACCCGCACGGTGCCGGCGTTGGCCTGGCGCAGGCCGAGAATGCTGCGCAGCAGCACCGATTTGCCGGTGCCCGAACCACCGACCACCCCGAGCACTTCGCCACGGTACAGGTCCAGTGCCAGGTCCTGGTGCACGGTCTGCGTGCCAAAGCGGTTGACCAGGTGGCGCACTTCGATAATTGCTTCGCCCATCACCAGCCCATCTCCATGAGGAACAGCGCGGCGAGGGCGTCGAGTACGATCACCACAAAAATTGACTGCACCACGCTGGAGGTGGTGCGTTCACCCACCGACTGCGCGCTGCCGGTGACCTTGAAGCCTTCCAGGCAGCCGATGACGGCGATCAGGAAGGCAAAAATCGGTGCTTTGGCCATGCCCACCAGAAAGTGCTTGAGGGCGATGTTTTCCTGCAGCATGGCCAAATACATGGCCGGTGAAATATCCAGGCTGAGGGCGCACACCACCGCGCCGCCGAGGATGCCGCTGAGCATGGCGATAAAGGTCAGAATTGGCAGGGCGATCAGCAGGGCGAACACCCGTGGCAGCACCAGCAGCTCCAGCGGATTGAGCCCCAGGGTGCGAATGGCGTCGATTTCTTCATTGGCTTTCATCGAGCCGATTTGCGCGGTAAAGGCGCTGGCCGTGCGCCCGGCCATGAGAATGGCGGTGAGCAGCACGCCGAATTCGCGCAAAAACGAGAACGCCACCAAGTCGACCGTGTAGATGCTCGCGCCAAAGTCGGCGAGCACTGTGGCGCCGAGAAAGGCCACCACCGCACCGACCAGAAAGGTCAGCAGGGCCACAATCGGCACCGCGTTCAGCCCGCTCTGCTGCACATGTGCGACCAGCGAGGTGATGCGCCAGCGGCCAGGGCGCAGCAGGATGGCGAACATCGCGGCCAGGGTCATGCCGATAAAGCCGAGCAGGGTCACGGCCTGTTGCCACAACTCTTCCACGGCCTGGCCGATCTGCCCGAAAAACTCGCGCCAGGCCGGTATGCGTTTGGCGGGTTCAACATCGCCCGCTTCGGCAATTGCGCTGCCCACGGCTTGCAGCAGGGCGCGGCGTTCAGTGCTCAGGTGCGGTGCCTGCTGCGTCAGTTGTGCCAAACGCTGGCTGCCGAGCAACTCCACCAGCAGGGCCGCACCGGCCGTATCGAGGGCGTTGAGCGCATCCAGATCGATAGGGGCGTCCGTCGGCAGACGACCGCGCAGGCCCTGCACCTGCGTTTCGAGGACGGCGTAGTGGGCCAGCGTCCAGTCGCCACCGATACGCAACCCAGAAGGCGCATCCGTGCGGCTGGATTCAAGCGGCGTAATAAAAGGGGCTGTACTCATGCGGCACAGCTTACCCTTGTCGCAGCGCATCCGCCCAGCGTCCGGCGAAGAGAGCGGTCACCGGGCTTGGTGAAATGGGCTTAACCGTCTGCAGTGATTTCGGCAATCAGCTCGCGCAGGGCTGCTTCGGCCTCCTCGTTGGCCAGCTGGCAGGTGCCGGCATTGGCATGACCGCCGCCGTTATAGCTCAGGCATAGCTCGCCGACATTGGTATTGGAGCTGCGGTCGAGGATCGATTTGCCGATGGCGAACACGGTGTTTTGCTGTTTAACGCCCCACATCACGTGGATCGAGATATTGCACTGCGGGTAGAGGGCGTAAATGACGAAGCGGTTGACCGCATAGATTGTCTGTTCGTTGCGCAGATCCAACACCACCAGGTTGTGGTACACCGTGGCACAGCGCTGGATCTGCGCCTGGGACTCACGTTGATGATCCAGATACAGCGCCACGCGTTCTTCAACATCCGGCAGCTGAAGAATTTCATTGATGCCGTGGGTCTGGCAAAAGTCGATCAGTTGCATCATCAGCTGGTAGTTGGAAATACGGAAGTCACGGAAACGGCCGAGGCCGGTGCGGGCATCCATGATGAAGCTCAGCAGCTCCCAGTCTTGCGGGTCGAGGATGTCTTCGCGGCTGAATTGTGCGGCGTCAGCTTTGTCCACGGCCTCCATCATTTCGTCCCAGTCCCTCGGGAATACATCGTGACCGCCGTAGTGCTTCCACACCACTCTGGCAGCCGAGGGGGCGTCAGCATCGATCAGGTGATTGCTCGCAGGCTGGTTGCGGATGGTTTCGCTGAGGTGATGGTCGAAGGCCAGGTAGCAGCCAGGCACGTAGGGCAGGTTAGTCGTGATGTCGTTGCTGGTGATCGCCACCTTGCCGTCCTGCATGTCCTTGGGGTGGACGAAGAGGATGTCGTCGATCAGCTTGAGGTGTTTGAGTAGGGCGGCGCACACCAGGCCGTCAAAATCACTGCGGGTGACCAAGCGGTAAGAACTGGACATAGAGCATCTCCGGAGCGGGTAAGCGGCATTAAGAACGTATAGGCTCTCTTCAAGGTAGCACGCGGTTTATCCCTCAGCCTGGCAGGTGCGACTGCGCTTCCAGGCAGCTGAAGGTCGACCTCAGGACAGCTACGGGCAGGCTATGGCTCTAGGCTTCGGCTGTTTTCCTACCGACCTCAGGAGCCACCTATGTTACCGATTACCGTACTGCGTGATACCCAGCCGATTCCGCTGCTGGATGCCTGTAAGTGGACGCGCATCGCCGGCGAACCGCACACCGTCAATCTCAACGCCTACTCCTCGGCCGACGGTAGCAAGATCATGGGCACCTGGATCTGCACGCCTGGCAAATGGCAGGTGGCCTATGAAAAGTGGGAGTACTGCCACTTCCAGGAGGGCTATTGCATCATCACCCCGGAAGGCCAGGCACCGATTCATCTGCGTGCTGGCGATATCTTTATCGTCGAGCCGGGGATGAAGGGCACCTGGGAGGTGGTGGAAACCGTGCGCAAGTACTTTGTGTTTGCCTGATCCGGTCAGTGCCTGTTGGCAGCCAATGCGGTATTGGCTGCCGGGTCAGCGTTGTTTCAGGGCCTGAAATTGCGGGCATCCTGAGCCCAGGCATCGAGTGCCGGTTTGAGGTCCTTGAGTTGCAACTGGGTGCTGTCATTTTCCAGCTTCAGGCCATGCCCCTTGCGTACTACGCGGGTCACTGGCGCGCTGGTGCGGCCGTCAACGGCTTCCAGTTCGACGTAGATTTCGGTGTTCAGGTCGCGGGTGCCGGCGGCTGTGCTGGCGGCAGCGGCAACCAAGGCGACAGGCACCACTTCATAGACTTTGAGTCCTTCCGGTGAGAGGTTTACCGCAGTAATAGCTGAGCGTAAGACCAGCGTGTCGCGATCTGCATGCTCAACGATGCGCAACCGTCCAGCCAACTCCAGGCGCATCGCCTGTTGCAGGTACAGGGCGATGTTATCCAGGGCCTGTTGGCTGACTTGGCTATTGGGGGTTGGGGCGGGATAAAACTGTGGCCGTTCGACCAGTACCGAACGGTAATTTTCGGCCTTGAAGTCGGGCGAAATCCAACGCATGACCGGTGCGCCGCTGGCCGATTGCGCCGGCTGCAACTGCGAGTAGTCGCTGAGAAAGCCCGAATACTGCGACGGGGTGGGCGTTTGGCTGGCGCATCCGGCCAGCAGTAGAACGGTGGTCAGGGCAAATACAGGGGTAGTGAGCTTCATCACAAAGGTCTCGGTTGCGGGCAGTTGTCTAACTGTAGACCAGGCTTGAAGCCTGTTCTGCATGAGCTAGTGGAGTTGGAATGCCAGGGCTTTGAGGGCGCTGTCCGGCTGGCTATCGGGGAATTCCGGCGGGTTGCTCAGGCGTTCGACAAAGCGCAGGCCCGGCGCTTCATCGGCCATGGCCTGAATCAGGTAATTCGGGCCGATTTCCGGCTCATTGCTGCAGGCCAGCACTAACCCGTTCGCGCTCAACAGTTCTGGCAGGCGGCGTAGCACCTTGGGGTAATCCTTGCTCAGCACAAAGCTGCCGCGCTGAAAGGAGGGCGGATCGATGATGATCAGGTCATAGGGCCCGTACTTGGCCACCTTGCCCCATGACTTGAACAGGTCATGGCCCAGAAACACCACCTGGCTGAGGTCGTGCTGGTTTAGCCGGTGATTGTCACGGCCACGGCTGAGTGCGGCCCGAGCCATGTCCAGATTGACCACCTGCTGCGCGCCGCCGGCCAGTGCGGCCACCGAGAAGCCGCAGGTGTAGGCGAACAGGTTGAGCACGCGTTTACCCGCTGACTGGGCTTGGACCCATTGGCGGCCATAGCGCATGTCGAGAAACAATCCGCTGTTCTGCTTTTTGCCCAGGTCGAGGCGGTAGTGCAGGCCGTGCTCGCAGATATCCCAGTGCTCAACCGGTTCACCCAGCAGCCACTGCGTGGGGCTCTCGGGCAGGTAGCGCTGCTGCAGCAACAGGCTGTGCGCGCCGCTTTGTTGCCAGGCATTGGATTGACTGAGGTCGCGCAGCATCTGTTGCAGCGCGGCCAGTTCGGCATCGCTCACCGGCCTGAACAGTGCCACCAGCACCACACCTTGCAGCCAGTCCACAGTGATCTGTTCCAATCCCGGCCAGCAGCGGCCACGGCCGTGGAGCAGGCGACGGGTTTCGCTGGGTGGCGCAGCCAGGGCGTTGCACAAATGTTGCTGCAGGACGGCAAGGGCGGTGGGGTGCATGGTCGTGGGCCTGTTTGTGAGGCCGCGATTTTAGCAGGCGCGTCATTACCATCGTCTGCTTCGATAGTTTCTATCGCTAATGGCGTTTGGCATTCGTGCAGCCAAGTGCCTAGCATTGCCTTCTCTTTCAACCGCATTTAAGGAACGACCATGCACATTGATGAAGCCATTCGCAGCCGCCGCGCCGTCAAGGGTTATGACCCGGCATTTACGCTGAGCGAGGCCGAGAAGGATGAGTTGCTGCAACTGGCGCTGCTGGCCCCGTCGGCGTTCAATCTGCAGCACGTGCGCCTGGTCGAAGTCAGCGATCCAGCGCTGCGTCAGCAACTGCGTGAAGTGGCCTGGGGCCAGGCGCAAGTGACCGATGCCTCAATGCTGGTGGTGGTGTGCGCGCAAGTCGACAGCTGGGAACAGAATGTCAGCCGCGTCTGGGAAGGTGCTCCGCAAGAAGTACAGGCCTATATGGCTGGCGCCATCGACACCTATTACCGCGACAAACCGCAGGTTCAGCGTGACGAAACCATGCGCAGCTGCGGCCTGATGGCCCAGACCCTGATGCTCGCCGCACGCGGCAAAGGCCTGGACTCCTGCCCGATGGATGGTTTCGACTTTGAGGCGGTGGCCAAGCTAATCAACCTGCCGGATAACCATGTGATCGCCCTGATGGTTGCGGTAGGCAAGAAGACCCTCGAACCCAAGCCGCGCATCGGCAAACTGCCGTACAACGAGGTGGTGTTGCGCAACCGCTTCTGATTGTCAGGCAGATGGCTGCGCGCTTCGGTCATTCTTCAACTATCACTGTGGTCAGCCTGCGGCTGTTCACACCACTAAAGGTTGGATGACAAACGCGTTGTGGGGGGTGAATCTGGCGGGCATGCGGGCGCTATACATTGCCCTGCCGCCATAAGAACAAGCCTGAGGAGCCCCCATGTCTGCCGAACATCTGGATGTCTTGATCATTGGTGCCGGCCTCTCCGGCATCGGTGCGGCCTATCACCTGATGAAGCATTGCCCCGGCAAGCGCTTTGCCATCCTCGAAGGCCGTGCGGCATTGGGCGGCACCTGGGACCTGTTCCGTTATCCGGGCATTCGCTCCGACTCGGACATGTTCACCCTCGGCTACAACTTCAAACCCTGGACCAACCCGCTGGCGATTGCTGACGGTCCGTCGATCCGTCGCTATATCGAAGAAACCGCGCAGGAAAACGGTATTCAGGAAAAGATCCGCTTCCGCCACAAAGTGCTCAAGGCAGACTGGTGCAGTGAGCGCGCCACCTGGACCTTACAGGTACAGCGCGGCGATGACGCCGAGTCGGTCAAACTGAGCTGCCAGCATCTGCTGATGTGCACGGGCTACTACCGCTATGAGGCGGGCTACACCCCCGAGTTCAAAGGCCGTGACCTGTTCCAGGGCGAATTTATCCACCCGCAGCTGTGGCCGGAAAACTTCGATTACAGCGGCAAGAACGTGGTGGTGATCGGCAGCGGCGCGACAGCCGTGACGCTGGTCCCGGCGATGGCCGACAAGGCCAGGCACGTGACCATGCTGCAACGCTCGCCGACCTATGTGGTGAGCCTGCCGCAGGGTGATCCGATCTCTGATGTACTGCGCAAGTTTCTTCCGGAAACCTGGGTCTACCGTCTGGCTCGCACCCGCCAGGTGGCGATCCAGCTGGGCTTCTACAAACTTGCCAAGGCGTTCCCCAACCTGGTGCGCAAGGCGTTGCTGGGCCTGGCCAGGCATCAGCTGGGTAAGGACTTCGACATGCGCCACTTCAGTCCGCGCTACAAACCCTGGGATGAGCGGGTATGTGCGGTGCCTAATGGTGACCTGTTCAAGGTGCTGCGCCAGGGCAAGGCCTCGGTAGTGACCGAACATATCGATGGTTTCACCGCCAAGGGCATCCGCTTGAAGTCCGGCGAGGAGCTGCCGGCGGATGTGATCATCAGCGCCACGGGCCTGGAATTGCAGCTGTTTGGCGGTATGCAGGTGGCTGTGGATGGGGTGCCCTTCGATGCGGCCAAGAGCATGGGCTATCGCGGCATCATGCTGCGCGATTTGCCCAATGCCGCTGTGGTACTGGGGTACACCAATGCCAGCTGGACGCTCAAGGCTGATCTTTCCAGTGAATACTTTTGCCGCCTGATCAATCACATGGATGCTACTGGCATGCGTCAGTGCACCCCACGTGACAGTGCGCGTCAGGTCAAGAGTGCGCCCTTCCTCGACCTGGCATCTGGCTATATCCAGCGCGCCGCGGACAAAATCCCTACTCAAGGCGATCGCGCGCCCTGGAAGCTCTATCAGAACTACCTGCTGGATTTGGCGCTGCTGCGCTATGGCAAGGTAGAAGACGACTACCTGGCGTTCAGCTCACCGCATGTCGGCGAGTCCATTGCGGCTGCTACGGCGGTCTAGAATTGAATTTGATGTAAGCCAAACGCTATATCAACCTGATGCGTTGAGCCTACAGCGATGTGGCCATTTGCCGCTTTGGTGGTTGGCACAAGGCCACTATGCTCTGTAACAGCTATCACGGATGAATGGCCAGGTGTACTTGGCTGCTGTCACAGAGGAGTCCTCTAGAGGATGCGTAGAATGGAATCGCTTCAGCAAGAACAACGCTATTTGCCAGAACTGCGAGCACATATCGACAAGCTGCTGGCCAAGGGGTGGGTAATTGCCGAGCGCAATCCACTGACCCTGCAGTCCGGTCGCAAGACCTATATGGTTGTGCACGGTATGTTGATTGGTGACGCTGCGTTCTAAAGCTTGTCCAGTCGGTTTCCCAGACCACTGCCGGTCCTAGTGATCGGCAGTGGTTTTTATATGCGCCTGATCAACCCGATGTGCGAGGCAGTTGCCAGTGGGTTGCCGCCAGCCAGCTGGCAAACGCGGCGGGTGGCAGCGGTTTGCTGAGCAGGTAACCCTGGGCGATGTCGCAACCGAGCTGATCCAGACGGTCGAGAATGGCCTCGGTTTCCACCCCTTCGGCGACGATCTTCAGGCCCATGTTGTGGCCCAGCTCGATGGTCGAGCGGACGATGATGTCGTCATCGGGATTGCTCAGCAGGTCAAGCACGAAGGACTTATCGATTTTCAGCTCATGCACCGGCAGGCGCTTGAGTTGGGCCATGCTTGAGTAACCCGTGCCGTAGTCGTCGATCGACAGTTTCACGCCCAATTCGCACAATTCCCGCAATTGCCCCATGGCCAGTTCCGGGTCGGCCATCACCGCGCTTTCAGTGATTTCCACAATCAGGGCGGATGGCGGCACGCCATGCTCGGTCAGTTGCGCGGCGATAAAGCCAGCAAAGCCGGGATCGGCCAGATCCAGTGCGGAGATATTGATCGCAGTCATCAGCGCCAGCCCCTGTTCCTGCCAGGCGCGACTCTGCGCCACGGCGGTGTGCACCACCCAGCGGGTCAGGGCGCAAACGTTGCCGGTCTGTTCGGCCAAGGGGATAAATTCGTCCGGCGGAATAAACCCATGCACCGGGTGAATCCAGCGCACCAGGCATTCCACGCCATACAGGCTGCGCGTACGGATATTCAGCTTCGGTTGGAAATACAGGCTGAGCTGCCCGCCTTCCACCGCGCCTTTCAACTCGCTCATCAATGCCAGGCGCAGCAGGCTGTGGCGGTCCAGTTCCGGGCGGTAGAGGGCGTAGGGCGAGCGCTGCTGTTTGCCCAGGTACATCGCCACTTCGGCATGCTGCAGCAGGCTGCCGGCGCTTTCACCGTGGTCCGGATACAGGGCGATGCCAATCGTGGCGTTGAGGGTCATGCTGATGCCGCGCACGGCGAATGGCTCGTGCAGGGCGGCGCGGTAATGCTCGGCGGCAGGGATCAGCCAGCCGGGCTGGCAGGGGCTGATCAGCAGCGCAAACTCGTCACCACCGAGGCGCGCCAGTTGCTCGGTGGGGCGTAGCAGCGCCTGCAGGCGGGCGGCGAGCAGGCAGAGCAACTGGTCACCGGCGTCGTGACCGAGGGTGTCGTTAAGGTCCTTGAAGTTGTCCAGGTCCATCAGCAGCACGGCGACGCCTGCGCCTGGCGGACACTGCGTCAGGGCCTGTTGCAGTTCGGCGACAAAACGGTTGCGGTTGGCCAGTTCGGTCAGCGGGTCGCGGTAAGCGAGAAAGCTGATGGTGGTTTCGCGCTCGGCAATGCCTTGCTGCATGGCGACGAATTCACGGGCGAGCAAGCCGACTTCGCCGCTCGCCTGCGTCTCCATTGGTACCTGATAGTCGCCGCTGGCGATGCGCCGCACGTTGTCGACCATCTGGCTCAGCGGCCGGCTAACGGTGTTGGCAATCCACAGCGCGCCGAGTCCGGCCAGCAGCAGGGCGATGGTAAAGATGGTTGCCAGCTGCCATTGCAGCGGTTGGTAATCAGCCAGCTCGGCGGCCAGCGAGCGCATCAGCAGCACCTGCAGTTCGCTACTGGTGTCCACTAGAGGTGCGCGCAGGGCCACCTGTTCCAGTCCCTGTAAATCGAAGCGGAACACGCCCTCAGCATTGGGCAGCAGCTGGCTGGCCAGCTCGGCCCGAGGCAACGCCTGCAGGTTGCTGGCGAGTACCCGGTATTGGCCTGGGCGGCCATCAATGAACGCTACGTCAGCGCCACTAAGGCGCGCCAGGTGTGCGGTGGCCTGGTCATCCAGCTCGAAGGCCATCAGTAGCCAGCCCATCAGGTTGGGGCGCGGGGCGAAAATCGGCGTGGCGTTGACATGCAATACGCGCTCGCCAAATACCACCAGGCGCTCCTCACTCTGTGGATCATCCACATCAAACATGGCACTCCAGGGCAGCTCCGCGCCTGGCAGCAGTTCACCGCTGGTGCCTGCGAGAATCAACCCTTCGGGGGCGCTGACCAGGGCAAAGCTGGCCTGGCTGCGCGAGGCAAACGACTCCAGTGCTGCAGACAGTGATTGCGCTTCCTGCTGGGGGCTGGCGATCAGGTCGGCGATTTCGCCGAGCAGGGTGAAGTCCTTGGCGATCAGATCGGCCATGGCGCTCTGCGCCTGGCGGCGGCTTTGCAGCTCGTTACTTAGCACGGCATGGGCGAAGTTCAGCTGCCCGGCCACCTGACTCAGGGTGTGTTGATACGTGGAGCGATAGACCAGCGCCAGCAATAACACCATGACCGCCAGCAACAACAGCAGAAAGAAGCCGAGAATCTTGCCGCGCAGGGTCATGAGGCGTAGTCACCTTTGGTCATGGGGCGGGCTTTTGGCTCTTTCGGGCGCGGGTCGCGTTTCAGCGTGCCGGTCAGTTGCCAGGTCAGCGTGCCGTCGCTGGGCACGGCGCGGCTCAGGGCTTCCTGCGGGTCGGCGATGCGCGGGTGCCAGAGCTGCAGGGTTTGCCCAGCGGCGGCCTCGAAGTTCAGGCGGGCCTTGCCCTGGCTGTCGGTCTGGGCAAACCAGGGAGTGTCGAGTACCAGGATAAAACCGAGCATCCAGTCATGGATATTGCAGCCCAGGGTGACCAGGCCAGGCTGGTCGAAACGCATCTCCTGGGGTGCGGCCTTCTGCTGGTGCAGGCGCAGTTCGAAGCGCTTGGCCGGCGAGAAGGAGTAAACGTGGTGGTTGATCGGGTCGGCGTTGGGGAAGCTCACCGTGGTACCGACCTGCACGGGCAGAACATAAGGGGTGAACTGGCGCTTCTGCTGGTCCATCACCGCATGGCTGGGTTGGCTTTGCGCCGGGCCGGGTTCGATCCACAGCACGGCGTCGCTGAGCGGTTTGCCCTGATTATCGAGCAGCACGATTTGCAGATTCTGGGCCTGTGCCAGGGTGCCCAGCACCGCCAGCAGCAGCGCCAACGCCGATTTCAGCATGATCGATTCCCCAAGGCCGCACGACAGTAGCCGTCAGTATAGGAAGGCTTTGTCCGGCTGCCGGGTGATCAGCGCTGACCGATCTGCTGGATCTGTTCAATCAGCCACTGCAGTGCCGGGTCGCGTTGGCGCTGGGCCAGGCTGACGATTTCCAGGTGAAACGGGCCAAGGGCGAACGGCAGCTCGAACAGTTGCAGCGGCAGCAGGCGGGAAAAGTGGCGCGCCAGTTGGGTTGGCAGCACGGCGCCCAGTTCGCTGCTGGCGACGATATGCGCGGCCTGCAGGTAGTTGGGCGTGGTGTAGCGAATCTCCCTGCACAGGCCCTGTTCGCCCAGCCATTGGTCGACCATGCCGCGCGTCTGACCGCCGTGTACCCACAGGTGGCGCAGCTGCAGAAAGGTCGGCAGGTCCATCGTTTGATTGCCCAGGGGATGGTCGCGGCGCAGCGCCAGTTGCAGGGTTTCACTCATCCAGTGCTGGCGGGCAAAGCGCGCGGGGATGTCCTCGAAGCGCCCCAGCACCAGGTCCAGCTCGCCCTTGTCCAGCGCTTCGGCCGGCAGGCTGGGGCTCAGGTGGCGGATGTCGATGCGCATGCCGGGTGCCTGCTGGCTGAGTTGTTCAAGCAGGAGCGGCATGCAGACCAGCTCGACATAGTCGGTGACGGCGATGCTGAAGTGCTGGCGGCTGTTGGCCGGGTCGAACACGTCGCCGGCACTGAGGCTCTGTTCCAGTTGCTGCAGGGCCGCGCGGATCGGCGTTTCCAGCGCCTGGGCGCGCGGCGTGGGCTGCATGCTGCGGCCCACCCGCACCAGCAGCGGGTCGTCGAGCAGTTCGCGCAGGCGATTCAGCGCGTTGCTGACTGCCGGCTGGCTCAGGGCCAGGCGCTCGGCCGCGCGGGAAACGTTCTGCTCACGCATCAGCGCATCGAACACGCGCAACAGGTTGAGATCGAAGGTAGAGAAATTCATCTGCTGAATACGACTTATCACAAGACTAAATTTCAAAAATAGTAGCGCCTTGCTTAAGGTGGCTGGCGAATTTTCTTTGCAGCACAGGCATTTCGTTCGGCACTAATCAGAGGAGTGGACATGAGCAAGGCATTCGAGGTTCGACAGGCCGCCGTGATCGGCGCGGGCACCATGGGTCGCGGTATCGTTATGAGCCTGGCCAACGCCGGCATTCAGGTCCTGTGGCTGGACAACAACCCGCAGATGCTCGAGCAGGCCATGAAGGTGGTGGCCGAGACCAATGCCCATAACCTCAAGCTGGGACGGATCAGCGCCGAGCAGTCGGCCGCGCGCCTGGCCTGCGTCACTCCGGTGGGCGACTACGCCGCGCTGGCAGATGCCGATCTGGTGATCGAAGCGGTGTACGAGAACCTTGAACTCAAGCAGCAGATCTTTCGTACGCTCGATGCGACCTTGAAGCCCGGTGCGATCCTCGCCAGCAATACCTCTGCGCTGGATATCGATGCGATTGCCGCCGTTACGGCGCGCCCGCAGGACGTGCTCGGTCTGCACTTCTTCAGTCCGGCGCACATCATGAAGCTGCTGGAAATCGTGCGTGGTGCCAAGACTGCGCCGGCGGTACTGGACGCGGCACTGGCCCTGGGCCAACGCATTGGCAAAGTCAGCGTGGTGGCGGGTAACTGCGACGGCTTTATCGGCAACCGCATGCTGCACACCTATGTACGCGAGGCGCGCATGCTGCTGCTCGAAGGGGCTTATCCGCATCAGGTCGACGCCGCGTTGCAGGGCTTTGGTTTCGCCATGGGCCCGTTCCGCATGTATGACGTAGTCGGCATCGACCTGGAGTGGCGCGCCCGCGAGCTGGCCGGCAAGGGCCAGGATGATCCGGCGGTGCAGGTGGATAATCGCCTGTGCGGCTTCGGCCGTTTCGGCCAGAAGGCGCGTATGGGCTACTACCGCTACGCCGAAGGCAGTCGCCAGGCCGAGCACGACCCTGAAGTGGATGCGCTGGTGCAGCAGGTGTCCGAACAGCTGGGTTTCACGCGCCGCGACATTGACCCCTCAGAGATTCTCGAGCGCTGCCTGCTGGCACTGGTTAACGAGGGGGCGAAAATCCTCGAAGAGAATATCGCCGCCAACAGCCACGACATCGATCTGGTCTACCTCAACGGCTACGGCTTCCCCGCCGACAAGGGTGGGCCGATGAGCTGGGCCGACAGCCAGGGTGTGGCGGCGATTCATGACCGTTTGAAGGCGCTGCAGGCGGCGTTCGGTGAGCACTGGCTGCCGGCACGCCTGATTGGAAAGCTGGCCAGCAGCGGCCAGCGCTTTGCCGACGTGCGGGTCGCCGACGTGCGGGTATCCGACGTGCAGGAGGGCCGGGTATGAGTTACCAGGCCCCGTTGCGCGATATGCGTTTTGTCCTGCACGAGCTGTTCGATATCAGCGGCCACTGTGAACTGCTCGGCAACGGCCTTGACCGCGAGCTGATCGATGGCGTGCTGGAAGAGGGCGCGCGTTACGCCGCCGAGGTGGTGGCGCCGCTGAATCGCAACAGTGATGAACAGGGTTGCCAGCTCAACGATGGCCAGGTGCGCACGCCGGATGGCTTTGCCGAGGCCTATCAGCAATATGTCGATAACGGCTGGGCGAGTATGACCGGGCCGAGCGAATACGGCGGCCAGGCGCTGCCGCAGATGCTTGCGTGCAACTTCCACGAGATGTTGATGGGCGCTTCGCTGTCGTTCCGCGTGTATTCCGGGCTGACCGAAGGCGCGGTGCTGGCGCTGTACAAGCACGGCAGCGAAACCCTTAAAGACACCTATCTGCACAAGCTGGTGAGCGGCCAATGGACCGGCACCATGTGCCTGACCGAGCCGCAGGCCGGCACCGACCTGGCCCTGCTGCGCACCAAGGCCGAGCCGCAGGCGAATGGCAGTTTCAAGGTCAGCGGCAGCAAGATCTTTATCAGCGGCGGCGAGCAGAACCTCTCGGAAAACATCATTCATCTGGTGCTCGCCCGTCTGCCGGATGCGCCAGCCGGGGTGAAGGGCATCAGCCTGCTGCTGGTGCCGAAATTTATCGCCGCGGCCGATGGCACGCCGGGCGAGCGCAATGCGCTGTCTTGCGGCGCCATCGAGCACAAGATGGGCATCAAGGGCGCGTCCACCTGCGTGATGAATTTTGATGGCGCCACCGGCTGGCTGATCGGTGAAGCCAACCAGGGTCTGGCCTGCATGTTCACGATGATGAACGACGCGCGCTTTCAGGTCGGTTTGCAGGGCTTAGGCATCGGCGAAGCGGCCTTCCAGGGCGCGCTGCGGTATGCCCGCGAGCGCCTGCAGTCGCGCGCGCTGAGCGGGCCGGCGGAGCCGGGCAAGGCGGCCGATCCGATCATCGTTCACCCCGATGTGCGGCGCATGCTGCTGACGCAGAAAAGCCTGGTCGAAGGCAGCCGTATGCTCGCCGTCTACTGCGCGCGCCAGCTTGATCTGGAGCACGCTCATCCGGACGCCGCGGCGCGCAAGGCCGCCGGCAAGCGCGCGGCGCTGCTGATTCCGATCGTCAAAGCCTTCTTCACCGACATGGGCCAGGAAGTCGCCAGCCATGCCGTGCAAGTGTATGGCGGCCATGGTTTTATCCGCGAGTGGGGCATTGAGCAGCTGATGCGCGACAGCCGTATTACCCAGTTGTATGAAGGCACCAACGGCATTCAGGCGCTGGACTATATCCGCCGCAAGGTGCTCGGTGACGGCGGTGCCGAGCTGTCGGCGCTGCAGGCCGAGTTCAGCGAACTGTGCGACGCTCAAGTGGGCCGCCTGGCATTGGCCGAGATGGCCAAGAGCGTGCAGGCGCGCCTGGGCGAGTGGCGCGAGCTGAGCAGCGCAGTGATTGCGGCTAGTCAGCGCGATGTGCAGGAGATCGGCGCGGTGTCGGTGGATTTCCTCCAGTATTCGGCCTATGTGCTGCTGGCCGGCTTCTGGCTGCAGGCGGCGGCGCGGGCGCAGGATGCCCTGGAGGCGGGCCATGGCGAAGCGGCGTTCTACCAGGCCAAATTGCAGTCGGCCGACTTCTACCTGCGCCGGGTGTTGCCACGGGCCAGCGCCCATCGCGAGTCGCTGCTGGGCGGTGCTGACTGCCTGATGGCTATGGATGAGGCGAGTTTCGCCTTTTGACCGAAGCGCGTAGCGTGGGTGCAATTCACGCTGCTGTACGAGCCATTTATTACAACAAGAGGATCACCCCCATGCAGCCCTTTAGCTTTGCCACCACGGCGCAGATTCTGTGCGAGATCGGTGCGTCCCGGCGTCTGGCCGAGCTGTGCCGCGAGCGCGGTGCGCAGCGGGTGCTGATCGTCACCGATCCGGGCATCAGCAAGCTCGGCCTGCTGGCGGATGTGCTGCCAGGCTTTGCCCGCGCCGAGCTGACGGTCGAGGTGTTCGATCAGGTGGTCGCCGACCCGCCCGAGGCGATTTTGCGGGCAGCGGTTGCGCAGGCTCGTGCGCTTAACGCGCAGCTGATTGTCGGCTTTGGCGGCGGCAGTTCGATGGATGTGGCCAAGCTGGTGGCGCTGCTGGCCCATCCCGACTGTGGCCAGGAGCTGGCGCAGATTTACGGCGTTGGCAATGCCCGAGGCCAGCGCTTGCCGCTGATTCTGGTGCCGACCACCGCCGGCACCGGTTCGGAAGTCACGCAGATTTCCATCATCACCACCGGTGAAACCACCAAGATGGGCGTGGTTTCGCCGCTGCTGCTGCCGGACTTGGCGCTGCTCGATGCCGAGCTGACCCTCGGCCTGCCGCCGGCGGTCACCGCCGCCACCGGTATCGATGCCATGGTGCACGCCATTGAGGCCTACACCAGTGCGCTGAAAAAGAACCCGCTGTCCGACCTGCTGGCCCGCGAAGCGCTGCGCCTGCTGGCGGCCAACCTGGATGAAGTGGTGCACAACGGCGGCAACCGCGAGGCGCGTCAGGCCATGCTGCTGGGCTCTTGCCTGGCCGGTCAGGCGTTCGCCAACGCGCCCTGTGCAGCGGTGCATGCACTGGCCTATCCGCTGGGCGGGCATTTCCATATTCCCCATGGCCTGAGTAACGCCCTGGTGCTGCCGCATGTGCTGGCCTTCAATGCCAGCGTGGCCGCGCCGCTGTATGCCGAGCTGGCACCGCTGGTGCTGGGGGATCAGCTACGCGCGGGCAGCGCGACTCAGCAGACTGAGCAGTTGATCGGCGCACTGGCCGATTTCAGCCTGCGCAGCGGCCTGCCGACGCGCCTGCGTGATGCCGGCGTACCGCAGGACATGCTGCCGACGCTGGCGCGTGACGCCATGCTGCAACAGCGCTTGCTGGTGAATAACCCGCGCGAAGTGAACGAAGCCCACGCGCTGGCCATCTACCAAGTGGCGTATTGATTCATAGCGCGTAGGGTGGACATGGCGCAGCCTTGTCCACCTCCCGCTGGATAAATGGCGTACAAGCCTTCGGCATGCACGCCCTACGGTCTTCTTGCCCAAGGATTCCCCATGAACCAACCCCAACACCTGCGCAGCGATTACCGACACTTCCAGCCTATTACCACGCGCTGGCATGACAACGACGTCTACGGCCACGTCAACAACGTCACCTACTACAGCTTCTTCGACAGCGCGGTGAACACCTACCTGATCGAAGTCGGCGGCCTGGATATCCATCACGGCAACGTGGTGGGCTTTGTGGTCAGTTCCAGCTGCGATTACTTTGCCTCCATCGCCTTCCCCGAGCGCATCGAAATCGGCCTGCGCGTCGGCAAACTGGGCAATAGTTCGGTGCAGTACGAGTTGGCCGTGTTCAAGGCCGATGAAGATGAAGCCTGTGCGGCCGGACGTTTTGTCCACGTCTTCGTCGACCGCAGCAGCAACCGCCCGGTGAGCATCCCCGAGAACCTGCGCGCAGCGCTGACGGTGCTGCTGATGGACTCGGCAGGCAGTTAAAGAATGCGCATGGGCGCCTGATGCGCGTGCAGGCGAATCGCCACGTACTTCGAGGTTGGGGTAAAGCTGCCCGCGCCAAAACTCTGCAGCGGCACCAACGGGTTGGCTTCCGGGTAGTAGGCAGCGGCCTGGCCAGCGGGAATGTCGAAGGCCAGCAGGGTAAAGCCCATGACCTTGCGCTCGATGCCGTCATCCCAGATCGACTGGATATCGACCTGCTGCCCCGGCTGAAAGCCCAGGCGCAGGATGTCGGCCTCGTTGACGAACAGCACCTGACGCTGACCCTTGACCCCACGGTAACGGTCATCCAGACCATAGATGGTGGTGTTGTACTGATCGTGGGAGCGCAGCGTCTGCAGAATCAGGTCCGGCGTTTGCCCGCTGCTGCGCACGTGCGGTGGCAGCAGATCGGCAGGCAGCGGGTTGGCCTTGAAGTTGGCTTTGTGGCTGGCGGTCAGCCAGCGCCGTTCGGCAGCGGCGTTGCCCAGGTAGAAACCGCCGGGGTGTTGCAGGCGCTGGTTGAAGTCGCTGAAGCCGGGAATGGTCTCGGCAATCAGCTCGCGGATGCGCCGGTAATCGGCAATCAGTGCGTCCCAGTCCACCGGATGATTGCCCAGCGTGGCCTTGGCGATACCGGCAATGATCGCCGGCTCCGAACGCATCTGCGCCGACAGCGGTTCGAGTTGGCCATAGGAGGCGTGGATCATGCTGAACGAGTCTTCCACGGTCACCGCCTGCGGGCCGCCGGCTTGCTGGTCGATATCGGTACGCCCGAGGCACGGCAAAATCAGCGCATCGGTACCGGTGGTCAGGTGGCTGCGGTTGAGCTTGGTGCTGATCTGCACGGTCAGCGCGCAGCGGCTCAGCGCGGCATGGCTGCGCGGACTGTCCGGGGTGGCTTGGGCAAAGTTGCCGCCCAAACCGATAAACACCTTGGCCTTTCCGTCGAGCATGGCGTTGATCGCCTCGACGGTGTTGTGGCCCTGCGCACGCGGCACCTGGAAGTTAAAGCGTTGCTCCAGCGCATCGAGAAAGGCCGCTGGCGGGCGCTCATTGATGCCCATGGTGCGGTCGCCCTGCACGTTACTGTGGCCGCGCACCGGGCACAGGCCAGCACCGGGGCGGCCGAGGTTGCCGCGCAGCAGTTGCAGGTTGACGATTTCCTGAATGGTCGCCACCGAGTTGTGGTGCTGGGTGATGCCCATGGCCCAGCAGATGATCACCCGCTCGGCACGGCGGTAGAGCAGGGCGGCATGCTGCAGTTCGTCCAGGCTCAGGCCGGATTGCTCGACCAGCGAATCCCAACTGCTGGCATCCAGCAGCGCTAAATAGTCGTCCACGCCGTGGGTGTGTTCCGCGATAAAGGCCAGGTCGAACACCGCTGGTTCGCCCTTGGCCAGCGCTTCGCGGTGCCATTGCAAGAGGAACTTGGCCATGCCGTGCAGGGCGGCTAAATCGCCGCCCAGAGCCGGGCGGAAGAACGCGGTGTTGAGCGGTTCGGAGCCGTTGCTAAGCATCTCCAGCGCATGTTGCGGATGCTGAAAACGCTCCAGGCCACGCTCCTTCAGCGGGTTGAAGCACACCACCTGTGCGCCGCGCTTCACCGCCTCGCGTAGCGGTTCAAGCATGCGCGGGTGGTTGGTGCCGGGGTTCTGCCCGAGCACGAAGATCGCATCGCTGTGCTCGAAGTCGGCGAAGGTCACACTGCCCTTGCCGACGCCCACGCTCTGCCCGAGGGCCACGCCGCTGGCTTCGTGGCACATGTTCGAGCAGTCGGGAAAGTTGTTGCTGCCAAAGGCGCGGACGAACAGTTGATACAGGTAGGCCGCTTCGTTGCTGGCGCGGCCGGAGGTGTAGAACTCGGCCTGATTGGGGCTTTGCAGCGCATTCAGGTGCTCGGCGATCAGGGCGAAGGCGGCGTCCCAGCTGATCGGTTGGTAATGATCGCTGGCGGCGTCATAGCGCATCGGCTCGGTCAGGCGGCCCTGGTATTCAAGCCAGTAATCGCTTTGTTCACGCAGTTGGCTGACGCTGTAGCGGGCGAAGAAAGCCGCGTCCACACGGCGTTTGGTCGCTTCCCAGTTGACCGCTTTGGCACCGTTCTCGCAGAACTTGATGTGGCCGTCTTCCGGCGAATCACCCCAGGCGCAGCCGGGGCAGTCGAAGCCGCCGTGTTGGTTGGTTTTGAGCAGGGCACGCAGGTTTTTGAAGGGCTGCTTACTGTCCAGCCAGAAGTGCGTCACGCTGCGCAGCGCGCCCCAACCGGCGGCGGCGCCGGTGTAGGGTTTATAGCGTGGCTTGATCGGTTGCAGGCTCATGGCTGGGCGACTCCGGATGCGGCCGGGCTGTAGACCCGTGGCGCGCTGTGCTGGGGCAGGTGAATCAGGTTGAGGTTGTGCTGGCGCGCCCACTGCACGCTGAGGGTGGTCGGCGCAGACAGGCTGACCAGGGTGCCGATGCCGGCGCGCAGGGCCTTGTGAATCAGCTCCAGGCTGCAACGGCTGGTGACCACGGCAAAGCCCTGGCGCGGGTTTTCCCCTGCGCGGTGCAGGGCACCGAGCAGCTTGTCGAGGGCGTTATGCCGGCCGATGTCTTCGCGGCACAGGCGGATCTGCCCCTGATCATCAACAAACAGCGCGGCATGCACGGCGCCGCTGTGGCGGGCCATGGTTTGTACGGTTTGAATGCGCGTGCGCAAACCTTGTAAATGAGCGGCTGCCGGCAGGGGACTGGGCGTGAGGCTGGGCAATTGCGGCAGGGCTTGTTCCAGCGCCTCCACCCCGCACAGGCCGCAGCCGCTGTTGCCGGCCAGGGTGCGGCGCTGCTGCTTGAGCGCCCAGAAGGCCCGGTTGCTGACCTGCACCTCGGCGCTGATGGCGCTGTCGTGCTGCTGGAGGCGAATATCGTAGACCTCATCGAAGCTGTCGATCAGGCCGGCACTCAGGCTGAAACCGTAGATAAAGTCTTCAAGGTCGCTGGGCGATACCATCATCACGCTGTGGCTGATGCCGTTGTAGCTGATCGCCAGCGCCGTTTCGCTGGCCAGCGCAGCGGCGCCGTCCTGCGGTGCGTCCGTTAGTTCGACATAGCAGTAGGTGGGCGCTGGCAGCAGTATCGGCGCGGATTCTTTAGCGATGGTCGGGGCGTGACGTAGCATGAGCAGGCTTCCCGGCAGCGAGGCAATAGCGCCAGCCTAGGCCGCTCTAGCGGGGGCGTCTAATCGCTGTTGCTGATCTTGTGATCGACAGTATCTATCAAGGCTTCAAGCCTGAGCCTTTCAGCCTGTCGCGCCCGGTAAAAGTTTCTGCGCTTCGGCAAAGCAGGCTTCGGCCAGGGCCGAGCGCGGTGCGCTGCGGCGCAAGATCAGGCCCAGCGGGGCGAGGGTATGGGCATCCTCAATCGGCGTGAGCGCCAAGTGCTCGGTGAACTCGGCCAGGCCGCCGTTGAGCGGCATGATCGCGCAACACAGCCCGGCGCTGACCGCTTGCAGCAGTTGATGCACGGCATCGGTTTCCAGCCGTGGGCTGGGCGTCAGGCCACGGGAGCGAAAACTGTGGTCGATGGACTGGCGAAAATGCATGCCGGCCGAAAGCAGGCCGAGCGGCAGGTCAATCAGGCTTTCCCAGCGCAGCGCCGGGTCGGTGAACTGAAAATGTCGACGGTCATGCAGCAAGCCCATGCGCGTTTCCGCCAACTCAAGGCTGTCGAAATGTTCAGGGTTGAGGCGATCGAGATACGACAGGCCAAGGTCGAGCTGATTGCGCCCGAGGCGTTCGAGAATTTCCTCGCTGCTCAGGGCAAACAACTGAAAGCGCAGCCCGGCATGCTGCTCAGCGAAAAACTGCACCAGGCGCATGGGATCGAAACCGGCCAGTGGCACCACGCCCAAACGCAAGGTGCCGACCAGCTGGCCACGGCAGGCGGCCGCTTCCGCATACAAGCCATCGTGTGCGGCCATCAGGCTGCGCGCCCAGGCCAGAATGCGCTCACCCTCGGCGCTGAAGCCCTCGAAACGTTGACCACGGCGCACCAGCTCCAGCCCCAGTTCGTCTTCCAACTGACGCAAGCGCATCGACAGGGTTGGCTGGGTGATATGGCAACGCGCGGCGGCCTGGCCGAAGTGGCGGGTTTCATCCAGGGCGATGAGGAATTTCAGCTGTTTGATATCCATGATGCGTCCTCAACGTCCTGGGTCGGCCAACGGGTGTGAGGTTAAAGCCCCTGCACCAGTGCGCGGTAGTCTTCGACGGCTGCAAATTCCTCGGTGTCCTTCGGCCCCGCCTGGCTATCGGGCTGGCGCACGGCGAGCAGGTGGCCGACGCCAAAGCGCCCGGCGCTGCGCAGGATCGGCAGGCTGTCATCGATAAACAGGCTGCGCGCCGGTGTGAAGCTGATGTCCTGCTGCAGGGCGTGCCAGAACTGCTGGTCTTCCTTGGGGAAGCCATAGTCGTGGGAGCTGATCAGCCGGCCGAAGTAGGGCGCCAGCTCGATGCGTTCCAGCTTCAGCGACAGCGAGTCGCGGTGCGCGTTGGTAATCATGACCACCTGCTTACCGGCCTGGCGCAGCGCTTGGATAAAGGTGTCGGCGTCCGGGCGCAGGGCGATCAGGTGCGCCACTTCGCGTTTGAGGTCGCGGATCGACAGGTTCAGCTCGCGGCTCCAGAAATCCGTGCAGTACCAGTTGAGCGTGCCGGCGTGCTGGCGAAACAGCGGCAGCAGTTCGGCGTCGGCCAGCGCGCGGCTGACGCCGTGGTGCTCGGCATAGCGCTGCGGCAGGTGTTGCAACCAGAAGTGGTTGTCGAAGTGCAGGTCGAGCAGGGTGCCGTCCATATCCAGCAAGACGGTGTCGATGGCGTTCCAGGGCAAGGCAGGCATGCGCAGTTCTTCTGGTAGATGCGCAGGCGGTCGCGATTTGCGCCGCAGGCGTCGTGATCGCGCAATCTCCTACGCAGATAATAGGAAAAGCCGCGCTATGATAACCCGCTATGTCCTGCCCAGGAGCCGCCCCATGCGTCAGAAACCCACCGTACTCGCTCGCGAAATTGTCGCCAGCAGCCGCCTGTTCCGCGTTGAGGAGCTGCAACTGCGCTTCAGCAACGGCGTCGAGCGCACCTACGAACGGTTGGTGGGCAAGGGGGCCGGCTATGGTGCGGTGATGGTGGTGGCGATGGTCGATGCCGAGCACGCGCTGCTGGTCGAGGAATACTGCGGCGGCACCGATGACTACCAGTTGTCGCTGCCCAAAGGGCTGATCGAACCGGGCGAGGACGTGCTGGACGCGGCCAACCGCGAGCTGAAAGAGGAAGCCGGCTTCGGTGCGCGCCAGCTTGAGCTGCTGGCCGAGCTGAGCCTGTCGCCGGGCTATATGAGCCAGAAGATTCAGGTGGTGCTGGCCTCGGACCTCTATGAAGAACGCCTGCCCGGCGATGAGCCGGAGCCGATGCGCGTCGATCAGACCAGCCTGCGCGAGCTGTCGAGCCTGATCCAGCACCCGCAATTCACCGAAGGTCGCGCCCTGGCCGCGCTGTACCTGGCCCGCGATGTACTGACTCAGCGTGGGATCTTTAAGCCATGAGCCATCCGCTGATCCCCGTTGTGATTGAACTGGTGCGCCAGGCTGGCGCGGCAACACTGCCGCATTGGCGCGCCGATGTAACGGTGAATGAAAAAGCCGATGCGTCGCCGGTCACGGCTGCCGACATGGCCGCGCACCATATTCTGAATGACGGCCTGCTGGCCTTGGCGGCTGATATTCCGGTGTTGTCCGAAGAGGCGGCCGATATTGCCTTGAGCACCCGTGCGCAGTGGTCTCGCTGGTGGCTGGTTGACCCGCTGGATGGCACCAAGGAATTTATCGCCGGCTCCGAAGAGTTCACCGTCAACGTCGCGCTGATTGAGCAGGGGCGCGTGGTATTTGGCGTGGTGGGTATTCCGGCCACCGGCCAGTGCTATTACGGCGGTGCCGGTCTGGGGGCTTGGTGCGCCGATGCGGCGGGTACGGCTGAGCCGATTCGTGTACGCCTGGCCCCGCAGGAGGCCTTTACCCTGGTGGCCAGCCGCCGCCATTCCAGCCCGGCGCAGGAAGCGTTATTGACTGGCTTGAGCGAGCGTTTTGGTGATCTGCAACTGGCCAATGTCGGCAGCTCGCTGAAGTTCTGCCAGCTGGCCGAAGGCAATGTCGATTGCTACCCGCGCTTGGCGCCCACCTCGCAGTGGGACACCGCCGCGGCGCAGGGCGTGCTGGAAGGGGCGGGTGGTGAAGTGCTGACGCTCAAGGGCGAAACGCTGACCTATGAAGCGCGTGAGTCGTTGCTTAATCCGTACTTTCTGGCCCTGCCAGCGGCCGCTGCCTGGCGCGCCGAGCTGATTCAACTAGCTCGTGCGCTGGATTAAGCCAAGGCCGTAGGATGGGTTAGCCGCAGGCCAACCCATCACTGACGCTCAGTCGAGCATATCGCCGTAGCGTTCGCCCTTCTTGAACAGCAGCGGCTGGGCGAAGCCCGGCACCTTGATCTGCTCGGCGCTGATCTCGATCTGCTTATCGTCGATCAGGTCGTTACCGAAGTTGTAGATAATCCCCAAATCCCCCAGTAGCGCCTGCGCGTCGTAGGCCTGAGCGGCGTTGCGGGTGACTTCGCGGCGCTGCAGGTAGTCGGCAAAGGCCGCTTCGCCATGGCGCTTGCGCAGCATGCGTTCGGTCACATGCGGCGCCAGCAGCAGGGCGCTGGCGTTGTTGCCGCCAAAACCCTTGGAGTTGATCACACACAGATCCAGTTGCTCGGGTGCGCGTGAACGGTCGGTGGTGGCGAAGCTGAGGTGCTGTTGGTGCACGTCTTCGGCCACCGCGTCGATGGTCTTGATGCCGGGGATGATGCCGTATTTGAAACTGCCCAGAGCGGAGATCACCTGATCACCACTGGCGGTGGCCAACGAGTGACCGACAAAAGCCTTCACGGCCGTCACCGGCCACTGCTTGATATCGAAGGCTGCGGCCACGCGGTCGAGTATTTCCGATTCGGTCACCCGGTTGGCCGGGGTGCTGGACCCGTGGGCATGCACAAAGCTGCGCTCACGCACTGCGTCGATGCCCAACAGTTGCACGGCGCTGGCCACGGCCTTGGCCACGGTCAGGTAGTTGCCGGGGCCGGGGGCGGAAATGGATTTTTTGAAGCCGTCGGCGTTGATAAACACATCCGGCACCGCGCCATGGATATCCGCGCCCAGCTCCAGGGCCAGGGCGTCGTCCATCAGCACGACGAACTGGCAGGCTTCGGCCAGGGTAAAGCCGCAGTTCTCGCCAAATGGGCGGCTGGCGCGGCGGAAATCAACGGTCTCGTTGCCTTCGATCTGACGCAGGCCGTCTTCGGTGGCCAACGCGCCCATGGCGCCGTAACCCTCGATGCATTCCTGATTGATCGGCGCTTCGCTGTTGCCGACGATGGCCACCCGCGCTTTGCCCGAACTGATCAGCTCGATGCCTTTCTGCAGGTTATAAAGGAAGGTGGCGCAGGCACCGGTGACGCTGCCGGTGGTGCCGACACTGCCCAGTACATAGGCGTTGATAAAGTCCGCCGGCATGGTGTTCAGGCCCAGGGCCAGCTGTTTGGCGGTGACGCGGCCGCCCTTGAGGCGTGACTGCATCAGGCCGCCGAAGCCGTTTTCATCCAGCTGGCTCATGATGCTGCCGGCGAACACCGCGACTTCGTCCGGGGCCACGTGCTGCATGATGGTCTGCCAGTCGATGCCGGTGGCGCGCAGGGCGTCGGTGACGCCGACGATGGTCATGGCCAGACCGCGCGGATGGAAGCGCGCGTTGTACAGCTCGCTCGGTTCGAAGCCGCTGGGCAGCTGCCCGGCGGATTTCACCGGCAGGGCGCGGTAGCTGTCGACCTTGAATGCGCAGTTGTCGTGCAGGGTCACCAGCACTTCGCTGGCGTTCAACTCGTCCACCGTCCAGTCGCTCGGCAGTGGCTCGGGCAGGTGTTTGCGCAGGGTGATAAAACTCAGCGGCTGACCAGCGGTGGCGCTGATGTCGATGGTTTTTTGCCAGTGCGCAGCGTCGACGTCGAGGTGTTGTTTTTCGATACGGCGCACCAGGGTCGAAGCGAGAATCTGCTCGGCGAAGCGGCTGTCGATCTCGGCCAGGCTCAGGGTGTTGCCGGCGTCATCCTGATAGTGGCCATCGACTACCTTGACCAGTTTCATCATCACCGCCAGACCAGCGAGGGTCTGCTGACGCGCCGGCGTGTTCATCGACTCGATTACAGTACGGCGGAAGCCATGGTGGAAGGAGCTGCGCCCGGCCGCGTTATAGCCACCAAAACCAACGATCACAGGTAAGCGTGAGGTCACTCGATAACTCCTTGAAAAGATAACGCCAGACAAACTGAGGTGAGGCTATGGCGGTTTGTCATGCTGCCGGAACGCTCTAGAACGCGTGGTGCGCCGTGGGTGAGCGTCCAGCATGGCTAGTTGGATGCCTATGCTGACGTGATTGCTGACTTGCGAGTCACGGTTTCGACCAAGGTCGCGCAGCGTTAAAACCCCAGCACTGTTAGGGTTTCTCCAGCCCGAGGTTCAGCTGGAGAACAACCATGCACAGCGTCAATCCCTACGAGTACGGTATGCCCCGCGATGCGGCGAATTTTCAGGCGCTCAGTCCGCTGAGTTTTCTGGAGCGCGCCGCCAGCGTCTATCCGCAGCGTTTGGCGCTGATCAACGGCCCCCTGCGTCAGACCTGGGGTGACACCTACAGCCGCAGCATTCGTCTGGCCTCGGCGCTGGCCCAGCGCGGCATCGGCCTGGGCGACACGGTGGCGGTGATCGCGCCCAACGGCCCGGCGATGTTCGAGGCGCACTTCGGCGTGCCGATGTGTGGCGCGGTGCTGAATGCCATCAACACCCGCCTGGATGCCGAAGCCATCGCCTTTATCCTGCAGCACGGCGAAGCCAAGGTGCTGCTGGTAGATAAGGAGTTCGGCGAACTGGCGCAGCGCGTGGTCGGCCATTTGCCACAGCCGCCGCTGGTGATTGGTATCGATGATGCGGAATACGCCGAGGGCCTGCTGATCGGCCAGCTGGAGTACGAGGCGCTGCTGGCCGAAGGTGATCCGGATTATGCCTGGCAGTTGCCGGCGGACGAGTGGCAGGCGATCTCCCTCAATTACACCTCCGGCACCACTGGCAACCCCAAGGGCGTGGTTTACCACCACCGTGGCGCGCACCTGAATGCCCTGTCCAACGCCATGTGCTGGGACATGAGCCGCTTCCCGGTGTACCTGTGGACGCTGCCAATGTTCCACTGCAATGGCTGGTGCTTTCCGTGGGCGTTGGCGGCGTATGTCGGCGTTAACGTGTGCTTGCGCCATGTGCGCGCCGAAGCCATTTACCCGGCGATTGCCGAGCATGGCGTCGATCATTTCTGCGGTGCGCCGATTGTGCTGAATATGCTGGCCAACGCCGCCGATGATTTAAAGGCGCTGAAGACTCGTCCGGTTAAGGTGCTGACTGCTGGCGCTGCGCCGCCTGCGGCAGTGATCGAAGCCATGGAGGCGCTGGCGTTCCGCGTCACCCACGTCTACGGCCTGACCGAAACCTACGGCCCCAGCGTGGCCTGCGAGTGGAAAAGCGAGTGGGACAGCGAAACCCCTGAGCAGCGCGCGCGCCTGAAATCCCGCCAGGGCGTGCGTGCGCCGTTGCTCGACGGCTTGATGGTGGCCGATCCCGATACCCTGCAACCGGTGCCGAAAGACGGCCAGACCATCGGCGAGATCATGATGCGTGGCAACGTGGTGATGAAGGGCTACCTGAAAAACCCCTCAGCCACTGCCGAAGCCTTTGCCGGTGGTTGGTTCCACTCCGGCGACTTGGCCGTGTGGCACGCCGACGGCTATGTGGAGATCAAGGACCGCAGCAAAGACATCATCATTTCCGGTGGCGAGAACATCTCGTCCATTGAGGTGGAGGACGTGCTGTATCGCCATCCGCAGATCCTCGAAGCCGCCGTGGTGGCCATGGCCCATGCCAAATGGGGCGAAACACCCTGCGCCTTCGTCACCCTCAAACCGGGTGCCGAGCTGACGACCGAGGAGGTGATTGCCTTCTGTCAGATGCGCATGGCGCGTTTCAAGGTGCCGGGCTGCGTGGTGTTTACCAGTCTGCCAAAGACCAGCACCGGTAAGGTGCAGAAGTTTGTCCTGCGCGAGCAGGCCAAGCAGTTGGCCGCGCAGCAGGCAGTGGCATAGGCGGATTGAAGGCACTTGTTACAGGTTTAAATATATAACGAGTTGAGAACCTAAATGCCATTCACTAGTATTTGGCACCTTAACTCGTCTATACCAAGAGGCATTACACCATGCAGGTAAGCAAAGGCTTGTTCGCCGCACTCTCTCTCACCGCGTTGGCCAGCACTGCGCAGGCCGCCGATGAAGTGGTGGTGTATTCCTCGCGTATCGACGAGCTGATCAAGCCGGTGTTCGATGCCTACACCGCGAAAACCGGGGTCAAGGTCAAGTTCATCACCGACAAGGAAGCGCCGCTGATCGCCCGCCTGAAAGCCGAAGGCGCCAATACCCCGGCTGACCTGCTGATCACCGTCGACGCCGGCAACCTCTGGCAAGCCGAGCAGGAAGGCGTGCTGCAGCCGACTAAGTCCGAGCTGATCAACGCCAATATCCCCGCTCAGTACCGCTCGAGCACTGACAGCTGGACCGGCCTGTCGCTGCGCGCACGGACCATTTTCTATTCCACCGAGCGGGTTAAACCGAGCGAGCTGAGCACCTACGAAGCCCTGGCCGACAAGAACTGGGAAGGCCGTCTGTGCCTGCGTACCAGCAAGAAGGTCTACAACCAGTCGCTGACCGCCACCCTGATCGAAACCCATGGTGCGGCCAAGACTGAAGAAATTATCAAAGGTTGGGTCAACAACCTGGCCACCGACGTGTTTGCCGATGACACCGCGCTGCTGCAGGCCATCGATGCTGGTCAGTGCGACGTCGGCATCACCAACACCTACTACTACGGCCGCCTGCATCAGCAGCAGCCTGATCTGAAAGTGAAGCCGTACTGGCCGAACCAGAACGACCGTGGCGTGCACGTCAACCTGGCCGGTGCCGGTGTGACCAAGCACGCACCGCACGCCGAAGCCGCACGCAAGCTGCTGGAGTGGATGACCACCGAAGAAGCGCAGACCATCTTCGCCGGCGTTAACCAGGAGTTCCCGGCCAACCCGGCGGTCGCACCGTCTAAGGAAGTCGCTGCTTGGGGCACCTTTAAGGCCGACTCGATCGCCACCGAAGTGGCCGGCAAGCGCCAGGCCGAAGCGACCATGCTGATGGATCGCGCGGGCTGGCAGTAAGCCTCAGGCTTTCGCCGCTCCAGCTCGTAGGATGGGTCGGACCGCGTAGGTCGAGCGCAGCGATACCCATCGAGTTCCGATGCGATGGGTATCGACGCTACGCGCCTCAACCCATCCTACCTCGTTATACTCGACGCCCCGGCCCAGTCCGGGGCGTTGTGTTTTCAGTCTGAGGAATTTGCGTGGCCCATCCTGCCCAGCGCCGCTGGTACCCCATCGCCCTTACTGTTGCCTTGCTGGTGCTGCTGCCGCTGAGCGTGCTGCTGTTCAGCTGGCACGAGGTCGATAGGCAAATCTGGACGCACCTCTGGCAAACCCAGTTGCCGCGCCTGCTCGGCAATACCCTGGTATTGGTCTTCGGCGTAGGCGTTGGCGTGACGTTGCTTGGCGTGAGCCTGGCCTGGCTCACCAGCCTTTGTGAGTTCCCCGGCAGGCGCTGGCTGGACTGGGCGTTGATGCTGCCATTTGCCATTCCCGCTTATGTGCTGGCGTTCGTGTTTGTCGGCCTGCTGGATTTCGCCGGGCCGCTGCAAACCCTGCTGCGTGAGTGGTTCGGCAGCGGCGTGCGTTTTCCTCGGGTGCGCTCAACCGGTGGGGTGATCATCGTCCTGGTGCTGGTGTTCTATCCCTACGTTTACCTGCTCGCACGCAATGCCTTTCTGGCCCAGGGCAAGGGCTTGATGGAAGCCGCGCGAGTGCTCGGCCTGAGCCCCTGGCGGGCGTTCTGGCGTGTCGCTCTGCCGATGGCACGCCCGGCGATTGGCGCCGGTCTGGCGCTGGCCATCATGGAAACCCTGGCGGATTTTGGTGCCGTGTCGGTGTTCAACTTCGACACCTTCACCACCGCCATCTACAAGACCTGGTACAGCTTCTACAGCCTGACCAGCGCCACCCAGCTGGCCAGCCTGCTGCTGCTGGCGGTGATGCTGGTGCTCTATGGTGAGCGCCGCGCCCGGGGCTCGGTGCGTCCGGTGAATGAGCGGCCGCGCGGCAAGGCGTTGTATCACCTCAAGGGCGGCAAGGCGCTGGCCGCCAGTGCCTGGTGCGGGCTGGTGTTCGCCTGCGGCTTTGTGATTCCGCTGCTGCAGCTGATTGTCTGGTTCTGGCAGCGCGGCCGTTTCGATCTGGATGAGCGCTACAGCGCGCTGATCCTGCACACCCTCTATTTGGGCGCGATGGCTGCGCTGATCACCGTTAGTGTGGCATTGCTGCTGGCGTTCGCCCGGCGTCTGGCCCCGACACGCTTGATGCGTTCAACGGTCGGGCTGGCCAATCTGGGGTATGCCTTGCCCGGCTCGATGCTGGCGGTGGCCATCATGCTGGCGTTCAGTTACCTGGACCGCGAACTGGTGATTCCGCTGTCCAGCTGGCTGGGCGGTGCGGGCAAGCCTATTCTGCTCGGCAGCCTCTCGGCGCTGCTGCTGGCTTACATGATCCGCTTTATGGCGGTGGCCTACGGGCCGCTGGAAAACAGCCTGGCGCGCATTCGCCCCTCCTTGCCGGAAGCGTCGCGCAGCCTGGGTGTCGGCGGCGTTGGGCTTTTCTTCAAGGTCTACCTGCCCCTGCTGGTGCCGGGGGCGCTGTCGGCGGCGCTGCTGGTGTTTGTCGATGTGCTCAAGGAAATGCCCGCCACCCTGCTGATGCGTCCGTTTGGCTGGGACACGCTGTCGGTGCGGGTGTTTGAAATGACCAGCGAAGGCGAATGGGCGCGCGCCGCCTTGCCGGCGCTGACCCTGGTGCTGGTGGGTTTGTTGCCGGTCATTTTGTTGATCCGCCGCTCGGCCCGGCGCATCGGCTAGGGTGTGCGAGCCGCAGAGCGGCGTAATCCGCCGGCTGCCTAACAGGCAGCCAAGACCAAGATGACCGTCCCCGGTCTTGCCGCTACAATGCGCGCCATTCGCAGCGGCTGATCCTCTCGATAGCCCGTGCCAGCATCCGCACCGGTTGCCGCTGCACTGCCCAGCCCGCAAGGAGACACTGATGGGACAGCGCACACCGCTTTACGACCTGCACCTCGCTCTGGGGGCCAAGATGGTCGACTTCGGCGGTTGGGACATGCCGTTGCACTATGGTTCGCAGGTCGAGGAGCACCATCAGGTGCGCCGCGATTGCGGTGTGTTTGATGTGTCGCACATGACCGTGGTCGACATTACCGGCAGCCAGGCCAAAGCCTACTTGCAGCACCTGCTGGCCAACGACATCGGCCGCTTGCAGAGTGTCGGCAAGGCACTCTACAGCGGCATGCTCAATGAGCAGGGTGGCGTGGTCGACGACCTGATCGTCTACCTCACCGACGTGGGTTACCGCGTGGTGGTGAATGCCTCGACCCGCGACAAAGACCTGGCCTGGATGCACCTGCAGAGCGTTGACTTTGACGTGCAGGTGCAAGAACACCGCGAGTTGGCGATGCTGGCCGTGCAAGGCCCGCAGGCGCGCAGCAAGACCGCCGAGCTGGTTAGCGGGCCGCGTGCCAGCCTGATCGAACGCCTCAAACCCTTTGAAGGCCTGCCGGAGGGCGACTGGTTTATCGCCCGCACCGGGTATACCGGTGAAGACGGTCTGGAAATCATGCTGCCGGCCAGCGAAGTGGTGGCCTTTCTCAATGAACTGGTCGGTGCCGGTATTCCCCCCATTGGTTTGGGCGCGCGTGACACCCTGCGCCTGGAAGCGGGGATGAACCTCTACGGTCAGGACATGGACGAAAGCGTCACGCCGCTGGCCTCGAACATGGCCTGGACCGTTGCCTGGGAACCGGCGGAGCGGGCTTTTGTCGGTCGCAGCGCATTGGCCAGGCAAGTCGCCGAAGGCGTCAGCAGCAAACTGGTTGGCTTGGTGCTGGAAGAACGTGGCGTGTTGCGCGCCCATCAGGTGGTGCGGGTTGAGGGCGTCGGCGAAGGTGAAATCACCAGCGGCAGTTTCTCGCCGACCCTGGGCAAATCCATCGCCTTGGCCCGTGTGCCGGCGGCAACCGGTGAGCGTGCCGAAGTGGAGATTCGCGGTAAGTGGTTCCCGGTGCGCGTGGTGAAGCCCAGTTTTGTGCGTAACGGCAAAGCCCTGATTTAGATTCTTGGTGGCCATGGACGGTCAGAAGCCGCGGCCTTGAGGCAGCGGACTAGGTTTTTAAAGACTTTCTTTCGGTATGGCCACGGCCTGCTAAATTTCCCTGACGGCGTGGTCGCCGTCATGTCAGATGAGGAACGACACATGAGCACTATCCCCGCCGATCTGCGTTACGCCGCCAGCCACGAGTGGGCGCGTCTGGAAGCTGATGGCAGCGTTACCGTGGGTATTTCCGATCACGCGCAGGAAGCCCTGGGTGATGTGGTTTTCATCGAGCTGCCGGAAGTGGGCAAAGCCCTCAGCGCCGGTCAGGAAGCCGGTGTGGTGGAGTCGGTCAAAGCTGCCTCCGATATTTATGCACCGATTTCCGGCGAAGTGATCGCAATCAACGATGGCCTGGCCGACAGCCCGGAAAGCGTCAACAGCGACCCGTACGGCAGCTGGTTCTTCAAACTCAAGCCGGCCGATGCCAGCGAACTGGACAAACTGCTCGACGCGGCGGCCTACAAAGCGGTCGCCGACAGCGACGCGTAAGCGGATCGTGTTCAACAAAGCCCTGCTCTGCAGGGCTTTGTTGTTTCTGGGCAGCTGCTTTACGGCATTAGGGTGCGTGCTGCGCTGATTCGTCTTGATCCCGCCGCCTCGATTCGCCAGCCCGAACGGTTGCAGCCGCCACGATGCGGACTAGGCTGTTGATCCATGTCATAGAAGCGTCGTGTGGTTGTCGCATAGTCTGTTGCACGTTTTTGGGAATCATTACCAATTTCGCTGTTCTGTACATCTTCAACAGGCGCACGCTTTCTGATGATCGATCTGGTTGGCGCCAAAGGACTGTGGAGGCAATGCAATGATTGGACGCACCAATAAAACCCTGAAAATGCGCGTGTTACTGGTGGATGACGACCTCGGCAACCCCGGCAGTATGCGCGGTCGTGTGCTGACCGAACTGGTTGATGAATTCGCTGAACGCAATGCTGAGCTGATCAAGGCCATCTCCTTTGATGATGCCCTGGCGGCCGTGGTCTCGGATGCGGCCTTGCATTGCGTGTGCGTCGACTGGACCTTGGGCAAGAACGACGAAGCCTCGCACGCTCAGGCGCTGGAATTGCTGCGCACCATTCGCCAGCGCAACGAGAACCTGCCCGTGTTTCTGCTGGCCGATCGCAATGCGAAAAAGAGCATCACCGTCGAGGCCATGGAACTGGCGGACGAGTTTGTCTGGATGCTTGAAGACACCGCACCTTTTGTTGTCGGCCGGGTGATTGCCGCGATCAACCGCTACCTCGAACACTTGCTACCGCCCTTCACCGACGCGCTGCTGCGTTACACCAGCAAAGACGAGCATTCCTGGGCCGCGCCGGGGCATCAGGGCGGCATTGCCTTTACCAAATCGCCGGTTGGGCGGGTGTTTTTCGACTTTTTTGGTGAAAACCTGTTTCGTGCCGACAGTGGCATCGAGCGCGGTAACCTCGGCTCAGTGCTCGATCACAGCGGCCCGGTCGCGGACTCCGAAGCCTACGTGGCGCGCATCTTCGGCGCCCATGCCTCGTATTCGGTGCTCAATGGCACCTCGGGTTCGAACCGGGCGATCTTTATGGCCTGCGTCGGCGAAAACCAGTTCGCCCTGTGCGACCGCAATTGCCACAAATCCATTGAGCAAGGCCTGGTGCTGAGCGGCGGGTTGCCGCTGTACATGACGCCCACACGCAACCGTTACGGCATCATCGGGCCGTTATTGCCCGCGCAGTTTGACCCGCAGCGTATTCAAACAGCCATTGCCAACCACCCGCTGCGCGCGCAGGCCAAGGGTGACAAAGCGGTCTACGCGGTGGTCACCAACTGCACCTATGACGGCATGTGCCTGCACGCCGAGCGCGCGGAAAATCTGCTGGCGCAGAGCAGCGACCGTATCCACTTCGACGAGGCGTGGTACGGCTACGCGCGCTTTAACCCGTTGTATCAGAATCGCTTCGCCATGCGCGGTGAGCCCAGCAGTCACAAGGCCGATGCGCCCACGGTGTTCGCCACCCATTCCACCCATAAGCTGCTGGCCGCGCTGTCGCAGGCCTCGTTTATCCATATTCGCAATGGCCGCAACCCGGTCGAGCACAGCCGCTTCAATGAGTCGTTTGTGATTCAGGCCAGCACCTCACCGCTGTATGCCCTGTTCGCCTCCAACGAAGTGGGCGCGGCGATGATGGACGGCAAGGGCGGCTACACCCTGACCCAGGACTCGATTCGCGAGGCCGTGGATTTTCGTCAGGCGCTGGCGCGCACCCACCGCGAGTTTGCCAGCCGTGGCGATTGGTTCTTCCAGCCGTGGAACGCGCCACAGGTCCGCGACAGTAAAACCGGCAACCCGGTTGATTTCGCCGACGCCGACCCCGAGCAACTGGTCAGCGACCCGGCCTGTTGGACGCTGGAACCGGGTGCCTCGTGGCACGGCTTTGAGGGCCTGGAAGCCGGTTGGTGCATGCTCGACCCGATCAAGGTCGGCATCATGGTGCCGGGCATGGGGGCTGACGGGCACCTGCTTGAACAGGGCATTCCCGCGCCGATCCTCGGTGCCTTCCTCTATCGCAACAACATCGTGCCGTCGCGCATCACTGACTTTATGGTGCTGTGCCTGTTCAGCATCGGCGTGACCAAAGGCAAATGGGCCACCTTGATCAACGTGCTGCTGGCGTTCAAACGCCATTACGACAACAACACGCCGCTGCAACGCGTGCTGCCGGATCTGCTTGCGCAAAACCCAGAGCGTTATGCCGGCATGGGCCTGCGGGACCTGAGCAACGAGATGTTCGAGTACATGCGCAGCAGCCGCATGGATGCCCTACAGGCCGAGGCCTTTGGCAACCTGCCGCACATCGAGACCACCCCGCGCGCGGCGTTTCAGGCCTTGCAAGCCGGTGAGGCGCAACTGCTGCCCCTGCATCAGGCCGCCGGCCGGGTCACCGCCGTTGGCATCATGCCGTATCCGCCGGGCATCCCGATTGTCATGCCCGGTGAGAACCTGGGGCCGCTGGATGGCCCCTGGATTCGTTATATCCAGGCCCTGCAGAATTGGGGCAACCACTTCCCCGGTTTTGAGAAAGAAGTGGAGGGTGCCGTGCACAAAGACGGCGATTACCACTTCTGGTGCCTTAACCCGTAATCAGGCGCGGGTAAGCGCAACACGACGGTTACCCGCGCAGCGGTATTTATTGAGAAGGAGTTCTGTATGAGTCACGCCAAGTTGCCGTTACCGGCCTCACTGGCCCAGCGTTACCCCGTGCTGATTGTGGTTAATACCCTGGAAAACCCGGACAGCATTGTGCTGCGCAGCGCCGAGGAAGTGGCTGCCGCGTTGTTGCAGCAGGGCCTGGAGGTGGTGCGCGTCAGCTCGCTGGAAGATGCCGAAATCGCCTTTCGCGCCAACCCGGCCTATTGCTGTGTGATCCTCGGTTGGGGCGCTTGCGAGGGTAACCTGCCGCAGGCAATGAGCCTGATTCAGTTGATCCGTCAGCGCACCGCGCAGTTGCCGATCATGCTCGGCATGAGCCGCACCCATCATGGTCAGGTGCCGTTGGCGTTTATCGAAAATATCGACGGCTTTATCTGGCAGCCCGAGGACAGCCCGGAATTTGTCGCCGGGCGCATTGAGGCTGCTGCCCGGCGCTACCTGG
Source organism: Pseudomonas sp. HMWF032 (assembly GCF_003060885.1). Classification (GTDB taxonomy): domain Bacteria; phylum Pseudomonadota; class Gammaproteobacteria; order Pseudomonadales; family Pseudomonadaceae; genus Aquipseudomonas. The sequence continues at coordinate 283,510 of NZ_QAIG01000005.1, forward strand.
ACAGCATCCTGCCGCCGTTCTTTGGTGCGCTGGTGAACTTCGCCGACACCCACGAATACTCCTGGCACACACCAGGGCATACCGGTGGCACGGCCTTTATGAAAACCGCCGTGGGCCGTAGCTTTCTGGATTTTTACGGCGAACAGATGCTGCGCTCCGACCTCAGTGTGTCGGTGGGTGAACTGGGTTCGCTGAATGACCATTCCGGGCCGATTGCCGAAGCGGAAAAATACGCCGCGCGGGTGTTTGGTGCGGATTACACCTTTTTCTCGGTGGGCGGCAGCTCAGCCAGTAACGAGATCGTCCTGCATTCAGCGGTGACCGATGGCGATGCGGTGCTGGTCGACCGCAACTGCCACAAGTCGCTGAACTACGCGCTGAATATGTCCGGCGCGGTGCCGCTGTACCTGCGCCCTCGGCGTAATGCGCGCGGGCTGATCGGCCCGGTGCCACGCAGCGAGCTGACGCCTGAGGCGGTGGCGCAGAAAGTGGCCGAAAGCCCTCTGTTGGCGGGCAAGGCGGTGCAGCCGGTGTTGGCCGTGCTGACCAACTCGACCTATGACGGCCTGTGCTACAACGTGCAGACCACCACCCGCGAGCTGAGCCGCAGCGTCGACCGGATTCATTACGACGAAGCCTGGTACGCCTACGCGCGGTTCAATCCCTTGTATGAAGGCCGTTACGGCATGCACCGCGGCGAGCGGCATGCCGACGACGCCACGGTGACCGTCACCCACTCCACCCACAAGCTGCTGGCGGCGCTGTCGCAGGCGTCGATGATCCATATCCGCTCGGGCAAGGTGCCGGTCAAACCGGCGCTGTTCAACGAAGCCTTCATGATGCACACCTCGACCTCGCCGCAGTACAGCATCATCGCTTCCACCGATGTGTCGGCGAAGATGATGGACGACGCTGGCGAGTACCTTACCGACGAGTCGATTGCCGAAGCGATTGGCTTTCGTCAGGCCATGGTGCGTCTGGGCAACGAAGTCCGCACACGCAACCCACAGGACTGGTGGTTTGGCGTGTGGCAGCCGGATGAAGTCAACGGCATCCCCTTCGCCGATATTGACCCGCAGGCCTTGCGTCATGGCGATGCCTGGGTGCTCAAACCGGATGCCAGTTGGCATGGTTTCGGTGATCTGGGCAGCGACTACTGCATGCTCGACCCGATCAAAGTCACGGTGCTGACGCCCGGGCAAACGCTGCAAGGGCAGATGCAGGCCAGCGGCATTCCCGCGCCGCTGGTGTCATCCTTCCTCGCCAGCCGTGGCATCGTGGTGGAAAAAACCGAGCCGTACTCGATTCTGCTGTTGTTCAGCCTGGGCGTGACCAAGGGCAAGTGGGGCTCGCTGGTGGCTGGGTTGCTGGAGTTCAAGAAACACTACGACCACAACGCCTCGCTGGAGTTGGTCATGCCCGAGCTGGTCAGCCAATACCCGGCGCGCTACAGCGGCATGGGCCTGAAAGACCTGGCCGACGCCATGCATGCGGACATGCTCAGCTCCAAGCTGCTGCACAACATGGACGCCGCCTTCAGCTTGCTCCCCGATGTGGTGTCGTCGCCACGCACCACCTTTGCCAGCCTGGTTAAAGGGCAGATTGAGCAGATCGCCGTGCGTGACATGCAGGACCGTACCGTGGCCGTGCAGATCGTGCCCTATCCGCCGGGCATCCCATTGATGATGCCGGGCGAGAAGGCCGGCGCAGACAAGCAGGCGATCATTGACTACCTGCTGGCCATGGAGTTGTTCGACAGCCACTTCCCCGGCTTTGAGCATGACAACCATGGCGTCGAGATTGAGCGTGATGCGCAGGGCGGGCTGGTCTACAAGGTCTATGTGGTCAAACAGTAAGCCCCTGAGCCCGTTAACCACCTCGCTGAGGTCGTTAACGGGCCGCTGTGCTGCATCCGGTGCTGACACGGTCAGTGCCGTCTAGAACAAGGAGAGGTCGATGGCTGGGTCAAGCAAGAAGATGAGCCTGGTGGGGCTCACCACCCTGGTGGCGGTCAATATGATGGGCTCGGGCATCATCATGTTGCCGTCGAGCATGGCCCAGTTGGGGGCCGTTTCGCTGTTGTCATGGATCATTACGGCTGTCGGCTCCATGGCCATTGCTTACTGTTTTGCCCAGTGCGGGATTTACTGCCATCGCTCGGGCGGCATGTCGGCTTACAGCGAGGAGGCGCACGGTAAGTCGGCGTTCTTCCTCTGTTCGTTTCTGTACTTCCTCTCGTTGGCCATCGGCAACGTGGCCATCGGCATTTCGGCGGTGGGTTACCTCACGCCGTTCTTCCCGTGGCTGGGCACCGGTGCCATTCCGCTGTTTGTCGGCACGGTAGGGCTGATCTGGTTGACCACGGTGGCCAACTTCGGTGGCCCCAATATCACCGGCAAGATTGGCTCCATCACTGTGTGGGGCGTGATCATTCCGGTGGCCGGGCTGAGTGTAATCGGCTGGTTCTGGTTTGATGCACAAGTGCTCAAGGAGGCCTGGAACCCGCATAACCTGGTGATCAGCGATGCCATCGCGCAGAGTATTCCGCTGACCTTGTGGGCCTTTTTGGGCATGGAATCCGCGGCGCAAAACTCCGACGCGGTGGACAACCCCGAGCGTAACGTGCCGTTGGCCTGCCTGTTCGGCACCCTGGGCGCGGCGGTGGTGTATGTGCTGTCGACCACCGTGATTCAGGGCATTGTGCCCAACGCTGAGCTGGCCAATTCCAGCGCACCGTTCGCTTATGTCTATGCGCAGATGTTCAACCCCTTTATCGGCAACATCATCATGGGCTTGGCAGTCATGGCCTGTATTGGCTCGCTGCTGGGCTGGCAATTCACCTTGGCGCAAACCGCCAAGGTCACGGCCGATCAGGGCATGTTCCTCAAGCTGTTCGGCAAGGTCACGGCGGTCAACGCCCCGGTGATTGGCATGATTGTCTGCGGTGTGCTGCAAACGCTGTTGGCCCTCTCGACCATCTCGCCCAATGCCAGCGAGCAGTTCAGCAAACTGGTGAATCTGGCGGCGGTGACCAACCTGATTCCCTACGTCACGGCGCTCTCCGGCTTGCTGGTGATCATGTACAAGGCGCGGGTCAGCGCGACGGTGTACACGCGCAACCTCGTGGTGCTGATGGTTGCCATGGTTTATTGCTTCTACGCCCTGTACGCCTCGGGCAAAGACGCCGTGTTTGGCGCGATGCTGGTGCTGGCGCTGGGCTACCTGCTGTACGGCTTTATCGCCAAACGCTTTGTTGCCGAGCAACCCGCGCCCGGTAAGGCGTAATGGCCGGTAAACCCTTTGAATCTGGGGATATGGATATGAATCTTCACCCGTGCAATTCGTTCAACCTGTTGCTGGCCTGCCTGTTGCTGCTGTCGCCTGTTGCGCAGGCCGATACCTTGCAGCGCATCGAAAGCAGCAACACCCTCAACCTGGGCTACATCGACGACATTGCCCCCTTCAGCAGCCTGCAAAACGGTGAGGTCGGTGGCTATGCCATTGAACTGTGCGAGAAGGTGGTCGAACAGGTCAAAACCGAACTGAACCTGCCTGCGCTGCAGGTGCGCTATCAGTCCGTGAAGGCGTCACAAGGGCTGACCGCCGTGCACGACGGCGCGCTCGACCTGCTCTGCTCACCCAGTGTGGAAAGCCTCACTCAGCGTAAACAGGTCAGTTTCTCCTTGCCCATCTACACCGCCGGGTTGGCGGTTTTGGTGCGTAAGGATGCGCCCGAGGCGTTGGTCAAGGTGCTCAACGGCGAGGTGGCGCACAGCGGACCGACCTGGCGCGCCACGCTCAATCGCGGCTTGGCCAACCACACCTACGCGGTTAAACAGGGTGAAGCCACAGAGGCCTGGATTCGCAAGCAGCAACGCATGCTGGGTGTGGTCGCCACGGTGGTGACTGTCAACAGTCAGGAGGAGGGCGTGCAACTGGTGGCTGAGGGTAAGGCCGATGCCTTCTTCTCCGAACGCATGCTGCTCAAGACTTACCTGGCCCGGCGTGATGACGCCAGCGCCATGCAGGTGCTGGAGCGTATCTACGAATATGCCCCGGTGGCCATGGCGTTGCCGCGCGGTGACGAAGACTTCCGCCTGCTGGTCGACACCGCCCTGAGCAAGGCACAACGTTCGGGCGAGCTGGAGCAGATTTACAGCCGCTACTTCGGCGAGCCGGGGGAGATGGTCAAGGCGCTGTTCAAGGTGTACGCCCTGCCTGAGTGACAGGCCGCGAACCGGCACTGGGTGTTGTCCGCCAGTGCCGGGTTATGTGTCAGGCGGATTGCTCGGCCTCGACCCGCAGCACCACACCGTCCTGCCCCACCACGCGTACCGGCGTGCCCGCCGGCAGATTCGGGCCGCTGACCAACCACAATGAATCTCCGGCTTTTATCTTGCCGCGTCCTTCATGGATGGCTTCATGCAGGGCAAAGGTGCGCCCCATGAATTCGCTGCCACGCTGGTTCAGCCCCGGCTGATCGGAGGGTTTGGCGGCGCTGCGTTGGCGTTGCCACCAGAACACCGCCGTCAGCACCGACAACAGGCCGAACAGGATGAACTGCGCTGCCCAGGGCAGGCCCGGGAAGATAAAGGTCAGCAGGCCGACGCTGGCGGCGGCCAGGCCGATCCACAGCAGATAGCCACCGGCGCCAAACACTTCCAGGATCAACAGCAGGGTGCCCAGGGCCAGCCAGTTCCAGTACGACAGATGCTGCAAGAAGTCCCACATGGCTTAACCCTTCCGCTCACCGAAGGTGGCTTTGACGATTTCACTGATACCGCCCACCGCGCCAATCACCTGGCTGGCTTCCAGCGGCATGAGGATGACCTTGCTGTTGTTGGCGCTGGCCAGTTGGCCAAGGGCTTCGATGTATTTCTGTGCGACGAAATAATTGACCGCCTGCACGTTACCCTGAGCAATCGCCTCGGAAACCATGCGCGTAGCCTCGGCTTCGGCCTGGGCGGCCCGCTCGCGCGCTTCGGCTTCGAGGAAGGCGGCCTGGCGCTGGCCTTCAGCCTTGAGGATGTCGCCTTGCTTCTGCCCCTCGGCGGTGAGGATGGCGGCGGCACGCAGGCCTTCGGCTTCGAGGATCTGCGCGCGCTTGATGCGTTCGGCTTTCATCTGCCCGGACATGGCCGCCATCAGGTCGGCGGGCGGGCTGATGTCCTTGATTTCGATGCGGGTGATCTTGATGCCCCAAGGTGCTGTGGCTTCATCCACGGTTTTGAGCAGGCGCTCGTTGATCGCGTCACGCTGGCCGAGCATGGCGTCCAGTTCCATTGAGCCGAGCACGGTGCGGATATTGGTCATCACCAGGTTGCGGATGGCGTGCTCGAGGTTGTTCACCTCGTAGGCGGCTTGCGCCGAATTGATGATCTGGAAGAAGCAGATGGCGTCAATCTGCACCGTGGCGTTGTCGGCGGTGATGACTTCCTGCGGCGGGATGTCCAGCACGCTTTCCATGACATTGAGCTTGCGGCCGATCTTGTCCATCACCGGGACGATGATGTTCAGGCCCGGTTTGAGTGTGTTGGTGTAACGGCCGAAGCGCTCCACCGTCCACTCGAACCCCTGTGGCACGACTTTGAATCCCATAAAGACGATGGCGACGGCGAGGCCGACAAAGAGAAAAATAACGCTGCCAATTTCCATGTGGTGAAGCTCCTTGATGAGGGGATGTTTGCTGGGTAGCGGCTCAGGTATCTAAGCACAGTTGGCCTTGGCGCTGCTGTCGATGCTGTTGCAAGGTGCGCCGATCAACGGTTGCATCGGCCGGTCAGGGTGCGTGCTGGGCCAGCGCCTGGATCAGGCGGGCGTCACGCGCGTAGATGTCCGGGTAGTAGCGCACGCCACCGCTGTTGTTGGCCTCGGCAGTCCAGTAGGCAATCAGCAAGGGCGCGGGATGGCGTAAACGGTACTGCTGGGTGGTACCGTCGGCGATACGCGCGCGTACCGTGCCCAGCTCGTCGGGACTAAGCAGCCAGGCCAGCAGGTTGTCCACGGCTTCGACCCGCACGCAACCGGAGCTGAACGCGCGTGGTGCCTTGCTGAACAGCTGCTGGCTGGGGGTGTCATGCAGGTATACGGCAAACGGGTTGTCGAAGCGCAGGGCCAGGCGGCCGAGCGGGTTGAGGCTGCCGGCGGCCTGGCGCAGGCGGATGGCACCTGGGTTATCCCAGTCGACGGTCTGTGGGTCGAGGCGGTTGCCATCACGGTCGAGCACGCTGATCTGATGACGCTCCAGGTAGCCGAGATCGTTGCGTATCGCCGGTATTTTATCCTCGCGCAGGATGGTCGGCGGTACGGTCCAGGTTGGATTGAGGGTCAGGCGCTCCAGGCGCGAGGCTAACAGCGGTGTCTGTCGATCGGCACGGCCGACCTGGGTACGGCTACGCCATAGCAACTGTTCCTGACGCCAGATCTGCAGCTCGCCAGCAGCTACGTTGATCAGTACTTCGGCCGCGCGTACATCATCCGCCAGCCAGCGCAGGCGTTCGAGGTTGGCGCGCAGCTGTTCGCGGCGCACCTGGGCGCTGACATTCAGCTCGGTCAGGCTGGCGGGGCCGAGAATGCCGTCGGGGTTGAGCCCGTGGTCACGCTGGAACTGTTCCAGTGCCGCTTGAGTGTCCGCATCGTAGTGGTTGTCCGGTTTGCCTGCTGCGGGCGTCAGATAGCCTTCGGCGCTCAGGCGCTGGCGCAAGGTTGGCAGGCGCGGATCTTCGCCCTGTGGTTTGAGCAGGGCGCCGGCGTCCAGGGTCGGCCACTCGACCAGAGGTTGCAGGCGTTGCCGGGCATAGACCTGGCGCAAGTGCTGGTATTGCGCGCTGGCAGGTCGCGCGCTGACAAATGCCTGGCTCGGCATCTGCACGTGCAGCAAGGCCAGTGACAGGGTGGCCAACTGGGGATCGGCAGTGGTCAGCGCCGGTGAGCGCCACAGCGGTTCCAGGCGCTGTTGCAACAATCGGCCGCGGCGCAGGTGCAGCAGTGCCTGCAGGTAACTGTGGGTGGTCAGCAGGTCGGCGCAGTCGTAGCGCTCAATTTGCGTATTGGCCACCAGCGGCAGGGGGTAGGCGCTGCTCGCTAGGCCATCGTCGGCGAGCTGCTCGATCTGCTCATTTAACTGCAGCAGTTGCGCACTGCTCTGCCAGGCCGGCTGGCCTGCGCGCTGGGCATAGAACTGCTGCAGGAGGTCTTCGGCCTTTTCGTCTAGGCTTGCCGGTAGCGGTGCGCAGTGCGCGCGGAGGTTCGTCAGCAGCGGGCGCAGATCGCCTGGCTTGGCGAACAGTGGCGCAGCAGCATTCGCGACCAGTGGCAGGAGGAGCAGGGTGAGGCTCAGGTAACATGGCGTTTTTTTGAACAATCGACTGCTCCAGTCCTTGGTTCAGAGCGGTATTGCGCAGGGCAAACATTTGCGCAGTATAGACGGGGGCGCATTAGGCTCCTGTGACAGACCCGGAGGTAGTGGCGTACATGTTCGGACGGTTATCCCGCTTTCTGCTGGCCCTGTGCCTGGCGACAGCGCCAATGGCGGCGTTGGCTGGCGGGTTGGATGCCCTGCAACGTGACTTGTCCAGGGTCGCTCCGGGGCTTAATCCGCAGGCCCTGCGCCATGCCCTGGCGGCCATGCAGTGTGCGGTCAATCATGGCGCTGATCCGGCGCGCCGCCTGGCGGTGATCGATTATTCGCGGCCTTCCAGCGAGCGACGGTTGTGGATCTTCGATTTGCAGCGCAAGCGTTTGCTGCTGCGTGACTTCGTCGCCCATGGCCGCAAATCCGGGGAGAACTTCGCCGAGCTGTTTTCCAATCGCCTGGGTAGCCATCAGTCCAGTTTGGGCCTGTTCCGCACGGCGGAAAGCTACCGCGGCAAGCACGGTTATTCCCTGCGCATGGACGGGCTAGAACCGGGTTTGAATGACCTGGCCCGCGAGCGGGCCATCGTGATTCACGGTGCGGGCTATGTGAACCCGCGCTGGGTGGCGAAACATGGCCGTATCGGGCGCAGCCTGGGTTGCCCAGCGGTGCGCCCGGAAGTGGCGCGGATGGTGGTCGATCAGCTCAAGGGCGGGCAGTTTCTGTTTGCCTGGCATTCCAATCAGCGTCTGCTGCAAGCCTCGGCCTATCTGCAGTGCAAACCGCAGCGGGTCGCAAGCCTTCTCGCCCGCCAGCAGCGCTTGCCTAGAAGCTGAGGCGTCTAACGGCGCTATTTCTGCTCGCTCTGCGGGGTGACCCGCAGCACTTCCTCGATGGTGGTCAGGCCGGCGGCCACCTTCTGTGCACCGGACAGGCGCAGGCTGCGCATGCCTTCTTTGAACGCGTGCCGGCGCAGGGCGATCAGGTCCGTGTCCTCCGTGATCAAGGGCTTCATCGCATCATTGATCAGCATGATTTCATACACCCCGGCGCGCCCTTTGTAGCCGGTGTCGCGGCATTCCAGGCAGCCCACGGCGCGGTGTGCCTGCGTTGGCAGCGGCGCGCTCCAGGGTTTGGTCAGGCTCTGCCAGCCGTCTTCATCCAGCGTGTGCGGCGCTTTGCAGTGCGGGCATAGGGTGCGCACCAGGCGCTGGGCCATGACGCCGAGCAGGGTGGCCTTGAGCAGGTAATGCGGCACGCCGAGTTCCAGCAGGCGGGTGATGGCGCTGGGGGCGTCGTTGGTGTGCAGGGTGGACAGCACCAGGTGGCCGGTCAGCGCCGCCTGGATCGCCATCTCGGCGGTTTCCAGGTCACGGATCTCGCCGACCATGATGATGTCCGGGTCTTGGCGCATCAGCGCGCGCACGCCGCTGGCGAAGGTCAGATCGATATTGCTCTGCACTTGCATCTGGTTGAAGGTGCCCTCGATCATCTCGATCGGGTCTTCGATGGTGCAGACGTTGACCTCAGGCGTGGCCAGTTGCTTGAGCGTGGTGTACAGCGTGGTGGTCTTGCCCGAGCCGGTAGGGCCGGTGACCAGGATGATGCCATTAGGTTGGCTGGTCATGCTCTGCCAGCGCTTCAGGTCATCGGCGGAAAAACCCAGCTGGTCGAAGCTTTTCAGCAGCACTTCCGGGTCGAAGATTCGCATCACCATCTTTTCGCCAAAGGCGGTGGGCAGGGTCGATAGGCGCAGTTCGACTTCACCGCCGTCCGGGGTTTTGGTCTTCACCCGGCCATCTTGCGGTTTGCGTTTTTCTGCCACGTTCATCCGCCCGAGGCTCTTCAGGCGGCTGACAATGGCCATGGTCACCTGCGGCGGGAATTGATAGACGGTGTGCAGCACACCGTCGATGCGAAAGCGCACGCTGCCCTGCTCGCGCCGCGGTTCGATATGGATATCACTGGCGCGTTGGGTAAAGGCGTACTGGAACAACCAGTCGACGATATTGACGATATGCGCGTCGTTGGCATCGGGCTCCTGATCCTGCGCGCCGAGGTTGAGCAGTTGCTCGAAGTTGCCGGCGCTGCTGGTCTTCACCTCGCCCGCGTTCGCTCCGGTGACCGATTTGGCCAGTCGGTAGAATTCCACGGTGAAACGCTGAATATCCGTCGGGTTGGCCACCACGCGCTTGATCGGGCGCTTGAGCACATGGATCAGATTGGCTTCCCAGCTGTGCACCAGGGGTTGGCTGCTGGCAATGGTTACGCTGTCGTTATCCACCGCCACGGCAAGAATCTTGTGGCGCTGGGCGAAGGCGTAGGACATCAACGGAGTGATGGCGGCGACATTGATTTTCAGCGGGTCGATGCGCAGAAAGGGCTGGCCGCATTGTTCCGCCAGCCAACTGGTCAGGCCTTCCAGTTCAAGCTTCTTGCCAGGGCTTTTCAGATCATCCAGTTGCTGCGCGGCAAGAAATTCCAGCGGGTGCTGCTGGTTATTCACGGCACTGCGGCGGATCGCCAGGCATTGTTCGGCATTGTCCTGATTGGTCCGGCCCTGGGCGACCAGCTCTCGCAGCAGATCGGCGAGTTCCAACTGGCGATCATGGGTGGACGAGACGAATGCGGACATAAAGCTCCCTGGCGATCCTGATTACGTTTTAACGACCTGCTAAGCACTGCCGGCAGCATGACGGCAAGGACGCAGGCTGTCTGCCGACTTGATCCATTTTTGCACAGCTGCCGATTCCTGCTCTGGGTCAGAACCTGTTCAGAGTCTGGCAAGCCAGAGTCATGCAAGGCGCTACGTTAGTAACAGCCTCCGGCTGGTCAAAACAGGCGAGGAAGCGGAGTTTACTGATGTAGATGAGCATCCCGAGCCTGTTTTTAACGCAGCAGGGCCGGCGCGCAGCCGACTGCGGGTAGGTTCTCAGGCGCGCTTGAGGGTTTTCACACCCTCTGCGGTGCCGAGCAGCAGCACGTCAGCCGGGCGTGCAGCAAACAGGCCATTGGTGACCACGCCGACGATGGCGTTGATCTGGCTTTCCAGCTCCACGGGGTTGGTGATCGACAGGTTGAACACGTCGAGGATGATATTGCCGTTGTCGGTCACTACGCCTTCACGGTACACCGGATCGCCACCGAGTTTGACCAGTTGCCGGGCGACATGGCTGCGCGCCATCGGGATCACTTCCACTGGCAGTGGGAACGCGCCGAGTACCGGCACCAGCTTGCTGGCGTCGGCAATGCAGATAAAGGTCTGCGCCACCGCTGCGACGATCTTCTCGCGGGTTAGAGCGGCGCCGCCGCCCTTGATCAGATTGAGGTGCTCGTCGCTCTCGTCGGCGCCGTCGACATAGAACTCCAGGTCGCTGACGGTGTTCAGCTCATACACGGGAATGCCATGGCCCTTGAGGCGTGCGGCGGTGGCTTCGGAGCTGGCCACGGCACCGTCGAACTCCATCTTGTGCTTGGCCAGGGCATCGATAAAGCAGTTGGCGGTGGAGCCGGTGCCGACACCGATCACACTCTTGGCGTCGAGTTTGGGAAGAATAAAGTCGACGGCAGCCTGGGCAACGGCTTGCTTGAGTTGATCCTGGTTCATCTTTAGGCCTGGTGTGGGAATGGTGGAAAGGCGCGAATTATAGCCTGACTGAGGCGCCAGCGGGCCGCTGGCTGGGAAAACCCCGTGGCTTGTATGGTCGTTCGGCGCAGCGCTGGGGTAGACTCGCTGACTCCCTGAAAAGCCGCCTGCGATGCCCGCCATGCTCGAACAGTACGTCAAGAAAATCCTCACCTCGCGCGTTTATGACGTGGCGGTGGAAACCCCGCTGCAGGTGGCTAATCAGCTATCCGAGCGCCTGGGCAACCAGATTCTGCTCAAGCGTGAAGACCTGCAGCCGGTGTACTCGTTCAAGATTCGTGGTGCGTACAACAAGCTGGCGCAGCTCTCAGCTGAAGAACAGGCGTGCGGTGTGGTCACCGCGTCGGCCGGCAACCATGCCCAAGGCCTGGCGCTGGCGGCCAAAGTGCTGGGTGTTAAAGCCACCATCGTGATGCCCAAGACCACGCCGGAGATCAAGGTGCAGGGTGTACGCTCGCGGGGCGGTAAGGTGGTGCTGCATGGCGACAGCTTCCCTGAGGCATTGGCTTTTTCGCTGAAACTGGTCGAGGAAAAGGGCTACATCTATATCCACCCCTACGATGATCCGCACACTATCGCCGGCCAGGGCACCATTGCCATGGAAATTCTCCGTCAGCAGCCGGGCAAGCTCGATGCCATCTTTGTGCCGTGCGGCGGCGGTGGGCTGATTGCCGGGATCGCCGCCTACGTGAAATACCTGCGCCCGGAAATCAAGGTAATCGGCGTCGAGCCGGACGACTCCAATTGCCTGCAAGCGGCCATGGCCGCTGGTGAGCGCGTGGTGCTGAGCCAGGTCGGTTTGTTCGCCGATGGCGTGGCCGTGGCGCAGATCGGCCAGCACACCTTCGAGGTGTGCAAGGACTATGTCGATGAAGTGATCACCGTCAGCACCGACGAGATCTGCGCGGCGATCAAGGACATTTACGATGACACCCGCTCGATCACTGAGCCAGCGGGGGCGCTGAGTGTCGCCGGGATCAAGAAGTACGTGGAGCGCGAAGGCTGCCGCGGCCAGGTGCTGGTGGGCATCGACTCCGGTGCCAACGTCAATTTCGACCGCCTGCGCCATGTCGCCGAGCGCGCCGAGCTGGGCGAAAAGCGTGAAGCGATCATCGCCGTGACCATCCCCGAGCAGCCCGGCAGCTTCAAAGCCTTCTGCGAAGCGCTCGGCAAGCGGCAGATCACCGAATTCAATTACCGTTTCCACGAAGACAAAGAGGCGCACATCTTTGTCGGTGTGCAGACCCACCCGGACAGCGATCCGCGTGCCGCGCTGGTGCAAGGGCTGCGTGATCAGGGCTTCCCGGTGCTGGACTTGACCGAGAACGAACTGGCCAAACTGCACATCCGTCACATGGTCGGCGGGCATGCGGCGGCCGTGCCGGATGAAGTGGTGCTGCGCTTTGAGTTCCCTGAGCGTCCGGGTGCGCTGTTTAATTTCTTACAAAAACTCGGTGGCCGCTGGAATATCTCGATGTTCCACTATCGCAACCATGGTGCTGCCGATGGTCGCGTCGTCGCGGGGCTGCAAGTGCCGCAAGCCGAGCGACATCTCGTGCCGGCGGCGCTGGAAGCCATCGGTTATCCCTATTGGGATGAGAGCGACAATCCGGCGTACAAACTCTTTCTTGGATAAGCCGGAAACCCGGTAGGACTGAATCAATGGAACACTATCCGCTACTGAAAATGTTGCACATGCTGCCCGGTATCCTCCTGCTGATCGGCGTGCCCGTGCACCTGTTTATGCTCTGGAAAGCCACGCGCAGTGGCGATGCCGCTGTGTTGCAGCGCAAGCTCAAGCGCACCCGCCTGATCAGCCTGCCGGTGCTCGGCCTGCTGGCCCTAAGCCTGCCAGTAACCGGCTGGTTGCTGGTTGACCTCATCGGTTGGCCGTTGAGCCAGACCTGGCTGCTGCTGAGCAGTGTGCTGTTTGTTGTGTTGATGGTGGTGGGCCTGCTGCTGGCCGGTCGTTTGTCAGCTTGGCAAGCCCTCAACGGCGCGCCGGCACCCAAGCGCTTGCTGAATTTCTGCGCTGTCTATGCCGGTCTTATTCTGCTGTTGCTGCTGGTGATCATGGCCCTGATGGGTGCCAAGCCGGTCTGAGCTGGCTTGCAAACAAAAACGCCGCCTGATCAGGCGGCGTTTTTATTGGCGGCGGATTCAGCGCAGCGAGATCACTGGCCAGCCGCGTTGTTCGGCTTCGGCGCGCAGCTTCGGGTCGGGATCGACGGCGAAGGGGTGGGTGACGTGCTCCAGCAGCGGCAGGTCGTTCATGGAGTCGCTGTAGAAGTAGCTGTCGTTGAGGTTCAGGCCGCTCTCCGCCAGCCAGCGGTTCAGGCGCGTGACCTTGCCTTCCTTGAAGCACGGCACATCGGTGGTGCGCCCGGTGTAGCGGCCATCTGCCATTTCGCATTCGGTGGCCAGCAGCGTGTCGACGCCCAAGCGCGCCGCAATCGGCGCGGTGACGAAGCGGTTGGTGGCGGTGATGATCAGCAGCTTGTCGCCGGCTTCGCGGTGTTCGGCCAGCAATGCTTCGCCCTTGGCGAGGATGATGGGCTCGACGCAATCGCGCATAAATTCGCGGTGCCATTGCTCCAGCTGGGCCATTTCCGTGCGGCCGAGGATTTCCAGGCTGAAATTCAGGTAGTCGGTGATGTTCAGGCGGCCTGCCAGGTAGTCCTGATAGAAGTCATCGTTACGCGCCTTGTAGGCGATGCCGTCGAGAATGCCGCGTTCACACAGGTAATCACCCCAGGCGTGGTCGCTGTCGCCACCGAGCAGGGTGTTGTCGAGATCGAATAAAGCCAAACGCACGGGAACCCCTTTAACTGCCTGCCACGAAAGGCGGCCAGAATAACGGCTTTTATACGGCTTTCCTATTACACGGGCCGCTCGCGTTGCTGCTGCTGCGGGCTTTGTGGAACAATGCCGAAACATGCGTTTACGAGGTTGTGCGCCGTGATCGATCCTGATGGTTTTCGCCCGAATGTCGGCATCATTCTGACCAATGATGTTGGCCAGGTGTTGTGGGCGCGTCGGATAAACCAGGACGCCTGGCAGTTCCCACAAGGCGGGATCAATGACCATGAGTCGCCGGAAGAGGCGCTGTACCGCGAATTGAACGAAGAAGTGGGGCTGGAACAGCAGGATGTGAAAATTCTCGCCTGCACCCGGGGCTGGTTGCGTTATCGTCTGCCCCAGCGCCTGGTGCGCACGCACAGCCAACCGCTGTGCATCGGGCAGAAACAGAAGTGGTTTCTCCTGCGTTTGACTGGCGCAGAAGACCGGGTACGCATGGACCTGACCGGTAAGCCGGAATTCGACGGTTGGCGCTGGGTCAGTTACTGGTACCCGCTGGGCCAGGTGGTGACATTTAAACGCGAGGTTTACCGTCGCGCCCTCAAGGAACTCGCGCCGCGCCTTTTGGCACGCGACTGACACAGGCTGAGCCAAGTATGCTCAATACGCTGCGCAAGATTGTCCAGGAAGTAAACGCCGCCAAGGACCTCAAGGCGGCGCTGGGCATTATCGTGCAGCGGGTGCGCGATGCTATGGGCAGCCAGGTCTGCTCGGTCTACCTGCTTGACCCTGAAACCAACCGCTTTGTGCTGATGGCCACCGAGGGCTTGAACAAGAAAGCCATCGGCAAGGTCAGTATGGCGCCCAACGAGGGTCTGGTCGGTTTGGTCGGCACCCGCGAAGAACCGCTGAACCTCGAGCACGCCTCTGAACATCCGCGCTATCGCTACTTCGCCGAAACCGGTGAAGAGCGTTATGCCTCCTTCCTCGGTTCACCGATCATCCACCACCGTCGGGTAATGGGCGTGCTGGTTGTGCAGCAGAAGGAGCGTCGCCAGTTCGATGAAGGTGAAGAAGCCTTCCTGGTGACCATGAGCGCGCAACTCGCCGGGGTTATTGCCCATGCCGAGGCCACAGGGTCGATTCGCGGTCTGGGTCGTCAGGGCAAGGGCATTCAGGAGGCCAAGTTCGTCGGGGTGCCGGGCTCTCCAGGTGCCGCCGTGGGCACTGCTGTGGTCGTGCTGCCGCCAGCTGATCTGGAAGTGGTGCCGGACAAGACGGTGGATGACATCGCCGCCGAACTGGAGTTATTCAACTCCGCGCTGGAAGGCGTGCGTGCCGATATGCGCGCGCTTTCGGCGAAGATGGCTACGCAATTGCGCCCCGAAGAGCGCGCCTTGTTTGACGTTTACCTGATGATGCTGGAAGACGCGGCCCTGGGTAACGAGGTGGTCAAGGTCATCCGCACTGGGCAGTGGGCGCAGGGCGCGTTGCGTCATGTGGTCAGCGAGCACGTCAATCGCTTCGAGTTGATGGACGACGCCTACCTGCGCGAACGCGCCAGCGATGTCAAAGACCTCGGCCGCCGCCTGCTCGCCTACCTGCAGCAGGCGCGCCAGCAGACCCTGGTATACCCGGATAACTGCATTCTGGTCAGTGAAGAGCTGTCGCCGGCGATGCTCGGCGAAGTACCGGAAGGCAAGTTGGTTGGCCTGGTGTCCGTGCAGGGCTCCGGCAACTCCCATGTGGCGATATTTGCCCGGGCCATGGGTATTCCCACGGTGATGGGCGCGGTCGACCTGCCGTATTCGAAGATTGATGGCATTCAGCTGATCGTCGACGGTTATCACGGTGAAGTGTTCACCAACCCCAGCGAAGTGCTGCGCAAGCAGTACGCCGATGTGGTCGAGGAAGAGCGTCAGCTGGCCCAGGGCCTTGATGCGCTGCGCGCCTTGCCGTGCGAAACCCTCGACGGCCACCGTATGCCGTTGTGGGTCAACACCGGCCTGCTTGCCGATGTAAAACGCGCTCAGGAGCGCGGTGCCGAAGGGGTGGGCCTGTACCGCACCGAAGTGCCGTTCATGATCAAGGAGCGCTTTCCCAGCGAGAAGGAGCAGCTGGCGATTTATCGCGAGCAACTGGCCGCCTTCCACCCGCTGCCGGTAACCATGCGTAGCTTGGATATCGGTGGTGACAAGGCGCTGAGCTATTTCCCGATCAAGGAAGACAACCCCTTCCTCGGCTGGCGCGGTATCCGCGTGACCCTCGACCACCCGGAAATCTTCCTGGTGCAGACCCGCGCCATGCTCAAGGCCAGCGAGGGGCTGAACAACCTGCGTATCCTGCTGCCGATGATTTCCGGGATTCAGGAGCTGGAAGAAGCGCTGCACCTGATTCACCGCGCCTGGGGCGAGGTGCGCGACGAAGGCACTGACGTGCCGCTGCCACCGGTTGGGGTGATGATCGAGATTCCTGCGGCGGTCTATCAGGTGCGCGAACTGGCGCGCCAGGTCGACTTTCTCTCCGTCGGCTCGAATGACCTGACCCAATACCTGTTGGCGGTGGACCGTAACAACCCGCGCGTCGCCGATCTCTACGACTTCCTCCACCCGGCGGTGCTGCAGGCGCTGCGCATCGTGGTGGCTGGCGCGCATGCGGAAGGCAAGCCGGTGAGCATCTGCGGTGAGATGGCCGGTGATCCGGCGTGCGCTGTGTTGCTGATGGCCATGGGCTTCGACGGGCTGTCGATGAACGCCACCAACCTGCCCAAGGTCAAATGGCTGCTACGGCAGATCAGCCTGGGCAAGGCGCAGGAATTGCTGAGCCAGGTCATGAGCATCGACAACCCGCAGGTGATCCACAGCACCCTGCAACTGGCCCTGCGCAACCTCGGCCTGGGCCGCATGATCAATCCGGCGTCGGATATCCAGGCGTGAGCGCTCGCGGCTCGTGCTGAGTCCTACAGATAACCTCCTGGCGTTGCGCCAACTGGCTACCCTGCGTCTGTCGGCAGCCAGTGCGCTGGTGTGTCAGGGGCAGAGCTTGTGGGTACTGGCTGACGATGCGCTGGTGCTGCAGCGCTATAACCTGAGTGGCGACTGGCAGGCCGAACAGACCCTGCTCCCCGGCGAATTACCCACCGATGCCAAGCAGCGCAAACGCCTTAAACCGGATTTCGAGGCGTTGCTGTTATTACCTGAAGGCGGCCTGCTGGCCTTGGGGTCGGGTTCGACCAAGCGGCGTTGTCGCGGTTGTCTGGTTAAGGCTGACAGTGTGCGGGTTATCGATCTTAACCCCTTGTACCAGGCGCTCGCTGAGCACTTTCAGGACCTGAATATCGAAGGCGGGGTGGCCTATCGCGGGCAGTTGCTGTTGGCGCAGCGCGGCAATGGCCGCGGCCGGGAAAATGCTCTGGTAGTGCTCGATTTGCCGCAGGTGCAGCGCGATCTGCAGCACGGACAACTGAGTGCCGCCGCTCTGCAGCGGACGGTGCCGCTGCAGTTGCCGGAGCTGGACGGCGTGCCACTGAGCCTGACTGACCTCAGCGTGGCGCCCTCTGGTGCGCTGTATTTCACGGCGACGGGGGAGGCTACCGACTCCAGCTACCTGGACGGTGCCTGTGTCGGCAGCGTGCTTGGGCGGCTGGATGCGCAGCTGACGGTCGTTGAGCTAAGCCGCCTGACGCCTGTGGTGAAGATCGAAGGGTTGGCTTTTCAGGCCGATGGTCGGCCGCTGCTGGTTGCTGATGCCGACGATCCGACGATTGCCTCGCCGCTGTTTACCCTTGATGGATTCAGCGAGCCTGCCCGCAGCCACTGAGCGGCCTCAGCAGTGCAAAATCACCTCACCTAAACAGCTGCCATAGCTGCCGAACGTGCGCTCGGCCAGCACGCGGCTGCCGTCGGCATTGACGATCAACGCAGTACTGGCGCGGGTACCGTAGGTGGCGCTGGCAATAAATATGCTGGACAGCAAGCGTTCGCCGGTCAGGCCGATACCGGTTTGCGGCAGCTCAGCGTCTGCTGCGCGCGTGGGGTCGGCCAACAGCTTGAACAGCATCTGTGGATGCGGCTCATGCAGCCCTTTGTGCAGCGCCTGCTTGGCCCGCTGCAGCTTGGGCCAGGGCGTGTCCAGGTCGGCATTCGACAGGCCGTGCACGCCTTCAGCCAATGGCCTGGCGCGTCCGTTGAGGGAGTTGAAGTGCCAGAGTTGCTGGCTGTCACCGAGCAGCAGGTTGAAGCCGCTGTAGTGACGGCGCTGCTCGTGCAGGTCATGCAGAAAGTCTTTGATGCTGTGGCTGCCGGCGAGAAAGGCCACCGGCAACTCGCCCCGTGAGCGGCTGCCTTGAGCCTGGCTGGGGTCGCGAATATTGGTCAGGGCGGCAAAGCGCCCATTGGCGCCGATGCCTAGCCAGGTGCCGCCGGCTTGCAGGTCGCGACCGGCAATCACCCCCGGCATATCGGGCCATTCGGCCATTGCCTGGCTGGGACGCTCATAGAACTCATCACGGTTGGCTGCCAGTAGCAGCGGCTGGGCATGGCCCGGTCGCCAGGCCAGGACGATCAGGCACATGAGTTAGCTCCTTAACTTTGCCAGCACGCCAGCGTTGTCCAGCTCGATGCCCAGGTGGAGGCGCACTTTTCGCGCGCCGCAGCCGAGGCCGAGCTCCAGCAAAATGCGCTCCTCGACCTGCGACAGGCCGCCTTCCAGGCGCTCCAGCGGTTGAATCAGCAGTTGCGGCGGCCGGTTCAGGCGCAAAAAGCGTTTGGGCAGGATTTCATCGACGCCGCGCTGCAACAGTTGCTGCGCGGCCGCGAAATCTGCCACCAGCAGGCGCTGGTTGCTGAAGGCAGGAGCGGCCGGCAAATGCAGCTCGCGGCCGCTTTGCAGGTGGCTCAGGTGCATCTGGTTGCAGCTCAGTTTGAGGTACAGGGTCGGGCGCACGGTGGTCTATTCCAGGGGCGGTCACGGCACTTTACGCAAAGCCCGGGCTTACATCCATCGCCCAAAGTAGAGTCTGGGGCGTTGCATCCGTTACCATGCCGGATTGTGTGCGGGGGTGCTGATGGAACTGCTGCTGTATTTGATCTTGGGCGCTGCGGCCGGAACCCTGGCTGGGCTGTTTGGCGTTGGTGGCGGCATCATCATCGTCCCGGTATTGGTGCTGAGCTTTGCTGCGCAGGGCTTCGATCCCCTGGTGCTGACCCATCTGGCAGTGGGCACTTCATTGGCCACCATCATTTTTACCTCGATCAACTCGGTTCTCGAGCACCACCGCAAAGGTGCGGTGCTGTGGCCGGTATTCGCCTGGATGACCCTGGGTATCCTGCTCGGTGCGGCCATTGGCGCGGTCACTGCAGCGGCCATTCAGGGGCCGATGCTGCAGAAGATCATCGGCGTGTTTGCCATCATCATTGCCGTGCAGATGGCCCTGGAATTGAAACCCAAAGCCAGTCGCACGGTCCCAGGCAAGCCAGGGTTGGCGGTGGCAGGTGTGGTGATCGGCTGGGCCTCGGCGATTTTCGGGATTGGTGGCGGTTCTCTGACCGTGCCGTTCCTGACCTGGCGCAGCGTGGCTATGCAGCAGGCGGTAGCCACATCCTCGGCCTGTGGTTTACCGATTGCTGTGGCCAGTGCCTTGAGTTTTATCTGGTTGGGCTGGGATAAACCCGTGCTGCCGGAGTGGAGCCTGGGTTTTGTCTACCTGCCGGCGCTGGTCGGTATCGCCATTCCCAGCATGTATTTTGCCCGTGTCGGCGCACGCCTGGCGCACAAGCTGTCACCGCGCCTGCTCAAGCGTCTGTTTGCCCTGCTGCTGTTTAGCGTGGGCCTGAGTTTTCTGATTTGAGGAACTGAAATGCTGCCTTATCCGCAGATCGACCCGGTTGCACTGGCTCTTGGCCCGCTGAAAATCCATTGGTATGGCCTGATGTACCTGATCGGCATCGGTGGTGCCTGGTGGTTGGCCTCGCGCCGGGTCAACGCCTTTGCGCCGACCTGGAACAAGGAGAAGCTCTCTGACCTGGTGTTCTGGGTCGCCATGGGGGTGATCCTCGGTGGCCGCCTGGGTTATGTGCTGTTTTACGACCTGGCGGCCTATATCGCCGAACCGGTGCGCATGCTGCGCATCTGGGAAGGCGGCATGTCGTTCCACGGCGGATTGATCGGCGTAATGCTGGCCACCTGGTGGTTCGGCAAGCGCAACAACAAAAGCTTCTTCGAACTGATGGACTTCATCGCGCCGCTGGTGCCAATTGGCCTGGGTGCCGGGCGCATTGGCAACTTCATCAACGCCGAACTGTGGGGCAAGGCCACCGATCTGCCTTGGGCGATGATCTTCCCCACCGACCCGCAGCAACTGGCGCGCCACCCCTCGCAGCTTTATCAGTTCGCCCTGGAAGGCGTGGCGTTGTTCACCATCCTCTGGTTCTACTCGCGTAAACCGCGCCCGACCATGGCCGTATCCGGCATGTTTGCTCTGTGTTACGGGATCTTCCGCTTTATCGTCGAGTTCGTCCGCGTGCCGGATGCTCAGCTTGGCTACCTGGCCGGCGGCTGGCTGACCATGGGCCAGATCCTCTGCCTGCCGATGATCTTCGGTGGCCTCGGTCTGATTGCCTACGCCTATAAACGTCAGGCGGCGCAGGAGGCCGTGCAATGAAACAGTACCTCGACCTGATGCGCCTGGTGCGCGAGACCGGCACCTTCAAGAGTGACCGCACCGGCACCGGCACCTACAGCATTTTTGCCCATCAGATGCGCTTTAACCTGGCCGATGGCTTCCCGCTGGTGACCACCAAGAAGTGCCACCTGAAATCGATCATCCACGAGCTGCTGTGGTTCCTCCAGGGCGATACCAACATCAAATACCTGAAGGACAACGGTGTGCGCATCTGGGATGAGTGGGCCGACGAAAACGGCGACCTCGGCCCGGTGTACGGCTACCAGTGGCGCAGCTGGCCCGCGCCGAACGGCGAGTCGATCGACCAGATCAGCAAACTGATCGAGATGATCAGGAAGAACCCCGACTCGCGCCGCTTGATCGTCTCCGCCTGGAACCCGGCGCTGGTGGAGCAGATGGCCCTGCCGCCGTGCCATGCGCTGTTCCAGTTCTACGTGGCCGACGGCAAGCTGAGCTGCCAGCTGTATCAGCGCTCGGCGGATATCTTCCTCGGCGTGCCGTTCAATATCGCCAGCTACGCCTTGCTGACGTTGATGGTGGCGCAGGTCTGTGACCTGCAACCGGGCGACTTTATCTGGACCGGCGGCGACTGCCACCTGTACGCCAACCACATCGAACAGACCGACCTGCAGCTGAGCCGCGAGCCGCTACCGCTGCCGACCATGAAGCTCAACCCCGAGGTCAAAGACCTGCTGTCCTTCAAATTCGAAGATTTCGAGCTGCTTGGCTATCAGGCGCATCCGCATATCCCGGCGCCTGTCGCGGTCTGATCTTCCTCGATATTGTTCGCGGCTAAAGCCCCTCCCACAGATCGTTAAATGTCTTGTGGCAGAGGCTTTAGCCGCGACGCCTTGAGCGGTTAGAGCAACTCAGCCGCCAACGCCTGCACCAGCACCTGGCGTTCACCATCCTCCAGCGTTGCGCCGGGGTTGAGCGATGACCATTCGGGATGAGCACGGGCTTTGCACAAAGTGTCTGGCAGCTTGCCCTCGCGCCAGCTGGCGTCCTGCGGCGTACTCAGGTTGATGGCCTCGACGGCGGCGTGGCCACGGGCTTCCAGCGCGTGCAGTAGCAACTGCTGGCGCAGTGCGAGCAGGCGTAGCACGGCGTCGTCCACGGTCAGCTCGCGCTGACCCTTGAGTTTGCCTTTCAGCCGCGCGCCGTAGTTACGCAGGGTCTGCGCGCTGCCGCCGAGCACCGCACCGATAAGCGCTGCCGCGCCGAGGGTAATGCCGCCGACCAGCAGATCGACGCCGATGCCGGTGGCCGCACCCGCCGCCATACCGCCACCGATATTGATGCCGAGCTGCTTGAGGGTTTCCGGGTTGAACAGGTCGTCACCCCAGCGCCCGTCGAGCAGTGGCAGTTCGCCGGCCTCGGCGTCGTTCCGGCGAAAGGCGTACAGGCGCAGCAGGGCGTCCACACAGCGTTGTTCGCGCTGGCGAATGGTTTGATGCAGGTCGCGGATTGCACCCTGTTCCAGCACCGCTTGCGCGGCCACGCTACGGCGGCAGGCGGCGCAGTCCAGCAGCAGTTCGGCGATCAGCCGCGCAGCGCTGCTTTTGCGTAATTGGCGCTGCGCCAGGTGGTCGTCGATCAGTTGTTGCAGTTGTGGCCGGGCTTTTTCCTGCAGCAGCGCCAGGCTGTCGTACAGGCGGCGTTCGCCATCCAGCGGTGGCGCCACGCTGTCGAAGCACACCAGGGCATGCAGGCCGAGGCGGGCGAGGGCATCGCGCCAGTCCTGCTCGCGATGCTGGCTGCTGCTGACGAAGTTCAGCACCGGCAGCAAGGGCTTGCCGCACATGGCTAGCACGGCCAGTTCGTCGCGGTATTTGGCCAGCACCGGCTCACGCGCATCGATCACATACAGGCCGGCATCCGAGGCCAGCAGCTGGCGCAGCACCTTGGCTTCCTGCTCGAAACGCTGGCGCGCTTCGCTGCTATCGAGAAAACGCGCCAGCCGCGCCGGGCCGTCCAAACGCTCGCCGGGGCGATCCAGGCGTTCCAGATAATCGAGCAAGGCGATGGCGTCTTCCAGGCCGGGCGTGTCGTACAGCTCCAGCAGGGCCACGCCGTCCACTGACAGGCGTGCGCCTTCGACGTGGCGAGTGGTACTGGGACGATGGGACACCTCACCGAAGCCGACGTCGCGGGTCAGGGTGCGCAGCAGCGAGGTCTTACCGACATTGGTGTGACCGACCACGGCCAGCTTGAGGGCTTTAGTCATGGCCATGCTCCAGCCAGTTGAGCGGCGCACTGTCGCTGTAGCTCAGCTGCAATTGCTCCAGCGCGCGGTGCCAGTCGCCCAAACGGGCGCTGTCGAGGGCTTCGCCGGGCGGCGGTGGCAGTAACCAGATGCGCGTGGCGGCTGCGCTGCGTGCCAGTTCACCGAGCAGTGCCAGGCTGCCACGATCCGGCGAACGGCGCGGGTCGCAGGCAATCAGCAGGCGGGCCGGTGGAAAGCGGTTGAGTTGGTCGAGCAGCTGCTTGCGTTGTTCGCGGCTGTCGATCACCCCGGCATCGCCGATTCCCTTGGGTAAAACGGGTGGCCAGCTGCGCAGCGGGTCCAGTTCGACGGCCACCAGCAGCGCACCCTGGCTGCCTTCGGTGTGGTTGCCTGCCTGGGGTTGATGCAGCTGTGCAGGCGCGGCATCGCACACGCCGAGGCGTTCGCTGCTCGGTTGCAGGCGTTCGCGCAGCAGGCTGTAGCCAGGCAGGCTGAGGTCCAGGACCAAGCGCCTCTGCCCGGCCTGCCAACGCCACAGGCAGAACAGAGCCAGCAGCAAACGTGGAAGGATGCCGAACACCAGCAGCACGCCAAGCAGCCAGCCGGCCCAGGCATGGCGCGCGGCTTCGATCGGGAGAGCCGCATCACCACTGGCGCGGATGATGTCGGCACTGGGTACGGTAAACCCCAGGAGTGCCGGGATGGCACCCAGCGCGTGGGTCAGGCTGACAAAGGTGTCGCTGCCCAACAGCGTCGTTTCCCAGACAAATCCGTAGCGCCGGGTGGCCAGCAAGGCCAGGGTGAGCAGCAGGGCGCTGAGCAGAGCGACCAGCCACAGTCCATGCACCAGCAGTCCCAGCAGCCAGCGGCTGAGTCCCTGGCGCTGCAACAGCAGCAGGAGTGCCGGGGCCAGTTGGGCGGCACGAGCATCGCGGGCCAGCTTTTCACTCAGCCACAGCCACAACCGGCCCAGCACGCCGGGCTGTTTACCGGTCAGCAGCAGGTTCAGCAGCCAGGCACAGAGCAGCAGCAGATGAAGACCCAGCAAGCTGCCCACAGCCCAGAACACGTTGATCGGGCGCTGGCCATCGCCCAGTGCACTCAGCGCCAAGCCCGCTCCGCTGAGCACGGCCAGCAGTACCAGCAGGCCGAGGGCCATGCGCGCCCCTTGCAGCCAGTGCTGTTGGGCCTGCAGCTGGCCATCACGGTTGGCCAGCCACAGGGCGCGTGCTTCAATGCGTTCAGGCAGGCCGCTGGCCGCACGTTGGGCCTGGCGGTTGGCTTCGCCGTCTTCCAGTGGGCCGGCATGTTCTTCACGCAGGCGCAGGGCTTCGCACAGCCACAGGCGCTGCAGGCGGTTGCGCGTCGGGTTTTCGAGTGGACTCACACGGGCTTCCAGAAACGAAGGGAAAACACAGCATAACTCCAGCGACCTATGCGTGGGCGTGTCCTGCATCTCTGCGCCCAGCTAGTTTGATCGACAGGTGTGTAACGCTGATTCGGCCCAATTGGAGAGTCTGTCTTCTTGACGTTACCGAGCCTGAGGTGGGTCAATCAGGACTCACCCTGCTTGCGTCAATACTTTCAGGGCACGCGTGGCCTTCGCTTTGCCAGCGAACTGGAGGCGGTCTTCAAGCGTTATTAGATCACTGTGCACCTGTGGCGGATTGCGCGGGTGATTGGCGAGCGGGCCAAACGGCCACTGGGTTGTCTGGCGCGCTATGGCGGTGAGGTGTTTGTCGGCCTCTGGTATGGGGTGGGTGAGGCTCAGATGTTGGCGATTCAGCAGGATATCCGTCAGACCATTGAGGCCCTCGGCTTGCCCCATGATTTTCCGCGACTGCCCGTGTCGTGACGCTGAGTATCGGTGTGGTCTATCTCCAGCCACGGCCGCCGCAAACCTTGGCTGAGGCCTTGCGTCTGGCGGATGCGGCGCTCTACCTGGCCAAGGCACAGGGGCGCAACCGCGTACTCAGCCAGATTCTGGATACACAGGTTTGAAGCCGTACAAGGCTTCAATCATTAGCTCAGAGCCGGTATTCTCGCGCCTATGAACATTTCCCTGCCTCTCTGCATGATCGCTGCCCTGGCGGAAAACCGCGTGATCGGCCGCGATAACCAACTGCCCTGGCATCTGCCGGCGGACCTCAAGCATTTCAAGGCGCTGACCTTGGGCAAGCCGATCATCATGGGTCGCAAGACCTGGGATTCCCTCGGCCGGCCCTTGCCGGGCCGACTCAATCTGGTGGTCAGCCGCCAGCCCGGTTTACAGTTGGAGGGCGCGGAAGTCTTCGCCAGCCTCGATGCCGCGCTCGAACGTGCCGAAGCCTGGGCGCGCGAAGAAGATGCCGAAGAGCTGATGCTGATCGGCGGTGCGCAGTTGTACGAATTGGGCCTGGCTCAAGCCAAGCGCCTGTACCTGACCCGCGTCGGCATCAGCCCCCAGGGCGATGCCTACTTTCCTGAACTGGCGAAGGATGACTGGCACCTGTCTTCTGCCATCGAACACACGGAAGGGCTGGAAACGCCCGGCTATGTGTTTGAGGTGTGGGATCGCAAATAGCCCGTTCGGGCTGAGTTTTTCCGCGCTGCATTGATCTCCGCCAGGGTGGGCGGAGGTAGGGTGTGCCACGCTGCGCATCGTTGTTGTGTAGCGTTAACCCGCGCCAGGTGATCCCTTGCTGGTCGCTACGCTGTCTATTGCCGTTTGCTCTCTACAGGTTGTTCCCCATGCATGACGCTGATGCCGATCACGCCGAGCCGGATCGTATTGCCGCGATCTTTATTCGTCATCCACTCTGGGAGGACGGCCTGGCGCTGTTGCTGGGCACCGCCATGGTGGCGCTGGGGATTACTTTTTACAGTCAGGCCGGGCTGCTGACTGGCGGTACGGTCGGGTTGGCCTTCCTGCTCAAGTACCTGCTTGGCTGGCCCTTTGGTGTGGTGTTCTTTCTGATCAACCTACCGTTCTACGCCCTGGCCA
Source organism: Pseudomonas sp. HMWF032 (assembly GCF_003060885.1). Lineage (GTDB taxonomy): Bacteria > Pseudomonadota > Gammaproteobacteria > Pseudomonadales > Pseudomonadaceae > Aquipseudomonas. The sequence continues at coordinate 309,201 of NZ_QAIG01000005.1, forward strand.
TCTGGCGCATGGGCTGGCCGTTCACCCTGCGTACCTTCTGTGCGGTGGGGATGGTCTCGCTGCTGGCTGAGTTGACGCCGCAGTGGATTGGTTTTACTCACCTGAACGTGGTGTATGCCGCGCTATTCGGTGGTTTTGCCATGGGTCTGGGCTTGCTGATGCTGTTCCGCCACCGCGCCAGCCTGGGTGGGGTGAACATCCTGGCGCTGTACCTGCAGGAGCGTTTTGGCCTGCGCGCCGGCAAGGTGCAGATGGCTATCGATATCCTGATTGTGTTGGGCGCCGTGCTGATTGTGCCGTTGGACAAGGTGGCGCTGTCGATCCTCGGCGCGCTGGCGCTGAATATGGTGCTGGCGATCAACCACCGCGCCGGGCGCTACATGGGGGTCAGTTAACAACAAAAAAGCCCGACACTGAGCCGGGCTTTTGCGTGCTGTGCGCTGTTTTACGGCACCCGTTTTTAGCAGTGCCTTGTCACGTGCCGCACCCTTGTCGGCGCTGGTGACGAGCAGGGCGTAGGCCTTGAGTGCCGTGGTGACTTTGCGCGACGCACTTCCACCGGCATCCAGCCTATCTTGTCCGCAGCCAGCTCTTCATCGCTGATCAGCAGGTTGATTGAGCGCTCGTGGATGTTGATCAGGATCTTGTCGCCTTCGCGCACCCGGCCCAGGGCTTCCATCAGGCAGTTCATCGAGTTGGCAGTGAACATGCCGGAGCAGCTGCCGCAGGTCGGGCAGGCGCAGCGCGCATAGTCGGCGACTTTCTCGTTGGAGGCCATGCTGCCGGTGATCTGGCTTTGCAGGCTGTGGCCCGGCGCATGCCTATCAGCTATGGCAATGGCGCTGACAGTGACTCAGATGCTGGCTCTGCAGGCGTCGCAGTAATGTTCCGGCAGGCTTCTAGAGCAGCGTGGACGGTACGTTTGATGTCGTCATGCAGGTCTTGAGCGGCCATGCGCAACGCGCTAATGGATTCCACGCCAGCGCCGGCCTTGATGCGCAGTTCCAAGGCCGCCGCGTGCTGGCTGAGGGCATCCATACCGAGTGTTCCTGAGCTGCCCTTGAGGCTGTGCACCATGCGTTGGGCGGTGCTCCAGTCGTCGTGGTCGAGGGCCTGGAGCAGCTCGTCGGCAAAGCTCAGAGCATGGCGCTGAAACTCTTCCAGCAAATACAGCATGGTGGAATGCCCCAGTTGTTCGGCCAGCAGCAGGCCCCGTTGGTCAGCGTGGTCGATGATGCTCCGGTCCGGCTCCTCGGCGGCCGGTTGCGCGCTGGCTGGCGAGAGGCTGGCGGGCAGGTGGCGCTGTAGGCACTCGATCAGGGTACCTCGCACGATCGGTTTGCTGAGGAAATCATCCATGCCCGCGGCCTGGCAGCGCTGACGAATTTCTTCATAGGCATTGGCCGTCAGTGCAATGATTGGTGTACGGCGCTTGCCCTGTTGCTGCTCCCAGGCGCGGATAGCCTGAGTGGCGGCAAAGCCGTCAAGCACCGGCATGAGGCAATCCATCAGGATCAGGTCGTAATCGTGCTGCTGTGTGGCTTCAACGCCGAGTTGGCCATTGTCGGCAAAACTCAAGCGCAGGCCGAAGGGCATGAGCATGGCTTTGAGCACGGTTTGGTTGACGGCGGTGTCCTCGACCACCAGCACGTGGCCGTGTAACTGGTTTTGCTGGCGTGCGGTGCTGGCTGTTTGTGGGCTGCTGTGCGGCGCGCCGCGGAGGGCCAATTGCACCGCTGCACGCAACTGCTCCTGAGCCAGTGGCCGATTCAGGCGGGTGGGATCGTTGCTTTGCGCGGTGTTTGCGGCCTGATCACACAGCCACAGGCGTCGTGGGTTGGCGGTTGCTGGCAATGGCTCGCTGAAACTGTCGCAGACCAGCAGTAAGTCATGTGCCGGCAACGCTTGCGTGAGGTCGTAGCGTTGCTCTACGCGGTAGCCCAAGGGGGCCAGTGCGGCCTGGACGATGGCCAGGTTGAGAGGCTGGGGATCGAGCAGCAGCAGCTGTTTATCGCTTTGCAGCACGGCTGCCGTGTGGGTGGTAGGTGCCGAGTTGCGCAGTGTGAGATTAAAGCTGAAGCAACTGCCTTGCTCAGGTTGGCTGCTGACGCTGATGTCGCCCTGCATCAGAAACAGCAACTTGCGGCTGATCGACAGGCCGAGGCCGCTGCCGCCAAACGAGCGGGTGGTGGATGAGTCTGCCTGGGTAAAGGGCCTGAACAGCTTGGCTTGCTGCTCGGGCGTCATGCCGATGCCCGTGTCGCGGATATGCAGGCAGTAGTGGGTTTGCCCATTAGGGCGCGGACTTGCGCTGAGGTGTAGGTGAACGTGCCCCTGGGGGGTGAATTTGATCGCGTTGTTGACCAGGTTGAGGATGATCTGCCGCAGGCGCAAAGGGTCACCGAGAATCTGCAATGGCACGTCGGGATCGATCAACAGGAGCAGTTGCAGGGACTTTTTCTGCGCCTGGGGCTGCAGCAGCTTGAGCGCGTCGAGCAGGATGGCCTCCCAGTCGCAGGGCACCTGTTCGAGCTGCAGCATGCCCGCCTCGATTTTGGACAGGTCGAGAATGTCGTTGAGTAAACCCAGTAGCAGGTCGGCAGAGAGCTGCAGGGTGTGCACCAGCTCTTGCTGCTGGCTGGTCAGGGCGGTGTCGGCCAGTACTTGAGCCATGCCGATCAGGCCGTTCATGGGGGTGCGGATCTCGTGGCTCATGGTGGCGAGAAATTCGCTCTTGGCACGGTTGGCGTCTTCGGCTTCGCTGCGGGCGATCTCCAGCCCCCATTCGTACTGCTTGCGCGCTGAAATATCGCGCAGCATGCCGACAAAGGCCTTCTGTCCGTCAATCTGCAAGGGCGATACGGACAGCTCCAGGGCAAACTCCTCGCCATTCTGGCGTAGGCCGAACAGGTCGCGGGTTTTGTTGATGATGCGCGGTGCATGCAGGTCGGAGTGGCGGAGGTAGCCATCATGGGCTTGGCGAAAGCGCTGTGGCAGGAGCATGTCGATCTTGTGGCCGAGTAGTTCGCCTGCCTGGTAGCCAAATAACTGCTCTGCGGCTGGGTTGACGCTGCGGATGATGCCGTCAGCGGTCAGGGTGATAATTCCTTCTGTGCTGTTGCTGATGATTGCGCGCGACAGCTCCTCACTCTTGCGTAGCTGTTCGGCGGCCTCAGCGGCCTGCTGGTGGTGATTGAGTTCGTGCCGTAATTGGCGGCGCAGGGTGCTGGCGAGCAGGCCAAATTCGCCGGATTGGATCTGCCCCAGGTTGTTCAGCACGCTTTGTGAGTCGCTGGCGGAGATGCCTTTTAGCAGGGCGTTCAGCGGTTGCAGTACCAAATGCCGCAGGAGCAGGGCCAGGGCGCCGAGCATCAGGGCGGTGGCGAGCATCAGCCAGGCGGTTTGCTGAATGATTTCACGGTTCAACTGACGGTTCAGGCTGGTGATGTCCAGGCCCAGATAGATGGCCCCTTGGGTGCGCACCTGGCCATTCAGCTGGCTGTTGGTCAGGAGTATTGGGCTGGAGTAGTCGTAGTGGGTACCAATCGCGAAGTGACGTATCGGAGTGCGCGTGCTCAGCACGTGGGTGAGTATTTCGCGGCTCTCCTCTTGTGCCGGCAGTTGATCGAGGCGCATGCCTTGCTGGGCCCCCTTGGTGCTGGCAATGATTTGCGCCGGCTGGCCGGCGACCACCAGGAGTTCGTGCACGCCGTTTTCGGCGCCCAAGGCCATCACCACACGGCGCAGGTCGCTGATGTGGCTGACGGTCTCGGCGGTCATCTGCACGCTGGCAATAAAGGTCTGGGCGCGCTCTTCCAGGCGATTTTGCAGTTGCACCTGGCTGCTTTGCCAGGACAGCAGCAAGATAACCAGCCCGGAGAGCAGCCAGAGCAGGCCCAGGGGCAGCATGATGCGGCCGTTGAGTGACAGGCGTTGCCACATGTCAGGGGGCTACCAGGGCGTTGAGGTCGGTGGGTTGCGTCAGCTCCTGGCTGTGCAGCAGTACCCGCTGGATATGTTGCAGCGAGCGCAGCAGGCGCTGTTCGGCACCGAAGTAGGCTATCTGGTCGGCGGCGCTTAGCAGCTTCAGGTCGTTTTCCACGGCGGCGCGGAAGTCTTCCGGGCTGATCCCTTCGCGTGCGGCCATGATTGCGTAGGCCTGTTCGGGATGTTGGCGGGTGTAGTGGTGGGCGGCCTCCAGGGCGCGCAGCATGGCCTGCACGTCGGCCTTGCGCGTGGCCAGTACGCTGGCATCGACGGCAACGATGTCGAGGATTTCTCCGGGAATTTCCCGGGTGCTGAAAATCTTCTGAAACTGCGGCTGCTTGAGTATCTCCAGGGTAAAGGGCGGGTAGGTCACTACGGCGTCGACGCGGCCTTGCTGCAGGGCTTCGAGCATCTGCCCTTGCGGCACGCTGGTCAGGGTTACCTGGGCGAGGTCGAGGCCCTGCTGCTCGAGCGCGCGGGCCAGGATCACGGTATTGAGGGTGCCGGGTTCGACAGCCACGCGCAGGCCAACCAGTTGCCGGACGTTGTCGATGCCGGGTCTTGCAATCAGCATGTCGCCGCCGTTGGAGTAGTCCGTCACATGCACCACCTGTGGGTGGCGCTGGCTCTGTTCGCGGGCCACCAAAACCTCTACCAGCGTGCCGCCAAAGCCATCGGCCTGGCCGCGTTCGTAGGCGCGCCGGGCATCGTTGAGGGAGTCGAACTGGAGAATCTTGACGCCGACCCCTTCGGCCTCGAACAGCTGCTGTTGTTCGGCCAGGTAGAGAAACTCGTTGCCGGGCCAGGGGGTGATGGCGATGCGCAGCGGCGGCTTGGGCTCCGAGCAGGCGGCGAGCAGAAGCAGGGCGGCGAGCAGCAGGTATCTGGCCATGGCTGTTCTCGGTAGGCGGGCTCTCTCACTATAGACGGTGTTCTTTCAGGCAAAAAAAAAGCCCAGCACGGAGCTGGGCCTGGATGTTGCGGTGGTGTGATCAGTCAACCAAACGATCCAGTAACGCCTTGTCGCGCACGGCGCCCTTGTCGGCGCTGGTGGCGAGCAGGGCGTAGGCCTTCAGTGCGGTGGTGACCTTGCGTGGACGCTTCTCTACCGGCTTCCAGCCTTTGGCGTCTTGCTCGGTGCGGCGCGTGGCCAGGTCCTCGTCGCTGATCAGCAGGTTGATTGAGCGGTTCGGAATGTCGATCAGCACTTTGTCGCCATCCTGCACCAGGCCGATGGCGCCGCCAGCAGCGGCTTCCGGCGAGGCGTGGCCGATGGACAGGCCCGAGGTGCCGCCGGAGAAACGCCCGTCGGTGAGCAGGGCGCAGGCTTTGCCCAGGCCTTTGGACTTCAGGTACGAGGTTGGGTAGAGCATTTCCTGCATACCCGGGCCGCCTTTCGGGCCTTCGTAACGGATGATGACGATGTCACCAGCCTGCACCTCGTCGGCGAGGATGCCGCGCACGGCGCTGTCCTGGCTCTCGAAGATTTTCGCGGTGCCTTCGAAGACGTGGATCGACTCATCCACACCGGCGGTTTTAACCACGCAGCCATCGACGGCGATATTGCCGTAGAGCACGGCCAGGCCGCCTTCTTGCGAGTACGCGTGCTCGACGCTGCGGATGCAGCCGTTCTCGCGGTCGTCATCCACGGTGTCCCAGCGGGTGCTCTGGCTGAACGCGGTCTGCGTTGGGATGCCGGCCGGGCCCGCGCGGAAGAACGTGTGCACGGCTTCATCGTCGGTCTGGGTGATGTCCCATTGGGCGATGGCTTCGGCCATGGTTTTGCTGTGTACGGTCGGCAGGTCGGTGTGCAGCAGGCCGCCGCGGGCCAGGGAGCCGAGGATGCTGAAGATGCCACCGGCGCGGTGCACGTCTTCCATGTGGTACTTCTGGATGTTTGGCGCGACTTTGCAGAGTTGCGGCACTTTGCGTGACAGGCGGTCGATGTCGCGCAGGTCGAAATCGACTTCGCCTTCCTGGGCGGCGGCCAGCAGGTGCAGGATGGTGTTGGTTGAACCACCCATGGCGATGTCCAGGGTCATGGCGTTCTCGAACGCCTTGAAGTTGGCGATGTTGCGCGGCAGCACCGAGGCGTCGCCCTCACCGTAGTAGCGTTTGCACAGCTCGACGGCGGTGCGGCCGGCTTGCAGGAACAGCTGCTTGCGGTCGCTGTGGGTGGCCAGTGTTGAGCCGTTGCCCGGCAGGGCCAGGCCTAGGGCTTCCATCAGGCAGTTCATCGAGTTGGCGGTGAACATGCCGGAGCAGCTGCCGCAGGTCGGGCAGGCGCTGCGCTCGTACTCGGCTACTTTCTCATCGCTGGCGCTTTCGTCAGCGGCAATCACCATGGCATCAACCAGATCCAGGCCGTGGCTGGCCAGCTTGGTCTTACCGGCTTCCATTGGGCCGCCGGAGACGAAGATCACCGGGATATTCAGGCGCAGCGATGCCAGCAGCATGCCGGGGGTGATCTTGTCGCAGTTACTGATGCAGACGATGGCGTCGGCGCAGTGGGCGTTGACCATGTACTCCACGGAGTCGGCGATGATCTCGCGGCTCGGCAGCGAATAGAGCATGCCGTCATGGCCCATGGCGATGCCGTCATCGACCGCGATGGTGTTGAATTCCTTGGCCACGCCGCCGTGCTTTTCAATCTCGCGGGCAACCAGCTGGCCCATGTCCTTCAGGTGCACATGGCCGGGCACGAACTGGGTGAAGGAGTTGGCGATGGCGATGATTGGCTTCTTGAAGTCTTCGTCCTTCATCCCGGTGGCACGCCACAAGGCACGAGCGCCGGCCATATTGCGGCCGTGGGTGGAGGTCTTCGAGCGGTAATCAGGCATGGTGATAAATCCTGCAAAGGCTATTCAGGTCACGCGTGCACAGGCGAGGGTGCTGTGCGGGCAACGGGCTGTTGGTGCGTATGTTGAGCCGGCTTCAGGCCCAAGGCAAACGCAAGTGCGCATTTACCGGGCCGGGGCGCTGCCTGGCGCGGGGTCGGCGCTGGCGTGGCTGGGCTACAAGGTCCGCCTGGATAGGGCAGGAGAGCGCTGATTCTAATCCCTTGGCGCGCTCGCAAGGAAGGCCGGTGCGCTCAGCGGCGAGCGCGGTTCGGCCGGGTGCGTTAGCTGATCGGCTCAATCCCGCGCATGCGTTCGGCGCGGCGGCGCAGCAGTTCGATGGTCACCAGCAGAGCGATGGACACCAGGATCAGCAGGGTGGCGATGGCCAGGATGCTCGGGTTGATCTGCTCGCGCAGGCCCGAAAACATCTGCCGCGGGATGGTGCGTTGCTGTGGGCCGGCCATAAACAGGATCACCACCACCTCGTCGAACGAGGTGATAAAGGCGAACAGCGCGCCGGAAATCACCCCCGGGCGGATCAGCGGCATGATGATGTCGAAGAACACCCGCAGTGGCGTGGCGCCCAGGTTCAGCGCGGCGCGGGCCAGGCTGTAGTCGAAGCCGGTGAGGGTGGCTGTGACGGTGATGATCACGAACGGTGTGCCCAGAGCCGCGTGGGCAATGATCACCCCGAGGTAGTTGCCGGCCAGGCCCAGGTCCGAATAGAAGAAGAACATCCCGGCGGCGGTGATGATCAGCGGCACGATCATCGGTGACAGCAGCAGGGCGGTGATCAAGCGGCGTGCCGGCATGTCATCGCGGGCCAGACCGACTGCTGCGCAGGTGCCGAGCACTGTAGCGATCAGGGTGGCGAAGATGCCGATCAGAAAGCTGTTTTTGATCGCCAGCAGCCATTTTTCGTCGCTGAAGATGGCGCTGTACCAGCGCAGCGAGTAGGCCTCGGGCTGCAGTGTGAGCATGCCTTCGGTAAAGCTGAAGAACGGCTCGGCGTTGAATGACAACGGGATGATCACCAGGATTGGCAGGATCAGAAACAGCAGTACGAGCCAGGAACTGGTCTTCAGCAGCCAGGCGCCGAGGTGATGCCAGAAGCCGTAGTAGGCGGGAATCTTCATCGTCTGTTCCTTAGCCCAGTTTGATATTGCTGGCGCCGACAAAACGGTCGTACAGCCAGTACAGCAGCAGGATCAGGCCGAGCAGCAGGGAGCCCAGTGCGGCGGCCAGTTCCCAGTTGTTCGAGCGCTGCATATGGAAGGCGATGATGTTGCTGATCATCTGCCCATCGGTGCCGCCGACCAGCGCCGGGGTGATGTAGTAGCCGACCGAGATGATAAACACCAGCAGCGCCCCGGCACTCAACCCCGGTAGGGTCATTGGGAAGTAGATGCGGGCAAAGGCTGGAATCGGCCGCGCGCCCAGTGACAGTGCCGCGCGCAAGTAGCTGGGGTCGATGCCGCGCATCACGCTGTACAACGGCAAAATCATAAACGGCAGCAGGATATGGGTCATCGCCACCACCGTGGCGAACGAGGTGTAGAGCATCTCGATGGGTTGGCCGATGACGCCGATGCCGAGCAGGAAGGAGTTGATCACCCCGTTGGTCTGCAGCAGGGCGATCCAGGCCGTGGTTCGCACCAGCAATGAGGTCCAGAACGGCAGCAGTACCAATACCAGCAGCAGGTTAGCGCGGTTTTCCGGCAGGCCGGCCAGGTAGTAGGCCAGTGGGTAGCCAAGCAGGGCGCAGAAAAGGGTGATGACCAGGGCCATGCTTAGGGTTTTGTTGTACAGCTGCAGGTAGATCTGCGTGTCTTCGCGCACCTGAATGCCCTGCTCGGGGTGCAGCTCCAGGTCGAGCGCGGTCAGGTAGTAGTCATAGGTATAGGGTTTGCCCGCGCGCTGGATGGCGTACCAGATTTCCGGTTTGCTCCAGTTGCGGTGCGACTTGAGCAGGATGTCGGCACCCTGCTGCTGCAGTTGTTCGCCTTGCAGGCGGCTGAGTTTGCGCGCGCTGGATTTGACCACACTGGACATGCCGGCCGAGGCGCGGTTGAACTCTTCGGCCAATTTGCCGGACTGGCGCTCTTTGGCCAGGCTGTGCAGCTCCTGGGCGAACACGCTCAGGGTTTTTTCATCAGGAAGCGCTTTGCCGTCCCAGCGTTGCAGCTCGCTCAGGGTCAGCGGAATCAGGGCGGCCACCGTCGGGTGGTGGACACTGCGCCAGAGCATGCTGGCAATTGGCGCGACGAAGGTCAGCAGGATAAACACCAGCAGTGGCACGACAAACAGAAAGGCGGTGAGGCGTTTCTTGTTGCGGGCGCTGGAGGCTTGACTGGCTTCGGTAGACGTGAGGGAGGACAAGGCGTTACTCCGAAAATCCTGACCCCTCTCCGGCAGGAGAGGGGTCATAGCGGGTTACTTCAACAGCCACTCGTTGAATTTTTCACCGAGGGATTCGCCATAGTCAGCCCAGAAGTCCGAACCAGCCTGGATGCCTTTGCTCAGGTGAGCAGTCGGCAGGTGCGGTGCGGCGCTCTGGTCAGCCAGCGGCATGGAGGATTTGCGGGTTGGGCCGTAGGCCACGTCCGGCATGCCGGCCAGTGGGGTGGAGCCAGTGGCGTAGGCAATGAATTTCAGTGCCAGATCCTTTTTCGGTGAGCCTTTGACGATGGCCCAGGCGTCGAGGTCGTAGACGTGGCCGTCCCAGACGATGACGAAGGGTTTTTTCTCCTGGCGGATGGCGTCGTAGAAACGGCCGTTGGCCGATTGCACCAGCACCGCGCCGCCGTCGTTGAGCAGCTGTGGCGCTTGCGACCAGGAGTCGAACCAGACGATGTCCTTCTTGATGGTGTCCAGCTTGGCGAAGGCGCGGGCCTGGCCTTCTGGAGTGGACAGCACGTCGTAGACTTCGGCCGGCGGCACGCCATCAGCCAGCAGTGCCCACTCCATGTTCACCTGTGGGCGTTTGCGCAGGGCGCGCTTGCCTGGGATTTTGCGGGTGTCGAAGAAGTCGGTGATGCTTGCAGCCTTGGTGCCGCCGATGGTTTTCTCGTTGTAGGCGAATACCACCGACCAGACGATGTTGCCGACCGCGCACTCACTGGCCAGGGCTTCGGGGATAAAGTCTTTTGCGGCCGGGACGCCGTCGATACCGGCGGGCAGGATGTCACGTGGAATGCTTTCCAGCAGGCCTTCAGAGCAGGCACGCTCCAGGTCGATCACCTCAAAGTCGACCACATCCCATTGAATGTTGCCGGACTCGACCTGGGCTTTGATCTCGGCCACACCGCCGGTGTAGTCCTCGAATAGCACCTTGTTGCCGGTGTCTTTCATAAACGGGTCAATCACGTGTTTCTGCTGGGCCGCGCCGTAGGCACCACCCCATGACACCACGGTCAGCGTCTCCTGCGCGCTGGCGGCGAAACTTGCCGTGCCTAGCGCGGCAGCTAAAGCGAAGGTGGAAAAGCGGGTGGTCAGTGTTCTAGCCATTGCTGTGCTCCATTGCTTCTTATAGGTCAGGGGTTGTTACGGGGCGATCCAGGGCCTGGCTGTCTTGCGGCTGCCAGGCCAGGGCGACTTCTTCCTTGGCATTGAGTTGCGGGGCGCTGCTGTCATTCATGTTCTTCACCACCAGCTCGGTGCCGTCGGCGGTTTCGAAGTGGTAGCGGATGTATTCGCCGACATAGTGACGAGTGACGAAGCGCGCCATTATCTGGTTGCCGGCGGCGCCCAGGCGGTCGGTAAAGCTGAGTTTTTCCGGGCGTATCGACACGGTGGTGGGCAGGCCGACTTCCGTGCAGTTGGCCTTCAGCGAACTGACCAGGGCGCCGTCGTCCAGGCGAACTTGTACAGTCTCAGATCCGACCGATTCGATCACGCCCTTGAGCTTGTTGCTCTCGCCGATAAAGTCGGCGACGAACAGGTTGGCCGGGCGCTCGTAGAGCACGTGGGGCGGCGCGCATTGCTGGACGATGCCGTTGTTGAACACGGCGATGCGGTCGCTCATGGTCAGGGCTTCGGTCTGGTCGTGGGTCACGTAGATCACGGTGAAACCGAGCTGTTCGTGCAGGCGCTTGATCTCGAACTGCATCTGCTCGCGCAGCTTCTTGTCCAGCGCGCCCAGCGGTTCGTCCATCAGCACGATGTCGGGGGCGAAGATCAGCGCGCGAGCCAGGGCCACACGCTGGCGCTGGCCGCCGGAGAGCTGCCCGGGGAAGCGGTTGCCGAAATCCAGCAGCTCGACCAGCGACAGATACTCGTCGACCTTGGCGCGAATCACCTCTTTGGGCTGTTTGCGGATCTTCAGCGGGTAGGCGAGGTTTTCGCGCAGGGTCATGTGCGGAAATAGCGCGTACTGCTGGAACACCATGCCTATATTGCGCTGGTAGGGTGCGATGCTGGTGACCGAGCGGCCGTTGATCAGGATTTCGCCGCTGGTTACGTCCTCGAACCCGGCGAGCATCATCAGGCAGGTGGTTTTACCGGAGCCGGAAGGGCCGAGTAGGGTGATAAATTCGCCCTTGGCCACATCCAGGTTGAAATCCTTGACCACCAGATGCTTGTGGTCGTAAGTCTTCTTGACGTTGGTGAATTGCAGGAACGGTTTGTTCCCAGCCAGGTCAGCCATACCCCTCCCCAAATGTGCTCTGAACAGACAGCAGCTTGTGGCCGTTATCTGAATACTTGAATCCGCGCGCCCGCTTCGATGCTGTAACGGGTACTTGTTTGAATGTTCAAGTTAGGCAAGCATTGTGCCAGTGCGCTGTGGCTCATTGCGGGCGCTGCAGTGCTGGGGGCAAGCCTAGTTCAGGCGCTGGGTTGCGCCATGCAGGTGTGGGGAGTGGTAACAGCGCGGGAGAGAAAGAAGCACCTGCCGACACGCACTCGGCAGGTGCAGGTGCTCAGCTATTGGGCAGCAGACGCACGGTGAGGCTCTTGATGTAGCGGGTTTCATTGATGGCTGGGTGTACCGGGTGGTCCGGGCCCTGCGCGCCGCGTTCGAGCAGCTGGATATTGCGATCCAGATGGCGTGCGCTGGTCAGCAGGATGTTCTGCAGGTCATCTTCCGGCAGGTGCATGGAGCAGCTGGCGCTGATCAGGATGCCGTCCTTGTTGAGCAGGCGCATGGCTTGCTCGTTGAGGCGGCGGTAAGCGCCTTCGCCGTTTTTCAGGTCTTTCTTGCGTTTTATAAAGGCGGGCGGATCGGCGACGATCACATCGAAGCGCTCTTCCGAGGCCTTGAGCTGTTTCAGCGCCTCGAATACATCGCCTTCCACACAGGCAACCTGGTCGGTCAAACCGTTCAGCGCGGCGTTGCGCTCCACACCGTCGAGGGCAAAGCCGGAGGCGTCCACGCACATCACATCGCTGGCACCGAAGGCTGCAGCCTGCACGCCCCAGCCGCCGATGTAGCTGAACAGGTCGAGTACGCGCTTGCCTTTGACGTAAGGTGCCAGGCGCGCACGGTTCATGCGGTGGTCATAGAACCAGCCGGTCTTCTGCCCTTCGATTACCGGGGCTTCAAACTTCACCCCGTTCTCTTCCAGGGCGACCCATTCCGGCACCACGCCGAATGGGGTTTCCACGTAACGCGCGAGGCCTTCGGCATCGCGGGCGGCGGAGTCGTTCTTGAACAGGATGCCACTGGGTTTGCACACCTGAATCAGCGCGGCCAGCACGTCATCCTTGTGACGCTCCATGGTGGCGGAGGCCAGTTGCACCACCAGAATGTCGAAGAAGCGGTCGACCACCAGGCCCGGCAGAAGATCGGAGTCGCCATAAACCAGACGGTAGCAGGGTTTGTCGAACAGGCGCTCGCGCAGCGACAGGCAAACATTCAGGCGATGCACCAGCAGAGATTTGTCCAGTACGTGCTTGACGTCACGCGACAGCAGGCGTGCGCAGATCAGGTTATTCGGGCTCATCGCAACGATGCCCAGTGGCTTACCGCCGGTCGCTTCAAGGATGGCCTGGTCGCCGGCAGCAAAACCGCTCAGCGGGGTGGCAGCGACATCGATTTCATTGCTGTAGACCCACAGGTGGCCGGCGCGCAGGCGTCGATCGGCGTTGGCTTTCAGGCGCAGGCTGGGCAGGGACATGCTGGGGACTCCGGAAAAAGAGCGGAATTATAACGGGTTCAGGAGCATCTGCTGACGTTTCAATGCAGGCCGCGGTGCACAAGGGTGTGTTTACAAAAGTCGCCTGTGGAAGTTCCATGAGTTTAGCTAGACTGTGGCTTACCTCTCGTTTTGGTTGTGTTCGTCATGCCCCAAGAGCTTTCCGCCGAATATATCCAGCAGGTGCTCCAGGGCATCAGTGTTCCTCCTCAGCCGCAAATCATGGTGGATTTGCAGATGGAACAGGTGATGCCCAATCCGGATTTGCGTGTCATTGCCAAACTGATCAGTCATGACCCTGGGCTGTCTGGCGCGTTGTTGAAGCTGGTGAATTCGCCCTTTTTTGGGTTGACCAATCGCATTGCCTCGATCCAGCAGGCCGTAAATTTGCTTGGCTGCAATACGGTCATCAACCTGATCAATGCACAGTCGATTCGCGGTGAGCTGACCGATGAAGCCATCGTCACCCTCAACCGTTTCTGGGATACCGCCCAAGACGTTGCAATGACCTGCCTGACATTGGCCAAGCGCATCGGCTATCACTCACCGGATGAAGCCTACACCTTGGGCCTGTTCCACAATTGCGGCATCCCGCTGATGCTCAAGCGTTTCCCTGACTACATGACGGTGCTGGAGGATGCCTATGCCAGTGCCACCGATGGCCGGCGCATCGTCGATACTGAAAATCGGCTGTTGAACACCAATCATGCTGTCGTGGGGTACTACACGGCGAAATCCTGGAATCTGCCGTTGCATCTGTGTGAGGCGATTGCCAGCCACCACAATGCGTTGGCGATTTTTACCGATGACTCCAGTCGGGATGCGCAGCTGAAAACCCTGTTGGCGATCCTCAAAATGGCCGAGAACATCTGTGCGAGTTACCGCGTACTGGGTAATCAACAGGATGATTTCGAATGGCAGGGTATTGAGCAACTGGTGTTGGAGTATGTGGGGTTGTCGGAGTATGACTTCGAGAACCTGCGCGAGAGCATCCGCGACATGGGGGCGAGCTAGTCCAGGTTCGCCTGCCTCGTCCCGTTTGGGCATTCCTGCTAAGGTGAGCGCCCGTTTTAATGCTCACCTGATGACGTGCCATGCCAGAACTTCCTGAAGTTGAAACCACTCGCCGCGGAATTGCGCCCTACCTTGAGGGGCAGCGCGTCAGTCGGGTGATCGTGCGTGAGCGCCGTTTGCGCTGGCCGATTCCCGAAGACCTGGATATCCAGTTGTCGGGGCAGCGTATCGAGGGCGTCGAGCGGCGCGCCAAATACCTGTTGATCAAGGCAGAAACGGGTACGTTGATCAGCCACTTGGGCATGTCCGGCAGCCTGCGCCTGGTTGAGTGCGGCCTGCCCGCTGCCAAGCATGAGCATGTGGACATCGAACTGGAATCCGGTCTGGCCCTGCGTTACACCGATCCGCGCCGCTTCGGTGCGTTGCTCTGGAGCCGTGAGCCGCTGGAGCATGTACTGCTGAGCAAGTTGGGGCCAGAACCCCTGACTGAATCGTTCGATGGTGAGCGGCTGTTTCAGTTGTCCCGTGGCCGCGCCATGGCTGTCAAACCTTTCATCATGGATAACGCGGTCGTTGTGGGCGTAGGCAACATCTACGCCAGCGAAGCCTTGTTTGCGGCAGGTATCGATCCGCGTCGCGAGGCTGGTTCGGTGTCGCGGGCGCGTTATCTGAAACTGGCGGATGAGATCAAGCGCATCCTCGCCTATGCCATTGAGCGCGGTGGTACGACATTGCGCGATTTTGTCGGCGGTGACGGACAGCCAGGCTATTTTCAGCAGGAATTATTTGTCTACGGTCGCGGTGGTGAGTTCTGCAAGACCTGCGGCAGCACCCTGCGCGAGGTCAAGCTGGGCCAGCGCGCCAGCGTTTATTGTCCGCGCTGCCAGCGTTAGCGTTGCGGCGTAGGTTTAATGTGGGCAGCCTACCGAGTGCTGCGCACTGCAATACACAACAATAAGAAACACCGAGGTTTGTTGATGTCCGGTAACTATCTGCCCCGTCACTCATTGGCCGAGTGGGTCGGCCGTACTGCGTTGAATCTACTGGGTTGGCGCATTGAAGGTGAGCTACCCAAGCTCGACAAGTTTGTGGTGATCGGTGCCCATCACACCTCCAACTGGGATTTTGTCGTTTTTATCGCGGTGAAATTTGTTTTGCGTCTGAATGCGCGCTGGTTTGGCAAGCACACCATCTTCCGCTGGCCTTATGGCACCTTGATGCGGCTCTGGGGCGGTATCCCGATTTACCGCGAGCGTCAAGGCAATACGGTAGAGCAGGCCGTGAGGGCTTTTCGCGAGCATCAGCAGTTTATGCTGATCCTCTCGCCCGAAGGCACGCGCAAAAAGGTCGAACGCTGGAAAATGGGCTTCTATCACATCGCCCTGGGGGCGGGTGTACCGATTGTCTTGGGCGCGTTGGACTATCAGAATCGCCGTGTCTTTATTGGCCCGACTTTTATGCCCAGCGGAGATGAAGCCGCTGACATCAGGACGATTATGGATTTTTATCGACCGTTTATTCCGAAAAAACCGGAATATGCCTTTAATGGCGATTGACGGCCGTCACGCTGACAATTACCAATGCACTGTTATAGTTAGAACCACTGCCTCCTAATAGCTGAAGGATCGCCCCATGAAACTGTTCCGCTCCACCGCTGCTGCTCTGGCACTGTCCACCGGTTTGCTGGCCCTGCCGGCCCATGCTGAGGTGGCGCAGCAGAACACCAGTGGTGATCCCCTTTACAGTGTTGATGCACCAAAAGCTTTTTCAATGGTTGGCGATTTAGTGATTGCCCGTCCGCTGCTGATAGCTGCCACTGTTATTGGGGCAGGTGTGTTTGTTGTCACGCTGCCATTCTCGGCAGCAGGCGGCAATATCGGTGAAGCTGGCAAGGCGCTGGTCGTAGAACCAGGTGAAGCCGCGTTTGTGCGGTGTCTGGGTTGTACTACCAGCGGTTACAAAAAGAACTAATTCGTTTTTCTGCTTCCCTGCGGCCTCTTTTCTCGTATTAGAGCGAGAGGTCGTTTGTATGTGTGCAGCGCTAAAAGACAAGACTGCTGATGAGTGCGGCCCGGTGTGAAACCGGGCTAATGCGCTTTGGGAGCAGCCAGACCGATGCCGCGTGGGTCGCTTGCCGCTGCAACCCTCCTGTCTTGTTTGTGCCAGTACAGCACTTGCTGGTTACCGTACGGCCTGCCCGTGGACTTCAGTTGATGGCCGAGCGCTCTCAGTGCCGAGGTTTCTGCGGCGGAGAAGGCGTTCGGCTCATGCTCGATCACGTCGGGCATGAACTGGTGGTGGAAGCGCGGCGTCGCCGGCCAGCGTTCAATCGGCTGCTGATTCAGGTACTCCAGTATCGCCAGCAGCACCATGCTGGGAATTCGGCTGCCGCCCGGTGTGCCGAAACTGGCGAAGTCCTCGGCACTTTCGATAAAGCTTGGGCTCATGCTCGACAGCGGCCGTTTACCAGCCGCGATGCGGTTGGCCTGGCTGCCGCTTAGGCCGTAGGTGTTGGCGCCTTGCACGTCGGCGGCGAAGTCGTCCATTTCATTGTTCAGCAGCACCCCGGTGCCGGGTGCAGTAAAGGCTGCGCCGAACGGCAGGTTGATCGACAGGGTGGCTGCCACCGCATTGCCCTCGCTGTCGAGCACCGAGAAATGGGTGGTGTGGTCGCCTTCCTGCCAGGTTTTGCTGGGCGGCAGACTGTCACTTGGCGTGGCGCGCTGCGGGTCGATGCTGCTGGCCAGTTGCTGGAGATATGTGGGGGTCAGCAGCTGCTGAACGGGGTTCTGGACAAAGTCCGGGTCACCCAGCAGGCCGCGATCCCGGTAGGCGCGGCGTAGGGTCTCCACCACCAGGTGGCTGCGCTGCACGCGGTCTACTTGCTGCCAGGGCAATTGCTGCAGGATCAGCAGGCTCTGCCCCAGCGCGATGCCACCGGCGGATGGTGGGGGCGCGCTGATCAATTCACGGTCCTGCTCCAGCATTATGCGCAATGGCTCGCGTTCAACGACGCGGTAGTCGGCCAGGTCCTTGAGGGTCCAGATGCCGCCGGCATCGCGCACGGCCTTGACCAGCTGCTCCGCCACCACGCCGGCATAGAAACCCTGACCGCCCTGCCTGCCTAGCTGTTCGAGGGTGCGCGCCAGTTCGGGTTGGCGCAGCAGGCCGTATTCATCAGGTATTTCCCCCTTGTCGAGGAAGATTCGCGCGGTTTCCGCGTCCTGGCGCATGGCATCGATGCGCCAGCCAGCGCGTTCGCGGTAGACCCGGTCGATGCTCACGCCGCTGCTGGCCAGGCGGATCGCCGGTGCCAGTGAGTCGCGCAAGGGCAGACGGCCGAAGCGCTCTGCCAGCTCGACCAGCGCGGCCGGCAGGCCGGGAATGGCAGCGGCCAGTGCGCCATTCAGCGATAGGTCTTTGCGGATCTCGCCGTCGACCCGGTACAGGTCGGCATGGGCGGCTTGCGGGGCGCGTTCTCGGGCATCGAGAAAGCGGTAGGTTGGCGAGTCGCCGGCTTCGCGCAGCAGAAAAAAACCGCCACCGCCCAGACCTGATCCGTAAGGTTCGACCACCGCCAGGGCGGCGCTGATAGCCACAGCCGCATCAAAGGCGTTGCCGCCCAGAGCCAGGGTTTCCTGACCCGCTACGGTGGCTGCAGGGTGTGCGCTGGCAATAGCGATACGTTCAGGTTGTGCTGCGGCCTGCAGCTCAAGGGTGCAGAGTAGGGCAAACGCACCGAGCAGGGTGCGCCAGGGGAGAAGGCCGCGGATCAGGCGTCCCATTGTTTTGCAGACCCTTGGAGAGCGTCGCGAGCGAAGGCCAGGTAAGGCGAAATCAGGCGAGGCTGCGCAGTGTACGAGCTGTACATGAGCAGGCTGAGCCTGAGTTCAACACAGCATGGCCAAATGCAGTAGCTTTCCATGGGCCTGTCAGGCTTTACCGGTAATGATCAGGTACTTCTGCATCAACTCATCCTTGCTCTCGACATTGTTCTTGTCGAGTGGGATGCAATCCACCGGGCAGACCTGCTGGCACTGCGGCTCGTCATAGTGGCCGACGCATTCGGTGCACAGGTTGGGGTCGATTTCGTAAATTTCTTCGCCCTGGGAAATCGCAGCATTAGGGCATTCGGGTTCGCAGACGTCGCAGTTGATGCAGTCGTCAGTGATGATCAGGGACATGACAGAACCACTCCTGCTGCGCCCCACAGGTGCAGCCTAGATGTGTACAGAAAACGGTAAGGCAAATTGTGCCGCATCAGGGCCGCGCATGCACGCGGCCATACGCGACTGGCTTAGCGCTTGAAACGTTCGGTCAGTGCGGCGGCCACGGCTGGGTGCACAAAATTGGAGATATCACCGCCCAGCGCGGCGATTTCGCGCACCAGCGTCGAGGAGATAAACGAGTACTTCTCCGACGGAGTCAGGAACAGGCTTTCCACATCGGGGGCCAATTGACGGTTCATGTTGGCCAGCTGGAACTCGTATTCGAAGTCGGACACTGCACGCAGACCGCGCAGGAAGACATTGGCGCCTTGCTCCTTGGCGAAGTGTGCCAGCAGAGTAGAAAACCCTACGACTTCAACGTTCGGCAGGTGCTTGGTGACCTCACGGGCCAGTTCGACGCGTTGCTCCAGGCTGAACAGCGGGTTCTTCTTCGGGCTGGCAGCCACCGCAATGATCACGCTGTCGAACAGCCGTGCTGCGCGCTCGACCAGGTCGCCGTGCCCCTTGGTGATGGGGTCGAAGGTGCCTGGGTATAACACTCGATTCATCGTGACGTCCTGGCGGTCCGTTGGGGAGTCGGATGGTAGCGCAGCAAGGCGACTGCGGCCAAGTCAGCACGTTTGCGCTCAGGCCCTGCTGCGGGTGAGGGCAACCAGCGAGGCCGCGATCAACAGGCAGGCCAGTGCCACCCAATCGGCTATCACCACCCGGCGCAGCGCCTCGTTGTAACCGGGAGTGCTCCAAGCCAGGTAGAGAAAGCTCAGCACGCTAAGTAGACCACCGATCAGGGCGATCGGTTGCAGTGCTGGGCGGAATGCGGCGTAGACCAGCAAGGCACCGAGCAGGCCAAACAGCACGGCGCGGCTGCGCATCAGCAGAAGCAGGTTAGGCTCCTGAAAGGTCAGGCCATAGAGCTGTGCCAGGCGTTCCGCGCCGAGCACACCGCTAAGTGGCAGCAAGTGGATGATGCCGGCGATGATCAGCAGCACGGAAACCAGGTTCTGCAGCATGGCCGGGCTCCTCCACGATGGCCTAGGCGCGCAGCCGTTCAGCCAGCTGGCTGGCCAGTTGCGCAGTCAGGCCGTAGATCGACAGCTGCGGGTTGGCGCCGATGCTGGTGGGGAACAGCGAGCCGTCATGGATCGACAGGTTGCTCAGCTGGTGGTGGCGACCCAGGCTGTCAGTGACGGCCTGCTGAGGGTCTTCCCCCATGGCGCAACCGCCCATGACGTGGGCACTGCCCAGGCGAGTGCGGTAGAGCTCCAGGCTGAGGTTGTCGATCAGACTTTTCGCTTCGGTCAGGGTTTTCACGTAACCGGCGTCGGCATGCAGCGGCAGCACCGCCTTGGCCCCGGCGGCGAACTGGATCTCGGCCATGGTATGGAAGGCGCGGCGCACGCCGTCCCAGGTGTAGTCGGTCATCTGGTAATCAAGCACCGGACTGCCATCACCACGCAGCTCCACACGGCCTTCGGCGCTGTCCGGGTGGAAACCGTCGCGCAGCAGGGCGAGCATCACGTTGGTGTTGGGCAGCTGTTCCATGCGCATGGCGTTGTCGATGCCGAAGCGGCCCAGCAGGGTGGCGGTCAACGCCGGTTGCAGCGGTGGCACTTCGAGCTTGTAAGACAGGCGCCCGGCGGTGCCGTCGTCCCACTGGAAGTGGTCGGAGTAGATCGACTGTGGCGCGCCGTAGAACGGATTGATCACCTGCTCGAACAGGGCTGCTGAAAAGTTCACCAGGTGCAGGTAGGTGCGTTTGCCCGTGCGCTGGTACGGGTCCGGTGCATGCGAGCGCAGGAGAATGCCCGGCGTGTTGATGCCGCCGCCGGAGAGGACGTAATGCTTGGCCTTGACCGTGATCTTGCGGCCATTGGGGGCGACGCTACGCTCGTCCATACCGAGGCATTCGATACCCGTGACCTTGTCGCCGTCGATCAGCAGGCGTTCGGCACGGGCCAGATAGAGCAGTTCGCCGCCTTTATCCAGGGTCGCCGGGATAGTGGTGACCAGCATTGACTGCTTGGCGTTGGTCGGGCAGCCCATGCCGCAATAACCGAGGTTCCAGCAGCCGCGTACGTTGCGCGGAATGACTTTCCACTCATAACCAAGCTTGTCACAGCCGCTGCTGATCACCGCGTTGTTGGCGTTCGGCGGTACGGCCCAGGGGGCGACGCCGAGGCGCTGCTCCATCTGCTCGAACCAGGGCGCCATTTCCTTGGGGCTGTGGCCTTTGACGCCGTGCTCCTTGGCCCAGTGCTCCAGCGTTGGGTCTGGGGTGCGGAAGCTCGAGGTCCAGTTGATCAGTGTGGTGCCGCCCACGGCGCGGCCTTGCATGATGGTGATCGCGCCGTCCTTGCTCATGCGCCCGATGCCTTCCTGATAGAGGCTGGCGTAGGCTTTGTCTTCGAGCATCTTGAAGTCGCTGCTGGTCTTCAGTGGGCCTTCTTCGATCAGCAGCACCTTGAAGCCGGCCGCGCTGAGGATTTCTGCCGTGGTGCCGCCGCCCGCACCGCTGCCAACGATGGCGACGTCGGCTTCGAGGGTCAGGTCGCTGTCCAGACGCGAGCCATCGTAGGTTTTCCAGCCGCGGGCCAGGCCTTCTTTAAAACTATCCGGTACAGGCATTTAGGGTGATCTCAGGCGAATTCTTATTAGAAGTTGGGGCGCGCTTTAAACAGTCGGCGGCCCGGGGTAGCCGCAGTGGGCCCAGGACTCTGCTCGGCTATACCAGCTCATCATCACCAGTTGCAGCAGCGAGGCGTGGCCCATTTTCAGCAGGCCGATCGAGCTGTTCTGCCAGCGGTCGAGAAACCCCTGCACGTCGGCGGGCGATGCGTTTTCCCAGCTGCCCCAGACGCCGGTCAGCGGACCACGAGTGATCGGCATGGCCAGCACGTCGAACAGCTGCACGGTCAGCTTGAGCAGTTCCGGCGAAACGTGATTAAGGCTGTAGTCGAGGCTGGTGAGGGTGCCTTCGACTGCTTGCGGCATTTTCTCGGGCGTGACTGCGCCGGCCAGCATCACCGGGATCAAGGCATGCAGAAAGGCCAGGTCGGACTCGCGGATCACCGCAAAACCAGCTTTCGGCGTACTTGCCGAGCAGCCGCTGAGGCTGGCTGTCAGCCCGGCAGTGGCGAGAAAGGCCGAACCCATCAAGCCGACCTTGAGCAGATTGCGCCGAGTTAGGACCGGCGCTTCAAGTGTGGTGTTGTGCATTTATTGTTATCACCGGATCAGGCCGTAGCCCTGGCAAGCCAGGGCGGGGGGTTGTTAGCGAACGAAGAGCTTGTACACCAGCTTCTGCAGGGCTTTGCCGTAAGGCGGGTAGATCATCTTGGCCGCATTGAAACGCTGCTTGATAAACACACCCTTGGCCTTGCTGAAGGTCAGGAAGCCTTCATGGCCGTGGTAATGGCCCATGCCGGAGGGGCCGACACCGCCGAAGGGCATGTCATCTTGCGCGACATGCAGCAGGGTGTCGTTCAGGCACACACCGCCTGAATGGGTTTCGTGCAGCACGCGCTGTTGCTCACCCTTGTCATAGCCGAAGTAGTAGAGCGCCAGCGGTCGGTCGCGCTCGTTGATAAAGGCGAAGGCGTCTTCCAGTTTGTCGTAGGGGATGATCGGCAGCAGCGGGCCGAAGATCTCGTCCTGCATCACCTTCATCTCATCCGTCACGTTCAGCAGCACCGCTTGCGGCATGCGCCGGCCCTGGGCTTCGGGGTACAGCGGGATGATGGTCGCGCCTTTGCTTTCGGCGTCCTGCAGGTAGCTGTTGAGGCGCTGCAATTGGCGTTCGTTGATGATGGCGGTGTAGTCCGGGTTGTCCGTCAGCGCCGGGTAGAAGCCCTGCACCGCATTGCGGTAAGCCTCGACAAAGCCGTCGACGCGTGCTTTCGGTACCAGCACGTAATCCGGGGCGACGCAGGTCTGGCCGGCGTTCATGGTCTTGCCGAAGGCGATACGCTCGGCGGCATCGCTCAGCGGTACGTCGGCACTGACAATGGCCGGCGACTTGCCGCCCAGCTCCAGGGTCACCGGGGTCAGGTTGTCGGCAGCGGCGCGCATCACGTGCTTGCCGATGCTGGTGGCACCGGTGAACAGCAGGTGATCGAACGGCAATTTGGAGAAGGCCATGCCCACCTCCGCCTCGCCGAGCGCCACGCTGACCAAATCCTCCGGGAACACCTTGGCCAGCAGGTCTTTGACCAGTTGCGAGGTGGCTGGCGTCGATTCGCTCATCTTGATCATCACCCGGTTGCCGGCCGACAGTGCGCCCACCAGTGGGCCGATGGCCAGAAACAGCGGGTAGTTCCACGGCACGATCACCCCGACCACGCCCAACGGCTGGTAAATCACCTTGGCGGAGGCGGGCATGAACTGCATGCCGACGCTGCGGCGCGAGGGCTTCATCCATTTTTTGATGCGTTTGGTCGCGTAGTGGATGCCATGCAGGCTGGGCATCAGTTCGGCGAGCAGGGTTTCATCGGCGCTGCGGTTGCTGAAGTCCTGGGAGATGGCGCGCACCAGCGTCTCACGCTCATTGCTGAGCAGGTCGCGCAGGCTGTTGAGCCACTGGATGCGCTGCTCGGCCGAGGGCATCGGGTTGGCCTTGAAGGCCTGGCGCTGAAGGGCAAAGCTTTGCTGCAACTGGCTGAGCTGTTGCTGGCTCTGCTGCAGGCTTTGTTCGATGCTTTTTTCAACGAAGGCGACGTCGGCGACCATGTGCTGCTCCTTGGCGTTCCAGCAATGCAGTGGCTCAGGTGAGCTAAGACCGTTGCAGAAAAGGTGTGCTGGATTTTTAGAGCAATTGCTCTAATCTGTCAAATAGGATGCCGGGGTCAGCCGACGGACGCAGCCCATCAAACAGTTGGTGTCGCATGCCAGTTGGCGCGCGGGTAACACTTTGGCTGTCTCTGCGTGTACCTTTGCCGGGCTTTTGAGTTGAGATCGAGCCGTTATGTCAGCCCCACTGAAAACCCGCGAACGCATCATTCAGGAAAGCCTGGCGCTGTTTAATGCCCAGGGTGAGCGCAGTGTCACCACCAACCATATCGCGGCGCACCTGGGGATTTCACCGGGCAACCTGTACTACCACTTTCGTAACAAGCAGGCGATCATCGCCGAGCTGTTTGCGCTCTATGAAAGCCAGGTGGACACCTTCCTGCGCCGCCCTGAAGGGCGTGCGCTGACGGTGCAGGACAAGACTTTCTACCTCGAAGCGCTGCTGGCGGCGATGTGGCATTACCGCTTTCTGCACCGTGACCTGGAGCATCTGCTCGACAGCGACCCGGCACTGGCCGAGCGCTATCGGTTGTTCGCCCAGCGCTGCCTGAGGCAGGCACAGAGCATTTATCAGGGCTTTGTCGAGGCCGGCATCCTGCTGATGGATGCCGCGCAGATCGAGGCGTTGACCCTCAACAGCTGGATCGTCATGACCTCCTGGGTGCGCTTTCTCTGCACCACCCGCGGCAACCCCGGCGATCTCAGTCAGGAGATGCTGCGCCGTGGCATCTACCAGGTGCTGGCACTGGAAGGCGGCTACACCGCCCCGCAATCACGCGAAGCGGTGGAGGCCCTCTATGCCAAGCTGCATGTGCCGCTGGAACAGGTGATCTGAATCGTATTTGACTTTGATCGGGCGGCAGGTTGCGCTTTTGTAGGGTGGGTTACGCCGCGCGCAGAGGGCGTTTCGTTTGGTCATTCAGCGTTCTGTGCGGCTAACCCACCCAACAGTGGCTTCGTATCCTGTTCGGCCAGCCACTGTGGAATGCGCCGTTCCAGGTAATAACCTGGCTTAGTCAGGCTACCCTCGACAAAACCGACATGGCCGCCGTGGGCGTGCAGCTCGAAATCGATGCTGGGCGACAGTTCGTTGGCTTCGGGCAGGCTGTGGGGGAAGACGAAGGGGTCATCGGCGGCCTGGATAATCAGCGTCGGCGTCTCGATCTGGCCGAGAAAGTAGCGGCTGGAAGCGCGTCGGTAGTAGTCCTCGGCATCGGCATAGCCGTGCAGCGGTGCGGTGATACGGCCGTCGAAATCCCAGAAAGTGCGCATATTGTCCAGCGGGCCGAGTTTCTCCAGGGTGGACAGCCGGTCGGCCATACCCTGGTGGGCAAACAGGCGCTGCTTGTCTTTCACGTAGGCCACCATCTCGCGCATAAAGTGGCTCTGGTAGACCCTGGAAAAGCCCATGCCGATGCGGTCGGCGCACTGATCCAGACGAAACGGCACTGAAACTGCCACTGCACCCTGCAGCTGGCTGTCCGCGGCCGTTTCGCCGAGGTACTTGAGCAGCACATTGCCGCCAAGCGAATAGCCCACGCCATACAGCGGCGCCATTGGCCGCTGAGCGCGCAGATGGCGCACGGTTTCCGCCAGGTCCTCGCTGGCGCCGGAGTGGTAACCTCGCGCCAGCAGGTTCGGCTCGCCTGAGCAGCCGCGCCAGTTCAGCGCCACGCTGGCCCAGCCCTGAGCGGCCAGTTGCTGCTGCAGCCCCAGCACATACAGCGAGTCGGATGAGCCCGTCAGGCCGTGCAGCACCAGCACCAGCGGTGCTTCGGCTTCGTGTGGGCCATGCCAGTCCAGATCAAGAAAGTCGCCATCGTCCAGCCAC
Organism: Pseudomonas sp. HMWF032; assembly: GCF_003060885.1. Lineage (GTDB taxonomy): Bacteria > Pseudomonadota > Gammaproteobacteria > Pseudomonadales > Pseudomonadaceae > Aquipseudomonas. The sequence continues at coordinate 334,021 of NZ_QAIG01000005.1, forward strand.
AACCGCTCGCGCGTGCGCTCAAGCTTCGCCGGCCGGCGGCACATCGGGTTCCACAGGGTTTGCAGATGGGGGCCGGGCAGCCACCAGGCGGGTTTGAAGGGCGTGGTCATGGATTGGTATCGCTTGGGAAAGCGCCCAGGCTAGGGCCTTGGGCGCTGAAACGAAAGCTATATGACGGGTGCGAATAACAGAACCTGCCCTTGGGTGGGCGTGTTTTGCTGTCTGGTGGGTTATGCCGTCTACATCCGGGGTTAACCCCCGGTGATCGGCTCCGGCTCACCCACCCTGCAAAAGCCCTACGCGGCTGTGCGCTGCCACAGCGCGTAATACACCTGGCCAGCCTTCTGTTCGCGGTGCAGGCGCCAGTTGCCGGGCATGCCCAGGCTGGAAGGCGGGTTCTCGCTTTCGGTGTAGACCCAGGCGTCGGCCGCCAGCCAGCCGTTCTGCTCGAGAAGGGTGCAGGCGGGCAGCAGCAGGTTCTGATTGAACGGTGGGTCGAGAAACACCAGATCGAACGGCGTCGCCGCAGGGCTTTGCAGGAAGAGCAGGGCGTCAGTCTGTTGCAGTTGGCCGTTGTCGCATTTCAGCGTGTGCAGGTGGCCGCGCAGGTTGGCAATGGCCGCTGGATTGAGGTCCAGGGCCAGGGCGCTGCCGGCGCCGCGCGACAGTGCTTCAAGAAACAGCGCGCCGCTGCCGGCGAACAGGTCGAGCACCTTGGCACCCTCGACATAGGGCGCCAGCCAGTTGAACAGGGTTTCGCGCACGCGGTTCGGTGTCGGCCGCAGACCGGCGGCCATGGGGAAGTTGAACTGACGCGAGCGCCATTGCCCGCCGATGATCCGCAGCTGGCCATCGCCACCATGGACGGGGGCGGCTTTTGGCGGTTTGGGTCGCTTGCTCATTAGTGCTCCGGGACGCCAGAAGGTTGTTCGGCGGGGCGGTCGGTGGGCGGTGGCAGTTCTTTCTGCGCCACGCTTGGGCCGGCGGTGACAATCACCAGAGCCTCGGGATTGAGGTGCTTGGCCATGGCAGCCTTGACCTGCTCGACCGTCAGCACTTCGACGTCGCGCATAAAGTCTTCCAGGTAAGTCAGCGGCAGGTCATAGAAACCCATGGAGCCCAGCTGGCCGACAATGGCGGCATTGCTCGCAGTGGACAGCGGGAAGCTGCCGGCCAGCTCGCGCTTGGCGTTGTTCAGCTCTTCTGCAGTCGGGCCGTTGTTGATGAAGTCGGCGAGCATGCTTTTGACCAGTTGCAGGGTGCCGTCGCTGAGCTCCGCACGGGTCTGCAAGTTGATCATAAAGGGGCCGCGCGCCTGCATGGCACTGAAACCGGAGTAGACGCCGTAGGTCAGGCCGCGCTTCTCGCGCACTTCGGTCATCAAGCGGGTGCCGAAGCCACCGCCGCCGAACACCTGGTTGCCCAGGTAGAGCGCGGCGTAGTCCGGGTCGCGGCGGTCGATGCCGAGTTGGGCAATCATCAGGTGGGTCTGGTTGGAGGGGAATTCGATATGTTGCAGCCCCGGCTTGGGTTCTGCCGGCTGGACGATGCGCGGCAGCGCCGGACCTTTCGGCAAGGCGGCGGATACCTGATTGGCCAGCGCTTCGGCGTCGCTGCGCGAGAGGTCGCCGACCAGCGCAATAATCGCGTTATGGGCGGTGTAGGCCTTGGCGTGGAAGGCCTGCAACTGCTCACGGCGGAGGGCCGGAATCGACTCCGCCGTGCCATCGCTCGGGTGGGCGTAAGGATGCGTGCCGTACAGGCGCTCGAACAGCGCCAGGCTGGCCAGCTTGCCGGGGTTCTGCTTCTGGTATTCGAAACCGGCCAGCAGCTGGTTTTTGATCCGCGCCAGGGCGTCTTCCGGGAAGGTCGGCTGGCCGAGCACCTGATTGAACAGCTGCAGGGCTGGCTCGCGTTTGTCCGCCGCGCTGAGGCTGCGCAAGCTGGCGATGGCCATGTCGCGGAACGCGCCGTTGCCGAAGTTGGCGCCGAGGTTTTCGAAGCCGGCGGCAATCGCGCCGACATCCTTGCCCGGCACGCCTTCGTTGAGCATGGCGTTGGTCAGCATCGCCAGGCCGGCGACGCCGTCGTCATGGCTGCTGCCAGCGGCAAAGGTCAGTTGCAGGTCGAACATCGGCAGCTCGCGGGCTTCGACGAACAGCACCTTGGCACCCTCGGCGGTGTGCCAGGTCTGGATATTCAGGTCGCGGCGGCTGGGTGGCTGATCGCCAAGGGCGGCCAGGGATTCGATGCTGGTCGATTCGGTGGCAGCAGCCGGTTCTGTGCTGTTATCCGGGCGGTTGATCACCAGGGCCAGCAATGCCAGCAGTATCAGTAGCGCCAGGCCGAGCAGGCCGTAGCGCAGGCCATTGCGCTCACTCATTGCGCTTCTCCTCAGGCAGAACATGGGCGACGCTCAGGCGGTCGCGGGTAAAGAAGGTTTTGGCGGCACTCTGGATATCCGCCGGGGTCACGGCTTCCAGTTCGGCCAGCTCCTGGTCGATCAGCTGCCACGACAGGCCGACGGTTTCCAGCTGGCCGATGGCGGTGGCCTGGCTGGTGATCGAATCACGCTCGTAGACCAGGCCGGCGATTACTTGCGCACGCACGCGGGCCAGTTCCTCGGCGCTTGGCGGGGTGTTTTTCAAGTCCTCCAGCTCACGCCACAGGCCAGCTTCGACCTGCTCCAGGGTTTTGCCGGTCTGCACGTTGGGTGTGGCGGACAGGATGAACAGGCTGTCGCCACGGGCGAAACCGTCGTACCAGGCAGAGGCGCCGGAAACCAGTTCCTCGCCGCGCTCCAGGCGGGTCGGCAGGCGGGCGCTGTAGCCGCCATCGAGCAGGGCGGCAGCCAGACGCAGGGCATGCACCTGGCGCGGCTGTTCGGCGGTGGCCAGGCCAGGCACGTTAAAGCCCATCATCAGGCTCGGCAGCTGGGTTTTCAGGTGCAGGGTGATGCGTCGTTCGCCCGGTGCGGCCAGCTCACGCGGCGCTTTGGCGGTGGGCACAGTGCGTTTGGGGATGGCGCCGAAATAGCGTTCGACAAGGATCTTCACCTCGGCGACGCTGACGTCACCGACTACCACCAGGGTGGCGTTGTTCGGCGCGTACCAGGCTTCGTACCAGGCGCGCAGCTCCTCGACGGTCATCCGCTCAAGGTCGGCCATCCAGCCGATGGTCGGCGTGTGGTAACCGCTGGCGGGGTAGGCCATGGCCTTGAAGCGCTCGTAGGCCAGACTCGACGGTTTGTCGTCGGTGCGCAGACGGCGCTCCTCCTTGATTACCTCGATTTCCTTGGCGAACTCATCGGCCGGCAGTTTGAGGCTGGCCAGACGGTCGGCTTCCAGTTCCAGGGCGACGGCCAGGCGGTCGCGTGCCAGCACCTGGTAATAGGCGGTGTAGTCGTCGCTGGTGAAGGCGTTTTCCTCGGCGCCGAGCTCACGCAGGATGCGCGAGGCTTCGCCGGGGCCGAGCTTGCGGCTGCCCTTGAACATCATGTGTTCGAGGGCGTGGGACAGCCCGGTCTGGCCGGGCGTCTCGTAGCTGGAACCAACCTTGTACCAGAGCTGGGAGACCACCACCGGAGCGCGATGGTCTTCGCGCACGATGACCTTGAGGCCATTGTCCAGGCTGAATTCGTGGGTCGGCTGGGTTTCTGTGGCCAGGGCCAGCAGGGGGTGGCAGAGTACGCCGAGCAGCAGGGCTGCGGTGCGTTGGGCAATCATAGGCATGGGTTATCGACCTGTCGGACGGGCCCGCTTGGTCTTAGCGTCGGCGGGCGCGGAGGTGCTAGGATACGCATCCGTTTTACTGGCGACCACGCCTGCTAAGGCTTCTGATTGTTTCCGCGTGCACTCTTCAGCTTTCAATGCCGCGTGAGTAATGCTTTCAGAGCCTGTGGCCTGCGCGTCGCACCTTTGAGATAGCCGTCCTCCATGTTTGGTTCCAACGACGACAAACACAAGTCCGCGCCTGCTGCGCCGGCCTCTGCCGAGAAGCCAGCCGAGAAGAAAGACCTGTTCGGCTGGTTGCGCAAAAAGCCGCAAGCGCCGGCCAACCCTGACCCGCAACCGACGCCGGTTGATGAGCCGCCTGTTGCGCCGGTTGGACCCGCGCACATTGAGTTCGCCGCTGCGCCCGTTACGCCGGTAAGCGACGTTGCTGTGCCTGTCGTAGAGCCGGTAGTTGTCGCCGAGGCCGTTGTCGAGCCTCCGCCTGCTCCGGTCGCACCTGTTGAACACGTCGCCGCTTCTGCTCACGCTGAGGTTGAGAGCGCTGAAGCCAATGCGCTTCCACGCCCGTCGCGGTTCCGTATCAACGCTGGCAGCGAAGTCCTGCATGCGCACGTTGAGGTGCCAGTGGTGGTTGAGCCGGTCGTCGAGCCACCGGTGGCCGCACCTGCTGTCGTAGAACCTGTCGCAGCGCCGGCTAAAAGCGCTGAGGAGGGCCGTACCGGTTTCCTTGAGCGCCTCAAGCAGGGCCTGTCGAAAACCAGCGCCAGCCTTGGCGAAGGCATGGCCAGCCTGTTTCTTGGCAAAAAAGTCATCGATGATGACCTGCTCGAAGACCTGGAAACCCGCCTGCTGACCGCCGACGTTGGCGTCGAAGCCACCACGGCGATTATCGGCAACCTGACCAAGCGTGTCGCGCGCAAGGAACTGGCTGACAGTGGCGCGCTGTACAAGGCCTTGCAGGACGAGCTGACCACGCTGCTCAAACCGGTCGAACAGCCGCTGAAGATCGACAGCAGCAAACAGCCCTATGTGATTCTGGTGGTTGGCGTGAATGGTGCGGGTAAGACCACCACCATCGGTAAGTTGGCGAAAAAACTGCAGCAGGACGGCAAGAAAGTCATGCTCGCCGCTGGTGATACCTTCCGCGCTGCCGCCGTGGAACAGTTGCAGGTATGGGGCGAGCGCAACCAGATTGCGGTCATCGCCCAGCACACCGGTGCCGACTCCGCTTCGGTGATTTTCGATGCCGTGCAGGCCGCCAAGGCACGCGGCATGGACGTGCTGATCGCCGACACCGCCGGGCGTCTGCACACTAAAGACAACCTGATGGAAGAGCTGAAGAAGGTCCGTCGGGTGATCGGCAAGCTGGATGACACCGCGCCGCACGAAGTGTTGCTGGTGCTGGACGCTGGCACCGGACAGAACGCCATCAGCCAGGCCAAGCAGTTCAACCAGACGGTCAACCTCACTGGCCTGGCGTTGACCAAGCTTGACGGCACCGCCAAGGGCGGGGTGATCTTTGCTCTGGCCAAACAGTTTGCCTTGCCAATCCGTTATATCGGGGTGGGCGAGGGCATTGATGACCTGCGTACTTTTGAGGCCGAAGCCTTCGTACAGGCCCTGTTCGCGGAGAAATAGGATGATCAAATTCGAGCAGGTCGGTAAGCGTTACCTGAACGGCCACGTCGGGCTGCACGAACTGAGTTTCCATGTGCGCCGTGGTGAGTTCCTCTTCGTCACTGGCCATTCCGGGGCGGGCAAAAGCACCTTGTTGCGTCTGTTGCTGGCGATGGAGCGGCCGAGCAGCGGCAAGTTGCTGCTGGCCGGGCAGGACCTGTCGCACATCACCAATGCGCAGATCCCGTTCCTGCGTCGGCAGATCGGTGTGGTGTTCCAGAATCACCAACTGCTGTTTGATCGCAGCGTATTCGATAACGTGGCGTTGCCGTTGCAGATACTTGGCCTGTCCAAGGACGAAATCGGCACCCGCGTGCGCACTGCGCTGGAGCGTGTGTCCCTGGCCGACAAGGCCGAGCAGTTCCCGGGCGACCTGTCCACCGGTCAGCAGCAACGTGTCGGCATTGCCCGCGCCGTGGTGCATCGTCCTGCTCTGCTGCTGGCTGACGAGCCCACCGGCAACCTCGACCCGCGCCTGGCGGCCGAGATTATGGGGGTGTTTGAAGACATCAACCGCCTGGGCACCACCGTGCTGATCGCCAGCCACGACCTGGCGCTGATTGCGCGCATGCGCCACCGTATGCTGACCTTGCAGCGCGGCCGTCTGATTGGTGATGGGGAGGCTTCTGTATGAGTGCCACACGCATGCCACCTCCACAGCCGGCGCAACGCGTCGGTGCGGCGCCGAAGAAATCCGAGTCACCAACGCCGGGTGATGACGGCCCAAGCTTTACCCACCAGCTGCATGCCTGGTTGGAGAACCACCGCGCCAGCTTGGTCGACAGCCTGCGCCGGTTGGGTAAGCAGCCGATTGGCAGCTTCTTTACCTGCCTGGTGATGGCCGTGGCCTTGAGCCTGCCCATGGGGCTGGCGTTGCTGTTGGATAACGTCGAGCGTCTGGGCGTGTCCTGGCAGCGCGCTGCACAGATTTCCCTTTATCTGCAGATTGATGCCAGCGAGGCCCAGGGTCAGGCACTGCGCGAGCAGATTGCAGCGCTGGACGATGTGGAAGAGGCCGAATGGATCAGTCGTGAACAGGCCTTGAGCGAGTTCCAACAGCAGTCAGGGCTGGGTGAAGCGCTCAAGGAATTGCCGGATAACCCACTGCCCGGGGTGATCGTGGTGACGCCGCAACAGGTTGATAAGATCGCCCTGGAGGCCCTGCGCCTGCGCCTGGCCGAGTTGCCACGGGTGCAGCAGGCGCAACTGGACCTGCTGTGGGTCGAGCGCCTGAGTGCCATGCTCAAGTTGGGTGAGCGCTTTGTCTTCGGCCTGACCCTGCTGTTGGTGATGGCGCTGCTGCTGGTGATTGGCAACACCATTCGCTTGCATATCGAAAACCGCCGCACCGAAATTGAAGTGATCAAGCTGGTCGGCGGCACCGACAGTTATGTGCGGCGGCCCTTTCTTTATATGGGGGCGTTGTACGGGATTGGCGCAGGCGTATTTGCCTGGTTGCTGCTGGCCTTTGGCCTGGACTGGCTAAACGACGCCGTGGTGCGTCTGGCTGGTTTGTACGGCAGCGACTTCGCTCTGGATGGCGTGCCGATGGCCGATGGTCTGTCGCTACTGCTCGGCGCGGTGTTGTTGGGCTATATTGGCGCCTGGCTTGCCGTGGCAAGGCACTTGAGCGAGCTGGCTCCCAGATAGTAAGTTATTGTTTTGCTTGATATTGACTATGTGTAAGGGAACTTGTACCGCGGTATAAAGTCCGAAGGAGCAGTGCTAGACTGCCCCACGATTCGTAAGTCGGAGGATTCAAATGTCCACTTCTTTGCAACCTGTTCATGCTCTGGTTCCGGGTGCCAACCTGGAGGCATACGTGCATGCGGTAAACGGCATCCCGCTGTTGACCCCCGAGCAGGAGCGTGAACTGGCGGAACGTCTCTTCTACAAACAAGACCTCGAAGCCGCCCGGCAAATGGTCCTGGCTCACCTGCGTTTTGTTGTGCATATCGCCCGCAGCTACTCCGGTTATGGCCTGGCCCAGGCGGACCTGATTCAGGAAGGCAACGTCGGCCTGATGAAGGCGGTCAAGCGCTTCAACCCGGAAATGGGTGTGCGCCTGGTGTCGTTCGCCGTGCACTGGATTCGCGCCGAAATCCACGAGTTCATCCTGAAAAACTGGCGCATCGTCAAGGTCGCTACCACCAAGGCGCAGCGTAAACTGTTCTTCAACCTGCGCAGCCAGAAGAAGCGTCTGGCCTGGCTGAATAACGACGAAGTGCATGCAGTGGCGGAAAGCCTGGGCGTTGAGCCACGTGAAGTGCGTGAGATGGAAAGCCGCCTGACCGGCCATGACATGGCCTTCGATCCAGCTGCTGAGGCGGACGATGAAAGCGCCTTCCAGTCGCCGGCGCATTACCTGGAAGACCATCGCTACGACCCGGCGCGTCAGCTGGAAGATTCTGACTGGAGCGACAGTTCCACCGCCAATCTGCACGAGGCGCTGGAAGGTCTGGATGAGCGCAGCCGTGACATCCTCTACCAGCGCTGGCTGGCTGAAGAGAAAGCCACGCTGCATGATCTCGCTGCCAAGTACAACGTATCGGCCGAGCGCATTCGTCAGCTGGAGAAGAACGCGATGAACAAGCTCAAAGGTTCGATTGCCGCGTAACAACTCGGCAGATCACCACAGAAAAAGCCGCACTCAGGTGCGGCTTTTTCATGTCTGTAACCATTACGGCAGCCAGCTCGGCCACCAGTCGGGGCGGCTGGGGCGCAGGCGGTTGAGGTAGTGGCTGCCACCCAGTTGCCGCATCTGCTGACGAATCCAGTTGGCTCGGCGGTTGATATGCGCACTCGGACGGCTGGCGCTCCACTCGCGCGGGTTGGGCAGTACGGCGGCCAGCAGGCTGCTCTGCTGGCGTGACAGGTAGGGCGCGCCGACCTTGAAATGATGGCGTGCCGCCGCTTCGGCACCAAACACGCCGTCGCCCCACTCGACGCTGTTGAGGTACACCTCAAGAATCCGCTGCTTGGGCCAGAGCAGTTCGATCAGGCCGGTAAACCACACTTCCATACCTTTGCGCAGCCAACTGCGCCCAGACCAGAGAAACAGGTTCTTCGCCACTTGCTGGCTGAGGGTACTGGCGCCGCGCAGAGAACCGCCTTGCTGGTTGTGCTCCAGAGCGGCCTGGATAGCCGCGACATCGAAGCCCCAGTGTTCGGCGAACTTCTGATCCTCGCCAGCAATCACCGCCATCTTCAGGTCATCCGGCAGTTCGCTCCAGGGGCGCCAGCTGCGCTGCAGGTCGATGGGCTGATCAATGAGCCATGACTCGATCTTGCGCTCAACCATCAGTGCGCTGCCGGGTGGCGGTACCCAGCGGAATAACAGCACCAGCAGAACCGAACCGAGCATCAGCCAGAGCAGGAGGGTGAGCAGTCGACGGAAGAGGGATCGAAACATGCGTGCTTGGCCGGGATGAGTTTGCCGGCCATTATAGCCAGCCCTGTTTATATAGCTGGAGTGATGCATGGCTCGTCTGTGGTTATTGCTGTCTGCCTGTACCGGGTTTACCGGTGTCGCTTTGGGCGCTTTTGCTGCACATGGCCTGAAAAACCAACTGACGCCGGCTTATCTCGCGGTGTTTCAAACGGGCGCCCACTACCAACTGGTTCACGCGCTGGCGCTGTTCGGCGTTGGTCTGCTGGCCTTGCTGCGGCCGGCACCGCTGGTCAATTGCGCCGGCGCGCTGTTTGCTCTGGGTATCGTGCTGTTCTCCGGTAGCCTGTATGCCCTGACCTTGAGCGGTATCAGTGCGTTGGGCATGGTCACTCCTTTCGGCGGCGTGGCGTTTCTCGCCGGTTGGCTCTGTCTGGGTATCGCGGCCTGGAAGCTGGGTGCGCGCACTACCATCTGACCCGTAAGTCAGAAAGCAGGATGAGTGGCAGCCTTTAGCCTTGGTCGGCGCCCATGATCAGGCTAGAATGCCGGCCCTTTTCTCAGTTGTGACCGAGTCGTCATGCGTATTCAGTTAAACGGTGAAGCATTCGAATTGCCCGATGGGGAAACCGTTGCCGGGTTGATCGCGCGTCTGGACCTGGCCGGACGGCGCGTGGCGGTCGAACTCAATCTGGATATCGTGCCGCGCAGCCAGCACGCCACCACCGCCTTGCGCGCGGGTGATCAGGTTGAAGTGGTCCACGCCATTGGCGGTGGTTGATCCCCGCTCATCGGTTTATCGCGTTCAGACAGCTGCCCACTTTCACGAGGATTACCCATGAGCCATGCGCCTACCGACAAGCCCTTTACCCTGGCCGGTCGTACCTACCAGTCGCGCCTGCTGGTCGGTACCGGCAAGTACAAGGACCTCGAAGAAACCCGCCTGGCCATCGAGGCTTCAGGTGCCGAGATCGTTACCGTGGCGGTGCGCCGGACCAATATCGGGCAGAACCCGGGCGAGCCGAATCTGCTGGATGTGATCTCACCGGACACGTACACCATCCTGCCGAATACCGCCGGCTGCTATGACGCTGTCGAGGCCGTGCGTACCTGTCGCCTGGCCCGTGAGCTGCTCGACGGCCACAAGCTGGTGAAGCTGGAAGTGCTGGCTGACCAGAAGACCCTGTTCCCCAACGTGATCGAAACCCTCAAGGCCGCCGAAGTGCTGGTCAAGGACGGCTTCGACGTGATGGTGTACACCAGCGATGACCCGATCATCGCCCGTGAATTGGCCGCCATGGGCTGTATCGCGGTGATGCCGCTGGCCGGGTTGATCGGCACCGGGCTGGGCATCTGCAACCCGTACAACCTGCGCATCATCCTCGAAGAAGCGACCGTGCCGGTATTGGTCGATGCCGGTGTCGGCACGGCGTCTGATGCCACCATCGCCATGGAACTGGGCTGCGAGGCGGTGCTGATGAACAGTGCGATTGCCCATGCGCAGAACCCGATTCTGATGGGCGAAGCGATGAAACACGCGATCATCGCCGGGCGCATGGCCTACCTGGCTGGGCGCATGCCTAAGAAACTCTATGCCAGCGCCTCGTCGCCGCTGGATGGCCTGATTAAGTAAAAGCACTTTAAGAGCACAGCATGACCGAATTGCAGCAACAGCCTGAGCCGGCTGAAGACACCTCCAAGCACCGCGCGATCAAGAGTTTCGTGATGCGCGCCGGGCGCATGACTGAAGGCCAGCAACGCGGCCTCGATCAGGGCTGGCCGAAGTTCGGCCTGCAGCTGGAGGATGGTCTGCGCGACTTTGATCAGGTGTTCGGTCGCACGGCGCCGCGCACCTTCGAGATCGGCTTCGGCATGGGCCATTCCACCCTGGAAATGGCCGCCGCCTCGCCCGAGCAGGACTTTATCGGCGTGGAAGTACACCGCCCGGGTGTTGGCGCCCTGCTCAATGGCCTGATGACCCATAACCTCAGCAATATGCGCGTCTACAGCTGTGATGCGCTGGATGTACTGCGCACCTGCGTAGCTGACGCCAGCCTGGATCGGGTGCTGCTGTTTTTCCCTGACCCCTGGCACAAGGCCAAGCACAACAAGCGGCGTATCGTGCAGCCGGTGTTTGCCGAGCTGGTGCGACAGAAGCTCAAGGTTGGCGGTGTGTTACACATGGCCACCGATTGGCAGCCTTACGCCGAGTACATGCTGGAGGTGATGAATGTCGCGCCCGGTTACCAGAATCAGGCTGAGGACGGCCAGTATGTCCCGCGGCCCACGGAGCGTCCGACCACCAAGTTCGAGCGGCGTGGCGAGCGTCTGGGACATGGCGTCTGGGACCTGAAATTCCAGCGTATCGACTGATTGCTTCAGGCACTGAGTTCTCGGTGCCGCACCACCATAAGCCCAGGGACGCACGCACTAGATCGGAATAATCCGGCGCTCGCCAGGACGGCTCCTCACCAAGACGGCCTATATACCCAGGCAGTGTTGCCAGGGTCATAACAACAGCAGCGCGGCTACACGCCGGGCTGCGAGGAGAACGCTGTGTTGAGAACGCTTTCAATTCTGCTGCTGGCAAGCTGCGCGCTGCAGGCACAGGCCAAAGTCGACAGTACGCAGGCTGCACGTCTGAGCCAGGACCTGACGCCGCTGGGTGGTGAGCGTGCGGGCAATGCCGCCGGCACCATTCCAGCCTGGGACGGCGGCCTGGCGCAACCGCCCGCCAACTACCAGCCGGGCATGCACCACCCTGACCCTTACAGCGCCGATGCACCCCTGTATCAGGTCAACAGTCAGAACCTGGCGCAATATCAGGCGCTGTTGCCGGCGGGGCTCAAGGTGCTGCTGGAAAAAAATCCTGATTACGCCCTGCGGGTGTTCCCGACCCGTCGCAGCGCCGCCGCGCCGCAGCGTATCTACGACGCCACGCGCTTCAATGCGCTGAATGCCGAGCTGATTTCCGGTGGTAACGGCGTGGCAGGTGTAGCGGCCGGGATTCCTTTCCCGTTGCCGAAGACGGGCCAGGAAGCCATCTGGAACCACATCATGCGCTACCGTGGCGATCAGATCAGCTTCGTCACCAACCAGGCCGCGGTGCTGGCCAACGGGGCCTACAATCTGCTCAAGCTGGAACGCGACATCTACTTCATCTATGGGCGCGAAGGCGTTAGCCCGCAGGACCTGGACAACACCCTGTTCTACTACAAGTACAAGGTGGTCGCGCCGGCCAAGCTCGCCGGTTCGGCGCTGGTGGTGCAGGAAACCCTTGATCAGGTGCTGGCGATCCGCAAAGCCTGGCGCTTCAACCGTGGCGAGCGTCGCGTGCGTCGCCTGCCGATGCTGGCCTACGACACCCTGCAGCCGGACACCAATGGCATGGCCACTGCCGATGTGGTCGACGCCTACAATGGCGCGCCGGACCGGTATGACTGGACCCTGGTGGGCAAGCAGGAAATGCTGGTGCCGTACAACAGTTACGCGGTGCACCAGAAGGGCATCCCCTACGACAACATCCTGCGCAGCAACACCGTCAACCCGGAACTGCTGCGGTATGAATTGCACCGTGTCTGGGTGGTCGATGCTGAGCTGCGCAAGGGGTTTAGCCACCCGTATGGCAAGCGCCGCTTCTACATCGACGAGGACAGCTGGCAGATCCTCGCCGCCGACCTCTACGACAAGAGCGGTGAGCTGAGCGGCGTACAGGAAAGCCACCCGATCAGCTATTACGATGTACCGATGTTCGGCAGCACCCTGGAGACTATCTACGACTTCAAGGGTAAGCGTTACTTTGTTGATGGCCTGGATAACAACGAGCCGATGTACAACTTCAACGCCAAGCTGACGCCGCGCGATTTCACCCCGCAGGCGTTGCGCCGCGAAGGCAACTGAGCCTCGGTCGCACTGGAAAACCGCCTCTTGCAGGCGGTTTTTTTATGCCTGGCGATCGCGGGTTTAAGGCTTTGGAGTCTTGCGCTTATTGTGCCTGGCATTGATGTCGGACAAGGGGCCGGGCAATCAAGCGACTACAGTCAAGGGCTCTGTGTTAACGCATGCAAGGAGCCTGACCATGAGCATGATGAAAGCCGCGGTGTTTATCGAGCCTGGACGCATTGAGTTGGTGGATAAGCCCATCCCGCCCGTGGGGCCCAATGATGCGTTGATACGGGTGACCACCACGACCATCTGTGGCACCGATGTGCATATCCTCAAGGGTGAATACCCGGTGGCCAAGGGGCTGACCATCGGCCACGAGCCGGTCGGCATCATCGAGAAACTGGGCAGCAACGTGCAGGGCTATCAGGAGGGGCAGCGGGTGATTGCCGGGGCCATCTGCCCGAGTTTCAGCTCTTACGCCAGCCAGGACGGTTATTCCTCTCAGGATGGCGGTTGCAGCTGTCATGGCTACAAACCCATGGGCGGCTGGCGTTTCGGCAACAGCATCGACGGCACCCAGGCCGAGTACGTACTGGTGCCGGACGCTCAGGGTAACCTGGCCCCGGTTCCCGATGGTCTGACTGACGAGCAGGTGCTGATGTGCCCGGACATCATGTCCACCGGGTTTGCCGGTGCGGAGGCGGCCAATATCAAGATTGGCGATGTAGTCGCCGTCTTCGCCCAGGGGCCGATTGGCTTGTGCGCCACGGCAGGGGCCAAGCTGCGCGGTGCGAGCACCATCATCGTGGTCGATGGCGTCGAGCAGCGCTTGCAGATTGCCCGGCAGATGGGCGCGGACATCACCCTTAACTTCAATCAGGTCGATGTGGTCGAGGAAATCCTGCGCCTGACCGGGGGCCGTGGTGTGGATGCGGCCATCGAGGCGCTGGGCCTGCAGTCCACCTTCGAAAGTGCACTGCGGGTGCTCAAGCCAGGTGGCACGTTGTCCAGCCTGGGGGTCTATTCGACGGATCTGGTCATTCCGCTGGCGGCGTTCCATGCCGGTCTGGGTGACCACAAGATCGTCACCTCACTGTGCCCGGGTGGTAAGGAGCGCATGCGCCGGCTGATCAATGTGGTGGCCGCCGGGCGCGTCGACTTCGGCGCGCTGGTGACGCATCAGTATGCGCTGGATGACATCGTTGCGGCCTACGATCTCTTTGCTCACCAGCGCGATGGCGTGCTCAAGGTGGCGATCAAACCCTTTCACTGAGGCCTCTAGCAGCATGGCCAGGGAGGCGTAATGCGGCAACTGCACGGTTATCTGTGAGTGGTGACGCTGCTGCTGGCCTGACTAAGCAACCCGGTCGCGATGGGGTTGGCTGCAGGTGTAAGTGGTTGGCTGGGTTTGTCCGGAAAGTGCAGGCTCTCGCGGCGACCGTGGCGGAACAGGGTGACATGCTGGCGCTGCACGCTCTCAAGGGTGACACCTGGGGCGATGGTGGCGCCGACCATAAAGCGCTCAGGAGGCTGACCGTCCTGGCCAATAATGGCGCTGGAGCGGCGGCTTTGTGGGTGTTTGAAGGCGGCCATCAAGCTCAGTTGCAAGGAGGTGGCCGGAGCCGGGCCGCCACTGTCGAGTAATGGGACGCCGAATAGTCCTGCTAGCTGCTGCTGATCGATAACCGGCTGCACCGGGGCTGGCTGCGCGGGCGCCAGGTTGATTGGGCTGTGCAGTAATCGCCAGAACGCCGCACCCTGATAGGTCAGGCTGAGGCTGCCGGCCAGCAGAAGCAGCAGGCACAAGCCCGTGATTAGATGCTCCGAGGCGACTGGCCGGGCTTGATTATTGGGCTGCAACATAAAGAATCCTTAATGAAAAAACCCATGACTGCTGAGGCAGCCATGGGTTTGAGTGCTGCCGGGTGTTTACAGCTTGCCGATGCTGACGTTGTCGATAAACAGCGACTCGCTACGTTGAGTGCCCAGGATTAGCAGGTCGACGCGGCGCAGGGTACCGGCTGGCAGCTGCACTTCATGCTGCAGCTTGCTCCAGCTGCCACCACGGGTGGTGCGCTGGCCAAGGGGCAGGTACTGGCCACGGCCATTGCCATCCTCGACATACAGGTAGGCGTAGGCGATGGCGCTGACCGCACTGCTGCGGCCAATGCTCAGGTCGGCCGAAACGCGATAGCGATTACCGGCCTGGACATTACCGAGCAGGCTGACGCTCGCACCGGCGCCTTCGTACTGACGCTGATAGGCTTCCAGTGCCAGGCGGCTGCCGCTGGCGAAGGTGCTGGCGCGGGCACTGCCATGGAAACCAGACCAGCCACCGATGCCGTTCTCGAAGTTCCAGCCGAACTGGGTTGGCGCAGGTGGTACCGGAGGTGCGGCGGCCTGGACTTCCTGCAGTTCGACCTCATCGACCAGCAGGCTGCTGCCGCTGTCGCTCCAGATCGCCACATACAGATTGCGCACGTTGCTTGGCGTTGTATAGGTGAAGGCTTTTTCCAAGCGGCTGAACTCGTTGCCCGTTACGGACAGAGTGACCGTCTGCTCGGCGCTGTAGGTAAAGCGGCCATCGGTGCTTTCCTGCAGGATCGCCACGCGCACGTTCTCACGGCTGTCGCGGGTCTTGAGCATGGCTTTGGCTTTCAGGCGATATTTCGCGCCGGCAGTCAGGCCAGTGACCGGTGTGGCCAGTACATCGAAGGACTGCGCGTCCATTTGCAGTGCGTTATCACGGCAGTTCAGGGCCACATTGACCAGGCTCAGCTGCGCCTGGCCGAACAGCGCACGCCAGCCTTCGTTGCTGTTGAACTCGCCGTTGCTGACCAGGCCCTTGAGCGCTGGCTTGCTGCACCAGGGCAGCTCGGCCGGCGGCGTGGTCGGGTTGCCGGTACCGGGGTTAGTGGTGACCGGCACCTGGGTGGCGCGGAAGGCGGCGATCTGCCCGGCCATGGCGTTGAGTGCGCGCACCGCATCGGCGCGATCGGGCATACCGCAAGGCTGATTGGCGCAGTCGGCGTCATTCAGCCGTGGATTGGAAAAGACCGGCGCCTGACGGCGTGCGCCGAAGACCTGTGGGTAGGCCATGATGGTGCTGAACTGACCCTGGACGCCGTATCCACGGCTCCATTCGTGGGTGCCGTTGTGGCCGTTGGCGTTGTAGTAGCCTTCCTGCTGATCCTGCTCGTAGGAGTGGCGCAGGCCCATATTGTGGCCGGCTTCATGGGCGAAGGTGCTGAGGCTGCAGTCGACGCCGGTCAGGCCATAGGCCATTTCCTTGGCACCGTTGTTGAAACGGTCGCTGTTCTTAGCCCCGGTGCCCATCCAGGCGATACCGCAGACGCCATAACCCTGGCCCTGGGTGGTGCGGTTGATCAGCTGTACCACGTCGGCGCCGTATTGCTCACGCAGGCGCTTTACCTGAGCGTCGTCGGTGAACTTGTTGAGGTTGGCGCTGGACACGTCGTAGTAATTGGCCCAGTCGAGCAGTTGCTTGTGCACCAGGCGCAGGCGGATATTCACGCCGCTTTTGGCGTAGGCCGTGTTGGTGTATTCGATGTAGCTGGCGATGCGTGCGTCGATATCGCGGCCGTTGGGCAGGCTCTGCGCGTCCTTGGTGTAGAGCACCATGATGTCGACGGTTTGCGGGTTGGCCTGGGCGCTATGGGCGGCCAGGGCCAGTGCGAGGGCAGAGAGCCATTGCACTTTCTTCATATCAGCGTTCCTTGTGCGATGTGGGTAAGAAGGTGATCAGCCCTGAGCGGGCGGTGGCAGCGGGGCCAGTTCTTTATGGTCGTAGTGCAGGTGGTCGTTGGGGTCGGCCCGCAGTACCAGCTGGTTTTCATCGGTGATCACCGTCTTGCCGGTGGCGTTATCGATGATGATCGACAGGCTGCCGTCGAGCGTGGCGACGGTGATATGGGTCTCCAGCGCGCCCTTGATCAGGGTCATGCTTTCCACTTCATCGCCATCGATCAGGCTGCCTTGCCATACGGCGCTGCCAGCGGTGTTGCGGGTTTCGCCGAGGCTGGCGCGGGTTGGGCTGCTGCGCCCTGGCAGTGCCAGGGCGACCACCTGACCGACCGCCAGGTTGTTGAGTTGCTCCGGGTCGACCTGGGTCAGGTGCTGGGTGATGCCGTTGCTCTCGGTTTCCTGCAGGGAGTTTGCGTCCCAGAGCGTGGCCTGCGCGGCGCGGCTGGTGGCCACGGGCGGTTTGGCCTGCAGGGTGGATGCGCCGCTGGTGTGTTGCCTGGCTGCCGGGCCCGGGGCTTGCGCAGCCAGGCTGGCGTTGGGGGTGGGGGATTTACCGTTTTGGTTGTTGTTCGATGCGGCTTGGGTTGGCTTGGGCTGCTCAAGGTCAGCCGAGAGGACGACCCCCAAGACGCCGCCGACAATGGCGGTGGCGACTGCAGCTGTAATCCAGCGTTTTGACATGCGACTGCTCCATTAGTCTGGAAAGTTAAAGTCGCGCAGTCTAGGTAGAGCCTTGGCGGTTATTCGCTATGCAGTTCACAGGCAGAGGGTATGGGCAGGGCCAGCTTGTTTAATTTGAACGTTGGTCTCATATGCAGGGTGTGCCACGTCTCGCTCGGAATGGGGCACAGTTCCAGGCGGCTCGGTTATGCCGTTGCTACGCGCTGCAGCAACGGCGTTACGCTTACTCGGGCTGGGCGCTGGCGCTGCGTTTGGGCAGTTGTTCGGGCAGGGCTGCGAGGGCTTTGAGCGCCATTTCACGGCTCGGGTAACTGCCATAAAGCACGGCATAGCGGGTTTCTCCGGCTTCATTGCGTTCGGCCAGGCGCAGCGGCTGTTTGGGATGGCGTTCGAGCAGGGCCTGCATAAATTCGCGGCTGCTGCCTTCAACCAGCTTGATGGTGTGGCGGCGCGCTGCAACCTTGGGTTTGCTTTCGCCACCGCGGCCATCGCCCAGGGTGGCGGGGTCGACAGGTTTTGGAGTTTCAATCAGGGTTTTGCTCGGTTTTGCCGGGATGGCTTTTGCTGGTTGGCGCAGGTCGGTCGCAGGCGCCTCAATGCCCTGGTCGAACAAGGCATGGGCCTGCTGCGGCAGATGGTCGTAACCGTTGGCCTGGCCGAGCAGGCGCAGGTCGCGGTATTTGCCCAGGCTCAGGTTGGCCAGGCCGACACCGTCGCGCGCCACGGTTGGGCGCAGGAACACCATCAGGTTGCGCTTCTGTCGGGCCTCACGGGTAGAGCGGAACAGACGGCCCACGCCGGGAATATCGCCGAGCAGTGGCACCTTGCTCTCACTGCTGGTGATGTCGTCCTGAATCAGGCCTCCGAGCACGATCACCTGACCGTCATCGGCTAATACGGTGCTCTTGATCGAGCGCTTGTTGGTCACCAGATCCACGGCCTGGGCATTCAGCCCGGTGCTCGGGGCGATGGAGGAGATTTCCTGTTCGATCACCAAGCGCAGGGTGGCGCCTTCATTGATATGTGGGGTGACCTTGAGGGTGACGCCGATATCCTTGCGCTCGATGGTGGTGAAGGGGTTACTCGAACCGGCGGCGTCGGTGGTATAGGAACCGGTCTGGAACGGCACGTTCTGCCCCACCAGAATCTCGGCGGCCTGGTTGTCCAGGGTCAGCAGGGTTGGGGTTGAGAGCAGGTTGCTTTTGCCGTTCGAGGACAGTGCGGTGATCAGCGCGCCGAAGTTGTCATTGCCAACCCCCAGAATCGCCCCGTTGGGCAGTGCGCTGGCCAGTTCGCCGGGCTTCTCACTGGCAATTGCGCCGAGCAAGGTGCCGACCGACAGGCCGGTGTTGCTGAAATTCACCCCGCCGAGACCTGCACCGTTGCCCCGACCGTCGATGGCCCACTGCACGCCGAGGGCGTCGTTGATGTCGCCGGACATTTCTACGATGGCCGCCTCCACCAGCACCTGGGCGCGGGGTATATCCAGCTGGCGCACCAGGTCCTCGAACATATTGACGATATCGGCTTCGGCCATGATGACGATGGCATTCAGGCTTTCGTCTGCGCGAATCATCAACTTCAGCGGGGACGTATTTTCACTGCCCTGGCCTTGGCTCAGGTTGTCGCCGAAGTCGCCGAGGGTCTTCGCCATCTCCTTGGCATCGCCATGGCGCAAACGGATAACCCG
The DNA here is from genome assembly GCF_003060885.1 of Pseudomonas sp. HMWF032. Taxonomy (GTDB): domain Bacteria; phylum Pseudomonadota; class Gammaproteobacteria; order Pseudomonadales; family Pseudomonadaceae; genus Aquipseudomonas. Next base: position 352,841 of record NZ_QAIG01000005.1, read on the forward strand.
CGTATTGGCCGAGCGCGAACTGGGCGTGTCGAGGCTCTGCGCCAGTTTCAACAGCCGCGCCCGTGCCTCTTGCGGGCCCAGCAACAGCAGGCGGTTGGCGCGGCTATCGGCGATCACCTGGGCGCCGCTGGCTTGCGGATTTTGCAGCGAGCTGTTGATCACCGCGGCCAGTTCTTGCACCCACGCATGGCGCAGGTCATAGACGCTGAAATCGTCCTGATTCTGGCTGTCCAGCTGGCGGATGACTTCGTTGATGCGGGCGATATTGGCCGGGGTGTCGCTGATGATCAGGCTGTTGGACGACTGCACCGCAGCTAAATGCCCGTGGTTGGCGACCAGGGGGCGGATCAGCGGCAGCAGGTCATTGGCCGCACCGTGCTGCACCTGCAGCACGCGGGTTTCCAGATTGCCCTGGCTGCCAGCGGTGGTCTTGGCCTCGCTGTTGGGGATGATGCTCAACTGATTGCCTTGCGGCATCACCGCGAAACCATGGGTGCTCATCACCGAGAGAAACAGCTTGTACACCTCGGCCAGGTTCATGGGCTGTTGCGCCACCACGGTGACCTGACCCTTCACCCGTGGATCGATGATAAAGGTCTGTCCGCTGATACTGGAAACCTGCTCAATAAAGTCGCGGATCTCCGCACTCTGCATATTGATGGTCCAAGTGTCTTCGTTTTGTGCAGGCGCTTCGGGCGACGCATTGGCCTGGCTGGCGATACCGAGCAGCGTGATGTGCAGCAGTAGCAGGCGGAGAAGTGGGCGCAGGGCAGGCGTGATCATGGCTAGGGCATCAGTAGGTGTGGCCGTAATGCACTGCCGCAGCCGACGCAAGGTCGGGCAAGGAAAGGCTGGAGGCGCTGTTTGGATGGGATAAAACGGCTGCAACCAGCACTGCGAGCAGTGTTGGGGGCGCAAGGCTAATGAAAAAAATCGGCGCTTGTTGAGGCGTGAAGGCGATCTGCGATGATCGTCACAGTCGGTCGGCAATTTGTTGCCAGGACGTGATGGGCGTTAGTTGGCGGTTACGCCTGCAAGCGGGAGCCCGTGCTCAGGCTCCCGATCAGTTCGCCAGCAGCCTAGCTCCGATCCGCGAGAATGCCGATGATAAAGAACACCAGAATCAGCACCGGGGCCAGGGTGAAATTGTTGAAGAAGCCCAGGCCCTTGGCCAGGTACGGCGTGGCGAAGACCATCAGCAGGCCGTAGCCCACCGCGCAGAGCAGGACGAAGATCAGCGTGCGCAGGATGAAGTTCATGCTGCTGGTGTTGCGTTGCACCCAGGTGTTGATGCCGGGGCCGAAGAGCACCAGCAGGGTGGCCATGATCGCCAGGGAGATGTCGTACAGGTGGCCACGGCTCCAGCGCGACAGGGTGACGATCAGGTCGAGTAGCAGGTCCATCCGGTGTCCTTAGCCGTGGCGGCGTGTACGTCAGGGTAGAAAATACTGCAGCAGATCGTTGAGAAACAGCTGGCCTTCGCGGGTGGCGCATAGGCGTGTCGGATCGCTGTGCAGCAAGCCGCGCTTTTGCGCCTCGACGCGCGCGGCAGCAAGCAGACTGAGCGGCAGGCCGGTGCGTTGAGTGAACAGTTCGCTGGCGACGCCGTCCGTGAGGCGCAGCACATTCATCAGAAATTCGAAGGGCAGCTCATCAGCACCGAGGATGCGCTTGCCGGCGCTGAAGCGCTTGCTGGCGTCGAGGTAGTCCTTGGGTAGGCGGGTTTTCCAGCTACGGCTGATGCGCCCGTTCGGCTGGCTAAGTTTGGCGTGAGCGCCAGCGCCGATACCGAGAAAATCGCCGAAGGTCCAGTAGTTCAGGTTGTGCCGCGCCGCTTTGCCGGGCTGGGCGTAGGCCGACACTTCGTACTGCGCATAACCTTCAGCGGCCAGCAGCGCTTGTCCGGCTTCCTGAATGTCCCACAGCACATCGTCTTCCGGCACTTCGGGCGGCTGGTTCCAGAACACCGTGTTCGGCTCCACCGTCAGCTGATACCAGGACAGGTGCGTCGGCCCTTGGGCAATGGCGGTACGCAGATCGCTGAGTGCATCCTCGATGGACTGGTCCGGCAGGCCGTGCATCAGGTCCAGGTTGAAATTGTCGAAGCCGGCGGCGCGGGCCATATCGGCGGCGTGTACGGCTTCATCGCCGTTGTGGATTCGGCCCAGGGCGATCAGCTTGGGCGCCTGGAAACTCTGCACGCCAATCGACAGGCGATTGATGCCCAGGCGGCGGTAGTCCTTGAACTTGGCCTGTTCGAAGGTGCCGGGGTTGGCTTCCAGGGTGATTTCGATATCGGCGGCAAATGGTACGCGCCGCTCTACGCCTTGGAGCAGGCGGCCGAGGGCCTTGGCCGAAAACAGGCTGGGGGTGCCGCCGCCAAAGAAAATCGAACTCAACGGCCGGTTATGCACCTGCGCCAGATCAGCATCCAGATCGGCCAACAGGGCATCGACGTACTCATCTTCCGGCAGGTTGGGCCCGGCGGTGTGGGAGTTGAAGTCGCAGTACGGGCACTTCTTCACGCACCAGGGAATGTGCACATAGAGTGCAAGGGGCGGCAGCGCGAAGCCACCGCCGGACGCCGTGGTCATGCCAGGCCCAGCCGCTGTTTAAGCAGGGCCATGGCGCGTGCGCGGTGGCTGATCTGGTTTTTCTCGGCCGCCGGCAGTTCAGCGCTGGAGCAGTCGCGCTCGGGCACCCAGAACAGCGGGTCATAACCAAAGCCTTCCACGCCTTGCGCGGCGTGCAGGATACGTCCGTGCCAGAGGCCTTCGCAGATGATCGGCAGCGGATCGTCGGCATGCCGCACCAGCGCCAGGCAGCAGACGAACTGCGCGCCGCGCTCGGCGTCTGGCACGTCTTTTAGCGCGGCGAGCAACTTGGCGTTATTCGCCGCGTCACCTTGGCCATCGGCGTAGCGCGCCGAGTAGATGCCCGGCGCACCGCCGAGAAAATCCACTGCCAGGCCGGAATCGTCGGCCAGCGCTGGCAAGCCTGACAGGCGTGCGGCGTTGCGCGCCTTGAGAATGGCGTTTTCGATAAACGACAAGCCGGTTTCTTCCGGCTCAATCATGGAGAACTCGCCGACCGAGCGCACGCGCACGCTGCTGCCGAGCATGGCTTGCAGCTCTTTGAGTTTGCCGGCGTTGTGGCTGGCCAATACCAGCTCGTTGAAAGGCATCATGTATTCAGGGCCATCATTCGTCTGGGAAGACTTCCTGGTTGAAGTCGAAGCTGTGCGCCACGCCATCGGCCGCGCGCACGTTGATGGTGAAGCGCAGCATTTCACGCTGGCTGAAGGTGAATTGTGCCAGGTAATAGATGGCCTCACCTTCGTTGACCTGTTTGAAGGTCAGCGGCTGGCTACGGCCGACCAGGTCCTTCACTTCGCCACTGACGCTGGCGTTGCTGGCCTTGCCAGCCTTGAGCACGGAAATGTTCACCACGCCCTGGGTCTTGCTGCGCACCAGGCCGTTGGCGGCGGCGATATCTGGCTGTAGAAAGCTGGAATTGAAGGCGATGTAGTGCACGTCGAGGTCGCCGAACGTCTGCTTGCGTTCAGCCAGCGCTGGCAGGCTCAGGCACAGGGCGATCAACAGTAGTGCGATGCGACGCATAAGGGTTCTCCAGATGGACAGCAGCCTGGGATAAGGCCGCTCAATTGGCGATTTGAACATCCTGGGCGGTCGGCCCGCTGATCCGGTAAATGCCGATTTCACCTAACAGGTTAGGCCAAATCCGGCTGGCCCAGCCGTGCCGGTGGTCGCGGTCCACGGCCAGGCGATCCATCACTTTCGCACCTTGATCGTGACACAGCTTTTCGAAGTCTTCGAAGGTGCAGAAGTGGATGTTCGGCGTGTTGAACCAGGTGTATGGGAGAAAATCCGACACCGGCATGCGGCCCTTGGTGGTGAGGTACCAGCGGCAGTGCCAGTGGCCGAAGTTGGGGAAGGTGATGATGCAGGTCTTGCCGACCCGCAGCATTTCCGCCAGCACCTTGTCCGGGTAGTGCAGGGCTTGCAGTGACTGGGTCATGACCACTACATCGAAGCTGTTACTGGCGAAGTTGCCCAGCCCCTTGTCGAGGTTCTGCTCGATCACGTTGACACCCTTGCTCACGCATTGGGCGATGTTGTCCGCATCGATTTCCAGGCCGTAGCCGCTGACCTGCTTGTGTTCGGCCAGCCAGGCGAGTAACTCGCCATTGCCGCACCCCAGGTCGAGCACACGGCTGCCTGCGGGAATCCACTCTTGGATGATGTCGAGGTCCGCGCGCATGGCTACACCTTAATCCGTTTCATATAGCTGTCGAACGCCTGCAGGTAGCGCGGGATCGGCATCAGGAAGGCGTCGTGGCCCTGGGGGGCGTCGATTTCCAGGTAGCAGACGTTCTTCCTCGCGGCAGTCAGGGCATCGACGATTTCCCGCGAGCGTGCCGGCGAGAAGCGCCAGTCGGTGGTGAAGGACATCACGCAGAAATCAGCGCTGACGTGGGCCAAGGTCTTGGCCAGGTCGCCATCGTGATTGGCTGCCGGATCGAAGTAGTCCAGCGCTTTGGTCATCAGCAGGTAGGTGTTGGCGTCAAAGCGGCCGGAGAACTCCTCGCCCTGGTAGCGCAGGTAGCTTTCCACCTGAAACTCGACGCTGTGAAAGTCGTAGTTGAGTTTTTCACTCTTCAAACCACGGCCGAATTTCTCGCCCATGGCGTCGTCCGACAGGTAGGTGATGTGGCCGACCATACGCGCCAGCATCAGGCCGCGTTTGGGGATCACGCCCTGTTCCTGAAAGTGTCCGCCGTGGAACTGCGGGTCAGTGAGGATCGCCTGGCGCGCCACTTCGTTGAAGGCGATGTTCTGCGCCGACAGCTTGGGTGCCGAGGCAATCGCCAGGCAGTGGCGCACGCGCTCGGGGTAGCTGATGGTCCATTGCATCGCCTGCATGCCGCCGAGGCTGCCGCCGATCACGGCTGCCCACTGGCGGATGCCGAGGTTGTCGGCCAGCCGCGCCTGGCTGTGCACCCAGTCCTCCACGGTCATCACCGGGAAGTCCGCGCCAAAGGGTTTGCCGGTCGCCGGGTTGATGCTGCTGGGGCCGGTGGAACCGTTGCAGCCGCCGAGGTTGTTCAGGCTGACGACAAAGAACGTGTTGGTGTCGATAGGCTTGCCGGGGCCGATGCAGCTGTCCCACCAGCCCGGTTTACGGTCGTCGGCACTGTGGTACCCGGCGGCGTGGTGGTGGCCGGAAAGGGCGTGGCAGATCAGCACGGCGTTGCTCGCCGTGGCATTCAGTTCGCCATAGGTTTCGACGATCAGTTGGTAGTCGGCCAGGCTGCGCCCACAGGCCAGCGCCAGAGGTTCTGCGAACTGCAGCACCTGCGGGGTTACCAGGCCAACAGAGTCTTGGGGAAAGGCAGTCGGCATCGACCCTGCTCGCAAAAAAGGAAGAGCCGCAGTCTAAAGAGCGCCGCCCCAGGCGGCAAGCGCATGGGGCGGCTGTGTAGTGCTGATAAGAAGGGGCTATTCGCCGATGCTGTGTGGGCGTGCGGCCCCTGGCAGATTGACTACCTTACCTTGGCGCTGCACAGGTGCAGGTCGGCGCAGGGTGCGCAGCATGTCGTTGGCTTGCGCCAGTTGCTGTTCCAGTTCGCCGCTGTAGCGTGCCAGTTGCTGGCCGCGCTGGCGCGCCTGCTGAGTCTCCTGGGCCAGGGCCTTGAGCCGCAGCATGTGGGTCTCCAGCAGTTGCTTGTGCTCCAGGGTGTGCTGCATCAGCGGCATCAGCGCATCGTTGGCCCACTGCTCGGTTTCCTGGCGCATGCGCTGATGCAGGCCGATCACTTCCTGCACCAGGGTGGCGAAGAAGCGTTTGGTCAGGCTGCGCTGTTCAGTCAGCAGGGTTTTCAGCTGCAGGCGGAACTGGTCGGCCTTGGTCTGCTGCTGCTTGAGTTCACGCAGGTAGCGGTTGACGTTGAACTGCGGTGCGTCGACGCCGTGCAGCGGGTTCTCTTCGTTGTGCCGACGGTAGATGGCCGCGATCATCTTGTTGGCCATCTCGGCTTCCTGCGCTAGGTTGTGCAGGTCCTGCTCTATGCTGCGAAAGAAATGCAGGATGGCCTGGTTGATACCCAAGGTGGTCCAGCTGCCGGTGAGGTTCTTGCGCACCTTGTTCAGGTGTTCGTCCAGGCGTTCGCTGCGTGAGGCGTGGCGCAGCAGATCGCCCTGACGCTTAAGCAGGCGCTGGTTGGTTTTCAGGCCCAGCAGGCGTTTGTGGTGCTGGCTGTGGTCTTCCTTGGTCTTGGCGGTCAACTCGAACAGCATCTGGCCATTGTCGTGCTGGTGATTGCTCAGCAGAGCCTGTTGTTCGTTGACCTTTTCCAGGCGCAGGTTGAGTACATGCTGGCTGTTCTGCAGCAGCTTCAGCACCTGATTGACCACGCGGTCCTCGAGCAGGCGTTCTTTCTGCGCAATGATGCGCTCGCAGAGCAGGTTTTCCAGGTTGCTCATCTGGCTGCGGGCCAACAGCTCGGTGTCCTTGCGCACCTTGGCCAGCATCGCCTGCTTAGCCGACAGCGGCAGTACGTCCTCGACGCGGATGCCGAGCTGGCGCGCGGTGCTGGTCTGGATCTGGCGGATGGCGTTTTGCACAAAGGCTTCGCCGGCCAGGTCATCCCAGAGCACGTCGATCTTGTTCAGCACGGCGAACAGGCTGGTCTGGGTGTCTTCGTCAAGCTGGCGGATATGCTGCTGCCACACGGCCATGTCGCTGGCGGTCACGCCGGTGTCGGCGGACAGCAGGAAGATGATCGCCTGGGCGCTGGGCAGCATCGACAGGGTCAGCTCCGGCTCGCTGCCGAGGGCATTCAAACCAGGCGTATCAAGAATGCGTAAGCCCTGACGCAGCAGCGGGTGGTCGAAGTTGACCATGGCGTGACGCCAGGCCGGCACCAGCACTTCGCCGGGTTTGCTGGTGCTTTCCAGCATGTCTGGGTGAAAGCCCAGGGCGATCGCCTGCTCCACGGGCATGGGCTTGGTTCGGGCGACCTGATTGAAGGCCTGCACCATGTTGTCCGGGTCACTGAGGTCCAGCGGGATATTCACCCAATGTCGGGGAATGCGCTTGAACTGCGCCACGCTGGCTTCGGCGACACGGGTTTCAATGGGCAGCAGGCGGATATAGGAGCGTTCCGAACGGGGGTCGAAGAACAGCTCGGTGGGGCACATGGTGGTGCGCCCCGCCTGGGACGGCAGCATACGCTGGCCGTAGGACGAGAAGAACAGGCTGTTGATCAGCTCGGTCTTGCCACGCGAGAACTCGCCGACAAAGGCCAGGGTAATGTGGTCGGTACGCAGCAGCTTCAGTGCGCGCTCAAGCTTGGCCTCCACGGCCTCGGAGTTCAGCCGGTTGGTCATGAGCCAACTGCGATAGCGTGTGATCTCACGCATCAGCTCGCGCTTCCAGGCGACGTACGCATCCACCTGCTGACTGAGACGTTCCATGCTCATCCTGGCTTTCCTCCGGTTGGCGCATCCATTGTGGGGCGACTGGGGCTATACGGCACCCAAGTCAAGTCGGGCACACATTGCATGTTGCCGCTTAGCGAGTCGACGCGGCAGATGACGCTTTAAAGCCTGTGAAATTAAGCCAGATCCACGACGTTCGTGGATTGACTCGATTGGCATTATGCGGGCCACAGCTATGGCGTCAATTGCATGTCGTCGCACGCCCGCCTTATGGTCAGTCAGGGTGACTGAGTGGTCAGTTCCAGCTCCGGCGGAAGTCGTTGCGGCTGTTTGATGCGCACGCGTTTTTGCCGGCTTTGCTGGCCGCTTTCCAGGCTGACCTGGCTTTTGCTGACGGCCAATGCGCAGGCCAGGAAGGCCAGCAGCAGCGCATTGGCTTTGCCGTCTACGGGGGGGCGCGGTGAGGCGGATTTTCAGCCGATCACCGTGCAGCCCGGCGAACTCATCCTTGCTCGCCTTGGGCTGCAGGTGGCAGTCGAGGATCAGGTCGGCGCCGTCCCAGCGAAAATGGCTCATCGGTGCTTGGCTCAGATCGCCAGGCTGAGGCCTTTGTACATCCCGGTCATGATCGCCAGATTGCGGATCACCAGCATGTCGATCAGGTTGAGAATCAGGAATGCGACGATCGGCGACAGGTCCAGCCCGCCCATGCTCGGCAGCAAACGGCGGATCGGCGACAGCAACGGTTCGCAGATCTGATTGATCAGCATGGCGGTGGGGTTATGGCTGCCCTGGGCGACCCAGGAGAGGATCACGCTGATGATCAGAGCGAAGAAGAACACCTTGAGGAACAGCGCGGTGACGCCAACAATCGACCACACCAGCAGCTGCAGCGGGTTATCCACGCCATAACCGAGCAGCATCAGGGTTAATGCCATCAGCACCAACTGCACCAGGATGGCCAGCACCAGCGAGGCCAGATCAAGCCCGGCGACGCTCGGAATCACCTTGCGCAGCGGTTTCAGCAGCGGGTGGGTGGCGCGTACGATGAACTGGCTAAGCGGGTTGTAGAAGTCTGCCCGCACCAGTTGCAGGATAAAGCGCAGCAACACAATCAGCAGGTACAGGCTGCCAATGGTCTGCAGGATATAAACAGCGGCGTTGTCGAGTCCGATCATGGTGGCTCCTTTATTGACCCAGTTGTTCGGCCAGCTCGGCAGAGCGGTGGGCGGCGGCGTTCAGGGCTTTCTCGACCAGGGCTTCGAAGCCATTGGCCTGGAAGGTCTTGATTGCGGCTTCGGTGGTGCCGGCCGGTGAGGTGACCCGGCGGCGCAGTTCACTGGCCTCGACATCGCTGGCCACGGCCATCCGGGCCGCGCCGAGTGCAGTGTGCAATGTCAGCTGGGCGGCGGTCTCGCGCGGCAGGCCGAGTTTCTCGCCTGCGGCGGTCATGGCTTCGATCAGCAGGAAGAAATACGCCGGACCACTGCCGGATACGGCGGTGACGGCATCGATCTGCGCTTCCTGATCCAGCCACAGCGCCAGGCCAACGGCGCTGAGCAGCTGTTCGGCCTGCTGGCGCTGGGCCGGTGAAACCTGCGCATTGGCATACAGGCCGCTGACGCCCTGGCGCAGCAACGCCGGCGTGTTGGGCATGCAGCGTACAATCGCGCGCGGGCCGAGCCAGTTTTCCAGGCTGGCGCAGCTGATTCCGGCCGCAATCGACACCACCAACTGCTGTGCGCCGATGTGCGCGGCGAGGTCCAGGCAGACCGCCTTCATCACCTGCGGCTTGACCGACAGCACGATTACGTCTGCGCCCTGGATGGCTTCGGCGTTGGCCTCGAACGTGGTAATGCCGAACTCAGCGCTGATCTTGCTGCGTTGTTCGGCACCGCAGTCGCTGGCGCGAATGGCGTCGGCGCCGATGCCCTGGGCACGCAGGCCGCCGATCAGGCTGGCAGCCATATTGCCGGCACCGATAAAGGCAATGCGGGGAGTGGTCATAACGGGCTTCCTTAATAAGGCTGAAGGCAAACTCAATCAGTGGCTGCTGTAGTCGCGCGCGCCGAACAAGGCGGTACCGATGCGCACCCAGGTTGCGCCTTCGGCGATCGCCGCTTCCAGATCATGGCTCATGCCCATGGACAGGCTGTCGAGGCCCAGGTTCAGGTCGTGTTGCAGTTCGCGCAAGCGGGCGAAGGCGGCACGTTGCTCGCTGGGGTCATCGGTGGGCTCGGGGATTGTCATCAATCCACGCAGCCGCAGGTTGGGCAGTTGTGTAACCGCGTGTGCCAGCGCCGTTAACTCGTCCGGGTGACAGCCCGATTTGCTGGCCTCACCGCTGACATTCACCTGCAGGCAGATATTCAAGGGCGGCATGCCTATCGGACGCTGATCAGACAGGCGTTGGGCGATTTTCAGGCGATCCACCGAATGCACCCAGGCGAAGTGCTCGGCGATCGGCTTGGTTTTGTTCGATTGAATCGGGCCGATAAAGTGCCAGGTCAGCGGCAGATCGCTCAGTTCGGTCTGCTTTTCCAAGGCTTCCTGCAGGTAATTCTCGCCGAAGTCCGGCACGCCGGCAGCAAAGGCTTCACGGATCGCCGCAGCAGGTTTGGTTTTGCTTACCGCGAGCAGGCCGACAGCCGCATAATCGCGCTGCGAGGCTTGCGCCGCCTCACGGATACGCGCTCCGACCTTTGCAATATTCTCTGCTATCGTGGACATTACTTGCGCCCGCCGCCTGGGTTTCGCGGCATTCTACCTGCTTGTCTGTCATTAGGGAGTCCCATGGATATCACTGAATTGCTGGCCTTCAGTGCCAAGCAAGGTGCATCGGACCTGCATCTCTCCGCTGGCTTGCCTCCGATGATTCGGGTTGACGGTGATGTTCGCCGGATCAATCTGCCTGGGCTGGACCACAAACAGGTCCACGCACTGATCTACGACATCATGAACGATAAGCAGCGCAAGGATTTTGAGGAGTTCCTCGAAACCGATTTCTCCTTTGAAGTGCCGGGTGTTGCGCGTTTCCGGGTTAACGCCTTCAACCAGAACCGCGGTTCTGGCGCGGTATTTCGGACCATTCCCTCGAAAGTACTGAGCATGGAAGACCTCGGCATGGGCGAGATCTTCCGCAAGATTTCCGATGTGCCGCGCGGCCTGGTGCTGGTCACCGGGCCAACCGGTTCGGGCAAGTCGACCACCTTGGCGGCGATGCTCGACTACATCAACAGCAACAAGTACCACCACATTCTCACCGTCGAAGACCCAATCGAGTTCGTGCACGAGTCGAAGAAGTGCCTGGTCAACCAGCGCGAAGTGCACCGTGACACCCTGGGCTTCTCCGAAGCCCTGCGCTCGGCGCTGCGGGAAGACCCGGACATTATCCTGGTCGGCGAGATGCGTGACCTGGAAACCATCCGCCTGGCGCTGACTGCCGCAGAAACCGGTCACCTGGTGTTTGGCACCCTGCACACCACCTCGGCGGCCAAAACCATCGACCGTGTGGTTGACGTTTTCCCGGCTGAAGAGAAGTCCATGGTGCGTTCCATGCTGTCTGAGTCATTGCAGTCGGTGATCTCGCAAACCCTGCTGAAGAAAATCGGCGGTGGTCGCGTGGCGGCCCATGAAATCATGATCGGCACCCCGGCCATCCGTAACCTGATCCGCGAGGACAAGGTGGCGCAGATGTACTCGGCGATCCAGACCGGTGGTTCTCTGGGTATGCAGACGCTCGATTCCTGCCTGAAAACCCTAGTGTCCAAAGGTATCGTCACGCGCGAAGCCGCGCGGGAAAAAGCCAAAACTCCGGAAAACTTCTAGACCGACAACACTCAGGTGGTTCCGCCACCGGGTCCACACCAGCGGCAATTCACGCGCCTGCCGCTGGCCTTTGCATAACCGCGTGATGCACATGGGCGAACAACGATGGAATTCGAAAAACTGCTGCGCCTGATGGTTGAAAAGGGCGGCTCTGACCTGTTTATTACTGCGGGCGTGCCACCGTCGATGAAGGTCAACGGCAAGATCATGCCGATCACCAAGACGCCCATGTCGCCGGAGCAGACCCGCGAAACCGTGCACGCTGTGATGAACGAACAGCAGCGCCGTGACTTTACCGAGAACCACGAGTGCAACTTCGCCATCAGTGCCCGCGGCGTTGGCCGTTTCCGCGTCAGTGCGTTTTACCAGCGCAACCTTGCCGGCATGGTGCTGCGTCGCATCGAGACCAACATCCCGACGCTGGACGAGCTGAAACTGCCGGAAATCCTCAAGAAGCTGGCCCTGACCAAGCGCGGCCTGGTGCTGTTTGTCGGCGCGACCGGTACCGGTAAGTCGACCTCGCTGGCCGCAATGATTGGCTACCGCAACAAGAACAGCAGCGGCCACATCATTTCCATCGAAGACCCGATCGAGTACATCCACCAGCACCAGAGCTGCATCGTCACTCAGCGTGAGGTGGGCATCGACACCGAGTCCTTCGAGGTGGCACTGAAGAACACCCTGCGCCAGGCGCCTGATGTGATTCTTATCGGTGAGGTGCGTACCCGCGAAACCATGGACCATGCCGTGGCCTTCGCCGAAACCGGTCACTTGTGTCTGGCTACCCTGCACGCCAACAACGCCAACCAGGCGCTGGACCGCATCATCAACTTCTTCCCCTCCGATCGGCAGAACCAGGTGTGGATGGACCTGTCGCTCAACCTCAAGGCCATCGTCGCGCAGCAACTGATTCCAACCCCGGATGGCAAGGGCCGCCGTGCGGTGATTGAGGTGCTGATCAATACCCCGCTGGCGGCTGACCTGATCCGCAAGGGTGAGGTGCATGAGCTCAAGTCACTGATGAAACGCTCCACCGAGCAGGGCATGCAGACCTTCGACCAGGCGCTGTACAACCTCTACAGCCAGGGTGAGATCACCTATGAAGATGCGCTGCTGTACGCCGACTCGGCCAACGACCTGCGCCTGATGATCAAGCTCGGTTCGGAAACCGATGGTGATCACCTGAGCAGCATGGCCCAGGGTCTGTCGCTGGAAATCAGCGACGAAGAGCCGGGTCGCCGCTTTCGCTGAGTGCGGGTGGTTGCGTGCTGGGGTGGCGAATGCGTTTGCCGCCCTGGCGCGCTACGGCTTCGGCCTGGCCATCGCGTTGCGCGCCGGCGCGGGCCTGGCTCATCAATTGTGGAATCAGCGTGCCTTCCGGCAGATTTTTCCAGAAGCGCACGGGCATGCTGGTTTCCAGGGCACTGCGGTTCAGCCGCGCTGGGTTGAAGGTGCTGCCGTAATAGGCCAGCCACAGTGCTTCTCCCTTGTCCTCGGGCGCTTGCGCCAGGCGCTGCCATTCACTTGGGCACGGTCGTTGGTAGTGCAAGTGCTGGCCGTCCCAGTAGACGCCGTCATCCGGCGTGGCAATAAGCCATGTGTTTCGCCCTAGGCGTTCGGCAAAGTGTCTGCTGGCACTGGCGAGGATGTCATGGGCCGGTTCGTGCCAGGCCACCAGTTGTGGCCCTTCGGCGTTTTCCGGGCGTGGATGAAAGCGTAAGAAGGCATGCAGGTGATGGGCCTCGCGGCGTATCGCCTTGAGTCGTTTGTGCAGCTGGCTGCCGTCAATATCCCCCGGCAGCATGGCGGCGTGATCACCCTGGGCGACGCGCCAGAGAATCCGATAGAGCAGGCTCCAGCGATCCTCGACGCGAAAATAGGCCGCATTCTGCAGCAGTTCCAGTAGCTGCTTGGGGATGCGCAGTGCTGGTTTTGCTGCGGGTGGATTGCTGGGTGATGGCGTGTGGTCGAACAGACCGCGGCTGGCTCCGTCAGCCAGCCAGGTGATCTGATGTGGCGGCACGCCTTGCTGTAACAGGCTTCTAGCGACCTCACGCCAGCCGGCAAAGCTGCCGTCGAATTGCGCGCTGTGCATCACCACAGCGCCATTTGTGCAGGGGTTTCGCTCAGTTGCTGGCGCAGCAGCAGGGATTCGCGGCTGGCCTGCAGGGGGCGATAGTCCTGGGTGACGATAAAGGGCTTGGCCTTTTCCAAGGCGCAGCGCAGGCGTGTGAGGTCATCGAAGCGGATGCGCTTTTCCCGGCGTAAGGCCACCAGCCGTTTGGCGCTGAGCACGCCGATACCGGGCACGCGGGCGATCATGGCCGGTTCGGCGCGATTGAGGTCGACCGGGAAATGCTCGCGGTTGTTCAGTGCCCAGGCCAGTTTCGGGTCAATGTCCAGGGCCAGATTGCCGGGGCCCTTGAGCAACTCGCCCACCTCGAAGCCATAACCGCGCAAAAGGAAATCAGCCTGATACAGCCGGTGTTCACGCAGCAGCGGCGGGGCTTCGAACGGCACGGTATTCGGGCTCTGCGGAATCGGGCTGAACGCGGAGTAATAGACCCGACGCAAGCGGTAATTGCCGTAGAGCGAGGCGGCGGTGTGCAGGATGGTGCTGTCGTCGGTGGCATCGGCACCAATGATCATTTGCGTGCTTTGCCCAGCCGGGGCGAAGCGTGGCGCGCGTGTTTCCGCGCGCGCTTCGCTCTCGCCTTGGTGGATGGAATGCATGGCCTGCTTGATGGTGCGCACCTGCTTTTCCGGGGCCAGACGGATCAGGCTGCTTTCAGTGGGCAGTTCGATGTTCACGCTGAGGCGATCGGCGTAACGACCGGCTTCAGCAATCAGCAGCGGGTCGGCATCGGGGATGGTTTTGAGGTGGATGTAGCCGCGAAATTCATGTTCCTCGCGCAGCAGTTTGGCCACGCGGATCAGCTGCTCCATGGTGTAATCGGCCGAGCGGATGATCCCCGAGCTGAGAAACAGGCCGCTGATGCAATTGCGCTTGTAGAAGTCGAGGGTCAGGGTCACCACTTCTTCGGGTGTAAAACGCGCGCGCGGCACGTCGCTGGAGCGGCGGTTGACGCAGTACTGGCAGTCATACAGGCAGAAATTGGTCAGCAGGATTTTCAGCAAGGCCACACAGCGCCCGTCCGGGGTGAAGCTGTGGCAGATGCCCATGCCGTTGGTCGAGCCGATGCCGCTCTTGCCCTTGGAGCTGCGGTTGGGCGCGCCACTGCTGGCGCAGGAGGCATCGTACTTGGCGGCATCGGCCAGCACGGTGAGCTTTTCGATCAGTTGCATGATACGGCCTGCATTGACTGGTTATGCATACAGTATCTGGCAACCGGCAAGCACCTTCAAGGGGATGGGGCGGCCGAATTTCCTCCTGCGGCGAACCTTGCGTAGAGTGTGGCGTCCAACCGTCATATCAATAGGGGAGGCAATTCCATGCAGCGACAGGACACGCACAGCAAAGTCATCGGCTACTTGCTGTGGATTTTTGGCTTTCTCGGCGCGCACCGTTTTTATTACGGCAAACCGGTGACCGGAACCATTTGGTTCTTCACCTTGGGCTTGCTGTTTATTGGCTGGATTGTTGACCTGTTTCTGATCCCGGCCATGGACCGCGAAGCCGATCTGCGCTTTACCGCCGGTGACACCGATTACAACGTGGCCTGGATTCTGCTGACCTTTCTCGGCATTTTCGGCGTGCACCGCATGTATCAGGGCAAGTGGATCACCGGCATCCTGTACCTGTTTACCGGTGGCTTGTTCCTGATCGGCGTGCTGTATGACTTCTGGACGCTGAATAATCAGGTATCAATCAAGAACGCTGAGCGCGCTTGAGCGGCTGACCAAACGCGTATGTTTTCGCAAGTTTTGCCGTGTCGTGGGAGGGGCTTTAGCCGCAAAACGCTGTTAAACGCTCGCCGCTAAAGCGCCTCCCACGGGGTCCTACCCGTCAGCTTTCAGGCTTGATAGCTGATACGGCCGTCTACCAAGGTGTAGCGCACGGCACCCGGCAGGCAATGACCGATGAACGGGCAGTTGTCTCCTTTTGAATACCAGGTTTCACCGGCCACGCTTGAAGCCTGCGGATCAAACAGCAGCACATCGGCCGCTGCGCCCACACGCAGGCTACCCGTCGGCAGACGTAGCGCCTGTGCGGGGCCACTGCTGAGGCGTGCGAGCAGTGTGGGCAGGTCAAGCAGGCCGTCCTGCACCAGGCTCATGGCCAAGGGCAGGAGCAGTTGCACGCTGCTGATGCCAGGTTCGGTGGCCCCGAATGGGGCGAGTTTGGCGTCGCGTTCATGCGGCTGGTGATGGCTGGCGATGGCGCTGATTACACCGCTTTTCACGGCAGCGCGCAGGCCGTCTCGGTCAGCGACTGTGCGCAGCGGTGGCTGCACGTGGTACAGGCTGGAGAAGTCGCTCAGTGCCTCATCGGTGAGGATCAGTTGATACAGCGCCACATCGGCGGTGACCGGCAGGCCTCGGGCTTGGGCGTCGGCGATCAGTTGTGCGCCGCGAGCGCTGGTCAGTTGGCTGAAGTGCGCGCGTACGCCGGTTTGCTCAACCAGCAACAGGTCGCGAGCCAGTGCCACTGTCTCTGCAGTTTCCGGAATACCCGGCAGGCCGAGGAAGCTCGCGGTGGCCCCTTCATGGGCGAGGCCGCCTTCAGCCAGGTCGTGATCCTGAGAATGGAAGATCACCGTCAGGTCAAAGGTGGCCGCGTATTCCAAGGCGCGGCGCAGGGTGCGGTTATTGCGGAAACTGTCCAGGCCGTTGCCGAAGGCCACGCAGCCCGCGTCGCGCAGGGCTACCAGCTCTGCCAGTTGCTCGCCTTCCAGGCCTTTGCTCAATGCGCCAATCGGGAACACTTTGGTGTGCCCGGCTTCGCGGGCGCGGTCGAGAATCAGCTCAGCCACCGCTGGCGTATCCAGAACGGGCTTGGTGAAGGGCGGGCAGCACAGGCTGGTGACGCCGCCGGCGGCTGCGGCCAGAGTTTCCGTTGCGATGCTGCCTTTGCGGCTGTAGCCCGGTTCGCGCAGGGCGACGTTAAGATCGACCAGCCCTGGCGTGGCGACCAAGCCTTGGGCGTCGATGCTCTGCTCGGCGACAAAGCCGGCGGGTGCCTGGCCGATGGCGACCACTTTGCCGCGTTCAATGTACAGGTCCGTTTGCTGATCAAGACCGCTGGCCGGGTCGATTACGCGGGCGGCGAGGATACGGATACGCATCAGTTCTGCTCCTCGGCATCTTGATTGAGCTGGCGCTGCGCGGTTTGCCCGCTCATGGCCATGGACAGCACCGCCATGCGGATGGCAATGCCGTAAGTGACTTGATTGAGAATCACCGACTGCGGGCCATCGGCCACCGCCGATTCGATTTCCACGCCGCGGTTGATCGGGCCCGGGTGCATGACCAGAGCGTCCGGTTTGGCCAATTTAAGGCGTTGTTCGGTGAGGCCGAACAGGCGGTAGAACTCGCCCTCGCTGGGCAGCAGGCCGCCGGTCATGCGCTCGCGCTGCAAGCGCAGCATGATCACGACATCGACGTCCTTGAGCCCTTCATTCATGTCGCTGTAAACCGTCACGCCATATTGCTCGATGCCAACCGGCAGCAGGGTTTTCGGTGCGATCACGCGAATATCCGGGCAGCCCAGGGTTTTCAGCGCCAGCATGTTCGAGCGCGCCACCCGCGAATGCAGGATGTCGCCGACGATGGCCACCGAGAGATTCTCGAAGCCGCCTTTGTGCCGGCGAATGGTCAGCATGTCGAGCATGCCCTGGGTGGGGTGGGCGTGACGGCCGTCGCCGCCGTTGATGATGGCCAGATTCGGGCACACATGCTCGGCAATAAAATGCGCGGCACCGGAGTCCGCATGGCGCACGACAAAGATGTCGGCGGCCATGGCTTCCAGGTTGCGCAGGGTGTCGAACAGCGTCTCGCCTTTACTCGTGGAACTGGTCGAAACGTTGAGCGTGATGACGTCCGCTGACAGGCGCTGGGCGGCCAGTTCGAAGGTGGTACGCGTGCGCGTGGAGTTCTCGAAGAACACGTTGCACACCGTTTTGCCGCGCAGCAGTGGGACTTTCTTGACCGCGCGTGCGCCGACTTCGAGGAAGGAATCGGCGGTGTCGAGGATTTCCGTCAACAGCTCACGGGACAGGCCGTCGAGGGACAGAAAATGGCGCAGTTGGCCTTGGTCATTGAGCTGCAGCGAGCGCTTGGCTAGGGTCGTCATGGGGCGAGTCTCAGTGGGCAAGCGTCTGGAATTCGAGGGTCAGCGGTGTGGGACCGGTCAATTTTACCCGCTGATCCGCCGGCAGTGACAGTGTGGCGCCGACCACATCCGGACGAATCGGCAACTCGCGGGCATTGAGATCCAGCAGGCTGACCAGGGTCACGCTGGCTGGGCGGCCATAATCGAACAGCTCATTGAGTGCGGCGCGGATGGTGCGGCCGCTCATCAGTACATCGTCGATCAGCACCAGATGCTGGCCTTCGATCTCGAACGGCAGCTCGGATGGTTGCACCTGCGGGTGCAGGCCATTCTGGGTGAAGTCATCACGGTAGAAGGACACATCGAGAATGCCCAGCGCGTCCTGGCGGCCGAGGGTTTCGAGCAAGGCCTGGGCCACCCAGACGCCGCCGGTGCGGATGCCGATAAAGCGCGGCGCACTGATTTGCCGTTGGTTCAGGTGGCGGGTCAGGGCGTCGGCCATTTGCGGTAGCAGTTCGGCCGGGTTGGGTAAGCTCATGGCAACACTCCAGATGCAGTCTTAGCGGGGGTTAGCCCAAACAATGTTCTTCTAGCCAGCCCTGCAACAAGAGTGCAGCGGCCAGGGCATCGACCGGGCGTTCGCGGTAGCCGCCGGTTTGCCCGTGCTGCAAGCGCTGGCCCTTGGCCTCGTAAGTGGTCAGGCGTTCGTCGTGGGTGTGTACGGGCAAGTTGAAGCGGCCGTTTAGGCGGCGGGCGAATTTTTCCGCGCGCTCGCTCATCTCGCTTTTCGTGCCGTCCATGTTTAGCGGCAGGCCAACGACGATGGCGTCCGGCTGCCACTCTTTGATCAGCGCTTCGACCTTTTGCCAGTCCGGCACGCCGTTCTGTGCTTTGAGGATGCACAGTTCACGGGCCTGGCCGGTGATCACCTGACCGACCGCGACGCCGATCTGCTTGGTGCCATAGTCAAAGCCCAGCAGCAGGCGCAGCGGTTTTGTATTCGCCTCGGCCATCAGGCGTGCCCGGCTTGTGAGGTGAGCAGGCTGAGGTTGACGCCCAGGCGCGAGGCTGCAGCGTTCAGGCGTTGGTCAAAGGGTAGGTCGAAGAGGATGGCGTGGTCGGCCGGGCAGGTCAGCCAAGCGTTGTCAGCCAGTTCAGCTTCCAGCTGTCCAGCCTCCCAGCCGGCATAACCGAGGGTGATCAGGTATTTCTCCGGCCCAGTGCCATCGGCGATGGCGAACAGCACGTCTTGAGAGGTCGACAGACCCAGTTCGCCCAGCTCCAGGGTGGCCTGAAACTGAGGCCCGCTGGGGTGCAGGACAAAGCCACGATCGGTCTGCACCGGGCCGCCGGTAAAGATCGGCAAGCTTTGGCAGAGTACGGGCGGCTCGTCATCCGGACGCAGTTGCTCGAGTACGTCAGCCAGATTGAGTCCGTTGGGCTTGTTGATCACCAGGCCCATGGCCCCGTGTTCGTTGTGGTCAATCAGGTAGGTGACGGTCTGCGCAAAATGCGGATCGGCCATGTGCGGCATGGCAATCAGGAAGTGGTGCTTGAGGTAGCTGGGGCTGGCGTCTTTCATGGCGTTAGTTTGGAGCTTCAAGCAGCAAGCCTCAAGCGCCGCGCGCAGATTCAGTTACTCGACAGGCGGTCGCCGCGTTCGAAACGCCAGGTGCGGATGATTTCCAGGCGGTCGACATCGGCCAGGTCACCAGTGAACGGGGCGAACGGCGCGGCCAGGCGCACGATGCGCAGGGCGGCTTGGTCGAGCGTGCGCTGGCCGGAGGATTCCAGCACCTGCACTTCGTACAGGGTGCCGTCACGGTTGATCGACACCAGCAGGCGCAGACTGCCGTAGATGCCCTGGCGGCGCGCTTCATCTGGATAGTTAAGGTTGCCGACCCGCTCGACCTTCTTGCGCCACTCATCCTTATACCAGGCGCCTTTGTCGCGCATGGTCGAGGCGGCGTTGAGGCGGTGGATCTTCGGGCGTTTAGCGTATTGCTGAACTTCCTGGGCCAGTTCAGCCTCCAGGCTGGCGATTTCCGACGACAGTTGTGCGCTGTCGAACACCGGTGCGGGCCGGGCTTGCGGTGTGGGTTTGGCTTCTTCGCGCTTCACCGGAGTTTTCTGCGGCTGTGGGGTGCGCGTGGCGACGGCGGCTTTCGGTGCTTCCTGGCGTACTGCTGGCTGTTGCGGCGAGGCGGGCGGGGTGACGCGGTTGACTTCGCTGTCCTGGAAGAGCGCCTGTTCGGTGGTCTTCGGCGCCGCCTTGTGTTCCAGGGTGCCACTGCCTTGCTGGTTGTCCTGGGCGAGAAAATCGGCCTCTTTGGGCTTTTCCTCGCTCTTGAAGGTGGACAGGGTGATTTCCAGGGTTTTGCTGATTTGGCTCGGCTCGGCCAGGGTAAAGCCCAGGCCGAGGATCAGTGCGGCATGCAGCACTGCTGCGAGAAACAGGGTAAAGCCCAGACGGTCAGCCGGCTGTACGCCGGCGCTGGAAAGTTCAGGGAATTGGGCTGCTGCGTTCATCGCATGTCGGGTCTGCTCAGGTTGCCGCGCAGTCTGCCGAGGGCGCATGGAAAAGTCTATGAAGCACTGCGCGCATTGAGCTTCTCGGCAATCTTGTCCATCAGGCGTTCGCCGATGCGGGTATCGAAGGCGGCGTCGATCTCGCGGATGCAGGTCGGGCTGGTCACGTTGATCTCGGTCAGGTGCTCGCCGATGACGTCCAGGCCGACAAACAGCAGGCCTTTCTCGCGCAGCGTCGGGCCGACGGCGGCAGCGATTTCACGGTCGCGCTCGGTCAGCGGTCGGGCTTCGCCACGCCCGCCGGCGGCGAGGTTGCCCCGGGTTTCGCCGGCAGCCGGGATGCGTGCCAGGCAGTAGGGCACTGGCTCGCCGTCAATCATCAAAATACGCTTGTCGCCATCCTTGATCGCCGGCAGGTAACCCTGGGCCATGATCTGCTGCTGGCCGTGGTTGGTCAGGGTCTCGAGAATCACGGAAAGGTTGGGGTCGCCTTCGCGGTGACGAAATATCATCGATCCGCCCATCCCATCGAGGGGTTTGAGAATGATGTCACGCTGCTCTTTGGCAAACTCGCGCAGAATGTCGGCCCTGCGGCTGACCACGGTCGGCGGTGTGTATTGGCTGAACTGGGTGGCAAAGTACTTTTCATTGCAATCGCGCAGGCTTTGTGGGCGGTTGACCACCAGCACCCCGTCCTGTTCGGCTTGTTCCAGCAGGTAGGTTGAGTAGACGAACTCGTTGTCGAAGGGCGGATCCTTGCGCATCAGGATCACGTCCAGTTCGCTCAGGGCGATGTCCTGTGCGGCGCCGAGTTCAAACCAGCGCTGGGGGTCGTTGAATACGCTAAGCTCTGATAGCCGGGCGCGGGCTTGGCCTCGGTTCTGGTAAAGATCTTTCTGCTCCATATAGAAGAGTGACCAGCCGCGTGCTTGTGCGGCCAGCAACATGGCCAGGGAGCTGTCCTTCTTGAAGCTGATCTGGGCGATGGGGTCCATGACAATGCCAAGGCGGATGCTCATGGTGGTGTTCTCCGTAAAAATGGCAGCGTTTTAGGTGAGCTGCGACTGTAATGTGGCGTCAGGGTGGCGCTGGCAGGTCGGGTGGTCAAGGAAAAACCTTGGCCCTGTGCGGCTTATAGATTGCATCTGGAGAGTGTGCTAAAAAGGCCCGACGATTGGGTTATAGCCCATCGGTGACAGGGCTTCAGGCGCACTGATATAACGCAAGAATAACGACTCACCGAGGCGATGGTAGGGCAAACATGGAACAGCATTCCGAGGGTTTGAGGGTGATGGTGATCGACGATTCGAAAACGATTCGTCGTACCGCGGAAACCCTGCTGAAAAAGGTGGGCTGCGATGTAATTACCGCAGTTGACGGTTTCGATGCTTTGGCAAAGATCGCCGATACCCATCCGAACATCATTTTTGTCGACATCATGATGCCGCGACTTGATGGCTATCAAACCTGTGCCTTGATTAAGAACAACAGCGCTTTCAAATCCACTCCGGTGATCATGCTGTCCTCAAAGGATGGCCTGTTTGATAAAGCCAAGGGACGCATTGTTGGCTCTGATCAATATCTGACCAAGCCCTTCAGCAAAGAAGAGCTGCTCGGTGCGATCAAGGCTCACGTACCTGACTTTACGCCGGTTGAACAAGCGTCCTGACGCCTGGCTGCATAGCTGAGCGCCTTTTTAAAGTATTGGGAAACACCATGGCTCGAATTCTGATTGTTGATGACTCGCCGACTGAAATGTACAAACTGACCGCCATGCTGGAAAAGCACGGTCATCAGGTACTAAAAGCGGAGAATGGTGCTGACGGCGTCGCTCTGGCGCGCCAGGAAAAGCCCGACGCCGTGCTGATGGACATCGTCATGCCTGGCCTGAATGGCTTCCAGGCTACCCGTCAGCTGACCAAGGATGCTGACACCAGCCATATCCCGGTGATCATCGTCACCACTAAGGATCAGGAAACCGACAAGGTCTGGGGTAAACGCCAGGGCGCGAAGGATTACCTGACTAAGCCAGTTGATGAAGAAACCCTGGTTAAAACCTTGAATGCGGTATTGGCCGGCTAATAACTGGTTTGTCCGCAATTTAAAAAGAATAAGGCCGCAGCTGGCATGTCGGACGCGCAAACACCTTTTCAGACTCTTCAGGACATCGACAGGCTCTGTCGCTCGCTTGCTGCTGGCTTGCCTTCGCAGCAAGCGGTGGTGCAGACCTGGAGCGGTATCGGCTTTCGCATGGGCGAGCGTTTTTTCGTCGCGCCGATGGGGGAGGTTGGCGAGGTATTGCATGAGCCGCGGCATACCTTGTTGCCTGGCGTAAAAAGCTGGGTCAAGGGCGTGGCCAACGTGCGTGGTCGCCTGCTGCCTGTTATGGATCTGTGTGGGTTCTTCGGCAATGAACTGTCGCCGTTGCGCAAGAAACGCCGTGTGCTGGTGGTTGATCATCAGGAAGTCTTTGCCGGCCTGACGGTTGATGAAGTATTCGGCATGCAGCATTTTCCTGTGGATACATTCTCCGAGCAGCTGCCGCCGCTCGAGGCGTCCATAGCACCCTTTATCCACGGAGTCTTTCAACGTGAACAGCCCTGGTTGGTGTTCAGCCCACACGCGCTGGCCCAGAACCCGGGTTTTCTCGACGTGGCGTATTAACAGTTTATCGGTGGGGTCGGCATTGCCGGCCTTTTGGCGTTACATGGGAACCGTAGTGCGGTCGGTCCAGGCGGGGGCCAGTAAATGAAAAAACTAAATGCAAGTAATTTGTTAGCAGGTGCGCGCAGTAGCACATTGATCGCAGGGCTGTTTATTGTCCTGATCGTGTCGATCGTGTTGTTGTTCGCCAACTTCGCCTACATCAACACCCAATCCAACTACGACACGGAATACATCGGTCACGCCGGTGAACTGCGTGTTCTATCCCAGCGTATTGCGAAGAACTCCACGGAAGCGGCAGCCGGTAAGGCTGAGGCCTTCGGTTTGCTGCGCGATGCGCGCAACGATTTCCAGGCGCGTTGGGGTTACCTGACTGACGGTAACGAAGCCACTGGTCTGCCGGCGGCACCTGATTCACTGCAGGCGCAGATGGCCGTGGTGCAGCAGGATTGGGATACCCTGCGGCAGAACACCGACGCCATTCTGGCGAACGAGCAGACCGTACTGTCGCTGCACCAGGTAGCGGCCACCTTGGCTGAGACCATTCCGCAATTGCAGGTCGAGTACGAGGAAGTGGTCGACATCCTGCTGGAGAGTGGTGCACCGGCTGCCCAGGTGTCGGTTGCCCAGCGTCAATCACTGCTGGCAGAACGTATTCTGGGTTCGGTGAACAAGGTGCTGGCCGGTGACCAGGACTCGGTACAGGCCGCTGACATGTTTGGTCGCGATGCCAGCCTGTTCGGCCGCGTACTGGCCGCGATGCTGGAAGGCAACGCCGCCATGGAAATTTCCAAGGTGACTGACGAGGAAGCTCTCGAACGTCTGGCAGAAATTTCCGAATTGTTCGAATTCGTATCCGGTTCTGTGGACGAGATTCTCGAAACCTCGCCGGAGCTGTTCCAAGTGCGTGAGTCGGCGAACGTGATCTTCAGCGTTTCGCAGACCCTGCTGGACAAGGCTTCTGGCCTGGCTGTTGGCTTTGATGACCTGGCCACCGGTCGCGCCATCAACACCCTGTTTGGTTATGTGTTGGGCGCCCTGGCGCTGGGTTCGATCATCCTCATCGGTCTGGTGATGGTGCGCGAAACCAACCGTCGCCTGGCCTCCACGGCTGAGAAGAACGAACGTAACCAGGCGGCGATTCTGCGACTGCTCGACGAAATCGCCGACCTCGCAGATGGTGACTTGACTGTGGCTGCGACGGTAACCGAGGACTTCACCGGTGCCATCGCTGACTCCATCAACTACTCCATCGACCAGCTGCGCGACCTGGTAGCCACGATCAACCTGACCGCCGTTCAGGTAGCCGGTGCTGCCCAGGAAACCCAGGCCACGGCGATGCACCTGGCCGAAGCGTCAGAGCACCAGGCTCAGGAGATTGCCGGTGCCTCGGCGGCGATCAACGAAATGGCCGTATCGATTGACCAGGTATCGGCGAACGCCTCGGAATCCTCGGCGGTAGCGGAGCGTTCCGTAGCCATCGCCAACAAGGGTAACGAAGTCGTACACAACACCATCACCGGGATGGATAACATCCGTGAGCAGATCCAGGACACCTCTAAGCGTATTAAACGCCTCGGTGAATCGTCCCAGGAGATCGGTGACATCGTTAGCCTGATTAACGACATTGCTGACCAGACCAACATCCTCGCACTGAACGCCGCGATCCAGGCCTCCATGGCGGGTGACGCGGGTCGAGGCTTCGCCGTGGTAGCGGACGAAGTACAACGTCTCGCAGAACGTTCCTCTGCGGCAACCAAGCAGATTGAAGCGCTGGTTAAAACGATTCAGACCGACACCAACGAAGCTGTTATCTCGATGGAGCAAACGACGTCTGAAGTGGTACGCGGTGCGCGACTGGCGCAGGATGCCGGGGTGGCACTGGAAGAGATCGAGAAGGTATCCAAGACCCTCGCGGCCCTGATTCAGAACATCTCCAACGCTGCTCGTCAGCAGGCCTCTTCGGCGGGCCATATTTCAAACACCATGAACGTGATCCAGGAGATCACCTCGCAAACCTCCTCCGGTACCACTGCCACCGCCAAGAGCATTGGTAACCTGGCCAAGATGGCCAGTGAGATGCGTAAGTCGGTGTCTGGCTTTACCTTGCCGGGTGGGGAACAGGCGTAATCAGGTGCTGCGCGGCAGGCTGAAAGGCCTGTCGCACAAGGACTATGGCCGTGAGCGAGGGGCACGACATGCAGTCAGGCGTCTGGGCCTTGCAGCCTCTGGCGGACATGACAGCCACGGAGTTTCGTGACTGGCAGACGCTGCTTGAGGAGCGTACCGGGGTCGTTCTCAATGAACGGCGACGGGCGTTTTTGCAGACCAATCTGAGTGCGCGTATGCGCGAGCTGGGCGTTATGGACTACGCCACGTATTACCGGCAAGTCACTGATGGTCCTCGCGGTGCGGTGGAATGGTCGACCCTGCTGGATCGGCTGACTGTGCAGGAAACCCGTTTCTTTCGTCATCGTCCTTCCTTTGAAGTGCTCGAAAGCTATTTGCGTGAGCGTTTGCAGCAGGGCGTGACGCAGCCATGGGAGCTTTGGAGTGTTGGCTGTGCCAGCGGCGAAGAGCCTTATTCGCTGGCCATCAGCGCGGCTGAAGTGTTGCGTGAAAGTGAACACCCGGATCATTTCGGGGTAACAG
The DNA here is from genome assembly GCF_003060885.1 of Pseudomonas sp. HMWF032. Classification (GTDB taxonomy): domain Bacteria; phylum Pseudomonadota; class Gammaproteobacteria; order Pseudomonadales; family Pseudomonadaceae; genus Aquipseudomonas. The sequence goes on from NZ_QAIG01000005.1 coordinate 378,206, forward strand.
GCACTGACATCAGCCTGAATGCCCTGAGCAAGGCGCGCGATGGTCAATATGGTGCGCGCCGTCTGGAGCAGTTGGATGCCGATCTGTGCCAGCGCTATTTTCTGGCCCAGGACGATGGACGTTTCAAAGTGGTGCCGAATCTGGCCGCGCGCGTGTGTTGCGCCCGGCTCAATGTGCTGGAACTGGCCAAGGCACCGATGTCCGGAATGGACGTTATTTTCTGTCAGAACTTGTTGATCTATTTTCGTCGCTGGCGCCGCCGCGAGATCCTCAACCGCCTGGCCGAGCGCCTGGTGCCTGGGGGGTTGCTGGTGGTGGGAGTGGGCGAAGTAGCAGGTTGGCAGCATCCGGAGTTGCTCCCGGTAGCCGACGAGCGAGTGCTGGCGTTTACCCGCAAGGGCTAAGGCAGAAGAGCCAAGTTTATGAGTGGAGTGGCTATGGGTGATCGGCACGATTATGTCGCCCTGGAATGGGTTAAGGGCGAGATCGCGGAAACCCTGAAGCAGGCGCGTCAGGCGCTGGAGGCGTTCGTCGAGAACCCCCAGGACGCTACGCGCATGCGTTTCTGCCAGACCTATGTGCATCAGGTGCTGGGCACCCTGCAGATGGTCGAGTTTTTCGGCGCAGCGCTGCTGGCTGAGGAAATGGAGCAGCTGGCCGGCGCGCTGATTGACGGCCGCGTGACCAACCAGGGCGAAGCCCTGGAAGTGCTGATGCAGTCGATTCTGCAGCTGCCGGTGTACCTTGATCGTATCCAGACTGCCCGCCGCGACCTGCCGATGGTCGTGCTGCCTCTGCTCAATGACCTGCGCGCTGCGCGTGGGGAAAAACTGCTTTCGGAAACCAGCCTGTTCGCCCCGGATATGTCCGGGCGTACCCCGGCACTGCCTAACGAGTCGATTGACCAGTTGCGCACTGCTGATTTACCGGTACTGTTGCGCAAACTGCGGCAGATGCTGCAGATGGCACTGGTTGGGGTGATTCGCAACCAGGATCTGCCCACCAACCTGGGTTACATGGCGCGGGTGTTCGCACGCCTGGAAAACCTGTGCAAGGATTCGCCGCTGGGTTCGCTCTGGCAGATCGCCTCGGGAGTGGTCGAAGGGCTGGCTAACGGCAGTGTGGCCAACGGGTCCTCGATTCGTACCCTGCTGCGTCAGGTCGATAAAGAGCTCAAGCGCTTGCTTGAGCAGGGCGCCGATGGCCTTAACCAGTCTGCCCCTGATGAATTGAGCAAGAACCTGCTGTTCTATGTGGCCAAGTCTTCGGCGCAGTCGCCGCGTGTGCGCACCCTGCGTGAGCAGTACCGACTCGACGATGCCCTGCCGGACAATGACGTGGTCGACGAGGAGCGCGCCCGCCTGGCCGGTCCGGATCGTGATGCCATGCGTTCGGTGGTTGCCGCGTTGTGCGAAGAGTTGGTGCGAGTCAAAGACAGCCTTGATCTGTTTGTGCGCAGCGACCGTACTCAGGTCACGGATCTTGACGCGCTGGCCGCACCGCTCAAGCAGATTGCTGACACCCTCGCGGTGCTGGGTTTCGGTCAGCCGCGCAAAGTCATTGTCGACCAGCTTGATGTAGTCAACGGCTTGGCCAAGGGCCAGGGCGAACCGAGCGATGCGGTTCTGATGGATGTCGCTGGGGCGCTGTTGTATGTCGAAGCCACCCTGGCCGGTATGGTCGGTCCTGCCCAAGAGGGTCACCGGGCGGAAAGCCACTTGCCGACCACTGATGTGGCACAGATTCACCAGCTGGTTATCAAAGAGGCGCGCAATGGGCTCGAGCAGGCCAAAGACGCGATCATCGAATTCATTGCCTCGCAGTGGAACCATGAGCATCTGGCCCGCGTTCCCGACCTGCTGACCCAGGTGCGTGGCGGTCTGGCGATGATTCCGCTGCAGCGTGCCGCCGACCTGCTCAACGCCTGCAACCGCTATATTCAGGAACAGCTGTTGGCGCGCAAGGCTGTGCCAAACTGGCAGAGTCTCGACACTCTGGCGGACGCCATCACCAGCGTCGAGTATTACCTTGAGCGTCTGGCCGAGGATCATGCGGCCCAGGGCGATCTGATTCTCGATGTGGCCGAAGAAAGCCTGGAAAGCCTGGGTTACCCGCTAAAGGAAAAACCTTCGATTCTCGACCGCGTTGAGCCGCAAGTGCAGTCCTTCGCGCCATTGGCCGACCCGCTGGATGATCTTGAAGTACTCAGTGCCGAGCCTGAGGTGGTCGACGAGCCAACGCCGCAAACCGTCGACGAACCGCTGAGTTTGGAGCTGGCTGATGATTTCAGTGCCGAGTTTGCGGATCTGGAGTCAACCGCGATTGAGGCTCCGCGCAGCGAGTCCGAGTGGTCGGCTGATAGCGTCGCGGCTGATCTTGAACTGATCGACTTCAGTCGTGATCTGGTCGAGGCCGAGCCTCTGCCGTTGCCGGACACCGCGCAGGAACAAGCGCAAGCCACTGAAGAACTGGCGTTCGATAGCCTGGAGCTGGACGCCGCTGACAGTCCGAGTAACTGGGGTGAAGCCGAGTTTGCGGCCCTTGAGCTCCCCGAAATTGAGCTGCCCAGCGCTTCGCTGAACGAAGAATCTACGCAATCGGTTGCCGAGAAAGCCCTGTCGATGGCCGATGTCATGGCCGCTCCGGTGCAGGCGATCAACCCACCGGCTCACGATGTGCCGCCCAGCCTGCTGCCACCGCCGGCCGACGAAGAACCGGTCGATGACGAATTGCTGGAAGTCTTTATCGAAGAAGTCGGTGAAGTGCTGGAAACCATTGGTGAGTACTTCCCGCAGTGGTGCGCCGATACCGACAACAAGGACGCTCTGGCCGAAATTCGCCGTGCTTTCCACACCCTCAAGGGCAGCGGTCGCATGGTGCGTGCGCTGGTGATCGGTGAGCTGGGCTGGGCAATTGAGAATCTGCTCAACCGTGTGCTTGACCGCAGCATCACCCCGGGTACCGAGGTGCAGCAGGTAATCGCCGACGTGGTCGCTCTGATGCCGGCCTTGGTCGATGAATTTGCCAACAAGGCTCAGCGGCAGCGCGACGATGTCGACCTGCTGGCGGCGACGGCGCATGCACTGGCCAAAGGTCGAACCCTCCCAAAACCTGAAGCCCCGGTGGAGCTGGTAGCTGAGCCCGTGGGCAGCCCCGCTGCTACCACCGAAGCTGTTGTCGCCACTGTTGTTGAAGACTGCGCTCAGGATGGCCTGGACCCGCAGTTGCTGGAAATCTTCCGCAACGAGGCGGAAATGCATCTGGATACCCTAGTGGGTTTCCTCGCTGATTGTGCCCAGGAACTGCCGCAACAGGTTACCGATGATCTGCAGCGTGCTCTGCACACCCTCAAGGGCAGTGCTTCGATGGCCGGCATTCAGCCGGTGGCGGAAATCGCCTCGCCGCTGGAAAAACTAGTCAAGGAATTCAAGACCAACCTGATCCCGATGGACTTGGCCGAAGCCGAACTGCTGAGTAGCGCTGAAAAGCTGTTCCGCCTGGGTCTTGACCAGCTGGAAACCCATCCATTGGCAGCTTTGCCGGGAGCCAGCGAGTTTCTTGAGCGCGTGCAGAAACTGCACAACGACCGTCTGGAACATGCAGAAAACAGTCGTCAGAGCGAGCCAGGTGAAAAGCGCGACCCGCAGATGATCAGCATCTTCCTGGCCGAAGGCATGGACATCCTGCTGGACGCCGAAGACCTGCTGCGCAAGTGGCGCGAACACCCCTCCGAGCGGCAGGAACTCAGCTCGCTTTTGGAGGAGCTGACCACCCTTGGCCGCGGTGCCGAGATGGCTGATCTGCCACAGATTGATGAGCTGTGCGAAGCGCTGCTGGACCTCTATGGCGCTGTTGAAGAAGGCAGTCTGGCCGTCAGCGAGCGCTTCTTCAGTGAAGCCGAGCAGGCTCACGAAGCCCTGATCGGCATGATGGATCAGGTCGCTGCTGCGTTGCAGGTCAGCGCGGCGCCTGAACGCGTCATGGCACTGCGTAGTCTTCTGGATGAGGCTTTAGATCCCAATACCTTGGCGCTGCTGTCCCGCGACGGTGACTCCGGTATCGAGATCGTTGAACTGGCCGACGCCACGGCAGCCCTAGAAAGCCTCAGCCTGGCTGAGCCACAAGAGCCGGCAGCGCAGACGTTTGACGTCTCTGTTGAAGAAGAACAGCCGGCCCCGCTCGCAGAGGTGATTGATCCTGCCGAGGAACCTGCAGCGGCTTCGCTCTATGAGTCACTGGACGAGGAAATGGTGGCGATCTTCCTTGAAGAAGCCGTCGATATTCTCGACAGCGCTGGGCAGGCGCTTGAGCGCTGGCTGGCTGACCCGGAAAACAAGGCAGCGCTGTCGTCCCTGCAGCGTGATCTGCATACGCTCAAGGGGGGCGCGCGCATGGCCGAGATTCGCCCGATTGGCGATCTTGCCCATGAACTTGAGTCCCTTTATGAGGGGTTGGTTGATCGTCGCTACAGTTTCTCGCCTGCCCTGGCGGGGCTGTTGCAGCAGAGCCACGATCAACTGGCGCAGTTGCTGGAGCAACTGCAGGCGCGTGATGTCATGCGTTCGCCTGAACAATTGATCGAGGCCATCCGCAGCTTCCGTCAGAGTGGCGGACAAAGCTTACCCGTTACCCCGATTGTGCCCGAGCCTGCCGCCGAAGCCGAAGCCGAAGCCCTGCCTGAGTTGGAAACAGTCGATTTTCTAGATCTTGAGCAGCCTGAGTTGCCGGCCGTCGAAGAAGAAATCGATTTCGGCATTCTGGCAGAGGCCGCACCGGTTGCCATTGAGAGCGACGTAGTCGACGAGCCGTCGTTAGACATCGAGGCATTCGAGCTGCCAGCCATTGAGCTGGATGAGCAACCTTTGGCGCCCGAGTTGGCTGTGCCGGTCGAATGGCATGACACTCCGCTTGCAGAGCCAGAGCCAGAGCCAGAGCCAGAGCCAGAGCCAGAGCCGGTTTCCACCATGGCGGCGGCGCAGGTGCTGGGCGACGAACGTGACCCTGAACTGGTGGAAATCTTCCTTGAGGAAGGTTTCGACATTATCGACAGCGCCGGTGCAGCCTTGCAGCGCTGGATGGATGACGTCGACAACAGTCTGGAGCTGGAATCACTGCAGCGCGACCTGCACACCCTCAAGGGTGGTGCACGGATGGCCGAGATTCGAGAAATTGGTGACCTGGCCCACGAACTGGAGTTTCTCTACGAAGGGCTTGGTCAGGGTCGTCTGCGAGCCAGTCAGGACCTGTTTACTCTGTTGCAAAGTTGCCACGACAGCCTGGCCGAGATGCTTGAAGCGGTGCGCGACAAGCGTGCAGTACCCAATGGCGAGGCGTTGATCGAAACCATCAAACGCTTTCGCGCCAACCCGAACGAGCAGTTGAGCATACCGTCTTCGGTGGCTCTCAAGGCGGCCGAATCCGAGCAGGATGATGACGCCGAATCAGACATTCTCGACATTTTCCTCGAAGAGGGTGACGACCTGCTGGAGGCCATGGAGGAAGCCATCGGCCGTTGGGAGGCAGACCGTGAAGACGGCAGCAGCATCGATGAAATGCTGCGTATCCTGCATACCCTCAAAGGCGGTGCTCGGCTGGCCGGGCAGAAACGCCTGGGCGACCTGACCCACAGCCTTGAGCAGCACCTGACCGAGGCGCAGGCTCAGGGCGCGCCTTGGCCGCAAAGCCTGTTTGTCGACGTGCAGTCGGGGTTCGAAGGCTTGCAACAAGAGCTTGATGCCCTGCGTCAGCGCCTGAATGACAGCCTGGTAGCCGATAGCATTACTGCACCTGGCGCGGCTCTAACGGACGAGCCGCAGGCACGCCTGCCCGAGTTGGTCACACCGATTGTGGCGGCCAGCACGATGCCGGCGCAGGAGCTGGTGGCCAAGGTGCTGCCGTTCGTCCGTCGTGCTGAAGAAGCTGCGCAGGAAGCTGCGTCGCGGCGTGCGCCGCAGGAACTGGTCAAGGTACCGGCCGAGTTGCTCGAAGGCCTGGTCAACCTGGCGGGTGAGACCTCGATTTTCCGCGGCCGTGTCGAGCAACAGGTCAGTGACTTCGGTTTCACCTTGAGTGAGATGGAGGCCACCATCGACCGTGTACGCGATCAGTTGCGCCGCCTCGACACCGAAACCCAGGCGCAGATCCTCAGCCGTATCCAGGCTGAGGCCGAGCGTGTGGGTTATGAGGACTTCGACCCACTGGAAATGGACCGTCACTCGCAGCTGCAGCAGCTTTCACGTGCACTCTTCGAGTCCGCCTCCGACTTGCTCGACCTGAAAGAAACCCTGGCCGCGCGTAACCGCGATGCAGAAACCCTGCTGCTGCAACAGGCACGGGTCAACTCTGAACTGCAGGAAGGTCTGATGCGCACCCGCATGGTGCCGTTCGACCGCCTGGTACCTCGTCTGCGCCGTATCGTGCGGCAGATTTCCGGCGAGCTGGGCAAGCAGGTCGAGTTCCTCGTCGGCAATGCCGAGGGGGAGATGGATCGTACGGTTCTCGAACGCATCGTCGCGCCGCTGGAGCATATGCTGCGTAATGCCGTCGACCATGGTATTGAGGCTGCCGGCGTTCGCCGGGCAGCCGGTAAACCGGAACAGGGTACCATTCGTTTGACGCTGGGCCGTGAGGGCGGCGATATCGTCCTGACCCTGGCCGACGACGGTGGTGGTATTCGTCTGGATGCGGTGAAACGCAAAGCCATCGAACGCGGCTTGATGGACGCTGATGCCGATCTGACCGACTACGAAGTGCTGCAATTTATTCTCGAAGCGGGTTTCTCCACCGCCGAGAAGGTCACGCAGATTTCCGGGCGTGGCGTCGGCATGGACGTGGTTCACTCTGAAGTCAAACAGCTGGGCGGTTCGATGAGCATCGAGTCGCTGCCCGGCACCGGCACCACCTTCACCATTCGCCTGCCATTCACCGTGTCGGTCAACCGTGCGCTGATGGTGCTGTCGGGTGAAGACCTCTACGCCATTCCGCTGAACACCATCGAAGGTATCGTGCGGGTGTCGCCGTACGAATTGGAAGCCTATTACGCCCCCGATGCGCCGCGCTTCGAGTACGCCGGGCAGAGCTATGAGTTGCGTTACCTGGGTGACCTGCTGAATAACGGTCAACAGCCCAAGCTGGTGGGCCAGAGCCTGCCGTTGCCGGTGATTCTGGTGCGCTCCAAGGAGCACGCCGTGGCCGTGCAGGTCGACTCCCTGGCCGGTTCGAGGGAAATCGTGGTGAAGAGCCTCGGTCCGCAGTTCGCTGGCGTACATGGAATTTCCGGTGCAACCATCCTCGGTGACGGCCGCGTAGTGGTCATTCTTGACCTGCTGGCGACCATTCGAGTGCTGCATGCGCATCTGCTGACCCAGTTGCAACCGCGTCAGCTCAAGCAATCAGCCAGCGCCGCCGAGATCGAGGCCGATCGCCCAACCCTGGTCATGGTGGTCGACGACTCGGTCACTGTGCGCAAGGTCACCAGCCGCCTGCTGGAGCGAAACGGCATGAACGTATTGACGGCCAAGGACGGTGTGGATGCCATTTCCCAGCTGCAGGAGCGCAAGCCCGACATCATGCTGCTGGACATCGAAATGCCACGTATGGACGGTTTCGAAGTGGCCACTCTGGTGCGCCACGACGAAGGCCTGAAAGACCTGCCGATCATCATGATCACCTCGCGTACCGGTGAGAAACACCGTGAGCGAGCCATGAGCATCGGTGTCAATGAGTACCTCGGTAAGCCTTATCAGGAGTCCTTGTTGCTTGAAACCATCCAGCAATTGGTGGGCCGCCACCCGGTAAACCGCAATGAGTGAGAAAACTGCAGCCCGCATTGCGGTGATCGCTGACACCTCCCTGCAGCGCCATGTGTTGCAGCAGGCCTTGACTGGCAGCGGCTATCAGGTGGTGATGAACAGTGATCCGGCGCGCCTCGACCAGGACACCCTGAGCGCCTGCGAAACCGATCTGTGGCTGGTGGACCTGGCGCAGTCGGAAGACTCGCCGCTGGTCGACAGCCTGCTGGAGAGTGCCTCGGCCCCAGTGCTGTTTGGCGAAGGCCACGCCCCGGAGCGCCATTCGGAAAACTATCCGCGCTGGGAGCGCCGCCTGTTCGGTAAGTTGAAAAAGCTGGTCGGCGATCCATCGCAGGCTGTTGGTCCGAGCCTGGAAGCCTTGTTGGCAGAAGCGCAACGACCTTCGCGTCTGGACCTGCCGGCTGCGCTGGCGGACACCCCGCTGGTTGCCGGTGAGCCGGCGCGCCAGGTGTGGTTGCTGGCGGCCTCTCTGGGCGGCCCAGCTGCCGTAAAAGCCTTTCTCGATGCCTTGCCGGGCGGTCTGCCGGTGGGCTTTGTCTATGCCCAGCATATTGATGCGAGTTTCGAGAGTGCACTGCCGCAAGCGGTGGGCCGCCACAGCCAGTGGCATGTGAATCCGGCGCGGCATGGCGACGCGGTGCGTTGCGGTGAAGTGGTGGTTGTGCCTATCAGCCATGAGCTTGGCTTCAGCGATGACGGCCAGATGCAGATCTCCGAGCGCGGCTGGCCAGAACCCTACAGTCCATCGATCGACCAGATGATGCTCAACCTGGCTCAGCATTTTGCTGCCATGAGTGGGGTAATTGCCTTCAGCGGCATGGGCAGTGATGGCAGTGCCGCTGCCGCCTATGTACGCCGTCAGGGCGGTTTGATCTGGACTCAACGTGCCGACAGTTGCGTCTGTCCAAGTATGCCGGACAGCCTGCGTGAAGGTGGTTACAGCAGCCATAGCGGTGACCCGCGTGAGCTGGCCGAGGCGTTGGTCAATCACCTGGCCGAGCAGTGCCGATAATCCGGGCTGAGCCCTGAACAGGAAATTTTCATGAGCCAAGCCGTCGCCAACCAGAACAGCGCCAACAGCCTGACCGGCCTGTTAATGCCGCTGACTGACCGTACTCTGCTGCTGCCTAACGTCGCAGTAGCCGAGCTGATTCCCTATCGCGCGCCACAGGTCAGTGAAGGCCTGCCCAGTTGGTTCCTCGGGCAGATTGCCTGGCGCGATTTACGCCTGCCGCTGCTGTCGTTCGAAGCGGCATCGGATGGCCAGGTCAGCGTTAGCCCCGGCTCGCGCGTGGCGGTGATCAACGCCCTCGGCGGTCGCCCGGCGGTGAAGTTTATTGCTGTGCTGGTGCAAGGTATTCCGCGTTCGATCAAGGTTGGTGACGAGTTGGTACGAGCCGATGTTGCCCTGGCACCGCTGGAGCTGGATGCGGTGCAGTTTGGTGAAACCGTGCTGAAAATTCCGGACCTGATCGGCCTGGAGCAAAAACTGGCAGATGCCGGCTTGATCTGACCGAAAGGCAAACAAAAAGCCCGCATATGCGGGCTTTTTTATGACTAGAGCTAAGAGCCTTTATACGCTCTCGCGAGCGAGAGTCCTGCAAGGCCAAAACGGCGAGGAAGCGGAGTGTACTTTTGTACATGAGCATTCCGAGCCGGTTTTTAACGCAGCAGGGCCGACGCGCAGCAGATCGTAGGACGGCTCTTAGAAATCGCCCCACAGCTGTTGCGCGACGCTTAACGCCACCACCGGCGCGGTCTCCGTACGCAGCACCCGTGGGCCGAGGCGGGCCGCATGGAAACCCTGGGCTTTCGCCTGATTCACTTCGTTGTCGCTCAGGCCGCCTTCCGGGCCGATCAGAAAGGCCAGCGATTGAGGCTGCGGGTGAATGGCCCAGGGTTCAGCGACCGGGTGCAGCACCAGCTTGAGATCGGCCGATACCTGCGTCAGCCAGTCTGCAAGGCTGATGGGCGGATGAATGATCGGCAGCACCGAGCGGCCGCATTGTTCACAGGCGCTGATTGCCACCTGGCGCCAGTGCGCCATGCGCTTGTCGGCGCGTTCATCCTTGAGGCGCACTTCACAGCGCTCGCTGACAATCAGGCTGATTTCATTGGCACCCAGCTCGGTGGCTTTCTGAATCGCCCAGTCCATGCGCTCGCCACGTGACAGGCCCTGGCCCAGATGAACATGCAAGGGTGATTCGCTCTGGCCGGCAAAGGCTTCGCGTAACTCGACGCGCACGCTTTTCTTGCCCACCTCGATCAGCTCACCCTGGTATTCCTGGCCGCTGCCATCGAACAATTGCACCGCATCGCCTACGGCATGCCGCAGCACACGGCCGATATAGTGGGCCTGGGCTTCGGGCAATTCGTGCTGGCCGAGGGAGAGGGGGGCATCGATAAAGAAACGGGATAGGCGCATAAGACGTGAACCTAGGGTAAAGGCGCGAATTCTAGCTGTAGGGTGCGCCGTGCGCATTGAGATCTGTAGGGTGGATGATGCTCTTTTCATCTACCAGGCGGCAGCAGTGGTGGGTGGGTAAAGCGCCATCCACCCTACGGTTGTGTTTAGCCCGGATCGCGAAAGCCCGGGTAGTTGGCATTGCCTTGTGCCACGCTGACCGAACTGCGGGTGGCGATGTCGATGCCTTCGCTGGCCACTTCAGCGAGGAAGTCGATCTGCCCGGGGGTGATCACGTACGGCGGCAGGAAATACACCACGCTGCCCAGTGGTCGCAGCAAGGCACCACGTTTCAGAGCATGCTGGAACACCTTGAGACCGCGACGTTCCTGCCAGGGGTAGGCGGTTTTGCTGGCCTTGTCCTGCACCATCTCGATGGCCAGAGCCATACCGGTTTGGCGTACCTCGGCGACATGCGGGTGGTCGGCCAGGTGCGCAGTGGCGCTGGCCATCCGCGTGGCTAACGCCTTGTTGGCCTCAATCACATTGTCCTGCTCAAAGATATCCAGGGTCGCCAGGGCGGCGGCGCAGGCCAGCGGATTGCCGGTATAGCTGTGCGAATGGAGGAAGGCGCGCAGGGTCGAGTAGTCGTCGTAGAACGCCTGGTACACCTCGTGGGTGGTCAGGCAGGCGGCCAGTGGCAGATAGCCGCCGGTGAGTGCTTTGGACAGGCAGAGGAAATCCGGGCGGATGCCGGCCTGTTCACAGGCGAACATCGTCCCGGTGCGGCCGAAGCCGACGGCAATCTCGTCATGAATCAGGTGCACGCCATAGCGGTCGCAGGCTTCGCGCAGCAGCTTGAGGTAGATCGGGTGGTACATGCGCATGCCGCCGGCGCCCTGGACCAGCGGCTCGACAATTACCGCCGCGACTTCATGGCCATGCTCGGCCAGGGTCTGTTCCATGGCGGTGAACATGTTGCGTGAGTGTGCTTCCCAGCTCATACCCTCGGGGCGGTGATAGCAATCCGGGCTGGGCACCTTGATGGTGTCGAGCAACAGTGTCTTGTAGGTGTCGGTAAACAGCGCGACATCGCCTACCGACATCGCCGCGATGGTTTCGCCGTGGTAGCTGTTGGAGAGGGTGACGAAGCGCTTCTTCGCCGGTTTGCCGACGTTGAGCCAGTAGTGAAAGCTCATTTTCAGTGCGACTTCGATGCAGGATGAGCCGTTGTCAGCGTAGAACACCCGGTCCAGGCCGGCGGGCGTTATTTTGACCAAACGTTCGGACAGTTCGATCACCGGTTGATGGCTGAAACCGGCGAGGATCACGTGCTCCAGCTGATCGACCTGATCCTTGATGCGCTGATTGATCCGCGGGTTGGCGTGGCCAAACACATTCACCCACCAGGAGCTTACGGCGTCGAGGTAGCGCTTGCCGTCGAAGTCCTCAAGCCAGACGCCTTCGCCGCGTTTGATTGGCACCAGCGGCAGTTGTTCGTGGTCCTTCATTTGCGTGCAGGGGTGCCAGAGCACCTTCAGGTCACGCTGCATCCACTGGTCATTCAGGCTCATCGCTCTACGTCTTCCTGGGCTCGCAATCATCTGCGCCAAGCCTATCAGAAGCATTGCCGTGGATGGACGGCACAATCCTAAACGATGACTCGGGTCGCCCGTTGGTCCGCTCTATTCTGCCTTCTGTAGCCCGTGCGCTGAACTTTGCAGTGTGCCGCTAGACTAACCGTGCTGAATGGAAGCATTAAGGCTACACATCGTATTTCTCGATATTTCAAAGCGAAAAATTCCGCTTTTAGTCGATAGGTTTGTTGCTAGTCTTGTCCCACTCGCAGTTCTAGTCCTTCTCTCCGGAAAGTGTGTAATGCAATGGCGCAATAGTTCTTCTCACTACGGGCTGGTCAGCATCTTTATGCACTGGCTGGTGGCGGTGGCCGTGTTCGGCTTGTTTGGTCTGGGTTACTGGATGGTCGGCCTGGACTACTACAGCAGCTGGCGTCAGACCGCGCCGGACCTGCACAAAAGTATCGGCCTGGTGCTGTTTGCGGTGATGCTCGGGCGGGTGCTGTGGCGCTGGTTTAGTCCGCCGCCGGCGAGTTTGCCGAACCATGGGCGGATGACCCGCCTGGCCAGCAAGCTGGGTCACAGCTTTCTCTACCTGGGGTTGTTTGTACTGATGATTTCCGGCTACCTGATTTCTACGGCAGACGGTCGCGGCATCCCTGTATTCGGCTTGTTTGAAGTACCTGCCAGCCTGACCAGCATTCCTGATCAGGAAGATGTCGCCGGGTTGGTGCATGAATATCTGGCGTGGGCGCTGGTGATCTTCGCCGGTGTGCATGGCCTGGCTGCGCTGAAACACCACTTTATTGATCGCGACCGTACGCTTACGCGGATGTTCGGTCGCTAGTTTCTTTTACTGTTTCCGGGGCTGGACTGACCCCATCCAACACTCACAAGGAGCATGCCCATGTTAAAGAAAACCCTCGTAGCCCTTGCACTTGGTGGCGCATTGATCGGCGCTGGTCAGGCGATGGCAGCTGATTACGCCATTGACAAGCAAGGCCAACACGCCTTCGTCAATTTCAAGATCAGCCATCTGGGCTACAGCTGGTTGTACGGTACGTTCAAGGACTTCGATGGCAGCTTCAGCTTCGATGCCGCCAAGCCGCAGGACAGTAAGGTCAATGTCACCCTGAACACCACCAGCGTCGACACCAACCACGCTGAGCGCGACAAGCACATCCGCAGCGGTGATTTCCTCAACGTCAGCAAGCACCCAACGGCGACCTTCGCGTCAACGTCGGTCAAATCCACCGGTGAAGGCACTGCCGACATTACCGGCGACCTCACTCTCAACGGCGTGACCAAGCCGGTGGTGATTGCCGCCAAGTTCATTGGCGAAGGCAAGGACCCATGGGGCGGCTACCGTGCTGGCTTCGAGGGTAGCACCAAGTTGAAGCTGAAAGACTTCGACATCCAGAAAGACCTGGGCCCAGCTTCTCAGGACGTTGAGCTGATCATCTCGGTGGAAGGCGTACGCAAGTAAGCCTGCCTGGCGGTACATGACTCGCCTGTTTAGACCTGCCAACAAAAACGCCGCCCAATGGGCGGCGTTTTTGTGTGCGGCTAGCTGACTATGACTCTTCGCGGTTACGCGTCAGCAGGGCAGGTTTTTCCCCGCGTGGGCGGGCGCTGGCCAATTCGTCGAGCTGCTCCGGCGTCGGGAAACGGTCCAGGCGCGAGCCCTTGTGTACGATCAGCGGCTGCTTGTCGCGCGGACTTTTAACCGCAGCTTCCTGGCGTGGCAGCTCATCGCGGTTCAGCGAGGTGGTGCGGGTGTCGCGCGGCGGACGCGCCCGGCCGGAGCCATTGCGACCTTGACCGCCCTGGCCGCCGGAGCCTGAACCCTGACGACGGCCTTGACCGCCAGCATTGGCGCCACCGCTATTGCTACGCGGCGGTTTGGCTGGGCGTGCGCCCTGACCGACTCCATTGCTGGCGCTCGGACCGGAAGCAGGCGCGCCGGTCCGCCGGCCACGGTTCTGTTGCTTGTTCTGGTTCGGGCTTACGTAGTCGGCCCGGTTGCCGAAGTTGTCGATTTCATCGTCGCGGAACTCGTCCGGCGCGCGGTCCGGAGGCAACGCAGGCACGGCCGGTGCAGCGGCGCGAGCCGAGCCGCGAGGCTGCTGCGAGCGGCCACCCTGCGGCTTGCGGTTGTTGTCGCGACCGCTGTCCTTGCCCTTATCTTTGCGCCCGCCGCCATGGCGTTCGCCTTCCGGCTTGGCACCGCGCGGTTGGCGCGGCTTCTGCGGCTCGTGCACTTCCGGACGCTCAGCCTCGACGGTGCTGGCATCGAAGCCCATCAGATCGCCATCCGGGATCTTCTGCTTGGTCATGCGCTCGATGCCTTTGAGCAGCTTCTCTTCGTCCGGTGCGACCAGCGAGATTGCTTCGCCGCTACGGCCGGCACGTCCGGTACGGCCGATACGGTGCACGTAGTCTTCTTCAACGTTGGGCAACTCGAAGTTGACCACGTGCGGCAGTTGGTCGATATCCAGGCCGCGCGCGGCAATATCGGTGGCCACCAGAATGCGTACATTGCCCGCTTTGAAGTCAGCCAGGGCTTTGGTGCGGGCGTTTTGGCTCTTGTTGCCGTGGATGGCTACAGCCGGCAGGCCGTGCTTGTCCAGGTATTCGGCCAAACGGTTGGCGCCGTGTTTGGTGCGGGTGAAGACCAGTACCTGCTCCCAGGCGCCCTGGGTGATCAGGTGGGCGAGTAGTGCGCGCTTGTGGTTGGCCTGCAGGCGGAATACGCGTTGTTCGATGCGCTCGACCGTGGTATTGGGCGGCGTCACTTCGATGCGTTCCGGGTTGTGCAGCAGCTTGCCGGCCAGGTCGGTGATGTCCTTGGAGAAGGTCGCCGAGAACAGCAGGTTCTGGCGTTGTGCGGGCAGTTTGGCCAGGACCTTCTTTACATCATGGATAAAACCCATGTCGAGCATGCGGTCGGCTTCGTCGAGTACGAGGATTTCCACGTGGGAGAGGTCGATGGCGCGCTGGTTGGCCAGATCGAGCAGTCGGCCAGGACAGGCCACTAGCACGTCGACACCCTTGGCCAGGGCCTGGACCTGCGGGTTCATGCCAACGCCGCCGAAGATGCAGGCGCTGACGAATTTCAAATCACGGGCATACAGCTTGAAGCTGTCATGCACTTGGGCGGCCAGTTCGCGGGTCGGTGTGAGCACCAGTACGCGCGGTTGCTTCGGGCCGTGGCGTTGTTCGCGATCCGGGTGACCATTAGGGAACAGTCGCTCAAGAATCGGCAGGGCAAAACCGCCCGTCTTACCTGTACCCGTCTGGGCCGCCACCATCAGGTCGCGACCTTGCAACGCGGCGGGGATGGCCCGCTGTTGCACCGGAGTGGGTTGGGTGTAGCCGGCATCTTCTACTGCACGGACTAAAGCCTCGGAGAGACCGAGGGAGGCAAAGGACATGTGTAATCCTGTCTAGTGAGGGCGCAGCCCTATGGGGTGTATTGCCTGGCTTGAATCACGCTTGGGGGGCGTGATCCCGTCCGGTACTACTGGCCTCTGGGGGCTAGCATCCGGGCGCAAGCCTGGCGGGAAGGCCCGAGTATAACAGAGCCGCTAGTCTGCGCGAGTGTCGGTCTGCTCGGCGGTCTGCGTGGGTATATCTTGGTGATAACGGCGCAGGATGGCGGCGTATTCAGGAGTCTGTTTAACCCGGCGCAATTCTGTCTCGAATCTGGGTACCAGCGCGGCCACTGCTGGGCGGCGGTTGAAGGCGGCATACACTCTGTCGCTATAGAGCGGTTGCGGGCTGTAGGCAATGTCCTCCTGCACGCCCATGTTTTTCGCCGTGAACAGGCCAACGGCGCGATCGGTGATCACCAGGTCGATGCGGCCCAGCAACAATTTGCCGACGTTGGCATCCAGGGTTGGTGCGTCTTCGCGAATAAAGTGTGTGCCCTTGACGAAGGTTTCGTGGCTGTAGGCATAGCCAGGCTCTGTGCCGACACGCAGGCCGGTCAGGTCATCCACCGAATTAATGGTGTAAGGGCGAGCGCGTGCATGAAACAGAACCATGGCACTTTCGGCCATGGGTTCGCTGGGGAAGATCATGGTCTTGGCGCGCTCGTCGCTGTAAAAGGCGTCGAGGAGAATATCCAGCTTGCCATCGGCCATTTTGCGCAAGCAGCGCCGCCAGGGCTCCAGGGTGATGTCGTAGCTGATGCCTAGGTTAGTCAGCACCAGATGCAGCAGGTCGGCATCAATACCGCGCACTTGGCCCTCTTCCAGCAAGGTATAGGGCGGCCACTCATTGGTGCAGACCTTGAGGGGTTGGGCGTAGCTGATGCCACTCAGGCAAAGCAGAAATACCAGCGCATACAATCTACCCATGGTGGGTGACCTCACTACAGTGAATGCAGGTGCCTGCATTCACTGTAGCGGATCTTTGCAGCACTTGGCTGACTTGTGGGCTTCGATTGGCTCAGGTGACTAGTTTGTAGCAGGGTACATAGGCGCTGTTACCCGGCAGTTTCATACGGTGCTGATCCACGAAAGCCTGCAGCAGTCGATCCAGCTGCAGCATGATTTCTCGCTCGCCGCTGATTTCATAAGGTCCGTGTTGCTCGATCAGGCGGATGCCCTTGTCTTTGACGTTGCCCGAGACAATCCCGGAGAACGCCCGCCGCAGGTTGGCAGCCAGTTCGTGCACCGGTTGCGCGCGGGTCAGCTTGAGACTGGCCATGTTGGTGTGGGTCGGCTCGAACGGGTGCTGGAAGCTCTCGTCGATTTTCAGCAGCCAGTTGAAGTGAAAGGCGTCGTTGTGTTCGCGGCGGAACTGTTTCACCGCCTTGATCCCCGCGGCCATTTCCCGGGCGACCTGCTCCGGGTCGTTGATGATGATGCGGTAGCGCTGCTGGGCGGCTTCACCCAACGTCGCGCCGATAAAGGCATGCAGCTGCTCCAGGTAGGCGGCGGCGCTGCGTGGCCCGGTCATGATCAGCGGGAAGGGGATGTTCTGGTTATCCGGGTGCATGAGGATGCCGAGGAAATACAGCAGCTCCTCGGCCGTGCCCGCGCCGCCGGGGAAGATGATGATGCCGTGTCCGACGCGGACGAACGCCTCCAGGCGTTTCTCGATGTCCGGCAGGATCACCAGCTCGTTAACGATTGGGTTGGGCGCTTCGGCGGCGATGATCCCGGGCTCTGTCAGGCCCAGGTAGCGGCCGTGCACGTTGCGCTGTTTGGCGTGGGAAATGGTCGCGCCTTTCATCGGCCCCTTCATTACGCCGGGGCCGCAGCCGGTGCAGATATCCAGGCCGCGCAGGCCCAGTTCGTGGCCGACTTTCTTGGTGTATTTGTATTCTTCGGTGCTGATCGAATGGCCGCCCCAGCACACCACAATCTTCGGCTCGACGCCGGCACGCAGGGTATGGGCGTTGCGCAGCAGGTGGAAGACGTAATCGGTGATGCCTTGAGAGCTGCCAAAATCGATGCGCTGATTTTCCAGTTCGCTCTGCGTGTAGACGATGTCGCGTAGAGCGCTGAACAGCATTTCGCGGGTGCTGGCGATCATCTCGCCATCGACAAAGGCATCCGCCGGGGCGTTGAACAGCTCCAGGCGGATGCCGCGGTCTTGCTGCAGGATATTGATCTCGAAGTCTGGGTAGGCTTCCAGAATGGTCTTGGCGTTATCGCTGTGCGATCCGGTGTTGAGGATGGCCAAGGCGCATTGGCGGAACAGCGCATAGACGCTGCCGGAACCGGTTTCGCGCAGTTGTTGCACTTCACGCTGCGAGAGGGTTTCCAGGCTGCCTTTGGGGGTGACTGAGGCATTGATGGTTTTTCTGCTGACCATTGAGCAACTCCATGGAGGTCTTGAGCTTCAAGCTATGCAGGGTTGACCTTGAGGTCAAGTCGGTGTGGGTGATGAGTCACAGCAGGATATGTCTGAGGCAGCCGACTTGGGGGAAGTCACAAACTGTGGTGTGTCGCGGGATAACGTCCATGGCACGTGCAATGGCCATGGACGCGGTATCGCCCCTCAGCGTGGCAGCTTGAGGTTGTTCCAGATCGCCAGGCTCGGTTCAGCTTGGTTCATGCTGTAGAAGTGCAGGCCTGGGGCGCCGCCTTGCAGCAGGCGCTCGCACATTTCAGTGATGACCTGCTCGCCATACGCCTGGATGCTGTCGGTGTCGTCACCGTAGGCTTCCAGTTGTTTGCGCACCCAGCGCGGGATTTCCGCACCGCAGGCGTCGGAGAAGCGCGCCAGCTTGCTGTAGTTGGTGATCGGCATGATGCCCGGCACCACCGGAATGTCCACGCCCAGCTTGCGCACACGGTCGACAAAGTAGAAGTAGCAGTCGGCGTTGAAGAAGTACTGGGTAATCGCGCTGTCCGCGCCGGCTTTGGCCTTGCGCACGAAGTTGGCGATGTCATCTTCGAAGTTGCGTGCCTGCGGGTGCATTTCCGGGTAGGCGGCCACTTCGATATGGAAGTGATCACCTGTTTCTGCGCGGATAAAGCTGACCAGCTCGTTGGCATAACGCAACTCGCCGCTGGCCATGCCCATACCCGACGGCAGGTCGCCACGCAGCGCAACAATGCGCTTGATCCCTGCGTTCTTGTACAGGGTCAGCAGCTCGCGCAGCTCGGCCTTGCTGTCGCCCACACAGGACAGGTGCGGCGCAGCCGGTACCTTGATCTCGCCGTCGAGTTGCAACACGGTATTGAGTGTACGGTCGCGGGTGGAGCCACCGGCACCGTAGGTGCAGGAGAAGAAATCGGGTTTGTAGGTGGCCAGTTGGCGTGCCACGTTCATCAGTTTTTCGTGCCCGGCTTCGGTCTTGGTGGGGAAGAACTCGAAGCTGTAACGGCGTTCTTGGCTCATAGGGTGTCTTGCCTTGGATACGTAAGGTGGAGGGCGTTGTTCCATCAACCTTGCGGGAAGTCGACGGTGGATAAGCCAGAGGCTTATCCACCCTACGCATTAGTAGCGATAAGCGTGTGGCTTGAACGGGCCTTCCTGCGGCACGCCGATGTATTCGGCTTGCTTGCTGGTCAGTTGGGTCACCACACCGCCGAAGCCTTTGACCATTTCCAGGGCCACTTCTTCGTCAAGCTTCTTGGGCAGCACTTCCACGGTGAGACGCTCGACTTTCTGGGCGGGCGACAGGTCAGCGTACTTCTGGCCGAACAGGAAGATCTGCGCCAGCACCTGGTTGGCGAAAGAGCCATCCATGATTCGGCTCGGGTGGCCGGTGGCGTTGCCCAGGTTCACCAGACGGCCTTCGGCCAGCAGGATCAGGTAGTCATCGTTGTGCGGGTCGAAGCTGCCGCTGCCGGTGCGGTGGATCTTGTGCACTTGTGGCTTCACTTCTTCCCATGCCCAGTTCTTGCGCATGAAAGCGGTATCGATCTCGTTGTCGAAGTGACCGATGTTGCACACCACAGCGCGCTTTTTCAGGGCCTTGAGCATGTTGGCGTCGCAGACATTGACGTTACCGGTGGTGGTCACCAGCAGGTCAATTTTGCTCAGCAGGGCGGTGTCGATGCTGGCCTCGGTGCCATCGTTGATGCCGCCTTTGAACGGCGAAACCACTTCGTAGCCGTCCATGCAGGCCTGCATGGCGCAGATCGGGTCCACTTCGGTCACGCGTACGATCATGCCTTCCTGACGCAGCGACTGTGCCGAGCCCTTGCCCACGTCGCCGTAGCCGATGACCAGCGCCTGCTTGCCGGACAGCAGGTGGTCGGTGCCGCGTTTGATCGCGTCGCTCAGGCTGTGACGGCAGCCGTACTTGTTGTCGTTCTTGCTCTTGGTCACCGAGTCGTTGACGTTGATCGCCGGGATTTTCAGCTCGCCCTTGGCCAGCATGTCCAGCAGGCGGTGAACGCCGGTGGTGGTCTCTTCGGTAACGCCGTGGATGCGCTCAAGCATCTGCGGGTATTTCTTGTGGAGGATCTCGGTCAGGTCGCCGCCGTCGTCGAGGATCATGTTGGCATCCCAAGGCTTACCGTCCTTGAGGATGGTCTGTTCGATGCACCACTCGTACTCTTCTTCGGTCTCGCCCTTCCAGGCGAATACTGGGATACCGGCAGCGGCGATGGCAGCAGCAGCCTGATCCTGAGTCGAGAAGATGTTGCATGACGACCAGCGTACTTCGGCACCTAGTGCAGTCAAGGTTTCGATCAGCACGGCGGTCTGGATGGTCATGTGGATGCAGCCGATGATCTTCGCGCCTTTCAGCGGCTGTTCGCCCGCATATTTGCGGCGCAGACCCATCAGGGCTGGCATTTCAGATTCGGCGATGATGGTTTCGCGACGGCCCCAGGCAGCCAGGGAAATGTCGGCGATTTTGTAATCGGTAAAAGCGGCGCTCATAAAAAGCTCTCCATTCGTTGTCTGCGAATGGGCGCCGTTGATGCGTATGGTTAACGCCCCATCCGAGCCTGACAAATCTCCGGTAGCCAGAGTTTGCTGCAGCGCCCCTCGGACAGGTGGCGGGAGCGACCGGAGCGGTGCCGGTTGCGTAAAGCGGATGTGATTATAGCCATGCTGGGCGATTAGCCAAAGGCTTTCCGTTGGGCGGTCTATACGCGGTTGCCGCCGCCGCGCAACTTGACCTGCTGAATCAGGTTCTCGGCCATTTTGCTCAAGGCCAGGATGTCCTCGGCCGCGCCCAACAGCATGGCCTCGCGCGGCATGCCATAGACCACACTGCTGGTTTCGTCCTGCGCAGCGGTGTAGCCACCTGCCTCGCGAATGCATTTGAGCCCCAGTGCACCGTCCTTGCCCATGCCGGTGAGCAGCACCGCCAGGGCATTTCGGCCGGCCGATTGCGCCACCGATTCAAACATTGGGTCCACCGCAGGGCGATGGCGATGCACCTGCGGGCCCTGTGACAGGCGCGTCACGTAGTTGGCACCGCTGCGCTCAACCAACAAATGATGGTCGCCCGGCGCCACAAAGGCGTGACCCGGCAGAATGCGTTCGCCGCCTTGGGCTTCAATCACGTGCAAACGGCTGAGTCTGTTCAGACGATCGGCGAAGGTGCGGGTAAAGCCGGGGGGCATGTGCTGTGTGATCACGATGCCTGGGCTATCAGCCGGCATGTCGAGCAACACATCTTTGATCGCTTCTGTGCCGCCGGTTGAGGCACCAATGGCAATGATTTTTTCGGTGCCGACGATTGGGGCCCGCGCGGATGACGGGGCTTTCTCGCGGCTGCTGGCGGGTTCTGCGGCCGCGCGAGGCTTGTGCAGACGTGCGCGGCTGGCCGCTTTGATCTTGTCGCGGATATCGTCTGCATACGCCTCCATGCCTTCGCGGATACCGAGTTTGGGCTTGGCGATAAAGTCCACCGCCCCCAACTCCATGGCCCGAAACGTGGCCTCTGAGCCGCCTTCGGTCAACGAAGAAATCATGATCACCGGGGTTGGCCGCGCGTGCATGAGTTTTTCCAGAAAGCTCAAGCCATCCATGCGCGGCATTTCAATGTCCAGGGTAATCACATCTGGGTTGAACTGTTTGACCAGGTCGCGCGCGACAAAGGCATCAGGTGCCTGACCAATCATCAGCAATTCGGGGTCTTGCTGAATGATTTCCTTGAGCACAGCGCGAATCAGTGCAGAGTCGTCGACAACCAGAACCTTGATCGGCATGAGTACTCCTAAAAGAGATCAATTTCGCCGCAGACAGGGGTTTTTTTGATGCGTAGGCTGTATTCCATTTCGCGGTCAAGCAGTGTGGTGTTGTGCAGTGACTTGAGTTTTTTAAGCATCACCTTGCCTGTGCTGGGAAAGAAATACACCTTGCGCGGGTAGTTATCGAGCAGATCCTTTGCGACCACCGGAATGCCGTCGGTGGCCAGGTAGTCCAGTACAAACTCGACATTGCGTGAACCGACATTGTTACTACCAAAGCCGCGTAATACGCTGGCTCCGCCAAACACCTTGGCCTCGAAATGTCGTCGCTCGGCACCCAGCTTCAGCAAGTGGTTAATCAGGATCTCTATGGCATAAACGCCATAGCGCGCAGAAGTCGAGAGAGGGTGGCCACCTTCTTCGCTCGTGCCCGGCAACATAAAGTGATTCATGCCTCCTATGCCCGAGCAGCGGTCACGCAAACAAACCGAGACACAGGAGCCGAGTACCGTGACGATGACAATGTCGCGTTGGGTGACGTAGTACTCGCCGGGCAGGATTTTGACCGCATCGATCTGAAAGTGCGTATCAAAATAAGTGCCGGGTGCCAAGTCACTGTTGAAGTCGAACATCATGCCGGGTCACTTCCATGCGTCACCGGCCGGTAGATGGTACGACCGATCAGGCGTACCAAATGGGTGGCATGGACGAAGCTTTCCGAATGCCCGGCAAAGAACAAGCCGTCTGGGCGAAGCAGTTTGACCATCCGCCCCAGCAGGTGCTGCTGCGTCGGCTTGTCAAAGTAGATCATCACGTTGCGACAGAAGATAACGTCCAGACCGGGTCTGATCGGCCACTGTTGGCCGAGCAAGTTGATTTGCTGAAACTCGATCAGCTCGCGCAGTTCACTGCGCACCCTCACCAGCCCGGCTTGGCTGCCGGTTCCGCGCATAAAAAAGGTCTTTTTCCGCCCCTCCGACAGCGGGTCGATGCGGTTGATGGGATAGATCCCCTGCCGGGCCGTGTCTAGCACGTTGGTGTCGATGTCGGACGCGAGGATCTGCACGGGAGGCGTCAGGCTGTCGAAGGCTTCCATGGCAGTAATGGCCAGTGAGTAGGGTTCTTCACCTGTGCTGGCAGCGGAACACCAGATGCGAAATGGCTCACTGCGTTTGGGCAAATACCGCAAGTGTTTGGCCAGCGCCTCGAAATGATGGTTTTCGCGGAAAAAGGAGGTGAGGTTGGTGGTCAGGGCATTGACGAACTCCTGCCACTCATCTTCATGCTGTTCCAGGTAGCCGAAGTATTCGCTGAAGCTGTTCAGGTCGAGCTGTCTTAAACGCCTTGCCAGGCGGCTGTACACCATCTGGCTTTTACTGTCTGACAGGCTGATGCCGCTGCGCTTGTGAAGCAGGCCGCGTACTTTCTGAAAGTCGTCAGTACGGTAGTGAAACTCGCGCAATGGCTCGTTCATGTCCCTGTTCCCTGTGCGTCATACCTGACTGCGCAGGCATCGCTTTGGCGTGATGCCTGGCCTGGGTCGTTTAAAACTGCTCCCACTCATCGCTGTTGTTGGTGTTTGCGCGCGGTGGCAGTGAACGTTGCGCGCGCGCTGTGCGGGTTGGCGGATTTGCGGAGGCTTTAGGGGCTGCCGGCGGCGCGCTGAGGGCTGGGCGCTGGTGGGCGTGCTCAAATTTGAAAATAGCCACGGTCTCGGTCATGGAGGTCGCCTGTTCCAGCAATGATTCAGCTGCCGCCGCGGCCTGCTCAACCAGTGCGGCATTTTGCTGGGTCATTTCATCCATTTGACTGACTGCGCCATTCACTTCTTCAATGCCGCTGCTTTGCTCGGCGGAAGCTGCGGCAATTTCGGCCATGATGTCGGTAACGCGTTTGATCGCGGTGACGATCTCGGTCATGGTCTTGCCGGCTTGAGCCACCAGCGTGTTGCCGGTTTCCACTTTGTCCACCGAGTCGGAGATCAGCGTTTTGATCTCTTTGGCGGCCGCTGCCGAACGTTGTGCCAGGTTGCGAACCTCGGCAGCCACCACCGCGAAGCCACGGCCCTGCTCGCCGGCACGGGCGGCTTCCACCGCAGCGTTGAGGGCCAGGATGTTGGTCTGGAAGGCAATGCCGTCAATCACGCCAATGATGTCGGAGATCTTGCGAGACGAATCATTGATCGAAGACATGGTTTGCACCACGCGCTCAACCAGTTGGCCGCCATCGCTGGCCACTTCAGAGGCGTTCATGGCCAGTGAATTGGCCTGTCGGGCGTTGTCAGCATTGAGTTTCACCGTGCTGGTCAACTCTTCCATGCTGGATGCTGTTTCTTCCAGGCTTGAGGCCTGCTCCTCGGTGCGCGAGGACAGGTCGGTGTTGCCGACCGAGATTTCATTGGCCGCGGTGTAGATGGTGTCGGCGCTCTCGCGAATCTGCCCGAGCATGCGTGACAGGCTGACAGCGGTTTCATTGGAAAAGTCTTTGAGTTGGCCGAAGGTGCCCTGGTATTGATCAGTAATGCGTAGGGTCAGATCGCCCTGAGCCAGAGCGCCGAGCATGCGCACAACATCCTGCAGCCCTCTGTCTGCCGTCTCCACCAACTGGTTGAGGCCTGTCGCCAGATTGAGCAGAAAACCGGCCTTGTTGCCCAGCTCCAGGCGGCGGCTAAAGTCACCGTCTGCGGCGGCGTTTACCAGATCCGCAACCTCGCGTTCCACCGCCACCTCCAAGGTGCGGTCATTCCACTCCACCACTGCGCCCAGGCGTTCGCCGCTGTCGCTGAACACCGGGTTGGCGATCAGGGCGAAGGTGCGTCCCCCGACCTCGATTTGTGTATTAAACGTGCTGGTAAAGGTCGCCAGTAAGTGTTTTTGATGCTCGGGTTTTTTATGAAACTGATCAATAGAACCACCCAGCAGGCGTTTGGCCTCAAAGGTTGGCAGCACCTTGCGAAGATCACTTTCGACGTTCTGCATCATCGCTGTCACGGTGCGGTTCATGTAGATGATGTTGCGTTCGTTGTCGGCAATCATCACGTTGCTGCTGACATTATCCAGTGCGGATTTGATGCGGGCGTTGCTTTGCGCCGCAGCAGCAGAGGCCTGCAAGGATTCGAGCATGCCTTTGAGCGAATCCATCACACTGCCTGGCAAGGCGGCGGGTATCTCCAGTTGCAACTGTCCTGCCGCAATGCTGTTGGTGATCTGTGCCAGTTCCAGCGGGTCTGCGCCGAGCTGACGTCTGACACTGCGAATCAGCAGGACGGCGAGTAAGACGGCTAACAGCAACGCGGCGAACCCGATACTCAGCAGCAGTGTGCGGGTGTCGGCGGCCAGGTTTTCGGCGATTTTGCCCAGGTCTTCGACACCTTTGTTTTGGATGTCGATGACCTGATTGGTCTGCGCCTGTGTTTCAAGCTGCGCCTCTCGCAAGTCTTTCAGAAGGTACTCGCGGGCCGCCTGCAGGTTGCCGTCGTCATACAACTCCAGGTAGCGTTCCACGTGTTTGTTGAAGTTCTTAATGCCCAGACCAAGAGCGGCCAGGTATTCGCGCTCTTCGGCGGTTTTGGCCACCGCATTGAGCTTGTCCGTGGCGTTCTGGATACCCAGCGTGGCCTCTTCAATCTGCTTGCGCTGTGAGTCAACCAGGCGTTGATCATCCTCTGCGATAAGCATCGTTCGGACGGCCCGCGCAATGGCATTGGTTTCGTCGATGACGTTATTGGCCAGCACGGTTTTGGGAAAATTCTCGTGCACTAAATCGTCGATTTTGCCGTGCAGCTTACTGATTTGGATCAGGCTGATCGCCAGGATAATGGCCAGCAGGGATAACAACGCGGCAAAACACAACGACAGCCGCTGGATCATTGAAAGTTGCTTCAGGTTCATGGGAACGCTCCTTGCGGTTGTCAGCGCTTTACTCGGACGATGGGGTATCCATCAAAGCCAGTTCACTGCTGCTCATCAGCTTCTCAATGTCGACCAGTATCAGCATGCGCTCAGCCACAGTGGCCAAGCCCAGCAAGTACTCGCTGTTGAATGCGGCGCCAAATTCAGGGGCCGGCTTGATTTCATCCGCAGTCAGAGCCAGTACGTCGGAAACGGAATCGACGACGACGCCGACAATGCGGTTGAACACATTGAGAATGATCACCACGGTGAACTGGTCGTAGGTCACCGACGACAGGTTGAATTTAATTCTTAAATCCGCGATCGGCACGATGGCGCCGCGCAGGTTGATCACGCCCTTGATAAACGCTGGGCTGTTGGCAATGGTCGTCACCTGATCGTAGCCGCGGATCTCCTGAACCCTCAGGATGTCTATGGCGTATTCCTCGGCTCCCAGGGTAAAGGTGAGGAATTCGTTGACGCGCTCAGTGCTGTGTTCACTCGTTGGGGTCATACGCTAGCTCTCCATGGCCAGCCAAACGCGGCAAGGCGTCGACGTCGAGGATGAGGGCAACGCTGCCGTCGCCCATGATGGTGGCACCGGTAATTCCGTCTATGCGGCGGAAGTTCTGCTCCAGACTTTTGATCACTACTTGCTGTTGCCCGATGAGGTCGTCGACCAGCAAGGCAAACTTGCGCCCTTCGGCTTCGAGGATCAGGACAATGGCCTGCCAGGGTGGCGGCGGCTCACCTTCCAGCTTGAGTAGGGCGTGCAAGCTGAGCAGCGTCAGGTATTCACCGCGTACGCGAATAACCGTGCGCTCGCTGCCGCGCATGCTGCGAATATCGTCGTACTTGGGTTGCAGTGATTCGATGATGTAGGTGAGCGGAATCACGTAGTGGACATCGCCGGCGGCGACGATCATGCCATCGAGAATTGCTAAGGTAAGGGGCAGGCGAATGGTGATGCGCGTTCCGACACCGGCATAGGACTCGACATCAATGCGTCCGCCTATGGCACTTATATTGCGGCGCACAACGTCCATGCCGACACCGCGCCCCGATAGGTCAGTTACGACGTCGGCCGTGGAGAAGCCTGGCATAAAAATCAATTGCCAGACTTCGCTGTCGGGCATGTCATCGTGAACCGGCATGCCTTTCTCACGAGCCTTGGCCAAAATCTTCGCGCGCGCCAGGCCTTTGCCGTCGTCATTGATCTCCACCACGATGCGGCCGCCCTGATGGAACGCGGAGAGCCTTACCGTACCGTGCTCCGGCTTGCCCGCAGCAAGGCGGTCAGCCGGTAGTTCGATGCCGTGATCAATACTGTTACGGATGATATGGGTCAGCGGGTCGGTGAGCTTTTCGATAACACCCTTGTCCAGTTCGGTGTGCTCGCCCTGCAGAATCAGTTCGACCTTTTTACCCAGTTTGCTGGCTGTATCCCTCACCACCCGTGGGAAGCGATTGAAGATGAAGCTGATCGGTAACATGCGGATCGACATGACCGACTCTTGCAGCTCGCGGGTGTTGTGCTCCAACTGGCTGAGCGCCTGATTGATTTTCTCGAAAACAGCCGGGTCCAGGCCTGCCGTCAACTGAGCCAGCATGGCTTGGGTGATGACCAGCTCACCCACCTGATTGATCAGGCTGTCGATCTTCTCAACACTGACACGAATGGAACTGGACTCCGCATCGCCCGCTGGACGTGAGGGCGCGGCAGCAGAATTGGCTGTATTTCGGCGGTCACCGGCGCGTCGCTCGGCTGGGGCAATGTCTGCGGATGCAGGGCTGTTGATGGGCGTTTGGTTTTGACTGGGCGCTTCTAATCCGAAGGCCTCCTCGCTGGATGTTGCCGTGGCCTCATTGAAAAGCCCATAAGCTTCATTCGGTTCGGTGGGCGCAAGGGCTGGAGAGGCGCTGGGTTGATCGTCAAAGAAGCCGAAAGCGTCTTCGCCTGTGTGGGAAGTTGGGTCGCCCTCAAACAGGCCATCGGAGGCGGGTTGCTCAGTTTCGTGTTCAAACAAACCGTAGGCACTTTCTGCGGTGGACTCTGATGCGCCCGGCGAAGGGTTGTCGATAAGCGCTTGCAGGCGTTCAACGATGTCCTCGGTCGGGATGCTGGAGTGGGTGCCTGGGTGCTTATGGCAGGCCAGCAATTGGCCCAATACATCCCGTGCTTGCAGAAATACATCGACCATCTCGACCCGTAGGGCGATTTGCCCACTGCGTATTTTGTCCAGCAAGGTTTCCAGCACATGGGTGACAGCGGTCAGGTCGCCAAAACCGAACATGCCGCTGGAGCCTTTTATCGAATGCGCCGCGCGGAAGATGCCATCCAGCGCTTCACGATCAGGCGAGGCGAGGTCTAGTGTGAGTAGCAGGTGTTCAAGATTGGCCAAGTGCTCCTCGGCTTCTTCAAAAAACACCTCGAGAAACTGCTCCATGCCAGCATTCATCTTGATCTGCCTGCGCGTCACTGCGTCCTAGGGGAGTACCTTCTTGGTCACTTCCAGCAGCTTTGGCGGATCAAACGGCTTTACCAGCCAGCCGGTCGCCCCGGCGGCGCGCCCCTGTTGTTTCATGCTGTCACTGGACTCGGTGGTGAGCATCAACACCGGTGTGGTGCGGTAGTTAGGCAGGCCGCGCAGACTTTTGATCAGTGTCAGGCCGTCCATGTTGGGCATGTTCTGGTCGGTGAACACCAACTGGTAGGCTTTGCGCTGGGCTTTGCCCAGACCGTCTTTACCATCGACCGCTTCGTCTACTTCATATCCGGCAGAGCGCAGGGTAAAGGCCAGCATCTGGCGGATGGATGCTGAGTCATCGACAATCAGGATGGATTTTCCCATTGCACAGTTGCTCCCTCAAATCCTTGGCTAGGTCCTGTGTGTGGCGCCAGCCACGTCCTCGTTAGGCCAGTGTAGTTCAGCAATTACATGGTTGCCGTTGCCCCTGAACTCCAGGTGTGAACAAATTTTGCGCAGGAGCAAAAGGCCACGTCCGTGGTAGCGTTCCGGGTCGTTGTGCAGGCCGGTTTGTTCCAGTTTTGCAACGTCAAAACCGGGGCCGCTGTCGCTGACTTTGATGCTCAGGTGATTGGTATAGGCATCGCTGGATTGATTGATCTCCAGTTGAATTTCGCCATCATCCAGCGCCATCAGGCGCTCGTTACGCAGTTGGACGTAACGTTCAAAGCCATTGGCTTCATGCTTGAGACTGGAGGTTAAACCCAGCAGGCCGTGATCCAGAGCGTTAGACAGCAACTCGCGTAGAATCAGGCCAAACACCCCTTGTCGGGACTCTTCGAGCCCCAGGGTTTGGCAGAAGTGGGTGATCAGTGGTTCCAGATCCAGATGTTTAAGTTGCGGGGCGCTGAGTTGCAGGTGCAGGCTCCAGTTATCCGTATTGCCGGAACCCTTTTGCAGAGTGGGGTTCTGGCCGAACTGGCTGCTGCTGGGTTCTTTACACAGCAGTTGCAGGTAGGACACATCATCATGGGCTGACTGGGTGCCCAGGTGCGCGGACAGGCATGCCTGCAAGTGTGCCAGACGCCTACTGGCGGGCTGTTGCAGCAGCAGCTCCAGTCGCGCTTTGCCGAACGCAGTGCCAGTGGCGTCTTCTGCTTCAACCAGGCCGTCGGAATACATGAACAGTTGGGTGTGCTCGTCGGGTAGTTTGAATACTTCAACCGAGCTGTCGAACAGCGTGTTGTCGACAATGCCTAACGGCAGGTTGGCCGAGCGGAAACGGCAGAGTATTTCCCCGTCGTCATTGAGCAGGAAGGCCGGTGGAATCCCGCCGTTCCAGACCACCAGGGTGTTATCCATGGGGCGATAGCAGGCGGCAATCGCAGCGACGAAACGATCGGACGGGCTGTGCGCGCGGTGTTGCTGGTTGAGCTCATGCATGATGGAGCTGAGCTGAAAGCCCTTGGCCGTCATGGCATAAAAGGTTTGCGACAACGGTATCAGGCTCAGTGCCGCCGGTAGCCCGTGACCTGTGGCGTCGGCCAGCATGACGTAGAGGTCGTTGGTGCGTGATGCCGATACCAAAAGCAAGTCACCGGAAACCACCCGTGCAGGCTGCAAGTAGTGTTCAATGTTGGGGTTTTCCAGCATGTCGCGGCGCACCAGACGCTCCATCAGGAAGCTGCTGATGCGTTTCTCTTCCGCTTCCAGATTGGCATAGCGCACCAACTCCTCATGGTTGCGCGCAATCTGTTGCTGCATGTCGGCGATACGCCAAAACGAATTGATCTTGGCTTCGAGAATACTGAAGTTGATCGGTTTGGCGAGAAAGTCATCACAGCCGGAGTTCAGCGCGAGCACTTGCTCGTCAACATCGCTGGCACCCGACAGCATGATGATCGGGCGCCAGCCGCTGTGTTCTTGCAATTGCCGCACGCGCTGGGTGGTTTGCAGTCCATCCATGCCGGGCATCATCCTGTCGATCAGCACCAGGTCGAAGTCATGCTTGGCATACAGGTCGAGGGCTTCTTCGCCACTGGTGCTGAGCTGGCAGGTATGACCCAGTTGGCGCGTGAAGGTGTTGATGATGATGCCAATCAGGGCGTCATCATCCACGGCGAGGATATGCAGAGGGCGCATTACGGCTGGCTATCGTATGGTGAAGATTTTTTGGAAGTTGGCAATCTCCAGTACTTCTTTGGCGATACCGTGCAGGTTGTGAATCTCCACCGTTTTGTTGGCACTGACGGCGTGATCTCGTAGCAGCAACAAAATACCCAGTGCGGCGGAGTCGATGTACTGCACGTTTTTCATATCAACAATGAGCACACGCACCGACGGGCTGGCCAAGGCCAGTTCATAGTCTCTGCGAAAGTCGCGAAAGCTATTGAAATCAAAACGTGTGGCGGGATGCAGGGACACAGTGCTTGCGTTGGTCATGTCGGAGTCTCAGAAAAGATCGATACCGCCGGCAGCCAGATCAGACTGGGCCACAGGGTTGTGGGGAGGCTTTTTGAACGCTTCGTTGGCTGCACGCAGCGCCGGCAACTGTTGCGCCGGTTCGCTCGCAGAGAGAGCACTTACCGATGCGGAATACACCACCAATTTGTTGCAATACTTGCGCATCAGCTCAAGCAATTGGCTGCACATGTCCTGAAACTGCATGGCTGTCAGGGCTTGACTGACCGTGCCACCGATAGACTTCGATAGCTCACCGAGCTCAGTGACAGTTGTCAGGGTGTGGCCGTTGAGGCTGTGCAGATTGCCCAGCATATTCTCGACCTGTTTCTTCGAACTCAGGGCGAAAGACATGTCTTTGGCGGCAAGTCGACTGACGGCCTCTTCGGCTTTTTTTAGGTCTTCGTAGACACCGCTGATGTGGTTGTTAATGACCTCGGAAAACTCGGTAGAACGGTTGGACAGGGCGCGTACTTCATCGGCCACCACGGCAAAACCGCGTCCGGCTTCACCGGCCCTTGCAGCCTCGATGGCGGCGTTAAGCGCCAGCAGGTTGGTTTGCTTGGCGATGGAGTCCATGTCGCTGGATGACTTCAAAATCAGGCCAATTTTTTCCGTGATCTGCTCCATGCGCTCGACCAGTTGCATGGAAATGCGGCTGGTTTCGATGGTCGATTCAACGAAGAAGCCCAAGGTATTCTGTGTCATCTCGACAAAGGTCTTGAAGTTGACCTCACCCGATTCTGTACTTTGACCGCTGTAACGATCGATCAATGAGTTGCTCAGTTGGTGCTGGGTTTCGATGTTCTGCGACAAGTTCATGAACGACTGCGATATTTCGCTGATGGCGTTGTGCAGCAGGCCGTCCACTTTACTGAGCTCGTTCACCATCGTATGCCCATGGGCGTCCAGTGACTGGGCAAAGGCATTGAGTTCATCAAGAGGCAGTGCGGGGGTGTCTGCGGCTGTATCTGTTTCATCCGTCTGACGACGTTCAAACGCCACAGTGGCGATCAAACTGCCGAGTGCACCCACCAACAGGCACAGCCAGAGCGGCACCGACAGCCAGAGCAGAAGGCCGACCAGAAGCCAAGGCAACGCTTGACTAAGCAGTCGCAGAGAAAGTGGGGGAGTGGCGGAGGACAAACCGTGCATGGCAGCTCCAGTGGCAAACGTCCTGGTTGTTCCCTAAAGACATTAGTTTCTCTGTGCGCGGAGTCAATGTGGCGGCACTTGACTTTTTTGCCAGGTTTTTTCTGCGTGAATGCCATCGACACTGATGGGTAAGCGCGACCATGCTCATAACCTCATTCCAATGGAGATGTTCCATGACAATTGCTTACTGGTGTGTCCTGATCGCACTGTTCCTGCCGTACCTCTCGACTGCCACTGCCAAAGCCGTCAGCGGTGGTTTCAGCCCCAAACACAACCATGATCCGCGGGCGTTGTTGAACAGCCTGACCGGCCTGGGGCGGCGTGCGAACAATGCGCAGCTCAACAGTTTTGAAGTGACCCCGGCCTTTTCGGCGGCGGTGATCATTGCCCACTTGGCCGGTGGCGCCGAACAAGCCCTGATCGATCAGCTGGCAATGGCCTTCGTGGCCAGCCGCGTGCTGTATTTCATCTGTTACCTGGCGGACTGGGCACCGGTGCGTTCGCTGGTGTGGTTCGTCAACATGGGCTTGATCATCAGTCTGTTTGTCGTTTCGGCCTGAAGCCTCTGCGCTGTGCGGCAAAACACCACGCTTGGCCGGTGGGTACTGGGTGGCGATACTGTCGCCCGTTATCCACCCGGTTGTTGGCATTGAAGGTGTTATGAAGCGTAAAACCCTGTCTCTGGTCGTACTGGCGCTGGCCCTGAGTGGCTGCGGCGGTGTCGATCCCAATTCACCGCAAGGCCAGCGTCAGAGCATTTTCAAGCAGATGCTCAAGGTCAGCGAAGATCTTGGTGGCATGCTGCGCGGGCGATTGGCGTTCAAGGAACAGGCATTTGTTGAAGGCGCTGCCAAGCTCGATCAGCTGACCCGCACGCCGTGGCAGCACTTTCCGCAGGTGCGTGATGACGATGAGGAAAGCCGTGCCAAGGATGATGTCTGGCAGCGCCAGGCGCGTTTTCAGGAACTGGCTCGCACCATGGAAACCAGCACCGCTGCGCTGGTCGCCGCGACGGCGGCAAAGCCTTTAAAGCCCGACGCGCTGGTCGCGCCGATGCAGCGTGTTGAAGACAGCTGTAAAGCCTGCCATGAAGAGTTTCGCGCGTTCTGAGACGCCTCTAGAGTCCGGCAAGCTGCGCGGCTCGTAAATGTGCCTGCAGCGCCCGAACCTCAGGGTGTCGGAAGAAGGCTTCTAGCTGAGCCGCGCGTTGCGGGCCGATGCCGGGCTGGCGCTGCCAGTCGGCGGTGCTACGCCGCGCCAAACTGTCCCAGTCCGCGTTTAATGGCACCTGAGACGGAACCCCGAGGGCGCGGAGCCAGGCTTGCTGCGGACGTTGACGGGCCAATTGAAAACTCTGCTGCAAGGTCGCTGCGCTGCGTGCCCCGAGGCCGGGTACGCGACTCAACTGCTCGGTGGACAGATCCAGCCAGTCGAGCAGGCCGTTGATCATTCCCGCCTGCAGCAGCTTTTCCCATGTGCCGGGGCCGACCCCCGGCAGGGCTAAACCCTGCTTGCCGCTGAGCCAGGCCAGGCGTGCACGGAACTGGCTGGCGCAGCCGGCGCTGGCCTGCCAGCAGCTCAGGGCGTGGTAGGCGCGCGCATCCGGCACCTGCAGGACGGCGCGTTCCTGGGTTTGCCAGAGCACGCTGTCGAGTACCGGGATGGTCAGCCCGGAGAGGCGAATCACCACCTGATCACCAGGGCGAATGTCCAGTGCCTGCCAGCGTTGCAGGGAGTTGGCACTGACGTATTCGATGTGCCGATCATTCAGCTTTACCGGCTGCACGCGCAGCACCGGAGTGATGCGACCGCTGCGGCCGATACGAAAGTCCACCGCTTGCACCACAGCCAGGGCCTGGCTGGCGGGGTGTTTCCAGGCCACTGCCCAATGTGGCGGCTCCGCTTGCCAGCGTGCAGCAGGCGGTCGCTGGCCCTGACGCAGCACAACGCCATCGGTGGCGAAGGGCAGGGCGTTACGGTACCACTGCTCGCGCCAGTGGCTGGCGTCGGCCACGCTGCGAAGGGGCTTGCTGAACGTGGCGCTGTCGGTGAAACCCAGCGCACTCAGCTGTTGCAGGCGCTCTAGCATGCTGGCTGGGCCATCGGGCCAATCCCAGACAAACAGGCCGATGCCCGCGGCATCCTCGTCGCTCAGTGCTTGCCGATTCATTAGGCCTGCCACCTTGCTGCGCGCGCCCTGGCTGCCCTGTTTATGCTGGATATGTGCCGGCATGCGCCAGTACAACTCGCCTTGCAGGGTGAGGTTCAGCGCCGAGGGTAACTCAGCAGGAATCGCCGGTAGCTGGTGGGCCAGGTGGGTCCAGTCCTGCCCCTGGCGGCCATCGCCGCGGCTGATTAGCTGCTGCAGGCGCCCCTGCTGATACACCAGGCTGACGGCCACGCCATCGACCTTTGGTTGAACCCACAGCTCTTCCCGGTTAGCCATCCAGCGCGCGACTGCACGCTTGTCCAGTAGCTTACGCAGGCCGGTGTGGGCCACGGGGTGCGGTTGCGGGCCGGCGCTACTGGCCAGTGGGTTAACCGTCGCGCTGCGGGTCTCGGGGAAGCAGCTGCGCCAGTGCTGCAGGGTGCTGCTGGCCTGGTCATACAGCTCGTCGGCGACCGGGCTTTGCCCCTGGCGATGGTAGGCATCGTCCCACTCGGTCAGCTGTTGGCTCAGGGCCATGAGTTCGCGTTCGGCGCGGCTGGCGGGCCAGTCGGGGCAGGCGGCCCATAAGGGGGTGCTGAGCAGCAGTAGACAGGCAATGTGGGTGTTCATCGTGAGCATCCTTGCTCGGCAGATCGCCCATTCAGCCTAGACGGATTTTCTCGTTTCGCTGGCAAGAAAAAGCCCCGCACAGGGCGGGGCTTCAGGTATCGCGTTGGGCTTACAGGCCGGCAGCGGCGCGCAGGTCGGCGGCCTTGTCGGTTTTTTCCCAGGTGAAGGTGGTGAAGCTGTCGTCGCCGACCGTCTTCTGCGCAGGGGTGCGACCGAAGTGGCCGTAGGCGGCGGTGTCCCGGTACATCGGGTGCAGCAGGTCGAGCATTTTGGTGATGGCGTAGGGGCGCAGGTCGAAGACTTCGCGCACCAGCTTGATGATCACGTCGTCCGCCACTGTGTTGGTGCCGAAGGTGTTGATCGAGATCGAGGTCGGTTGGGCTACGCCGATGGCGTAGGACACCTGGATTTCGCAACGCTCAGCCAGGCCGGCAGCCACGATGTTCTTGGCCACGTAACGACCGGCGTAGGCAGCCGAGCGGTCAACCTTGGATGGGTCTTTACCGGAGAACGCACCGCCACCGTGACGGGCCATGCCGCCGTAGCTGTCGACGATGATCTTGCGCCCGGTCAGGCCGCAGTCGCCCACCGGGCCGCCGATGATGAACTGGCCGGTCGGGTTGATGTGGAACTGTGTGTCTTTGTGCAGCAGTTCAGCCGGCAGCACGTGCTTGACGATCAGCTCCATCACGCCTTCGCGCAGGTCTTCGTACTTCACTTCCGGGTTGTGCTGGGTGGACAGCACCACGGCGTCGATACCGACCACCTGGCCGTTTTCGTAGCGGCAGGTGACTTGCGATTTCGCATCCGGACGCAGCCATGGCAGCAGGCCGGATTTACGCGCCTCGGCCTGACGCTCAACCAGGCGGTGGCTGAAGCAGATCGGTGCCGGCATCAGCACGTCGGTTTCGTTGCTGGCGTAGCCGAACATCAGGCCCTGGTCGCCTGCACCCTGATCTTCCGGCTTGGCGCGGTCAACGCCCTGGTTGATGTCCGGGGACTGCTTGCCAATGATGTTCAGCACGCCGCAGGTGGCACCGTCGAAACCCACGTCGCTGCTGGTGTAGCCGATGTCACAGATGACGTCACGGACGATCTGCTCGAGGTCGACCCAGGCGCTGGTGGTGACTTCACCGGCGACGATGGCCACACCGGTCTTGACCAGGGTTTCCACGGCCACGCGGGCGTGTTTGTCCTTGGCGATGATGGCGTCCAGCACCGCGTCGGAAATCTGGTCGGCGATTTTGTCGGGATGGCCTTCGGAGACGGACTCGGAGGTAAAGAGGGCGTATTCGCTCATCGTGCAGGTTCCTGTTGGTGACCGGTGGTTGCAGCCCGGAGGCCGTAAGTTATCGACGGTTTGGTAAAGTGCCGCACCTGAATTTGAAAGCCGTTGCGCAGCCCCACGTAGAGGCTTTCGCCGTTGTCCAGCCCGGCTGCTGCGGCCCAGCGGGCCAAGTCGTCCTGCTCAAAGCCCAGCCACAGATCGCCACAGGCTTCGCGGGCCCAGCTTTGGTTGTGGCTGCACAGTTCGGTAATCAGCAAGCTGCCGCCCGGTTTCACACGCAGGGCCAGTTGCTTGAGGGCTTCGGCCGGGGCGGCGAAATGGTGCAGCACCATGTTCAGTACCAGGCAATCGGCGGCGGGGTAGTCATCCTGCAGGGCATCGGCCAACAGCAGGTGAACATTGTCCAGGCCGTCGCTGTGGCAGCGCTGTTGCGCCAACGCCAGCATCGCTGTGCTGTTGTCCAGGGCCAGCACGTGGGTGAAGCGCTGCGCCAAGGCGGGCAAAAAACTGCCGTCACCGGGGCCGATTTCCACGGCGTTGGCGTCGCGGGCAAAACCCAGTGAGTCGAGCAGGGCCAGCAGGCTGTCGCGGTACTGCGGCAGGCCGGCGATCAGGTCTTGCTGGGCCTGGAAACTGGCTGCGCTGCGGGCGAAAAAGGCCTGGCTGGTCGCTGCGCGTTGGCTGTGCACGGCGGCGATGCGTTGTTGCGCGTCATCAGGCAGCGACAATTGATCCACTTCATCTAACAAGGCGGCGTGCAAGCGGCTGCCCAGTTGTTCGCTCTGGGCCAGGGCGCGGCGGTAGAAGATTGCATTGCCTTCACGGCGTGTGGCCACCAACCCGGCCTGGGCAAGCACCTTGAGGTGATGGCTGATGCCGGATTGGCCGGTGGCAAAAATCTGCGCCAACTCCAGTACGCCGAACGAGTCGTTGGCCAGCGCGCGCAGGATGTTCAGGCGCAGTGCGTCGCCGCCGGCCTTGCACAGGGCGGTGAGGGCATCAACGGGCTCGAAGGCCAAGTGTGGCGCGCGCATATTCATAGGATGGGCAGTCTAGTCAGACACTTTTTATCCAGCAAGGGCAATATCAAAAAGTTTTGATATTGCCCTTGCTGGCTGTGAGGGCGTTGGTCACTTGTTCCAGCAGGGCGGCGGCCGCCGGGCTCAGGCTGTGTTCGCGCCGCCAGACGGCATGCAGATCGCGGCTGATCGGCAGGCCGCTGACGGGCAGTCTGCAGAGTTGCCCGCTGCGCAATTCATCCTGCAAGGCCAAC
Organism: Pseudomonas sp. HMWF032; assembly: GCF_003060885.1. GTDB lineage: Bacteria > Pseudomonadota > Gammaproteobacteria > Pseudomonadales > Pseudomonadaceae > Aquipseudomonas. Next base: position 414,925 of record NZ_QAIG01000005.1, read on the forward strand.
TCGGAAATCCAGGCCACGGCCTGACCGGCAAGCAGGCTGCGTTTCAGGGCTTCGCTATTGCCCAAGGCCATGGTGATCCGTGGCGTGAGCCCCAATGCCTGATAGGCCTGCTCAAGGCTGGCGCGGGTGCCGGAGCCGTGCTCGCGGATCAGCAGCGCCGCGCTGGCCAGTTCTTCAGGGCTGACACTGGTTTGCCGGGCCAGTGGATGGCGGGGGCTGGCCACGGGCAGCAAAGCGTCAGTGCCGAGGTGGCGGTGGTTGACCTGTTCCGGGTCGAACGGGCCTTCGATAAAGGCCAGGGTGATGGTGTTGCGTTCCAGTTGCTGCAGGCAGGCGGCGGTGTTGTCGATCTGCAGGCTCACGTGCAATTCGGGATGCTGCTGATGAAAGTCCGCGATCAGCGCCGGCAGCAGGTAGCTGCCCAGGGTGGCGCTAGCCCCCAAATGCAGTTCGCCACAGTCGAGGTTGGCAAACGCCTGCAGGTCGCGCTCGGCGGCTTGCTCCAGGGCGAAGATGCGCTCGGCATAGGGCAGCAGGCGTTGCCCGGCGGCGGTCAGGGTCACGCCCCGGCTTTGTCGGTCAAACAGCGGCAGGCGCAGGCGTGCTTCCAGCTCGCGGATTTCGCGGGTCACGGCTGGTTGGCTGATAAACAGGCGGGCGGCTCCGGCACTGATGCTGCCGGTCTGAGCGATGGCGAGGAACACCTTGAGGTGATGCAGATTCATAAATAGAAGGTATGCCTTGTATCTTTTATATGTATTTTACCTATAGCACGGCTGTGCCTAACCTCCCAGTCATGGATCGCCAATCGCGATCGTTTGTGAGGAATGCCGTGATGTTGCGTCCCTTTACCCGTTTGCATGAGCCGCTGGCCTTTGTCCGCCAGTTCACGCCCAACTGGTTCGCCATGACCATGGGCACCGGCGTGCTGGCCCAGGTGGTGGCGAAGATGCCGCTGTCATTTCCCGGGCAAATGCTGTTGGCCGAAGGCCTGTGGTGCCTGACTGTACTGCTGTTTGGCCTGTTCAGTGTGCTGTTTGCTGCGCGCTTGCTGCTGTTTCGCGACACCCTGTGGCCGATGCTCGATCACCCGGTGCAGTCGATGTTTCTGGGGGCCATACCCATGGGGCTGGTGCAGGTGATCAACGGCATGCTGCTGTTCGCTGCGCCTGTTTATGGCGCGCCCGTGGTGACGCTGGCCCATGGCTTGTGGTGGCTGGCGCTGGTGTTGGCGATGGGCGCGGCACTCGGTGTGCCGTATTTGATGTTTACCCGGCAGAAACATGTGCTGGAAACCCTCACCGGGGTCTGGCTGCTGCCGATTGTCGCACCCGAAGTGGTGGCCAGCGGTGCGGCGGCATTGGCTCCGCACGTGAGGGCTGAGGCGGCGCAACTGCTGTTGAGCCTGGGCTATGTGCTGTGGGGGTTATCGCTGAGCCTGGCCTTCGCCCTGATCGCCCTGGTGTTGTTGCGCCTGGCCCTGCACAAATTACCGGACATGGACTTTGCCGCCAGCAGTTGGTTGCCGCTGGGGCCGCTGGCCACCGGCTGCCTGGGCTTGATCAGCCTGGGGCAGGCTGCACCGCACGCCTGGCAAGGCACTGCGTTGCAGGGTGCCGCCGAAATGGCGCAGCAACTGGGCCTGGTCGGCGGGCTGGCGCTGTGGGGCGCGGGGCTGTGGTGGTTGGTCGCGGCCAGCCTGTTCACCCAGCATTACATGCGCCGCGAGCTGCCCTTCAATCTGGGCTGGTGGGGGTTCACCTTCCCGCTGGGCGTGTTCACCCTGGCCACCTTTGCCCTGCAGCACATGACGGGCTTGGCGTTCTTTACCTGGGTGGGTGTGCTGCTGGCGGCCAAGCTGGCACTGGTCTGGCTGCTGGTCATGCGTCGCACGCTGCAGGGCTTGTGGCATGGCGAGCTGTTTCGCGCGCCTTGTCTGGCGGCGCAAAAGCCGCTTTGAGCCGCTTTGCCGGGGCTAATTACTGATTGTCGGGGGCTTAACGACCATCTGTGATTGCCCCCATGGCGTGGCTGGGCGAAAATGGCCGCCTTTTTCGACCCTCAGTTGCTCAAGCAGCCCCCGCAGGAGATTCAGTGATGCCCAGCCGTCGTGAGCGAGCCAATGCCATTCGTGCCCTCAGCATGGATGCCGTGCAGAAAGCCAACAGCGGCCACCCCGGTGCCCCGATGGGCATGGCGGATATCGCCGAAGTCCTGTGGCGTGACTTCCTCAAGCACAACCCGAGCAACCCGAAATTCGCCGACCGTGACCGCTTTGTGCTGTCTAACGGCCACGGCTCGATGCTGATTTATTCGCTGCTGCACCTGACCGGCTACGACCTGTCGATCGACGACCTGAAAAACTTCCGTCAACTGCACAGCAAAACCCCAGGTCACCCGGAATACGGCTACACCCCGGGCGTGGAAACCACTACCGGCCCGCTGGGGCAGGGCATCGCCAACGCCGTCGGTTTCGCCATTGCCGAGAAGGTGCTGGGCGCGCAGTTCAACCGTGACGGCCACCAGATCGTTGACCACTTCACCTACGCCTTCCTCGGCGACGGCTGCATGATGGAAGGCATCAGCCATGAAGTCTGCTCGCTGGCTGGCACTCTGGGTCTGGGCAAACTGGTGGCGTTCTACGACGACAACGGCATTTCCATCGACGGCGAAGTCGAAGGCTGGTTCACCGATGACACGCCCAAGCGCTTTGAAGCCTACGGCTGGCAGGTGATTCGCAACGTTGACGGTCACGATGCCGAAGAAATCAAAACCGCCATCGAAACCGCCCGTGCCGAGCACGAACGTCCGACCCTGATCTGCTGCAAAACCACCATCGGTTTTGGCTCGCCAAACAAAGGCGGCAAGGAAGAGTGCCACGGTGCACCGCTGGGCCTCGATGAAATCGCCCTGACCCGCGCCACCCTCGGCTGGAACCATGGCCCGTTTGAGATTCCGGTTGATATCTATGCCGAATGGGACGCCAAAGCGGCCGGCGCCAAGGCCGAGGCCGAGTGGGATCAACGTTTCGCGGCCTACGCCGCGGCTTACCCGGAACTGGCCAGCGAATTCAAACGCCGTATAAGCGGTGAGTTGCCGGCAGACTTCGCCGCCAAAGCGGCTGCTTACATTCAAGAAGTCGCCGACAAAGGCGAAACCATCGCCAGCCGCAAGGCCAGCCAGAACGCGCTGAACGCCTTCGGCCCGCTGTTGCCGGAATTCCTCGGTGGTTCGGCTGACCTGGCCGGCTCCAACCTCACGCTATGGAAAGGCTGCAAAGGTGTGTCGGCTGACGACGCCTCCGGCAACTACATGTTCTACGGTGTGCGCGAGTTCGGCATGAGCGCGATCATGAACGGCGTGGCCCTGCATGGCGGCTTTGTGCCCTACGGCGCGACCTTCCTGATCTTCATGGAATACGCACGCAACGCGGTGCGCATGTCGGCGTTGATGAAACAGCGCGTGCTGTATGTGTTCACCCACGACTCCATTGGCCTGGGTGAAGACGGCCCGACCCACCAGCCGATTGAGCAACTGGCCAGCCTGCGCGGCACGCCGAACCTTGACACCTGGCGTCCTTGTGACGCCGTGGAGTCGGCGGTGGCGTGGAAGTACGCTATTGAGCGTGCTGACGGCCCAAGCGCGCTGATCTTCAGTCGGCAAAACCTGCCGCACCAGAGCCGTGATGCTCAGCAGCTGGCTGATGTCGCCCGTGGTGGCTATGTGCTGAAAGACTGCGCAGGCGAGCCTGAGCTGATCCTTATCTCTACCGGTTCGGAAATCGGTCTGGCTGTTGCCGCCTATGACAAGCTGACCGCCGCAGGCCGTTTGGTGCGTGTGGTGTCGATGCCGTCGACCAGCGTCTTCGACCAGCAGGACGCCGGCTACAAACAGGCCGTGCTGCCGCTGCAAGTCAGCGCACGCATCGCCATCGAAGCTTCGCATGCCGACTACTGGTACAAGTACGTCGGTCTGGAAGGCCGCATCATCGGCATGACCACCTTCGGTGAGTCGGCCCCGGCGGCGCAGTTGTTCGAGGAGTTCGGCTTTACCGTCGAAAACATCCTGGAAACCGCTGCCGACCTGCTCGACGCCTGAGTGAGAACGACGCCGTAGGGTGGATGAACGTCTTTTCATCCACCGTTACACCGCCGGTGGATCGATGAAGCACGATCCACCCTACGTTCAGCCGAGAGACCCGATGTCCAAGCGTCCCTATCGAATCGCCCTCAACGGTTACGGCCGCATCGGCCGCTGCGTGCTGCGTGCGTTGCATGAGCGTGGCGACGGGGCGCAACTGGAAATCGTGGCGCTGAATGACCTGGCCGATCAGGCCAGCATCGAATACCTGACGCGTTTCGACTCCACCCATGGCCGCTTCCCCGGCGAGGTGCAGGTCGACGGTGATTGCCTGCACATCAATGGCGATTGCGTCAAAGTGCTGCGTCAGGCCACGCCGGAAGGTGTTGACTGGGCGGCGCTGGGTATCGACCTGTTGCTCGAGTGTTCCGGTCAATACACCAGCCGTGGCGAGGCGCAGCGTTTTATCGAGGCGGGTGCGCCGCGCGTGCTGTTGTCGCAGCCGATGGCCAGCGAGGCGGATATCGACGCTACGGTGGTGTTCGGGGTCAATCAGGGCGACCTGAACGGCCACGAGCGGTTGGTGTCGAACGCCTCCTGCACCACCAATTGCGGCGTACCGCTGCTCAAATTGCTCAACGAGACGGTGGGTATCGAGTATGTATCGATCACCACCATCCACTCGGCGATGAACGATCAACCGGTGATCGACGCCTACCACCACGAAGACCTGCGCCGCACGCGCTCGGCCTTTCAGTCGGTGATTCCGGTGTCCACCGGGTTGGCGCGCGGGATCGAACGTCTGCTGCCGGAGTTGGCCGGGCGCATTCAGGCCAAGGCCATGCGCGTGCCGACGGTGAACGTCTCCTGCCTGGACATCACCCTGCAGACTGCCCGCGACACCTCGGCCGCCGAGATCAATGCCGTGCTGCGTGAAGCCTCGTTAAACGGCCCGCTCAAGGGCTTGCTGGCCTACACCGAACTGCCGCACGCCAGTTGCGACTTTAACCACGACCCGCACTCGGCGATTGTCGATGGCAGCCAGACCCGCGTCTCCGGGCCGCGTCTGGTTAACCTGCTGGCCTGGTTCGACAACGAGTGGGGGTTTGCCAACCGCATGCTCGATGTCGCCGAACATTTTCTTTCCCTGACTACTCCAGCCCCCGTGAAGGACTGATATATGACCGTTCTGAAGATGACCGACCTCGACCTCGCCGGTAAGCGCGTGCTGATCCGCGAAGACCTCAACGTGCCGGTAAAAGACGGCGTGGTGAAGAGCGACGCGCGCATCCTCGCCTCCCTGCCGACCATCAAACTGGCGCTGGAGAAGGGCGCTGCGGTCATGGTCTGCTCACACCTGGGTCGTCCGACCGAAGGTGAATTCAGCGAAGAAAACAGCCTGGCGCCGGTTGCGGCCTACCTGAGCAAGGCCCTGGGCCGCGACGTACCGCTGGTCAAGGACTACCTCGGCGGCGTTGAGCTCAAGGCTGGCGAGATCGTGCTGTTCGAGAACGTGCGCTTCAACAAAGGCGAGAAGAAAAACGCCGATGAGCTGGCCCAGCAATATGCGGCGCTGTGCGATGTGTTCGTCATGGACGCTTTCGGCACCGCCCACCGCGCCGAAGGCTCGACCCATGGCGTGGCCAAGTTTGCCAAGGTGGCCTGCGCCGGCCCGTTGCTGGCGGCTGAACTGGATGCGCTGGGCAAGGCTCTGGGTGCGCCGGCCCGCCCGATGCTGGCCATTGTGGCCGGCTCCAAGGTCTCGACCAAGCTGGACGTGCTCAACTCCCTGGCCGATATCTGCGACTCGCTGATCGTCGGCGGCGGTATCGCCAACACCTTCCTCGCCGCTGCCGGTCTGCCGGTGGGCAAATCCCTGTATGAAGCCGACTTGGTCGACACGGCCAAAGCCATTGCCGCCAAAGTCAGCGTGCCGCTGCCGGTTGATGTGGTGGTGGCCAAGGCCTTTGCTGAAGATGCCGAAGCGACCGTTAAAGCGGTGGCTGATGTGGCCGAAGACGACATGATCCTCGACATCGGCCCGCAGACGGCGGCCATGTTTGCCGAGATGCTTAAAGCCTCCAGCACCATTCTCTGGAACGGCCCGGTCGGCGTGTTCGAATTTGACCAGTTCGGCAATGGCACCAAGGCCCTGGCCCTGGCCATCGCGGAAAGCTCGGCGTTCTCCATTGCTGGCGGTGGCGATACCCTGGCGGCCATCGACAAGTACGGCGTGGCGGCGAATATCTCCTACATTTCCACCGGCGGCGGCGCGTTCCTCGAATTTGTTGAGGGCAAGGTGCTGCCGGCCGTGGCCGTACTTGAAGCGCGCGCGTAAGCGGCTCAGGGTGCCGCGCGTATCCACCTTCAGGAGAATCGCCATGCGTAAAAACGGATGCATCGCTCTGGCCTTGGCCAGTCTGCTCGCCGGTTGTGCCGGCACGCAGGCGCCGGTGGATCACTGGACGCGCTGGGTATGCGACAGCCAAACCGAAGTGCTGTGGCGTTTTGCCGATAGCAGCCAGGCATCGGTTGACGTGCGCCTCGGCGGTAGCGATATCGTTTACCGTCTGCTTGAGGAGCCGTCAGGCTCTGGCGTGTTGTACAGCGACGGTAAACTGTCCTTCCACACTAAAGGTGAACAAGGGCTGGTGTACTGGACGGTGCAGGACGACCTGATCGACCGTGGCTGCAAAGCGCCCTGACATGAATGTGTGCGCAGATCGGGTTGACCCCTGGTCTGCATGACTTGAATAGCGCCTGCCCCTGCGGCAGGCTTGAATGATTAACGAGCACCACCGGGAGAAAGAACACCATGGCACTTATCAGCATGCGCCAGATGCTCGACCACGCCGCCGAATTCGGCTACGGCGTGCCGGCCTTCAACGTCAACAACCTCGAGCAGATGCGCGCGATCATGGAAGCGGCCGACAAGACCGATTCCCCGGTGATCGTCCAGGCGTCCGCCGGTGCGCGCAAATATGCTGGCGCGCCGTTTCTGCGCCACCTGATCTTGGCCGCGATTGAAGAATTCCCGCATATCCCGGTGTGCATGCACCAGGACCACGGCACCAGCCCGGACGTCTGCCAGCGCTCGATTCAACTGGGCTTCAGCTCGGTGATGATGGACGGCTCGCTGAAAGAAGACGGCAAGACCCCGGCTGACTACGACTACAACGTCCGTGTCACCCAGCAGACCGTTGCCTTTGCCCACGCCTGCGGCGTGTCGGTGGAAGGTGAGTTGGGTTGCCTGGGCAGCCTGGAAACCGGCATGGCCGGCGAAGAAGACGGCGTGGGCGCGGAAGGTGTGCTCGATCACAGCCAGATGCTGACCGACCCGGAAGAGGCCGCTGACTTCGTCAAGCAAACCCAGGTTGATGCCTTGGCCATCGCCATCGGCACCAGTCACGGCGCGTACAAGTTCACCAAACCGCCTACCGGTGACATCCTCGCCATCGACCGCATCAAGGCGATCCACGCGCGCATCCCCAACACCCACCTGGTGATGCACGGCTCCAGCTCGGTGCCGCAAGAGTGGCTGGCGATCATCAACCAGTACGGCGGCGACATCAAAGAAACCTACGGCGTGCCGGTTGAGGAAATCGTCGAAGGCATCAAGTACGGCGTGCGCAAGGTCAACATCGACACTGACCTGCGTCTGGCCTCCACCGGTGCCATGCGCCGCCTGATGGCCGAGAACCCGAGCGAGTTCGACCCGCGCAAGTTCTTCGGTGCCACCGTCACCGCCATGCGCGACATCTGCATCGCCCGTTACGAAGCCTTCGGCACCGCCGGCAATGCCTCAAAGATCAAACCGATCTCCCTCGAAGGCATGTTCCAGCGTTATGCCAAGGGTGAGCTGGCCGCCAAGGTCAACTAAGCCTGTTGCTGCACTGAAAGCCCCGCCGATGCGGGGCTTTTTGTTGGCTATGCCCCCGTGTTGTGGTGCATGCGCTGGGTAGGTTGGGTTGAGGAACAACGCGACGAAGCCCAACGAGACCGGCCGCTACTTGTTGGGCTTCGCTGCGCTCAACAGCAACCTACGACTTGGTGCCTCATCGCGTGCAATAGCTACAGAGTCGTTATCTGGGAGGTATCTATGACGAGGTTGATCGGGCTGTTCGGTGTACTCGCTGCATTGGCCGGCTGTGCCCATCAGCCACCAGTGAGCGGGCCGCCCGTTAACGTGGTGGTGGCGAGCGATCCGCAGCAGTGCGCCACCCGCGCCGAGTGCACGACCAAGACCGCACGCACGCTGCTGTTTGTCTACGACTACGCCGCCGCCGGCGCGCCGCTGGTGCAGCGTGAAGGGCGCCTGTTGTTTACCCCGGCCGATGCACCGGGCAGTGATTGGCCGGCGCTCTATCTTCGTCTGGCCGAGGCCGAGCACAGTGCGTTTGCGTTTAACGGGCAATGCCGAGCGCAGGCGTGTCGGCTGACGGTGGAGCAGCTGTTGCAGATTTACCGCAGCTACCTGGCGGATCAGCCTTGCGCCTTTACTGCGGCGTTGTGTCGTTTTGAGTAGGCAGCGCGGCGAGAAACGCCAGAATCGCCGCCTGCACCCGTGGTGTGTCCTGCGGCGAGAGGATGTCGCCGGCCAGCACATGGTGTGACGGGTCCTGGGTGTCCGTGAGGGCGACCAGTTGCTTGTGCGCTGAGCCAAAGCGGGCAAAGGCCGCTTCGATGGCGGTGGCGCTGACCACCTGATCATCCTGCGAATAGAGCGTGAGAATCGGCGCGCGGATCTGCTCCAGTGGCTGTTCACGCACGTATTTCACCAGCGCCATCATCGGCAGCAGCGCCTGTACCGGATAGCGATGGCTCCAGTAGCGCGCCTGTTCGGCGTTGCGCGGTTGCCAGTGGTGTTCCGGGCCCAGCAGCAAGGGCACGAAATGACTGGCCCAAGGCCAGGTCAGCACGGTGGCGGCCGGGTCTTTGGGGGCAAAGTTGGGCGACACCATGACGTAAGCCAGCACCTGCGGGTTATCGCCCTGCAAGGCCAGCCAGGTGGCCAGGGTGGCGCCGGTCGAGGTGCCGATCACCAGCACCTGTTTACCCAAGCGCTGACCGATCTGCAGGGCTTCCTGGCTGTCCTGCAGCCAGTCGTGCACACTGGCCTCGGCCATCGCTGCGCCTGAGCGGCCATGGCCGCTCAGGCGGGTGTAGAACAGGTTGGCGCCCAGTTGCCGGGCCAGTTGATCGCTGAGCGGCGCGGTTTCCTGGCGAGTGGCTGAGTAACCATGCAGGTAGATGATCGCCAGGTCGGTCTGGCGCTTGTCCGGATGAGCCCAGACGATGGTCTTTTCCGCACCGGGCGTGATGCCAGGGTGGCGCGCTTCACTTTCGCTCAGGTAGCGCTCAAGGTCTGCGGGCAGCTGGGCAGGCGTCAGTGGGGTATCGACTGGCGGTACGGGACCGAGGCTGAATACTACGGCAAGGAGCGCGAGGGGCAGCGCACCAAAGAACATGGCTTTTTTCATCGTGCGGTTCTTGTGTGAGTTGTTGTTGGCAGGATGGTTGCCGCCATTCTGCTACAGCGCGGTGCCTGCGCCTATCGCCCATCCGTGTGCGTGGAAAAACCATGTAAAACACCCACTGTATGCCGATGTACCGGCTGGTCCATACTCGGCGCACCCTCGCTTCTGGATACTCGCCCACATGCCAAGCAAACTCCGCACCCTGCTGTACTTCCTGTTTGCCGTGCTGCTGGCGAGCGCGCTGGGCAGTGTGTTGCAGACCCAGTTCAACCTGGCCAACCTGCAGGCCCTCGGCGCGCCGATGTCGCTGAGCATAAGGCTGCAGACCACCGGCCTGGATCTGCTCGGTTTCAGCCCGACCTTCGCGGTGCTGGTGCTGCTCGGCTTCGTCTTTGCCCTGCCCGCCGCCAGCCTGCTGACGCGCAGTTGGCCACGTGGGCGTTGGCTGTTGTTTGCCCTGGCTGGGGCGTTGGCGGTGCTGGCGGCGATGACGCTGGCCAATGCACTGCTACCGATGCCAACGCTGATTGGCGCCAACCGTAGCCTGGCTGGAACCCTCGGGCTGATGGCCTGCGGCAGCCTGGGCACGCTGTTATATGCTGGGCTGGTGCAGCGCTCATCGCCGACGCAATCCTGATAGATCCCTCTGCGAACAAAAGGCCCGAATCATGCTGAATACGTCCCGCGCCCTGTTGTTGCTTGGCCTGCTTGGCAGCAGCCTGGTGCACGCCATGGATTACCGCATCGAAACCGTGACCGAAGGCCTGGAGCATCCCTGGTCCCTGGCCTTTCTGCCGGATGGCCGCATGCTGGTGACCGAACGAGTCGGTCGCCTGCGCATCATCGAGCAGGACGGCAGCCTTAATCCGCAACCTGTCAGCGGAGTGCCCGAGGGGTTTGTCGCCGCCCAAGCCGGGCTGATGGAAGTGCTGCTTGACCCTGAATTTTCCAGTAATCAGCAGCTTTACCTGAGCTATGCCTACGGTACCTCCCAGGCCAACAACACCCGCCTGAGCAAGGCGCGGCTGGTCGATGGTCAGCTGCAGGATGTGCAGGTGCTGTTTACCGCGCAGCCGGCCAAGTCCGGTGCTGCGCATTACGGCGGGCGCATGGCCTGGCTGCCAGACAACAGCCTGGTGCTGACCCTGGGGGATGGCTTCGACTGGCGCGAGCAGGCCCAGGACCCGAGCAACCACCTCGGCAAGATCGTGCGCCTCAATCGCGATGGCAGCATTCCCAAGGACAACCCGCTGGTGGGCCAGGCCGGTGCGGCGGCGGAGATCTACAGCCTGGGTCACCGCAACGTGCAGGGCATCGTCTATGACGACCAGTTGCAGCGCCTGTACAGCCACGAACATGGCCCACGTGGTGGCGACGAGCTGAACCTGATCAAACCCGGCAACAACTACGGTTGGCCGTTGATCACCTATGGCATTGACTACACCGGTGCGCAGATTTCGCCGTACACCGAGCTGCCGGGCCTGCAGCAGCCCTTGCTGCACTGGACGCCATCGGTCGCACCGTCGAGCCTGACCCAGTACCGCGGTGCACTGTTCCCCGAGTGGCAGGGCGATCTGTTTGCCTCGACCCTGGCTGAGCGCAGCGTGCGTCGTATTCGTGTGCAGGACGGTAAGCTGGCCGGGCAGGACGTGCTGTTCGAAGAACTGGGCGAGCGTATCCGTGATGTGCGCAGCGGCCCGGACGGTGCCCTGTACCTGCTGACCGACAGCGCCGAAGGGCGTTTGCTGCGCGTGGTGCCTGCTCGCTGACGCTTGTTTGCGGCCGCTGTGCGTTGGTCGGACAATCGGCCGCTATTTTAAAGGCCATGCCTCATGGATGAGTTCAATCCCTATGCGCCACCCGCGGCCCATCCGGCGGCTGAGTTGCCCAGCCGTCCGTCGGGCTATCGGCTGTACCTGGCCTGCAACCTGTTGTATGCCGCCCTGACATTCGTGGCGCTGTTGATGCTGCTGTCGGGCGGGCGTATTCGTCTGGCGGTAACGGACTTGCTGGTGGTCGGTATCTTTATCGCGCCGGTGATCAGTTGTTGGCTGGTGGCAGCGAGTTACTCCAAGGCGTTTCGTTACTGGCGCTTTGTTCAGGCTCTGATAACCGCCGTGTTGTTGGTGTTCTGCCTGGATGACCTGGGGCGCGGCACACTTGCCGGTATTGGACTGTTCATGACCCTGATCAATGCCCTTTCGCTGCTCGCCGCAAGCCATTTCTACCTGCGCCAGCAGGCTGTTGCCCGCCCTGCCAGTGTGGTGCAGAACGGTTAGGCCTGCGTGTAGCCCTCAGCTGGCGTTACACTGCCGGTCTTTCTGCTGTTCTGTTGCTGAGATGATGACCCCGCTCAAATACCTGCAAGGCTACCCAGCCCAGTTGCAAGACAAGATTCGCCAGCTGATTGCCGAGCAACGTCTGGGGGATTACCTGGCCCGTTCCTACAGCGGCAAGCACGCGATTCAAAGCGACAAGGCGTTATACGCCTATATTCAGGGGCTTAAGCAGGAGCACCTGCGCAATGCCCCGGCCATCGACAAAGTGCTCTACGACAATCGCCTCGACCTGACCCATCGGGCCCTCGGCCTGCACACAGCGATTTCGCGGGTGCAGGGTGGCAAGCTCAAGGCGAAGAAGGAAATCCGCGTGGCCTCGCTGTTCAAGGACGCCGCACCGGAGTTTTTGCAGATGATCGTGGTGCACGAGCTGGCGCACCTGAAAGAGGCTGAGCACAACAAAGCCTTCTACAAGCTGTGTGAGTACATGCTGCCCGGCTATCACCAGCTGGAGTTCGACCTGCGGGTGTACCTGACCTGGCGCGAGCTGCCTGGTGCGCCCGATGAGCTGTCAGCCCCGCAGCAGTAGGTTGAGCTGATCAACCACGTCGGCCCATTCAGCGTCGGCTAAAAACTGTTGACGAAGAAAATCAGCCTGGGCTGTGTCCCAGAACGGCGCATCGGCCAGTCGGCAGTCTTCCGGCAAGGGTGAGTGGCGCTTGATAAAGAGGTCGATGCTGATCTGGTCATGCTCGAGCCCCAGTTGTTGAAACAGTGTTTCGAGCTCTTGAACATTGGCTTGCATGACGCTCTCCCCTCAGGGCTATCGGCTGATAGCTCTTTAGTCGACCGACAGATGCGCAAACAGTTGCATGACGGTGCGTACTCGGCTTGCGTGGCGGACTGACCTGCTAGGCTGGCAGATACCGCCATCCCATGGCAGAGGCCGCTCCCTCATGTGTTCGAACTTTCTGCGCAGGCTGTCGATGGCATGTTGCTGCGTGCTGCTGATCGCGCCACTGGCGGCACGCGAGTTGTTAGCCGTCGGCAGCAATTTTCCCGGTGTGTTCGAGCAGCATGGCAGCGGCTATAGCGGTCTCGCCACCAGTGTCTTGCGCCAGGCGCTGGAGCCGTTGGGCTATCAGGTCCGTTTCGAGCTGTATCCCTGGGCTCGTGCGCAGCACATGGTGGCGCGCGGTGAGGGCGATATCCTTATCGGACCCTACAAGAACGCCGCGCGTGAGCAACTCTTCGCCTTCTCCGCTCGGCCTTTTTACCGCGACCACATCGTCTTCTACCGCCAACGCGGCAGCGTATTGCGCTGGCACGGCGACTATCAGCAGTTGCTCGGTCGGCGCATCGGGGTGGTACGTGCTTGGGTCTATGGGGAGCGTTTCGACAGCCGGCGCGAGCAGCTCGAGTTGGTCACCGTGGAAAGGGTCGAGAATGGCCTGAAGATGCTTGGTGCCGGCCGTCTGGATCTGCTGGCCAGCAATCAGCGCAATACCCAGCCGGTGCTTTTGGCGTTGGGGCTGGCTGACAAACTCGAACAACTTGAACCGCCGATCGACCTGCAGGACGGCTACTTCGCCTTTCCCCGTGATGAGCGTTACCGGCCTTTGCGTGAGGCGTTCGACCGGGCTCTGCAGCAGATGATCGAGCAGGGCCGGCTGGCGCAGTTGGCTGCCGACTGGCAGGTGGATATTCCTTAACCGACCCGCACAATTTCCAGTAGCTGCACGCCACTGGCCAGACGCAGGGTCACTTCGTCGCCAACCTGTTTGCCGAGCAGGCTGTGCCCCAGCGGTGACTGGGGACCGATGACCTGCACCGTGCGGCCGTCCTGCTGCAGTTTCATCGACGCGCCGTCCGGACCGAGGAGCAGGCATTGGCGTCGGTCTTCGTCGTCACTCAGTTCAATCAGCGCGCCGAGCTGGATGCCCAGTTGCGGGTCAAAGGCGCGCACGACCAACTGTTTCCAGTTGGCCAGCGTCTGACGGATGGCGGCTGCACGGCGTGCCTGCCCGGTAGCGAGATAGGAGGCTTCCAGACCCAGGGTGTCGTATTTGTTTTCCGCGATATTTTCTTCATGGGTCGCCGTTTCGTAGGCGGTCATCGCGGCGTGTTCGGCGTGTTGCATGTCCTGTTCAAGGCGGGCGATGACTTGTTGCTGCAATAGCTGTTTGTGCATGAGCGTTACCGGCGAGGTTTGAGCAGGTGAGCGGCGAGGGTGCGCAGCGGCCCAAGTTGGCGGCAGATCAGCGCCAGTTGGGTTTGCACCAGACGTTGTGGATCATCCAGGTCGTCGCTGAGTCGTTCAAGCGCGGCCGCCAATTGCTCTTCGGCGTCACTGTGGATGGCCACCGGGCGCTCTTCGTTGAGGCAGCTGGCAATTTCTTCCAGGCTGGTGGCCAACTGGCTGGCGCTGGCCAGCAGCGGGTTGTCGCTGCCGCTCAGGCTGGTTTCACCACGGTGCGCGCCCAGGCCTGAGAGGTAGCTCAGGAGGGTGTGCGAGAGCACCAGAAAGCGGAAGCCGATATCGGCCTCCTTACGAAAGTGCCCCGGCTCCATCAGCATATTGCCCAGGGTGGTCGAGAGTGTGGCGTCGGCGTTGTGCGCATTGCGTCGGGCCAGCCGGTAGGCCAGGTCGTCACGCTTGCCGCTGGCATATTGGGCGATGATCTGCTGCAGGTAACGGCTGTTGCAGCTCAGGGTGCTGGCCAGTAGATGATTCAGGCGACGACCCTGCCAGTCCGGCAGAATCAGCAGCACCGCCAGGCCGGCGATCAGGCTACCGAGCAGGGTGTCGACCAACCTTGGAATAAACAGCCCATAGCCATCGCCGACCTGATTGAAGCAGAACAGCACCAGCAGGGTGATGGCCGCCGTGGCCAGGGTGTAGCGGCTGCTGCGCAGGGCAAAGAACACCACCCCGGCGACTACCGCAAACAGCGCCTGCACCAGCGGATTGGGGAACAGGTCAAACAGCGCCCAGCCGAGTAGCAGGCCGAGCACGGTGCCGCTGATGCGCTGCACCAGCTTGAGCCGGGTCGCGCCGTAGTTCGGTTGGCAGACAAACAGCGTGGTTAGGAGTATCCAGTAGCCCTGGGTCGGGTGAATCCAGTGCAGCATGCCGTAACCGGCCGCCAGTGCCAGTGACAGGCGCAGGGCGTGGCGGAACAGCAGCGAGGTTGGCGTCAGTTGCAGGCGCAGGCGTTCCCAGACATCCCTGAGCGACTGCGGCTCACGGTCGAGCAGGCTGCTGTCCTGTTCTTCGGCCAGGGCATCGGGGTTGCTGGCGTTGCCCAGCAGGGCATCCAGGCTGCGCAGGTTGCCGGCCAGGGCGCCGAGCGAGCGCAGCAGGTGACGCCAGGCCGGGTTGCTCTGCACGCGCAGGTGTTCGAGGGAGTCGTGCAAATCGTCGAGCGCCTGGCGGCAGAGCTCTCGGTATTCAAATGGCTGGCGCAGCTCGATGGCCTGGGCCAGGCGCTGACAGGCTTCGCCATGCAGGCACAGCAGGCGTTGGCAGCGGAACAGCACGTCGCTGTGAAAGAAGGCTTCGGCCAGCTCGTTATAGGGGTAGTGCGAGGAGCTGGCGCGTTCGTGAATGTCCTGGGCGAGAAAGTACAGTTTCAGGTAGCGGCTGACTTTCGGCCCCGGCCGGCCATTGCCGACCCGGTGCAGGATGATTTCCTTGGTCGCATTGAGCGCCGCCACCACCCGACCATTCTGCTTGGCCAGGGCCAGGCGGCGCTCTTCCACATCCAGTTGACGCAGCGGTTCGAACAGCGCGGCCTTGAGCTTGAGGTACTGGCCCAGTTCGCGAAACAGCCGTGCCAGGCTGTGCTGCACCGGCTGGTTGGCAAACAGCGCATTCCACAGCACCGACAGCAGGCCGTACCAGGCTGCGCCGGCTACCAGCAGCAGCGGCTCTTGCCAGAGGCCCGCCGTGCCACCGCGCTGCTCCACGCCGATCATGCTGTACACCGCGAGAATCAGCGTGGCCGCGCCGAGGGTGGCATAGCGTTCGCCGAGTGCGCCGAGCATGGTCAGGGCAAAGCTCGATAGCGCCAGAGCGCAGACGAATAGCCAGGGGTAGGGGAACAGAAACTCCACCGCATAGGCCGCTACGCTGAAGCAGCCGAGGGTGACCAGCAGCGCGATCACGCGGCCTTGCCAGCTGTCATCGGTTTCCGCCAGGGCGCTGGCGATCACCCCGAGAAACAGCGGGATCAGCGCATGCATCCAGCCCAGCGACCAGCACAGCAGCAACGCCCCGCTGAGGGCGATAAACACCCGCAGGCTGTAGCTGAATTTATCCTGGGCCCAGAGGCGGCGCAGCGTATGAGGCAGGCGGGGGGAAGGCATGGACTGGCCTTAAATGACGGTAACGGGCAGCAGCCTAACGGAGTCGGAGTGAGCTGTGCAGCCTGAACCGCCTGTTCAACCTGATTTAGCTACAGCTTGGTCGTTTGTTTGGTGTGAAGTGGCGCAGCCGACTAAGCTGAAAAAATCCACCAACCCGCGAGGCAGCTGCAGTGTTGTACACCCGTATGCGTGGATTGTTCTCACTGCTTTTTGCCAGTCTCATGTCTGCACAGGTACTGGCTGAGCCGCTGCGCTTGTTTACCGAAGAATATCCACCAATCAATTTCAGCGAGAACGGCAAGCCAACGGGTCTGGCCACTGAGGTTGTGGAAGCGATAATGCATCGTTCCGGGCAGAGTGCACCGATCAGCGTGGTGCCCTGGGCGCGTGGGTATCAGGAAGCCCTGCAGCGGCCCAACACCGGGTTGTTTGTCACCATGCGCACGCGTGAGCGTGAGCAGCTGTTTAAGTGGGTAGGGCCGATTACCCGAAACGTCACCAGCTTTTATGCGTTGCGCCGTTCATTTCTCTCGATCAGCCGTATCGAGGAGGCCCGTGAGTACGGCGAAATTGCCGTGCCGCGCGATTGGTACAGTCACCAGCGGCTGCTGGCCGAGGGTTTCAACAACCTCACCCCGGTCACCGGACCGGCGCAAGTGGTGAGCATGCTCAAACGTGGGCGGGTCAAGCTGATGGTGCTGGATAACCTGAGTATCAGCGCGCTGCTGGCTCAGGGTGATATTCAGAGGGACGAGGTGCAGTTGCTCTTCGATTTCATGCACAGCGACAGCTATATCGCCTTTTCCCAGCAAACGGATGATGTGCTGGTCAGTCGCTGGCAGCAGGAGCTGGAGGCCATGAAGAACGATGGCAGCTTTGCCGCAATTCACCAAAAGTGGCTACCAGGTGAGCCGTTACCGCCGCTTGAATCCGCCCCCGCGCCCTAGGTCAGACAAATTGTGCGGCGGCATAGCCTGAAGCCCAGGCCCACTGGAAGTTGAAACCGCCCAGGTGCCCCGTCACATCCAACACTTCGCCGACAAAATACAGCCCTGGTGATTTCAGCGATTCCATGGTTTTCGATGACACTTCGCGGGTATCGACGCCACCCAGGGTGACCTCGGCGGTGCGGTAGCCCTCGGTGCCGGCGGGTACCAGCTGCCAGTCGCCGAGCTGCCCGGCAATCGCCTTGAGTTCGGTGTGGGTGTACTGTTTCAACGGTTTGGAGGCAAACCAGTTGTCTGCCAGCAGGCCGGCCATCTTCTTGGTAAACAGCTCGGCAAGCAGGGTTTTCAGCTCGCTGTTGGGGCGTTCGCGTTGCTGCTCGGACAGCCACTCGGGCAGGTCGATGTGTGGCAGCAGGTTGATGCGGATGGCCTCGCCTGGCTGCCAGAATGAGGAAATCTGCAGAATCGCCGGGCCGCTTAAACCGCGGTGGGTAAACAGGATATTTTCCTTGAAACTCTGCCCGTTGCAGCTCACCACGCAGTCTTCCACCGAGGTGCCGGACAGCGCGTTACACAGCTCTTTGAGCTGCGGGTCGGTGATGGTGAAAGGAACCAGGCCTGCGCGGGTTGGCAGCAGGGTATGGCCGAACTGCTGGGCCACCTGATAGCCGAAGCCAGTGGCGCCGAGGGTCGGAATCGACAGGCCGCCGGTGGCGATCACGAGTGATTCGCCGTGCACCCTACCGGCGCTGGTCTGCAGTTGGTAGCCGCTGTCCAGCTTGCAGATTTCACTGACCGAGGTATTCAGGCGCAGCTCGACGCCTGCCTCATCGCACTCGCTGAGCAAGAGGCCGAGGATGTCGCTGGCCTTGTTATCGCAAAACAGCTGACCGAGCTTTTTTTCGTGGTATGGCACGCCATGTTTGGCGACCAGGCCGATAAAATCCCATTGGGTGTACCGCGCCAGGGCGGATTTGCAGAAGTGCGGGTTTTCCGAGAGGAAGTTGCTCGGCTCGCAGTACATATTGGTGAAGTTACAGCGCCCACCACCGGACATCAGGATCTTCTTGCCGGCCTTGTTGGCGTGATCGAGCAACAGCACCCGGCGCCCGCGCGTCGCGGCGGTCAGCGCGCACATAAGGCCGGCAGCACCGGCTCCGATAATCACGACCTGGGGTGTCAACACGGCACGTTCCTCTACGACAACTGCGCACGATGTGCGCAAAACAGCGCGCATCTTAACTGATGGTCCCTCACGGCTGTGATCGGCTAGGCTTAGCTTTCTGCTCTTGCTGGGATGGCGTTGATGAATGGATGGCGTCTGTGCCTACTGCAGTGGGCCCTGCTGGTGCCCCTGGGGGGCAACGCTGCGCAGCCGCTGCGTTTGGTGGCAGATCCCTGGCCTCCATTTAATGATCAGGCGTTGCCGCACAATGGTGTTGCTTCTGATCTGGTCACGACTGCATTGCAGCGTGCCGGCTATACCACCCGCTATGCTCAGGTGCCCTGGGAGCGTGCAGTGCGCGGGTTGCAGCAGGACATCTACGATGTGCTGATCAATGCCTGGTACACCGATGAACGGGCAATATTCGGCTACTTTTCACAGCCCTACCTGATCAATCGCATTCGCTTTCTGCAGCGCAAGGGCAGTGGTATCAGGTTCAACCAGCTGTCGGATCTCTATCCCTACAGCATCGCCGTGGTGCGCGGTTATGCCTATTCGAGTGAATTCGATCAGGACAGCCGCTTGACCAAGGTGGGTGTGGTCGGCTTTGAAGTGGCTGCGCGTATGTTACAGGCGCGTCGGGTGCAGCTGACCCTGGAGGATGAGCTGGTTGCCCGGTTTCACTTGAATCGCAGCCTGGCCGGTATTCGTGATCAGCTGGAATTTCTGCCACAGCCCTTAAGCGAGAACGGGTTGCACATCCTGATCAGTCGGCGACATCCGCAGCACCAGAAAATTGCTCAGGATTTCAACAGGGCGATTGACGCGATGCGTGCCGATGGGAGCTATGCGCAGATATTTCGGCGTCATGGCCTGTAACTACTGCCAGAAGTTGCGTCCACGGCCCTGGGCTTTGGCCTGATAGAGCCGCAAGTCAGCCTGATGCAGCAGGCTTTCCAGGTCATCCGGAGCGCCAAAGTAGATGCCGGCACTGAATGAGAGTGACGGCGCGCCCACCGCATACTTGAGAGTGGCGCAATGGTTGCGCAGTTGATCAAGCGCAGCGTTCAGGGTTGCGGCGTCCTGCTGGCTGACCATGGCAAACTCTTCGCCACCCAGACGGCCGAGTATGGCGTCGGGGAAGGCGGTCGAAAATGCACGGGCAAAAGCAATCAGAGCAGCATCGCCACTGGCATGACCGTGCTCGTCATTGATTCGTTTGAAAAAGTCCAAGTCGAGCATTGCCACACTGAGGTCGCGGCCGCCTGAGCGCGCTTGCTGAAACAGGCGCTGGCCGTGTTCATAGAACGCTCGGCGATTGTTCAGGCCGGTAAGGGCGTCGAACTGCGCCGCCTGTTTCAGCGCGCGCAACAGATCGCGGCGCTCCAGCGTCGACATCACCCGGCAGTTGAGCTCTTCCGGACAGAAGGGCTTGCGCAGAAAATCATCGGCGCCGTGCTTGATAAATTTGGCGCTGAGCGAGCCCTTGGTGTCAGCGGACAGGCCGAGAATGATCAGCTCATGGCGTTTCATCTTCTGCCGCAGCAGTTTGACCAACTCAAAACCGCTGAGTCCGGGCATGCTGTGGTCAACCACCAGCAGGTCGATGTCGGGTTGCTCCTTGAGCAGGCGCAGGGCTTCGTCACCGTCGCAGGCTTCGAGAATTTGATAGCGGTGCGGCGTCAGCACATGACGAATGTAATGGCGAGTGGCCTCGGAGTCTTCGGCGATAAGGATTTTGACCGTGCTGTTGCTTTCCAGGCGATGCAGCAGGCGGAAGGCATATTCGTAGGAATGCTGGCTTTCCTTGAGCACATAGTCGACCACGCCTTTGAGTAACATCTGGTCGCGGCGTTGTTCGTTATAGGTGCCGCTGAGGACGATGCAGGGCAGGTGGTAGCTCATCACCACGTCGACTATTTCACCATCCGGGGCGTCCGGCAGGTTGAGGTCGACGATGGCGGCGAAGAACAGCTCCGCCGAGGTTTCCAGCATCACCTGGGCTTCTCCGAGCGAGGCGCAGAAGATTGGCTGAAAACCGCTTTCCTTGCGAAACAGATGCTCGAGAATTTTCAGCACCAGTGGGCTGTCTTCGATCACCAGAATATTGCGCAAAGCTATGCTCCTGTACTGCAAGCCGCTCGAGTGCGGCAGCCGGTCTCGCCCTTTCTACCAGAATCTGAAGGTTAGAGGGTGCGCACACGCAGTGAGCGACCCTTGATTTTGCCTTCGCTCAGGCGCTTGAGCGCCTGTTTGGCCAGGCTGCGTTCGACCGCCACGTAAGCCTGATAGTCGAAGATGGCAATTTTGCCGACGTGCGCGCCAGGGATGCCTGCTTCTCCGGTCAGTGCGCCGAGGATATCGCCTGGGCGCAGCTTGTCTTTGCGCCCGGCCGCGATGCACAGGGTGATCATGGGGGGGTGCAGCGGTTCACCACCGAGGCTTTTCAGGCTGCTCAGCGGATGCCAGTTGAGCGGTGCCTTCTGCAGGGTTTCGATGGCCTGGGCGCGATGGCCTTCGGCCGGCGCGACCAGACTCATGGCCAGGCCCTTTTCCCCGGCGCGACCGGTACGGCCGACGCGGTGAATGTGAATTTCCGAGTCGCGCGCCAGTTCGACGTTGATCACCATGTCCAGCGCATCGATATCCAGGCCGCGTGCGGCCACATCGGTGGCCACCAGTACGGACAGGCTGCGGTTGGCGAACATCGCCAGTACCTGATCGCGGTCGCGCTGCTCCAGATCGCCATGCAGGGCGGCGGCAGAAATGCCGCTGGCCGCCAGATGATCGACCACTTCCTGGCACTGCTGTTTGGTAAAGCAGAAGGCCACACAGGACTGCGGGCGAAAGCTGGCCAGTAGCTTGACCACGGCCCCCATCCGTTCTTCCGGGGCGATTTCGTAAAAACGCTGTTCGATCTGTGTGTCGTCGTGCAGTGTTTCGGCTTTGACCTGCTGCGGGTCGCGCATAAAGGTCGCGGACAGCTGCTTGATCCCGGCCGGGTAGGTGGCGGAGAACAGCAGGGTCTGCCGGCGCGTCGGAGTTTGGCTGATGATGTCGGCGATGCTGTCGTAGAAACCCATGTCGAGCATGCGGTCGGCTTCATCGAGCACCAGGGTGTTCAGGCCGTCGAGCTTCAGGGTGCCTTTGCTCAGGTGTTGCTGGATGCGCCCCGGGGTGCCGACGATGATCTGCGCGCCGTGTTCCAGCGAGCCGATCTGCGGGCCGAAGGGTACGCCGCCGCACAGGGTGAGGATCTTGATGTTGTCTGCCGCGCGGGCCAGGCGACGCAGCTCTTTGGCCACCTGATCGGCCAGTTCGCGGGTTGGGCACAACACCAGTGCCTGGCAGCCGAAATAGCGAGGGTTGAGCGGGTTGAGCAGGCCGATGCCAAACGCGGCGGTCTTGCCGCTGCCGGTCTTGGCCTGGGCAATCAGGTCCATGCCCTTGAGCATTACCGGCAGGCTCTGCGCCTGGATCGGGGTCATCTCGGTGTAACCGAGGGACTCGAGGTTCGCCAGCATGGCGGCGGAAAGCGGCAGAGAAGAGAAAGCGGTGTGGGTCACGGTACAGGCCTGCTAAACGAAATGACGTGCAGTGTAACAGGCTGCGCGCGGCGGCCTGTCCTAGAACAGATCGATGGGGTCTACGTCCAATGACCAGCGCACCGCACGGCCGCTGGGCATTTGTTCCAGTGCATGCATCCAAGTGTTGAGTAAGCGATGCAGCGGCGCGCGGGCGTTGGCTTGCACCAGCAACTGGGCGCGGTAACGACCGGCGCGGCGTTCCATCGGCGCGGGTACCGGCCCGAGCAGTTCGATGCCGCTGAGTTTCAGTTCATTCAACAACAACTCGGCTTCGGTGCAGGCGTCGTCGAGAAAGCCTTCGGCCTGACCGGGTTTATGCGCTTCGGCGCGCAGCAGGGCGAGGTGGCAGAAGGGTGGCAGGCCGGCACTGCGGCGTTCACTCAGGGCCTGTTCGGCGAAGGCGAAGTAGCCCTGTTCGGTCAGCTGCACCAATAACGGATGGTCGGCCAGGTGGCTCTGGATAATCACCTTGCCCGGCTCTTCGGCACGTCCGGCGCGACCGGCGACCTGCACGATCAGCTGGGCCATGCGTTCGCTGGCGCGAAAATCCGCAGAAAACAGCCCGCCATCGGCATCGAGAATCGCCACCAGGGTCACTCGGGGGAAGTGGTGACCCTTGGCGAGCATCTGCGTGCCGACCAGGATGCACGGCTCGCCGCGTTGTACGGTGTTGAACAGGGTGGCCATGGCTTCCTTGCGCGAGGTGCTGTCGCGGTCGACGCGCAAGACCGGTACCTCGGGGAAGAGAATTTCCAGGCGCTCTTCAGCGCGCTCGGTGCCGGCACCGACAGGGCGCAGGTCGACGTTGTTGCACTTCGGGCAGTTGCTCGGCTGGCGCTCGACGTGGCCGCAGTGGTGGCAACGCAGCTCGCGCGAACGCTGGTGCACGGTCATGCGCGCGTCACAACGCGGGCATTCCGACAGCCAGCCGCAGTCGTGACAGAGCAATGTTGGGGCGAAGCCGCGGCGGTTGAGGAATACCAACACCTGTTGGCCGGCTTGCAAGGTTTGTGCGATGGCCTGCTGCATTGGACCGGAGATGCCGGAATCCAGCGGTCGGCTTTTCACATCCAGGCGCAGAAAACGCGGCTGCTTGGCACCGCCGGCGCGCTCACGCAGGTGCAGCAGGGCGTAACGGCCACTGTGGGCGTTGTGCAGGCTTTCCAGCGAGGGCGTGGCCGAGCCCAGCACGATCGGGATGTTTTCCTGATGCGCGCGTACCACCGCCAGGTCGCGGGCGTGGTAGCGCAGACCTTCCTGCTGTTTATAGGAGGCGTCGTGTTCCTCGTCGATGATGATCAGCCCCGGCCGCTGCATGGGGGTGAACAGCGCCGAGCGGGTGCCGATGATGATATCGGCTTCGCCATCGCGCGCCGCCAGCCAGGCGTCCAGGCGTTCACGGTCATTGACTGCCGAGTGCAGCAGGGCGATGCGCGCGTTGAAGCGCTGCTCGAAACGCGCCAGGGTTTGCGGACCGAGGTTGATCTCCGGGATCAGCACCAGAGCCTGTTTGCCGGCCTCCAGGGTTTCGCGGATCAGCTGCAGGTAGACCTCGGTCTTGCCGCTGCCGGTCACCCCGGCGAGAAGAAAGGCGTTGAAGCTGCCGAAACCTGAGCGGATCGCCTCGCTGGCCGCGCGCTGTTCGGCATTCAGCGGCAGTTCTGGCTGGGCCAGCCAGTTGGCGTGGCGCTTGCTCGGCGCATGGCGGCGTACGTCAACCTGAACCAGGCCTTTCTCCAGCAGCAGGTCGAGGCTGTCCTTATTCAGCTGCAGTTTGCTCAGCAACTGGTGGGCGACCCCGTGGGGGTGCTGCGCGAGGGTGCGCAGGGCGTCGCGCTGGCGTGGCGCGCGGATCAGCCGTGGGTCGTCGAGTTGCGCGCCGTCGCTCACCGACCAGAAACGCTCCTGACGCGCCTCGGCCGGTTCGCCCTGACGCAGCAGCACCGGCAGCGCCCAGTTCAGGGTGTCACCGAGGCTGTGCTGGTAGTACTGCGCGGTCCACAGGCACAGCTTGAACAGCGCCGATGGCAATGGTGACTGGGCGTCAAGCAGGTGTAGGGCGGGCTTGAGCTTGTCGGCCGGCACTTCGCTGTGATCGGTCACTTCTATCAGGATGCCGATCATCTCGCGCCGACCAAACGGCACGCGCAGCCGCGCACCGGGCTGCAAGGCGCTGCGCGGCACACCGAGCGGGGCACGGTAGTCGAACAGGCGGCGCAGCGGCGAAGGCAGGGCGAGGCGCAAAATGACGTCGGGCAAGCGATGGGCTCCTGGTTGCAGGGCGCGATCTTAGCATGCAGCCGGTCGACGGCCGGCCTTGCGTCGCCGCGGTGCTCTGGTATTATCGCCGGCCTATTTCCGTGCGGTACCTGACAATAGTGTCTGGTGGCGGCACGACAGCCCTGAGGAATCATCATGAAAGCCGATATCCACCCGAACTATGTAGCCGTCACCGCCACTTGCAGCTGTGGCAACGTGATCGAAACTCGCTCCACCCTGGCCAAACCACTGAGCCTGGACGTGTGCAACGAGTGCCACCCGTTCTACACCGGCAAGCAGAAAATGCTGGATACCGGCGGCCGTGTTGATCGCTTCAAACAGCGTTTCGGCATGTTCGGCGCCAAGCAGTAAGCGTGCGCGCAGCGACGCAGGCCCACATGGTTTGCACCTCGCTACTGAAAAAGGCGTCCCTCGTGGGCGCCTTTTTCGTTTTCGGCGTTTATGCCGGCGGAGTGTTGGCGTTCTGCCCGGCGCCGGGCAACTTGCCGAGTGCCAAGGTGCAGCGCGTGGTGGATGGCGACACCCTGCGTTTGGTCGATGGCCGCAATGTGCGCTTGATCGGTCTGAACAGCCCGGAAATGGGCCGCCAGGGCCGCTCTGCCGAGCCTTTCGCCGAGGCGGCGCGCAAACGCCTGCAGGCACTGGTGGCGGCCAGTGATGGTCGGGTCTCGTTGCAGTACGGCCAGCAGGCCAAGGATCACTACGGGCGCACCCTGGCGCACGCCTATGACAGCAGCGGGCGCAATCTGGAGGCGCAGTTGCTCGCCGAGGGTTTGGGTTTCCAGGTGGCAGTGGCGCCCAATCTGGCGTTGGTGCAGTGCCAGCAAGACGCCGAGCGCAGCGCCCGGCAGGCCCGTACCGGGCTCTGGCAGCGTTCGCCGGTGCAAGCCGTCGAACAGTTGAGCAGCGGCGGCTTTGCTCTGGTGCAGGGCCAGGTTGAACGTGTCGAGCGCAATGGCGGCGGCCTGTGGCTGGAAATGGGCGATTCGCTGGTGCTGCATATCGCGCCCCGGGCGTTGGGCAATTTTGATCTGCGTGCTGTGCAACGCCTTGAAGGCCGTAAGGTCGAAGCTCGCGGCTGGGTGATCGACCGCTCCAGGCGTGGCGGCTCGCGTGCTGGGCAGGCGCGCTGGATGCTGCCATTGACCGATAAGGCCATGTTGGGTGTGCTGGACTGAGTGACATCGTCACAAGGTGCTGTTAAACGTTTTCTCGAAGAGCGTGGGCTATCCCGCAAAGCCCGTTTCTTCGGGGGTAACGGCCCGTTTCTGGTGCGCCGTACGTAACCGGACTCGCCAGTCTTGTGCAGCTGTATACAACTTGCGTATCCTCGCCGCCTGCCTGTTCAACAGCCCCAAGCGGAAATGCCACCATGTCTGATTTGAAAACAGCCGCTCTCGATTATCACGCCAATCCCCGTCCGGGTAAGTTGAGTGTCGAGCTAACCAAGCCCACCGCAACCGCACGCGACCTGTCCCTGGCTTACAGCCCAGGTGTTGCCGAGCCAGTGCGCGAGATTGCGCGTGACCCGGAGCTGGCGTACCGCTATACCGGCAAAGGCAACCTGGTGGCAGTTATTTCCGACGGTACTGCGATTCTCGGCCTGGGTGATCTTGGCCCGCTGGCCTCCAAGCCGGTTATGGAAGGTAAGGGGGTGCTGTTCAAACGCTTTGCCGGCATTGATGTTTTTGACATTGAAGTCGAGTCCGAAAGCCCACAGGCCTTTATCGACACCGTTCGTCGCATCTCGATCACCTTTGGTGGTATCAACCTGGAAGACATCAAGGCACCCGAGTGCTTTGAGATTGAACGCACGCTGATCGAACAGTGCGATATTCCGGTGTTCCACGACGACCAACACGGTACCGCTATCGTTACTGCGGCCGGTATGCTCAACGCCCTGGAAATCGCCGGCAAGTCCCTGCCGGACGCTAAAATTGTCTGCCTGGGCGCTGGTGCTGCCGCCATCTCCTGCATGAAGTTGCTGGTGAGCATGGGGGCCAAGGTCGAGAACATTTACATGATTGACCGCAAGGGTGTGATTCACGCAGGTCGTGATGATCTGAACCAGTACAAGGCGGTGTTTGCCAGCGAAACCAGCAAGCGCACCCTGTCCGATGCGCTGGATGGTGCGGACGTGTTTGTCGGCCTGTCCGGTGCCAACCTGCTGGCCCCTGAAGATCTCAAGCGCATGGCGGCTAACCCGATTGTGTTCGCCTGCTCCAACCCGGACCCGGAAATCAAGCCGGAGCTGGCGCGTGAGGTGCGTAGCGATGTGATCATGGCCACTGGTCGTTCCGACTACCCGAACCAGGTCAACAACGTTCTTGGCTTCCCGTTCATTTTCCGGGGTGCGCTGGACGTTCGTGCGACCCGTATCAACGAAGAAATGAAAATTGCAGCGGCCCTGGCCCTGCGTGACCTGGCCAAGTTGCCAGTGCCGCAGGAAGTCTGCGATGCGTACGGTGGTATCGCCTTGTCGTTCGGCCCTGAGTACATCATTCCGAAACCGATGGACCCGCGCCTGATTACCGTAGTCTGTGATGCAGTGGCCAAGGCGGCTATCGAGAGCGGTGTGGCGACCCTTCCGTATCCGAAACACTACCCGCTGCAGTCGGTCAACGATGTGTTCAACGGCTAAACCTGCGAATAATAAAAAACCCGCTACGGCGGGTTTTTTATTGCGTGCATATCCGCTTGAGCATTCGGGAGTACGCGTGGCGCGCCCCTGGCCGTGGCGATTTAGAACAGGTCGAGTGGTGCGGCCTCATCTGCCGGCAGTGGGCTACCGGGGATGCTCATGCCTGGGTCGAATTCTCCCATGGGCGGTGGCGAATCTTCGCTCTTGAACAGCTCGAAGTAGGCGTCCGGTGTATCTGGTGTGGCGGCTCGGCCGCTGTGTGGGTCAACGCGCAGCGTCAGGAGGCCTTCGGGTTCGGGCAGCATGTGGCTGGGTTTGTCCTTCAGGGCGGCGCCCATGTAGTCCATCCAGATGGGCAGTGCCACGGTGCCGCCGTATTCATTGCGGCCAAGGCTTTCCGGCTGATCGAAACCCGTCCAGACGGTCGTGATGTAGTCGGCGTTGTAACCGGAGAACCAGCTGTCCTTCGACTCGTTGGTGGTGCCCGTCTTCCCTGCCAGGTCATCCCGGCCCATCGCCATGGCGCGGCGACCGGTGCCGCGCTTGATCACGTCCTGCAGCATGCTGGTCATGATGTAGGCGGTACGGCCATCAATGATCTGTTCGGCCAGGATCGGTTCGGCTGGCACGGGTTGATCGCCCACGATCAGCGTTGCGCTACGCTGCTGGGCACGCTGTTCAATACCTGCGGGGGTTTGTGCCGGGTTGGCGTTGAACAGTTGCTTGCCGTTGCGGTCTTCAATGCGCTCGATCAGGTACGGTTCGATCTTGTAGCCGCCGTTGGCAAAGGTGCTCCAGCCTTCGGCGATCTCCATCGGCGTCAGGCTTGCTGTGCCCAGGGCCAGGGATAGGTTGGGCGGCAGATTCTTGCGCTCAAAACCGAAGCGCTCGATATAGCTCAGCGTGCTGTCGATGCCGAGGTCCTGTAGCAGACGAATCGAAACCAGGTTACGTGAGCGGTACAGCGCTTCGCGCAGGCGAATCGGGCCGAGGAAGGTGTTGTTATCGTTCTTCGGTCGCCAGACCTGCGAAAGCGCATCATCGGCAAATACGATCGGCGCATCGTTCACTAGCGTCGCGGCTGTGTAGCCCTTATCCAGAGCGGCGCTGTAGACGAAGGGCTTGAAGCTTGAGCCTGGCTGGCGCTTAGCCTGAGCCGCACGGTTGTAGTTGCTCTGTTCAAAGGAGAAACCGCCGACCAGCGCGCGAACGGCGCCGTTGTTAGGGTCAAGTGATACCAGCGCACTTTGTGCTGCAGGCAGCTGCACAAAGCGTAGGCTGGCGTCGTCCTGGCGCTGTACGCGAATCAGGTCACCAATCTGGCTGACATCCGCTGGCTGCTGTGGGCGTGGGCCGAGGCTGTTGGTGTTAAGGAAGGGGCGTGCCCATTTCATGCTATCCCAGGCCACAGCCTGCTCTTCGCCGTTGCGTAACAACACCAGAATCCCGCTTTTTTCCACGCTGGTAACAATGGCGGGCTCCAGGCCGCCAAGGGATGTCTGCTTGCTCAGTGCGCTTAGCCAGTTCTCCTTGGTCATGCCCGGCAGGCGGCTTTCCGGTCCACGGTAGCCATGGCGCTGGTCGTAGGCAATCAAACCTTCGCGCACAGCGCTGTTGGCGGCGATTTGCAGGTCACTGGGCACAGTGGTGGTGACGTTGAAACCCTCGGTATAAGCCTCGCTGCCATACCGACCGACCATTTCAGCGCGGGCCATTTCGGCAATATAAGGCGCAACCAGTTCCGGGGCAGGAACGTGGTAACTCACGTTGATCGGTTCTGCCAGGGCTTCGTCGTAGCGCTGCTTGTCGATCCTGCCAAGGTTGTGCATGCGGCCCAAAATCCAGTTGCGGCGTTCAAGTGCGCGCGTTGGGTTCACCAACGGGTTGAAGCGCGAGGGTGCCTTGGGCAGGCCGGCAATCATGGCCATTTGCGCCAGGCTGGTGTCACGGATCGACTTGCCGTAATAGACCTGGGCGGCCGCTTCTATACCGTAAGCACGGTTCCCCAGGTAAATCTTGTTCACATAAAGTTCAAGAATTTCATTCTTACTAAGTTCTCGTTCAATTTGCAGTGCAAGAAGTATCTCGTTGATCTTGCGAGAGAAACTTCGTTCACTGGTAAGAAAGAAATTCTTCGCCACCTGCATGGTGATGGTGCTGCCACCCGTTTGGATCTGCCCGCTTTTCACGATTTGCGTTGCAGCGCGCATCAGGCTGGTAAGGTCAACGCCATAATGGTTGGCAAAATTGTCGTCTTCGGCGGCGAGCAGCGCGCTGATGAAGTCCTGGGGGATGTCGGCAAAGGCGATAGGCGAACGGCGCATTTCGCCAAACTCGGCGATCAGTTTGGCATCGCTGCTGTAGACCCGCAGCGGGATCTGCAACTGGATGCTGCGCAAAGATTCGACGGATGGAAGGCTGGGGCTAAGATAGAGGAAGGCTCCGCTGAAACTGAGCACCAAGCCACAAAAAACGGCGAGGCAGGACCAGCAGAAAAAACGCAAAAGACGCATCAAGATTTTTGGATTTCCAGATAAAAGAACGAGTTAAGCCGAACACAAGGTTAAAAGAGAAAAACTGATCACATTATAAGCGGTTTTTTTGCTGGGTAGCCATTTGCGCTTCTGTCAAGACTGTTATTTAATGTGAAAAAACATAAATAGTCCGTAAGTCGCGGATGCCAATAGGAAATCGGTCGTGCTAGGGCTCTTCAATAAGAAAGCGAATACGCTACTCGGGATCGATATCAGTTCGACCTCCGTCAAGCTCCTCGAATTGAGCCGCTCTGGAAGCCGCTTCAAGGTAGAGGCATACGCGGTCGAGCCGCTCCCGCCAAACGCAGTGGTTGAAAAGAACATTGCTGAGCTGGAGGGTGTCGGGCAGGCTCTTTCGCGTGTTTTGGCAAAAGCCAAGAGCGGTGTGAAAGTCGCCGCTGTAGCGGTTGCCGGCTCAGCCGTCATCACCAAGACCATCGAGATGGAAGCAGGTCTTTCAGATGATGAGCTGGAAAATCAGCTGAAGATTGAGGCCGATCAGTACATCCCCTATCCGCTAGAAGAAGTCGCAATCGACTTTGAAGAGCAAGGGCCATCTGCACGCAATGCTGATCGCGTTGAAGTCTTGCTCGCGGCATGTCGTAAAGAAAACGTTGAAGTGCGAGAGGCTGCCCTTGCTCTGGCAGGGCTTACAGCCAAGGTTGTTGATGTTGAAGCTTATGCGCTTGAACGCGCATATGGTCTGCTGGTTCAGCAGCTTGGCGGTGATCGCGACGAACTGACGGTTGCTGTTGTCGATATTGGCGCCACCATGACTACGTTAAGCGTGCTGCACAATGGCCGCACCATCTACACCCGCGAGCAACTGTTTGGCGGCAAGCAGCTCACTGAAGAGATCCAGCGCCGCTATGGTCTTTCCGTAGAAGAAGCAGGTCTTGCCAAAAAGCAAGGCGGCCTACCAGACGACTATGAAAGTGAAGTGTTGCAGCCGTTCAAAGAGGCGGTCGTTCAGCAAGTTGCCCGCTCTCTGCAGTTCTTCTTTGCGGCTGGCCAGTTCAATGATGTGGATTACATCTTACTGGCTGGCGGTACCGCATCAATTCCAGATCTAGATCGCCTTATTCAACAGAAAATAGGCACCCAGACACTGGTCGCCAATCCATTCGCTGAAATGGCATTAAGCAGCAAAGTTAATGCTGGTGCCCTTGCAAGCGATGCGCCCGCACTAATGATTGCCTGCGGTCTGGCGATGAGGAGTTTTGATTAATGGCACGTATTAACTTACTCCCATGGCGGGAGCAATTACGTGAAGAGCGTAAACAGCGTTTTCTTGTCACACTTGCTGGGGTTTTTATAGTTGCAGCAGGCTTTGTTTTTCTCGGGGACCAATACCTTAGTGGTGCGATTGAGCAGCAAGATGCGCGAAATGAGTTTGTTCGTAAAGAGATTGCCGTTCTAGATGCGCGCATAAAGGAAATTAGTGAGCTTAAAACACGCCGCCAGCAGTTGCTTGAGCGTATGAAGATTATTCAGGATCTTCAAGGTAACCGACCAATTATTGGGCGTGTTTTTGACCAGCTAGTTAGAACACTTCCTGATGGCGTGCATTTTACTGGCGTGAAAATGACCGGGAAAAGTATTGCGATCGTTGGTGCTGCTGAGTCTAATAATCGGGTTTCTAATTTGATGCGAAACCTAGATGCATCAGATTGGTTAACAGCGCCTAATCTTACTGAAGTTAAATCTGTGACTGCAGGTGCAGTTGATCAGGCGAACATATTTCAGCTAACGGTTCAGCAAACTCAGCCTGATTTGGCTGTTGAGGAGAGTAAGCAATGAGCCTCAATGACTCTTTGGAGAGTTTGCGTAAAATTGATCTGAATGACCTTGATCTTAACAACGTTGGGTCTTGGCCGGCGGCTGTAAAGATTATTGCGGGTGTTATTCTATTGGTTGCAGTTTTGGCGCTTGGCTATAACTTTCATTTAAAAGATTTGCAGGCTCAGTTGGAAATTAAGCAAGTTGAAGAAGTTGCTCTGAAGGATCAGTTTTCAACTAAGGCGTTTCAGGCCGCCAATTTGGATGCCTATAAAGAACAGATGCAAGAGATGGAGGTATCTTTTGGTGCCCTTCTGAAGCAGTTGCCCAGCGATACGGAAGTTCCCGGTTTGCTGGAAGATATTACTCGAACTGGGCTGGGTAGTGGCTTGGAGTTTGAAGAGATCAAGCTCTTGCCAGAGGTTGCTCAACAGTTCTATATCGAATTACCTATTCAGATTACTGTTGTTGGGTCTTATCATGATTTAGCGACTTTTGTCAGTGGTGTTGCAAGTCTCCCGAGGATTGTAACTTTGCATGATTTTAGTTTGATTTCCGCTGATCTAGATGGCGCGTCGAAATTAAGAATGAATATTCTGGCTAAAACCTATCGTTATAATGATAAGGGGGCGCAGCCATGAGGGTTTGTTTAAGTTTTCTTTCTCTTTCTTTTATGTTTATTGCTGGGTGTGGTGCCGGAGGAGATTTTTCAGATCTTCAGGGTTATATGGATGAGGTGCGTACTCGCCCTAAAGGTGAGATTGAGCCGATGCCAAAATTTTTGCCTTATGAAAGCTTTGCTTACAGTGCTGCCGCGCTTAGAAGTCCTTTCCAGCCTCCCGTAAAGTTAGAGATGGCTGCAAGGCAGAAAGGGTTGCAGGGAATAAAACCTGATGAGGCTCGTACGAAACAGTTTCTTGAAGGTTTTAACATAGAAACCTTCGCTATGGTTGGTACTCTTGCGAACGACTCTGGAGTTTTTGCGCTGATTAGCGGGGTCAGTGGGGTTCATCGGGTTAGGGTTGGCGATTATTTGGGGCGCAACTACGGGCGTATAATTACTATCGATGAATCTAAAATCGATGTAGTGGAAATTGTGCCTGATGGTGAGGGGGGCTGGTTAGAGCGCCCGCGAACGTTATCTCTTAAAGAGCGCTCTTGAAGCTAGAGCGGAGTAAATATGAAAAAGAATAACCAATCTGCTCGGCGGAATATGATGATGAATAACTCCATTTTGTCGATAGGGCTCTCGCTTATTGTTGTGCTTTTTTCTCCTCCAGTCTTGTCTGCTAACTTACAGGCTCTTGATGTTGCTACACTGCCTGGTGACCGAGTTGAGTTGAAACTTTCGTTTGATGAGCCTGTGTTGGCGCCGCGTGGCTATACGATTGAGCAGCCTGCTCGCATTGCTCTCGATTTGCCAGGTGTATCAAACAAGCTTGGGGCTAAGAATCGTGAGCTAGGTGTTGGTAATGCGCGTAGTGTGACTGTTGTTGAGGCTGGAGATCGCACTCGCCTGATCATTAATTTAACAAGTCTTGTTCCATATCAGACACGTGCTGATGGTAATAGCCTATATGTGACTGTTGGTGATGGTGGCTTGGTCACTGTGCCAGCTACGAGCAATCCCTTGGTTGCTAAAACTACAGTGCCAGCAATTAAAAAATATATTCCTCAGTCCAGGGAGATTGGCGGTATTGATTTTCAGCGTGGCGAACTTGGGGAAGGAAATATAGTTATTAGTTTGTCTGATGCTTCTGTTGCTCCTGATATACAGGAGCAGGATGGAAAAATTCGTCTGGATTTTGCTAAGACTAGCCTCCCCGAGGCTCTTCGAGTGAAGTTGGATGTTAAGGATTTTGCTACGCCTGTCCAGTTCATTACATCGACAGGCGTAGGTGATAAGGCAAGTGTTATTATTGAGCCTGCCGGTGTATATGACTATCTGGCGTATCAGGCAGATAATAAGCTAACGATTAGTGTGAAACCATTGACCCAGAATGAGGTTGAAAGGAGGAAGGCGGAGAGTTTTGCGTATTCTGGGGAGAAACTTTCTCTTAATTTTCAGGATATTGATGTTCGATCGGTTTTACAGTTGATTGCAGATTTTACTGACTTAAACCTTGTTGCAAGTGACACTGTTTCTGGGAATATCACTCTGCGCTTGCAGAATGTGCCTTGGGATCAGGCGTTGGATCTTGTTCTGAAAACTAAGGGTTTAGATAAGCGCAAGGTTGGTAATGTTTTGATGGTGGCACCGGCAGATGAAATCGCCGCTAGAGAGCGTCAAGAGTTAGAGGCTCAGAAACAAGTGGCGGAACTTGCTCCTTTGCGCAAGGATGTTATTCAGCTTAATTATGCCAAGGCCTCTGATATAGCAAAAATATATGAGGATAATGATTCGAAAGGGGTGTTAAAAGATGATATGCGGGGGGCTGTCATTTCTGATGATAGAACTAATACCCTCATAATTACACTCACTCAAGAGCGAATTGATGAGCTTCGCCGTATTATTACTCAATTAGATATACCTGTAAGGCAGGTCATGATTGAGGCTCGTATAGTTGAGGCAAATGTTGATTTTGACAAGTCTCTGGGCGTTCGCTGGGGCGGCAACCTTTGGGCTGGGGATAGTGGCAAATGGCTGGGTTATGGTAAGAACGGGAGTTTGACAGTCGAAGATGATGACGAAAGTCGAGTGGGTCAATTCGCAGGTAAGCTAAAGATTCCAGCTAACACACCTTTTGTCGATCTTGGGGCTGCTGGTGCAACTACTGGCATTGGTATTGGATTTATCACTGATAACGCAATTCTGGATCTTCAGCTGAGTGCTATGGAAAAGACCGGGTCTGGAGAGGTTGTTTCGCAGCCTAAGGTTGTAACTGCGGACAAAGAGACTGCAAAAATATTGAAAGGCCAAGAAGTTCCATACCAAGAAGCTAGTTCAAGTGGTGCAACAAGTACATCGTTTAAGCAGGCTGCTTTATCTCTTGAGGTTACACCGCAAATAACACCAGACAGTCGTGTCATCGTTGAGGTTAAGGTAACAAAAGATGCTCCAGATTTCTCGCAGGCTGCTGCTACCGGTGGTGTGCCGTCAATAAATAAGAACGAAGTTAATGCGAAGGTTCTTGTTGCGGATGGTGAGACTATTGTTATAGGTGGTGTTTTTTCTAACACTCAATCGAAGTCAGTTGATAAGGTGCCATTCTTGGGGGATATACCCTATGTAGGGCGTTTGTTCCGTCGTGATCTAGTTCAGGACAAGAAGTCAGAGCTGCTGATTTTCCTGACTCCGCGAATCATGAACAACCAAGCTGTCGCGGTGAGTCGTTGATTCAGTGCAAAATTTGATTCTTGTTGGCCCGATGGGGGCGGGAAAGAGCACCATCGGGCGTCTATTGGCTAAAGAGTTGCGGTTGCCGTTCAAGGATTCTGATAAGGAAATTGAGCAGCGCACAGGGGCGGATATTCCTTGGATATTCGATGTCGAGGGAGAGCAGGGCTTTCGTGAGCGTGAGCAGGCGGTAATAGTCGAACTCTGTGATGTTGATGGCATGGTATTAGCGACGGGGGGCGGTGCTGTTATGCGTGCTGAAAACCGCGCGGCTCTGAAGCGTGGTGGCCATGTGGTTTATTTGCATGCTTCTGTTGAGCAGCAGGTGGATCGCACTTCGCGAGACCGCAATCGACCGTTGTTGCGTGCGGCAGATCCAGGCAAGGTTTTGGCAGAGCTGTTCGCGGTTCGTGATCCGCTGTACCGCGAGGTTGCCGATATTGTCGTGGAAACCGACGAGCGTCCTCCGCGTTTGGTCGTGCAAGAGATTCTTGAGCGCCTTGCGGTGCTTTCTCCCCGTTAAAGCGCAGGCGTAACTGCGCTATCCTAGCCCCCTTTGTTATCTGGGGGTTTTATGCAGACTCTTCATGTCGATCTTGGTGAACGCAGCTATCCGATCTATATCGGTGCCGAGCTGTTGGCTCGTGCTGATTTGTTGGCGGCCCATATTGTCGGTCGACAAGTCGCGATAGTGACCAATGAGACAGTTGCTCCCCTTTACCTTGCTACGCTTGAGCGTTCGCTCGCAGGCTATGCCGTTGCCTCTGTTGTTTTGCCTGATGGTGAGAGTTACAAAACCTGGGAAACACTGCAGCTGGTTTTTGATGGACTGCTGGGGGCGCGACATGATCGACGCACAACGGTGATTGCCCTGGGGGGGGGGGTGATTGGTGATATGGCGGGTTTTGCGGCTGCCTGTTATCAGCGTGGCGTGAACTTTATCCAGGTACCGACAACGCTATTGTCCCAGGTCGATTCATCCGTTGGCGGCAAGACGGGTATTAATCATCCGCTGGGTAAAAATATGGTGGGCGCGTTTTACCAGCCGCAAGCCGTGTTGATTGATACGGCCACGCTGGTTACTTTGCCGGCTCGTGAGCTATCTGCTGGTCTTGCGGAAGTAATCAAGTATGGCCTGATCTGTGACGAGCCTTTCCTGTCCTGGCTTGAGGAGCACATGCTTGCATTGCGTTGTCTGGATCAGCAGGCGTTGACGGCCGCTATTGCTCACTCCTGTGCTGCCAAGGCGCGGGTGGTGGCTGCGGATGAGCGTGAGTCTGGTGTGCGTGCCACCTTGAACCTCGGGCACACTTTTGGCCATGCCATAGAGACGCATCAGGGTTACGGTGTCTGGTTGCATGGTGAGGCTGTTGCCGCCGGTACGGTCATGGCGTTGGATATGTCCGAGCGCCTGGGCTGGATTACGGCTGCTGAGCGTGAGCGGGTGGTGCGCTTATTTGTCACGGCCGGTTTGCCTGTGGTGCCGCCGCAAGATATGACAGCCGAGGATTTTATGGAGCATATGGCGGTCGACAAAAAGGTCCTCGATGGCAAATTGCGCTTGGTGTTGTTGCGCGGCTTGGGCGAGGCGGTGGTAACCGGTGACTTTCCCCGGGAAATTTTGAATGCCACGCTGAGCGCAGATTATGCGGCGCAGCTGGCTCAGCTTAAAAACTAACGAGTGGCCCATGACAAGTTTGCATGCTGACGAGGCGTTTCTCGATCACTACCAGTTCACTCATGACCCCTTCGCATCGCGAGTGCCAGGGTTCAAGTTCTTTCCAGCGCAGCGCAAGCCGGTATTGGGGCAGCTGCATCACCTGGCGCGCTACAGCCAGTTGTTGTTGGTGGTCAGCGGCCCGGATGGCAGCGGTAAGACGCTGCTGCGTCAGGCGTTGGTAGCGAGTACCAACAAGCAGGCCGTGCAGAGCATTGTGGTTTCTGCGAAGGGCTCTTCTGATCCTGCAAGCATTCTGCGTCAGGTTGCTCAGGGCTTGCAGGTGCAGCGTCCAGAGTTGCCGGCGATTCTGGCGCAGGTCGGTCAGTTGGCGCTGACTGGGCAGGAAGTTTATGTGCTCGTCGATGATGCCGAGGACCTCAGTGATGCCGCGCTGACCAGTCTGTTGAGTTTGGCTGTTGGCAATGCCGAGGGGCGGCCTCACGTGTTTCTGTTCGCCGAGTCGCAGTTGTTGCTGCGTCTTGAGCAGGTTGCTGCGGGCGATGAATGCTTCCACGTCATTGAGCTGCAACCCTATAGCGAAGACGAGACCCGGGAGTACATGGCGCAGCGCCTTGAGGGAGCTGGGCAGGGAATTGAACTCTTCAGTGATGATCAGGTTGCCGACATTCATGAGCAGTCCGGCGGTTGGCCGGGTGCGATCAACCAGGTCGCCCGCGAAATACTGCTGGATTCGATGCTGGCGCGGCGCGGTGCGGCGAGCCGTGGTGGGTTTGCCTTTAGTCTGCCGCGCAAGCATTTGCTGGCGCTGTGTGTCGTCGCTATCGGTATTCTCGCCGCCTGGTTTATGCAGGGGCGTGTGGTTGAGGATGTCGAGGCGCCAATGATTGCGCAGTTGCCCCTGGGCGGCGCTGTGCCACCGGCTGTGGCAGTGGACGCGGCAGCGCCTGCTGCGCCTGCGGTTGCACCTGCTATTCAGTTTGAGGGGGCCAACCAGCCGTTACCGCTGCCTTTGGTGGGTGAGGCGCAACCGGTGATACGTGAGCCTCTGGCTCAGGCGGCTGGATTGAGCGGTGCGGAGGAGTCAGATGTGGCGGGTGCGGCCACAGCTCCTGAGCTGGTAGCTGAGGCTGCTCCGGTGCGATCTGCGACGATCCCGGTCGTCCCGGCTACGCCAGTTGCACCTCCTGTGGCTGAACCTGTGAAAGTTGCACCGCCGGTCGCTCCGGTGGTCAAGCCCGTGGCGCCAGTTGTTGCTGCTGCGCCATTAAGTAAGCCGCTGGTCTCAGTTGCTCCGGCCAAGCCCGCGGCTTCGGCGGTGGGGGGCGACTGGTATGCAGCCCAGGCTGGTTCGCGTTTTACCCTGCAGATCCTCGGTGCGCGACTGGAAAGTGGTGCGCAGGCTTTTGTAAAAGCCCATGGCGCGGATTACCACTATTTCAAGAAGCAGCATCAGGGTAAGCCGCTGTACGTGGTGACGTATGGCAGCTTTGCAACCCGTGAGGCTGCTCAGGCGGCCTTGCGCACCCTGCCCGCCAAGGTGCAGGCTGGTAAGCCATGGCCGCGCAACTTTGCTGGGATCCAGCAAGAGATTGCTAAGGCGCGCTAGCTGATACACTTCAGCGCTTGCGCTGACTGGTTGGTCGCTACCACGACCTTCCGGTCTAATCCTTCGTTTTCGCGACATATGTTTTCAAGGCGTCGTCACTAAGATTTGTGACGGCCTAGGTGGGTATGTACAATGACCACCCTTTCGCCTGCGCAAAGCTGGGGCTTCGTCCTGCGCGTATGGTAAGTGGTTGAATTAGAAAGTAATTGCCTTGTGATAGGCCGTCTGGTGAGAGTCCCTATGAAAGCAGGTTTGTACCGTCCTGATGAGTTCAAGGATAACTGCGGCTTCGGCCTGATCGCCCACATGCAGGGTGAGGCTAGCCATCACCTGTTGCAGACCGCGATTGAAGCCCTGACATGCATGACCCACCGTGGCGGGATTAACGCCGACGGTAAGACCGGTGACGGTTGTGGTCTGCTGATCCAGAAGCCTGATGCTTTCCTGCGGGCCATGGCCCAGCAGCACTTTGCCGTCGAACTGCCCAAGCAGTACGCCGTCGGCATGGTCTTCTTCAACCAAGATCCGGTGAAGGCTGAAGCCGCCCGCGCCAACATGAATCGCGAGATTCTCGCTGCCGGCCTGAGTTTAGTCGGCTGGCGCAAGGTGCCAATCGATACCAGCGTGCTTGGCCGCCTGGCGCTTGAGCGTCTGCCGCAGATTGAGCAGGTGTTTATCGGGGGCGAAGGCCTGTCCGATCAGGAATTCGCGATCAAGCTGTTCAGCGCGCGTCGTCGTTCTTCGGTGGCTAACGCTGCGGACAGTGATCACTACATTTGCAGCTTTTCGCACAAGACCATCATCTACAAAGGGTTGATGATGCCGGCCGACCTGCAGCAGTTCTACCCAGACTTGGGTGACGAGCGCCTGCAGACCGCCATTTGCGTATTCCACCAGCGCTTCTCCACCAACACCCTGCCGAAATGGCCGCTGGCGCAGCCGTTCCGCTTCCTGGCGCACAACGGTGAAATCAACACCATCACCGGTAACCGCAACTGGGCGCAGGCGCGCCGCATGAAGTTCGCCAACGACCAGATCTTTGATTTGGATGAGCTCGGCCCGCTGGTCAACCGCGTGGGTTCCGACTCCTCGAGCATGGACAACATGCTCGAGTTGATGGTCACCGGCGGCATCGACCTGTTCCGTGGCGTGCGCATGATCATTCCGCCAGCCTGGCAGAACGTCGAAACCATGGACGCCGATCTGCGTGCGTTCTACGAATACAACTCCATGCACATGGAGCCCTGGGATGGCCCGGCCGGTGTGGTACTCACCGATGGCCGTTACGCCGTGTGCTTGCTTGACCGTAACGGCCTGCGTCCGGCGCGCTGGGTTACGACCAAGAACGGCTACATCACCCTGGCGTCGGAAATCGGCGTGTGGAACTACGCGCCCGAAGACGTCTTGGCCAAGGGCCGCGTCGGGCCGGGTCAGATCCTCGCCGTGGACACCGAAACCGGGCAGATCCTCGGCAGCGACGACATCGACAACCGCCTGAAGTCGCGCCACCCCTACAAGCAGTGGATGCGCAAGAGTGCCCAGCGCATTCAGGCGACTCTGGAAGACCGTGACCATGGTTCGGCGTTCTACGATGTCGATCAGCTCAAGCAGTACATGAAGATGTACCAGGTCACCTTCGAGGAGCGTGATCAGGTGCTGCGACCGCTGGGCGAGCAGGGCCAGGAAGCCGTCGGTTCCATGGGTGACGACACGCCGATGGCCGTGCTCAGCCAGCGCGTACGTTCACCGTATGACTACTTCCGCCAGCAGTTCGCGCAGGTCACCAACCCGCCGATCGACCCGCTGCGTGAAGCCATCGTCATGTCGCTGGAGATCTGCCTCGGTGCCGAGCGCAATATCTTCGAAGAGTCACCTGAGCACGCTGCGCGGGTGATTCTCAGCAGCCCGGTGATTTCGCCGGCCAAGTGGCGCGCCTTGATGAACCTGGATCGCCCGGGCTTCGAGCGTCAGCTGATCGACATGAACTACGACGAGTCGCTCGGCCTGGAAGCCGCCGTGCGCAACATGGCCGATCAGGCTGAAGAAGCCGTGCGCGCCGGTAAGGTGCTGCTGGTGCTGTCGGACCGTCATATCGCCCCAGGCAAGCTGCCGGCCCACGCCTCGCTGGTTACCGGTGCGATTCACCACCGTCTGACCGAGAAAGGCCTGCGTTGTGACTGCAACATCCTGGTCGAAACCGCGACCGCTCGCGATCCGCATCACTATGCCGTGCTGCTCGGCTTCGGCGCGTCGGCGGTTTATCCGTTCCTGGCTTACGAAGTGCTGGGCGACCTGATCCGCACTGGCGAAGTGCTCGGCGATCTGTATGAAGTGTTCAAGCACTACCGCAAAGGCATCTCCAAGGGCCTGCTGAAGATCCTGTCGAAGATGGGTATCTCCACTGTTGCTTCTTATCGTGGTGCGCAGCTGTTCGAAGCGGTCGGCCTGGCCGATGACGTCACCGAACTGTGCTTCCGCGGTGTGGCCAGCCGCATCAAGGGCGCGCGCTTCGTCGATATCGAAAACGAGCAGAAGCTGCTCGCGGCCGAAGCCTGGAACGCGCGCAAGTCGATCCAGCAAGGCGGCTTGCTCAAGTTCGTTTACGGCGGCGAGTACCACGCCTACAACCCGGATGTGGTCAACACCCTGCAGGCGGCGGTGCAGCAAGGTAGCTACGAAAAATTCAAGGAATACACCACGCTGGTCGACACCCGTCCGGTGTCGATGCTGCGCGACCTGCTTAAACTGAAGCTGGCCGACCAGCCAATCGCGCTGGATCAGGTTGAGCCACTGGGCGATATCCTTAAGCGCTTTGACTCTGCTGGGATTTCCCTCGGCGCGTTGTCGCCGGAAGCGCACGAAGCCATTGCTGAGGCGATGAACCGTCTGGGCGCGCGCTCCAACTCCGGTGAGGGCGGTGAAGACCCGGCCCGTTACGGCACCGTGCGCAGCTCGAAGATCAAGCAGGTGGCCACCGGCCGCTTTGGCGTGACCCCGGAATACTTGGTCAACGCCGAAGTGCTGCAGATCAAGGTGGCTCAGGGCGCCAAGCCCGGTGAGGGCGGCCAGCTGCCGGGCGGCAAGGTCAACGGTCTGATCGCCAAACTGCGTTATGCCGTGCCGGGCGTGACCCTGATTTCGCCACCGCCGCACCACGACATCTATTCCATCGAAGACCTGGCGCAGCTGATCTATGACCTCAAGCAGGTCAACCCGGCCGCGCTGGTTTCGGTCAAGCTGGTGGCGGAAGCCGGTGTCGGCACCATCGCCGCCGGTGTGGCCAAGGCCTATGCCGACCTGATCACCATCTCCGGTTACGACGGTGGCACCGGTGCATCGCCGCTGACCTCGATCAAGTACGCCGGTGCGCCGTGGGAACTCGGCCTGGCCGAAACCCACCAAACCCTGCGCGGCAACGACCTGCGCGGCAAGGTGCGGGTACAGACTGACGGTGGCTTGAAGACCGGCCTCGACGTGATCAAGGCCGCCATCCTTGGCGCCGAAAGCTTCGGCTTCGGTACTGCGCCGATGATCGCGCTGGGCTGTAAATACCTGCGCATCTGTCACCTGAACAACTGCGCCACCGGCGTGGCGACGCAGAACGACAAGCTGCGCAAGGATCACTTCATCGGCACCGTCGAAATGGTGATGAACTTCTTCACCTATGTGGCCGAAGAAACCCGTGAGTGGCTGGCCAAGCTGGGTGTCCGCAGCCTGGAAGAGCTGATCGGGCGTACCGATCTTCTGGAAATGCTGCCAGGCGAAACCGCCAAGCAGGGTCATCTTGACCTGACGCCGCTGCTCGGCAGCGACCACATTCCGGCCGACAAGCCGCAGTTCTGCCTGGTTGATCGCAACCCGCCGTTCGACGAAGGCCTGCTGGCTGAGAAAATGGTTGAGTTGGCCAAGCCGGCAATCGAGGCTGCCAGTGGCGCTGAGATTGATCTGGACATCTGCAACTGCGACCGTTCCATCGGTGCCCGTGTCTCCGGCGAAATTGCCCGCAAACACGGTAACCAGGGTATGACCCATGCACCGATTACCTTCCGCTTCAAAGGCACTGCGGGCCAGAGCTTCGGCGTGTGGAACGCCGGTGGCCTGAACCTGTACCTGGAAGGCGATGCCAACGACTACGTCGGCAAGGGCATGACCGGCGGCAAACTGGTGATCACCCCGCCGAAAGGCAGCCCGTTCAAGACCCAGGACAGTGCCATCATCGGTAACACCTGCCTGTACGGCGCCACTGGCGGCAAGCTGTT
This sequence comes from Pseudomonas sp. HMWF032, assembly GCF_003060885.1. Taxonomy (GTDB): domain Bacteria; phylum Pseudomonadota; class Gammaproteobacteria; order Pseudomonadales; family Pseudomonadaceae; genus Aquipseudomonas. Next base: position 456,945 of record NZ_QAIG01000005.1, read on the forward strand.
CGCAGCCGGTACTGCGGGCGAACGTTTCGCCGTGCGTAACTCCGGTGCGCACACGGTGGTGGAAGGCACGGGCGACCATTGCTGCGAATACATGACCGGCGGCTTTGTCTGCGTACTGGGCAAAACCGGCTACAACTTCGGTTCTGGCATGACCGGCGGTTTCGCCTATGTGCTCGATCTGGATAACAGCTTCTATGACCGCGTTAACCACGAGCTGGTGGAAATTCAGCGGATCAACAATGAGTCGATGGAGGCTTACCGTAGCCACCTGGAGCGTGTACTCGTCGAGTACGTCCAGGAAACATCGAGTGAGTGGGGCGCGACCCTGCTGGAAAACCTGGACGACTACCTGCGCAAGTTCTGGCTGGTCAAACCGAAGGCGGCAAGCCTGAAGTCGTTGCTCTCCAGCACCCGTGCCAACCCGCAATAAGAATGCGCCTGAAGTGGTTTGATGAGGTATTGCAATGACTGAACGTCTGAATAACGACTTCCAGTTCATCGAAGTCGGGCGCAAAGACCCGAAGAAGAAACTGTTGCGTCAGCGTAAGAAAGAGTTCGTCGAGATCTACGACAACTTCAAGCCTGCGCAAGCGGCTGACCAGGCACACCGTTGCCTGGGCTGCGGCAACCCCTATTGCGAATGGAAGTGCCCGGTGCACAACTTCATTCCCAACTGGCTCAAGCTGGTGTCCGAGGGCAACATCCTCGCCGCCGCCGAACTGTCGCACCAGACCAACACCCTGCCGGAAGTCTGCGGCCGCGTGTGTCCGCAGGACCGTCTGTGCGAGGGTGCATGCACCCTCAATGACGGCTTCGGCGCGGTGACCATCGGCTCGGTGGAGAAGTACATCACCGACACGGCCTTTGCCATGGGCTGGCGTCCGGACATGTCGAAGGTCAAACCGACGGGCAAGCGTGTCGCGGTGATCGGTGCCGGTCCTGCCGGTCTCGGTTGCGCTGACGTGCTGGTGCGCAACGGTGTGACCCCGGTGGTGTTCGACAAGAACCCGGAAATCGGCGGCCTGCTGACCTTCGGCATCCCCGAGTTCAAGCTGGAGAAGAGCGTGCTGAGCAATCGCCGCGAAGTCTTCACCGGCATGGGCGTCGAGTTCCGCCTGAACACCGAGATCGGCACAGACATCACCATGCAGCAGCTGCTGGATGAGTACGATGCCGTGTTTATGGGCATGGGCACCTACACCTACATGAAGGGCGGCTTCCCCGGTGAAGACCTGCCGGGCGTTACCGATGCGCTGGATTTCCTCATCGCCAACGTCAACCGCAACCTCGGTTTCGAGAAGAACGCGGAAGACTTTATCGACATGAAAGGTAAGCGCGTGGTGGTTCTGGGTGGTGGTGACACCGCGATGGACTGCAACCGTACCTCGATTCGCCAGGGCGCCAAGTCGGTGACTTGCGCCTATCGCCGCGACGAAGAAAACATGCCGGGTTCGCGCAAGGAAGTGAAGAACGCCAAGGAAGAAGGGGTGAAATTCCTCTTCAACCGTCAGCCGATCGCCATTGTCGGTGACGGCAAGGTCGAAGGCGTCAAAGTGGTTGAAACCCGTCTGGGTGAGCCGGATGCCCGTGGCCGTCGCAGCCCCGAGCCGATTCCGGGCTCCGAGGAAATCATCCCGGCGGAAGCCGTGCTGATCGCGTTCGGTTTCCGTCCAAGCCCGGCGGCCTGGTTCAGCGATTTCAAGATCGACACCGACAGTCAAGGCCGTGTCGTTGCGCCCGAGCAGTCGCAGTTCAAGCACCAGACCAGCAACCCGAAGATCTTCGCCGGCGGCGACATGGTCCGTGGTTCCGATCTGGTGGTGACGGCAATCTTCGAAGGCAGGAACGCCGCCGAAGGTATCCTCGACTACCTCGGCGTGTAGGTTGGGTTGAGCGCAGCGAAGCCCAACGGCGGCCGCGACAAATTGACCCTATAGACAAAAGGCACGGCACCCGCCGTGCCTTTTGTTTTGTGCTCTGCGAAAATGCCCGCACTTTTTTACCGATTACTTCGACCGGGAACTGCCATGACCGCCCTGAAAAACGACCGTTTTCTTCGTGCCCTGCTCAAGCAGCCGGTGGACGTTACGCCTGTATGGATGATGCGTCAGGCAGGTCGTTATCTGCCCGAATACCGCGCCACTCGCGCCAAGGCCGGTAACTTCGTCAACTTGATGAAGAATCCGGAGCTGGCGTGCGAGGTCACCATTCAACCGCTGGACCGTTACCCGCAGTTGGATGCCGCGATTCTGTTCTCCGACATCCTGACCATCCCCGATGCCATGGGCCAGGGCCTGTATTTCGAGACCGGTGAAGGCCCGCGCTTTCAAAAAGTCATCAGCTCAATGGCTGATATCGAGGCGCTGCCGATCCCCGACCCTGAGCAGGACTTGGGGTATGTAATGGACGCCGTGCGCAATATCCGTCGTGAACTCAGTGGCCGTGTGCCGTTGATCGGCTTTACCGGCAGCCCCTGGACCCTGGCCACCTATATGGTCGAAGGCGGCTCGTCGAAGGACTTCCGCAAGTCCAAGGCCATGCTCTACGACAACCCGCAGGCCATGCATGCGCTGCTCGACAAGCTCGCGCAGTCGGTCACGGCCTACCTCAATGGGCAGATCAAGGCCGGCGCTCAGGCCGTGCAGATATTCGACTCCTGGGGCGGCAGCCTGTCAGCGGCGGCCTATCAGGAATTCTCCCTGGCCTACATGAAGAAGATTGTGGATGGCTTGATTCGCGAGCACGACGGTCGCCGTGTGCCGGTCATTCTGTTCACCAAGGGTGGCGGTCTGTGGTTAGAGTCGATGGCTGAAACCGGCGCTGAGGCACTGGGTTTGGACTGGACCTGCGACATCGGCAGCGCCCGCGCCCGCGTTGGCAACAAGGTGGCGCTGCAGGGCAACATGGACCCGAGCGTGCTGTACGCCAACCCGGCGGCGATTCGTGCTGAAGTCGGGCGTATTCTTGCCGCTTATGGTCATGGCAGTGGTCAGGTGTTCAACCTGGGGCACGGCATCACCCCGGAAGTTAACCCCGCCAATGCTGGCGCGTTCTTCGAAGCGGTGCATGAGCTGTCGGCGCAGTACCATCAGTAAACCTTGCACAAAACAAAGGCCGCTCATGCGGCCTTTGTTTTATCTGCGTGTTGCTCAGGGCTTACGCAAATCGCGCACAGCTTTTACCAGCGCCAGCTGTTCGGCTTCGCTGAGTGTGTCGGCGTAACCGGGCATGGCACCTGGACCTTCCTGAATGGCGTCGAGGATGTCACGGTCACTGTTGTTGTCCTGCCATTTGGCCTTGCTCAGGTTCTGCGCAAAGTACAACCAGCCGCGCATGGTGTTGGCGCGGCCGTCTTCGGCGTGGCATTTGGCGCAATGTTGTCGATACAACGCTTGGCCGTCTACGTCAGCCAGTGCGGGTACGCTACCGATCAGGGTCAATGCCATAAACAGGCCGATCAGGGAGCGCTTATTTGACATTGGCGAGGTTCCCTTTAAGTGCTACGCCTGCCATCAATGCACCGGCGTGGCATTCATACTTTTGGCTGTCTTTGTACTCAACGTGTTTGTAGTTGCTGGCGATATCCACGACCGCATTGGCCCCAGCAGCCTTGGCTGCTTTTTGCAGATGAACTAAGGCGGATTGCAAAGCCCAGTTGCAGGCGGCTTGATCGCTTTTGTTAAAAGCGTTGGTCTTTTTGCTGGTGGTTACACCGGCCTTAAGCACACTGCTCGACCCTGCCGGTTGGTTTCCTGCCAGGTAGAACTTAACACTGCCGTCGAGTCTGCCCGCACTCAGTGCTTCCTGAACGACTGCGTCAAACGGCAGAAAGTGGGTGGTGTCACGGGCCTGGCTGATGGCGGGGAACAAGCTGGTGCAGGCTGCTACGAGAATCCAGGATTTGGCGTTCATGGGGCGCTCCTTGTTATGAGGCTTTCTGGGGACTGCTTGTGAGTTGCGCAAAAGGGGATATCACCACAACCGGTGTAATCCAGCTGTTTTAAACCTAGCAGGGGCGACGTGCAGCAGACATTGCACAGTCCTCAGCTCCAGCGTTTAAAGATCAGCGACGTATTCACTCCGCCAAAGGCGAAGTTGTTATTCATCACGTACTGGTGGTTCATCTGGCGGAATTCACCGCGCAGGTAGTCGAGTTCGCCACAGGTCGGATCGACCGTGTCCAGGTTCAGGGTCGGCACATAGCTGTCGGCGTTCATCATTTCGATACTGAACCAGGACTCCAGCGCGCCGCAGGCACCCAGGGTGTGGCCGAAGTAGCTCTTCTGCGAGCTGATCGGCATCTGGCTGCCGAACAGTTCCTGGGTCGCCAGGGTTTCCGCGACGTCGCCCTGGTCGGTGGCGGTGCCGTGGCCGTTGACGTAACCGATGGCGGAAGGCGCTAAACCGGCATCCTGCAGCGCCAGCTCCATCGCCCCGCGCATGGTCGCCTGCACGGGTTTGGTGGCGTGTTGGCCGTCGGCGTTGCAGCCAAAGCCGACGATTTCGGCGTGGATGGTCGCGCCCCGCGCCAGTGCATGTTCCAGCTCTTCCAGCACCAGGATGCCGGCGCCTTCACCGATCACCAAACCATCGCGGCCGCTGTCATAAGGGCGCGGTGAGGTGTGCGGCGCGTCGTTTTTCAGGCTGGTGGCATAGAGCGCATCGAAGACCATGGCTTCGGTGGGGCACAGTTCCTCGGCACCGCCGGCGAGCATCATCGGCAGGCGGCCGAACTTGATCGCTTCATAGGCGTAGCCGATACCCTGGCTGCCACTGGTGCAGGCGCTGGAGGTGGGGATCAGGCGACCCTTGAGGCCGAAAAAGATGCTGATATTGGCGGCCGTGGTGTGCGGCATCATGCGGATATAGGAGTTGGCATTGAGGCCGTCGGCCACTGAGTTGAGCAGCATATTGCCGAATGCCTTGATCTCGTCGGTGCTGCCGGTGGAAGAGCCGCAGGCCACGCCCATACGACCGTCCTTGATCGACTCGTCACCGAGCAGGCCGGCATGTTCCAGCGCGCGCTCGGCGGCGTACACCACCAGCTTGGAGACGCGGCCCATGCTGCGGGTCTGTTTGCGGTTCCAATGCTTGGGGGTGACGAAATCGTCCACCGGGCCGCCGAGGCGGGTGTTCAGTTCGCTGAACCTGTCCCATTCGTGCATGTAGCGGATGCCACTTTTGCCGGCTCTAAAGTTGGCTTGAATCGTCGACCAGTCGCTGCCCAGCGAGGTCACCCCGGCCATGCCGGTGACTACCACCCGTTTGCATCCGTTCATCAGCACAACCCACCGTTCACCGCGAGGACCTGACGGGTAATGTAGGCCGCCTCCTCGGACATCAGAAAATTCACCGCACCAGCCACTTCTTCCGGGGTGCCCATACGTTGCGCCGGCACCATCTTGAGGATTTCCTCGATGGGTACATCGGCATCGAGAATTTCGGTATCGATCAGTCCGGGTGCGACGCAGTTGACCGTGATCTTGCGCTTGCCCAGCTCGATCGCCAAGGCCTTGGCGGCACCGATGATGCCGGCCTTGGAGGCGCTGTAGTTGACCTGGCCGCGGTTGCCAATCAGCCCGGATACCGAAGTGATGCAGACGATGCGTCCGGCCTTGCGCCGTCGCACCATAGGCATGGTCAACGGATGCAGCACGTTATAGAAACCGTCCAGATTGGTGCGCATGACGATGTCCCAGTCGTCCTCGCTCAGCGCCGGGAAAGCACCGTCGCGGGTCAGGCCGGCATTACACACGACCCCATAATAGGCGCCGTGCCGCTCGACATCGGCCTCCAGCGCCGCGCGGCAGGCGGCGCGGTCGGACACGTCGAACTGCAGAATGCGCGCCTGCTGGCCTAGCTCAAGGATCTGCGCGTGCACCGCTTCGGCTTCCTCGCGGCGGGCGCGGCAATGCAGCACGATGTCATAGCCGCTTTTGGCCAGGCGCAGGGCAATCGCCCGGCCGATGCCACGGCTGGAGCCGGTGACCAGTATGGTTTCGCGCAGGGCTGCTGTTTCGCTCATGGCTGAGTTTCCTGAAATTCTTCCTGAAGGTAGCTGTCCACCTGGGGGGGGCGGAATACGTTAAGCCGGGCCAGGGCCTCGATGCCGGGACCGCGCAGCTGGCATTCGAACACGCCCATGCCGTTATCATCCTGCAGCGAGCGGCTCGCATGGATATGCAGCTCGGCTCCGGCCGGGAAACGTTCGACATTGCACTCGTACTTGCGTGTACCGAGCAGAAAGCCCAACTCCACCGGCTCGCCGCGCAGGCGCGCCTGGCAGCCGGCGTAGGCCGCCACGCTCTGCGCCATCAGCTCGATGCCGACCCAGGCCGGCAGGCTGCCGTCCTTCAGGTTGAACAGGCCGCCGTTGCGGATGGTCAGCTGGGTTTCGATGTCCTCGTCGCCAAAGCGCAGCACCTGATCGATCAGGATCATGTCACCGGCGTGGGGGATCAGTTCGGCGATTGGCCATTGGTTCATGTGTGTCTTCCCGGCGCTTCATTGCGCGTGTTATCCGCTTCATTCGCCAGCTCTTCACCTAGGAGCAGGCTGATATTGTTGCCGCCAAAGGCGAAGGAGTTACTCATCAGCCGGCGCGGGCGGTTGTTGCTCAGCGATGTGCCGGGCGCTACCAGATTCAGCGCCGGCAAGGCCGGGTCAGCTTGGCCGTCCCACAGGTGCGGGGGTAGCAACTGCTGCGGGTTGTAGGCGCTCAAGGTCAGCCAGCAGAAAGCCGCTTCCAGCGCCCCAGCCGCGCCCAGCGTATGGCCCACCAGGGATTTACTTGATGAACAGGGCACGCCGTGCGGAAAGATCGCCTGCACCGCGTGGCTTTCCATGGCGTCATTGTGGGGGGTGGCGGTGCCATGCAGGTTCAGATAGTCGACCTGATCCGCGCTGATCCCGGCCGCCGCCAGAGCTTTGCGCATGGCTGCCTGGGCACCGAGGCCTTCGGGCTGCGGCGCGGAAATATGGTGGGCGTCTGAGCTGGCCCCGCCGCCGAGTAAGCTGATGGCGAGTCCGGCATTGTCCAGGGGGTTTCTGCTCATCAAGAATACGGCCGCGCCCTCGCCGATATTGATGCCGTTGCGGTTTCGCGAAAATGGGTTGCAGCGTTCGGCCGAGACCGCCTCAAGCGCATAGAAGCCGTTCAGCGTGAGGCGACACAGGCTGTCCACCCCTCCGCAGATGACCGCATCACAGAGGCCGAGATTGAGCAGTCGCTGGGCGCTGAGCAACGCCCGCGCGCCTGAGGTGCAGGCGGTGGAAATACCGAAGCACGGTCCGCTGAGGCCCAGCCAGTCGCTCAGGAAGTTTGCGGGTGCGGCCAGTTCCTGTTGAGCGTAGTCATAGGATTCCGGTAACTGCCCGTGCGTAAGAAATTGGGTAATGCCTTGGCTGGCTTCTTCGATGCCAGAGGTACTGGTGCCTAGCACCACGCCAATACGCGCGGGCCCGAAGCGTTTGATGGCCGTGCGCAGTTCGGGTTCGATTTCCTGCGCGGCAGCCAGCAGCAACTGGTTGTTGCGGCTTGTCGGGCGTCCGGGCAGCGATGGCAGTGCGCCGGGCACGGCGCCAACCGTGAGAACACGCTCATTGACCCAGCCGTTTTGCGGACGCATCCCGTGGTCATCGCCATTGAACAGCGCTGTTGCTACCGCCTGTTTGCCTTGGCCAAGGGCGCAGTTGAGGCCCAGGGCTGAGAGGTATGCGGCCATCAGGGTGCCTTGTCGTCAGGGAGAGGGCTGACCTGATAGATCAGATCGGGTGAACGGTTCAGGGTGAAATCCAGCGGCGCACGGTAACGGATTCGCCACTGTGGGTTAAGCCAGCGGGTGCCGTCTGCATCAAGTCGCCAGTGGTCAACCGGATACTGTCTGGGCAGTTGCGCGTCGGGCGTGAGGGCAAACAGCAGCGCGCTGAACAACTCGCGGGCTTCGGCGTTGGGCGGCAACAAGCCGTCGTTCTGCCACTGGCCGGCGCGCAACACCTGGCGTGCGAGGGGAACGCCGAGCGGGTCGAACAACGACGCGCGCAACCCCTCCGGCTCGTTCTGCAGCACCAACCACCAGGTTTGCTGGGTGGCGACCTGCTGACGCTGCACCTGCAGGGCCAGCGGTAACGCCACCACCAGCGCAGGTGACGGGGCCAGCAGTGGCGTCTGCGCGGCGCAGGCCGCGAGCAGCAGGCACAGGCCGATAAGCCAAGCATGGCGCATCAGCTGCGTGGTTCCAGCGGCTTGCGCGCCACCACGTTGACCAGGGTTTCATGGCGTTGGCCGACCGGCTTGGGTTTCATCAAACCCCAGCGTTCCAGCAGGCCGAAGTCCTTGGCGCGGCTCCACCACAGGTAGGGGTAGGAGACATTCTTGGCATCGAACGCGAAGCCCTGGCCGCGCAGCATGTTCAGATAGCCTTCGGCGCTTTTTTGCACCTGCATGGGGTGGCGGAACAGCCAGCGGATCACCCAGGTGTCGATGTAGTACTGGGTCGACTCGGCAAACAGCAAGTAGCCTCCCGGCTTGAGCACGCGCCAGAACTCGGCCAGGGCCTGTTCCTGCTCGACCAGGTGGTGGAAGGTCTGGTGACAGAACAGCAAATCAACGCTGGCATCGGCCAGGTCGATGGCCGCGCAGTCGCTGGCGATCAGTTGCACCTCCAGGCCCAGGCGCGTGGCCTCGGCACGCGAGCACTCGAGGCTGTGCGGATCGGCATCCAGACCGATTATCCGCGCGGGCTTGAACGCCTCGGCGAGCAAGCCGAACGACTTGCCCTGGCCACAGCCGGCATCCAGCAACACCGGTGACTCGGGTAGCGCAGAGGTGAACAGGCCGCGCAGGTCATTGATCGCCACGCGCAGCACATGGTGCTGCCAGACGTGGCTCTGCAAGAACCAGAAACCGAAGCGAGTTTCTTCGACGTAGGTAGCAGCCGGGTTGTGCATAAATATCCTTATTCAGTGAGCAGCGCAGACTTCAGCCAGCACCCGCAGACGGCGTTTGGGTTCGGCGACGTAGGGATTGTTCTGGTCCCAGGCGTAGCCGGCAAGAATCGAGCTGATCATGCGGCGAATCTCCGGCTGGGCTTTCTCGAAATAGATCACGTCCTGAAAGCTGCCGTCGTACCAGCCTTCGACATACACGCGGAAAGTGTCGACGCCGCGCTTGAGTGGGATGGCAAAGTCCTGTTCCCAGTCCACCGTCTCGCCGCGTAGTTGGCGGTGCAACAGGCCGGCGGCCATGCTCGCCGAGCGCATGGCGATGGTCACCCCGGAGCTGAACACCGGGTCGAGGAACTCCGCCGCATTGCCGAGCAGAGCAAAACCTGGGCCGTGCAGGGCTTTGACGTTGGCCGAGTAGCCGCCGATGGTACGCGCCGGGGTATCCCATACGGCGTTTTTCAGCACCTTGTGCAGGCTGGGTGTCTCTTCGATAAATTGCTTGAGGCAGGCGTCCAGGTCGGCCGGACGACCCTGATAGCGGGTGGCATCGGCGACCACGCCCACCGAGCAGCGGCCGTTGCTGAACGGGATGGTCCAGAACCACACATCGCGCAAGGTCGGGTGAGTGGTGATGAGGATTTTTTCGCGGTCGAAACCGCTGCCCTCGCTGCGGTCCTCAACATGGGTAAACACCGCCTGGCGTACGGGGAAACTCGACGGCGTGTCGAGGTCGAGCAGGCGTGGCAGCACGCGGCCGTAGCCGCTGCCGTCGAGGACGAAGGCGCATTCCACCTGATACTCATGGCCATCGGCGAGGCGGCGTACCGAGAGGCGCGGGCAGTCGCCGCTGAAATCAACGGCGAAGATTTCCTCTTCGTAGCGGATTTCCACACCCTGCAGTTCGGCTTGATCGGCCAGCAGCTTGTCGAAGTCGGCCCGCAGCACCTGATAGGTTGAACCCTGCCCCTGGGTGAAGGTGTCGCGGAAATCGAATTCGGTATAACGCTCACCCCAACCAAAGGCTGCGCCATGTTTGGTCTGAAAGCCGGCGGCACGTACGGCGTCGAGCATGCCGGCTTCTTCAACGAAGTCCAGGCAATGCGACAGCAGGCTCTCGCCAATCGAAAACCGTGGGAAGCGTTGGCGCTCCAGCACCAGTACGTCATGGCCGTTGCGTTTGAGCAGCGCCGCGGCGATTGCCCCGGAAGGGCCGGCCCCGATAACGACGACTTGGCGTTGTTCGACTTCAAGAGACTTCATGGCGGCTTCTTGCCTCGTTAATGGCATGGGTGGCTGGGCGCGTGCCGAGCAGGGCTGGCAGCAGTGTGGAAAACAGGCTCATCAGCAGCAAGCTGAAATACACCAGGGCATCGATCAACTGCAATTGCAGCAGCAGGTTGAGGAAGACGATTTCGGTCAGCCCGCGAATATTCAGCAGCAGGCTTTCCTGCCATTTGATCTGGCTTGAGGCCGCCGGGTCGGCCCAGTGCAGGCCCAGCCAGCTGCCCAGTACCTTGCTCAACACCGGCAGCACCAGCAGCGCGCCGAGGTAGAGCCAGGAATAGTGCGCGCCGATGTTGTGGAAATCCACGCGCAGCACGCCGTAGGTGAGAATTAGCGGCACTGCCAGGCCATTCAACAGCAACTTCCAGTGACGCGCCGGCAATGGCAGACGAAACGGCTGCTTGAGCCAGGCCAGGCACAGCATATAAGCGATGCCGAACACCAGGGCGTTGAGCCCCAGTTGCTGGAACAGCAGCATCAGGGCAAAGAACGGCAGGCTGTAGAGCAGGCCGTGACGCAGTTTCAGCGCGCGCAGAAGCAGCGGCAGGCCGGCGGCCAGCAGCGGCCAGAGCAACGTGGCCGGGTTGCTGCTGCCCTGGGCCAGGCCGAACAGGCTCCAGCACATAAAGTCCATTAGGATGGCCGCGTGCAGCAGGCGTTTGGTCGCTTCCAGCGGGTAGCCGATGCTCTGCAGAAACAGGTACAGCACCGGGATTGCGGTGATCGAAAACAGCAGGCCGATGCCCACCGCGCTCAACCAGTCGCGCTCGCCGGGCAGCAGCCAGACCGCGCAGGCCAAACCGGCCAGCATCGGCACCAGGAAGCTCGGCAGGGCGATCTTCAGGCAGGCAGCATTCACCTCCAGGTCGATCACATCACTGAGGATGTAGCCCAGCAGCAACGCGAAACACAGGCCGTAGGCCAGGTTCAGCCATTCCGGCGCGAGCAGCTGCTTGGCGCTGAGCTGCCAGTGCGGCTCGACCCACAACAGTAGCAACGCCGGAATAGCCAGGCTGGCGACCAGCAACTGACCGACGATGGGAATCAAGCGGCGGCCGCCGACCCAGGCCACCAGCGCATAGAGCGCCAGGGCCAGCAGCCAGAACCCGATAACACTCATGACGCTATTCCTTGACTACGAGTTGGTGCGCTTACTCGCTGGGTGCCGGCCCAGGGTGCGAGCAGGAAGCAGAACAGCAGGCCAAGGCTGATCGCCAGGCCGAAGTTGGCAATCGCCGGGGTGTCGCTGATCAGCAGCAGGCCGAACGACAGCCAACTGGTCAGCGCCGAGAGCAGGGTGCCGAGCAGGCTGACCGCCGGCCCGCCGATGTTCTCGCGCATCAGAATGGCGTAATCGACGCCGATGGCGGTGATCAGCAGCAGGCCGAACAGGCTGAACAGGGTCAGCGGCTGGCCCAGCCAACCCAGACAGGCTAACGCCGCCAGCGCGGCCAGCAGCGGCAGGCAGACCACCCGCAGTGCGCCGCCAAGGCCGAATGGCAGGCACAGCAGCAAGAGGATCGCCATGCTGGAGATGAGTTTTAATTCGGCGGCGCTGAGTTGGGTGGCGCTAAACAGTGCGTTGAGTTCGCTGATTCGATCCACCAGCTGCACCCCCGGCAGGTCCTCGACCAGCGGCTTGAGTGCGCTGCTGTTGCTGAGTCCCTGCAGGCTGACCAGCCCGGCGACGCCATCTGTATGAGCGCCCAGCCATAGCGGTCTCCAGGCCTCACCCAGAGGGCTGGCCAGCGCCTGCTCCAGGCTCGCTTGGTTGTTCTGTTGCAGTTCCAGCCGTTCGCTGTGCAATGCAGCTGGCGGGATGCCGAGATCGAGCAGCGGCTGCCAGTGCTGCGGCAGTGTGCCCACTGCCGCGCGCAATTCCTGCAGCTGACGGTCCGGCGCGACCAGTTGGCTGAGGGCGCGGTAGTCACGTAGCAGGCCGTTCTGCACCGCCTGATCCAGGCGCTGGCTCAGCGCCGCTTGGCGCTCCAGCAATTGCTGCGGGTTCGCGGCGCGCACCAGCAAGAACTGGCTGGTGGGCTGCTGGCCGGTCAGCTCGGCGATGCGTTGGGCTTCGGCCAGCAATTCCGGCTCCTGACCCAGCCACTGGCGCAGGTCATTTTGTGTATGCAGCTGCCACAGACCTGCGGCGCAGAACAGCAATAGCAACGCCAGCAGCGGCGTGCTGCCGACTTTGCCTAGCAAGCGTGCCCGAGCGGCCAGCAGGCGTTGGCTAAAGCTCAGCAGCTGCGGCGATGGGCTTAGCCGTAGGCCACGCAACCAGGCTGGCAGCAGGCAGACCGAGCACAGATAAGCGGCAATCAGCCCAGCGGCGGAGAACAGCGCGACCTGGGTCAGCGCCGGAAACGGGGTAAAGGCCAGCGCCAGATAGCCGATCAGGTTGGTGCCCAGGCTCAAGCTCAGGCCCGGCAAGGTGGCGCGCAGGGCGCCCCAACTGGTCCAGCCTTCGCTGCCTTCGGCGTTGCTCCAGCTTTTACTCAGATAGTGTTGCGGGTAGTCGGCGGCGACCCCGACCAGGCTGGCACCCAGGACCAAGGTCAAGGCGTTGATCTGGCCGAACACCAGCACGCAGGCGGTGCAGCCAGCCAGCAGCGCCATGCCGATGGGCAGCAGGCTTACCAGTACGCGCACACGGCGGAAGGCCAGCAGCAGCAGCAGCAGGGTACCGAGCGTAGCGCCGCCGCCAATCAGGCTGATTTCGCGGGTGGCCTTGGCTTGCCCGGCGGCCGCGTACAACACGCCACCGGCCGCCAGCAGTTGGCCGCCGGCGGTTTCGATCTGTGTGCGGGTAGCGGCGACCTGCGCGGCAATCAGCGGCGGCTCCTGCATATCGAAGGCGCTGCCCTGGGCGCTGGCGCGCAACAGGGTCCAGGTCATGCTCGGTTCTTCCAGCAGCAGTGCGCCGCTGCTCAGGTCAGCCTGGATGCGGCTGCCGGGGTTCAGCGCCTGCTGCGCGCGCGCGCCCAGGCCCAGCCAGTCCTGTTCGATGGGCAACAGGCTGAAACCGGCGAAGGTGTCGAACAGCCGCGCGGCCCGTTGTTCGATCAACTGCTGCGGTTGCTCCAGCAACAGCTGGCGATCCGCACTCGGCAACAGGGCCAGACGGTTGCTGCGCAGGTAGTCGCGCAGCGCCGCGAGGTCGCTGTCGACGCTCCACTGCACCTGAGCGAAACGGCCGCTGCCGCGCCACTGCTCGCCCACCTGTTGCACCAAGGCAATCGCCTGTTCGCGCTGCGGGTGACCGATCAACAGCAACAGGTCGCGAGTGAGTGGTTCTTGCATGCGCTGTTCGGCCTGCTGCACTAGCGCATCGCCGCTACCCGCGGGCAGTAGCGCGAGCATGTCGGCCGCGACGGGCGGGCCGTTACGCCATTGCCAGGCGGCGAGGATCAACAGGGCGGCGAACAGCAGCAGAAAGCCGCGCGGCAGCCAGCGTTCACTGAGCAAAGTCGCGTCGCTCCTGCTCAGTCAAGGCATCGCTGGCCTGGCTTTCGGGTAAGCGCAAGACGCTGCGGTCGCCCTGGGTTTCATGCAGCTCAATGCGCTGCACCAGCGCGCCGCCGTCGATCTGGATGTGGCTGAAAATCTGCTTGAGCAACACTGAATTCGGCACCAGACGCAGTTGCCAGGCTTCAGACGTGCCGCTTAGTTGCAGTGTAAAGTCCCGCGCCAGTCCGCTGTGGTTGCCCTTGAGCACCGCGAGAAACAGCCGGCTCTGCTGGGCCGCAACATCCTGCCCTGATTGCTGTTGCCAGCCGCCGGGGGTGCGTTTGGCGATGCCCTGGGCGTCGATACGGTAAGCCTGTTGGAGCGGGCTTTGCAGCTGCCAGAGCAGGCCGAGGTCGCGGCTTAGTACGAACTGACCGCGACTGGTCAGCGGTTGCGGCAGGGCGCGCAGGTGCTTTTCCTGAATCAACGGACCGCGTACCACCGCAGGCTTGGCCAGCTGGGCGCTGAGTTGGTCGAGGTCAAAGGCGTGGGCGTGGGTGGTTAAGAGCAGCAGGAACAGTACGCTTAGTGTTCGGCTCATTGCTGCGGGCGCCTGTAAGAACGTGTTTCGCCCCCTCGGGCGAGTTACGTTCTCTTTGCTCGTGCAAAGAGAACGTAACCAAAGAGAAAGCACGCCCGGCATACGGGTCTCGCTGCGCTCGACTTCCCTCACTCCATCACTGTTCCAGAGGCCCGCCCTGGGCGGCACCCCGACGAAGGGCCATCCCTGGCCCATCGCGGCTCTCGCGGCATCCATGCCGCTCAACCTCTTCCACAGCGATTGCGCTCGGCCTTCTGACGGGGGCTGTCCCCGCTCCGACATTGCCGGTAGACAGGAGCCAGGGGGGCGGCTCAGCTCGGGCCAAAGACTGTTCACGCCAGTACCTTCTCAACGGCGTCGATCAGCACCTGGGGTGAGGCAAACTGCATCTCGCGGGTGGCGATTTCCACCGCCACTTGCACGCTGCTGCCACGGGTCATGCGCTCACCGGTTGCGGCATCGCTGATCAGGTAGTTGATCTTCAGGCGGTTCTCCCACTCCACCAGATCGGCGCGGACGATGATCGTTTGGCCGAACTGTGCGCCGCGGATATAGCGCAGTTGCAGGTCGATCACCGGCCAGGCATAGCCAGCGTCACGCATCTGCACGTAGTTGTGGCCGAGCTTGTCGAGCAGCGCGCAGCGCGCCTCTTCGAAGTATTTGACGTAATGGCCGTGCCAGACCACCTCCATCATGTCGACGTCGAAGAACGGCACCAGCAGTGTGATTTCCGCCTGCAATACGCCCTTGCTACGCATAAAGCCTCCAGTGCTGTTCGCGGATGCGCACCAGGCACAGGCGCAGTTCGGCTTCCAGAGCGCGGTCTTCGATCACCGGGGGGAAGTCCACGGCCAGTTGTTCGCGCATGGCGGCGATCGGCGCAGGGAGGTCGTGTTTGCCGGCGCGCTGACGCAGCCACACGCCCTGGTTGGCGGCCAGCAGGGTGGCGGCGGCGACCTGCTCGGTCAGCTCCAGGCTGCGCAGGGCGTCGCGCGCGGCGATGGTGCCCATGCTGACCTTGTCCTGGTTGTGGCATTCGGTGGAGCGCGAGAACACGCTGGCCGGCAGGGTGTTTTTCAGCGCTTCGGCGGTCCAGGCACTGGTGCCGATCTGCACGGCCTTGAAGCCGTGGTTGATCATCGCGCTGACACTCGGCGCGCCGGACAGGTTGCTCGGCAGGCCGTGGTTGTAGCGGGTGTCGACCAACAGGGCGAGCTGGCGGTCGAGCAGGTCGGCGACGTTGCCCACCAGGTTTTTCAGGCTGTCCATGGCGAAGGCGATATGCCCGCCGTAGAAGTGCCCGCCGTGCAGCACGCGCTCGGCTTCGGCGTCGATCAGCGGGTTGTCGTTGGCGCTGTTCAGCTCGATCTCGATAAATTGGCGCAGCAGGCCCAGGCTATCAGCCAGTACACCGAGCACATGCGGTGCGCAGCGCAGCGAGTAGCGATCCTGTAGGCGGTGCAGCGGTGCGGTCGGCGCGTCGATAGCCAGGTCCTGGCGCAACCAGGCGGCGACTTGCATCTGCCCTGGATGCGGTTTGGCGGCGAACAGGCGTTCGTCGAAATGCTCCGGGTTGCCTTCCAGCGCCACCACGTTAAGCGCGGTGATACGGGTGGCCAGCTTGAGCAGGTAATCGGCGCGCGAATAGGCCTGGCAGGCCAGGGCGGTCATCACGGCGGTGCCGTTCATCAGCGCCAGAGCCTCTTTCGGACGCAGGGTCAGCGGCGTCCAGCCGAGCTCTTTGTGCACATCGGCTGAATGACGGCGCTCGCCCTTGAACATCACATCGCGCTCACCGCTGAGGGTGGCGGCGACATAGGACAGCGGCGTCAGATCGCCGCTGGCGCCCACCGAGCCTTCTTCCGGAATCAGCGGCAGCACATCAAATTCGAGAAACGCCTGCAGGCGTTCGAGCAGCTCCACGCGCACGCCGGACACGCCCTGACACAGCGACTGCAAGCGCGCGGCCAGTACGGCGCGGGTGGCAGGCTCATCCAGCAGCTTGCCCAGGCCGCAGCCGTGGAAGGTGTAGAGGTGACGCGGCAACGCTTCGACTTGGTGCAGCGGCACGGCCACCACACAGGAGTCGCCGTAGCCGGTGGTGACGCCGTAAATCACGCCTTCCTTGTCCAGCAGGCTGTCGAGGAAACGCGCACCCTTGGCGATTTTTTCGCGGTAGGCGGCATCGCTTTGCAGTTGCGCCGGGGCGCTGCGGCTGGCCAGGGCGACAACCTGTTCGATGCTCAGGGGGCGTTCGCCAAACACAATGGGGTCAGGCTGATGTGTCGTCATCTTCATTCCAGAACGGGTAGAAATTGAACCATTGCAGGGGCGCATCCAGGCAGCGTTGCGCGAGCTGGTCGGCGTAGCGCTGCGTCCAGTGGCGGATCACTGCGTCCCGCTCGCTGCGTTTCCAGTGCAGACGCTCGGCGAAGGGCTCGATGATCACCTGGTAGCGTTTGTCGATTTTCAGGCAGTGAATCAGGTTGACTGGGCATTGCAGCAGCCCGGCCAGCAACCACGGGCCTTGTGGAAAGGCGGCGGGCTTGCCGAGGAAGTCCACGGTTACGGTGCGGCTACCTGTCAGTGGTACGCGGTCGCCGGCAATTGCCAGCCATTCGCCGCGCTCCAGACGCTCTGACAGTTGCAGCATGATCGCCGCGTCCAGTTCACTGACCTGAATCAGGCGCAGGTTGCTGGCCCCGGCATCACCGAGCAGGCGGTTGAACTGTTCGGCGTGTTTGGTGTGCACCAGCACGTTCATCGTTACCTGCTCGCCGAGTTCGGCGAGGGCGCGGCAGACTTCCAGGTTGCCCAGGTGTGCGGCCACCAGCATTTGCCCACGGCCTTGCTGGCGGGACGTTGCAGTGGCTGTGTCGATCAGGGTTACTTGATCCAGACCGAGTTTGCCGTTCCACACGTCGAGCTTGTCGAGCAGGGTGTCGGCGAAACTCATGAATTGGCGAAACACGGACAGGCGGGTGGGCTGCAGTGCTGGGTGACCACTCCAGTTGGCCAGGTTGTACTGGTACTGACGGATGCTGCGCCGCGCCTTGGCGCCGAACAGGTAGAAATACAGCACGATCAGGTACAGCAGCGGGCTGATCAGGCGGCGGCCGAGCTTGCGCGCCAGCCAGGCAGTGAATTTCATCAGGATAAAACTGCCGCGCTCGCGTTGCCCGGCCCAGTGTTGCTGGCTCATCCGCGCCACCTGCGCCAGAGAATCAGTGGTGCGCGCAGCAACATGCCGAAGAACAGCGTGGCGTGCATCTTCGAAATCAGCGCGTTGTCGAGCCACAGGCGAAAGTGTGAGAGGCCGTCCAGCGGGTAATGCACTTTGGTTGGCAACCAGTGCATCGGCTGATTGCGCCAGGCCAGGCGCACCAGAATTTCGGTGTCGAAATCCATGCGTTTGCCGATTTTGACCGTGTTGATCAGCGCCAGGGTAGCCGGCAGCGGATAGACGCGAAAGCCGCACATGGAATCGCGGATGCTCAGCGACAGGGTGTTGATCCACACCCACACATGGGTCAGGTAGCGCGCGTAGAGGCGGCCTTTCGGCACGCTTTCGTCGTACTGCGGATAACCGCAGATCAGCGCCTCGGGGGCGGCTTGCGAGGCGTGGATAAAGCGCGGCAAATCGCTGAGGTCGTGCTGACCGTCGGCGTCTACCTGCAGTGCATGGCTAAAGCCCAGACGCGCGGCTTCACGCAGGCCGGCCATCACCGCGCCGCCCTTGCCCTGATTGACCGCCAGGCGCACCAGGTGGGTATCGGGTTGCTCGGCCAGCTGATCCATCACCGCCGCGCAGGCCGGGCTGGAGGCATCGTCCACCAGCACGCAGGGCAGGCCAGCCGCATGCAGCGTGGCGACGACCACGGGCAGCGCGTGTTCGTGGTTGTACACCGGGATCACCGCACAGGGCTTATGCATGGCAGCACTTGGCGCTGAAGTTGGTCACGTAGGTTGGCGCTGAGGAACGAAGCCCAACATCTGCGGCGTTGGTCGTAGGGCTTCGCAGGCTCAGCACCAACCTACGAAGATTGCAGTGCAGGGCCGTCATTGCGCAGGCTCCAGTAATACGCGCCCTGAGGAGCAGGCCGCCTCGCCATGGCGGAAGGCGAAGTACAACTTGCCGCGCGCCGCGTCGAAACGCAGGGTCAGTTGCAACTGATCACCGGGGCGCACCAGTTGTTGGAATTTCAGCACTTCCATGCCGCAGAACCGTGGCGGCAGGTCTTTGATCAGGCGACGTGCCAGTTGCTGGGCCCAGTCGATCTGCACCACACCCGGCAGTACCGGGGTCTGCGGGAAGTGGCCGGTGAAGTGCGCAAGATCCAGTGGCACCAGCAGTTCCACCCGCCATTCGCCGTCCTGTTCGACCGCCGACAGTGGCTCCACTTGGGTGGGGCGTGGCGCCGCGAGCAGAGCGTCCACGGTGGCTTGCGCCAACTTGCCCTGGCTGTTGTAGGGCAGTTGCGCGAGCAGCCGCCAGCGGCGGGGCAGGGCGATGGCTTCGCAGTGGCTGGCCAGATGGCGGCGCAGGGTTGCGGTGACGGTCTTGCGCCCCTGGTTGCGCAGCGCATGCAGGCCGGCCGGGCTCAAGGCCACCAACGCGCCGAGGTAGGCGCGGCCCTCCTGCACCACGCCGAGCCGTGCGTCACTGAGCCATTCGTGGCTGCTCAGCGCCTGTTCAAGCATGGGCAGGGAGATGCGTTTTTCTTCCAGCTTGATAATCCGGTCCAGGCGGCCGCGCAGGGCGAAGCGGCCATCGGCTTGTAGTTCCACGGCATCGGCGGTTTGCTCGCGATGGCCGGGCGGTAGATAGGGTGAGCTCAGGTGCAGCGCGCCTTCGGCGTTCTGTCCCAGTTCGACGCCGGCAAACGGGGTCCACAGCTCGCCGCCCTGACGCCAGGCGATACCGCCGGTTTCCGAGCTGCCGTAGATTTCCGTGGGCCATTGGCCTAGCAGGTGCTGCAAGTCGGCTGCAGTTTCCGCCGGCAGCGCGCCACCGGAAGAGAACACCTGACGTACTGCGCGCAGGGCCGGCCAGTTGAGGTTGTCGCCCATGCGTTTCAACAGGGCTGGGCTGGCGACCCAGGCAAAGTCGCTGCCGCTGGCCAGGCTTTCGCGCTGTAAATCTTCGGGGAATGGCTGGGCGCGGCGCAAAAAGGCGCGGCCGGCGCACAGCGGCCAGAGCACGCGAAACAGCAGGCCGTAGATATGCTGGGTGGCAACGCTGCCAAGGATGGTCGCGCTGCCCAATTGCGCGCCCCAGAGTTGCTCCAGGGCGGTGACTTCATTGGCCAGCTGGCGTAAGGATTTGTCGATCAGCTTGGCTTCGCCGCTGGAGCCGGAGGTGCACAGGGTCAGCTGGCATTGGTCGAGATCAAGTGGCGCTGGAGGCAATGCAGCGCTATTGGCGTTAAGCAGTCCGTCAATGCTATCCAGCCATAGCTCACACTGCGTACTCATGCGCTGGCGGGTCTGTGGCTGGGCATCGGCGGGTAGCAGCACGGCAATCCCGGCGCGCCAGGCGGCCAGCAGGGCAATGGCCAGCTCAGCGGCATCGTCGAGGTACAGCGCCAAGCGCTTTACGCCGCGATCTTGCAGCTCAGCCGCCAGTTGCAGAGCGTGCTGGCGCAGCTGGGGGTGATCCATATCGGCGGTTACTGCACGGCCTGGGTGGGCGTCGAGCAGCAGGTGCTCGAGGGGCAGCCAGTTCATTCATGTCTCCTTACACGCTGGCGCACCAGCCATTCACCGGCAAACAGCAGGCCCATCAGGCCGTAGGCAATCAGCCCGGTATACAGTGTCCACCAGCTCAGCGGCGCCCAGACATTCAGCGCCACCACCACCAGACCATTGGCCAGGAAGAACCCGGCCCAGACCTGGGTGACAGTCCGTGTATAGCGTACGGCGACCTCCGGCAACTGCGGCTCGGTCAGGCGCGCCAGGCGCTCGATCAGCGGCGGGCCGAATTTCAGACTGAGGCCGAACAGCGCCAGCAATAGGCCATTGAGCAGTACCGGATACCAGCGCAGCAGCTCGGGCTCACCGGCGAGCCCCAGTAGCAGGCAGAACCCCAGGGCGACGGCGGTCATCCAGCGATTGCCTGGCTTGCCCCATTGGCTCAGCGCACGCACCAGCCACAGTCCGCCGAGCACGGCGGCGAACAGGCGTGGCGACAGATGCTCCATGCCGTAATACACGGCAAAGGGATAGAGCAGTCCGGCCAGCAGCAGGAGCAGGCCAAATAGGCGACTCATTATTCGCTGGCTGGGGCGTTGACCAGTCGCAGCACCGCCTCGACCACGTCACCGACGGTGCGCACTGCCTTGAACTCCTCAGCGGCGAGCTTTTTGCCGGTCTGGCGTTTGATATGGTCGATCAGGTCAACCGCATCGATGCTGTCGATTTCCAGGTCTTGGTAGAGGTTGGCGTCTGCGGTAATGCGCTCTGGTTCCAGCTCGAACAGCTCCACCAGGGCATCGCGCAAGGTCTCGAAAATCTCTTCACGGGTTTGCATCGGTGGCGTCCTCAGGCGGTCTGTTGCGATGACACGAATGCCGCCAGGCTGGCTACGTTGGCAAAGTGCTTGCGGGTGTCTTTGGCTTCGGCGTCGATCTTGATGCCGAAACGTTTCTGGATGGCCAGGCCGAGTTCCAGGGCGTCTACCGAATCCAGGCCAAGGCCCTCGCCGAACAGGGTCAGGTCAGCAGCGATGTCTTCTGCGGCCATGTCTTCGAGGCCTAGGGCGTCGATGATCAGGTTCTTAATTTCCAGCTGCAAATCGCTCATCTTGGGCGAGCTCCTTAATAAAGTGTTGGTGCAGAACATCGTTGAGTTTGCGGGACGCAATCGGCGCAGGACCCAGCACGCTGAACTGGTGTGGGTGGATATCCTCGCCTACGCGCAGGCGAATGTGAAAACGACGCGACGGAATGCTGTACCAGGGCTCGGCCTTGGTCAGGGTGGTGGGCGTCACGCTGATCACCACTGGGGTGACGATGCGCGCACCGCGCAGGGCAATGGCCGCTGCACCACGATGAAATTCGGGATGTTGCCCCGGTGTGGTGCGCGTACCTTCGGGGAATATCACCAGAGTCTGACCGCTTTGCAGCGCGCTGGCCGCTTCATCGAGCATGTCCATGCTACCGCTGTTGCTGATGTAGTGGGCCGCGCGCAGGGGGCCGCGCATGCTCGGGTTGTTCCACAGGCTCTGTTTGACCACGCAGTTGGCATCGCGAATAAAGGCGATCAGCACCACCACGTCGATCAGCGACGGGTGGTTGGCGATGACCATTTGTCCCGGCTGACCGAGGCGTTCGATGCCTTCGACTTCGTAGGTCAACACACCGCTGCGGTACATAAAGCGTACGAACAGGTAGAAGGTTTTACTCACCACCGCACGAGCACGGGTGCGTCGGGCCAGGCTGTCGCCGGGCAGTAAGGCCAGTAATGGGAAAATCAGTACGCGCAGCAGCACGCCGCCGATACCGAACAGGCTGAAACTCAGGGCCGTGGCCATCAGCCGCCACCAATACGGTGCGCTATAGCGACTCAGGCCTTGTTGCGTGACCAGGTCCATTGTCGGCCTTTCCAGTGATGTTGCAGGGTGGTTTGGTCACTGCACAGGGCACGAACCAGATTGAGGGCATGCGGCCATTCGCTGCGTGCACCGCTGTCTTGGCGAAGATCCAGTTGCCAATCATCACCCGGCGTCAGCAGCAGGCCAACGGCATAGGGGAACGGCACGTCATCAATAAACGGTGCATAAAGCGTAGGCGGGGTTTCTTCGGCCAGCACCAGTAGCACGGCCGGTGCGCCGTCACGGAGCATGCCGCAGGCTTCCAACATGGCGTTCTCCAGGCCGTCGCCGGCACCGGCAAGGGCTGTCATTTCGCTGTGATCACCGCGCTGAATCGACCACAGGCCGATAATTGCGTTATGTACCGAGAGGCTGAACTGCGTGGGCGATAGCGGCTCATCGTGTGCCAGATCGGTAAGAATGGTCAGGGTGCGTGGGGTTTCACCGTGACGGCTGACAAACACCATAGGCAACTGTGGATGTGCTTCTGCCAGCGGCCAGGCGACGTGAAAGGCCATGCGCGCCAGGCGGCTCAGTCGTCGGCGTTGCATCGCGGGGAGTGCGCTGACATCCGGTTGTTGGCCGGTATCGACCAGGCGCGAGGGTGTCTGATGCCAGGCGCACCAGTCAGCCGTGCTGTCCAGGCCAGGGGCCCAGGCACGCCATTGTTCGATCCGGAAGTGTGTCACGCGGTGGGCGTCCATGTCGGCTGCAACCAATCACAGCCCGCATAGAGCTTGGCGGCAGGTGTGGCGAAGTGCTGGCATTATCCAGACCGCGCGGCTCGTGCGCAAATCCATGGCGCAGGCTTCAGACCACTGGCGGCAGAGCAATTGCCGAAAATCTCGCCCTTGTCACGCGGTTTGCATAGAATTCGGGACCATTTCGGGGTTAATGCGGGATCAGGGAGGTGTTTCATGCGGCGCGTGATCTTCAATCAGAAGGGCGGTGTGGGTAAATCCAGTATTGCCTGCAACCTGGCCGCGGTGAGTGCTTCCCAGGGCTATCGCACCCTGCTAATCGATCTGGATGCCCAGGCCAATTCGACCCATTACCTCACCGGCCTGACTGGCGATGACATCCCCATGGGCATTGCCGAGTTCTTCAAGGGCACGCTGTCGTCTGCGCCGTTCGGCAAGAAGGGCGGCGTGGACATCTACGAAACGCCCTTTGAAAACCTGCATGTCGTGACCGCGACGGCTGAGCTGGCTGACTTGCAGCCCAAGCTGGAGCAGAAGCACAAGATCAACAAGCTGCGCAAACTGCTCGAAGAACTCAGCGAAGACTATGAGCGGATTTACCTCGATACGCCGCCAGCGTTGAATTTCTACACCGTCTCCGCGTTGATCGCCGCTGACCGCGTGTTGATTCCGTTTGATTGCGACAGCTTCTCGCGTCAGGCGCTGTATGGCTTGCTGCGTGAAATCGAAGAGCTCAAGGAAGACCACAATGAGGGCCTGGAGGTGGAGGGCATCGTGGTCAACCAGTTCCAGCCGCGCGCCAGTTTGCCGCAGCAGCTATTGGAAGAGCTGATCGCTGAAGGGTTGCCGGTATTGCCGGTTAACTTGATGAGTTCGGTGAAGATGCGTGAGTCGCATCAGGCCTGTACACCGCTGATCTACCTGGACCGCAGCCACAAACTGACGCAGCAGTTTGTCGAGTTGCATGACCTGCTTAACGACAATTGAGCGTTGGCTGTAATTAAAAAAAGCTGCCTAGGCAGCTTTTTTATTGGCTGGTTCAGAGCCTATTGAAGATCTCGCGAGCTAGAGCCGTGCAAGGCGAAAACAGGTGAGGACGCGGAGTGTACTTTTGTACATGAGCATTCCGAACTTGTTTTCAACGCAGCAGGGCCGACGCGCAGCAGATCGTCAGCGGACGACGTAGATGTCGCAGGGTGCCTTGTGCAGAAAGTGCTGCGCCAAGCTGCCCAGCAACGCTTGCGACAATGCGCTGCGGCCATGGCTGCCCAGTACCAGCAGTTCGATATCGTGGCTTTTCAGGCGGGCTTGCAGGCAACGCAGAATGCCGCCCTGTTCCACTGAGTGGCTCAGGGTCGGACCTTTTTCCGGCAGGTTCTGTGCTTCGTCTTCCAGCAACTGGTTGATCAGTGCCTTCTGTGTGGTCAATTGCGCTTCGACCTGCTTGGGCGTGCCCTTGTCCGGTTCAAACACATGCAGGGCATGCAGATCGGCACTTTCCGGTAGCAGGCGATAGGCTTGGCCGAGGGCGCTGCAGGCGCACAGGGAGAAGTCGATGGCAGCCAGGGCGCGCTCATACGGACTGAAATTGTTGCGCGCCACCAGCAGCAGCGGCACCGGGCAGTTGCGCGCAATGCGGTCGAGGCTGGTGCCGGAGAAGAAGTCGTGGCGCTGGTGATGGCCGCCAAGTACCAGCAGGTCGCAATCCAGCTCGTTGAGCTGCTGCAGGACCACTTCCGAGGGTTTGATGCCGCTGCGGATCAGCAGCTGGCTGCCGGGCGGGGCGTACTGCGTCAGGCTGCGATCCAGGGTCTGTTTGGCCTGTTCATGCTCCTGGCTACTCTTGCTCGGGTCGAGCACATGCAGGATGGTCAGTTTGGCGTTGAACTGCTTGGCCAGCTGCGTGGCGCGGCACAGCGCCATATCGGCAGTATCGCGCAGGTCGTGGGCAATAAGGATGTGACTGGGCATGGTCGGCGTTCTCCTGCCGATGCATGTCGGCACATTTATTGTGACCTCGAGTCATAGCTGGACTTTTGACCCAGGGCAAGGTCAGGCGTCAGCGCGTGCGTAATTGGTACAAGCCGCGACTCTGAGCCACTACTTCACCACTGTCGTCGGTCAGCTGCAACTCTAAAACGTATTCCGCTTTGCCCTCTTCTGTTGCCTGTTTTTGCAGCCGCTGGATTTCTTCCTCTGCAAGGTGTGCCTCGACCCAGATATCGCCGCTGGCCGGGCGCCGAAAGCGCAGGTTCATTTCCTTGACGATGGGGTAGAAACGCCGGGTATCGAAGCTGGTGAGAAACAACGCACCGCCCGGAATTTCCGCCAGGGTGAACAGTGCGCCGGCGTACATGCTGCCGATATGGTTCTGGTTGCCCGCCAGCGGCATGCGCAGACGGACATGACCCACTTCCAGCATTTCCGCTTTGAGGCCGCTGCGCTGGACAAAGGCAATCTGTTCTTCGGTGAGCTGGCGCACCAGTTCAAAGGGCATTGGCATGGTTGGCTCCACAGTTATTGTTGTGCAGCCAGCCTAAAGGTTGGTCGTGATTGGAGTAATGACCGCGCTGCCGTGGCCTGATTGACCGATCCGCTCAAATGCCCTGCTGGCGCAGCCAGCCAAGCAGTTGCGGCAAGGGCAGTGCGCCACTCTGGCGGGCAACTTCCACACCGCCCTTGAGCAGGATCAGCGTTGGGATCGAGCGAATGCCCATTTCCGCCGACAGCTGAGGGTTGGCTTCGCTGTCCAGCTTGGCCAGGCGGCAGTGGCCTTGCAGTTGCGCGGCGGCCTGTTCGTAGATCGGGGCAAAGCTGCGGCAGGGGCCGCACCAGCTGGCCCAGACATCAATCAGCAGCGGCAGGTCGCCCTTGTTCTGCGCGTCGAAGTTGGCTTGGGTCAGGTCGAAGGGTGTGCTGGGCAGCACTGCCGATTTGCAGCGGCCGCAGCGCGGCGTATCGCCCAGACGCTCGGCGGGAATACGATTAAGACCGTTGCAGTGTGGGCAGGGGATCAGCAGGGGATTGGACATGGGCGACTCCAGAGGCGGTTATCCCTTATCTGGAGTCGCTTGCGCGGATATCAAGGGCGATTAGCGCGCCGCGGCGTCCAGCGCCTGGGCCAGGTCGGCGAGAATGTCGTCGCTGTGCTCAATGCCAATCGACAGGCGCACCATGTCGCGCGGTACGCCGGCACGCTCCAGTTCTTCGTCATTCAGCTGGCGGTGGGTGGTCGAGGCCGGGTGGCAGGCCAGCGATTTGGCATCGCCGATGTTGACCAGGCGCACCACCAGCTGCAGCGCATCGATAAAGCGCGCGCCGGCTTCCTGACCACCGACAATGCCGAACGAGAGGATCGAGGCCGGTTTGCCGCCGCAGTAACGTTGCGCCAGTGCATGCTCGGGGTGATCCGGCAGGCCGGCGTATTTCACCCAAGCCACTTGCGGGTGATTTTGCAGGTAATGGGCGACCTTCAGTGCGTTCTCGCAGTGGCGCTCCATGCGCAGCGCCAGGGTTTCCAGGCCTTGCAGAATCAGGAAAGCGTTGAACGGCGAGAGTGCCGCACCGGTGTTGCGCAACGGCACCACGCGGCAGCGACCGATAAAGGCCGCCGGGCCGAAGGCTTCGGTGTAGGTCACGCCGTGGTAGGACGGGTCCGGGGTGTTCAGCAGCGGGAAGCGCGCCTTGTTGTCGGCCCAGGGGAATTTGCCGGAATCCACCACGATGCCGCCGATGCTGGTGCCGTGACCGCCGATGTATTTGGTCAGCGAGTGCACGACGATGTCCGCGCCATGCTCGAACGGGCGGCAGAGGATCGGCGTGGCCACGGTGTTGTCGACGATCAACGGCACGCCATGGCGGTGCGCGGCGGCGGCCAGCGCGGCGAGGTCAACGATATTGCCGGCCGGGTTGCCGATGGATTCGCAGAACACCGCTTTGGTGCGCTCGTCGATCAGCGCTTCGAGGGCGGCGATGTCGTCATGGGCGGCGAAGCGGGTCTGAATGCCGAAGCGCGGCAGGGTGTGGGCCAGCAGGTTGTAGGTGCCGCCATACAGTTTGGCCACCGAGACGATATTGTCACCGGCTTCGGCGACGGTCTGGATCGCGTAGGTGATCGCGGCCATGCCCGAGGCCACGGCCAGCGCGCCGACGCCACCTTCCAGCGCCGCCACGCGCTCTTCGAGCACGGCGTTGGTCGGGTTCATGATCCGTGAATAGATATTGCCGGCGACCTTCAGGTCGAACAGATCGGCACCATGCTGGGTGTCGTCGAAGGCAAAGGAGCTGGTCTGGTAGATCGGCACCGCCACCGCCTTGGTGGTCGGGTCGGGGCTGTAGCCGGCGTGGATGGCCAGGGTTTCCAATTTCATGCGCGCGTTCCTTCAGGGCAGTTTGAAAGACCCGCAGCATGGCCAAAGCAAGAAGGCCCGGTCAATGCGCTGGGGCAATGAAACGGGCCTTTGTTAGAACGTTTTATAAGATGCTTATGACGCTACCCGTCTTAGCTCAGGGCCTTATATATGTTGTAGGCGCTGATCAGGGTGATCAGGCAACCGACGATGGTCAGTAGCGTGCGCGCCGACAGCTTTTTGCACAGCAGCGCGGCGAACGG
Source organism: Pseudomonas sp. HMWF032 (assembly GCF_003060885.1). Lineage (GTDB taxonomy): Bacteria > Pseudomonadota > Gammaproteobacteria > Pseudomonadales > Pseudomonadaceae > Aquipseudomonas. Next base: position 484,130 of record NZ_QAIG01000005.1, read on the forward strand.
TGCGGCGAACATGCCGCCAAACACCAGACCGGCGACCATCATCCAGGTGTCCGGTTGGCCGGCGAGGAGGATGAATGAGGCGGCGCTGGTGATGGTCAGGAAGAACTCGGCGAAGTTCACCGAGCCGATCGTGGTGCGTGGGTCGCTACCCGATCCGAGCAGGCTGCTGGTGACCACCGGCCCCCAGCCGCCGCCGCCGGCGGCATCGACGAAGCCACCAAACAGCGCGAGTTTGGCCACATGCTTGGGCTCACTGCGTTGCTGCTGCACGTGGCGATACGCCTTGCGCAGAATGTACAGGCCCATCAGCAGCAGGTAAGCGGAGATGAATGGCTTCATCACTTCGCCATCGAAACTGGTGATCAGCACCGCGCCGAGCACGGCACCGATGATCCCGGGCAGCAGCAGGCGCAGAAACAGCGATTTGTTGACGTTGCCCAGCTTGGCGTGGGAAATCCCCGACAGGCCGGTGGTGAACACTTCGGCGATGTGCACGCTGGCACTGGCGGCAGCGGGAGAGGCGCCAGCACTGAGCAGGAAGGTAGTGGCTGTTATGCCATAAGCCATGCCCAGCGCGCCGTCGATGACCTGGGCGAAAAAGCCGACCGCCACCGCGCTCCAGAAGGTCGGGCTGCGCAGGGTGGTTTCGATGATCTGCAGGCCGCTATGGCCGTTGTTGTCGCCGAAGAACAGGCGCCAGGCGAGAAACAGCAGCAGGCCGATCAGGGTCAGCGCGGCGAACCATACGGCTGCTCGCAGTACGGGGTGATTGTCCGGGTGGGTGACGAAGTCTTCTACAGGGGGGAGCCCCAACGCCTGATGCTCGTCATTGAGCGGGCTTGAGCTGAGATCGAGATTACGAATTTTCATAACTAGGGGCGCGCCTGACAGCGGGTGGTAGAACAGGGCGTAAAACAGGCCGCGAAGATAATCGGCTTTGCTTAGAGAGTCTAAGAATGTTTGGAAAGGTTTATATGCCTTTTCGATTTAATAGATAAGGCTGTACCGGCTGCTCTACTGCGCACTGTGCCTGTGCGCCGGACCCGTGGCGGATTAGGCTCAAGGCTTTATCGAGTGGAGGTGATATGCGTCAGTTAGGCATTCTGGGTGGTATGAGTTGGGAGTCCACGGCCAGCTATTACCGCTTGCTCAACCAGGGCGTGCGCGAATGCCTCGGTGGGTTGCACTCGGCGCCCTTGTTGCTGCATTCAGTGGATTTTGCCGAGATCGCCGAGCTGCAGCGGCGCGCGGACTGGCAGGCGGCGGGTGAGCTATTGGCCTGTGCCGCGCAGAGCCTGAAGCAGGCCGGCGCGACAGCTTTGCTGCTGGCCACCAACACCATGCACAAGGTGGCGCCGGCCATCGAAGCGGCGGTGGACATTCCCCTGCTGCATATCGGCGATGCGGTTGGCCAGGCCCTGCAACGCCAAGGTGTGCGCCGTGCGGCCCTGCTCGGGACGCGGTTCACCATGCAGGAGGACTTCTACCGCGAGCGCCTGGCTGAGCGTTTTGCCATCGACGTGATCACCCCGAACGCCGTGCAGATGACTGAAATTGACCGGGTGATCTTTGCCGAGCTGTGTCAGGGGCAGTTTTTGCCGCAGGCGCGGGCGTTCTATCTGGACTGTTTGCATACGCTGCAGGGGCAGGGCGCCGAGGTGGCGATTCTTGGCTGCACCGAGATCGGTTTGCTGCTCGATGGGCTGGATGCTCCGCTGCCCTTGCTCGACAGTACCGAACTGCATGTGGCGATGGGGCTGGAGTGGATGCTGAGTGGTTCGTAGGTTGGGTTGAGCGTGCGAAGCCCAACAGGGCGCGCGTAGCGCTCCACCCGGCTATCGTTGGGCTTCGTCGCAGGCTCCTCAACCCAACCTACGACGAGCAGCTGATTTCCAGATGCTTGCCCCATTCCGGCGGGCGCTGGGCGTAGTGTTCGAAGCCGGGCTGCTCGTCGAAGGGGCGCGACAGCACCTGATGCAGCTCACGCACCGGGGCGTAATCGCCCTGTTCGGCGGCTTCGATCACTTGCTGGGCCAGGTAGTTGCGCAATATGTACTTGGGGTTGGCCGCGTGCATGTGCGTACGCCGTTGCAGTTGGTCGTCACCATCGCGGGCACTGCGCGCCAGGTAGTCGGTAGCCCAGGCATCGAAACCAGCCAGGTCAGTGAAATCGTCGCGCAGCCGCGCTACGGCTTGCGCTGCCGGGCTGTCGCCGAGCTCGCGGAAGAACAGGGTGTAATCCACCGCGCTGCTTTGCATCAGTTGCAGCAGGCGCTGCACCAGGGCTTCATCGCCCTCATCGGCACTGAGCAGGCCCAGGCGCTTGCGCATCAGGTCGAGGTAATGCGCCTGGTACAGCGGCAGGAACAGGCCGAGCGTCTCGCGCAGCGCTTCTACATCGACCAGCGGTACCAGAGCCTGGCCGAGGGCGGCGAGGTTCCACTGGGCAATGGGCACCTGATTGCTGAAACTGTAGCGGCCGGTGTCATCGGAATGGTTGCAGATATGCTGGGCATCGAAATCATCGAGAAAGGCGTAGGGGCCGTAATCGAAGGTGATGCCGAGGATCGACATGTTGTCGGTGTTCATCACGCCATGGCAGAAACCGTAGGCCTGCCAGTAGGCGATCATCGCGGCGTTACGCTCGATAATTTCGCGGAACATTGCCAGGTATGGCTGTTCCTGCTGTAAACAGCCGGCGTAGTGGCAGTGCAGCACATGCTCGGCGAGCTGTTTGAGCAGCTCATGCTGCTGGGTGTAATAGAAGTACTCGAAGTGGCCGAAGCGGATATGACTGGGTGCCAGGCGCAGCACCATCGCCGCGGTTTCCCGTTTTTCGCGCCACACCGGGGTGCTGGAGCCGGTCACGCACAGCGCCCGCGAGCTGGGGATGCCGAGGGCGTGCAGGTGTTCGCTGGCGAGAAACTCGCGAATTGATGAGCGCAATACGGCACGGCCGTCGCCCATGCGCGAGTAGGGCGTTTGTCCGGCTCCTTTGAGGTGCAGGTCCCAGTGCTCGCCGGCGTCGTTGATGACCTCGCCCAGCAGCAGGCCACGGCCATCGCCCAGGCGCGGGTTGTAGCCGCCAAACTGATGCCCGGAATAGACCATGGCGCGCGGCTCGGCGGTGCTCCACAGCTTGTGCCCGGCGAAGATCTGCGCGACCACCTCGCTGTCGGCTTCGCTCGGGTCCAGATCAAGCAGGGCCATGGCGGCCGGGCTGGCAACGACCAGGCGCGGCTCGGCAATCGGCTCGGGCAGCACATGGGTGGAAAAGGCGTCGCCGAGGCGGGCGAAGCGGTTATCGAACTGCAACTCGATCAGCGACTTCACGATCAGGCTCCAACCGGGCGAAACCGCCCAGCAGTGGTCAGGTAACGGCCCGCAGAGGCGGGCCGGTGGCGCGTTACTGTGGATCGACGGCCGGAGTGGGAGGCGGCAGTTTGCTCTGCTGGGCATCAGCGACGGCCGTAGCGGCGACCATTTGCCCGGTGGTCAGGTTGAGTTCCTGGCCATGCAGGTTCTTGATCATCACCTCGACCTGGTTGAAGGCCATCTCCACGTTGTGCTCACGGAAGCTCAGGGCAATGCGCGTGAGGATCTCGTCGGTGGCGGCGTTGCGATCGCCCAGCTCGCGTACGTGGAAGCGCAGTTCGTAGTCGAAGGTGCTGGCACTGATGGTCAGGAAGAACAGCAGTGGTGCCGGATCGCGCAGTACCCGTGGGTTTTCCTCGGCGGCCTGCATCATCAGTTTGCGAGCCAGGGGCAGATCGGTCTCGTAGGCCACGCCGATCTTCACGATGACCCGGGTGACGGTATCGTTGAGTGACCAGTTGATCAGTTGCCCGGTGACGAAGGTCTTGTTCGGTACGATGATTTCTTTACGGTCGAAATCGGTGATGGTGGTGGCGCGGATGCGGATCTTGCTCACGGTGCCGGACAGGTTGCCGATGGTCACCACGTCGCCGATGCGCACCGGGCGCTCGAACAGGATGATCAGGCCGGAGATGAAGTTGGCGAATATCTCCTGCAGGCCGAAGCCCAGGCCGACCGATAGCGCGGCAACCAGCCATTGCAACTTGTCCCAGCTGACGCCGAGGGTTGACAGGGTGGCGACAAAACCGATGCCGACAATCGCATAGGACAGCAGGGTGGTGGTGGCGTAGGCGCTGCCCTGGGCCAGGTTCAGCCTGGAGAGCACCAGCACTTCAAGCAGACCGGGCAGGTTGCGCCCCAGGGCAATGGTGATGCCGACGATGATCAGGGCGCCGAGCACATCACTGAGGCTGATCGGCACCAGAGTGGCGGCGTCGCCGGTGCCGCTGCTGTATTGGTAAAGGGTGATGTTGTCGAGGTAGGCGAATACCGAGATCAGGTCTGCCCAGACCCAGTACAGCCCAGCGATAAAGGTGCCGAGCAGGGCCAGACGAATCAGGCGCAGCGACTGCTGGTTGACCTGTTCGATATCCAGTGTTGGCTCCTCGACCAGGGTTTCCGTGCCTTCGCCGCTGTCCTTGCTCTGTGCCTGGCGTTTGGCCGTGGCGCGCTGGTAGGCCAGGCGCCGCGCCGCCACGCCCAGGCCGCGTACGAAGGTGGCTTCGACGACCAGCCAGATCACCAGCAGATAAAGCGTGTTGATCAGGCGATCACTCAGTTTCAGAGCGGTGTAGTAGTAGCCGAAGCTGACCGCGACAATCAGTGCCAGGGGCAACAGGCTGAAGCCGATGCCGATCAGCATGCGGAAAGCCGAGGCGTGTTCGCGTGCCGGGCCGGTGAGCAACAGTTTGTGCAGCAACCAGACCATCAGCGCATAACAGGTCAGCACCACGGTCAGGCCGATCACGTCATCGCCCAGGCCGGCGGGCTGGTGTTTGGCCACCGTGACCACCGCCACCAGGGCCATCACCACCAACCCCAGACGGCGTACCTGGCGGTGCAGGAAGGCCACTTGCGGGCGACCCCAGCGGAAGTGCAGTTCCGCCACGCCACCATCAGCGAGGATGCGGTACAGGGTGTAGAACACCAGCCAGGCCTGGGCCATCTGAAACAGCGCCTCACCCAGGTTGGCGTTCTGTCCACGGGCGTCCATTTGCAGGGCAAAGCCGCATAACGCCAGGAACAGCGTGCCAGGCAGTGCCAGCAACACGTTGAGCATGATTGCCATGGGGGTGTGTAACTGGCTGTCACGCTTGAAGTGGCCGATGTCCTGATGCAGTTCGGTGAGCTTGCGGTACAGGTACCCACGCCGCCAGAGCAGTACAACGATCAGCAGCAGCAAGGGTAGAAACAGCAGCGGACGTTCGGTCAGGCCAGCGCCCAACTGGTGCAGGTTGGCGCCCCAGGGCAGTTCGGCAATCTGCCGCTCGAGCAGGTGTGGCACCGACTTGAACCAGGCCAGGTCCAGTGGCTTGTTGCTGGGAATCCAGAACATCTGTTCGTCGAGGGTCGCGCGCAGGGCTTCGGCGGTGGTCTTCAGCTGTTTCTGGTTGAGCTGCAGGGTGATGGACTCGTTCAGCAGGCTGTTCAGCTCGCGGTTGAGCCGATCAATCAATTCGCGGCGGGTATCGATGATGGCCAGCAGGTCATTGCGCAGTTCGGTGATGTTCGACTCGTTGGCCTGACTGCTGAGCAAGCTGTCGACGTAGGCCACGGGGTTGTTGATGGCTTCGCGCTGTTGATTGAGTTCGAACTGATACAGGCGCAGATCGGCAATCTGGTCGGGCAGGTTGCTGTCGATTTTCAGGGTCGGCAACGCCTGCTGTTGCTTATAAAGAATGCGCGAAAGCAACAGGCTGCCTTGCAGCACGCTGATCTGTTCTTCCAGGGCCTGGTCGCTCTGGCTCAGGCTGTCGAGCTGCTGCTTGGTCTGCAGGTTCAGGCGCGTCAGCTCGCTGAGCCGGTCGGTGGCGCGCAGCAGGTAATCGGACAGTTTCAGGTTGTGTGCACTTTCCTGCGCCAACAGGCTGTCGCTACCGGCTTTTTCGGCCTCGCGGGACTGTTCGGCGAGGGTCTGCTCAGAGAGGTTGCGGCGCTTTTCGTTGATCAGGGTCTGCAGGTCGAGCAGTTCCTGTTCCAGGCGCTTGATACGCTCCTCCAGCAAGCTGCGGCGGCTGTTACCGAGATCCTGCAGCAGGCTGTTGCCAGCCAGCTCCTGGCGGCGCAGTTGGGTTTGCGCATCGAGCTTGGCCAGTTCGGCATTCAGTTGATCACGGCGTTCGCTGCTCAGCGGTTTGCCGGCATCGCGGCCGCTCTTGAGGATGGCGTTGATCTTCTGGCTGCGGGTCTGGTTGTCACTGATCTCAGCCTGAGCGCGTTCCGGCCGGGTTTGCGCGGTGGTCACCAGGCTGTTGGCCTCGATGATCTGTTTTTGCCACTCGTTGAGTTGTGCGTTGCGTTCTGCCAGCAGTTGTTCGAGTTGAGTCAGGGCACTTTTGCCATAGCGCAGATTGACCTGGGTAGGCGTGCTGTTCTTCAGTCGCTGGTAATCGCGCTGTGCCTCAGCAATCAGGCGTGGTGCTTGTTGCAGCTGTTTTTCAAGGTCGGCCAGGCGTTGCTGGCTGTCGGCCTGCTCGTTGAGCAGGGCGAGGGTCTTTTCCAGTGTCTGCTTGATTGCCAGTTGCTCGGCTTCTGGCAACTTGCGATCGGCCAGGCTGTCCAGGCTGCTTTGCACGGCAGCTCGGCTGGGGGCGTCGGCCGCCTGTAGCAGTGGGGTATTCAGGCACAGCCCGAACAGGGTGATGGCAAGGCAAATGCGAAGAGAGGGCATAGTGACGATCGTTGGCTCGAAAAGAAGCTGAGTTTAACAGGCGCGTGGGTCAGCGCCTGTGTTGCGCATAACGGGCCGTGCAGAACGGTGTTCTGCGCGTGCACCGGGCTACAGGAACAAGCTCGGAGCGGGGCTGCTGCCTTCGGGGAATCTGACGCCGACTTTGCGGATCTTGTTCCCTTCCATGGCCGCCACTGTCCAGGTCAGGCCTTGCCATTCGACCTGGTCACCAATGACCGGCTCACCCCCAATTTCATGGGTGATAAACCGGCCCAGCGGCATCTGGCCATCGGTCTCACCCAGTTTCAGGCCATAAAGGGCTGCGACTGCGGCCAGTTCGGCATCACCTTCCAGGACAAAATCACCAAAGAAGCGCAGGTCCTGACCGCGTTTGGGCGCCTGACTGAACAGCCGGCCCAGGGCGGTGAGGTTATGTTCGTGGCCGACCACGCAGAGCAGATCACCGGCTTCCAGTGTGGTACTGCCGGAGGGATGCAGCAGCTCGCGGTCACGGAACAGTGCAGCGATACGTGTACCTTCCGGCATGTTCAGCTCGCGCAGCGCCGCTCCGATACACCACTTTTCTGCGCCGAGGCGGTAGATGAACAGCTCCCACTCGCTGGTTGGGTGGGTTTCCAGGCCCGCGCGGGAAATCGGCGCCGGATCAGGCGGTACGGTGACCTTCAGCAGCTTGGCTGCCCAGGGCAGGCTGGTGCCCTGCAGCAGCAGCGACACCAATACGATGAAGAAGGCCACGTTGAAGAACAGCTGGGCATTCGCTAGGCCGGCCATCAGCGGGAACACGGCGAGAATGATCGGCACTGCGCCGCGCAGGCCGACCCAGGCGATGAAGGCCTTCTCGCGGTCGTGGAAGGCGCGGAACGGCAGCAGGCCGATGAATACTGACAGCGGCCGGGCGAACAGGATCATCCACAGCGCCAGGCCCAGAGCCGGCAGGGCAATGGGCAGCAACTCGTGCGGGGTGACCAGCAGGCCAAGGACCAGGAACATACCGATCTGCGCCAGCCAGGTTAGACCGTCGAGGAAATGCAGGATGCCGTGACGCGAGCGGATCGGCCGGTTGCCCAGCAGCAGGCCGCACAGGTAGATGGCGAGGATGCCGCTGCCGCCCACGGCGTTGGTCACCGCGAAGATCATGATCCCGCCGCTGACCACCAGCAGCGGATAGAGGCCGTTGGCCAGGGTCATGCGGTTGACCACCTGCAGCAGCAACCAGCCAGCGCCAAGGCCGAGCAGGCCGCCGATGCCGAACTGCTGGATCAGGTGCACGACGAAGGTCCAGCTGAAGCCGGACTCGCCGCTGGCAAGCAGCTCGATCAGCGTTACGGTGAGGAACACCGCCATCGGGTCGTTGCTGCCCGACTCGATTTCCAGGGTGGCGCTGACTCGCTCGTTGAGCCCGCGTCCGCCGAGCAGACTGAACACTGCAGCGGCGTCGGTGGAGCCGACGATGGCGCCGATCAGCAGACCTTCCATCCAGCTCAGTTCGAACAGCCAGGCCGCTGCGATGCCGGTCAGTCCGGCGGTAATCAATACACCGACGGTGGCCAGTGAAAGTGAGGGCCACAAGGCCACGCGGAAGCTGGATACGCGGGTTCGCATGCCGCCATCGAGCAGGATGATGGCCAGCGCCAGGTTGCCTACCAGGTAAGCCGTTGAGTAGTCGTTGAACGCGATGCCGCCGGGGCCGTCGGTGCCGGCGAACATGCCGACCACAAGAAAGATCACCAGAATCGGGATGCCGAAGCGTGAACCGAATGCACTGACCAGAATGCTCATTGCCACCAGCACGCCACCGATCAAAAACAGATTATTGATGGTGCTGGCATCCAAGGCGCGTACTCCGTGCGAGGTGGTCGACTGCGCCAGTATGCATGGCGCATGCCAGGGATTCTAACCGCTGCTCGTCTTTGTCGCTGGAAAAAAACGGCCTCTGTTCAGCCTGGCGTCAGACAGGCTGGGCGATGTGCATGGCTGACGAGGCGGTGGGCCATACCTTGCGCCATAAAAAATGCCGCTCAGCTTCTGCTGTGCGGCATTGCAAGGGGTAGCAGGTATCCCGTAGGGCTCAGAACCAGGCGTCCTGCATCGCCAGGCAGGTGTCGTCGCGGGCTTCAAGGATGGCCAGGTCGTGGTGGCAACTCGGCACTTCCCAGGTCAGGAAGTAACGTGCGGCCTGCAGCTTGCCTTGGTAGAAGTCGACATCGGCGGGATTGCCACGCGCCAGGCCTTCTTCCGCGCGAATGGCCTGTTCCAGCCAGCGCCAGCCGATCACGGTATGGCCGAACACCTTGAGGTACAGCGCCGAGTTGGCCAGGCCTTCGTTGACCTTGCCGCTCATCAGGTCGCCCAGCAGGGCCAAGGTCACCGCTTGCAGGCGTGCCAGCAGGTGCTCCAGCGGCTGGCGCAGGGCGGTCAGCGAGGCGTGGGCTTCGGCGCGCTGGCAGGTGCCATGGATCAGCTTGAGCAACTGCTTGAGCGCCGCGCCACCGTTAATCGACACCTTGCGCCCGAGCAGGTCGAGGGACTGGATGCCGTGGGTGCCTTCATGGATCGGGTTGAGGCGGTTGTCGCGGTAGTACTGCTCCACCGGGTAATCGCGGGTGTAGCCGTGGCCGCCGAGAATCTGGATGGCCAGCTCGTTGGCCTTGAGGCAGAACTCCGACGGCCAGGATTTAACGATCGGGGTGAGCAGGTCGAGCAGTTCCAGGGCGATGCGGCGCTCGTCCTCGGTCTCCAGCGTCTGGGTGTCGTCGAACAGCCGTGCGGCATACAGGCCGAGGTCGAAGGAACCTTCCACGTAGGCTTTCTGGGTCAGCAACATGCGCCGCACGTCAGCGTGTTCGATGATCGAAACTTGATTGGAGGTCGGGTCTTTGCCATCGGGTAAGCGGCCTTGCGGACGCTGGCGGGCGTAGTCCAGCGAGTACAGGTAGCCGGCGTAGCCGAGCATCACCGCGCCCATGCCAACGCCAATGCGCGCTTCGTTCATCATCTGGAACATGTAGCTCAGGCCATGGTGCGGTTTGCCCACCAGGTAGCCGACGCAGTCGCCGTTATCACCAAAATTCAGCGCGGTGGAGGTGGTGCCGCGCCAGCCCATTTTGTGGAACAGCCCGGCCAGCACCACGTCGTTGCGCTTGCCCAGGCTGCCGTCATCGTTAACCAGAAACTTCGGCACGATAAACAGGCTGATGCCTTTCACGCCCGGCGGGGCATCCGGCAGCTTGGCCAGCACCATGTGCACGATGTTTTCCGACAGTGGATGGTCGCCACCGGAGATAAAGATCTTGTTGCCCTTGAGCCGGTAGGTGCCGTCTTCGGCCGGTTCGGCGCGGGTGCGGATGTCCGACAGCGAGGAGCCCGCGTGGGGTTCGGTCAGGGCCATGGTGCCGAAGAAACGGCCGTCGATCATCGGCTGCAGAAAGCGCTGCTTTTGCTCGGCGGTGCCGAAGTTCTCGATCAGATTAGCCGCGCCCATGGTCAGGAACGGGTACGAGGTGGTCGCCGCGTTGGCCGACTGGAAGTGAGCGAAGCAGGCCTGCGACAGCAGGTTGGGCAGCTGCATGCCGCCGACGTCGAATTCGCGGGTGGCGTTGAGGAAGCCCGCCTCAAGGAAGGCATCCACCGCCGGTTTCACTTCGGGGATCAGCACCGCCGCGCCGTCGACGTACTCTGGCTCGTGCTCGTCGTTTTTGCGGTTGTGCGGGGCGAACAGGTTTTCCGCGATGCTGCGGGCGGTGTCGATGGCCGCGTCAAAGGTTTCGCGGCTGTGTTCAGCGAAACGCTCACGCTGGGTCAGGCCTTCGGCGTCCAGCACTTCATACAGCTCGAAGGCCAGGTTGCGGGAACTGAGCAGGGACTCGGACATGGGTATACCTCCGGTGGCGATGCAGCGAGTCTAAGCAGCTGCGCGCGTGGCTCCCAGCACTATTAATAAGCGTGATAACGGGGCGTTGGGCCGGGGCGGTTGAGTAGGGTGGATGACGCTTTATCCATCCACCAAATCGCAAGGGTGGATGGGTGAGGCGTTATCCACCCTACGGATTTCAAGGCAATGTTCGTGTCTATTGGGTAAAGCCCTGCGCCAGCTCGTGGGTCAGTGCGGCGGCGCTGATGGCTTTGCAGCCGCTGACATTCTGCCCTGCCCAGAGTGGCGAGAAGTCGCCGCTGCCCTGGCTTTCTGCCTTGGTGCGCAGCGGGGCAATGGCCGCAGTCGCCAGTGGGAAGGCGGGTGCCAGTGGGCTGATCGGCCCCAGCTCGCGCATTACCCGGTTGACGATGCCCCGCGCCGGGCGGCCGCTGAACAGGTTGGTCAGCGCCGTGTGTCGCGCCGCCGGGCTGCGCAGGGCAGCGCGGTGGATGGCGCTGGTGCTGGCCTCATCGCAGCACAGGTAAGCGGTGCCAATCTGCACTCCTGCAGCGCCAAGCGCCATGGCCGCGCGCACTCCGGCAGCATCGGCAATCCCGCCGGCGGCAATCACCGGCAAGCGCACGGCCTGGACGATCTGCGGCAGCAGGGCGAAGGTGCCGAGCTGGCTGCTCAGGTCCTCAGTGAGGAACATACCGCGATGACCGCCCGCTTCCAGCCCCTGGGCGATGATCGCGTCCGCGCCGTTGGCTTCGAGCCACAGCGCTTCCGCCACGGTGGTCGCCGAGCTAAGCACTTTGGCTCCGCACGTTTTTACGCGCGCCAACAGCTCAGCTGAGGGCAGGCCGAAGTGAAAGCTCACCACGGCTGGGCGGAATTCATCGAGCAAATCGGCCATTTCAGCACTAAACGGCAGGCGGCCGGGACCGCTGGCAATCGTCGCGGGATCAATGCCGAGCTCGCGATAGAACGGACTCAGCGCCTCACGCCAGGCGGCTTCGCGTGCGCCATCAGCAGATGGTGGGGTGTGGCAGAAGAAGTTCAGGTTGTAGGGTTTGCGGGTTTTTTCGCGCAGTGCCTGCAGCTCCTTACGCAAACCGGCCGCGTCGAGCATGGCGCAGGGCAGCGAACCGAGTGCGCCGGCATGCGACACGGCGGCGGCCAAGCCGTGCAGCTGTGCGCCGGCCATCGGTGCCTGAATGAGGGGCAGCTCAATGCCCAATAGGTTTTGCAGTGACATGACGGTTCTCCCTTGCCGGATGGATCAGCGGCCACCGTACTGATCCATCCGGCGCCTGGCAAACTGGTAAACTGCCCGGCCACAGGAGCCTGCACATGAACTACCGTCACGCCTTCCATGCCGGCAACCATGCCGATGTGCTGAAACACTACGTCCTCACTCGCCTGATCGCCCTGCTGTCACGCAAGGAGGCGCCGTTCGCCTACCTCGACAGCCATGCGGGTATCGGTCTGTATGACCTGCGCGGCGATCAAGCCAGCCGCACCGGCGAGTGGCTGCAAGGCATTGCCCGGCTGTGGCAGGCCACCGATATACCGGACCCGCTGCTGGATTATCTGGAAGTGATCCGTGCGATGAACCCTGATGGTGAGCTGCGCCACTACCCCGGCTCGCCGGAGTTGGCGCGTTTGCTGACGCGCGAACAGGACCGCCTGCACCTGAACGAAAAACACCCCGAAGACGGCCGCCTGCTCAAGGAAAATATGCACGGCGACCGCCGCGTCGCCGTGCACTTGGGCGAGGGCTGGTATGTGCCGCGCGCCCTGCTACCGACCCGTGAAAAGCGTGCCTTGCTGCTGATCGATCCGCCGTTCGAGCAAGTCGATGAAATGGAGCGCTGCGCCCAATCGCTGAGCGAAGCCATCAGCCGCATGCGTCAGGCGGTGGTGGCGATCTGGTACCCGATCAAGGACCTGCGCCAGCTCAAGCGCTTCTACAGCGACGTGCAAAAAAGCAAAGCGCCCAAGCTGCTGCGCGTCGAGCTCTACGTACACACCACCGATGAAGCCGCGCGCCTCAACGGCTCGGGTCTGGTGATCAGCAACCCGCCATGGGGCCTGGAAGATGAACTCAAGCTGATCCTGCCGTGGCTGGCTGACTTGCTTGGGCAAAGCCAGGGCGGCTGGCGACTGGATTGGTTGATCGAGGAAAGCAGCGGCAGCTAACGGCCTTTGGCCGGTTCGACAAAGTAGCTCAGCTGCTGGCGCGGATTCAGGTACTCCAGTGCTGCGCGCGGCAGCTGCGCCGGGCGCAGGCTGCTGGCGATGCCGAGGCGTGTTTCCTGTTCCAGGTCGATGATCAACGCCTCGTTTTTGGGCACCTCGGCATCGTAAACCACCAGTGTTGGTTTCAGCGGCAGGCCGGGGTTCATGCCCAGCACCAGGCCATAGCGCTGATCGTCCAGTTGCACCAGGCAGCCTGGCGGATAAACGCCCATGCAGCGGATAAAGGCTTTCAGTGCCACTGCATCGAAGCGCGCATTGTATTGCTTGAACATCAGCGCCAGGGCTTCGTGCGGGCTGAGGCCGTCGCGTGGGTTGAGCGGGTTGCACAGGTTGTCGAACTGGTTGGTAATGCACACCAGACGACTGAGGCGGCCGATGGCCGCTTCACGCAGCTGACGCGGGTAACCGCTGCCGTCGCAGTACTCATGGTGCTCGTTGATGATGCGCAGTACTTCATCATCCAGCATTAGCTTGTGGCCCATGCGCAGGCCAAGTTCGCAGTGCAGTTGCAGCAGCTGTTGTTCCGGGCGGGTCAGCGGCTCGGGCTTGAGCAGCACCTTGCTGGGTACTTCCAGTTTGCCGACATCGTGCAGCAGCGCACCCATGCCGAGGATATGGCAGTCCTCGCTGTCCAGGCCGAGCTGGCGGCCCAGCATCAGGCTCAGCACCGTGACGTTCAGGGAGTGCAGGTAATGGTCTTCGGCGGCCTTGCTATTGATGGTGTGCAGCACGGCACCGCTGCCGCCCAGCAGCGTGTCGACCATCGCGCCGACCACCTCGCCGGCCTGTTTGCAGGCTTCTTCGGGACGGCTGCGCAGGGTCTGATTGAGCGTCTTGACCTGCTGGCTGGCCTGGACGAATGTGCGGTCCACTTCGGCCAGGCGTTTGCGCAGGGCCTTGAGTTTTTCGGCGCGGGCCTGGCTGGCTTGCTGCTCTGCCGTGAGCGGTGCAGGTGCCGGCGTGCTGGCAACAGGGGGCTGGGGTTTGCTTTGACTCAGTGGCTCACAGTCACTGCGGGCCGGGTCATAGCGTAAGCGCTCAACACCCAAGGCTCGCAGGGCCTTGATCTGCTGCTCATCCTTGATCTTGAAGTTGCTGAAGGCAAAGTTGTGCTCCCACCAGGCCAGTTCGAGCTGGATATACAGACCAACACACAACTGGTCGGGTGAGATGTAGGCAGAGGGCGCAGGCATGCGGGTATCGGGGATGATGGCTAATGGCTGGCAGTCTAGCGGTTTGCCTACCGCCTGACAGCAGGCAGCAGGCGCTTCTGCACTAATTACGGGGTGCTTCGCTGCCGGTTGAGGGCGCGTGCAGGGCGTGCTCGACCTCATCGGCCCAGGCCAGCCATGACTGTTCGCCGAGAATGCCGCGGCGCAGGGTCAGGTAGGGCAGGCGCAGCGTATTACGTTGCTCATCCGGCAGGGCCAGGTAGTCGCGCTCGATGGCCAGCAGGCTGTCCAGGGTCTTGCGGTGTACGGCGATATGCCGCTGCATTTCCTCGCGCAGGTTGGCGGTCGAGGTGTGTGCGCCCGCGTAGAGTTTGACCAGCAACGCATCGTTGATCTTGTTCGGCTGCACCGGCTCGCCCAGCCAGCGCAGCAGCTCGGCATGGCCCGCAGGTGTGAGGTGGTAGTTCTTCTTGTCCGGGCGGGTGTCCTGAGCTTGTGCTTCGAATGCCAGCCAGCCGGCTTCACTGAGCTTTTTCAACTCCAGATAAACCTGCTGATGTTTGGCGTTCCAGAAGTAGCCGAGGCCATCCTTGAAGCGCTTGAGCAGGTCGTAGCCGCTGCCGGGTTCGCTTTCCAGGAGGATCAGGATGGCGTGCTTGAGCGACATAAAGTGTTTTCACCTGCGATGTACGGACGTGGACGTCAGTATACGGTCTATGCAAAAAGTTGCAGTGCGTGGAATGCCTGCCTAGTATGCAAAAACTTGCATAACAAACAGTAATCACGGAGTTGCTCATGAAACGCACAGGAACCCGCTTTCGTCCGCGTCTGGCGCGTAACGATTACGACGCCATCATCATCGGCTCCGGTATCGGCGGCCTGACCACCGCCGCGCTGCTGGCCAGGCTTGGCAAGCGCGTGTGCGTGCTGGAGCAGCATTACACCGCCGGCGGCTACACCCATAGCTATGAGCGCGAAGGCTATGAGTGGGACGTGGGTGTGCATTACATCGGCGAGGTGCACAAGCCCTGGTCGACCATCCGCCGGGTGTTTGATGTGATCAGTGATGGGCAACTGCAGTGGGCGCCAATGGACGCCCACTACGACCGCATCGTGATTGGCGAGCAGACCTACGATTACGTGGCTGGGCGTGAGGAATTCAAGGCCGAGATGCTGCACCATTTTCCCGCTGAGGCTGCAGTGTTGGAGCGCTATGTTGACCTGCTCAGCGAGGTCAGTGCCAAGGTGCCACGTTTCTTCGCCGGACAAGCCCTGCCGCGCTCACTCGGTATGCTGTACAGCCGGCTGCGGCGGATGTGGCTGCCGGACTACTTTTTCAAGACGACCCGTGAAGTGCTTGAAGGCCTGACCGACAACCAGCAGCTGATCGGCGTGCTCACCGCGCAGTGGGGCGATTACGGTCTGCCACCGGCTGAAGCTGCCTTCGTCATGCACGCGATGGTGGCCAAGCACTACATCACCGGCGGTAATTACCCGGTGGGCGGTGCGACGAAGATTTCCGAAACCATTATCCCGGTGATCGAAGCTGCTGGTGGGAATGTCTTCACCTATGCCGGGGTCGACAAGATTTTGCTGGAAAACGGTCGGGCAGTGGGCGTGCGGCTGCAGAAGGACGGTGTGGAAATCCGCGCTCCGCAGATTGTCAGCTGTGCGGGTCTGGTGCCGACCTACAGCCGTCTGCTCGACCAGCAGGTGGCCAGTGATTATGGCCTGCTGGAGCAACTGCCCAAGGTCAACCTCTCGGCCGCCACCCTGTGCCTGTACGCCGGCTTCAAGGGCAGCGCCGCCGAGTTGAAGCTGCCGAAGACCAACTACTGGGTCTATCCAACCCATGATCACGACCACAACGTCAGTAGTTTCATGGCCGGGCAGAACCCGGCGATGCCGCTGATCTATATCAGCTTCCCCTCGGCCAAGGATCCAGCCTGGGATGCGCAGTACCCGAACAAGGCCACGGTGGAAATCGTTGCACCGACCCAGCCGCAGTGGTTCGCAAAGTGGAAGGGCACCACCTGGGGCAAGCGTGGCGCCGATTACGAGGCGTTCAAGGCGCAGCTCACCGAGCAATTGCTGGAAACCCTTTACCGGCATCAGCCGCAACTGCGTGGTGCGTTGGATTTTTGCGAGCTGGGAACGCCACTGTCCACCGAATGGTTCCAATGGAACGAACAGGGCGAGATCTACGGCATCGACCATACCGTACAACGTTTTGAGCAGCACTGGATTCACAGCCAGACGCCGATCAAGGGCCTGTACCTGACCGGTGCTGATACCGTGACAGCCGGTGTGGGGGGCGCCCTGATGGCCGGTGTACTCACGGCCTCCTGCATGCTTGGTTGGCGCGGCTACAAGGTGGCGCAGCTGCTCAAGGGCTGGAAGCCTGGCGCGGCGCAAGCCAGTCAGCCTGCCTCCGCTGACGCGCCCCGCTAAACCTGCAGATCGATGCGCGTGCCCAGATGAGCGGGCGAGTTCGCTGGCGGCGTTGGCACTGCGGCAGCGCCTGCTGCCTGCAGTTCCAGTGTCTTGCGCAGCAGTTGCAGTGACGCAATTGCGGAAAACTGGCTGCTGGCTTGAGCGGCAACCGGGAGGCTGGAGGGACCAATATGCAGGGTGGCGCTCCTCTATGGTGGATGGCCCGACTCAGTCGGGCAGGCAGACCCCTGTACCGCCCAGGCCGCAATAACCGCCGGGGTTTTTCGCCAGGTACTGTTGGTGGTAGGTCTCAGCGTAGTAGAAGGGCGGCGCCTCGCGCACTTCGGTGGTGATCGGGCCAAAGCCGGCGTTTTCCAACGCTGCCTGGAACTGTGCGAGGCTGGCCTGGGCGGCGGCCAGTTGGGCCGCACCGTAGCAGTAGATCGCCGAGCGGTATTGGCTGCCAACATCGTTACCCTGACGCATGCCCTGCGTCGGGTTATGCGCCTCCCAGAACACTTTCAGCAGTGCGGCGTAGGACGTGAGCTGCGGGTCAAACACCACCAGCACCACTTCCGTGTGGCCGGTCAGCCCCGAGCAGGTTTCATCATAGGTGGGGTTGGGGGTATGACCGCCGGCATAGCCAACGGCTGTGCTCCATACCCCGGGTTGTTGCCAGAAGCGCCGCTCGGCGCCCCAGAAACAGCCGAGGGCAAAGACGGCCTGTTGCAGACCGGCCGGGAAGGGGCCTTGCAGGGCGTTGCCGTTGACGAAATGGGCGTCGGGCACAGTCATGGGCGTGGTGCGTCCCGGCAGTGCCTGCTCGGCGGTGGGCAGTTCAAGTTTGTGGGCGAGTATTTGCGAGCGCAGAACCATGACGGATTTCCTCGGTGGTGGTAGTGCATAGACCTGCGGCAAGGCGGTCTGTTACAGATTGCGCTTAGGCGTGCTGCTCTGACCTGGCGGCGCGCCGCTGATAGCGTTTTAGGCGCTCCAGCAGGTCACGCCCGGCAATCGGCTTATCAAACAGATAACCCTGGCCGATATCGCAGCGATGGCGGCGCAGGAAGTTTAACTGGGCGAGTGTTTCGACGCCTTCCGCGACAACCTTGAGCTTGAGATTGTGAGCCATGGCAATCACCGCCGAGGTGATTTCCATATCGTCCTGGTTCTCGGGAATATCTTTGATAAAGCTGCGATCGATCTTGATCACATCGATGGGGAATTTTTTCAGGTAACTGAGCGAGGAGTAACCGGTGCCAAAATCGTCCATGGCCAGGGTCAGGCCCAGGCTTTTCAGACGACTGAGCTGTTGTCGGGTGTCGTCAGTGGCTTCCAGCAGCAGGCTCTCGGTCAGCTCCAACTCCAGCAGTGAAGGCTCGAGTTGTTCCTCTTTCAGAATAATGGCGATTTCACCCACCAGATCAGGGTCGGAAAACTGCTTGGGCGACAGATTGATGGCCATTTGCAACGGAGTATGGCCGACGGCGATCAGCTGCTTGCTCATGCGACAGGCCTGACGGGTGACCCACTTGCCGATGGGGATGATCAGGCCGGTTTCTTCCGCCACGCTGATGAACGTATCCGGGCTGATCATGCCCTTCTCCGGGTGATTCCAGCGCAGCAAGGCTTCCATGCCCAGCAACTGGCCGCTTTTGAGGCACAGCTTGGGCTGGTAGAAGACTTCCAGCTCGTTCTGCATCAGCGCACGGCGCAGGTTGCTCTCGACGAACAGCTTGTCGTGGGCTTCGGCATTGAGCGCATCGGTAAACACCTGCAGCTGATTCTTGCCATTGGCTTTGGCCTTGTGCAGCGCCAGGCCGGTGTGTTTCATCAGCGTTTGCGGGTCATCACCATGCACGGGGGCGCAGCCCAGCCCGATGGAGCCGGTGACGCTGATCAGCTGATTGTCGACAAACAAGGGTTTGTCCAGCGTCTGTAGCAGCTTCTGCGCGATCATCTGGCTGTCTGCCGCGTCGGCTTCCAGCAGCACGGCGAATTCGTTGCTGGCGAAGCGCGCCAGCACGCTGGTGGCCGGCAGCGTGTTACGCAGCCGGCGCGCCAGGCTGACCAGCAGTTTGTCGCCGGTCTGATGGCCGAGGCTGTCGTTGATTCGTTTGAAGTTGTCGATGTCCACCAGCAACAGGCTGATGGGTTTTGCCGTGTGTTCGGCAAAATGCTGTTCCAGGGAGCGGATAAAGGCGTAGCGATTGCCCAGGCCGGTGAGGCTGTCACGGAAGGCCAGACGCTCGATGTGTTGCTGCGCCTGCTTGCTGGCCGTGATGTCCTCGTAGATGCCGATGTAGTGGGTCAGGCCGCCATCGTCGGCGTATACCTTGGACAGTGAGAGCTGGCCCCAGTAAGGGTCCAGGTTCTTGCGGCGGCTCTTGAATTCGCCTTGCCAGCTGTTCTGCTCGGCCAGATTGGAGCGTGCATCAAACAGCAGGTCGCTGAGGTTCTCCAGCGCCGGGATTTCTGAAAGACGGCGACCCTGCACTTCAGTGGCGCTGTACAAGGTGATGGCGGTGAAGCTCGGGTTGACGTATTCCACCAGACCATCGCGATCCAGCAGGATGATGGCACTGGAACTTTGTTCAACGGCGCGCTGGAACAGGTTCAGGGCATTGGTCGCGGTACGGCGTTGCTGGTTGGTCAGCACTTGGGCGTAGTGGTCGGCCAGTTCGCCGGCGAAGGCAATTTCATCGGCCTGCCAGGTGCGCGGCACGCCACAGTGTTCCAGGCAGAGCACGCCGACCACATCACCTTCGATGCGGATGCTGGCGTCGAGCATGGAGCTGATACCCAGCGGGTCTAGGTAGTTGTTGCTCAATTCACATGTGCGCGGGTCGCGATGGGCATTGTGAGCGTCCAGCGCACGGCCACTGTGCAGGGCTTGCAGGTAGGCCGGATAGGCGCTGGCGTCGATATCCGCTTGCTCAATCGGCCGGCCCAGGTCGCGCTGATAAAGTGCCACTGGGCGCAACCAATGCTTATCGATCATCCATACGCCAGCGCGGTTGACGCCATACAACTCACAGGCACTCTTGCAGATCAGTTCGGCGGCTTCGCGTAAGGGATTGCTGTCGCCGTAGTGGCGGCGTGCAAGGTTCACGATCAGGTGCTGTTGCGCTTGGGTGCGTTGCTGCTGCGCCTGAGCTTCGGCTTGGGTTCGTGGGTAGGACAGGGTGTTGGCCGGCGCGCTGTCAGGGTGTTGCAGCACCATCAGGTAGCCGCGCAGTAGGTGCCGTCCATGTTGCTTGAAGCGCTCTCCCAACTCCATCAGCGTCAGGCTGCCGCGCGGGGTGTGCATGCGGTACTGCACAGAGTAGTGGGGCTGCTGGTTGAGCTGTTGCTGAATGGTGTCGTGCAGCTGATGGCGCGCACTGGGCTCCATCAGGCTGGCGTAGGGGGCATCCAGCAGGGAGCAGAGCTGATTGGCCGGCAAGCCGAGCTGTTGTTCGCAGCCTGAGTCGAGGTACAACAGTGTCCAGCTGGCTTCATTCAAGCGCTCGAAACGCAGCATGCCGAGGCGCGAAGGCACTGGCAACTGCGTCACAACCTCGGCCGCAATACGACTGGCGGCATCGGGATGGCTTTTCATTCGGTGGCTGGCTTCCAGTATGCTGATCGGCGTTAATCGATCGACTTCATTTATCGCGTCGGGTAAGGGTGCATCATGCAATTGCGACTGACAAGAAAACTAATGGCAGGCGTGTTGTTGAGCGCTTGCGCGGTTACGACCCCATTGTTTGCTGCCGAAGCCGACTCGGTGCTGAGCAGCGCTGAGCAAGGCCATTATCTGCATGAACTCAAGCGTCTTTACCTGACCCAGGATGAGCGCCAGGCGCTGTTTGCCCACTGCAATGATCTGCTGAATACCTACGCCCTGCGTGCGGCCTATCAGGTGGGCCAGGCTCAGCGTCATGACCGGGTCTATCAACTGCGTCAGGGCGCCTCTGGCGAGCTGCTGCTGCGCGAGGAAAGCCGTGGGCAACGCGGCACCGACATCGTTGTGCGTAACCAGCGTGTGCAGCTGTTTGGTGCTGACCCCTTTGTGCGTTACGAATGCCCGAATGGCGGTATCAGTTGCGTACTGCACAACCCCAACGATGGCAGCCCCCTGCTGACCATCGTGCGTGATCACAAGGGGGCTGCCGAGTTGGCCAAGGCGCTGAGCTTTCTGATTCGCAATCTGCAGAAGGGCTGATGCATGACAGATCATCGGTCGTCCTAAATCCACTCAAAAAAAACCCCGCCGAAAGGGGCGGGGTCGAGGATGCGAGCGTGGCTGCTCGAAAGTTGATGCGTTACAGCAGCAGGGTGCGGATGTCTGCCAGTACGTCACCCAGGCGCTTGGTGAAGCGCGCCGCAGCGGCACCGTTGATCACCCGGTGGTCGTAGGACAGCGACAGCGGCAGCATCAGCTTGGGCTGGAAGGCTTTGCCATCCCAGACTGGCTGGATGGTCGCCTTGCTGACACCGAGGATTGCCACTTCGGGTGCGTTGACGATCGGCGTAAAGCCGGTGCCGCCAATGTGGCCGAGGCTGGAGATGGTGAAGCAGGCGCCCTGCATGTCATCCGCCGCCAACTTCTTGGTGCGTGCTTTCTCTGCCAGGGCCGCCGCTTCAGCCGCCAGTTGCAGCAGGCTCTTCTGATCGACATTCTTGATGACCGGCACCAGCAGGCCATCTGGGGTGTCCACGGCAAAGCCGATGTGCACGTATTTCTTGCGGATGATCGCTTTGCCGCTCGGCGCGAGTGAGCTGTTGAAGTCCGGCAGTTCCTTGAGCAGGAAGGCGCAGGCCTTGAGCAGCAGCGGTAGCACAGTAAGCTTGACCCCAGCCTTTTCTGCCACGGTTTTCTGCGCTACGCGGAAGGCTTCCAGCTCGGTGATATCGGCCGAATCGAACTGCGTCACGTGTGGCACGTTGAGCCAGCTGCGATGCAGGTTGCTGGCGCCGACCTGCATCAGGCGGGTCATCGCCACTTCTTCGATTTCACCAAATTTGCTGAAGTCCACCACCGGGATCGGCGGAATACCCGCACCACCGGTTGCACCGGCGGCCGGTGCTTCCTTGGCCTTCTGCATCATCGCTTTGACGTACGCCTGCACATCCTCTTTGAGGATGCGCCCTTTCGGCCCGGTGCCAGGTACTGCGCCCAACTCGACGCCGAACTCGCGCGCCAGCAGGCGAACAGCCGGCCCTGCATGCACCTTGGCACCGTCGCGCTTGGGCGCGGCGGTCACGCTGGCGGCAGCGGCTGCCAGCGAGGCAATTGCACTGACCTCGGCGGCGACCGCCGGATGCGCGCCGGCCGGAACCTTGTGCACATCGCTGGTGGGCGCAGCGGCGGCAGCTGCGGCGCCGGCTACTTTCAGCTTGAGGATGAAATCACCGGTGCCGACTTCGTCTTCCAGTTTGACGCTGATGCTTTCCACCACGCCGGCCGCCGGCGAGGGGATTTCCATGCTGGCCTTGTCCGA
Source organism: Pseudomonas sp. HMWF032 (assembly GCF_003060885.1). GTDB lineage: Bacteria > Pseudomonadota > Gammaproteobacteria > Pseudomonadales > Pseudomonadaceae > Aquipseudomonas. The sequence goes on from NZ_QAIG01000005.1 coordinate 506,123, forward strand.
CTCCAGGGTAATCAGCGACTGATCGGCTTCGACGCTATCGCCGACCTTGATCAGAATTTCGATGACTTTGGCTTTGCCCGACGAGCCGATATCCGGCACATGCACGTCCTGCACGCTGCTGGATGCCGGGGTGGCGGGTGCCGGCGCGGCTGCTGGCGCGGGAGCCGCAGCCGCTTTGGGTGCTTCAGTGGGGGCCGCAGCGGGTGTTGCGGGTGCTGTTTCGGCAGCGCCTTCAACTTCCAGCTCCAGCAGTTCGTCGCCTTCCTTCAGGCGGTCGCCCAGCTTCACCTTCAGGCTTTTCACCACGCCGGCTTTGGGCGCGGGGATTTCCATGCTGGCCTTATCCGACTCCAGGGTCAGCAGGCTCTGATCAGCGTCGATGCGGTCGCCTACTTTGACGAACAGCTCGATCACTTCACCCTCACCGCTGCCGATGTCGGGTACGCGAATCAATTCACTCATCGTTTCGCTCCTTAGCAGTCCAGTGGGTTGAGTTTTTCCGGGTTGATGCCGAACTTGGCGATGGCTTCGGCCACCACTTTCGGTTCGATATCACCACGGTCGGCGAGGGCTTCCAGGGCCGCCAAAACGACCCAGTGGCGGTCCACTTCGAAGAAGTGGCGCAGTTTCTTGCGGCTGTCGCTGCGGCCGAAACCGTCGGTGCCCAGTACTTTGAATTCCTTGCTCGGCACCCACTGACGAATCTGTTCGGCGAACAGCTTCATGTAGTCGGTAGAGGCGATGACCGGGCCTTTACGGCCGCTCAGGCACTCTTCCACGTAGGTTTGCTTGGGCTTCTGGCCCGGGTGCAGGCGGTTGCTGCGTTCCACGGCCAGGCCGTCGCGGCGCAGTTCGTTGAAGCTGGTGACGCTCCACACGTCAGCCGCGACGTTGAACTCGTCACGCAGAATCTTCGCCGCTTCGCGCACTTCACGCAGGATGGTGCCGGAACCGAGGAGCTGCACGTGATGGGCGGCTTCCTTCTTGTCCTCTTCGAGCAGGTACATGCCCTTGATGATGCCTTCCTCGGCCCCAGCCGGAATGGCCGGTTGCTGGTAGGACTCGTTCATCACGGTGATGTAGTAGAAGACGTCCTGTTGCTCTTCGGTCATCTTCTTCATGCCGTCCTGAATGATCACCGCCAGCTCGTAGCCGTAGGTCGGATCATAGGTGCGGCAGTTGGGGATGGTCGCGGCCATCAGGTGGCTGTGACCGTCCTCGTGCTGCAGACCTTCGCCGTTCAGCGTGGTACGCCCGGCGGTGCCGCCGATCAGGAAACCGCGGGTACGGCTGTCGCCTGCGGCCCAGGCCAGGTCGCCAATGCGCTGGAAGCCGAACATCGAATAGAAGATGTAGAACGGCAGCATCGGCTGGTTATGGCAGGAGTAGGAGGTGCCGGCGGCGATGAAGGAACTCATGGCACCGGCTTCGTTGATGCCTTCCTCAAGGATCTGACCTTTCTTGTCCTCGCGGTAGAACATCACCTGGTCTTTATCCACCGGCTCATACAGCTGGCCGACCGAAGAGTAGATGCCCAGCTGGCGGAACATACCTTCCATGCCGAAGGTACGGGCTTCGTCCGGGATGATTGGGACGATGCGCGAGCCGATGTCTTTGTCTTTAACCAACTGCGCGAGGATGCGCACGAAGGCCATGGTGGTGGAAATTTCACGGTCGCCCGAGCCATCAAGAATCGCCTTGAGGGTGTCCAGCGGCGGCGTTGGGATGCTGAAACTCTTGGCGCGGCGCTGCGGTACAAAACCGCCCAGTGCAGCACGACGGTCGCTCAGGTAGCGGGCTTCGGCGCTGCCTTCTTCGGGTTTGAGGAAGGGCAGGCGTTCCAGTTCATCGTCCTTGACCGGGATGTCGAAGCGGTCGCGGAACTGCTTGAGGCTGTCGACATCGACTTTCTTGGTGTTGTGCGCGGTGTTTTTCGCTTCACCCGCGCCGGTGCCATAACCCTTGACGGTCTTGGCCAGAATCACGGTGGGTTGATCCTTGTGGTTGACCGCCTGATGGTAGGCCGCATAGACCTTGTACGGGTCGTGGCCGCCACGGTTGAGCTTCCAGATCTCGTCGTCGGATAGGTCCGCCACCATCGCCTTGAGTTCCGGCGAGTTGAAGAAGTGTTCACGCACGAACGCGCCGTCCTTGGCCTTGTAGTTTTGGTACTCGCCATCCACCACTTCGTCCATGCGACGTTGCAGGATGCCGTCGACGTCTTTGGCCAGCAGCGGGTCCCAGAACCGGCCCCAAACCACTTTGTTGACGTTCCAGCCACCGCCACGGAACACGCCTTCGAGTTCCTGAATGATCTTGCCGTTACCGCGTACTGGGCCGTCGAGGCGCTGCAGGTTGCAGTTGATGACGAAGATCAGGTTATCCAGCTTCTCGCGGCCGGCCAGGGAGATCGCGCCGAGCGATTCCGGCTCGTCGCATTCGCCGTCGCCCATAAAGCACCAGACCTTCTGCTTGCCGGCCGGAATAAAGCCGCGCGCTTCCAGGTACTTCATAAAGCGTGCCTGGTAGATCGCCTGAATCGGGCCCAGCCCCATGGACACGGTCGGGAACTGCCAGAAGTCCGGCATCAGCCAGGGGTGCGGATAGGACGACAGGCCTTGGCCATCCACCTCCTGGCGGAAATTGTTCATCTGTTCTTCCGTGATGCGGCCTTCCATGTAGGCACGGGCATACACGCCGGGGGAGGCGTGGCCCTGGAAGAAGATCAGGTCGCCGCCATGCTCCTCGGTAGGGGCTTGGAAGAAATAGTTGAAGCCAATGTCATACAGCGTGGCCGAGGAGGCAAAACTGGAGATATGGCCGCCCAGGTCCGAGTCTTTCAGGTTGGTGCGCATCACCATGGCCAACGCGTTCCAGCGCACCAGCGAGCGAATGCGGCGTTCCATAAACAGGTCGCCCGGCATGCGTGCTTCGTGGGTCAGCGGGATGGTGTTGCGGTAGGGCGTGGTGATTGCATACGGCAGCTGTGAACCACTGCGGGTGGCCAGCTCGCCCATACGGGTCATCAGATAATGTGCGCGGTCTTCACCCTCGTTATCGAGGACGGACTCAAGGGCGTCCAGCCATTCCTGGGTTTCGACGGGATCGAGGTCTTGCATGGCTTGCTCCAGGGCGGAAAGGCTTCCAGAATCGGAGGCCAGGTTTCGCGGCCGACTTCGTGAGTGGCCGCGTGAATTCTTGGATTGACCGGGGGTAGGGCCGGCTATGTGTAGTTTTACTACATTCTGATGTCGGAATCAGCCTTTTGGATACAGTCTTTGGTAGTAAAACTACAATTATTTTTCTACCCGCGATTCGACCGCCTCTAGCGCGGGTGTTTGCCATCAACCGATGGCCAGCGGGCAGAACGCTAAAAAGGATAGACCATGAGCCTGCCCATGCTGGCCTCTTTGCCGGCTGCCTTATCCCCCCTCGCGGTACGCGCTGAACAGTCGTTGCAGCAGGCCTTCGCTGGGTTGTCCAGCGAGGAGGCGACGGCATTTGCCGCGTGGCCGGCAGCACGTTTCGACGCCTTGCGGCGCGTGGCGGCGGCCAGTGAGTTCGTCCTGCAGCAAGGGCTGCGTGATCCACAGATGCTGCTCGATCTGGCCGCCAATGGCGAGTTGGAGCGCAGTCTGGCGTCCGGTGAGTTGCGTGGTCAGCTGATTCAGGCCTTGGTCGAATGCGCGGACGAGGACGAGTTGGGGCGACGCTTGCGGCGTTACCGCAATCGTCAGCAATTGCGCATCATCTGGCGCGATATCAGCCGCCAGGCGGATTTGATCGAAACCTGCCGCGACCTGTCCGACCTGGCCGATGCCTGTATCGATCTGGCTTATCAGTGGCTGTATGCACGCCATTGCGCGCAGTTTGGTACGCCGATGGGGCGCCGCAGTGGTCAGCCTCAGCACATGGTCATCCTCGGCATGGGCAAGTTGGGTGCCCATGAGCTGAACCTGTCTTCGGACATCGACTTGATCTTCGGTTACCCCGAAGGTGGCGAGACTGAGGGTGTGAAGCGTGCGCTGGATAATCAGGAGTTCTTTATCCGCCTTGGTCAGAAGCTGATCAAGGCACTGGACGTGATCACCGTCGACGGCTTCGTCTTCCGCACCGATATGCGTCTGCGTCCTTACGGTTCCTCCGGCTCGCTGGTGTTCAGCTTTAACGCGCTGGAGCAGTACTACCAGGACCAGGGTCGCGACTGGGAACGCTACGCCATGATCAAGGCGCGGGTGGTCGGTGGTGATCAAGTCGCTGGCGCGCAGTTGTTAGAGATGCTGCGGCCTTTCGTCTATCGGCGTTATCTGGACTTCTCGGCGATTGAAGCGCTGCGCGCGATGAAGCAGTTGATCCAGCAGGAAGTGCGGCGCAAGGGCATGGCCGAGAACATCAAGCTGGGTTCTGGCGGCATCCGCGAAGTGGAATTTATCGCCCAGGCCTTCCAGCTGATTCATGGCGGTCGCGACCTCAGTCTGCAGCAGCGCTCGCTGTTTGCCGTACTCAATACCCTGCGTGATCAGGGTTACCTGCCGGCCGCGGTGACCAATGAACTGCGTGACGGTTATGCCTTCCTGCGTTATGCCGAACACGCACTGCAGGCCATCGACGACCGCCAAACGCAGATGCTTCCGGACAACGATCAGGACCGTGCGCGGGTGGCCTTTATCATGGGTTTCGACACTTGGCAGGCGTTCCACGAGCAGCTGATGCACTGGCGTGGCCGGGTGGATTGGCATTTCCGTCAGGTGATCGCCGACCCTGATGAAGAGGAAGGCGGCGAGCCGGTCGAAGAGGCGGTTGGCTGCGAATGGTTGCCGCTCTGGGAGGATGTGCAGGACGAAGAGGCTGCGTGCCGAC
>NZ_QAIG01000005.1:511011-559010 GCF_003060885.1 Pseudomonas sp. HMWF032
TTTGCCGAGCCGCAATCGGCCTGGCAGCGTCTGGCAGGGCTGCGCAACGGTAATCAGGTCCGTGCCATGCAACGTCTCGGTCGCGAGCGTCTGGATGCCTTTATCCCGCGTCTGCTGGCACAAGCCGTGGAGCATGACAATCCGGACCTGGTGCTGGAACGCGTGCTGCCACTGATCGAAGCCGTGGCACGGCGTTCGGCCTATCTGGTGCTGCTCACGGAAAACCCCAGCGCCTTGCAGCGCTTGCTGACCCTGTGTGCCGCCAGCCCGTGGATCGCCGAGCAAATCACCCGCTTCCCGCTGCTGCTTGATGAGCTGCTTAACGAAGGCCGCCTGTTCAAGCCGCCACTGGCGCCGGAACTGGCCGCTGAGCTGCGCGAGCGGCTGATGCGTATTCCCGAAGAGGATCTGGAGCAGCAGATGGAGGCCCTGCGTCACTTCAAGCTGGCCCATCGCCTGCGTGTGGCGGCCTCGGAGATTGCCGGTACGCTGCCGCTGATGAAAGTGTCGGATTACCTGACCTGGCTGGCTGAGGCCATTCTTGATGAAGTGCTGGCCCTGGCCTGGCGTCACACCGTGAGCCGCTACGGCGCGCCGCGGCGGGCTGACGGCAGCATCTGCGATCCGGATTTTGTGATTGTCGGCTATGGCAAGGTCGGCGGTATCGAGTTGGGGCATGGCTCGGACCTCGATCTGGTGTTTATCCACGACGGCGACCCGCAGGCGGAAACCGATGGCGAAAAATCCATCGATGGCGCGCAGTTCTTCAATCGCCTGGGCCAGCGCATCATTCACCTGCTGACCACGCAAACCAACTCCGGCCAATTGTATGAAGTGGATATGCGCCTGCGTCCGTCCGGTGCGGCAGGCTTGCTGGTCAGCTCGCTTGGCGCGTTCGAGCGTTATCAGCAGGGCGAAGCCTGGACCTGGGAGCACCAGGCGTTGGTGCGGGCGCGGGTGCTGGTGGGTTGTCCGCGTGTTGGCCAGGCGTTCGAGGCGGTTCGCGCCGCCGTACTGGGCCGCGAACGCGACCTGGCCACGCTGCGCGCCGAGGTCAGCGAGATGCGCGCGAAGATGCGCGACAACCTTGGCAGCAAGGTCACGGCGGCTGGGACAGCGGCGAATGCCTTCGAGGCCACGGTGCCGTTCGACCTCAAGCAGGACGCCGGAGGTATCGTCGATATTGAATTTATGGTGCAATACGCGGCCCTGGCTTGGTCGCGCCAGTACCCGGAATTGCTTGAGTTCACTGACAATATTCGCATTCTGGAAGGGCTGGAACGGGTGGGTTTGCTGCCGGGTGAGGATGCCCAATTGCTGCAGGCGATTTACAAAGCCTACCGTTCAGCGGCGCACCGTCAGGCCCTGCAAAAGCAGCCTGGGGTGGTCAGTGGCGAGCAGTTTGCCGATGAGCGGCGCACGGTGATGCGCATTTGGCAGGTGCTGGGCTTGAGCTGAACAGGCTGAGCTGAATATGAGGGCGTCGGGCACATAGGGTGGCCGGCCAATGCTGTACTAATCGAATGTGAGGAGCAGGCAACTATGTCGATGGCCGATCGTGATGGCGTGATCTGGTATGACGGCGAGCTGGTGCCGTGGCGCAACGCGACCACCCACGTGCTGACCCATACCCTGCACTACGGCATGGGTGTGTTTGAAGGCGTACGCGCCTACAACACCCCGCAAGGCACGGCGATTTTCCGCCTGCAAGCGCACACCGACCGCCTGTTCGACTCGGCCCACATCATGGGCATGAAGATTCCCTTCAGCAAAGACGAAATCAACGAAGCCACCCGCGCCGCCGTGCGTGAGAACAACCTGGAAAGCGCTTACATCCGTCCGATGGTGTTCTACGGGTCTGAAGCCATGGGCCTGCGCGCCAGCGGCCTGAAAACTCAGGTGATCGTCGCGGCTTGGAGCTGGGGTGCCTACATGGGCGACGAAGCCCTGCAGGTGGGCATCAAGGTGCGTACCAGCTCCTTTACCCGCCACCACGTGAACATCTCGATGACCCGCGCCAAGGCCAATGGCAACTACATCAACTCGATGCTGGCGCTGCAGGAAGCCATCTCCGGTGGTGCCGACGAGGCCATGCTGCTGGATCCGGAAGGCTACGTGGCCGAGGGTTCGGGCGAGAACATCTTCCTGATCAAGAACGGCGTGATCTATACCCCGGAAGTGACCTCCTGCCTGAACGGTATCACCCGTAACACCATCCTGACCCTGGCCGCCGAGCATGGCCTGGACGTGGTTGAGAAGCGCATCACCCGCGATGAGGTGTATATCGCTGATGAAGCGTTCTTTACCGGCACTGCCGCTGAAGTGACGCCGATCCGTGAAGTCGATGGCCGGCAGATCGGCGCAGGCCGCCGTGGGCCGATCACCGAGAAGCTGCAAACCGCTTATTTCGATCTGGTCACCGGCAAGACCGATGCCCATGCCGAGTGGCGTACGCTGGTTAAATAAGGCCTGAATTAGGTAAAGCGAGGGAGGCGATCAGGCTGTTTGGAAGCGTCGCGAGCGACGGCGAGGCAAGGCAAGGCAAAAATTGGCGAGTGGCGGAGTTGACTCTAGTCAATGAGCAAGCGAGTCAGTTTTTGACGCCGCACCGCCAAGCGCAGTAGCTTCCAAACAGTCTGATAAGCCTCCCCGGTCGTTTCTGGAATAGGCATGAAAATACTGATCGTTGGCCCCAGCTGGGTGGGTGACATGGTGATGGCGCAAACGCTGTTCCAGTGCCTGCAACAGCGTCATCCCGGTTGTGCAATCGATGTGCTGGCCCCCGAGTGGAGCCGGCCGATTCTCGAGCGCATGCCCGAAGTGCGTCAGGCCCTGAGCTTTCCGCTCGGCCATGGCGTGTTGGAACTGGCCACGCGGCGCAAGATCGGCAAGTCGCTGGCTGGCCAGTACGATCAGGCGATTTTGTTGCCTAATTCGCTTAAGTCGGCCCTGGTGCCGTTTTTCGCCAGTATCCCCAAACGTACGGGCTGGAAGGGCGAGCTGCGCTACGGCCTGCTCAACGACATCCGCATCCTGGATAAGCAGCGCTACCCGTTGATGATCGAGCGTTTTATGGCGCTGGCCTTCGAGCCAGGCGCCGCGCTGCCGCAGCCTTATCCGCGCCCCGCCTTGCAAATCAACGCGCAGAGCCGCGACGCCGCCCTGGCCACGTTCGGTCTGAGCCTGGATCGCCCGGTGCTGGCGCTGTGTCCGGGGGCTGAGTTCGGTGAGGCCAAGCGCTGGCCGAGCGAGCATTACGCCAAGGTTGCCGAGCTGAAGATCCGCGCCGGTTGGCAGGTGTGGATTTTTGGCTCGAAGAACGATCACCCGGTCGGTGAGGACATTCGCAGCCGACTGATTCCGGGGCTGCGCGAGGAAGCGGTGAACCTGGCCGGCGAAACCAGCCTGGCTGAAGCCATCGACCTGCTGTCCTGCGCGGGCGCTGTGGTGTCCAACGATTCCGGCTTGATGCATGTGGCGGCAGCGCTGAACCGTCCGCTGGTGGCGGTCTACGGCTCGACCTCGCCGGGCTTTACCCCGCCGCTGGCCGAGCAGGTGGAAATTGTCCGCCTGGGCCTGGAATGCAGCCCGTGCTTCGACCGCACCTGCCGTTTCGGTCATTACAACTGCTTGGGCCAGCTCAAGCCGCGCCCGGTGATTGAGGCGCTGGATCGCCTGGTGGCCGACCCGGTCGAGGTTGAATAGCTTGCGCGTTCTGTTGATCAAAACCTCTTCGTTGGGCGATGTGGTGCACACCCTGCCGGCGCTCACCGATGCGGCGCGGGCGATTCCCGGTATTCAGTTCGACTGGGTGGTGGAGGAGGGCTTCGCCGAGATTCCGGCTTGGCACCCGGCCGTGGCGCAGGTGATCCCGGTGGCGATTCGCCGCTGGCGCAAGCACCTGTGGCAAACGCTCAAGAGCGGTGAGTGGACGCGCTTCAAGCAGCGCCTTGGTGAGACCCAGTACGACCTGGTGATTGACGCCCAGGGCCTGCTGAAAAGCGCCTGGCTAACCCGTTACGTCAAGGCACCGATTGCCGGCCTGGATCGTGATTCCGCGCGTGAGCCGCTGGCCAGTCGCTTCTATGATCGACGCTATGCCGTGCCGCGCGAGCAGCATGCCCTGGAACGTACCCGTCAGCTGTTTGCCCAGGCACTGGGTTACACGCTACCTGCCGGTGTCGGCGATTACGGCCTCAATCGCGCGCAATTGGCCGATCAGGCGCTGCAGCCTTATCTACTGTTTCTGCACGGCACCACCTGGCTGAGTAAGCACTGGCCGGAAGCCGACTGGCGGGCGTTGGCTGAACAGATGAGCGCGCAAGGCTGGGCCATACGCCTGCCGTGGGGCAATGAGGCTGAGAAAGCGCGCGCCGAGCGAATTGCTGCAGGCATTGAAAACGTCGCGGTGTTGCCCAAACTTAACCTGGCAGGTGTGGCCAAGGTCATTGCCGGCGCCAGTGCCTGTGTCGCCGTCGACACCGGACTGGGCCATCTGGCCGCTGCGCTGGATGTGCCGAGTATTTCTCTGTACGGCCCAACCTTGCCGGGGCGTGTAGGTGCCTATGGCCGTAGCCAGGTGCACCTGTGTGCCACGGGCCCGAATGCCGGCTCGGGCGATCGCCACAAGCCCTGTTTCGACGGTCTGGATGCCGAGCGTGTGGCCACACAATTGCAGGCCCTGTTGCTGGCCGAGGACGTTGTCTGATGCAGCTCGCGTTTATCCTCTACAAATACTTCCCCTTCGGCGGCCTGCAGCGCGACTTTATGCGCATCGCCCTGGAGTGCCAGGCGCGCGGTCATGCCATTCGCGTCTACACACCGATCTGGGAAGGTGAGGTGCCGGTGGGCTTCGAGGTGGTGGTGGTGCCGGTCAAGGCGCTGTTCAACCACAAACGTAATGAAAAGCTCACTGCCTGGGTTGAGGCTGACTTGGCCAAGCGTCCCGTGGATCGGGTGATCGGCTTTAACAAGATGCCCGGCCTGGACGTCTACTACGCCGCCGACGGCTGCTATGAAGACAAGGCACAAACCCTGCGCAATCCGCTTTACAAGTGCTGGGGCCGTTACAAGCACTTCGCCGACTACGAGCGGGCGGTATTCGCCCCCAAATCGAAGACCGAGATTCTGATGATCTCCGAAGTGCAGCAACCGCTGTTTATCAAGCATTACCACACCCCGCTGCAGCGCTTTCACCTGTTGCCGCCGGGCATCGCCGCAGACCGCCGCGCGCCGGCCAATGCCGCCGAACTTCGTGCCGAATTCCGCACCGAGTTCAATCTGTCGGATAGCGACCTGCTGCTGGTGCAGATCGGCTCCGGCTTCAAGACCAAGGGGCTGGATCGCAGCCTCAAAGCCCTGGCCGCCTTGCCGCGCGAGCTGAAGCAACGCACCCGGCTGATCGCTATTGGTCAGGACGACCCACGTTCGTTCCAGCTGCAGGCCAAGGCGCTGGGCGTGTCCGATCAGGTGCAGATTCTCAAGGGGCGCAGCGATATTCCGCGTTTCCTGCTGGGTGCTGATCTGCTGATTCATCCGGCCTACAACGAAAACACCGGCACCGTGCTGCTGGAAGCGTTGGTTTCCGGTTTGCCGGTGCTGGTCACGGACGTGTGCGGCTACGCCCACTACATTGCCGAAGCGGATGCCGGCCGGGTGCTGGCCAGTCCGTTCGAGCAGGAGCGCCTCAATCATCTGCTCGCCGACATGCTCGCCGACGATGCGCGCCGCGTCTTTTGGGCGCGCAATGGTTTGGCCTACGCCGACAGCGCTGACCTGTATTCCATGCCGCAACACGCGGCCGACATCATCCTGGCGGCACGTCCATGAGACTGGTACTGGCTGAACCCTTTAAAACCCTGTGGGTCGGGCGTGATGCCTTTGCTGCTGTCGAGGCGCTGCAGGGGCAGGTTTACCGCGAGCTGGAAGGCCGCCGCACGCTGCGTACCGAAGTCGATGGACGCGGCTATTTCGTCAAGATCCACCGCGGTATTGGTTGGGGGGAGATCGTCAAAAACCTGCTCACCGCCAAGTTGCCGGTGCTCGGTGCGCGCCAGGAGTGGCAAGCCATTCAGCGCCTGACCGAGGTCGGTGTGGCGACCATGACCGCCGTGGCCTACGGCGAACGCGGCAGCAATCCGGCGGCGCAGCATTCCTTTATCGTTACCGAAGAGCTGGCACCGACCACCGATCTGGAACAACTCAGCCTGAACTGGGCCAAGGAAGCTCCCGAACCGCGACTGAAGTGGGCGCTGATCAAGGAAGTGGCCAACATGGTCGGCAACATGCACCGCGCCGGGGTCAACCACCGCGATTGCTACATCTGCCACTTCCTGCTGCACACCGATAAACCAGTCACTGCGGACGATTTCCGCCTGTCAGTGATCGACCTGCACCGCGCCCAAGTCCGCCATCAGCTGCCCTTGCGCTGGCGCAACAAGGACCTGGCCGCGTTGTATTTCTCCGTGCTGGATATCGGCCTGACCCGGCGCGACAAGCTGCGCTTTCTGCGTGGTTATTTTCAACAACCCTTGCGGCAGATCCTTCAGGAAGAAGGTCGTTTGCTCGCTTGGCTGGAATCCAAGGCGGCCAAATTGTATGGCCGTAAACAGCGTTATGGAGATCGACTCTAGATGTCGGAGAAGAAGGCGTTGATCGGCCCGGGAGTGAGGGTTGCACTGGTTCCATGCCCTGCGTTGGGCGACACCACGCTGTTCTTGCGCCTTGCCTGGCGTCTCCAGGCTGCGGGTGCGAAGGTCACCCTGGCTTCAGTATCCTTGTCTTCGGTGAGCGAGTACCTGCCTGGGCTGGACATTCTCGGGGGCACGCCGGATGTGCCTGTACTGGCGGGCTGTAACGATTTGGTTATCTGTGCGATTGATTGGTACGTCGATGTTCCGCTGAGCAATGTGGCGTACCTCGCCGGTAAGAAACTCCCCGTCAAGCTCAGGTCCGAGCCGCCACCTGTATGGCTTGGTGATTGCCGCATTGAGGGAGCGCACAACGTGATCTGTCGTGACCCGAAGGCCGGAAAGACCATGGTGCAGTGGATCGACCTGTACACTGAAGAGATCCTCGGGCTTGATCTGTCTATGCCTATTGCGGGCTTACAGATCCCGTCCCGTGATACCGGCGCGGAAGTGCGACGTGTGGCCATTTTTCCGACCACGCCACATGCCAGTAAGAATTTCTCAACGTCTGGATTTCGCCGCCTTGCTCGCCATCTGGTTGCCCGGGGCTGGCGGGTCGAGTTCGTCGGTATCCCGGCCGAGCAGCAAGCCTTAAAGGCACAGTACCCAGGCCATCATGTTCATGCGTTCAGTGACTTGAAAGGGCTGGTCGACTTCTTGCTGACATGCGCCATCGTCATTAGCAATGATTCGGGTGGCGGGCACCTTGGTTCACTGCTGGGTTTGCGGACATTCACCATTACGCGCCGGCGTACCGATTTCACTTGGCGGCCCGGCTTCAATGAACTCAATAGCGTGATCAATCCGGTTCTGAGCTTCAAATGGCTGGGCAAAACAGTCTGGCGTCCGTTCATTCCGTTGCGCCGCATCGTCAGGGCGCTGTCTGACTTAAACAGGACGCAGGTATGACAGCGTGGAAACATGACCTGCACGATCCGATTCTGCTCGGCGCTTTCGGAACCCTTGAGGCCGTATTTGCACTTGAAGGTGAGCGTTTGACCTCTGACCCCTTGTCTGAGGTCATTCGTGTGGAGTTCGGCGGGGTGCGTTATTACGTCAAGCGCTACTGGGGCGCTGGTAAAGGTTTACGGCGTTACCTTGGCCGTCCTCGGGTTAAAGCGGAGTGGCAAAACCTCAAGTTGTTCGCCAAGTGGGGCATCCCCACTGCGCCGATTGTGGCCTATGGGCTTGAGCGCCAGGTGGGGGCTTTTGTCCGTGGGGCGCTCATTACCCGCGAACTTGAGGGCACGCTTGATTTGGCCGAAATTGCCAATCGGCAGGATGCGCGGTTGAGCGACCCCCGTTGGGTTTTGCAGGTCAGTCAGCAGTTAGCCAAGGGCACCCGTGCGCTGCACGATCACCATTTCACCCACAATGACTTGAAGTGGCGCAACCTGCTGGTCAATGAGCGCGGTGAGCTGTTCTTCATTGATTGCCCGACTGGAACCTTTTGGTGGGGGCCTTTGCTGCGTTACCGCATCATCAAGGATCTGGCATGCCTGGATAAAGTCGCTCACAAGGTGCTTTCACGTTCCCAGCGGTTGCGTTTTTACCTTCAGTACCGTGGTCGTCAGCGCTTGAATACTTCCGACAAGAAGCGCATCCGTCAGGTCATTGCGTTTTTTGAGGGGCGGGAATGAGTGTTTTTATTGCTGCTCAGGACCGTGCCCTGTTGGAGCACCACGGTCTTGCCAGTTTTGAGGCGCTGTGGGCGCTGAAGCTCGAAGCCGTTGATGAGCCCAATACGGAGCGTGGCGGCTGGAGCAGCGTCTACCGGCTCGAACTGGGCGATGCGGCGTTCTACCTCAAGCGCCAGAGCAATCACCTGACCCGCACCCTGCGTCATCCGTTGGGTGAACCAACCTTTGCCCGTGAGTTCCGCAATATTCAGCGCTACACGGCGTTGGGGATTCCCGCATTGCAGGCAGCATTTTTTGCCGAGCGTAAATTGCCTGGCGAGCAGCGAGCAGTGCTGCTGACCCGCGCGTTGGATGGTTGGCAGGATCTGGATACTTGGCTACCCAGTTGGCATGCGCTGGCAGAGGCCCGTCGTGTGGCCATTCTCAAAGCCTGTGGTGAACTGGCGCGGCGCCTGCATCAGGCTGGGCAGATGCATGGCTGTTTTTATCCCAAGCATATTTTCCTGCGCGAAACGCCGGTTGGCTTCGACGCGCAGTTGATCGACCTGGAGAAAACCCGGCCGCTGTTGTTTGGCGAGCGCGATCGGATTAAGGACTTGGAGCCATTGCTGCGCCGCGCGAGTGTCTGGGGGGCGGCGGATATTCAGATCGTGCTGGCTGCCTACCTCGGTCCTGATGCGGATATCGAGCGTTGGGGTGCACGAGTCGGTGCGCGTCGGCGTAATAAGGAGTCACGCTGATGAGCCTGGCGAGCCTCGTGCAGGCCGGTCGTGCGCCCACCTTGCCACTGACTGTTGACGTGACGGGGGCGGATGGCCTCACTGGCCTGCGAGTGCAGCGTTGGTTGCGTGTACTTCCAGGCCAGCGCTATGTCGGCGTAGCCGAATGGTGCGGCCAGCCAGTGCTGGCCAAGCTGCTGGTGGGAAACAAGGCTGCGCGACATTTTCAGCGCGAGCGTGACGGTGCCCTTCTGCTCGCCGAGCAGGGGTTGCATACGCCACAGCTGTTGGCGGATGGGCTGCGTGACGGTGAGGGCGGCTGGCTGCTGTTCGAGTACCTGCAGGGTGCCGAGAGCCTGTGGGAGGCCTGGCGTGCGGTGGAACATCAGCCGCTGCTGAGTGCCGATCAGCAGGTGGTGCTGGCCGAGGCGTTGGTCAGCATCGCGCAAATGCACCTCAAGGGGGTGTGGCAGGCGGACCTGCATTTGGACAACCTGTTGCGGCATAACGGCCAGTTGTTCGTTATCGACGGCGGTGGCGTGCAGGTTGAGACGGCAGGTAAACCGCTGTCGCGCGCTAAGGTGCTGGAAAACCTTGGGGTGTTCTTCGCCCAGCTACCTGCCGAGTTGACGCCTTTTATCGAAGAGCTGCTGGTGCATTACCTGCTGACGAACGGCGAGCATGCTCTGCCGCTGGAAGCGTTGCTCAAAGAAGTGGAAAAAGTGCGCCAATGGCGTTTGCGCGATTATTTGAAGAAAATCGCCCGCGATTGCAGCCTGTTCGCCGCGAAAGTCGGTGCGTTCGGCCTTCAGGTGGTTCGCCGCGACAAACAGGCTGAGCTGCAGCCGCTATTGAGTAATCTGGATCAGCTCACCGAGCAGGGCCATATCTACAAAACCGGCGGTGCGGCCACCGTGGCGCAAGTGCAACTGCAAGGTCGGCCGCTGGTGGTCAAGCGCTATAACGTGAAGAACCTGGCGCATTGGCTCAAGCGCTTCTGGCGTCCCAGCCGGGCCTGGCACAGTTGGGTCGAAGGCAATCGTCTGCAGTTGCTGGGCATCGCTACGCCACAGCCACTGGCCGTGCTAGAGCGGCGCTGGTGCTGGCTGCGTGGGCGTGCCTACCTGATTACCGAATACTGCGGCGGGCAGGATATAATCGCGCGTTTTCAGGCGTTCCACGATGGATCGCCCCCAGAAAGCGACCTGTTGGCTCTGGATCGTCTGTTCGCTGCCTTGTTGCGCGAACGCATCAGCCACGGTGATTTCAAGGGGCATAACCTGTTTTGGGATGAACGCTTGGCGTGCTGGTCACTGATTGACCTCGACGCCATGCAGCAGCACCGCAGTGCGCGCAGTTTCGCCAGGGCCTATGCCCGCGACCGCGCCCGTTTTCTGCGTAACTGGCCCGCCGACTCGGCACTGCACCAGTTGCTCAACCAACGTTTACCGCTGACGCCCGTCGTCGGCTCAGCAGACTAAAAGAGGCACAACCAGTGGCATTGACGATTCTCGGCCTTTCCGGCGCCCTCAGCCATGATCCATCCGCCGCCCTGTATATCGACGGCAAGTTGATCGCGGCCGCCGAAGAAGAGCGCTTTGTGCGCGACAAGCACGCGAAGAACCGCATGCCCTACGAGTCGGCCAAGTTTTGCCTGGAACAGGCCGGGATCAAACCGTCCGACGTTGATGTGGTGGCTATTCCGTTTGCGCCGATCAGTATCTTCGAGAAAGCCCGCTGGCAATATGCCAAGCGCTACTGGTACGCACCGGATCGCGCCCTCGATGCGATCCTCATGGGCAATCGTCGCTACAAGCGTTACCACAAGAAGATTCAGTGGTGCCTGGAGCAGCTGGGTTTCGACCTGAAGAAAATCAAGATTGAGCCGGTCGAGCATCACCTGGCTCACGCCGCCAGCGCCTATCACTGCTCGGGCTTTACCGAGAAGACTGCGATCCTCGGCATCGACGGCAAGGGCGAGTACGCCACCACCTTCTTCGGTTACGGCGAGAACGGCAAGATCCACAAGATCAAGGAATTCTACGACCCGGATTCGCTCGGCGGCCTGTACGGCGCGATCACCGAATTCCTCGGCTTCGAGATGCTCGACGGCGAGTTCAAGGTCATGGGCATGGCGCCCTACGGTGACGCGGCCAAGTACGACTTCTCGCGCCTGGCCAAGTTCGAGAACGGTGAGCTGATCATCAACACCGACTATGCCAACGTCATCGGCTTCCGCCGCTACAAGGAAAACGGCAAGGGCTACTACTTCTCGCCCAAGCTGATCGAGTGGCTGGGGCCGAAGCGCCAGGGCGACATTGCGGACGATCCTTACATCCACTACGCCGCCAGCATGCAGGCGCTGTTCGAGAAGCTGGCGCTGGAGATGATGGAGTACTACCTCGGTGACATTATCCGCGAGACCGGCAAGATTGCCTTCGCCGGTGGTTGCGCGCTGAACGTCAAACTGAACCAGAAGATCATCGCGCGCGATGATGTGAAAGAACTGTTCGTCCAGCCGGCGTCCGGCGACGCTGGTACTTCGGTTGGCGCGGCTGCCTATATTTCGCACCAGCGCGGCGTGCCGGTGGAAAAGATGGAACACGTCTACCTCGGCCCGTCCTACAGCAACGAAGACGTGATCGCCGCCTGTGCTCGCCACCCGAGCAAGCCGGTGTTCAAACAGATCGACAACATGCCGCAGCGCATTGCCAAGATCATGGTCGACGCCAACCCAGTGGCCTGGTTCCAGGGGCGCATGGAGTTCGGTCCGCGCGCCCTCGGTGGTCGTTCGATCATCGGCTGCCCGAGCGTGGCCGGTGTGGCTGATCGCATCAATGAACAGATCAAGTTCCGCGAGCGCTGGAGGCCATTCTGCCCGTCGATGCTCGACACCGTTGGCCCGCAGATGCTCAAGGTCGATCACCCAAGCCCGTTTATGACCTTCACCTTTGAAGTCAACGACGAGTGGAAGACCCGCGTCGGCGAAGTGGTGCACGAAGACGGCACCTCGCGTGCCCAAGTGCTCAAGCGCGAATACAACCCGCGCTATTACGACATGATGCTGGAATTGGAAAAACTCACCGGCAACGGCGTGTCGCTGAACACTTCGCTGAACCGCCGTGGCGAGCCGATGATCTGCTCGCCGACCGACGCGCTGAACATGTTCTACGGCTCGGACCTGCAGTACCTGATCATGGAAGACATCTTGGTGGTCAAGGACGGCAAGGATTGGTATGACAACGCCTGAGGTCGCGGAGTCTGCTCAGCCGTGGGTGCTGCAGTTCTGTCACGGCTATGACGGCCCCTTCCTCGATTGCGCGCGGCAGTACGCCGCGCTGTTTGTTGGTACGCCTTATAAAATGTGCACGGTGTACCTGACGGGTAAACCGAGCGCTGCGGTCGAGCAAGGCTCGGCGTCTGACGAGGTGCTTTTCCTCGACTACTCGAGTCGCGACGTGCGCGGGCTCAAGCTCAAGGCGATCCGCGACCTCACGCGTATTGCCGCTTCGCGCGACTTTAAGTTCTGTATCGCCCATCGCTTTAAACCTATCTACGTCGCCCTGCTGGGTAGCGATCTTCCAGTGATCGGTGTGCACCATGCGTTTGGCGACTACAAGCGGCGAACGCGCCAGCTGTTTGCCAACTTCTTCCGCAAGCGCCTGGCCTTGCTCGGGGTTTCCAATGCGGTGCGCGATGACATGCGGGCCTGCCTGCCGAGCTGGCCGTTCGAGCGTATCGAAACGCTGTACAACCGCATTGATCTTCACGCCGTTCAGGCGGCTCAGGTTTCACGCGAAGTGGCGCGTGAGCATCTTGGTTTACCGCAAGATGCTTGGGTGGTCGGCAATGTCGGGCGCCTGCACCCTGACAAGGATCAAGCTACCTTGATTCGTGGCTTTGCCGAGGCCTTGCCGCAGTTACCGGAAGGCAGTCTGCTGGCGATTATGGGCAGCGGTCGACTTGAGGCACCGTTAAAAGCGCTTGCCCGCGAGCTGGGTGTGGACGCGTCGGTGCGCTTTCTCGGTCAAGTGGCCAATGGGCGTAACTATTTCAAAGCGTTTGATGTGTTTGCCCTGACTTCAGATCACGAACCATTTGGGATGGTGTTACTGGAGGCTATGGCGGCCGATGTGCAGGTTCTGGCTACGGATTGTGGTGGCGCGCCTGAGGTGGTCGGCGAGTCTGCGGCATTGTTCGCGCTGGGTGGTCACACTGTGCTGGCCGCTCGACTGCGGTCTGCTGCCGTGGGCAGGCTTGGCGCGCTTGGTACCGAACGCGTAAAGGCCGGTTTTACGGATGAGATTGCGCGCACGCATTTCTGGTCATGGCCTGGTGTGAGTCGCATCGTGCAGGAGGCCGGTAATGGTCAGTCGTGAGCCTAAGCAGCTTGTTTACCTCGTGTATGGGGGCAAGCCTGAGTATCACCGTGAGGCCAAGTTCAGCATCCTTTCCGCCTTGCATCACGCACGTGGCGAGTGTCCGCGAATTTTGCTTTACACCGATGAGCCGGCACAGTTCAGCGGTTGGCCCGTCGATCTGATCACGCTTGATGCAGCAACCTTGGCGAGCTGGACGGGGCCTGCAGCATATCTGCACCGACGCAAGGCGGCGGCTATTCGTGATGCGCTGGCGTACGCAGATCAAAGCATATTCATTGATACCGATACTTTCTTTCTGGCTTCTCCGCTTAAGCTGTTCGAGCGTCTCGCGGGGTCATCCTGGCTGGTCGACGAAATTGAAGGTGTCTGGAAAGAGTACAAGGGCGATGTGATGCATGACGTCCTGGCGCCATACCTGGCAGAACATCATGGTGTTGATCAGCAGATGTTGCTGATCAATTCGGGTGTTCTGGGCTTTCAGGTCGAGGCGTCACACCTGATGAATGCGACTCTGGCCTTGATCGATGTACTGCATCCGATGGTCCCCAAGATCCATGTGATCGAGCAATTTGCCGTGGGTGTAGCTGCCAGGCACTTGGGCCGACCTGCGCAGGCGCAAGGTGTAGTCATGCATTACTTCTCGGGTAAGAATTACTGGCGCCACATGATCGCTGCGTTTTTTCAGCGCTATGGAGAGGCATTTTCTGCGCAGGCCGTAGAGGCGGTGCGCGAGGTGCCGACCTCTAAACCCAGGCCAGCCTGGTGGCAGCGTCTCGACTATCGCATGAGAAGTTTATTGGTTCCTGGCACAGCCCGTTCGCTTGCCAAGCTGGCGTATTACGCCGCTGTAATGCGCGCCGATCCTTATGCTGAGGCCTGCGGTTGTGGATACGCCGAGGAGCTAAGGCGAAAAGTCTTAGCCAAAGGCGACGCGCTGAGCCATCAACCCTGGAGTAAAGTACTCAGCCGGCGGCATAAGCAGCGTTTGGCCGAGCTGTTGCAGCTACCAGATGGGACGCTCTAGCGGATTCGACGACAGGCTCTGCTTCTGCCTTCGTTGCGGTTGCTCGCTGTATAGATGCTTCGGGGCAGCTATTGCGCTGTTCTCATAGGCGATTATGGGTACCGTTTTTGAGGTGTGTCAGTGAACGTGCTTTTTCTGGTCCAAGCCGAGCAGCGTGCAATATTAGACAGGCTGTATGACGGCATCGCCGCGTCATGCGACAGCTGCGACATTCGTTGGCTGAGTAGCGATGAGCAGGCCAATCTGAAGC
Source organism: Pseudomonas sp. HMWF032 (assembly GCF_003060885.1). Classification (GTDB taxonomy): domain Bacteria; phylum Pseudomonadota; class Gammaproteobacteria; order Pseudomonadales; family Pseudomonadaceae; genus Aquipseudomonas. The sequence continues at coordinate 525,716 of NZ_QAIG01000005.1, forward strand.
GCTATTTCCGCGAACACGTTGATCTGTCCCGCTACGACAGGGTTCTTTTCTTCCTGCGCTTCAAGAAAGAGATGCGCCAGTGGCGCTTCATTCGCACCTTGCCCAACCTAGTGATTCTCGAGCACGACGCCTACCAGAACTATATTCCGTGCAAATACACGGGGAAGTTCAGCGCCCACTACCGGCGTATGCCCTGGGTGCGCATCATCAGCTCCGGTGCCCAGGTCAGCCAGCGTCTAAGTGCGGAGGGGTTCGATGCTGTTTTCGTACCCAAAGGCTACGACCAGGGCCTGATGACCTATCAAGGTCTGGCGCGTGATATCGAGTTGGCCTTTATTGGTAGCACCAAGAGCGTGGCGTATAGCGGGCGCAAGGCGCTGCTGGATGAGTTGGCGAGTGTCGAGAACCTGTTGGTTACCAAGACGCGATCAGGCCAGGAATATAACGACACACTCAACCGTATCCGCTTCTTCGTAAGCGCTGATGTCGGGATGGGTGAATACATGATCAAGAACTTTGAGGCGATGGCCGTGGGGTGTGTATTGCTCGCCTATGACCAGGGTGCCGAAGAAAATGCGGCGTTGGGGTTTGTCGATATGCAGAACCTCGTGCTTTACCGCGATATTCCTGAACTGCGTGAAAAGCTTGGCATATTGCGCGCTGATCTGGAAAAAGCACAGGCGATTGCTGAGGCTGGTAGGGCTCTAGTTGAGCAGCGTTACAGTTTTGCAGCGCTAGGGCATGCAATCACCGACGCCATGCGCCCTTCATTACGTGCTCAAAAAACGTTGCCGTGGTTGCCTCGCCTGCTGGCTCGAATGAATTTGATCTGAGTGCCTGCCCTGCCAAGGAGTGAACGTGAGCGTTCTAAACGTTATGTGGAGTGGTGGTGCAGCCTTCGTATCCGTTCACAAGGTTCATCGTCAGATTCTTCAGTTGTGTGAGCCCGATGAGGTTATAGAGACGTTGTTATTGCAGTCGGGAGATGCCGCGCCTTTGTCTGACGTTGGGCGCGTTACCTCGCTAGATCTTTCTTCTGCTCGAATCAAAGGTGCTGGACTATTTGGGGCGCTCCAGCGTGTATTGGATCGGCGGCGACTGGCTAAGCGACTGATGCAGCAACCGCCCCGCGTGGTGCTTATTGACGGCATTGGTGTGGCAGCGTTCATTCTCCCCTTGTTGGCAAAGCTGACCGCTACACGAGCGGTAGTGATGTTTCATGGTTCGAAACGGCTGAAAGCGGCACAGATTGCTCTCTTGAGAGGCTTTCCTGCGGATCGTCTGGATCTGGTTGCGGTTTCGGCCACGTTGGCCGCTGAGCTTGAAGCGCAGGTCGGGTTAAAGGTGTTGAGCGGGCGTGTAGCGATTGAGCCCGTGGCATTTCGATCCTCGCTTTTGGCGAGAGAAATCGCGCAGCGAGCCCTTGGAATTCCGCCAGGCGCCGGGCGAACCATTGGCGCGGTGGGTCGCTTGGTGCCAGAAAAAGGCTTTAGCCATCTGCTGACTGCTACCGCGGGTTGGCTCCTGAACAACCCCGAGGATCGTCTTGTGATTGTCGGAGAAGGGGTTGAGCGCCAGCAATTGACAGCCCTTGCTGAAAAGTTGGGTGTGCTCAGGCAGGTTCATTTGACCGGTCATCATGCCGAAGCCCCCCGACTGTACTCGGCCTTTGATTTGATATGCATTCCATCGGAGCAGGAAGGGTTAGGGTTGGTCTTGCCTGAGGCGGTGATTGCAGGCGTACCAGTTTTGGCGAACGATTTAGCGGTCTTTCGTGAACAGCTCAATGGTGCTGCAGGGCTTTTGCCATGCGCTGCTGAGGCGTGGCGCGATGCGCTCAATACTGTGCTGAAAGAAGACCTCGCTGCACTGGCTGATGTGCAGCGTGCGGGCTTGGATGCCGACGGTGTTTGGACGCGCTTCGGGGCGTTTTATCAGGGCTTGCTTGCGCGTTAGTCTGCTAAAACCGCAGCCGATAGCTCGGCCATGGGAAAGCGTCCGGCAATCTCCATTTGCCGCAACAGGCGGGCAAAGTGCTTGAGGTTGCGTGCCGCTTTGGCTTTTGACAGCGATCGACGGTGAAAGGCCAGATCGGCAACATCAATTAGTCCCAAGGTGTTTTGTGGGGTCAGCACGATGTTGCCCAAGTGGAGTGAGCGGAAGTAAATCCCTTTTCTGTGAAGCTCGCGGATGAAGTCACAGAGAGCCGGCAGGCGCGTGATAAAACTTTCGGGATTCTGCAGGTACAGCTCCTTGAGCGTCTGGCCTGGAAGCGGTGTATAGAGAACGGCACTGAGCTGCTTTTCCGCAAAGGTGTACAGCGTGATAGGCGTTAGCGTTGGAATGCCTAGGTCAGCCAAGCGTTCTGCGTTTTGATAGAAACGTACGGAATACGGCCTGAGCAGGGCTGAGGAAATCAAGCGTTTGCGCCGGAAAAGCTTGAGGAAGTGGCCGTTGGCGAGGCGATAAACCTTGGGTCCCAGGCTGTCTTCTTCGAGCACTTTCGCGTCAGCGGTCAGTGTTGCCAATGCGCTATCGTTCAGGTGTTTCGTGCTGAGCATCATGTGTCCTTTGCCTTATACGACTTGCTTGGAGGTGAGGCGGCCAAGCAGATGGGCGTGCAGGGTGGGGTAGTGGCGGCCTGCCAACAGCTTCAACAACGGATCAGCCAGCCATAGCGTCATTTGTTCGGCGCTAAGCGGTTTTCCCAGTCGCTCCTCAATATTGACTAATGCTTTGTCCCACCAAGCGGTGGCGCAGGCGCGATCAAACTCGTTTGAGTAGTCATGGCACCCATAAAGCAGCTCTCGTATAAATTGTCTGCGTTCTTTGGCGATTAGAGCCGTCACCGCTTTTTGCCAGCCCCGGTAAGGTTGTGGTGGTCGTGGTAAGCGATCATTCACAAGTAGTACATCTGCGCGTGCGGCTGTGCTTAGCGGTTCACCGTGGTGTTTAGTGTGCCATGCTTGGATCTTGGCTCTGAACTGAGCCTTGCGGCTCCAGTAGTGGTGTATGAGGTCGGTGCAGGCGCCGAGTTGCAGCGTGCCATGTGCTGCCAGAGCCAAGCAAAGCTCCTCCAGCGTGTAGAGTTCCGGAGCTAGAGGGCGCAGGTCATCCATCAATCTAATGGAGTGTTCAAGAATGCCCTTGTCGGCCGTGGTCAGGCCGATCACCCCAGAGTTTGTTTGGCGTAAGCTTGCTTCCAAAAGCCCAACCTGTCTGATGTGGGCGATTGACTGGCTTGGAAGCGATGGTGATTCTCCCAGCGGTGCCCCGATAGCATTGCAGAGCAGGCGACCACCGGTAACGCGTGCCAGCAATATATCCGGTGACGCTCGGAAGAACGTGTCCGTGTCAATCAGCACAGCTTTTTCATACTCATTGAGTACGCTAAGCAATGCAGCATGCTTGATTCTGAAATGGTAGTGATGAGGGCCATCCCAGGTCGGATCTATGACGTGCGTGGTGACCGGCAGTTTTGCGTAAAACTGAGGGTCGTCGGTGAACACTTGGATATCGAACTGGCGAGCGTCTGTGTGAGCGGTTGAGTGGGCGAGTGCACTGACGATGCTGAAAACCGCCTCGCGTTGATAGATGTCTGTGCCGAAGGCGAGATAGACAAGTTGTGGCGTGCTCTTCATTGCGTCAGGCATCGAATGGTAGATAAAGCATAGAATACCCCTTTTTCAGGCTGAGCCGCCCGCTGTGTGCACGGGCGTTGGGAGTAGATGTTGATGTTGAGAATGCAGGCGACAGGAATAATGTTGCTGATAACCTGTGGCTATTTGTGGTTTCTAATGGGGATTGCATGGGCACCGAGCAATAAGATTTATCAGCAAGCGTTAGTAGCCTTGCTCTGGCTGCCGGGCATTCTGGCAATGTTTATCTTTCATCGACGTTTGCTTGATATATGGTGCAGCAGTCGGGTGTTCTGTTCGTTTTTATTGCTTTTCTTGGGCTGGGCTGCGCTGAGTACCTTGTGGACTGGTGCGGATGAGCCGCTGCGAGAATTGAAACGTGTTTTTTATGTAGGGCTTTTTCTTGTTTCTCTGGCGTTATTGTCTTCTCAGCACCCTGAGCGGATCTGGCAAGGGTTGGCTGTTGCCTTTGTAGGCTTGGCTCTTGCGTGTTTAGCGAGTATCTGCCTCTTTTATATCCGCGATATGCAGCCACTCACTGCTCGGCTTTATGGCATCGGGCAGGTGGGGCATCCAATTCTTGGTGCCTATGTGATGGCGCTTGTGGTGATTTGGGGCGCACGGTTTAAACCTTCTGGCATCTGGCAGAGCCTTCTATGGGGGGCGCTGATGCTGTCTGCTCTAATGTTTATTCTGTTAGGCCAGAGTCGCGGGGCTACGCTGGCGTTAGTCGCGGGTATTTTTGCCTTGCTCTTACTTCGTGGCGGGCGCGCAGTGTGGGGCGGTAGCGCAGCAATCATACTTGTCTGCTGGGGGGCTTATGAATTGTTCGCGCCGTTGATTCTCGCGCGTGGTTTTTCGTATCGGCCAGAAATTTTCCAGGCCAGTCTCGATATGTTTATGCAAAATCCCTTACTCGGGTTAGGCGTCGGTACGGATTATCGGGTTGTCACGTTCAACTATCCCGAGGGGTTCGATCACACACACAATGGCTTCACCCATGTTGCTGTTGAGTTGGGTTTTCCTGGCGTGGTTTTGTGGATCAGCTTGTGGTTGAGTGCCTTTCACACTGTTTGGCAGCGCCGCTTCTCCGCCGAAGGGCGGCTGGTATTCGGGACCTTGGTTGTGTCGCTGGCGGCACTTCAGTTCGATGCGGCCAGTCTATGGGGGACTCCAAGGGCTGAGTGGTTTGTCGTCTGGCTTCCTCTGGCCCTCACGCTTGCTCTCATCGCACAACCGCAGAATGCTAGACTGCGGCCCGCCTGTATTGAAGTGAGCTGATTCATGAGTGATGTGAGAGATGACGTGGCCCAGCCAAGCAGTCTGAAAATATACCTTCGGTTACTGGGATACGTTAAGCCGTACATCGGTATGTTTTTGATCAGTATCTTCGGATTTCTGATCTTCGCCTCCACTCAGCCAATGCTTGGTTACATCCTGAAGTTCTTCGTGGATGGCCTCAATAATTCGAATGTTGGGCTTTTTGCCGGGGTTCCGTGGGTGCAGGCACATGCCCCTTGGCTTGCAGAGCTTAAATTGCTGCAGGCTGTTCCCCTGCTTATTGTGCTTATCGCACTCTGGCAGGGCATTGGTTCGTTTCTCGGCAACTTTTACCTCGCAAAAGTTTCCATGGGGCTGGTTCAAGACCTGCGTATCGCGTTGTTCAATAATCTTCTGACGTTGCCCAATCGCTATTTCGATAGCCATAACTCAGGTCACCTGATTTCCAGAATTACTTACAACGTAACCATGGTCACTGGTGCTGCTACGGATGCCATCAAAGTGGTGGTGCGTGAGGGAATGACGGTGGTCTTTCTCTTTGCAACCTTGCTATGGATGAACTGGAAGCTGACGTTGGTCATGGTTGCGATATTGCCGATCATTGGACTAATGGTATCCAGCACCAGCAAGAAATTTCGTAAACAAAGCAAGAAGATCCAAGTGGCGATGGGGGATGTCACTCATGTGGCTTCGGAAACCATTCAGGGCTATCGAGTCGTCCGTAGTTTTGGCGGCGAACGTTATGAGCAGCAACGGTTCCAGGCCGCCAGTGAGGATAATCGCCTCAAGCAGCTGAAAATGGTTAAAACAGGTGCGGTCTACACCCCTTCGCTGCAATTGGTGATCTACAGCGCCATGGCCGTGTTGATGTTCCTGGTTCTGTTGTTGCGCGGTGATGCCAGTGCGGGCGATTTAGTTGCGTACATCACGCTGGCTGGTCTTTTGCCGAAGCCGATTCGTCAGCTGTCGGAGGTCAGTTCGACTATCCAGAAAGGGGTGGCCGGTGCCGAGAGTATTTTCGAGCAGTTGGATGAGCCCTCGGAGGTCGATGTAGGCATTCAGGAGCGTGAGCGAGTCACTGGGCGTCTGCAGGTCAGCAATCTCAGCTTCCAGTATCCGACCAGTGAAAAGCCGGTGCTCAACAATATTTCTTTTGTTGCCGAACCCGGTCAGATGGTGGCGCTTGTGGGGCGTTCGGGCAGCGGCAAATCCACGCTGGCGAGTCTGATTCCGCGTTTCTACCACCATGAGCAAGGCCAAATTCTGCTCGATGACCTGGATGTAGAGGAGTACAGGCTGCGTAATCTGCGTCGCCATATTGCTCTGGTGACCCAGCATGTCACGTTGTTCAATGACACCGTGCGCAACAATATTGCGTATGGCGATTTGATCGAGGCGCCCTTGGAGGCTGTCAAGCGTGCCGCTGAGGACGCTTACGCTGCCGAGTTTATCGAGAAGATGCCACAGGGCTACGACACGCTGGTGGGCGAGAACGGTGTGCTGCTCTCGGGTGGCCAGCGTCAACGCTTGGCAATTGCTCGTGCGCTGCTCAAAGATGCGCCGTTGTTGATTCTCGATGAAGCCACTTCGGCGCTGGACACCGAGTCCGAACGGCATATTCAAGCCGCACTGGACAAGGTGGTTGAGGGGCGCACCACCATCGTGATTGCCCATCGCTTGAGTACGATCGAGAAAGCTGACCTGATTCTGGTCATGGAGCAAGGCGAAATTGTTGAGCGCGGCACCCATGTGCAGTTATTAGCGCTCAACGGTTACTACGCGCGTCTGCATGCCCGCGATTTTGCGGATGATGCTGACCTGCATGCTGAGCCGAGTGCCTGATGCTCAGTCATTGGCGCGCTTGGCGCGAGCGAGGCTGGACGGTCATCGAGGCATCTGAGTACGCCGCCGCCTGGCAACGTTTTGGCGGCAGTGTGGCCACGCATCCGCAGGTGGTCGAGCGGCTGGCGGGCTTAGCGGGCCTGCCGGTGCGTTATCTCGGCTGGTTCGCGGGTGGCGAGTTGCAGGCGGCGATTCCGACCTGGGGACGGCATCTGGCGCTGTCCAAGGATGTGCTCAAGCAGCAGGGCAAGCGCGGCCTGTTCGACCTTGGCAATGCCGAGTTGATTCTTCCGGCAGCGCCCTCGGTCAGCGTCCCGCTGCGCCATCGCGGTCGGTATATTTCCAGGCTCAATGCCGATGCGATCAGCACCCTGCGTGAGCAGCCCGAAGGGTTGGCTCTGGCCCGTGAACCTGAGGAATACAGCAAGAAATTTCGCTACAACCAGCGCCGTGAGCAGCGGTTACTGGAAGAGGCCGGCGGGGTGATTCGGCCCATGCTCGAGCTTTGTGCTGCCGAGCAGGCGCTGATTTATGCCGATCTGTTCCAGCGTCGCTGGGGTTTTGAGGCCACCGGCAAGGCGCATTTGGCGGAGGTGTTCAGCCTGATGCGCGACTTTATGACCGGCTCGCTGATCTACCTGAGTGATCAACCCGTGGCGATTCAAGTGTTGTACCGCGTCGAAGCGCCGCAGTGGGTCAGCTTGGAATACATCAATGGCGGCGTGGACCCGCAAAACCGCGAGTTCAGCCCTGGCAGCGTGTTGAGCTTTATCAATACGCAGACTGCCTGGAGCGAGGCGCGTGCGCTGGGCAAGCCGTTGCGCTATTCCTTTGGCAGGGCTGACCGCGAATACAAAGACCGCTGGTGTAACCGCGTTGCGGTTTATCAGGTTTGAACATGTCGGTCCGCAAACAGATCCTGCTCAAACGCCATCGCCGACAAAAGCGTATTGCCTTGCTGTTGGCTCTTATTGTCTTGGCGCTCGTCGGCGTTCTGGTCGCCTGGTGGTGGGTGCCGCTCCTCTTATTGCTCGGCTGGGTCGCCCATGAGGCCTGGTTTGCCGATCACCTGTTTTATGCGCCTTGTGATGACTACAGCTACGCCTTTGCGCCGTCGGTCCGCGCCATTAACGGTCGTATTGATGCCGGTTGCGTGAGGCTGGACGGCGAATTTGGGGTGGCGGATACCCTGATTCTGCAGGTGCAGATAAACGCCAATTGGTTGGGCCGTTGGTTTGATCCTTATGTGCTGATCGGCAACGACCGTCAGGATTTTGAGCGCGGTGTGAACGGGCGGCGCTACCTGAATCTGTCTGGGCAGGGCGACCTATTGGCGCGGGGCAAGTTGTCGCTGCGTGGCCGGTTTTGCCGCCTTGATCCGCATGTCACGCTCCATGCGCAGCGCAACCCGGACTACGCCGAGCAGCGCCTGATGGTTATCGCGCCGCACGCCGACGACGCCGAACTGGCCGCCTTTGGCCTGTACAGCCGGGCGCGCGAGGTCAGTATCCTGACCCTCACGCAGGGCGAAATCGAAGCCGAGGCTTATCAAGCCCTCGGGCTGGAGCAAGCGGCTGCCGCGCAGCTCAAGGGCCGTTTGCGCGCCTGGGACAGCCTGGCGGTGCCGCTGTGGGGCGGTGTGCCGCAAAGCCAGTGCCTGCAGCTGGGCTATTACTGCCTGCAGCTACCGGCGATGCAGGCGCAGCCTGAGCAGGCGTTCGGTTCGCGGGAGTCCGGTGAAACGGATGTTCGTAGCGTGCGGGGGAACAATGCCCTGCCGTTGCCCGGTGATGCCGATGGCGTGCCCAGCTGGCGCAATCTGCTGGCGGATCTGGTGGCTGCGCTTGAGCACTATCAGCCCGAGGTTGTTGTCACCCCGCATCCGCAATTGGACCCGCACAGCGACCACGTTGCCAGCACCCAAGCGCTGCTAGACGCGATTGAGCTTAGTGGCTGGAAGCCGAAAACCCTGCTGCTGTATGCCAACCACCTGCACGACAACGACCGCTGGCCCATGGGGCCGGCGGGTTTTGGCATCGCGTTGCCGCCGGCCATTGAGGCGCTACCGGCTGATGGGCTGTGGAGCCCGTGCCTGGATGCTGCGCAACAACTGGATAAAGCCATGGCGCTGGCCATGCAGCACGATTTACAAGGCCCGTTGCCGCTTAAACGGCGTATCCGCCGCTGGATTCAGTATGTGTTGGTTGGGCGGCGCTGGCCGGCCACCGGTGAAGATGAATTCTTCCGCAAGGCGGTGCGCCGCCATGAACTGTTCTGGGTGCGCACGCTCGGCGGTTAGCCAGCGCAGTGGCCTGCCAATGTTATGATCCCCGGCAATCTGTTCTGCCGTTTCTGGAGTGTTTATGAAAGTGTCCATGCCGCGTTTCGACCAGGCCGCCGTTCTGGTGGTGGGCGATGTCATGCTCGATCGTTATTGGCATGGCGGCACCTCGCGGATATCTCCCGAAGCACCGGTGCCCGTGGTCAAGGTCGAGCAAATCGAAGACCGCCCCGGCGGTGCGGCCAACGTTGCCTTGAACATCGCCGCCCTCGGCGCGCCGGCCACATTGGTCGGAGTTACTGGACAGGATGAAGCCGCTGAGAGCCTGCGCAACAGCCTGCAGGCAGTCGGCGTAAAGACCTTCTTTCAGACGATTAAAGACCAGCCGACCATCGTCAAACTGCGTGTGATGAGCCGTCATCAGCAGCTTTTGCGCATGGATTTCGAAGAGCCGTTCCGCACCGACAGCGCCGCCTTGGCCGCCAGCGTCGAAGCGCAGTTGGACGGCATCAAGGTGCTGATTCTCTCGGATTACGGCAAAGGCGCGCTGCAGAACCATCAGGCATTGGTGCAACTGGCGCGCCGCAAAGGCATTGCCGTGCTGGCCGATCCCAAGGGTAAGGACTTCTCCATCTACCGTGGCGCCAGCCTGATTACACCGAACCTGCACGAGTTCGAAACCATCGTCGGCCATTGCCGTGACGAGGCCGAATTGGTGGCCAAGGGCGCGGCCTTGATGGCGGAGCTGGAGCTGGGCGCGCTGCTGGTGACCCGTGGCGAACACGGCATGACCTTGCTACGCCCCGCGCACCCGGCGCTGCACCTGCCGGCGCGTGCCCGTGAAGTATTCGATGTGACCGGTGCCGGTGATACGGTGATTTCCACCTTGGCGGCCAGCCTGGCGGCGGGCGAAGAGCTGCCAAATGCCGTCGCTTTAGCCAATCTGGCTGCCGGTATTGTGGTCGGTAAGCTAGGTACTGCCGCGATCAGCGCGCCGGAACTGCGCCGCGCGATCCAGCGTGATGCCGGCTCCGAGCGTGGTGTGCTGAGCTTGGATCAACTGCTGCTGGCCATCGAAGACGCCCGCGCCCATGGCGAGAAGATTGTCTTCACCAATGGCTGCTTCGACATCCTGCATGCCGGCCATGTCACCTATCTGGAACAGGCGCGCGCGCAAGGCGATCGACTGGTGCTGGCGGTGAATGACGACGCGTCGGTCAGCCGCCTGAAAGGGCCGGGTCGGCCGATCAACGCCGTGGATCGGCGTATGGCCGTGCTGGCGGGGCTGGGCGCGGTGGATTGGGTGGTGAGCTTTGGCGAAGACACTCCGGAGAATCTCATTCGCGCGGTCAAGCCGGACGTGTTGGTCAAAGGCGGCGATTACGGTATTGAAGGCGTAGTCGGCGGCGATATTGTCCGCGCCTACGGCGGCGAAGTGCGCGTGCTGGGGTTGGTGGAAAACAGCTCGACCACCGCGATTGTCGAGAAGATCCGCAGCAAGTAACCCTGCACACTGACTGGCTGCTTTGCCAGTCAAGCGCGTCGGCGCGGTCATAGGCGCTTGCCCTGACCGCGCGCATGATCCGTGGCATCCCCCGTATGGAGTGAGATGCCATGAGTTCCGACGTACAGGGCCGTGCCCTGGCAGTGCTGAATCGAGTCGCCCAGGCTGACTGGCCGGACCGTTTAAAGCTGCGCAAACCCTTCGAAAAACTGATCTACACCGGCAGCCGTGCAAGCTTTCGTGCGGCGGCGCAGCGTGCGGGCAACGTGGCCAAGTTGCCGCGCCCGGCTGACCCGGATGCCTTGTTCGATCTGTCCCTGTCTGATGAGCAGCAGATGCTGGTGGAGATGCTCGAAGCCTTCGCCAGTGAAGTGCTGCGCCCGCTCGCCCACGATGCCGATGAACAGGCCGCGCTACCGGCGGCGTTGCTCAACCAGGCGCACGAGTTAGGGCTGACCCATTACGCAGTGACTGAAGCGCAGGGTGGCATGGCCGGTGAGCGCACCACCCTGAGCAATGCGCTGATTGCCGAGGCGCTGGGCAAGGGCGATTTGTCCTTGGCTGCGGCCTTGTTGGTGCCCTTGTCAGCGGCCAACTGCATTCGCCGTTGGGGCAATGCGGCGCAGCAGGCGCGCTGGTTGCCGGCCTTTGTCGGTGAGGAGCCTGCGCCGGTGATGGCCATTGCGGTGAATGAACCGACGCCGCTGTTTGATCCGCAGAAGCTGGCGACCCGTGCGCGTAAGCGTGGCAAGCATTACGTCCTTAGCGGTGAGAAGTGCCTGGTGTTGCGTGGTATGGATGCCAGCCAGCTGATCGTCGCGGCGCACGCGGCCGATGGACCGGCGCTGTTTATGGTTGAGGCCGGGGCCAAGGGCCTGCAACGCAGCCCGCAACCGGCCATGGGCCTCAAGGCCGGCAGCACGGCGCGCGTGCGGCTTAATGGCGTGAAGGTGCCGGTTGAGGCGCGATTGGCTGCTGAGTCGTTTAATTATCAGAGCTTTCTCGATTATGCCGGGCTGGCCTGGTGTGCATTGGCCGTGGGCACAGCGCAGGCGGCGCTGGACTATGTGGTGCCGTATTGCAACGAGCGCGTGGCCTTCGGCGAGCCGATCAGCCATCGTCAGGGCGTGGCCTTTATGGTCGCGGACATGGCGGTGGAACTCGACGCCATGCGCCTGATGGTTTGGCGCGCGTGTTCGCGGGCTGAGCAGGGTTTGCCGTTCCAGCGCGAAGCCTATCTGGCACGCCTGCTGTGCAGCGAAAAGGCCATGAAAATCGGCACCGACGCTGTGCAGTTGCTCGGCGGCCACGGCTTTACCAAAGAACATCCAGCCGAGCGCTGGTACCGCGATTTGCGTGCGCTGGCAGTTATGGCCGGCGGCTTACAGCTCTAAGGGCACATCACCATGAACTTAGAAACCCCCAAGAAATTCCGTGGCCTGGTTAATCAGGCCCATCAGGTGGCGGAAAACTATTTCCGGCCGATTTCACGTAAATACGACAAGGCCGAACACGCCTACCCCAAGGAGCTGGGCCTGCTCGCGGCGCTGCTCGATGGCATGAACGCCGGCTCGCCGGACGCCATTGGCGCCACTTCCGCCAGCAAGCGTGGCGCAGCCCGTGAGCAGCAGGAAGGCATCAAGAATGGCGGCAATCTGTCCGCCCTGCTCGGGGTGATGGAACTGTGCTGGGGCGATGTTGGCTTGTTGCTGGCGATGCCGCGTCAGGGCTTGGGCAACGCCGCGATTGCGGCGGTGGCCAACGATGAACAACTGGCGCGCTTTAGCGGCACCTGGGCGGCCATGGCGATTACCGAGCCGGGCTGCGGCTCGGACTCGGCGGCGATCCGCACCACGGCGATCAAGGACGGCGATCACTACGTGCTTAACGGCGAGAAGATCTACGTCACCTCCGGCGCGCGTGCCGACTCGGTGGTGGTGTGGGCCACGCTGGATAAAAGCCTCGGCCGCGCAGCGATCAAGTCTTTTGTGGTGGAGCACGGCACGCCGGGCATGAGCGTGACGCGGCTGGAAAAGAAGCTCGGCATCAAGGCGTCGGACACCGCCGCGATCAGCTTCAGCGATTGCCGCGTGCCAGCGGCCAACCTGCTCGGCAACCCGGAAATCGACGTGCAAAAGGGCTTTGCCGGGGTGATGGAAACCTTCGACAACACCCGCCCGCTGGTCGCTGGTATGGCGGTGGGCGTAGCCAAGGCCTCGCTGGATCGCACCCGCGAACTGCTGAAGAAAGTCTGCACGCTGGATTACCGCACGCCGCTGCTCAGCGTCAGCCATGCCGAAGCGACGCTGTATCGTCTGGAGGCCGAATGGGAAGCCGCGCGCCTGTTGACGATGAAAGCCGCCTGGATGGCCGACAACAAACTGCCCAACTCCAAGGAAGCCTCCATCGCCAAGGCCAAGGCCGGGCGGGTGGCCAACGAGGTGACGTTGAAATGCGTCGAACTGGCCGGTGCGCTGGGTTACGGCGAGGATGAGTTGCTGGAGAAATGGGCGCGCGACTCGAAGATTCTCGACATCTTCGAAGGCACCCAGCAGATCCAATTGTTGATCGTCGCCCGACGTTTGCTGGGCAAAAGCTCTAGCGAGTTGAAGTAACCCCCGGATTGCATCCGGGCTACGGGCTGCCGTTGCAGGGTGGAAGGCGCTTCACCCATCCACCGATTGCGTGGCTGTGGTGGATGAAATGAGCGTCATCCACTCTGCGGATTGGCCCGTTGCGGATGGCATCCGCAGCTGCATTCACATGCCTTGCAGGCTTAGCCACTCTTTCCAGCGGATGCGTTCATCGCGCACCAGCCAGCCGTCTTGTGGGGCAAAGCTTTCGGCCAGCCACAGGCCGCGTGTACTGGCCGCTGAGAGTTCACCCTGGGTGAGGGTCAGCAGTTCGGCTGTCGGGCGGCCTTGGTCGAGTGCCAGCAGGAACAGGTCGGGTCGTTCACGGTTAAGCCGGGCGACGAGGGTGCCTTGCTCCAGGCATTCATCTACATGCAGCAAACTCAATTCGCGTGCCGCTTTGGGCAGCTCCAGGCGCAGGTCATACACCAGCTGTAAGGAGGCGGTGGGCAGGTGCACATAGGCGTGCGGGCGCTCGAGCAGTTTCAGGCTGCCGCATTGCACGGTGCGGGTCGCGCCTTGCTGCGGGCTGAGGCTGAAGTGCGCGTTTTCCCGGTAGCGCAAGCTGCTCTGGTAGGGCGTGGGCAGCCAAGTGTCGCCAAAGCGTCCGCTAAGCCAGCCTTCCGGGGTTTCCAGCAGGCATTCTTCGGCCACTTCCTGGATCGCGGTGAGCAGTGGCAGGTTGAGTTCGTGGGCCGGTACATAACCGGAAATCAGCTTGAGCACCACATCGCCACGATCTGCCCGGCGCTGGCGCACCAGCACCCAGTATTCGCGGCCTTGCCAGCAAAGGGTTAAACGCACCGAAACGCCCAGATTGGCCAGTTCCACGGCAAAGCGCTGGCTGTCGGCCACCGCCACTGGGCGGCGCTTTTCCAGCATCTGCGCAAAGTTCAGCGGCATGCCCAGACCCTGGTAACTCAGGCCTTCCGGGCTGGCTTCAACAAACAGTTGCAGGGTCTTGAAGCGGCTGGGGTCTTTGCGAATCAGGGTGCGCGGCATGGCAACTCCTCGCGGGTTTCGGCGTGGGCATGGCCTGAGAGCTTGGCACAGATCGGCGGGTAAGACCTGTCAGGCAATATCCTGAATTACAGCGGCGGCCGTGGCGACGTTATGCGCCAGGTGCTGCGGGTTGATGGTGCCGATGATTGCACTGCACGCGGCCGGGTGGCTGAAGATCAGCTCGAAACTGGCGCGCACGGGGTCAATACCGGGGGCTAGGCAGGCATGACCGCTGGCCAGGGCTTTTTTAATCAAAATACCTTTGCCCTGTTGTGCGGCGTAGTCCAGCACAGCGCGTTCGCCTTGCTCATTGAGGTTGTAGGTGACCATGGCGCAATCACCCGTGGCCAGGGCCAGTAGGCCGCCCTCGACGGTTTTGCCTGAGAGGCCGAAACCGCGAATTTTGCCCTCGCGTTTCAGTTCGGCCAGGGTTTCGTACACGCCGCTGTCACGCAGGATGGCCACATCGTTGCCGTCGGAATGCACCAGCACGAGGTCGATAAAGTCCGTCTCCAGGCGCGTGAGGCTGCGTTCCACCGAGCGGCGGGTGTGCGCCGGGCTGAAATCAAAATGCGACTGGCCGTTGTCGAACTCTTCACCGACCTTGCTGACGATCACCCAATCGTGGCGCTGGCCGCGCAGCAGCGGGCCGAGGCGGGTTTCGCTGGTGCCGTAGGCTGGCGCAGTGTCGATCAGGTTGATGCCCAAATCACGGGCCTGAGCCAGCAGGGTTCGGGCGGCGGTGTCATCGGGGATGGTGAAGCCGGTTGGGTACTTCACGCCTTGATCACGGCCCAGTTTGACCGTGCCCAGACCCAGTGGTGAAACCCGCAGGCCGGTGTTGCCCAGTGGGCGGTGCAGGGTGTGCAGGCTCTGCAGGGGATGCATCAGAACAACTCCTCCCAGACGGCTGGTGCGACGCTCGGGCGCGGCAGGGCAGGCAGCGCTGCATGGGTGTGCGGCTGAATGCCGTCACGATTGAGGGCGGACAGTACGCGGTCGGCAAAGTCCGGCGCCAGGGCCAGTTTGGTTGGCCAGCCCACCATCAGGTTGCCTTGCTCATGCAAGAAGGCGTTGTCCGGGCGCACCAGGCCGGATTGCGCTGGCTCGGCACGCTCCACCCGCAGCGTCGCCCATTGCGCGGCGGACAGGTCGACCCAGGGCAGCAGCTCGCCGAGTTCTTTCTGCGCGGCCTTGATCTGCGCCGCTTCATCGCGGGCCACGCCATCGGCTTCGGCCAGATCGCCCCCCAGGTACCAGACCCACTGGCCATCGGCCGCCAGGTGGGTGGTGATGGTCACGCGCGGCTTCGGCCCGCCGCCCAGGCAGTGGGCGTACAGCGGTTTGAGTGTCGGGCCTTTGACCAGCGCCATATGCAGCGGGCGCAATTGCTGGGCCGGCTGAGTCAGGCCGAGGGCGCTAAGTAGCTCGGCATTGCCGCGCCCGGCGCTGAGGATGATGCGCTGTGCGCGAATCTCGCGGCCATCGATGCGCAGGCCTATCAGTTCGCCATTTTCCTGCAGCGGCTCAATGCGCTCGGCGGCCAGCAAACCATCACCAGCCAGCTCGCTC
Organism: Pseudomonas sp. HMWF032; assembly: GCF_003060885.1. Lineage (GTDB taxonomy): Bacteria > Pseudomonadota > Gammaproteobacteria > Pseudomonadales > Pseudomonadaceae > Aquipseudomonas. Next base: position 541,469 of record NZ_QAIG01000005.1, read on the forward strand.
AGGCGGCTGATCAGGCTCGGCACATCCAATACCAGCTCAGCCAGGCGGTAAACCTTGCCTTTGAATGTGGGGTGTTGCAGGGCGGGTGGCAGCTGCTCGCCCTTGACCTGATCGACCCGGCCGCGCACGGCCTTGCTGGCAAAGAAGCTGGTGATATTGCCGGCCAGGCTGCCGGGCGACCACAGGTAGTGGGCATCGGACAGCAGGCGCACGCCCGAGAGGTCCAGCTCGCCGTTACCGGCCAGGGCTTCACGCCAGCGCCGCGGCATGTCGGCAATCGCTTCGGAGGCGCCTGTCAGTGCGCCATGCAGGGCGTATTTGGCGCCGCCGTGGATGATGCCCTGGGATTTCACACTCTGCCCGCCGCCAAGCTGGGCGCTTTCCACCAGCAGCGTGGCGAAACCCTGGCGGCGCAGGCGCGCGTTCAGCCAAAGGCCGGCGATACCGCCGCCGACGATCAAAACATCAGTGCTTAATGCCTGGGACATGCAGGTGTCTCACCGGGAAAACAGGTGCGCAGTATAACCCGTCCGCGCTAGCGCCTTACCTCTGAACCTGCTCAACGTCTCGCGAGCTAGAGCCATGCAAGGCACTGCGCTAGGTAACAGCCTCCGGCTGGTCAAAACAGGTGAGGAGGTGGAGTTTACGGGTGTAAATGAGCATGACGCGTTGCATTCGTCCTTGGGGCCGCGCTAAGGCGCGTTAGCCGCAAGCGGCTTGCTGAGCCTGTTTTTAACGCAGCAGGGCCGACGCGCAGCAGATGTGTTGGGCTGCTTTTCAGTGGCCGGCGCTTTGCGAGAACACCTGAATCACCACCACGCCGCTGACGATCAGGCCCATGCCCAGCATGGCCGGCAGATCCAGGCGCTGCTGGTAGAGGAATACGGCGGCGATGCTTACCAGCACAATGCCCATGCCCGCCCACACCGCGTACGCGACGCCGACCGGGATGGTCTTCACCACCAGACTGAGCATCCAGAACGAAATGGCGTAGCCGACCACGACCAGCAGCAGGGGCAGGGGTTTGTTGAAGCCATCCAGGGCCTTCATCGAGGTAGTGGCGATGACTTCGGCAGTGATGGCAATAGCGAGATAGAGATAGCCGCCCATGATATGGCCTCCTTGGTGGTCTGGCGGTAATTCTAGTGCTCTGGCGGATGGGATAAAGTGATTACCTATCTGGAATGGAGATGGGTTATGCAGTGGAGCCTGGAGCAGATTCGCCTGTTTGTCAGCGTGGCCGAGGGCCAGTCGTTCTCCGCCGTGGGGCGACAGATGCAGCGTGCGCAATCGGCCGTGAGCAATGCGATTGCCTTGCTGGAGACAGACTTGGGCGTGCGCCTGTTTGAGCGCAGCAGTGGCCGCCAGCCACGCCTGACTGAAGCCGGTATGGCCATGCTGGAGGAGGCTCGCGAGGTGTTGCGCCAGTGCCAACGGCTGGAGGGGCGCGCATTGGGTTTGGTGCGTGGGGAGGAGGTGCGCCTGCGTCTGGCGCAGGATGAAGCCATGCCTTACCAGCCGGTGCTCGACAGCCTGGAAGCACTGGCGCAGCACTTTCCGCTGCTGGAGGTGCAGTTGGCCAGCGGTGCTCAGGGCGATGTGGCGCGCAAGCTGCTGGAACACCGCGCCGACCTCGGCTTGCTGTTCCACCACGAACACATGCCCGATGCGCTGGAGCGTCAGCGCTTGGGCACCATCGAGATGGTTACCGTGTGTGGGGCCGGGCATGCATTGGCGAGTATGGGGCATGTGGATCGGCGTGAGCTGGCCCGTCACCGGCAACTGCTGATGACCCCGCAAGACAGTCACTATCCGGGCGGTGAGCAAATCAGCCCATCGGTGTGGCGTACCGACAGTTTCTACACCATGGCGGAATTGTTGATGCGTAACCTGGGGTGGGCCTGGCTGCCGCGCCATGTGGTGCAGTACCCGACGTATCAGAACCAGCTGGTGGAACTGAGCAGCGACTGGACGCCGCCACCGCTGGTGGTCGAATTGGTCTGTCGCCGCGATGAAGCGTTAGGCCCGGCGGCCTTGTGGCTGGCCGATTGTTTTGCCCGGCATCTGCAGGTCACAGCGTGAGTCGAACCTGCGCCTGGCTCGACGATAGTGGCCAAAGTGCATAAGCTGCGCGCCATGAATAGACACCTCTACACCCTGCTGTTTCATCTCGGTCTACCGCTGGTGGCCGGCCGCTTGGCGTGGCGTGCCTGGCAAGCGCCGGCCTATGCCAAGCGTATTGGCGAGCGCTTCGCGTTCGGCTTACCGATGTTCAAACGCGGCGGTATCTGGCTGCACGCCGTGTCGGTGGGCGAGAGCATTGCCGCTGCGCCACTGGTACGTGAGCTGCTGGCGCGCTACCCGCAGTTGCCGATCACCATCACCTGCATGACGCCGACCGGTTCGGAGCGCATTCAAGCCATGTTCGGCGGCCTGGAGTACGCCGGTCGCGTGCAGCATTGCTACTTGCCGTATGACCTGCCTTGGGCCGCCGCGCGTTTTCTCGATCGCGTGCAACCCAGGTTGGCGGTGATCATGGAAACCGAACTGTGGCCCAACCATATTCACCAGTGCGCCACACGTGGCATCCCTGTGGCGTTGGCCAATGCGCGGCTGTCCGAGCGTTCGGCACGCGGCTATGCGCGCTTCGCCAAACTGACGGCGCCGATGCTGGCCGAGTTGGATTTGATTGCCGTGCAAACGGCAGTGGAGGCTGAGCGCTTTCGCAGTCTCGGTGCGCGGCCTGAGTGTGTTGAAGTCACGGGTTCGATCAAATTTGATCTGAGCATTGATCCGGCCCTGCTGACCCGTGCAGCTGCCTTGCGTGAGCAGTGGCAGGCCACACGACGCCCAGTTTGGATCGCGGCCAGCACCCATGCCGGTGAAGATGAAATCATCCTCGCCGCCCATCGTCAGTTGCTTGAGCAACACCCTGATGCATTACTGATTCTGGTGCCGCGCCATCCTGAGCGTTTCAATGCGGTGTTTGACCTGTGTCAGCGGCAAGGCTTTGTTACGCGGCGTCGCTCAACGGACGAGGCCGTACAGGCGGCGGATCAGGTGCTGCTCGGCGACACCATGGGCGAGTTGCTGTTTCTTTACGCGCTGGCCGATATCGCTTTTGTCGGCGGCAGCCTGGTCGCCAATGGCGGGCACAACCTGCTGGAGCCGGCCGCGCTGGGTAAACCGGTGCTCAGCGGCCCGCACCTGTTCAACTTTCTGGAGATCGCCGCGCAGTTGCGCGCGGCGGGCGCCCTGAGCGAGACGGCCGATGCTGACGGTTTGGCGCAGCGCATCGCGCACCTCTGGCGCGAGCCCGAGACGGCGCAGGCCATGCGTAGCGCAGGGCTGGCGGTGATGCAGGCCAACCAAGGCGCATTGGCGCGGCTGCTGGCGGGCTTGGGGCGGTTGATCAACCCTCAGCCCTGATGCCAGCGCCCTGGGAGGGGCTTCAGCCGCGACGGAGTCAACTGTCGTTGGGCTTCGCTGCGCTCAACACCAACCTACGGGGATTCTTTATGTGTCGCCGCTTAAGCGACTCCCACAGGTTGCGCTGCTGTTGAGTGGGGCAACGGCGAGTGCACGGCTCGCAGCGTCTCAGTACGCGCGGTAGACCTGCCCGGTTTGTGCGCCCTCAACACTTTTCGCATACGCCAGCGCTGCAATGGCCGCCGGTACCGGCTTAAAGCCTCTGAAATAAGGGCCGTAGCTTGAGAGTGACTCTTCGACCACCGTCGGGCTGACGCTGTTGATCCGTAACCCGCGTGGCAGTTCGATCGCCGCGCCGCGCACAAAGCCATCAATCGCGGCGTTGACCATGCTGGCCGAGCTGCCGAAACGAATCGGGTCGTCACTCAAAATGCCCGATGTCAGTGTAAAGGACGCGCCATCGTTGGCGTATTCGCGGCCTATCAACACCAGATTGACCTGCCCCATCAGCTTGTCCTGCAAGCCGATGGCATAGTGTTCGGCACTCATCTCGCTGAATGCCCCGAAGTGCAGCTTGCCGGTGGCGCTGACCAACGCGTCGAACGGGCCGGTTTGCTCAAACAAGCGACGGATCGAGTCGGGTTGGGTGATGTCCACCTGAAACTCGCCGCTGCTGTGGCCCACGCGGATGATCGTGTGGCGCGCCTGCAGTTCATGGGCGATGGCCTTTCCAAGTGTGCCGCTGGCACCCAGCAATATAACGTTCATGTGCTGCTCCTGTTGCAGGAAGAGGGTTCAGTGTGTGCAGTCTAGAACGAGCCGCCAGAGAGGCGCAGGCAAGCGTCCTGCCATGACTGTTTACCTCGGTTGTCGTTGGCAACGATTGAGACACGTGAATTGTGCAAATGTTTGCGGGCTTGCGTCACGACGTGCATTGAAGAACATGCGGCCAATAAAAAGCCCTGCGGGCAGAACCCGCAGGGCTTTTCGTGTCACTCAACTCAGTACTGCGAGTTGCTGCGCAGTTGCGCTTCGGCGGCTTTGGCCAGGTCCGGCGGGAGGAAGTCTTCGTCCGGGTTGTAGTCGGATTTCAGGTACTGCTCCAGTGCAGCCAGGTCGTCCGGGCTGAGGGTACCGGCGGCTTGCTTCAAGCGCAGGTTGTTGAGGATGTAGTCGTAGCGCGCGTTGTTGTAGTTGCGCACCGAACTGTACAGCTGGCGCTGGGCATCCAGCACGTCAACGATGTTACGCGTACCGACCTGGTAGCCGATTTCGGTGGCTTCCAGCGCGCTCTGGTTGGAGATGATCGACTGTTTGCGTGCCTGTACGGTTTCCACGTCGGTGTTCACCGCGCGGTGCAGGTTGCGGGTGTTCTGCACCACCTGACGGCGCAGGCTTTCACGCTGTTGTTCGGTCTGGCTCAGGCGCTGGTAGGACTCGCGCACCTGTGAGCTGGTCAGGCCGCCGCTGTAAAGCGGGATATTCAGTTGCAGGCCAATCGAGCGTTGCTCAACGTCGCCGCTGAAGCGGTTGATGGTAGCGGCATTGTTGCTGAAACCGAGGCTGTCGTTGTCACCCTTCTGGTAGCTGGCAACGGCATCCAGGGTCGGCGCATGGCCGGACTTGCGCTGGCGCAGAGTTTCTTCGGCGGCGTCGACGGCGTAGTTGCTGGCCTGCAGGTTGAGGTTCTGTGCGGCAGCTGTATCGACCCAGGCTTTGGCATCATTGGGTGTAGGCGCCAGGATAGGCAGGCTGTGTACAAGACCTTCCAAGGCGCTGAAGTCACGGTTGGTCAGGGTGGTCAGGGCCTGGAAGGCATCGTCCACCTGACGCAGGGCGATGATGCGGTTGGCACGTGCGGTGTCGAAACCGGCCTGGGCTTCCAGCACATCGGTCTTATCCGACAGGCCGACATCAAAACGCTCATTGGCTTGGTCCAGTTGGCGCTTGAAGGCGGCTTCTTCGGCCTTGGTCGAGGCCAGGTTGTCCTGGGCGCGCAGTACTGCGAAGTAGGCTTCAGCGCTCTGCAGTATCAGGTTCTGTTCGGTGGCCGACAGCTCCAGTACAGCTTGTTCGTTGCTGGCTTTGGCCGCCTGCAACTGGAACCAGCGATCCGCACGGAACAGCGGCTGGCTGAGGTTGGCCTGGTACACGGTACCACTGCGCGAGCTGGTATTGGCCGGCGAGTCGACCTGGGTACGAGTGTCGCTCAGGTTGGCGCCAGCAGACAGGTTGGGCAGCAGGCCGGCGCGGGCCTGGGGGACCACTTCGCTGCGCGCTTCATAATCGGCGCGGGCGGCGGCCAGGTCGGCATTATTGGCGGCGGCTTCCTGGTAAACCGTGACCAGGTCAGTTTTGGTGGACAGCGGGGCTTGTTCAGCAGCCCAGGCCATTCCGTTGGACGCGGCGGCCACAGCGAGAGCCAGAGAGAGTCTGCGCAACATGAGGGTGATCCTGATTTTGGCGGTAATCGGCAAGGCTAAGGGGCGCTGCCGAGGGGGTCAAGATTTGTCTGGAGCTGAATGAGTGTAGATTGCAACAATCCATGGCGTGTTCTATGTGTCGGGTTATTTGTGGCGGCTGCATTCGTCACTTTCCAACGCATGGGTCATGAGAAATTGACTCCCGAGTTGGTTTTATTGGCTGGGGTTGATTAGACTGGCCGCGTTCTTGTCGGGGTGCCCCAATTGCGGGGCTGAGATTGGCAGCTGCCGGATCCCGTTGAACCTGATCAGGTTAAGGCCTGCGTAGGGAACAAGATGTGCTCGCCCGTCCTCTGGCGAGCCTCTGGCACCGCCCAAGGTGCGCCATGCGCCGCTCGTTTCTTACAGGTTCGCTCCGACATTCAGCCCTGGAGAGAGCCCGCCGATGAGTGCACAACAACAAAAGAACCTGAGTGAAAGTGCTCAGGTCGATCAGCAATCCATCCAACCCTTCCCGCGTTCACAGAAGATCTATGTCCAGGGTTCGCGCCCGGACATTCGCGTGCCGATGCGCGAAATCAGCCTGGATGTCACCCCCACTGACTTCGGCGGGGAGATCAATGCGCCTGTGCTGGTCTATGACACCTCCGGCCCGTACACCGACCCGAATGTCACCATTGATGTGCGCCAAGGTCTGCCTGATGTGCGTTCGGCATGGATTGATGATCGTGGTGACACCGAGCTGCTCGCCGGCCTGAGCTCGCACTTCGGTCAGGAGCGTCTGGCCAGTCCTGAACTGACGGCCATGCGCTTTGCCCACGTGCGCAACCCGCGCCGCGCCAAGGCGGGTAAGAACGTCAGCCAGATGCACTACGCGCGCCAGGGCATCATCACCCCGGAAATGGAATATGTCGCCATCCGCGAGAACCTCAAACTGCAGGAAGCTCGTGCCGCCGGTCTGCTCAAAGAGCAGCATGCCGGGCACAGCTTCGGCGCGAGTATTCCCAAGGAAATCACCGCCGAATTCGTTCGCGAAGAAATCGCCCGTGGCCGCGCTATCATCCCGGCCAACATCAATCACACCGAGTTGGAACCGATGATCATCGGCCGTAACTTCCTGGTGAAGATCAACGGCAATATCGGCAACTCCGCCCTGGGTTCTTCGATTGAAGAAGAAGTGGCCAAGCTGACCTGGGGCATCCGCTGGGGGTCGGACACGGTGATGGACCTGTCCACCGGCAAGCACATTCACGAAACCCGCGAGTGGATCATCCGCAACTCGCCGGTGCCGATTGGCACCGTGCCGATCTACCAGGCGCTGGAAAAGGTCAATGGCGTTGCCGAAGACCTGACCTGGGAGCTGTTCCGCGACACCCTGATCGAGCAGGCCGAGCAAGGCGTGGACTACTTCACCATCCATGCCGGCGTGCTACTGCGTTATGTGCCGATGACCGCCAAGCGCGTCACCGGCATCGTTTCCCGTGGCGGCTCGATCATGGCCAAGTGGTGCCTGGCGCACCACAAAGAGAATTTCCTCTACACCCATTTCGAGGAAATCTGCGAAATCATGAAGGCCTACGACGTCAGCTTCTCGCTGGGCGATGGCCTGCGTCCGGGCTCGATTGCCGACGCCAACGACGAAGCGCAGTTCGGTGAGCTGGAAACCCTCGGCGAGTTGACCAAGATCGCCTGGAAGCATGACGTACAGACCATGATCGAAGGCCCCGGTCACGTGCCGATGCAGCTGATCAAGGAGAACATGGACAAGCAGCTGGAGTGCTGTGACGAGGCGCCGTTCTACACCCTTGGCCCGCTGACCACCGACATCGCCCCGGGTTACGACCACATCACCAGCGGCATCGGTGCGGCGATGATCGGCTGGTTCGGTTGCGCCATGCTCTGCTACGTCACGCCCAAGGAGCACCTGGGCCTGCCGAACAAGGATGACGTGAAGACCGGCATCATCACCTACAAGATTGCCGCCCACGCGGCCGACTTGGCCAAAGGTCATCCGGGCGCGCAGATTCGCGACAATGCCTTGAGCAAGGCGCGCTTTGAATTCCGCTGGGAAGACCAGTTCAACCTCGGCCTCGACCCGGACACCGCGCGCAGCTATCACGACGAAACGCTGCCCAAAGACTCGGCCAAGGTGGCACACTTCTGCTCCATGTGCGGGCCGAAATTCTGTTCGATGAAGATCACCCAGGAAGTTCGCGTCTATGCTGAAGAACAGCGCATCGCCGCTGTCGACCTGGAAGTCGAAGCGGGCATGCAGGCCAAGGCGCAGGAGTTCAAGGCGCAGGGCAGCCAGCTGTATCAGAAAGTGTGAAGGGGCTTTTGCTAGGCAGTTTTGCGTAGCAGTATGAGCGTAACCAGGACGGGCCTTCGGGCCCGTTTCTGCTAATTACGGGGGGCGTTATGCAACGAGAAGATGTCGAAGTGATCGCGCGTGAGGCCTGTTTTAGCGGGTTCTATAAGCTCGATCGGCTGCGTTTGCGCCATCGCCAGTTTGCCGGCGGTATGGGGCCTGCGCTTACCCGCGAGCTGTTCGTGCGCCACGATGCCGTGTGCGTACTGCCTTATGATCCGCAGCGCGATTGCGTGGTGCTGATTGAGCAGTTCCGTGTTGGGGCGTTGGACAAGAGCGCCAATCCCTGGCTGTTGGAGCTGGTGGCTGGGTTGATCGACAAAGACGAAAAGCCCGAAGAGGTCGCCCGCCGCGAAGCCATCGAGGAGGCCAATTTGCAGCTGACTTCGCTGTGGCCGATCACTCAGTACTACCCCTCACCCGGTGGTTCGGATGAGCGCGTACATCTGTTTATTGGCCGTTGTGACAGTGACGGTGCCGGTGGCGTATATGGACTGGCGGAGGAGGGTGAGGATATTCGCGTGCATGTCTTGCCACTGGAGGACGCTCTGGATGCACTGAAGTCCGGTCGTATCGACAATGCGGCGAGCATCATTGCCTTGCAATGGCTGGCGCTGAACCGCAGCGAAGTCCGCGGGCTGTGGTCATGAATCTGCTGCGCGAGCGCTATCGGGTCGATCTGGTCGAGCTGCAGGCGGCTTGCGAAGCTAACTACGCGCGTCTGATGCAGCTCCTGCCAGCCATGCGCGACGGGGCTGATGCACCGCAGCAGCTGCGGCGCGTGGCGCTGAGTCAGGGGGAGCAACAGTTAGGTGTGCTGGCCTTGCAGGTGTTGGAAAGCTGCCCATACACCTCGACCCTCTCTGTGCGCCAGGAGCATAGCCTGCCCTGGTTGCCCGTGCCGCAGCTGGAAGTGCGCGTGTACCACGATGCGCGGATGGCGGAAGTGGTTGGTGCGCAGCGCGCTCGGCGTTTTCGCGGGATCTATCCCTACCCCAACGAAGCCATGCACCAGCCCGATGAGAAGACTCAACTCAATCTGTTTCTTGGCGAGTGGTTGAGTCACTGCCTGGCGTGTGGGCATGAGCTGGAGCCGGTTCGCTAGATGTATCGGGCGGCTGTCGGCGACTAGCCTGCGGTGCACTGATCTCTCGTGCCTGCGTTAAAGCATGCGCCAGATTTACAACAGGCGTTCTGTGATCTATTCCCCTTTCACGGGTTTACCGCCCGTAGGGCTAACCACCATAATTCATGCATTCCGTTCAAGGAGAAGGTCTTGCCGGGCGTGCCGACTAGAACCACAGCTGTTGATCGCTCGGTACTGCTGGTGCAGTTATCCGATAGCCATCTGTTTGCCGATGCGGCAGGCAAGCTGTTGGGTATGGATACCCAGGACAGTCTGCAGCGGGTGATCGAGCGAGTGCTGCAGGAACAGCCGCAGATCGACTTGGTCCTGGCCAGTGGCGACCTCTCGCAGGACGGCAGCACGGCGTCCTACCAGCGCTTCCGTGAGCTTACCTCGGTTATTCCGGCCCCCGCGCGCTGGTTTCCTGGCAATCATGATGAAGTGCCAGCCATGCAGGCTGCCTGCGTTGGCCGTGACCTGCTGGAGCCGGTGGTTGATCTGGGCAACTGGCGCGTGATCATGCTCGATTCATCGATCCCCGGTGCCGTGCCCGGCTATCTCAGTGAGCAGCAACTGGCCTTGCTGGAGCGCGCACTGAGCGAGGCGCCAGAGCGCCATCACCTGATCTGCCTGCATCACCACCCGGTGTCCATCGGTTGCAAGTGGATGGAGCCCATCGGCCTGCGCAACCCGGATGCCCTGTTTGCCGTGCTGGAGCGTTTCAGCCAGGCGCGCGCGGTGCTCTGGGGGCATATTCATCAGGAGCTTGACCTGCAGCGTGGTGCCATACGCTTGCTGGCTTCGCCATCCACCTGCGTGCAGTTCGCGCCGGGCAGCGAGGAGTTTCAGGTGGATACCACGGCACCTGGCTATCGCTGGTTACGCCTGTTCGATGACGGTCGTCTGGAAACCGGGGTCTCGCGGGTTACCGGGATCAAGTTCGAAATCGATTACACCATCAAGGGCTACTAAGCCCTTTGCAGCTGCTCGGCTAACCGGTTAGCCTCGCGCCCATGACCACATCCATTCTCTATATACACGGACTCAACAGCTCGCCTGCATCGCTCAAAGCCAGCCTTTTGCAGCGTGCCATGAGCCAGTTGGGGCTGGCCGCGCATCTGCGGGTGCCGGCTCTGCATCACCACCCACGACAAGCCATTGGCCAGCTCGAAGCCCTGATTGCCGAACTGGGACGGCCTGTGCTGGTTGGCAGCTCGCTGGGCGGCTACTATGCCACCCATCTGGCCGAGCGCCATGGATTACCGGCGTTGCTTATCAATCCTGCCGTGCGCCCGCATCTGCGTTTCGATGGCTATCTGGGTGCGCAGACGAACCATTACAGCGCTGAAACCTGGGAGCTGACTCACGATCACGTCGCCGCTCTGGCTGAGCTGGAGGTTGCCGTCCTGCAGGACCCCGCGCGCTACCAGGTGTGGCTGCAGACCGCTGACGAAACCCTCGATTACCGGGATGCCGAATGTTACTACCGGCAGGCGGCTCTGCGTATTCAGGCGGGCGGCAACCATGGTTTTCAGGGCTTTGCCGAACGCTTGCCGATGCTCTTTGCTTTCGCCGGTATTCCACGCCATCTGTGGCAGGATATCGACTTTTCCGCTCTCAATTGACGATCAAGAGACCCCATGGCCCAGCAGAACACCTACAACGCCGATGCCATCGAAGTCCTTTCCGGCCTCGACCCGGTGCGCAAGCGCCCGGGCATGTACACCGACACCAGCCGGCCTAACCACCTGGCGCAGGAAGTCATCGACAACAGCGTTGACGAGGCGCTGGCCGGGCATGCCAAATCGATTCAGGTGATCCTGCACGAGGACAACTCGCTGGAAGTGCTCGACGACGGTCGCGGCATGCCGGTGGATATCCACCCGGAAGAGGGCGTACCGGGCGTTGAGCTGATCCTCACCAAACTGCATGCCGGCGGCAAGTTCAGTAACAAGAACTATCAGTTCTCCGGCGGCCTGCATGGCGTGGGGATCAGTGTGGTCAACGCGCTGTCGACCCGTGTGATCGTCACGGTCAAGCGGGATGGCAATGAATACCAGATGAGTTTTGCCGACGGTTTCAAAGCCAGCGACCTGGCCGTGGTCGGCACGGTGGGCAAGCGCAACACCGGCACCAGCGTGCATTTCTGGCCGGACGCCAAGTATTTCGACTCTTTCAAGTTCTCCGTCAGCCGCCTCAAGCATGTGCTCAAGGCCAAGGCCGTATTGTGTCCGGGGCTGGCCGTCAGTTTTGAAGACAAATCCAGTGGCGAGAAAGTCGAGTGGCTGTACGAAGACGGTCTGCGCTCTTACCTGGTGGATGCGGTCACGGAATTTCAGCGCCTGCCCGACGAGCCATTCTGCGGCGCGCTGGCCGGTAATAAAGAAGCGGTGGACTGGGCGCTGCTGTGGCTGCCGGAAGGCGGCGACGCGGTGCAGGAGAGTTACGTCAACCTGATTCCCACCGCGCAAGGGGGCACCCACGTGAATGGCCTGCGTCAGGGCTTACTGGATGCCATGCGCGAGTTTTGCGAGTTCCGCAGCCTGCTGCCGCGTGGCGTTAAGCTTGCCCCGGAGGACATCTGGGAGCGCATTGCCTTCGTCCTGTCGATGAAGATGCAGGACGCGCAGTTCTCCGGGCAGACCAAGGAGCGCCTGTCGTCGCGTGAGGCGGCCGCGTTCGTCTCCGGCGTGGTCAAAGATGCCTTCAGCCTGTGGCTCAACGCGCATCCCGAGGTGGGTCAGCAGCTCGCCGAACTGGCGATCAGCAACGCCAACCGTCGCCTAAAAGCCGGCAAAAAGGTTGAGCGCAAACGCATCACCCAAGGGCCGGCACTGCCCGGTAAATTGGCGGATTGCGCCGGGCAAGACCCGATGCGCTCTGAGCTGTTTCTGGTCGAAGGTGACTCGGCCGGCGGCTCGGCCAAGCAGGCGCGGGATAAGGAATTCCAGGCGATCATGCCGCTGCGCGGGAAGATCCTGAATACCTGGGAAGTGGATGGCAGCGAAGTGCTGGCCAGTCAGGAGGTGCACGACATCGCCGTGGCCATCGGCATCGATCCCGGCTCCAACGATCTGACCCAGCTGCGCTACGGCAAGATCTGTATTCTTGCCGACGCCGACTCCGACGGCCTGCACATCGCCACCTTGCTGTGCGCCTTGTTTGTCCGCCACTTCCGCCCGCTGGTGGATGCTGGGCACGTCTACGTGGCCATGCCGCCGCTGTACCGCATCGATCTCGGCAAGGAAATTTTCTATGCCCTTGATGACGGTGAGCGCGATGGCATCCTCGATCGTCTGGTGGCCGAAAAACGCCGTGGCAAGCCGCAGGTCACGCGCTTTAAAGGCCTGGGTGAAATGAATCCGCCACAGCTGCGCGAAACCACCATGGACCCGAACACCCGGCGTCTGGTGCAACTGACCCTGGAAGATTACCCCGGCACTCAGGAAATGATGGACATGCTGCTGGCCAAGAAGCGCGCCGGCGACCGCAAGTCCTGGCTGGAGTCCAAGGGCAACCTGGCCGAGGTGCTGCTCTGATGCAGCGCCTGCTGGCTGCATGCCTGCTGCTGTGTGCGCCATTGCTGAGTGCTGCTGCGGCGTTGGAAGAGCTGCAGCTGCTCAACGAGCGGCCGGTGCAGGGCGTCAGTGGCGGAAACCTCTCGGGGCTGGCCTGGTGCGACGGCGTCCTGTGGGCGGTGTCCGACCGTGATGACCGGCAGATATACCGTCTCGCGGAGCACGCTACGCAGTGGCAAGCCACCGCTGACCCCTTTGTCGCACCGCCACCTCCGGAGTCCCAGTTGCCTTGGGGGTTGCGCATGCGTAGCTGGCTGGCCGCTCGGGTGCGCGGTGGCGAGCTGGATTTCGAAGGCCTGAGTTGCGACGCTGCGGGCAATCGCTACCTGGTCAGTGAAACCCATGCTGCCGTTTTGCAATTACCGGTGGTGGGTGAGCCGAACTGGCTCAAGCTGCCCCAGGGGCTGGTGCGCCAGGCGCGGGCCAGCGGCATGTTGCTGCATCACAATTCGCTGTTTGAAGGGCTTGCCGTTGATCCGCCAGGTGAGCGCCTGTACCTGGCTGCTGAGCGCATGCGCCGCGGCCTTTTGGTGGTGCACAAGCAGCGGGCTATCTGGCGCTGCACCGGCGGTTGTGTGTTGTTCAACGAGACCGGCAGTGAGGCGGGGCCTGAGCAGCTGGGTGGCAAGGAACAGCCGCGGGATTTTTCCGGGCTGGCCTTCCATAACGAAAAACTCTTCACCCTTGAGCGTCAGGCGCACCGTATCTGTCGGCGTAGCCTGAGCAATGGCCAGGCTGAGAAGTGCTGGTCGTTTGCCGCCGAGGCGCTGACTCCAGAGCGGCGCTATTCGCCGTCCTATGGTTTGGCCGAAGCGCTGTGGGTGGATCAGGACAGTGCCTGGATAGGTGTCGACAACGGCCGCTTCAGCCGTGCCGACGGTGAGTCGCGGCCGATCATCTGGCGGTTTGCCGCGCCGAAAGGCGGCTGGGGCAGCAAGCCGTGAGTGAACGGCCTGCGGGCAAGCGCGCCGGCCGAGTGATGCTAGTGCTGGCCTGGGGGGCTGCCTTGCTGTTGGCCACCCAGTTCTTTGCCGACTGGGAAGAGGCTCGCCGCAACCCGAACCGTACCCCTGAGTCGCTGCATGGCAATGGTTATGTCGAAGTGAACCTGGCCAGCGGCCGGCAGGGGCATTACATGGCTGGCGGCAAGATCAACGGTGAGGCCGTGACCTTTCTCCTCGACACCGGTGCCTCTCAGGTAGCGGTGCCCACTGCAGTGGCGAAGCGTCTAGGTCTGCAAGCCGGAGCGGCGATCACCATCAGCACCGCCAATGGCCGTGCTACGGCGCACCGTACCCGTCTGGCCCGGCTGGAACTGGGCGATATCGTGCTGACTGACGTAGAGGCTTTGATTGCCCCCGGCATGGGCGGCGATGACGTATTACTGGGCATGAGTGCCCTTAAACAACTCGAATTTACCCAGCGCGGCGGCACCTTGATGCTGCGCCAATCCACTTTGCAATGAGGCACGCATGAGCGAACCCCTCGATTTGAGCCTGGACGGCGTTGAACGCCGTTCTCTTGCCGACTTTACCGAGCAGGCTTACCTCAATTACTCCATGTACGTGATCATGGACCGCGCCCTGCCACATATTGGTGATGGCCTCAAACCCGTGCAGCGACGCATCATTTACGCGATGAGCGAGCTGGGTCTGGATGCCGACTCCAAGCACAAGAAATCGGCGCGTACTGTCGGTGATGTGCTCGGCAAGTTCCACCCGCATGGCGACAGCGCTTGCTACGAGGCCATGGTGCTGATGGCGCAGCCGTTCAGCTACCGCTACACCCTGGTCGATGGCCAGGGCAACTGGGGCGCGCCGGATGATCCGAAATCCTTTGCTGCGATGCGCTACACCGAGGCGCGGTTGTCGCGTTACTCGGAGGTGCTGCTCACCGAATTGGGCCAGGGCACCGTGGACTGGGTGCCGAACTTCGACGGCACCCTGAATGAACCGGCGACGCTGCCGGCGCGCCTGCCCAACCTGCTGCTCAACGGCACCACTGGCATCGCCGTGGGCATGGCCACTGATGTGCCGCCGCATAACCTGCGCGAAGTGGCGGCGGCGTGTGTGCGCTTGCTGGATCAACCCGATGCCACGGTCGAGCAGCTCTGCGAGCACGTGCTTGGTCCGGATTTCCCCACCGAGGCTGAAGTCATCACCCCGCGCAGCGACCTGCTGAAAATTTACGAAACCGGTCGTGGCTCGGTGCGCATGCGCGCCGTGTACCGCATCGAGGACGGTGACATCGTGGTCACCGCGCTGCCGCATCAGGTGTCCGGGGCCAAGGTGCTGGAGCAGATTGCCGCGCAGATGCAGGCCAAGAAACTGCCGATGGTCGCCGACCTGCGCGATGAGTCGGACCACGAGCACCCGTGCCGTATCGTCATCATCCCGCGCTCCAACCGCGTGGATGCCGATGAGCTGATGACCCACCTGTTTGCCACCACCGAGCTGGAGTCCAGCTACCGGGTCAACACCAACGTGATTGGTCTGGATGGCAAGCCGCAGGTGAAGAACCTGCGCCAGCTGCTGCGCGAATGGCTGGAGTATCGCGTCAACACCGTACGCCGACGCCTGCAGTTCCGCCTGGACAAGGTGGAGAAACGCTTGCACCTGTTGGAAGGTTTGTTGGTGGCCTTCCTCAATCTGGATGAAGTGATTCATATCATCCGCACCGAAGATCAGCCCAAGCCTGTGCTGATGGCGCGGTTTGGCCTGACCGATGTGCAGGCCGACTATATTCTCGATACCCGCCTGCGCCAGCTGGCGCGTCTGGAAGAGATGAAAATCCGTGGCGAGCAGGACGAGCTGGCCAAGGAGCGCGCCAAGCTGCTGGCCCTGCTTGGCAGTGAAACCAAGCTGAAAAAGCTGGTGCGTGACGAAATCATCAAGGACGCTGAAACCTATGGCGATGACCGTCGTTCGCCGATCGTTGCCCGCGCTGAAGCCCGTGCGCTCTCCGAAACCGAACTGTTGCCGACTGAGCCTGTCACCGTGGTGGTGTCCGAGAAAGGCTGGGTGCGCTGTGCCAAGGGCCATGACATTGATGCCACCGGCTTGTCGTATAAAGCGGGTGACGGCTTCAAAGTCGCTGCTCCTGGCCGGTCGAACCAATACGCCGTGTTTATCGACTCCACAGGGCGCAGTTACTCACTGGCGGCGCATACCTTGCCGTCCGCTCGTGGCCAGGGTGAGCCGCTGACGGGCCGCCTGACGCCACCGCCGGGGGCGACCTTCGAATGTGTGCTGTTGCCGGATGACAGCGCGCTTTACGTGATCGCTTCTGACGCCGGCTACGGTTTTGTGGTCAAGGGCGAAGACCTGCAGGCCAAGAACAAGGCCGGCAAGGCCTTGCTCAGCCTGCCGGCCGGCGCCCAAGTGGTGCCGCCGAAACCGCTGGGTAATCGTGAAGAGGACTGGTTGGCGGCGGTTACCACCGAAGGTCGTCTGCTGTTGTTCCCGGTGCGCGACCTGCCGCAACTGGGCAAGGGTAAAGGCAACAAGATCATCGGCATTCCCGGTGAGCGCGTGGCCAGCCGCGAGGAGTACCTCACCGACCTGGCCGTGCTGCCCAGCGGTGCCACGTTGGTGTTGCAAGCCGGCAAGCGCACCTTATCGCTCAAGGCTGACGACCTCGAGCATTACAAGGGTGAGCGCGGTCGACGTGGCAACAAGCTGCCGCGTGGTTTCCAGCGCGTCGACAGCCTGCTGGTCGAGGTTCAGGGCTAGCGGATGCATGCCGCTACAGTGCCGCGCTGGAGTCGCGAGCGGCTTTCAAGGATGATACGCAGCCGCAAGGCGGATCGTGGTAAGCGACCCGCCGGCACTTAATAGGTATGCACGCCGGTGGTCTTGCCGGCTGGATGAGTGAGATGACTGCACTGCGTTTCCCCGCAATTCTGTTGCTGGCGGGGGTGCTCGGCCTGGCCGGTTGTACCCGTCATCAGCAAACGCCGCTGTACCAGTTGGACAGTGGCAATATCCGCGTGCCGGCGGCTGAGCAGGGCATTGCTGTGCTGATCGGGCCGGTGGTGATTGCCGACTATCTGCAGCGTGAGGCGCTGTTGCAGCGTCAGATGGATGGCAGTTTGACTGCATCCGAAGACGCGCGTTGGGCGGGTAGCCTGGCGGCTGAAATTGATCAACAAGTGCTGCGTCAGTTAGCCTCGCGCCTTGACAGCCAGCGTCTGGTGCTGGCACCGGCCACCGCCGGGTTTGTCCCGCAGGTGCGTCTGGGCTTGTCGATTACCCGTCTGGATTCTGGCCCGCAACGCCCGGCTGTGCTGGAGGCGCAGTGGCGACTGGCGGGCGCTGACGGCAAGCTGCTTGATGGCCGCTTGGTGCGTCTGGAGGAGGCGCACAGTGGCAGCATCGTGGATCAGGTGCGAGCGCAGAGTCGAGTGCTGCAACAACTGGTCGAGCAGTTGGCTGTGGCGGTGAATACTCACAATAGGCCCGTTGTGCCGGCGACACCCGCTCCGGCGCGCAAGCCGGCACCGGCCAAGCCGGTGGTGCCCTCGGATGTGCCGCAGATTCCAGTGGCTGAACCGATTCGTGGTGAAGGCGAAGTATTCCGTTTCTAGAGCCTACCCATAAAAAGCCCGCCGATCGGCGGG
>NZ_QAIG01000005.1:559055-606511 GCF_003060885.1 Pseudomonas sp. HMWF032
CGACGCAGCAGGCGCCCTGGGGGCTGGCGATGGCGCGGATGCGGGCGCGCTGGCTGACAAGGGCATCATCGGCGACGCTGCGCTCGACCAGCAGCAGATTACGGCTGTGCTGCGACAGGGCCAAGGCGTTTTGCACGGTTTCACTCAAGAGCAAGTCGCCCTGGCTGAGTCCGGTAAGATTGTCCCCGAGGGTCAGGCCGAGCTGCAGTTGCAGGGTGATGCCGCTGTCTGCCACTTCGATCTGCAAGGCATGACCCAGGGCACGCATCAACTCGCCGCAGCAGATGGCATGGGTCAGGTAGTCCTCGTCGCAGTCCAGTTGATGGAACAACATCAGGCTGCCGCCGTCGCTCAAGGTGTGCAATTGGCCCTGATACAGGCTGGCCGCTTGATCCAGGCAGTCGCGATAGCGTTGCAGCAGTTCCATCAGGCGAGTACGTGGCAGGCGCCGCAGTTGTTCCTGAGCGCCCAACTGAATAGCCAGCACGGCACTGGGCAGGGCCTGTTGGGCCGCCGGCGGTGGTAACGAGGCTGGCTCGCTGTGATCGCGTAGGTCAGCAAAGGGGTCATCCAGCGCGCTGCCGTATTCATCGTTGGCGCTTGCGTGGGGGGCTAACGGCTGATCCGGGCTGTCGAAATGATCGTCATGCAGATCCGGGACGCTGAAATCCGGTTCGCTGTCGAACGATTCGTCAAGGTAGTCGTCTTCTTCACCGGCATCAGGCGCCGCGGCGTAGGGGGCTTCTTCGATCACAGCTGGTTGTTCAGGCACCAGGCGTGCTTGCAGCTGGCGCGCCAGATCGCCAATTTCATCCTGACGGCCTGCGCCAGGCGCGGGATCATCCGGGTCACGCAGCCAGACACGCAGTTGCAGCAGTGGTGTGGAGATATGCCGGCCCAGGCGCATGCTCAGGGAAAGGGTCAGGGCCAGCAGAATCAGGCTGAGGATGCCCATGCTCTGCAGGCTGATGGTCATCGGTTGTTCGAACTGTTGCATATCAAGGCTGATGCGCAGTTGCCCGGCAATCACTTCCTGAAAAGTGATCGGCGTTGAATACAAGCCTTCGGTTTCCCCCAGCATGCTCTGGCTGGGGCGCGAACCAGCCTCGGCGAGGATGCGATTGTCCACGCTGTAGATGGCGGCGTGGGCCACCAGCGGATTTTGCACCAGGTTGTTGAGCAGCACGTTGAGGCTGAGGATGTCGTTGGACACCAGCAGTTCTGTGGCCGAGGCGGCCGTTTGGGTAATCAGGCTGGTGCCCAGGGCTTCAGCCTGCTGCTGCATGGCATGCTTGAACTGCATGCCAATCACCCAGCCATAGATCACCAAGGCCAGGGCCACCAGCAACAGGCTATGACTGACAATGCGCAGGGCCAGCGGAATGCGTCGTTGGCGCAGCGCCTGGAACAACAGCAGAAAGAAATTATCGGGTTTTACGGGGGCGGGCCGGTTCACAGAGCTCGGCTCTTGTCGACTGTAGATGGCGCGCAGTATAGCGGCGCCCCT
The DNA here is from genome assembly GCF_003060885.1 of Pseudomonas sp. HMWF032. Taxonomy (GTDB): domain Bacteria; phylum Pseudomonadota; class Gammaproteobacteria; order Pseudomonadales; family Pseudomonadaceae; genus Aquipseudomonas. The sequence continues at coordinate 560,563 of NZ_QAIG01000005.1, forward strand.
GCAGTGGGCAAAGCGCCGTGCGTGGCTGTTTGCCGGTGAAAATGGGTAGAATGGGTGCCTTTTCCACGGCTTGTGACCTGTTCTACACGCCGTAGTCCTTGACGCTGTCCCGGAGACCGAGCCTTGCGCGAAATCGTCCTGATCAATATCACCGGCGAAGATCGCCCCGGTTTGACTGCCGCCATCACCGGCGTGCTGGCCCAGGGCGGGGTGAATATCCTCGACATTGGCCAGGCGGTGATCCATGACACGCTGTCGTTTGGCATTCTGGTTGAGATTCCCGATACCGAACGGGCCTCGTCGGTGCTCAAGGACATCCTCTTTACCGCCTACAAGCTCGATCAGCAGGTGCGCTTCACGCCGGTCGCCGAAGCCGATTATCAGCAGTGGGTCAGCGGTCAGGGCAAGGCTCGGCATATTGTCACCCTGCTAACGCGCAAGGTCACCGCCGAGCAACTGCAGCGGGTCAGTGCCATTACCGCACGGTATGACTTGAACATCGACCACATCGACCGTCTGTCCGGGCGCATGCCGCTGGATATGCCGGCCGAGCAGGGCAAGGGTTGCATCGAGTTTTCCGTACGTGGTGAGCCGATCGATCCGGCTGCTTTGCGTGCCGAGTTCCTCAGTGTGGCGCAGGAGCTCAACGTCGACATCGCCTTCCAGCGCGATTCACTGTTCCGGCGTAATCGCCGCCTGGCAGTGTTCGACATGGACTCGACGCTGATTGAGGCCGAGGTGATCGACGAGCTGGCCAAGGCCGCCGGTGTGGGCGAACAGGTGTCCGAGATTACCGAGCGTGCGATGCGCGGGGAACTGGATTTCGCCGCGAGCTTCCGCGAACGTCTGGCGCTGCTCAAGGGGCTGCCGGAAACCGTGCTGGCCGATATCGGTGCCTCGCTGCGCCTGACCGAGGGCACCGAGACGCTGTTCAGTGAGCTGCGTCGTCTGGGCTACAAGACTGCAATCCTGTCCGGTGGCTTTACCTACTTTGCCAAGCAACTGCAGGCCAAACTGGGCATCGACTATGTGTTCGCCAACGAGTTGCAGATTGTCGATGGTCTGGTTACGGGGGTGGCGGTTGAGCCGATCGTCGATGCTCAGCGTAAAGCCGATTTGCTGCGCGAATTAGCCGCCAAGGAAGGGCTGCGCCTGGAGCAGACAATTGCCGTGGGCGACGGCGCCAATGATCTGCCCATGCTGGCGATTGCCGGGCTGGGCGTGGCGTTCCGCGCCAAGCCATTGGTCAAACAATCAGCCAAACAGGCGATCTCTACCCTGGGGCTGGATGGCATTCTTTACCTGCTGGGGTTCCGTGATCGCGATGGTCAGGCGTAATCCCCATGCCATGAAAAAGCCGCCTGAGGGCGGCTTTTTCATGGCATGGGTTTGAATTATTCATCGTCTGCTGCGAAGTCATAATCCATCGACTGGCTCGGCCCTTGCAGATAATGCCCCTGAATATAGTTGACCCCGGCTTGCCAGAGCGTGGCCAGGACGCTGGCGCTCTCGACGAACGGCACGATGGTCAGCTTGGCTTGGGAGTGCAGGCTGGCCAGCAGGGTTTTCAGCGCTTCCTGGTTTTCTGCTTTGCTCAGGTCCTGGGAGAAGGAGCTATCGACTTTGATGAAGTCGACGTGCAGGTACTTGAGCGTGTTGAACGGATTGAGCGAGCAGCCAAATTGGGTCATGGCTGTTTTGCAGTGCAACTCATTGAGTCCCTGGGTGATGACTTTTGCCTGTTTGAGGTAGGCAATCGCATCCGGTTCACTGAACTGGAAAACCAGAGAGTCCGACGGTAGGCGTGCAGCCTTCAGGGCCACACTGAGCCACGGCAGCAGAGTCTGGTCCTGCAGGCTGGCGCTCGAGAGATGGACGAAGAGGCGGGTGTTGTGGCCTTTGCTGCGGTGGTCTGCGAGCAGTTTGATTGAGTTGAGGATGACCCAGCGATCAATCTTCTCGGCGAGGCCCGCGTCTTTGGCGGCGCTGAACAACTCTACCGGCGGAATTTGCTCGCCTTGCGGACTGATCAGGCGCAGCAGGGCTTCGTAATGTTCGAAGCTGTCGCCGCGTAGGCTGATAATCGGCTGGAACAGCAGGCGGAAACTGTTGGTCTCCAGTGCTTGTTGAATCATGGCGACGATGTTGCCGCGGTTGGCGGCGGCAGCCAGTTCGTCAGCCGGGTTGAACAGTTTCAGTGCGTTACCGTCACTCAGCTCATCAGCGCAGCGGTGCGCACGATCAACCACTTCCTGGGCTTTGGGCGTTTTTTCATTGAGTCCCGCTACGCCGATTGACAGCGTGCTCTGCACGGTGCGGCCGCTGACATCGAACAAGTGACCCTCGACCTTCTTAAGCAAGTTGGCCAATTGCTCGCGAGTGCTCTCTGGGCTGACGCCAGGTTGTAGGACGGTAAATACGTCATCGCCGAAACGTGCCAGTTGCGCATCGCCCGTAAAGTGCGCACGCAGCAGGTTGGCCAGATCTGTGAGCAGAATGTCGATACCGGCCAGGCCGATTTCGGCCAGTAGGCTGGCATACCGGTCAACCTGTATGTAGGCCAGGCTGGACGGCTGGCCGGCGTTGACCGCACGCTCGGCGGCGTTGTCCATCAGTTCGAGGAAATACGTGCGGTTGAACAAACCGGTGACCAGATCCTGACTGCTGATTTCGCGCAGTTTTTCTTCCAGTTCAGCGTTGCCGGTTTCTGCACGAATCACCACCTGGATGCAAGGCTCGCTGTCGTAAGTGGCCGGGGAAAAGCTCATCTGCGCCTGGAAGCTCTGGCCGTTGGCCTTGATGCCGGTGCAGTTGAGCTCGGCATTGCCCTCGGCACTCTGATAGTTCTTCAGGAAGTCCTTGAAACTGGACTGGTCGCTGCCACCGATCAGGTCGATCATCGGCATGCCTTCCAGTTCGTCGGCGTCTTCGTAGGCGAACAGTTCAAGGTAGGCGCGGTTGGCATAAATATGCATGCCGTCGTGCACATAGGTGATCGCATCGACGGAGCTGTCGAGTAGCAACTGGCAGCGTTTCTCCGCTTCACGCAGGGCGACTTCAGAGGCCCGGCGGGCGCGGCGCTCTTCCAGGTTGGCCAGCTCGCGTTTGGCGACCAGCACCAGGCGCTCATCTTCACCTTGCGGCAGGGCGTCCTGGGCACCGAGCATCAGGGCTTCGGTGATGCTGTCGGAGTCGTTATCACTGAGCAGTTGTATGACCGGGATGTCTTTGGCCTGACGGCGGATTGCGCCAATCGCTTCGCTCGGGGGGAGTTGCTCGCTGCTGGGAGCGCAGATCAGCAAGTCCCAGCTGTGCTGCAGGGCTTCACTAAGGTCATCGCTGGAGGTCAGACGATGCACGCGAGTTGCCCGGCCCGCATTGCGAAACAGGCTGACCAGCCGCTCGGCCTCGTTCTGCGAGTCTTCGAGAATCAGTAGCCGTATGGTTTTTTTTTCAATGGCCATGGTGTGGTATCAGGTCTGCGCCGAACGGGCACAAAAAGGCGACAAAAGGAGGTGCGACGGCAATCTACAGCGACTTCCAGAGTGAGTCAAAGTCTTCCTCCCCGCCTGGCGCGCGGCTTTTCGGCGCTGTGACAGGCTTCCCGTCATCGTTGGTTGGCTGCCCGATACTACGGTACTCGAACTGGTTGAAACTGCCGGTGCTGGTTTGTCGGCGGCTGAGTACAGCGCGGTGCTCGCTGCCATTGAGGTTGATGCTGACTTTATTACCCTCCTGAAAGGGCAGGCGCGCCGTGATCAGGCTAGCCGGGCGTGAAATGGCACTGATTTCCGGCAGTAGCAAGGCGCGCAGGTATTGGCTGCTCTGTTCGGCTTTGCGTACCAGTTGTAGCCCGCAGGCCTGTGCATGCGGCGCAATCAGTTCGATGCCCATCTGTGTGCCACCGCCCCGTACCTGACGAATCCAGCGCACCACCGCAATGCTCCAGCCCTGTTTGGGCGTGCTTTGCACGCCGAGTAGTTCACCTGCCTGCAGTTGGCTGGGAACCTCTTTCGGCCATGACAGGCAGTAGCCGCCAGGGCTGATGTTGACAATCGCTACTGCGTAGGTCGGGTAGCTTTCATTGCTACCTGCTTCCACAGATTCACCTTTTTTCGGTGACTGGTATTGAATTTCTTCAAAGGGCAGGCCGTTTTCCCACTGGTTGCTTTTCTGGGCATCGAAGGCGTTTGACCAGATATCCGGTGTGCCGGTATCAGGTCGGAAGACGGCGGCATTGGTGGTTACCGGTAGTTTCAGCACTTCGTTGAACGGGCGTTTGCCGGCGAGGTGGTAGTGCAGCGAACTCATGCCTATGCATAGGGTCAGTGCGCCCTGGCCCTGGCTGCGCTGGAAGGTGCGCTCGGCAATATCGCCCCAGGCCGCGGCCAGGTGCTGCAGCATGTCTTGGCTAAAACCTTCTGGCACCAGCAGGCGAGGTTGAGTCGGGCTGTCGGCGGTGAGCTGCAAGTGCTCTTTTATTGCGTTCACCAGCAAGCTGGGGTCGATACCGACTGCATTGTGCAGTTCGCTGCGCTGGAATAAGGAAATGTAACGTGGTGGTCCATCCAGTTGCGGGGCCACGGCAAACAAGCTGGAGGGATCATCACCGGCCTGTAATGTCGCCAGTAAGCTCCAAGGCTCAAGCACTTCCGCCAGGCGGGCAATGGCGTTCTGGCGCATCTGGTTGCACCGTGCACAGCCGAGCAGCAGGGCGACCAGGTAACTTTGTTCGGTGCTGAGTCCTTGGGTGTGGCGTGCCTGATTATCGCGTACCAATATTTTTTGTACGTCACTTGAGCAGGCGATCCGGTAAAGCTGGTGAAGCTCCAGCCAAAGTCCCTCGGGAACAGGGCAGTAAAGCTGGCTGGCGCGAATCAGTGGCCCGCACAGGCTATGCGTGGCGCGCTGCAGAGCTACCGCCAGGAGCTGGTTGCGCTCTTTGCCTGGTTGAGGCGCCAGGCGCGCGACAATCAGTTTGTAGCCAATCGCCAGATGGTTCTGCAAGGCTTGGCATAGGTTGGCAACTTTGCGCGGACGCTCGTCCAGCACAATGGCCTGGTTGAGGAAGTGTTTTTCCAGTTGCTTGCAGACGAAGTAGATTTCCGGACGGACTATTTCCAGCAGTTGCAGGCGATTTTCCGAGGGTGTCAGCAACTGATTGAGTTCGACCAGTGCCTGGTAAAGCTGGCGTGCGGTTTCACCAATGTTGGCTTTGGGTAGGCCATCCACCCATTTTTTTAGATCGCGTGGGCTGGCGTCGCAGAATGACAGGCTTTGCTTATCTGGCGTAGTGACGCGCAGTAGCAAGTGAGAATTCTGTTTATCCATCTAAATCAGGGACTCCAGCACACAGGCAAGGCGGGTCACACGTAGGAGTTGTACTTCGACTCTAGCAGCATCTCGCAGGCCTCGCAGCCATGACCATGGCCCAAGTGCCGGTGCACTCGGCATACAAGGTATCTGGGTGTGACTGGTGAGTGCGTGCCAAGGTTCCGCAGCATGCGTTGGTGCGGCACGCTTCAGCGTTGCTGAGCGTGCCGTGAGGTGTTACTCGGCGAACGGTTGGCCAAGTCCCTGGCCCATTCTTACGGCGCTGTTGGCGGTTAACTCCGCCACCCACTGCACCTGCTCGGGGCCAAACAACACAATGGCAGTTGAGCCCAGTTTGAACCGTCCGAGTTCTGCGCCTTTTTCCAGGTGGATCGGGGCGCGAGCAGTTTCATCGTACTTAACGGTTTTCAGCGTGCGTTTGGGGGGCGTGACCAGTCCGGCCCAGACGGTTTCAATTGACGCTACGATCATCGCGCCCACCAGTACGACTGCCATTGGCCCGCGCTCGGTATCGAACAGGCAAACCACGCGCTCGTTGCGGGCGAACAGCTCGGGGACATTTTCTGCGGTGGTCTGGTTGACCGAGAACAAGCGGCCAGGAACGTAGACCATTTCTTTCAGGGTGCCGGCCAGCGGCATGTGCACGCGGTGGTAGTCCTTCGGTGACAGGTAGATGGTGGCGAAGTCGCCACCCATAAATGCTGCGGCACGCTCAGTGTCACCACCTAGCAACTCAATCACGCTGAAGCTGTGGCCCTTGGCCTGGAATACCCGGCCCTGTTCGATCTTGCCGAGCTGGCTGACTGCACCATCAGCTGGGCAGAGTACCGCGCCTGGGGTGTTGTCGAGCGTGCGCGCGCCGTCTTTCAGGGCGCGGGTGAAGAAGTCATTGAAGTGAGCGAAGGCGGTCAGGTCTTCGACCTGAGCTTCGCTCATGTTGACTTGGTACTGCTTGGCAAACCAGCTAATCAGGCGGTTCTTGAACCAGCCAGCCCTGCATTCGGCAGCACAGCCGATCAGGCGTGACAACAAATGGTGCGGCAGCAGGTACTGGCTGAGGATAAACAAACGATCTTTCATGGGAATTCCTTACGTGGATGCGGGCATTTAGCGCTCGACGGGGGTGTCGGGGTGGTTGCCCCATTCTCCCCAGGAGCCGGCATAAGCTTTTACGCGTGGGTAGCCCAGGGCCTTGGCGGCCAGGTAGGTGAACCCGGAGCGATGATGAGTTTGGCAGTGGGTGATGATTTCTTTGTCAGCGGTGATGCCCAGGTTGTCGAGCATTGCCTGCAGGTTCTGGTGTATGCGCAGGGCGCGCGTTCTGTCCATGCCGGCCGTCCACTCAAAATTGATGGCGCCGGGGATGTGCCCGGCTTTTTGTGCCAGGACTTTCACGCCGCTGTATTCCTCAGGGGAGCGGGCATCCCAGATCGCCAGGTCGGTGGCACCGAGACGGCTTTGCAGGTATTCGCGGCTCGCGGTGTGCACATCGTTTAGGGTCAGCGCCACCTGGGTGTTACAGGCCGGTGGGGTCTCGTCGCTGAGGGGGCGTTCTTCGGCGAGCCAGGCGTGGAGGCCGCCATCTAGGTAGTGGTAACGCGAGTGGCCAATGACATCCAGTAGCCAGATAAAGCGTCCTGCCCAGCCGCCACCCTCATCGTCGTAGACCACATAGACCGCGTCCGCAGTGTGCCCCAGTTCGCTGAACAGGTGTTCCAGTTGTGCGCGATCAGGTTGCAGGCCCGGCGCTGGTGGCTGTCCAAATTGGGTGCGCTTGGGGTCGACAAAGCGCGCGCCGGGGATATGGCCGGTGGCATAACGCGTAGGACTGGTCAGGTCGACCAAGATCATCCCGGGGGTGTTCAGGCGGCTGGCCAGTTGGGCCGGCTCGATCAACAGGGGCAACTCAGCGAAGGCATTCATGCCGGGCCTCTTTGCAGGTATCAAAGGGGCTGATTGTAACGGAAGCTTATCGCCCGCGGCTGGCAAAGGTGTTCAGTGCCCGCTCAATGCATTGCACGGTTTTACTGAAACCCTGCACGCTGGTATCGCTGAAGGCGTTGCCACCCTGGTCGGCGAAGATCAGCATGACCACCCGGTTGTTATTGGCCAGCGAGCGAATCAGCAGATGCTCACTGGGGAACAGGCTCTTGAGCGTGCCAGGCAGCGTGGCTGAGAACTGGGCAATGTTGCCCGGGCCTAGGCGCAGTTGCGCCGGCGTGCTGAGCAGGCGGCGCAGCAGTTGGCTTTGCTGCGGGTCAAGGCTGAGGCTGTCGGCCGATTTGTCCAGGCCGGTGTGCTGCTGGGTCATCAGGCGGGTGTGATTACGGTCTGCGAGGAGAATCAATACGCGCTGCATGCCACAGGCTTGCAGTGCTTGGTTGGCGCAGGCCGTTAGTTGCAGGACGTTGCTGAAGGCGCTGGGCTGCGCGAGAAGCTGGCCACATTGCTGGCGCCACGCACTGAGCTCGACAGGTTTGGGCGGTTCGGCGGGGGGCTGCAGGTGGCGCGCTTGCCATGGCCACAGCAGTGATTCGGCCGGGTGCCAGAGGTCATTGTCATAAAGCTGCTGAGCGCTACTGGCAGCATGCTGGTGAATTTGCTGCTGCACGCTGTCCAGCGGCAGCTGCAGGAATAGGCCAGTGAGCCGCTGCCAGCGCAGGGTATGCAGGCTGTTCCAGGCGAAGTGCGCGGAGATGGCTAGGCAATTGGCCAGCAAAATACTGTTGGCCGGTTGGGTCAACCAGCGGCGCAGATTGCTGTCTTCATCCAGGCATTGCTGTTGTTGCAGTGGGTGCTCATTGTGGTGTGCGATGTGCAGTGCCTTGACCAGCAGGCGCCGATCATTGACGAGCAGCCGATAGCCTAGGGTTACCCACTCGGGCAGGCGCCAGTGTTCGCTGAGCGCTAGGCACAGCGTTAGCAACGGTACGCCGAGCAACTCCTGTTCCACTTTGCATGCCGCTTCTCCCTTGAGTAACACGCGCTGTTCCCAGGCATCGAATAACTCCGGATGAGCGCACAGCAGGGCCCAGACCGGGGCAAGAAATAGTTGGCTGCCCCAGTTTACCTCCTGCCAAAGACGCGCCAGGCGTCCGGCGAACAAACCGTTGGCCTGTTGGCTGGCATGTTGGCTGATGAGCAATATCTGCCTGTACGGCTTGCTCAACTCCTGTTCCGGCAGGCTCGGTATGCGCTTGAGCAATGCTTCCGTACGGCTCAGGCCGAGTCGGCTGATGGCAGCTTCAAGGCTGTCTGTTTGCTCATTGAGTCCACCGTTCTTGCTGTTGGCCTCGCGCAGCACGCTGAGCGCCAGTGCCGGGCAGCTTTGCATCAGCTCGGCCAGTTCGCGTCGTGACCGATTGCTGTCAGCCAGTGCCTGGCGCAGCAACTGCAAGCTTGTGCTGGACGCAGGTAATAGTTGCTCGTCCAGCTGCTTGAGCCAGTCTTTCAATGTACGCGGGTAGTGAGCTGGTTTGGGCATGGGTTGAGACAAACTGGCTTTTGACCTTAACTGGCTATAGTCTCGCGCAAAACTTCCGATAAATAGAAGGGTTGTTTTGCTCCGTCCCTTTCTGACCTCTGTGGCTAGTCTCTTTTTATGGCAAAAATCATCGGCATCATTGTTGTATTCGCCTGCGTATTGGGCGGCTTCATCCTGTCGGGTGGCCAGTTTATGGCGTTGGTTCACCCCTATGAAATCCTGATTATTGGTGGTGCCGCGCTGGGGGCGTTTTTGCAGGCCAACCCCGGTAGTGCCTTTATGCATGTGTTCAAGAAGTCGTTGAGCATGTTCAGCTCGCGCTTCACGCATGCCTATTACCTTGACGTGCTCAAGCTGCTTTATGAGATTCTCAATAAAAGTCGTCGTGAAGGCATGATGGCCATCGAGGCTGACGTCGAAGACCCTGCCGCAAGCCCGATTTTCAGTAAGTACCCCGGCATCCTCAAAGACCAGCAGATGACCTCGTTCATCTGTGATTACCTGCGCATCATGTCCTCCGGCAACATGGCCCCGCACGAGCTAGAAGGCTTGTTCGATATGGAAATTGCCAGCCTCAAGGAAGAAGTTGAACACCCTGCGCATGCTGTCGCAAAAGTAGCTGACGGTATGCCAGCCATGGGTATCGTGGCGGCGGTGCTGGGTATCGTAATTACCATGTCGATTCTTGCGGAGGCGGATAACGCAGAAATTGGCCAGAAGGTGGGTACTGCACTGGTGGGTACCTTTTTCGGAATCTTGGCGTCCTATGGCTTTTTCGGCCCCTTAGCGGCGGCCTTGGAGCATGACGCCAAGGAAGAGCTGAATGTGTATGAGGCGATCAAGGCCGGTTTGGTGGCTTCGGCGTCCGGTATGCCGCCATCGCTGGCTGTCGAGTTTTCCCGTAAGGTGCTATTCCCGGCACATCGTCCAAGCTTCAGTGAGCTTGAGCAGGCTATGCGTGGGGGCTAAGGCATAGCATGGAAAACAATCAACCGATTATCGTCAAACGGGTCAAAAAGACTGCCGGTGGTCACCATGGCGGTGCCTGGAAGATTGCCTTTGCCGACTTTGCCACGGCCATGATGGCGTTCTTTTTGGTGATGTGGTTGATGACGGTGGCTACACCCGAGCAGAAGAAGCTGATTTCCGGGTACTTTCAGGACCCCGTGGGGTTTTCCGAGAGTGCCAGTCCATATGTGATTGATCTGGGTGGCTCTCCGACGCCGGCGCCTGATCGTACCCTCAACCCCGAACCCAAGGAAGAGGCCACACCCAGCGAGGAAAGTGATCAGGCCGATATCAGCAAGGAGCAGGCGGAATCTGTCGCTGAAGAGGTTGAGCGGGAGCGTCTTGAATTGTTGCTGCAGGAGTTGCAGAACAAGGTTGAGGAAAACCCCCAGTTGCAGAACTTCAAGGATCAAATTCTTTTCGAGATTACTCAGGACGGTCTGCGTATCCAGATCATGGATGCCGAGAACAGGCCAATGTTTGCCTCTGGCAGTGCGCGCCTGCAGCCATATTTTGAAGACATTCTGCTGGCCATGACTGACACCATTGCGGCAGTGCCGAACAAGATCAGTGTCAGTGGCCATACCGATGCGGCGCCTTTTGTCGGCCGCGGTGGCTATGGCAATTGGGAGCTGTCAGCTGATCGGGCCAATGCCGCACGGCGCGTGCTGGTCGCTGGCGGCTATGATGATGAACAGGTGGCGAGGGTGGTGGGTTATTCGTCATCGGCGTTGTTTGACCGGGAGAATTCGTTGAATCCGGTTAATCGTCGTATCGACATTGTGGTTTTGACCAAAAAAGCTCAGCGGGCTATCGAGGGTGAGCGGGGTGATACGGCTGCTGATAAGCCTGCGGGTGCCGAGGCGCCTGCTGCCGCACCCGCGGCAACGTCGGCAACGCCTGGTGCAGCAGAGGTTCCTCTGCCTGATGCGGCGCTACGCGAACGGCTGAATATCTTCGAAGACGGCGTATTGCAGTTTGATCAGCCCGCTGAATAACCGATGTGTGTACGCGCAAAGGCCGCGACAGTTCGCGGCCTTTTTTGTTGATGGCCTGCGGGCCGTTGCGGCGCGACGATTTAAAATCGCTCCCGGCGATTCTTTTCAGTACTCGGCTTCCGGCAGGCTGGCCAGGATATGCCGGTAGCTGGCCATGCGCTGCGGGTGCAAGCGGCCCTCTTCGAGGGCTTTTAGCAGGGCGCAGCCCGGTTCACGGTCGTGTTTGCAGTCGCGGAAGCGGCATTGGCCGATCAGGTCATGAAACTCGATAAAGCCCGCCTCGACGTCATTACGGCTGACGTGCACCAGGCCAAATTCGCGAATCCCAGGGGAGTCGATCAGTTCGCCGCCGCCGGGGAAGTGGAACAACCGCGCGGTGGTGGTGGTGTGGGTGCCTTTGCCGGTCAGTTCGGAGAGCGGGCCTACGCGGGTATCGACTTCCGGCAACAGGCTGTTGACCAGCGACGACTTGCCCACCCCGGACTGCCCGACGAAGACGCTGACATGGCCATCGAGTTGCTGTTGCAGCTGTTGCATGCCGTCGCCGCCGTGGGCGGACACTTCCAGCAGCGGATAACCGAGCTCGCGGTACACGCCAAGCATGCGGTTGAGTGCCACGGCATTCTGCTCATCCAGCAGGTCGGTCTTGTTCAGCAGCAGCAGCGGGCGAATGCCGGCGTGCTCGGCCGCGACTAGATAGCGGTCGATCAGGTTGGCGTGGGGCTCGGGCAGCGGGGCGAAGACGATCACGATCAGGTCGACGTTGGCGGCCACCGGCTTGAGCTGGCCACGGGTGTCCGGGCGACAGAGTTCGGTGCTGCGCGGCAATTGCGCGACGATCACGCCAATGCCCTGGTTGCCGGCGCGCCACACCACCTGATCACCGGTGACCATGGTTGGCAAGTTGGCGCGCAGGTGGCAACGGAATACCTGGCCGGCCAGTTCGCCATCCAGGGCTTCTACTTCGACCTGTACGCCGAAGTGCGCGATGACCAGGCCGGTCTGTTCCGGGCCGAGGTCGCCGCCTTCAAGAATCTGTACAGCCTGCGACTCGCGCTTGGCGGCGCGGGCGGCACGCTCGCCCTGGATTTTTTCGATACGCCAGTTTTGCCGGCGGTTGAGTTGGCGTTTGGCCATGGGGCTTCCGAGAGTTGAATTGCGCAATAAACGGTCGCGAGTCTAGCACGGGCTGCCTATTGAGCTGCTGGCGCAGCTAAACTGCGGCGCATCATCGCTCGGACGCTTGAGGAGTCTGCATGCTGCGTGTTGTCCGCCACTATCCGGCACTGCTGGCGTTATCTGCTCAGATGGGCGCCACACTGTTGGTGGGCCTGGCGCTTTACCTGGCGGTGCAGCTGGTGCCCTGGCGGCCAACCTGGCTGGCCGTCGGCCTGAGCCAGGGGCTGATTGCCGCCGTGCTGGCACGTTACCTGGGGTTGTCGCGCTGGTGGTGTGGGCTGAATCTGCTGTTTGTGCCAGCGTTGCTGCTGGCCAATGGTGCGCCACTGCCATCTTGGGTGTTTCTCGGGGCGTTCGTGCTGGTGCTGCTGTTTAACTGGAACAGCTTTGGCGAGCGGGTGCCGTTGTACCTGACTGGTTCCGGCACGTGCCGCCAGTTGGGGGCGTTGCTAAGTGAGCAGCTGCCGTCGTTTCGCTTTGTCGACCTGGGTTGCGGGCCGGGGGGCATGCTGTTGAGCCTGGCTCGGCAGTTCCCGCAGGCACAGTTTGTCGGGGTCGAGACCGCGCCGCTGTCCTTTGTCATTGCCTGGATGCGCGCCTTGCCGCTGCGCAATTGCCAGATTCGCTATGAAAACCTCTGGCGTACTGATCTTGCGCTATTTGATGTGGTGTATTGCTTCCTCTCACCTGCGCCAATGCCCGAGCTGTGGGCCAAGGCCTGCGCGCAGATGCCGCCCGGCAGCCTGCTGATCAGCAATACCTTCGAGGTGCCGGGGCAGCCGGCGAACCAGCAGATTGAGTTGTATGACTGGCGGCAGTCCCGCCTGCTGTTGTGGCGTATGCGTGGCGCGGTTTGAGCGCAATGCTGTCAGTCGGGCGCAGTAGTTTTTCGGCGGCCTGTTAGACTGTCGGCCTTAGTTGAGGAGCCGTGCATGCAGAACGCCAATAACCTGATCTGGATCGACCTGGAAATGACCGGTCTGGAGCCTGAAACAGACGTCATCATCGAGATGGCCACCATCGTGACCGACAGTGATCTGAACATCCTGGCCGAGGGGCCGGTGATTGCTGTGCACCAGCGTGATGAGCTGCTTGCCGGTATGGACGAATGGAACACCCGCACTCATGGGCAGAGCGGCCTGACCCAGCGTGTGCGCGAAAGCATGATCGGTCCGGCTGAAGCAGAGGCCATGACTATCGCCTTCCTTGAGCAGTGGGTGCCGAAGGGTAAGTCACCGATCTGTGGCAACAGCATTGGCCAGGACCGGCGCTTCCTCTACAAATACATGCAGAACCTGGAAGCCTACTTTCACTACCGCTATCTGGATGTCTCGACCCTGAAGATTCTTGCTGGCCTGTGGGCGCCGCAGGTCAAGGAGTCGTTCCAGAAGCAGGGCACGCACCAGGCGCTGGACGATATCCGCGAGTCTATCGCCGAGCTGAAGCATTACCGCCAGCACTTCCTCAAAGTGTGACGCATTAAAAAGCCCGCCGCTGCGGGTTTTTTATACCTGCCCGGTTACAGGCCGTGGCGGGCCAGCGCCCATTCGACATGCTCACGTACTAACTCGGAAGGGTGCTCGCGGCGCGCTTTGAGTGCTTCCAGCACCGGGATGCTGGACGGCGCATTGCCCAGGCCAACGGCCAGGTTGCGCAGCCAGCGCTCGTAGCCGGCACGGCGCAGCGGCGAGCCTTCAGTGCGGCTGAGAAACTCCTCTTCGCTCCAGCCGAACAGTTCGGCCAGCTCGGCATTGTCCAGGCTGTGGCGCGGCTGGAAGTCGTTCTGCTCGGTGGGTTTGGCAAAGCGGTTCCACGGGCAGACCATCTGGCAGTCGTCACAGCCGAATACCCGGTTGCCGATAGGTGCGCGCAGTTCCTCTGGTATAGACCCCTTGAGTTCGATGGTTAGGTAGGAAATGCAGCGCCGCGCGTCCAGCACATAGGGGCCGACAAAGGCGGCGGTCGGGCAGATATCCATGCAGGCGGTGCAGCGCCCGCAGTGTTCCGTGGCATGGGGCTCATCCACCGGCAGTGGCAGGTCGACAAACAGCTCGCCGAGGAAGAAGTAGCTGCCGGCCTTGCGGTTGAGTACCAGGGTGTTCTTGCCGATCCAGCCAAGCCCGGCCTGTTCGGCGATGGCCTTTTCCAGTACTGGCGCGCTGTCGACAAAGGCGCGGTAGCCGAACGGGCCGATCTGCTGCTGGATGCGTTCGGCCAGTTGTTGCAGGCGTTTGCGGATCAGCTTGTGATAATCGCGGCCCAGGGCGTAGCGCGACACGTAGGCCTTCTCCGGCTGGGCGAGGCGCTGAGCCATCTGCGTGTCGCCGGGCAGGTAGTCCATGCGCAGCGACACCACGCGCAGGGTGCCGGGCACCAGTTCATCCGGGTGGGAGCGTTTGCTGCCGTGGGCGGCCATATAGTCCATCTCACCCTGGTAGCCCGCATCCAGCCAGCGCTGCAGGTGCGCTTCGTGCTCGCCCAGTTGCACATCGGCAATACCGACCTGCTGAAAGCCCAGCTCGCGGCCCCAGTCTTTGATCGACTGGGCGAGGGCGGCGAGGTCAAGGGTGTCAGTATTCATATGAAGGCGGGTAACCGGGGCGCAGGTGGGTATAATTCTGCCAGACATCGGAGCCGACGCATGCTGCATTCGCCTGACAATCTTCCTCTGCCGCTGTACAGCGCCGCCCAAGTGCGCGAGCTGGATGCGCGATTGATCGCTGCCGGCACGCCGGGTTTCGAACTGATGGGCCGCGCCGCGCATGCCATCTGGCGTGCCCTGCGTAGGCGCTGGCCGGATGCGGGCGTGCTGACGGTGCTGGCTGGGTGCGGTAATAACGCCGGTGACGGCTACCTGGTAGCCGCGTTGGCCCTGCGTGCGGGTTGGCGAGTGCGGGTGCTGGCGGTCGGTGATGCCGCGCAGCTGCAGGGCGATGCCGCGTTGGCCCGCGATCAGGCGCTGACCGCCGGGGTGGTGGTGCAGCCCTGGAGCGAATGCGCCGAGCTGCAGGGCGTGGTGCTCGATGCCCTGCTCGGCACGGGCTTGCAAGGCGCAGTGCGTGAACCCTATGCCCAGGCCATCCGGTTGTTGAATGCCTGTGGCCTGCCGGTGCTGGCGGTGGACATTCCGTCCGGGCTCTGCGCCGATACTGGTCAGGTGTTGGGCGTCGCCGTGTGCGCACAGCTGACGGTTACCCTGATCGGTCTGAAGCTGGGCCTGTTTGCCGGGCAGTCGGCAGATTATCTAGGCGAGTTGCGGTTTGATGATCTGCAGGCCGACGCGGCCCTGGTCGCTGTTCAGGCCTTTACCGCACACCGCCTGACACCGGCCAGTTTGCCGCAATTGCCGGCGCGTTCGCGCAATGTGCACAAGGGGCAGCTGGGCCATGTGCTAGTAGTGGGGGGCGATCATGGCTTTGCCGGTGCGGGCTTGCTGGCGGCGCAAAGCGCGCTGCGCGCCGGGGCCGGGATGGTCAGCCTGGCGACGCGTGGTGAGCATTTGTCTGCGGCGCAGGCGCGCTTGCCCGAAGTGATGGCGGCTGGCGTGGTCTCAGCCAATCAGCTGCTGGCGCTGGGCGCGAACGTCAGTGTTTGGGTAGTCGGGCCGGGGCTAGGGCAGGGCGCTTGGGGGCGCAGTCTGCTGTCGGCTGCAGCGGTCAGTTCGGGGGCACAGGTTTGGGATGCCGATGCGCTGAATCTGTTGGCTCAGGGGCTGGTTCAATTACCGGCGGGCGTCGTGCTGACGCCACACCCTGGCGAGGCCGCACGCTTGCTGGGTATCAGCGCGGCCGAGGTGCAGGCTGATCGTCCGGCGGCCGTGCGCGCACTGTCGCGGCGCTATCAAACGGTATGCGTGCTGAAAGGCGCGGGCAGCCTGATTGCTGCGCCGGATGGTGGTTTGTGGTTGTGTGATCGCGGCCATCCCGCCATGGCCGGTGCTGGCTTGGGTGATGTGTTGGCCGGTTTGGTCGGTGCGCTGCTGGCTCAGGGTCTGCCTGCGCTGGAGGCGGCTCAGTTGGCGGTCTATCTGCATGCCTGTGCGGGTGAGCAGTTGGCGCTGCAGGGGCGAGGTCTGGCTGCCAGTGATTTGTGTGCGGTTATTCGTGAATTGTTGCAGGAGCAGTCTGCATGTCTGAATTAGAACTGTTTGTCGCCGATGAGGACGCGATGCTGGCGCTGGGCGCGCGCATCGCCGAGGCGACCGGCGGCGTTGGGGTGATCTACCTGCATGGCGATCTCGGTGCCGGTAAAACCACCTTGTCGCGCGGCATCATCCGTGGGCTGGGGCATGTGGGGGCGGTAAAAAGCCCGACCTTTACCCTGGTCGAACCCTATGAGTTAGGTGCAGTACGGGCCTATCACTTCGATCTGTACCGTTTGGTTGATCCCGAGGAACTGGAGTTTCTCGGCATTCGTGACTATTTCGACGGCGATGCACTGTGTCTGGTCGAGTGGCCGCAACGCGGCGCAGGCGTTTTGCCAAAGGCGGACATGGACATTACCATTAGCCCGCATGGAGCCGGCCGGGCGCTGCATTTGCAGGCGCAAGGCGAACGCGGCAACGCCTGGTGCGCCACTTTGGCCGTCGGGGCATGAATTTGAAATG
Source organism: Pseudomonas sp. HMWF032 (assembly GCF_003060885.1). Classification (GTDB taxonomy): domain Bacteria; phylum Pseudomonadota; class Gammaproteobacteria; order Pseudomonadales; family Pseudomonadaceae; genus Aquipseudomonas. The sequence goes on from NZ_QAIG01000005.1 coordinate 577,172, forward strand.
GGGTTGGCTATGCGCATAGGCGCGCGTTTCATCGCAATTGGAGTGGCATTGGCCGCCTTGGCCGCCGATGTAATGGCCGCTTCGGATGTGCGCAGCGTTCGGCTATGGCGTGCGCCGGACAACACCCGCCTGGTGTTTGACCTGTCCGGTCCGGTGCAGCACAGCGTTTTCCTACTGTCCGCGCCCAATCGCATTGTCATTGACGTCAGCGGCGCCAAGCTGGCCACCAGTTTTGATCAGCTGACCCTGAGCAACACTCCGATCACCGGCGTGCGCTCGGCGCAGCGCACGCCAGATGACCTGCGCGTGGTGATTGACCTGTCAGCAGCGGTCACGCCAAAAAGCTTTACCCTGGCCCCCAATCAGCAGTACGGCCATCGTCTGGTGGTTGACTTGTTCGATCAGGACAGCGGCGCGGCACCCAGTCTGCCCGCCACAACCGTGGCGACCGCGCCTCAGGTGCCGGTAACGCCGACTCAGGCTCCGCCGAAGCTGACGCCCGTGCCCAACGGCAAGCGCGATATCGTGATTGCCATCGACGCCGGCCACGGCGGTGAAGACCCAGGTGCGTTGTCGCCGGTCAAAGGTCAGTATGAAAAGCATGTGACACTGGCGATCTCCAAGGAACTGCAGCGGCAGATCAACGCCGAGAAGGGCTTCCGTGCCGAATTGGTGCGTACGGGTGATTACTTTATCCCGTTGCGCAAACGCACCGAGATTGCCCGCAAGAAGGGCGCTGACCTGTTTGTTTCCATCCATGCCGACGCTGCACCCCGAGCGGCTGCATTCGGTGCGTCGGTGTATGCCCTGTCAGATCGTGGCGCCACGTCGGAGACCGCGCGCTGGCTGGCCGATGCGGAGAACCAGTCGGACCTGATCGGCGGTGCCGGCAACGTCAGCCTGGACGACAAGGACAAGATGCTCGCCGGGGTACTGCTCGACCTGTCGATGACGGCGTCGTTGTCATCCAGCCTGAACGTCGGCAACAAGGTGCTGGGCAATATGGGCCGGGTGACGCCGCTGCATAAACGGCGGGTGGAGCAGGCCGGCTTTATGGTGCTGAAGTCGCCGGATATTCCATCGATCCTGGTGGAGACCGGGTTTATCTCCAATCCCAATGAAGCCCGCAAACTGTCCAGCGCCAGCCATCAGCAAGCGCTGGCGCGCTCGATCGTCACGGGCGTGCGGCAGTTCTTCCATGAAAACCCACCGCCAGGCACTCACGTGGCTTGGCTGCGTGACAACGGCAAGATTGCCCTCGGCCCGCGCGAGCATGTGGTCAGCTCTGGCGAAAGCTTGGCGCTGATTGCGCAGCGCTATCAGGTCAGCCTGGGGGCATTACGCAATGCCAATGCACTGAAAAATGATGTGATCAAGGTTGGTCAGCGTTTGCAGATTCCTGCCACTGCTCTGGCTGCGCAGCCATGAGTGAGGCCGCACGTATCCAGCTGCTCAGCCCGCGGCTGGCGAACCAGATTGCTGCCGGTGAGGTGGTTGAGCGCCCGGCCTCGGTAATCAAGGAACTGTTAGAAAATAGCCTGGACTCCGGCGCCCGGCGCATCGAAGTGGATGTCGAGCAGGGCGGCGTCAAGCTGCTCAAGGTGCGCGACAACGGCAGCGGTATCTCCCCGGATGACTTGCCCCTGGCGCTGGCCCGCCACGCCACCAGCAAGATCCGCGAGCTGGAAGATCTCGAGCAGGTGATGAGTCTAGGCTTTCGCGGTGAGGCACTGGCGTCGATCAGCTCCGTTGCACGCCTGACCCTGACTTCACGCACCGAGGGTGCCGAGCAGGCCTGGCAGGTGGAAACCGAAGGCCGCGATATGCAGCCGCGGGTGCAGCCTGCGGCGCATCCGGTCGGCACCTCGGTGGAAGTGCGCGACCTGTTCTTCAACACCCCGGCGCGGCGCAAGTTTCTCAAGACTGAAAAGACCGAATTCGATCACCTGCAGGAAGTGATCAAGCGCCTGGCCCTGGCGCGCTTCGATGTGGCCTTCCATCTGCGTCACAACGGCAAGACGGTGCTCGGCCTGCATGAGGCACCGGATGAACAGAGCCGCGCGCGGCGGGTGGCTTCGGTTTGTGGTCCGGCTTTTTTAGAGCAGGCGCTGCCCATCGATATTGAGCGCAATGGTCTGCATCTGTGGGGCTGGGTGGGCTTGCCGACGTTTTCCCGTAGTCAGGCGGATCTGCAGTATTTCTATGTGAATGGCCGCATGGTGCGTGACAAGTTGGTCGCCCATGCTGTGCGCCAGGCTTATCGCGACGTGCTGTTCAACGGTCGTCATCCGACCTTTGTGCTGTTTCTGGAAATCGACCCGTCGGTTGTCGATGTCAATGTGCACCCGACCAAGCATGAAGTGCGCTTCCGTGATGGGCGCATGGTTCATGACTTCCTCTACGGCACGCTGCATCGCGCATTAGGCGAGGTGCGTCCGGAGGATCAGCTGGCGGCCCCTGCGACGGTCAACGAGATGCTGCGCCCTACCGGCCAGGCGGCGGGCGAGTTTGGCCCGCAGGGTGAAATCGGCTTGGCCGCCAGTCTATTGCAGCCAGCACCCAGCGCCTCAGTATGGCGGTCGCCGGGTGCTGGCTATCAAGGCGCTCGTGCGGAAGCGGGCTTGCCGGCCGCCGAAGCCCAGGGTGTCTATCGTGAGTTTTTCTCGCCGATGGCTACTGCGCCGGTTTCCGCTGCCCTGCCGGATACGCAGGGCGATATTCCGCCCCTCGGCTATGCCATCGCCCAGCTCAAGGGCATCTATATACTTGCCGAGAACGTCCAGGGGTTGGTGGTGGTGGATATGCATGCCGCCCATGAGCGCATCACCTACGAGCGGCTTAAAGTGGCCATGGCCAGTGAAGGCCTGCGCGGCCAGCCGCTGTTGGTGCCGGAGTCGATTGCCGTGAGTCAGCGCGAGGCCGATTGCGCCGAAGAGCATGCCGAGTTGTTCCAGAAACTCGGCTTTGAACTGCAGCGTCTGGGGCCTGAAACCTTGGCAATCCGCCAGACTCCTGCACTGCTCAAACAGGCCGAAGCGACGCGTCTGGTTCAGGATGTACTGGGGGATCTGCTCGAATACGGCACCACCGACCGCATTCAGGCACACCTCAATGAGCTGCTCGGCACCATGGCTTGCCACGGCGCCGTGCGCGCCAACCGGCGCCTGACCCTGCCGGAAATGAATGCCTTGCTGCGCGATATGGAACACACCGAGCGCAGCGGCCAGTGCAACCATGGGCGTCCGACCTGGGCGCAGATGGGCATGGATGACCTGGATAAACTGTTCCTGCGCGGCCGCTAGCCGTCCGTTGAAAGCTAGCAGCGTTGCCGATGTGGCGTTAAAAGCAGGCTCATAATGCTCATTTACAGTAATAAGCTCATTTTTTGCCTGTTTTTTGCCTTATCTCGGCTGCCCCGCCTGCATGTTTAACGGCCTGCTAAGCGCCGCGCCATTTAGAGAGTTATAAGCATGTCCGAGCGCCTGCCTCCGGCGATTTTTCTCATGGGGCCGACTGCAGCCGGCAAGACCGACCTGGCCATCGAGTTGGCACGCGTGCTGCCATGTGAGTTGATTAGCGTGGATTCGGCGCTGATCTACCGTGATATGGATATCGGTACTGCCAAGCCGGATAAGGCCACGCTGGCCGAGTTTCCCCATCGCCTAATCGATATTCGTGACCCGGCCGAGAGCTATTCGGCGGCCGAATTTCGTGCTGATGCCCTGGCGGCCATGGCCGAAATCACTGCGCGCGGACGTATTCCGCTGCTGGTGGGCGGCACCATGTTGTATTTCAAGGCATTGCTTGACGGTCTGGCCGACATGCCCAGTGCCGATGCAGCGTTGCGCGCCGAGCTGGAGGTGCGCGCCCAGGCCGAAGGTTGGGAGGTGCTGCATGCCGAGTTGCGTGCGGTCGATCCGGAGTCGGCTGCGCGTATCCACCCCAATGACCCGCAGCGCTTGATTCGCGCCCTTGAGGTCTATCGTGTCAGCGGGCAAAGCATGACCGTTCATCGCCAGCGTCAGGCGGCAGAAAATACTGCGGCTGGCGCATCGGCAGCGCGCCAATTCCCCTATACTGTGGCGCAATTAGCCATTGCGCCGGCACAGAGGCAGTTGTTGCACGAGCGAATTGCTCTGCGATTTAAGTCGATGCTGGAGCAGGGGCTGGTGGCCGAGGTCGAACGCCTGCGTCAACGAAGTGACTTGCACGTCGGCCTGCCGTCTATACGAGCGGTGGGATATCGTCAGGTTTGGGATTATCTAGACGGCAACCTCAGTGCCGAACAGATGCAGGAACGTGGCATTATCGCCACGCGCCAGCTGGCCAAACGGCAATTCACCTGGTTACGGGGTTGGCAGCCTGGCATACATTGGTTTGATAGTGCAGCTTGCGACAATCTGCCGCGCGCCTTGAAATGCCTGGCTGCGGTCTCCATATTGACCTGAGACCTTGCCATTGGCCGTCTACTCTTGGGGGTATGACGGCCCTAAGCCGTTCGTTGGTTTACTAAAAAATATTGAAAATTGATCCTTAAAGGAGTGCGGCACATGTCAAAAGGGCATTCGCTACAAGACCCTTACCTGAATACCTTGCGTAAGGAACGCGTCCCGGTTTCCATCTATCTGGTCAACGGCATCAAGCTGCAAGGCCAGATTGAATCCTTCGACCAGTTCGTGATTTTGCTGAAAAACACTGTCAGCCAGATGGTCTACAAACACGCTATTTCCACTGTGGTGCCTAGCCGTCCGGTGCGTCTGCCGAGCGCAAGCGAAACCGAGCAAGCTGACGCTGAACCGGGTAACGCCTGATTTAGGAGGCTGCATTGTTCTTCGAGCGCCATGAAGGTGGAGAGCGGGCCATTCTGGTTCATCTGGACGGCCAAAATTCCGAGGTGCGCGAAGACCCGCAGGAGTTTCAGGAGCTGGCACTTTCGGCCGGCGCTGAGACTGTCGCGTTTTTCAGCATTCCGAGTAATCGGCTGACCGCCAAGTACCTGATCGGTAGCGGCAAAGTTGAAGAGCTGCGTGATCAGGTAAAGGCCGCTGAGGCTGACCTGGTTATCTTCAACCATGTGCTTACCCCCAGTCAGGAACGCAACCTTGAGCGCGCTTTTGAGTGTCGGGTGCTGGATCGTACGGGTCTGATTCTCGATATTTTTGCTCAGCGTGCGCGTACCCATGAAGGCAAGTTGCAGGTCGAGCTGGCTCAGCTCGATCACATGAGTACGCGGCTTGTGCGCGGCTGGACACACCTTGAGCGGCAGAAAGGTGGTATCGGTCTGCGCGGTCCGGGTGAAACCCAGCTGGAAACCGACCGTCGCCTGTTGCGCGTCCGGATTCGCCAGATCAAGCAGAAACTGGAAAAGGTGCGCAGCCAGCGTGAGCAGGCGCGGCGTGGTCGTCAGCGTGCGGATATTCCTTCGGTGTCATTGGTGGGCTACACCAACGCCGGCAAGTCGACGCTGTTCAATACCCTGACCACATCGGCCGTTTACGCGGCCGATCAGTTGTTTGCCACCCTCGATCCCACTCTGCGTCGTCTTGAACTGGATGATCTGGGGCCGGTTGTGCTGGCTGATACCGTGGGCTTTATTCGTCATCTGCCGCACAAGCTGGTCGAGGCCTTTCGCGCGACCCTTGAAGAATCGAGCAACTCTGACCTGCTGTTGCACGTGATCGACTCTCACGAGCCCGAGCGCGATCAGCAGATCGAGCAGGTGCTGGCTGTTCTGGGCGAGATCGGCGCCCAGGAATTGCCGATGCTTGAGGTATATAACAAGCTCGACTTGCTCGAGGGCGTGGAGCCGCAGATTCAGCGTGATGCCGATGGCAAACCACAGCGGGTCTGGCTCTCGGCGCGTGATGGGCGCGGTTTGCCTCTGTTGCGGCAGGCGATTGCAGAGCTGTTGGGTGACGACCTGTTTGTCGGTACATTGCAGTTGCCGCAGCGTCTGGGGCGCATGCGGGCGCAGTTCTTTGCTCTGGGTGTGGTGCAGAGTGAGTCTTTCACTGAAGATGGCTGTAGTTTGTTGGCAGTGCGTCTGCCGCGTATCGAGCTGAACCGGTTGGTGAGCCGCGAAGGTCTTGTACCGCAGGAATTTATCGAGCAACACACTTTGCAATAAAGCCTGCGTCAGCGACTTTGCCGCTGATTGCATGCATTCTGTAGCATTGGCGGGCGTGCCGTGGGCACGTCTTTGCTTTATCAGATGGAGAGCGCTATGGCTTGGAATGAGCCGGGTGGCAACTCGAATAATCAGGACCCGTGGGGCGGCCGGAAAAACGGTGATCGCAAGGGCCCGCCGGATATCGATGAGGCCTTCCGCAAGCTGCAGGAGAGCCTGAATGGGCTGTTCGGTGGCGGCAAAAAACGAGGCGGCGAAGCTAGCTCCTCGGGCAACGGTGGCGGTTTCGGCCTGCTGTTTGTGGGGCTGGGGCTGTTGGCCGCAGTCTGGCTGTACAGCGCTATCTATGTGGTTGATGAGCAGGAGCAGGCCGTGGTGCTGCGCTTCGGCAAATACTACGAGACGGTAGGGCCAGGCCTGAACATCTATTTCCCGCCCATTGATCGTAAATATCAGGAAAACGTCACCCGCGAGCGTGCTTACAGCAAGCAAGGGCAGATGTTGACTGAAGACGAAAATATCATCGAGGTTCCGCTGACTGTGCAATATCGGATCAGCAACCTGCAGGACTTCGTGCTGAACGTCGATCAGCCAGAGGTCAGTTTGCAGCATGCCACTGACAGTGCCGTACGCCATGTTGTCGGCTCCACCGAGATGGATCAGGTGCTGACCGAGGGTCGTGAACTGATGGCCAGTGAGGTCAAGGATCGCTTGCAGCGTTTCCTCGACAACTACCGCACAGGCATCGCGGTTACTCAGGTCAACCTGCAGAGTGCGGCGGCGCCGCGTGAAGTGCAGGAAGCCTTCGATGACGTGATACGCGCTCGTGAAGACGAGCAGCGTGAGAAGAACCAGGCGGAAACCTACGCCAATGGCGTGGTGCCGGAAGCTCGCGGGCAGGCGCAGCGCCTGATTGAAGACGCCAACGGTTACCGTGATGAAGTGGTTTCCCGTGCCCAGGGTGAAGCTGATCGTTTTACTGCGCTGGTTGCGGAGTACCGCAAAGCGCCGGAAGTGACGCGTGAGCGCCTCTATCTGGACACCATGCAGGAGCTTATGACGAATACCAGTAAGGTGTTGGTGACTGGTGATAAGGGGCAGAACAACCTGCTCTATCTGCCGCTGGATAAGATGATTGATGGCCGTGCTTCGTCTGCGCCAAGCTCGATTTCTGGTTCAGCCAGTGCTGCTGATGCCAGCAGCGCGCGCGTGACCATCGATCCGCGACAGGTTGAGCTGCGTACAAGGGAGAGCCGCTGATGAGCAATAAATCGCTGATCGCTCTTATTGTTGGTGTGGTCTTGGCCTTGGTCGCCTGGAACAGCTTTTATATCGTGGCGCAGACTGAGCGTGCGGTTCTGTTGCAGTTCGGTCGTATCGTGCAGCCGGACGTGCAGCCGGGGCTGCATGTGAAGATTCCGTACGTTAACCAAGTGCGCAAGTTTGATGCCCGCCTGCTGACACTGGATTCCACCAGCTCGCGTTTTCTGACGCTGGAAAAGAAAGCGCTGATGGTGGATGCCTTTGCGAAATGGCGCGTACTGGATGCTGAGCGTTATTACACCGCGACCTCCGGTATGAAGCAGATTGCCGACGAGCGTCTGGCGCGTCGTCTGGAGGCATCGCTGCGCGACCAGTTCGGTAAGCGTACTTTGCACGAGTCAGTGTCGGGTGAGCGTGATGCACTGATGGCGGATGTGACAGCTTCTCTGAATCGTGCGGCGCAGAAAGAGCTGGGTATCGAGGTGGTGGATGTGCGCGTCAAGGCCATCGACCTGCCGAAGGAAGTGAACCGTAGCGTATTCGATCGTATGAGCTCCGAGCGTGAGCGTGAAGCACGCGAACACCGCGCTAAGGGTAAGGAGTTGGCCGAGGGTATTCGCGCCGACGCCGATCGTCAGCGTCGCGTGTTGCTGGCCGATGCCTATCGCCAGGCGGAAGAGTTGCGTGGTGAGGGGGATGCCCAGGCTGCTGCGATTTATTCCAAGGCGTATGGCATGGATCAGGAGTTCTATTCGTTCTATCGCAGCCTGAGGGCTTATCGCGAAAGTTTCGCGGATAAGCGCGATGTGCTGGTGCTGGATCCGAAGAGTGACTTCTTCCGTTATCTGGAAACCTCAAAACCCTAAGTCGTTACCCCGGCGGGCAGCCGTCGGGGTGACCCTTGTGCAAAACGTGGTATGATGCGGCAGCCGGGAAAATCCCGGCTTTTTTGCGTCTGTGGGAAGCATGTGGCAGGAATTAGGCATCGCGTTGTGTCTTGTGCTGGTGCTGGAAGGCATCCTGCCCTTCCTGTATCCGCGCCGTTGGCGTGACACGCTTTTACAACTGATGCAGTTGTCTGACAGGCGGCTGCGTCTGCTGGGGTTGGCCAGCATGCTGCTGGGAACAACCGTTCTTTATTGGCTTCACTGAAGGCTTGTGCCGCCCGGTTCAAGAGGGGAATGGCGAAATGGCAACGGTAGACCGCTGGCTGCTGCCAGATGGCATCGAAGAAGTACTGCCACCGTACGCAGGGCGTATTGAAGTGGCGCGCCGCCAGGTGCTGGATCTGTTCCAGCGCTGGGGCTATGAATTTGTGGTCACTCCGCATATCGAGTACCTGGAATCGCTGCTGACTGGCGCGGGGCAGGACTTGGATCTGCGCACTTTCAAAGTAACCGATCCGCTGTCCGGCCGGCAGATGGGCTTTCGTGCCGATATCACGCCGCAGGTGGCGCGCATTGATGCGCATACCCTGCGCCGCGAAGGTCCGAGCCGCCTGTGCTATGCCGGTAGTGTGGTGCATGCCCAGCCGCGTGCGCTGACTACGTCGCGCAGTCCGATTCAGCTGGGTGCCGAACTGTATGGCGATGCTAGTCCGGCCAGCGATGTGGAAGTGATCAGTCTGCTGGTCAACACCCTTGAGCTGGCGGCGGTACCGGATGTGCACATGGATCTTGGCCATGTCGGTATCTATCGCGGCCTGGCTCGCGCCGCAGAGCTGTCTGGCGAGGTCGAGCAGCAGCTGTTCGATGCGCTGCAGCGTAAGGCGATGGATGAGGTCGTTGAACTGACCGAAACCCTGCCGGATGACCTGCGCAAGATGTTGCGCGCGCTCAGTGAGCTGTGCGGTGGTCGTGAGGTGCTGGACCTGGCTCAGGCTTGCCTGATCGATGCGCCGGACGACGTGCATGCTGCGCTGGATGACCTGATGGCGATTGCCGATGCGCTTAGCTTGCGCTACCCGGAATTACCGCTGTACTTCGACCTGGGTGAGCTGCGCGGCTATCACTACCACACTGGTGTGGTGTTCGCGGCCTTTGTCCCGGGCGTGGGGTATGCCATCGCCCAAGGTGGCCGTTATGACGACATCGGTGCCGATTTTGGCCGGGCGCGTCCGGCGACAGGCTTCTCCACCGACCTGAAAACCCTGGTAAGCCTGGGGCATATGCAGTTGGGGGAAGAGCCTGCTGGTATCTGGGCTCCGGATAGCCACGATGTGTTTTTGTGGCAGGCGATTGTGCGCTTGCGTCGGGACGGTCAGCGCGTGGTTCAGGCATTGCCTGGTCAGATCGCGGCTGACGCCGAGGCTGCGGGCTGTGATCGTCAGCTGCTGTTGCGTGATGGTCGCTGGCAATTGGCTGCGCTGACAGCCTGAGCGGTCGTGCGAAAAGTTTCCGTCGGCTCTGGCCGGCATCAAGTTTGCGAAGAGGGTTAGTGTTATGGGTAAGAATGTCGTAGTCCTGGGTACCCAGTGGGGCGATGAAGGCAAGGGCAAGATCGTCGACCTGCTGACCGAACAGGCTGCAGCTGTTGTGCGTTATCAGGGGGGGCACAATGCTGGCCACACCCTGGTGATCGACGGCGAGAAAACCGTTCTGCACCTCATCCCCTCCGGCATCCTGCGCGAAAACGTGCAGTGTCTGATCGGCAACGGCGTGGTGGTTGCACCCGATGCGCTGATGCGTGAAATCATCAAGCTGGAAGAGAAGGGTGTGCCGGTGCGCGAGCGTTTGCGTATCAGTCCGTCCTGTCCGCTGATCCTGCCGTACCACGTGGCCCTCGATCAGGCGCGTGAGAAAGCCCGTGGCGATGCCAAGATCGGCACCACTGGCCGTGGCATCGGCCCGGCATACGAAGACAAGGTGGCGCGCCGCGGTCTGCGCATTGGTGATCTGTTCCATCGTGAGCGTTTCGCTGCCAAGCTTGGCGAGCTGCTGGATTATCACAACTTCGTACTGGTCAATTACTACAAAGAGCCTGCCATCGACTTCCAGAAGACGCTCGACGAGTGCATGGAATACGCCGAGCTGCTCAAGCCGATGATGGCCGACGTGACCGCTGTGCTGCACGACATGCGTCGTGAGGGCAAGGACATCATGTTCGAAGGCGCCCAGGGCTCGCTGCTGGACATTGACCACGGTACCTACCCCTACGTCACCAGCTCCAACACCACGGCGGGCGGTATCGCTACGGGTTCCGGTTTTGGTCCGATGTACCTGGATTACATCCTCGGTATCACCAAGGCTTACACCACTCGTGTAGGCTCCGGTCCGTTCCCGACTGAGCTGTTCGACGAAACTGGCGCGTTCCTCGCCAAGCGTGGTCACGAATTCGGCTCCACCACCGGTCGCGCACGTCGTTGCGGTTGGTTTGATGCCGTGATCCTGCGTCGCGCCATTGAGATCAACAGCATCTCCGGTCTGTGTCTGACCAAGCTCGACGTCCTCGATGGTCTGGAAACCATCCGCATCTGTGTGGGCTATAAAGACCAGAATGGCGACGTGCTGGTTGATGCGCCGACTGATGCTGACAGCTATCTGGGCCTGCAGCCGGTTTACGAGGAAATGTCGGGTTGGAGTGAATCCACGCTGGGTGCCAAAACCCTTGATGAGTTGCCAGCCGCTGCTCGTGCTTATATTAGTCGTGTGGAAGAGTTGGTCGGTGCGCCGATCGATATCATCTCCACGGGTCCGGACCGAAACGAGACTATTGTGCTGCGCCATCCATTTGCCTAGCCGTTACATCAAGTGCTCAAAGGGTCGCCAATTGGCGACCCTTTGTCGTTTAAGGCTCACGTAAAAAAAATCGAGCTAGCCTTTATAAATGAGCGTTCCCGCCGTTATAGGCATTACCGTGCCAGGAGTGTCTGCCGTGTTTGCCATTATTTCAGTGCTGCGCAGTCGTTTGTTGTTGCCGGTGTTCTTGGCTCTTGGCGTGGCTTTATTGATGCAGGTTGTCGTGGCAGTGGCGTTGACCCGTGCCACGGTGGCGACGCTTGAGGCGGATTTGGCCAAAGGCATGCAGGCCGATACGGCGCGTCTGGTGGATGAGCTGGCCAAGGCTGGTGATGAAGTGCGCGGCGGGCTGGACAGTCTATCAGCCAGTACTCAGGCGCAGCTGGCCAAAGGCCTTTCCGTGCGGTTGGCTGAAGAGCAGGCGCAGATTCGCGGTGTACTGGACAGCAACCTTAAGCGGTCCGCTGATGAGTTGGCACTGCTGCTCTCGGCGGTTGCACCAAAGGCGATCTGGGACGCCGATGTGCCTGCGCTGACCGAGTTAGTGCGTGGTGCGCATCGCAATCCGGCGGTGCTGTTTGCGGTGTACCTTGATGCGCAGGGTGAGCGCCTGACACGTCACCTCAATCGACAGGATTCCCGCGTCCGTGTGCTGATGGCCAAGGGTGAGGGCGGTGGCGCGCTGGATAAGGTGTTGCAAGCCGCCGCCAATGATTCGGGCGTGTATATCGCCGAGGCAACTATCAGTCCTATGGGGTCGGATATCGGCAAGGTCCTGCTGGGGGTATCGACTGCGTCGGTGGATGAGGAACTGGCGAGGCTGGATCAGCGTTTCGTCAGCCTGATCGACAGCAGTGGGCAGCTGGTTTCCGATAGTTTGAGTGGTGCGGCCACCAGCAGTGCGGACGCCCTGGCGGCGCGGCTGAATGTGGCGCGTGAGGCGGCTGGTGACATGGAACAGAGCAGTCGCCAGGTGGTTCAGCAGGCGGCGTCTGGTTTGCGCTGGAACATCAGCATTGGTCTGGTGGTCGTGGCGCTGCTGATTCTGTTGGTGTTGGCGCTGGTGCTGGGGCGGCGAGTGGTCAGCAGGCTGCATACCTTAATTGCTGTTTTGAATGACTGGGCGGCGGGTGAAGGAGATCTGACTCGTCGTGTCGAACTCAAGAGTCGTGACGAGATTGGCGATATGGCGGCAGCGGTCAATCGCTTCGTCGCCAAGTTGCAGCCGATTGTGCGTGAGGCGGGTGAGGTGGCATCACTCACTGGGCAGGAGATCGGCAATCTGGCCGCACGCAGTGCGGCGGCGGAGGCGGCGGCCGAGCGTCAGCGCGATGAAGTGGCCGGTAGCCTGCAGGCGCTGGCGGAAATGGCTGGTGAGGCTCAGGCCGAAAGTCAGGCTATGCGCGAAGCCCTGCAGCGGGTTGGGGCAATCCGTCAGGCGGCGGACGATAATGCGGCGATTGCTCTGCGCGTGGGTGGCTCGATTGAGGAGTTGGTGCAGCGAGTGGAAACCGGCGCGGCAGTGATTGAGCGGCTGGCCAAGCAGAGTGAGCAGATCGAGGTGGTGTTGACGGTAATCCGCTCGATTGCCGAGCAGACCAACCTGCTGGCGCTGAATGCGGCCATCGAAGCGGCGCGGGCTGGCGAGAGTGGGCGCGGCTTTGCTGTGGTGGCGGATGAAGTGCGCGCACTGGCGAGCAAGACACAGCAGTCCACTGGTGATATCCAGACCCATATCGGCGCCTTGCAGCAAGGGGCGCGTGAGGCGGTTGATGCGATCAGTCAGGCTGGTAAGCAGGCTGATCAGGGGTTGGCCGCACTGCGCGAAAGCGCGCGGGTTCAGCAATCGGTGCGGGCGGCGGTTGAGGAGGTGCATGGAGCGATCAACGCTGCAACCGAAGCGGCGGCCCATCAAGCCGAGGGCGCGGATGCGGTGCGTGGCCGGGTTGAGGTGATTCATGTCGAGGCGCAGCGTGCGGCCGAGGCGGTGGCCGCAACGGCCAGCAGTGGGCGCGTGCTGGACGGCCTGGCGAAGAAGCTCAAGGCCAGTCTGGGCCAGTTCCGCGTTTAGCGGCGCAGGGTGCTGTTCTCTGCCAGCGGACACCTGAGCAAATCGCAGGCAATAAAAAACCGAGTACTTGACTCGGCTTTTTGAAATTTGGTGCCCAGGAGAAGACTCGAACTTCCACGACCTTGCGATCACTGATACCTGAAACCAGCGCGTCTACCAATTCCGCCACCTGGGCACTGCAGCAATGTTCACCGTTACCGGTACGGAGCGTTGCATCCGTTTATTGCAGGAATCAAGTTATGGACTCGATTCTTGAATTTGGTGCCCAGGAGAAGACTCGAACTTCCACGATCTTGCGATCACTGATACCTGAAACCAGCGCGTCTACCAATTCCGCCACCTGGGCACTGAAATCGATGATTGCTCATCTTTTCCGTGTTACAACGTCTGCTCGACGCTGTGGGCGCGAACTATACGGTCGCCCTTTTACCTTGTAAAGCCCTGAGCGCGAAAAATTATTGTTGCGGAAAGCTGACCCCGAGGGCTTTTTCGCGCTTCAATAGGCACATGGCAAACCGACTCTATATAGAAAAGGCGAACACTCTCTAATGGCCGATTGGCAATCCCTCGATCCTGAGGCCGCTCGCGAAGCGGAAAAATACGAAAACCCCATTCCAAGTCGTGAACTGATCCTCCAGCACCTGGACGAGCGTGGCTCTGCTGCTGCCCGTGAAGAGCTGGCCGAAGAATTCGGCCTGGTCAGTGATGAGCAGCTTGAAGCGCTGCGTCGCCGTTTGCGTGCTATGGAGCGCGACGGCCAGTTGATCTACACCCGGCGCGGCACTTATGCCCCAGTCGACAAGCTTGACCTGATTCTCGGACGCGTCAGCGGTCACCGTGACGGCTTCGGCTTTCTGGTGCCGGATGACGGCAGCGATGACCTGTTTCTCAGTCCAGCGCAAATGCGCCTGGTGTTCGATGGCGACCGTGCTCTGGCGCGGGTTTCCGGCCTGGACCGGCGTGGGCGGCGCGAAGGTGCGATTGTTGAAGTGATCGCCCGTGCCCATGAAAGCATCGTGGGGCGCTACTACGAAGAAAGCGGCGTGGGCTTTGTGGTTGCCGACAATCCCAAGATCCAGCAGGAAGTGCTGGTCACCCCAGGTCGTAATGCCGGTGCCAAACAGGGTCAGTTTGTTGAGGTGAAAATCACACATTGGCCGACGCCGCGTTTCCAGCCGCAGGGTGATGTGGTGGAGGTCGTCGGTAACTACATGGCGCCGGGCATGGAAATCGATGTTGCCCTGCGCAGTTATGACATCCCGCATGTCTGGCCTGAAGCTGTGGTGAAAGAAGCGCGCAAGCTCAAGCCGGAAGTGGAAGAGAAGGACAAGGAGAAACGCATTGATCTGCGCCATCTGCCGTTCGTCACCATCGACGGTGAAGATGCTCGCGACTTTGATGACGCGGTGTACTGCGAAAAGAACGGCAGTAACTGGCGACTGTTTTCCGGAGGCTGGAAGCTTTACGTCGCCATTGCCGACGTTTCTCACTACGTGAAGATCGATTCGGCGCTGGATGCTGAGGCGCAAGTGCGTGGCAACTCGGTGTACTTCCCCGAGCGGGTCATCCCGATGCTGCCGGAAGAGCTTTCCAATGGCCTGTGTTCGTTGAACCCGCATGTCGACCGTTTGGCCATGGTTTGCGAGATCAGTATCTCGAAAACCGGCAAGATGACCGATTATCAGTTTTATGAAGCGGTGATCCACTCCCATGCGCGGCTGACTTATAACAAGGTCAGCGCCATGCTTGAGCAGCCGAAAAGCAGCGAAGGCAAGGCCCTGCGTGGCGAATATAAGGAGGTGCTGCCGCACCTCAAACAGCTGTATTCGCTGTATCAGGTATTGCTGGCGGCGCGCCATGAGCGTGGTGCTATCGACTTTGAGACTCAGGAGACCCGCATCATCTTCGGCTCTGGGCGCAAGATCGCCGAGATTCGCCCGACCCAGCGCAACGATGCGCATAAGTTGATCGAGGAATGCATGCTGGCTGCCAACGTCGCCACGGCGGCCTTTATGCAGAAGCATGAGATTCCGGCGCTTTATCGGGTGCATGACGGTCCGCCACCGGAACGCGTGGAAAAACTCAAGGCATTCCTCACTGAACTGGGCTTGTCGCTGCATCGTGGCAAGTCCAAGGATGGTCCGACGCCGAAGGATTACCAGTTGCTGCTTGAAAGCATTCGCGAGCGTCCGGATTACCACCTGATCCAGACCGTGATGCTGCGCTCGCTCAGTCAGGCGGTGTACAGCGCCGACAACCAGGGCCACTTCGGCCTGAATTACGACGCCTATGCGCATTTCACCTCGCCGATTCGTCGCTACCCTGATCTGCTGATTCACCGTGCGATTCGCAGTGTGATTCGTTCCAAACTCGATACGCCGCACGTCAAGCGTGCCGGCGCAGCGATAATGCCGCGGGCGCGTATCTATCCTTATGATGATGCGATTCTTGAGCAGCTGGGCGAGCAGTGTTCGATGTCCGAGCGACGCGCTGACGAGGCGACCCGTGATGTGGTGAACTGGCTCAAGTGCGAGTTCATGAAGGATCGCGTTGGCGAGACGTTCCCGGGTGTGATCACGGCTGTGACGGGGTTTGGCCTGTTTGTCGAGTTGCAGGACATCTATGTCGAAGGCCTGGTGCATGTCACTGCCTTGCCGGGCGACTACTACCATTTCGATCCGGTGCATCATCGTCTGGCGGGTGAGCGCAGTGGCCGTAGTTTCCGTCTAGGCGATAGCGTTGAAGTCAAGGTCATGCGTGTTGACCTTGACGAGCGCAAGATCGATTTCGAACTGGCCGAAGGCAAAACAGCCATGCCGGCGGGGGCGCGTCGTGGTGGTTTCGAGTCTGCGGCAGGCAAAACCGGGCGCCGCAGCGAGCGTGCAACGCCGGGAAACACCGATGTGGAAAAGAGCCGGGCGCTGAAGAAGTCCTTGCTCAATGAGTCGAAAGGCAAACCGGCCAAAGGTGGTGCGGCTGGCAAGGGTGACAGTGCCCGGCCGGCTGCCAAGGCGGGTAAACCGAGCGCCCATCGCAAGGGGACCACGGGTGGTGCGCCGAGTAGTGGTGGGCCGCGCAAGCGTAAGGCGAAGTCATGACTCAGTTGGAAAAAATCTACGGTGTGCACGCGGTAGAGGCGTTGTTGCGTCACCATCCGAAGCGGGTCAAGCAGATCTGGCTGGCTGAAGGGCGTAATGACCCACGGGTGCAGGCCCTGCTTGGGTTGGCAGCGGATGCGCGGGTGACCATTGGTCAGTGTGAGCGTCGCGAGATGGATGCCTGGGTCGAGGGCGTGCACCAGGGCGTTGTGGCTGATGTGAGTCCCAGTCAGGTGTGGGGTGAAGCCATGCTGGACGAGTTGCTGGATCGCGCCGAGGGCGCGCCGCTGCTGCTGGTGCTCGACGGTGTGACCGATCCGCATAATCTCGGGGCGTGCCTGCGCACTGCCGATGCCGCAGGTGCGCTGGCGGTGATTGTGCCAAAGGATAAGTCCGCCACCTTGAATGCCACCGTGCGCAAGGTGGCCTGCGGTGCGGCGGAAGTGATTCCGTTGGTGGCCGTGACCAACCTGGCGCGCAGTTTGGAGAAGTTGCAGCAGCGCGGTCTGTGGGTGGTTGGCACGGCCGGCGAGGCTGAACAGGAACTCTATGAACATGACCTGACCGGGCCGACAGTGCTGGTCATGGGGGCCGAAGGTAAAGGCATGCGACGGCTGACTCGCGAGCACTGTGATTACCTGGTCAAGCTGCCCATGGCGGGCAGTGTCAGCAGTCTCAACGTCTCGGTTGCTACCGGCGTCTGTCTGTTTGAAGCGCTGCGTCAGCGCAAGGCTGGCAGCAAGCCTTAGTGACTATCGGGCGCTCACTGCGTCCATGGGCCTATTGCAGTGCGCAGCCCTTCCAGGCTGCGCCGGTTTCAGGTTGTTCAAATAATCACCAGTTTGCCTTGCGTGTGGCAGGGGGCTTCTCTAGAATGTCGCCCCTTGCCGCAACGGCAGGTGCTCTTGCGCCTTTTTGTTGTGGCAAGACAAACAAGTGAACTTCACTCCTTGCCTGACCGCGTTTGGCGGCAGGCTACAACCCGTAAGGAGCATTTATGCGTCATTACGAAATCATCTTTCTGGTTCACCCGGACCAGAGCGAGCAAGTCGGCGGCATGGTTGAGCGTTACACCAAGCTGATCGAAGAAGACGGCGGCAAAATTCACCGCCTGGAAGATTGGGGCCGTCGTCAGCTGGCTTACGCCATCAACAACGTCCACAAAGCTCACTACGTGATGCTCAACGTTGAGTGCACCGGCAAAGCCCTGGCTGAGCTGGAAGACAACTTCCGTTACAACGATGCCGTGATCCGTAATCTGGTCATCCGTCGCGACGAAGCCGTTACCGAACAGTCCGAAATGCTGAAAGCTGAGGAAAATCGTAGCGAGCGCCGCGAGCGTCGTGATCGTTCTGAAAGCGCTGACTCTGCCGATGGCGATGACAGCGACAACAGCGACAGCGATAACGCTGACGAGTAATCCACGGATCTATTGAGGAGCCACTCTCATGGCACGTTTCTTCCGTCGTCGTAAGTTCTGCCGTTTCACTGCTGAAGACGTGAAAGAGATCGATTTCAAAGATCTCAACACCCTGAAAGCCTACATCTCGGAAACCGGCAAAATCGTTCCAAGCCGTATCACCGGTACCAAGGCTCGTTATCAGCGTCAGCTGGCTACCGCTATCAAGCGCGCCCGCTTCCTGGCCCTGCTGCCTTACACCGACAGCCACGGCCGCTGAGACCGGATGTTCGACAAGAAGTAAGGGATAAATTGCATGCGCGCCTTAGCTGAATTCATTATGCGCGGCCGTATGCAGGCCACTCTTGTAGTGGTGGTTTCTGCGGCGTTGCCGCTGCTGTTCTGGTTGAGTGCTGCCGCTGGAAGCCTGGTGCTTCTGCGGCGCGGTTGGAGTGATGCCGCTGGCATCCTCGCCTGGGCCCTGCTGCCTGCCATTGGCTGGTGGTATTTCGGTGAACCGCGCACCCTGTTGGTGTTGCTCGGTGCGCTGGGATTGGCGTTGTTGTTACGCGCCAACCTGTCCTGGAATCGTGTGCTGCTGTGCAGTGTGGCATTGGGCCTGGTGTATGGGCTGGTCCTGGGTGCGGTGTTCCGCGAACCCATTGATGCAATGGCGCTTGAGCTGCAAAAGCTGATGCCGCAAATGCTCGATGGGGTTCACCAACAGATGTCGGTGGATGAGCGAGCGCGCCTGGATAGCCTGATTGCACCGGTACTGACCGGATTGATCGCGGCGTTGTTGCAGACAGTCAGCCTGTTGAGCCTGATCCTTGGGCGCTTCTGGCAGGCGCAGTTGTATAACCCGGGTGGTTTTGGCCGCGAGTTTCGCGCGCTGCGCCTCCCGCCTCCGCTGGCGATGCTGTTGCTGGTCGGTATGCTGTTGGGGCCCAATCTGGGGCCGCAGATGGCCATGCTGACACCGCTGTGCAGTGTACCGCTGGCGTTTGCAGGCATCGCCCTGTTGCATGGGCTGGTGGCGCAAGGGCGGTTGGCGAAGTTCTGGCTGGTGGGGTTGTACATCACGCTGTTGCTGTTTATGCAGCTGACTTATCCGTTACTGGTGGTTTTGGCCATTGTCGACAGTCTGTTTGATTTTCGTGGTCGCTTTGAGCGCAAGCATGGCTCGGGCCCCGCGAACGGTGAAGGTTAAAAGTTAAGAGGTTATTACCAAATGGAACTGATCCTGCTGGAAAAAATCGCCAACCTGGGCAACCTGGGCGATAAAGTGAATGTTAAGGCCGGTTACGGTCGTAACTTCCTGCTGCCGCAAGGCAAAGCCACTGCCGCTACTCCTGCAAACGTTGCTGCGTTTGAAGCGCGTCGCGCCGAGCTGGAAAAACTGGCTGCCGAGAAGAAAGCGTATGCTGAATCCCGCGCTGCTCAGTTGGCTGAACTGGAAGTCACCATCACCGCTACCGCGGGCGATGAAGGCAAACTGTTCGGCTCCATCGGTACTCACGACATCGCTGAAGCCCTGACCGCCTCTGGCGTTGAAGTGGCCAAAGCTGAAGTGCGTCTGCCGAACGGCACCATTCGTCAACTCGGCGAATACGACGTAGCCGTGCACCTGCACAGCGACGTTGAAGCAACCGTCAAGGTTGTCGTCGTAGCAGCCTAATCAGCTCGCGACTAAGTGGGCTTGCACTCAGGTGCCGGGCCGCTAACAATCAGGCACGACATTACGCAAGTGATGTCGTGCCTTTTGTTTTGTGAACACAGAATTTTGCCCAGAGCCCTATGAACGACATCAGCCTGCCCGAACAGTACGACCTGCAAACCTCTGCCCTGAAGGTGCCACCGCACTCGATCGAGGCCGAGCAAGCCGTACTCGGTGGCCTGATGCTCGACAACAATGCCTGGGAGCGCGTGCTGGATCAGGTCTCCGATGGTGACTTCTATCGGCACGACCATCGCCTGATTTTTCGTGCGGTGCACAAGCTTGCCGAGCGCAACCACCCCTTTGACGTGGTGACCCTGTCCGAGCAGCTGGACAAGGAAGGGCAGCTGTCCCAGGTGGGCGGTCTGGCCTACTTGGGGGAATTGGCCAAGAACACCCCGTCGGTGGCCAACATCAAGGCCTACGCGCAGATCATTCGTGAGCGCGCCACCTTGCGCAAACTGATCGGCATCAGCAATGAGATCGCCGACAGCGCCTACGCCCCGGAAGGTCGTACCGGTGAAGAAATCCTCGATGAAGCCGAGCGGCTGATTTTCCAGATCGCCGAAGCGCGGCCGAAGACCGGCGGCCCGGTCGGCATTAACGACATTCTGGTCAAGGCCATCGACCGCATTGATGAACTGTTCAATAACGGTGATGCGATCACTGGCTTGTCCACCGGCTTTTCCGACTTGGATGATTTAACCAGCGGCCTGCAGCCGGCTGACTTGATTATCGTGGCGGGTCGTCCATCCATGGGTAAGACCACCTTCGCGATGAACCTGGTGGAAAACGCGTTGATGCGCAGCGATAAATCGATCCTGGTGTACTCCCTGGAGATGCCGTCGGAATCCATCGTGATTCGTATGCTGGCCTCGCTGGGGCGCATCGATCAGACCAAGGTGCGCGCCGGTCGTCTGGATGACGATGACTGGCCGCGGCTCACTTCAGCCGTCAATCTGCTGAACGACCGCAAACTGTTTATCGACGATACTGCCGGCATCTCGCCGTCGGAAATGCGCGCGCGCTCTCGACGCCTCGCTCGCGAACACGGCGAGATCGGCCTGATCATGGTCGACTACCTGCAACTGATGCAGATTCCCGGCTCCAGCGGTGACAGTCGCGTCAACGAGATCTCCGAAATTTCGCGCTCGCTTAAGGCCCTGGCCAAGGAGTTCAACTGCCCGGTGATTGCCCTGTCGCAGCTCAACCGGGGCCTGGAACAGCGCCCGAACAAGCGCCCGATCAACTCCGACCTGCGTGAGTCCGGGGCAATCGAGCAGGACGCCGACATCATCCTGTTCGTCTACCGTGACGAGGTGTATCACCCCGAGACCGAGTACAAGGGCGTCGCCGAAATCATCATCGGCAAGCAGCGGAACGGTCCGCTGGGTACGGCGCGGCTGGCCTTCCTCGGCAAGTATTCACGCTTTGAAAACCTGGCGCCGGGCAGCTATCAATTCGACGACGAGTAGCTGGCTTGCGGGCAACACGCTTTGTTGCCGCGCCAGATCAATAAAAACGGGCGGCCAGTGGTTAAACTGGCCGCCCGTTTGGCTTTAAGGACCTTGCCCCATGCGCCCGCTTGTCGCCACTGTTGATTTATCCGCGATTGCCTATAACTACGCGGTGGCCAAACGCTGTGCGCCGGTACGGCAGGCATTTGCGGTGGTCAAGGCGAATGCCTATGGGCATGGCGTGCGCGAGGTGGTGACGGCTTTGCACGAGGTTACCGACGGTTTTGCCGTGGCCAGCCTGGAGGAGGCCGCCGAGGTGCGTGCGTTGCATGGTGAAGCGCGGATTCTGTTGCTCGAAGGCTGCTTTGAGGCGGACGAGTACGCGTTCGCTGCGCAGTTGGGCCTGGATGTGGTGCTGCACGGTGAACGGCAGGCGCAGCAACTGCTCGCGGCCAATCTGGCGCGGCCGCTGAACCTGTGGCTGAAGCTGGACAGCGGCATGCATCGCCTGGGCTTCAGCGCCGCTGCCGTGCGTGACTGGTATGGGCGTTTGCAGGGCGCTGCGCAGGTGGCCGAGTTGAATCTGCTCAGCCACTTTGCCTGTGCTGATGAGCGCGGCAGCGAGACCACCGAATTGCAGCTGGAGCAGTTTCTCGATCTGCTGGATCTGGATTTCTCCCAGCGCTCATTGGCCAATTCGGCGGCGATCCTGACCCTCCCGGCTGCGCATATGGATTGGCTGCGCCCCGGCATCATGTTGTATGGCGCGACGCCTTTTGCTGACCTGAGTGCGGCGGAACTAGGTCTACGTCCGGCGATGAGCCTGACTGCGCGGCTGATTGCCTGTCGTGAGATTGCCGCCGGTGAAACGGTGGGCTACGGCGACACCTGGCGTGCCGAGCGGGCATCACGTATCGGTACCGTAAGCTGCGGTTATGCCGACGGCTATCCGCGTCACGCCCCGGCCGGGACGCCTGTGGTAATTCTGGGGCAGCGGGTGCCGGTGGTGGGGCGAGTGTCAATGGACATGCTGACAGTCGACCTCACCGACTTGCCGCAAGCGGCTGAAGGCGACGCCGTGGAACTGTGGGGGGCGCAATTACCGGTGGATGAGGTGGCGCAGGCTGCGGGCACTATCGGTTACGAACTGCTCAGCAAGGTCACTGCAAGGGTGCCGCGTCGTTACCGGCACGGCTGAGTCAGAGTAAGCCGCTGGGTACGCTGAGTACGTCCAGATGCAGGCGCGTGCTGTCACTCAGTTCGCCATCCTCACCGCACACCGCCGAGCCTGAACGGCCGCGAGCCTTGACCCGATAGAGCATTTCATCTGCCGCCTTGTAAAGCGCGGTAAAGGTGTTCGCGTGTTGCGGGTAGAGTGCCACGCCAATGCTGATGGTCACGGTCAGGCGTTCGGCGCCGTAGTGCACGGGTTTGGCCAGCTCCGCCAGGAGCCGCTTGGCAATGTCCCGCGCGTGCTCTTCTGCGTCCGCACCGCATACCAGTACGGCAAATTCATCGCCCCCCAGGCGTGCCACGGTATCGCCGGCGCGCACGTGCTCGCGCAAGCGCTGGGCAATACTCTGTAGCATCAGGTCGCCGGCATCGTGACCATGTTTGTCATTGATCGGTTTGAAATGGTCGAGGTCGATCAGGAGGAGGGCAATTGCTTCACTGTGTCGGCGTGCATTGGCCAGCGCAGTTTCACAGCGCTCGACCAAGTAGCGGCGGTTCGGCAGATCGGTCAGTGGGTCGTGGAACGCGGCATGCTGCAATTCGCGCTCGCGTTGCCGCAGTCGTTCATTGGTCGCCGCCAACTCGGCAGTACGCAGGTTGACCGAGTGCTGCAATTCAGCGGCATTGGCCTGGGCCTGGGCCAGACGTGCCGTTTTTTCGCGGTCGGCCTGGAGCACGGCATCGGCTTTTTCCTGCTTGAGAATCTGGATGCGGTAGGCCAGGGCGAAGGAGAACAGGATCGCTTCGGCCGCAACCGCAAGCGGGAACAGGTAAGCGGTTGACTCGCCTGGCTGAACCACGCCGGCGGCGCGCAGCACCAGAATCACAAAGCTCAGCAGTACGCTGCCATAGCCCAGCAGGTAGAACAGTGCCGGGGTAAAGCCCTGTCTCCAACGGATGACGGCACTGAGCAGCAGGGTGGGTACGGTAATAATCGGGATTAGCCCGATCAGCATGCCCGTTTCACTGCGATAACCTGCCAGATTGACCGCCAGGGCCAGCAGATAGATCGCGATACAGCCGTTGAGGATGGTGTGGGCAATGCGCAGGGTGGTGCGTGTGGACAGCAGCGCCTGGGCAAAACGAAGGATGCCGAGGCTGACCAGAATGGGCAAGGTGATGCGATCCAGCCAGGTGGGCACCGGACCATTGGGCCAGAGGTACTGGAAGCCATGGCCGCTCATACTGGCGATAAACACCAGCGAAGCGGCCATGGTCAGCACGTACCAGAGGTACGCCGGGTCGCGCAGGGCCAGCAGGATAAACAGGTTGTACAGTAGTAGGGCGAGGATCACCCCGTAGATCAGGCCGAGTAGCAGGTGCTCGCGCTTGGCCAGCTGTTCGAGGTCATGCAGCTGCCAGACGCGCAGTGGGAAGGAGTTGCCGGCCGGATCATAAGTGCGCAGGTAAATGGTTTGCGGCTGTTCACTCAGCGGCGGCAGGCTGAATACCGCGCGGCGGTAATCGTGGTCGCGGCCTTCGGCAAAGCCGGTGCGCTCTCCGGCCTGGCGCAGCTGCCATTGGCCCGCAGCGTTGGGCAGGAAGATCTGCAGGTCGAGCAGGGTGACCGCGCCGACTTCCAGCCACCACTGTTGG
Source organism: Pseudomonas sp. HMWF032 (assembly GCF_003060885.1). GTDB lineage: Bacteria > Pseudomonadota > Gammaproteobacteria > Pseudomonadales > Pseudomonadaceae > Aquipseudomonas. Next base: position 600,870 of record NZ_QAIG01000005.1, read on the forward strand.
GGTGCGTCACTGGCGCGTTGCAGGCTGAGTTTTATCCACCAGGGATTGCTGCTCTGACCAACGCTGGTACGCCCTGCGGCCGGTTGAAAACGGCTTTGCACGGCAGGGTCGGCCATGTCGGCAATGCTCAGCTGGCCGCCAACATCTTCCAGCAGTTCGATCCGATCATTGAGCACGCTGCCGCTGCTGGGGGCGCTCAAGGTGATCGGGGTGGCGTTGAGCGCGCTGCTGAAGAGAAAAAGAAGAAGGAGTAGGCGCTGCACGGCGAACTTCCTGTGTCGGGTGACGTTTGCCGCGAGTATAGGCGCTCGTGCACGGACGGTCACAGAAGATGGCGACTAGTCGTTGGTTGGGTGATGGCTGACGACCTGTTTCAGATCAGGCCGCTGGGAACATTCAGCACATCCAGTTGCAGGCGCGTTTCGCTGCTCAGTTCGCCACCTTCGCCACAGACCGCCCAGCCAGAGCGGCCGCGGCTCTTGACCTTGTAGAGCATCTCGTCGGCGGCTTTGTACAGGGTGGTGAAATTGCTGGCATGTCGGGGGTACAGCGCCACGCCAATGCTGATGGTGACAGTCAGGCGTTCGGCTCCGTAGATCACTGGTTTAGCCAGTTCGGCAAGCAGGCGGCGGGCAATTTCGCGGGCATGCTGTTCGGCATCGTCTCCGCCGATCAGTACCGCAAACTCATCGCCCCCCAGGCGCGCCACCGCGTCACCGGCGCGCACATGTTCGCGCAGGCGCTGAGCGATGCTTTGCAGCATCAGGTCGCCGGCGTCGTGGCCATATCTGTCGTTGATCGGTTTGAAGTGGTCGAGGTCGATCAGCAGTAAGGCGGTGGCTTCGCTATGCCGGCGGGCTTTGGCCAGTGCGGTCTCGCAGCGCTCGACCAGAAACCGGCGATTTGGCAATTCGGTCAGCGGGTCATGGAAGGCCGCATGTTGCAGTTCGCGTTCGCGCTGCAGCAAGCGCTCATTGGTGGCCGCGAGTTCAGCTGTGCGCTGCTCTACCGAGTGCTTCAGTTCGGCAGCGTTGGCTTGCGCCTGAGCCAGGCGCGCGGTTTTTTCGCGGTCGGCCTGTTGCAAGGCTTCGGCTTTTTCCTGTTTGAGCGTCTGAATGCGGTAAGCCAGCGCAAACGAAAACAGGATGGACTCGGCGGCCACCGACAGCGGGAATACGTAAGCATTCCAGGCGGCCGGTTGTACCAGCCCGGTGGCGCGCATCAGCGCCAGGCTGATGCTGCCCAGAATCAGGCCGTAGCCGCACAGGTAAAGAAAGGCCGGGAAATAACCCTGGCGCCAGCGGATCAACGCCGAACCGAGGGCTGCCGGAATGCTGGTAAGTGACAGCAGGGCAATGATCCAGGCCGCTGTGTGACGCTGGCCAAGGCCTTCGAGCAGCACGGCGATGACATAGCAGACACAGGCGAAGCTCAGCAGGTGATGGGCCCAGCGCACGTGAAGGCGGGTTTGCATCAGGCATTGGGTAAAGCGACACGCGCACAGCCCCCACAGCGAGGGCAGCGTCACGCGATCCAGCCAGAACGGCACCGGATGATTCGGCCATAGGTACTGGAAGCCATGACCGCTCATGCTGAGGATCATCACCAACGCCGCCGCCGTGGTCAGTACGTACCAGAAATAGGCCGAGTCGCGCAGGCTCAGGAAGATGAACAGGTTGTACAACAGCAGCGCGGTGATGATGCCGTAGACCACGCCGAGGGCGAGGTTCTCTTCGCTGGCTTGCTGGATCATGTCGTCCAGTTGCCAGACTTTCATGGGGAAGGAGTTGCCGGCCGGGTCGTAGGTGCGTAGATAAAAGGTCAGTGGCTGCGGCTCCAGTGGCGGCAGTTTAAAGACCATGTAGCGCGAGGGGCGGTCGCGACCTTCGCGGTGGCTGACCTGTTCGCCCGACTGGCGTGCGTGCCAACCACCGTTTTCATCCGGCAGGTACACACGCAGGTCCAGTTGGGTGACAGAGCTGACCTCCAGCCACCAGTCGCGCGGGGCATCGGCCGTGCGTTGCAGGGTGACTTTAATCCACCAGGGATTTTTACTCTGGCCGACACTGGCCCGGCCGTTGCCGGGCTGAAAGCGGCTCTGCACCGCGGGGTCGGCCATGTCGGCAATGGTCAATTGCGCGCTGCTGTCTTCGAGTAATTCGATCGCCGGATTCAGCGCCAGACCGCTGCTGTCGGCGGTCAATTGCACGGCAGACAGCGCCAGACTGCTGGTCAGCAGCAGGCTCAGCAGCAACAGCAATGAGAGGGCTAAGCGCGGAACCACAGGAACTCCCTTTCTCGGCTCTTGGGTGCCGATGTTGTGTCCCGAGTATAGCCGTAAGCCACTACTGTATTGCTAGCGCTGGATGTGCAATTTATCCGACTGTTGAAGTCGGGTTTGGTTAAATTTTGTGCTATATTCCGCGCCCGCGATTTTCCATCCCTGTTCGCCAACGCCGGTCACTTCCATGTCCATGCAAACCGCCAAGCCGTTATTCGATTATCCAAAGTACTGGGCCGAGTGTTTCGGGCCTGCGCCCTTCCTGCCGATGAGCCGGGAAGAGATGGATCAGCTTGGCTGGGACAGCTGCGACATCATCATTGTGACCGGTGATGCCTACGTGGATCACCCTTCGTTCGGCATGGCGATCATCGGCCGTCTGCTTGAAGCGCAAGGGTTCCGGGTGGGCATCATTGCCCAGCCCAACTGGCAGTCGAAAGACGACTTCATGAAACTCGGCGAGCCGAACCTGTTCTTTGGCGTCGCGGCCGGCAACATGGACTCGATGATCAACCGCTACACCGCCGACAAGAAAATCCGCTCCGACGACGCCTACACACCCGGTGGCCTGGCCGGTAAGCGCCCGGATCGCGCCAGTCTGGTGTACAGCCAGCGCTGCAAGGAAGCCTACAAGCATGTGCCGATCGTGCTCGGCGGCATCGAAGCCTCGCTGCGCCGTATCGCCCATTACGATTATTGGCAAGACAAAGTACGTAACTCGATCCTGATCGACGCCAGCGCCGATATCCTGCTGTACGGCAACGCCGAACGCGCCATCGTTGAGGTGGCGCAGCGCCTGTCCTACGGGCAGAAGATCGAAGACATCACCGACGTGCGCGGCACCGCCTTTATTCGCCGTGACACGCCGCAGGGGTGGTACGAAGTGGATTCCACGCGTATCGACCGGCCGGGCAAGATCGACAAGATCATCAACCCGTACGTGAACACCCAGGACACCGAAGCCTGCGCCATTGAGCAGAGCAAAGCGCCGCTGGAAGACCCGAACGAGCCGAAGGTCGTGCAGATTCTCGCCAGCCCGCGCATGACCCGCGACAAGACGGTGATCCGCCTGCCGTCGATGGAGAAAGTACGTAACGACCCGGTGCTGTACGCCCACGCCAACCGCGTGCTGCACCTGGAAACCAACCCGGGTAACGCCCGCGCGCTGGTGCAGAAGCACGGCGAGGTGGACGTATGGTTCAACCCGCCACCCATCCCGATGACCACCGAAGAAATGGACTATGTGTTCGGCATGCCCTATGCGCGCGTGCCGCATCCGGCCTATGGCAAGGAGAAGATCCCGGCCTACGACATGATCCGTTTCTCGGTGAACATCATGCGCGGCTGCTTTGGCGGCTGTACCTTCTGCTCGATCACCGAGCACGAAGGGCGGATCATCCAGAACCGTTCGGAAGAGTCGATCATCCGCGAGATCGAAGAGATCCGCGACAAGGTGCCGGGCTTCACCGGAGTGATCTCCGACCTCGGCGGGCCGACTGCGAACATGTACCGCATTGCCTGCAAAAGCCCGGAAATCGAGTCCGCGTGCCGCAAGCCGTCGTGCGTGTTCCCAGGTATCTGCCCGAACCTGAACACCGACCATTCGGCCCTGATTCAGCTCTATCGCAGCGCCCGCGCGCTACCGGGGGTGAAGAAGATTCTGATCGCCTCGGGCCTGCGCTACGACCTCGCCGTCGAGTCACCGGAGTATGTGAAGGAACTGGTCACCCACCACGTCGGTGGCTACCTGAAAATCGCCCCGGAGCACACCGAGGAAGGCCCGCTGAATCAGATGATGAAGCCGGGCATTGGCAGCTACGACAAGTTCAAGCGTATGTTCGAGAAGTACTCGAAAGAGGCCGGTAAAGAGCAGTACCTGATCCCGTACTTTATCGCCGCGCACCCCGGCACCACCGACGAGGATATGATGAACCTCGCGCTGTGGCTCAAGGGCAACGGCTTCCGTGCCGACCAGGTGCAGGCTTTCTATCCGTCGCCGATGGCCACCGCCACAGCCATGTACCACTCGGGCAAGAACCCGCTGCGCAAGGTCAGTTACAAAAGTGACGGCGTGACCATCGTCAAGAGCGAGGCTCAGCGCCGTCTGCACAAGGCGTTCCTGCGTTACCACGACCCGAAAGGCTGGCCGATGCTGCGCGAAGCGCTGCTGCGCATGGGCCGTGGCGACCTGATCGGCAATGGCAAGCATCAGCTGATTCCGGCCGTGCAGCCCAAGGTTGATGAGTACCACAGCGCACGCCGGAAGAACTCCACGCCCGCTGGCAGCAAGAAAGTCGCCGGGGCGAGCAAGGCCAAACCGATGTTGACCCAGCACACCGGTTTGCCACCGCGTGATACCGGCGCAGCGGGTGGCAACCCGTGGGACAAGCGTGAACAGGCCAAGGCGGCGGCGCAGGCGCGTAACCAGCAGGTGGCCAAAGAGCGTGCTGACGCAGCCAAAGGCAAAGGTAAAAAGCCGGTGAAGAAACCGCCTGTACCGCGCTGATTCTCCAGGCCACAAAAAACGCCAGCTTCGTGCTGGCGTTTTTTATTCTGGCGTTTGCGGGTTTGTCGCGGCTAACGCGGAACGCCGCCCGGCCCCTTCCACAATCACGGCAAACCAGGTGGGAGGGGGCTTTAGCCGCGAGCTGTTGCAGTGTTTAGCCGTAGCGCTTGTATGCCTCGATGGCCAAGCCGCTGCCGATGCTGCCGAAGGTGTTGCCTTCTACATGCTGGGCGTTGGGCAACATGGCCGCCACGCTCTGGCGCAGCGCCGGGATGCCGCTGGAACCGCCGGTAAAGAACACCGTATCGACCTGATCAACACGGACGCCGGCATCGCTCAGCAGCTGGGTGACGCTGGCGCGTACGCGCTCCAGCAGCGGCTCGATGGCCCCTTCAAACAGCGCGCGGGTCAGCTCGGCGACCAGACCGTTTTCCAGGCGGCTGAGGTCGATGGGCCGGGCATCCTGTTCGGTGAGGGCGATTTTGCTGTCTTCCACTTGCATGGCCAGCCAGTGGCCGTCACGCCGTTCGATCAGTTTGAACAGGCGATCAATGCCGGTCGGGTCGACGATGTCGTAGCGCATGCTCTGCAGCTGGCGCTGCGACTGTGCCGAGTACACCGCGTTGATGGTGTGCCAGGTGGCTAGGTTGAGGTGGGTGCTGGTCGGCATCGGTGCGTCACTCTTCATCCGGCTGCCATAGCCGAATAGCGGCATGACGCCGGCCAGCGAGAGCTGCTTGTCGAAGTCGGTGCCCCCGATGTGCACGCCGCCGGTGGCAAGAATGTCGCTGTGGCGGTCGGCGATCTGGCGTCGTTCGGGGGCCAGGCGCACCAGCGAGAAGTCTGAGGTACCAC
>NZ_QAIG01000005.1:606541-747266 GCF_003060885.1 Pseudomonas sp. HMWF032
GGACTCATAGTCGAAGGCCGCCGCAATCGGCTCGTACTGGAACGACACGTCCTTGAAGCCAAGCTTGTGCGCCACGGCCACCAGGGTGTTTTGTGCCTCCAGGTCAGCCACCGGGTCGTCATCGACGAAGAACACCGGGCGACCCAGTACCACTTCCTCGAAGGGGCGGCCGGCAGTGGCTTCGGCGCGGTTTTTCAGTTCGCCGATAAAAAAGCCGAGCAGGTCTTTAAACGGCAGGGCGCTGCCCAACACCGTGGTTTCGCTTTTCAGCAATTTGCTGCCCAGCAGGCTTTTCAGCGAGCGCATCAGGCGCCCTTCATAGCCTTCCAGGTACTCATGCAGGGCCAGGCGGCCGTAGACCGGGCGGCGCTCTTCGAGGTTGAAGAACACCACGGAGGGCAGGGTGATCTTGCCGTCTTCCAGTGGGATCAGCGTCTCGGCGTCGGGGCGCAGCCAGCCGACGGTGGAGTTGGAGGTGCCAAAATCGATGCCGCAGGCGCGGGCGGGGGCTGATACGGTCATGTACGGTGTTGATCCAGAAAAATTCGCGAGGGTGTTGATGCGTCCGAGCACAACGGCATGGCCAGAGGCGGGTCACGCGTGATGACCCTGAGTGTTGTGCTGGCTTGAACGGAGTGCTGGGTAACCATCCCCGTGTGGTCTGCAAAAAACGGCCGCGCATTCTATGCGAGTGGCGCGCGTAATGCTGCCCCTGATGATCTGAGCGATGGATGGATCAGGGCTGTTCCGGATTGTCGGCTTGTGTGCGGCGGGTTTTCCACTGCGACCATTCAAAGCCCACAACCACCAGGAGTGATAAGGCGAAGGGCAGCAGCAGGTAGAACGCGCGGAATACGATCAACGCGGCCAATACATCTGGGGCGGGCAGTTCCGGCATTGCAGCAAGAAATGTCACTTCGAGAACGCCCAGGCCTCCTGGTGCGTGTGACAGCAGGGCCAGGGAAAATGACGCGAGGAAGACGCCGAATACCACCAAGTAGCCAGGGTTGTTTTCGGCTGGTAAGGCGAAGTAGATGATGGCGGCCGCGCAGGCCAGTTCCAGTGGACCGGCCAGCAGTTGGCGGCCGACAATCCCCAGGCGCGGGTATTCAACATGCAGTTTGCCCCAGTGCCATGGCTTGAAGTGTCGCCAGGAACCGAGCACGTAGAGGGCCACCAGCGACAGCAGCAGCACGCCGATGATCTCGGACACCAGGGGGGTCACTTTGGCCACGCGGTGAATCAGGTCGGGTTCAAGCACCAGTACACAGCCGCCCGCCAGGACAGTACCCAGGGCAAAGGTAAAGGAGCAAAAGACAATCAGGATGCCGATTTCCTGGGGTGTCATGCCTTTGGTGCGATAGGCGCGATAGCGCACCAGTGCGCCAGAGAACACCGAGGCGCCGATGTTGTGGGCCAGGGCATAGGTGGTAAAGGAGCACAGGCTGATAAAGCGCCAGGGGATCTGTTTGCCCAGGTGGGCCAGCGCGATGCGGTCGTACCAGGCCAGGGCACAATAGGCCCCGAACGTTGCGCCAGCGGCCAGTAGCCAGTTCATGCGCGGGATAGCGTGCAGGCTGTCGGCAATTTCATGCAGGGAAATGTTGCGCACTTCGTGATAGAGCAGATAACACGACAGCAGAACGGCGCCGAGACCCACCAGGGTCCAGATCAGATCGCTCCTTTTCATCACGGACGTAGCTCCTTCACCTTACAACGACCACTTGGGCAAAAGGTTAATTAACCTGCAGGGCGCATGCTTTTATTGGCGGTCTGAACTGCAGTTGATCGTCGACACAGCCGTTGTTGACGCTTAATCAGTATGCGCCGAGTTGGCGCAAGGCGCGCAGTATCACGGAGTCGTGCCGGATGCTCAACCACTCAGCCAGTCTGGGCCGTTACCGAGTATGTCTTGCATTGCACCATCATGCTCAGGCCAGCCCAAGTGTCAGGAGTGTCAGCGCGGCGTAGCGGCCGGTTTTCGCCAGGCTGACGATCAGCAGGAATATCCACAATCGTTCGCGCATTACCCCGGCGATCAAGGTCAGTGGGTCACCAATGATCGGCAACCAGCTGAGCAGCAGTGACCAGCGACCATAGCGGGCATACCAGTGCTGGGCCTGTTGCAGGCGTGTATCGCTGACGGGAAACCAGCGGCGTTGGCGAAAGTGTTCCAGGTAGCGGCCGAGCAGCCAGTTGAGCAGTGAACCGATGATATTACCGACGCTGGCTACCGCCAGCAGGGCCCAGGGTGAGTAGGCCGTGCTGAGCAGCAGGGCCACCAGTACGCTTTCCGATTGCAGTGGCAATAGGGTGGCGGCGCCTAGGGCCGAAGCGAACAGGCCAAGGTAAGCCGAGAGGCTCAGCATGGTTCAGTTCTGGCCTGTCTCGCGGGTGCACCGTTCAGCCTGGCTCAGGATTGCTTTTCCTGATCGGCATTGGCCATCACGTCTTCCAGTTTAAGGCCGGTCAGGCCGTGAATGGTTCGCCACAGGTAGTAGAAGATGGCCATCAGCATGATCATCGAGGGGATCGCGATCATCGGATAGCTGAGCAGGTTCATCCGCCCCAGTTCCTCGTTGAAGGCTTCGCTGCCGGCTGGACTGATGACTATCCACTTGGCCAGCGCGTAGTTCATTGCCGAGGAAAAGAAGAAGGTGCCACTCAGCCAATAGGTGGCCTTGAGCAGGCGGCTTTCGAATTGTTCGGTGTTGCCGGCCTGTTCCAGGCGCTCGTGGATCTTGTCGACGTTGAGCACATTCTTGTTGAACAACATGGTGCGAATCAGCGGGAAGCGCGTGTGGGTCGATATCAGCACGGCAATACCGATAATGCCGGGGATCGCCGCTTCCTTGATGGCCAGCCATTGGTTGTCCAGCTTGAGCAGGCCGATGCCGCCGGTCAGCAGCACGCTGACCAGGCCGAGCAGGGCAATGAAGTTGAATTTGCGGTACTTGATCAGCTCGAAGCTGCCCCAGCCCAAAGGGAAGGCCAGTGCCAGCATCAGCGCACCGTCAGCGCCGAGTCGGCTCTCGCCACTGAGTTTCATCAGAATCAGTGAGGGGATCAGGATGCTGACCAGCAAATCGATCAGTGGGCGTGGCTTATGGCTGGCGTGATGGTTCTGGGTGATATCGGTCATGTCGTTCAAATGGCGGGGATGAGTGCTGATCATCGCCTGCCTGGGGCCTTGCTACCAGCCCAGCGCTCATCTTGTGTGTGAAAAAGTGTGAGGGCGCGAGTGGTTCTGGTCCGATTCGAGTCTGCGACCGGTGACACGGCCAGGCCGCCGATACTCATCGGATATCAGTTGCGCTGCGGTGCTTTTTTCATCGGCATCTGACCGGTTTCGTTTGTTGGGGTGGCTGCACCGCATTGCCGATGGCGCTTTAAACCTGCTCTGATGGTGGTCGCCCTCTGCTGCTCAGGCGCTCTATCTCAGGCGGCAATAGATGATTGCATCGGCGTGGTGATGGCCAGTACACGGCCTATTGGGCGCTGGTTGAGAGGGGTCGCCAAGCCGCACTGACAGTGGCCAGGCGATGCACTTTCACGGCGCGCCCCGCGAATGCCGCACGGTTCTCGATTGTTCGCACCCCAGGTCGTGAAGAGTTATTCCAGTGGGGGGTGATTGCGCGGGGTCAGACGGGCATCTACTCATTGCGTGGTGCCGGGCTGAATGTTCGTACGCTGGCCGATGTCGAGCGTTTCGCGACCTGGCCGTACCGAAGCAGTGGTACTCCTACGAGTACCTTGGCGAGCAGGGCTTGAAGAGCCTCTATGGCGTGCCCACCCCGCAGCACATGACCACGATGTTCAAGCAGGGTCGGATTGAATTGCGAGTGGCCAACTCGCTGGCCCTGGATGAAATGCTGGCTGAAGCAGGCACGAAGCGCGAAGAGGTTGAGCTGCCGTTCACCCTGATGCAAACCAACGCCTAGATTGTTTTTCCAACACGATCGATCCGGAGCGGGTCCCGTGCTGGCTATACGCACTGGACGAGTTGACGCGCGATGACCGTTTGCAGCGCATCCATCATCGCGGGTTTCCAGGGGCTGACAGCGTGCCGGTGGTGCTCCCTGCTCTTTGATGCAATCCGTGGGTGCTGAGCTAGTCTGAGGGAAAGCGGCGGAGATTTTATCTTGCGTAAACGTAGTTGCCTGCTGGTGATCTGGCTTGTGTGCTGTATGGCAGGCAGTGCGCAGGCTGAACTGCGTTTGCTGACTGAAGAGGCACCGCCAACCAGCTACAGTCAGGATGGTGAGTTGCGCGGGCTGGCAGTGGATATTGTGCGCCAACTGATCGCGCGAACCGGCGATGCGGCGCGCCTGGAACTGTTGCCCTGGACGCGGGCATACGCGCTGGCACAGCATCAGGCCGATACGGCGATCTTTTCCACCGTACGTACGCCGGAGCGCGAGGCTCGTTTCCAGTGGGTAGGGCCCCTGCTGATTGGCACTACCAGTTTCTATTCGCTGAAATCGCGCAATTTGCGATTCGACAGCCTGCAGCAGGCGGCCGAGAGCGGCCCGCTGGCCGTGCCGAAGCAGTGGTACACCTATGAAACGCTGGAGGCGCGTGGGTTCAAGAACCTCTACGGGGTTACCAGTTCGAAGAGTATGGTGACCATGCTCAAGCACGGGCGCGTTCAACTGATTGCCACCGAGGACTTGACCCTCGATGCCGAACTGGCGCGAGGAGGATTGCGTGCCGATCAGGTGCAGGCGCACCTGCCGTTTATGCGCTCGGCCTATTACATTGCCTTTTCCCCGCAGACCGACGCCGCCGTGGTGCAGCGCTGGCGCCGTGCGTTGGATGCCATGCATAAGGACGGCAGCTTTGCCGAGATCTTTCGCCGCTGGATGCCGCACGCACAGTTACCCACCGCCACTGAATAGCCTGAGCCATCTCCGTTATCACCTGCAGAGCCTGCCGATGCCCCGCTCCCGTCCCGTAATGTTGGATTTTGCTGCCCGTGCCCAACTGTTCAGCCACTTGGCCGCCATGGAAAAGGCCGGCGTGCCCGTGGAGCAGGCGCTGCTCGGTGTGGCGTTGCCTGCGCATGCCAGGGCAGCACTGCAGGGTGTGCAGGCGCAGGTTGCCGGCGGTCGCGATATGGCCTGCGCCGGTTTACGCAGCGGCCTGTTGACGCCATTGGACAGCAGCCTGCTGGGCGCAGCGCAGGCCAGTGGTTGTCTGGCTGCGATCTATCAGCGTCTGGCCGAGCGTTACACCCACCGGGCGCTGCAGGTCGCTGCGCTGCAGTCACGCCTGCTGATGCCGGCGGCTGTGTTGGTGCTGGGGCTGTTTATCCAGCCGCTGCCAGCGCTGGTGGGGGGGCAGCTGAGCATCGCCGGTTATCTGTGGGGCGTGCTCTGGCCGTTGCTGGTGCTGGGGGCGCTCTATGGCCTGGGCCGTCGGTTATACGTGCGTCATGAGTACGCGCCTGCAGGGGCGGCTTCGCCGTTCGATAGCCTGTTGGCGAGTATGCCGATTCTCGGCCCCGCGTTGCTGCGGCGTAACCTGCGCGATTTTTTCGACAGCCTGGGGCTGATGCTGGAGGCCGGCATGCCCATGCTGGATGCCCTGGCCAAGGCCTGCGCGGTGATCCGCCATGCGCCACTGCGCAAACGCTTCAGCGGTGTGCAGTTGGCTGTGCAGCGTGGCCAGAGCCTGGCGCAGGCGTTGGCCAATCTGGACTTCCCCGGCCAGGGGTTGGCCCTTGGCCTGATTCGTACGGGGGAGGCCAGCGGCACCTTGCCAGCCAGCCTGCTCAACTACGCCGGGGTGGAAACACAGAAACTGGATAGCCTGACCGAACAGCTGGCGACCTGGTTGCCGCGTGCGCTGTATGCCGGGGTGATGCTGTGGATGGCCTATGGGCTGCTGACAGGCGCAGGCTTTGGGCCGCGTTTGCCGGTAGAGCTGCTTTAGGGCCTGGTTGTTCGCCGCCTGAAAGGCGGGTGCAAGGTTACTGGTCGACTATGTAGTTTTACTACATGACGGTTTTTGTAGTTTTACTACATAATCCTCGTTCAGAATTGACTATGACCGATGGTGCACCCCATGCAACGAGCCTCACACCATGACCTTCGCGCACAGTTTCGTGCGCTATTGGCTTCAAATAGCTGTTATCACACGGCTTCAGTGTTTGACCCGATGGCCGCGCGCATTGCCGCCGACCTGGGGTTTGAGGTGGGAATTCTGGGTGGTTCTGTAGCTTCACTACAAGTTCTGGCCGCCCCCGACTTCGCGCTGATTAGCCTCGGTGAGTTTGTCGAGCAGGCCACGCGCATTGGCCGCGTTAGCCGTCTGCCGGTGATTGCCGACGCGGATCATGGCTACGGCAATGCGCTGAACGTGATGCGCACCGTGGTTGAGCTGGAGCGCGCTGGGATTGCCGCGCTGACCCTTGAAGACACCCTGCTACCCGCGCAGTTCGGGCGCAAGTCTACTGACCTGATCAGCGTTGACGAAGGCGTCGGCAAAATCCGCGCGGCATTGGAAGCGCGGGTTGATCCGGACCTGGCGATCATCGCCCGCACCCATGCCGGCGTGCTGGATGTCAGCGAAGTTATTTGCCGCACGCAGGCCTATCAGGCCGCCGGGGCGGATGCCATCTGCCTGGTCGGCGTCGAGGATTTTGCCCATTTGGAGCAGATTGCTTCCGCTCTAAGTATCCCGCTGATGCTGGTCACCTACGGCAACCCCAAGCTGCGCGACAACGCCCGCCTGGCGGCGCTGGGGGTGCGCATCGTGGTCAACGGTCACGCCGCTTACTTCGCAGCAATCAAGGCCACCTACGATTGCCTGCGCGAGCAACGCAATGCCGAACCTTGCGAACTCAACGCCACCGAACTGACCCATAAATACACGCAACCCGAGGACTACATCGTCTGGGCGCGCGAGTTTATGGAGGTCAAGGAGTAGGCCGACCACCTGCGCTTGAGGTTCATCGCATTTCGGCGCATACCTACCGCCTAAACAACGGAGGGCGCGTGCATGGCCGGTGGTTGGGCAACCGATGGTGCGGTACAGGAGCAGATCGACAGCAGCCTTGAGGACGCCATTGCCCGCGTTCGCAGCCAATTGCCGCGCGGCGAAAGCCTGAGCAATTGCGAAGAATGCGACGCGGTCATTCCCCAAGCCCGGCGCACAGCCATCCCCGGCGTGCACCTGTGCGTGGTCTGCCAAACCGAGCACGACAAGGAACAGGCCAAATTCAGTGGTTATAACCGCAGGGGCAGTAAGGACAGTCAATTGCGCTGAGGGTCTAGGTGATTGCTGTTGGGCTTCACCGCTGCGCGGCTCAACCGCAACCTACGGGGGGTTGTGGCTGTTGGGCTTCGCCGCTGCGCGGCTCAATCGCAACCTACAGGTGGGTAGGTTGTGGTTGAGCGCAGCGAAGCCCAACAGCGGCGTGCGGGTCAGAATAGAAAATACCGCTGCGCCATTGGCAACACCTCTGCCGGTTCGCACCAGAGCAGTTGGCCGTCGGCCTTGACCTGATAATTCTGCGCATCCACTTCGATGGTGGGTTGGTAGTCGTTGTGGATCAGGTCGCTCTTCTGCAGGGTGCGGCAGCCTTTGACCACGCCGATTTTCTTCTTCAGGCCCAACTGCTCGGGCACGCCCGCCTCGAAGGCCGCCTGGCTGATAAAGGTGAAACTGGTGGCGTGACGGCTGCCGCCGTAGCTGGCGAACATCGGTCGGTAATGCACCGGCTGCGGCGTGGGGATCGAGGCGTTGGCGTCGCCCATCAGGCTGGCGGCAATCGCGCCACCCTTGAGAATCAGCGTCGGTTTAACGCCAAAGAACGCCGGCCGCCAGAGCACCAGATCGGCCCATTTGCCCACTTCGACCGAGCCGACTTCGTGGCTGATGCCGTGGGTGATGGCCGGGTTGATGGTGTACTTGGCGATGTAGCGTTTAACCCGGAAGTTGCTGTTGCCGGGGCCGTCGCCTTCCAGCGGGCCGCGTTGCTTGTGCATCTTGTCGGCGGTCTGCCAAGTGCGGGTGATCACCTCGCCGACGCGGCCCATGGCCTGGCTGTCGGAGCTGATCATGCTGAACGCGCCAAGGTCATGCAGGATGTCTTCGGCGGCAATGGTCTCGCGGCGAATGCGGCTTTCGGCGAAGGCCACATCTTCGGCGATGCTCGGGTCAAGGTGGTGGCAGACCATGAGCATGTCCAGGTGCTCGTCGATGGTGTTCTTGGTGAACGGCCGGGTCGGGTTGGTCGAGCTGGGCAGCACATTGGGGAAGCCGCAGGCCTTGATGATGTCCGGCGCGTGACCGCCACCGGCCCCCTCGGTGTGGTAGGTGTGGATGGTGCGGCCCTTGAACGCGCCGAGGGTGGTTTCGACAAAGCCGGATTCGTTCAGCGTGTCGGTGTGAATCGCCACCTGCACGTCGTATTGATCGGCCACGCTCAGGCAATTGTCGATGGCCGCCGGCGTGGTGCCCCAGTCTTCATGCAGCTTGAGGCCGATGGCGCCGGCCTTGACCTGCTCGATCAGCGGTTCTGGTAGCGAGGCGTTGCCCTTGCCGGTAAAACCCATGTTCATCGGGAAGGCATCGGCGGCCTGCAGCATGCGCGCCATGTGCCACGGCCCGGAGGTGCAGGTGGTGGCGTTGGTGCCGGTGGCGGGGCCGGTGCCGCCACCGATCATGGTGGTGACGCCGCTCATCAAGGCTTCTTCGATCTGCTGCGGGCAGATGAAGTGGATATGGCTGTCGATGCCGCCGGCGGTGAGGATCATGCCTTCACCGGCGATCACTTCAGTGCCTGCGCCGATGGCGATGGTCACGTCCGGCTGAATGTCGGCGTTACCGGCTTTGCCGATGGCGGCGATGCGCCCGTCTTTGAGGCCCACGTCGGCTTTGACGATGCCCCAGTGGTCGATGATCAGCGCGTTGGTGATCAGCGTGTCGACCACATCGGCGGCGCACAGTTGGCCCTGGCCCATGCCGTCGCGGATCACCTTGCCACCGCCGAATTTCACTTCTTCACCGTAGGTGGTGAAGTCCTTCTCGATTTCGATCCACAGCTCGGTATCGGCCAGGCGCACCTTGTCGCCGACGGTGGGGCCGAACATGTCGGCGTAGGCTTGGCGGGATATTTTCATGTTTGTCCTATCCGTAGGATGGGTTAGCGGCGAAGCGGCGTAACCCATCAAGGCTTGGTTCGGTTTTGGCGATGGGTATCGCTTCGCTCCACCCATCCTACCCAGACGTTACAGATCGCCCATCACCCGGCCGGCAAAGCCGAATACGCGGCGATGGCCAGCCAGGTCGACCAGTTCCACTTCGCGGCTCTGCCCGGGTTCGAAGCGCACCGCAGTGCCGGCCGGGATGTTCAGGCGCATGCCGCGTGTGCTGGCCCGGTCGAAGGTCAGGGCGTCGTTGGTTTCGAAGAAGTGGTAATGCGAGCCGACCTGGATCGGCCGGTCGCCGCTGTTGGCCACGGTCAGGCGGTGCGTGCGGCGTCCGGCATTCAGTTCGATATCGCCGTCTTGGATCTGGTATTCGCCGGGAATCATGGCTGTGGCCTCGACAAGGTTTTGTAGTAGATGGCGTTTGCTCGGTACTGCCCGTCGGGGCCGCAGGCGTAGTCAGGTAGCCCGCCGATGCAGCTGTAGCCAAGCGCCTGGTAAAAGGTTTCGGCATCGCTGCCGGCTTCGGTGTCCAGGTACAGCAGGCCGCGTTGCAGCTCCGCCGCTTCGCCTTCCAGTCGCTGCATCAGGCTGTTGGCGATGCCACGGCGGCGGGCGTTGCTGTGTACCAGGAGCTTCTGTACTTCTGCACGGTTGAGGCCGTTTGGCTTCTGGCAGAGCACCAGTTGCACGCTGCCCAGCACCTGGCCCTGCTCACAGGCCAGCCAGAGCAAGTGAGTGCCGTCGCGTATGCCTGCCAGGACCTGGTCGAAATAGAGGTTGGCCGCGTCAGCATCGAGACCGGCGAGAAAACCCACCGAGGCGCCATGTGCCACGGAGTCGAGCAGCAGGGCCAACAGGCCTTGGCGATAAGACTCAAAGTCAGCCGCGTCGAGGCGCTCAATGCTCAGCATCAGGGCGCACTCCTTTCGGGGCTCAGCATCAGCTGCATAAAGGTGAGGTCCAGCCAGCGGCCGAATTTACGGCCGACCTGGGGCATCTGGCCGGTGGTGACGAAGCCGAGGCGCTCGTGCAGGCGGAGCGAGGCGCTGTTGCCGCTCTCGATGGCCGCCACCATCACGTGCAGACCGGCGGCTTGCGCGCGTTCGATCAAGGCGTGCATCAGCAAGGGGCCAAGCCCCTGACCGCGTTGGTCGCTGCGCACGTACACCGAGTGTTCGACGGTGTGGCGAAAGCCTTCAATGGCGCGCCAGGTGCCGTAGCTGGCGTAGCCGACAACATCGCCGGCGTCGTTGTGGGCCACCAGCACCGGAAAGCCGGCGGCGTTGCGCTCACTCAACCAGGCCTGACGGTTGTTCAGGTCAACCAGGGTTTCGTTCCAGATCGCCGTGGTGTGCTGCACGGCGTCGTTGTAGATGGCCTGGATGGCAGGCAGGTCAGCAGCGGTGGCGTTTTGAATTTTCATGCTTAAACAATCGGCTGGTGGACGGTGACCAGCTTGGTGCCATCCGGGAAGGTGGCCTCGACCTGAATCTCCGCGATCATTTCCGCGATGCCTTCCATCACTTGATCGCGGCTCAGCAGGGTGGTGCCGAAGTGCATCAGCTCGGCCACGGTCTGGCCGTCACGCGCGCCTTCCAGCAGCGCGGCGGAGATATAGGCCATGGCTTCCGGGTAGTTGAGTTTGAGGCCCCGGGCCAAGCGGCGTTCAGCCACCAGGCCGGCGGTGAAGATCAGCAGTTTGTCTTTTTCTCTCGGTGTCAGGTCCATCAGGTACTCCAGATACGTGGGGGCACGGCCGTGCGGCCGAGCAGGGCCGGGCGCAACAGCTGCCAGAGGGCGATCAGCCAGGCGCGCGCGTGCAGGGCTTCGTCGGCCAGGCAGCGGGCCACCAGCAGGCCGGGTAATTGGGTCAGGTCGCCGCGCACCGGTGTGCTCAGGTTGCGGCAGTGCTCCAGCAGGTCGCTGTCGATTTCACCGGATATCAGCAGGGTGGCGAACACCGGTTTGCCCGCCAGGCCGATGGGCGAGTCGAGCAGGCCATCGCCACCGGCCACGCGCTGGCGTTCGTGCCAGAGCAGCTGGCCGTCGCGGCGGATATTCAGCTGGGCCTGGAAGTGACCGGCGTCGAAGCGTTCGCCACTGGCAGGGCGACCGAGGGCAACGATGTCCCAGTAGAGCAGCTTGGCATCGCCGAACAGGTCGATCTCGGTGATCAGTTCCGCCTGAGCAGCGGCGTAGACGATGGTTTCCTGCGGCAGCCATTCCAGGGTGGCACCGGCATCCACGCGCAGTTTCAGGCTCTGATAAGCCGGGCCAGCGGCGCGGTACCACTTGGCTGCACCGGGGCTGGTCAGTTGCGCCCAGGCGTTGGTGCCGACCGTGGCCGAGATATCCAGGCGATCGCCACCGGCAATGCCGCCGGGCGGGTGGACGATGATGTGTTGGCACACCTCGGGCCCTTCGGCGTACAGGTGCTTCTGCACCCGCAGCGGGCCTTTATGCCGGCGCAAGGTCGGCCGCGTGCGGTCGCCATCGCGGCCATAGCCCAGCTCCAGCTCGGCGTGCCAGCTGGGGGTGAAGACGGCGGCGGGGGCGTTCATGCGCTCACCCGGTTGCGTCGTTGCCGCCAGGCCTGCACGGCGGAGTAAACACACAGTAGAACCAGGCCCAAGCTGACCGCCAGCCACCATTGCAGGTGCATGCCGTAGTAGGGCGGTGCATGCAACGCACCTTGCAGCCAGAACAGCGCCAGGCCGATGGCCAGCAGGCAGGCGCACAGCGCGCGGCCCCAGGAGCGGCAATAGGAGCGCGGGCGCAGCAGCGCCAGCAGCAGGCTGCATTCGGCCAGGACGATGGCGCAGAAAATCAGCACCGGTTTCAGCGGGTAGGGCACTTCGCTGCCTACTGGCAAGGTGCGCAGCATCCAGTAATCCGGCAGGCTGCCGGCCCAGATCAGCAGGGCGATGCCCGTCAGTGCGGTGAGCGGGAGCAGGACGTGACGCAGGGCAAACATCGGAGCCTCGAATCCGTAGGCGAAAGCCTGATTATGCGCAAAGTAAAGGGCCAGCGTCGCCATTCAGATTGCGACCAGTCCGCGCACGCCATCGGCTTCCATGGTTTCGCCACGGCCCTGCTGGACGATTTCGCCACGGCTCATCACCAGGTACTGATCGGCCAGCTCGGCGGCAAAGTCATAGAACTGCTCGACCAGCAGGATGGCCATGTCGCCGCGTTCCGCGAGCTTTTTGATCACCACGCCGATCTCCTTGATCACTGAGGGCTGGATGCCTTCGGTGGGCTCATCGAGGATCAGCAGGCGCGGCTGGCTGGCCAGGGCGCGGCCGATGGCCAGCTGTTGCTGCTGGCCGCCGGAAAGGTCGCCGCCACGGCGATGTTTCATCTCACGCAGCACGGGGAACAGCTCATAGATAAATTCCGGCACTGCCTTGGCGTCGCTGCCGGGAAAACGTGACAGGCCCATGAGCAGGTTTTCTTCCACGGTCAGGCGGCCGAAAATTTCCCGGCCCTGGGGCACATAGGCAATGCCGGCGTGCACGCGCTGGTGCGGCTTGAAGGCGGTGATGGGCTGGCCTTCCCACTTCACCGCGCCTTCTTTGGCCGGGATCAGGCCCATCAGGCATTTCAGCAGGGTGGTCTTGCCCACGCCATTACGGCCGAGCAGGCAGGTGACTTCGCCGACCTTCACCTCGAACGACAGGCCACGGAGGATATGGCTGCCACCGTAGTACTGATGCAGTTGCTCAACTTGCAGCATGTTCAGGCTCTCAATTCTGTGGAGTTTGGACGGTCGTGATCGCGGCATTAGCGGCCGAGGTACACCTCAATCACCCGCTCATCGTTCTGCACCTGCTCCAGCGAGCCTTCGGCCAGCACGCTGCCTTGGTGCAGCACGGTGACGTGGTCGGCGATGGAACCGACGAAGCCCATGTCGTGCTCGACCACCATCAGCGAGTGCTTGCGTGCCAGCGACTTGAACAGCTCGGCGGTGAACTCGGTTTCGGCGTCGGTCATGCCCGCCACCGGCTCATCGAGCAGCAGCAGTTGCGGGTCTTGCACCAGCAGCATGCCGATCTCGAGAAACTGCTTCTGGCCGTGCGACAGCAGCCCGGCGGGGCGATTGCGCGAGCTGTCGAGTTTGATCGTCTGCAGCACTTCATCAATACGATCACGCTGCTCGCCGGTCAGTTTGGCGCGCAGGCTGGCCCACACCGATTTGTTGGTCTTCTGCGCCAGTTCGAGGTTTTCGAACACGCTCAGCGCTTCGAAGACGGTCGGCTTCTGGAACTTGCGGCCGATGCCGGACTGAGCGATTTGCACCTCGCTCATCTGGGTCAGGTCGAGGGTTTCGCCGAAGTAGGCGACGCCGTTGTCCGGGCGGGTCTTGCCGGTGATCACATCCATCATGGTGGTCTTGCCGGCACCGTTGGGGCCGATGATGCAGCGCAGTTCACCGACGCCGATGTACAGCGTCAGGTTGGTCAGCGCCTTGAAACCATCGAAGCTGACGTTGATGTCTTCCAGCGTCAGGATGGTGCCGTGGCGCACATTCAGACCCTTGGTGGCCAGGGCGCTGGCACCGATTGGGTCACGGCCGCTGCCGGACGGGTCATAGGCGGGTTCGAGCATAAATTCGGGGACCGGAGTGGCACGCATCATTGCTCTCCTTTCTTGCGTAACAAGCCGATCACGCCTTTGGGCAGGAACAGCGTCACGACGATAAACAGAAAGCCCAGGGCGAACAGCCAGTACTCGGGGAAGGCTACGGTGAACCAGCTCTTCATGCCGTTGACCAAGCCGGCACCGAGCAGCGGACCGATCAGCGTGCCGCGCCCACCGAGGGCGACCCACACGGCCGCTTCGATGGAGTTGGTCGGCGACATTTCGCTGGGGTTGATGATGCCCACCTGCGGCACATACAGCGCACCCGCAAGACCACAGAGCACGGCGCTGAGCACCCAGATAAACAGCTTGTAGCCGCGCGGGTCGTAGCCGCAGAACATCAGGCGGTTTTCTGCATCACGCAGCGCGGTGAGCACGCGGCCGAACTTGCTGCGCGCCAGTCGCCAGCCCAGGTACAGGCTGGCCACCAGCAGCACCACGGTGGCGAAGAACAGCGCCGCGCGGGTGTGCGCGGCGGTGATGTCGAAACCGAGAATGGTGCGGAAGTTGGTAAAACCGTTGTTGCCGCCAAAGCCGGTTTCGTTGCGGAAGAACAGCAACATGCCAGCGAAGGTCAGCGCCTGGGTCATGATCGAGAAGTACACGCCCTTGATCCGCGAGCGGAAGGCGAAGAAGCCGAACACCAGCGCGAGCAAACCGGGGGCCAGCACCACCAGGCACAGGGCCCAGAGGAAGCTGTCGGTGCCGTACCAATACCAAGGCAGCTCGGTCCAGGCGAGGAAGCTCATAAACGCCGGCAGGCCGTCACCCGCTGCTTCGCGCATCAGGTACATGCCCATGGCGTAACCGCCGAGGGCAAAGAACAGGCCGTGGCCGAGCGACAACAGCCCGGCATACCCCCAGACCAAGTCGAGCGCCAGGGCGACGATGCAATAGCAGAGGATTTTGCCGACCAGGGTCAGGGTGTAGGCCGACACATGCAGGGCGTTGTCCGCGGGCAGCAGGTGCAGCAGCGGCATGGCGAGCAATACGGCGAGTACCAGCAGGCCGATGGCCATGGACGCTTGCGGGCCAAGCTTGGCGCTGGCGCGGGCTAATAACGTTTGATTCAGGGGCATAGTCATCAGTCGATCACCCGTCCTTTCAAAGCAAACAGACCTTGCGGGCGTTTCTGAATAAACAGAATGATCAGCGCGAGGATAAGGATCTTGCCGAGCACGGCACCGATCTGTGGTTCGAGAATCTTGTTGGCGATACCCAAGCCGAAGGCGGCCATCACGCTACCGGCCAGCTGACCGACACCGCCGAGCACCACCACCAGGAAGGAGTCGATGATGTAGCTTTGGCCGAGGTCCGGGCCGACGTTGCCGATCTGGCTCAGGGCCACGCCGCCGAGGCCGGCGATACCGGAGCCCAAGCCGAACGCCAGCATGTCTACCCGGCCGGTCGGCACGCCGCAGCAGGCAGCCATATTGCGGTTCTGGGTTACGGCGCGGACGTTAAGGCCGAGGCGGGTCTTGTTCAGCAGCAGCCAGGTCAGCACCACCACAAACAGGGCGAAGCCGATGATCACGATGCGGTTGTACGGCAGCACCAGGTTGGGCAGCACTTGGATGCCCCCGGACAGCCAGGCGGGGTTGGCCACTTCAACGTTTTGCGCACCGAAGATCACCCGCACCAGCTGGATCAGAATCAGGCTGATGCCCCACGTGGCGAGCAGGGTTTCCAGCGGGCGGCCGTAAAGGTGGCGAATCACCGTGCGTTCCAGCGCCATGCCGATGGCGGCGGTGACGAAGAACGCCACCGGCAGCGCCACCAACGGGTAGAGCGCCAGGGCTTCCGGGGCGAAGCGCTGGAACAGCACCTGCACCATGTAGGTGGAGTAGGCCCCGAGCATCAGCATCTCGCCGTGGGCCATGTTGATCACGCCGAGCAGGCCGAAGGTGATGGCCAGACCCAGTGCGGCCAGCAGCAGGATCGAACCCAGCGACAGGCCGCTGAAGGCCTGACCCAGCATCTCGCCAATCAGCAGTTTGCGTTTGACCTGGGCCAGGCTGGTTTCCGCGGCGGTGCGTACCGTCGGGTCGCTTTCCACGGCGGGGTCGAGCAGGGCTTCCAGGCGGGTACGGGCCAGCGGGTCGCCGGTTTCACCGAGCAGGCGCACGGCGGCCAGACGCACGGCGAGGTCGCTGTCTACCAGTTGCAGGTTGGCCAGGGCCAGGGTCAGGGCATCGCGCACGGCATCGTCGGTTTCGCTGGCGACCTGGGCGTTAAGCAGTTGCAGCTGCGCCGGCTTGGCGCTCTTCTGCAGTTGCTGGGCGGCGGCCAGGCGCAGCGCCGGGTCATCAACCAGCAGCTGGTGGCTGGCCAGTGCGGTGGCGGTCAGCCCGCGCAGGCGGTTATTCAGGCGCAGCTTTTTGGGTGTTTCGACAGGCTGCACGTCGCCTTCAGCAGACTGATACGCGCCATCTCTTTCAATAAAGGCGTTTTTCGCGCTGTCAGCAGCGACGCGGCCCTGTTGCAGGGCTTCGATCAGCGGCAGGCGCGCGGCATCGGGCGCGGTGGACCAGCGCTCCAGCAGGCTGGCCTGCTTGGCGGGGTTGGCGGCGACAAAGTCCTGGGCATCACCGGCGTGCGCGGCCAGTGGCAGCAGCAACAGCAGGCTCAGCAGAATTCGGGTAACGGCAGTGGGCATAGGGCAGTCCTTTGGGAGTACCAGCCGCCGCGTGGGCGCGGCGGCTGGTCAGCCTTGGCCCGGAGGCGATCCGGGCAGGGCGTTCCCGGATGTCATCCGGGCTTACTGGCAGGTGCTTAGTTTGACTTGACCGCGTAATCCGGCTTCTTGTCATTGCCTTCGATATACGGACTCCACGGCTGGGCGCGGACCGGGCTGCTGGTTTCCCACACCACGGAGAACTGCCCGTCGTCCTGGATTTCACCGATCATCACGGGCTTGTGCAGGTGGTGGTTGGTCTTGTCCATGGTCAGGGTGTAGCCGCTGGGTGCAGCGAAGGTCTGGCCATAGAGCGCTTCACGGACCTTGTCGACCTCGGTGGTGCCAGCTTTCTCGACCGCTTGCGCCCACATATTGATGCCGACGTAGGTGGCTTCCATTGGGTCGTTGGTCACGGCCTTGTCAGCGCCTGGCAGGTTCTTGGCTTTGGCGTAGGCCTTCCACTTGGCGACAAACTCGGTGTTGACCGGGTTCTCTACCGACTGGAAGTAGTTCCATGCGGCCAGGTGGCCAATCAGTGGCTTGGTGTCGATGCCGCGCAGTTCTTCCTCACCCACGGAGAAGGCCACGACTGGAACGTCGGTGGCTTCCAGGCCCTGGTTGGCCAGTTCCTTGTAGAACGGCACGTTGGAGTCGCCGTTGACGGTGGAGATCACCGCAGTTTTACCACCCGCGGAGAACTTCTTGATGTTGGCAACGATGGTTTGATAATCGCTATGACCGAACGGGGTGTAGACCTCTTCGATGTCTTTTTCAGCCACGCCCTTGCTGATCAGGAAGGCGCGCAAGATCTTGTTGGTGGTGCGCGGGTAGACGTAGTCGGTGCCGAGCAGGAAGTAGCGCTTGGCCGCACCGCCGTCTTCGCTCATCAGGTACTCGACCGCTGGAATAGCCTGCTGGTTTGGCGCGGCGCCGGTGTAGAACACATTCGGGGAAAGCTCTTCGCCTTCGTATTGCACGGGGTAGAACAGCAGGCCGTTGAGCTCTTCAAAGACCGGCAGCACGGATTTACGCGACACCGAGGTCCAGCAGCCGAACACCACGTCGACCTTGTCCTGGGTCAACAGCTGGCGGCCTTTCTCGGCGAACAGCGGCCAGTTGGAGGCCGGGTCAACGACTACGGCTTCCAGTTGTTTGCCGTTCACGCCGCCCTTGGCGTTGATCTCGTCGATGGTCATCAGCGCCATGTCTTTCAGCGACGTTTCCGAAATGGCCATGGTGCCGGACAGCGAGTGCAGGATGCCGACTTTGATGGTCTCGGCGGCTTGCACGGTCCAGGTCATGCCCATGGCGGCGATGGACGCGGTGAGGGTAAAGGCCTTGATCAGGTTGCGACGTTGCATGGTGCGATCTCCATTCACGAACTTAAGTGTTTGAGCTGCTGGTTTTTAGTTGTTTGTCTGGCAGTTGAAACAGGGCAGGGCCCTGGGTCTTCACTTCAGGTCTTCACCTCTGGTGCCGGCATGGTGCGCTGACGCGCGCTGTGCAGCATGTGCAGGGTGATCTTGCGCACTTCGGCCTTGCTGACCTCTATATGGGTCTTGAGCAATAGCTGTGCCTCTTCGCATCGCCGCGACAAAATTGCCGCGAGAATTTCGCCATGTTCGTCATAAGTGGCCGCCACGCGCGGGCTCTGGGTGAAGTCCAAGCGCCTGATAATGCGGATCTTCTCGCTCACCTCGGCGTGTAGGCGGGCCATCTCGCGGTTGCCGGCGGCTTCCAGCAACTGGCAGTGAAAGCGCTCATCCAGGCGCGAGACTTCGCGGCCGTCCTGTAAGCGCTGCTCGGGTTGCACCAGCCAGGTGCGTTGAAGTTGCACCAGTGCGTCGCTGTGCTCGTCTTGGGGGCGTTCGCACAACCGCCGTACGGCCTCCAGTTCGAGGACGATGCGCACCTCGTACAGCTCCTCGAAATGCGTGAAGTCGAACGGCATCACCTGCCAACCGCTGCGGAAGTACACCTGCAGATAGCCCTCGCGTTGCAGGCGGTACAGCGCCTGGCGCACCGGGGTACGGCTGGCGGCCACGCGCTCGGCGATCTCGCCTTCGGAGAAGCGATCACCGGGCAGCAGGCGGAACTCGAAGATGTCGTCTTTGAGCTGCTGGTAGATGCGTTCGGCGAGGTTGTCCGGGCGTTCATTGCCGCTGCTGGCGGCGTCGCTCAGTTGCATGGCGTCAGCCCTGCTGCTGGCTGGCGATAAAGGCGCGCCAGCCACCGAAGCTGGTGATATCGCGGGCGCCATCCAGCGCATAGGGTTCGCAGATAAAGCCTTTGACCCAGCGACCGTCGGCCAGCTGCAGATTGCCGATGCCCAGCGGCGCCGGAATCTCCGCGACCAATTCGCCAAAGCGTGCCTGGGGGATATCCCACAGCTCGACGATGATCGCCGCGCCATCGGCGGCCACCCGCGCCAGGCCCGGTTTTGGCGGCACGGTGCCAGGCAGGGCATACAGGCGATAGGTGGCGGCGCTGGTGGTTTGCTCGACCAGCACGGCGTCGCGGCTGGTCAGCTGGAAATTCAGCGGCATACCGGTCAGGTGTGCACCGACCACGGCGACGCGCACGCTGCCGGGGGCTGGCGTGCTGCTCGGCGCTTGCTCGGGCAATGCTTTACCCGTGGCACCCAGCGGCAGCTTGAGCGCTTGCTGCCAGCGTTGACCGAAGGCCGCCAGGGCCTGGTCGTGCCAGGCTGGGGCGATCAGGGTGATTCCGGCCGGTAGGCCATCGGCGCGAAAACCGGCGGGCAGGGCCAGGGCGGACAAATCGGCGAGGTTGGTGAAGTTGGTGTAGGTGCCGAACTGGCTGTTGAACAGCACGGGCTCTGCGTCCATCTCGGCCAGCGTGCGCAGGGTCGGCGAGGTTGGTACGACTAGCGCGTCGAAACCGGCCAGCACGTCATTGATCGTCCGGCTCAGCGCAGCGCGAGTGTATTCGGCCTTGTAGGCATCACCGGCGCTGTACGTGTGACCGTTCTCGACGATGCCGCGCACCACCGGGTTGATCTGTGCCGGGTCGACGCCTTCCAGCGCCACGCTGCGTTCGGCGACCCAGCTGCCGTAATAGAGCTGCTCGGCCAGTTGCTGGAAGGGCGAAAAATCAATCTCTACCAGCTGCACATCCAGCTCGCGCAACGTGCCCAAGGCCTGCTCAAACACCGCTAGGTTCTGCGTATCGCCAAAGAACTCGGGGTTGCTCGGCACCGCCAGGCGCGGCTTGGCCGGCATGCCGACCTTGGCGCTATTGGGGTTCTTGCGGCTGTAGGGATCGGCTGCGTCATAGCCGCCGGCGATCTGCGCCACGCTCAGGGCATCGCTGACGGTCAGGGCAAACACCGAGATGCAATCCAGCGTTTTGCAGGCGGGCACCAGGCCGCTATTGGACAGCCAGCCTTTGCTCGGCTTGAGCCCGACAATATTGTTGAAACCGGCCGGCACGCGGCCCGAGCCGGCGGTGTCGGTGCCCAGCGAGAAGGGCACCAGGCCGCGCGCGACCACGCTGGCCGAACCGGAGCTGGACCCGCCGCTGACGTAATCCGGGTTGAAACTATTGGGCACCGCGCCATAGGGCGAGCGGGTGCCGACCAGTCCGGTGGCGAACTGGTCGAGGTTGGTTTTGCCGATTAGGATGGCGCCGGCGGCGCGCAGCTTGGCCACCACCGTGGCGTCGGCGGCAGCGCTGTAGGCGAACTCCGGGCAGGCGGCGGTGGTGGGCCAGCCGGCGGCGTCGATATTGTCTTTGATGGCGAAGGGCACGCCGTACAGCGGCAGCTTGCTTAGCTCGCCGTTGGCCGCGTCGAGCAGCGCTGACAAAGCATCGAGTTGGCTGTTGAGCTGAGCTTCGCTGGCCAGGGTGATCCAGGCATTGTCCTTTGTGCTCAGTGCGAGGCGCAGGCTATGCAGCAGTTCGGCGGGCGATTGGCTGTCGCGGTAGGCCTGTTGCCAATCGTTCAGGGTGAAGGCGTGGGGGGCGTTGGCCATGCGCTGAAATTCCATCTTGTATCCAAGAGATGGAATGCCTAGAGCAATGTCGGTGCCAGTTAATAGAAGTTATTTATTTTCAAGTGGTTAAGTGTTTTTAAGGGCGTGGGGTGATGGTTCTGATCGGCGTTATGCACCGCCGTAGGGCTGCATTGCATGCCGATGGTGCGAGGGGGTTGCGCGCCTGTAATTCGGATGCAATCCAGGACTTAACGTGCTGATGGCATTAACCGCTCCCTGATTTTATCCGGGCTACGGCCTGACTTTATGGGCGGCAGTGTTCGGCAGTCGTAGCCGTCACGGTGGACGAAAAGTGCGTCGTCCACTACGGCGGCAGTCAGGGTTTTGCTTAGTCGTAGCCTGGATTAGCCGGAGGCGTAATCCGGGGTTCGCTGCAGGCTCGTATCAGGCTTCACTAATCCAGCCGGGGGCATCAGAGCGCGAGGTAGTTCTTAACCCCGGTAAAGATGATCTGCGCGGCCAGTGCACAGACGAACAGCCCCATCAAACGACTGACAATCTGCAAGCCCTGATCGCCGAGCAGGCGTTCGAACTGGTTGGACATATACAGCACCACGCCCACCGTCAGGCTGGCCAGGGCGATGCCCAGCACGGCGATGGCCTTGTCGCCCCAGTCCGGCTGGCTGGCGCCCATTAGCAGTAGCGCGCCGATGGTGCCGGGGCCGACGGTGAGCGGGATGGTCAGCGGCACGATGGTCACGTCCTGCTGCACGTTGTCGCTCTGCACCGCCGATTTGCCCTGGGCCATGCCGAGGGCCGAGATAAACAGCACGCTACCGGCACCAATGCGGAAGGCGTCGATGGTGATGCCGAACAGGGTAAAGATATGCTTGCCGAACAGGTACAGCAGTACGCTGGCGATCAGCACGCCGAGCGCGACTTTCCAGGCCAGGCGCTTACGCTCCTTGACCGTGTAACCACGGCTCAGACCGATAAAGCACGACAGCACGAAGAACGGGCTATAGAGCACCAGCAGTTTCAAATACAGGCTGAACAGCGCGGACGCCATGGAAAGGACTCGTCTCGATAAAGAAGGGTGGCAGGGTAAGCGTGTATCGGTTGCCGGGCAATCAACCCTGCTCAGGAAGGCAGGGCGTCGCGCTGGCGACGGATTTCCCGTTCGGCGACCCAGTGTTCGATCAGCTCACGCAGTTGCGACATCTCCACCGGCTTGGACATGTGCCCGTCCATGCCAGCCTGGCGCGCGCGTTCTTTATGCTCATTGAGGATATGCGCGGTGAGTGCCACCACCGGAGTACGTGGGCGTTGCTCGGCCGCTTCCCAGGCGCGTAACTGCTCGGTGGCGGAGAAACCGTCAAGTACCGGCATTTCGCAGTCCATCAGCACCAGATCGTATTGCTGGGCTTTCATCGCACTGAGGGCTTCTTCGCCGTTGCTGGCCGTTTCGGGCTGCAGGTTGAGTTTGCCCAGCATGCCGCGGATCACCTTGGTGGAGATGGTGTTGTCCTCGGCCACCAGAATGCGGAAATCGCCGGGAACATTCAGCGGCGTGCTCTGTGGCGCCGGGCTGAACATCGGCGAGTTGCCTTTGCCGCGCTGTGCCAGTTCATCGGCCAGGGTGGTTTTCAGGGTGTAGCCGGCCACGGGCTTGGCCAGGATGCGTTTGATCCCGGCGTTACGCGCGATGATCTTGCTCGGCGCATTGCTGATGCCAGTGAGCATGATTACCAGAATGTCGTGGTTGAGGTTGGCGTCTTCCTTGATCCGCGCGGCCAGCTGCATGCCGGTCATGCCGGGCATGTCCTGATCAAGTAGCACGGCATCGAAGTATTCACGCAGGTGCGCCTTGGTGCGCAGCAGGGCCATGGCCTCCTTGCCTGACGGCACCGCACTGACTTGCATGCCCCAGGCGCTGCATTGCTGCACCAGCACCTTGCGACAGGTGTCGTTGTCGTCCACCACCAGCAGACGCGCACCTTGCAGCGAGGCATCGAGGTCGGCGGTGGGCTGCTCCAGGCGCGAGGCGTCCAGCGGCAGGGTGAGCCACAGGGTCGAGCCTTGGCTGCCGCCGCTTTGGATGCCGAATTCGCCTTCCATCAGACGCACCAATTGGCGGGCGATGATCAGGCCGAGGCGGCCGCCGAGTTTGCTGGCGGCAAGGAAGTCCTTGCTGTGCAGTTCGGCATTCAGCAGCGCATCGCGCTCGCTGGCGTCCAGCGGTTTGCCGCTGTCCTGCACGGCGATGCGCAGGCGTGGCTGCTCGCCGGTGGTGTCGAGGGCGACCACCAGGAGAATTTCGCCTTCATCAGTCTGCTTGAAGGCATTGTCCAGCAAGCTCAGCAGGGTCTGGCGCAGACGTGTGGGATCGCCGCTGATCACCCGCGGCACTTGCGGCTGCATAAAGCTGATCAGCTCGACCTTCTGCTGCTCGGCCTTGGCGCGGAAGATATCCAGGCAGTCTTCGATCAGTGCGTTGAGGTCAAACTGCACGTCATCCAGCTCGATCTGCCCGGACTCCAGCTTGGAGATATCGAGGATTTCGTTAATCAGGGTGAGCAGTTCATTGCCCGAGCTGTGGATGGTCTGTACGTAGTCGCGCTGCTTGGCCGACAGCGGGGTGCCGAGCAGCAGCTCGGTCATGCCTAGCACGCCATTCATCGGGGTGCGAATTTCATGGCTGATCTTGGCGAGAAATTCCGCTTTGGCCTTCAGCTCGGCGGAGCTGGCCGCCAGGGCGCGGCTGGTGCTGAAATGATCCTGCATGATGCGGCGCTGTCGCTCGCTCAGCGCCATGCTGAGGATAAAGCCGCTGACGGTGGTGGTGGCGAGCAGGCCGTAGGCGATCCACTCACTCTGTACCGCCCAGTAGCCGAACAGGATTGGCAGAGCGCAGATAAAGGCTGCACAAAACAGCAGCACCGCCAGGCTGAACAGTCGTGCGGGTTGATAACCGTGGCGCCAATGAGTCAGGGCGACAATTAGGATGCTCAGGCCCGCGACCCCGTTGAGCAGATAGACCAGCTGGTTGAACTGCAAGCTGGTGGCGATCAGCAGGATGACGCACACCAGGCTGATCACCACCACTTCAGCGGTCAGCACATGGTTGAGCGGCGTACGCGGGCAAACCTTGTGGAAGAAGCTGGCGGTAAAGCACAGGGCGCAGAGTGCGGCCAGCAGCATCGACAGGTTGGCGATCTGCGGCTGCAGGCTTTGCCACTCATCCAGCCATGGTGTGCTGACTCCCAACAGACTGACGACTGCCACCAGTTGGCAAACCTGAGTGGCGGCCAGCCAGAGTCCGCTGACGGCACGGGTATAGAGGAACCGTACCAGGTTATAGGCCACCAGCATGCCCAGGCAGCCAAGCAGCAGGCCGAACAACAAGGGCCGATTATCATCGGCTGCCATGGACTGCGCACTTTGTAGGGTAATGCTGGGTCGCAGAGCATGTTCTGAAGCCAGGCGCAGGTAGATGTCCAGCGGCTGGTCGGTCCTGGGCAGCGGCAGAAGGAAGTCACGGCTAGCCAGAGGGCGGCTGGAAAACGGCAGGTTATTGCCCGTGTGTGCCTGCTCAATCAGTTCATCACCCTGTACGACATACAGATCGAGGTAGGCCAGGTAGGGGGCAAAGACCCGTAGCATCTGCGCATCGGTGTTGGCCGAGAGCCGATGATGAAGCCATAGAGCACTGGAACCGCCTGGCGTATACAGCTGGGTCAGGTCAGTGGGGAGGAACTGGGATTTACGCGCAGGGCTGCGAATATCATTGAGTTGCAGTTCGGCGTTTGAATCAGTGAGGCGTGACCAGGAAGCCTGTGGCTCTGCCTGAACTGACGCCAGGGTAAGCGTCATCAGCAGTGTGCTGAGCAGCAGGTAGGTGGCAATCCTCAGCCGGCGCACAGTGAAGTCCCTTCAAAAATAAGTGGTCGGATTATAGCCAAGCTGTTCGCGAGGGAAATATGACAAAGGTGGCCAATTGGCCACCTTTGTCGTGTTTTACCTATTATTTACCTTCACTTCTCCCCGCGTTCGCGGGCGATGGCACGGTAACCGATATCAGTGCGGTAGAAACTGCCGCTCCAGCGAATTTTCTCGGCCAGGCGATAAGCCTGTTGTTGGGCTTCCTCAACCGTGCGACCGATGGCGGTGGCGCACAATACGCGGCCACCTGCGGTGACGATCTGGCCATCCTTCAGTGCGGTTCCCGCATGGAACACTTTGCCTTCCAATTGCGCCGCAGCGTCCAGGCCTTCGATCACATCGCCCTTGGCGTAATCGGCCGGGTAGCCGCCAGCGGCGATCACCACGCCTACGGTCGGGCGCGGGTCCCAGGTGGCTTCGACCTTGTCCAGCGCCTTGGCCAGTGCGGCTTCGACCAGCAGCACCAGAGAGCTTTCCAGGCGGCACATGATCGGCTGAGTTTCCGGGTCGCCGAAGCGGCAGTTGAACTCAATGACCTTGGGCTTGCCAGCCTTGTCGATCATCAGCCCGGCGTAGAGGAAACCGGTGTAGACGTTGCCTTCGCTGGCCATGCCGCGCACGGTCGGGTAGATCACTTCGTCCATTACGCGCTGGTGCACGTCGGCGGTGACCACCGGGGCTGGCGAGTAAGCGCCCATGCCGCCGGTGTTGGGGCCGGTATCGGCGTCACCGACGCGCTTGTGGTCCTGGCTGGTGGCCATCGGTAGCACGTTCTCGCCGTCGACCATGACGATGAACGAAGCTTCTTCTCCGTCCAGAAACTCTTCAATGACCACGCGCGAACCCGCGTCCCCGAAAGCGTTGCCAGCGAGCATGTCGCGTACGGCGTCTTCGGCTTCGGTCAGGGTCATGGCGACGATCACGCCTTTGCCCGCAGCCAGGCCGTCAGCCTTGATCACGATCGGCGCGCCTTTCTCGCGCAAGTAGGCCAGGGCCGGCTCGACTTCGGTGAAGTTCTGGTAGTCGGCGGTAGGGATCGCGTGGCGGGCGAGGAAGTCCTTGGTAAAGGCCTTGGAACCTTCCAGCTGGGCGGCGGCGGCGGTAGGGCCGAAGATATCCAGCTTACGCGAGCGGAACAGATCAACCACGCCCTTCACCAGCGGCGCTTCCGGGCCGACGATGGTCAGCTGCACATTCTTTTCGGCGAAGTCAGCCAGCTGCTCAATGGCCAGCACGTCGATATTCACGTTCTCGCACTTGGGTTCGACGGCGGTGCCGGCGTTGCCGGGGGCGACGAAGACTTTCGTGACGCGCTTGTCTTGTGCCACTTTCCAGGCCAGGGCGTGTTCACGACCGCCGCTGCCGATGATCAATACGTTCATGTTGCTCTCCCAGTGGAGGCGGGCGTTGAGCCCGTTTGGTGGATAAGCAAAACGTTATCCACCCTACGAAATGGGTGCTGCGTAGGGTGGATGGCCGCAGCCATCCACCGTTCCATCAATCAGTGACGGAAATGACGCATGCCGGTGAACACCATGGCAATGCCCGCTTCGTCGGCCGCGGCAATCACTTCCGCATCGCGCATCGAGCCGCCTGGCTGGATCACCGCGGTGATGCCATTGGCCGCCGCGTTGTCCAGGCCGTCGCGGAACGGGAAGAAGGCGTCGGACGCCATCACCGAACCGGCAACCTGCAGGCCGGCGTGTTCGGCCTTGATCGCGGCAATGCGCGCAGAGTTGACGCGGCTCATCTGGCCGGCACCGACACCAATGGTCTGGCGGCCCTTGGCATAGACAATGGCGTTGGATTTGACGAACTTGGCCACTTTCCAGGCGAAGATCAGGTCATGAATTTCCTGCTCGCTTGGTGCGCGCTGGGTGACGATCTTCAGGTCTTCGGCCTTGATCATGCCGATGTCGCGGCTCTGCACCAGCAGGCCACCGTTGACCCGCTTGAAGTCCCAGCCAGCGGCACGCTCGGCCGGCCACTCGCCGCATTCCAGCAGGCGCACGTTGGCTTTGGCGGCGACTACGGCACGGGCTTCGGCGCTGATTTTCGGGGCGATGATCACTTCGACGAACTGGCGCTCGACGATGGCCTGGGCGGTGGCGCCGTCCAGCTCGCGGTTGAAGGCGATGATGCCGCCGAAGGCCGACTCGGTGTCGGTGGCGTAGGCCAGGTCATAGGCCTGGCGGATGCCGCCTTCTTCATCGGTGGCCACGGCCACGCCGCACGGGTTGGCGTGCTTGACGATGACGCAGGCCGGCTTGACGAAGCTCTTCACGCATTCCAGCGCGGCGTCGGTGTCGGCCACGTTGTTGAACGATAGCTCCTTGCCCTGCAGCTGCACGGCAGTGGCCACGCTGGCCTCACCTTTCTGTGCTTCCACGTAGAACGCCGCGCTCTGGTGCGGGTTCTCGCCGTAGCGCATTTCCTGAGCCTTGATGAACTGGCTGTTGAAGGTACGCGGGAAGGCGCCGCGCTCTTCGGTGGACAGGGTTTCGCGGCTCTGGTCGATGGTGCCCAGGTAGTTGGCGATCATGCCGTCGTAGGCGGCGGTGTGCTCGAAGGCTTTCAGCGCCAGGTCGAAGCGCTGGGCGTAGCTCAGGCCGCCGGCTTTCAGACTTTCGACGATGCCGGCGTAGTCGCCAGCGTTGACTACGATGGCCACGTCTTTGTGGTTCTTCGCGGCAGAGCGGACCATGGTCGGGCCGCCGATGTCGATGTTCTCGATGGCGTCGGCCAGGTCACAGCCGGGCTTGGCTACGGTGGCGGCGAAGGGGTAGAGGTTGACCGCGACCAGGTCAATCGGCTTGATGCCGTGCTGCTCCATCACCGCGCCGTCGACGGCGCGACGGCCGAGGATGCCGCCGTGGATCTTCGGGTGCAGGGTCTTGACGCGACCGTCCATCATTTCCGGGAAGCCGGTGTAGTCGGCCACTTCCACGGCAGCGATGCCGTTATCCTTGAGCAGCTTGTAAGTGCCGCCGGTGGAGAGAATTTCCACATTCAGGGCGACGAGCTCGCGGGCAAACTCGAGGATGCCGGTCTTGTCGGAAACACTGATCAAGGCGCGGCGAACGGGGAGGAGGGTGGTCTGGTCGGTCATTTCAGAATCCATCAGAGCAGGGATATCAGCAAAAAAGGCGGCTCATGTGGGCCGCCCTTTTCGGGAATTCGGGATTACAGCAGGTCGTATTGCTTGAGCTTCTTGCGCAGGGTGCCGCGATTCAGGCCGAGCAGCTCGGAGGCCTTGGTCTGGTTGCCCTTGACGTAGTTCATCACGGTTTCCAGCAACGGTGCCTCGACTTCGGTGAGCACCAGGTTGTAAACGTCACTGACGTCTGCGCCCTCAAGATGGGCGAAATAATTGTGCAGGGCCTTCTCAACGCTGCCGCGCAGGGTTTGCCCCTCTTCGCTTGGCGTATTGAGATGCTGCTTCAAGCTGCTGTTGTCACTCACGGGAGCCATTTCACTTCCTAAAGTCTCAGTCAACATCGTCATGCGGCCACCCCTTCTCCATTGTTATTACGCTCGCTGAAGAACTCGCGAACGTTGGCGCACTGCGCGTCCGTACTGTCCAGACGATTGAATTGGGCGCGGAACTCCCTCGCGCCCGGCAAGGTTGCGAGATACCAACTGACATGCTTGCGGGCAATCCGCACGCCCATTACATCGCCGTAGAAGGCGTGCAGTGCAGTCAGATGTTCAAGCAGAATGCGTTCCACTTCGAGCAGGCTGGGTGCCGGGAGCTGCTCACCGGTACGCAGATAATGCTCGACCTCACGGAATATCCACGGCCGGCCCTGGGCTGCGCGACCGATCAGCAGGCCATCGGCGCCAGTGGCAGCCAGTACGGCCTTGGCCTTCTGCGGCGAGTCGATATCGCCGTTGGCCAGCACGGGAATCGACACCGCCTGCTTGATCGCGGCGATGGTGTCGTACTCGGCTTCGCCCATGTACAGGTCGGCGCGGGTGCGGCCGTGTACGGCCAGGGCGACAATCCCGCTGTCTTCAGCGATCTTCGCCACGCTGATGCCGTTCTTGTTGTCACGGTCCCAGCCGGTGCGGATTTTCAGGGTCACCGGCACATCCACGGCGGCGACCACAGCCTGAAGAATCTCGCGAACTAAAACTTCGTCTTTCAACAGGGCGGAGCCGGCGGCCTTGTTACAGACCTTCTTGGCCGGACAGCCCATGTTGATGTCGATAATCTGCGCGCCCATGTCCACGTTGCGCCGCGCCGCCTCGGCGAGCATCTCCGGATCACCGCCGGCGATCTGCACTGAGCGGGGCTCGGGATCACCGCTGTGGATCATGCGCAGGCTCGACTTGCGGGTGTTCCACAGGCGCACATCGCTGGTGACCATTTCCGACACCACCAGACCCGCTCCCATGCGCTTGCACAGCTGGCGAAACGGCTGATCAGTGACGCCCGCCATGGGAGCGAGAATCAGCGAGTTTGGCAATGTGTAAGGGCCGATGCGTAGCGCCGACATAGGGCTTCCCTGCTCAAGAGACGTGCTGTTGAACAATTAGGAGAGTGCGAAAAAGGGTGGGCATGATACCCGCTCTGGATGACCTGAGAAAGGCCGTTTTGAACAAATTCTGAACAGCTATTGGCTTATCGCCAAGTGTTTGG
This sequence comes from Pseudomonas sp. HMWF032, assembly GCF_003060885.1. Classification (GTDB taxonomy): domain Bacteria; phylum Pseudomonadota; class Gammaproteobacteria; order Pseudomonadales; family Pseudomonadaceae; genus Aquipseudomonas. The sequence continues at coordinate 635,558 of NZ_QAIG01000005.1, forward strand.
TTGTGGCAGATTGTCAGGCAATACGCCTGCTGCAGGCTATTCCGGTGAGTGAAAGCTCAGGCTGTAGTTCACCGCCTGGGTGCCCGGGTCGAGGATGTCCAGGGATATGTGAATAGGCGTCTGCGGCGGCATTTCCGCGTTGCCGGCCAGCTCGCCAGCGAGGTATTCGCTGGGCTTGAAACGGCGGCTGGCGAGCAGTTGGCCGTTGATGTCGGCAAAGCGCATTTCCAGCAGCGGGAAGGGCTGCGAGAACGCCGCACGGTTGTAGAGGATGGCATCAACTATCAGGGCGCCGCTGAATTCCGGATGGCTGCGTACCACCAGGTTGCTGCTCTTGACCTGGGCGATGTCGACCTTGGAGGGCAGCTGGCAGCCGACAGCCGGGCACAGTTGCTCAAACCAGGGGCGGTAATGATCCTGGCGCGCCAGTTCATTGAAGTGGTATGCCACGTACTGCCCGGCAAGGGCAGCCGCGCCGAGCACATTCAGCAGACCCCAGCCGATCCAGCGCCCCCAGGGTTTCTTCGGCTGTTGCCAATCCAGCTGCAGCGGCTCGTCGTCTAGCTCGAACAGGTGCTCGTCCCGCAATTCGGGTTCGTTGCGTGGAGTTTTCTTAGTGGCGGCTGTGGCTTGCACGTCGTCGTCGCGTCGTGCGCTGAACGGTTTGTGCTCAGCATGCAGTTCGATCTCAGGTTCCGGCGGCGCCACGCGGCGGTCAGCGGTGTTGAGGTTGAGCGGCGGTTCTGTTGCCGGCAGCGAAAAGGTTTCCGGCGCGGCGGCAATCGGTTCAGCCGGGCTGGGTGCGCGTGGTGCTGGCGGTGGCATGTCGAGAGGCCGCTCATCCTGCAAGGTCAAGCTGGCAGTGGGCCTGGGTTGTTCATCCTGCAACAGTGCTTCGGCCCAGCGCTCGTCGTGCGGATCATGCTCGATGGGGTCCGGGGTGAGAAAGTTTTCGCTGTATTTGGGCGCGCTATCAATCGCCAGAAACTGTTTCGACAGTTGCTGTTCCTGGGCTTCGAGCTTGGCCAACTCTTCATCCAGGTCGAGGCTGTCGAGGTCCAAGTCGTCATGAATCCACAGCGTATCGCCGGTTTTACTGCTGGCAGGCGCCGCCGGTATTGCGGGCGCGGCACTGGGCATTGCCGGGCGTGGCGCGGGCGGCACGGGTGGTTTGCTCGGCTGTGGAGTCGGTGTTGGCGCGGCGGCTGGCGCTGTGGGCGGCGGCAGTTGCTGGCCCTGCTCACGCAGCTGTTGCGCGGCATTGAACACATGCAGACAGGCTCCGCAGCGCACAGCACCATGGGCAGCGCCCAGCTGCGTGAGGTTCACGCGAAAGCTGGTACGGCAATGGGGGCACTGGGTGATGAAGCTCTGGGTCATGCGGTGATCCGGCTAAGCAAGGCGGCTAGTCTAACGCAAGTGCTTGCTAATGCAGCAGCTGCGCGCTGTGGCGGTTAGCGGCGCACGCCACTGATACGTACCCAGCCGTCTTTATCGGCGGTTGGGTCGAGGGTGAAGGCGTCGTTGTAGGCCGCGCGAACCTCGTCAGCCTGCTCGGCAAGGATGCCCGACAGTGCCAGGCGGCCGCCCTGCTTGACCAGGCGGGTGATCTGCGGGGCCAGCGCCACCAGCGGGCCGGCGAGGATATTGGCGACGACGACATCCGCAGGTTGTTGCGGCATGTCTTCAGGCAGGTAAAGCGGGAAGCGTGCGGCGTCGATGCCATTGCGCTGGGCATTGTCGCGCGAGGCTTCGATGGCCTGAATGTCGATGTCGGTGCCGACTGCCTGCGGCGCGCCGAGCAGCAGGGCGGCAATCGCCAGAATGCCTGAGCCACAACCGAAGTCGATCACGCTGCAATCCTGCAGGTTCTGGCCGTCCAGCCATTCCAGGCACAACGCGGTGGTCGGGTGGGTGCCGGTGCCGAAGGCCAGGCCCGGATCGAGCAGCAGGTTGACGGCGTCGGGCTCCGGCGCGGCGTGCCAGCTCGGCACGATCCACAGGCGCTGGCCGAAACGCATCGGCTGGAAGCCGTCCATCCAGCTGCGCTCCCAGTCCTGGTCGGCGATCACTTCGGCCTGGTGCTCCGGCAAGTCGGCGCCGGTCAGCAGCTGCAGGTGCGCGAACACCGCGTTGGCGTCGGTATCGGCTTCAAACAGGGCGAGCAGGTGAGTGTGCGACCACAGCGGGGTGGTGCCCAGGTCCGGCTCGAAAATCGGCTGGTCTTCGGCGTCCATAAAGGTCACTGAGACGGCGCCGACTTCCAGCAACGCATCTTCGTAGGTTTCCGCCTGCTCTGGGGTGATGGCGAGACGGACTTGTAACCAGGGCATGGGAAAACCTCGTGAACGTTGTGGCGGGATGGCGCAAATTGGCGCGCAGCTTACTTGAAGCGGTGGTGCAGCTGCCACCGCTTGCGGTTGGCAGAAACGACAAAGGCCGCCGAATGGCAGCCTTTGTTTAGCATTTCAGTCATGACCGCGCGAGCTAGAGCGGGACAAGGCAAAACGGGTGAGGAAGCGGAGTTTACGTCTGTAAATGAGCATTACTCGCTTCGCTCGCCCTTTCGGGGCCGCACTAAAGTGCGTTAGCCGCAAGCGGCTTTCCGAGGCCGTTTTTAACGCAGTACCGCCGACGCGCAGCAGGTCATTGCGGTTTAGTGCTTATCCATCCCCAGTTTTTTCTCCAGGTAGTGGATATTCACGCCGCCTTTGCAGAAGCCTTTGTCACGGACCAGGTCGCGGTGCAGCGGCACGTTGGTCTTGATGCCGTCGACCACAATCTCATCCAGCGCGTTGCGCATACGGGCCATGGCCTCGTCGCGGTCCTTGCCGTAGGTGATCAGCTTGCCGATCAGCGAGTCGTAGTGCGGCGGCACGGTGTAACCGCTGTACAGGTGCGAGTCGACCCGTACACCGTTACCGCCTGGGGCGTGGAAGTGCTTGACCTTGCCGGGGCAGGGCATGAAGTTGTCCGGGTCTTCGGCGTTGATCCGGCATTCCAGCGAATGGCCGCGAATCACCACGTCACTCTGCTTGAACGACAGTTTGTTGCCAGCGGCGATGCTGAGCATCTCCTTGACGATGTCGATACCGGTGACCATTTCCGAAACCGGATGCTCAACCTGCACGCGGGTGTTCATCTCGATAAAGTAGAAGCGGCCGTCTTCGTAAAGGAACTCGAAGGTGCCGGCGCCGCGGTAGCCGATCTCGATGCAGGCATCGACGCAGCGTTGCAGCACTTCGGCGCGGGCTTTTTCATCGATGCCCGGTGCCGGCGCTTCTTCCAGTACCTTCTGGTGACGGCGCTGCAGCGAGCAGTCGCGGTCACCCAGGTGGATGGCGTTGCCCTGGCCGTCGGAGATCACCTGGACTTCCACGTGACGTGGATTGCCGAGGAACTTCTCCAGATAGACCATCGGGTTGCCGAACACCGAACCGGCTTCGCTGCGGGTCAGTTTGGCCGATTTGATCAGGTCTTCTTCCTTGTATACCACGCGCATACCGCGACCACCGCCGCCGCCAGCGGCTTTGATGATCACCGGGTAGCCAACTTCGCGAGCAATCTGCAGGGCCGTTTCCTCGTCTTCCGGCAGTGGGCCGTCAGAGCCAGGCACCACAGGTACGCCGGCGCGCTTCATGGCGTCCTTGGCCGATACCTTGTCGCCCATCAGGCGAATGGTCTCGGCTTTCGGGCCGATAAAGGCGAAGCCAGAGTTTTCCACCTGTTCGGCGAAATCGGCGTTTTCCGCGAGGAAGCCGTAGCCGGGGTGAATGGCCGTCGCGCCGGTCACTTCAGCGGCGCTGATGATCGCCGGAATATTCAGGTAGGACAGCGCGCCAGCAGCCGGGCCGATGCACACCGCTTCGTCGGCTAGGCCCAGGTGCATCAGTTCACGGTCGGCAGTGGAGTGCACCGCGACGGTCTTGATGCCCAGCTCTTTACAGGCGCGCAAGATGCGCAGGGCGATCTCGCCGCGGTTGGCGATCAGAACTTTTTCCAACATCGCTGGCTCTCCGTGGATCAAACGATGGTGAACAGAGGCTGGTCGTATTCCACCGGCTGACCGTTCTCGCCCAAGATGGATTCGATCACGCCGCTGGTTTCGGCCTCGATGTGGTTCATCATCTTCATCGCTTCAACGATGCAGAGAATGTCGCCTTTCTTCACGCTCTGACCGACTTCTACGAAGTTGGCCGACGTTGGGCCGGATGCGCGGTAGAACGTGCCGACCATTGGCGAGCGCACTACGGTGCCATTCAGCTTGGCGGCAGCCGGAGCTGCTGCTTCAGTGGCGACCGGTGTTGCCGCAACCGGAGCAGCTGCAGGCGCAGGTGCCTGAGCGTACATCGGCTGTTGCATAAAGGCCGGCTGCTTGCTGTGACGGCTGATGCGCACGGACTCTTCGCCTTCGCGAATCTCCAGCTCGTCGATACCGGACTCTTCCAGCAGCTCGATCAGTTTTTTGACTTTACGAATATCCATAGTGGTTCAACTCCCGGTGAGGTCAGGGGCGCTTAAGTTCAAGTTGTTCGAGTGCAGCCTCCAATGCCAGTCGGTAACCGCTGGCGCCAAGGCCGCAGATCACTCCCACCGCAACATCGGAAAAGTAGGAGTGATGGCGGAAAGCTTCGCGTTTGTGCACGTTGGACAAATGCACTTCGATGAATGGGATGCTCACTGCCAGCAATGCGTCACGTAATGCGACGCTGGTGTGAGTAAAAGCGGCAGGATTGATCAGGATAAAGTCGACACCTTCGCCTTTCGCGGCGTGAATACGATCAATTAGTTCGTATTCGGCATTGCTCTGCAGGTACAGCAGATGGTGGCCTGTCTCGCGCGCACGGCGTTCCAGGTCGAGGTTGATTTGCTCCAGAGTGACGGCGCCGTAAACCCCTGGCTCGCGAGTGCCGAGCAAGTTGAGGTTGGGGCCGTGCAGTACCAATAAGGTCGCCATGGTCCTTAATCCTTGTTTTTCTACTGCGCAGGACTATGCCGCGACAGCGCGGGGCTGTCCAGTTCTCAGCAATAGTCGTCACGATGGCCGCAGATTGCGGCAGATATATGACTCGGGAGGTTAAAGGCGTTCCCGCGCCGTGCTCAGACGGGCGGCAAAGGTCGCCGCATCCACCTCACCTACGACACGTAAATCCAGCCATTCGTCACCCTTGGCGTCGAACAGCAGAATTGCCGGCGGGCCGAACAGCTGGTAGCGGTCGAGCAGGGCGCGTTGTGCAGGGTTGCTCTCGGTGATGTCGAAACGCACCAGTTGATAGTCGCCGAGCTGGCGGCCGACCTCCGATGCGTTGAGCACTTCGCGTTCGATCACCTTGCAGCTAATGCACCAGTCGGCGTACCAGTCGAGCAGCAGTGGCTTGCCGTTGTTCTTTGCGGCAAGCAGAGCGGCATCCAGCTCGGCGGGTGTGCTGATGGTTTGCCATTGGCCGGATTGCACCTGAGTGGCTTCGGCGCTGCTGACCATCCGCCCGAGTGGCCGTAGCGGGTCATCCTGGCCCTGCAGCGCGCCGACCCAGGCCACCAGGGCGTAGACCAGCAGTGGCAGGCCGAGCAGTTGCGCGAGTTTCTGGTGATGGGTTTTCGGCGTCAGTTCCAGCACCCCGAGCCACAATGCGATGCCTGCTGCGAGCAGGCCCCAGAGCCCCAGGCTGACGGGGCCGGGCACCACGCGTTCGAGCAGCCAGATCGCCACGGCCATCAGCAGTGCGCCGAACAGGTTGCGCACGGTGAGCATCCACGGCCCGGATTTCGGCAATAGAGCACCGCCGCCGACGGCGAACAGCACCAGGGGGGCGCCCATACCCAGACCCAGAGCCAGCAACTTGAGACCGCCGCCGAGGGCATCGCCGCTGGCACTGATATACAGCAACGCACCGGCCAGTGGCGCGGATACGCAGGGCGAAACCAGCACGCTGGACAGCACGCCCAGCGCTGCGGCGCTGATAATCGTGCCGCCGTGCAGGCGTTGGCTCAGGCGCTGCAGCGGGCCGTCGATGGCCGCCGGCAGGCGCAGTTCGAGAAAGCCCAGGCTGGCCGCGCCGAACAGGGCGAAGAAGATCGCAAACGGCACCAGCACCCAGGGTGATTGCAAGCGCGCCTGCAGGTTGAGTTCGGCACCGAACAGACCCATCAATGCGCCAAGGATGGCAAAGCTCAGGGCCATCGGCAGTACGTAGGCCAGCGACAGCACCAGGCTGCGCAGGCCGCCCGGCTGGCCGCGCAGCACTACGCCGCTGAGGATCGGCAGCATCGGCAGCACGCACGGGGTGAAGGTCAGCGCCAGGCCGCCGAGGAAGAACAGTGCCAGATCGGTCCAGCTCCAGGGCGTTGCGGCATTCGGCGTGGCGCTGCTGGTCGCTGCACCGCCGCCAATCGCCAGCACTTCGGTTTCTGGCGGGTAGCACAGGCCTTTGTCAGCGCAGCCCTGATAGTTGACGCTGAGGTTGAAGGGGCGATTGTCCGGGTTATCGACCGGCACCTCGACATCCAGCACCTCGTAATACACCTCGACATCGCCGAAGTACTCGTCATGCTTGGCTTTGCCGGCGGGTAGAACGGCCTGACCCAGGCTTATATCGCCTGGTTCGCTGCTAAAGCTGAAGCGGTGCCGGTACAGGTAATAACCTTCGGCCGCGACAAAGCGCAGTTTTACTGACTCGCTGGAGCTGCTGATCAGGCTCAGCTTGAACGCCTCGCGTACCGGCAGAAAGTCCGCGCTGTTGTTCAGCGGCGCGCCGAATTGCGCAGGGGCGGGCGGCTTGTCGAACAGGCCGGCGCTGGCCGGTAATACGATCAGAAGCAGAAGCAGGCTGAGAAAACGGTGCATGGCAGGCTCGTGATGCGGGAATCGCCGCATCATAGCGGAGGCGGGAGGCTCAAGGCACGGTCCAGGCTGTAAGCGGTCTTGTCTACCGGCTGTATGGTGCGCGACAGATTGCCGCGCCAGCGGCCGTTAACCGTCAGTTAGACCCTGAACGCCTGCACGGCGGTATGCAACTGCCCGCCGAGTTGCAGCAGCTGATCGCCCTGATTACGCCCCTCGCCGATGCGCTGCAGGTTGTCACCGCCGAGGTGGTGAATGCGCTCACTGTGCCCGCGAATTTCGCTGACGGCGCCGCTCTGCTGGGCCGTGGCGTCGGCAATGCGTTCGGCCATGCTGGCGATGGTGCGGATCGCGGCAACAATCTCGGCCAGCGCGCCATCGGCTGCTTCGGCCTGGCTGGCGGTGGCTTCGGCGTGCTCCACTTGGGTGCGCATGGCCTGCACGGATTGCAGTGCAGCCTGCTGCAGGCGGCCGATCAGTTCCTGAATCTGCGCAGTCGCACCGCTGGTACGCTGTGACAGCGAGCGCACTTCATCGGCCACCACAGCAAAACCTCGGCCCAGTTCGCCGGCCCGTGCCGCTTCAATCGCAGCATTCAGGGCGAGCAGATTGGTCTGCTCGGCGATACCGCGAATAACGGTCAAGACATTGCCGATGGTCGCGGTTTCTTCGGCCAGGCGCTCAATCGCCTGGGCATTGCCCTGTACTTCATCAACCAGTTCGTGCAAGCCGGTAAGGCTGTTGCCAATCACCTGTTGGCCCTGTTCGACGGCGCGGCTGGCGTCACGGCTGGCATCTGCAGCCTGGCTGGCATCGCCGGCTACTTGCTGGATGGTCGTCTGCAAATCGCCCAGTGCGTCGCGAATCTGTGCGGTGTCGCCAACCTGGCGTTCGGCGCCGTTGTGTAAGCCGCTGCTGAGGTCGGCCAGGGTGCGGCTGGAACCGACCACCTGTTCGGCATGCTGGCGAATGGTTCCCACCAGATTGACCAGGTAGGCGCGCAGGCGGTTGAGCGACTCCTCGATATCACGCAGTTCGCGCGTGCGCGAATCAAGGCGTACATCGTCGGCAAAGTCACCCTGAGCCCAGGCGGAAAGTGCCGGTACCAGCCGTGTGAGGACACGGGTCAGGCGACGCTGGAGGGTGTCGATGATCAGCGCAATGAGCAGGATCAGGCCAATCATCAGGCCCAGAATCAACTGAACCTCGCCCTGAATGCGGCCGTGTTCGGCGCGTACTTGAGGTTCCAGAGCAGCCAGGGCCTGGTGCACCTTGTCGACCTGTACGCGGGTGCTACTGGCCAGCGCGCTGCGTTGTTCGATCAGGTTGCGGGTTCGTTGCAGCTCACTTGGGTAGCGTTTAATCAGATTGCCCAGGTCGCGTTTGAGGGCAATGCCGCGGTCTTCGGCCTGGCTGCTGTCAGTGCTGGCATCCAGGCCCAGCAGGTCGGCAAACGAGCTGCTGGAGGACTCACTGGCATCGGCGACGCCCAGAAGCGGCAGATCATTGAGTTGCTGTGCCTGTTTATCCAGCGCCGCCAGTTCGCGCTCAACCTCGCTGGCCAGTTCACTGCGACCACTGCGTACCAGTTTATCGCGGGCATGGGCCAGGCGGGTCAGGTGACGTGCCGCGTTGAACAGCGGCCGGCGGTACTTGGCGGCGGCCTCGGCGGTGCTGCTGTCAGCGTATTGCGCCAGTTGTTCAAGGGTCGCGTCCATTTCCCGTTCGGCTTGCAGCAGCAGGCCCTGCGAATCGGCAGACAGCTTGCCGGCGGCGAGTAGGTCATTGGCGCTGAAGGTGCTGAGTTCGACCAGGCTGGGACGCAGGTCGGCGGCCAGTTGCTCGGGTAGCTCGCTCAGGGCTTGTTCCAGGCTGCCTAACGACTGCATTGCGGCGCTGTGACGCAGCGCATCGCCACTGTCCAGATAGGTGCTGATGTTTTGTGCCACGTCAGCTTGAAACTGTTGCGACAGGCTCAGGTAGCGAGCCATCAGCAGGTAGGGGCGTTCCAGGGCGCGTTGCGACCACCAGAGCGTTGCCGCCAGCGCCACGCAGACGGTGACCAGCAGCAGGGTGTTGAGATTGGTGAGAGATTTGAGGCGCATAAGGCTCGACCGACAACGAACGGTTCAGACCACCACGCAAGCGTCGAGGCGGCAGCTAGGCCTTGGAATTTATTGCTTTTTCGTGACCGTTATATGACTGCGCCAACTGCGTCACGGTTTTCCGCCCAACGGTTGTCGTCGGACTGTTCTTACCTCAGGTGCCCTGATAGATGGCAACCTGATTGCGTCCGCCGTGTTTGGCCACATACAAGGCCTGGTCGGCCTGTTGTGACAGCAGTTTACCGTCCTGTTGCGGTGCCAGCTGAGCAATCCCGCAGCTAAAGGTGCATGACAGGTCATGCGGCTGTGCCGAGAACTGGATTTCCGCGAAGCGCTGACGGATGTCATCGAGAACGCGGCGCGCCGAGGCAGCATCCGTATCGGGCATGACCACCGCGAACTCTTCGCCGCCATACCGACCAATATGGTCGCTCTTGCGCAGGCGCTGTTTGAGGAACAGCGCCAGGCTCTTGATCACCCGGTCGCCCATGGGATGACCGTAGGTGTCGTTGACCTTCTTGAAGTAGTCGATGTCGATCATCGCAAAGCTCAGCGGCTGACCGTCGCGCTCGGCACGAAAGCGGGCGTCTTCAAGCAGTTGCAGGGTGTGGGTGTGGTTGTACAAGCCGGTCAGGCTATCGCGCACCATGCGCGCCTTGAGGCTGCGAGCACGCGCGGCGCGATTGCGTACAGTGGCGATCAGGTGGCGCGGCTTGATCGGCTTAGTAAGGAAATCGTCGCCACCTTCGCTCATCGCGTCGAGTTGCTTGTCCAGATCATCTTCGGCGGACAGGTAGATGATCGGTACGCTGACATAACGGTCGTTGTGGCGGATCACCTGGGCCAGTTCGGTGCCATTGCACTCGGGCATGTACATGTCGAGGATGATCAGATCAGGCTGGAAATCGGCCAGGTTACACATGGCCTGGATCGGTTCGATCAAGGTCCGGGTAACGATGCCGGCGCTGTTGAGTACGCGCTCAGTGTGTGTGGCCTGGGCCCGCGAATCATCAATGATCAGCACCTTATAGGGTTCGTACTGGGAAATATGCGTCAGCACCTCGATGCGCTCGAACAGGTTCGAGGCATCCAGGCTGCCGCTGAAAAACTCTCGGCCGCCTGCGCGCACGGCGGACAGGCGAGTCATGGTGTCAGTGTCTTCAGCACTGAAGAACAGCAGCGGAATTTTGTCAGCCAGGCCGTCTTGTACGCTTTGCGCCAGTTCCAGTCCGCAGCCCGGCCCGGAAAAGTCGACATCCATGATGATGGCGGCCGGGTGGCGTTCACGAATCGCATTGCGAAACGCATTGGCGCTGTCCAGGGCAATGGCGTTCATACCGAAGAACTCCAGGCGCTGCACCAGCTGTTCGGCCCGCTCCAGGTGTTGCAGCGCCAGATAGACCGGCTTGCGCAGCGGTGGCAGGAGCGTCTGTTCGAAGCGATCCCCGTGGCGTAGACCGGTGCGTGACAGGCGCTGCAGTAACAGGTTGAGCTGGCTGATCAGTACGCTGTTGAGCCGGCCGCGGTTTTCGGTCACTAACTGTAGGCAGCTGTCGATTTCCTGGGCCAGCTGGCTGTGCTCGGCTTGATCGAAACGTTCGGCATAGCGTTGCAGCAACTGCGTCGCTTCACGCAGCTCACTCATCCCGGCGTCACTCCACTCGCTGCGCTGCAGGCGCTGCCAGACCTCCAAGACCTGGCGCGCCTGGTTGATCACGCGCTGGGCAAAGTGTTGCTTGAGGCGATCGCGACTGGGGTCTTCTTGTTCTGTCATGGCCTGGGTTCGGTTGCGCGGCATCTGCCGACGGTGATGGCTTAGTGCTAGCAATGCTAACACCGGCAATAGTTAATGCTAGAGCCGTCGATCTATTGACGTCGGCCTTCTGTCTAGGCGTTCACAGATACACCAATACACACAACCGGCGCTAAGTTTGTCGCCCGCCACTGCGCAGCATGACATGCATACCTTATAGTGCTTGACCGTTGCGCAACCCTGCTTGCAAGTTGTGGTCGAACGAGCAGTTGCTTGAAATCATCGCCAGGCGCGGCAGCACTCATACGCTCCCGCCACTTGAGTAAAAGGACAAGGCCATGCTGGATTGGAAGAACCGTACTGCTGATGCGCGAGATGGCGCCGCAGGCTCAGTGGACAATGTTCGCAGCTACTTCGCTGGGGGCTGGGCCACCCGTACTGTTGGTGGCCTGCTGGGGCTTTATCTGGTTGTGGCATTGGTGGTGGGCTGGTACTGGAGCCAGGAGCCGGTGCAGTTCTCCGTGCAGCAGCAGGCAGAAGCCAGTGCCGAGTTGAGCGGGCGCAAACTGGTCAACGGCTACACCACGGTGGAAACCCTCAAGCAGGTCGCAGGCACATTGCTCGACAAACCGGGCGGTTACCTGTCCAACGACTTGGCACCACCGGGGCTGTGGCTCGACAACATGCCCAGCTGGGAATTCGGTGTTCTGGTGCAGGTGCGCGACATGTCCCGAGCGCTGCGCAAAGACTTTACCCGCTCGCAGTCACAGTCCACCGAAGACCCAGATCTGGTCAAGGCGGAGCCACGCTTCCACTTCGACAACAAGAGCTGGGCGCTGCCGGCCTCCGAAGCTGAGTACGCCGAAGGCATCAAGTCGCTTGATCGTTACCTCGCACGCCTGAGCGATCCGACCCAGGGCAATGCTCAGTTCTACACCCGTGCCGACAACTTGAACAACTGGCTGGGTGATGCGGCAACGCGCCTGGGTTCACTGTCGCAGCGCCTGTCAGCGAGCGTTGGTCAAGTGCGCCTGAACACGGCCGTGGTTGATCCTGCTCAGAATAACGGGGCAGCACCGCCGGATTTTGTCGAGGGCGTGAATTATGAAACGCCATGGCTGCAGATTGATAACGTGTTCTACGAAGCGCGAGGTCAGGCCTGGGCACTGGCGCATCTGCTGCGTGCCATCGAGGTGGATTTTGCCGATGTGCTGGCGAAGAAGAACGCCACTGTCAGTGTGCGGCAGATCATCCGTGAGCTGGAGGCTGCGCAGGCAACCCTGTGGAGTCCGATGATTCTCAACGGCAGCGGTTATGGTCTGCTGGCCAACCATTCACTGGTCATGGCCAATTACATCTCGCGCGCCAATGCCGGGTTGATCGACCTGCGCCAACTGTTGTCCCAGGGCTGATCGGTGGTCTGGTCTGACGCTGAGGTGGCGCACCGCGCAGCCTCTGATGCCGAGCGCATCGCCTGGGTCGATGAGCAGGATCGGCCGCTGGGTGGCGTGTTGCGCAGTGAGCTACGCGAGCGGCACCTGATCGGTCGCGGCACCTATATCCTGCTGTTCAACAGTGCCGGGCTGCTGTGCGTGCATCGGCGCACCCTGAGCAAGGCGCTGTACCCCGGTTACTGGGATGTGGCAGCCGGCGGCATGGTGCTGGAAGACGAAAGCTATGCCGACTCGGCATCCCGCGAGCTGGCAGAAGAGTTGGGCATTCGTGATGTACCGCTGATCGAGCATGCGCACTTCTTCTATGACGCCCCGGAAAGTCGGCTGTGGTGCATGGCCTATTCGGCGGTGTCCGATGCGCCGCTGCAGCTGCAGCCGGAAGAGGTCCTGGAAGCGCGCTTTATCTCCATCGAGCAAGCGCTGGCCGAAACCCGGCACATGCCCTATTGCCCCGACTCGTTGGCCGCCTTGCAGCGCTACCTGGCAGCCATTGGCTGAACCGGAAAACCCTCGTCGTTACTGGCTTTGTGCAGGATATTTGGACGTTTCGTTCGGCATCCCGCACAGCGTCGCCAATCCGCCGATTAATGGCGCATTTTTACACTTAGCAGCTGCGCTTTTTGCCGTTACACTGCGCCGCCTTCAAGCCCCGGCCATCGCGCTGGGGTGCGCTGCCCCTGCCAGAGTGGGGCTTCGCGGTCGATGCCGCCACGCGGTGTCGACCAGTCGCTATCCTGACCCCTTCGAGGACAAACCGGTGGTCAAGAAAGCTTCTTCATTCGCCGCTCTCAGCGGCCTGGTGTATTCCACTGACAGCGGTCGGCATTGCCCCGATTGCAGTCAACCGGTGGACGCCTGCACCTGCAAACAGACCCAGATTCCTGCCGGTGACGGCATTGCCCGTGTGCGCCGCGAAACCAAAGGCCGCGGCGGCAAGACCGTCACCACCATCAGCGGAGTGCCGCTGGCCGAGGATCCGCTCAAGGATCTTGCCAGTGCCCTAAAAAAACGCTGTGGATGCGGCGGTTCGCTCAAGGATGGCGTGATCGAGATTCAGGGTGACCACGTCGAACTGTTGCTCGCCGAACTGAGCAAGCACGGTTTCAAAGCCAAGAAGTCCGGCGGCTGATCCCGTCTTTTCTAAACTTCCTCAGCGGACTTCGTGTCACAGCTGAGGAATCGTCATTTTCTGACTTTATTTTGTACGCGTCTTGGCACGGCCAAGGCCACTATCGCCAGCAAGGGAGACTTCGATGTCTGCACGACGCACACGCAAAGATGACGGCAGCCAGTGGACCGTAGCGGACAGCCGCAGTGTCTATGGTATTCGCCATTGGGGCGCGGGTTACTTCGCGATCAATGACAAGGGCTGTGTCGAGGTGCGCCCGAATGGCCCGCAGAGCACGCCGATTGACCTCTACGAGCAGCTCGATGAGCTGCGTTCCAGTGGTTTGTCGCTGCCGTTGCTGGTGCGCTTTCCGGACATCCTGCAAGACCGCGTGCGCCAGCTGACCGGTGCTTTCGACGCCAACATTGCACGCTTGGAATACCAGAGCCGCTACACCGCGTTGTACCCGATCAAGGTCAACCAGCAGGAAGCGGTGGTGGAGAACATCATCGCCACGCAGAACGTTTCCATCGGCCTGGAAGCCGGCTCCAAGCCGGAGTTGATGGCGGTGCTGGCGCTGGCACCAAAAGGTGGCACGATCGTCTGCAACGGCTACAAAGATCGCGAGTTCATCAAGCTGGCGCTGATGGGGCAGAAGCTCGGTCACAACGTGTTTATTGTCATCGAGAAAGAATCCGAAGTGCAGTTGGTGATCGACGAAGCCGCCGAACTCAAAGTGGCGCCGCAGGTCGGTCTGCGCGTGCGCCTGTCCTCGTTGGCCTCGAGCAAGTGGGCTGACACCGGCGGCGAAAAATCCAAGTTCGGCCTGTCGGCGGCGCAGCTGCTGTCGGTGGTCGAGCGCTTCCGCGCGGCGGGGCTGGATCAGGGCATCCGCCTGCTGCACTTTCATATGGGCTCGCAGATCGCCAACCTGTCCGACTACCAGCACGGCTTCAAGGAAGCCATCCGCTATTACGGCGAGCTGCGTGGTCTGGGCCTGCCGGTCGACCATATCGACGTCGGCGGTGGCCTGGGCGTGGATTACGACGGTACACACTCGCGCAATGCCAGCTCGATCAACTACGACATGGATGACTACGCGGGTGTCGTGGTCGGCATGCTTAAGGAGTTCTGCGACGCTCAGGAATTGCCGCATCCGCATATCTTCTCGGAAAGCGGCCGCTCGCTGACCGCGCATCACGCCATGCTGGTGGTGCAGGTCACCGATGTGGAAAAACACAACGACGAGATTCCGCGTATCGAGGATGTCACCAGCCTGCCGGAAACCGTGCGCTACCTGGTTGAATTGCTCGGCCCGACCGATATCGAGATGGTCACCGAGACCTACTGGCGCGCCACCCACTACATGAGCGACGTGGCCACTCAGTACGCCGACGGTAAACTTAGCCTGACCGAAAAGGCTCTGGCCGAGCAGTGCTATTTTGCCGTGTGCCGCCGCCTGCACAACTCACTCAAAGCCCGTCAGCGTTCGCACCGTCAGGTGCTGGATGAGCTGAACGACAAGCTGGCCGACAAGTACATCTGCAATTTCTCGGTGTTCCAGAGCTTGCCGGACACCTGGGCTATCGGCCAGGTGCTGCCGATTCTGCCGCTCAACCGCCTCGACGAAGAGCCGCTGCGCCGCGCTGTGCTGCAGGACCTGACCTGCGATTCCGACGGCAAGATCCGCCAGTACGTCGATGAGCAGAGCATCGAGACCAGCCTGCCGGTGCACGAAGTGCGCGAGGGCGAGGACTACCTACTGGGGATCTTCCTGGTCGGTGCCTACCAGGAAATTCTCGGTGATATGCACAACCTGTTCGGCGACACCGATTCGGTGAACATCTATCAGAACGCGGATGGCAGCGTTTACCACGCCGGTATCGAGACCCACGACACCATCGAGGACATGCTGCGCTACGTGCACCTGTCACCGGAGGAGTTGATGAACCACTACCGCGATAAGGTCGCCAGCGCCAAGATCAGCCCGCGCGAGCGCACGCAGTTCCTCGATGCATTGCGTCTTGGGCTGACCCGTTCGTCTTACCTGTCGTCCTAGGGAACAATCGATCTGCTGCGCGTCGGCACTACTGCGTTAAAAACAGGCTCGGATGCGAGCCCAGTCGGAATGCTCATGTACAACAGTACACTCCGCTTCCTCGCCGTTTTGACCAGCCGAAGGCTGTTACTAACGTAGCGCCTTGTAGTGTTCTAGCTCGCGAGATCTTGAGCAGGTACAAGCTCGCGCTGAATGCAAAAGGCCCCGCACTGCGGGGCCTTTTGCTATCTGCTGACATTGATTAAAAACCGTAGCCCGGATGCAATCCGGGGGCGATTAAGCCCCTAGTAGACTTTGTCCGCATACGCGTAAAACTTGTGCCGTGGCGGCACCCGAGCCTGGCTGGGCGAACCAGGCCACGGCTTCGGCAACGTCCTGCGGTAGGCCGCCCTGGCCCATGGAGTTCATCCGCCGGCCGGCTTCGCGGATGGTCAGTGGGATGGCGGCGGTCATCTGGGTTTCGATAAAGCCCGGCGCCACCGCGTTGATGCTGATGCCGCGTTTGGCCAGCGTCGGCGCCCAGGCCTGGGCCAGGCCGATCACCCCGGCCTTGCTCACTGCGTAGTTGGTCTGGCCCATATTGCCGGCGATGCCGCTGATCGAGGCGATCAGCACCACGCGGCCGTTGTCGTGCAGCTTGCCGGCATCCAGCAGGGCTTGGGTTAGCACCTGCGGGGCATTCAGGTTGACGTTGATCACCGAGTTCCAGAACGCATCGGTCATCTTGGCCAGGGTCTTGTCGCGGGTGATGCCGGCGTTGTGCACGACGATGTCCACGCCGTCTGGCAGCGCCTCGATCAGCTGGGCGGCAGCCTCTTCGGCGCAGATGTCCAACGCTAAGCCTCGCCCGCCCAAGCGTGCCGCCAGGGCATCCAAGGCATCCTTGGCCGGTGGTACGTCCAGCAGCACCACCTCGGCACCGTCGCGGGCCAGGGTTTCGGCGATGGCTGCGCCAATACCGCGTGAAGCGCCGGTGACCAGCGCTTTCTTGCCGGCCAGCGGGCGGGTCCAGTCTTTGACCTGCTCGCTGCAGGCGTTCAAACGCAGCACCTGACCCGACACATACGCACTTTTCGGCGAGAGGAAGAAGCGCAACGCGCCTTCAAGCTGCGCTTCGCCGCCTTTGCCGACATAGATGAGCTGCACGTTGCCGCCACGGCGGATTTCCTTGCCCAGCGAGCGGGTGAAGCCTTCCAGCGAGCGCTGCACGCTGGCGGCAATCGGGTCTTTCAGTGACTCCGGGGCACGCCCCAGCACCACCACCCGGGGGCATTTATCCAAGCCTTTGAAGGCCGGCTGGAAGAAGTCGCGCAGCTCAATCAGCTGCTCAAAGCGGGTCAGCCCGCTGGCATCAAACACCAGCGCCTTGAGCTTGGGGCTGTGTTCGGCGGTCCAGCGCGGCAGCTCGAGCTGGCCTTCGCGAGCTGCATACAGGGCGTCGGTCAGCTTGTGCGCAAAGGGCCGCACCGCGCTGGCCAGGCTGCCGTCGCCGCCCAGCAGCAGAGCACCGTCGACCGGCCGGCTGCGTCCAGCCATCCAACGCTCCAGCAGCAGCGGCGCGGGCAGGCCGAGCGCACTGACCAAACGGCGACCTGAGGTGGAGTTGGCAAAGGCGAGATAACGGTCTGACATGAAACGGCTCCTGCGCATGGATCAAAAGTGCGCCCACTCTACGCAGCCCACAGAAATGCGCAATTGACCGCATCCGCCTGCTGTGCCGGCAAGGCGGCCAATGCCACACTGCCGCGACAGGTTAGCCTGTGCGCCACTTATTAGAACCGGTTCTTAGCCCCCTTCTCTGTTCAGGAGTCGTCCATGACCCAGCCGCGTCGCGTCGCCATTGTTGGTGGCAACCGTATTCCGTTCGCCCGCTCCAATACCGTCTACGCCACCGCGAGCAACCAGGAGATGCTGACCTGCGCACTGGATGGCCTGGTCGAGCGCTTCAACCTGCATGGCGAACGTCTGGGGGAGGTGGTGGCCGGTGCGGTGCTTAAGCATTCGCGCGACTTCAACCTGACCCGCGAATGCGTGCTCGGCTCGCGTTTGGCCCCGGAAACTCCGGCCTATGACCTGCAGCAGGCCTGCGGCACCGGCCTGGAAGCCGCGCTGCTGGTGGCCAACAAGATTGCGCTCGGGCAGATCGAGTGCGGCATTGCCGGCGGCGTCGACACCACCTCGGATGCGCCGATCGGCGTGAACGAAGGGCTGCGCAAGATTCTGTTGCAGGCCAACCGAGGCAAGAGCACGGGCGAGAAGATCAAGAGCCTGCTGCAGATTCGTCCGCGCCACCTGGCTCCGGCCATTCCGCGTAATGGCGAGCCGCGTACCGGGCTGTCGATGGGCGAGCATTGCGAGCTGATGGCGCAAACCTGGGCGATCCCCCGTGATGAGCAGGACCAACTGGCCGTGGCCAGCCACCAGAAACTCGCTGCCGCCTATGCCGAAGGCTGGCACGACGACCTGCTCACGCCGTTCCGTGGCCTGACCCGCGACCAGAACCTGCGCGCCGATATCAGCCTGGAAAAACTCGCCACCCTCAAGCCCTGCTTTGAGCGCAGCCCGCGCGGCACCCTGACCGCCGCCAACTCGACGCCGCTGACCGATGGCGCATCCCTGGTGCTGTTGGCCAGTGAGGCGTGGGCCAAAGCCCGTGGTTTGCCGATTCTGGCCTACTGGAAGGACGGCGAAGCCGCCGCCGTGGATTTTGTCGGCGCGGGTAAGGAAGGCCTGTTGATGGCCCCTGCCTATGCCGTGCCGCGCCTGCTGGCGCGCAACAAGCTGAGCCTGCAGGACTTTGACTACTACGAAATCCACGAGGCCTTCGCCGCCCAGGTGTTGTGCACCCTCAAGGCCTGGGAAGACGCCGACTACTGCAAGACCCGCCTGGGTCTGGATGCGCCGCTGGGCTCCATCGACCGCCGCAAAATGAACGTCAAGGGCAGCTCGCTGGCGGCGGGGCATCCGTTTGCCGCCACTGGCGGGCGCATTGTCGCCAACCTGGCCAAGTTACTGTCGGTGGCGCAGGAGGGGCGTGGCTTGATCTCAATTTGCGCGGCGGGTGGGCAAGGTGTGACTGCGATCCTGGAAAAGTAATCAAACAGCAGCCCCCGTACGCTGTGCAGGGGCTGATGTATGCAACTCCGTGATTTGGAGCGGCCCACGTAGGTGGCGCCGCTCTTTTTTATGGCCTGTCGTCCCTGGCGGCCACCCTCCGGGCCGTCGCTGTGCGACGCTAAAAATGGTTCTCTGCCATTTATGTCGTTTGCAGACAGCGCTATTGCGCGTCGCCGCTGGTTTCCTGCTTAAGCAGCGCCGCTTTGCGTGCCAGCCCCCAGCGGTAGCCACTGAGGCTGCCGTTGCTGGCAATGACCCGGTGGCACGGCACCAGCAGGCCCAGCGGGTTGCTGGCGCAGGCGCGTGCTATGGCGCGGGGATGGCTGCCCAGTTGTACGGCCAGTTCGGTGTAGTTGCGCGTCTGCCCCAGCGGAATCTGTTGCAGGGCGCGCCACACCTGTTGCTGAAACGCGGTGCCGCGAATATCCAGCGGCAATTGAGCTGCGCGTTGCGGCTCGCTGATCTGCGCCAGCACCTGGCGCAAGCTATCGCCCAGGCGTGCGTCATCCCGGTGCAGTTCGGCGGCGGCAAAGCGTTGCAGCAGCTCATGTTGCAGCGCAGCCGGATCGTCGCCAAACAGCAGCGCGCAGATGCCCTTGGCGCTGCTGGCCAGCAGTAAGTGGCCGAGCGGGCAGGGTGCGATGCAGTAGTGCAGCTGTTCGCCCGCACCCTGCTTACGTCGTTGCGCTGGACTCAGAGCTGCCGCCTGCTGATACAACGCGCGGGTACTGGAGTAGCCGGCGTTCAGCGCGGCGTCCAGCACGCTGCCTGCCGTCGGCAACTGCTGTTCCAGGCGCGCGCGGCGTTGCGCCTCACACCAGGCCTTCGGGGTCAGCCCGGTGCGGGCTTTGAAGGCGCGTGTCAGGTGCGAGGCGGACACGCCGATGCGGGCGGCTAGCTGGGCGAGGGTCAGCGGCTGTTCGCTGTGGTCGAGCAATTCACAGGCGGCCACCACCAGCGCGTCTAATTGCTCGGCCGGGCTCTGTCCCTGCGGCGAGCAGCGTTGGCACGGACGAAAGCCCGCGACTGCGGCGGCGTCAGCATCGACATGAAAACTCACGTTCTCCCGCTTGGGTCGCCGTGCCGGGCAGCTGGGCCGACAATAGATGCCGGTGCTGCGCACGGCGAAGACAAAGCGTCCATCCTGCGCGGCATCACGCGTGCAGACGGCCTGCCAGCAAAGGTCTGAATCGAGCATGGGCGCCTCCTTGATCCTGAACCGATTGTCGGCTGTGCTGGAGGTACTGCCAATTCATATCTGACTTTCAAATAGCAGGTAACGATCGCGAGAGACGGGGGCGGCGTGGTCACGGTCAGCTCGTATGCTGCTGAATGCACTGGGTTGGCTTGGGTGTAGAGGGTTAAGCCGGCTCCGTCATGGCAAACAGTGCTGCCTTGCTCACCCCTCGCTTGACGAGGCGATTGACCGGAGCCAGCCGCGCGCTGATCAGCGCCACTCCAGATTCAGCGCTTCTTTCCAGGCGAAACGTTCGAAGTGGCTGGCGATCACCTGCTGCAGTTTCAGCAGGTGACCGGCATTGCTGCTTTCCACCCGCAAGGTCAGGCCCTCGGCACTGGCCTGCAGGGTGCTGGTGCCGATGTCGAATTCGATACGGCCTTGCTGGTCATCGAAACTCACCGGGATTTTGTGCGCAAAGTGCTTGCACAGGCGGCTGATATAGCGGGCCGGAGTGCTGGTGGCGACATAGGCACTGGTGTGCAGTTGCATGGTGTTCTCCTGATGGGATGGACAAGCGTGGCGTTCAATAACCCACGGTAAAGCGCTGGCGCAGGTGCTGCGGGTGTTCCAGTTCGTCGATGATGGCCACCGCCAGATCAGCCACCGAGATCTGTGCGGGGGCGTCGCCCGCCATCAGCAATTGATCGCCGCCAATGCGGAACTGCCCGGTGCGCACACCGGGCTGCAGCAAGGCCGGTGGCGAGACAAAGCTCCAGTCCAACCGCTGTTCGGCCTGAAGCAGACGCAGCGTCTGCCGTGCGCCTTCCGCACCGTCCTTGTACTCGGCGGGAAATTCCGGGGTGTCGATCAGTTGTACCCCCGGGGCGACATACAAGCTGCCTGCGCCACCGACCACCAGCAGGCGCACTCCGGCTAGCTGGCTGGCCGCGATGATCGCCTGGCTGCCGGCGATAAAACGCTCGCGCAGATCCGCAGTGCCCCAGCCCGGATTGAAGGCGTGGATTACCGCATCATGGCCTTTGAGCTGTTCGGCCAGGGCGGCCGCGTTGTAGGCATCGCCGGCCACGGCATGCAGTGCTGGGTGTTGCGCCAGCTTGGCTGGGTCGCGGACGATGCCGGTGACCTGGTGGCCGCGGTCGAGGGCCTCTTGCAGCACCGCTGCGCCAACAAAGCCGCTGGCACCGATCAGAGCAAGTTTCATGGGTGTCTCCAGATACGATTATTTGACAAAGATAATCGCAGATGGATAAAGCGCGGAAAAATAGGTTAAAAAGGCTTTAACTATTAAGCAGGGCTTACGAATGGAGCAGCTGAAACGCATGGCGGTGTTCGCCACGGTGGTTGATTGCGGCTCTATGGTGGCGGCCGCCGAGGTGCTGGGGATGACCGCCTCGGCGGTCAGCCAGCAGATCCGCAAGCTGGAGCAGAGTACCCAGGTCAGTCTGTTGCACCGCACCACCCGCAAGCTGACGCTGACCGAGGCTGGTGCGACCTTCTACCAGAGCTGTGCCCAGGTGCTGGTGCTGGCTCAGCAGGCGGAGCAGCGTCTGGCTGAGTTGCGTGATGCCCCAGTGGGCGAGTTGCGCATTGCCGCGCCGGTGGGTTTCTCCGGACGCCCACTGAGTGCCGCTTTGGCGCCGTTGCTGCAGGCGCACAGCGGCCTGAGTCTCAAACTGTTCTTTCATGACGAACACATTGATCTGATCGAGCAACGCATCGACCTGGCGATTCGCGTCGGTCATCTCGACGACTCCAGCCTGGTGGCGCGGCATATCGGTGACACCCGCATGCTGCTGTGCGCTGCGCCGGCCTATCTGCAACGCAAGGCGCCGATCGAGCAGCCGCATGACCTGATCGGCCAGGACTGGTTGGTCCTGCACGGCGACAATGCCTTCAACGCACTGCAACTGCAGGGACCACATGGTCAGGTGGAAAAATTGCGGGTGGAAAGTCGGGTGAGTTGCAACAACATCCTCGCCGTGCGTCACTTCACCCTCGCGGGGATGGGCGTATCATTGCAGCCGGAACAGGAAGTACGCGAGGAGCTAGCCAGTGGCCGTTTGCGTGAACTGCTGCCGCAGTGGCGGCTTGCGCCCTTCGGCATTTACCTGGTGACCCCGCGCCGCGATGCCCAGCCAGCCAAGGTGCGTTACGCCATCGCCGCACTGCGACAGCACCTGCTGGCGAGCTGATGGCCCGTCCAGGGTGGGCGCTTGGCGCAGATTGCCGTATAACGGGCGGCAGAGTCGACTTGGGCAACAAAGGACCCCTGATTAAAGCTGATGAAGACGCCAAAACGTATTGAGCCGCTGGTTGAGGCCGGGCTGGTCGATGAAGTGGTACGACCACTGATGAGCGGCAAGGAAGCCGCCGTCTATGTGGTGCGCTGTGGCGATGAGCTGCGTTGCGCCAAGGTCTATAAGGAAGCCAACAAACGTGGTTTCCGCCAGGCCGCCGAGTATCAGGAGGGCCGCAAGACGCGCAACAGTCGTGACGCTCGCGCCATGGCCAAGGGCAGTAAGTACGGGCGCAAGGAGCAGGAAGAGGCGTGGCAGAACGCCGAAGTGGCGGCGTTGTTCCGCCTGGCCAATGCCGGTGTGCGCGTGCCCAAGCCCTATGATTTTCTTGAGGGCGTGTTGTTGATGGAGCTGGTCGACGACGGCGAGGGCGATGTGGCCCCGCGTCTCAATGATGTCGACTTGCACCCCGACGATGCCCGCGAGTTCCACGCCTTCATGATTCAGGAAGTGGTGAAGATGCTCTGCGCTGGCCTGGTGCATGGCGACCTGTCGGAATTCAACGTGCTGCTCGGCCCCGAGGGCCCGGTGATCATCGACCTGCCGCAGGCGGTGGATGCGGCTGGCAATAACCATGCGTTCAAGATGCTCGAGCGTGATGTCGGCAACATGTCCGCCTACTTCGGTCAGTTTGCCCCGGAATTGAAGTTCACCAAGTACGCCAAGGAAATGTGGGCGCTGTATGAAGCCGGTGAACTGACCCCGGACAGCCCGCTGACCGGTGAGTTCGATGATCCGGAAGAAGAGGCTGATATCGACGCGGTGATGCGTGAGATCAAGGCCGCGTTGGCCGATGAAGCACGCCGCCAGGCGCTGCTGAATGCCGAAGACGAGCCCAAGGGCGAAGAACCGCCACCGCCTTGGGCGCAATAGGCATAACCTGCCGCTGACCGGGTCAGGTGAGCGGCATTTTTTATGTCAGTTATCCAGGCGGGCAGCGTTCAGTCTGTTGTCACTGCGTGTTTCGCGTTTCCTGTGCATCGTCCTGCCCCTTTTGTCTGTTTCAGCCATGCAACGTCGTTTACCCGGCACTCAGGCGAGTTCGCGCGGATCTACCCATAACTCGGCGCGTGCCAACAATTGCACGCTGCCCCCCACGCTGATCCTGTCGTCGCTGCCAACGCAAACATCCAGCCTGCTGGGACGGCCGAGGAAACGTCCCTGATTGAGGCTGAAGTGTTCGGCACGCCGGTGCAGGCCGTGCTCCACCAAGAAGGCCGCGACCGGACCCGCGGCGCTGCCGGTTGCGATGTCTTCGATAACCCCCAAAGGATCCCAGGTGCGCCCTTCGCGGTTATCCATGTCCAGCAGGAAAACGAAGGCAGCTGCATGGGACGCCAGCTCGGCATCTAGCATGCGCTGCTGTCGGGCCAGGGCTAAGCCCTGGGCGCTGACGGGCAGAATCAGGTAGGGCAGGCCGGTGCTGATTACCCTGGCTGGGTAGCGGTGATCCAGGTGGGTGCTGTTCAAGTTAAAGGCTTCGGCGATCACCTGCGCTTGCGCGGGGCTGAGCTGCGCTCCAAATTCGGCTGCGCCCTGGTCCATCTGCGCATAGAAACCGCGTTCCTGGCGACGGGTAAGCAAGCGCACGCTCTTGGCCGCCAGCTGTAGAGTCCATTCGGCGTGTGTGTAATCGCTCTGCAGATGGTGCAGCAGGGCAGCGGCGCCGAGGATCGGATGGCCGGCGAAGGGCAGTTCCTCTTCCATGGTGAAGATTCGCGCGCCCTGAGCCTGCGGGTCTCTGCCAGGCAGCAGAAAGATCGATTCGAACTGGCGCAGCTCGCGGGTCAGCGCCTGCATGACGGCCGGATCCAGCTGGCGCGCATCAGGGAATACCGCTACGCCGTTACCGGCCAGCGGCCGTTCGGCGAAGACATCGAGTTGCCAATAAACCACAGGTGACATATGGGCTCCTTGCTATCAGTGTGCCGGGTATTCGCTGATCACTCGTTCTGCGCCCTGTTTATCCAGGCCGATGACCTGGTAGGCATCACGCACATTGCCATACTCCATGCCAGGTGAGCCGGCAGGCATACCCGGTACGGCTGCACCGAGCAGATCGGGTTGCTGGCGCAGCTTGAGGATGTCGGCGGCTGGTACGTGGCCTTCAACGAATTGGCCGTTGATCACTCCGGTATGACACGAGGCCAGGCGTGGCGGCACGCCGAGGCGCTGCTTGACAGCGACCATGTCGGTTTCGACATGGTCGACCACGTTAAAGTCGTTGTCCTGCAGGTGGCTGATCCAGGCCTTGCAGCAGCCGCAGTTGGCATCGCGGTGCACGTCGATGGTCAGCGGATCGGCGGCAAAACTCAGGTTGCTGAGCAGTAGCCCGGCAACAACAAACAACTGGCGCATGGGGTGACTCCTGGCAGGTAAAAGGCTGAGCATAGCGCCGGGCGGCCGTGGCCAGCCACCGGCGATTTCCGAATCGGACGGGCGCAGCTTATGCTGCGTGCTCGATTTCAGGGGGGAGTGTCCATGCTGTTTGCACGCGTAGTACTGGTGATTCAACTGTTGGCGCTGGCCGGTCTGGGGCTGGCCTACTTTGTTCAGCCCCATGAAATGACCAACCTCAGTGGCATGTTGCTGATGACGCCGGCCGCTGCCACGGACGTGCGCGCCTACTATGGTGGCCTGCAACTGGGCCTGGCGGCGTTTATCGGCCTGTCGCTGAGTCGGCTCGATCTGACCCGTGCGGCGCTGACCCTGCTGGTGCTGCTCTACAGCGCCCTGGCCTTGGCACGCATTGGCGGGTTGTGGCTGGATGGTGGCGCGCAGCAGACGTTCAATCTCTACGCGCTGCTGTTGGAAGTGGTCTCTGCGGGGCTGTGCTTCTGGGCGCTGCGTGGCCTGCAGCGCCTCTAACCTTAACGGCGCTCCAGCAGAACGCCCGACTCCATATGGTGGGTGTAGGGGAACTGGTCGAACAGCGCGCAGCGCGTCACCTTGTGAGTGTCGTTGAGTTGGGCGATGTTGGCGGCCAGGGTCTCCGGGTTGCAGGAGATGTACAGAATGCGCTCGAAGCGTCGGGTCAGCTCGCAGGTGTCCGGGTCCATGCCGGCACGCGGTGGGTCGACGAAGACGCAGCCGAAGTCGTAGCTTTTCAGGTCGATGCCGGCCAGGCGGCGGAACGGTCGTACGTCATTCAGCGCTTCGGTCAGCTCTTCGGCGGACAGGCGCACCAGCGTGACGTTGTCCACGCCATTGTCGGCCAGGTTGGCCAGCGCGGCATTCACCGAGGACTTGCTGATCTCGGTGGCCAGCACCTTGCGTACGCGGGTGGCCAGCGGCAGGGTGAAGTTGCCATTGCCGCAATACAGCTCCAGCAGGTCGTCCTTGCGTTCGCCGAGCGCGTCATAAGCCCAGGCGAGCATCTTCTGGTTCACTTCGCCGTTGGGTTGAGTAAACGCACCCTCCGGTTGGCGGTAGCTGAAGGTGCGGCCGGCAACCTGCAGTTTCTCCTCGACATAGTCTTTACCCATGACGATGCGCTTGCCCTTGGAGCGGCCAATGATGCTGACCTGCAGCTCGGCGGCGAGCTTTTCAGCGTCGGCCTGCCAGGCGGCATCCAATGGGCGGTGATAGCACAGGGTGATCAGCCCGTCGCCGGCCAGGGTGGTGAGGAACTCAACCTGGAACAGCTTGTGGCCCAGCTCACGGCTGGCTTGCCAGGCCGCTTTCAGGCGCGGCATCAGCGCATTGATCTGCGCGCTGGCGATGGGGAAATCTTCGAAGAAAATCGGTGTGAACTTGTCGCCCGCTTCAAACATGGCGTAGTGGCGGTCTTCCCCTTCGCGCCACAGGCGAAACTCGGCGCGCAGGCGATAGTGCTCGCGCGGCGACTCGAATACCTCGGGAGCGGGCGCATCGAAGGCTGCCAACAGCTCGATCAGGCGCTGCTGCTTTTCCGCAAGTTGGGCGGCGTAGTTGGCGGGATCGAACTGGGAACGGCTCATGGGTTACTCGCTAATCAGCGCTGGAGGCGCCCGCCGGCATGGCTGCTGGCGGGCGGTGCGAACGGGCTTAAGAGAACAGGCCGAGTTTGACCACGCAGAAGCCAGCGAGGATCACCAGCATCAGGTTCAGCTCGCGCCAGCGGCCCGCCAGGGTCTTGGCGGCCACCCAGGCGATAAAGCCGAAGGCGATGCCGGACGCGATGGAGAAGGTCAGCGGCATGGCCAGGGCGGTGATCAGCACGGGTGCGGCAACGGTGATGTCTTCCCAGTCGATCTCGGCCATTCCGGCGGTCATCAGCACCGCGACGAACATCAGCGCCGGGGCGGTGGCGAAGGCCGGTACACTGCCGGCCAGCGGGGCAAAGAACAGCGCCAGCAGAAACAGCACGGCGACCACGCAGGCCGTCAGACCGGTACGCCCGCCAGCGGACACCCCAGCCGCCGATTCGATGTAGCTGGTGGTGGTCGAGGTGCCCAGCAGCGAGCCGCCCATGGCGGCAGTGCTGTCGGCGATCAGTGCGCGGCCCATCTTCGGCATATGGCCGTCCTTGCGCATCAGCCCAGCCTTCTTGGCGACGGCGATCAGGGTGCCGGAGTTGTCAAACAGATCGACGAACAGGAAGGCGAAAATCACGCTGATCAGGCCAATGTCCAGCGCGCCCATGATGTCCAGCTGCAGGAAGGTCGGTGCCAGCGACGGCGGCATCGAGACCACGCCGCCAAACTGCGAAATACCCAGGGCCATGCTGATCAGGGTAATCAGCAGAATGCCGATCAGTACCGCGCCGGTGACCTTGCGCGCCTCTAGGCCGACGATCACGAAGAAACCGAGAATGGCCAGCAGTGCCTGGGGCTTGCTGAGGTCGCCCATGCTCACCAGCGTGGCCGGGTGGTCGACCACGATGCCGGCGCTTTGCAGGGCAATCAGTGCGAGGAACAGGCCGATACCGGCGGCAATCGCCGAACGCAGCTCCAGGGGAATGCTGTTGATGATCCATTCGCGGATCTTGAAGATCGACAGCAGCAAGAACAGGCAGGCGGAGATAAATACTGCGCCCAGTGCCACCTGCCAGGTGTGGCCCATGCCCAGCACCACGGTGTAGGTGAAGAAGGCGTTGAGGCCCATGCCCGGTGCCAGGGCAATCGGGTAGTTGGCGATCAGGCCCATGATCGCCGAGCCGATGGCGGCGGCCAGGCAGGTGGCGACGAAGATCGCGCCTTTATCCATGCCGGTTTCACCGAGGATGCTCGGGTTGACGAAGAGGATGTAGGCCATGGTCAGGAAGGTGGTCAAACCCGCCAGAAGCTCGGTACGCACCGTGGTGTTGTGGGCTTTGAGTTGGAACAATCTTTCCAGCATGTGGCGCTCCCCGTAACGGCCTTCTTGCCGTGTTTATGCAAACCGAAAGCAAAGCACATCCACATGTGAGTGCATGTTTTTGCTGGCGATCTGGAAAAAGGCGCGCATCATATCAGCTCGTCTGGAGCGGGTGAATTTATGACCGCTCGGACAGTTTATGCACGCCCTAAACAAGGAGTGGAAGGATGACTGCACGGGCCCTGATCAGCGTTGCCGATGGTATCGAAGACCTTGAATGCGTAACCCTGATTGACGTACTGCGGCGTGCCGAGGTTGAGGTGGTAGTGGCCAGCATCGAAAGCCGGCGGATGATCACCTGTGCCCGTGGCACGCGCCTGACCGCCGATATCATGCTGGTGGATGTGCTGGCCCAGCCCTTCGACCTGATCGTGCTGCCTGGCGGCATGCCGGGCGCGCAGCGCCTGGCCGAGCATGAGCCGCTGGCTGAGCGGCTGCGTGAGCAGGCCAAGGCCGGCAAGCTGTTCGCGGCTATCTGCGCGGCGCCCGCCGTCGCCCTGCAGCAGTACGGCGTGCTCAGGCAGCGGCGCATGACTTGCTATCCGGCGTTCAGTGATCGCTTGAGCGGTTGTGTGTTTGTCGATCAGCCGGTGGTGGTCGATGGCAACTGCATCACCAGCCAGGGCCCTGGCACGGCCCTGGCGTTTGCCCTGACCCTGGTTGAACAGCTGTGTGGCAAGGCCGTGCGCAAGCAGGTCGCCGACGCCATGCTGGTGGGTTGACGCGGCAACCTCCGCTTTCGACGGCCTTTGCGCAGCCCTTGCTGGGCGGTTCGCGTTATTCCGTCTATCGAGCCGGCTTGGCGGCATGATGACGCCCGTTTTAGAGACGCTGTTGCAAACTTATCTGACTTCAAGGGCAGGTTTTTATTCTGTTGTGGCCATGACTTGAGTAGAATCTGACTTCCAGGTCAATAAATCTGTCGTCTACGCTGATTATGCTCCGTGCTTGTAAGCGGCGCGCCTGTCTCTCTTTTGTTCACGCAAGCGGCCAGGCTGGCCTGGCCCCGAGGAACGGACATGTCCACTCCTGAGTTATCCCGCCGCGCCTTTCTGCAAGGCAGCGTCATCGCCGGTATCGGCATCAGCTTCGCCCCGCTGGGCAGCAAGGCTTTTGCAGCATTGTTCGAAGAGCGCGTCACGCGCTTGCCGCAGCCCTGGTATGACGCCAGTGGCAAAGCCGTGGCGCGCATCGACGGGGTGTCCAAGGCCTGTGGGGCCAAGGTGTTTGCCCGCGATATCCGCGCCAAGGACATGCCCGGCTGGCCGCAGCAGCAAGGACATGCGCTGCTGCTCAAGGCCACGCGCACCGAGCAGCTGTACCAGGGCTTCGACCTGTCGGTACTGCCGGCCGAGTTGCAGCCGCAGCGGGTGGTCACCGCCAGTGACCTGCGCAAGGACGGCATCAGCTTCCCGGATGGCCACAACCTCGACCCGCTGCTGCCCGAAGGCCAGGTGCCGATGTTTATCGGTCACCCGGTGGCACTGCTGATCTGGCATGACTTCGAGCGCTATCGTCAGGCCAAGAGCATTCTCAAGTTCAACGACAAGGTGATCCGCTACGGCGAGCAGGCGCCGGCGTTCCAGAGTGACCCATACGGTAGCTTCCGCTTCGTGCGGGTCGGCGGCGCCACGCCGTTTGAAGTCGACAAGTTTTCCAGCCTCAAGGACAGCATGCTGTTCCCGCTGATCCACAACCGCAAACCGGCCTGGGGCGAGGGTAAGGTCAGTGGCGACCTGACTCAGCAGGGCCTGTACCACGCCGAACAGATGCTCAACCAGCTGCAGACTCCTCCGGACGACTGGCTGGTGTTCGATGAGCGCTTCACCACCCAGTCCATCGAACCGGCCGCGCTGGAAGCCGACAATGGCAACGGCTGGTTTGACGTGGCCAGCGGCACCCTGCATTTTGTGGTCGCCACCCAATGCCCGTTCGAAGTGGCCGAGCAGACCGCGCACATGCTCGCGCCGTCACGTTTCGCCGTGAAGACGCTGAACATGCACCCCGGTTATACCGTCGGTTACGGTTCCAAGGACAACAACATCTTCGTCTTCTACGCTGCCCTGGCCGCAATTTACGGCGACGGTGTGCCGGTGCGCCTGGCCAATGACCGCTATGAGCAGTTCCAGAGCGGCATCAAGCGCCATTCCTTCGATATGCATTACCAGCTGGCGGTGAACAAGCAGGATCACAGCTTCCAGATCTTCCGCGCGCACATGGATGTCGACGGCGGTGGGCGCGCCAACTACAGCTCCTCGGTGGCGGCGGTCGGCGCCACGGCGGCGCAATCGATCTACTACCTGCCGCGCAGCGACCTGGCGGCCACCGCCTACTATTCGCGCGGTGTCGAAGCGGGCTCGATGCGCGGATACGGCACCCTGCAGACCATGGCGGCCACCGAGATGATGGTGGACGAAGTGGCCGAGCGGTTGAGCCTCGATGCCATCGAGCTGCGCAAGAAGAACGTGTTCCAGTCCGGCATGAAGAACACCCAGGGCGCGATCCCGGCCGGCGCTCTGCGTCTCGACGAAATCCTCGACAAGGCCGCGCAGCACGAAATCTGGAAGAACCGCGTCGCACGCAAGCAGCGCTTCGATGCCGACGACCCGGACAATCTGTACGGCGTCGGCTTTGCCATCTGCCAGAAGGATTTCGGCACCGGCTCCGAAGCACCGATGGCCAGCCTGGAGTTCAGTGCCGATGGCCGCGTCAGCCTGCGCCAGATTGCCATCGACATGGGCACCGGCATGGCCACCTCGCAGGCCTTGCTGGTCGCCGATTACCTCGGTCAGCCCGCTGATGAAATCAAGACGGGCGAAACCGAGTGGAGCGAGCTGGCCCTGATCACCAGTGGCAACCCCTACATCATCAGCCAGGCCGAGCAGGACGCCGCGCTGCGCAACCCGCGCTGGGTCGGCAAGCTGGCCTCGCCGTCGTCGGCGACCAACTCGTCCTATTACAGCGGGCACGCCACCCGCGAGGCGGCACGTTTGCTGTTTATCCACGGCCTGTGGCCGGCTGCCCTGGCCATTTGGGGGCGGGGCGAGCACGGCGGGCTGGCCAACCCTTATGTGGTGCGCCGCGAGAATGCGCACTGGGTCGAGGGCAAGCTGACGGCTGATGGCATGCCGCCGATTCCCTTCAAATTGCTGGCGCACAAAGCCCATGAGCTGGGATTGGTCACCGGTATCAGCGTGCACGGGTTCAACCGCTGGAGCTGGGCCGAGGGCGAGTTCGAGATCAACGGCCAGCGCGAGCATGTGCCGCTGGATGCGCTGGCGGTGAAATACGGCGACGGTGCAACCGCTGCGAAGAAGGCGCAGATGAGCCGCAAGGGTTTCCACCTGCTTGACCGCATCAGCATCAATTACCCGGTGACCCAGCTGAACAACGCCATGGTCACCTACTACAGCCCAGTGGCCACCCTGGTCGAGGTCAAAGTCAACAAGGGTAGCGGCGAGGCGCGGGTGATCAACCATCACTCCTGGCTCGAATGCGGCCGGGTGATCGTCGAGCAACTGGTGCTCGGTCAGCTCGAAGGCGGTATCGCCATGGGCATCGGCCACGCGCTACTGGAAGAAATGCCGCTGTATGAAGGCGGCCCCGGCGACGGCACCTGGAACTTCAACCGTTACCAGCTGCCGCGCGCCAAGGATTGCGCGGTGTGGTCGCAAAGCGCGGAGATTTTGCCGCCCTTATCACCCAGCGACCCTGCCAAGGGCATCGCCGAAGTGGTGATGATTCCGGTGGTCGGCGCCATCGTCAACGCGGTGGCCCACGCTACCGGCAAGCGCTTGCGCGACCTTCCCCTGACTCCGGCCCGCATCAAGGAGGCCCTCCATGGCTAAGCGCCTGCTCAGCATGATTATCAACAGCCAGGCCGTCGGCCCGATGGAAGTGGCTGATGACCTGATGATGATCGACTTTCTGCACGAATACCTGAACCTCACCGGCTCGCGCCTAGGCTGCGGACAGGGCGTGTGCCACGCCTGTGTGGCGATCCTCGACAAGCCCGACGGCACCAGTGAGGAAATCCGCACCTGCATCACTGGCGCGCATTTCTTCGACGGCAAGCGCATTCGCACCATCGAAGGCCACGCCAAGCGTGATGCCCAGGGCGAAGTCAGCCAGCTCAACCCGATCCAGCAGAAGTTCGTCGACCAGTTTGCCTTTCAGTGCAGCTACTGCACGCCGGGCTACGTCAACGCCGCCACCGTGCTGGTGGAAAGACTCCAGCGTCAGCCGGTCAAGCGCAGCGAGCTGGAAGGCGAGATCGAAGGCGCTCTGGGCAAGCACATCTGCCGCTGCACCGGCTACGTGCGCTACTACAACGCCGCGCGCGATGTGGTCGAGTCCCTCGGCCTGGTCAAGGAAGGCTAAGCATGAAAACCATTCTGATTGCCCTGACCATGCTCCTGCCGCTGGCTGCCCAGGCGGCCGATCAACAACTGATCGAACGCGGCAAGTACCTGGCGCGCGCCGCCGACTGTGTGGCCTGTCACAGCGTCGAGGGCGGTGCCGAATACGCCGGCGGTCTGCCGCTGGAGTCGCCGTTCGGCACCATCTACGGCACCAACATCACCCCGGACAAGCAGTACGGTATTGGCGAGTACAGCGCCGATGATTTCTACCGCGCAGTGGCTGAAGGTGAGCGGCGTGATGGCAGCAAGCTCTATCCGGCCATGCCGTACACCTCCTATCACCTGCTTAAGCGCGAAGACTCCGATGCCATCTACGCCTACCTGATGAGCCTGGAACCGATCGCCAAACCCAGTCCGCAAACCAGCCTGAGCTTCCCGTTCAATGTGCGTTTCGGCCTGAGCTTCTGGAACATGCTCTACAAGAGCCGCGTGCAAATGCTGCCGGCCGACGGCAAAAGCGAGACTTGGCAGCGCGGCCAGTACCTGGTCGAGGCGTTGGGTCATTGCGGTGAGTGCCATACGCCGCGTAATGCCCTCGGCGCGTTGCAGCAGGATCAGCGTCTGCAAGGTGGCGTGCTGCTCGGTTACGAGGCCCCCAGCCTGCTCGCCGAGGATCTGGCCGCGCGCGGCTGGAGCACCGACGACCTGGCGACCTTCCTCAAGCACGGCATCAGCGCTCAGGGTTCGATGTTCAACGAGATGTACCCGGTGCTGCACCACAGCACTCAGTACCTGCCTCTGGACGACCACAAAGCCATGGCCACCTACCTGCTCGGCGATCAACCGCCAGCACCGCGCAAGGTGAGCGCGGTGGTCTTCGAACAGCTTGACGCCAGCGCCCAGCAAGGCCGTCAGCACTACCTCAACCTGTGCGCCGGTTGCCATGGCGTGGCGGGCGATGGCGTGCCGCATGTGGCTGTGGCGATGGATGGCAACACCACCCTGCGCTTGAACGATGCCCGCAACCTGTTGCGGGTGATCGATGACGGCATCAAGGAGCAGCAGTTCACCGGTTTCGAGCGCATGCAGCCGATGCCGGGCTTCAGCGACAAGCTGGATGACGGGCAGATGCGCGACCTGCTGCATTACCTGCGTCAGGCTTGGGGTGGCCAGGCTGCTGAGCTGAGCCCGCAACAGGTCAGCCAGTTGCGCAGCGAGAAAGGCCATTGAGGCTGGGTGAATCCTGATGCAGCACCTTGATCTACTGGTCGTCCGCCAGGCGCTGCAATGGTCCGTTGCGGGGCAGTGCGTGTGGCTGTGCACGGTGCTGAGCACCTACGGCTCGGCACCGCGCGCGCCGGGTTCGCTGCTGGCCGCCACGGCTGGTGGCGAATGGATCGGCTCGTTGTCCGGTGGTTGCGTCGAGGATGAGTTTCTTGAACGCCTGGCCGCTGGGGCCTTTCCTGAGCCTGTGCACCTGGTGCGCTACGGCGATGGCAGCGACCCACACTCGCAGATCAGCCTGCCCTGCGGTGGCGTGCTGGACGTGCTGGTGGAAAACCTACCCGCCGACTGCGCGGTACAGGCGCACCTGCGTGAGCTGGAAAGCGCTTTGGCGGGCCAGCGCCGGCTGATCCGCGACGTGGCGCTACCCAGCGGTGCCCGCGACTTGCTGGCCGACAACACGCAGGGGCCGCGGGTGGAGCGTCAGCCAAATCGGCTGCGCCTGCGCGTCGGTGCAGCCCAGCGCTTGCTGCTGGCGGGTTACTCCTCGGTAGCGCAGGTCTGTGCGCAGTTTGCCCAGGGGCTGGGCTTCGAGGTGGTGCTCTGCGAACCACGCGAGGAGGTGCTGCAGGGCATCAATTTGCCGGGGGTGGAGATCCGCCGTGAGCTGCCGTCCGAGGTGATCCGCCTGGGCGGCTGCCATGCCGACACTGCCGTGGTGGCGCTGACCCATGATCCGCGTATCGATGACCTGGCGATGATCGAGGCCGTGCGCACCGAGGCCTTTTATATCGGCGTGATGGGCTCACGCGTGACCAGCGCCAAACGTTTCGAGCGCCTGCGTCGGGTTGGCGGTCTGGATGATGCGCAGTTGGCACGGATCATTGCGCCAATCGGGCTGAACCTGGGCAGCAAGACCCCGGCGGAAATCGCCCTGGCGGTACTCGCCGATATTCTGCGGGTGCGCAACGGTCTGGCACGGGATGCGCTCTAGCATGCCGCGCGTCGTGGCCTTGTTGCTGGCGGCCGGGCGTGGCCGGCGCTTCGGCAGCGACAAGCGCCTAGCGCGTTTGCCGGACGGTCGCGGCCTACTGGCGGCCAGTGCCGAGCGGGCGTTGCAGGTGTTCGCTGAGGTGCATGTACTGCTGCGCGACGAGGACGATGCGCAGGCGCTGGGGCTGCCTGCGGCGTGCCGGGTGATCCGTTGCCGCGACGCTGATCAGGGCATGGGCCACAGCCTGGCGGCCGGTGTGCAGGCCTTGGCCGGTTGCGAGGCCGACGCCATCGCCGTGCTGCTCGGCGACATGCCCTGGGTGGCCGCCGACAGCCTGTGGCAACTGTGCCAGCAGGCCGCAGCCGAGCGCATCGTGTGTCCGCTATATGACGGTCAGCGTGGCCATCCGGTGCTGTTTGGCCGCGCCTTCTGGCCGTCGCTGCAGACCTTGCGGGGTGATGAAGGTGCGCGCGCGTTGCTGCAGGCGCATGCTGCCGCGTGCCAGGGCATCGCGCTGGCTGATCCGGGTGTGCTGCGCGACGTCGATCGGCCGCCGGCGCTGTTTACGCTCTAGGCGCTCTTTTGCCCGTGTGGCAGCCCGTCGCGTGACAATCGACCACAGCCGAATTTGGCGCCCCAGGCGCTACTCTCTGCGCATGTCTTGACCCGCATCAATGCTCAACGTGCGTGGTTGTGCGGGCGCTTGGCCCCGCGTGATGGCTACCGACCCAGAACAATAATCCCCTGACTGATTGCTTGTGGCTGGCATGCGCGCCCGTGGCCGTGCCCCGTATCACCTGACTGAGGAAACGCCATGTTTGGATTAGAGGCTCTCGATCTCGCCCGAATCCAGTTCGCTTTTACTATTTCCTTTCACATCATCTTTCCGGCCATCACCATCGGCCTGGCCAGTTACCTGGCGGTGCTCGAAGGTCTGTGGCTGAAGACCGGGGAGGAGGTGTACCGCGATCTGTACCACTTCTGGGCGAAAATCTTTGCGGTCAACTTCGGCATGGGCGTGGTGTCTGGCCTGGTCATGGCCTATCAGTTCGGCACCAACTGGAGCGCCTTCTCCGACTTTGCCGGGGCGGTCACCGGGCCGCTGCTGACCTATGAAGTGCTTACCGCGTTCTTCCTTGAGGCGGGCTTTCTTGGCGTCATGCTGTTCGGCTGGAACCGGGTCGGCCCGGGCCTGCACTTCTTCTCCACGGTGATGGTGGCGATCGGCACGCTGATCTCGACCTTCTGGATTCTCGCTTCCAACAGCTGGATGCACACCCCGCAGGGCTTCGAGATCATCGACGGGCGGGTGATTCCGGTGGACTGGTTCGCCGTGGTGTTCAACCCCTCGTTCCCTTATCGCCTGCTGCACATGGCCACGGCGGCGTTCCTTGCCACGGCGTTTTTTGTTGGCGCGTCGGCGGCCTGGCACCTGCTGCGCGGGCGCGACAACCCGGCGATCCGCAAGATGCTGTCGATGGCCATGTGGATGGCCTTGATCGTGGCGCCGATCCAGGCGGTGATTGGCGACTTCCACGGCCTGAATACCCTCAAGTACCAGCCGGCGAAGATCGCTGCCATCGAAGGCCACTGGGAAAACCATGGCGATGAGCCGACACCGCTGATCCTGTTCGGCTGGCCGGATATGCAGCGTGAAGAAACCCGCTTCAAGATCGAGATTCCCGCGCTCGGCAGCCTGATCCTGACCCACAGCCTGGACAAGCAGGTGCCGGCGCTCAAGGAGTTCGCCAAGGAAGATCGACCTAACTCAACCATCGTGTTCTGGACCTTCCGGATCATGGTTGGCCTGGGCATGCTGATGATCCTCACCGGCCTCTGGGGCCTGTGGCTACGCAGCCGCGGCATGTTGTTCCAGAGCCGGCCGTTCCTCCATCTGGCGGTGTGGATGGGCCCGTCGGGGATCATCGCCATCCTCGCCGGCTGGTACACCACGGAAATCGGTCGTCAGCCCTGGATTATCCAGGGGCTGATGCGCACCGCCGATGCCTCGTCCGGGCACAGTTTTGCGCAGATGAGCCTGACCCTGGTGCTGTTCGTGGTGGTGTATTTCGCCCTGTTCGGCGCGGGTATCAGCTACATGATGCGCCTGGTGCGCAAGGGCCCGATCACCGACGAAGGCAAGGAGCCCGCCGAAGGCGGCCCAGGCCAGAAACGCACGCCGTCCCGTCCGCTGTCCGCACCCGAAGAGGGCTTGGACGAGGGCGAAACCGACTCACTGGCTGAGAGGAATTGAACATGGGCATTGATCTCTCGCTGATCTGGGCCGTGATTATCGCCTTCGGGGTGATGATGTATGTGGTCATGGACGGTTTCGACCTGGGCATCGGCATCCTCTTTCCCTTCGTCAAAAGCGAAGGTGAGCGCGATGTGATGATGAACACCGTGGCACCGGTTTGGGACGGCAACGAAACCTGGCTGGTGCTCGGTGGCGCGGCGTTGTTTGGCGCTTTTCCGCTGGCCTACGCGGTGGTGCTCAGCGCGCTTTACCTGCCGCTGATCTTTATGCTGCTGGGGCTGATCTTTCGCGGCGTGGCCTTCGAATTTCGCTTCAAGGCCAAGGCCGCCAAGCGGCACCTTTGGGACAAGGCGTTTATCGGTGGCTCGCTGACTGCAACCTTCTTCCAGGGCGTGGCGCTTGGGGCCTATATCGATGGCTTCAAGGTGGTCGATCGGGTGTATGTCGGTGGCGCACTGGACTGGCTGACGCCGTTCTCGCTGTTCTGCGGCCTGGCGCTGATTGCCGCTTACGCCTTGCTCGGCTGCACCTGGCTGATCATGAAGACCGAAGGCCGTCTGCAACAGCAGATGCACGACCTGGCACGGCCGCTGGTGTTCGTCCTGCTCGGCGTCACCGGCATCGTCAGCCTGTGGACGCCGCTGGCCCATGCTGACATCGCCGAGCGCTGGTTCAGCCTGCCGAATATCTTCTGGTTTATGCCGGTGCCGCTGCTGGTGCTGCTGTGCACCTGGGCGCTGCTGCGCGCGGTGGCGCGCAACGCCAACTACTCACCGTTCCTGCTGACGCTGACGCTGATCTTCCTCGGCTACAGCGGCCTCGGTATCAGCCTGTGGCCGAATATCATCCCGCCGTCGATCAGCATTTGGGACGCCGCCGCGCCGCCGCAAAGCCAGGGCTTTATCCTGGTCGGTGCGCTGTTCATCATCCCCTTTATCCTGATGTACACCGCCTGGAGTTATTACGTGTTCCGCGGCAAGGTGACTGAAGAAGATGGCTACCACTGAGGTTTGGCTCCGGTCTGCTGCGTGTCGGCCCTGCGGCGTTAAAAGCGGGCTCGGCAAGCCGCTTGCGGCTAACGCGCTTTAGCGCGGCCCGAAGGACGACTGAAACCAGTAATGCTCATGTACAAAAGTACGCTCGCTGTCCTCGCCTGCTTTGACCCGCCGGAGGTTGTTACTAACGTAGCGCCTTGCAGGACTCTAGCTCGCGAGACCTCAGATCAGTTATGAGGGCGCAAGATGAATGATGTCGATGAGAAAAAGCCGCTGTGGCAACGCCTCGGCTGGCTGGTGCTGATCTGGGCTGGTAGCGTGCTGGCCTTGGGCGCGGTGTCCTATCTGCTGCGGCTGTTTATGCAGGCCGCGGGGATGGGCACGCCGTAAGCGCGATATTGGTGATCGCTATAGGAGGCGCTTTAGCGGCGAGCGTTTACTGACGGCTTGTCGCGGCTGAAGCCCCTCCGCCGGGCTTTGCAGCGCGTTTATTTGATCGCTTTGAGCACCACAAACTTCGGCGTGGCCGCCACCTGTTCGACACCGCGGAACAGCCGTTTCAGCTTGGCGTGGTAACCCAGGTGGCGGTTGCCGACGATCCACAGTTCGCCGCCGGTCACCAGCGCGGCGCGGGCCTGTTGGAACATGCGCCAGGCGAGAAAGTCGCCGACCACTTGCTGCTGATGGAACGGCGGGTTGCACAGCACCAGATCCAACGAATCCTCCGCCTGCTCGGCTAAACCATCGCCCGCGCGAATCTCTACCGGACGCTCACCCAGCGTCGCACGCCAGTTTTCTTCGGCTGATTGCACGGCCATATATGACTCATCCACCAGCGTCAGCTCGGCCTGCGGACTGCCCAGTGCATAGGCAATGCCGAGCACACCGTTGCCGCAACCGAGGTCGGCCACGCGCATGCGGCTGAGGTGCTTGGGCAAGTGCGGGAGAAAGGCGCGGGTGCCGATATCCAGGTCTTCACGGCAGAACACGTTGGCGTGGTTAAGCAGCTCGATAGCCGGCTTTTCCAGGCGATAACGCGTCGGGTAGGGCGATACGGGTGCAGGTTTGGCCTTTGGTGTGGCAAACAGCAGGCGGGCTTTTTTCACTGCCAGCGAGGCCTGCACCGGGCCGATATATTGCTCCAGCAGATCACCGGCGGCGCGCGGCAGGTGCTTGATCATGGCCGCCGCAATCACCTGTGCGCCTGGAGCCAACTGGCCGTGCAGCCGAATCAGTTGCTCCTCCAGCAGCGCCAGGGTTTTCGGTACGCGAATCAGCACCCCATCAAACGGTCCCGGCGCGACGGTACTGGCTGGGACAAACCTCACGGCATCCGCCTGCTGCTGGTTGCGCAGCAGGTTGACCTGCAACCCCAGGTGGCCGAGGTGCGAGTCGCCGCTGCTGGTCACCTGCGCCTGGCTCGCCAGGCTGATGGCCAGTGCGCCGAAGCTGTCATTCAGCACCAATACCCGGGCGCTGCTCGTCAGCCCTTGTTCATGCAAATGGTTGAGCAGGTACTCATCCGCAGCATCGAACGCCTGCAGCGGCTCGTTGGGCTGGTCGGGTTGGCGAAGCAGGTCGAGCTGGGCGAAGGGGGTGCTGAGCAGGGGCATGGATTACTCGGGTAGCAGGTCGCAAGGGCGCGATAAAAAGTGCAGTTGGTCGCTATTGTCGGTGCAAGTCGCAGAAAAGTCTCGGAACTGAGAGCTGGTTCAGTAAATCAAGGTTGTGTTGCGCGCGGCTTTGCCGAAAAATGCCGGCCCCTTGCGGATCTGCTCAGTCTTGTCTGATACCCATCAGTCAGCAAGCATGAGTCAGCAAGGTCGGCATTCAAATAATAACCAGGCCCCGAGCATTACGCCCGGCTGCGATCTGGTAGCGCCTGATGATCAGGACTGCGCCGCTGCTCTGCCGCGTCCGCCGAATCATCCATAGCCCACACCCCCACTCAATGAGGCCTGCTTATGCAGGCTTCACGGCGTTCTATTTGCAAAAAGGTATGTTCATGTTCAAGTCCCTGTTGTCTTTAACCTTCACTGCGTTGCTGGTCGCGGTAAGTCCGGCCCAGGCGGAAGGCAAGGCTCCCATCGTGATCAAGTTCTCCCATGTGGTGGCCGAGGACACCCCCAAGGGCAAGGGTGCGCTGCTGTTCAAAAAACTGGTGGAAGAGCGTCTGGCCGGCCAGGTAGCGGTTGAGGTCTACCCGAACTCGACGCTGTTCGGTGATGGCGAGGAGATCAACGCATTGCGCGATGGCAAGGTGCAGATGCTGGCACCGTCGCTGTCCAAGTTCGAGGCCTACACCAAACAGCTGCAGGTGTTTGACCTGCCGTTCCTGTTCGATGACCTGGAGGCGGTCAAGCGCTTCCAGAAGCGCGACAAGAGCCGCGAGCTGCTGCACGCCATGTCCAACCAGGGCATCTATGGTCTGGCTTACTGGAACAACGGCATGAAGCAGCTGACCTCCAGTCGCGAGCTGCGCAAGCCCGAGGATGCCAAGGATCTGGCCTTTCGTATCCAGCCCTCGTCGGTGCTGCAGGCACAGTTTGGCCAGCTCGGCGCCAAAACCGTGAAGATGCCGTTTGCCGAGGCGTTCAAGGCGCTGCAGGCCGGCACCATCCAGGGCACCGAAGGGCCTTGGTCGAACATCGCCAGCCAGAAGGTCGACACTGTGCAGCCGTTTATCAGCGAGCTTAACCATGGCGCCCTGAGCTACATGCTGATCAGTAGCAAGGCGTTCTGGACCAGCATTCCCTATAAGACCCGCACCGAGCTGGAAGCGATCATCGATGAGGTGTCCTTTACGGTGAATAAGGAGGCCGAAGCGCTGAACAACAATGACCGCGAGCGCATCATCGCCGCCGGCCATGCCAAAGTGGTCACCTTGACGGACGATGAACGTGCCGCCTGGCGCGCTGCATTGAGCCCGCTGTGGAAGACCTACGAAACGGAAATCGGCGCCGATGTGCTGCGTGCCGCTCAGGCCGTCAACCGCCGCTAAGCGCGGGCTCAGGGCAACGCCAAGAGCCCGCAGGTTTTACCGGTGTTTGTTCGGCGAGCGTTGCGCCACACTGGGCCTGTGCACCCTGCATAGGTCCGGTACTCGCATGACCAGTGATGACAAGTACACCCAGCAAACCCTTACCTCTATTCAGGTCTGGTCGCCCAGCCTGTTCAGCCTGCGCTGTACACGTGATGCGGGCTTTCGCTTCCGAGCGGGGCAGTTTGCCCGGCTCGGCGTCGCCAAGGCCGATGGCTCGGTGGTCTGGCGCGCCTATTCGATGGCCTCGGCACCCCATGATGAGTTTCTCGAGTTCTTCTCCATCGTTGTGCCGGGTGGCGAGTTCACCGCCGAGCTGAGTCGGTTGCAGGTGGGTGACCGCCTGTTGGTAGAAAAACAGGCGCTGGGTTTTCTCACCCTCGACCGCTTTGCCGATGGCCGTGACCTCTGGCTGCTGGCCAGCGGGACGGGGCTCGCGCCGTTTCTATCGATTCTGCAGGGCTTGGAGGTGTGGCAGCGCTTTGCCCGTGTGGTGCTGGTGTACAGCGCGCGCACGGCTCGCGAGTTGGCCTATCA
Organism: Pseudomonas sp. HMWF032; assembly: GCF_003060885.1. GTDB lineage: Bacteria > Pseudomonadota > Gammaproteobacteria > Pseudomonadales > Pseudomonadaceae > Aquipseudomonas. The sequence goes on from NZ_QAIG01000005.1 coordinate 676,238, forward strand.
GCCGCTGATTCAGGGCCTGATGCAGCAGGAACATCTGCAGGAATACGCTGAGCGTTTCGTCTATCTGCCGCTGGTCACCCGTGAGCAGGTGCCTGATTGCCTGCATGGGCGCATCACCACTCTACTGGCGAGTGGCGAGCTGGAGCGGGCGGCAGGGCTTAGCCTGGAACCTGAGCATTCGCGCCTGATGATCTGCGGCAACCCACAGATGATTGATGATACCCGCGCGCTGCTGAAGCAGCGCGACTTGCAGCTCAGTCTGAGTCGTCGGCCGGGGCAGGTGGCGGTGGAGAACTACTGGTAGGTGAGTGAGCAACATCAGTGCTGACGCCGGGGTATGTGAAAATTTGGTAACGCTTTAGCGCTTAGGCTTTTCTGCCTCAGCCTCTAATATCGCTCCCTTCTTGTGGCTTTTTCCGGACTATATGGACAGTGAGAGATGTAAGCCGCCCTCGCCAATCGCGTCGAGTGCGGCCCTGCAATTAAGCGGCGCAGCCCTGCGCATGCTCCCTCGGCAGCACCCCGCTGCACGACCTTTTTCTCAGACGATGAACCTGTCGCGCGGCCCGTGCCTGCGTGTTGCCTTCGCCTGTGCCCGTTCAACTGACCCAAGAGCCATACACTAAATGGAATGGATCGCTGATCCCACGGCCTGGTTGGGCCTATTCACCCTCATCGTCCTGGAAATCGTCCTGGGTATCGACAACCTGGTGTTTATCGCCATCCTCGCCGACAAGCTGCCGCCCGAGCAGCGTGACCGTGCGCGCCTGATCGGCTTGAGCCTGGCGCTGCTGATGCGCCTGGGCCTGCTGGCCAGCATTGCCTGGCTGGTAACCTTGACTGAGCCGCTGATTGAGGTGTTTGGCAAGAGTTTCAGCGGGCGTGACCTGATCATGCTGTTCGGTGGTGTGTTCCTGTTGTCCAAGGCCACCATGGAGCTGCACGAGCGCCTTGAGGGGCACACACAAAAAGCGCCCGGCAGTCGCACCTATGCGCGTTTTTGGCCGGTGGTGGCGCAGATCATCGTGTTGGATGCCGTGTTCTCTCTGGATGCGGTGATCACCGCGGTGGGCATGGTGGACGAGCTGCAGGTGATGATGATCGCCGTGGTGATTTCCATGGGCTTGATGATGGTGGCGAGCAAGCCGCTGACGGCCTTCGTCAACGCCCGGCCGACGGTGATCATGCTGTGTCTGGGTTTCCTGATGATGATCGGTTTCAGCCTGACGGCCGAAGGCCTGGGCTTCCACATACCCAAGGGCTATCTGTACGCCGCGATTGGTTTCTCGATTCTGATCGAGGTGTTCAACCAGCTTGCTCGTTTGCGCCGTAAGCGCAGCCTGCAGGGTGAGCGTGGTCTGCGTGAGCGCACGGCGCATGCGGTGATGCGTATGCTCGGCGGCAAGGTGCAAGCCGATGAAGTGGGTGAAGACATTGCCGACATGCTGGAAGGCGGCGATGGTGAAACCGTACTGTTCGACCGCCGCGAGCGGGTCATGATCAGTGGGGTGCTGAGCCTGGCCGAGCAGTCGATCAAGAAGGTCATGACCGACCGCATGCAGGTCGACCGGATTAACCTTGATGACCCGCTGGCGGTGATTCACCAGGCTCTGCTGGAGTCACCGCACTCGCGCTTGCTGGTGTCGCGTGGCGATGCCGTGGATGAGCCGCTGGGCTATATCCACAAGAAGGAGTTGTTCAAGGAATTGCTCAAGGGCGAGCAGCCGGACATCGAAAGCCTGGTGCGTGCCCCGGTCAATCTGCCGGACAGTGCCTCGGTACTCAGTGCTCTGGAGCAGATGCGTCAGGCCTCGACCCACGTGGCGTTCGTGGTCAACGAGTTTGGCGGCTTCGAAGGCCTGCTGACCCTGACCGACATCCTTGAGGCCATTGCCGGTGAGCTGCCGGATGCCAGTGAAGTGGATGGGCCGGATATCGAGAACCTCGACGGCGCTTACCGCGTCAGCGGCGCGCTTAACCTTGCGGTGCTGCGTGAGCGTTTGGGTTTCAAGGCCAGGCCGACCGATGACTATCAGACCATCGCTGGGCTGGCGATGAGCCTGCTCGACCGATTGCCGATCATTGGCGATCAGGTCGAGTACGCTGACTGGCGTCTGACGGTTACCGAGGTCAAGGAGCGCCGGGTGGCCAAGCTGCTGCTCACGCCTCTGGCTGATTAAACGCGGCGCAATAAAAAGGCACCTTCGGGTGCCTTTTTCAATTCGTCAGCGTTAGTCCTTGGTGTGCTGCGCCTTGAGCAGGTCGCGGATCTCGCTCAGCAGTTCCTGATCCTTGGTCGGTGGGGCCGGCGCTGCGGGTGCCGCTTCTTCTTCGCGCTTGAGTTTGTTGAGCACCTTGATGCCCATAAAGATGGCGAAGGCGACGATCAGGAAGTCGAGCACAGTCTGGATAAATTTGCCGTAGGCCAACACCACAGCAGGCAGATCGCCTTCGGCAGCCTTCAGGGTGATGGCCAGGTCAGTGAAATCCACGCCGCCAATCAGCACGCCCAGCGGTGGCATCACCACGTCACCGACAAAGGACGAGACGATTTTGCCAAACGCGGCGCCAATGATGATGCCCACAGCCATGTCGACCACATTGCCTTTGACCGCAAAGGCTTTGAATTCACTGATGATACTCATGCTGCATTCCCAGTTGGATAAGGTTGGCTCGAGTGTAATCCAGGGTTGATTACTTGCCAGCTACTTATCAGCTCGGCAGGTGAAAGGCTGGCAGTGCTTCAAATGCCGGTTTAGCCAGCAGGTAGCCCTGGAACAGTTCCACGCCCATGTCGCGCAATGCGTGCAATTCGCCCAGGCTTTCGATGCCCTCGGCAATCACCCGGATATTCAGTTTTCGGCACATCTGCAGGGCGGCTTCGAGCAGAATCTGCCGTACGCTGTCCTGCTCGATATTGCGGATCAGCTGCATGTCCAGCTTGATCAGATCAGGCTGGAAGTCGGCCAGCAGATTGAGGCCGGCATAACCGGCGCCGAAGTCATCAATCGCCGTCATAAAGCCCTGTTTACGGTACGCGCGCAGGATGCCGGTGAGGTGGTCGATATCCAGCACCTGCTCCTGTTCGGTGACCTCGAAGATGATCCGCTGCAGTGGGAAATTGAAGCGTTTGGCCGCCTCCAGCGTAGCGCGGATGCAGGTCTCGGCCTTGTACACCGCGTTGGGCATAAAGTTGATCGAGACCATGGCCGGTACCTGTAGCCTGGCCGCCCATTCCAGCGCAGTAATCCGGCAGGCCTGGTCGAAGGCGTAGAGATTGTCCTTGTTGAGTTTGCTCAGCAGGCTGCCCGCTGACTCACCCGCTTTGCCGCGGACCAGTGCTTCGTGGGCAAATATGGTGCCGGTGCTCAGGTTGATAATGGGCTAAAAGGCCATGCTGATGGGAAAGCCTAATGCCTGCCCCTCACGGCAAGCCGTACAAGCTGGTTTGTAATCCATGGCCCTGTCTCTGCTGCAAGCACTCGCGGTCAAGATAGCAGACGTTGCCCCTGTGCTCTGATTTCCGCGGGCTGCGGCAGAGCCGACTCGGGTGGGCTAGTCTCAAGCGAGAACCGCCATGAGGATGTCACTATGCCGTTGGAACATCACCCGCTCAGCCGCGAGTTTCCCGAATACCAGGCGCAGCTGCGTAGCCTATTGGCCAGCGATGGGCATTTTGCCCGGCTGGCTGAGGAATATGACGAACTCGATAAGCGTATCTATGAAGTGGAGAGTGGGCGCATTGCTATGGATGAGTTCATCTTGCTGGGCCTGAAAATGCAGCGAGTAACCCTCAAGGATGAATTGGCCGGCTACCTGCACAACGCTTCATAACGTTGCCCGGTTGATCAGGATCAAGTGCTGCTCCCGGTTCGGCGGATAGTCTGCAGGCAGTGACTACCCCCAAGGAGTGCCAGCATGCACGTTGAACATCATCCGCTGATCAAAGATTTCCCCGAACTGCGCGGCGCGCTGCACGAACTGCGTGTCAGTGATTCTGACTTCGCCCGTCTGGCCGACACCTATGAACGTCTGGACAAACGTATTTGCCGTATCGAAACCGGCAACGAAGTGCTGGCCGATGAAGCCTTGCTGTCGCTCAAGCAGGAGCGAGTAGGCCTCAAGGACGACCTCGCGCGCCGACTAAAGCGCGCTGCCGGACAGTGCTGTGGCTGTGGTAACGGCTGTAAGTCATAAGAATTTGTTCATGACCTGCTGTGCGTCGGCCCTACTGCGTTAAAAACAGGCTCGGACTGCTCATTTACAGCTCGTAAACGCTGTGTCCTCGCTGTTTTGTCCAGCCTGAGGCTGGCACTACGTAGCGCCTTGTATGGCTTTAGCTCGCGAGATCGTGAACAGGTTCTAAGTGCGTAAGGCTGTAAATATATCCAGCTATTTCGTATGATCCGGGCTCAGCTTTCAGAGGAGTCCGGCATGGCCAAGGCCAAGCGCATGTATGGCTGCACCGAATGTGGTGCGACCTTTCCCAAATGGGCCGGCCAGTGCGGCGAATGTGGTGCCTGGAATACCCTGGTGGAAACCCTGCTCGAAGCCAATGCGGCCACTCCTAGTGGCCGCGCTGGTTGGGCGGGCGAGCAGGCGCAGATCAAGACCCTGGCCGAGGTCAGTGTCGAGGAGGTGCCGCGTTTCTCCACCGCGTCTGGCGAGCTGGATCGCGTGCTCGGCGGCGGCCTGGTGGACGGTTCGGTGGTGTTGATCGGTGGCGACCCCGGTATCGGCAAGTCGACCATCCTCCTGCAGACCCTGTGCAATATCGCCACGCGCTTTCCCGCGCTGTATGTCACCGGTGAGGAATCCCAGCAGCAGGTGGCCATGCGCGCCCGCCGCCTGGGCTTGCCGGAAGACAAACTCAAGGTGATGACCGAAACCTGCATCGAAAGCATCATTGCCACCGCACGCCTGGAAAAGCCCAAGGTGATGGTGATCGACTCGATCCAGACCATCTTTACCGAACAGCTACAGTCGGCCCCCGGTGGCGTCGCCCAAGTGCGCGAAAGTGCCGCGTTGCTGGTGCGCTTTGCCAAGCAGAGCGGCACGGCGATCTTCCTGGTGGGCCATGTGACCAAGGAGGGCGCGCTGGCCGGGCCGCGGGTGCTCGAACATATGGTCGACACCGTGCTGTATTTCGAGGGGGAGTCTGATGGCCGTCTGCGCTTGCTGCGCGCGGTGAAGAATCGCTTTGGCGCGATCAACGAGCTGGGCGTGTTCGGCATGACCGATAAGGGCCTGAAAGAGGTCACCAACCCCTCGGCGATCTTTCTCACCCGCGCCCAGGAAGAAGTGCCCGGCAGTATCGTCATGGCCACTTGGGAAGGCACCCGCCCTATGCTGGTGGAGGTGCAGGCGCTGGTCGACACCAGCCATATGGCCAATCCGCGCCGTGTCACCCTGGGCCTGGATCAGAACCGCCTGGCCATGCTCCTGGCCGTATTGCACCGACATGGCGGTATTCCGACCTATGATCAGGATGTGTTTCTCAACGTGGTGGGTGGGGTTAAGGTGCTGGAAACGGCCTCGGACCTGGCCTTGATGGCTGCGGTGATTTCCAGCCTGCGCAACAAGCCGTTGCCGCATGATCTGCTGGTGTTTGGTGAGGTCGGTCTGTCTGGGGAGATTCGCCCGGTGCCCAGCGGTCAGGAGCGTCTCAAGGAGGCCGCCAAGCACGGTTTCAAACGCGCCATTGTGCCCAAGGGCAATGCGCCGAAAGATCCGCCACCAGGGTTGCAGGTGATTGCCGTAACGCGCCTGGAGCAGGCGCTGGATGCGCTGTTCGAGTAGCTGAACAATGGGCACTAAAAAGGAGGCCGATGCCTCCTTTTGGGTTACTCGTTTGTTTACTCGTCTTCGCCGAGGGCGGCGAGTTCGCGCTCTAGCAGGCTGTCATTGCCAAGATTGAGTTCCACCAAGCGACGTAGGTGGCTGATCGAGTCGAGATCGATATGCCTGCAGACGAAACCGAGCAAGTCATCCTGGGTGCGAGTCAGCACCACGTCCATCTTTACGCGGGTGTCATCGGCCAAGTGCAGGTTGGCCTCGAACGATAGATTGGGGTCGCCATTCCAGCCGTTTGGTCGCTTGATCAGCAGTCCTTTCATTGAAATATCGTGCAGTTCGGCCGCCCAGCGGCGCTCACCTTGCACAATCTCGGTCGGTGCGTCGAACGCGATGCGTTGAAAGCGGCGACGCTCATTGGCTGTATCGCTCATGCAAAGAAACTCCTGCGAGGTTTTATCCACTATAGCCAAGGCTGATGCTGCTGGCTTGGTTTTATCTGTGTTGGGCGTGGTTCGGCTCGCAATAAAAAAGCCCGCCAGGAGGCGGGCTTTTTAGCGCGGCGGATACTTAGTGGCCGTAAACCGGGAACTTGGCGCAGACCGCTTTAACCTGCTCACGCACGCGGGCTTCAACGGCGTCGTCACCCAGGTTGGCGAGGATCTCACAGATCCAGCCAGCCAGTGCGCGGCACTCGTCTTCCTTGAAGCCGCGTGTGGTCACGGCTGGGGTGCCGATGCGCAGGCCGGAGGTGACGAACGGCGAGCGTGGGTCGTTCGGCACGCTGTTCTTGTTCACGGTGATAAAGGCACGGCCCAGGGCGGCGTCGGCATCTTTACCGGTGATGTCCTGCTTGATCAGGCTGAGCAGGAACAGGTGGTTTTCAGTGCCGCCGGAAACCACGTCATAGCCGTTTTCGATAAACACGCTGGCCATGGCCTGGGCGTTTTTGATCACTTGCTGCTGGTAGGCCTTGAACTCAGGCTGCAGGGCTTCCTTGAAGCACACGGCCTTGGCGGCAATCACGTGCTCCAGCGGGCCGCCTTGGCCACCTGGGAACACGGCCGAGTTGAATTTCTTTTCCAGCGCTTCGTTGGCGCGTGCCAGGATCAGGCCGCCACGTGGGCCGCGCAGGGTTTTGTGGGTGGTGGTGGTGACCACGTCAGCGAATGGCACCGGGTTCGGGTACACGCCAGCGGCAACCAGACCGGCTACGTGCGCCATGTCAACGAACAGGTAAGCACCGACTTTGTCCGCGATGGCGCGGAAGCGTGGGAAGTCCAGGACCTGCGAGTAGGCGCTGAAGCCGGCAATGATCATCTTCGGCTTGTGTTCAACAGCCAGGCGCTCGACTTCGTCGTAATCGATCAGGCCGGCATCGGTGATGCCGTACTGCACGGCGTTGTACATCTTGCCGGAGAAGCTGACGCTGGCGCCGTGGGTCAGGTGGCCGCCGTGTGCCAGGCTCATGCCCAGTACGGTGTCACCGGTTTCCAGCAGGGCCAAATACACGGCGCTGTTGGCTTGCGAGCCGGAGTGCGGCTGGACGTTGGCGTAATCGGCGCCGAACAGTTCCTTGGCGCGGTCGATTGCCAGTTGCTCAACGATGTCGACGTATTCGCAACCGCCGTAGTAACGCTTGCCTGGGTAGCCTTCGGCGTACTTGTTGGTCAGCACCGAACCTTGGGCTTCCATCACCGCTGGGCTGGTGTAGTTTTCCGAGGCGATCAGTTCGATGTGATGTTCCTGGCGTTGGGCTTCCTGCTCCATCGCGGCAAACAATTCGGCGTCATAACGGGCAAGAGTCAAATCACGGCTGAACATGGCATTCCCCTGAAAAATCAGCTGGGCGGTAGAAAGAGGGGGCGAATTCTAACCCATACGGCGCGATCAGGCATATGAAGCTTGATCATCTGGCGGACAAGTGGGGCTCATCCAGATGTGCTGTCAGCTCAGCATGAACAGCGCGGTGCCGGTGAACAGTGCAGTGAACTGGTGTGCCGGCATGGGCCTGCCGAGCAGGAAGCCCTGCACCTCGTCGCAGTCGTGGCCGCGCAGGAAGTCCAGCTGGGCCAGGGTTTCCACACCCTCAGCGATCACTGTGAGGTTGAGGCTGTGGGCCATGGCAATGATCGCCCGGGCGATCTGACCGTCCTGCTCGCCGTGGGGCAGGCCGTCGACAAAGCTGCGGTCGATTTTCAGCACGTCGATGGGGAACTGCTTGAGGTAGTTCAGGGAGCTGTAACCGGTGCCGAAGTCGTCGATGGCGATACACACCCCCAGCTGTTTGAGGCTGGTGAGGGTTTGCATGGCATTGGTGACGTCTTCCATGAGGATGCTTTCGGTCAACTCCAGCTCCAGGCAGGCTGCCGGAATTGCGCTGTGCTGGATAATTTGCTCCACGCGCTGGTGCAGGTTGCCCTCGGCGAACTGGCGAGCAGAGAGGTTGACGGAGATTTTCGGGACCCGGACTTTGGCAGCGTGCCATTCCGCCAGCTGGCGGCAGGATTCGCGCAGCACCCAGTCGCCCACCTGCACCACCAGGCCAAGCTCTTCCAGCACGGGGATGAACTCCCCAGGTGGCACCAGGCCACGCAGTGGATGCTGCCAACGCAACAGCGCTTCGGCACCCGTCAGGCGCTTGCCATCGCCAGAAAACTGCGGCTGATAGTCCAGGCGGAATTCGCCCTGTTCAAGGGCGTGGCGCAAGTCGCTCTCCAGCTCCAGGCGTTGCAGGGCGCTGGCGTTCATGTCGGCCTGGTAGAACTGGAAGTTGTTTTTGCCACGCTCCTTGGCATGGTACATGGCGGTGTCGGCGTTCTTCATCAGTTGGCTCAGCTCGTTGCCATCCTGCGGGCTGAGGGCGATGCCGATGCTGGCGGTGACGAAGAACTCGCGGCCTTCGAGAATGAATGGCTGCTCCAGGCTGGCGAGAATCTGCTCACCGACATGAATGGCGCGCGTGACGGCCGTATCTCGCTGAGGCTGGGAGCGCAGCAGCAAGGTGAATTCGTCACCGCCCATGCGTGCCACGGTGTCATCGCTGTCCACGCAGGCGCTCAGGCGTACCGCTACATCCTTGAGCATGCGGTCGCCGGCGGCGTGGCCGAGAGAGTCGTTGATCGGCTTGAAACGGTCGAGGTCGAGGAACATCAGCACCACCCACTCTTGGTGCCGTTCGCCGTGTTGCAGAGCGTTGTGCAGGCGGTCCTGAAACAGCGTGCGGTTGGGCAGCTGGGTGAGGGCGTCGTAGTAGGCCAGACGGTGGATACGCTGCTCACTGGCCTTGCGTTCACTGATGTCGCTGAAGAAGCACACGTAACTGACCAGGTCGCCGTCGTCGTCCTTCACGGCTGTAATGCCGACCCAGGCCGGGAATTTTTCGCCGTTCTTGCGCTTGAGCCAGACTTCGCCTTCCCAGCTGCCTTGCTGATTGAGTTGGCGAACCACATACGCCAGGTGGCTGGCCTGCTGGGTATCGGCCGTCAGTACATTGGGCAGTTGGTCGAGAATCTGCCGCGAGCTGTAGCCACTGACGCGGCTGAAGGCGTTGTTGACCTGGACGATATAGCCGGCCGGGTCGGTGACCAGGATCGCGGCCGTGGAGTGTTCGAAGACCGTCGCGGCCATGCGCAGATCTTTTTCCGCGCGGCGCTGCAGGCTGATGTCGCGACCGACGCCGAGCAGGCCTTCGAAGCGTCCGCTGTCATCCCACATCGGTACCAGGCGCAGCTCCACCGGAATTTTCTGGCCGTCGGCGCGCAGTGCATCGAACACGAAGAGTTGTGGGCGAAATTGCTCACGCAGTTCGGCCAGGCGCTGCGGGTCGCCAAGGGCGTTGCGCACTCGATCGAGCAGCTCATAGACGCCGATCAGCTGGCGTGGATTGGTCGCCAGGCTTTGAAAGCCGTTGGCCAGCACCCATTCGCTGTCGTAACCCAGCACAGGCTTGACCGACGGGCTGACGTAATTGAGTTCCAGGTGACTGTCGGTGGAGAAAATCACGTCGCTGATGCTTTCCGCCAGCAGGCGATAGCGCTGTTCGCTGGTGCGCAATGATTCACTGTGGGTGATCTGCTCGGTGATGTCCTTGGCCACGCCGATCAGACGGCTGACCCGGCCCTGCTCGTCGCGCGCCAGCGCCTGCTCACGGATGTCAAACCAGTGCCAGCTGCCGTCACGGTGCCGCCAGCGCAGTTCGAACTGCATCAACAGACCGTTGCCGACCACCTGCTGGATATTGCGCATGCGCTGATACAGCTCGACATCATCAGGGTGCAGGATTTTCTCCCACATGCGCTCACCCAGCTGATGCACCTCGGCCTTGCTGTAACCCAGTTGCGGGCCGAGATGGTTGTTGCTGTACATCACCCGTTGGCTGCACATGTCGTGCACATAAATGGTGTCCGGAACGGCCTTGACCACATCCGACCAGAAGCGCTCGCGTTCGATCAGTGAGGTTTCGATGCGCTTGCGGTTGGTGATGTCGCTGATGCTCAGTGTCACCGCTTGCAGATCGTCGATGCTTTCCGGCAGGCGCAAGAGCAACCAGAGGTGACGATCATGACCTTGTGGCGTGCGGATCTGGCGCTCCATCTCCAACTGCCTGCTGCCATTGAGCAGCGCCGCCAGTAGTTGCATGCGGAAGCCGTCCGGGCGCAGGCGGCCACTGTTGAACAGGTGCTGCCAGGCCTGCTGGTTGGACTCTACACCCAGCAGTTGCAGGGCTACCTGGTTGGTTTCGGTCAGGCGCAGGCGCTGGCAGATTTCGGTGTGCTGTTGTGGGTCGCGCTCCAGCCAGCCTTGCAGCTCGTTCGAACTGCGCACCTGGTTTTGCCGCAGGTAACTGCTCAGCTCGGCGAGGTCAAGTACACAGAGCGCGGTGCCGGTGCCGTCAAAGATGTCCTGGTAGCGCCGTCGGGTCTCCTGCAGCACCTGTGAGGCGCGCTGCTCTTCGGTGACGTCGCGCAGCACCCAGACAAAGCCGGTACGTCGGTTGTCTTCGCTGAGGTCGCTGCGGCTGATATCGAACAGATGGGTGTGGCCATTTTCCTGGATTTCTACCAGGTCCGGGCCCAGGTCGTTGTGCAATGCCGTGTCGTGCAGCAGGAGTGGGTCGAGGCGTGGCAGCAGGTCGAGCAGGTGCCAGTCATGCGCGTCGCTGGAACTCAGCCCGAACATCGCTTCAGCTTGCGGGTTGAGGTATTGCAGCTGACCGTTGCTGTCAGTGACCAGCACCCGCTCTTCAATGGCGCCAAGGACGCTGGCGGCCTGTTGCAAGGAGCGCCGCGAGGCGCTGTTGAGCGCGTGCAAGGCGCGTTGTTCACGCAACAGGCGATACAGTGCCAGCAATGTCAGGGTGGCGCAGAGAATAAACAACAGCAGTTTGCTGGCCTGCTGCGGCAGTTGCTGGGCACGTACCTTGCGCTCATTGAACAGTGCGCGCAGTTGCCAGTCGCTGCCCTTGAGCGGGGTTTCCAGCATGCTTTGGTCAAGGTTCTCGGCGGTAACGGGAGGGGCGATGGTGGTGATGTCATCGTGTTGGGTGGTATTGCTGGCAAGCACCCGCTGTACGTTGCGGTCTTCCAGCAGCCATTGATGCGGGCTCTGATGATGTTTCTGCAGCCAGCCGCTCAACGCCTGATTGCTCAGGCGCAGCACCCATACTCCGCTGGCCGGGCTGTCTGGGTTGTGCCGCAGCAGCAGATAGATACGCCCGCGATCATTGGCGCTGAACGCGTAGAAAAAGCTTTCGCCCTGGCTGCGCTGCAGCAGCTCGCTCAGGTACAGCGCGTCATCACTCGGTGCATGGCTATCGGCGAGCACCTCACCTCGGGCATTGAGCCAGGCCAGGCTGCGCAGGGTGGGAAATACGCTGCGCAGGGTCTGCAGCAGTTCGTCGGCGTTACCCGTCGGGACTTTATGGTTTTGCAGCAGCGCCTGGCCGGCGCTGGCCTTGAGGTCCATGTTCAGGCTCAGATGGTTGGCCAGTTGTGAGCTGTAGGCCAGGCCCAGCTGACGCTGGTTGTCGAGCAGTTGCTGGGACTCCTGGCGCAACTGCCAGAGCAGCAGCACCAGCATGCTTAACACCAGCACCACCACCGCGCCGCGGGTCGGTCCACGCATCGCTTCGGCCGATAAGACGCCGGGCGTACGAGGATGGGAAGGGGGCGTGGCTGCTGACAACGAAGGCATCCTGGGACTGCGCGATAGGACTGACCCCTGAGGATGCTCGCATGGGCTAACTGCAGGGGGCGGGTAGCATGCCATAACCGTGGCAAAGTGCCAGCGCAGCCGACGAGCGTTGTTTGCCCTGTATCGCGCATTCCGGTAGCTTTGCCGCACGCGCGCGCGACTGTACGAACGACGCTGTGCGCCTGGCGGCACCGTCCCCGCCGTGTAGCCTCAGGCTGCACGCATCAGTTGGCGGCTTCTCTTTCGTTTCAACCCAGAACCAAGGTCATCATGGCTCAATACGTCTACACCATGCATCGGCTCGGCAAAGTCGTACCGCCGAAGCGGGAAATCCTCAAGAACATCTCCCTGTCGTTCTTCCCAGGCGCGAAGATCGGCGTACTCGGCCTCAACGGCTCGGGTAAATCCACCCTGCTGAAAATCATGGCCGGTGTAGACACCGAGTTCGACGGTGAAGCGCGGCCGATGCCCGGTTTGAACGTGGGCTACCTGCCGCAAGAGCCGCAACTCGACCCGAGCAAGACGGTGCGGGACGTGGTGGAAGAGGCGGTTAGCCACATTAAAGATGCGCAGGCACGCCTGGATCAGGTGTACGCCGCGTATGCCGAACCGGACGCCGACTTCGACAAGCTGGCCGCCGAGCAGGCCAAACTGGAAGCCATCCTGCAGACCAGCGACGGCCACAACCTGGAGCGTCAGCTGGAAGTGGCGGCGGATGCCCTGCGTCTGCCGGCCTGGGATGCCAAGGTTGAGCACTTGTCCGGTGGTGAGAAGCGCCGTGTGGCGCTGTGCCGCTTGCTGCTGTCGGCGCCCGACATGCTGCTGCTGGACGAACCGACCAACCACCTGGACGCCGACTCGGTGGCCTGGCTGGAGCACTTCCTGCACGACTTCCAGGGCACCGTCGTGGCGATTACCCACGACCGTTACTTCCTGGATAACGTCGCCGGCTGGATTCTCGAACTCGACCGCGGCGCGGGCATTCCATACGAGGGCAACTACTCCGGCTGGCTTGAAGCCAAGTCGGATCGTCTGGCTCAGGAGTCCAAGCAGCAGTCAGCCCATGAAAAGGCCATGAAGGAAGAGCTGGAGTGGGTGCGCAAAGGCGCCAAAGCCCGCCAGTCCAAATCCAAGGCCCGCTTGCAGCGCTTCGAGGAAATGCAGTCGCAGGAATTCCAGAAGCGCAGCGAGACCAACGAAATCTATATCCCGGTTGGCCCGCGACTGGGCGACAAGGTCATCGATTTCGTCAACGTCAGCAAGGGCTACGGCGACCGCATGTTGATCGACAACCTGTCGTTCAGCATGCCCAAAGGTGCCATCGTCGGCGTGATCGGCGGTAACGGTGCCGGTAAGTCGACCCTGTTCCGCATGCTCATGGGCAAAGAGCAGCCGGACGCGGGCAGCATCGAAATCGGTGACACCGTGCAGATGGCCTGTGTTGATCAGAGCCGCGACGACCTCGACGGCGGCAAGACCGTGTGGGAAGCCGTATCCGATGGCTTCGACATGATCAAGGTCGGCAACTACGAGATGCCGTCGCGCGGTTACGTCGGTCGTTTCAACTTCAAAGGCGCTGACCAGCAGAAGTTCGTCAAAGACCTTTCCGGTGGTGAGCGTGGCCGTCTGCACCTGGCGCTGACCCTGAAAGAGGGCGCCAACGTGCTGCTGCTGGACGAACCGTCCAACGACCTCGACGTGGAAACCCTGCGTTCGCTGGAAGAAGCGCTGCTCGACTTCCCCGGCGCGGCCATTGTGATCTCTCACGATCGCTGGTTCCTGGACCGTGTGGCGACGCACATTCTGGCGTACGAAGATGACTCGCACATCGAGTTCTTCGAAGGCAACTACACCGAGTACGAAGCGGACCGCAAGAAGCGCCTGGGTGATGCTGCCGCGCAGCCGCACCGCGTGCGGTACAAGAAGCTGGCCCAATAAGCCAGTTCGTTATTAAACGGAGCCGCAAGGCTCCGTTTTTGTTTGTGGCGCACAGGCAGAGAGTGTTCTTTCACTGATCTGCGGCAGTTTTCCGGTGATAGGCCGGCGCAAACTGTTCAGGCTGTATTGCGAGGAATACTGCCATGACCCGTTTCGATCCTCAGATAACGCTTTACCGTCTGCTTAATGAATACACTGCACGTGCCCATGCGATTCGGCGCGACCTGGCGAATCGCCACGCGATGGCCGCCGGCGACCAAGCTCAGCTGCGGCAGAACGATGACGTTCTGCAGGCATTGTTGTTAGAAGCCGAGGATGCATTGCGCCAGGTCGGCCTGGCCAAACTGCGTCTGGCTGAAGGGCGCTACGGACTGTGCCTGGGCTGTGGATCACGCATCAGCCCGGAACGACTCGAAGCGTTACCGATTGCGGAGTACTGCCTGGTTTGCGCTGAACGGTATTGAATTCAGCGCTGCCGGATTTCTGCCAGCAGACGACGCGCTGCCGTTTCGGCGGCATCGCTGTATGGCCGCAGGACGCTGGCGGCTCCGGCGTGATGCAACGCCTCGGCGTCGCCGGCACGAAAGGCGCTGAGGGTGATCTGGCCCTTGAATGCGGCGCTGCGCAAGGCGCGCAGGAGAATGGCGTTGACCTCGCGCTGAGGAATGGTGCTGATCAGGGCCTGGGCGTGGCTGAGTGGCATATGGCTGAGAAAGTCCGCATCTTCGGCGTCGCCATAGCACACGGTCAGGCCTTCCTCGCGGGCTTGTGCCAGCGCCTGTGGGTCGAAGTCCACCCCCAGTACCCGCCTTCCGCCTTGCTGTAACTGGCTGGCCAGGTTGCGGCCATAACGGCCCATGCCATATACGATGATATCCGGCTGGTCGCCGGGGGCTGCCGTGTCGTCAGCGTTCTCGCGGTGGGCGATGGCGCGTTCAAATACGCCCAGCCAGGGCGAGAAGCGCACAAACAGCGGTTGTGCGTAGAGAATCATATAAGTCGACAGGGTGATGGTAATCAGCCCGACCAGCGTCGTCAGGCCCAGCGCCGGCTGGCCGATATGTCCAAGGCCGATGCCCATGGCCACGAAAATGATGGAGAACTCGCTGATCTGCGCCACGGTTAGTCCGGCCATGAATCCTGTGCGTTTGCGGTAGCCCATCCAGCCCATGATCGCCATGACGATCAACGGGTTACCGATCAGGACAAAGGCCGAGAGGATCAGCGCGCTGCCGACTTGACCGTGGATATAGGCAAAGTCCAGCTGCAAACCCAGGTGCAGAAAGAAGAACAGCAGAAGGAAGTCGCGCAAGCTGGTCAGGCGGCTGGCCACGGCTTCGCGCAGTGACGTGGAGGCCAGGGAAAACCCGGCCAGAAAGGCGCCAATTTCCTTGGACAGGCCCAGCGAGTCCGCCCCGGCTGCCAGCAGGGTGCCCCAGGCAATGGCCATCAGCATGAGCAGCTCCGGGGAGTCCGCCATCATGTTCAGCAGCCGGGGCAGGGCGTAGCGCATTAGTAGAAACAACACCGCCAGGCTGCCCAGCAGCGTGAGGCTGAGTAGCCATGGCGACATCGCCGGTTGCTCGGCGGTGCCCGGCTGGTACAGGTTGAGGCCCAGCATGGCCAGCACCACGGCAATGTCCTGAACAATCAGAAAGCCCATGGCGATGCGCCCGTGCAGCGAGTCGATCTCGCCTTTGTCAGAGAGCAGCTTGACGATGATGATGGTGCTGGAGAACGTCAGGGCAACGGCCACATACAAGGCGGTCAGCCATTCCAGACCCAGCAGGTAACAGAGGATGAAACCGAAGACGATGGTAAAACTCAGCTGACCCAGCCCGGTGGCCAAGGCTACCGGGCCGAGGGTGCGGACCAGGCGCATGTCCAGTTTGAGGCCGACCACGAACAGCAGTACGGTGATGCCGATTTCCGCCAATAGCTGCAGGGGTTCGTTCTCACTGCTCAGGCCCAGCACGGCAGGCCCAGCCAGAATGCCCACCAGGATATAAGCGATGATCAGTGGCTGGCGCAATTTGACCGCGATGCCCCCAACCACCGCGGACAGGGCCAGCAGGATGGCGACCTCCTGAAACAGATTCATGCAGCACTCCTCGGTAGTTGGGCGTGATTGTAGGAGCCTCCATCGAGGCTGCGCTTGCGTTGCGTCAAGCATACGGCTTGTGGATGAAGGCTGATGGGGTGATTATTTCGCCAGCCCCTCTGTCCAAGGATTTCCAATGCCAGACTCCGTCGCAGCCCATTTGCGCCTTGCGCCTGAATCCCTGACCCGCCCTTTTGCTCCCGAGCAGTTCAATTTCACCAGCACCGCAGACCTGGAGCCCTTCCGTGGCGTATTGGGTCAGGAGCGCGCCGTCGAGGCACTGCAGTTCGGCGTGGCGATGCCGCGCCCCGGTTATAACGTGTTTGTCATGGGCGAGCCCGGTACCGGGCGTTTCTCCTTCGTCAAACGCTACCTCAAGGCTGAAGCCAAGCGCCTGGAGACCCCGGCTGACCGGGTGTACGTCAACCATTTTGACGAGCCCCGCGAGCCGCGCGCGCTGGAGCTGCCGTCCGGCACTGCCGGCGAATTTCTCGCTGACATCAACGGCCTGATCGATAACCTGCTGGCGACTTTCCCGGCGGTGTTCGAGCACCCCTCGTTCCAGCAGAAGAAAAACGCCATCGACCGCGACTTCAACAAGCGCTACGACCAGGCCCTGGATGTGGTCGAGCGCCTGTCGCTGGAAAAGAGCGTCGCGCTATACCGTGACAGCAGCAACATCGCCTTCACCCCGATGCTCGATGGCAAGGCGCTGGATGAGGCCGAGTTTGCCCAGCTGCCGGAAGCCGAGCGCGAGCGCTTCCATGCCGATATCGCCACCCTGGAAGAACGCCTCAACGAGGAGCTGTCCAGCCTGCCGCAGTGGAAGCGCGAGTCGAGCAACCTGCTGCGTCAGCTCAATGAAGAAACCATCACCATTGCCCTGCAACCGCTGCTGGCGCCGCTGTCGCAGAAGTACGCGGAAAACGCCGGGGTCTGCGCCTACCTGCAGGCGGTGCAGGTCAATCTGCTGAAGACCGTGGTCGATCAACTGGTCGAAGTGGAAAAGGCCGACGCCCAGACCCGCAAGCTGCTCGAAGAGCAGTACTGCCCGAGCCTGGTGGTCGGTCATCACGCCCAGGGCGGCGCACCGGTGGTCTTCGAGCCGCACCCGACCTACGACAACCTGTTTGGTCGTATCGAATACAACACCGATCAGGGCGCGCTCTACACCAGTTACCGCCAGCTGCGCCCAGGCGCATTGCACCGCGCCAACGGCGGCTTTCTGATTCTTGAAGCGGAGAAGATGCTTGGTGAGCCGTTTGTCTGGGATGCGCTAAAGCGCGCCCTGCAATCGCGCCAGTTGAAAATGGAGTCGCCGCTGGGCGATCTCGGCCGCATCGCCACGGTGACCCTGACCCCGCAGATGATTCCGCTGCACCTCAAGGTGGTGATCATCGGCTCGCGTCAGCTGTATTACACGCTGCAGGACCTCGATCCGGACTTCCAGGAGATGTTCCGTGTGCTGGTCGACTTCGATGAAGACATCCCGCTGGCCGACGACAGCCTGGAGCAGTTCGCCCAGCTGATGAAAACCCGCACCTCGGAAGAGGGCATGGCGCCGCTGACCGCTGCTGCTGTGGCGCGGGTGGCGACCTACAGCGCGCGCCTGGCCGAGCATCAGGGGCGTTTGTCGGCGCGTATTGGTGATCTGTTTCAACTGGTCAGCGAAGCCGATTTTATCCGCAGCCTGGCTGGGGATGAGGTGACCGACGCCGGGCATATCGAGCGCGCGCTAAAGGCCAAGGCCACCCGCACCGGTCGCGTGTCGGCGCGGATCATCGACGACATGCTGGCCGGTATCATCTTGATCGACACCGCCGGCGCGGCCGTGGGCAAGTGCAACGGCCTGACTGTGCTGGAAGTCGGCGACTCGGCTTTCGGTGTGCCAGCGCGGATTTCCGCCACGGTCTATCCGGGTGGCAGCGGCATCGTCGACATCGAGCGTGAGGTCAATCTGGGTCAGCCGATCCACTCCAAGGGCGTGATGATCCTCACCGGCTACCTCGGCAGCCGCTATGCCCAGGAATTCCCCCTGGAGATTTCCGCGAGCATCGCCCTGGAGCAGTCCTACGGCTATGTCGACGGTGACAGCGCCTCGCTGGGTGAGGTCTGCACATTGATCTCGGCCTTGTCGCGCACGCCGCTCAAGCAGTGCTTCGCCATTACCGGCTCGATCAACCAGTTTGGTGAAGTGCAGGCGGTGGGTGGGGTCAACGAGAAGATCGAAGGCTTCTTCCGCCTTTGCGAAGCACGCGGTTTGACCGGTGAGCAGGGGGCGATCATCCCGCACTCCAACGTCACCACCCTGATGCTTGATGAGCGGGTGCTGCAGGCGGTGCGTGCCGGGCAGTTCCATATCTATGCTGTGCGTCATGTCGACGAGGCGTTGGGCCTGCTGGTCGGTGAAGAGGCCGGGTCGCCCAATGAGCAGGGGCAATTCCCCGCGGGCAGCGTCAATGCCCGGGTGGTTGAGCGCCTGCGCGATATCGCCGCCATGGGGATGGAGGACGAGGATAAGGAGGAGCCTAAGAAAGAGGAGCCGGCGGCTGCGGCCAAGGAGAAGAAGCCGCGGGCGAAAAAGCCAACAGCGGAATGACAGGTGTATATGCACCATTCGTCCGGTGGCTGGTCAGTCATTGAACGAATGGTTCGGGCGGGCAGGGCGACTGGCTCTGCTCGCCTTTTCCTCACTTCATCCACACAGTTATCCACAGCTTGTGGGGATAACTGCTGGCTTCCCACTGGTGCGTGCTCGGGTGTAGGCTGAATGCCTGCTTCCGAGAGGGTCGTCGCCATGTCGCGCAACCTCAATCTCACCCGCCATTGCCTGGGCCTGGATACCCGGATTGAGTGTGCGGTACTGCCACTGGCCGGCAACAACGGTCTCTGGACGCTGATCTGCGCGGCCGGCATGTCCGGTTCGCAACCCTCTGCCATCAAGGCGCAAGGCCCGTTCCACGGGGCTTGTGAGGCAGAAAGCATCCTCGCTGACATTGCCGATAACCTTCGCGGCATGGGCTATGAGCCCTGTGTTGACGTGCCCATCTGGCGCCTGCATATCCAGGCCCGGCTGCGGCAGCTGAATGGTGAACGCGGGCATCCGCTTAGCCATTGTCAGTTCCGCCCAGAAACCTGAGTGGCAGTCTGGCGCTGACGTGTACAGCCCTTGTAAAGCCTTGCTCGGGCGGGCCTGCAGTCATTAATCCTGACCCCATGAACAAGGTTATCCACAGTTGGCGGGGATAGCTCCGGCAAGTGCATGCTCTGTGCTATGTCAGTCTTGTCTGGCCCAGTACGCTGGGTATACTCGCCGGCAGTTTTGAACCCCTGAGTGAGCCCTTTATGGAACGCTTTATCGAAAACGCCATGTACGCCTCCCGCTGGCTGCTGGCTCCCATCTATTTCGGCCTGTCGCTGGCCTTGTTGGCCCTGGCGCTGAAGTTCTTCCAGGAAGTCTTCCATATCCTGCCGAACGTGTTTGCCATGGCTGAAGCCGACTTGATCCTGGTGCTGCTGTCGTTGATTGACATGGCGTTGGTCGGCGGTCTGCTGGTGATGGTGATGATCTCTGGTTACGAAAACTTTGTGTCCCAGCTGGATATTGAGGAAGGCACTGAAAAACTCAGCTGGCTGGGCAAGATGGACTCCAGCTCGCTGAAGATGAAAGTGGCGGCGTCCATCGTGGCGATTTCCTCGATTCATCTGCTCAAGGTCTTCATGAATGCGCAGAACATCGAAGACAGCAAACTGATGTGGTATGTGATCATTCACATGGCCTTTGTGCTTTCAGCCTTCGCCATGGGCTATCTGGACAAGTTGACCAAGCACGACCACTGATCCATGACCTGTGCGACTCACCGCCCGGCCGTTGTAAAACGGACGGGCGGTTTGCTTTGTGCCTTGTGCTTTTGCTGTGTTGTACAAGAATTGTATTTGTATGGAATTCTGTATAACTTTGCTTGCATGAGGATATGCCATGAACCTTCAAGATCTTTCGCTGCACGCCCATGCCGGGCATATCGATGCCCTTAACCTGATTTCTATTGAGGGTGGTATCTATCTGTTGGAGGCGCATATGGAAGGACGCGCTCATCCGCTTAGCGATGGCCATGGCAAGACCTTGCACCTGCGCTCAGTCGAGCATGCTCGAGATCTGCTGCATGATCTCCCACGCCTGCCTTTTCATCTGGTGCATGCCGTGGTGCATGACGAGATGTGCGGCATGCAGGATGGCAGCCAAGACACCTTGCGCGTGCCGATTTCCTTCAATTCCTCCTGGTAACGACTCTGCCTATGGCTATTCGCCGGCTTGCCCTGGTGCTGGGTGATCAGTTGTCCTTCGATCTGCCCAGTCTGCAGGCCCTCGATCCGCAGCAGGATGCTGTGCTGCTGGCTGAAGTGGCGGCAGAGACCGACTATGTGCCGCACCATCCGCAGAAGATCGCGCTGATTTTCAGTGCCATGCGCCACTTTGCTGAGGCCCTGCGCGAGCGCGGTTGGCGCGTGCACTACGTCAAGCTGGATGACGCACAGAATAGCGGCTCGCTGCCAGGTGAGTTGCAGCGCTGGGCTACGCAGTTGCAGGCGGCCGAGGTGCATCTCACAGAATGCGGAGAGTGGCGGCTGGAGCAGGCTCTGCAGGTTTGTGGCTTACCGATCACCTGGCATGCTGATAGCCGTTTTATCTGCGCTCGTGACGAGTTCGCTTGCTGGGCCGAAGGGCGTAAGCAGTTGCGCATGGAGTTCTTCTACCGCGAAATGCGGCGTAAGACCGGTTTATTGATGAATGGCGACGGCACGCCAGTGGGCGGTGCGTGGAACTTCGATGCGGAAAACCGCAAGGCGCTGCCCAAGCACATTAAGGCGCCGATGGCGGCGCGCTTCCCGGCGGACGCCATTACCCAGGACGTGCTGAAGCAGGTGGCCGAGCGCTTTAGTCATCATTACGGCAGTCTGGCGTCTTTCGATTACCCGGTGACCCATGCCGAGGCCGAGGCGCTGTGGCAGCACTTTCTCGATTTCGCTTTGCCGGCTTTTGGCGATTATCAGGACGCTATGGCGGTGGGTGAGCCGTTTCTGTTCCATGCGCGGATCAGCGCGGCGCTGAACGTTGGTCTGCTGGACGTGCGCCGCCTGTGTGCCGATGTTGAGGCGGCTTACTGGCGCGGTCAGGTGCCGTTGAACGCCGCGGAAGGCTTTATCCGGCAGTTGATTGGCTGGCGCGAATACGTGCGTGGCATTTACTGGATGCACATGCCGGAGTATGCCGAGCGCAATGCCTTCGGCAACACTCGGCCGTTACCGGCGTTCTACTGGACCGGCAAGAGCCGCATGAAATGCATGAGTCAGGCCATCGGCCAGACGTTGGAACATGCCTATGCCCACCACATCCAGCGGCTGATGGTCACCGGCAACTTCGCCCTGCTGGCAGGTATCCAGCCCCGCCAGGTTTGCGACTGGTACCTGGCGGTGTACATGGATGCCTTCGATTGGGTCGAGCTGCCCAATACCCTGGGTATGGTGATGCACGCTGATGGTGGCTACCTGGGCTCCAAGCCTTATTGCGCCAGTGGTCAGTACATCAAGCGCATGTCCAACTACTGCGGTGACTGCGCCTACAAGGTCACGGAAAGCGTGGGTGAGCAGGCCTGCCCGTTCAATGCGCTGTACTGGCATTTCCTTATGCGTCACCGCGAGCAGCTGTCCGGTAACCCTCGGTTGGGCATGATCTATCGGGGGTTGGACAAGATGGGGGAGGTCAAGCAGCAGGGGTTGTGGGCGCGCGGCGAGCAACTGCTGGCGCGGCTGGATGCCGGTGAGGTGATATGAAAAAGGCCGAACTGCCGGTCAAGACCTGTCAGGTGTGCGGCTTACCCTTCGCCTGGCGCAAGAAATGGACGCGGTGTTGGGATGAGGTTAAGTACTGCTCGGAACGCTGCCGTCGCCACCGTTCGGCGAGTGCTGGCGGTTAGAGCAGGCGGATGCTTTGTGCTAGGCTGGCCGACCTTTTTTAGCCCCTAGCGGAGCCGTGCTATGTCCGATATCAATCTCTCGACTGACGAAACCCGTGTCAGCTACGGCATCGGCCGTCAACTGGGTGGTCAGCTGCGTGACAATCCACCGCCGGGCGTGAGCCTGGACGCCATCCTGGCGGGGCTGACTGACGCCTTCAGTGGCCAGCCAAGTCGCGTCAGCGAGGCCGAGCTGTCGGCCAGCTTCAAGGTCATTCGCGACATCATGCAAGCCGAAGCAGCCGCCAAGGCTGAAGCCGCTGCGGGTGCTGGTCTGGCTTTCCTGGCTGAGAACGGCAAACGTGACGGCATCACCGTGCTGGCTTCCGGTCTGCAGTATGAAGTGCTGACTGCTGGCGAAGGCGCCAAGCCTTCCCGTGAGGACAGCGTGCGTACTCACTACCACGGCACCCTGATCGACGGCACGGTGTTCGACAGCTCCTATGAGCGCGGCGAGCCGGCTGAGTTTCCTGTTGGCGGCGTGATCGCCGGTTGGACCGAAGCCCTGCAACTGATGAATGCCGGTAGCAAGTGGCGCCTGTACGTGCCGAGCGAGCTGGCTTACGGCGCGCAAGGCGTGGGCAGCATCCCGCCGCACAGTGTGCTGGTGTTTGATGTGGAGCTGCTGGACGTTCTCTAACGCCTAGTCGGTTTCCTTCACGGGCATGCTGCGCTCTTACTTGTGTAGGAGCGGGTCATGCCCGTGATGCATTTCAGGGGCGCAATGCCCGGGCATAGCAGTAGAGAAACAGGCTGCGCACCAGCTCCTTGAGCACCAGCGGCTCACTGGAGTTCAGTTCGTGCAGATCCAGGTCACCCTGGTCACGCAGCTCATCCAGCGCATCTTCCTGAAGCAGGGCGCAGACTTCGCCGGTGTTGCGATTGAGAATGCGCAGGTAGGGGTGTGGGCGGTCCAGCCAAGCATCAATCAAGTACGTCATAGCTCATCTCCCTTTAAATGGTCAGATGAGAATAATTCCTATTAAATTAATAGCAAGTACTTATCGCTGCCTTTCGTCGTGGTGCCAGGGTTTGTTGTGTGGTGGGGGGGTAAAACGCGGGCACAAAAAAACCGATACAAAGTATCGGTTTTTCTGTTGGGATTTTCTCGATTGAGTGATCCCCAGTGTTCAGCTTTGCAGCTTAAGCTGCTGCAGCTTCGCCCAAGGCCTTGATGTGGCCATTCAGGCGGCTCTTGTGACGAGCGGCTTTATTCTTGTGGATGATGCCTTTATCGGCCATGCGGTCGATTACTGGCACAGCCAGGGTGTAAGCGTTTTTAGCCAGATCGAGATCTTTGGCTTCGATAGCCTTGACCACGTTCTTGATGTAGGTACGAACCATGGAGCGCTGGCTGGCGTTATGGCTACGACGCTTCTCAGCCTGTTTTGCGCGTTTTTTGGCAGAAGGTGTATTGGCCACCGTCAAGCTCCTCGAAAAAAACTGGGGGGTTACAAACAAATAAGGCCGCGAATCATGCCGATGTGAGGGAGTACTGTCAAGCCTATTGGCTTTTCCCCGTGCTGGCCTGACCAGTGGCGGGCCGTTACACTCGTCGCTTTTGCGCGCCAGTGCTCGTTTGTGGAGCAGGGATACTACATGAATTTGCTCAAGTCGTTGGCTGCTGTCAGCTCCATGACCATGCTCTCGCGGGTTCTGGGGTTTGTGCGCGATACCATTATTGCCCGCACTTTCGGGGCTGGCGTGGCTTCTGACGCCTTTGTGGTGGCGTTCAAATTACCGAATCTGTTGCGTCGAATTTTTGCCGAGGGTGCATTTTCCCAAGCCTTTGTGCCGATCTTGGCCGAATATAAAACCCAGCAGGGTGATGAAGCAGCGCGCACATTTTTGGCTTATGTCACTGGCTTGCTGACACTGGTGTTGGCGTTGGTGACCTTGATCGGGGTTCTCGCGGCGCCCTGGATTGTTTGGGCGTCTGCGCCGGGTTTTGCTGATGAGGCGGAGCGCTTTGCGCTAACCACCGATCTGCTGCGCATCACCTTTCCTTATATTTTGCTGATTTCCCTCTCATCCTTGGCAGGGGCTGTGCTCAACACCTGGAACCGCTTCTCGGTGCCGGCCTTTGTGCCGACACTGCTGAATATCAGCATGATCGTTTTTGCGCTTTTTCTGAGCCCTTATTTCGATCCGCCAATCATGGCGCTGGGCTGGGCGGTACTGGTGGGCGGTCTGGCACAGCTGCTGTTCCAGCTGCCGCATCTGCACAAGATCGGCATGCTGGTGCTGCCTCGCCTGAATCTCAAAGACTCGGGCGTTTGGCGCGTACTCAGGCAGATGGGGCCGGCGATATTCGGGGTGTCGGTCAGCCAGATTTCGCTGATCATCAACACCATCTTCGCTTCCTTTCTGGTCGCAGGCTCTGTTTCCTGGATGTACTACGCCGACCGCTTGATGGAGTTGCCGGCTGGTGTGCTCGGCGTGGCGTTGGGCACCATTCTGCTGCCGGCTTTGTCGAAAACCCATGCCGGCGCCAGTCGCGAGGACTACTCTAAACTGCTCGACTGGGGTTTGCGCCTGTGTCTGGTGTTGGCGCTGCCCAGTGCGGTGGCGTTGGCGATTATCTCCGAGCCGCTGATTGCCTCGTTGTTCCAGTACGGCAAGTTCACCGCAGCCGATACCTTGATGACCCAGCGCGCCTTGATCGCTTATTCGCTGGGTTTGGTTGGCATCATTCTGGTGAAAATTCTCGCGCCGGCCTTCTACGCCCAGCAGAACATCAAAACCCCGGTGCGTATCGGGCTGGTGACGCTGTTGGCGACCCAGGTGATGAATGTGCTGTTTATCTTTGTGATTCCCCTGGCGCATGCCGGACTGGCGCTGGCCATTGGCTTGGCCGCCTGTCTGAATGCTGGGCTGTTGTACTGGCAGCTACGCAAACGTGACATGTTCCAGCCGCAGCCGGGCTGGGTGCTGTTCCTCGGCAAGTTGTTATTGGCGTTGTTGACGATGGTGGGCGTGCTGCTGCTGGCCATGCAGTACCTGCCAGGCTGGGCGGACGGCACCATGCTCTGGCGTTTGCTGCGCCTGGGTGGGTTGGTTGGCGTGGGCATGCTGGCTTATTTGGTCGTGTTGGCGCTGCTGGGGTTCCGTTTGAAGGACTTTGCGCGGCGCAGCGCACTCTGAGCATCGGTTTACGATCTGCTGCGCGTCGGCCCTGCTGCGTTAAAAGCAGGTTCGTAAAGCCGCTTGCGGCTAGCGCGCTTTAGTGCGGCCCGAAGGGCGAGTGAAACGACTCATGCTCCTGTACAGCCCGTACACTTCGCTTGATTCGCTGCGCTCACCCTGCGGGCCAGCCGTTGGCTGTTGCTCCGCTGCGCTCCGTATCTCGCCTGTTTTTGCCTTACAGGACTCTAGCTCGCAAGGCTGTAAGCCGATTCTACAGGCAGCTGATTTGCTGCCTGTTGTCCGCTGTCCGGTGTGCGTATAATCGGCCACTTTATGAGCAAGAAGCGCGTTATGCAGCTGGTTCGAGGCCTACACAACTTGCGGCCCCTGCATCGGGGCTGTGTTGCCACCATCGGGAATTTCGACGGCGTCCATCGTGGTCATCAGGCCATTTTGGCGCGTCTGCGTGAGCGTTCTGCCGAGCTTGGCGTACCCAGTTGCGTGTTGATTTTCGAGCCGCAGCCGCGCGAGTTTTTTGCCCCTGAGGTTGCGCCGGCGCGCCTGGCGCGGTTACGTGACAAGGTTGCATTGCTGGCGGCTGAAGGTGTTGATCGGGTTCTGTGCCTGAGTTTCAACCGGCGCCTGCGGGAACTCAGCGCTGCCGAGTTCGTGCATAGGGTGCTGGTTGAAGGGCTAGGGGTGCAGCACTTGGAGGTGGGTGACGACTTCCGCTTTGGCTGTGACCGCGCCGGTGACTTTGCTTTTCTGGCTGAGGCCGGTGAGCGCGAAGGCTTCAGCGTCGAGGCTGCTAGCACGGTTGAACTGGACGGTATTCGCGTCAGCAGTACGCGCGTACGTGAAGCCCTTGATGCCGGTGATTTCGCCTTGGCGCAGCACCTGCTCGGGCGCCCCTTCCAGATCGCTGGGCGGGTGTTGCACGGGCAGAAGCTGGGGCGTCAGCTGAATGCGCCGACTGCCAATGTGCAGCTCAAGCGCAAGCGGGTGCCGCTCAAGGGCGTGTACCTGGTCAGCACCGAGGTTGACGGCCAAACCTGGCCGGGTGTGGCCAACATTGGTGTGCGCCCGAGCGTGGCCGGTGATGGTAGCGCTCATCTGGAAGTGCATTTGCTGGACTTTGCCGGTGATTTATATGGCCGGCGTTTGACGGTGGCTTTCCACCACAAGCTGCGCGATGAGCAGCGTTTCGCCTCCCTTGAGGCATTGAAGACGGCCATTGCTGCCGATATTGCTGCCGCCCGTGCCCATTGGCGCGTTTAAGCCCCCAGCTTCATTGGCTGGGTGCCAATCGCTTACGAAGAGCCTGACATGACCGATTACAAAGCCACGCTTAATCTGCCTGACACCCAATTTCCGATGAAGGCCGGCCTACCGCAGCGCGAGCCGCAGATTCTGCAGCGCTGGAACGAGATTGGCCTGTATCAGAAGCTGCGCGCGCAAGGCGAAGGTCGGCCGAAGTTTGTTCTGCACGACGGTCCGCCCTATGCCAACGGCAGCATCCACATAGGTCATGCGGTCAACAAGATCCTCAAGGACATCATCACCCGCTCGAAAACCCTGGCCGGCTTTGACGCGCCCTATGTGCCGGGCTGGGATTGTCACGGTTTGCCGATTGAGCACAAGGTGGAAACCACCTTCGGCAAGAACCAGCCGTCTGACCTGACCCGCGAGCGCTGCCGCACCTATGCCGGAGAGCAGATTGAAGGGCAAAAGGCTGACTTTGTGCGCCTGGGTGTGTTGGGTGATTGGGATAATCCGTACAAAACCATGGATTTTGCCAACGAAGCCGGCGAGATCCGCGCGCTGGCTGAAATGGTCAAGCAAGGGTTTGTGTTCAAGGGCTTGAAGCCGGTCAACTGGTGCTTCGATTGCGGCTCGGCGCTGGCTGAGGCGGAAGTCGAATATCAGGACAAAAAGTCCGATGCCATCGACGTCGCCTTTGTGGTTGAAGATGCCGGAAAATTGGCCGCCGCATTCGGCTTGGCGAGCTTGCCCAAGCCAGCCTCCATCGTAATCTGGACCACTACGCCTTGGACCATCCCGGCTAACCAGGCGCTTAACGTCCATCCTGAATTTACCTACGCGCTGGTCGATGCCGGCGAGCGCCTGCTGCTGTTGGCCGAAGAGCTGGTGGAAGGCTGCCTGGCCCGTTATGGCCTGCAGGGCGACGTGATCGCCACCGCGCCAGGCGCGGCGCTGGAACTGATCCGCTTCCGTCATCCGTTCTATGAGCGCTTCGCACCGGTTTATCTGGCCGACTACGTCGAGCTGGGTGCCGGTACTGGTGTGGTGCACTCGGCCCCGGCCTACGGCGAGGACGACTTCCGTTCTTGCAAAGGCTACGGCATGAGCAACGATGACATCCTCAGCCCGGTACAGAGCAACGGCGTGTATGTCAGCGATCTGCCGTTCTTTGGCGGCCAGTTTATCTGGAAGGCCAACCCGGCCATCGTCGCCAAGCTGGAAGAAGTTGGCGCGCTGCTCAAGTACGAAGCCATCCAGCACAGCTACATGCATTGCTGGCGCCACAAGACCCCGCTGATCTACCGCGCCACCGCGCAGTGGTTCGTCGGCATGGACAAGCAGCCGAACGAAGGCGGCACCCTGCGTGAGCGCGCGCTGGCCGCCATCGAGCAAACGCAGTTCGTCCCAGCCTGGGGCCAGGCGCGCCTGCACAGCATGATTGCCGGGCGTCCGGACTGGTGCATCTCGCGTCAGCGCAACTGGGGTGTGCCAATCCCGTTCTTCCTGCACAAAGCCACGGGCGAGTTGCACCCGCGTAGTGTCGAGCTGATGGAAGAGGTGGCCAAACGTGTCGAGCACGAGGGCATCGAAGCCTGGTTCAAGCTGGACGCCGCCGAGCTGCTGGGCGATGAAGCCGCCGACTACGACAAGATCAGCGATACCCTCGACGTCTGGTTTGACTCCGGCACCACCCACTGGCACGTATTGCGCGGTTCGCACCCGCTCGGTCATGCCGAAGGCCCGCGCGCCGATCTGTACCTGGAAGGCTCCGATCAGCACCGTGGCTGGTTCCATTCCTCCCTGCTAACAGGCGCAGCAATCGACGGCCATGCGCCGTACAAAGAGCTGCTGACCCACGGCTTTGTGGTCGATGAGAACGGCCGCAAAATGTCCAAGTCGCTGGGCAACGTAGTCGCCCCGCAGGAAGTGAATGACAGCCTGGGCGCCGATATCCTGCGCCTGTGGGTGTCGTCCACCGACTATTCCGGCGAGATGGCCGTGTCCAAGGTCATCCTGCAGCGCAGCGCCGATTCCTACCGGCGCATCCGCAACACCGCGCGTTTCCTGCTCTCCAACCTCAGCGGTTTCGATCCGGCGCAGCACCTGCTGCCGGCTCAGGACATGCTGGCGCTGGACCGCTGGGCTGTAGATCGCGCCCTGCTGCTGCAGCGCGAAATTGTCGAAGCTTATGACAGCTACCGCTTCTGGAACGTCTACCAGAAGGTGCACAACTTCTGCGTGCAGGAGTTGGGTGGTTTCTATCTCGATATCATCAAGGACCGCCAGTACACCACTGCAGCCGACAGCGTGGCGCGACGTTCCTGCCAGACGGCGCTGTTCCATATCGCCGAAGCCCTGGTGCGCTGGATCGCCCCGGTACTTTCGTTCACCGCTGATGAGCTGTGGGAATACCTGCCGGGTGCGCGCAACGAGTCGGTGATGCTCAATGGTTGGTATCAGGGCCTGGGTGAATTGCCGAAAGGCTTCGAGCTGGATCGTGCCTTCTGGGAGCGCGTGATGGCGGTCAAGGTCGCGGTGAATAAGGAGATGGAGAACCTCCGTGCGGCCAAGGCCATTGGCGGCAACCTGCAGGCGGAAGTGACCCTGTATGCCGAAGACAGCCTGATTGCCGATCTGAACAAACTGGGTAACGAGCTGCGCTTTGTGCTGATCACCTCGACTGCCACCCTGGCCCCGCTGGCCAGTGCCCCGAGCGACGCAGTAGACACCGAAGTGAGCGGGCTCAAGCTGAAAGTGCTGAAATCCGCCCATGCCAAATGCGGACGTTGCTGGCACCACCGTGAAGATGTTGGCATCAACCCGGCCCACCCGGAGATCTGCGGTCGCTGCGTGGACAACATTGAAGGCGCGGGTGAGGTTCGTCATTATGCTTAATGGCAGTCGTTTCGGCCGTTTGTCCTGGCTGTGGCTGAGTCTGCTGGTGTTTGTGGTCGATCAGGCGAGCAAGTTCTGGTTCGACAACAACCTGAGCATGTACCAGCAGATCGTGATAATTCCCGATTACTTCAGCTGGACCCTGGCTTACAACACCGGCGCGGCATTCAGCTTTCTGGCCGATGCCGCCGGCTGGCAGCGCTGGTTCTTTGCCGCAATTGCCGTGGTGGTGAGCGGGGTGCTGGTGGTCTGGCTCAAACGCCTCAAGTCAGACGAAACCTGGCTGGCGGTGGCGTTGGCATTAGTTCTGGGTGGTGCACTGGGTAACCTTGTGGATCGCGTGGTATTTGGTCATGTGGTCGACTTCATCCTGTTGCATTGGCATCAGCAGTGGTACTTCCCAGCCTTCAACGTGGCCGATATGGCGATTACCGGTGGTGCCATCCTGCTGGCGCTGGATATGTTCAAAAGTGAAAAGTCCGGGGAGGCAGGCAAATGACTGACGTGCGTATCGGTCCGGGCAGGGAAGTGACCCTGCATTTCGCCCTCAAATTGGACAACGGCGATGTGGTGGACAGTACCTTCGATAAACAGCCCGCCACCTTCAAGGTCGGTGACGGCAACCTGCTGCCAGGCTTTGAGCAGGCCATTTATGGCTTGAAAGCGGGCGACAAGCGCAGCCTGTCGATCAGTCCGGAGCAGGGCTTCGGTCAGGGTAATCCGCAGAATATCCAGGTTATGCCGCGCAGCCAGTTTCAGGATATGGAGTTGTCGGAAGGTTTGCTGGTGATCTTCAATGATGCCGCCAACGCCGAGTTGCCGGGTGTAGTCAAAGCCTTTGATGATAACCAGGTGACCATCGACTTCAACCACCCGTTGGCCGGCAAAGTGCTGAGCTTCGAGGTGGAGATTATTGAGGTCAAAGCGCTCTGAACAGCGCAATATTTTCGTAGGGTGGGTTAGGCATACAGGCGCCGCTTTAGCCTGCACAGGTTGTTTGGCGCGCCGCAACCCACCATGATTCCTATGTCGGGCACAGTGCTGGGCTACACGGCATTCGTGGCTTAGACCGCATGTGCCGCAAACTCAACCGACGGCAACTTTCGTTTACGCGCGCCGAGATAACCAGCATGCATATCAAACTCGCCAATCCCCGTGGCTTCTGTGCCGGTGTTGACCGCGCCATTGAAATCGTCAATCGCGCGCTCGAAGTCTTCGGCCCGCCCATCTATGTGCGGCATGAAGTGGTGCACAACAAGTTTGTGGTCGAAGACCTGCGCTCTCGCGGTGCAGTTTTTGTCGAGGAGCTGGATCAGGTGCCGGATGACGTGATCGTCATTTTCAGTGCGCACGGCGTCTCTCAGGCCGTGCGCAGCGAAGCTGATCGACGCGGCCTGAAAGTCTTTGATGCCACCTGTCCACTGGTGACCAAGGTGCATATGGAAGTCGTCCGTTACAGCCGCGAGGGCCGCGAATGCATCCTGATTGGCCATGAAGGTCACCCGGAAGTTGAAGGTACCATGGGGCAGTACGACGCCAGCAACGGCGGCACGATCTACTTGGTCGAGGACGAAACCGATGTTGCCGAACTGCAGGTGCGCAATCCTGAAGCACTGGCCTTTGTCACCCAGACCACGCTGTCGATGGACGACACCAGTAAAGTGATCGACGCCCTGCGCGCTAAATTCCCCGCTATCGGTGGCCCGCGCAAAGACGACATCTGCTACGCCACCCAAAACCGTCAGGACGCAGTCAAACAACTCGCCGCCGAGTGCGATGTGCTGCTGGTTGTCGGTAGCCCTAACAGCTCCAACTCCAACCGCCTGCGCGAGCTGGCTGAACGCATGGGCACGCCCGCGTTCCTGATCGACGGTGCCGAAGATTTAAAGCGTGAGTGGTTTGATGGCGTGACCGGTATTGGCATCACAGCTGGCGCGTCTGCACCAGAAGTCCTGGTGCAGGGCGTTATTCAGCAACTGAGCGAGTGGGGCGCAACGGGCGCCCAAGAGTTGTTGGGGCGCCCGGAGAATGTGACGTTTTCGATGCCGAAGGAATTACGGGTGAGGCAGGTTTAAAGTGTAGCGGGTGGCAGTAGTTGGCTGCCACCACCGCTCACCTTTTATTTCCAGCACTCATTAACAGTCTTGGCACCTGCACCAACCGCAGTACGGTTTTTTGCGCCAATCGCATTTAAGATCAGGCCTCCGCAAGTTGGGTCGCTGAATGTAGGTTCATTGGGTGTCGCAGTGAGTGTGTAGCCACCGTCACCGGCCAATGTTGATACCGAAACGCGGTAGTAGTCGTTCTCAGATCTCACTCTTTGATTGACGCCGGCCCCAACGAGTTGAGCTGAATTACTCGTTAATCGGTTGATCTCCGCGTTCGTAATCACGTAACGGTTATTTTGCGCAAAAAATCTTTCCTGAAGCGCGGCAGCATTGGCTAATACGGCCTGACCCTCCGATCGCTTCGTCCTGCCTAAATATTCAGAATAATTAGGGATGGCAATGGCGGCTATGAGGCCCATTATAGCCACCACTATCATCAGCTCGAGCAGGGTAAAGCCCGAGCTATTCATCTTCAGAGCGGTCATTGGAAGTCCTCAGGAATGATTTGCCAGCTTTGGCGAGGTGCTCCGATAATGGGTGGTAGTGTCATTGGGGGTTCGCCGCCCTCACCAAATATACCGCCAGGAGACATTGTAAAGCCGCCAGGTGCACTATATTTACGCCCCGTTACGACTTGGTTCTTGTACTGATCTTTGCTATCAAAGCGCCGGTCATTATTCAGATCAAGTATGTTTTTCAGTGTGCGACCACCAGTATGGGCATTTATACCATAGAACCATGTGATGGCTCCTGCCTGGCAGGGGTCGTCATTTGGCGTCAAGCTACTGGCCAATAATGTCGAGCCACGGGCTGCCATACTGTTAACAATCATTTCTCCTGCTAAAGCTTGAGAGCCGTTTTTTTCAACAGCCAGATCTAAGCGCCAGCCCCACTTCTCGACAAAGCCATCGTTTGTAGGGTCAAACGTTTCGCCGCTATTAAGATCTCTGTACCACTTGACAGTGTTTTGACTGAGGAGGCGAATATCATTGCTGATTGGTGTCCCGTTGTTATCAAACTGCACGGAATTCTGCTGCAGTTCAAATTGCTGTTTCTGTAGATTGGCGCGAACTCTAGTATTTGCCTGCAGTGCTTGAGTCGTCTGTCTGCGTGTCTTGCGATCCCATATTCCATAAAGGCTCATCGCGCGACTTGTATCAACATTGGCATCGCCATTCTCAAAGTACTTACCTGTACCAACCAGTACAAGGTAGCCAAGGGTTGTTGGATGCCTTACGAGTGACGGTTGGATTGTTATTGGTTGTCTCAAGCCTTGAGCGTCGCGTGCAACAAAAAGAGGCTCGTTGTTATACGCCAATTTGAATTGAGCGGGGGTGAAGCTATTACTGTTGAAGATACTTTGATTTCGATTGAATGGATCCTCTGTGGCGGCAATCGCAGCTGTTGTAGTGGGCACCAGATCAAAACGCCAAATATTGCCCTGAATATCACCAGCGTAGGCATAGTCGGCAAGGCCGTCACCATTATTGTCAGCTGCGCGCACACTTGATAGTCCATTAGGGAGCGTAACATTCGCTTCGACAACAGGCGGTACAACAATTTTCTTGAGGAGAGCGCCGGTTTTTATATCAATTACCATAAGCGCAGCTTTATCGTTTTCGCTGTTATAACCATTGCCTTGCAGTACGGCCCATTGGCCAGTGTGCAGTCGTACAATTTCAGGCTGAGCAAAGGTATAACCCAAGTCTACGTCGTTGCTGGAGTCAAATTCCCACAGTAGCTTAATGTTGTCCGGGTCCGTTATGTCGAGTGCGAACATGGCTTTTCCGCCGGCGCGTAGCGTGCCGATCAGGACTGTGCGCCAGCCGAGCGTATTATCAAAATAGACATCTCGTACGATTGGGCTGCCATCAACAAAATAGCGATGTTCCCCACCTTTATAATTTTGGCCGCTTAGTTTGTTAAGATTTTGTATGACCGCTGAGGGGATAAAGGCGAAGATTTCTTTGCCCGTATCGCTTTCGAATCCGTGCAGCATGCCGTCATTGCCGCCTACATAGAGCATTTCCTTTCGTGCAGATCGTTTGTTGTTTTCACGGAAGTCGGTGTAGTTCTTATAGCCAGCACCGCGATCGGGCTTTTCTATGTCATCTGCAAGGTAGCTTAGATAAGCTGGTGTGCCAACGAGTGCGGGGCTGGAGTTAATGATGTCGCCTAAAATAGTACTGCGTTGGCGGAACTGGGGCGAGTTCTCGCCTTCATTGGTTCTGTCTCCACGAATATAGTTAAGGCGATCCGTGCCGCGGTTGTCACTGCTAACGCCGGTGCCCTCGGGGTTCACGTTCAGGAAGCCTTGCTGCGCCGCAGTTAAGTTACTCCATAAGAAATTCTTCAGGCCAGTCGTGCTGTTGCTCGGGTCCTTTATCAGGATTTTTCTTAGAGCTGGGTCAAGGTTGGCGTTTGCTGTGCGGGTGCTCCAACTTTGGCCCGGAATGGCCTCTCCGGTTTTAGTAATAGTGCGTTTAGTTACTTCACCACTCCAGTCTTCACTCGAGAACTGAGTGGCGAAGACGCGGCTTTGCAGTTGATTGATATTGTCCGATACGAACGATGCGGATACCGCTGGACGAGCGGCTGTTGCAGAGCGATCTGCGATGCGGTTTAGGATTTCTCTAAAGGCTTGAACCATGGCCTCAGGGCTGTCAACGCTGAAAAACTCGCCACGCGAGTTAATAGCGGCGTGCCATAGGTCATAAACGTTATTATTACCGCCTGTTGCGCTTGCTGGTGGCCAAGTAGCTGTGCCATTGAGTAGTGCCTGATACCCGCTGCCATCGTGAGTACCGCCAGCCCATGGAATAGTAGGGTTAGTCAGCGATTGGGTTAGCCCCAGACCCATGATGAAGTTGCTCATGTGCTGCCATGTGGCTGGGTTGTTGCGCGGGTCCCAATAGTCAGTTGTGGTATTACCGCTTTTATAGGGGGTGTAGGGCTTTAGACTGTCAGCCATTGTTGGCCGTAAATCAGTTGCCCAATAGTGCATGGCCAAGTCCGCTAACGTATTGTTCTGGCTGTCTTGGTAGGGCGCGCGGCCACTGTAACTTGTATTGTCAGGTAGCGTGAACGTTGAGTTATCGTCGCGGAAGTTTGCTGGCGTGCTGCTGGCAGCTGTACCCCAAATGCCGTCAGTCATCATGATGTGATAGCTTGGGCGGCATGCATAGGTATTAGCAGTGGTGTTGCCCGTGCCGCCAGGGTTCTTTTCCCAGGCCCGGGCATTCGTGCGATAAAATTCACCTGCACGAATCATTGCGTCAGGTAAGGGAGTCCCGCCATTAAAAGTCAGGCTCTGCAGCCATGAGTATAATTGACCTTTATGTGCTGCACTGTAGGGTTGAAACAAATTCCTACGGCATGCGCCAGCGGTATCTGTACTGGCGAACGTTGTGCATGTAGACAGCCCCTGCCAGCTCAGGCGGACTTCTGAAGATAAGTCATAGAAGGCCAAAGAGGCTGCGGAAATAGTTGCAAGCGCACGGTTGCGATAGAAAGAGTACCAGTTAGCGAAGTTTTGTTGTTCAGAGGCCGTAACAAATCTGAGGTTGTAGCAATCCTCGTCACCTGTCACGCAATTCACTTTTTTACTGGCGTCATAGGCGTAGTAGTAAGCGGGAACCCCGCTTTGATTTAAAGCGGCAGTGTAGGTGTTTGCTGCAGTGTTTGTGCAGTTTGCAGTTAAATTCGAAAAAATTCCAGGGTAACTGGCAGTGGCCGAACAGCTGGTGCTACTTATGCGTCTAATTGAAAACGTAATGCCGCCGGGTGAAGTAACCGTTGATGCTCCGTTTGAGTTTCTAACAATGCTTGCATTAAAGTCAGCGCTGGGGTTTTCAGCAAGTCTGATATTTGTATTGTTATAGCCATAGGTTGTGGGGGCGTTGGCGTTAGGGTCGTATGTCCAATGCACTCGGTAGTTGTTAGACAGGTTTACGGAGCCTCGCGCGGTGGAGAATCCATTGTGCCAAGCAGCGTTGAAAGTTGTAGACAGCTGAACTTCGCTACCTAAAGTGTTAAATACCTTAGGGGCTGTATAGGTTGCATTTGGGTTGTAGTGAATTGGATTAAATGAGTTGGATTTTGCGCGTCGTGTAGGGCCTGTTCCATTTAAATTGTCCGGTGCAAAAGCCCAGCGCATACTGCCGGAGTCATCAATTGAAAGCAGCATATTGGGCGAAACGCTTTCAGACAGCATAAGTGGCTTTTGGCTGATGTTAAGTGATGCAGCTGTTGCACTGTGTATGCCGAAAAAGTAGAAGCCAGATATCAGCATGCTGCCGATAATTTTGCTGAGTTGTTTTTTTGCGTTCATATTTTTCTCCCCGAAGCGTTTCGGTGGGGTCGTCGCAGTGAGTTTAATGCGGATCATTCTTCTTCAATCTTACCTTCGCTGTTGAAAGCGACGTTGGTGCGAATGGCTGTAGTCATGCCGTTTCTTTCGGCTGTGCCATTCACCTCATAACGAAAAGGACCGATGCCCGAATGCCTATTCCCGTACTCTGGATTTTCACTTTCGCCTAGGCCTTCGCCCGCTGGAGCCAGTAATACGTAATAAGCCGCTTCACCTTCCAGTTTTGTTCCAGCAGCCGAGTAAGCTCTTTTTTCGGTCAGGTCTAAGTTATAGCCTGGCTCACGACTGAGGACGCAGGCCTTTTCATCGCTCAAGCCATTACAGTTTGCTCGAAGTGTGGGAGGGGAGAAGAACTTTTCGCCTTCGCTGTCTACTAGCTGCAAGCTTCGCTCCCCATCGCGTACGGCGGATTCTGCAACGTTAAGAAGGCGTTTGCTTTCGATCGTGTTTCCCGTAATACGGCTCTCCAGGGATACTTCTCGCATATTAGAGATGGTTACCATGGTGATGATCAGCAGAAAAACCAAAGCAATAACCAGTGCTGCGCCGTGTTGCCTGTGGGGGAATTGAATGATTCTTTTGGCGCTCATGGCATTTGATTCCTCATGCTGGTACTGGTTGAAAATAAGCTATAAAGTTTCTTGTTTGTGGGTTCTGCATCAAACCAGTATTCATAAATAGTGCTGGCAGGCTCTTTTGTTACTTCTGTGGTGCTCGCTGCTAACACTGAAAATTGTATGGCTCTTATGTTTTCATCGGCATTAGGTGTTGTTGTGAATCTAGTTATATTTCTTTCGTCCTCAAGGTTGTTTACTCCAAAGTTGAACCTGAGGCCGTCGATGTTGGTGGTAAGTTCTGTGCCGTTACACGTAAGTCCACTGTTGTTGAGCGCAAACCTTGCGTAACCAAGGCCTGTGTCGGCTGAAAAACCGTAGGCTTTAGTTGGGATGTTGGCGATTAAGTTACCGTTACACTCGGTAGCTCCAGTGAAGGCCGGCTGATAGCGAATGCAAAATTCGGTGGCGCTAATAAATTTAGTTACCTGTCCGGCTTTCATG
This sequence comes from Pseudomonas sp. HMWF032, assembly GCF_003060885.1. GTDB lineage: Bacteria > Pseudomonadota > Gammaproteobacteria > Pseudomonadales > Pseudomonadaceae > Aquipseudomonas. The sequence goes on from NZ_QAIG01000005.1 coordinate 713,098, forward strand.
ATTCCGCATCTGCCGCCAGCATTTTCAGCGGGGAATGCATACTCCATTGTGTGGTCGGCGCGGCGTCTATAACCCGCTTTAGCTAACTCTTGCTCAAGTATTAGTATTGTAAATCGAGAGTTTTCTATATTGCCCGCTTGGTTTTGCTGAAATATGGTATTGCTTCTGTTGTCGAGATAGACTTGTGTCACACCTAGAATAAGAAAACTACTGATTAGCATGGCTACGAGTAGCTCAATCATCGATATGCCTAGTTGTCTCGTGTTCATCAGAGTTCTCCTTGCAGGTGCAGCCGGCATATGGATGGGTCATTGCCGGCTTGTGGGCTTGCGTCCATGCAGTCATTGCCTGCGGCGCGCCATGCAACCTGTACCATGAATGCTGATCCATTGTTTGCACACGTTCTAGGCGCGTTTGAGCGGCAGATTCGAAACTCATCGCTCAAATTTTCTGCATCAGGTAATAACAGGCGTACCCGGCTTGCCCAGCATCCCAACTGTTTAGATACGTCAGTCGCCTGTACTTCAGGTTCACAGTCTTGAGATTCTGGCAGCTCGACAAAGGCGTAGTTATTTTGAGCAGCCTGAGGGCCTGCTACACGCAGCATTTCCATGGCCTCATTGGCGAGCATAAGTGCGTTGTTTCTTTGTGCGGCATCAGTTGTGTACTGAATGCCGCGACTTTGCATCACTACCAATCCCAGTAGGCCTACAGTAAGAAGGATCAGCGTGACCATGACTTCAATCAGGCTGAAGCCCTTGTGCTGCTTAAAAAACGTCATGGATTGCAGTCTCCCAAATCAGTGCCGTCTTCAGCTTTACCGCGGGGGTAAAGACGGCTGTGGCCGCTTGCAGTCAGTATCAAGCGGTAAGCGAATATCGGATTGTCTTCATGGCACACAACGAATGTTGTTGCAGGGTTTGCACTGCCATTAGAGTTAAATGTGATGTTGGCTGGGTTCGGCAGGGTAGATACTGATGCCCGCTCGGGATCGAATGTCTCTTGTATAAGCGTTTGGCCTCCGAGCCTTACCGCCCAGGCATTGCCGTTATTAACTACGGCTACAGAGGTGCGACGAACAACCGCCTCGGTTCTGGCAAACTGCAACAGGCTATTCAGCGTTTGAGCTTGGTTTTCTATCTGATGGTTGGTGATCAAGCGAGTCAGATTTGGTATTGCGATCCCTGCGACAATGGAGAGCAGAACCAAAATAATCATCAGCTCTATTAGCGTAAAGCCACGCATCTTCAGCTTTCGAGGCACGATGTGCTCCTTATGGAAACCATACCTGTCATAGTCGCTTGTGCGCCTGCTTTTGTCTTTTAAAGCAGGACGGCTGGCAGTGCGGGGGCGATGATCGGGCTACTGCGTACACCTTTGCTGCTGGTCAAGGTTTTCTTCAGTGGACGCCACTCTGATACGTCCCTGACGATTGATGACAAGCTGCCATGAAACGATGCTTGCCCGGCAGTGGATGAAGCGGCCATTGCTGAGTGGGCTGGTGCCGTTTGGATTGAAGCGAATGGTTTTACTGAATCCGGTCCAGTGCAACGTTAAAGGCTGCTTGGGCTGATGGCGTGCGAAAGGTGTCTGTGGATTGCCTATAAAGTGGCTTTGCCATCCGTTTTTCCAGTCGTGAGTACATGTGTTTCCAGTGTCGAATGGGCAGACCTCCACGACTCTTCGGTTGAGAACCGCTTGTATCCGGGCATTGTTTAGTGCCGCATGCAAATCATGACGGATTGTGTCTTCTTGCGTTTGCAGCGTTAAAGAGGTCAAAGATGGCAGGGCCATAAGCGACATTAAGCCCAGCAAGATTAGAACTATTAGCAATTCCATCAGGCTGAAAGCCTGCTGAGTATTGGAGTGCATGGTTATATCCTTTAACGGCATAGGTGCCTTCCTGGCACAGCTTTAGTATTTAGACGAGGTACGTGATCATTGCAAACGGCGAAGATTTTGGTTCTAGGGGGAGGGGTTGTTGGGCTGATGTCTGCTATGAGACTTGCTCTCTCTGCTCAGCACGTTTCAGTTTTTGATCGCCAAAGCATGGGCCGCGAATCCTCTTGGGCCGGTGGTGGAATTGTTTCGCCGCTTTACCCTTGGCGTTACAGCCAGGCGGTAACGGCGTTAGCGCATTGGTCGCAGGATTTTTATCCGAAGCTAGGTGAGCAGTTGTTGGTGCAAACGCAGGTAGACCCTGAAGTGCATGTCACGGGTTTGTATTGGCTGGACCTTGAGGATGAAGGGGACGCTCTGGCCTGGGCGGAGCGGGCGGGGCGTCCGTTGCAGTCGGTCGATATGTCGGCTGTTCAGTACGCCGTACCTGCGCTGGCTGAGGGGTTCGAGCGTGCGGTCCGCATGGCGGATGTGGCTAATGTGCGCAACCCGCGTTTGGTCCGGGCGTTGCGTGCGGCGCTTGAGCAGATGCCGAATGTCACCTTGCATGAGAATTGCGCAGTCAGTGGATTTATTCGTGAGGGGGAGCGCATTACTGGCGTTCGTACGGAGCAAGGTGAAATGCTCGCTGATCGGGTCGTGCTCACGGCGGGTGCCTGGAGTGGCGAGTTGATGAAAACCCTGGGCATTGAGTTACCAGTGGTGCCGGTCAAGGGGCAGATGATTCTGTACAAGTGTGCCGAAAATTTTCTGCCGGCTATTGTCTTGGCTAAAGGGCGTTATGCGATTCCGCGGCGTGACGGCCATATCCTGATTGGCAGCACGCTTGAACATGCAGGCTTCGATAAGACGCCCACCGACGAGGCGTTGGCCAGCCTGAAGGCGTCCGCAGTCGAGTTGTTACCGGCGCTGGCAGATGCCGAGGTGGTGGGGCATTGGGCTGGCTTGCGCCCAGGGTCGCCAGAAGGTATTCCGTTTATCGGGCCTGTGCCGGGGCATGAGGGGCTGTGGCTGAACTGCGGGCATTACCGCAATGGGCTGGTGTTGGCACCGGCATCCTGTCAGTTGTTGGCGGACTTGATGGCGGGCCGTGAGCCGATCGTTGATCCCGCGCCTTATGCGCCGGCCGGGCGGTTGGCGTTTTTGTGAGGGGCTCGCGGCTTAAGCCCCTCCCGCAATGGGTGCGCGGCTAGTCGATGCCGAGTTTCTTTAAGCGGTAGCGCATCGAGCGAAAGCTCAGGCCCAGGCGCTGTGCGGCGGCTGTGCGGTTCCAGCGGGTTTCTTCCAGGGCTTGCATGATCAGTTTGCGTTCGATGGCTTCTAGGTAGTCTTCCAGATTGTCGATCTGCGCGAGGTTGGCGCCGCCGTTTTCGCTGATCGGCACGCTGTCGGCTAGGCGCAGGTCGCTGGCGGTGATGCGATCGTCTTCACACAGGGTGTAGGCGCGTTCGAGCATGTTCTCCAGTTCGCGCACGTTACCGGGGAAGCGGTAGCTCTTGAGTTTCTCCAGTGCGTCGTCGTCGAGTTTGGCCGGACTAAGGCCGGTGCTGTCTGCCAGGCGCTTGAGCATGATGTCGGCCAGCAGGGCGATGTCTTCGCGACGTTCGCGCAAGGCAGGCACGCGCAGTTCGATCACGTTGAGGCGATAGTACAAATCCTGGCGGAAGCGCCCGGCCGCGACTTCACCGGCCAGGTCCTTGTGGGTGGCGCAGAGGATGCGCACATCGACGATCAGTTCCTGTTGGCCGCCGACTGCACGCACGGCTTTTTCCTGAATCGCGCGTAGCAGCTTGACCTGCATCGGTAGCGGCAGGTCGGCGACTTCATCGAGGAACAGCGTGCCCCCGTTGGCCGCCTGAAACAGGCCCTGTTTGTCCTCAATGGCGCCGGTGAAGCTGCCTTTCTTGTGGCCGAAGAACTCGCTTTCCATCAGCTCGGTGGGGATGGCGCCGCAGTTGACCGGGATGAAGGGTTGTTCGCCGCGTGAGCCTTGCTCATGGATCAGGCGAGCAACCAGTTCCTTGCCACTGCCGGATTCGCCGCTGATATACACCGGCGCCTGGCTGCGGGCGAGTTTGAGAATTTGCTTGCGCATGGCCTTCATCGGCGGTGAGTCGCCGAGCAGGCGGCTGTCCACTGGCAGTTCTTCACCATCGGCAGTGCGCAGGCGCAAGGCTGCAGCCACCAGTTCGCGCAGGCGACCGAGGTCTACGGGCTTGGTCAGAAAGTCGAATGCGCCAGCTTTCAACGCGTTGATCGCGGTGTCCAGGCTGCCGTAAGCGGTGATCATCGCCACGGGTACTTGCGGGTGGCGCTGAAGGATGTGCTGTACCAGCTCCAAGCCTGTGCCGTCCGGCAGGCGCATGTCGGTCAGGCACAGGTCGAAGGGTTCCTTGGCCAGCCATTCGCGGGCTTCCTTGACGTTGCGCGCGCTGCGGGTGTCGAGTTTCATGCGCCCCAGGGTGATTTCCAGCAATTCACGAATATCGGGTTCGTCATCGACGATCAGGGCTCTCTGGCGGGTCATGGTCAGCTCAGTTTGCGCGGGTGGGCGAAGGTGATACGCAGGCAGCTGCCGCCACCTTCGCGCAGTTTATAGTCGAGGCGTGCCTGGTTGCTTTCGCACAGTTCACGGGAAATATACAAGCCCAGCCCTGTGCCTTTGTTTTCCGTGGTGTAGAAGGGCTCAAACAGATGGTGCAGCTGCTCTTCGGATACGCCCGGGCCGTCGTCGAGCAATTCGAGCACCGGCAGTTCGCTGTCCGGGTCGCGGAAGAGTTTCAGCCAGACCTGCCCGAGTTTGTGCTTCTGTGCGCTGTAGCGCAGGCCGTTTTCCACCAGGTTGCTTAACACCTGGTTCAGTTGGTGCGGGTCCATGCGGGTCTGGATGCTGCCGCCGCTGGTTTCCAGGTGCAGAATCTGATTGGGCGCAGCACTGTTGCGGAACTCGCTGGCGAAGCGGTGCAGCCAGTATTTCAGGTCCAGCAGTTGTGGTTCTGCGTGGCGCCGTCGCGACAGTTGCAGAACGTTTTCGATCACCAGGTTCATGCGGCGCGAGTGGTCCTGAATGATCTGCGCCAGGCGCAGGTCCGGCCCCTCCAGTTCTTCCGACTCCTGCAGCAGCTGCGCTGCGTGGCTGATGGCGCCCAGTGGGTTGCGAATCTCGTGGGCGATACCGGCTGTCAGGCGACCCAGGGAGGCCAGCTTGAGCTGTTGTGCCTGTTGCGCAATCTGCGAGATGTCATCGAGAAAAATCAGGGTGTGTTTGTGCGGGCCGCGCTGCAGGGCAATAAAGCTCGGCTGCAGGACGCGACCGTCGGGTGCAGCCTGCAGGCTGGCCGGCCGCAGACTGGGGTTGTGCAGCCATTGCTGCATGCGTTTGATCAATTCGGGGCAGTGCGGATCGAGGATCTTGCCGGTCAGGTCAGCATGTCCCAGCAGGTGATTGGCCCCCTGATTGGCCAGTAGTACGCGGTGCAATTCATCGAGTACCAGAATGCCGGTGCGCATGCGCTGAAGGATAAGGGCGTTCAGCGCCTCCAGGTTGGCCACGTCGGCAGCGCGTTGCTCGGCGAGGCTTTCGCTGACGTGTAAGCGACGGGTCAGCCCCTGAACAAACAGGGCTGCGGCGAAGCACAGGGCGCCAAAAGCTCCGACCTGAACATATTGTGTGGCGGCAGCCGGACGGCTGAGGCTGAGGTAGAAGGTCAGATAAATCATGCCGATGGCGGCGATGGCGGCAATCAGCAGGCCGATACGACCGCGCAGCAGGATGTTGGCAATAGCCACCGCAACGATCAGCAGGTTGCCGATGCCGCTGGGCGTGCCGCCCCCGGCGTAGAAGAGCCCGGAGAGCAGAATGACGTCGACCAGTGCCAGGCTGAAAACTTGCGCCAGACGCTTCGGGCGGCGCACGGTGGCAGTGATGAGGATATTAAGGCCGAGATACAGCCAGCTGCCGTTATGAAAAAGCTGCGGATGGGCCATTTCCAGCAGTTCGGTATGCAGGTCACTGGAAACCAGCAAGACCAGTGTTGCGCCGATGATCAGTCGGTAGAGGTGATAAAGACGCAGTATGCGCCAGCTTTGCTCTCCGCTCAGGGCGAAGTCAGTGCCCATTGTTACGCGGGCCTTGTTCGAGGTGGGCTTGGCTGCAGAACCAGTGTTCGCCTGAGGCTAGCGCATGCTCGCGCGGAACGTGTACGTCGCAATGCTGGCAGCGCACCATCGGTGCGGCTTGCGACGGCGACGGCGACGGCGTGGGGCGCGTGCTTTTCGGTCGGTTGAAGCGGCGCCACAGCCAGACAGCGGCGGCAATGATGGCAATCCAGATCAGCAAGCGAAACAGGCCCATGGTGCTCTCTTTTTATCGGTTGGCGGCAGTTTAGCTAAGCCGTCTGCGTGCGCCCAGCCCTGTGAGGGCAAGCCTGGCATTGGGACGGCAGCCGCCGCTGTATGAGGTGTTTGTTCGCGCGAGAATGGCCTAACAAAAAGGGAGGCCGTTGGCCTCCCTTACTGAATGATGCCTGTGCTCAGTCGAACAGGCCAAAGGTCAGGTAGCTGAACCAGGAACGACTTGGTTCTTCCTCTTGGGTGCCGGCCTTGAGTTCATCGGGAATCTGTTCTTCAGCATCTTCATACTGGCGAATCACATCCTGGCTGGCGCGAGTTTCGCCCGGTGGCAGTGGTGTATCGGTTTCGATCAGGCCCAGCGTTGCCTTGGCCAGCCAGGAGCGGCTGTCGGCTTCTTCTTCGCGCGGGACAAACTGGCCGTCAACCAGGCTCGGATGGTCTGGGTAGTTCAGTTTGAGTGTTTCCAGGCTGGTGGCCGCCAGATCATCCAGGGTCAGGCGCTGGTAGGCTTCTGTCATGACCGCGAGGCCGTCGCCTACGGCTGGCGTCTCCTGGAAGTTTTCTACCACGTAACGGCCGCGGTTGGCGGCAGCCACGTAAGCATTGCGGGTCAGGTAATAGTGCGCCACGTGAATCTCATAGGCTGCCAGCAGGTTGCGCAGGTAAATCATGCGCTGCTTGGCATCTGGTGCGTAACGACTGGTGGGGTAGCGGCTGGTGAGCTGGGCGAATTCGTTGTAAGAGTCGCGTGCAGCGCCCGGGTCGCGCTTGGTCATGTCCAGCGGCACGAAGCGGGCAATCAGGCCGCGATCTTGGTCAAACGATGCGAGCCCCTTGAGGTAATAGGCGTAGTCAACGTTGGCGTGCTGTGGGTGTAGGCGGATAAATCGGTCGGCTGCGGATTTGGCAGCTTCTGGCTCGACGTTCTTGTAGTAGGCGTAGATCAGCTCCAACTGCGCTTGTTCGGCATAGCGACCAAACGGGTAGCGTGATTCCAGCGCCTTGAGCTTGGCGACTGCGCTGGTGTAGCTACTATTATCCAGGTCGGCTTGTGCCTGCTGGTAGAGTTCGGTCTCGCTCAGGTTTTCATCAACCACCTCTTTGGATGAGCAGGCGGCGGTGAGGGCGAGGATTGCGATCAGCAGCAGGTGTTTCACTTGCATGGCGGCTTGCGTCCCTGTGACGGCGGCTGTCTTGAGCAAAGCCGTCCTGTTATGATGAGCGCCCCCGGTATCCCTGGGGCAAAGACGCCGTATTTAACCACAAGCGTGTAGCCGAAACCAAAGGCTAGACCTCTCTGAACTCCCCTCTGTTGCCGAGCATGTCCTCTATTAATAAGCAGATCATTGAACTGAACGCCGAGGTGCCCTACGAAATGGGCGGTCAACGCCTCGACCAAGTCGCCGCACTCCTGTTTGCCGAGCACTCGCGTTCGCGTCTGTCTGCCTGGATTAAAGAGGGGCTGCTGACGGTTGACGGAGCTGTATTGCGTCCGCGCGATATTGTCCATGGCGGCGCGCAACTGCTACTCAAGGCTGAGCAGGAGGCTCAGGGTGAGTGGGTTGCCCAGGATATCGCGCTGAATATCGTCTACGAAGACGAGCAGATTCTGGTGATCGACAAGCCCGCAGGCTTGGTCGTGCACCCGGCTGCTGGCCATGCGGATGGCACCTTGCTGAATGCCTTGCTGCATCATGTGCCTGACATTATCAACGTGCCGCGCGCAGGTATCGTGCATCGGTTGGACAAGGACACTACCGGTCTGATGGTGGTGGCCAAGACCATCGAAGCGCAAACCCGCCTCGTCGATCAGTTGCAGAAGCGTAGCGTCAGCCGTATCTACGAGTGCATTGTGATTGGCGTGATTACCTCGGGCGGTAAGATCAATGCCCCGATTGGGCGTAGTTCTTCACAGCGTCAGCGCATGGCTGTCAGCGATGGCGGTAAGCCTGCGGTCAGTCACTACCGGGTGCTGGAGCGTTTTCGTTCGCACACGCACACGCGGGTCAAGCTGGAAACGGGGCGCACTCACCAGATTCGTGTGCACATGAGTCATATCGGCTATCCCCTGGTGGGCGACCCGGTGTATGGCGGCCGTTTTCGGATTCCGCCGGCAGCCAACCCGAGCATGGTGCAGACCCTCAAGGAATTTCCACGTCAGGCCTTGCATGCACGCTTTCTGGAGTTAGATCATCCGCTCACGGGGCAGCGCATGAAATGGCAGTCGCCATTGCCGGATGATTTTGTCTGGTTGCTGACGCTGCTGCGTCAGGATCGCGAGGCCTTTATCGGCTAACAAGGGTTGGGTAACAGGAGTTAGGTGACGGGATGCACGACTGGCTGACACCACAATGGCCTGCTCCGGCAAGGGTAAAAACCTGTGTAACCACGCGTTCAGGTGGCGTTAGTCTGGCGCCCTATGACAGTTGCAATCTGGGCGAGCATGTCGGCGATCAGCCGGCAGCTGTGCTCAAGAATCGCCAGCGTCTGGTCAGCCTGCTTGGCTGCAAGCCCTCTTGGTTGCAGCAGGTTCATGGTGTTGCAGTGGTTGAAGCCAATCCTCAGGTGGTACCTGAGGCTGATGCCAGTTGGGCCAGCAAACCTGGCATTGCCTGCGCGGTGATGACTGCCGACTGCCTGCCTGTGCTGTTCTGTAATCGTGCTGGTACGCGTGTCGCCGCCGCCCATGCCGGCTGGCGAGGTTTGGCCAATGGCGTGCTGGAAGCCACACTCGACAGTTTGGCGGTGCCGGCTGACCAGGTGTTGGTCTGGCTTGGGCCGGCAATTGGTCCGCAAGCCTTTGAGGTGGGCGGGGAGGTGCGTGACGCGTTTCTTGCTCAGCATGCACGTGCCGCCGAGGCCTTCATGCCCAGCGTCAATCCGGGAAAATTTCTCGCAGACATCTATCAGCTGGCACGTATACGCTTGTCCGCACGTGGTGTGGAGGCGGTGTATGGCGGTGATTTCTGCACGGTCAATGACCCGCGATTCTTCTCCTACCGCCGTGCTGCGCAGACCGGGCGTTTCGCCAGCCTGATCTGGTTGGTCAACTGAGTCAGCTCCGTTACAAGACGGCAGCTGACCCAGGTCAACATTACGCTGCTTGAAACCCGCACAATCGACCTCATCTACTCTTCATCCGCAGGTTTTCTGTTTGGGTGCGTTTCAGTGCGCCGGCCTGCCATCACCACGAGGGTTGATTGTTTATGCGTATTGATCGTTTAACCAGCAAGTTGCAGCTCGCGCTCTCCGACGCGCAGTCCCTGGCCGTTGGCCTGGATCATTCGGCCATTGAGCCGCTACACCTGATGCAGGCCCTGCTGGAACAGCAGGGCGGCTCGATCAAACCGCTGCTGATGCAGGTTGGTTTTGATGTCAACAATCTGCGCCAGGCGTTGAGCAAGGAGCTCGATCAGCTCGGCAAAATCCAGAATCCATCCGGCGACGTCAATCTGTCGCAGGATTTGGCGCGCCTGCTTAACCAGGCCGACCGCCTGTCGCAACAGAAGGGCGACCAATTTATTTCCAGCGAGCTGGTGTTGCTGGCGGCCATGGACGAAAACACCAAGCTGGGCAGGCTGCTGCTCGGCCAGGGTGTCAGCCGTAAGGCTTTGGAAAATGCCATCGCCAACCTGCGTGGCGGCGATGCGGTCAATGACCCGAACGTCGAGGAAAATCGCCAGGCGCTGGATAAGTACACCGTCGACCTGACCAAGCGCGCTGAAGAGGGCAAGCTCGATCCGGTGATTGGCCGCGACGACGAAATCCGCCGCACCATTCAGGTGTTGCAGCGCCGAACCAAGAACAACCCCGTGCTGATTGGCGAGCCGGGCGTGGGCAAGACGGCGATTGCCGAAGGCCTGGCCCAGCGTATCGTCAACGGCGAAGTGCCGGATGGCCTGAAAGACAAGCGCCTGTTGTCGCTGGACATGGGGGCGCTGATCGCGGGGGCCAAGTTCCGTGGTGAGTTTGAGGAACGGCTGAAGGCGGTGCTCAATGAGCTGAGCAAGCAGGAAGGGCGGATCATCCTGTTTATCGACGAGCTGCACACCATGGTCGGCGCCGGCAAAGGCGAAGGTTCGATGGACGCCGGCAATATGCTCAAGCCGTCGTTGGCGCGTGGTGAGTTGCACTGCGTCGGGGCCACTACGCTCAACGAGTATCGTCAGTACATCGAGAAAGACGCGGCCTTGGAGCGACGCTTCCAGAAAGTGCTGGTCGATGAACCGAGCGAAGAGGACACCATCGCCATTCTGCGTGGCCTGAAAGAACGCTACGAGGTGCATCACAAGGTGGCGATTACCGATGGTGCAATCATTGCAGCGGCCAAGCTGTCGCACCGCTATATCACCGATCGTCAGCTGCCAGACAAGGCCATCGACCTGATTGATGAAGCGGCTAGCCGCATTCGCATGGAGATCGACTCCAAGCCGGAGGTGCTTGATCGCCTTGAGCGTCGTTTGATTCAGCTCAAGGTGGAAGCTCAGGCGCTGAAGAAGGAAGACGATGAGGCTGCAATCAAGCGGCTGGCCAAGCTCAACGAAGACATTGCCCGTCTGGAGCGTGAGTACGCCGATCTGGAGGATATCTGGAAGTCGGAAAAGGCTGAGGTGCAGGGTTCGGCGCAGATCCAGCAAAAAATCGAGCAGGCACGCCAGGAGTTGGAGTCGGCGCGGCGTAAGGGTGATCTCAGTCGTATGGCGGAATTGCAGTACGGCATTATCCCGGACCTGGAGCGCAGCCTGCAGATGGTCGATCAGCATGGCAAAAGCGAGAACCAGCTGCTGCGTAGCAAAGTCACCGAGGAAGAAATCGCCGAGGTGGTGTCGAAGTGGACCGGTATTCCGGTGAGCAAGATGCTCGAAGGCGAGCGCGACAAACTGTTGAAGATGGAAGGTTTGCTGCATCAGCGGGTGATTGGCCAAGACGAGGCCGTGGTGGCTGTGGCCAACGCCGTGCGGCGTTCCCGTGCCGGGTTGTCGGATCCGAATCGGCCGAGTGGTTCGTTCCTCTTTCTTGGCCCTACCGGGGTCGGCAAGACCGAGCTGTGCAAAGCGCTGGCCGAGTTCCTCTTCGACACTGAAGAGGCGCTGGTGCGCATCGACATGTCCGAATTCATGGAGAAACACTCCGTGGCCCGGCTGATCGGTGCACCACCGGGCTATGTCGGCTATGAAGAGGGCGGTTATCTGACCGAGGCGGTGCGTCGCAAGCCTTATTCGGTGATCCTGCTGGATGAGGTGGAGAAGGCTCATCCGGATGTATTCAACGTGCTGCTGCAGGTGCTCGAAGACGGTCGGCTGACCGATAGCCATGGCCGCACAGTAGACTTCAAAAACACCGTCGTAGTGATGACCTCCAACCTGGGGTCCGCGCAGATTCAGGAGCTGGTTGGCGATCGCGAGGCCCAGCGTGCTGCCGTGATGGATGCGGTAGGTACGCATTTCCGTCCGGAGTTCATTAACCGGATTGATGAAGTGGTGATCTTCGAGCCACTGGCCCGTGATCAGATTGCCGGTATTGCGCAGATTCAGTTGGGGCGCTTGCGTCAGCGTTTGGCTGAGCGTGAGTTGAGCCTGGAGCTGTCTGACGCAGCGCTGGATAAACTGATCGCTGTTGGCTATGACCCGGTCTACGGCGCGCGGCCTCTCAAGCGAGCAGTGCAGCGTTGGATCGAAAACCCGCTGGCGCAGTTGATTCTGTCGGGCGCATTTGTCCCGGGTAGTCGGATTATCGGGCGTGTTGAAGCTGACGAGATTGTGTTCAGCTAAATCATAGTCAGATCGTCATCGGCAAACACCCCGGATCAGTAAGCTGGCCGGGGTGTTTTTTATTGGCTGTTTCACACGTGCCTGAGCAGAATTTCCAGCGCGGCGGCTTGATCATCGGCCAGGTCGATGATGTGAAAGCCTGCCCAGCAGTGCTGGCCATCTGCGCCGGGGCGACTCCATAGGCAGTCAGCGCCGAGGGTGATTTCGCAAACGCCCTCAATAACCTGTTCGCTGACTAGGCGGCATTCCACCAGTTCGTCTGCCGTCAGCGGGGTATCGCTGAACAGCATAAAGCCATCGGCAGACAGGTCTACGACACGCCCCAGGCGCTGGCCCGAGTGCAAATCGAAAACCTCCAGCTGCACTTCGGCGCTATGCCGGCTGTGCAGGCGACGTTCGTCATCCATACGACTTCCTTATTCTTGAGGCTCGGTCGCGCGCCCGGTAAAACGCTGCAGCACGCGATAAATAGCGGTAAGGGCTCGGTCAACCAGGGGCGCGCCTCGTTCTGGCGTGACAATGCGCGCCAATCCCTGTTCCATTTCGCTGGCCAGTTGGGTGAGCGGTTTGATGGCTACGCGTTGGCCGCTTTGATCGACAAACATGTAGTTGCGGGTTGTCGGGCTGAACCAGGACAGCTTGAGGGTCCGCACCTGTGGGCCGTTGGCGAACTCGAACCAGGTGCCGAATTCAATGTGGCCCAGCTCCTTGGCCAGTAGCTGCGCGCGTGGTGACAGCGTCGACTCTCGTGGTGCCAGGGTCGCCAGTGCAGCATCTTCGCCGAGCATCGCGCCCAGTGGGCTTTCGGGAAGGTTGGGGGTGAGTTTTGCTGCGACCAGCGGCTGCTTGGCCTGAACAGCATGCTGACAGGCCACCAGGTCCTGCAGGAGGCGACGAATACCGTCTTCGTGATAGCCGCCCAGGAGCTCAAGGCCTTTGCGCAGGTCTTCAAGAAGGGGCACACGTAGTTTTTGCAGGCGATCACGACCTGCTTCATCGAGCAGTGTGCCGCTCCAGGCCAGCTGTTCGGCGGCTTCGCAGGCGCGCTGCCATTCAGGGCTGCGTTCGCCATTGCGCAGCAGGACAAACACCAGTACGTCGGCCCACGTCAGTTCCAGAAAGTTGCGGATGATGGTGGGGGGCTGGCGATCAGTCAGGCATTTGGCGATGACTTCAACGGCATGCTGACGTGCGCCAAGCAATTTGTCGCGGCCCTTGGCGGCTTCTACTGCACGGCGCTCACGTAACTCAACCTTGTGCCGTAGGGTGGCAACAAATTCATTGAATTCGTCCAGCAGGTTTTCAAAGAGTTGCAGGTCGCCAAAAAAGTCATGAATTGCACGCTCCACGACCCATTGCATTTTTGCCTGCAACCCACGCTCGTCGCCTTCACCGCCATACAGTACGCCGGCTTGCGCCATGGCATTGAGCAGGCGGCGTGCCGGGTGATGATGCTGGGTGAACAGTGCTTTGTCTTGTAGCGCCACCTTCAAGTAAGGCGTGTGCAAGTGCGATAAGGTGGTTTTGCAGGTGTCCGGCAGGTTGTCGTCATCGAGGATAAAGTCGAACAGCATGCCGACCAGGTCGATGACATCCGCTTCTTGATCGGACAGTTTCTGTTGGCCAGGTTGCTCGCTATGGGCTTCCAGTTGTTGCTGCAGGTCGGCTTTGAGTCCGGCGACCTGTTGTGGTCGTTGCAGGCGCTGCGAAAGATCGCTGGCCGACTGCTGCTGCATGCGGTTGAGCGCATCCAGCAGGGCTGATGCGCTGTAGGTGCTGGTGGCTTCTCGTGGAGAGAAGCTCGCAATGCTGCGTGTGCCGCCGAGCAGCGGCGCATCCAGATCGCGCTGGCGATGCTCACCGAGAAGTGCAGCCAAGCTACCGAGCAGTTCCATGGGGTCGCTAGGCGGCGGCCCGTTGAGGTCGCCAGGGCTGCCTGGGTTGCCATGCCCGCCTGTCGAGTGCGGCGCAGTGGCTGAGTTGATATGGGGGCTGCTGGTGGCTGTGCCTTCGCTGAGCGGTTCAGTTGCTGCGGCGCTGGCTACAGCCTTTGGCCGCGATGGGGTGCTGCGTTGTGCGGTGTACTTGAGGTTGGGCAGTACGCCTGCATCTATTAGCCGTTGATTAAGCGCGACATAGATGTTGTCCAACCCTTGCATGACGTGGGTGTCAAACAGGGTGTAAAGGATGACTTTTATACGCAATGGAAAAGGGCAGGGCGCCAGGGCATCGCGAAAGGCTTGGGCAATCATCTGTGGGCCGAAGGGATTGATGTCTTCAACCAGTTTTTGGCCATTGTTGAGTAAGGCCAGGCGTTGTTCTAGGGCAAATAAGGTTTGCGCGCAGCGTGCCTTGACCCGGCTGACCATATTGGTGACTTGCAGGCTTTCTTCGTAGTCCTCGTTTTGCACCAATGCCATTTGCTCCGCATCCAGCTCGCTGGTGCTGGGCGGCGGCCTGAGCTTGCCTTCAAGGAAGTCAGAAAAATTCTGCGCGATCTGCTGGTGGTAACTGCGTTCTATCAGTGGGCGCTGTCGACGGATTTCGCGCATGTTGTCGAAAAACAGGGTTTGCACCTGATTGTTCTCGGCCTTCTCCGCGCATTCGAACAACGTGTCATCGACCTGGGCGAAGACACCGGTCAGGTGTTCAGCCAGGCGATTCATCACCACTTTCCGGCAGCTTTGCACCAGCTCACCAAAACGTGGCTGGATGCCTCGGCTGGCTAGGATCTGCACTGATGAGGGTGGGGTTGGTGGTGTGCCCTGGTTACTCATGGACTTTCCTGGCTGAAGCCTTACGGCTGGTGCGTCCTGCAATAGACAGACGTAATGAAGATATAGCAGCCACTCACTTAGCTGCAAATCATTGTACTAAAAGCAATTTAAGGGGTTGACAGGCGCGCGCGGAACCGTAAAATGGCGCGCCTCAGATACGGGAAACGAAGTAACAACCGGATCCGGTTTCTGAGAACGGAAGCAAGTAGTTCCGCGATAGCTCAGTCGGTAGAGCAAATGACTGTTAATCATTGGGTCCCTGGTTCGAGTCCAGGTCGCGGAGCCAATCTTTCATCGGGGTATAGCGCAGTCCGGTAGCGCGCCTGCTTTGGGAGCAGGATGTCGGGAGTTCGAATCCCCCTACCCCGACCATTTTAGGGTCGTTAGCTCAGTTGGTAGAGCAGTTGGCTTTTAACCAATTGGTCGTAGGTTCGAATCCTACACGACCCACCATTTCAAGCGAGCTTGAAAGTAAAAACCCGCCTAGAGCGGGTTTTTTATTGCCTGCGATTTATCTGTGCCTTGGCCGTGGGCATCAAAGCGCTGCCCTACAGACGTGGCGATCGCCGCGCCTGCGGGGCTGCGCACAAATCAATGCAGCTTGAGGCGTGGCTCGGTGCTGCGGCCGATACGGTCACCTAGCATCATCAGCAAGGTGCGCGTCATGCCGTACAGGGCGACCTGGTGCATGCGATAGAGTGATACGTAGAACATGCGGGCCAGCCAGCCTTCGAGCATAACGCTACCGGTCAGATTGCCCATCAGATTGCCGACCGCCGAGAAGGTCGACAGCGAGATCAGTGAGCCGTAATCGCGGTAGCGGTATTCCGGCAAAGGCTTGCCCTCGATACGCAGCTTCAACGATTTGGCCAGTAGAGACGCCTGTTGGTGCGCGGCTTGTGCGCGCGGCGGTACGTTGCGGCCCTCGCTACCCGGTTGCGGGCAGGCGGCACAGTCGCCAAAAGCAAAGATATTGTCATCCTGCGTGGTTTGCAGCGTCAGGCGCACCTGCAACTGGTTGATGCGGTTACTTTCCAGGCCATCCAGGTTCTGCAGAAATTCTGGTGCGCGAATACCGGCCGCCCAGACTTTCAAGCTGGCTGGGATGATCTGGCCCTGGGTGGTATGCAGCGCTTCAGCCGTCACCTGGCTGACGGCGGCGCCGGTGAGCACTGTGACGCCCAGTTTTTCCAGGGTCTGATGCACGGGTTGGCTGATGCGTTCAGGCAAGGCGGGCAGCACCCGTGGGCCGGCTTCGATCAGGGTGATGCGCATGTTTTCCGGGCTGATCCGGTCCAGGCCATAGGCGGCCAGTTCGTGCGCGGCATGGTGCAGCTCGGCGGCCAGTTCGACCCCAGTGGCGCCAGCACCGACGATGGCAATATTGATCAGTTCAGTGGTTTCGCTCTGGCTGGCATGGGCGCGCAGGTAGTGACTTAGCAGTTGGCTATGGAAGCGCTCGGCCTGCTCGCGGGTATCGAGGAACAGGCAGTGTTCCGCTGCCCCGGCGGTGCCGAAGTCATTGGTGGTGCTGCCCACGGCCATCACCAGGCTGTCATAAGTCAGCTCGCGTGCCGGCATCAGCACTTGGCCGTGATCATCCCGTGTGGCGGCCAGGCTGATGCGTTTTTCCGCACGGTTGAGGCCACTCATGCGTCCCAGTTGGAACTCGAAGTGATTCCACTTGGCTTGAGCCACGTAGTTAAGCTCGTCGCCGGAGGAATTCAGCGAGCCTGCGGCCACTTCATGCAGCAGCGGTTTCCAGATGTGCGTCAGGTTGGCGTCGACTAGGGTGATTCTGGCCTGGCCACGCTTACCCAGGGTTCTACCCAGGCGGGTAGCAAGCTCCAATCCGCCGGCGCCGCCGCCGACAATTACGATTTGATGAGTCATCAGACACGCTCACAAGGCTTTTAAGGAAGGGCAGTGAGTCGGTGTGGGCGAGCGCCAAGCAGCTCATAGCACCAATCGACTCAGAAGACGGCTCAGTACCCCGAGGCCAATCACTACGATCACGATGATCAGCAGCAGTCTCCAGACTTTGAACGGCTGGCGCTCAACCTGATGCTGTGGCGCGCTGAGGTACTGGTCGACGCGTTTCTGATCATCGGGATTCAGGCGACTGGACATGGTGGCCTCGAACTTAATATGAAGGACAGCCCGGTTAATGGCGGGCAAAGGTCGGGCATTCTAGCTGCGTGGCTTATAAAGGCTCAACGCGCAGGCCGTCATTCAGGCGAATAATGCCGCCTTGCAACACGCGTGCAGTAATTCCGCCATGGCCACGCATGGCTTGAAAGGTGCCGAGCCCCAGGCGTGCTTCCAGTTTTGCACAAGGTTGGCACCAGCCAGTGGTCTCCAGTATTGCCTGACCGAGGCGAAAGCGCCGCCCCTTGAGGCTGAACAGGTTGATACCGCTGATGGCGATGTTGCGGCGTAACTCAATGGGGCTGATGGGGGTTTGTGTTGGGCGGCCCATCAGTGCGCTGATGACGGCCAGGTGTTCCCATTGAATTAATGTCACCTGGCGGGCGTTCCGGGGGCCGGGGCGGCTGTGATCGCCTGTGAGTCCCGCCTCGCGACGCGCTTCGACGGCATCCAGTTCGATCATGGCTGCGCGCGAGCTGGGGCGCACGCCAATCCAGCGCACACAACCTTGCTGCGGCACTGCGGCAAGCAGCTCCTGTAAGGGGCTCACAGGCTGATTCCTACATCAAAGAGTACGGATCGGCCGAGGTTGTTGCGTAGAAAGCCCGGTGCATCCGGGTGAGCGAAGAGTACGCGGGCAAAGGTCGGGCCGACGAGTGACAGCGAGCGCCAGCCCTGGCGGAGAAATTCGGTCGGTGGCGGAAAGTGGCTGTTGAAGTCCGGTACTGCGCGTTTGAGGTTAACGTAGGCGAGCAGATCCAGTTCGCCCAGGTCGAGGCCACGCTCTTGGTAGTTGTGGGCTTTCTTGCGCAGTGTCGGCGTCAGGCGTTGCTGCAGTTCGCTGGCACCAATACGCCTGGGTTTGGCCTCGCGGCGTACCAGTTGACTGAGGGAGAAGGCGCTGCGCCGGCGTTCCAGTTCGGCGCGCCACTCGTCATTCAGCCGCCGGCCCTCGTCAAGAACGAAGAACACTTCAAAGCTGGCATCGCGGAACAGCACGTCTGGCGGTTCATGGCCCGCCGCATTGAACTCATCGAGGCGGTGGCTGACATTCAGGGCCTGCAACAAACGTTGGCAGACCCAACGCTCGCGCTCCCATTTGCGGGCGTTGGAGAGAAAGGCGTTGGCCTGTTCGGCCTGGTGCGTCAGCAGGCGCAGGTAGTCGGAGTCATCCATGGCTTCAGCTTAGCGTGCCTGCCTGGCGTCGTGGTAGCCCTCTGGCCTGCTTGTTCCTGGCTTTTCATGCGCTGCGCTGAGCGTGAAGGTAGACTGCGCAGATTCACCTCAACGGTGTGGAGTGACTCAGGATGATTGCTGCGCAAGTGTTGTCTTCGACCAGTCTGCTGCTGGGGTGGCTAATTTATCTACCACTGTTGTGCTGGGCTGTCTGGCGTGCGCCTTGGGTCGAGCTGTGCACGGATCTGCGTCGTCAGCACCTGCTGGGTGGTACGGCGTTGGCGTTGTTTCTGCTTTGGCTGGTACGCCGGGATTTCGACTCAGGCCTGTCTTACCACTTTATTGGCATGACTGCGGTGACGTTGCTGCTGGATTGGCCGCTGGCCATGTTGGCGGGGTTGGTGGCTCAGTTGGGGTTGCTGGCGCTGGGGCGGCAGGATTGGGTCGCGCTGGGCGTCAACGGTGTGCTGCTGGTGGTGATTCCGGTCTGGGTTACCGAAGCCTGCGCCCTGTGGGTTGAGAAGAAACAGCCGCGTAACCTGTTCGTCTACATCTTCTGCAGTGGCTTTTTCGCCGCCGCTCTGGCGAC
Organism: Pseudomonas sp. HMWF032; assembly: GCF_003060885.1. GTDB lineage: Bacteria > Pseudomonadota > Gammaproteobacteria > Pseudomonadales > Pseudomonadaceae > Aquipseudomonas. The sequence goes on from NZ_QAIG01000005.1 coordinate 731,811, forward strand.
ACTGTTGTGTATTGCCGCGGCTTTTACCCTGCTCTGGCTGGATGGTTTGTTCCCAATGCCGCCCTGGCTGGAGGACTTTATCGGCTACCTCTGGCTGGTGATTTTCCCCGAGGCTTTTATCAACGGCATGCTGGTTACGGCGCTGGTGGTGTTCTACCCGGACTGGCTGGAAACCTTCAACCGCACGCGTTACTTGGCTGCACCATGGAAGGATGACGATGCGCCACGCTGATGGTGTTGCCTTCACGGCAGTGATCCGCCCGCGTCGTTTGATGCAGATCAAGCTCTGATAGTGGGCGTGAGCGATGCTGATGCCATCAATCAGGAGGGCGAAGAATGGGTGTGCATCAGTGGGCCAGGCAAGAGGTCGAGCGCAGTTTACAGGGCGTTGATGGCCAGGGGTTTGATCAGCCCATGGCGCTGCGGGCGTTGCTCAGTGCTGTAGTCGAGCGCAGTCGCAGTGGTCGCAGTGCTGCGGATCTGGCCGCAGAGCTGCAGTTTCTCGCGGACAATCTGGACGATGAACGCGATTACAGCTTTATGCGGCCTTGATGATCAGTGTTGGCGTGGCGGCAGCTCGCCAGAAAACACGTCATCTTCCAGCGGGTCGCCAGCGATTGCATGCTCTTCCGCTGCCCAGGCGCCGAGGTCAATCAGCTTGCAGCGTTCAGAGCAGAAGGGGCGACTTGGGCTTTGCGGGCCCCATTCAACAGGTGCCTTGCAGGTCGGGCAGGCGACCAGGGGTAGGGTGCTCATGTTTGGCCTCCGCGTAGGGTCAGGTAATAGCGATGCAGACGTTCAACTTCAGCCTGCAGCCAGGACAGGTCACGATCATTGAGTAGCACATCATGGGCATGGTATAGGCGTTCGTCGCGGCTGGCTTGGGCTTTGAGAATGGCCTGCACCTGCTCGTTGGAGCTCTGATCGCGGGCCATGGTGCGCGCTACCTGCAATTGTTCAGGCGCATCCACCACCAGTATGCGTTGGGTCAGTCGGTGTTGGCCGGACTCAACCAGCAGCGGCGAAACCAGGATGGCATAAGGTGATTCGGCGCGTGCCAGGTACTGCATGATTTCCTGACCGATCAGTGGGTGCAGCAGCGTTTCCAGCCAGCGTCGCTCGGTGCTATCGGCAAAAATTCGCTGACGCAGGGCGCTGCGGTCGAGCTGGCCGTCTGCTTGCAGCACATCGCTGCCGAAGTGCTCGACAATCTTGGCTAAGGCTGGTTTACCAGGCTCGACCACCCAGCGCGCGGCATGATCAGCGTCGACCAGGTGTACACCCAGATCGATAAAGTGCTGCGCGGCCGCGCTTTTGCCGCTGCCTATGCCGCCGGTTAGGCCAAGAATCCAGGGTTGTGTGCTCAAGGTGCGCGCTCGTGTCGGTCATCTAGGGGCGCGATTGTAGTGCAGGCGCTTGGTTGGTGGCGAACAGTAGGAACGGGCCATGCCCGCGAAAGATATGGGCGTATCTACAGGCTCGCTGGACTGCGATCGAAAATCGTAGCCGGGATGTGATCCTGGGGGGGCGGATTGCATCCCGGCTACGTCCGTAGGAGGGCTTTAGCCGCGATAGCTGTTGAACCGCTCGCCGCTAAAGCGCCTCCCACTGCCGGTGGTTTGATTAAAACCCGGCAACCTGCAGGTAGCTTGAGGTGATCTGCTCACCCCACAGCAAGGCAATCCAGCCGGCAATCGCCAGGTAGGGTCCGAATGGAATCGGTGTGCTTGTTTCGGCATTGCGCATGCGCAGCATGATGATGCCGAGTACCGCCCCCACCAGCGATGACAATAGAATGATCAGCGGTAAGACCTGCCAACCACCCCAGGCGCCCAGCATGGCGAGTAACTTGAAGTCACCATAGCCCATGCCTTCCTTGCCGGTGACCAGCTTGAATAGCCAATACACCGACCACAGGCTCAAGTAGCCCGCAATTGCACCCCAGAGTGCATCTTCCAGGCTGGTAAACAGGCCAAAACTATTGACGATCAGCCCCAGCCACAGCAGTGGCAGCACCAACGAATCCGGCAGCAGTTGATGGTCGACGTCAATCAGGCTCATCGCCAGCAAGCCCCAGGTCAGCAGCAACATCCCGCCAGCATGCCAGGTAAAACCAAAATGCCAAGCCACATACGCCGACAACAGGCCACAGGTTAACTCCACCGCCGGGTAGCGCATACTGATCGGCGCTTTACAGCTGGAGCACTTGCCCCACAGAAACAGGTAGCTAAACAGCGGAATATTTTCCCAGGGCTTTATTTCATGGCTGCAGTGTGGGCAGCTGGAGTTAGGCAATATCAGGTTGAAGGTTGTTGTCTGGGGCTCCGCAGGCAGTTCCAATATCTCGCGAGCCTGCTCGCGCCAATCGCGCGTCATCATGACTGGAAGGCGATAGACCACCACGTTGAGAAAGCTGCCGATCAGCAGGCCAAGCAAGCCTGCAGACATGACGATGACGAGTGAGGAGGTGCTTAATAATGAGAAGTTATGCATTAACCTATGACGCCACCCAGGCTGAAAATCGGCAGGTACATGGCAATGATTAATCCGCCGACCAAGATGCCCAGCACGGCCATAATCAATGGCTCAAGCAGTGTGGTCAGGTTATCCACCGCATTATCCACTTCCGCCTCGTAGTAGCTGGCCACTTTATCCAGCATGGCGTCCAGTGAGCCTGACTCCTCGCCGATAGCAGCCATCTGCACAGCCATAGCAGGGAAAATATTTGTATTGCGCATGGCAAAGTTCAGTTGCATGCCGCTGGAAACGTCTTGTTTGATGCGATTAACAGCGGTCCGGAATACGACGTTACCTGTTGCGCCAGCAACCGAGTCAAGAGCTTCAACCAGTGGTACACCGGCGGAAAAAGTAGTGGCCAGTGTGCGCCCGAAGCGCGCAACAGTGGCCTTGAACAGAATGCTGCCAACGATTGGGAGCTTAAGTTTGGCTCGGTCGGAGGCATCGCGAAATTTTTCGCTTTTCTGATGCAGTGTTTTTAGTCCAAAGGCAGCGGCGAAAACTCCTAGAATAATCAGTAGCCACCATTTCTGCATAAACTCAGACATGCCGATGACCATCATAGTGAAGGCTGGTAGTTCTGCGCCAAAGCCGGCAAACACGCCTTGGAATGTGGGAACTACCTTAATCAAAAGAATGGCGCTCACAATAAACGCGACCACGATGACGGCAATGGGGTAGGTCATTGCTTTTTTGATTTTTGCCTTGAGTGCTTCGGTTTTTTCTTTATAGGTCGCAACCCGGTCCAGCAGCATTTCCAGTGCGCCCGACTGCTCGCCGGCGTCTACCAGGTTGCAATACAGGTCGTCGAAATGATTGGGGAATTTGCGCAGTGACGTCGCCAGGCTGTTACCGCCAGAAACTTCCTGCTTAACATTGGCGATGAGCGTCCGCATGTTGGGGTTCTCAAAACCCTCACCAATAATGTCGAAGGACTGCAGCAGAGGTACGCCGGCCCCCATCATGGTGGCCATCTGCCGCGTGAAGAGCGCGATATCCATGGGCGAAATCTTTTTCCCTGCACCGCCAAACAGCGACTTGGGTTTCTTTTTTACTTTGCTAGCTGCAATACCTTGCGTTCGCAGTTGAGCTTTGACCAAGGCCGCCGAAGTGCTGTTCACCTCACCTTTGAGCGTATTGCCTTTTTTATCTTTGCCTTCCCACTGGAACGTGCTGGGCTGAGTCGCTTTGGTGGCCATGGGTTAGTCCTTAGTGACGCGGTTCACTTCTTCGAGGCTGGTGACGCCTTGCATGGCTTTCAGCAGGGCTGATGTGCGCAGGTCGTTGAAGCCGTCTTTACGCATCTGGATGGAAATATCGATCGAGTTACCTTCCTCCATGATAATCCGTTGTAGAGAAGGCGTGTTTTTAACCACTTCATAAATACCGACACGGCCTTTATAGCCGCCATTGCAGCTGTCACATCCCACCGGACCATAAATCTTGAATTTACCGATTTGGTCTTCCGGGAAACCTTCTTCAATCAGTGTCTCTCGTGGCACCTGCACTTCTTTTTTGCAGTGATTGCACAGTTTGCGCGCCAGACGCTGAGCGATGATCAGGTTAACCGAGGTGGCGATGTTAAATGAGGGGACGCCCATGTTGCGTAAGCGTGTCAGGGTTTCTGCGGCGCTGTTGGTGTGCAGGGTAGACATCACCATGTGGCCCGTTTGTGCAGCTTTTACCGCGATAGAGGCAGTGTCCAGATCCCGGATTTCGCCCACCATGATGATGTCTGGGTCTTGGCGCAGGAATGATTTGAGTGCAGCCGTGAAGTCCATACCTTGTTTCGGGTTGACGTTGACCTGGTTGATGCCTTCAAGGTTGATTTCCACCGGGTCTTCGGCAGTGGAAATGTTCACATCAACGGTGTTCAGAATGTTCAGGCCGGTGTAAAGCGATACCGTTTTGCCGGAGCCAGTCGGGCCAGTCACCAGGATCATGCCCTGCGGTTGTTTAAGTGCCGACAGGTACAGCTCCTTTTGATCCTCTTCGTAGCCCAGGGCGTCGATACCCATTTGCGCGCTGGCCGAGTCCAGAATTCGCATCACGATTTTTTCACCCCACAGTGTGGGGCAGGTGCTGACGCGAAAGTCGATCGACTTGGTTTTGGAAATGCGCATTTTGATGCGCCCATCCTGGGGCTTTCGCCGTTCAGAGATATCCAAACCGGCCATGACTTTTAAGCGTGCGGAAATACGAGGGGCGAGCTGGATAGGTGGGCGGGCGATTTCCTGCAAGATGCCGTCCGTACGAAAGCGTACCCGGTAGGTTTTTTCGTAAGGCTCAAAGTGCAAGTCAGACGAGCCACTTTTAATGGCGTCCAGCAGCATCTTGTTGACGAAGCGCACCACTGGCGCGTCATCGCTGTCATTGCTGGTCGCGTTGTCATCCTTGCCTTCAGCTTCGTTTTCAAACTCCAGGCCTTCGTCCAGATCGATGTCACCCATGCCGGCCATGGTCTTGGTACCGCTGTCAAAATACTGATCAATGGCTGCATCCAGTCGGTCATCTTCGACCATCACCATTTCCGTGTTCATGCCGGTGCTGAACTGAATATCGGTAATGGCCTGTTGCTGGGTGGGGTCGGAAATGCCAATAAACAGCTTGTTACCGCGCTTCCACAGCGGAATAACGCGGTGTTTACGCGCCAGCTTCTCGCTGATCAGTTCTTTAGGCTGGGCTTCGCGATCAAGCGTCGCCAAGTCCAGGTGTGGAACGCCAAACTGCTCAGCGGCTTGCGCGGCAATCTGTCGGCTGTTGGCCAGCTTGTTTTGCACCAGGTAGGTGACCAGGGGAATGTTGTTGCGCTGGGCCTGCTGGGCCGCTTTGAGGGCGGTTTTTTCATCGATGATTTCAGCAAGCACCAGTTGGCGAGCCAGACCGGTTAAAGCAGGTGCGTCATTCATAAAGGTCACATCGAGAGCGCTAAAGTATCAGCAACTTATAAACGAGAAGCGGCGGCCCTGCCACTGTGCGCAAATGGGGTGACAAAAAACGTCGCTTTTTAACGCGAATTTCTGTGTCTTGGGGTGCCGTTTTGCTCAGAGGCCTGCAGTGCATGCGGGTGTAAAGGTTGGCACGCTATTTGATGACCTTCTTGCACGAGCCAACGGGCTACGTTAACTGTGCATTTCTAGGAGATCACCATGAAGTCGAACAAGAGCCAAAAGGGTTTTACCCTGATCGAGCTGATGATCGTTATTGCGATCATCGGTATTCTCGCTGCTGTTGCCATTCCTCAGTTCCAGGACTACCAAGCTAAGGGCTATGACAAGTCAGCTCAGTCAGATGCGCGCAATTTACTCACTGGCGCAATCGCTAATTCCAACTAACCCAAGGTGACTGAGATTATGAAAAAAATTATCGCTGCTTCCCTCGTTGCTAGTCTTTTTGCATCTACTGGCGTTTTTGCTAGCGGTGGCGGTGCCACCCCAACAGCTAAACAACTAGTTCCTGGCTATTTAGAGTTCAGGGCAGGTTCTGCCGCTAATATCAACTTAGCTGAGCAGTTTGCTGTGACAGCTATTGCGGGGCGTACTGGCTTTGTTAAAAACAATTTCGAGAGCACTTTGTCCGCTAACGTTGCGGCTGGTGTTAGCGATCTTGCGGCAACTAACCGTTTCGGTGCTGTAGCCGGCTCCAACAAAGGTTATGCTGTTTTCACTGGTTCTTCCGTTGGTGGTAGTGTAAGTCAGTGTGGTCCGCAGATTCTTAAAACCGTTACAAACTTGGCAGCCTCTGCTGTAGTTACTGGAACTCTGAACCTGGCCAACGCAAACGGTTGCGGTATTACTACGACGCCATAATTGTTTTTAGTTTTTAATGACTCCCCTTTTTTGGGGAGTCTTTGTTTCTGTTATGGATGAGTAAAGATGTTTGAGTTGGCAGCCTTGGGCGTACGGGCAGGAGTACGGGGGCAAGGGTTTCGTATCCTGCTGCTGATCACGTTGGTGCTGCTGGGGGCGGCGTTGCTGGCGGGCAATTTTTCCGGACGTCAGCCTTTGACGGTAGCCTTGGATGTGGGGCTTAGCGGGCTGCGTTTTGTATTGTTGTTAATGGCGTTGCTCTGGGTGCAGGATCTGTTAGCCCGTGATATTGAGCGCAAAACTATCTATTTTCTGCTGGCTTACCCGGTTACCCGTAGCCAGTTTCTGTTTTCTCGTTTTTTGGCTGTGGCGTTCTTAGGTGCCGGAGCTCTGCTTTTCGTTGGCTTTGCTTTGTGGTTGGTGTTGTACTTATTTGGTTCCAGCCACCCACAGTTGCAGCCTCCTGCGTTGGGCCTGCCCTATGTGATGGCACTGCTGGGCATCTGGTTGGACCTTTTGGTGGTGGCGGCTTTTGCCATATTACTGGCCAGTATTTCCACTACGCCTTATTTGCCATTGTTGCTGGGGTTTGCCTTTGCCCTCGCAGCTCGCGGGCTTGGTCCAACCATTAGCCACTTACGTAGTGCGCGATCTGATCCCCTGCATGAAGCTCTGTTCAGTCCGTTGTTAGAGCACGCCTACGCTTGGCTGCCTGACCTGTCGCGATTGGACTGGCGGGCGCTTTCGTTGTACGGCTTGACGCCTGATATGCCTGCAATGGCGTTGGCCGCGCTCAACGCCGTTGTTTATATCGCGCTGTTGCTAACGTTGGCTGCTGTGGTCTTTCAGCGGCGCAACTTCACATGAGTCTGTGGCGTCCATTACTGGTTGCTGCATTGTGCTGGGGCGCTTTTGCCTATAGCGGCCTACGTTTGCATGACTATCAACGCTTGGATCAGAGCCTTGAGGTGCTACGGGTACGCCTACCGCTGTTGGTGCAATTACTTTACTCAGGTGGCGACCCTTATCTGGCTGCAAATTTAAACGTGTTCCGTAGCGTAGTGGTCGATACGGGCGTGACTGAGCGAGAAACTTATCGTATTCAAGGGCAGTTGCAGATGGATGCTGCGCGCTTAAATCCATTACATGAAGACAATTACTACCTTGCGGCTGCAATTCTGCCTTGGAACGGTCAAGTTGAAGCGAGCCAGGATGTGTTGTTACCGGCCGCAAAGGCACGTAATTGGGATATGTGGCCAGCCTTTTATTACGCCTTTAATGCAATGTATTTTGAGCGCGACATGACTCGGGCTGGGCATTGGGCGGAGGTTGCTGCACAGCGCCATCCGCGTAATGCCCCAGCTTTGCGTAGCATGGCGGCGGCTTGGTATGAGCGTCAGAATGACTCGGCAGTGGCGCTGGATGTATTACGCAATATGCATACGCAAAGTAGAGATAAGGATTTTCGTCAACTCCTAGGTTGGCGTATTGCTCGCTTGGAAGGTTTGCTAGCGCTCCGTGCTGCATTGGCTGAGTATCGCAAACAGCATCAAGGTGAATTGCCAGCTTCTTGGGAGCAATTGATTGGCTATGGTGGGCTTGAAGTTTTCCCTGAGGACCCGCTGGGGGCGGGTTACACGCTGGACGCCAGCGGTGAGTTGCAGGTGGCCGACCATATCGACATACGGGCGCAAGAATGAATCTGGTTGAAGTGGCGGGTTTGATTAAACAATTCAAGCTCAAGGGGCGGGAAATCAAAGCCCTTGATGATGTGAGCTTTACAGTCGCAGCTGGCGAGTCAGTGGGTTTTATCGGCCAGAACGGTGCGGGTAAAAGTACGACGATCAAGATCTTGTTCGGCGCTATTCGTGCCGATACGGGCAATGCCTTGTTGATGGGGCGTTCTGCAGAAGATCCGCGTTCGCGGCAGGGTGTAGGTTACGTGCCGGAAAACCCCTATCTGTATGAGCAGCTGACGCCGCGTGAAGTGTTGTCCGCCGGTTTACGTCTTCATGGTATTCGTGGGGTGGAGAATACGCGTCGTGTAGCCCTTTGGCTGGATAAGCTGGGTATCGCCTATGCGGCAGATAAACGTATCCGCAACCTGTCCAAAGGCATGACGCAGCGCACGGCATTGGCTCACGCGTTTGCTATTCAGCCTGAATTGCTGGTGTTGGACGAACCCATGTCCGGTCTTGATCCTGTCGGGCGTCGGCAGGTCGCAGACTTGATGCAGGAGTACCGCCAGCAAGGTGGAACACTGTTTTTTTCCACGCATATCCTGCATGACGTTGAGCGCTTGGCGGATCGTTTTGTGATGATTCACAAGGGCGAAATTGTCGCCCAGCAGTCAATGGCGGAGATGTTGGCCAGTCAGAGCATGCTGGTCGTGCGTTATCACGGTGAAGTCGCGCTCGAGGGCTTCCGGCCGGATGCTCAGCAGATTTGGAAGGGATTGTGCCCGCGCAATGATCTGCCTGCGTTGTTGCAACGCTTGCAGGATAGCGGTGCGGTGCTGATTGATGCTCAGCCAGAAAGTACCCTGGAAAACGTTTTCGAAGGCTTGGTGCTCAAATAAGCGTGCAAGCTCCCTGTGCGGGCCGTCAGGTTGTTGCCGGGCCGCGGCTTGATTACGTGCCTGCATTGGATGGCCTGCGTGCCGTGGCCATTGGCTTGGTGATGTTGTTTCACGCCGGCGTGCCGTTGTTGCCTGGGGCAAACCTGGGTGTAGACATCTTTTTCGTTTTAAGCGGCTACCTGATTGGCCGGCTCTTGCTGGCCGAGTTTCAGGCTCATGCCGCTATTGATCTGCGTCGTTTCTATCGTCGTCGTCTTTGGCGGTTGATGCCGCCGTTGTTATTGCTGTTGGCGCTCTATGCTGCGCTGGCTCCTCTGGTCTGGCCGGATTATTACTTTCATCTGCGCGATGGGATTGAGCTGTTGCTCTATCTGGCGGATATCGCGTTGGTGTTTGGCGATGGGCCGCAGTATTTGACGCATGCTTGGTCGCTGGGTATCGAAGAGCGTTTCTATTTATTGTTGCCGGTGCTGCTTTTATTTTTGCTGCGGGTCAGCGACTGGCGTCGGCTTTGGCTCTTTTTTATGTTTCTGGCTCTACTCGTTACCCTGTGGCGGTTTTACTGGGTTCAGTTGGATGCCAGTGGGATGATTTATTATCGTTTTGATATGCGCCTCAGTGGCTTGTTGCTGGGGGTAATGGTGGCCTGGCTGCCGCCAGCTCGTTTACCGGATATGAGGCTGGTTGGGCGTGCAATGCTGCCGATGATGCTGGGTGTGCTGTTGCTGCTTGTGTTGCCGGAGCATGGGCAGGAGTGGCGCTTGGCCTACGGCCTGCCTATGGTTGAAGTGCTGACAGTCTTGGTCATTATTTGGGTGGTACAGCAACCAGATTGCGTGTTGGCCAGGGCGTTGAGTCGGCCGGTATTGGTTTATATGGGCAAAATTTCTTACGGACTGTATTTATTCCACTACCCGATCATGCAGTACTTCAAAGGCTTCCACTCATGGCCTTTGGTCGTACTTGGCGGTGTGCTATCGGCTGCCGTTTTGGCTGTATTGAGTTGGCATCTGCTTGAGAGGCCGTTGAGTAAGTGGCGTAAAGGCTGGTAGTTCAATCGACTGCTTTTGATTGCGCCATTAATAACTTCGCCTGACTGCGCGCTTTTGTTGAGCGTACGATACTTTCAATGCTGATTGGTGAGTGGCAAGGCTTACAGGCCTAGCCGCATTGATAAATCCACAGCCTTCACATCCTTGGTCAGTGTGCCAATCGATACATAGTCCACGCCCGTCTCAGCAATCGTCCGCAAGGTACTTTCGTTTACCCCGCCTGAAGCTTCGAGTTTGGCGCGGCCAGCGGTGAGGGTTACGGCCTCACGCATTTCATCCAAGTTCAGTTCATCCAGCATGATGATGTCTGCGCCTGCATCCAGCGCTTGGCGCAGTTCTTCCAAGCTTTCCACTTCAACCTCTACCGGCTTGCCTGGGGCAATCTGGTGGGCGGCGGTTACGGCTTGGGCGATGCCGCCGCAAGCGGCGATGTGGTTTTCCTTAATAAGGAAGGCGTCGTACAGACCGATGCGGTGGTTATGGCAGCCGCCCTGGGTGACGGCATATTTCTGCGCCAGGCGCAGGCCCGGCAGGGTTTTGCGGGTGTCGAGCAGCTTTACGTGAGTGCCTTGTACCAAGTCAGCATAGTGCTGGCAGCGGGTGGCGACGGCCGAGAGGGTTTGCAGAAAGTTCAGGGCGCTGCGTTCGCCGCTGAGCAGGGCGCGGGCTGGGCCAGCGAGTTCAAACAGGACTTGATTAGGTTCGGCGCGCTGACCGTCCTGAACATGCCAGTGCACGCTGACGCGGTCGTCGAGTTGGCGAAACACTGCATCCACCCAGGCGGTTCCGCAGATGACGGCATGCTCGCGGGTGATGACCTTGGCATGGGCCTGCCGCTCGGCGGGGATCAACTGTGCCGTGATGTCGCCGCTGCCGATGTCTTCTGCCAGTGCTCGGCGCACGTTGGCCTCGATTTCGTAGGCGAGGTCGGTAAGCGTGAGGTTCGGCATGGTGGGCTCCAGTCAGCGGGGTGCGCCGATTATAGGGTTTGGTAACCGTTTGCGCAGTGTTTGCAGCTGTTTACTGGGCGCGGGAACGCTATGCTGATGAGGTTTCGATGTTGCGAGTTCGTCTGCTGCTTAAGGCGAGTGTTGTTTTGGTCGCCTTTCGCTGACCGTTGGGAACCTCTGGCGCTGCATCTGTGATCTGGGTCATGTCTGGGAGAAAAGTCGGCTTGGTCTGCGCGTGCGCATCCCTATAATGGCTTTACTTTTTTAAATTGTTGACGCCAGGCCTTTGACGTTACGGATGACGCTCAGTTGATCGCTGTGCAGATCGGTTCGCCCAAGAGGGGCAGTCTGCAGGAGACTCGCAATGAAGACTGATGCGAATGTGGTTCACCTGAGCAAGGTGAGCCCTGAGCAATCGCCCACTTCACCGGTAGGAAGACTGCCTGTGGCGCTGACAAATGTGCGTGACAAAGCGGCGCAACAGCTCAAAGTAGCGTTGCAGGCGCTGTTCGACAATGCCGACGATACGCTGTTCGAGATGGCGGATCGGGCCACCAGCAACGCCGAGCAGAATGCCTTCTTTGAGGCGATGCGCGACCTGCGGTTGAAACGCAAGAATATCGAGCGTGGCTTCCTGCAGAAGGTATTTGAGGCCTTCGCCACCCTTAATCAGTACGAAATCGGCAAGCCGGCCCCCTTGGATGCGGTGTCATTCGAGACGCTTTCTCTGGTGCAGAATGATGCGCTGGAAGAGGCTGTGGCGCTGGACTCGATGGTTGCCAAAGTCATGAGCCGTGATGCTGCAGCGCTCGGCCACTTGACCACGCGCTTCAATGCCATGGTCAGCAAGAAACTGGATGACAAGAGCAACCCGGTCGGCCCGACTTGCCTGTGTGAGTTCTTTCTCGAGGCCTGCAGTAGCCTTGGCGTGGAAATCAGGGTCAAGCTGATCATTCTCAAACTCTTCGAGAAATACGTTCTTTGCGATCTTGATCAGCTCTACGGCGAGGCCAACCAGGCGTTGATTGCAGCCGGCGTTCTTCCCGAGCTGAAGTCTGCGCCCGTGCGACGCAATCCGTCGCGCACCAGTGCGCCTGTGGGCAGTGCCCGGCAGGATGCTGCGGCGGAACTGAGCGGTGAGTTTGCGGATGAGGGCGTGCAGGAGGTTTTCGGCGCGCTGCAGGAGTTGCTGTCTCAGGCGCGCGGAACTTTGATCCCGTCGCGCAATCGGCCAGCGGATGCGCTGCCCATTTCGACCAATGACTTGATGCGTCTTCTGTCGCATATGCAGCAGAAGGCGCCTGCACAGGCCAGTGATGACTTTGATCTGCGTGAGCAATTGGAGAGTTTACTGACGCGGGCCAGTGCCAAAGCCGGTAAGGCGCGGGTTGTCGGTGAGGTCGATGAAGATGTCATCAATCTGGTATCGATGCTCTTCGAGTTCATTCTGGATGACCGTACGCTGCCGGATTCGCTGAAAGCGCTGATCGGCCGTTTGCAGATTCCGATGCTCAAGGTCGCCGTGATCGACAAGACCTTCTTCAGTCGTGGTAGCCATCCCGCACGCCGTCTGCTTAATGAAATTGCCTCTGCCGCACTGGGCTGGGGTGAGCAGGACGATACGCAGCGTGACAGCCTGTATCAGAAAATTGAGCAGGTGGTACAGCGTCTGCTGAATGACTTTGTCGATGATCCTCTGATTTTCTCTGAGCTGTTGGCGGATTTCCTGGCGTTTACCGGGGATGAGCGTCGACGCAGTGAACTGCTGGAACAGCGTACCCGTGATGCCGAAGAAGGCAGTGCCAAGGCTGCGCTGGCACGTCGTGAGGTTGAGCAGGCGTTGAACGAGCGGTTGCTGGGCAAGACGCTGCCGGAAGTGGTGGTGCGTTTGCTGCAGGAAGCCTGGAGCAAGGTGCTGATGCTGACCTGCCTGAAGCACGGCGTTGAGTCAGCCGAGTGGCAGGCAGCACTGGCGACCATGGATGATCTGGTTTGGAGCGTTGAGCTGCACGAAGAGCCGGAAGCGCGCATGCGCCTGCTGGAGATGGTGCCGGGGCTGCTCAAAGCGCTACGCGAAGGCATGACGAGCGCAGCGTTTGATCCGTTCTCCACCGGCGAGTTCTTCAGTCAACTGGAGGCGCTGCATGTGCAAGCCTTCCAGCGCTTCAAGCGCAGTCTGCCGGAGGAAACCCCGGTGGCGGATGCCGAGCCACTGGTCGAGATTGATGAGCAGCAGCGTGCGGCACTGGCGGACGCCGGAATCGAACTGCCGCTGCTGGCGCTGTCAGCAGCCGAGGCTGTTGAAGAGCCGGCAATGGTCGAGGTGGTCGAAGAGATTATTCTGCTGGCACCGGGTGAGCTTCGTCCGGCTGAGCCAGAGGCCAGTCTGCCGGATGACGATGAGTCGCTGCAGCAGGTCGACAATTTGCGTGTCGGGAGTTGGGTCGAGTTTCAGGAAGACGAAGAGCATAAGCTGCGCTGCAAGCTGGCGGCGATCATCAAACCGACCGGGAAGTATATTTTCGTTAACCGTACGGGCATGAAAGTGCTGGAAAAAACCCGTATGGGCCTGGCTGTGGAGTTCCGTCGCAGTGCCATCCGCCTGCTCGATGATGCGCTGCTGTTTGATCGTGCGCTGGAGTCGGTGATCGGTAACCTGCGCAAGCTCAAAGGTGCTTGACGCGCGCCAGTAGTCGACAAAGCAAACGCCGCCGGGTAGTGCCCGGCGGCGTTTTTGTTTGTGTGGCTGTGGAGTGGCCTTGGCCTTGGTGCGGTGCTGCACTAGAGTGATGGTCTGTTCAAGGAGCTTTGTATGCAGCTGGACCCTTCCAGTGGGTGGTGTGACGGCGTCCGGCACTGCCCGTCCCCCAATTTCAATCAGCGTCCGCTGAATGAAGTGTCGTTATTGGTGATTCACAATATCAGCCTGCCGCCTGCACAGTTCGGCACGGGTAAGGTGCAGGCGTTCTTTCAGAATCGCCTGGATGCGCATGAGCACCCCTATTTCGCCAGCATTGCCAGCATGCAGGTGTCGGCGCATTTCTTTATTGAGCGTGATGGCGTGGTTACGCAGTTTGTCTCTTGTAATGAGCGTGCCTGGCATGCCGGGGTGTCGCGGTTTGCTGAGCGGGAAAACTGTAATGATTTTTCCTTGGGCATAGAGCTGGAGGGTACAGATGATCTGCCGTTCACGTCCGTTCAGTATGCTGCACTGATTAAGCTGACTCAGCAGCTGCAGGCGGCCTACCCGGCCATCACCCTGGAGCGGATCTGCGGTCATAGCGACATTGCTCCAGGGCGCAAGACTGATCCCGGGCCGGCATTCGATTGGGCTACGCTGCGCTCGGGCCTGCAACAAGACAAGGAGCTGATATGAATTTTCTGGTGTTGCTGCTGGTGTTATGGGTCGAGAAATTTTCGGCCTGGCGTAGTCGTATCCAACAAGACGGCCCCTGGTTACGGCTGCTGGCTGCCATGGAACGCCATGCATTAACGGTCTCGCAGCCTTGGTTGGCGCTGGCGGCAGTGGTGGTGCTGCCGATGGTGGTGTTGGGTGTGTTACTTATGATGCTAGAGGCAGTGGCTTACGGTTGGCTGGCCTTCCCGCTGCATCTGTTAGTGGTGATCTACAGCCTGGGCCGCGGCGATTTGCTGGCAGCACTGGGGCCGTTTCGCGACAGCTGGCGGCGGGGTGATGCTGAAGCGGCTTATCTGGTGGCTCGGCGTGACCTGGCGCTGGAGGCCGATGACGAGGGCGAGTTGTTGCAGCGTGTGCAAGGGCATCTGGTGTGGCAGGCCTACCAGAGTTTCTTTGCGGTGATCTTCTGGTATGCGCTGCTCGGCCCTTTGGCGGCGCTGGCTTACCGCCTGGTAGCCCTGAGCAGTGAGCAGGCGACTCAGCCCGCCTTGCGTGAAGCCGCCGTACAGATCCGCCATTGTTTTGACTGGTTACCGGTGCGGGTGCTGGCGGCCAGTTTTGCTCTGGTGGGCAACTTTGCCGGTGTCAGCCGCACCCTGCTGCACGAGCTGCTCAGTTGGGACATTGGTGCGGCTCAGTTGGTGATCATCACTGCGCGGGCGGCTGGCGAAACGCCGGAGCCCGTGATCGGTGAGGCTGGCGTCAGCACGTTGGACGGTCTGTGGCAGCTATTGGTAAGGGCCGCAGTGCTGTGGTATGCGGTTTTTGCTGCCTGGACGTTGCTTATCTGAGGTCGTCATTCCACAACCAGGCGGCCCCGCGCACCCCGCTGGAGTCGCCATGGCGGGCCTGCAACAGGCGTGTGTTGACCTGGTCGGAAAACACGTAGCGTGGCAGCAACGGCAGGACTTGCTGATACAGCTCGGCCGTATTGGACAGGCCGCCGCCCAGCACAATGGCATATGGATCGATCAGGTTGATCACTGACGCCAGGCCGCGCGCCAGCTGATCGCAGTAGCGGTTCAGCGCTTGTTGCGCGGCCTGGCGTCAGTGATCAACCTGATCGATCCATATGCCATTGTGCTGGGCGGCGGCCTGTCCAATACGGCCGAGCTGTATCAGCAAGTCCTGC
>NZ_QAIG01000005.1:747276-787955 GCF_003060885.1 Pseudomonas sp. HMWF032
GCATTGCCACTTCGTGCGGCAAGCACAATCGCGCTGGCTTCAAGGCCCAGGTCGCTGCGTGTGGCCCAGCCTGGGCCGCTGAGAAAGGTTTCGATGCAGTCATCCTGGCCGCAATAGCAGCGCCGTACCGGGCCGTCCTCGGCGCGGCGCCAGGGCAGAGGGTTGTGGCCCCACTCACCGGTAATCGCATTCGGGCCGCCTAACAGTTGCTTGTTCAGGGCTAATCCACCCCCGACGCCTGTTCCCAGAATAACCCCGAAAACGCTTGCAGCAGCCTCGCCTGCGCCGTCGCAGGCTTCGGAAAGGGTAAAGCAGTCGGCGTCATTGGCCAGCCGGACCGGGCGCTGTAAGCGCTGCTCAAGGTCGGCCTGCAGATCCTCGCCAATCAGGCACTGTGAATTGGCATTCTTGATGCGTCCATGATCGGGCGATCGAGTGCCGGGGATACCGACCCCCAGGCTGCCCTGCTGGCCCAGGTCGCGCTCGCAATCTTCAACTAGGCTGACAATCAGACTGAGCGTTTTTAGATAGTCCCCCTGTGGGGTCGGTGCTCGGCGTCGCAGTACTTGCTGACCCTTTTGAAGGGCAATGATCTCGATTTTGCTGCCACCCAGATCAATACCCAGCTTCATTGATGTGCGCATCATTAACCTTAAGTTACACAGGTTGAGGTCGATAAGAGGTATACATGGAGCCCCTGTTCGGCCATAAATTTGTGACATTGATCACGCTAATCTGCCTGTATTAAGCGTGTTGATCCATGTGCCGTAGGTCGAGCAGCCAGGGACATGCAAGCCGCCATTTGCCATTCTGCGCGGCCACTATGTAGCCTGACACGACAATAATTAGAACTGGAGACGTCCTGTGAAGACCGTGTTGTATCCGGCCATCGCGCTAATGAATCGCCTCAGCTTCGGCACTAAGTTCAGTCTGATCAGTGTTCTGTTCTTTCTGCCCATGCTGGTCACCAACTTCTATCTGGTACGAGACTCCTACCGGCAGTTCATCAGTACTCAAGCGGCCATCGAGAGCATTGATTTGCTCGGTGAGAGCTTGGCGCTGCGGCGTAACCTTGAAGATTTTGTGGACCTTGTTGAAATCAACGCCATGATCGGTCAATCCGGCCAGGCGGGCGACCTAGAAGTGCGCCTAAGCAAGCTGCAGGCTGAAATTGGTGATGAATTGCAAGGCCTGGCTGCAGTGGTGCACGAGGCAGAGCAGATCGAAGAGTTCAATAGCAAGCGTGATGCGCTGATTGCTGAACTGGCCGCGGTTCAGGATGAGACGTCCTTGAGCGGCAAGATTGTTCTGGCGGAAAAACTGCTGGGATCTTCCCAGGTGTTTATCAAGCTTGTCGCCAGCCAGGCGGGCCTCAGTCAGGACCGCGATGGCGACGTAAGGCAGATGGTCGAACTGGTTACAGTTGAAACCCCGAAAGTCACGGCGTCCCTGAGCGAGGGGCGGGCAATTGGTGCTTACTCGCTGGCTCAGGGGTTCCTTAACTCATCTGCCAGCACTGCCTTTGATGAGTTGCTGCTGGAACTGGAAAAGTTGCACGGCGAATACGCTCTGACGCTGCAGTCTTCGCTTAACAGCAGTGCTCAGGCGCGCGCTGTGCTGGCTGATCAGGCCGCCAGCAGCCTGGAGAGCCTGAAAACCAGTGCAGTGTTCTTCGAAGACAAGGTCGTGGTGGCTGACTCGCTGGATACGCCTTGGGCACAGTATTACAGCGATGTCAGCGCGGCCATGGAGCATACCTATCAGCTCAACACCGCGGTGCTGCAGTTCCTCGATAAACAACTGGAAGTACGACTGATCGATAACCGAGCGCAGATGGTGTTGCTGGTGTCGGCGCTCGTGGTGGTATTCCTGCTGATCGTTTATCTCTATAGCGGCTTCTATGTGTCGATTCGCACCACGCTGAAAGCGCTTGGCCAGGTGATGACTCAGGTGGCTGCGGGCGATATGACTGTCAGCTTCAAGGCGCAGAGTCAGGACGAACTGGGTGAGCTTGGCCAGGTGTTCAATGAAACGGTGGGTAAGATCCATCAGCTGATTGAGCGCGTGGGGCTGACTGTGGCCGAGGTTGAGCGTCAGGCAGAGCGCGTGCAGCAGGTCTCTGGTGAAAGTAACCAGGCAGTGGCTGGTCAGCGCGGGCAGATCGACCTCATCGCCACGGCGATGAATCAAATGTCAGCTACCGCCCAGGAAGTTGCCAGCAGTGCCGCGGCCGCAGTGGGTAGCGCGCAGAGTGTGAATGATGAAACGGTCAGCGGTCGTGCGCTGGTTGAGTCCCAGGTGGGCAGTATCCAGCGTCTGGCAGGGGAGATCGATCAGTCGGTGGTGGTGATCAACAAGCTGGCCAGTGATAGTGCGTCGATCAGCCAGGTGCTGGACGTGATCAAGGGCATCGCCGAACAGACCAACCTGCTCGCGCTCAACGCCGCCATTGAGGCCGCGCGTGCCGGCGAACAGGGGCGCGGTTTTGCCGTGGTGGCCGACGAAGTGCGTAACCTGGCCAAGCGTACGCAGCAGTCCACTGAAGAAATCGAATCGATGATCGCCAAGCTGCAAAGTGGTGTCGGCGCGGCTGTCAAGGCGATGAGCACCAGTCATCAGATGGCGGACAACACCGTCAATGAATCAGGCAAGGTGCAGCAGGCGCTGGAGAATATCCTCGGTGCGGTGGGCATGATCGTCGATCAGAACCAGCAGATCGCTACCGCCGCCGAAGAGCAGACAGCCGTCGCGCAGGATATCGACCAGAACATCGTCGAGATCAGCCAGGCCGGTGAGCGTACCGCCGAAGGTGCCAGCCAGACTGAGCAGGCCAGTCGTGAGCTTTCCGTGCTGGTGGCGCGCCTGAAGCAGCTGATTGGTGCGTTCCGCGTCTGATCAGCGGCTGTCCGGCAAAGCCCGCCATTGGCGGGCTTTTTTTGGGCTTGCAATCGCCTTTTGCTGCGTCTTGGTGATGTTGGGGCGGTTGCGTGTTGTGACCGAATTGCATCATTCCATGCGTGGAGCATCAATGTTCCAACCAAATAACTCGGCTGCGTTGCGGCTGCTGGCGCTGGCCAGTTCATCCGCGCTAATGCCGCGTAGTTCGGCCAGGGCCGTGCAAATGTCCGGCAGATATTCCGGACTATTGCGCTGGTTGGGGTACATGGCGGGGGCCATGTCGGGCGAGTCGGTTTCCAGCACGATGGCCTCCAGTGGCAGTTGCGCCACCACCTTGCGCAGCCGCAGTGCCTGTGACCAGGTGGGTGCGCCGCCCAGGCCGAGTCTGAAACCGAGCTTGAGGTATTCGCGGGCTTCTTCAGTGCTGCCGGCAAAGGCATGAATGATGCCGCCACGGGCGGGCTTTAAGCGTTTGAGTGTGGCGATGGTTGCCGCATGAGCGCGGCGCACATGCAGCAGTGCGGGCCGCTCGAATTCGATGGCGAGTTTGAGCTGCGCCTCGAACAGCTGTTGCTGCCGCTCGCGATCAAGCTGTTCGAGAAAGTAGTCCAGGCCGATCTCGCCCACTGCACAGAACTTGGGCTGATCGGCGCAGCGGGTCAGCCACTCACTCAGCTCATTCAGGTGTGCGGTGCGGTGTTCATCCAGGTAAGCCGGGTGCAGGCCAAACGCCGCGTAGAGGCTGTCTTCGGCGTGCACCAGATCCCACACCCGCTGCCAGTTGGCCTGATGCACACCCAGCACCACCAGTCGCTCGACGCCAAGCTGGCGGCAACGGGCCAGCAGCTCACCGCGATCAGCATCGAAGTCGGGGAAGTCCAGGTGGGTGTGGGTGTCGATCAGGCGCATGGTCACATCATACGCCGCCGGGTTGCGTGTGTGGGCCAGCTTGCTGGCGCCAGCAAGCAAGCTTCTACAGAGGCGGCGATATCTTAGTGATGCTCGCGGGTGGCGCGGAATTTGATGTCCGGCCAGCGCTCTTCCATCAGGCTCAGGTTGACCCGTGTCGGGGCCAGGTAGGTGA
This sequence comes from Pseudomonas sp. HMWF032, assembly GCF_003060885.1. Taxonomy (GTDB): domain Bacteria; phylum Pseudomonadota; class Gammaproteobacteria; order Pseudomonadales; family Pseudomonadaceae; genus Aquipseudomonas. The sequence goes on from NZ_QAIG01000005.1 coordinate 751,259, forward strand.
GGTGGCCGCCGCCATCCAGGGCGAGGTTTTCCACGGCCTTGTTGGAAAATTCCTCAAGTTTTTTCTTGTCGCTGCAGTCGATCCAGCGCGCTGACCATACGGTGATGGGCTCGTAGGCGCATTCGACCTTGTATTCTTCTTTCAGGCGGCTGGCGACCACGTCGAACTGCAGTACACCGACCGCACCAAGGATGATGTCGTTGCTGCGCTCGGGGAAGAACACCTGAGTTGCGCCTTCCTCCGCCAGCTGTTGCAGACCCTGGCGCAGTTGCTTGGATTTCAGCGGGTCTTTCAGGCGCACGCGGCGGAACAGTTCCGGGGCGAAGTGCGGAATACCGGTGAAGCCCAGCGCTTCACCCTCTGTGAAGGTGTCGCCGATCTGGATGGTGCCGTGGTTGTGCAGGCCGATGATGTCGCCGGCAAAGGCCTCCACCAGCATTTCCCGCTCGCTGGAGAAGAAAGTCAGGGCGTCACCGATGCGCACATCTTTGCCGGTGCGCACATGGCGCATTTTCATGCCCTGGCTGTACTTGCCCGAGCAGATGCGCATAAAGGCGATACGGTCGCGGTGCTTGGGGTCCATGTTCGCCTGGATCTTGAACACGAAGCCGGAGAACTTCTCTTCCACCGGCTCCACCGTGCGCTCATGAGCCGCCCGTGGCAACGGCTTGGGTGCCCAGTCGACCACTGCGTCGAGCACATGGTCGACGCCGAAATTGCCCAGCGCGGTGCCGAAGAACACCGGGGTCAGTTGGCCGTTCATGAATTCGTCTTGGTCGAACTCATGGCAGGCACCCTGAACCAGTTCCAACTGCTCAAGGAACCGATCGTATTCATCACCCAAGTGAGCGCGGGCTTCATCCGAGTCGAGTTTTTCGATGATCTTGGTTTCGGTGCGCTCGTGGCCGTGGCCGGGGGTGTAGACGATGATGTAGTCGCCGGCCAGGTGGTAGACGCCTTTGAAATCCTTGTAGCAGCCAATCGGCCAGGTGATCGGCGCGGCTTTGATCTTGAGGACCGCTTCGATCTCGTCGAGCAGCTCAATCGGGTCGCGGATATCACGGTCGAGTTTGTTGACGAAGCTGACAATCGGCGTGTCGCGCAGCCGGCACACGTCCATCAGGGCGATGGTGCGTGGCTCAACGCCTTTACCGCCGTCGAGCACCATCAGGGCGCTGTCCACTGCGGTCAGGGTGCGGTAGGTGTCTTCCGAGAAGTCTTCGTGGCCGGGGGTGTCGAGCAGGTTGATCATGTGCTCGCGATACGGGAACTGCATCACCGAGGTGGTGATCGAGATCCCGCGCTGTTTCTCCATTTCCATCCAGTCGGACGTGGCATGGCGGTCGGATTTACGCGACTTCACCGTGCCGGCCACGGCAATCGCCTTGCCCATCAACAAGAGCTTTTCGGTAATGGTGGTTTTACCGGCGTCGGGGTGGGAGATGATCGCGAATGTGCGGCGTTTGCCGACTTCGGTGGCCTGGAGGGTCATTGTGCGGAATCCGTCGACTGAAGAGTCGGTCTGTCAAAAAAGGCGGCGATTATAACGGTAAACGTCGGCCCGCGCGGCGACCTGTAGTCAGGGGTGCAAAGCGGAGTTTTTGCGTGGTTTGTGCAGCATTCCATAACGGTTTGTTTTGAATATAAAACGTTCAATCAATAAGGCGACAAAGGGGGTCAAAACTACGGCATTTTTTGATTGATCTCGGCTTCCTGTGGCCCTAAAGTTCGCGCCCGAACGTCCATGCTGGCAACGATCCATCCGGCTCAAGTACTGACGACGAGAGGTTGTCCTCTATACAGACAATCCTCGGCGACATGCCTTGGGAAGTAGGCGAACCAAAGTGGGGAAACTGATCAGACGTTCTGCCTGTGCGGACTGGCCGCCAGGTCTCCCTGATGGTGGGTGAGCGACTGTGTTGCAGTGCTCGCCCGCTGAATGTGTTTTAACTGGTTCTGCCCACTGGAGTCCCCGCATGTCGATCAAGGTCGAAGACTATTACGCACCCGCCACTTTTCAGCGCATGAAAGCCTTCGCTGATACCCAGGAAACCCCGTTCGTGCTGATCGACACGTCGATCATCAGCCGGGCCTACGACGACCTGCGCGCCGGGTTTGAGTTCGCCAAGGTGTACTACGCGGTCAAGGCCAACCCGGCGGTCGAGATCATCGACCTGCTCAAGGACAAAGGCTCCAGCTTCGACATCGCCTCGATCTATGAGCTGGATAAAGTGCTGAGCCGAGGCGTAACGCCTGATCGCATCAGTTACGGCAACACCATCAAGAAATCCAAGGACATCCGCTACTTCTTCGAGAAGGGCGTGCGTCTGTATGCCACCGATTCGGAAGCCGACCTGCGCAACATCGCCAAGGCCGCGCCGGGCGCGAAAGTCTATGTGCGCATCCTCACCGAAGGCTCGACCACCGCCGATTGGCCGCTGTCGCGCAAATTCGGTTGCCAGACCGACATGGCCATGGACCTGCTGATCCTCGCCCGTGATCTGGGCCTGGTGCCCTACGGCATCTCTTTCCACGTCGGTTCGCAGCAGCGCGATATCTCGGTGTGGGACGCCGCGATTGCCAAGGTCAAGGTGATCTTCGAGCGCCTGAAAGAAGAAGACGGCATCGAACTCAAGCTGATCAACATGGGCGGCGGCTTCCCGGCCAACTACATCACCCGCACCAACAGCCTGGAAACCTACGCGGAAGAGATCATTCGTTTCCTCAAGGAAGACTTCGGTGATGACCTGCCGGAAATCATCCTCGAGCCGGGCCGTTCGCTGATCGCCAACGCCGGCATTCTGGTCAGCGAGGTGGTGCTGGTGGCGCGCAAGTCGCGCACGGCTGTGGAGCGCTGGGTTTACGTGGATGTGGGCAAGTTCAGCGGCCTGATCGAAACCATGGACGAGTCGATCAAGTTCCCGATCTGGACCGAGAAGAAGGGGGAGGTGGAGGAGGTGGTGATCGCCGGACCGACCTGCGACAGCGCCGATATCATGTACGAGAACTACAAGTACGGCCTGCCGCTCAACCTGTCGATTGGTGACCGCCTGTACTGGCTGTCCACCGGTGCCTACACCACCAGCTACAGCGCCGTGGAGTTCAATGGCTTCCCACCCTTGAAGTCGTTCTACCTGTAAGCTCTGCAGCGGTTCGGCTGTCCAGCAAGGCGCTCATGTTTATGAGCGCCTTGCTCGTTTCTGGCGTGGATATTTGTTTTGCAACCATTGGCCTGGGTCAATGAAGCGACTAAATGGCGCTGTCATAGTCGCGTCTGGCTATTTAGAATCATTTGCAATTAAGTGTGCGGTCAGGTTTCAGGGGAACCCAGTCATGATGTTGAGCATTGCCGATGTGCTGACGCCCGAGCAGGTGCGTGAGTGCCGTCAGGCCTTTGAGCTTGCCAGTTGGCAGGACGGTCGCTTGACCGCCGGTCATCAGGCCGTGAAGGCCAAGGCCAATCAGCAACTGGCCCAGGATGATCCTTTAGCGGTGCAGATTGGCGACTTTATTGTGCAGCGTCTGGGCAACCATCCGCAGTTTGTCTCGGCCGCCTTGCCGCTGAAGGTGTTGCCGCCGCGCTTCAATCGGTACACCGACGGCGGTACGTACGGCAACCATATCGATAATGCGATTTTCAGTGTGCCGGGTACGCTGCATCGGGTGCGCAGCGACCTGTCGGCCACGCTGTTTTTCAGTGATCCGGATGAGTACGAGGGCGGTGAGCTGGTGGTCGAGGACAGTTACGGCAGCCACAGCGTCAAGTTGCCAGCCGGACATCTGGTGCTGTATCCCGGCAGCAGCCTGCACCGCGTCAACCCGGTAACCCGTGGCATGCGCTATGCGGCGTTCTTCTGGATTCAGAGCCTGGTTCGTGATGACACTCAGCGCGGTCTGTTGCTGGAGCTGGATCGTGCGATACAGGCGCTCACCCTTGACGTGCCCGAATCGGCCGAGCTGGCGCGTTTGACTGGGGTTTATCACAACCTGCTGCGCCAGTGGGCCAACACATGACCGGCATGCCGTTGCCAAAACTGACGCAGATCCCGCCGAGTCTCGCGGCTGTGGCGGACTACGAACCCCTGGCCCGTGAGCGCATGAGCACGCAAGCCTGGGCCTACATCGCGGGCGGGGCGGCTGATGAACTGACCCTGGCGGAGAATCAGGCCGCGTTTCAGCGTATTCGTCTGCGCACGCGGGTGCTGGCCGACCTCAGTGGTGGTAACACCCATCTGCAGTTGTTCGGCCAGGCCTTTGCTCACCCGATTTTCCTCGCCCCGGTGGCGTATCAGCAGTTGGCGCATGCTGACGGTGAGCTGGCGACGGTGTTGGCCGCGTCGGCCGTGCAGGCGGGCATGGTGCTGAGCACCCAGGCCAGCGTGGCCCTTGAGGCGGTGGCCGAGCAAGCGCATAGCCCACTGTGGTTTCAGCTGTATATCCAGCCTGATCGAGCGTTTACCGAGGCGTTGGTCAGGCGCGCCGAAGCCGCGAGTTATCAAGCGCTGGTGCTGACGGTGGATGCGCCGGTGAATGGCATGCGCAACCGTGAACAGCGCGCGGGCTTTTCTTTGCCGGGGGGGATTGAAGCCGTCAATCTGCGCGGCATGCAGCCGTTGCATGAGGGAGCGCCGCCCAGTGGTGGTCTTCTGCTCGGTGGTGCATTGCTTGCGGCTGCACCTGGCTGGGCGGATGTGCAATGGCTGCGCTCATTGACGCGCTTGCCAATTCTGCTCAAAGGCGTGATGACTGCCGAGGATGCGCAACGCGCGGTGGCTGAGGGTATCGACGGTCTAATTGTCTCTAACCATGGCGGGCGTACGCTCGACGGCCAACCGGCGAGCATCGAGGTGCTGGCGGAAGTTGCCGCCGCAGTGCAAGGGCGGGTGCCACTGCTGTTAGATGGTGGTATCCGTCGTGGAACGGATGTGTTCAAGGCCCTAGCCCTGGGGGCTGATGCGGTACTGGTCGGGCGGCCTTATGTCTACGGGTTGGCTACTGCTGGGGCCAGCGGGGTGGCGCATGTGGTGCAACTGCTGCGGGCCGAGTTGGAGGTGGCCATGGCGCTGACGGGCTGTCCTGATTTGGCCAGCATCACAGGCGCATGCATCCGGTAAAGCATTGCAGGCCCGGGAACTAAACACGAATAAAAGTGTAAATACCTGTTGCCTGATAATAATTATCAAATAGAATCACGCCTCGTTCAATTTTGGGGATGGTTCTCATGGGTATGGGTACAAAAGCGGGCAGCCTGCCACAGCGTCGTCTTCTGGCTACAGCCATCGGCCTGGCCGTGGCTTCGTGGGCAGGGGCTGGCATGGCGGCTGAGCAGGCTCCGCAAAAGGCCAAAACACCAGTCGAGCTGGGCAGCGTAACGGTCAAGGGCCAGCAGGCCGACGATTACAAAACCGAAAGTTCAGCCTCGGCCAAGTACGCCGTGCCCTTGCTCGACACCCCGCAGACCATCACCGTGGTGCCTCAGGCTCTGCTTAAAGAGCAGAAAGCCCTGAGCATGAAAGAAGTGCTGGCCAACGTTTCTGGCATCACCTTCAACGCCGGTGAGGGCGGTGGTGGCTCGGGCGACAGCATCAACATCCGTGGCTTCAGCGCCAACGCCAACATGCAGATCGACGGCCTGCGCGACAGCTCGCAGAACAACCGCACCGACACCTTCAATATCGAAGCTGTTGAAGTCATCAAAGGTCCTAACTCGGTATTCGGTGGTTCCGGCACAACGGGCGGCAGCATCAACCAGGCCAGCAAGCAGCCGCTTCAGCGTGACTTCACCGAGATCGGTGCCAGCCTGGGTACTGACAACTATCACCGCCTGACTCTGGATACCAACCAGACCCTGGATGGCGTGGGCACCGGCAGCGCCGTGCGCCTCAATCTGATGGCCCATGAGAATGATGTGCCTGGCCGTGATGATGTGGATCGCCAGCGCTGGGGTATTGCACCGTCGCTGCTCTTGGGGCTGAGCGAATCGACACGTCTGACCCTGAGTTACTTCCACCAAACGGACGACAACCTGCCTGATTACGGCGTGCCGGCAATCAATGGCAAGCGCCTGGCGGGTGTGGACCGTGAAAGCTTCTTTGGCTGGCGCAATCTGGACAAGGAAGAAATCGAGAGCGATGCCTTCACGGTCAAACTTGAGCATGACATTAACGACAGTCTGCGCTTGCAGAATCTGACCCGCTATTCGGAAATCCACCGTGACACGGTCGTCTCGGCGGCTCATGTCAACCTTGAGCGTCGGCGTTCAACGACAACGGGTGTTGGTCCAGTGCTGGCGGCCGGCAAATACCTGCCCGCAGGTCCACAGGCCTATGGTCGTGATGTCACCAGCAAAATGCTGATCAATCAGACCAACCTGACCGCCAACTTCGAGACCCTTGGCCTGGCCCACACGCTGGTCAGCGGTGTGGAATTGTCGCGTGAGACCTATGACCGTACTACCTACGCCTATAACTTGGTGTTTCCGGACAGCGGTTATGACCTGAGTAACCCACCCGGTCGTTGGAATGGTCCGACCAATAAGGCTGATAGCGCGAAGACCGAGACGCGCCTGCTCGACCGCGCGCTGTACGCGTTCGACACCATCGCACTGAACGACTACTGGGACCTGAGTCTCGGCCTGCGTTACGACTGGGTGGATGGCGATGCCGATGATCACACCCTGGCGACCAATGCCCGGACGTCCTTCAACTCAAGCGATGAGCATCTGAGCAAGCGTGCGGGGCTGACCTATAAGCCGGCAGAGAATGGGCGTATCTACGTGGCCTATGGCGACTCCTTCAACCCATCCGCCGAGAACCTGGCGACCAGCGGTGCCGGCCTGTCTGCAGCGACTCAGGATCTTGAGCCTGAGAAGAACAAAACCTGGGAGTTGGGCACCAAGTGGGAGTTCCTCGATAGCCGTCTGGGCCTGGATGCAGCGCTGTTCCGTGTGGAAAAGAGCAATGCCCGCGAAACCATGGTTGATGGCAGTACCCAGCTGGCAGGCAAGCAGCGCGTTCAGGGCTTTGAGCTGGGCGCAACCGGACGTGTCACTGATCAGTGGAATGTCTACGCCAACTACACCTTCCTGGACAGCGAGACCCTGGAGGCGGCTGACACGGCTGCAGGTATCGCCCGTGAAGGTCAGGCGTTGGCCAACACCCCGCCTCGCTCGCTCAATCTGTGGACTACCTATGACCTGCCGGCCGGCTGGCGTGTGGGTTACGGCGCGCGTTATGTCAGTGAGCGCAACCTCACTGCCTCCAATGACGGTGTGAAACTGGATGCCTATTGGCTGCATAACGCCATGGTTGGCTACAAGGTCAACAAAGAGCTTGATCTGCAACTCAACCTCAACAACCTGTTTGATAAGGAATATGTTGAGAGCGTGAGAACGCAAGTGGGCACTACGGCGGGTGCTGGCACCACCACGGCGCGTTCTTCGGCCATTGAGTACGGTGCTGCACGTTCTGCAGTGCTGTCGGCGACCTACTCCTTCTGAGTGGCGACGCTAACCCACCGCCGCACGCGATGCGACGGTGGTAATGAGTTAAAGCAGACCCCGGTCACTGCCAGCAGTGACCGGGGTTTTGTTTTGTCTGGCGGGTGTGCGGCGCATCCGGACGTTGCCCGATTGCTTGTGCTGCCTGGTTTGTTTGGCCTGTGATCTGCAGTCTGCCAGCACTGGGCATGAGCGAAGGGTTCGTGGCCGTTTGTCAGCGGTGTGCAGCGATGGGGGCAGCTAAGCCCTGGCGTCGCGGCTTGATCAATAGCGTTCAGGTCGGTCTGTTTCGCCTGTAGAGGTGTGTGGTAACTGAGGGACGATCAATTGTCTTCAGTACAGATCACGCCGATAACGACCGCTCTGGCTTAGCTGGTCCACCTGTTCATCCCCCAGCAGTTGACGCAGGCAGGTGTCGACATCGCGGCCCATGCCGTCGAGGCTGCCACAGAGGTAGAGGGCGGCACCGTCGGCCAGCCAGGCGTGCAAGGTGCTGGCGGCATCGCACAGGGCGTCCTGTACATAGCGCTGCGGATGGCCGTCGCGCGAATAGGTGAGGTCGAGGCGTTCGAGGTGGCCGCTGTGCTGCCAGGCGCGTAGCTCGTCGATCAGCAGGGCGTCGTGGGCGGCCTGGCGCTCGCCAAACAGCAGCCAGTTGCGTGAGTGTGGATTGGCTGCGCGTTCCTGCAGGTGCGCGCGCAGGCCGGCAAGGCCGCTGCCGCTGCCAATCAGAATCAGCGGCGTCGTGGCGTCAGGGCCCTGGAAGCCGGGGTTGCGGCGGATGCGCAGGTCGATCTGGCGGCCAATTTCGGCATGCTGACACAGCCAGCCGGAGCCGAGTCCGGGGCTGCCGTCAGCCTGGTGCTGCAGGCGTACCAGCAGGTCAAGGTTGCCGCTGCTGCGGCACGAGGCAATCGAGTATTCACGGTGTGGAAGGGGTGTCAGTTCGGCAAGCCACTGCGCCATGCTCTGTTGATCCGGCCGGGTTGTGGGCAGGTGGCGTTGGCTCAGGGCATCGCGCAGCAACTGGCCATCAGGTAAGTGCTGTTGTGGATCAAGGCCGAGTTGCTGCAGGCACGCATTGATGCGCTGCGGTGCATGCCGAGGGCCGACTTCGACAATATCGCCGGCCCGCCAAGTGACGTCCTCTTGGCTGCTCAGGCGCAGTTGGAAGATTGGTGCGCCGATGCTGCCGGGGTTGAGGCAGAGGCGTTGCTCCAGTTGCCAAGGGCGGTAGTGTGCGGGCTGCCAGTCGACAAAATCGCTGTTGCCGCTGAGGTGACCAAGTTGTTGCTGCCAGTGGCGCAGGGTGCCGGCATCAAGGTTGTCGACACACAACAGGTCGAACAGCGGTTGCGCCTTGAGCGCTTGCAGGCGCAGCTGCAGGCGTTGGCCGAAGGCGCAGAACTGCGGGTAGCTGCTGTCGCCCAGGGCCAGGATGGCGAAGTGCAATTGTGGCAGTGAAGCCTGCTCAAGCAGGCTGCACTCAAAACGTGCGGCGTTATCCGGTGCTTCACCGTCGCCGTAGGTGCTGACCACCAATAGCAGGCGCTCGAGGGACGCCAGTTGAGCGTCACCGAGTTGGTTAAGGGCGATGCAGCGCGCTGGCATGCCGCTATCGCGCAATTGCGCGCAGCTGCGTTCGGCCAGTGCCAGTGCCTGGCCGCCTTGGCTGGCGTAGGCAATCAGCAGTTCGCCGGTTTGGCCGGATGGAATGCGCCGCTGTGGCCAGCAATAGTGCAGGCACAGGGCGAGATAGGTGGCGCTGATCAGTCCCGCGCTGAGTTCGCGCGCCGGTTGCAGCCAGAACAACAGGCCGGCCAGGAGCAGGCAGGTTGGCAGGGGCCAGTGGCACAGGGCGTGAAGTCGCGGGGCGGTGATCAAGTCGAGTCGTCAGCCAAGAGTTGGAAAGCGCTGCCGCCGGGTGGCGACAGCGTTCGGGCGGGCATTAGGGCGCCAGCACTTCCAGAGTTGCGCTGTAGGCGGCGCGGCGCTCGGTGGCGGGGGCAATGACGCCTTCCTTGCTGCTCAGCTCGGCTTCCAGCCAGTACATGCCGGCGTTCGGCCAGGTGATGCTGATCTTGCCGTTGGCGTCGCTGGTGGTTTTGATTTCACCCAACTCGTCGCGGTAACGGTTACCGCCGGGGATCACGCTGACTTCAACACCAGCGGCCGGCTTGCCATCGAGCAGCAGAGTGAATTCGGCGGCTTCACCGGCGAACAGGTCGTTGGGGTGGGTAATCGGTGCCAGCTCAAGGCCCACGCCGGTAGTTTTCAGAACCGTAGTGGTCGGGTTGCCGGAGGTGACGAAGACTTCCATGCGGCTGTTGTTCTGTGCCACTTTCAGCTCGGCGGCATTGGCCGGTACCTGCTTGGCGAAGTCCTCGGCCTTGCCCATCCAACGTTTGTTTTCCTGGCCTTCTTTCCAGCTGGCGAACAGGCCGCTGTTGGCGATGGCCAGTTTGTAGGTGCCTTTCTGAGTCAGGTGCAGGTCGAAGGTGCTGCGGTAACGGCCAATGTTGCCGTTCTCGGCTTTGGCGGCGCTGCCATCCGGGGCGAACAGTTGCAGCACGGCGGCCGGACGCGGACGCATCCCGGGTGGGCCGCCAGCGGGGGCGCTGTCGAGGTTGCCGATGCCCTGAATGCGCAGCGGGAAGTGTTCGAAATAGAACAGGTCATTGGACACGGCGGCATCGACGGTGACCCACGGGTCTTCACCGGACAGTACGGTGGCCGACGGCAGCATCCAGGCGCGGTGGGCCTGGGCGGACAGCGGCAGGCAGATGGCCAGGGTCAGGGCGGTCCATTTTACGAGTGGGTGCATGGCGGTCTTCCTTAAGGGCAGTGATTCAAGGGGCTGAGGTTCAAGGCGTCAGTTGCAGGGTGATCTGACCCAGCTCGCTGCTGCCCTGGGCGCTGTGGTTGGCGGCTTGCTTGGGTGGCCAGGTGAACGGCAGGCGCAGCAGTTCGCGGCCGCCCACTTCACGGGCGGCTTCCACCACCACGCGGTATTCACCCGCGGGTAACTGCTTGAAGGGGGCCGCGGCGCTGCTGAAACTCAGGCTCTGTTTGCCCACCGCACGGGTTGCGCCGCTGACGCCATCAACGGGCATCTCCAGGCTGCGGCCGCTGCGGCGCCACCACTGGCGCAGGTCCTTGAGCCACTTTTCGCCTTCCTTGTCCTTGAGCTTCTGGTCGTACCACACCGCCAGGTTGGCGACATGCGTCTGGTCCGGTTGCTCCAGCCAGATGGCCACATAGGGGCGGTGGTACTCGGCCACCTGCAGGCGTGGGATTTCCACGTCAAGCTGCAACTCGGCAGCCAGAACGGGCGCGCTTAACAGGGCGCACAGGGGCAATAGCAAGCGTTTTGGCATAACAATGTCCTTAGTGAATAAACAACAGCGCCAGCAGAACGGGGAGCACCAGGCCCAGGCCGAGCATCGGCCAGGTGCTGGGGCGGTTACCGGCGTAGCGTTGCAGCAACAGCAGGCCGCTGAGGCTGAACACCACACAGAGCACGGCAAATACGTCGATAAACCAGGCCCACGCGGTGCCAGTGTTGCGGCCCTTGTGCAGGTCATTCAGGTAGGCGATCCAGCCACGGTCGGTGGACTCGAACTCCAGTGCGCCGGATTCGATATCCAGGCTCAGCCAGGCATCGCCACCGGGGCGCGGTAAACCGATATACAGCTCACCATCCGACCATTCGGCGTCACGGCCATCCAGACGAATTGCCAGTTCGGCTTCCAGCCACTGGCGCAGATTCAGCGGCAGGCCCTGGCTTGGCTGTTTGTCTTGTAGCGCGGCCTGCAGCGCCTCGGGCAATTGCGCCTGATGGCTGATCACCTGGGGTTTTGCTTCGATCTGCGTGGCATGGTTGAGGGTGATGCCCGTGACGGCAAACAGCAGCATGCCGGCCAGGCACAAGGCGGAGCTGATCCAGTGCCATTGGCGCAGGGTGCCGAGCCAGAAGGAATGAGGCATAGACGCGACGTGTCAGTAGGTGTGGGTGTGTGGGAGGGCGATTGTAGTGAATTTTTAATGCTAAGTAGGATTATTTACAAACAATATACATTCCTATTGGGGCGTTGCGTATCGGCCTGGCATCAGGTCTGCCCTATGACGGCGCGAACTGCGTTGCGGGCTTCCCGTCACGGCAATGCGCCACTAAGCTGATGGCATGAAAACAATCCTGCTGAACTGCGACATGGGTGAAAGCTTCGGCGTGTGGCGTATGGGCGATGACGTGCATGCCATGCCGCTGATTGATCAGGCCAACCTGGCCTGCGGCTTTCATGCGTCCGACCCGCTGACCATGCAACGCACCGTCGCCCTGGCGGTAGAGCATGGGGTGAGCATTGGCGCGCACCCGGCCTATCCGGATCTGCTCGGGTTTGGCCGGCGGCATATCGCCTGCTCGCCCGAGGAGGTCACTGCGCTGGTGCTGTATCAGCTCGGCGCACTGGATGCCTTCTGTCGCGCAGCCGGCACTCAGCTGGCCTACGTCAAACCGCATGGTGCGCTGTACAACGATCTGGTGCGCGATGATGCGCTGTTCAATGCGGTGCTTGAGGCTTGCGCCAGTTACCGCAAAGGCTTGCCGCTGATGGTGCTGGCGCTGGCCGACAACAGCCGCGAACTGCGCCTGGCCGATGCTGCGGAGGTGCCGTTGATGTTCGAGGCCTTTGCCGACCGCGCCTACCTGGCCGACGGGCAGTTGGCGCCACGGCGCTTGAGCGGCGCGGTGCACCATGATCCTCAACGGATTTTTCAGCAGGCCCTGGCGATTGCCCAAGGCGAGCCGTTTGCCGATATCGATGGCAAGCCGCTGCAGCTGCGCGCCGACAGCCTCTGTGTACATGGCGATAACGCCGACTCCCTGGCTGTGCTGCGGCGCTTGCGGGCCAGCCTGGACGCTCTATGATCCGCCTCGAACCGGCCGGTGCCGAAGCGCTGCTGCTGGTGTTGGCCGAACAGCCGGATGCGCGGCTGCCGCAGCGTATCGCCCTGCTGGCCGAGCGCATCCGTAGCGAGCTGGACGAGGACCTCACCGACCTGGTGCCGGGCTGGACCAGCCTGCTGTTGCACTATGACCTGCTGCGTACCGATCACCTGCAACTGGCCGAGCGGCTCAAGCCGCTGCTGGAGCGCTGGTTGGCCGAGCCTTTTGTCGCGCAGGCCGGGCGGCTGCATCAAGTCCCTATCTTGTATAACGGTGAAGACCTCGTCGAGGTCGCGCGCCTATGTCAGCTCACTGTCTCTCAGGTGATCGAGTTGCATGCGGCGACCGAGTACCGCGTTGGCGCGATTGGTTTTGCCCCAGGCTTTGCCTACCTCGGTAAGCTGGATGCGCGCCTTGCATTGCCGCGCCGCGCCACCCCGCGCATCGCTGTGCCGGCCGGTAGCCTGGCAATTGCCGAGCGGCAGACGGCGATCTACCCACACAATTCGCCCGGCGGCTGGCACCTGATCGGTCGCTGCCCCTGGGCGCTGTTCGATGCTGGGCGAACGCCGCCATGCCCGCTGGCGCTGGGTGATCAGGTGCGCTTTCGCAGCATTGATGAGCGTGACTTTATTGGCGAAGGTGGTCAGTTATGAGCGGCCTGCGGGTGCTCAAACCTGGGCCGCAGAGCCTGCTGCAGGATGCCGGGCGGCGCGGCTGGCAACACGTGGGCGTATCGCCCGCCGGACCGCTGGATTGGCATGGTGCGGCCTGGGCCAATCATCTGCTGAACAACCCCTGGGGCACGCCGCTGCTGGAGATCGCCCTGGGCGGCGTCGAGTTGCAGGCTGAGGTCGACACCTGGGTGGCGGTGTGCGGCGCGCAGGTGCCGCTAAGTCTGGATGATCAGCCGCAGCCGCTGTGGACGCGTTTGCCGCTGCGCAAAGGGCAACGGCTGCGTCTGGGCTTTGCCCGCAGCGGCCAGCGTGCCTATCTGGCGGTGGCTGGCGGCTTTATTGCGGCGGCGCTGCTGGGTAGCGTCAGCGTGCAGCTGCGCGAGGGGCTGGGCCGGGCCTTGCAGGCGGGGGATCTGCTGGCTTGTCGCCCCGCGCATTTTACTCACGCGGCCAGCGTGCCCTGGCCCTATCTGCCGAATTACCACTGCAAACCCTTGCTGCGGGTGATTACCGGCGGCGATGCGGCGAGTTTCGAGGAAGACCAGTTACAGGGCTTTTTCGCCCAGACCTGGCAGCTCAGCCCGCACTCCGATCGCATGGGCGCGCGGCTGCTTGGCGAGGCTGTGCAGCCGCCCGTGCGGCAGTGGTCATTGGGGGTTGGTCGTGGGGCGATTCAGGTGCCGCCGGATGGGCAGCCAATCATCCTGCAGGCCGATCACCAGAGCATGGGCGGTTACCCGTTGCTCGGTTGGCTGCATCCGCTCGATCAAGGTCGTCTGGCGCAATGCCCGGCGCACCATCCACTGCGGTTCACCCCGGTCAGCATCGGCGACGCCCAGGCTGAATTGCGTGAGTTTTACCGATTTTTTCGTCGCTTATAGGCGCTTTTGTAGCGTGGGTTAGTCGCGCATGGCCACGATGTGCAGGCCTATGCGGACTTGAGCGCTGCGTAACCCACCAAGCGCTAGTCGATCTTTCAACCGCCTGGTGGGTTGCGGCGCAACGGGCTAGCGGCAGCTTGTAGTCTGCGGTTATGCGCCTAACCCACCCTACGAGTGGGTGTGTTGCGCGTGTCTCTACAGGGTTTTGGCCATACGGCTGGCCAGCAGCGCCCAGGCAAATAGCCCCAGGCAGATGATCAGCATCGGCCAGCCGCGCCAGTAGAGGTAAGGCGTGAGGCCCTGCATCGGTTGCACCTGGCCGTAGAGCACCGCCTGCTCGAACTGCGGCAGTTGCGTGGTGATCTGGCCTTGCGGGTCGATCAGTGCGGTGACGCCATTGTTGGTTGCGCGGATCATCCAGCGGCCGGCTTCCAGGGCGCGCATCTGCGCCATCTGCAGGTGCTGCAGCGGGCCGATGGAGCGGCCGAACCAGGTGTCGTTGCTGATGGTCAGCAGCAGGTCACTCTGCGCTGCCAGGCTGGCGGCGAACTCGGGGTAGACCACTTCGTAGCAGATCAGCGAAGCCAAGGCGTGACCTTTGGCTTGCAACAAGCCCTGCTCGGCGGAGCCGCGGGCGAAGTCGGACATGGGCAGGTCAAAGAACGCAATCAGTCCGCGCAGCAGGTCTTGCAGTGGCACGTACTCACCGAAGGGCACCAGCTTCTGCTTGAGGTAATCGCCGCTGCCCTGGCCGACCACGCTGATGCCGTTGTAGTAGCGCTGCTCGCCACGCTCGTTGCTCTGGCGAATCGGCACGCCGGTGATCAGCGCGGCATTGCGCTCGTTGGCGAAGCGATTGATCACGCCCAGGTAACCCTGAGCGCGGTCCTTGAGCACCGGGATGGCGGTTTCCGGCCAGATGATCAGGTCGGTTGGCTTGGCACTGAAGGTCATGTCGCGGTATAGCGCGAGCTGGGCGTTGAGCTGCTCGGGGTCCCACTTCAGGTTCTGTTCGATATTGCCTTGCATGGCGGCAACGTTCAGCGGCTCGCTCAGCGGCTGGGTCCAGGCGTGGCCCTTGAGCGTCAGGCCGGCAATCCATGGCGCGACTAACAGCACAACACCGATGGCGAGAAACGCCTTGCGCGCCCGCAGCTGCGCCAGGTTGACCAGCAGGGCGGCGCTCAGGGCCAGGCTGAATGACAGCAGCCAGACACCGCCCACTGGCGCTAATCCGGACAGCGGGCCGTCGAGTTGGCTGTAACCGGCATAAAGCCAGGGGAAACCGGTGAGAAACCAGCCGCGAAAAGCCTCTTGTGCCAGCCATAGCGCGGCAAACGCCAGGGCGTCGGCCAGCGGGGCTTCTACTCGACGCAGCCAGCGTGCCCATACCCATGCGCCGAGCGCAAAAAACAATCCCAGCCCGGCCACGAACAGCAGGGTTAGCAGCAGCGCCAGTGCGGGCGAGGCGGCGCCGTAATCGTGAATGCTCACATACACCCAGCTGGTGCCTGCGGCGAACAGGCCAAAGCCATAACTCCAGCCGCGCAGAGCTGCCTGGCGCGGCGTGAGGTCACGCAGGCCGAGGTAGAACAGGGCAATGGACAATAGCGCCAGCGGCCACAGGTCATAGGGCGCCAGCGCCAGTGGTGTGATCGCCCCTGCTACAAGTGCGAGCAGGGTGCCGGGCCAGCCAGGTCGAGTTATCCAATGCATGGGTGCAGATCCTTGGATTGCGGTGGCGCAAGGGTAAAGCGCAGGCGCAGGCGGGGGAAGTGTCGCCCGCCGACCACCGTTGTCGATGGCCGGCTGCGGATCAGTTATTGATCGGCGTCAGGCGCAGCAGATGAATGCGCCGGCTGTCGGCGTTGAGCACGCGGAAACGAAACTCGCCGATCTCGGTGACTTCATTGCGTTTGGGCAGGTGGCCGAAGGCGCTCATCACCAGACCACCGACGGTATCGAATTCATCGTCGGAGAATGCGGTGTCGAAGGCTTCGTTGAAGCTGTCGATTGGTGTCAGCGCTTTGACCAGGAAGTCGCCGGAGGGCAGTGGTTTGACGTAGCTGTCTTCTTCCACGTCGTGCTCGTCTTCGATATCGCCGACGATCTGCTCAAGCACGTCCTCGATGGTCACCAGGCCAGCGACGCCGCCGTACTCATCAATCACCACGGCCATGTGGTTGTGGTTGGCGCGGAATTCGCGCAGCAGCACGTTGAGGCGCTTGGACTCGGGCACAAAGGTGGCCGGTCGCAGCAGGTCCTTGATATTGAAATTGGGCTGCTCGCCCGAGAGGATCAGCGGCAGCAGGTCCTTGGCCAGGAGAATGCCGACCACATCGTCGAGGCTTTCGCCCACCACCGGGTAGCGCGAGTGCGCCGCTTCGATGATCGCCGGCAGGAATTCCTTGGGCGACTGATTGGCCTTGATGCTCATCATTTGTGAGCGCGGCACCATAATGTCGCGAACCTGCAGGTCGGCGACCTGAATTGCACCTTCAACGATGGCCAGTGCTTCGCTGTCGAGCAGCTTGTTCTGGTGCGCTTCGCGCAGCACTTCCAGCAATTCCTTGCGGTTTTTCGGCTCATGAGCAAAAGCCTGGGTCAGTCTGTTAAACCAGGACTTCTGCTCGTTGCTCGATCGGTCTTCGCTCATGGTGGTTACTCAGGAACCTTTTGTAATTTCAGTTGGGTTTGCGTAGAGGGGCATTTATTCGTGGTCGGCGTAAGGGTCGGGATGCCCTAACTCAGCCAGCAATTCTCGTTCCAGCGCTTCCATCTCTTCGGCTTCCTCATCCTCGATATGGTCATAGCCGAGCAGGTGCAAACAGCCGTGGATCACCAGATGCGCCCAATGCGCTTCGCTGGTTTTCGCTTGCTCCTGGGCTTCGCGCTCGACCACCGGTACGCAGATCACCAGGTCGCCCAGCAGCGGGATATCCAAAAACTCGTCCGGTACATCCGCAGGGAAGGAGAGCACGTTGGTGGCGTAATCTTTATGACGCCAGGTGTGATTGAGTTCGCGGCCCTCGGCTTCATCGACCAGGCGAATGGTCAGTTCGGAGTCAGCGCTGCGCAGGCGCAGGGCGATCTCGCACCAGGCGCGGAACTGCGCTTCGCTCGGCAGGGTGGCGGCATCGCTGGCGATCTGCAGATCAAGTTCAAGCATTGCGATCACTCTGGCCATTGTCTGGCATGCCCTGGGCGCGGCTGTCGTAGCGCTCGTAGGCTTCAACGATGCGTTGCACCAACGGATGGCGCACCACGTCCTTGGGCTTGAAGTGGGTAAAGCTGATGCCTGGGACGTCACGTAACACGTCGATCACGTGGGCCAGGCCACTTTTGGTGCCGCGCGGCAGGTCGACCTGAGTGATATCGCCGGTAATCACTGCAGTGGAGCCGAAGCCGATGCGGGTGAGGAACATCTTCATCTGCTCAAGCGTGGTGTTCTGGCTTTCGTCGAGGATGATAAAGCTGTTGTTCAGCGTGCGGCCGCGCATATAGGCCAGCGGCGCGACTTCAATCACCTGTTTCTCGATCAGCTTGGCCACCTGCTCAAAGCCGAGCATCTCGTAGAGCGCGTCGTACAGGGGGCGCAGGTAGGGGTCGATCTTCTGCGACAGGTCGCCGGGCAAAAAGCCCAGCTTCTCGCCAGCCTCTACCGCCGGGCGCACCAGCAGGATGCGGCGAATCTGCTCGCGCTCCAGGGCGTCCACGGCGCAGGCCACCGCCAGGTAGGTCTTGCCAGTACCGGCTGGGCCTATGCCGAAGTTGATGTCGTGGTCGAGGATGGCTTTGACGTAGCGCTGCTGATTGGCGCCGCGCGGGCGAATCATGCCCTTGCGGGTGCGCAGGGCGACGCTGGCTTCGACGGTCGGGTTGCTCAGCTCCTCGATACCGGATTCCTGCAGGAACAGGTGCACCAGGTCAGGCGACAGTTCGGTGCTTTGGGTTTCGCGGTAGAGGCGGCGCAGCAGTTGCTCGGCGGCGCGGGTCTGCCCTGCGGTACCGACCAGTTCGAACTGGTTGCCGCGATTGCGCAATTCGATGCCCAGGCGCTGTTCAATCAGGCGCAGGTGCTCATCAAATTGGCCGCACAGGTTGGCGAAGCGGCGGGCCTCAAAGGGTTCAAGGATAAAGCGAAGCGGTTCTATGGGCGCGTTCAAGGTCGTGTGATGGCCGCCAGTCGGCTGGGGTAGTGGACTGAAGAATAGCGCCAGCGGCCGCGAGGGGGAAGCTCAGGCCGCTGCACCTTTAGTCGCAGACGGTTTCGCTGATCAGCGTACCGCGTAGCGAGTTGGGCATGGCTTCGTCGATATGCACGTCGACAAACTGGCCGATCAGGCGTGGGTTGTCGCTGCGGAAGTTGACCACGCGATTGCTCTCGGTGCGCCCCTGGAGCATGCCGGGGTCCTTCTTCGAGTAATCGTTGACCAAGATGCGCTGCACAGTGCCAGCCATGCGTCGGCTGTTCTCGAAACCCTGCTGGGTGATGCGGTGTTGCAGCAGTGCCAGGCGCTGTTTTTTCAACTCCAGCGGGGTGTCGTCGGGCAGGTCGGCCGCCGGGGTGCCGGGGCGCGCGCTGTAGACGAAGGAGTAGCAGAAGTCGAAACCGACATCCTCGACCAGCTTCAGGGTCTGCTCGAAGTCTTTCTCGGTTTCACCGGGGAAGCCGACGATAAAGTCCGAGCTGATCAGAATGTCCGGCACGGCGGCTTTCAGTTTGCGGATGCGTGACTTGTATTCCAGCACCGTGTGATTGCGCTTCATGGCCGCGAGAATGCGGTCAGAGCCTGATTGCACTGGCAGGTGCAGGTACTTCACCAGCTCCGGGATCTCTGCGTGGGCTTGGATCAGTGCGTCGGAGAACTCCAGCGGGTGGCTGGTGGTGTAGCGGATGCGGTCAATACCATCGATGGCGGCCACGGCGTAGAGCAGCTCGGCGAAGTCGGCGATCTGCCCATTCGCAGTTGCGCCGCGGTAGCCGTTGACGTTCTGCCCGAGCAGGGTGACTTCGCGCACACCGTGTTCGGCCAGGTGAATGATCTCGGCCAGTACATCGGCCATCGGCCGGCTGACTTCTTCACCGCGGGTATAGGGCACCACGCAAAAGGTGCAGTACTTGCTGCAGCCTTCCATTACCGACACATAAGCGCTTGGGCCATCCACGCGCGGCTCGGGCAGGCGGTCGAACTTCTCGATTTCAGGGAAGCTGATATCCACCTGAGCGATCTTGGTGCTGCGCGCGGCGTCGATCATTTCCGGCAGGCGGTGCAGGGTCTGCGGGCCGAAGACCACGTCGACGTAGGGTGCGCGATCACGAATCGCCGCGCCTTCCTGGCTGGCCACACAGCCACCAACGCCGATCACCAGGTCGGGGTTGGCAATCTTCAGCTTTTGCCAGCGGCCGAGTTGCGAGAACACCTTGTCCTGGGCTTTTTCGCGGATCGAACAGGTGTTGAGCAGGATGATGTCAGCATCTGCCGCCTGTTCGGTGACTTCCAGGGCTTGATGTTCACCCAGCAGGTCGATCATGCGCGAGCTGTCGTACTCGTTCATCTGGCAACCGTGGGTTTCTATATAAAGCTTCTTGGTCATGCGTGCTCAACAAGGGGGTTGAAGAACCGCGCATTATAGGGGGCGAAGGCGCGCCTTCCTAGCATTGGCTGCTCGGCGGCTATGCTATGATCCGCGCCCTTTCGATTAACCCCCTCGGTACGAACTGTATAGCCATGAGCAAACGCGAGCCCATCTACAAGGTGATTTTCCTCAACCAGGGTCAGGTGTACGAGATGTATGCCAAGCAGATTTTCCAGAGCGATCTGTGGGGCTTTCTGGAAGTGGAAGAATTCGTCTTTGGCGAGCGTACCCAGGTGGTTGTCGACCCCAGCGAGGAAAAGCTCAAGGCGCAGTTCGACGGTGTGGTACGCAGCTTTATCCCCATGCATGCGATCATCCGCATCGATGAGGTCGAACGCCTGGGTACGCCGAAGATCAGTGATGCCAAGGGCGGTGGCAATGTGATGCCCTTCCCTATGCCGATGCCTGACAAGTGAAGCTACAGCGCTCGACCATGCGGCGTTAAAAACTGGCTCGGCATGCTCATTTACACCAGTAAATTCCGCTGCCTCGCCAGTTTTGATCAGCCGAAGGCTGTTACTAACGCAGCGCCTTGCCTGCTCTTTGCTCGTTACGCTTCACGCCCAAACGGTTTGACTACGGCAGCGGTGCGAACGGCGAGGTAAGGGTATCGGCGTTCTGCAACTCCAGCAGGTAGTTGCGGAAGATCTGCCCGAGCACCTGGCTGGCGATTTCCAGCTCATCGCGGGGCATCTGCGCGGCGATCAGGTCGGCGCTGTCCATGGCTTCGTCCGAGCCGTTCACCGCCGCCATCTTCAGTACGATATAAGCCTGCACGGCGTTTGCCGGTACGCCTTCGCCACGGAAGAACATCATGCCCAGGCGGTACTGCGATTGCGCATGGCCCTGCAACGAGGCCTGCTCGAACCATTTCAGCGCCTGGCTGAGATCACGTTCGATGCGCTTGCCGTCGTAGTAGAACTCGCCCAGTTCGAACTCTGCTTGAAGATCGCCATTGCTCGCTGCTTGTTGGCAGGCCTCAAGGGCGGCGGGCAGTTCTTCGGGGGCGGTGTTGAGTGAGCAGCTGCCAAGCGCGGGGATCAGCAAGGAGTTACCGCTCGCCGAGGCGAGCAGTGGCAGCAGGAGCAACAGGCAGCCCAGGGACAGGGTGCGGCCGGTGCGTTTCATGAAAATCCGTTTACCTCGGGATGCACAACAGGCGGTGTGCCTGGCCACCGGGACGCGGCAGCCGTCACATTATGAAATAAGCAGCGACGTTCTTACAAAGTCTTTACCGGTTTTCTTCCGTGCGGCCATCTTTCGCGCTGGCGGGCAGACTCAGTAGCAGCCAGGCCAGCAGCGGATAGGCCGGCGTCAGCAGGGCGTGGAACAGGTCTACCCGGCGTAACGAGCCGATAAATCCATCCGTGCCCACCGCCAGGCCGGCCAGCAGAAACAACCCGACTACCGCAAGCGCCGCCGCCAGAGGCGCGCGTGCAGGCCATTGCATGGCGCCGGCGTAGAGGATCAGCAGCAGGGTCGCCAGGTTGAGCAGCAGGCGGTAATCCTCCAGCTGGTTCAGCTGCCGGAATAACTCGAAGAACGCGCACAACCCGAGCAGGATGCGCCCCCAATTGACGCGACTCCATTGCCAGCCCCGGCCCAAGGCCAGTGCGGCGGCGCCGAGTAGCGGCAAGCCGAGAAAGCTGCTGGCCTGGCTTAGCCACAGGTGCGCGGCTTGCGCGCTGGGGTCGATGCCAAAGCGAATCACGCCAACGGTCGCAGCAGCGGTCGGTAGGAGAAACCCCAGCAGTGCGCAGAACAACGCCGGCTGATCGCTCTCGCCATACTGCTTGCGGGCTTTGCCGATGGCGATTGCGCAGGCCAGGCAGGCTAAAGCCAGCACGCCATCGGAGAGTGCCGTGCTGTACTGCATCAGGCGTTCTTCAACTCGGCAAAGGCCCGCTCAGCGGCGTCCAGGGTGATGTTCAGCTCGGCATCACCATGGGCAATGGAGGTGAAACCGGCCTCGAAGGCGCTGGGCGCCAGGTACACGCCACCATCGAGCATCAGGTGGAAGAAACGCTTGAAGCGCTCGGCGTCGCTGGCCATCACGTCCTCAAAGGTGACGATGTCGTCGGCGCCGCTGAAGTACAGGCCGAACATGCCGCCCGCTTGGGTGGTGACGAACGGAATGCCGGCCGCATCGGCGCGGTCTTGCAAGCCCTGGAGCATGCGGCGGGTGTAGTCGGTCAGCTCGGCGTGGAAGCCCGGGCGTTTGATCAGGCGCAAAGTAGTCAGGCCGGCGGCCATGGCCAGCGGGTTACCCGACAGGGTGCCGGCCTGGTACACCGGGCCGAGCGGGGCGATGCAATGCATGATTTCGCGTTTGCCGCCAAAGCAGCCGACCGGCATGCCGCCACCGATAATCTTGCCGAAGGTGGTCAGGTCCGGAGTGACGCCGTAATACGCCTGGGCACCGCCGAGGGCAACGCGGAAACCGGTCATCACTTCGTCGAAAATCAGCACCACGCCGTGTTTGTCGCACTGCTCGCGCAGGCCCTGCAGGTAGCCTGGCGCAGGCGGCACGCAGTTCATGTTGCCGGCCACCGGCTCGACGATGATGCAGGCGACGCTCGAACCGACTTCGCTGAGCATCTGCTCGACGGCCGCCAGGTCGTTGAAGGGTAGGGTCAGGGTGTGTTTGGCGAAGTCAGCCGGCACGCCGGCCGAGCTTGGCACGCCCTGGGTCAGCAGGCCGGAGCCGGCTTTTACCAGCAGGCTGTCGGAATGGCCGTGGTAGCAGCCTTCAAACTTGATGATGTTGTCGCGGCCGGTGTAACCACGGGCCAAGCGGATGGCGCTCATGGTCGCCTCGGTGCCGGAGCTGACCATGCGCACCATGTCCATCGACGGCACCAGGCTGCACACCAGGTCGGCCATCTCGGTTTCCATGGCGGTTGGTGCGCCGTAGGACAGGCCGTGTTGCAACTGGTTGCGCACTGCGTCGAGGACTTCTGGGTGGCTGTGGCCGAGGATCATCGGGCCCCAGGAGCCGACATAATCCACGTAGCGCTTGTCGTCTTCATCGGTGACGTAGGCGCCTTCGGCGTGCTTGAAGAACAGCGGCGTGCCGCCGACGCTTTTGAACGCGCGCACCGGTGAGTTGACGCCACCGGGGATGTGTTTTTGCGCGTTGGCGAAGAGGGTTTCGGAACGGGACATGGCAGGGCCTCTCAAGCGGGTGTTGGGGCGCGTCGGGCTGCCCCTGACAAGGATTATTTCGGGGTGAACAGGGCGCTAAAGGCGCGGGCGCGGCGTTCGACTTCGGTGGCGGAGTCAGCACCAAACAGGCCGTGCACCACGGCAACCATACTGGCGCCGTGGGCAATCAGCGCCGGGGCGTTGTCCAGCGTTACGCCGCCAATGGCGACAATCGGCAGGTTGACCTTGGTTTTCGCCGCCGTCAGCAACTCGACATCAGCCGCCGGTGCACCGGGCTTGGTGGTGGAATTGAAGAAACGGCCGAAGGCGACATAGCTGACGCCTTCCTTGGCGGCGGCTTCGGCCAGCTCCAGCTGGGCGTGGCAGGTGCCGCCGATAATTGCTTTGCGCCCTAGCAGCGCGCGGGCGGCGGACAGCGAACCGTCGCCTTGGCCCAGATGCAGGCCTACACCCAGGCGCGCGGCCAGTTCGGCGTCGTCATTGATGATCAGGGCAGCGCCATAGCGGTTGCACAGCTCACGCAGGGCTTCGGCTTCACGCAGGCGTCGCGCGTCATCGCTGGATTTGTCGCGGTACTGCAGCAGCGTTGCACCACCCTTGAGTGCCGCCTCGACGTAGGGCAGCAGCCTGCCCTTGAGCAATTCGCTGTCGGTGATGGCATACAGGCCACGCAGTTTCATCGGGTACTCCATCAGCGGCTTACTATTAATAGAGGTCCAGGGGCAGGCGACGCGGGATGTACTGACCGTGGCCCGGTTGTTCGGCGTCACGCAGGGTGCGCCAGGTGTAATCAAGGGCAAACTGCACGGCGCTGACCAATTCCTGACCCAGTGCCAGGCGACCGGCGAGGGTGCTGGCCAGGGTGCAACCGGAGCCGTGGTAGCTGCCGGGTAGGCGCTGGCAGGTAAAGGTGTGGCGGCTGCCGTCACGCGAATACAGGCGGTTGTGCACTTCGTGCTCATCGCCATGGCCGCCGGTGATCAGCAGGTGCTGGATATACGGCAGGAGTTTCTCGGCGCACTCATCCGCACTGCCGTCCGGCAGCTCGGCGAGAATGCGCGCTTCCGGCAGATTGGGCGTGGCGATGGTCGAGACGGCAAACAGGCGCTCGCGCATGGCGTAGCCAACTTCGTCCTTGCCCAATGCGCCGCCGCCACCGGCACGCAGCACCGGGTCACAGACCAGCGGAATACCTGGCAGGCGCTGCATGATTTCCAGTACGGTTTCGACCATCTCGACCGAGCCGAGCATGCCCAGCTTTACCGCTTCGATCGGCAGGTCATTGATAACCGCATTGGCCTGGGCCAAGACCCAGTCGCGGTCGAGCACGCGGAAGTCGGAAACGTTGACGGTGTCCTGCACGGTCAGCGCGGTCACGGTAGGGGCAGCGTGACAGCCTTGGGCGAGCAGGGCTTCGATATCGGCTTGCAGCCCGGCACCCCCACTGGGGTCATGACCGGACAGGCACAGCACTACGGGGCGAGAGGTAGGCGTTTTCATGGTGCGCGAGCTTACCACCAAACCAGGCTTTGCAGACCCCGACGCGACATCAAAGCGCTAGGGCGGTGATTGCCGGCGGGCGCTTGTGCTGTTGAAAAAGTCTCAGTGTCTGTCGGGTGATCGGAGTCTCAGGCGCAAATGCCTATGCTAGAGTTCCTACCTTCTTAAAACATCGTTCCAGCAGCCGGTCACGGCACGGCTGGCCAACCCTGGCTGAGCGGCATGCATTACATCTTTTTGTGTTTCTTCTTGCTGGTACCAGGGTTGGCCGGTGCATTGGTTTTTGATGAGCATACCCGCAGCCTGCCGCTCGGTACGGCGATGGCGGTGTTCGAAGATGTGCGAGGCGATGCGAGCATTGACGACATCACCTCGCCCGCTCTGCAGGGCAGCTTTCGCCAGCATGACAAGGGTGTACTGAATGCCGGTTATTCGCGCTCGGTGTTCTGGCTGAGGCTGGATCTTGAGTACCGCCCCCAGCAAGGCAGCGTCACTCAGCCCTGGCTGCTGGAGTTGGCTTACCCGCCGCTCGACCATGTGCAGCTATACCTGCCTGATGCGGCAGGCCGTTATCACTTGCGTCAGCACACCGGCGATGCCCTGCCGTTTTCCAGCCGCGAGATCAAACAGCACAACTACCTGTTCGAACTGCAACTGCCAGCAGGGCAGCCGCAGCGTGTCTTTCTGCGTCTGGAAAGCCAGGGCTCGATCCAGGCGCCGCTGACCCTCTGGGCGCCCAACGCCTACCTGGAAGAACAGCCAGCGCGTATCTATGTGCTGGGCATCATCTATGGCGTGCTGCTGGTGATGCTGATCTACAACCTGTTTATATTCCTCAGCGTACGCGACACCAGCTACCTGTATTACATCCTGTATATCGCCTCGTTTGGCTTCTACCAGCTGTCGGTCAACGGTGCGGCGATCGAGTATTTCTGGCCCAACAGCCCCTGGTGGGCGAACGCCGCCACGCCGTTTCTGATTGGTGCGGCCGCGTTGTTTGGTTGCCAGTTCGCCCGCAGCTTTCTGCATACCGCCGAGCACAGCCCTTGGGTCGACCGCGCCTTGTTGCTGATGATGGGGTCTGGTGTGTTGGTGATGACCCTGGCGCTGACGGCCAGTTATGCCCTGTCATTGCGTTTGGCCACCTACCTGGCGCTGGGCTTTACCGTGGTGATCTTCAGTGCCGGCATCCTTGCCTGGATGCGCGGCATGCGCGTGGCGCGTTACTTCATCATTGCCTGGACCGCCTTTCTGGCCGGAGGGGTGATCAACACCCTGATGGTACTGGGCTACCTGCCGAACATGTTTCTCACCATGTACGCCAGCCAGATTGGCTCGGCGCTTGAGGTCGGTCTGCTCTCACTGGCCCTGGCCGACCGCATCAATGCGATGAAGGAGGAGCGCACGCGCATCCTCCAGGAGGCCGGGCTCAAGCTCGAAGCCTTCAACCAGGAACTGGCCAACAGCAACCGCCTCAAGGATGAGTTCCTCGCCACCGTCACCCACGAGTTGCGCACGCCGATGAACGGGGTGATTGGTTCGCTGGAGTTGATGCAGATGCTGGAGATCGACGGTGAGCTGGCGCATTACCAACGCACCGCTGCGAGCTCGGCCCGCGACATGATGCGTATGGTCAATGACATCCTCGCCCTCACCGAATTGCAGGCCGGGCGTTTGTACCCACGCCGTGAGCCGTTCAGCCTGCGCGGCCTGTTTGACAGCCTGCGTGCGCAGTACGCGCCGCGCGCTGAAGAGAAGGGCCTGCGCTTTGTCCTGGAGCTGGATGACAGCTTGCCCGACACCCTTGAAGGCGACGCCAGCAAATTGCTGCAGGCACTTAATTGTCTGCTGGATAACGCCATCAAGTTCACGCCGCACGGTGAGGTGCGGGTGCGCGTCTCGCGGCGCGGGGTGGCCAACGAGAGCCTGCCATTGCGTATCGAGGTGATCGACACCGGTGTCGGCTTCAGCGTGCCGGCCGAGGGTAAGCTCTATCAACGTTTCCAGCAGCTCGATGGCTCGATGACCCGCGAATATGGCGGTCTGGGTATCGGCCTGGCGATCTGCCGGCAGCTGGTTGATCTGCTTGGTGGCGATCTCACTCATGAGTCGCATCCGGGGCAGGGCAGCTGCTTCCGCCTGGATCTGCCGCTGGCTTTGCCGGTCCAGGTGGCTGCTCCGGCACCGCGGCCACCACGAAGTAAGGGCCTGGCGCTGCGGCAGCCGGAGCAATGTACGGTACTGATCGTCGAAGACAACGCGATCAACCAACTGGTAACTCGCGGCATGCTGCTCAAGCTCGGTTATCAGGTGCGCACTGCCGATAATGGTGCTGAGGCCCTTGAGGTGCTGCGTAACGAAACCATTGACGCGGTGCTGCTGGATTGCCAGATGCCGGTGATGGACGGTTTTGCCACCTGTCGGGCGCTGCGCAACCTGCCCGGCTGCCAGTTGCTGCCGGTGTTGGCGATTACCGCCCACAGCCACAGCGGCGACCGCGAACGCTGCCTGGCTGCTGGCATGAGCGATTACCTGGCCAAGCCGGTGAAGTTCGAGCAGTTGCGCAGCCTGCTGCATGACTGGGTGCTCTGCCGCGAGGCCTGATCTTGCGCTCTGCTGCGCGTCGGCCCTACTGCGTTAAAAGCAGGCTCGGATGCGAGCCCAGTCCGCTTGATTCGCTGCGCTTACCCTATGGGCCAGCCATTGGCTGTTACTAACGTAGCGCCTTGTAGGGCTCTAGCTCGCGAGGTCGTAAATTTATTATTGAGTTGAATGCGCCAGCAGCTGGCCAATATGCCCGCTGTTGTGCCCGGAATCGCCCTTTAGCCAAACTCTGAATCCTGATTCACTTGCGCAATAGTGAATCAGGATTCAGATCATGGCTTACCGTACCACTGCACTGCGTGTCGACCGCGATCAGGCGCTGCGCGAGCGCATCATCAACGCCGCCCTGGCGCGGGTCGCCGACGGCGGCTTTGCCGCACTGACCATGCAGGCGTTGGCTGACGATGTCGGCATTGCCACCGGTAGCCTGTACCGCCATGTGCAGAACAAGGGCGAGCTGGCGGCGGAAGTTTTTGCCGTGGCCAGTCAACGTGAGGTCGATGCCCTGGCGGCCACCGTGCGCGGGCCGGGCAGCCCGGTGCAGCGCCTGGCCGATGGGCTGGAGCGGTTTGCTGCGCGGGCTTGGGGCAGTCGCCAGTTGGCCTTCGCTTTGATTGCCGAGCCGGTGGATCCGCAGGTGGATGAACAACGCTTGTTCTACCGCGAAGCCTATGCCGATCTGTTCGTCGAATTGCTGCAGGAGGGCGTCGGTCAAGGCGTGTTCCGTGTGCAGCCAATCAACCTGGCCGCTGCCTGCCTGGTCGGCGCCATTGCCGAAGCCCTGGTCGGTCCGTTATCGCCGCCCGCCCGTGCGGCCCGCGAAGCCGGTTATCCCGCCCCCAGTCTGGCCGAAGTCAGCCAGGCCCTGATCACCTTTTGTCTACGCGCCGTGGGCGCCCCATTGCCCGAAGAGGAGCCTCAGCCATGAACGCCAGTCAACACGCCGAAACCCATGAAGTGTTCAACCAGGTGCCACCGTTGGATGGTGCCAACCTGTACCGCGTTGACCTGCCGCTGCAGGAGTGGAGCAAGCGCTTCGGCGGCGGTTGGGCCGAGCAGCGCCTGGATGTGTATGGCGCGCTGGCCGGTGGTGAGCTGATGGCCGCTGGTTTTCTCGCCAACGAGAACAAGCCGGTGTTCAAGAGTCACGACCGCTATGGTCACCGTGCGGACCTGGTGGAGTTTCACCCGGCCTATCACCAGCTGATGAGCGCCGCCATTGAACACGGCCTGCCGTCCATGCCCTGGACCGATCCGCGCGCTGGTGCCCAGGTGGCGCGCGCTGCCATGAGCTATCTGCACAGCCAGGCCGAAGCCGGCAGCGGTTGCCCGTTGACCATGACCTTCGCCAGCGTGCCGGCGCTCAAATTGCAGGCCGATGTGGCCGAGCGTTGGTTGCCGAAAATCCTCGCCACGCAATACGACCCGCGCAACCTGCCGATCGAGCAGAAAACCGGTGCGACCATCGGCATGGCCATGACCGAGAAGCAGGGCGGCACCGATGTGCGCGCCAACACCACCCGTGCCTACCCGGTGGGTTTCGGTGGCCCTGGTCAAGCTTATGAACTGGTCGGCCACAAGTGGTTCTGCTCGGCGCCGATGTGCGATGCCTTCCTCACGTTGGCGTACACCAGCAAGGGCTTGACCTGCTTCCTGCTGCCGCGTCACCGCCCGGACGGTACGCGCAATGAGTTCTACGTGCAGCGCCTGAAGAACAAACTGGGCAACTGGTCCAACGCCTCCAGTGAGGTGGAATTCCGCGGTGCCCTGGCCTGGATGGTCGGCGAAGAAGGCCGGGGTGTGCCGACCATTATTGAAATGGTCGCGCTGACCCGTTTCGACTGCATGATCGGCTCCAGCGCCCTGATGCGTCAGGCCCTGACCCAGGCCGCGCACCATTGTGCGCACCGCCAAGTCGGTGGCCGCGTGCTGAGCGAGCAGCCGCTGATGCAAAACGTGCTGGCCGACCTGGCGCTGGAAAGCGAAGCGGCGCTGGCGCTGACCCTGCGCATGGGCAAGGCGCTGGATAACCCGCATGACGAGCAGGAAGACAAGTTCGCCCGCCTGGTCACCGCCGTGGGCAAGTACTGGATCTGCAAGCGTGCGCCCGCCATGATCAACGAGGCCGCCGAATGCATGGGCGGCGCCGGGTATGTCGAGGACACCATCCTGCCGCGCCTGTACCGCGAAGCACCGGTCAACTCCACCTGGGAAGGTTCGGGTAACGTGCAGTGCCTGGACGTGCTGCGCGCGCTGTCCAAGGAACCAGGCGTACTCGACGCGCTGTTTGCCGAGTTGGGCAATGGCCACGGTGATGCCCGCCTCAACGCCCATATCGAAAAACTCCAGGTGGACTTCCGCGACACTGCCGACATCCAATACCGCGCCCGGCAACTGACCGAAGACGTGGCCCTGGCCCTGCAAGCCAAACTGCTGCTGGAAGCCGGCAATGCCGTGGTGAGCGATGCCTTTATCGCCAGCCGCCTGGGCGGTCAGGGTGGGCGGGTCTACGGCACTCTGCCGCGTGGGGTGAATGTCGAGGCGCTGGTGGCGCGCAGTACACCGCACCTGATCTGAGCACCGACTTGCGATCTGCTGCGTGCAGGTCCTCAGCGTTAAAAACAGACTCGGCGGCCGCGTGCGGTTAACGCGCGCCGAAGGGCGAGTGAAACGCGTAATGCTCGTGTACAAAAGTACACCCGTGTGCGAGCCCCGTCCGCTTGATTCGCTGCGCTCACCCTAAGGGCCAGCCGTTGGCTGTTACTTTGCTGCGCTGCGTTTCTTGTCTGTTTTGAGCCGCTGTTGGCTGTTGCTAACGTAACGCCTTGCAGGACTCTGGCCCACTAGATCGTAAGCCGGCTCTGAGGCGTTTGCTTTGCCGGTATGCGCGGACTGACTTCTTGAACGTTTCACCTTGAGCCCGGCCTCTGCGCCGGGCTCTGTCATTTCTCACGGCCGCCGGGTAAGGTGGCCGCCGATGGTTCCAGCTCGTGTGATGCGACTGGATGAAAAGGGAACAGGGTGAAGCGCACGTCGCCAATGCCCTGGCTGCCCCCGCAACTGTAAACGGCGAGCGACGCCCGGATGCCACTGACCGCAAGGTTGGGAAGGCGGGTGGAGTATCAAGCCGTGAGCCAGGAGACCTGCCATCGAAGCCGGGCGTTTATGCCCATTCCCTCAATCCGGATCATCGCGCGGTGGGCGCGGTACAGGAATCTCAATGCACATCGAACCAGAAGTCGTTACTGGCGCCAAAATCTTTCTTAGTTATGCCACCGCTGCAGGTGCCTTTGGCCTCTGTGCCAAGCTTGCGCTCGACAGCGTGCGCAACAATGGCGGCGCTGCCGCCCTGGCATTACGCAGCGTGCTGACCACTGCCCTGGTGTTCTGTTTCTTCGAAGTATTTCCGCACCACGCGGTCGGGGTTTCCGAGGTGCATCTGATCCTCGGTTCGACCCTGCTGCTGCTGTTCGGCGCAGGTGCCGCGGCGATGGGGCTGGCGTTCGGCCTGTTGCTGCAAGGGCTGCTGTTCGCTCAATTTGACTTGCCGCAGTACGGCATGAACGTTACGACGCTGCTGGTGCCGCTGTGGGCGATCAGCCTGCTGGCCAAGCGCATCATCGCGCCGGGTACCGCCTATGTGGACCTTTCCTACAAGCAGGCACTGGCGCTGTCGACGGCCTATCAGGGTGGCATTGTCGCCTGGGTCGGCTTCTGGGCGTTCTACGGGAATGGTTTCTCCGGCGAGAACCTGGCCGCCGTGGGCAGTTTCGGCCTGGCCTATATGAGCGTCATTCTGATCGAGCCACTGGTCGATCTGGGTGTGCTGGCTGCCGCCAAGGCGCTGTCCGCTTATAGCCGTGGGCCGCTGTTCAACGTGCGTCTGCATCAGGCTGCCTGAGGCTGACGCCAGACCCGGCGGCTGCCGCCGGGTGGGTGTCCACGGGTGATCTTGCGCTATCCCAAACGCGGCGGATCAGGGCAAGATAGAGCCTGTCCGATCAGCCAGGAAGATGCCTTGTGAGCCTTTGTTCCGATGACTTCGTTGTCGCCACCACCGCCGAAGAGGCGGTGGACCGCCTCGCCGCGCTGCACCAGCAGGCCACCCGCGCGCTCAGTCAGGCGCTCAAGCGTTACCTGAAAGAGCGCAGCAAACCCGACTCTGCGCAGCAGTGTCAGTTCCGCTACCCCGAATTACGTCTGACCTACCTGTGTCAGGGCGAAGTGCCGACGACCGTGCGCGCCTATGCCAAGGTGCAAGTGCCGGGCACCTACAGCGTCACCGTGACCCATCCCGCGGCATTCCGCAAATACCTGCTGGAGCAGCTGCGCCCCTTGATGAGCGACTTCACCGTGCGCGTGGAAGTCGGCATCAGCCAGCAGAACATTCCGTATCCGTACGTGGTCGAGCAGGGCGATGAGCTGGCCGGCTCCGGGGTCACCGCCGCCGAGCTGGCGCGCGTATTCCCCAGCACCGACCTGTCCGCCGCCACCGATGGCACCGCCGACGGCCTGTATGACTGGGAAAACACCGACCCGCTGCCGCTGGCGCTGTTCGATGCGGCGCGGGTGGATTTCTCCCTGCGCCGTCTGGTGCATTACACCGGCAGCGACTGGCGGCATGTGCAGCCGTGGATTTTGCTGACCAACTACCACCGTTACGTTGACCAGTTCATTCGCCATGGTCTGGATATGCTGGTGGGCGAATCGCGCTTCACGCGCATGGTGCTGCCGGGCAATGTGGTGATCGAGCGCGGCATGGCCGAAGGCGAGATGCAGGCCATCATCGAGAACGTCATCTGGCACCGTTATCAGATGCCGGCCTATCACCTGCAAACAGACGATGGCCACGGTATCACCCTGGTCAACATTGGCGTCGGCCCGTCCAACGCGAAGAACATCACCGACCATTTGGCCGTGCTGCGCCCGCATTGCTGGCTGATGATTGGCCACTGTGGTGGCCTGCGTCAGTCGCAGACCATCGGTGACTACGTGCTGGCTCACGCCTACATGCGCCGCGACGGCATCCTTGATCGCGTATTGCCGCCGCATATCCCGCTACCCGCGCTGGCCGAGGTGCAGCAGGCGTTGCAGGAAGCGGCCAAACTGGTGACCGGTGAAGAGGGCGATGAGCTGAAGAAGCGCCTGCGTACCGGTACCGTGCTGACCTATGACGACCGCAACTGGGAGCTGCGCTGGGCGCAGGAACGACCGTTGATCAACCTGTCCCGTGCCGTGGCGGTGGACATGGAAAGCGGCACCATCGCCGCGCAAGGTTATCGCCTGCGGGTGCCCTACGGCACGCTGCTGTGCGTGTCGGACAAACCGCTGCACAGCGAGATCAAGCTGCCCGGTGCGGCCGGTGCCTTCTACGAGCGCGCGGTGACCCAGCACCTGCACATCGGCATCACCGCGCTGGAACTGATGCGCAGCCAGCTCAACTCGCTGCACTCACGCAAGCTGCGCAGCTTTGATGAGCCGCCGTTCCGCTAATCTGCGCTGTGGCTCAGAGCCTGCTGCAGCCAGATGCAGAAACTGCGAGTCAGTGGGTCGCTTTCGCTGTCGCGGTGCACCAGCCAGGCCCAGTTGGGGCCGCGCACCGTCTGTTCCACCAACGGTTGCAGCAGGCCGTTACGCCGTACCTGGTCAGCCAGCAACTGGCTGACCAGGGCGATGCCCAGGCCCTGGCTGGCGGCATCCAGCAGCAGGCCGGGGTCGGAGAAGTTCAGCCCGTGACTCTGCTGGCCCACGTCCATGCCACCTTGAACCGCCCAATGGCTCCAGTCCATTTCCCGTTCGCCATGCAAGGTGGTGCGTTCGCTGTGCGCCGTTGCCCATAAAGCCGGGTGGCAGGCCGGGTAGAGCCGATCTTCCAGCAGTACGCGAAAGCTGCATTCGGCTTGAGCGCTGAGGTCGTCGCGCACCGCGATGTCGATGGTTTGTGCGGCCATGTCCGGTACGTCATCGCTGGTGAACAGCCACAGGTCGATTTCCGGGTGCAGGCGATGGAATTCGCCCAGGCGCGGCACCAGCCAATGGCGAGCGAATGCAGGTGTGGTGTTGACCACCAGTTGATTGGGCTTGCGGTATTGCTCCAGGCGACGGATGCCCACGGCCAGTTGCTGCAGCAGCGATTGCGTGGTGCTGAGCAAGTCGTGCCCGGCATCCGTCAGGCTGACGCTGCGGCCACTGCGGAAGAACAGCGGCTGTTCGAGAAAGCTTTCCAAGCTGCGGATCTGCTGGCTGATAGCGGACTGGGTCAGGTGCAGCTCCTCGGCAGCCTTGTGGAAGCTGCCCAGACGTGCGGCGGCTTCGAAGCCGCGCAGGGCATTCAATGGTGGCCAGTGCTTGAGCATGATTGATAAGTCCTGCTAATCAGAAGTGTGCAAAATCTATCGTTTGTTGCCGCATTTTTACAGGCCTAGCATGGAAGTCATCTCCGCATTCGCGGTTTTAAGTGATAACAATGACTTAACTGAAGGCACTTGTATGCAGCATAACGCAGTCGCAGCAAACTCCTGGTTTATGCCCGCCGAATGGGTTCCACATGCCGCCACCTGGATGGCCTTCCCGCACAATAAAGCGCTCTGGGAGTCGGGCTGGGGCGTGACTCTGGCCGAGGTGCAGGTTGATTTTGCCCGCGTGGCCAACGCCATTGCGCGCTTCGAACCGGTGAAAATGGTGGTCGACCCGTCAGCTGTGGCGCGTGCCCGCGAGCTGTGTGGTGCCAATATCGAGCTGATCGAACTGGCCATCAATGACAGCTGGTGCCGTGACTCCGGCCCCAGCTTTGTCTGCCATCCGCAGTTGGGGCTGGCCGGTGTGAGCTGGCGCTTCAATGCCTGGGGTGGCAAGTCCGCGCATGATCTGGACGAGAGCCTGGCCCGGCGCATCCTCAACGGCCTGGGTCTGGAGTGCTTCGGCACACCGCTGAGCAATGAAGGTGGCGCCATCCATGTGGATGGCGAGGGCACCCTGATCACCACCGAATCGGTACTGCTCAACCCCAACCGCAATCCGGGCATGAGCAAGGCCGAGATGGAAGAGGTCTTCACCCGCCTGCTGGGCGTGAAGAAGACCATCTGGCTGCCGGGCGATCCGCAATACGTCACCGGCGACATGACCGACGGCCATGTGGATGGTGTGTGCGCCTTCGCCAAGCCGGGTGCGCTGCTGGTCGACGCCACCCATGACAAGGGTTCGGTCTATGCCGAGGTGGTGCGTGAGAACCGTCGCGCCCTGGAGCTGGCTACCGATGCCCGTGGTCGTCAGTTCGAGCTGATCGACCTGTATGAGGCCACCGACGCCGTGGACACCGAGGCGGAAGTGTTCTGTGCCTCCTACACCAACTTCTACATCTGCAATGGCGCCATCATCATGCCGGCTTACGGCATTGCCGCCGATGATGAGGCGGCCGCTACCCTGCGCATGGCCTTCCCGGGCCGCGAAGTGGTTCCGGTGCAGATCAACCAACTGGCCCATGGCGGTGGCGGTGTGCATTGCATTACCCAGCAGCAGCCGGCCTGGCCGTTGAAGGGGTGAGGTCATGAGTAAGCTGACTGTCGCCACCACCCAGTTTGCCTGCAGCTGGAACTTGGAGCAGAACCTCGACCACGCCGAGCGCCTGGTGCGTGAAGCCGCTGCTAAAGGCGCGCAACTGATCCTGCTGCAGGAGCTGTTCGCCACCCCGTATTTCTGCATCGAGCAGGACCACAAGCACCTGGCGCTGGCCGAAGAGTACAAGAGCAGTCCGCTGCTCAAGCGCTTCGCCGCGCTGGCTGGTGAGTTGGGTGTGGTATTGCCGCTGTCCTGGTTCGAGAAGGCCGGCAATGCCTACTTCAATTCGCTGACCGTGGCCGATGCCGATGGCCGTCTGCTCGGGGTGTATCGCAAGACACATATCCCCAACGCCATCGGCTATCAGGAGAAGGAATACTTCAGCCCAGGCGATACCGGCTTCCGTGTCTGGGACACCGCCTTCGGTCGCATCGGCGTGGGTATCTGCTGGGATCAGTGGTTCCCCGAGACGGCCCGCTGCCTGGCCCTGCAGGGTGCCGAAGTGTTGCTGTTCCCCACGGCCATCGGCTCCGAGCCGGGCGCTGCAGCGCTGGACTCGCGTGATCACTGGCAGCTGACCCAGCGTGGCCACGCGGCCGCCAACATCATGCCGGTGATTGCCGCCAACCGTGTCGGCCGTGAAGTGGCGACCACCGACCCGGCGTTGCAGATGAGCTTCTACGGCTCGTCCTTTATCACCGACCACAAGGGCAAGCTGCTGGCTGAAGCCGACCGCGACACCAGCGGTGTGCTGGTCCGTGAACTGGACTTGGCAGCCATGCGCGAAGAGCGCCTGACCTGGGGCGTCTACCGCGACCGTCGGCCGGAAATGTACGGGCCGCTGCTAGGTCTGGACGGACGGCACACCCATGTACGCTGGAACCCTCAAGGAGTCTGATGATGAAACCTGCAAAAGCCTTATTGATTGGCTCGCTGGGCTTCGCCCTGTCGTACTCACAGGCCTGGGCGCAGGCCGAGGAAAAGACCCTGCGTCTGTATAACTGGGCCGACTATTTCGCCGAGGACACCCTGGCCAACTTCACCCGTGAAACGGGCATTCGCGTGATCTACGACGTGATGGACAGCAGTGAGACGCTGGAAGCCAAGATGATGTCCGGACGCAGCGGTTATGACCTTATTTTCCCCGGTGACACCGTGGCCGAACGGCTGATGCGTGCCGGTGCTCTTAAAAAGTTGGACAAGAGCAAGCTGGAGCATCTGGACGATATCGAGCCTGGCTTGCGTACTCTGCAGACCCAGTACCCGTATTCGCGACACGCCACGGTGCCCTACACCTGGGGCTCGATCGGATTGACCTACAACACGCAAATGATTGAGCAGCGCATGCCCAATGCGCCGGTCAATAGTCTGGACATGTTGTTTAAGCCTGAACTGGCGGCCAAGTTCGCCGACTGTGGCATCTCAATGATTGACTCGCCCGATGAAGTGCTGGCCGTGGTGCTCAATTACCTGGGGCATGAACCGCGCAGCGGCAAAGAGCATGAGCTGGCCGAGGCGCTGACGTTGCTGAAAAGCATCAAGCCCTATATCCGCAAGTTCCAGTCACAGCCGGTCACGCAGTTGGTGAATGGCGAGATCTGCCTGTCGCTCGGCTACAGCGGTGATATGACCCAGGCTCAGCGCACCGCTGACGAAGCAGGCGCGGAGATTACCTTTGGTTACCGCATACCTGTTCAGGGCAGCACCATCTGGATGGACACCATGGCCATCCCGGCAGATGCCCAGCACCCGGAACATGCCTATGCGCTGATCAATTTCATCATGCGTCCCGAGAACATGGCGGCCATCAGTAATGCCACCGGGTATCCCACCTCCAGCGCCAAGGCCCGACCACTGGTGGCGGAGGATATGCGCAACAACCCCGACCTCTATGCCGATGAAACCACCTACGCACGGCTGATTCCCGGCAAGGACATCCCGCAGCGCGATATGCGCGCGCGGATGCGTGCCTGGAGCACGTTCAAGTCTGACCTCTAGTTTGGCCTGACTGCTCGTACCCCCTGAGGCCCTCGGTCGGCCAACTGCAATGCCTCGGGTGCGCTAAGGCGGCAGCGTGCTGCCGCGTCGGCCGCAACAACAGGGGCATGACGCATCGATTTAGGGGCTTTCGGCCGCCAGCAAGAGTAACGCGTACAACCGCCTGTGGCGGCTGTGGAGCAGCATCCCATGGAGGGGAGACCAGACGCCGAGAACGGTGCAGACCGGCGGG
>NZ_QAIG01000005.1:787981-887765 GCF_003060885.1 Pseudomonas sp. HMWF032
AGAACAATGTCTACACGTCGTGATTTCATCAAGCAACTGACAGCCGCTGCAGGTTTGGGTGTCGTAGCAAGCATGGGTATAGGCCTGAGTGCACCGCAGGTGCGTGCGGCATTGGGTAATAGCTGGTACATGCCCGACGAAAACGAGCTGCAAGAGCGCATCTTTCTTGCGTTCGCCGCGTCGGCGGCAACCTGGGAGGATTGGGCGGCACCGGTCAATGACTGTATTGCGTTGCTGGCCAGAACCATTGCCCGTTATCAGCCGGTGACGGTGCTGTGCCGTGCAAATCAGCTTTCGCTCGCCCGTCGCAAGTGCGGCACGACCAATATCAAGTTCCTCACCATGCCGCTCAACGATATCTGGGTGCGCGACTACGGCGGCACCTTCGTGGTGGATGGTCAAGGCGGGCGTGGCCTGGTTGATTTCAACTTCAATGGCTGGGGGAACAAGCAAGCTCACGCCAGCGATGCTCAGGTGGCGGATGCATTGAGCTACGAAACGTCGGCCACCTATGTCGCCAGCATGCTGACAGGCGAGGGTGGCGGCATCGAAGTGGATGGTCACGGCACGGCAATCATGACCGAGAGCTGCTGGGTTAACAGCAACCGCAACCCGGGCTGGACGCGGGCGCAGATCGAGGCCGAGTTGAAGGCCAACCTGGGGCTGCGCAAGATCATCTGGTTGCCGGGCATCAAGGGCAAGGACATCACGGATGCTCATGTCGATTTCTATGCACGCTTCGCCTCCAGGGGGGTGGTGATCGCGAACCTCGACAATGACCCTAAGTCCTATGACTACGCGGTTACCCGCACCCACCTTGAGATACTCAAGAACGCCACCGATGCAGACGGCAACAAGCTGGCGATACACACCCTGCCGCCACCCCTGAAGAAACGCAGCAACGTCTACACCCAGAACAACCCGGATTTTGCGGCCGGCTACATCAATTACCTGCCGATCAATGGCGCGGTGATCGTGCCGCAGTTCGGTGACACCGCCGCTGACACATTCGCCAGGGACCTGCTGACCAGGCTGTATCCGGGGCGCGCGGTGGTGCAAGTGAATATCGACCCGCTTGCTGCGGGTGGCGGTGGCATCCATTGCGTGAGCAAAAACATGCCGGCGGTCTAGGTGCGTTTAGCGCCATAAGGGGTTTTGCGTAGCCCCTTATGGCACGGTGTTGAACGGGTGCCGCTGCGCCATGCGCATTGTTTTTTCAGCCAGCCATTCTGAATTTTTTCGCGGCCGTATGGTTGCCACGCTATGTTTTTAAAGCCTTACCGACCGTTATGGCTGTTGCTGCTGGCAACGGTTTCTGAAACCACCCCGTGTCCGCTATGAGGCTGGCGCGGACGTACTAAGAGGGCATTTCTAATGCGCAGTTCACGCTCGTTGGCGCTGGTGCTGCTGTTCGGCAGCAGTCTGGTCGTGGCCGATGAATCCGCCACCCTGTTGTTGCACAACGCCAAGATTTATACCGTCAATGCGCAGCAGCCCTGGGCCAGCGCGATGGTGATCGATGATGACGGCAGTATCCTCGCTATCGGGGATGACGATGACGTGGCCGAGTATGTCGACGACGACACCGAGGTTGTCGATATTCAGGGTCGTTTGCTGTTGCCCGGATTTCAAGATACCCATGCCCATGTTCTGGATGCTTCCTCCGAAGCCCAGGGCGACTGCCAGGTTTCACCGCAGGACGACGTTGCGCAGTGGCTTGTGGACATCCAGGCATGCAATGAACAAGACGCAGGCGAGTGGTTATTGGGCTGGGGGTTTTCGATCCACAGCCTGCTGGATGATGAGAACACCCCGCGTGAGCTGCTGGACAGCATCATTCCTGAACGGCCGGTGGCGATCATGGAAGAAACGTCGCATTCGTACTGGCTTAACTCCAAGGCGCTGGAGCTGGCAGGTATCAATGACCAAACCGAGAATCCTGCCGGTGGTGTGATTCTGCGTGACGAGGCTGGGCGGGCCACTGGCCTCTTGCTGGACAATGCCGGAGACCTGGCGCTGGATAAAGCCTTGCCGCCTTCGCGGGCGTTAGCGGATGTCTACTATCAGGCGGTGCTCGCCGGGCAGGATGAGCTGGCTAAAAACGGCATCACTTCGGTTGCCGATGCCCGGGTATTCTGGCGGCGTGGGCATATGGAGGCCTGGCGTCGCGCGGCTGATCAGGACGAATTGACTGCACGCACGACCTTGGGGCTCTGGGCCTACCCGACACTGGATGACGACGAGCAACTGGACGCGCTTAAAGCCCTGTATGACGAAGGCTCAGATGAGAGCCTGCTGCGGGTCACACAGATCAAGTTTTATGTCGACGGCCTGATCCATAACACCACCGCGGTCATGAAACAGCCTTATCTGCAAAGCCTGCCCGGAGTCGACTCGCGAGGTGTTTACTACTTCACGCCCGAGCGCTTGACGCGCTATACCCGCGAGCTGAGTGAAGCCGGCTTTGACATGCATGTGCATGCCATTGGTGATCAGGCTGTTCGTGATGGACTGGATGCGTTCGCGGCGGCGGTGGCTGGCGGGCGTCATCGCTTGACCCACGTTGAACTGGTGGATCGCCGTGACGTGCCGCGCTTTAAGCAACAAGGTGTCATCGCAGACTTCCAGCCCAGCCCCTATTTTCAGCCCTCGTTCCTGAAGAGCAATGAGCCGATGATTGGTGATCGCGCCTACGCGATGCTGCCTATGCGTGAGCTGTATGACGCCGGTGCCCGGGTAACCCTTAGCTCTGACTGGGACGTTAACCCGGTTTCGCCATTGGGCATCATGCAAAACGCCCTGAGCTTAGGCCCGCGCAGCCTGCCTAGCCTGGAGGCGGCGGTTAAGGCCTATACCTTGGATGCGGCCTATACCCTGCGCCAGGAAAAGGACACCGGCTCGCTGGAAGTGGGTAAACAAGCCGATCTCGTTGTGCTTGATCAGAACATCTTCGACTTGCCGATTAAGCAGATTGGTCAGGCCAAGGTGCTTTGGACCTTGCTGGGCGGTGAGGAAACCTATCGCCATAAGAATTTTTGATCGCCTAACGTTGTGCCCGCACTGCTCACTGGTGCGGGCACAACAACCATCAGCAGCTGGCGTCCAGCACCACCCGGTAACGCGCCTTGCCACTGCGCAAGTGGTCGATGGCTTCGTTGACCTTGCTCATGGGGAAGTGTTCGACCTGCGGCACGATCTGATGCCGCGCGCAGAATTCCAGCATGGTCGCCATGTTGCTCGGCGAGCCAACCGGCGAGCCGGACAGGCTCTTCTGTTTTGGGATCAGGTTGAACACATGCACCGGGATGGCGCTGGGCACAATGCCGACAAAGTGCAGGCGGCCTTTGCCGCGCAACGTGCCGATCATGGCGTTCCAGTCCAGGTCGGCGCTGGCGGTGACCAAGAGGAAATCCAAGCTGCCGGCAATCGCTTTCAGCGCCGCGCTGTCAGTCGAGGCCACCACCTTGTGTGCGCCCAGGCGTTTGGCTTCTTCTTGTTTGCTCAGTGACGAAGTGAAGGCCGTTACCTCGCAGCCCCAAGCATTGAGGAAACCCAGCGCCAGATGGCCGAGGCCGCCGATGCCAACCACGCCAACCTTGTCGGTGGGCTTTACGTCAAAGTCCAGCAGCGGGCTGAACACTGTGGAACCGGCGCAGAACAGCGGGCCGACCAGCGCTGGATCAAGACCGTCTGGCAGCGGCACGGCCCAGGCCCAGTGGCTGCGCAAGCGGTCGGCGAAACCACCGTTGCTGCCGACAATCGTCGGTTTTACTGTGCCGCAGAGTTGGTGCGAGCCTTCCATGCACGAGCTGCAATGCATGCAGCTGCCCTTGTACCAGCCGATGCCCACGCGCTGGCCGAGCTTCAGGCCGCGTGCTTGCGGGCCGAGACGTACCACGGTGCCGACCACTTCATGACCGGGGATAAAGGGGTAGCGTGCATTGCCCCATTCGTTGTCGATCATCGACTGGTCAGAGTGGCAGATGCCGCAGTACTCCACGGCCACTTCAACGTCTTCGGCGCCCAGCGGGCCGGGGTCATAACTGAACTGTTCGAGGGGCGCGCCGGGGGCTTTGGCGGCCCAGCCGGTAAAGGTGTCGACGATGGATTCGGACGAACTCATAACAATGGCCTCGGGACGGGAAACACAACCTTGCCAGCATAGCCCGCTACACCGGCCAAGGCAGTGCGGATCACTCGGGCTGATAGTCCAACCGTGGCCTCGGTTACACTGGCCGCCTCATCACCGCTTGCTGGATTGTCTATGTCACGCCCACCTCGTCCTGCGTCCACTCGCCCATACAGCGGCAAACCTGCCGTGCGTCGCGTGGCCAAGGCGCCGCCTGCCGAGCCGCGCTTGCTGGTGCTGAACAAACCCTTTGATGTGCTGACCCAGTTCAATGACGAGCAGGGCCGCGCCACGCTCAAGGATTTTGTCGATGTGCCAGGCGTTTACCCGGCCGGACGACTGGACCGCGACAGCGAAGGGTTATTGCTGCTGACCAACGACGGCGGCCTGCAGGCGCGCATCGCCGACCCCAAACACAAACTGGCGAAAACCTATTGGGTGCAGGTGGAAGGTGAGCCGAGCGAAGGGCAATTGCAGCAACTGCGCGACGGTGTGCAGTTGAACGATGGGCCCACCCTGCCCGCCGACGCTCGCCTGCTGGATGAGCCGCTGCTATGGGATCGCCACCCGCCGGTGCGCTTTCGCAAAAGCATTCCCACCGCCTGGCTGGAGTTGGTGATTCGCGAGGGGCGCAACCGTCAGGTGCGGCGCATGACGGCGGCCGTTGGCTTACCGACCTTGCGTCTGGTGCGGGTGGCCATCGGCCCGTTCACGCTGGGTGGCTTGCAGCCGGGGCAGTGGCGTGAGGTGCCGGCACGCCTGGATTGATTCGCACCGGCTCAGCAGCGCCATGACGTTGCCCGGCGAGGACGGCACCGCCCAAGGGCGTTTGCCGGCATGACGTGGATCAATAACCGGCCTTGATGATCGCAATACCCTTGTTCAGTACCTCGCGCCAGGCTTGGCGGATTTCAGCGGTGCACTGCTTGTCATGTTCACCGATGGTGAGCAGCAGGGCTTCGAGCCACAGGTCATAAAGCTCGGGGCGGATGTCCAGCTTGGCACGCGAATGGGACTCGCCGAGGGCGCGCAGTTTGCTATCGGGCATGCCGCGCGCATGCATCACCAGATTGAGGATGCCCTGACGCAGCAGCTGCTTCTGTCCACCCATCTCGGTATGGGTGAACTTCTCCCGTACCTGCGGCGAACTGGCGAGGAAGTGACGGTAGAAGCTGTCGAAGAAGTCAGGGCTGGCGCAGCAGCGACCATAGCTCTGCATCACCAGATCGGCAGGGGACATGAGTACTCCTGAGGTGGGCGGCTGAACGCCGCAGACTAATGGGGGCGGCCGCTAGACAAGCGGGCAAGGCACGCGCGGCGAAACCGGTTTATGCGACCAGTCGCGACGTCTTGTCAGCCGTGAATGCCGCGAGCGGCTTCGATGATGTAGGTGATGATCGGCTTGGCCAGAAAAGCGAACAGGCACAGGCCCAGGGTGAGGAACAGAATTGCCGTGCCAAGGCG
Source organism: Pseudomonas sp. HMWF032 (assembly GCF_003060885.1). Lineage (GTDB taxonomy): Bacteria > Pseudomonadota > Gammaproteobacteria > Pseudomonadales > Pseudomonadaceae > Aquipseudomonas. Next base: position 793,575 of record NZ_QAIG01000005.1, read on the forward strand.
GCCTGCTTTGGACTTCTTGGCCAGGTCCCAGATGATGAAGAACATGAACAGAATCAGCCCGCCCACCAGGACGTACATCATCAGGGATTCAAACTGTTCGGTTTCCATTCGGGCCTCGTAAACCTGCGGGTGTTCGGCTGAGCGCCGAAGATCAGTGCGTGGGCGGGTGCTGTGACACTCGCCTGAGGGGCGCGATTATACGCGCAAGGGTCGATGCTGCCAGTCGCCCACCTTCAGGGTGCGGCGATCAGCCGCGCAGGTGCTGCAAGGGCAACTGCGTGGTGGAAAGGATCTGCTGCAATACGAAACTGGAGCGCACGCTGGAAACCCCCTCGATGCGGGTCAGGGTGCCCAGCAGCAGCTTCTGGTAATGATCCATATCTGGCACCACCACTTTGAGCTGATAGTCGGCATCCATCCCGGTCACCAGGCAGCACTCGAGCACTTCTGGGCATTTACGAATTTCTTCCTGAAAATGTTCGAAGCGTTCCGGGGTGTGTCGATCCATACCGATCAGTACGTAGGCGGTGAGGGTCAGGCCCAGTTGCTTGCGATCAAGCAGGGCCACCTGACCGAGGATGTAACCATCATCCTGCAACTGCTTAACCCGTCGCGAGCAGGGCGAGGGCGACAGGCCGATGCGCTCGGCCAGGTCCTGGTTGGACAGGGTCGCATCGCGCTGCAATTCGGCGAGGATATTCAGGTCGTAGCGATCAAGTCTGTTCATCTTTGCCATGCTTTTGTTTGCTGATTGCTGTTAATCATGCGCTTGTGGTGATTAATTGCGCAAGTGGTGGTTATATCAGCAATGTTCGCAATCTTTCGCTGCGCTGCCAGGCGTAAGCTTTACCTCAACTTCAAGGCCCGGACGACACGTCCAGCCGCCTCGCCCAATCAGGTGAGCGGTCGCCGCCGATCCCACCGGATCGTCACGGCACCCGGGTTCGCACTGCCCAACCAGGCGGGCGACGAAAAGGCGTTACCATCGCCACAATGACGGACACGCAAAAAAGGGGAAGGCCTGCAGGCCTTCCCCTTTTTTGTTGCCGGTGATTGATCAGCCCGCCAGGCCGGCGAATTGCAGCAACCACCAGGTGATAATCGCCAGTTGCACGAAGAATGCAGCAAAGCGCAGCCAGACAAACAGCGGGCTGGTACTGATCAGGTGCATCAAACTTTGCAACAGCCGCGCGCCAAGCAGCAGCAGGGCCAGCGGTTCGGTGATGGCGGTTTGCGCAGTGGCAATGGCGTAAAGCAGCAGTGCGGCTTGTAGTGGCAGGTTTTCCAGGCAGTTGGCGTGGGCACGGACCAGGCGTTGGCCAAAGTTGCCGGGGGTGTTGCTGCCATCGGGGTTGAAGGCATTGACGGCCATCTTGCCGCTGAGCACCAGTAGGCCGCGCTGGTTGACCAGCAGCACAATCAGTAACAGGGCCCAGGCCACCAGGCCGAGCAGGGAGGTCGCGGTTGCGGTCAGGGTCATGGGGTCGCTCCTTCATCTTGTTGTTGTGGGGTGGGGCGAACGGAGTCTACGATTTTTAGAGTATTTGCTCTAGCTGTCCGTTGGTGCTGTTGCCCTGTGCTTCACCACGCTGATGGGGTCGGCATGCACCAGTACTTCGGCGCGAGGAAACTCCCGGCGAATGGCCGCTTCTACTGCCTCGCAGAGGCTATGTGCAGCCTGCAGGCTCAGTTCACCCGGCAACTCCACATGCAACTGCACGAACCAATGGGTGCCGGAGAGGCGCGTGCGCAAGTCGTGCACGCCCAACACGCCGGGTACGGCGCAGGCCAGGCTGTGCATCTGCGTGCTGATCTGCGGATCGAGTTCCTGATCCATCAGCACGGTCGCCGCCTCGCGGACGATGCTGATGGCACTCCAGAAGATGTACAGCGCAATGCCGATACCGAAGATAGCGTCCAGTTGCGGCCAGCCGTAACTGGCCAGCAGCAATGCCAGGAGGATGCTGCTGTTGAGCAGCAGGTCAGAGCGGTAGTGCAGCGAGTCGGCACGAATCGCCGTGGAACCGGTCAGCTTCACCACATGACTCTGGAACAGCAGCAGGGCGATGGTCACCGCCAGCGACAGCAGCATCACCGCAATACCCAGGGCCGGTGCGCCAATCGGTTCGGGATTGAGCAAGCGGTCGATGGCGTGACTACCCACCAGCAGCGCGCTGGCGCCGATAAACAGCGCCTGACCCAAGCCGGCCAGGGCTTCGGCCTTGCCGTGACCGTAGCGATGATCCTCATCGGCCGGGCGCAGGGCGTAGTGCACGGCGATCAGGTTAAGCAGCGAGGCGGCGCCATCGAGTAGCGAGTCGGTGAGCCCGGCGAGCAGGCTGACCGAGCCGCTGAGCCACCAGGCAATGGCTTTGGCCAGCGCCAGAGTGAGCGCAGCCGCCAACGCAGCGAAGGTCGCCAGGCGCATCAGGCGGGCGTGTTGCGGTTGTATGTTCACGGGCTATCCAGAGGGTGCCTGTAAAAGGGTGGAGCCTGTTCCCGATCTTGCGAGCTAGAGCCCTGCAAGGCGCTACGTAGTAACAGCCTCCGGCTGGTCAAAACCGGCGAGGAACGGTCGGCGTCGCGGGCGACTGTACTGTTGTACATGAGTATTACCCGTTTCACTCGCCCTTCGGGTCGCGCTAACGCGCATTAGCCGCACGCGGCCTGCCGAGCCTGTTTTTAACGCAGCAGGGCCGACGCGCAGCGGATTGTCACAGTTTACTAGGCTGCCGGGCGCAGACCATAGGCTGCCAGCTGCTCCGCACTGCCGCTGTGCTGGATCAGGCGCGGGTCATCCAGGGGCAGGCTGTGGCCGGTTTGCACTTCGATCAGCGCCTTGAGCTTGAGCGGGTCGATCTTACCGTTGGCATCCACCACATCTTGCAGATCCTGTGGATCCACCTGGGAAGTCATACCACCAGGCAGGTAGATCGCCCCGGTGGCGAAGTCGATGCCGAAGGCGATCAGCCCAGGAATCACATAGAACAGAATGCCGATGGCGTTGAGACCGGCCACAACCGGGTCGATGCGGCCTTCGATCTGGCCACGACGTTCCGGGAAGAACAGGGTGCCACAGGCGCTCAGTTGGGTAAGCAGGGTGGCGACGAGAAGGCCACCGATAACGCGGGTTTGGGTGCGCATTGAACATCTCCATGTAAAAAATGGCGCAACTATACCAATGCCTGTATTGCAATGCCGCTGCGTCAGGCGCTGCCAGCGCTATTTCGCGCAGCCATGCCTAACAGGTCAGACAACGCCAATGCTCTACAGGTTCGCCGTTATAATCCTGCGCCTTGAATGGAGCCTGCATGAATTCCCTGCCTATCGATGTGCTGCTGCCTGCGCTGTGTCAGGCCCTTGTCCTGCGTGATGAAGCGGTGCTGGAAGCGCCGCCCGGTGCCGGCAAGACCACCCGCGTGCCGCTGGCGCTGCTGGACCAGCCCTGGCTGGCCGGGCAGACCATCATCATGCTTGAGCCGCGGCGGCTGGCGGCGCGGGCTGCGGCCGAGCGCCTGGCCAGCGAGCTGGGCGAGGCGGTGGGGGAAACCGTCGGTTATCGCATCCGCCTGGACAGCAAGGTCGGCCCGCGCACCCGTATCGAAGTGGTCACCGAAGGCATTCTGGCGCGGCGGCTGCAGGATGATCCGGCGCTGGAAGGCGTCGGTCTGGTGATCTTTGACGAATTCCACGAACGGAGTTTGGACGCTGACCTGGCGCTGGCGCTGTGCCTGAATGGCCGGGCGATGTTTCGCGGTGCGGACTCCGATGAACGGCCGCTGAAGGTGCTGCTGATGTCAGCGACCCTGGAAGGCGAGCGGCTGGCGGGCCTGCTCGATGATGCGCCGGTGCTGCGCAGCGAAGGGCGGATGTTCCCGGTGGATATTCGCTGGGGTGCGCCCTGGCAGGCGGGTGAATGGCTTGAACCCAAGGTGCTGCAGTGTGTGCTGCAGGCGCTGGCCGATGAGCCGGGCAGCCTGTTGGTGTTCCTTCCGGGCCAGGCAGAGATTCGCCGGCTCAATGAACAGTTGGCCGAGTCCCTGGCGGGGCGTCGCGACATTCTGCTCTGTCCGCTGCATGGCGAACTGGATCTCAGCGCCCAGCGCGCCGCCATCGAAGCCGCACCGCCGGGCCTGCGCAAAGTAGTGCTGGCCACCAATATTGCCGAAACCAGCCTGACCATTGATGGCGTGCGGGTGGTGATCGATGCCGGTTTGGCACGGGTGCCGCGCTTTGACCCGAACAGCGGCATGACCCGCCTGGACACCCAGCGTATTTCCCGCGCCTCCGCCACTCAGCGCAGCGGACGGGCCGGGCGCTTGCAGCCGGGCGTCTGTTATCGGCTGTGGTCGCAGGCGCAGCATGAGCAATTGGCAGCTTACGGCGCGGCGGAAATACTCCAGGCCGACCTCGCCAGCCTGGCCTTGCAGCTGGTGCGCTGGGGTGTGCAGCCGGTCGAGCTGGTCTGGCTTGATCCGCCGCCGGCAGCCGCCTATGCCCAGGCTTTGGAGCTATTGGGGCGGCTGGGCGCGGTGGATGCTCAAGGCAAACTGACCGCTCACGGTCAGGCCATGGCTGAACTGCCGACTCATCCGCGTATCGCCCATCTGCTGCTGCGTGGTCAGGCGTTAGGCCTTGGCCCATTGGCCTGCGATCTGGCGGCCTTACTCGGCGAGCGTGACATCCTGCGTGGTGCGGGTGCCGATCTGCACAGCCGCCTGGCTTTGCTGGCGGGTGATGCGCGGGTAGGCCGTGGTGGGCAAAGTGGCGTGCAGCGCGCTCGGCAGCTGGCCCGGCAGCTGGCCCGGCAGTTTCAGGGGTACCTCAAGCGCCGGCCCAGCCCGCAGGCTGTCAGTGATCCTGAGCATCCGCGCTGGCTGGGCGCGTTACTGGCGTTTGCCTACCCGGATCGTATCGCCCAGCAGCGGCGTGACGGCGGGGCGGAATACCGTCTGGCCAACGGCCGGGCGGCGCTGTTTGCCGAAGTCGATGGCCTGATGAAACACAGCTGGTTGGTAGTGGCTGACCTGGGCAGCCGCCAGGGCCAGCGTGAGGAGCGCATTTACCTGGCCGCCGAGCTGGAACCGCAGCTGTTCGAGGGTGTGCTGGCCGAACAGGTCAGTACACTGGAGGTGCTGGACTGGGATGAGCGCGAAGGCGCTCTGCGTGCCGAACGGCAGCGCAAGGTCGGTGAGCTGGTGTTGTCGCGTGAGCCACTTCCCGGGCTCGATGCGCAGCAGCGCAGCCGCGCCATGCTCGGCCTGGTGCGGCGCAAGGGCTTGGCGCTGCTGCCCTGGACGCCAGAACTGCGTCAATGGCAGGCGCGGGTGGCGTTGCTGCGCACACTGGATCTGGCCAGCAAGGACGCCACTGAATGGCCGGATGTCAGTGATGCCACCTTGCTGGCGACGCTGGAAACCTGGTTGCAACCTTATCTGGAGAACGTCACCCGGCTCAGTCACTTCGCCAACCTGGACCTGTCCGGCATCTTGTACAACCTACTGCCCTGGCCTTTGCCGCAACGCCTCGATGAGCTGGCACCACGCAGCCTGAGCGTGCCATCCGGTTCGCGCATCAGTCTGGATTACAGCGAGCAACCACCGGTATTGGCGGTGCGTTTGCAGGAGTTATTCGGCCTGGCGGATACCCCGCGTATTGCTGGCGGCCGGCAGGTGGTGAAACTGCACCTGCTGTCACCGGCGCGCCGGCCTGTGCAGGTCACGCAAGACCTGGCCAACTTCTGGCGCAGCACCTATGCCGAGGTGAAGAAGGATTTAAAAGGGCGCTACCCGAAACACTACTGGCCGGATGATCCGCTGATCGCCGAACCCACTGCACGAGCCAAACCGCGCAAGTAGGTCTCAGGGCAGGCGCAGGTCTTCGTCCGCCGCTTGCAGCTCGGCATAGGCACGATCCAGCGCATCACGCAGCGCTTCGGCTCCTGGCGTATGGCGGGAAACGATCAGTTTCAGCGGAATGCGTTGCAGCTCGATAAACGGCAATTCGGACATGCCCAGGCGTTGGCGTGCCTGTTCCACGGTGGCCTGATAATCCAGGAGAAAGTCTCCTCTGCGACGCTGCAGCATCTCCAGAGCCGCGGTGTGGGTGCCCGTGCGGTGTTGCCGTATACCCAGTTGCGGATCGGCGAGCATGCGGTTGATCGAGTGCCAATAGGTGTAGCCGCTGATCATGATCACCCCGCGACCTTTGAGGTCCTCAGGCAGGCGCGGCATTTGCGTGTCCTGGCGGAAGTATAGATTGAGGATGATTTCACCCAGCAGTGCGCGGGTTTCCAGAGTGTGTTCGCGCAACTCCGGTTTGCCGGGTGCGCCGGGCCAGACCTGGACGCTGCCATCCTGCAAGGCGTTGTACAGGCGGGCGCTGGGATAGGAACGCAGCTCTGCACGATAGCCGGCATGCTCTAGCAGGCGTTTGCTCAGTTGCAGCATGGCGCCCTGGGGTTGGCCCGAACGATCGGTATAGGAGTAGGGCGCAAACTCGTAATAACCCACTTGCACCAGTGGTTTTGGTGTGTCGGCGGGTGCGGCGAAGCTGGAACTGCAATAGAAGATGGCAGTTAGCGCGAGGTAGATGAGTTGTGGCATGAAATAGGTTCGTACTGCGGCTGTTAGCCGTCTTTTCGTTATAAAAATGTCACATTGGTGAGCATGCTAATCGCCGGCCGGTTTGTCCAGCGTATTAGCCACAAAGCTCAGGCTTGTTCCGGCAGACGGTGGGTGACATCAGGCTGATGATCGATAATTCCGGGGCTGCCGGGCTTTCCCTCTTTCGCAGCAAGGGCGCTCATCTGGCTGCTGGCGAGGTTGATATGTGCCTGGAGTCGGCAGCACGTGAACTATGCTCAATGAGCATGCCGACGATGAGAGTTGTGATCGATGTGGCGAGGCCAGTGGAGGGTATGCAAGTCTGCTCTGCTGGTCGGCTCACCGTCTTTTGCACCGCATTATGCCGCCATGCACCCGCAGCCCCCCGCCAGGCAAGGATACCCGTCGGCATTTGTGGTTGTCAGCACATCCAGGCTCGGCCTTGTTGCGACGTCAGCCGGAACAGGTTGTAGTAACAACGTTGGCAGTGATGGGGCCGGAGACAGGTTATGTATCGCAAGGTGTTTGCCAGTAAGGTCTTCGATCGCAAAGTGGTGATAATCACGGGTGGCTGTGCCGGTATCGGTCGTGCTCTGGCCATGCGCCTGGCTCAGGCGGGCGCGCGTCTGGTGATTCTCGATCTGCAGCAGCAGGCGCTCGATAGTTTGGTGCAGCACTTGGCCGATCACCACAACGCTGAGGCACTTGGCGTGCTCTGCGATGTGGCTGATGCGGATGCAGTGGCTCGCGCGATGGCGCTGGCAGTCGAGCGTTTCGGTGGCATTGACGTGCTGGTCAATAATGCCGGGATTACCCATCGCAGCAGTTTTGCCGATACCGACCTGGCGGTGTATCAGCGCATCATGGCGGTCAACTACTTTGGCGCATTGCACTGCACCAAGGCTGCATTGCCCAGTTTGATTGCACGCGGTGGCCAGGTGATTGTGCTCAGTTCCCTTTCCGGTTTTGCGCCACTGCTCTACCGCAGCGCATACAACGCCAGCAAGCATGCTTTGCATGGGTTGTTTGAAACGCTGCGGTATGAGCTGAAGGGTTCTGGCGTCAATGTGATGCTGGTGTGTCCTGGTTTTACCGCAACCGACCTGCGCAAGAACGCGCTGGTAGGCGACGGCTCGGTGGCCGCTCAGCCGCCTCTTGCCATGGGCAAGGTGGCCTCGCCGCAGGATGTCGCAGACGCGATCTATCAGGGTGCGCTGAAGCGTCGGCGGCTGCTGGTGCTGTCCAATGTCGACTGGCGTGCGCGGGTGTTGGCGCGCTTTTTCCCGCGGGTGTTTGAACGCGTTCTTCTGCCGCGTCTGTCGGGCCTCAAACCGCAGCGCAATGGCCTGTTATGATGCGTGCTCTCTGTATTACTGTGCTGCTGTGGCTCTGCCTGCCGGTGCGTGCCGAGCAGGCGTCATTGTTGGTGATGACGGATGTCTGGCCGCCCTTTCGCATGCCGGCGGCCGATGGTTCATTGCAGGGGCTGGATATTGATGTGCTCAATCAGCTCAGCCTTCGCACAGGCTTGCATTTCAATGTTCAGCGTGCGCCCTGGGCGCGCGGCCTTGCGGCACTGGAAAACGGTAAGGCCGACCTGATGACCGGCCTGGCGAAGACCCCGGAACGTGAGGTCTACATCCACTACCTGCCGCAGCCTTATTACGCCTGCGCGCCGCGCTTCTACGCTGCACCGGCACAAGCCAGGGCCTTGCAGAGTTATATCCAGCTGGCTGCGCTGACCATTGGTCATGTGCTGGAGTCGGTCTACTTTGAGCCCTTTGACTCGGATACTCAGCTGCGTAAGGTTGCCGTCAATAACGAGGAGCAGCTACTGGCAATGCTTGCCCGTGGTCGCCTGCAGGCGCTGATCGGTACCGATTGCCAAGTTGATTACGAACTGCGTGACCCTCGCTGGCAGGGGCGAATTGTTAAGGCCGGGTTCCGGCCAGATGCTCGCACCGATTTGTACATCGGCTTTTCACGGCAGCGCAATTTGCAGGCCCAGTACCAGCAGATCAATCAGGCTCTGGTGCAGTTGCAGGCCGAAGGCTGGATCAGCAAGGCAGCCCTGCGTTATCAGGTGAGTCAGCCCTGAGTGCTGACAACCGCTCAGTGTTCGTTCGGTTCAATGTACAGCTCGTAAACCAGTTCAAGATCCCAGAAGGTGGCTTCAATTTTGTGCCCATCCAGATCGCGCACAAAACAGCCGTAGTAAGGCTCACCATACTCTGCGCGCGGGCCTGGGGCGCCTTCATCAGTGGCGCCGGCCTCCAGTGCTGCCTGGTAAAAATCATGCACTGCGGCCTTGTCCGGGGCGACAAATCCGAAATGACTGCCATTGCCGATGCTTGCCGGTTTGCCGTTGATCGGTGTCTGCACCCAGAACTCCGGGTATTCGCGGCCATAGGCGACTGCGCCGGGATGGGCGAGCACACGCTTGCAGCCGAGGGTGGCGAGGACCTGATCATAGAAGGCTGTTGCCTTGTCGAACTGGTTGGTGCCGATGGACACGTGCGAAAGGATACTGGGGGTGGCGTCAGCCATAAACCGTCCTCCTTGATTGCTGCTGGCGCTCACTCGACGTCTGGCTGGGTACTGCGCAGCATGAATAAACGAAACAGTACGACGCTTGAGAATAGTTGGAGATAACGGCTTGTGCAGTCCAGCGCCAGATTGGCCAAGGCGTCTTCGTGGAATACCGCACTGGACTGGAGCCAGCCATCGAGCAGCCACAGTGGCAACATGACGATCAAAATACAGGCGAGCATGGGCCAGAAGTAGCCTGTACTCATGCTGAAACTCTCCTGCAGGGCTTTAAGCGGAGGCATGCCGCGCAGTACCAGCAGGTACTCGGCAAAAGCCAGTTTCACCATCAGCCACACCCCAGGTAGAACGAACAGCGACGCGCCCAGCAGGATGCTCAGGGTCATGATGGCGGCGAGCAGGGCAAATTGTGGCCACAGGCGTAAACCACCGGCGATGAGGTCGCGCGCTGATGGCTGCAGGCCATTGCTGCGGGCATCGAGAAACAGGATCAGTGCAGCGCTGTACAGCGGGTAGAACAGCAGTCCCGCCAGCAGTCGCCAGGCTGTTTCCGACTCTGCGGGCGCTAGGTCACTGACGTGCTGTAGAAAAATCCCCTCCAGCACGATCAGCGGCAAACACAGGCGGGTGATTGCCCACAGGTTGTGGCTGAAGAAGTACCAAGAGTCACGCAGGGCAGAGAACATATTCATGATGGCTTATCGAGGTTGAACTCAGTTATGCACGTTAACGGATCTGCGTTGGCACTCCAAAAATGAATCGAATAGAACGTTGGTTCTAAGGACGTCGGCATATTTGTTGCGCTGATTGGCCATGCTCATGACGGTTGGCTGGCATACTGCGCACAGACTTTAACCTGAGGGCTTTCTGCCCGTCAGCCGCATGATGAGGATTACCGGTGAAGAAGATCGCCGTATTCGCCGATGTACAGAACCTCTATTACACCGTGCGCCAGGCTTATGGTTGTCATTTCAATTACGCCGCGCTGTGGGCCGATATCAGTCAGCACGGGCAGATTGTCGAAGCCTATGCCTACGCCATTGATCGCGGTGACCAGAAGCAGCAGCAGTTTCAGCAGATCCTGCGCAACCTTGGTTTTACCGTGAAGCTCAAACCTTTCATTCAGCGTAGCGACGGCTCGGCCAAGGGCGATTGGGATGTTGGCATCACCATCGACATCATGGACGCAGCGCCGCGGGTCGATGAAGTGGTGCTGGCCTCCGGCGACGGTGACTTCGACCTGCTGCTGGACAAGATCCGTGGCAGTTATGGCGTCGAGGCCGTGGCCTATGGCGTGCCGGGGCTGACTGCGCAATCGCTGGTGCGTGCGGCCAGCCGCTACGTGCCGATCGATGGCGCGCTGCTGCTGAGAAACTGATTGATGCTCACGGATTCCATCGCTGTACTCGACTTTGAAACCACCGGTATGTCACCGGCCCAGCAGGCGCGTGCCACCGAAATCGGTGTGGTAATCGTCGAGGATGGGCAGATCGTTGCGCGCTACCAGAGTCTGATGAACAGTGGCGCCTGGGTACCGCCGTTTATCGAGCAACTCACCGGCATCAGCAACGCCATGCTGCGCACCGCACCGCCTGCCGCGCAGGTGATGCAGGACGTGGTGGAGTTTGTCGGCGACCGTCCGTTGCTGGCGCATAATGCCAGTTTCGATCAGAAATTTTGGGACGCTGAGCTGGCGCTGATTCGCCGTCGTCGTGTGCAGCCGTTTGCCTGTTCTTTGTTGCTGTCGCGTCGTCTGTTACCGATGGCGCCGAGTCATAAGCTGGGTAATCTCAATCAGTGGATCGGCCTGCCTGATACTGGCAAGGCACACCGTGCGCTGGCCGATGCCGAGATGGCGGCCAACCTGACCTGCTTTATGGTGGCGCTGCTGCGCGAGCGCCACGGCATTGCCGATATCTCGCATGAGCTGCTGTGTAACCTGCAGCGGGTGCCGGCCGCGAAGATGTCGCTGGCGCTGCAGAAAATCCGCGATCATGCCTTTGGCTGACGGTGTTTTAGCGGCTCGTTACAACTGCGCCTCAAGTGTGGCGCGTAGCTGAATTAAGCCGGGCAGGCGCTTATTCAGGGCTCTGTGTCGACAGAGGCACACAGTATGTTCGGTTTGTTTAAACGCGAGCCCGCCAAGAAACTACGCAAGCAATACAGTGCCAAGTTAGAAGAGGCGATGCAGGCGCAGCGTAACAGTGATATCCGCAGCTATTCGATGCTGACGGAAGACGCGCAGGCGTTTTGGACGCAGTTGGAGCCCCTGGAGCGGGCTAAGCAATGGTTCGCCGATGTGATAATCAAAAAAGGCTGCCATCAGGCAGCCTTTTTGCGTTTCAGTGGTGCTTACTTCTGCGCCAGCTTCTGCTCGTACTGGGCGAGCATTTTCTGCGCGTGGGCCACTTCTAACGCTTCCATGGCGTTGATTGGCTTGATCGCTACGGCGCGCTTGAGGTGCTGCAGAGCCTTGGCCTGTTCGTCGTCGCCATACACGTAGGTCAGGGCGTTAGCGTACTCGTAGTGGCCGATGGGCAGGTTGTCCTGGGCCTTGAAGCTGCGACTGAAGTACTTCTCCATATTGTCCGCGCTGACGCCGTAGGTCATGCGGCCGACCATCTTGCCGACCTTGCGGATCACCCCTGCTTCATAACCGCCATAAAGGGCGAGAGCGAAAGGCTGGTTGGGCTGTTTGGCCAGTAGAGCCTTGAGTTCGTCAGGGATCTGCGAGGTGTAGCCGCGCTTGAGCACCACAGGCACCGACAACTCTTCGCCCAGGCGTGCCTTGGCGTAGACGCGGCCGAACTGTGCCACGGTGTCGGCCTGTACCAGCTCGCCGGCCTGGTCGGTGTAGCTGATCACTTCTTCCAGCAGTTTATGTTTCTCAGCTTGGTCGGGGACCAGGAACATGGCGTAGACCACCTGGGCGAACATGGCTGGAATTTGTCCGCCGACCCCCAGGGCCAGGCCTTGTTTCTTCGCCTCGGCGAAGTCGCCACGGAACATCAGGCGCCACACGTCCTGCAGTTTGGCAGCGTAGATCTCGGCTTCTTCCGGCTTGCCGGTAAACCCGGTATTGGCCAGTACGGTTTTCTCCAGGGCCTGCGGGTGGGTGGTGGCCATGGTCACTACCCAGTCGGCGTCGGGGAAGGGGTAGTTGGCACCGAAACCACGGGTCAGTTGCGGCCAGGCTTGGCGCAGCTTGTCGCCTGAATAGTCGTAGGCGCTTTGGTCGTAGGGAAAGGGTTTCCAGTTGTCGGCGGCGACTGCGCTGAAGCTGCAGGCGGCAAGTAAGGCAATAAGTGTGCGGCGCATGGCGATGACCTGATTGTTGTTGTAGGTAGTCCCGCAAGGGATGCGCCGATCATAGAGTGCTACCTCCCGCGTCCCACCCATCCAAGGATGAGTTGCGCGGGTTTTCACTGCGTCCGATGCCTTTCATGGCCAGCCTTAAGCATGGCTGTCCTTGTGCTGGAACTGGCGGCGGTACTGGTTGGGTGACAGTTCCGTGTGCTGACGAAACAGGCGCGCGAAGAAGCTGGCATCGTCGTAACCGACTTCGTAGCTGATGGTCTTGATGCTTTTGCGGGTGGCGCTGAGCAGGCCCTTGGCGGTTTCGATGCGCAGGCGCTGCAGGTAGTGCAGCGGCTTGTCGCCGGTGGCTGTCTGGAAGCGGCGCATAAAGTTGCGGATACTCATGCCGTGTTCGCGGGCCACATCTTCGAAGCGAAACTTGTCGGCGAAGTGGTCTTCCAGCCATTGCTGGATTTGCAGGATGGTCATGTCGTGGTGCAGTTTCTGCCCGCCAAAGCCGATGCGACCGGGTGCGTAGTTACGCTGCACTTCATAAAGAATGTCGCGGGCCACGCCCTGGGCCACGCTGGCGCCGCAGAACCGTTCGATCAGGTAGATATAAAGGTCGCAAGCTGAGGTCACGCCACCGGCGCAGTAAAGGTTGTCAGCATCCGACAAGTGTTTTTCCTGATTGAGCAGCACCTTGGGGAAACGCTCGGCAAACTCGCTGAAGAAACGCCAGTAGGTGGTAGCTTCCTTGCCATCGAGCAGGCCAGCCTGGGCCATCCAGAACACGCCGGTAGCCTCTCCGCAGATGGCCGTGCCCGCCGCGTGGCGTTGCTTGAGCCAGCTGAGCACCTGCGGATGGCGCTGGCACAGTGCATCGAAATCATCCCAGAAGGCTGGCAGGATGATCACGTCAGCATCGTCCAGCGCGCTGTCGACCGGGATCAGCACATCACTGAAACTGCGCACGGGCTTGCCATCCGGGCTGACCAGGTGGATTTCAAAGGTCGGTGTCAGGCCGCGGCCCTGCTGTTTGCCGTAACGTAGGCTGGCCATGTGGAAGAAGTCTTTGGCCTGCATCAGGGTCGAGGCAAACACGCCCTCGGTGGCAAGAATGCTGACGCGGTGCAGCGGCGCTGGTGACGGATTCGGCATATATATTGTTCTTATTAAGGCTAAGTGGTCATGAGCTGGCTGGATCGTCTTATTTTTTGGCGCTTGTGTCCAGTGTGACCAAGCGTTTGCTTGGCTAAAGTCGAGGCCACTTTAAAACCGCTCTATCAAGCAGGTGTTGCCATGATCCCCAGAACGATTTTCAGCTCCGAACACGAACAGTTTCGCGACAGCGTGCGCAAGTTCCTTGAGCAGGAAGCCGTGCCTTTTCACCACCAGTGGGAGAAGGATGGCCATATCGATCGCGCGCTGTGGAGCAAGGCGGGGGAGGCGGGGATGCTCTGCTCGCATATACCGGAAGAATATGGCGGCATGGCGGCGGATTTTCTCTACAGCACGGTGGTAATCGAGGAGGTCGGTCGCCTGGGGCTGACCGGCATTGGTTTCTCGCTGCATTCGGACATCGTCGCCCCCTATATCCTGCATTACGGCAGTGAAGCGCAGAAGCAGCATTACCTGCCCAAACTGGTGTCCGGTGAGATGGTCACCGCCATCGCCATGACTGAGCCCGGTGCCGGTTCCGACCTCCAGGGCGTGAAAACCACTGCCGTGTTGGAGGGTGATGAGTATGTGATCAATGGCTCGAAGACCTTTATCACCAATGGATTCCTCGCTGATCTGGTGATCGTGGTGGCCAAGACCGATCCGAAAGCCGGTGCCAAGGGCACCAGCCTGTTTCTGGTCGAGGCCAATACCCCGGGTTTCTCCAAGGGCAAGCGTCTGGAAAAGGTCGGTATGAAGGCTCAGGACACCTCCGAGCTGTTCTTCCAGGATGTGCGCGTGCCCAAAGAAAATCTGTTGGGTCAAGCGGGTATGGGTTTCGCCTACCTGATGCAGGAGTTACCGCAGGAGCGTTTGACTGTCGGGGTAGGGGCTCTGGCGTCAGCCGAGGCGGCGCTCAAGTGGACGCTTGAATACACCCGTGAGCGCAAGGCCTTCGGCAAGGCAATTGGTGACTTTCAGAACACCCGCTTCAAGTTGGCGGAGATGGCCACTGAGATTCAAGTTGGTCGTGTGTTTGTCGATCGCTGCCTGGAGTTGCACCTGAATAAGAAACTGGATGTGCCGACCGCCGCGATGCTCAAGTACTGGGGGACTGACCTGCAGTGCAAGGTGTTGGATGAGTGTGTGCAGTTGCACGGTGGCTACGGCTATATGTGGGAATACCCGGTGGCGCGTGCCTGGGCTGATGCGCGGGTGCAGCGTATCTACGCCGGCACAAACGAGATCATGAAAGAGATCATCGCCCGCTCGCTGTGATCATGCGTTGAGTAAAAAGCCCGGTAATCGCCGGGCTTTTTTATGTCTCTGGTATCGGTCAGGGTGCCGGGTTGGGCTGGGCTTTGTGGATCGCCTCGATGCAGGCCATTACCTCGGCGGACAGTGTCAGCTCGCTGCTGGCCAGGTTGCAGTCCAGTTGCTCCAGGCTGGTTGCGCCGATGATGTTGCTGGTGACGAAGGGTTGTGTGGTAACAAAGGCCAGGGCCATCTGCGCTGGATCCAGGCCATGTTTGCGCGCTAGATCGACGTAACGTGCGCAAGCGCTTTCCGATTCCGGATTGGTGTAGCGAGCAAAGCGGTTGAACAGGCTGATCCGTGCATTGGCTGGGCGTGCGCCGTCTGCGTACTTGCCGCTGAGCATGCCGAAGGCCAGGGGGGAGTAGGCGAGAAGGCCGCATTGTTCACGGATGGCGATTTCCGCCAGGCCCACTTCGAAGCTGCGGTTAAGCAGGTTGTAGGGGTTTTGAATCGATACGCTGCGCGGCCAGCCGCGTTGCTCTGCCAGCTGCAGGAACTTCATGGTGCCCCACGGCGTTTCATTGGACAGGCCAATATGGCGAATTTTTCCGGCTTTGACCTGCTCGTCCAGGGCTTCGAGGGTTTCCTCCAAAGGCGTGTATTCGCTGTGCTGGTGGCGATAGCCGAGTTGGCCGAAGAAGTTGGTTGGGCGTTCCGGCCAGTGCAGCTGATAGAGGTCGATCCAGTCGGTCTGCAGGCGTTTGAGGCTGGCATCCAGCGCTGCAACGATGTGCGCACGGTTATGTTTGAGTTGGCCGTCGCGGATGTAGCTGATGCCATTACCTGGGCCGGCGATCTTGCTGGCCAGCACCCAGTCATTACGATCACCGCGTTGTTGGAAGTAGTCACCGATGATCTGTTCGGTCTTGCTGTAGGTCTCGGCACGCGGGGGCACTGGATACATTTCCGCCGTATCGATGAAATTCACCCCGTAAGCCTTGGCGCGTTCGATCTGGGCGAAACCCTCGCTGGCACTGTTCTGCTCGCCCCAGGTCATGGTGCCCAGGCACAGGCTGCTGACCTTGAGATCGGTACGGCCGAGTTGACGGTAATCCATTGCAAGCTCCTTGAATAAAGTGGGTTGGCATAATCGTGTTGAAATTCTCCGCGCAATCTGCATAATTGCGCACCTCTTTCTGCAGTGGAAGTGATGCGCCGCCTGCCGAAGAATCTTGCCGTATTACGGACGCGCTGACCCGAGCCCCCGATAGCGCCTGTTTTCGGCTGCCTTTGACCTTGTCAAAGTACGCACTATTCAGTAAGATCCGCCGTCTTATTTATCAGGGCGGCCCCTGAGGCTATAAAGAATGAAAACTTTTACTGCTAAACCGGAAACAGTTAAGCGCGACTGGTTTGTCGTCGACGCTGCAGGTCAGACCCTGGGTCGTCTGGCTACCGAAGTTGCAAGCCGTCTGCGTGGCAAGCACAAGCCTGAATACACTCCGCACGTTGATACTGGCGACTATATCGTCATCATCAATGCCGAGCAGATTCGTGTTACTGGTGCCAAAACCACTGACAAGATGTACTACTCCCACTCCGGTTTTCCGGGCGGCATCAAGTCGATCAACTTTGAAAAGCTGATCGCTAAAGCCCCTGAGCGCGTGATCGAGACTGCGGTAAAAGGCATGCTGCCGAAGAACCCGCTGGGTCGCGACATGTACCGTAAGCTGAAAGTCTATGCGGGTGCTGCTCACCCTCATACCGCTCAGCAGCCCCAAGAACTGAAGATTTAACGGAATAGTTCATTATGTCGGCGACTCAAAATTACGGCACTGGCCGTCGCAAGACTGCAACCGCTCGCGTTTTCCTGCGTGCTGGTACTGGCAAAATCTCCATCAACAATCGTGCTCTCGATACCTTCTTCGGTCGCGAAACTGCCCGCATGGTAGTTCGTCAGCCGCTGGAGCTGGTTGAGATGGTCGAGAAATTCGACGTTTACGTTACTGTTGTTGGTGGTGGTGTAAGTGGTCAAGCTGGCGCAATCCGCCACGGTATCACTCGCGCTCTGATGGACTACGACGAGGCTCTGCGTCCGGCTCTGCGTAAAGCAGGTTTCGTGACTCGCGATGCACGTGAAGTTGAGCGTAAGAAGGTTGGTCTGCGTAAAGCGCGTAAGCGTCCGCAGTACTCCAAGCGTTAATTCGCTACCTGCGTTCAAAAAAACGCCCAGCACCATTCGGAGCTGGGCGTTTTTTTATGGGTGTCGAAAGCTTGTGCGGCATCATGCCGCATCCGCGGATGCCCTGATTTGTAAGGGGTTGAGTCTGTTGTCCGTGGGTAATTACCTTGTCAGTAAAGGGGCTTTTCTTTACCATTTGGCAAATTTTTTGCGCGACTCGATTTTTACCTAGTATAGGCCTGACCAACAGGCCATAAAGCTGATGGGAGACGACTGAATGAGCAATGACGGCGTGAATGCAGGCCGGCGTCGCTTTCTGGTAGCGGCCACCTCTGTGGTGGGCGCTGCAGGAGCGGTGGGTGCCGCGGTCCCGTTCGTGGGGTCCTGGTTCCCAAGCGCCAAGGCTAAAGCTGCCGGAGCACCCGTTAAGGTGAACGTCAGCAAAATTGAGCCGGGCCAGCAGATGGTTGCTGAGTGGCGGGGGCAGCCGGTTTTTATCGTGCGCCGTACCGAGGAAATTCTCAGTAATCTGGTGAAAATCGAGGGTCAGTTGGCTGACTTCGATTCCAAGGCATCGGAACAACCGAGCTATGTCGACCCGAAAACCCGCTCAATCAAACCAGAGGTTTTGCTGCTGGTAGGCCTGTGTACTCACCTGGGTTGTGCGCCATCCTTCCGTCCGGAAGTGGCCCCGGCGGATCTGGGTGCAGACTGGGTTGGTGGCTATTTCTGCCCATGCCACGGTTCGCGCTACGACCTCGCAGGGCGTGTCTACAAGGCTCAGCCGGCACCCTTGAATCTGCCTGTACCGCCGCACACGTATGAGTCGGATGATGTAATCATCATCGGTGTGGATCAGGAGAAAGCATGATGAATAAATTCATGGAATGGGTCGATGCGCGCTTTCCCGCGACCAAAATGTGGGAAGACCATCTCTCCAAGTATTACGCGCCAAAGAACTTCAACTTCTTCTACTTCTTCGGCTCCCTGGCATTGTTGGTTCTGGTTAACCAGATCGTTACCGGTGTCTGGCTGACCATGAGCTATAACCCGTCGGCTGAAGAGGCGTTTGCTTCGGTCGAGTACATCATGCGTGATGTGGAGTACGGCTGGATTCTGCGCTACATGCATTCCACCGGTGCTTCGGCGTTCTTCGTGGTGGTCTACCTGCATATGTTCCGCGGTCTGCTTTACGGCTCTTATCAGAAGCCGCGTGAGTTGGTGTGGATCTTCGGCATGCTGATCTACCTGATGCTCATGGCTGAGGCCTTCATGGGTTACCTGTTGCCGTGGGGCCAGATGTCCTACTGGGGTGCCCAGGTAATCATCTCGCTGTTCGGTGCCATTCCGGTGATCGGTGCGGATCTGACTCAGTGGATTCGCGGTGACTACCTGATTTCCGGTATCACCTTGAACCGCTTCTTCGCCCTGCACGTTGTGGCTCTGCCGATCGTAATTCTCGGCTTGGTGGTGTTACACATCCTGGCGTTGCACGAAGTGGGTTCAAACAACCCAGACGGCGTCGACATCAAGAAGAAAAAGGGCGAAAACGGCATTCCGCTCGACGGCATCGCCTTCCACCCGTACTACACCGTTAAAGATATCGTCGGTGTTGTGGTGTTCCTGTTTGTCTTCTGCTTCGTGATCTTCTTCTTCCCGGAAATGGGTGGCTATTTCCTCGAGAAGCCGAACTTCGAAGCGGCCAACCCGTTCAAGACCCCCGCGCATATTGCGCCGGTTTGGTACTTCACCCCGTTCTACGCGATTCTGCGTGCGGTGCCAGACAAGCTGCTGGGTGTTATTGCCATGGGTGCGGCTATTGCAGTGCTGTTCGTGCTGCCATGGCTGGATCGTAGTCCGGTCAAGTCGATGCGTTACAAGGGCTGGATGAGCAAGGTCTGGCTGCTGATCTTCTGCGTGTCCTTCGTGATTCTGGGCGTGTTGGGTGTGCTGGCTCCGACGCCGGGCCGTACGCTGTTGTCGCAGGTATGTACCTTCCTGTACTTCGCGTACTTCATCCTGATGCCGTTCTACACCAAACTCGAGAAGACCAAACCGGTTCCGGAAAGGGTGACTGGCTGATGAAAAAGCATTTTGCAGCATTAATTATTGCGCTTCTGCCAGGCCTGGGTTTTGCCGCTGGTGGTGTTGAGTATCCACTGGACAAGGTTGATATCGATCTGGCAGACAAGGTGGCTCTGCAAGATGGTGCTCGTACCTTCGCCAACTACTGCATGGGTTGCCATTCGGCCCAATACCAGCGCTATGAGCGCGTCGCCAATGATTTGGGGATCCCGCATGAGGTCATGCTGGAAAACCTGGTTTTCAACGGCGCCAAGATTGGCGAGCACATGAAAATCGGCATGAAGCCGGCAGACGCCAAGGCCTGGTTCGGCGCGGCGCCGCCTGACCTGACCCTGGTCGCTCGTGTACGTGGTAACGACTGGTTGTACACCTACCTGCGCACCTTCTATGAAGACACTGCGCGTCCGCTGGGTGCCAACAACAAGGTGTTCCCGAATGTGGGCATGCCGAACGTGTTGGTGGCCCT
Organism: Pseudomonas sp. HMWF032; assembly: GCF_003060885.1. Lineage (GTDB taxonomy): Bacteria > Pseudomonadota > Gammaproteobacteria > Pseudomonadales > Pseudomonadaceae > Aquipseudomonas. Next base: position 813,175 of record NZ_QAIG01000005.1, read on the forward strand.
GCAGGGCCGTCAATACATCGGTTGCAAGCAGGTTCAAGTGGTTGAGGATGGCAAGAAGCTGTTCGATCCGCTGACCGGCACGCCGATCACCCACGAGGCCTGTGATCAACTGACCATCGAGCCTAAGACTGGCCAGTTGAGCACTGAAGAGTTCGATGAAAAGATCCAGAACCTGGTGACCTTCCTCGCCTACTCGGCCAATCCGGTCAAATTGCAAAGTCAGCGTATCGGTACCTACGTTCTGCTGTATCTTGCCTTCTTCTTCGTGTTCGCCTATCTGCTCAAGCGCGAATATTGGAAGGACGTGCATTAATCCTTTGCATCTCCGCTGTTGACCTGCGCGCCCCTTTGGGCGCGCAGGTCTTTCTGCTTCACATAACTTTATAAGCGAGGAGGATCGCCATGGGCGTGACCAATCGGTTGGCCTGTTACTCCGACCCCGCCGACCACTATTCCCACCGCGTACGCATTGTGCTCGCCGAGAAGGGTGTCAGCGCCGAAATCATCAGTGTCGAGAAGGATCGCTACCCGGCCAAGCTGCTGGAGGTTAATCCCTACGCCAGCCTGCCAACGCTGGTGGATCGTGATCTGGCGCTGTATGAGTCAACGGTGGTGATGGAATATCTGGATGAGCGTTACCCGCATCCGCCGTTGTTGCCGGTGTATCCGGTGGCGCGTGCGAATAGCCGGCTGCTGATTCATCGTATCCAGCGTGACTGGTGTGCTCAGGTTGACCTGATTCTTGATCCGCGTAGCAAGGAGGCGGCCCGTGCTTTGGCGCGCAAGGAGTTGCGCGAGAGTTTGACTGGCGTGTCGCCGCTGTTCGCTGATAAGCCGTATTTTCTCAGTGACGAGTTGAGCCTGGTCGACTGCTGCCTGCTGCCCATTCTTTGGCGTTTGCCGATTCTGGGAATAGAGTTGCCAAAGCCGGCCAAACCGTTGCTCGATTACATGGAGCGTCAGTTTGCCCGTGAGGCATTTCAGATCAGCTTGTCACCTGCTGAACGTGACATGCGTTAACCCAAGGAGGTTGTCATGAAGTCGAGCCGTCCTTATCTGGTGCGTGCCCTCTATGAGTGGATCGTGGACAACGATTGCACCCCGCACCTGCTGGTGAATGCTGAGTTTCCCGGTGTTCAGGTGCCCGCCGGCTTTGCCAACGATGGACAGATTGTCCTTAATGTTTCGCCCACGGCTGTGCGTCATCTGCATATGGATAACGAAGCGGTGAGCTTTGAGGGGCGCTTTTCCGGTGTGCCGCAGAGTCTATATATCCCTGCGGCTGCAGTGCTGGCGATCTATGCGCGGGAGAATGGTCAGGGCATGGTGTTTGATGCGGAGTCGCCGATGCTTGATGGCGATGAAATCGAAGATCCGGATGAGCAAAGTCCGCCGGATGATGAGCCGCCGCGCCCCAGTGGTAGGCCCAGTCTGAAAGTGGTCAAGTAACCATAAAAAAGGCGATCCGAGGATCGCCTTTTTTATGGTTGCCGCACGGGCGGTTTTGCTGGTGCTATCAGTTGGTGTACTGGAACAGCTTCACCACTTTCTGTACGCCGGATACGCTTTGCACCAGGTTGGTGGCGTGCGTGGCTTCGGCTTGCGAGACCAGGCCGAGCATATAGACGATACCGTTTTCAGTGATCACCTTGATGCGCGAGCCTGGCACGGCGCTGTCGGCTAGCATCTGGGTCTTGATGCGGCTAGTCAGCAACGAGTCATTGCTGCGCACCAGCAGCGAAGTGGGCTGCAGAACCTGCAGTTCGTTGTGCACCTTCTTCACGTTGTTGACGCGGCGGGCGGCCTGTTCGGCCATGCCCTTGAGGTCGTTGCGCGGTGTCTGGCCCGCGAGCAGAACTACACCGTTGTAGCTGGTGACGACAATATGCGACGTCGGGCTGGTCAGATCGATGTGCGCGCGGGCAACGCTGGAACTGACTTCCGAAGGGATGAACTGGTCGTCGATCTTGTTGCCGACGCTGCGGTTGCCGCAGCCGGCCAGGGCGAGTGCCAGCGCAAGGGCGGCAAGGATCAGCGGTGAACGGGTCATTCTTCACTCCCAAACAGTTGGCTGTCGATCAGGTCGCACAGGCAGTGGATGGCCAGCAGGTGGACTTCCTGAATGCGTGCGGTGACTTTCGAGGGGACGCGGATCTCCACGTCTTCCGGCAGTAGCAGTGAAGCCATGCCGCCGCCATCGCGGCCGGTGAGAGCCACCACGGTCATCTCGCGGTCGTGGGCGGCCTGTATGGCCTGGATCACGTTGGCTGAGTTACCGCTGGTGGAAATCGCCAGCAGCACGTCGCCCGGCTGGCCGAGTGCGCGAATCTGCTTGGAGAACACCTCGTTGTAGCTGTAATCGTTGGCAATCGAGGTGATGGTCGAGCTATCGGTGGTTAGAGCGATGGCTGGCAAGCTGGGGCGCTCGCGCTCGAAGCGGTTGAGCAGCTCGGAGGAGAAGTGCTGGGCGTCGCCGGCAGAGCCGCCATTACCGCAGGAGAGAATCTTGCCCTCGCTGAGCAGTGCCTGAACCATGGCCTGGCTGCCTTGCTCGATAAAGGGGATGAGCACTTCCATGGCCTGCTGCTTGGTTTCAATGCTGGCTTGGAACAGGTGGCGAATACGGGCTTGCATGTCCATTGGAGATATAACCTTCAGTGTGGCTTCTGTTCAGGTATCAAAGGCGTTTTGAATCCAGTCCAGTTGCGCGGGGGCTTGGCTGTCGGCGTTTATGGCAATCACATCAAAGCGGCATGGGTACTTGGCCCAGCGTGATTCTTGTTGCAGGAAGTGCTGAGCGGCGCGGCTGAGTTTCTCACGTTTGCGTGCATCCACGCTCTCTGCTGCGCCGCCCCAGGCGCTATAGCGCCGATAGCGAACTTCTACGAATACTACTGTATCGGCGTCGAGCATGACCAGATCGAGCTCACCAAGGCGGCAGCGCCAGTTCTGTGCCAGCAGACGCAGGCCATGCTGTTCGAGATGCTGCCGCGCCTGGGCTTCGGCAGCATCACCGCGTTGTTGCGTGCTAATACGCTCGCTCAATTGATGCTTTCAGGCAGGGGCTGGACCTGGCCATCGCGGAACGCGGCCCAGGGTAGCTGGCGCTCGATACGCTGGTGCGGGTTCAGGCTCAGGTTGCCGGACAGGCCCTGCAGGCGAGTCTCGGGCAAGGCTTTGAGTTGGTTCAGGCGCGGTGCCAGGAGGTAAGCGTCTGCGCCCATGGCATACAAGCGGCCGAGGCTGCCACCGGCCTGCGGCCATTGCGTACTGGCTTGCTGGCGCAGTGGGTCGTTGACGTTCAGCAGCCAGGGGGTTTCACAGAACATGATGCCGTTGAGGTCGATGTACTGCGCCTGGTTATAGGTGCCGGTAAACAGGTGTGATGTGGCATACACCGGTACATCGCCGGCGTACTGGAAGGCCAGGGTCGGTTTGATCTGCTGGGCCTGCTGTGGAGTGGCGGCGAGGAAAATAAAGTCGACATCACGGCGGCGTGACGGAGCGGCGGCTACCGAGGTGCCCAGGGTGTTCTGCAGGCGCTTGCTGCGCGCCTCGCTTTCGCGCAGCTGGAACAGGTCGGCGATCTGCCGGGCCAGCTCGACAGGCTGATCAACATGTTCGGCCGCAATCAGAGTGCCGCCCTGGGCTTGCCAGCTCTGGCGGAAGGCGGCGAGTACGCGGTCGCCCCATTCGCCGTTGGGCACCAGCGCTACGGCGCGGCGCATGCCGTCGGCCCAAGCGCGCCGGGCGACTTCGCGGGCTTCGTCCTCGGCAGCGAGGCCGAACTGGAACAGTTGCGCCGGACCTTCCTGGCTGCCTTCGCTGTAGTTCAGGGCGAGGGTGGTGATGGGCAGTTGTTCGCGGCTGCTCAGTTGGCTGACCAGGTTTTTCTCCAGGGGGCCGATTACCAGTTGTACGCCGGCGGCCTTAGCCTGGGCGTAGAAGGCGTCCATGGAACCTATGCGCGAGCTGTCAAAAATCTGAATGTTCGGAGGGTTCTGTCCGGCTTGCTGTGCTTGGTAGTGGGCTGCCAGAAAGCCGTCGCGCAACGCACGCGCCACGCTGGCCAGTTGGCCATCTTGTGGCAGCAGCAGGGCGATCTCGGTCAGTGGTTGGCTGGAGAGCTTTTTCAGCTCGACCAGCGCCTGCGGCAGTTGTTGCGCGGCAGGGTGCTGCGGGTTGGCTGCAACCCAGGCATCAATAGCGGTTTGCTGCTGCTCCAGGGTGCCGGCGCTCTTGGAGGCGCGGGCCAGCTCCAGCCAGCCGTCGAGGTCGGCATCACCGCTGGCTTGCAGTTCGCTTTGTGGCAGGCTGGAAACCAGGGTCCAGATGGCTTCCAGGTTGTGTGCAGCGCTGGCGCCACTGAGCAGTGGGGCGATATAGGCGCGTTCGCGCGCTGCGGCCAGGGTCTGCCCGGTGGCTTGCAGGGCGTTGGCGCGTACCAGCTGGCTGCGTACCTGCTGTTCAACCGGCAGCTCGCCGAGGCGTTCCATGCTCGGGTGGCTGAGGGCGCGCAGGGCGGCTTTGGGTTTGTTGCGGCTCATGTCCAGTTCGGCACGCAGGGTGCTGGTGTAGATCTGCTGAGCGGGCTTCAGGTGTTCCAGTTGCACCTGCTCCAGAATGCTGCTGGCGCGGGCTAAATCCTTCTGTTTATAGGCCAGATCTGCCGCCGACAAACGCAGTGCCGCGCCTTGCTCGACGGGGCTCTCGGCCGCTTGCTGCAGCAGTTGTTCGATGCTGGCTTGTGGTGTGCGTGGCAGCTCGCCCAGGGTCGATGAAGGTTGGCTGGCGCAGGCGGCGAGCAAGCCAGCAAGGCAGAGGATGGAAAGGGGGCGCAGGCAGGCGATCATGTAAGCGTTCCTGATACTTGATCAAATTGAGCCTTGAATTGTACCCAAGCCCGCCGGGTGGCGCGATGTCGAAGGTTGGAAACGGGCTACAATGCGCGCTTTGTTGATTTTGAGAGGCCTGTGCTGTGACCACTTCCGCTGCTGCAAATGTGCCTTTGGGCCGTCTTTATGTGGTGGCTACGCCCATTGGCAACCTAGATGACATCAGCACGCGGGCGTTGACTATCCTGCGCAGCGTGGCTCTGATCGCCGCAGAAGACACTCGTCATTCCGCACGGCTGATGCAGCACTTTGGCATCGGCACCCCGCTGGCAGCCTGTCATGAGCACAACGAGCGCGATCAGGGTGGGCGCTTTCTTGCGCGGTTGCTCGAGGGTGACGATGTGGCGTTGATCTCCGATGCCGGCACTCCGCTGATTTCTGATCCGGGCTATCACCTGGTGCGCCAGGCGCGCGCTGCTGGTGTTGCGGTGGTTCCAGTGCCGGGCGCCTGCGCGCTGATTGCTGCGCTGTCTGCTGCGGGCTTGCCCTCGGATCGCTTTATCTTCGAGGGTTTTCTGCCTGCCAAGGCGGCAGGGCGTCGCGCACGTCTTGAGCAGGTAAAGGAAGAACCGCGTACGCTGATCTTCTATGAGGCGCCGCACCGCATTCTCGAGTGTCTGCAGGATATGCAGGCAGTTTTCGGCGATGAGCGTCCGGCCTTGTTGGCGCGTGAGCTGACCAAGACCTTTGAGACGCTCAAGGGTATGCCGTTGGCTGAACTGGCCGCTTGGGTGGCTGCCGACAGTAATCAACAGCGCGGTGAATGTGTGGTGTTGGTGGCAGGTTGGCAGGCGCCCGAAGGTGAAGAGGCGGTCAGTGCTGAAGCGATGCGTGTGTTGAATCTGCTGTTGGCCGAAATGCCGCTGAAGCGTGCGGCAGCGCTGGCGGCGGAGATCACTGGAGTGCGCAAGAACTTGCTCTATCAGGTTGCCCTGGAGCAGCAGAAAGACGTTTAAACCTTGTTCTATCGGGCGCGGGCCGTTAACCTTGCCCGCGGAGAGTCGATCGGGCAGTCGCTGCCGTATTGCGTTCTGCGTAATGCGGGGGAGGAAAGTCCGGGCTCCATAGGGCGGAGTGCCAGGTAACGCCTGGGAGGCGTGAGCCTACGGAAAGTGCCACAGAAAATAACCGCCTAAGCATTTCGGTGCCGGTAAGGGTGAAAAGGTGCGGTAAGAGCGCACCGCGCGACTGGTAACAGTTCGTGGCTAGGCAAACCCCACTCGGAGCAAGACCAAATAGGGTTCCATTGGCGTGGCCCGCGCTGGAACCGGGTAGGTTGCTAAAGGCGTGCAGTGATGTACGTCGTAGAGGAATGACTGTCCTCGACAGAACCCGGCTTACAGATCGACTCTCCACCCTTCCTCATTTATCCGCTTCACTGCTTCGCTTCCTTTCTAATACCGAAAAAATCTTACTCTTAATAAATCACTTTAACTTTGAAGTTCAGCTCGCTGTATCGGCTTGTTTTTGTGTCCGAAACTTCGAGTTTTTCCTCCGTTTCGCCTCTCTGAAAGTTTGCTAAATCGCCGTTCTATAAGGATTTTTCCCGCCAAGCGTGCCTTGACGGTGGGGTGCGTGCGTTCCTATAGTGTGCGCGAGTGGTAAGAAGTGGCACAAAGTGGGTTTCTTAGGCACGGATAGCTAATAAAAAGGGGAAACGCGATCGTGTTTCGCGGAGCTAACGCCATCAGTCTCGACGCCAAAGGGCGACTCGCGATGCCAAGTCGGTATCGGGATGAGCTTGTGTCGCGTTGTGCCGGTCAGCTCATTGTCACGATTGATGCCATTGATCCTTGTCTGTGTGTCTATCCGTTGTCCGAGTGGGAGCTGATTGAAGCCAAGCTCCGCGAGCTCGCTTCTTTTCGTGAAGAAAACCGCCGTCTGCAGCGTTTGCTGATTGGCAACGCTGTTGACCTTGAGCTGGATGCCAGTGGTCGTTTCCTGGTGCCGCCCCGTCTGCGTGAGTACGCCAAGCTGGACAAGCGCGCGATGCTGGTCGGTCAACTCAATAAATTTCAACTGTGGGACGAAGATTCCTGGAATGCCGTGGCCGATGCCGATCTGGCCGCGATCAAGCAACCAGGTGCTCTGTCCGACGACCTACGTGACTTGATCCTGTGACCATGACCAGCAACTTTCGCCATATCACCGTGCTACTCGACGAGGCTGTCGAAGGGCTGGCTGTGCGCGCGAACGGTTGCTACCTGGATGGCACCTTTGGACGTGGCGGGCATAGCCGGCTGATTCTGGAAGGGCTCGGGCCAGACGGTCGCTTGCTGGGGTTTGACAAAGATCCCCTGGCAATCGCGACCGGGAATGCGCTGGCGGCCGAAGACGGCCGCTTTGTCGTTGTGCAGCGCAGCTTTGCCGAGCTGGGTGACGAACTAGTACAGCGCGCTCTGGCAGGCAAAGTCAGCGGTATTCTGTTGGACCTGGGCGTGTCATCGCCGCAGCTGGATGACGCCGAGCGCGGCTTCAGTTTTATGAATGACGGTCCGCTGGATATGCGCATGAACCCGGATGCCGGTGTCAGCGCGGCAGACTTCATCGCCAGCGCCGCTGAAGAAGAAATCGCCCGGGTTTTCAAGGAGTACGGCGAAGAACGCTTCGCCAAACGCATGGCCCGTGCAGTCGTGTTGCGTCGCGCCGAGCAGCCGTTTACCCGCACCGCCGACCTTGCTCAGGTGTTGACTGTCGCCAATCCTGCCTGGGAAAAGGGCAAGAATCCGGCGACTCGCGCCTTCCAGGGGCTGCGCATCTATATCAACAACGAATTGGGTGATCTGGAAGGCGGCCTCGACGCCGCTCTGGAAAACCTTGAGGTGGGCGGTCGCCTGGTGGTGATCAGCTTCCATTCGCTGGAAGATCGCATCGTCAAACTCTTTATGCGCAAGCATGCCAAGGGTGAGGTGGACAAGCTGCCGCGTGATCTGCCGATCATCCCGAAAGCGTTTGAGCCGCGCCTGAAACTGATCGGCAAGCCGGTGTTTGCTTCCGAGGCTGAGCTTGCGGCCAATCCGCGTTCGCGCAGCGCTGTAATGCGCATTGCCGAGAAAGTGCGATGAGCGCGCTGTTCGCTAAGCCATTGCCCGGCGGTAGTCTGCTGATGCTGCTGCTGTTCTTGGCTGTGCTGGTGTCGGCCGTAGGGGTTTCCTACAGCGCGCACTGGAATCGCCAGCTGCTCAATGAGCTGTATGCCGAGCTCAGCGTGCGCGACAAAGCGCAGGCTGAGTGGGGTCGGCTGATCCTCGAGCAAAGCACCTGGACGGCGCACAACCGTATCGAAACCCTCGCCACTGAGCGCCTGAGCATGCGGATTCCGGATGCCGCCGAAGTGCGTATGGTGGCGCCATGATGGGGCTTGAAGGCGCACTCTACCCTTGGCGGTTCCGTCTGGTGCTGCTACTGCTGGCCCTGATGGTGGGCGCGATCGCCTGGCGTATTGTCGACCTGCAAGTGTTCGATCAGCGCTTCCTGCAGGCCCATGGCGATGCGCGCAGCGTTCGGCATATCCCGATTCCGGCGCACCGCGGCCTGATCACCGATCGCAATGGCGAACCTTTGGCCGTAAGTACCCCAGTTATCACCTTGTGGGCTAACGGCAAGGAACTGCAGAGTGGCCAGGCCAAGTGGAATGCACTGGCGGCTGCCCTGGGGCAGGAGCCCAAGGCCTTCAGTGTGCGGCTGCAGGCCAATGCCGAGCGCGAGTTTATGTACCTGGTGCGCGGGCTGACGCCGGAGCAGGGGCAGCGCATTCTCGATCTGAAAGTGCCAGGGGTGTATGGCATTGAAGAGTTCCGCCGCTTTTATCCGGCTGGTGAGGTAGCTGCCCATGTGGTGGGCTTTACCGACATTGATGACCGCGGCCGCGAGGGCATGGAACTGGCCTTCGAGGACTGGCTGGCCGGCGTGCCAGGCAAGCGTCAGGTGCTCAAGGATCGGCGCGGGCGGCTGATCAAGGATGTCCAGGTGGCACAGAATGCCAAGGCCGGTAAGGCCTTGGCATTGTCGATTGACCTGCGCCTGCAATACCTGGCGCACCGCGAGCTGCGCAATGCCGTCACCGAGTTCGGCGCCAAGGCCGGCAGCCTGGTGTTGCTCGACGTGCAGACCGGCGAAGTGCTGGCCATGGTCAACCAGCCGACCTACAACCCGAATAATCGCCGCAACCTGCAGCCGGCGGCCATGCGCAATCGGGCAATGATTGATGTGTTTGAGCCCGGCTCGACCGTTAAGCCGTTTTCCATCGCCGCCGCCCTTGGCTCTGGTCGCTGGACGCCGGAAATGACCGTGGATACTGCTCCCGGCAGTCTGCGTATCGGCCGTTACACCATCCGTGACGTGTCGCGTGGCGGTGTGCTTAACCTGACCCAGATTCTGATGAAATCGAGCAACGTCGGCATCAGCAAGGTGGCGTTCGATATTGGTGCCGAGCCTATCTACGCCGTGATGCAGCAAGTCGGTTTGGGCCAGGACACGGGTCTGAGCTTCCCCGGTGAGCGCGTTGGCAATCTGCCCAACTACCGGGTCTGGAAACAGGCCGAGACCGCCACCCTGGCGTACGGCTACGGCCTTTCGGTGACAGCCGTGCAGCTGGCGCATGCCTACTCGGTGCTGGCCAACGACGGCAAGAACGTTCAACTGTCGATGGTGCGGCTGGACCGTCAGCCGGTCTCGACTCAAGTGATTGATGAGCAGATCGCCAAAACCGTGCTTGGCATGCTTCAGGCCGTGGTTGAAGAGCCGGGCGGCGGCGGTGCGCGGGCCAAGGTGCCGGGTTACCACGTCGGCGGCAAGAGCGGCACCGCGCGTAAAGCCGCTACCGGCAGCAAGGGCTATGTCGACAAGGCTTATCGCTCGTTCTTCGCGGGTGTCGCACCCATCGACAACCCGCGTATTGCCGCTGTGATCATGATCGATGAACCAAGCGAAGGCGGTTACTACGGTGGCCTGGTTTCTGCACCGGTGTTTGGCAAGGTCATGGCCGGTGCGCTGCGGCTGATGAACGTTGCACCGGATAATCTGCCGCCACCTGATGCGGTGAAGGTCGAAACCGTCGCTGCTGCACCCGTTAAAGGAGGGCGTATCTGATGCCCATGCCGCTTAATCAGCTGTTGCCGGAAGCCGCCAGCTCAACCCTGATTCGCGAATTGACCCTGGACAGCCGCAAGGTGCGTCCGGGTGACCTGTTTCTGGCTGTGCCGGGCACCCAGCAAGATGGTCGCGTGCACATTGCCGATGCCGTTGCCCGCGGCGCGGCCGCTGTAGCCTACGAGGTGGAGGGCGCTGCCGTGATGACCGCGCACAGTGCGGAGCTGGTTGCGCTCAAAGGTCTGGCCAGTCAGTTGTCGGCGATTGCCGGGCGCTTCTATGGCGAGCCAAGCCGTGGCCTGCACCTGATCGGTATTACCGGCACCAACGGCAAGACCAGCGTCAGCCAATTGCTGGCCCAGGCGCTGGACCTGCTTGGCGAGCGCTGCGGTATCGTCGGCACCCTCGGCAATGGTTTCTACGGCGCGCTCGAGCAGGGCCGTCATACCACACCTGACCCGATTGGCGTGCAGGCCACCCTGGCTGACATGAAGAACGCCGGTGCTCGCGCCGTGGCCATGGAAGTCTCGTCACACGGCCTGCATCAGGGACGTGTGGCTGCCCTGGCGTTTGATGTGGCGGTGCTGACCAACCTGTCCCGTGATCACCTGGACTATCACGGTTCTATGCAGGCCTACGCCGAGGCGAAAGCCACGCTCTTCGCCTGGTCGGACCTGCGTTGCCGGGTGCTCAACCTGGATGATGCCTTTGGTCGTGAACTGGCCGCTGCGGAGCACGACTCCCGGCTGATCAGCTACAGCCTGATCGACGCCGACGCCTATCTGTATTGCCGCGATGCGCAGTTTGACGAGCAGGGTGTGCGCGCCACGCTGGTCACCCCGCGCGGTGAAGGCAGCCTGCGCAGCTCGCTGCTCGGGCGCTTCAACCTGAGCAACCTGCTGGCGGTGGTTGGTGCGCTGCTCGGCCTGGATTACCCGCTGGATGAAATCCTCAAAGTGCTGCCGCAGCTGCAGGGCCCTATTGGCCGTATGCAGCGCCTGGGCGGTGGCAAGTTGCCTTTGGTCGTTGTGGATTATGCGCACACGCCAGATGCGCTGGAAAAAGTCCTCGAAGCCCTGCGCCCGCATGTCAAAGGCCGCCTGCTGTGCCTGTTCGGCTGTGGTGGCGACCGTGACAACGGTAAGCGCCCGCTGATGGCAGCGGTGGTCGAGCGCCTCGCTGATGCGGTACTGGTCACCGATGACAACCCACGCACCGAAGCCCCTGCACAGATCTTCAAAGACATTCGCGCCGGTTTCGCCACACCTGAGGCCGTGCAGTTCGTCCATGGCCGTGGTCAGGCGATTGCTCAGCTAATCGCCAGCGCGTCTGCCGATGATGTGCTGGTGATGGCCGGTAAGGGGCATGAGGACTATCAGGAAATCAACGGCGTGCGTCAGCCATTCTCCGATCTGGTCGAAGCAGCCAACGCGTTGGCTGCATGGGAGGTGGCGCATGCTTAAGGCGCTGCGGTTGAGCGAAGTGGTGGGGCCACTGAGCGCCCGAGTGATCGGGGGCGATGTGGTGTTCAGCGCCGTCAGCAGCGACAGCCGCGCCATTCAGCCAGGCCAGCTGTTTGTCGCCCTGGCCGGCCCGCGCTTTGATGGCCACGACTACCTGGCTGAAGTCGCCGGCAAAGGTGCAGTGGCGGCGCTGGTTGAGCGTGAAGTGGCGGATGCGCCGCTGCCGCAACTGTTGGTCGCCGATACCCGTGTGGCCCTGGGGCAGTTGGGCGCCCTGAATCGTCAGGCGTTCACTGCGCCGGTGGTCGCCATCACCGGTTCCAGCGGCAAGACCACCGTCAAGGAAATGCTCGCCAGCATCCTGCGCGAAGGCCTGCAAGGTCTGGTGCTGGCCACCCGTGGCAACCTCAATAACGACCTTGGTGCGCCGCTGACCCTGCTGGAGTTGGCGCCTGAGCATGTCGCTGGTGTCATCGAACTGGGTGCCAACCATGTCGGCGAGATTGCTTACACCGTCAGCCTGACCAAGCCCCAGGTGGCCGTGCTGAATAACGCCGGCACTGCGCATGTGGGTGAGTTTGGCGGCCCAGAGAAAATTGTTGAAGCCAAGGGCGAGATACTCGAAGGCTTGAGCGACAGCGGTGTGGCCGTGCTCAACCTTGATGACCGGGCCTTTACCATCTGGCAGCAGCGCGCCAAAGGTCGCCGCGTCAGCAGTTTCGCCCTGGTTAATCCGGCGGCTGACGTTTACGCCAGCGAGCTGGCCCGCGATGCTCGTGGCTGCTCGGCGTTTACCCTGCATTGCGCCAGCGGTCAGGCCCGCATCCAGCTCAATCTGCTTGGTGAGCACAATGTGGCCAACGCCCTGGCCGCGGCTGCTGCCGCTCTGGCGCTGGGGGTTGCGCCTGTGGCAATCAAGGCCGGCCTGGAAAACCTGCAACCGGTCAAGGGTCGCGCCGTTGCGCAGATTGCACCGAGTGGCCTGCGCGTGATCGACGACAGCTACAACGCCAACCCGACTTCGGTCTGCGCCGCCATCGATATCCTCGCCGGTTTCCCCGGCCGCCGCGTGCTGGTGTTGGGTGACATTGGCGAGCTGGGTGCGTGGGCCGAGCAGGGCCATCGCCAGGTCGGCAGCTATGCGCTGGGTAAGGTCGATGCGGTGTATGCCGTTGGCCCGCTGATGGCGTTTGCCATTGAAGAATTCGGCACAGATGGCCGGCATTTTGCCGACCAGGCCAGCCTGATTGCGGCGCTGCAGAGCGAGCAGGGCGACACCACTGTTCTTATTAAAGGTTCACGCAGCGCCGCGATGGAAAACGTCGTGGCGGCACTGTGTGGCACGTCTGGGGAGGTTCACTAATGCTGCTGCTGCTGGCGGAATACCTGCAACAGTTCCACAAGGGTTTCGCAGTGTTCCAGTACCTGACACTGCGCGGCATTCTCGGCGTGCTCACGGCGCTGGCCTTGTCGCTGTGGCTCGGTCCATGGATGATCCGCACCTTGCAGATTCGCCAGATCGGCCAGGCGGTGCGCAATGACGGCCCACAGTCGCATCTGTCGAAGAAGGGCACGCCAACCATGGGGGGGGCGCTGATTCTGTCGGCCATTGCTTTCAGCACCCTGCTCTGGGCTGACCTGTCCAACCGCTATGTGTGGGTCGTGCTGGCCGTCACCCTGCTGTTTGGTGCCATTGGCTGGGTCGACGATTATCGCAAGGTGATCGAAAAGAACTCGCGGGGCCTGCCGAGTCGTTGGAAGTACTTCTGGCAGTCGGTGTTCGGTCTGGGGGCGGCCCTGTTCCTTTATATGACTGCGCAAAGCCCGGTGGAAACCACCCTGATCCTGCCGATGATCAAGGATTTCGGTCTGGAGCTGGGCCTGGGCTTCGTGGTCCTGACCTACTTCGTGATCGTCGGGTCGAGCAACGCTGTCAACCTCACTGACGGCCTCGACGGCCTGGCCATTCTGCCTACCGTGATGGTCGGCGGCGCGCTGGGGATTTTCTGCTACCTGTCGGGCAACGTGAAGTTCGCCGAATACCTGTTTATTCCCTACGTGCCGGGTGCAGGTGAACTGATCGTGTTCTGCGCCGCCCTGGTCGGCGCTGGTCTTGGCTTCCTCTGGTTCAACACCTACCCGGCGCAGGTGTTTATGGGCGACGTCGGTGCCCTGGCCCTGGGCGCGGCCCTGGGCACCATCGCGGTGATCGTCCGTCAGGAAGTGGTGCTGTTCATCATGGGCGGCATCTTCGTGGTGGAAACCCTGTCGGTGATCATCCAGGTCGCCAGCTTCAAACTGACCGGCAAGCGCGTGTTCCGCATGGCGCCGATCCATCACCATTTTGAACTGAAAGGCTGGCCCGAGCCGCGCGTGATCGTGCGTTTCTGGATCATCACCGTGATTCTGGTGCTGATCGGCCTTGCCACCCTGAAGCTGCGTTGAGGAAAGCATGAGCCTGATTGCGTCTGACCACTTCCGCATCGTTGTCGGCCTCGGCAAAAGCGGCATGTCCCTGGTGCGTTTCCTCGCCCGCCAGGGGTTGCCGTTTGCCGTGGTTGATACCCGTGCCAACCCGCCGGAGCTCGCCACCTTGCGTGAGCAGTTCCCGCAGGTGGAAGTGCGTTGTGGCGAACTGGATGTGGAATTCCTCTGCCGCGCCAACGAGCTGTTGGTCAGCCCGGGTCTGGCCATTGCCACCCCGGCGCTGCAGGCAGCGGCGGCGCGTGGAGTCAAGCTGTCGGGTGATATCGACCTGTTCGCCCGCTATGCCCAGGCGCCGATCGTGGCGATTACCGGCTCCAACGCCAAAAGCACCGTGACCACCCTGGTCGGTGAGATGGCCGCAGCGGCCGGCAAGAAGGTCGCTGTCGGGGGCAATCTCGGTACGCCAGCGCTGGATCTGCTCAGTGACGACATCGAACTGTATGTCATGGAGCTGTCGAGCTTTCAGCTGGAAACCACTGACCAGCTCAACGCCGAAGTGGCGACCTGCCTGAATATCAGCGAAGACCATATGGATCGCTACGCCGATCTGCCGGCCTATCACCTGGCCAAACACCGCATCTTCCGTGGCGCACGGCAGGTGGTGGTGAACCGCGATGACGCGCTGTCGCGTCCGTTGGTGGCTGATCAACTGCCGTGCTGGTACTTCGGCTTGGGCAAGCCGGACTTCAAGCGTTTCGGCCTGCTGGAAGAAAACGGCGAGAAATCTCTGGCCTACCAGTTCGCTGCGTTGCTGCCGGTGCGTGAGCTGAAAATTCGCGGCGCGCACAACCAGTCCAACGCCCTGGCTGCTTTGGCACTGGGCCATGCTGTAGGCCTGCCGTTCGAGCCGATGTTGGCCACCCTCAAGCAGTTCGCTGGCCTGCCGCATCGCTGCCAGTGGGTTGGCGAGCGCAAAGCCGTGAGTTACTACGATGACTCCAAAGCCACCAACGTCGGCGCTGCCCTGGCAGCCATCGAAGGCCTGGGCGCGGATATCAGCGGCAAGCTGGTGCTGATCGCCGGTGGTGATGGCAAGGGCGCGGACTTTTCGGCGCTGAAAACGCCAGTCGGCAAGTTCTGCCGCGCCGTGGTACTGCTCGGTCGCGACGCCGAGCTGCTGGCTGACGCGCTGGGCGCCGCCGCGCCGCTGATCCGGGTCAACACCTTGGAAGAAGCTGTGCAGCGTGCTGCAGAGCTGGCTGAGGCGGGCGATGCCGTGCTGCTGTCACCGGCCTGCGCCAGCCTGGACATGTTCAAAAATTTCGAAGAGCGCGGGCGTCTGTTCGCCCAGGCTGTGGAGGGCTTGCAATGATGCTGGCCCGCCTGCTCGCCGCCCCTTCACCGCTGCATACCCGTCGTGGGATCGACATTGATTTCCCGCTGCTGGCTGGCTGCCTGGCACTGCTGGGGTTAGGCCTGGTGATGATTGCTTCGGCGTCCTCGGAAGTGGCGGCGGCGCAGTCGGGCAACCCGCTGTACCACATGATTCGTCACCTGGTTTATCTCGCCATTGGCACCGGGGCTGCGTTGACAACCCTGCTGGTGCCGATGGCACTGTGGCAACGTTACAGTGGCACGCTGCTGCTGGTGGCTGTGCTGCTGCTGATTCTGGTGTTGCTGCCGGGTATTGGCCGTGAGGTTAACGGGGCCAAGCGCTGGATCGGCTTTGGCATCTTCAACCTGCAGCCGTCCGAGCTGGCCAAGCTATTCAGCGTGATGTTTATCGCCGCCTACCTGGTGCGTCGTCAGGAAGAAGTGCGCGAGAAGCTCACCGGCTTTATCAAACCGATGCTGGTGCTGGGCCCGATTGCTGCGCTGCTGTTGGCCGAGCCGGACTTCGGCGCCACCGTGGTACTGGTGGGCGCGGCCATCGCCATGCTGTTCCTCGGTGGGGTCAACCTGCTGCGCTTTATTCCGCTGGCGGCCTGCGTACTGGGCCTTGGCGTGTTAGTGATGACCAGTCAGGCCTATCGCCTGGAGCGCCTGACCAACTTTGTCGACCCCTGGGCTGACCAGTACGGCGCCGGTTATCAGTTGAGCCAGGCGCTGATTGCCTTCGGCCGGGGTGAATGGTTTGGCGTCGGCCTGGGCAACAGCGTGCAGAAGCAGTTCTACCTGCCGGAAGCGCATACCGACTTCGTGTTTGCCGTGCTGGCCGAAGAGCTGGGCATGGTCGGTGCACTGATCACCGTTGCCCTGTTTGTCTTCGTCAGCGTGCGCGCCCTGTATATAGGGCTATGGGCGGAGAAGGCTAAGCAGTTTTTTTCGGCCTATGTGGCCTACGGTCTGGCGTTTCTGTGGATTGGCCAGGTACTGATCAATATCGGGGTGAACATCGGCCTGCTGCCGACCAAAGGTCTGACGCTGCCATTTCTCAGCTACGGCGGCAGCTCGCTGGTGATCTGCTGCGTCAGCCTGGCGCTGTTGCTGCGCATCGAATGGGAGCGTCGCACCCAACTGGGCAGCGAGGATGTCGATTTCAGCGAAGCCGATTTCTTCGACGGCCAGCCTGCTGAGGAGGTTCGCCATGCGCGGTAATGTACTGATCATGGCTGGCGGCACTGGCGGGCATGTATTCCCGGCGTTGGCCTGCGCCCGTGAGTTCAAGGCGCGCGGTTACAGCGTGCACTGGTTGGGCACGCCGCGCGGGATCGAGAATGAGCTGGTGCCGGCGGCTGGTCTGCCGTTGCACCTGATAGATGTCACGGGTCTGCGTGGCAAAGGCAAGCTGTCGCTGCTGAAAGCGCCGTTCCAGCTGCTCAAGGCGCTGTTCCAGGCGCGCAAAGTAATGCGCGAGCTGCAGCCGGTGTGCGTGTTGGGCATGGGCGGCTATGTCACGGGGCCTGGCGGCCTGGCCGCGCGCCTGAGCGGCGCGCCGCTGATCATCCACGAGCAGAACGCTGTGGCCGGTACGGCCAACCGCAGCCTGGTGCCATTCGCCAGCCGCGTCTGCGAAGCCTTCCCGAATACTTTCGGCAATAGCGACAAACGCCGCACCACCGGCAACCCGGTGCGCGAAGAGCTGTTCCTGGAAACCCCGCGTGATTCGCTGCGCAACCGCCAGCCACGTTTGCTGGTGCTGGGCGGCAGCCTGGGCGCCGAACCGCTGAATAAATTGCTGCCCGAAGCCCTGGCGCTGGTGGCCGCCGAGCTGCGCCCTGAGGTGTTTCATCAGGCCGGTAAACAACATGATGGCGTGACCGCTGAACGCTATCGCGCCGTTGGCGTCGAAGCGCAGGTCGCACCGTTTATCAAGGACATGGCGCGGGCCTATGCCTGGGCCGATCTGGTGGTGTGCCGGTCCGGCGCGCTGACCGTCAGCGAGCTGGCCGCCGCCGGCCTGCCAGCGTTCCTGCTGCCGCTGCCGCATGCCATTGACGATCACCAGACCCGCAATGCCGATTATCTGGCCAGTGCCGGCGCTGCCGTGCTGCTGCCACAACGTTCCACTGACGCCGCCAAGCTGGCTGCGCAGCTGACCGAGGTTTTGATGCACCCCGAACAACTCACTCACATGGCGCAGACGGCTCGTCGCCTGGCCAAGCCCGATGCAACCTGCACCGTCGTCGATATCTGCCTGGAGGTGGCCCGTGGCTAAGTCTCCCGCCGCTGCACGCTCGGAAATCCGCCGCATGCGCCGCATTCGCCGCATCCACTTTGTAGGGATCGGTGGTGCCGGCATGTGCGGTATCGCCGAAGTGCTGCTCAACCTCGGTTATGAAGTGTCCGGCTCCGATCTGAAAGCCTCGGCTGTGACCGAGCGCCTGGAAACCTTCGGCGCACAGATCTTTATCGGTCACCGCGCCGAGAACGCCGAGCAAGCCGACGTGCTGGTGGTCTCCAGCGCGGTGAATACCAGCAACCCGGAAGTCGCCACGGCGCTTGAGCGTCGTATTCCGGTGGTGCCGCGTGCCGAAATGCTCGCCGAGCTGATGCGTTACCGTCATGGCATCGCCGTGGCCGGTACCCATGGCAAGACCACCACCACCAGCCTGCTGGCCTCGGTGTTCGCTGCTGGTGGTCTGGACCCGACATTCGTGATTGGTGGCCGGCTGAATGCTGCCGGCACCAACGCCCAGCTGGGCAGCAGCCGTTACCTGATCGCCGAAGCCGATGAGAGTGACGCCAGCTTCCTGCACCTGCAGCCGATGGTCTCGGTGGTCACCAATATCGACATGGACCACATGAGTACCTATGGCGGTGACTTCAACAAGTTGAAGAAAACCTTCATCGAGTTCCTCCACAACCTGCCGTTTTACGGCCTGGCGGTGATGTGTGTGGATGACCCGATCGTGCGCGAGATTCTCCCGCAAGTGGCGCGTCCAACCGTGACCTATGGCTTTGATGAAGACGCTGATGTGCGTGCCATCAATGTCCGTCAGCAGGGCATGCAGACGTTTTTCACCGTGCTGCGCAATGGCCGCGAGCCGTTGGATGTGTCGGTGAACATGCCGGGCAACCACAACGTGCTGAATGCCCTGGCCACCATCGCCATCGCCAGCGACGAAGGCATCAGCGATGACGCCATCGTCCAGGGCTTATCGCAGTTCCAGGGCGTCGGTCGGCGCTTCCAGGTCTACGGCGAGCTGCCGGTGGACGGCGGCAGCGTGATGCTGGTCGATGATTACGGCCATCACCCACGCGAAGTCGCGGCGGTGATCAAGGCTGTGCGTGGTGGGTGGCCGGAGCGCCGCTTGGTGATGGTTTACCAGCCGCACCGCTTTAGCCGTACCCGCGACCTGTATGACGATTTCGTGCAGGTCCTCGGTGATGCCCAGGTGCTGTTGCTGATGGAAGTCTACCCGGCCGGTGAAGCGCCGATTCCAGGCGCTGACAGCCGCAATCTGTGCCACAGCATCCGTCAGCGTGGCCATCTCGACCCGATCTATATCGAGCGCGGTGTGGACCTCGCGCCCATCGTCAAGCCGCTGCTGCGCGCGGGCGACATTCTTCTCTGCCAAGGTGCCGGCGATATCGGCGGCCTGGCTCCGCAACTGTTGCAAAGTCCGCTGTTCGCAGCGACCGAAGGTAAGTTGAAATGAGTGCTGCCAGTCTGCAATCACAATTTCCGGTCAGCGCCTTTGGGCGTGTGGCCGTGCTGTTCGGTGGCAAAAGTGCCGAGCGTGAAGTCTCGCTGAAGTCCGGCAATGCCGTGCTGCAAGCGCTGCTGGCTGCAGGTGTGGATGCATTCGGCATCGACGCAGGCGATGACCTGCTGCAGCGCCTGACTGCCGAGAAAATCGACCGCGCCTTTATCGTGTTGCATGGCCGTGGCGGCGAAGACGGTTCGGTGCAGGGCTTGCTTGAGTGTGCCGGGATTCCTTACACCGGCAGCGGCATCCTGGCTTCAGCCCTGGCCATGGACAAGCTACGCACCAAGCGCGTTTGGCTGAGCCTCGGTCTGCCGACGCCGGCCCACGCGGCGCTGGCCAGCGAAGCCGACTGCCATGCGGCGGCGGCTGAGCTGGGTTTCCCGCTGTTCGTCAAACCGGCCCATGAGGGCTCGAGCATTGGCATGGCCAAGGTCAACGATATCGATGCCCTGATTACTGCCTGGAAAGAAGCCAGCCGCTACGACTCGCAGGTGCTGGTCGAGCAGATGATCGCCGGTCCGGAATTCACCATCGCCATGCTGCGCGGTCAGGTGCTGCCGCCGATTGCCCTGGGCACGCCGCACAGCTTCTACGACTACGACGCCAAGTACCTGGCCAATGACACGCAGTACCGCATCCCGTGCGGCCTCTCGGCGGAGAAGGAGGCTGAGCTGAAAGACCTCACCGCGCGCGCCTGTGAAGCGGTCGGCACCCAGGGTTGGGCCCGCGCCGACGTGATGCAGGACGCTGACGGCAAGTTCTGGCTGCTTGAAGTCAACACCGTGCCAGGCATGACTGACCACAGCCTGGTGCCGATGGCGGCGCGTGCTGCCGGTCTGGATTTTCAACAACTGGTGTTGGCGATTCTGGCCGACAGCCTTGAGGCGCGAGGTTAAGTCATGACGGCCACCTTGCGTCACCAGCCAGGTTCGAACCGCGCCCCCGTGCGCGGTAAGCCTGCGCAGCGCGGCGCCAGCCGTTTGGTGGCCAAGGAGCCGATCAGCCTGCGGATGAACCTGCCGAAGGCACGCTTCACGGGCATGGGCGGTTGGCTGAAGCGTCTGACTTGGCCGCTGTTGCTGCTCGGTCTGGGCTATGGCACATACGAGTTGTCATTGCGCGCGCTGCCCTATGCCGATCAGCCGATTGCGCGAATCAGCGTCGAGGGCGACCTCAGCTACGTCAATCAGCAGGCCGTGCAGCAGCGGATTGCGCCCTATGCCAGTGCCAGCTTCTTCAAGGTGGACCTGCTCAGCCTGCGTCGCGAACTGGAACTGATGCCGTGGATTGCCAGCGCCCAAGTGCGTCGCGTATGGCCGGATCAGTTGGTGGTGCGTTTGGAAGAGCAGCTACCGATTGCCCGCTGGGGCGATGAGGCACTGCTGAACAATCAGGGTGAAGCGTTTGCCCCGCAGGAAGTCAGCAATTATCAGCACCTGCCGCAGCTGTACGGTCCGCGCCGTGCCCAGCAGCAGGTGATGCAGCAATACCAGGTGCTCAGCCAGATGCTGCGGCCCATGGGATTTTCCGTGGCGCGGTTGGAGTTGCGTGAGCGCGGCAGCTGGTTTCTCTCCACCGGGCAGGGCATCGAGCTGCTGCTGGGGCGTGACCATTTGGTGGAAAAAATGCGCCGCTTCTCGGCCATCTACAACAAGGCCTTGAAAGAGCAACAAACGAATATCGCGCGTATCGATCTGCGCTATGCCAACGGCCTGGCCGTGGCGTGGCGTGAGCCGGTAGCGCCTGCAGCGGCACCCACCGCTGTCGTGCAGTGAATCAGGAGAAGACAAGAGCCATGGCAAACGTGCAGAGCGGCAAGATGATCGTCGGCCTCGACATTGGCACCTCCAAGGTAGTGGCGTTGGTAGGTGAGGTGAATGCAGACGGCCAACTGGAAATCGTCGGCATCGGCACCCATCCGTCGCGCGGCCTGAAAAAGGGCGTGGTGGTGAATATCGAATCTACCGTGCAGTCGATCCAGCGCGCCGTGGAGGAAGCCCAGCTGATGGCCGGTTGCCGTATCCACTCGGCCTTCGTCGGCGTGGCTGGCAACCATATACGCAGTCTCAATAGCCATGGCATCGTCGCCATCCGTGATCGTGAAGTCAGCCCGGCGGATCTAGAACGCGTACTCGACGCCGCTCAGGCCGTGGCCATTCCTGCCGATCAGCGCGTGCTGCACACCTTGCCGCAGGACTACGTGATCGATAACCAGGAAGGCGTGCGTGAGCCGCTGGGCATGTCTGGTGTGCGCCTGGAAGCCAAGGTGCACGTAGTTACCTGTGCCGTAAATGCCGCGCAGAACATCGAGAAGTGCGTGCGCCGTTGCGGCCTGGAAGTCGACGACATCATTCTTGAGCAGCTGGCCTCCGCTTATGCAGTGCTGACCGACGACGAGAAAGAGCTGGGCGTGTGCCTGGTGGACATCGGTGGTGGAACAACTGACATCTGTATCTTCACCGAAGGTGCGATTCGTCACACTGCGGTGATCCCGATTGCCGGTGACCAGGTGACCAACGACATCGCCATGGCCCTGCGTACGCCGACCCAGTACGCTGAAGAAATCAAGATTCGCTATGCCTGCGCGCTGGCCAAACTGGCCGGAGCCGGTGAAACCATCAAGGTGCCAAGCGTCGGTGATCGCCCGCCGCGTGACCTGTCGCGTCAGTCCCTGGCCGAAGTGGTCGAGCCGCGCTACGACGAGCTGTTCACCCTGATTCAGGCGGAACTGCGCCGCAGCGGCTACGAGGACCTGATCCCCGCCGGGATCGTCCTCACCGGTGGTACCGCGAAGATGGAAGGCGCCGTCGAGCTGGCCGAAGAAATTTTTCATATGCCGGTGCGTCTGGGCGTGCCCCAGGGTGTCAAAGGATTGGCTGATGTGGTGCGTAACCCCATCTATTCCACAGGCGTAGGCCTGCTGCTGTACGGGCTGCAAAAGCAGGCCGACGGTATTTCCATGTCTGCGCTTGGCAGTTACAGCGATGAACCCAAACAACCTGTGCTGGAACGGCTGAAACGCTGGGTCCAGGGCAACTTCTGATTTTGCAGTAGGCGTTACAACTAGAAAGTAAAAAGGAGAGGGAAAATGTTCGAACTCGTAGACAGCGCTCCACAAAGTGCAGTTATCAAGGTGATCGGCGTGGGCGGTGGCGGCGGCAACGCAGTCAACCACATGGCGAAGAACAACATCGAAGGTGTGGAATTCATCTGCGCCAATACCGATGCTCAAGCCCTGAAAAACATCGGCGCGCGCACCGTGCTGCAACTGGGCACTGCGGTGACCAAAGGTCTCGGCGCTGGCGCCAATCCGGAAGTCGGCCGCCAAGCAGCCATGGAAGACCGCGAGCGCATCGCTGAAGTGCTGCAAGGCACCGATATGGTCTTTATCACCACCGGTATGGGCGGCGGCACCGGCACCGGTGCTGCGCCCGTCATCGCTCAGGTGGCCAAGGAAATGGGCATCCTCACCGTTGCGGTGGTGACCCGTCCGTTCCCGTTCGAAGGCAAGAAGCGCATGCTGATTGCTGAAGAAGGTATTCGCGCGCTGTCGGAAAGCGTCGATTCGCTGATCACCATCCCCAACGAAAAATTGCTGACCATCCTCGGCAAAGACGCCAGCCTGCTGTCGGCTTTCGCCAAGGCTGACGATGTGCTGGCCGGTGCCGTACGCGGTATCTCCGACATCATCAAGCGTCCGGGCATGATCAACGTCGACTTCGCCGACGTGAAAACCGTGATGAGCGAAATGGGCATGGCGATGATGGGCACTGGCTGCGCCAGCGGTCCGAACCGTGCACGTGAAGCCACCGAAGCGGCAATCCGCAACCCGTTGCTGGAAGACGTCAACCTGCAAGGCGCACGCGGCATCCTGGTGAACATCACCGCCGGTCCTGACCTGTCCCTGGGTGAGTACTCCGACGTGGGTAACATCATCGAGCAGTTCGCCTCCGAGCACGCCACCGTCAAGGTTGGCACTGTGATCGATCCGGATATGCGCGATGAGCTGCACGTGACTGTAGTTGCCACGGGTCTGGGCGCGCGTATCGAGAAACCGGTCAAGGTTATCGACAATACTGTGCAAGTTTCTGCCAACACTGGCGGTAACGCTGCAGCCCCGGCGCGTGCTGAGCAAAGCGTCAATTACAAGGACTACGAGCGTCCGACCGTTCAGCGTCAAAGCCACGGCGGTGCGGCTACTGCGGCCAAGCTGAACCCGCAGGATGACCTGGATTATCTGGACATCCCGGCGTTTCTGCGTCGTCAGGCTGATTGATGAAATGTATCAGGAGTATTGGGGTGATTGGTGTTCAGCAAAGGCCGGTTCTGCTATCATCGCCGGCCATTGTTGAAAACTATTCGCAACTAGTGCTATAGCGGCCAAAGCCATGATCAGACAACGCACCCTGAAGAACATTATCCGCGCCACTGGCGTCGGCCTGCATTCCGGGGAAAAGGTATACCTGACCCTGAAGCCGGCACCCGTGGACACCGGTATCGTGTTCCGTCGTACCGACCTGGATCCTGTCGTGGAAATTCCCGCGCGTGCAGGCAATGTCGGTGAAACCACCATGTCGACCACGCTGGTCAATGGTGATGTCAAGGTGGATACGGTAGAGCACCTGCTTTCGGCCATGGCTGGCCTGGGCATCGATAACGCCTACGTCGAGCTCTCCGCATCCGAAGTGCCGATCATGGATGGCAGTGCGGGTCCCTTTGTATTCCTGATTCAATCGGCGGGTCTGCAGGAGCAGGAAGCCCACAAGAAGTTCATCCGCATCCTTCGCGAAGTGACCGTGGAAGAGGGCGACAAGCGCGCCACTTTCGTGCCTTTCGAAGGTTTCAAGGTGACCTTCGAGATCGATTTCGATCACCCGGTTTTCCGCAATCGCACCCAGTCGGCCAGCGTTGATTTCTCCAGCACCTCGTTTGTGAAGGAAGTCAGTCGCGCCCGTACCTTCGGTTTTATGCGTGATATCGAGTTCCTGCGTTCACAGAACCTGGCGCTCGGCGGCAGCGTAGATAACGCCATCGTGGTAGACGAATTCCGCGTGTTGAACGAAGACGGCCTGCGGTATGAGGATGAGTTCGTCAAACACAAGATTCTCGACGCGATCGGTGATCTCTACTTGCTCGGTAACAGCCTGATTGGCGAGTTCAAGGGCTTCAAATCGGGGCATGCGCTGAACAATCGCTTGCTGCGGACCTTGATCGAGCAGACCGATTCTTGGGAAGTCGTCACCTTTGACGACCCCAATACGGCGCCAATCTCTTACATGCGCCCGGTTGCGGCCGTGTAACGCAACACCCTCCTTTTTTACTTTCAAAGGCCACCCTCGGGTGGCCTTTTTTTATACCTGAGTATTGGCTTGTCTGAGCGTCTACTGATCGCTTTTGCGGTGGTTGGCGAGGCGCTCAAGGGCGGCGCGTAGCTTGGGGTCGCTGATGCTGTCGGCGGTCGCTTGGATGTTTTCTGCGGCGCTGTCGGAGAGGTTGATTGTGCGACCCGCTGCACGCCTTTCGGCAGTCGGAGGTTGCACCTTGAACAGAATCTTCGTTAAGGTCGCGAACTCTTCAAGTGCCTGCAGTTGTTTCAATAAGCGTTTTTGTTGATAGCGCAGGCGGGTGGCCCAGTGGCCATCAGTGATGATCAGCAGCAGGCAACCCTCGCGCCATGACGCTACATGGCAGTGTTCGCGAGCAGCCGGCTGCAGCTGGCTTTCCACTAGGTGCTGCAAGCGATCAATGCGTTGCGCTTGATTGAACAGCGCCTTCAGGGGTTTCGCTTCGCGCAGTAACGCGGCGGGAGCTTTGGCCGGCAAAGGACGAAAAGTCATGGCAGGACGCCTGAAAAAGTGAAGCCGCCATGGTAGCAGAATCGCTGTTGCTGACTGACGCTTCACCACTAGGGGAAGGCCGTGCACATTATCTTACTCAGTCGGCACCACGGTGCCGCGCGATCGCTTAGCCTGGACTTGCGCTGGCTGCTACTGGCGTTCGTCGTGTCGCTCGCTGCAGCCTTGGGCGGCGGGGTTGCCGTGGGGGCCTGGTGGGCACCGGCGACTGTAGCGGTGCATGACGATACGCAGCTCAATCAGGTGCTGGATCAGCAGCGTGCCGAGGTCGGTGAGGTGCGACGCGATGCCCAGCGCCAACTGGACGCCTTCGCTGTACACGTGGCTGAGTTGCAGGCTCGCCTGACTCGTCTGGATGCCTTGGGCGCGCGGCTCACCGAACTGGCGGATCTGGACGCCAGCGAATTCGATTTCTCGCTCAGCGTGGGGCAGGGCGGTGCCGAGGATGTGCTGGGCGAAGCGGCCTATGCGCCGCCGCCATTTATGGACGAGCTGGATCAGCTCAGCCTGCGCCTGGACAGCCGCGAGCAACTGCTGGAAGTGCTTGAGCAGCTGATTGGCGAGCGCCAGTTGAATGAGGCCGAGTACCTGTCCGGCATGCCGGTGCGTCAGGGGTATATGTCCTCACCGTTCGGCCGTCGTGTACATCCGCTGACCGGGCGCAATACCCAGCACAAAGGCGTCGATTTTGCCGCCAAGCCCGGCAGTGATGTGGTGGCTGTGGCCGCTGGGGTGGTGAGCTTTTCCGGTAATCGCTCCGGTTATGGGCATACCGTGGAAATCAGTCATGCCGATGGTTACACCACGCTGTATGCGCACAATCAGAGCAATCTGGTGCAGATTGGTGACCTGGTGCAGCGCGGCCAAACCATTGCCCGGGTGGGGCGCAGTGGCCGAGCCAGTGGTTATCACGTGCATTTTGAGGTGAGCAAGGATGGTCGTCTGGTCAATCCGGCCAGCTATATCGCTCGCGTGAGCGACGACGAATAACGTAGCTTTCCTCATTCGCGTTTCCGGGTAGAATGCCCGCTTCGCACGCAGCCATGAACGGCTGCATGGGTGGCTGTTCAGTCACCCTCAATCCATACGCCTGGAAGATCCTGTCGATATGTTTGCGCCTTTGTTGAAAAAACTCTTTGGAAGCAAGAACGAGCGTGAAGTCAAACGCATGCTCAAGGCGGTGCAGGCCGTCAATGCCTTCGAGGAGCAGATGCTTGCTTTGTCCGATGAGCAATTGCGTGCCAAGACGGCGGAATTCAAAGCCCGTCTGGCCAAAGGCGAAACCCTTGATCAACTGCTGGCCGAAGCCTTCGCCGTAGCCCGTGAAGCAGGCAAGCGGGTGATGGGCATGCGTCACTTCGACGTGCAGCTGATCGGCGGCATGACCTTGCACGAAGGCAAGATCGCCGAGATGCGTACCGGTGAGGGTAAGACCCTGGTGGCGACCCTGGCGGTGTACCTCAATGCACTGTCCGGAAAAGGCGTGCATGTGGTCACGGTCAACGACTACCTGGCCCGCCGCGACGCCAACTGGATGCGTCCACTGTATGAGTTTCTGGGCCTGAGCGTCGGCATTGTCACGCCGTTCATGCCGCCGGAAGAGAAGCGCACCGCCTACGCGGCCGATATCACCTACGGCACCAACAACGAATTCGGTTTCGATTACTTGCGCGACAATATGGCCTTCAGCCTGGAAGAAAAATTCCAGCGCGAGCTGAATTTTGCCGTAATCGACGAAGTTGACTCCATTCTCATCGACGAAGCGCGTACCCCGCTGATCATCTCCGGGCAGGCCGAAGACAGCTCGCGCCTCTATACCGAGATCAACAAACTGATCCCGCGCCTCAAGCTGCACATTGAGGAAGAAGAGGGCGTGGTGACTCAGGAAGGTCACTACAAGGTTGACGAGAAATCCCGTCAGGTTGAGTTGAACGAAGCCGGTCACCAGTACGTTGAAGAAATGCTCACCGAAGTCGGCTTGCTGGCCGAAGGCGAGAGCCTCTACTCGGCGCACAACCTGGGCCTGCTGACCCATGTGTACTCGGGCTTGCGTGCGCACAAGTTGTTCCACCGCAACGTCGAATACATCGTGCAGAACAATCAAGTGCTGCTGATTGACGAGCATACCGGCCGTACCATGCCGGGTCGTCGTCTGTCCGAGGGTTTGCACCAGGCCATCGAAGCCAAAGAAGGCCTGCCGATCCAGGCCGAGAGCCAGACTCTGGCCTCGACCACCTTCCAGAACTATTTCCGCCTCTACACCAAACTGTCCGGCATGACCGGTACAGCGGATACCGAAGCGTTCGAGTTCCATCAGATTTACGGTCTGGCGGTGATCGTCATCCCGACCAACCGTGCTCTGGCGCGCAAGGACTTTAACGACCTGGTGTACCTGACAGCGGACGAGAAGTACGCCGCCATTGTCACCGATATCAAGGAAAGCATGGCCCAGGGCCGTCCGGTGCTGGTCGGTACGGCTACTATCGAAACCTCCGAGCACATGTCCAAATTGCTCAATCAGGAAGGCATCGAGCACAAGGTGCTCAACGCCAAGTTCCATGAGAAGGAAGCCGAGATCATTGCCCAGGCCGGTCGCCCGGGTGCGCTGACCATCGCCACCAACATGGCCGGTCGTGGTACTGACATCCTGCTGGGCGGTAACTGGGAGGTCGAAGTGGCCAACCTGGAAAACGCCACGCCTGAGCAGATCGCGCAGATCAAAGCCGACTGGCAGAAGCGTCATCAGCAGGTGATTGAGGCTGGTGGTCTGCACGTGATTGCCTCCGAACGTCACGAGTCGCGCCGTATCGACAACCAGTTGCGTGGTCGTGCTGGCCGTCAGGGTGACCCGGGTTCCAGCCGCTTCTACCTGTCGCTGGAAGACAACCTGATGCGCATCTTCGCCTCGGATCGGGTGAAGAACTTCATGAAGGCCCTGGGCATGCAGTCCGGTGAAGCCATCGAACACCGCATGGTCAGCAACGCCATCGAGAAGGCCCAGCGTAAGGTTGAAGGCCGCAACTTCGACATGCGTAAGCAGTTGTTGGAATTCGATGACGTGGCCAACGAGCAGCGCAAGGTGATTTACCACATGCGCAACACGCTGCTGGCGGCCGATAACATTGGCGAAACCATCGCCGATTTCCGTCAGGAAGTACTGGACAGCACCATTAATCAGCACATTGCGCCGCAATCGCTGCCTGAGCAGTGGGATATCGCTGGCCTGGAAGATGCCCTCTACAGCGGCTTCAACCTGCGTCTGCCGGTTCAGCAGTGGCTCGACGAAGACGACAAACTGTACGAGGAAACCCTGCGCGCACGCATCCTCGACGAATTGGTCAAGGCTTACAACGAGAAGGAAAACGAGGCCAGCGCCGAAGCCCTGCGCACCTTCGAGAAGCAGATTCTGCTGCGCGTGCTGGACGACCTGTGGAAAGACCACCTGTCGACCATGGATCACCTGCGTCACGGTATCCACCTGCGTGGCTATGCGCAGAAGAACCCCAAGCAGGAGTACAAGCGCGAGTCCTTCACCCTGTTCCAGGAGCTGCTGGAGTCGATCAAGCGCGACACCATCCGCGTGCTGTCGCATGTGCAGGTGCGTCGCGAAGACCCGGCCGAAGAAGAAGCCCGTCTGCGTCGCGAAGCCGAAGCGCTGGCTGAGCGTATGCAGTTCCAGCACGCCGAAGCTTCGGCCCTGCTGCCGGAAGCCAGCGAGGAAGAGGGTGATCTGGCGGTGGCTACCGCACCCGTACGTACCGAGCCGAAGATCGGCCGTAACGAGCCGTGCCCTTGTGGTTCCGGCAAGAAGTACAAGCACTGCCACGGTCAGGTCAGCTAGGCCTGCCGTGTATCGAGGGTTGGGCCGACAGTGACGTTGGCGATGCATGACCCCGCTTGATTAACGCCGCGAACGGTCTGACCGCTCGCGGCGTTTTACCATCGCAATCAGACGTATCACCACCTTAAGGAGCGTTCGCTATGGCTGTTGGTCTTGGCCCGTTGTCTACCCTGCACCCGGTTCCAGGTTTCGAATTGGGCATCGCTTCGGCGGGCATCAAGCGTCCGGGGCGCAAGGATGTGGTGGTGATGCGCTGTGCCGAAGGCTCCACCGTAGCCGGGGTGTTCACCCTCAATGCATTCTGCGCCGCACCCGTGATTCTGGCCAAGAAGCGCGTCCAGGGCAGTGTGCGTTACCTGTTGACCAACACCGGTAATGCCAACGCAGGCACTGGCGAACCGGGCCTGCAGAATGCCACGCGCACCTGTGCGGCCCTGGCCAAACTGACCGGCGTGGATGACAGCGCGGTACTGCCGTTCTCCACCGGGGTGATCGGCGAGCCGCTGCCGGTTGAGAAGATCGAAGGTGCCCTGCAAGCTGCGCTTGATGATTTGGACGAAAACCACTGGGCTGAAGCTGCCACCGGCATCATGACCACCGACACGCTGCCCAAGGGCGCCAGCCGCCAGTTCCAGCACGATGGTGTGACGGTTACTGTGACCGGCATCAGCAAGGGTGCTGGGATGATTCGCCCGAACATGGCGACCATGTTGGGTTACATCGCCACTGACGCCAAGGTGGTGCGTAGCGTGCTGCAGGATCTGGTGCGCGACGCGGCGAACAAATCCTTCAACCGCATCACCATCGATGGCGATACCTCGACCAACGATTGCTGCATGTTGATTGCCACCGGTCAGGCCAAGCTGCCGGAAATCAGCGAAGCCAACGGCGAGCTGTTCGCCAAGCTCAAGCAGGCGGTGTTCGACGTGTTCATGGAAGTGGCGCAGGCCATCGTGCGTGACGGCGAGGGCGCAACCAAGTTCGTTACCGTACAGGTCAACGGCGGTGGCACGCATCAGGAATGCCTGGATGTGGCCTATGCCGTGGCCCATTCGCCGCTGATCAAAACGGCGTTGTTTGCTTCCGACCCGAACTGGGGGCGCATTCTCGCCGCTGTTGGTTACGCCGGTGTAGCGCAACTGGATGTGAGCAAGATCGACGTGTTCCTGGGTGATGTGTGCATCGCCAGCCGTGGCTGCCGCGCGGCGACCTACACCGAAGAGCAGGGCGCTGCGGTCATGGCTCGGGAAGAAATCAGCATCCGCATCGAACTGGGTCGCGGCGCGTGCAGTGAGACTATCTGGACCACCGACCTGTCCCACGAGTACGTGAAGATCAACGCCGAATACCGCACCTGATCTTTCACCCCCTAGCTGTTTGACGGCCCGCATTCCCGTTGTTCATGCCCCCATGCACAACGGGAATTTGCTATTGCGCCAGTCGCCTTTTAAGGTCATTGACCTTCTTGCATCGAGCGCAGCCCATGTCATTTACTCTGGTTATTGGCGACAAAACCTATTCGTCCTGGTCGCTGCGGGCGGCGCTGGCACTTGAACTGACCGGCGCTGCCTACACCGAACAGCTGATCACCCTGAACCGACCTGATACCCGCGCGCGGATTCTGCAGCACTCGCCGACCGGCAAGGTGCCGCTGTTGATCTGTGAGGATGGGCCCATCTGGGATTCGCTGGCGATTGCCGAGTACCTGGCCGAGTGTTTCCCTGCTGCTCAGCTGTGGCCTCAGGCGCGAGCTGCCCGCGCGCTGGCGCGCAGTGCCTGCTCCGAGATGCACAGCGGCTTTGCCGCGCTGCGCAGCCATCTGCCGATGGACCTCAAACGCAATCAGGCGCTGACTGAGATACCGGCCGATGCCGTGGCCGATATCCAGCGCATCTGCGTGCTGTGGGCCGAGTGCCGGCAGCGCTTTGCTCAGGAAGGCGGGTTCCTGTTTGGTCAGCCAACTCTGGCGGATGCCTTTTTTGCCCCGGTGGCGGCGCGTCTACGCAGTTATCAGGTGGCGCTGCCGGCAGAGGCTGCCGCCTATGTCGACACCATCTATCAATGGCCGGCGTTTCAGCGCTGGTACCAAGCTGCCCAGGAGGAACATCTGGCGTGAAACGTATTCATGTAGCCGCTGCGGTGATTCGTGGCGTGGATGGGCAGATCCTGCTCGCCAAACGGCCCGAAGATAAGCATCAGGGCGGCCTGTGGGAGTTTCCCGGTGGCAAGGTCGAGGCCAGCGAGGCGGTGCAGACCGCCCTGGCCCGTGAGCTGGACGAGGAGCTGGGCATTCGCCCCACTGCCGCGCGGCCGTTGATTCAGGTGCGCCACGATTACCCGGATAAGCAGGTGCTGCTGGATGTCTGGGAGGTCTCGGCGTTTACCGGTGAACCCCACGGCGTCGAAGGCCAGCCGCTGGCCTGGGTCAGCCCGCGGCAGTTGGGCGATTATGAGTTTCCCGCCGCCAACCGGCCGATTGTCGCGGCCGCGCGTTTGCCCGAGCATTATCTGATCACCCCGGAAGGGCTGAGCGGACCTGAGTTGCTACGTGGCATCCAGACTGCCCTGAAGAGCGGGATTCGCCTGCTGCAACTGCGTG
Source organism: Pseudomonas sp. HMWF032 (assembly GCF_003060885.1). GTDB lineage: Bacteria > Pseudomonadota > Gammaproteobacteria > Pseudomonadales > Pseudomonadaceae > Aquipseudomonas. The sequence goes on from NZ_QAIG01000005.1 coordinate 844,499, forward strand.
CCCCGGCAATGTTTGATGCGCAGTATCGCGATATTGCCGTGGATGCCCTCGGCCTCTGCGCGGGCAAGGCGCAGCTGATGCTCAAGGGGCCGTTGGAGTGGCTGGGCGACTTTCCCGCTGCCGGCTGGCACCTGACGGCGCAGCAGTTGCGTGATTTGAGCGCTGGCGGTCGGCCGTTTCCCTTGCAGCGCTGGCTGGCGGCCTCCTGCCACACTGCGCAGGAGCTGGCGTTGGCTACACAGATGGGCGTGGATTTCATCACCCTGTCGCCGGTGCAAGCCACGCAGACCCACCCCGAAGCACAGCCGCTGGGCTGGGCACAGGTTGCCGAGCTGCTGCAGGGCTTCAACCAGCCGGCTTATCTGCTCGGCGGCGTGACCCCGGCCGACGTGGAGCGGGCCTGGGCGGTCGGCGCCCAGGGCGTGGCGGGTATTCGCGCGTTCTGGCCGGAGTGAGTCCGTTTATGTGTCTGCCTGATTGAGTGCGTTGATGTCTGTTGAGGCCCGTTCCCCGTCCAACATGCGCCCCAGCACCCTGCATTTGCCGCGTGGCAACTGGGCGACGGTGTTCGAGTGCCTGTGCGCGCATTTCCCGGCTATTACCCCGGCGGTGTGGCAGGAGCGGATCGTCCGAGGGCGGGTGCTTGACGCGCAGGGGCAGCCGCTCGGCATAACATCGGCTTATCGCGAAGGGCTTAAAGTGCACTACTTTCGTGAGGTGCCGGCGGAGACGCCGATTCCTTTCGAAGAAACCGTGTTGCATATCGATGAACACCTGCTGGTGGCTGACAAACCGCATTTTCTGCCGGTGATGCCCGCCGGTGAATACGTCGAGCAGACATTGCAGGCGCGGCTGGCCAAGCGCCTGGGCAATGCCGACCTGGTGCCGCTGCACCGGATTGATCGGCACACCGCGGGGCTGGTGTTGTTCTCTACCAGCCCTGCCAGCCGTGGTCAGTACCAGGCGTTGTTTCGCTTGCGGCAGATGGACAAGTGCTACGAGGCGCTGGCGGCGGCCTTGCCGCAGTTGGACTTTCCGTTGTTGCGGGCGACGCGACTGGAGGGTGCTGAGCCGTTCTTTCGCATGCAGGAAGTGGTCGGTGAGGCGAATACGGAAACCCGTATCGAAGTCGCCCAGCGCCTGGGCGAGCACTGGTTGTACCGGCTGTACCCGGTTACCGGGAAGAAGCATCAACTGCGGGTGCACCTGGCCGCGCTGGGCGCGCCGATCCTCAATGATCCGTTCTATCCCGAGGTCACGGACGCGCCAGATGCACCGGATGACTACAGCAAACCGCTCAAGTTGCTGGCCAGGGGGCTGAGCTTTATCGACCCGCTAAGCGGTGAGCGGCGCGAATTCGAAAGCCAACTGAGTTTGCTCTGAAATCGTAGGGTGGATGAACACAGTGTCATCCACCCTACGCGACTACGCGACTACGCGACTACGCGACTACGCGCTTAGCTGTGCGGTTCTTTGGCAGCCGCCCGCCAGAGCACTTCATCGATGCCCTGGCGTTTGGCGATCAGCCGTGCGGCAACAAATAGCAGGTCGGACAGTCGGTTGACGTAGGCCAGGCCTACGCCGCGAATCGGCTCCAGCGCATTCAGGTGTTGGCAGCGACGTTCGGCGCTACGTGCCAGGCTGCGGCACACGTGAGCCTGAGCGATCAGGCGTGAGCCGCCGGGCAGAATGAAATTCTCCAGCGGGCCGACTTCTTCGTTCCAGCGGTCGATGGCGGCTTCCAGGCGTTCAATTTCCGGGGCTTGCAGGGCCTGGTAGTCGGGCATCGCCAGTTCTCCGCCGAGGTCGAACAGGCGGTGCTGACAGGGTGCGAGCACCTCGATGATCTCGCTCAGCCCCGGCCATGCGCCAACGTGCTCGGTCATATCGGCCAGCAGCAGGCCGATATGGCTGTTCAGTGTATCCACTTCGCCCATGGCATCGACCCGAGGATGATCCTTGGTCACGCGGCGGCCGTCGGCCAGACCGGTTTCTCCGGCATCGCCGGTGCGGGTGTAAATTTTTGAAAGGCGGTAACCCATGTTTAGAGACCTGTGTCGGGGTGGCTGGTAGTCAGTGGCAGGCGCAGGGTGAAGCAGGTGCCTTGACCGGGCTTGGATTGCACCTCCATCTGCCCTTTATGGTTGTTGGTGATGATGAAGTAGGACACCGACAGGCCGAGTCCGGTGCCCTGACCGACCTCCTTGGTGGTGAAGAATGGTTCGAAGATGCGTTTGCGCACCAGCTCGGACATCCCGACACCGTTGTCCTCCACCTGGATTTCCACCCAGGGTGTTACCTGGCGTACGCGTAGGGTGATCTGCCCGGGCTGGCGGTTTTCGGTGCGCTGATGGATGGCCTGCGCGGCGTTCTTCAGCAGGTTGAGCAGCACCTGCTCCAACTCGTTGGCGGTTGCCGGTACCGTGGGCAGGTTCTCGGCAAAGTCACGCTCAATGGTCAGGCTCTTGAAGTCGAAACTCTCGGTCAGGTCGAAGTCGTTGCTGGCAATTTCCACTGCCTGATCAATCAAGGCTGGGAGGTTGCAGGGGGCCAGCTGGCGATCGCTGCGGCGGCTGAAGTTGAGCATGTGGCTGACGATTTTCGCTGCTCGGGTGCCGGCCTGCTGAATGCCGTCGAGCAAGCGTGGAATTTCCCGAGCGTTGAGGTAGCGGTCGATGGCTTGCAGGCTGATACCAGCCTGTTCGGCCTGCTCACGGTTCTTGTCCAGTTCGGGGGACAGGCGCCGGCGAATGTTCTGTACGTTGTGCAGGATCGCTCCCAGCGGGTTGTTGATTTCGTGTGCCATGCCCGCGGCAAGGCCGCCAACCGAGAGCATTTTTTCCGATTGCACCATCATATCTTCCAGATTCAGGCGCTGAGTAATATCGTCGATACGGATGACCACGCCGCGCCCACTGCTGCCCGTCAGCGGGTAAAAAGTCAGGGCAAAGTGGCGTTGTTGCTCGGGTTTACCCCAGGTCACGCGTTCGATCTTTTCTACATGGTGTTTTTCCACGGCGCGCTGCAGCTGTGTGATGAAGGGCTTGAGCGGTGGAAAGGCAAGAAAGATCGGTTGGTTAAGGGCTTCGTCCAGGCGCGTCCCCGAGAGGCTGCTGGCCTCCTGGTTCCACTGGGTGACATAGAGCTGCTCGTCGAGAGCGATCAGTGCCGAGGGCATGGAGTCGATGATGCTGTTGAGGTACTTCTGAAAGCCGGTGAGTTTTTTCTCGATCTTGCTGCGCACCTGCACCTCCAGTTCCAGCTTGCGGTTGGAGTGGCGGGTTTCCTCGGCCAGGTGCTGCGCCTGGTCGAACGCTTCCTGGGCGTCGTCACGGGCACGCTTGAGTTGCTGTTCGCGGGCTTCAATACGAATCAGCATGGTGTTAAAGGCATCAGCCAGGCTGCCGATCTCGTCGCGGTTGCCACGGCGAGCGCGCAGGGCATAGTTCTCTTCATGGGTGACTTGGCGTGACAGTTCTTCCAGGCGGCGGATGGGACGGGTAATCAGGCGCCTTATCTGGCGTGAAACCAGCAGCCAGAGCAGCACGCTGAACGCCAGAATCACCCCGCTGGCGGTCAAGGTGCCGGTGTAGAAGACCCCAGGCAATTCGCTTGACGCAACCAGCAACAAGTGGCCAGAGTGGCCGGATGGCTGTGGCAGTTCGACCAGCTGGTTGATTCGAAACTCGCTGTGGCGCCAGGTTTCTACTTCCTCGATGCGCGGCGGCAGGTTTAGTTTTTCACCGCGTTGTAACTGCGCCAGGCTGCGGCCTCGGCTGTCATAGATCACAGCCGCACGCAGAGGGGCGTAGTCATCCAGGCGTTTGAGCAGTGCTTCGGCTGCGTCGTGTGAGCTCAATGCTTGGGTGCTGAGGGGCGGGCTGGCAATCAATCGCCCGAGGGTGTGCAAGGCCTGCGGGGCCACGCTTTCCTGGGATATCCAGTAGGCCGCGCTGATAAAGGCCAGGTTGGCCACCAGCATGACGGCGGCCAGCAAGGCCAGCAGGGCGACCAGCAGTTTGCGGCCTACCGGAAGATTCTCAAGACGCTGGCGCAGGGGCATGGTTATGCATGTCGTGAAGTTGGACGTAGAGGCAGGTTAGGGGCTGATGAGGTGCGTGCGCAAGCCAGGAAACATCAGCCGCCTCAGTGGCAGGGTAGTCCACGTGCAGTGAGGTGGTTCAGTAACTGGGCGTGCAGGGCTTGCAGGTGCGGCAGGGGCAGTTGATGGCGTTGTGCGGCCTGGCAGGCATAGCCCAGCAGGTAGGCGATTTCCGTGCGCCGACCCTGGCTGGCATCCTGATGCATGGAGGAGTAGTTCATGGCCGTGGCCTGGATCACCCGTAGCACGTCGTCATACAAGCCTTCGGCGGCGTTGCTCTGGCCGCAGCGTTGCAACAGTTCGACCAGCTCGTCGGTGAGGCAGGCGAGTTGAGCGGGGTGCTCACGCAGTTGACCATTGCGGCAGTCGTGCAAGACGGTCAGCGGGTTGATCGCGCAGTTCAAGGCCAGCTTGCGCCACAGTCGGCTAAGGATGTCCAGGCTCCAGTCATGGGCTATTCCGGCCTGGTGCAGGTCTGCCAGCCAGTCGGGTGGTTGCATGTTCAGTGGGTCGCCAATCCAGGTGTGGCCGTGGCCGGCGAACACCACTTGAAAGTCGGCCTGGCGAAAGGCGCCTTCGGTGCTTGAGGCAAAGATGCAGCGTGCCTGGGGGGCTGCGCGGGCCACTTCGTCCTGGCTGCCCAAGCCATTCTGCAGCAGAAGGATATCGGCACTAGGAACCAGGCGATGGGCCAGTTGGGCCACCGCAGGTGCGGCGTCGTAGGCCTTGCAGGCGAGCAGCAGGCGCTGGATCGGCTGGCGGTGATCGGGTGTTTGCGCGGCGATGGGGTAATGCTGTGGCTGGCCCTGCTCTATCAGGGTCAGCCCGCCGGCCTGTTGATAGCCATGCAGTCGCGTCGAGTCGCGCAGGATCAGCTGCACCGGCAGGCCGGCTCGCGCCAGACGCGTCGCCCATAAGGTGCCGAGGCTGCCGGCGCCGAGGATATGCCACATGCTGAGCGAGGCTTATTGTGGCAAGGACAGGCGCAACGCGGTCACCAGTCCGGTGCTGTGTGATTCGGGCAGTATCCGGGTTGCGTGGTCGGTAATCTGGTCCGGGGTGATGGGGAGGCCTTTTGCATCAAGCCCCACCAGGCTGATACCGGCCTTGAGGCTGATAAAGCCTTCGCTGGTCTTGAAGGCCTTGAGGTTGATGCCTTCATGCAGGCGTTTGAAGCTGCTGGGTGAGCACTCATGCAGATCGGCCAGCAAGGTAATCAGGCCGAAGTGGCACTCATCCAGGCGTACCAGAACATCCAGCGGCCGCACCAGTTGTTGCAGGCGCCGGGCCACGCCGGTCAGCAGTTCGTTGTAGAAGGCATCGCCATGCCGCTGGTGCAGCTCATGCATGTCCTGTAGGCCAATCAGCAGGTAGCAGAGCGCGCCGCCACGGGATTCAACCTGGCGCAGGCTGTCGAGCATCTTCTGGTGCAGGTAGCGGTTGTTGCCCAGGCCGGTGAGCGGATCGATCAGGTTGCGCTTTTCCAGGCTGGCGATGTTTTCGGTGAGCAGGCGGTTTTCCTGCAACAGGCGTTGCAGGGTGTTGCACAGGCGATCGGCGGCGAAGATGCGCGGCACCAGTTGTTCGTTCATCGCGGCCTTGCTGATGAAGTCATCGACACCGCTGTCGAAGGCTTCACCCAAGACGTTTTCGCCTTCCTTGCCGGTGAGCAGGATGACGTAGGTGTAGTGATGAGCCATTTCGTCGAACTGGCGTACTTTCACGGTCAGCTCCAGGCCGTTCATCTCCGGCATCAGCCAGTCGGCGAGCAGCACACTGGCCGGGCGCTGCTCCAGCAGGCTGATGGCTTCGGCGGCGCTGCTGGCAAAACGCAGATCCTGATAGCCCGCCTGGGTCAGGACGCGCCCGATCATGGCGCTGGAGAACTTGGCGTCATCGACGACCAAAATGCTCAGGTGGGGGTTCGGCATGTGCAGGCTCGCTAGGGTAAATCACAAGGACCCGCGACTTCGCCGGGCAGTGTTTGTTGCTCCCGCTATATAATGGCCGGGTTTTTTTATCGTCAAGCCAGGCGTGTCCCATTCGTGATGCAGGGCGCGCCGTCTATCTGGAGCAAACCCATGCCTTCGTTCGACGTGGTGTCCGAGCTGGACAAACATGAAGTTACCAACGCCATCGATAACGCCATCAAAGAGCTGGAACGTCGCTATGACCTGCGTGGTAAAGGTAGCTTTGAGCTGAAAGAGCTGACTGTCAACCTGACGGCCGATGCGGATTTTCAGTTAGAACAGCTGATCGAGATTCTCAAGCTGGCGCTGGTCAAGCGCAAGATCGATGTGCAATGTCTGGAGTTCAAGGACGCCTATGCGTCGGGCAAGAGCGTCAAGCAGGAGGTGATTCTGCGCGAGGGCATCGAGAAAGAGCTGGCGAAGAAGATCGTCGCTCATATCAAAGACAGCAAGCTCAAGGTCCAGGCTGCTATCCAGGGTGAGCAGGTGCGTATTACTGGCAAGAAGCGCGATGATCTGCAAGAAGCAATCGCCTCGCTGCGCGCCAAGGAATTCGGCATGCCGCTGCAGTTCAACAACTTCCGCGATTAAACCCTTGTCGCCACATGGCGTCGCACACGGCTCGATGCGTCTGACCGTCATGGCTTGCCATGGCGGTTGCCTTTAAAGCTGAGGAAAAAGGAGCACCCATGGAAATGAATGTCGAGCAATTGGCCAAGGTGTCGGAGGCCTGGCTGCCTGTGGTACTGGAGTACAGCGGTAAGCTTGCGCTGGCGCTGATTACTTTTCTGATCGGTTGGTGGCTGGTCGGTAAGCTGACCACCAGCATTGGCCGTTTGCTGTCTCTGCGTCAGGTAGATCGCGCCCTCGGCAGCTTTATCGGCAGCTTGGTCAGTATCGTCCTCAAAGTCTTGCTGATGATCAGTGTGGCGTCGATGGTGGGGGTTGAAACCACCTCGTTTATCGCCATGATCGGTGCGGCAGGCCTGGCGATTGGTCTGGCGCTGCAGGGCAGTCTGGCTAACTTTGCCGGAGGCGTGCTGATCATGCTGTTCCGGCCGTTCCGTGCCGGGGACTGGATTGAGGCACAGGGCGTGGCGGGAAGCGTCGACAGCATCCAGATTTTCCATACCACGCTGAAAACGGCGGACAACAAGGTCGTGATCGTACCCAACGGCAGTCTGTCAAACGGCCACATCACCAACTACTCCCGCGAAGCGTTCCGTCGCGTGGATATCAACCTGGGCATCGACTACGCCAGTGATATCAAGCAGGCCCGTGAGGTTCTCTTGACGATTGCCGCCGACCCGCGGGTGCAGCGTGATCCCGAGCCAGTGGTGCTGGTGACCGGGCTGGGTGAGAGTGCCATCAACCTGTCGTTGCGTGTCTGGGTCGCCACTGCGGATTTCTGGCCGGTGACGTTTACGTTTACCGAGTTGGCCAAGGAGCGCTTAACCGAGGCGGGTATTGGTATTCCGTTCCCGCAACGGGTGGTGCATCTGGTGCAGCAGGCGGGTTGAACCGCCTGGTAAAAAGCCCCGCTCAGGCGGGGCTTTTTTATGCCTGTTCGGCCGAGCTGAGTGGCTCCGGCGGGACAGGCTGGGTGCGTTCTCGTCGCCACTGCAACAGGATCAGGATCAGTGTCGGTACGCCAAGCAGGGCTGTGGCCAGGAAGAATTCAGCGTAACCGAGCTTCTCCACCATCACGCCAGAGTATCCACCGATCAGTCGCGGTAGCAGCAGCATGATTGAGCTGAGCAGGGCGTATTGGGTGGCGGAGAACTTGAGGTTGGTCAGGCTCGACAGGTAGGCAACGAAGGCGGCTGTGGCCAGCCCGGCACTGAAGTTATCGGCAGAGATGGTCAGAATCAGCATCTGCACATCAGGCCCCATGCCAGCGAGCATGAGGAACAGCAGGTTGGTGGCGGCAGACGCCGCACCGCCGATGAACAGAATGGGCAAAATGCCAAAACGCACGATCAGCAAGCCGCCGATACCTGCACCAACCAAGGTCATGACCAGGCCGAAGAGTTTGCTGACGCTGGCGATCTGGTCCTTGGTAAAGCCCTGATCGATGTAGAACACGTTGGCCATCACGCCCATTACCGTGTCTGACATGCGGTAGGTGGCGATCAGCCCCAGCAGCAGAAAGGCCTGCCAGCGGTAACGCACAATGAAATCGTTGACAGGCGTGAGCACCGGCGCCAGACCGCGGCGACCCATGGACGACAGGCACAGCGCCGTCAGGATGGTGTACAGCAGGGCGCGCAAAAAGGCGCGATCCTCCAGCAGCAGGTTGAGCAGAGTCGCTTCACCATTGATGAGGCTGGCAAAGTCGGTGTTGTAGAACTGGGTGAACATGGCTGGTACGGAAACCAGCAAGACGATCAATACCAGTACGGACACGATCTGGTGGCTGAAGCCGTAGCGCGCGGCAGCCAGTTGGGTGCGCAATGGTACATCGGGTTCGCGCATCCACAGGCTGGTGAGCAGGCCTGGCAGCATCAGCAAGGCAAACAGCAGGTAGGTGCCAGCCCATGCGGCATGCTGGTAGAGCAAGGCGGTTGAGCCAAATCCTTCGGCGAAATACAGGGCACCCGCGGTTGCCAGCAGGGCGGCGACGCGGTAACCCGCCATGTAGCTGGCGGCAAGGGCGGCCTGTCGGGTGTCGTCAACGATTTCCAGGCGGTAGGCATCGACAGCGATGTCCTGAGTCGCAGAGGCAAACGCCACCAATACGGCCAGGGAAATCAGCCAGGTCAGGTGGGTTTGCGGGTCGCACAGGGCCATGCCGGCAAGACCAATAGCGATCAGCAGTTGCGATAGCACCAGCCAGGAGCGGCGGCGACCCAGCTTGCCGAGCAGTGGCAGGCGCCACTGGTCGAGAAGGGGTGACCAGACCCATTTAAAGGCATAGGCCAAGCCGATCAGGCTGGCGAAACCAATGGTTTCTCGCGCGACACCGGCTTCGCGCAACCAGACAGATAGGGTGGAGAACACCAGCATATAAGGCAGGCCAGCGGCGAACCCTAGAAGCAACAGCACCAATGTGGAGGGGCTGGAGTAGGCAGCAATGGCGTCGCGCCAGCTTTTACGGGGCATTGAAGGGGTATCAGCCTGAGTTTGACCTATTAAAGGGCGCACTCTAGGGGCTGTTACCGTTTTAGCGCAAGCCGCGTTGCCGCTAAAAATCTCGCCAGGCTCCGGCGCGGTCGCGATAAAACGGTAACAGCCCCTACTTGCTGTGCTCCGTTGGGCGCCAGCCATAGCGCGGCATATCCACCCTGTCGTTGTGGATTTGCACGCCTTCGTCACGCAGCCGGATGCGCTGCTCGGTGCCGCCGGGGCTGCCTGCGGGCAGGCTGATGCGCCCGTTCGCCGCAATCACGCGGTGCCAGGGCAGTGTACTGCCCTCGGGCAACTGACTGAGCGTGCGTGCGACCCAGCGCGCCGCACGCCCCAGGCCGGCATAAGTCGCCAACTGGCCATAGCTCACCACACTGCCGGCCGGCACTTGGGCCAGCACGTTATACAGTGCGCCACGCCGTGCGTCGTGGCTTGCTGTCGGACGGGCTGACGCGGCATGCTTCGCTCCCTGTTCTGGCTGGCTGTCTGGCGCTTCCATCATGTTGCTACGTTCCCTGTTGTGCTTGTTGATTACTCTGCTGTGTACGCCCGCCTGGGCGGATACGGTATGGCTGAATAATGGTGATCGGCTGACGGGGGAGATCATTCTTCTGGATGGCGGCAAGCTGGCGTTGAAAACCAAGTACGCCGGACAGGTGCTGATTGCCTGGAAGGATATCGACACCCTGCGCTCGGAGAAACCCTTGCTGGTCAGGCGTGAGGGTTTCGACAGCGAGCAGAGCAAACAATTGGAAGCCGCCGGCAAAGGCATGGTGCGTATGGTTAATGCCAGCACCCAGACCATTCCCCTGGCCAGCATCAATCGTCTTATACCGCCGCGTCCGTTGCTGCGTGACCGGGTTTGGGAGGGCAACCTGGACGCCAAGCTGGACATGAAGCGTGATGACAGCGAGACCGACGAATGGAAGCTCAAAGGTAATACTCGCGTTGAGCATGGCCGTTGGCGGCATGTGCTCAGCAGCGAGTTGGAGCGCAAGGTCAAGAATGATGTGAAGACTGCGGACAACTGGCAGCTGGAGTATGACCTTGACCGTTTTCTGACGGACCAATGGTTCTGGCGGGTCGGTGTGGAGCATGACGAGGATGAGTTTGCCTTGTTTTCGCGTCAGCGCACCTTCGGTGCAGGTCCCGGTTATCGCTTTTGGGATAACGAACTGGGACGTTTTGACATGATTACCCAGTTCAACCGCACGCAGATGCGCAGCAGTCTGGGCGAGCTGGATTTCAATACCTATTCGCTGGAGTGGGATTACAAGCGCTTGCTCTGGGGTACTCGGCTAGAGCTGTACAGCAATGCGGAGCTGCAGGTGCCTGAGATTGAACAGGTGGACTATGTGCTCGATGGCGAGGTGGGGCTGCGATATCGGCTCAACGACTGGGCGCGGTTGTCGCTGTTGTATGAGTTGGATATGGCGCGTGGTTTGGGTCAGACCTCCAGCGAGCGACGTTATCTGCTCGGAGTGGGGGTCGGTTGGTAGCGTCTCAGGGGTTCTAAGCTGAACACGTGGGGCTTCTGTCGGTCAGTGCTTGCTCTTGCGGTGTGCATACGGATAATGCGCGACCTTTCGCAAACCCGAGACAGATTCCTTTTCGTATGTTTTCCAGAACCCTGCTGTGCCTGGCCCTGAGTGCCGCGACAACCTCGGCGTTGGCCGATACCGTTTGGCTGAAGAATGGTGACCGCCTGAGCGGCAAGATCAAGTTCTACGACGGTGGCAAATTGCTGCTGGAAACGGATTACGGCGGTGCCATTGCGCTGGACTGGCGCAAGATCGCCACGCTGGAAAGTGATCAGGAACTGTTGGTCAAGGAGAGCGCGGTACACGGCGAGCGCGCCAAGTCCTTGCAGCCTGCCGAACCTGGCAAGGTCACGCTGGCCAATGGTGAGGCGCCGAAAACCATTGAGCTGGCCAGTATTCAACAGATCCTCAAGCCCAAGCCGCTGGTCGAGGATTTCATCTGGAAAGGTAATGTGGATGCCTCGCTGGATTACAAGCGCGCCGAGCGTGATACCGACGACTATGACGTCAGCCTGAAAACCCAGGCTCGTCATGGTCTGTGGCGGCACAATGGCAAGGCCGAGTACAACCGCGAGTTCCAGAACGATGTAGAAACGACCAATAACTGGAGTGCTGAGTACGCGCTGGACCGTTTCCTGACCGAACACTGGTTCTGGCAAGGTAGGCTGGAGTACAAACGTGATCACTTGGAGGACCTGCGTCGCCAGCGTACCGTGGGTAGCGGTCCGGGTTACCAGTTCTGGGATAACGAGCTGGGCGCCTTCTCCGTGGCCGGCCTGCTTAACCGCACTGACTACGAATATGCCAATGGCGAGAACGACAACTTCTATGCCGTCAGCATGAAGTGGGATTACAACCGTTATCTGGTCGGTAAGAGTGTCGAACTGTTCAGCGATGGCGAAGTGGGTAAGCCGCTGGCCAACGCCGCTGACTACACCCTGGATGCCGCTGTGGGCCTGCGCTACAAGCTGACCGACTGGGCCTCGCTGAATATGAAGGCCGAGAAAGACCTGGTCAGCGGCTCGGAAGGTGAGTTGGACGAAACCCGCTACAGCCTGGGTTTTGGCGTGGGTTGGTAAGGTCTTAGTCGCATAAAAAAGCCCCGCGTTTGCGGGGCTTTTTGTTTGTAGCTGCCGATCTTGCGATCAGAGGCGCAGGCCGCCGTCCAGTTCCAGAACACGACCGGTGTAGTAGTCGTTTTCCAGAATGTAAGCCACCGAGTGAGCGATCTCGGCGGGTTTGCCCATGCGGCGCAGCGGGATGACCGAGGTCATGCGTTCCAGCGCTTCCGGTTTCATGCTGGCAACCATTTCGGTTTCGATAAAGCCCGGTGCTACGCCCGCCACGCGGATGCCGTAACGCGCCAGTTCTTTGGCCCAGACCACGGTGTCGGCTGCCACACCGGCCTTGGCGGCGGAATAGTTGGCTTGGCCGATATTGCCGGCGCGGGAGATGGAGGAGATGTTGATGATCGCGCCTTCGTTCTTCAGTTCGATCATCTTCGCGGCCACTTCACGGGTGCAGAGGAACACGCCGGTGAGGTTGACGTCGATCACTGACTGCCACTGGGCCAGGCTCAGCTTGGTGATTTCGCCGTCCTTGACTTTGATGGTCAGGCCGTCACGCAGGATGCCGGCGTTGTTGACCAGGCCATTGATGGCGCCGAAGTCCTCGGCAACCTGGGCCACGGTCTGGATCACTTGTTCTTCATTGGCGACGTTGCACAGGTAGGCGCGCGCTTCCACGCCCAGCGCCTTACAGGCCGCGACAGCTTCGTCGAGTTTTTCCTGGTTCAGGTCGACCAGTGCCAGCTTGGCACCTTTTCCTGCCAGGTATTCGGCCATGGCGCGGCCAAGCCCTTGGCAGCCGCCGGTGATAATGATGACCTTGTCTGTAAGTTGCATTGCGATTCCCCTCAAATGGTGTCGTGGAGCCTTGTCGGCGCGGTAATCTAGGCGCCTGTCCGTTTGTGACGGATTCTATGCAAGGAGTCATAAGGTGAGCGTGAAAGCCGGCAAGCATGCCCGAGAATTGCTGCTCAAGGAATACCGGGGCGTGCTCAGCACCCATTCCAAGGCCATGCCGGGTTTCCCTTTCGGATCAGTGGTGCCCTATTGCCTGGATGCTGACGGTTATCCGCTGATTTTGATCAGTCGCATCGCTCAGCACACCCATAACCTCAAGCAGGACGGTAAATGCTCGCTGTTGGTGGGCGAGCGCGGTGCGGAAGATGTACAGGCGGTCGGCCGTCTTACTTTGCTCGCGCAAGCGCGACAATTGGATGACGAGGGGCAGATTGCGGCGGCCGCGCAGCGCTATTACCGCTATTTCCCGGATTCGCGTGGCTATCACCAGGCCCATGATTTTGATTTCTGGCGGCTGGAGCCGGTGCGCTGGCGCTATATCGGTGGTTTTGGTGCCATTCACTGGCTGGAGCAGGTGGCGTTGGCCAATCCCTTTGCTGGCGACAGTGAAATCAGCATGGCCGAGCATATGAACAGTGATCATGCCAAGGCCATCGCTCACTATGTCGAACTGGCCGGTTTGCCTGCCCACGTGCCGGCTGAGCTGGTGGGGCTGGACAGCGAAGGTTTCCACCTGCGCATCGGCCAGAGCCTGTATTGGCTGGCCTTTCCAACATCCTGTAACAGTCCGCTGGCGGTGCGCCAAGCCTTGGTGGCGCTGGCCCGCGCTGAAACCTGGCCGACCGACGGTCAGGCTTCAGCTTGAATTCAGCCTGACACCCCATACTTCCCTCTTACTGGAAGCTGATCTTCCGTTTAGGACCCCTGTGATGCGTGCTTTTCTATTTCTTTTTTTGCTGTTTCCGATCATCGAACTGGCCCTGCTGATTCAGGTCGGGAGCGCTATCGGCGTGCTGCCAACCCTGTTGCTGGTCATCGGTACGGCCATTCTCGGCAGCGTTTTGCTGCGCGTAGCTGGCGTTGCCACGGCCTGGCGGGCACGGGAAAAGCTGGCGCGCGGTGAGCTGCCTGAGCAGGAGATGCTTGAAGGCCTGCTGATCGCCGTCGGCGGTGGTCTGTTGTTGCTGCCGGGCTTTATCAGCGACATCTTCGGCGTGCTCTGCCTGATTCCCTTCACCCGTCGCCTGCTGGTCAACAAGGTGCGCCTGCGGGCCGCCGAGCAGGCCATGCGCCAGCGCGCCTTTTTCGACGACCAGGCCGCGCGCTCCGGGCAAGTTCGCCCCAATGTGCTGGAAGGCGAATACGAACGCCGTGACTGACCCTGCAGGCCTCATTTGGGCGGCATTGATCGCAAAAATAATCATCCGCCACCCTTGAAATCCCCTTTTACGCCCTTATGTAGCGGACACCGCAAGGTTTTCTGTCATTCAGACAGATCAGACTTCAGCGCTACGCCTGGCGCAGCGCTACCGGCCCCGCCGGACTTTGCTAACCCGCCGGTGACTGCACCGGCCGAAAAACCACCTATAGGGAGAGATCGACAATGAAGCTTCGTCCTCTGCATGACCGCGTCGTAATCCGTCGCAGCGAAGAAGAAAAGAAAACCGCAGGCGGCATCGTGCTGCCAGGTTCCGCTGCCGAGAAGCCGAATCAGGGCGAGATCGTGGCGGTAGGCACCGGCCGCGTGCTGGACAGCGGTGAAGTGCGTGCTCTGGCCGTTAAAGTCGGTGACAAAGTGGTGTTTGGCCCTTACTCCGGCAGCAACACCATCAAGGTTGACGGTGAAGACCTGCTGGTAATGAGCGAGAGCGAAATCCTCGCTGTCGTTGAAGGTTGATTTCAGCGCTCTGTCGCTACGAATTCCGCTCTATCTGAACGAATCAAGGAATAACCATCATGGCTGCTAAAGAAGTTAAATTCGGCGATTCCGCCCGCAAGAAAATGCTCACCGGTGTCAACGTTCTGGCTGACGCGGTAAAAGCGACCCTCGGCCCGAAAGGCCGCAACGTGGTGATCGAGAAGAGCTACGGTGCTCCGCTGATCACCAAAGACGGTGTTTCCGTTGCAAAAGAGATCGAGCTGAAAGATCGCTTTGAGAACATGGGTGCGCAGCTGGTCAAGGACGTTGCCTCCCGTGCTAACGACGACGCCGGTGACGGCACTACCACCGCCACCGTTCTGGCTCAAGCCATCGTCAACGAAGGCCTGAAAGCCGTCGCTGCCGGCATGAACCCGATGGACCTCAAGCGCGGCATCGACAAGGCGACCATCGCCATCGTCAAAGAAATCAAAGCCCTGTCCAAGCCTTGTGCGGACACCAAGGCGATTGCCCAGGTTGGCACCATTTCCGCCAACTCTGACAACTCCATCGGCGACATCATTGCTGAAGCCATGGAAAAAGTCGGCAAAGAAGGCGTGATCACCGTTGAAGAAGGCTCTGGCCTGGAAAACGAACTGTCGGTTGTTGAAGGCATGCAGTTCGACCGTGGCTACCTGTCGCCGTACTTCATCAATAAGCCGGACACCATGGTCGCCGAACTCGACGGCCCGCTGATCCTGCTGGTTGACAAGAAGATCTCCAACATCCGTGAACTGCTGCCGGTTCTGGAAGCTGTTGCCAAGTCCGGCCGTCCGCTGCTGATCGTCGCGGAAGACGTTGAAGGCGAAGCCCTGGCGACGCTGGTTGTGAACAATATGCGTGGCATCGTTAAAGTCGCTGCCGTCAAGGCACCGGGCTTCGGCGACCGTCGCAAGGCCATGCTGCAGGACATCGCCATCCTGACTGGCGGTACCGTGATCTCCGAAGAAGTAGGCCTGAGCCTGGAGAGCGCGACCCTGGAGCACCTGGGTAACGCCAAGCGTGTGATCCTGAGCAAGGAAAACACCACCGTTATCGACGGCGCTGGCGCGCAGGTTGATATTGAGGCTCGCGTTGCGCAGATCCGCAAGCAGGTTGAAGACACCACCTCCGACTACGACAAAGAGAAGCTGCAAGAGCGTCTGGCCAAACTGGCTGGCGGTGTTGCCGTGATCAAGGTCGGTGCTGGCACCGAAGTGGAAATGAAAGAGAAGAAAGCCCGCGTTGAAGACGCCCTGCACGCCACCCGTGCAGCCGTTGAAGAAGGCGTGGTACCTGGCGGTGGTGTGGCGCTGGTGCGTTCGCTGCAAGCCATCAGCGAACTGAAAGGCGACAACGCCGATCAGGACGTGGGTATCGCGCTGCTGCGTCGTGCGGTTGAAGCACCGCTGCGTCAGATCGTGGCCAACGCTGGCGGCGAGCCAAGCGTTGTAGTCGACAAGGTCAAGCAGGGTTCGGGCAACTACGGCTTCAACGCCGCCACCGACACCTACGGCGACATGATCGAGATGGGTATTCTCGACCCGGCCAAAGTGACCCGTACTGCGCTGCAGGCTGCTGCCTCCATCGCCAGCCTGATGATCACCACCGAAGCGATGATCGCTGAAGTGGCTGAAGACAAACCAGCTGCTGGCGGTATGCCAGACATGGGTGGCATGGGTGGCATGGGCGGCATGATGTAAGCCAGCCCAGCTCTCACAGCCCATCGCTAGATGGGCTGTACGCTGTAAAGAAAACCCCGTGCCTGTCACGGGGTTTTCATTTTTCTCGGCTATAAACAGTCCCCTCGGCAAAGCGGTACGCCAATTGCTTTGTATGGCGCGTGCTCCCGGACTGGAGCCTGTCAATTGGCACCGTGCTGCTATTCAGCATTGTTGCTGCTCATTTTGACCTCACCTGGATGTGCTCTACCGTGCGGCTTGCGCGCTGGTAGTGGTCGAGATACCGGTGGTTGGTCGCTTCAAAACCATTGCTTCTAGCCTGTCTGTTGCTGATGCAACTGGGCAATAAAGTGACCCCAGGGTTGTTACCGCTGTACCTGGCCAATCCTTGGTTAGGCTCAGTATTGAACCAACGCGTCTGGGTAGGTTCGAAGTCTGGCTGTCGAGCACTATGTGAGTGGATCAGGACGATCCTGAAGGGGGCGTGAATATGACCGTCGGTCGCATAGAGCGTCGTAGCGGTTGTCCATGATCTAGGGTGAGAACAAAGCGTTTGGCAGCGCTATCAAGAGGTTGCAGTGATGAAGCTAGAAATCGCACGAGGTTTGTTTCTGGCCACCGCGCTCAGCGTGGCCTCGCTCGCGGCGGCGGCCTGGCAGGAAGCCAGCCCCCAGGTCATCACCCTGAACGAGCAATTGGGTTATTGCCCATTGCCACCTCAGGCGCGAGCGGCCGAGGTGGTCCGCCCGGATCAGGATTTGCTGCTGTTTATGTTCAGCCTGTCCCAG
Source organism: Pseudomonas sp. HMWF032 (assembly GCF_003060885.1). Lineage (GTDB taxonomy): Bacteria > Pseudomonadota > Gammaproteobacteria > Pseudomonadales > Pseudomonadaceae > Aquipseudomonas. The sequence continues at coordinate 861,470 of NZ_QAIG01000005.1, forward strand.
GGTGTGCGTTCGCAAGGCTAGGCGCTTTGCGGGGGGTGTAGCGCGGCGCGAAAAATTGTGGCCTGACGCGCGATAAATGCCGTATGGCTGCTTTAGCCATACGGCAAAGGAATTTCATAAACGGAGATGGCTAGCGGAGGTTCTGTGGAAGGGACTTCTGCTGCGTTTGGTAAAACTCAGCTACCAACGCGCTACGAGTTACATCATCCGCGTTGAGGTAGAACCAGCGCAGAAACTCTAGTTCTGACGCCTCTGGCAGCATATCTCGCTCTGCCTTCCAGCCGATTTTTGTAGTGCTATCAACAGGGTTTCCCATAGTGGGTTCATCCTTATCAGAGAATTGAGCCTCGACTATAGCGCCATTCATTCCACCGAATAACTCCCCTCAAGGCCCAACTGGTGGGACCGTATGCGCGATCGTCCATCTGTGTCGCTGGTAGCTATCCAACCCACCTCTCACTGACCACAGCTCGACGATCACTGCGCCGACGTATGTCGTCGTCAGTGTCGTTGTCGTGCCTGTAAGGGCTGTTTGGCTTACCAGCACTGCGTTGGTATCTGCCCGAAGCAAGCGCGCGCTGTATGTCGTGCCTGCCTCGGGGCCGATGTTGGCTTGGGTGGTATCGACAACCTGGTCAGCCTGCAGGACGCGATCACGGTGGGTCCAGGTCAGCACCACATCACCTTCCACCGACGCTGGATATGCAACGCCACCGATCTTCAGTTTGCCGGGAGGATATGGCCGGTATTGGCGCTGGGCCATCAACAACGTATCGACTGGGGCCAAGGCCGCGTCCAGCCAGCCCCCGGAGCTGAATGGCAAAACCTTTGCCGATACGGTAACGCCAACGGCGTACTCAGCGGGATCGACGGCAGATCTGTCGGCGTAGAACCAAATCCTTGCCCCGGCCGCATGGGGTACAGGGACTGTGTCACCACAGCCCCGCTTGATCACTGCATTGCCGGTCATCCAATCCACGCTGACCAGCTGTACGGTCTCGTTATCAATCACACCGACTTGGCCCGGCGTGAAGCCGGCGATATCGGTCACAAAGGTGAACTGAACGGCGGTATCCAAGTGGCCGATGGCGCTGATGATCTGTGCCGATGGGCAGAAGTCGCCGCTGCCGGCGGCGTTGTAGTCAATGCCACCGGCTTTGGTCAGCAGCACATAGTTGATAGAAGCATTGGTCGGCCTGCGGATCATGATGCCGAAGGCGCATGCAGTCGGGTGCAGTGCAGCGAGATCAACCGCAGACAGGCCAACCACCAGGTCTCGGTATGACAACTCGAATGGCTTGCGCACCGCTGCCGGAAGCGGTGCGGTAGTAGGCGGTACCCACTCAGGTGGCTGTACTTCGACAAAGGACGTGGCTGGCAGGCCGAACGCATCCTGCATGGCCGTAACGGTGATTGAGCCTGAAGCCAGTGTGCCGTCCTCAACCTTACCTGCCCGCAGCACCATCTCGGCAATGCCACGCCGCGTGCTGCGAATACGGAAAGGAGTACCTGGTTGCAAACCGCTGGCACGTCGATCCAGGGTTACTTTAAGCCGCTTTGAAACGCCCTTTTCCCGGAGCACCCGTTGTGCCACGCGCAGCGCCAGCGAGGCTGTAGGAAGGTGCAGGTAATCAATCGTTTCCGTGATCGCCCCACCGGCTGACACGATAGCTGCCGTGTTCTGCACACGCACCTGCTGCTTTGCGCCGTATGCCACCGGGTTGGTGAAGGTCACAATGATTTCATTTGCGGCTGGTGCCGACGCTGCGTTCTCGTCGTCCTCAATGCTCAGCAGCCCGCTGTCTTCATCGAACAACGGCAGATCAGCTACCACGTAGTTATCGCGGATCAGAAACAGCTGCAACTTGGCAGTGCGGCGGTTGAGCACGACGGCCGCCCCGATGTGATCCAGGATCGACTGCATAAAGGACGAGATCTTGTCCTGCTGTTTCCAAGCCAGACACAAGCCGAACCCTTCAGCAAACAATGCATCGGCTGCACTGCGCCACTGCGCATCATCAATCAGCGATCGATCTTTACCTCGCCCCCAGTCACGGTTGGTTATGGCTTCATAAAGAATGTGAGCGGGGTTCATTGCCTGGATCGACCCAAGGGCGATCGTCACCTTCTCCGGGTACCAGGTGCTGCCATCCCACCCACCGCTAGTCCGCGCTACGCGAACTTCCCAGGGTTTCGGATAGGGCGACATGCTGGTCACCAGCCCGTCATAGAACAGCGTGCATGCCCCACGAAACGCTGGTACCAGGCCGCCCAGCATGCCAGCCAACCGCCGATTGACAGGCTGGCCCGCAGCACCAGTCATCATGTCGATGGTGCCGTGAATACCGCCCTCGCCATCATCGCCACCGAACAAGGTTGCAGCGGTGATCTTCCAGCGCGCCTGCCCTGACTTTGCGCCACTCCATGCAGTGCGGCCGCCTACGCGAATTTCTTTGAGCACGTCGATCCAGCGGCCAATCCCCATGTGGATGCCAAAGAAATAGCGATGCCCCTTGGTTATGGGCTTCTTATCAGCGCTCATCTAATTGCTCCTGGTGCTCACGCTCGGCCTGTTCGGCCAAAGCGATCGCAAATGCATTGCCACTCGCGCGCAGCTCAGCGACATCGATGCCGTTGAAGACGAACTCGTTGTAATCAAGGCCCAATGCGGCGGCCAACGGTCTGGCACCACCACAGCAAAGACGCAGCGCATGTAAGTGGCGCGGCCAGGCGCGCACGGTCAGTTGCCGATCCATGTGTCACCGTCCAGGAGTGCTGGTAGATTGTTGTTGGGTTCTTCAGGCTGGAATGGGTCGTACTGGGAAAGCCCAAGCCCCAGTTTCTCGGATGGCGAAAACCAAGCCTCAATCGGGTTGGTGGTACCCGGCAGAATGCCTGGCACCCAGCCGCCGATGCCAGACTTGCCGCCCTTGGTCTGGATCTTCGAGGTGCGGAAATTGCCGTAACTCAGCACGATCCAGTCCTTGATCCAGACGTCACCGAAAATTACGTACTGCCGCGTGCCTTCCTCGGCCACAGGAAATTCAAATTGCTCGAATGCGGCAGGCTTTGGCGGCTGGATCTTGGGGCGGTTCGCATAGTTAATCGCCGTACTGACGATCATCATGATGATGGGGAATGGATTCATCAGAACACCATGTTGCCGTCAAATGGCGAACGGCCGCTTAAATGCATGTAGCCGCCGTAGTTGGGTAGGTTGTTGAACTTGCTATTGCAGATTGAACCAACCTGCCCGCAGCCTGGGTAGGCCGTGATGCTCTGCCCCAGGACGATACGCGAGGTACCGCTGAGCAGCGTCAGTACCTGGCCGGTGTGAGCAGCAATACCGCGCCGATCGAACTCACCGGCCCCGATCGGCCATTCGATGTACCCACCTGAAAACCAGCCATCGGGGAACCCAGCGAATGTCCCGCTGTTGATCGCCACGCCGCTCATGCTCTGCACAACAGCGGCGACCTTGAATGCATTGCGGTCCACACCGCAGGGCGGCGTATAGATCGCGTGCGGGCAACCGCGCTGCCAGGTCATGCGCAGGCCAGGCTGCTCAAGCGATGCATCAAAAGGAACAGCCTTGACCGTACAGCGATCCAGCTTGGGCCAATTCACCGAGGCAATTTCGCCGAACCAGCTCACCAATACCTCAGGCTCGCCGTGGTGCATGTCGTAAATGACCAGGTCGATGGTGTTGCTCGGCGGTACCCCTCGATAAAGCTGCGCCACTTCAAGTGATGCCGGCGCGGTAATGCTGAGAGAGTCGGCACTGGCCTGGCCGGTCTGGCGGATACCATCGTCAGTGATTCCACCCACCTGACTGCGAAAAATCTGGGTGTTGTGAGTGATATCGCGGTCTGAGCTGTTGTACAGCCAGCGCAGCACTCCGCGCTTGAACTCATAAAGGCGGATCGGTGCACCGGCGGCGAGTGAGTGCTCGCGACTGTTAAAACTCATCGTCACGTACCCCTCTGAAAGTCAGCGAGCTGCTGGCAACACCCTCGCTATCGGTTTGGTGATGAATCTCGACGGCATCGCTATTTCCACGGCAGAGCGCCAACCAACTGATGCGCATCACATCACCTGGCTCGACCAGAACACCGAGGGCGCTATCGATCGCCAATCGTTCTGTGTGCTGATCCAGCTCGATGCTGCCAGTGATGCGTCGATGCAATGCAGTGCCGTTGAATAACTCGATACGGATATCGCGCCGGCCAGTTTTGCTTTGACCAAACCGGGTGTAGCCCACGTAGGCGACATCGAGGACAGTGCTCAGTGCGGACACCGTGGCGACAAGCTGGAGGTCATCTGCATGGGTTGGCACCCAAAGAGGCACTTGTCTGCCAGCCAGTGCATAAAGCATCGAGCGGTACGCAGCACGTGCGGCACGCCCCATATCAATCCAACGGTGCGCCTGAACCGGCATGGTCCGGTTTGCGGTATCCGTTGTCAGTGGGGTTGAGAAACCACCGTCCAGTGTTAGTAGCAGGCGCTCATAAGAACTGGTGAGATCCTCACTTTCATCCGGCCGAGCCTCCAGCACAGGGCGCCCTCTATATAAGGTGGCAGGCATCACGGCGGGCCAGTCGCAAGCGTCGGTGATCATAAACGTCACGTCTGCAGCGATCGCCTGATCAGTCAGCCGTTGCAGCACTGGTGCCTGGGTCAGCCGCGCCGGGCGTACCGGGTAAATACGGCTACCTGCAGGCCAAGCCTGCTGGGTAGCACGTTTAAGCAGCAGCCCGCCGGCAGTGACGACATCAATCTCAACTGTCTCGCTGTTGAAGGCACTCTCGCCACGCAGCATCGCGAGCCCTCCATCCCGGAAGTCCAGGTACTGGGTGCTGCAGATAACCGATAGCGCCCCAACTGGTACCGGTGTGGAAAGCAGCTGGATTTCGTGCCACAGCGGCAGCGCCCAAACGCGTGCGCCCCAGCCAAAGAGCATCAGGTCGAGCAGTTGCCGCTCGCGCCCCTCGACGTACATCGCCGCCTCCAGCTCACGACGAGGAGCCAGACGCAATTTCCGGCGCAGCTCGACCATGGACTCGCTAGACAGAATGTCTGTCGCCCAGGCCAGCCGCTCGATCACGCCATCGGCCCAGTCGGGCACGAATGACCAAGCGATGATGCGGTTGGCTGTAATGCGTACACCAGGTGATTCAGCATTATCGAAGATCCACGCAACGGTGGTGTCGAGCACCGGCTGGCCTTCAGGCGTAACGCTGACGTTCCAGGTCAGTTCCTTCAGTGCTGGGAATACCATCGGCGGTACGGGCTGGCCAGCAACCAGAATGCCCTCGTCGGTACCCTCAATCGATGCGAGTGTGCGCGGTTCGAGGTGAGCGTTCCAAAGCCGAACAGGGGTTGTCTGGATTGAAACGACGTTGCCGAGATCGAGGCGCTGAGGGCTGATGTGAATGCGGTGATAGTAGTCGTCGAGAAACGCGCCACGCGCCGTACCTGGAACCTCTAGCTCCATAGAGCTAACAGGCCAATGAGTTGTTAGCGCTTGGCCTTTAACGAACACGTGCCCCACTGTGACAAATGGCAGCGGCACCCACGCGAACTGATCATGGGCCACGGTCAGATAAGGGTTAACCTCCGCCGCGAGTGTGGGCCTGGCGATCACCCCATTTAGGACTGCCACTACGGCCCCTCATAACGCACGGCCCAACCGAACGTACCGGAATGCTGGATGTTGGTACCGCCATTCCGGTTAACCACGTCCTTTCTGTAGCCGGGGAAGATCTTCCAGCGCTCAGATCCAAAGGTAATGACCTCTCCGGGCTCGTGATTATCGACGCGGGTGAATCGGGCATTGATTAGCTCTAAAGCGAGTGAGAGCTTGGAGCTTGGACGGGTAATAAAAGCTCGTATTGGCAGCAGCACTGCCTCGCTGTTCCATGTGTTGGGAAGCAACGAAATCAGTTCTGACGCATTGTATGAAATCCCAATGAGATCAGAGCCTGACGACCAGCCAGCACCGTCGAAACCATGGTGGATTCTGCAATTGTCTGGACCGTCAGAGTTGTAGGCGGCCCAGAATGGAAGCCCTGAAGGATGGACTGTGCTTGATGAAGTAACGGTCAGCGCGATACCGGTCGAGGCCTGCATTCCAGCCGTAGCCGCAAACCACATCCCCGTCCCTGGCAGAGCGATGTCTGATTGGCCAAAGGCACACCACTGGTAGCGATCAACGCTGAACCGTACAACCAGGAACACCTCTGTCGGGAATACAAAAATCTCATATGCCGCAGGCCAAGTAACAGCTAGGTTGCCAGTGCCAAGGACATGGCAACTTCTGCTTGAGGCACCGGCTAAGGTACTTCCAGCCCCGATCCCCGTACCGCCCGTAATCTGAAGAGAGCCGTTAAAGATGACGGTTCGACAGAACATCGTGCCTTTCGACAGGATATCTCCAGTCAGCGTCCAGCCCTCCGCAACGCAAGCACCGATCAAGGCGCTGCGCAGCGCGGCCATGTCGTTTGCTGCTCCGCTGTAGTAAGCCATTAGTTGTCCATCCTCAGCGCGAAATAGTCCGTATGTCCGGTTCGCCATACGTCCTGGATCACAACGTAGGTGTGGCCACCGATGACCAGAGTGTTCTCGACGGCATTGTTGAAACCGGTGATGTAGAACACGCCGTCTAGTGCTCCCCAAAGGTTCAAATTGCTTTGGAACATCTCCACAGGCAGCAAGTGATACACGCCGGCCGTATCGCGCATGTTCTGAAAGGAACTCGCAATGTAGGTGTTAACCCATGGGTAAGTCAGAGGCTGAGTCCAACCGTCATTGGTTCTTAAACCCAAGTTGGCCCGGTTGCCCTTGTAAGCCATGGAATGAGTTGTATCGCTGAAGCGGGTTGCGGGCGCACCGCTTAACATACCGCCGCAAACTACCGGATACGGGTACTGGCTAGGTCGGCCATAGGGCAGGCATTTGCCTACGTAAAACGACTCAAAAACCGGGGTGCCAACCTTCATCGCGCCGGTAATACGCTGCCCGTTGAGGGTGAGCCAGTAGTCGATTCGCTGGTTGTGGGCAGGAACCCCAGATAACCGAGCACCCGGTTGGTTATCGAACGTATTGCCCGGCACGTAGCCCGTGAACACAGCGGCTACGAGGTTGTAGTAGTCGGCACCAGCATCCTGGTATGTGCGGAAGCCGACGAATATCTCCTCGTCGCCTGTATAGCCTTTGCCCTTGAATATCAGTTCACGATTGACCGCCACAGTGTCGTAGCGCAGCACCTGCCATGCGGCATTCGCAGCACTGGCCGCACCCTGAGTGACGGGGATGCCGATCACAGCACCCACAGCGAAGTCGGTACTGCCGTCGCTGATCAGGAACTTGATCAACCCGTTGTCGTAGGGCGTACCCACCACAGCATTGGCCTTTGCCCCGGAGACCGAACCAACAACCGAGAACGTGCCGCCATTGGCTGCAGCCACGGTGCAGGTCAGCGTCCAGGTCTCGGTGATCGCCGCCGGCGAGGCTTCAATGGCAGTGATCGTCCCGTTGCCGGTACCGGATCGGGTAATTGTGCCGAGATCACCGAAGCCACCGCAGAAGTGCCGCAGTTGCGCGAGCATGTTGTAGTGGGCCCACTGCCCGTTGCTGTTATCGACAAAGCCGATCTTGTGAGGCATGACTAGAGTCCCAGGATGGTGCGAAATTTGGCCGGATCGCGTGACAGCATCACGGTGAACGCCTGATCACCTGCTGGGCTGTTCAGCACGTCGGCGATGCGTTCGGGGCTGTCGATCAGGTTGAAGGTCTGGCTGTTTTTCAGCGTGGCGCTCATCGAGGCGGCAGGCTCTGCCAGTCGGCCGCCTGGCATACCAGGTGCAGGCAACGCAGGTGCCGGCACGCCGGCCAGGCCACCGGTGTTATGGCGTACTCGGTACGACCAATCATTGAGCGCGGCCATGCCACGCGCGTTGAAGTCATTCAGGAATGTCAGTGCACCTGGTTGGGTGACCACCGCAGCACGGGTGACGAACTCATAGTCCGACAGCCAGGCCGGGATGCTGTCGCTGGTTGTGGTGCCGGGGCCGCGCACATGGCCACCCTCTGCGAAGAATGACCCGGCCCAGGATGCCGCCGAGCTGAGCCAGCTGCTGTTCGCCGCGCCACTAGTTGCGGCACCCGCCACCGAACTGGCACCGGACATACCGTTGGCAGCTGCCAAGGTTGTAGCTGCGGCCTGGATAGCGGCAGCCCCCGTTAACAGGGAGCCGCCAGCGGTGGATAGCGCTGCAGCAGAGCCTGTTACAGCTGCTGCACCGCTGGCCATATCTGCCTGACCACCGTCTGCGCCGAACATACCCATAACACCGCTGGTCAGCGATTGCGCCAGGTTCTCGGCGGCCATCTGGGTCATAGCATCCAGCACACTTTGCCCCAGTGCCGATACCGCCTCACGCAGGGTCATCGTGCCGTTGGCCAGGCCGGTAAGTGCTTCGGTAAACCCCGAAGCAAGCCCATTGCGCAGGGTCTCCTGCAGGAGCGTGGTTGTGGCCTGCAGCTGCTGGGCCTGAACATCCAGTGCAGCGAGGGCTTGGGCAGCGGCCTCACCAACTACACCTGGTTGTTTGGCAAGGTCAGCCAGTACCGGCCGGATCTGTTCGAGCTGGGCGTAAGTCTGGCGGTGAATATCCAGGATGCGCTCGCGCGCCTGCAGCTCGGTAAAAAGCCCAGCATCCTGCTGCACATTGACCGATTGTTCCTGGCGCTGCCGCTCGGCCAGGATACGTTCCATCTCGCGCTGCAGGTCGTCGAGGCGCACCTTGGCCTCGGCAACCGGAATCAGCTTATCGAGCCACGCCAGGCCTGCGTCGTTGCCAGCCTTCTCGAACTCAGTACGCATGCCTTCGAACTTGCTGCGGATCTCCAACAGTGCCGCATCGGTTTCTCGCCCGGCAGCACGCAGAAACTCAGCCTCCAACCCAGAGTTGATTCTGGCATTGGCTACAGCCTGGCGTTGTTGCTCCTCGGCATCGAGCAGCACCAAGGCAGCCTGGGCGCGATCGAGCATTGCACCGGTCAGGCCCTTTTCAGCCAGCTCGTACTGGCGCACCTCAGCAGCGGTCATGTTCAGCGTCGAGGCCTGGCGCTCCAACTGCGCCAGATAGTTTTCCTGGGCACGCGCTTCGCGATCGACGGGGGCTTTGCGTTGCCGCTCGGAATAACGCTTTTCAATGGCGGCAATGTCTTTGTCGATCTGCGCATCGCTGATCAGGGCGGAGTCAGGGTTCGCACTGCGAATCTTTTCAACGTTGGCCCGGTATTCGGCGATCGCCCGTTCTTTCTGCTCGACCTTGGAGAGGCCCTGTTCACGGACTTTTGTAATTGCCTGCTGCGCTTCGATCGAATCCTGGTTGATTCGACGCATCTCTCCCTGCCAGGCCGCTTCGGTATCGCGCTGCTGAATGGCAAGCTGCAACCGAGTCCGATCTTGATCAAGCTGCTTGGCACCTTCCTCAGTTGCACCTTGAATAACCGGTGAGAGTTGATCCCACACTTCCTTGGCAGCACCCAGTGGACCAAGAATCACAGCATTTGCGGCGACGCTGCCGGCATCAACATCAGTAATGCTTCGGCGATCTAAGGCCGCTAGTTGTTCCTCAAGTGTCTGCTCACGCCCTACACCGACCATCTCATCCCAGGCTTCGGCTGCAGCGCCTTTGATGCGCTTCCAGGCGCTTTCAAGCAGCCCAAGGTTGCCCTCGATCTGAGTCGCGCGGCTTTCCATGGTCTGGGCCAGCTCTTCCATGGCTAGCCGCGCCGCTTCGGTTTCATCACCCTGTTCAGCCAGGGCAGCGATCTGCTCGTACACCGCTGCGCTGAGGAAGTTGTATTCGCGGTTTAGCTCGGCGACTGCCTTGACCGGGTCGTTGGCAATTTTCACGAACTCGGCAACGGTTTCAGATACAGCTCGACCTGTAGCGTCTTGCATCGCCACCGCAGCAGAAGCCACCAGCATGATTTGTTCACTGGCAATTTTCCCGCTACCCGCCACCTCGGCGAGAGCAGCTGCGGCTCGACGCTGCGTACCGCGCACCAGATCCATCGATGCCGCCATGCTCATCAGTTGGTCGCTGCTGGTACCAGCAGCATTACCGGACAAAATGAGCTGCTCGCGGAAATCAGCCGCCTCCTGACTGCCCTGGTAATAAGCCAGGGCAGTGGCACCTAGGGCGACAGTGGACGCCGCGATAGCGAGTGTTAGCGGGTTGAGTGTTGATACCAGAGCCCGCGCAGCATTGCCGATGCCACCGAAACTGTCCTTGATCTGCCCACCTTGCTGGATAGCAACCAGCCAGATCGGCATGCCGCTGGCCAGGCTGGTGGTGATGTCGGTGATCTGCATGGGCAGTTGGCGCATCGCCTGCTGGTACTGCCCTGCAGTGATAGCACCGGCGCGCATGGCATCGTTCGTACCGCCAAGACGAACACGCTGCTCCTGGAGCTTGGCGTTGAAGGTGTCGAAGATTTCCAGGTCGAGCTGGCCAGAGTTGCGCGCCCGGCGCAGCTGCTGCTCCATATCGTCCAGTTCATCCAGCTTGCGGATCACCGGATCGATCTTGCCCAGCAGCTGCTGCAGTTCCTGGGACTCTTTCTCCACCGAGGCAGCGGCCACCTTGGCTGCCTCCGCAGCTTTCAAATCGGCCTGCGCCTTCAGCCCGGCTGCGCGTTCTGCGTTGTGGTAGGAGTTGATGGCATCGGTTTGGGCAGCGGCGTTCTGTTGCCAGGCACCATTGGCCTCCTGGGTAGCAGTGGCGCTGCGCTGGATGCTGTCGGCCATGCCATTGGCTGCAGCTTGCTGCTGCAGGCTGGCCTCGACGACTGCGCGAATGCGCGCAGCCGCTTGTTCAGCGGTCTCGCCCAGGTGGTTTAAACCTACAGATGACGTTGCGGTGGCAGTGCCGACGTTTTCAACGGACTGAGCAAGGCCCTGCAGCTCGCGCTGACCTTGTTCAAGGTCAGTGCGCAGGCGCAGAGCAAACTCAATATCACCGCGGTTATTCATCGGCCGGCATCCAGCTGGTAGGGATGTCGGAATGTTCTCCCGCGCGCGCGTTGCGCTCTTTTCGGCTTACCGAAAAACTACTAGAACAGTCCGGCCGGCTCGGCTGCGATATCCCAGCTAAAGATCAACACTTCCCGCGCCTCGCTGCCTTTTCCGCCACCTACGGTGTAGGTAATGTCGGTGCTCTCGATGTGGTAACGACCGAACACCCGGCGGATATCTGGGTGGTCGTTCAGGCTGATGATCGCCTTGCCCTTGATCCGGCCGATCAGTTCCGCCATTTCCTCGTACTGCTCAAAACCGAACGGCACCCCATATCCCTCGGTCTGCCAGTACGGCGGGTCGCAGTAGAACAGGGTGTGGGGACGATCATAGCGGCGGATGCAATCCTGCCAGGTCAGATGCTCGATATAGGTATTGCTCAGGCGCAGGTGCGCGGCAGAGAGCGCCTCTTCTATACGCAACAAGTTGAGGCCAGGCGGCTGGGTGGTGGCTGTTCCATAGCTCTGGCCATCCACTCGACCGCCAAAGGCGCTCTGCTGCAGGTAGTAAAATCTGGCTGCTCGCTGGATGTCGGTGAGTGTTTCTGGCCTTGTTTCCTGGAGCCACTTGAACACCTGCCGACTGCTCAACGCCCACTTGAACTGGCGGACGAACTCCTCCAGGTGGTGCTGCACGACCCGGTACAGGTTGACCAGGTCGCCGTTGATATCGTTGAGCACCTCTACCTCGGCCGGTACCGCGCGCAGAAAGTACAAGGCAGCGCCACCCGCGAACGGTTCGACGTAGCAGCTATGGCGTGGGAACAAAGGGAAAATGCGGTCGGCTAGGCGGCGTTTACCGCCTATCCAGGGGATGATGGGTTGGGCGTGCACAAAGACTCCTGGCCATCGTTCGATGGCGCTATACGGAGGCTCTCGGCCCTCAGATTATTGATGGCCCGGCAACGCGGGCACTTGATCTGCAAAATATCGAACCGGCCAACCTTGGCCAGCAAGCGGCTACAACCGCCACAACGTAAGTCTTTCACTCTCGGCAACACCTTTACCATCTGCTAGGCTCGCCCGGCTCACGCGTGAGCGGAGGGCCTTGGCTGGGCTGGCAAGGTGTTGCCTGTTCGGCACCTGGGTCTGGTGTTAGCGCACCAGATCCAGGAGCCCTTCTTCTATCAATCCGCCTTGGCGGTTATCTCTTCCTGCAGCTGCTCGATGGCCTGGCGACATTCGGCAGAAGTGGCGCGCTGCAACTCTGCCTGGGCAACGTCACCAGCCTGCTCACTGAAAGGCAGGTTGTGTTCGGCGATCTCGGCGGTGCGCCGCAGTTCTGTGATGGCTCGATTCATGGTTTCTTCCTACCCAGTGAGTGTCTATTACCGGCGGCGTCGTGCTGGATCAGATCCCATCGAAACCTCCTACTTGGTCAGTTGCTTCAGGTGTTTCTCAGCAGCATCACCGCCGGCAAACGCCTGGTTCATATCTATCAACGCCTCGGCGCGATCCTTACGCCTGAGGCGCTGCTCGGTTTCATACAACAGCAGAATTTGGCGCTGCGTCAGCTTGCCGATTCGCTCAGGGTCACCGTAGCCGGCTCGGATGAGCGTGCCGTAGACGTCGCTCCAGCGCGAAGATCGGCTACCTGGCGCTCGGCCAGTATTCGGTCGAGGACGCAGCGATAGAAGAAAGGGCCGTTGGCCGTCCACCACTTCATCAGCAGCGTGCGGCCTTCGTATTGGCTCTTGAGTGCCTGCAACTCAGCCAGCTCGATGTCGGCCGAGACGGCGAGCGCTTCCAACACTGCATCTTTATGCCGACCAATAAGCCCGACGATCTGATCTACCGGCGGCAAGGTGTCCGCCTTGATCAGCTCGTATAAGTCATCCAGGAACGGCTGCAACAACGGTTGCAGCCGCAGCCCCTCGACGAAGCCATACTCGCGCACCGTCACCTCGCGGCCATTTAGGGTGGCCACCAGGTTGGGGTGCAGCAGCTGCAGATCGTTGGCACCTTCGGCCGCTGCCGGCTCGGGCGCAGTGATCACGCCCTTGCGTGACTTCTTGACGGCCACTTAGCTGAACTCCACATAGCGACCGTACTGCCCCAACGCGCCGTTGGCGGGCTTGCTGGTGTCGAGCAGCGAGGTGAAAGTCACCGGCGCGCCGGCCAGCTGGTTGCCAGAGGTGATCATCGCGAGGGTCTGCAACAGGCCCGGCGAAACCTTGTAGATCTCCAGCAGCACCGGCGCATCGTTCTCCGCCAGGTTGACGCCCTTGTAACGCATCGCATAGTTCTTACGAGTGCCGTTGAGCAGCGCCGCCTGACGCGTTGCGCCATGCGAGTAAGCAGCCTTCAGAGGCTGGGTTGGCGCAGGGGTGGTTGGCAGGGTCAGAAGTTCAACATCACCAAACACGTCGTATTCGTAATGGGTTCCGCGCACCAAGGTAAACGGGGTCGGTGTGACGCTGTCAGTGAGCACCAAGCTGCTGACATTGGTTTTCGCCAGTTGAATCACATCACCAGCCACCAGGCCGGTTGGGAATGCCTCGCCGGTTACAGTACCGGCAACCTGCGCGGTCAAGGTGCCCAGGCTGAATTTAGCGATGTTGTCAGCATCGATCTTGTGCAAGGTCGCAGACCAATCCATACCCAGTTCAGTGAAGAACTCGCGCACCTTGGCCTTCTTGCCACTGTAGGACTCGCGGTGGTTGATGGCAGTTTGCGACATGGTGCCGCTCAACTCAGACACATCTCCGACCCAGACATAAGGGCCCAGCGCGCCGCCAGACAGTATTTCGGCCAGTTCAAACTTACCTTGGCCGTAGAAGTATTTATCAGTCTCAGACATGGGTCACCTCACTGTGCAGCGGTGGCGGCAGAATCGGTTTCAGGTTTGATCACGCCCTGGGCGAGCAAGAAGTCGCGCTCCGGGGCAGTGACGGAAATGGTGTCACCCACGGCCTTAAGCTCGTCCTGGTGCGTGTGTGGCTTGGCCAACTTGACCTTGAACAGCTCGATTTTGGCGGGTTCTGGTTGCTTGCTCACGGGGTGCCCCCTAGTACGTGGGTGGTGTGGTAAACGTCGATCCAGAGCACGCGGTCTTGATCACTGTCGAGCACCTGGCCCTTGAGCCAAATGCAGGGCGACCAGCTGCCTGGCGTCCAACCGATCAAGGCTTCTCTCGCCTTGCCGGCAAAAATAGTGGCCTCATCCTTCGCGGCCTCCGCGTGCGGGTCGCGGTAGTTCCTGGTGCAAATCACCACCCCAAACACAGCCGAGGCGGCGGACTTGCGGCGCGGCTGGCCACCATCGGCGGCCGGGTTGCTCTCGGCGGCCAGCACCACGTAGCAGGTGCCGGTACGGAAATCCTTCAGGCCCTTCAGCGTGTGGTACGCGGCAGCACCATTGACCTCCTCAAAGTCACTCACCTGTTCGCGCAGGCGCTGCTCGATCAGCGAGGTGTCCAAGGGCGCGAAACTCATCAGAAAGCCCGCCGACTGGTGCGATCGAATACGCTCGATGACGACTCAAAGCGCACGTCGAGTTGGTCCGGGTTGCTGGTGATGGGGTCTTCAGCGCCCAGGCTGAACTCGCCTTTAACGATCATCGCCAGGAACTTCAGTGCATCCTTGTAGTTGCGCACCACAGGGTCGGTGTCTTCTTTGCCGCCGCGATCCTTGTGCAGCAGGTAGCGCGCGATGTCGCGCGTCCAGCCGGTGACCAAGCGCGGTACCGGGCTAAGTGGCAGCGGGTAGCTGCGTTTGGCGAGTGAACCGTCAATGATGCTTTCAGCCTCGGTGACGGCATCCTGAATACGTTGCAGGGCATCATCCGCCACGACGACCTGGTCGGTAGGCCAAGTGCTGCGGTCACCACCGCGCAGGGTGGCCTCCATCAGCTCAGTGGCCACCTGGCGCGCACCTTCTTTCGTGGCCACTTGGGCCAGCTCGCGTGCACCTGGGCGTTCGGCCAGGTCGTCGGGGGTGATGTACTGCATGGCTTATTGCACCTCGACCAGGCCGCCGAAGATCCCGCGCTCAACCTTGAGGTTGGGCTCGTTCTCCAGCTGCTCGATCTGTTCGACCGTCAGGGCATCCAGCGCAATACCGAAGCCCTCACGGGTGAAGCGGTAGCCACAGCGGCGAAAGCCCTGTTCGGGAATCGCCACAATCCAGAGGCCTTCGATATCGCCGTCGTCGTCCAGCGCCGAATTATCGAAAGCATCAGTGGCATTGCCACCTGCAGGCGTTGCATCTGACTGCGCCTCTGAACCGCCACCAGCCAAAGCCGCAGTGCCTGACTGCAATTCACTCAACGCAACCGAGAGCGGATCATCAACACCCGAAACACCAGGCGGATACGGCAGCGGCTCGATGCCGGCATGCTGCTCGATCTGCAAAACGAGTTGCTCAGGCGGCAAAACGTCGTACTGCCCGATAACCAGGAACTGGCCGAGCTGACGCAGCTGCGCCTCTTCCAGATTTGCGAGCGGTAGCACATCAATGCCGCCTGCTTTCAGCGCCTCGATGTACTGAGCTGCTGGCAGGTCACCGACAATCAAAACAATCGGGGCATCCTGCCCCTTAGCACCGGCCTCCAGGCCGGGTGTTGCTTCGCTCACGGGTTGTGCATTTTGGGCAGGCGGCGCAGTCGCAATCGGTGCCGCGTTATCGGTAATGTCCGCCGGCTGGTGGCCCAGCTGTTCGGCGGTAGCAGGGGCAGCTGCAGGAGCTGCCTTTTCTGCGCGCGGGGCCCGCACTTTGGGTGCGGTGGTGCCGGATTTACGAGACATGCAACCCCCTTACAGCCACGGAGTGACGAGCACTTCCACAGCGTTGCGGTTGATGTTGGTGGTGCCGTTGATCTGCTCGGCGTTGATAATTTGCAGCGCTTTGGCGCGCAGTGTCGCCGGCACCACCAGCATGGTCGGTTTGATGCCCAGCTTTTTGCCCTTGTCGCCGCTCATGCCCTGCATGGCCGCAAACGCGGCGTTGAAATTGTCAGCAGTCAGCTCCTGCTTGGAGGCATACGCCAACTGCCACAGACCATAGCCGACGTTCAGGCGCGCATCCGTGCCATAGATGAACTCCTTTCGCATGGCCACGTTGTGGTCGCCTTCCTTGTCGAGCGAAATGAAGTTGTAGTTTTTACGACGCTGCAGGATCAGCGGCTTCATCACGCGGCTGGTGTCCATCAGGTACCAGGCA
The DNA here is from genome assembly GCF_003060885.1 of Pseudomonas sp. HMWF032. GTDB lineage: Bacteria > Pseudomonadota > Gammaproteobacteria > Pseudomonadales > Pseudomonadaceae > Aquipseudomonas. The sequence goes on from NZ_QAIG01000005.1 coordinate 877,717, forward strand.
GCCCCCGAGCCGCCCTGGAAGTTACTCACGCTGACTTCCGCACCGGCTTCGTTGACCACCGGGTGGTCGGTATCGAAGAAGAACTGGCCGTCGTAACAAACCCGGCTAAAACCTGCAGCTAGCATCTCGTACACAAGTAGTGCCGGGTGATTGGCTGCGTCCTGGCCGAGCTGCGCCATCATCGGGCCGAATACACCAAAGGTGTCGTCTTCGATGGTCTCGCGTGCCACACCCACGGTGTTCTCGAAGGTGCGGTTTTTGATGGTGTAGTCGTGCAGTTTCAGGTTCTGGATAACGCGGTCGCCCAGCCACTCACGAAACGAGGTGGTGCTTCCCAGCCAGGGGTAGGTTTCTTGGCTGGTGGTGGATGGCACGTCCAGGACGAATGGGTTGAAGTCCGGGGTCACACCGGCAAACGCATTCTGGAACGCAGTTCTGTAACCGGTAAAAAGATCCCGCAGGCTTTGCTGATTAATGATCATCTGGTGTCGCTCCTTTAGATCTCGATCCAGACGCCCGCGCTATCCACATCGCGGATAACGCCGGCAATCGAGCGGGTGCTGGTGGCAGAGGTCTTGGCGACCGTCTGGTCGTCGACGATGTAGGCACTGGCACCGATATCGGCACGGGTGATTTCGTCGGTTGAGGTGCTGTTAGCAAAAGGGAACACACCTCGGCGCGTCTCGACGCGCTGGTCACCGATAGCACCGTCGCGGTTGTCTACGTGCTCCTGGGCAACACCGCGCGCTTTGAGCGTGGTGGCGGTGCTGCCCGGTACGGCGTTACCGGCAGCATTCAGGCAAACCAGAGAGCCTGCAAAAATCCGTGTTGCGGCGGCGACTGGGTCGGAGTTCTGCACGCCATCACGGCGCACAGTGTTGCGGTCTTTGGTGAGCGCGGGCATGGCTTATTGCTCCTCGACCTTGGCGGCCTTGAACTGTTCGTGGGTCAGGCCCAAGCGCGAGCACACAGCCAGCTCGTTCTCGGTGAGTCCGGTTTTCTCGTCGGCAACCGGCGCTTTGCCCTGGGTCTGGCTGCGCGCCAGTGCCGCAATGGGCGCTGCGGTATTCAGGTAGGCAGTCAGGGCAGCGCGGTTACTTTTGCCCAGGTCGCGGGCCCAGGCTTCCATGGTGGTGTGCAGGCGGCCGTCCTCCAGAGCACCGGTGATCTGCTCTTCCAAGTCTCTCTCGTCGCGCTCGCCCAGGCGTGCGGTCAGCGCTACCAGTTCGGCCTTCATGCCATCGACAACCGACAACGGCACAAACTGCGATGTATCCACGTTGATGGCTGCCTTGGCTTTTAAACCGGTGCAGGCAGCGATCAGCGCATCGCCATTAGCCTTGTCATCCAGGCCCAGGGCTTTGCGCAGATTGGCGGTGTGGGCGGAGAGCGCGGCAACTGCCTGCTCCTCGGTGGTGTTCTCGGCAAGGCCGAGGGCGGCGATCAGCGCCAGCAGCAATTGGTTCACGGGGTTTTCCTCTGAGGAGTCATCGAAACAGCCGAACGACGCCGCAGCACGCAGGCTGAGTTCCTGCATGCCGTCGATTGCCGGGGCATTGGTGAGCGCGCCCATCTGCACGTCCAGGACGTCGCCGGTGGTCGGGTGATAAAGGAATACGGGGCTGAAATATTGGTACTCGCCCTCGGCGATGTAATTCGCGGCGCGGGCGGTGAGTTGCACCTGGGCAAACAGGCCTTCGCCTTCGCGCCACTGCAGGTCGGTGTACCAGCCAGCTGCGGGTGCCGGCTGGCCATTCTCTTCTTTGCGCAGAGTCTGGTGTTCGTAGTCGATCACGCGCTTGTTCTTGGTCGCGTGGAAGCGCTCGATCACCTTGCTGGCGACGGCCTGGTTGATGTGCCAGCTGGGCACCTTGATCTCACGACCGTCTGCCGGCGTGAAGTGGCCCGCCGGGGTCACCTGCAGCCAGATGGTGTTGTCGTCAGCAACCGAACCCAGCGAGTAACTGCAGGCGGCGAGTGCTACGGCGAGGGGGAGGTGTTTAGTTTTCATGCCGCCAGATTGGGGCGGCAGATGGCGCTGTTCTTTTCGGTAAACCGAAAATCGCCTTGAGGGGAAGTTGGAGCTTTTCTACGAAACCACGCCTGCCCATGTTCTGGCAAGGGCGCTAAACGTGTTTATAAACGCGATTTGCGCGGCGAACGGGGTTGTATGGGTACAAGGGCCGCGCCTGAGGCGCTTAAAACGCCTCACAGGGCTGTTTTCAGGCTCCGGCCAATTTCGGCATCAGGTACCGCGTTGCGATGCCGGCGATGGCGTAGTTGTCATCGTCACTGGTACCCAACCAGGGGCGTGCAGGAATCTGGATGGTGTATGCGCCGATGGTGACCCACTGCGAGAAATTGCTTTTGCGCTTGCTGACGAACAGGTTGCCTACCTCGCCTGATTTACCGTCCTGGCGGAAATACGCTTGTTGGCTGCGGCCGGCGATATCGATGCTGCCGCCAAAATGGTGCATAGCGCCGTAGATGCGGTTGGTACCGAACAGCAGCTCGTTGTCGCTTACCTGGTAACGCAGGGTGTTCTTCAGGAAGCCATCGAGCACCAGGATCTTGTCGCGGTTCTTGCGTTTGCGTTTGAGGTAAGCCGGTGACAGAGCCTGCCACGGTGTGCCATCCGGTGAACTCTGGCTGGCGAAGCGCCGGTCATGAGCCAGCAGCAAGTACTCGCCGATATCGCGCAGCATAGGCTTCGGGTCAGCAACGGCGGCTACGGCCTCGTTGATGATGGCCAGTGCGCCTGTGCCGTCAAACTCCAAAGTGGCCCCGGCCATACGATGCTCCTATACTGAATTCAACCGATCAAGCGAGCAGCCTCTGCCAGGGCCTCCAATCCTACGTTTGCGGTGAACCCGGTGTGGCAGCGCCGGGTTTTTCATTGCCAATCCAGAGGAGAAAGCTGTGGCAAAGAGATTTCCAAAAGTCAGATGCTCTGAAATAGCAGTCAAAACATTAAAAAACACTGAGCACTACATAGTGCCAAGCGAAACCGCAGATCAGGCCATTGCTCAGTTCCAAAGGCCAGACGCTATCGTTGAGGCTTCTGGCAACCTCTGGGCACAGGTCACAGAAACCGATGGAGAAACGTTCCAGCTGGCACTCAAGGACGGCAGAACTTTCACCCTTGAGCCTGGCAACCCAGGCTACGATCGTGTGCGTACTACTCACAGCAAAGTTATTGCAGAAATCGATCAGGATAAATTGGCCTATTACGGTGATGACCACTAACGGCGCTCGGACCGATAAAGCCGCACCCCCTGCCTCAACCCCTCAACATACCCGCCGTCCGCCGGCGGGAATGTAGTTACACCCACTGCACCATCTGCGCCTACCTCAAACACCGCCACGGCCGGGGCCACTTCGCCCTCTACTGCAAAGCGTGCCAGGTAGCGGCGGCGTATCACGGACTTCTTCAGCGCGCCCAGCCATTCCATGCGTACCCAAATCTCGTCGGGGTTCTTCAACGCATCAGCCAGCATCAGTAGCCACTTGCCTCGTCCGCGTTTGTTGGCCTTCAGCTCGCCCGTTTTGCGCTCAATGAAAAGCTCTTTGCCCACCACCAAGCGCTCACCGATCACATCGCGGACCACTGCCGGTGTTTCCAGTGTTGCGCCGAACTCATCCAGGTAGCGCTGCACATAGGCGATGTCGGTCAGGTTGTCCGGGAGTACTCGTTCTGTCGGGTATGTGCGAGGTGGCGGCAACTGATCCGTTGCTGGTCGGTTAGGTAAGCCAGGGGCTGCCGCTGGTATCAGCTCTTCGCTCACCCGTGGCATGGGCACCGCACTGACGAGCCTGGCCTGGCCGGGAATGTGCTCAAACCCTGGATCAATACCCAGCGGCACCTGAACCGTGCGCGGCCCCTGCGGGCTGCGCTGGCCGATGGTACGCGTCTCCCACACGATGGCCGGGGCGGTATCCGGGCCGGTTTTGCCCATACGCACCAGGTCGTCATAACTCAGCGCACGCACGCCGCACTGGCAACCCCAGGCGTTGATCGGAAAGTGGTACTGCCACCACGGGTCATCCCAACGCAGCACCATGCCATTCCAGGCCTCATGCTCCTCGCGGGGGAACTCCACAGCGTCACTGTGCAGGTACTGCCAGTAGGGGCGCTCTTCGCGCACAGCCATCAGCTGCTCATAGCGGCCTGCCATGTAGCTGCTGCGCAGGTTGGTCTCATAGATCACCCGCGAGCGCCAGTTGCGCCCGCCGTTGTAGCTCCAACCGTACTTGGCCACGATGCGGTCGAAGTCCTGGCGAAACTGCTCAAGCGTGGTACCGCCCTCGATGGCGCGCTGCACAGCCTGGTGGAAGTCAGCCACCAGGTCATCGCGGTTGGCACCGGCCACGGTGAAGGCGTAGTCGTGTTCGCGGCCGTATACGTCCGTCCAGCCATTGGTGGGCAGGTTGAGTTTCCGACGCAGGAACTCATTCTGCTCGCGGAACGGCAGCGACGTGGCGCTAACGGCCATTGGCGGCCTCCTGCAGGATCTCGTAACGGCCCTGCAGGGCAGCAGCAGCCAGCGCCTGGGCCATGGCGTCGGCGTACTGTTCGATGCTCATGTCCGGTAGCAGCTCGGCCAGGCCATCGCGGATCTGCTCCAGGCTTTCGGCACCTTCCACCAGTTGGCGAATGCGTGCGATCCACTGGCCCGTGATCGGCTGCAAGTCATCGTCCAGGCGATCAGCTGCAGTTGTGGCAGGCTTCTGCGCGGTGGCCACCGCAACACCTGCAGGCGGCTCGGCAGGTACAGGTGCCGGCAGTGCGGCGGGTGCAGCAGCCTGCAGGATCTCCTCGCCCTCGGCCGGTTCAGGAATGGCCAGGTTCTCCTGGGCCCACTGCCGCGGGATCTTGAACCCCATTTTGACCAGGGCAGGCAGAGACTCAGCGTAGGCCTTGAGATCCTCTGGTTCTTGGGTTTGGAACACCAGACGCGGGCAGCGCTTCCAGCTGTCGGCCAGGCCGTTGAGCACCGCGATCGGGTAGATCAGGTCGCGGCTGATGGTGGCGGCCAGCTGCTTGGCGTCGGAGTCGCGCAGGTCAAGGCGCACCTCGTTGTGTACGTTGCCCAGGGCGTTGGTGTTGGTGCCGTCGCCGGTACCGCTGGTGAGCGTGCCACCCAGGATGGCCTTGGACTGGGTACGCTCGCACCAGTCGATCATCAGCTTGAACGCTGCCGGGTCGCCCTCTGCAGCGTTTAGGAAATCCATCTCCATGCCGATCGGGATAATGCCTGCCGCGCTGTGGCCGAGCTGGGCCAAGGCGCGCAGCAAGGTCAGTTTCTCTTTCTCGGTGGCACCGCCTGGGTATTTGCCCACGCGCATGGGGATGCCGTAGATCTCCAGGAACTCAGCCAGGTCGCCCACGCTGTAGTTCTTGAACAAGTACGGCCACACCAATACGCGGAACAGGGCCGAACGCTCCAGGTACCCGCTTTTAGCCTTGTGAATGTGGGTGATCCAGCCGTAAGGCTGCAGCGCCTCGCCACCCGAGGCCCCACGCAGGCGGATCTCCTGTCGCTGACCGCGCTTGAGTTGGAACCACGTTTGCGGCCGGTGATCGATGCCCTTGGGCAACCAGTCGCCATCTACCCGGTGCCAGCCATCGAACTCCAGGCAGGCAAAGCCTTTGCCAATGGCATCGGTGACGTCGAACAACATCAACTCGAAATCATCCAGGCCAGCCATCAGTGCCTGCAGTGCCTCGGTGGCGGCTTTCTCTTTGGCTGTGGGTTTGTCCGGCGGGACGATCTGCCAGTCCAACTGGGATACCGCGCGGCGACGCTTGTCCATCTCGGCGAACACGTGGCCATCCTTCTCCTCGATGTCCTCGAACAGCTCGTACTGGGCAATCACGTCACCCTGTTCGGCCTGGTCGAGGATGCCTGCCAAGCGGCTTGGCGTCAGGCCACGCGAGGGGTGGTTGCCCACTTCGTGGTGCAGGCTGGTGATGTGGGCAGTTTGCGGCTCGCGGATCTCGGCCAGGCGGATCGGGTGGCCGTCAGGGCCCAGGATGCGGGAAGTGGTCACCATGATGTGGAATGCTCCGGTATTTCAATGTCGTTGTCGTCGCTGGCCACGTTGTCGAAGCCTCGACTATGGCGAGGCAGCATGGTCGCCTCGATGATGCCGCCCTGCATAAAGCTGGCCCGTACGGCCATGGCCAGGGAGATCGCCGAGTCACCGTGACGCTTTGCCTTCGAGCTGCTGCTCTCCAGATCCTTGGTGCGGCCCTTGTCGATCACCGGCACGCCTTTCTCGACCTTGATCGAGAGCAGGTCATCAAGCGTCGTCTGGTGACGCGGGATCTGCAGGTTGAAGGCCTCGAACTCACCCTTGAGTTTTGGCATCCACTCGGCGTACCAGGCCAGCGACAGCGCCACCTGGTCGACCATGGTGCTGCCGTACTTCAGCGCCGCCTGTTCGGCCAGGTAGCCGCCGTTACCAGTAGCGTCGAACGCCAGGCCAGTCAGGCGCGGTAGGCGATCGCAGATGTAGAACATGATCTGCCGCTGCGCCTCATAGGTGAGGTTGCGCAGCTCCACCTGGAACGGCACGCGCTTGCGCAGCAGCGGATCGATCTGCAGCGGGGTGAACACGGTGAGATCGCCACGGCGGGCAAAGTCTTCACCGAAGGTGTGGCGGTTGCGGTCGCTCAGGCGGGCCAGCTCAGGCTGCAGATTCTCTTCGCACCAGGCACGTACCTCGACCTCGCGCATCTCCGGCGTCCACTCCTCGAAGCCTTCCGGTGCCTCGTAGCGGTAGATGCGGATCGAACGGTCGGCCACCATCGCCGCCTCGATCAGCACGCGGCTCAGGTAGGCACCACCGCTCTTCTTCGGCACGCACCCGTACTCTTCCTCGGCCGATTCGATGTTGGGGGCGTTCTTGTACAAACCATCACGCCAGGCCTTCTCGGCCTCTGGCGACCAAGTCTGGCCGGTGACGTAGCAGATGCGTTTATACAGACCCTCGGCGATCGCGCTGTCCAGGGTGATGCGGTGGATGCTGTAGTCCTTACGGCCTTCGCGGGCGTCCTGGATGTAGGTATTGAAGGGGTTGTCGACACTGTTATGGGTGCTGATCAGGCGCACCTTGTTGCCCCACATGGTCAGCGCCAGGGCGGCCTTGAGCAGCTCTTCCAGGGATTCATGGAATGCTGCTTCGTCGATCACCACGTCGCCCTGCAGGCCGCGCAGGTTACTCGGCCGGCTACTCAGCGCCTGGATCTTCCGCCCCGTTTTCGGGAAGCGGATCATGTAGGTGAGGATCTCTTCCTTCTTGCCGTCGTCCCAGAAGGTCTGCTCGTAGACGTCGGCCTCGGCCATCTCATTGAAGGCTTTGGCGAACAGCGCGCAGGCGGCGATGTACTCCAGCGCCATCTCCTGTTTGCTACCCACGTAGAAGGTGTTGCAACCGCCACGGCGGCGCGGCTTAGCCGCGTTGACCACATTGCGGCCAGCCTCAGCCCAGGTGATACCCGTTCGGCGCGACTTCTCGCCGATCATGATCTGGCTTTCGTCCTCGAACCAACGACGCTGGTACGGCAGGAACACTGGCTCATTGGCCGGCTGGGCGTCGGCGATCTCTTGGGGCACGTCGACGCCGAGCAGCTCCATCTCTTCGGCGAGATCGATCTTGCGCGGCGCGCTGGTGGCGGTAAGGCCCTTGCCTAGGTTAGCGGTGGTGGCTTGCATGGCCATCAGCAGCGGCCTCGCTGCGCGGCTTGACGATCAGCCAGGTTTTCGAGGGCCGCCACCAGGGCGTCTGGATCTTTGCGCAGGTGAGCCAGGCGCCAGGCCAGCGTATGGCGACCGGTGCGCCGGGGCATCGAGATGCAGTACTTCTTCAGGACTTCGTTCATCAGGCTTTCCCCAGCAGAATGCCGCGAATGCGGTTTTCGAGCTGCTCGCTCATACCGTCGCTGCCGCGCATGTCCTCCAAGCGCTGCTCCTGCTCGGCCAGCAGCGCCTCGCGGGCTTCACGCTCGATCGCCTTGCGCTCCTCACGGCTGGCTTTACTGGCCGACAACACGTCCTTAGCGGCGCGCGCCAACTTGCGCACGTCATCGATCGTGGTCTCATCGTCGATCTGGGCACCCAGGGCAGCATGCGTGGTCAGGGTCTGGATGGACTGCACCATCAGCGCGCCAGCCCTGTCGTTGGGGTTCTCGCCCAGCTCCTCGACCAGCAAACTGGCCATGGCTTGCTGCTCGCGCAGACGCTTGGCCATCTCGTCGAAGCTGACTTTGTAGCGACCGATCGCTGAACGGCTGGGCTTATCCGCAGACGGGAAACGCTCCTGCAGCTCGTCGATCAGCTCATCCAGGGTGAGCCGGTTCTCACGCAGCGCGCGCTCGATGTGCGACCGCACATCCGGCTGCAGCTTGTCGATACTCGACTTTCGGGCCATTGGTCAGGCCCTCGGCTTGCTGACGCCTGGCACGGAAGAACGTCCCGCAGCCACGTCCTCGCCACGCTCGGTCAGGGTCACGACCAGGACGGAGCCAATGTCGTCAATCGACAACAGGCCCTGCTCGCCGAGCCAGGCCAGGTCGCCCTTCACCTGGTCGCGGCTCGGGTGGTGCCCAAACTGACCCAGCAGGTTGGCGATCACCGAGGAGTTGGAGCGGTACTGCGGCAGCTCCGAGAGGATGCGCAGCATCACCAGGCGTTGATCTTGGCGCAGAAAGTCAGCGTATTGAGTGCTCATCGCAGCCTCACTTGTTGTTCAACAGGTATTCGTTCATGCGCTCAACGGCGCGGGCCAAAGGGTCGAGCGCTTTGGTTACCCCCGCGATCTCGGCCTTGATGCCTTTCATGTCGCCGGCCACCTCGGCCAGCTCGCTGGACAGTTCTGTTAGCTGCTCGCTGGTGGGCAAGTGCTTCATCTGCTGCTCAAGAACCAGGATGCGGTTGTCTTGCCCATTCAAACGGGCAGTCAGCTGATCGGCCTCTTCCTTCGAGCTGGCCTTGCGTGCCGTACTTATTGAGTACGCGCCAACTACTACGGTGAACACGAACTGGCCAACGCGCAGTAGGTAGTCAAAATCCATCAGCGTTCTTCCTTGTCATGCAGATCCAGCAGTGCATTCAGCTGCGCCAGGTTGGAGAGCGCCCAAGCGCCGTAGTCACGCGCATGGGCCAGGATGTCAGTCGCGGCAACGCCACTTTCCAGTAGTTCGGCGTCAGAGCCGGGGGCGGGCCAGGCCGCTTCTTGAGATAAGGGGTCAGCTCGGCAGGCTCCTGGAGCTGGGGCATGGGCTCCAAGCGCTGCGTTGAAGTCGCGCAGCCAGCCACAAGTGACAACGAAGCGAGGAGCAGGCACGGCAGCGCCGCCCCGCGTAGGTGTGTACTGAGTCGAGACATGGGAAATCCGCTCCTGAGTGAGTTGTTTCTGCAGGTGGCCGATCTTGCCCTGGGCGTCCAGGAACAGTTGTTCGGCCTGGTTGGCGCGCTCCACCTGCTGCCGGTACACCAGCAGATTTGCCTCGGCGGCATCGGCACGTAGGGTCTGGTACTCCAGGCGTAAGGTCGCTAAGGCTTCATTGCCTTCGGCCTTGGCTTTTCCATGGCCTAGGTCGTACATGTTTTGGCCATGCACCCACATCGCCAAGGCAAACAGGGCGACCAAGGCCAGGTACCAGTGCTCGATCAACCAGCCAATGAGCTTTCTCATCGCCGCCCCCTACGCTTTAACTTGCGTGGCAATGGCGGAGCTATGCGCTCGCGTGGCGGTGGCGATGCGAACAGTTCGGCGGCAGCCAGCCAGTTCCGGGAGCAGGCGGCAGGCGAACTGCTGGTCAACGTGACGAGCAGAAACAGTGTCGGAATTTTCATGGCGGCTATACCTATCGGCACACACGCCAGGGCCCCAGCCAGCAGCCGCATACATCGGCTCCCAGCGCAGCAGAATGGCGCGTGGATAGTGGCGGTTCTCACGAAAGTTGCTGGCCGAGCGGCCGGCGTTGTGCCGCTCGACATGACCGAACCAGGCCAGCTGATCGGCCCCCTTAGCCGATGCCAACC
>NZ_QAIG01000005.1:887775-953080 GCF_003060885.1 Pseudomonas sp. HMWF032
GTAGCCGGCAAGCACGAACGCCCAGCGCTCGCACTCGCTGATGGCCTGGTTTCTTTCGTACAACCAGCGGTCGAACTGCACCATGGCGCGCAATGCCCAGCCTGGGTTGTAGGGCTGCGCCGGGCCCAGGCTGTTGGGGTACAGCTCGGCCATCCAGTCCGCTGTTGCGGGCATAAATTGCGCCAAGCCCTGTGCACCGACCGGGCTGCGGGCATTGGCACGCCAGGCGCTCTCCTGGTGCACCTGACCTGCCAATGTGGCAATCGGTGCATCAAGCCCCCATTCAGCATGGGCAACGCGTACCAGGGTGCGGCGGTACTGCTCGGCAGCATGAGGGATATCAGCGGCATAGGCCGGCTGGCAACTCCGAACCAGCAGCGCCACCGCCAGCAACAACCAGCCCATGGAGCTACCGAACAATGCAGCTAAGAAAAACCAAAAGGCGGCACGCATGATCAGAGCCCCAGCGTCAGGCCGAGGATGCACGCCAGCACAATCAGCGCACGCCGCAGCCAGGCCCCGACGATATGAATGCCACCGATGCACTCATGCGGGCGGGCGTCATCTTTGAACAGCGAGCGGTCGATCCAGTAGCCCAGCACAGCGCCAAGCGTGACCAGGCCAGCCTTGTACAGAACAACCTGCAGCTGCTCAGGGCGAATCAGCGCCAGGGCGACCATCAGGCAAAGGGTGATCATCGTCCACAGCGTCATGCGCGGCAGGCGAGAACGGGGTTGGCAGGTTTTAGACATGGTGCGCTCCGCGTTAAGCGTGAAGGAAGGCCTGAATCAACAGGGCTTCATCATCGCCACGCGCGCGCGAAGAGACTTTTCGGGGTGCCGAAAATCAGTGGCCAGAGAAAGGATGCAGAGTAAAACCGCGCCACTCAGTTGGCTTTCCACCAATCAGAGCACCCAGCAACGACCCGAGGGCACGGCCATGTAACAGGTACTACAACTCCAGAAAGCGAAAAAGGCACCTATCAAGGTGCCTTTTTTGCAACGTCTCCGCTATTTAAAGTGGAATGGGCTCTATACCGTGAATACTGGCACGCTCATTAAGATAACGGGCCATCCAGCGGGCCTTGGCTTTTTCCTTGGGTTTGCCATGTTCCAAGGTTTGAACAATCGCCTCGCGCGATTTCTCAAAGAGCCTAAACCCACGGTTCGATTCTTTTGCCAGATAATCCAAGTAATAGAACCCATCAAAGTCTTTCGTTAGTGGATAGGTAGTACTTTCCTTCAGAGCTTCCTGCAGACAGCAGTCATCAATGATCACGCGAGGGTAGATCGCTACTTGGCTCTCCAACTCATAAGCCTTAACCAGTCCCTCACCCATCACGATGTCCTGGGAGTGATGGAGTCCCCCGCTAGAGATTCCGCCCCGCAATAAATACCCCTGACTTAAAAGCTCGACGCATAAATTTCCTGTGACAGAGAGTACGTACTGGAAGTCGTCTCCTTCGCCTGAAATAACAATATTGTCCGAAAAGGTGGTGGCCTGTAGGTCTTTAGCAAAAGCAAACGCTTTCAGAGCCAAGAGGTCACGACGACTGCTATCGCGAATTTTATGCAGCGCTTGCAGAAGACTTACTAGCTTATCGTGGCTCCCGTTTTTCCCAAGCTCATTGACGTGGCCCCGAAAACCCAGAATATCGATGAACGCCACGTATCGTTGTTCGTAGCTGTAGTTTCCTGGCTCTACGTCTTCCTCGTCGTTCATTGCTCCGTAATCTCCCGGTACCGACGCATGTACTCCTCATAACTAAGCCCAGGCGTATGCCGCAGCTCATCCAGCTGCTGTTCTTGGCTGAGCACACTCGGTTGCAGAGAAGGCGGAACGCTCAGGGCGATTGGGCCACCGGGCTTCAAGTCGCCGCTCAGGTTGCGTGGCAGCGCCCACATTGCGCCGCTAGCTGGGTCGACGATAAACAGGCCGATCGGGCCGCTGACAAGCAGATTGCCCCAGTAGATGCCGCGCATGCTGGCCGCCAGCGGCACTTCTACATCCTCATAGCCATCCTTGCGGAAGCGCACAGTGTAGACGCCGCGCTTGAAGTAGCCCGCGCTGGATTTGAGCTTGACCAGGTTCGGCGTAACCCCGCTGGCCACCACCGCGTTGGCACCGTTACGCACCTCATACTCAGCCCCGGCCGGGGTGGTGGTGAGGTTGACGTGGTTGTAGCGGTCACCGAAGACCGTGGCGCATCCGGTAAGGCTGACCACGGTGAGTAACATGCAGATCCTTGCAATGACGTTCATTCGCGGTTCCTTTGCCTACGGGCTTAGTACCAGCTGTTTACTCTCGCCACCGCGAACCGTAACAGCTTGCATGACGGCACCACCTTGGGGGCCACCTACATTCCATACAATCTGACTTACAACAAAGAAGCTGCCATCAGCGACGTCATCAAAACTAAAGTGCCCTTGTGCATCACAGAGCGTGGACCGGTTGATGCTCTGGTATTCGGGAATCTCAGGGTTGAACGCAACTTGGCGGTACACCGAGTTGTATCCGCGCTCTGTATTGCCGTAAATCACGCGCATTCGCTCAGCTGCATATGCTGTCTTGGGAATCAGAAGAACCTGCAGGCCTGCACAGGTCACAACCCCACCACCATTCTGCCTAATGAGTGCGCTACCGCTGACAATATTCACTCCTGGACGTGTCAGCTCCCTGGCTTCTTGCGCGTTAAAGCTGGACGTTAGATTCACCGGTTTCGCGATTGCGCACCCAACTAGCACAACACCAGCCAAGGCCAGCAATGCGCATAATTTATAGCTCTGCATGTTGATATCCATATTCAGCCCGTTAGACAGTCCGACCATTTATTCACTTGGCATCAATCACAAAGGTCACTGACGCCTGCTACTCCACCATATGCGTATCAGATCGAACACCAGGGGCAATAAGTGCCACAGAATGAAGTAGCCCATAACGACAATCAGGACGGACAGGAAGAATGTTTCCGTCAACCGCTCTATACCTGAGACTTCCATGCGCTGAAGTAGGAGGCCCCAAACGAAGATCACGGCCAAACCAAAGAGCGACATCGTCCCCTTTGCAGCGTCTTCTTTCTCCTGCTTGATGCAGCGATTGCACTTCGCCTTGTCCCGGTCAATAACGCTGTTCTCGCAAGATGGGCAGGCCTTGATCGGGTTCTCGATGTAATCCCGACCGGCTACGCGGTTGTTATCGCCACTTACGTTCATGAATCCTTCCTATCCGGTACGAATGTCCTAACTCGCTTTAGATTACTGAGGTCTCTCAGGTGGTGCCAGGCAAAACGCCATCACCAATTGCAAGCGACTATTCGTTGTAATCCCTGCCTGCGACCCGATTGCCATCCCCTGTGACATTGAGACCCAAATCCTCGCCCTGGGCTTTCGGTTTTGCCTTGGGCTTCTTGCCTCCGGTCAGCAGCTCGGCCAGCAGCGCTTTGCGCGCAGCTGCGGCCAAACCTCGATAAGCCTCAAGCAGCAATTGTTCGTCCGGCGGCAAATGTCTCGACGTCGCGACATTTGCCCGCTCCCCGCTCAACACAAAGCCAACGTCCAACCCTTCCGCAGCCCAAGCCGCCAAGGCGTTGGCATCTGGAGCCGAGCGACCTTGCTCCCAGCCGATCTGCGACCTCTTAGAGGCACCGACAAGCTCCGCGAACTCCGGCTGTGTGTAGCCAAGCCGTTCGCGCTCGAATTTTAGCCGCTCGCCAAGTGAATTATATGGCACTTAATCACCTTGACATGTGCCAATATTGGCACCATTATCAATCGCACAAACAACATAAATCTTTGCATCACAGGAGCCACCGACATGGCCACTGCAACCAAAGCCCTAACTGCCACGCAGGTGAAAGAACGCTTTCGCCAACGCGGCAAAACCATCACTGCTTGGGCCGTGGAGAACGGATACACCCGCAATGAGGTGTACCGCGTACTCAACGGCCAGGCCAAAGCCAACTACGGCAAGGCCCATGACATTGCCGTGGCGTTGGGTCTGAAAGTGCCAGACGCCGAACAGCTTTCCGCCGCTTAACCCCCAATAACAACAGCAGCGAGGGACACCGACATGTCCAATCAGCCGCAGTGCCCGATCGAAGAGATCGAGCTAGTCCCGCATCCACTAGACGCTTGGCGTGCTGCGCTTAATGCGCTGATCGCCGTTGCTCCCGGTAGCTCTGCCGACATCGCCTACCACTTGAACGATGCCCGCAAGTGCATGCTCATCTGCCGCGACTTCAGCGCTGCCAGCCAAGGCGAGGCCAAGTTGATCGACCGCCTTATGTTGCTGGGTGCCGGCAAGTTGGTGGGCAAACGCCTGGACGCCGCCTCGGCAAAGCTAAACAGCAGCATGGTCAACGACCTTGGCTTCAGCCGTTTTGCCAACACGATTGGCGAACCTCACGCGCCGCAGCCAGTTCATCACACAGCCAGCCCATCGTCCGTACGGCCTCGGCCTCAAAGTGCTGCCCAGGCCAGCGGAGGTCTCGTAGCTGCTCCGGCTGGAACTGCCCTTGCACCTCAGCCACTGCTGCCAGGTGAAGCACTACTTGAGCCAGAGCATTCACCTGCGCTTTCAACACCTCAATCTGATCGGTCATAGCCATGTGCCTTCTCGTGAATGTACCTGATTCCATTGTGGGTTTTGAAACGCTTTTGCCTACCCGCAAAAAATCAATTTGTTTGGCGGGGCGCTCTGGCACGTGCGCGAGGGTCTTCCAATGAAGCGCCGCAATTGGAAAAGCGCCCAACCCAACAGCATCCGCCAGGCGATGGAGTGGTCGCTGGAGTACGCCAAAGAACGCCACAACCTGAGCGTTGAGCGCATCGCCGAGCGTATGGGGCAGGCCAACCACTGGACCCTATACAAGTGGACCAGCGAGGGGCGCATGCCCGCTGTGAGCATCCCGGCGTTTGAGCACGTGTGCGGCATCAACCTGGTGAGCCGCTGGCTGGCGGCGACGGGCAGCAAGCTGCTGATCGACATGCCCACCGGCCGCGCCTGCTCAACAGACGACATGCAGGATCTGCAGGCCGCCCTGCACACCGCAACCGGCGCGCTGCTGGCGTTTTACAACGGCACTGCTGATGCCGCTGCCACCTTGGCAGCGATACAGACAGGCCTTGAAGGCTTGGCGTGGCATCGCGGCAACGTGCAGCAGCACGCCCATCCACAACTTGAACTTGGAGCACATGAACATGAGTAAGGCCTTGGAGCTTTTCAAAACACTCTTCGATGGCCCGCGTGACCCGCGTAGCACCGAGTACCAGGAAGGTTGCCTGTACATCCTGCGCCGCAAGCTGGATGGCATAGGCAAAAAAGATTGTCCTTACCGCATGCCCAGCGCCCAGGCCGATGCCTGGCTGGCTGGCTGCCAGGAAGGCCTGCGTCAGTACCAATACACGCAGCACGAGGCCACACAGCCATGACCGACAAAACCCGCACCAGCGACAGCGGCGGCCGCGTACTGCGTGTGCTCAAAGCCCTACGTGGCCACGCCCTCACTGGTTTGAGCAATGGCGACTTAGCCAAGGCCTTGGGTGAGAGCCCGGCCACCATCAACCGCTGCATGAACACCCTGATTGCCGAGGGTATGGCCACCAAGCTCGATACCGGCCGCTTTGCCCTGAGCATCGCCGTTCTGCAAATCGCCCAGGCCCATGCCAACGAAATGGCCATGGCCCAAGGGCGCATCAACGAGATCAATCAACGCGTGTTGGCTGGTTCCAACCGCTAACAGAAAGGAGCGACAGATGGACTACCGCAAAGTCACCGAGAAACTGCTGGAGCACGACCCCAAGCGCAGCGAGCCATTCCTGCTGGGTATGGCCGCTGTACTGCAAAACCGCGTAGACCGCACTCCAGTGACCAGCCCCTATGCCGTAGGCAGTGTTGAGGACGATGCCTTCTTTGCCGGGCGCATGCGCGCTCATAACGAATTCCGCAACCTGCTGTTGGAAACCAACAGCGACCACGATGCTGCCGTTGCTCGCATGCGCCAGCTCGCTGAACTGCGGGGGGCTGCTTAATGTCACGCACCGCTAGCAAGGGGGTGGCGCTCGTAGAAGACGCCCCGCTGAACACCGAAGTGCTGCTGGCCCAGCACAACCAAGTGGCCGTATTGAATGAGGAGCAGGAAACACGGGTACGTGCAGTTGCTGAGCAGCTCGGCTACCAACTGCCAGCGGAGTGCACCGACCCGGACCTGATCCAGCGCGATATCGCCGCCAATATGCGGCGCAGCGTGGAGGCCTGCCTTGAAGTCGGGCGCGGCCTCCAGGTACTGAAGGCCGCAACCCAGCATGGGAACTTTATTGATCGGCTGGATGTGCTCGGGCTCGATAGGAAAGTGGCGGTCAAGTTCATGGCATCGGCAGCCAAATTCGCGTCCCTTGGGGGAAGCTCTGCGCTGACCAAAGCCCTCGGCAACCAATCGAAGCTCTTTGAAATGCTCGTCCTCGATGACGAAGAGATCCAGGAGCTGGAACTCACCGGCCAGACCGGCGAGCTGACGCTGGATGACGTCGCCACCATGTCAGTCAAGGAGCTACGCAAAGCCCTGCGCGAAACCCGCCAGGACAAGGAAGCCCAGGGCCGGGTGCTGGCCGACAAGAATGCCCGTATCGACGAGTTGGCCACGCGCCTGGCCAAACAGCCGCTCATACAGGTGCCAACACCCGACGAGGCAGCCAAGAAACTGCGTCAGGAAGTGATTGGCATCGCCTTCGAGGCCGAGGCCGATATCAGCGGCAAGCTGCGCGGGGCCTTTGCGACCATGGCTGCGCATACCGAGGAAACCGGCACCGACCACCGCAACTTCAAGGCCGGCCTGGTGCATCAGCTTGAGCGCCTGCTGGCTGATATCCGCGCCGAGTTCCAGCTGCCAGACAGCACCGCTGACGATGATCTGTCCTTCTTCACACAGAAGGACACCTAAGCATGAGCGCCGTTATCACCCATCGCCTGGTTGACCTTAGCCGTGCCCTTGACGGGGCCGGCAAAGGCCAGCGCACGGCGCTGTGCAAAGCGGCGGCGCTCGACCTTGGTCTGTCGCTGGCGACCATCTACCGCAAACTGGAGGAGGTCAACGTGTCCGCCACTGCTCCGCGTAAACGCCGCGCTGATGCTGGCCAGAGCGGCCTGACCCGGCAGGAAGCACTGGCCATCAGCGCCGCGCTGATCGAGTCGGCTCGCCGCAATGAAAAGCGCCTGTATTCCCTGGGCGATGCAGTGGATGCCTTGCGCATCAGCGGCATGATCCGTGCCGAGGCGGTTGATAAGGCCACCGGCGAACTGCGCCCTATGTCGCTCAGTGCCATCGGCCGCGCCTTGCACAGCTTTAAGCTGCACCCGGACCAACTGCTGGCCCCAGCACCAGTTACCGAGCTGGCCAGCACCCACCCGAACCACGTCTGGCAGATCGATGCTTCGATCTGTGTGCTGTATTACCTGAAGCCGGGGGCAGACTCCAAGGCTAATGGCTTGCGGGTGATGGATGCGGCCGAGTTCTACAAGAACAAACCGAAGAACCTGCTGCGCGTGGCTATGGATCGGGTGTGGTCTTACGAGATCACCGATCACGCCAGCGGCTGGATTTACCTCGAATACGTGCTCGGTGCTGAGAGCGGCGAAAACCTCTGCAGTGTACTGATCAACGCCATGCAGGAGCGCGGCGGCAGCGACATTCTGCATGGCCGTCCCGAAATCCTGATGATGGACCCCGGCTCTGCGAACACCTCGGCCATGGCCAAGAACCTGTGCCGCAGCCTGGGCATCCAGATGATCGTCCACGCACCTGGTGCAGCGCGGGTAACCGGCCAGGTGGAGAACGCGCGGAACCTGATCGAGCGTAAGTTCGAGGCAGGCCTGCGCTTTCAGCCAGTCGCCGATCTGGACGAACTCAATGCCCTGGCAGCACGGTGGCGTGCCTATTTCAACGCCACAGCAGTGCATTCGCGCCACAAGAAGAACCGCAGTGCGGTGTGGATGACCATTCGTGAACACCAGCTGATCAAGGTACCCAACGTCGAGGAATGCCGCCGCTTGGCAGTGGCCGAGCCGGAAAGCCGCAAGGTCACAACCAAGCTGCGCGTCAGCTTCCAGGGCCGCGAGTACGACGTGTCGGGTGTGCCGCAGGTGATGGTGCATGACCGCGTGCTAGTCACCCGCAACCCATGGCGCGATGACGCCGCCCAAGTGGTGACCACAGATGCCAACGGCCACGAGGTGTTCTATGTGGTGCCGGCCGTGGTGACCAACGACCTGGGCTTCGACATAAAAGCCGCAACCATCGGTGAAACCTTCAAGCGCCACGCCGAAACCCCAGCCCAGGTCGCCCGCAAGGATGCCGCCAAACTCGCCATGGGCGCAGAAACCCAGGACGAAGTGGACACAGCGCGCAAGGCCAAGGCCATTCCCTTCGCTGGCCAGCTGCAGCCCTACAAGCAGATGGATGAGGCTGATCTGCCGACCTTTATGCCGCGCCGTGGCACCCAGCACGGCCTTGTTATACCGACCATCGAACTCACGCCGCTTACCCATGTAGCTGCAGCTAAGGCCTTGCGTTGCAAGGTCAGAAGCTGGTCGGCGGACTCATTGACCTGGTTGAAAACCAACTACCCGGATGGCGTGCCAGAGGCCGAACTCGACACCATCGCCGCCACCCTCAACAAACCCGCGCGCCCCGGCCTGCGCGTGGTTGGAGGTGAGACATGCTGAATCTGAAAGCCACGCTGACCGATCTCGACCAGCGCCAAATCACGCTGGCCAAGCACCTGAATGTCAGCTCAGCAACCGTATCGCTGCTGATCAACCACAGGCAGTGGCCCCGGACGATCGATCAGGACGATCTGCGAAAGCGGATTGAGGGGTTCTTGAAGGAGCACGGTGCTGACGATGTTGCGGTGAACACCGCATTTGAAGAGATGGAGCCAGAGCGCGCCAACGCTAAGGCTCCTGCAAACCCAACCAAAAAAGCCATAGATGACCAGGAGTGCGAACCCATGCTACTGCGCAAACAGGTGCTGTTACCAGAAACCAAGCGGGCCTTTGCCATTTTCCGCGACCCCTTCGACGATCTGCAGTGCGTTGAGGATATGTACGTCAACCCTGATATCCGCTACATCCGCGAGTCGATGTACCAGGTGGCGCGCCACGATGGCTTCCTGGCTGTGGTGGGCGAATCCGGTGCGGGTAAATCTACCCTGCGCCGCGACCTGATCAACCGGCTGAACGCCGAGGGCGCGCCAGTTCTGGTGATTGAGCCTTATGTACTTGCCATGGAGGACAAAGGCGAAAAGGGTAAGGCGCTGCGCACTTCGCACATCGCCGATGCCATCGTCGACACCGTTGCCCCGCTGGAACGCCCCAAGTCGAACCCTGAAGCCCGGTTTCGGCAGATGCACCGCGCTCTGAAGAACAGCTACGAGAGCGGCTTTCGGCATGTGCTGATCATTGAGGAGGCGCACAGCATGCCTATCTCGACGCTCAAGCACCTGAAGCGCCTACGCGAGCTGGAGTCCGGCTTCACCAAGCTGGTCAGCATCATCCTGATCGGCCAGACCGAGCTGATGGTCAAGCTCTCAGAGCGCAACGCCGAGGTGCGCGAGGTGGTGCAGCGCATCGAGGTCGCCGAGCTGCTGCCGGTCAGCGCTGCGCGCTTGGGCGAGTTCCTCGCTTTCCGCATGGATCGGGCAGGCAAGAAGCTGGCCGAAGTGATCGACCCCAGCGGCGTGCAGGCCATCGCTGAGCGGCTGACCAACGCCGGTCGCGACACCAAACGCAGCCTGCTGTACCCGCTGGCGATCGGCAACCTAGTGGTGGCGGCAATGAACCTGGCCACCAGTATTGGCGCGCCTCTGATCACCGATGAAGTGATTAAGGGGGTGTGACATGGCCAATCCGAATGTTGTCCCGATCAAACCTTCGATCAGCGTCAACCAGCACGCAATGCCTGTCTGCACGGTGCTTACAGCGCAGCTGGCCGACTCGCTCAAGAAGGTCAACGACATGACTCGCCGCCTGCGCGCGGCGGGCATCCGCGTCGAGACGGCATCGCCGCTCGACCTCACCATTTTCATCGCCACCGACAGCGCCCAACAACTGGCCGACACCTTCCGCAAGGAATGGCACGGCCTGTCCTGGACCACCTGCGGCAAGCACACCAAGAACATGGTGCGCCTCGGCGGCATCTGCGTTGCCTGGCTGACGCCAGTGAAGGAGCAAGACCGTGGCTGACCAACTGAAGTGCCGCCGCTGCCGTTGGGTTGGTATCCATGCGGAGCTGCGCCAACGCCCCCACCCGAAAGAGCACTGGCGCTCAGACAACGTCTGCCCGCGCTGCGCATGCAAGACCTTCACTCCAGTCGAGGAACCGAAACATGGCTGATATCAACCTAACGCCGGTGCCACCTGGCTACCTGCGCAACGCAGCAGGCCACTTTGTGCCCGAGACCAGCGTGCGCGAGCAGGACAAGCTGCGCGATCAAGTAGCCACCGAGCTGGCCAAAGCAGCCATTGTCCTGAATGACCAACTGGCGGCGTTCAAGAAGAAAGCCCTGGGCGATATCGCTGACCTGGTCAGCATCGCCGCCGAGCGCTACAGCGTCACCATCGGCGGCGAGAAGGGCAACGTAACCATCGTGTCGTTTGATGGCGAGTACAAGGTGATCCGCTCCTACGCCGATCGCATCAGCTTTACCGAGGAAATGTTGGCAGCGAAAGCCCAAGTGCTGGAGTGCGTGAAGTCCTGGACGTCAGGTGCAAATGCCCACCTGGTGGAAGTAGTGCACCGCATGCTCAGCCCTGGCCGCAACGGCCAGATCCGCACCGCCGATGTGCTGGAAATGCTGCGCTGGGAGATCGACGACGAGGACTGGAAACGCGCCATGCAGGCCGTCAAAGACTCGATCCTGGTCAGCGGTACCGCTGTCTACGTCCGCATCTACAAACGCATCAGCGGCGACAAGTACGAAGCTGTTCCTCTTGACCTCGCGGCGGTGTGACATGGACCAGGAACGCATTCTCGAACGTATCAAGAAGTGCATGGAGATGGCGAAGTCGAAGACCGCCAACCCCAATGAAGCCGAAATAGCTCTGCGTCAGGCGCACAAGCTGATGGAGGCCTACAACCTGGAACTGGGTGACGTGCTAGCCAGCATGGCCTGTGAGGCGAAGATCCCGGCAGGCTCTGACGGGTCACCTCCTGCCTGGCGCGTTCGCTTGGCTCAGGTTTGTGGCCATGCATTTGGCACCAAGCTGATTATCACCACTGGCTTGTTCAGTGTGGCTGGCTTCATCTTTGTGGGCTGCGGAGCGGCTCCAGAACTGACCGGGTACGCCTACCAGGTGCTTGAACGTCAATTACAGAAAGCGCGTCGGGAGTTTCTCGCAGAGCCCAAGCAAAAGCGCTGTAAGCGCAGCACTAAGGTTGCTCGCGGTGATCACTTCGCAAATGCCTGGATCGATGCGGTGTACCACAAGGTCGACGCCTTCGCGGGTGTTGAGGACAACATCGCCGAAGCCATCGACGCTTACATGGCCAAACATCACCCCGACCTTGAGTCCGCCAAGATGAAGCGTCGCAAGCTAAAAGCGCGTGACGAATCAGCAGTCAACGCCGGGTACCAGGCAGGCAAATCTGCTCAATTGCACCAGGCCATCAGCCACAAACCGGTCGCCCGGCTGACTCAGGGGGTATGACATGGCTACTGATACCAGTGTTGAGGTAACAGTCACCATCGATCATGCCGGCTACAAAACCAAAGTGGTTCAGGGTAAGCGCGGATGCTGCACCTATGACGCCAAGCTGGCCGTAGAACGCCTGGCAGACAAGCTGTTCCCGGATTACCACAAGTCCATTGAGCGCCTCGAATGCACACCGGTTGGCCGGCTGCACAGTAAGTGGCTGATCGTTCCAGGAGAGCCATTTAATGTCCCTGTCTAAAGCCCTTATCACCAAGATCCACGTCGCCAAGAGTCAGACCCCAGGCCTGGACGATGACAGCTACCGCGCCATGCTCCTGCGAATCAGCAACGGCAAGACCAACTCGTCCAAGGGGTTGACCCAGGCTCAGGCCGAGAAGGTACTCGAGGAGTTCAAGGCAAAGGGCTGGAAGCCAAAGCCGAGCGCCAAGGCAAAGGGCAAGCCGAAGAACTTCGACCAGATGCCGGCACGCATCACCAAGATCGAGGCGCTGCTGGCCGATATGCGCCTGCCGTGGGCCTATGCCGACGCGCTGGCCAAGCAGATGTTCAAGGTCGACCGCGTGTCCTGGCTGAAGCTGCCCAAGCAACTGGATGCACTGATCGCGGCTCTGCACGTCGAGCAGGAAAAGCGCCAGTTGCTGGCCAGCGTGGAAGAGCTGTGCAAAGAGCTGGGCATTGATGCTCCAGAACGCGTGGCTGGTTTGGAACAGCTACCTGAGGGGTGGCAGCGGCAACGTCCAATCCTGCAGCTGCTGATCGACGCTCTGAATGCGGCCGTTGTGCAACGGCGGGAGGAGTAATGAAGGTCAGGTCGCAGCAGATCCGCCGGCGCAACACGATGCTGCGCGAGCTGTCGGAGCTGCTCGTCGATTCGCTGAAGCGTCATGGAATCGCTGATGAGAAAGCCATCAACGAAGCGGAGGAGC
Source organism: Pseudomonas sp. HMWF032 (assembly GCF_003060885.1). Taxonomy (GTDB): domain Bacteria; phylum Pseudomonadota; class Gammaproteobacteria; order Pseudomonadales; family Pseudomonadaceae; genus Aquipseudomonas. The sequence goes on from NZ_QAIG01000005.1 coordinate 900,408, forward strand.
TGGCATTCCAGCTCCACCGGCGTTGGGCAGGGATCACTTTCGTTTTCCCGGTCAAGGATGACCTAGCTCGTAAGCGCTTAGAGCTGCACATCATGGAAGAGTACGATGGCAGCAACGCCGACATCCTGGTGCGTAAGTACGGGGTGACTGAGGACTGGATCTACAGCGTGCTTCGTCAACATCAGCGCCGGCGGATCGACAAGAACCAGATCGGTATGGACTTCGGCGACGGCCAATAATCCCCGGCCGCCGCCTTTTCCCTCCAGACAACACTTTTTCAAACGCCGTCCCGATATTTCCCGCCTCGTCCCGCTATATCCCGCCTTTATCGCGCTTTCCCTGCTAGATCTTTCTCACTCCTGCACAGGGGGGGCAGGTATAAAAAAGCCCGGCTTAGTGCCGGGCTTTTTGTTGCGTGCGTCCCTGTGCGCAGTGTGTTCTATCCGTGGGCCTTGGCGACTGCTGTGTTGGGAGCATCAGGCTGCGCCAGCAGGCTGTACACGCAGGGCAGCACGAACAGGGTGAACAGCGTGCCGATCGACATGCCGGTGGCGATCACCAGACCGATGTCGAAGCGGCTGACTGCGCCAGCGCCACTGGCGAGGATCAGCGGCACCATGCCGAAGACCATCGCCGCGGTGGTCATCAGCACCGGACGCAGACGAATCGCCGCCGCTTCTTCGACCGCGTCACGGCGCGACAGGCCTTTCTCACGCCGCAGCTGGTTGGCGAACTCGACGATCAGAATGCCGTGCTTGGTGATCAGGCCAATCAGCGTTACCAGGCCCACCTGGGTGTAGATGTTCATGCTCGACAGGCCGAGGAACAGTGGAAGCAGCGCTCCACAGATCGACAGCGGTACCGTGACCATGATCACCAGCGGGTCACGGAAGCTCTCAAACTGCGCCGCCAACACCAGGAAGATCAGGGCCAGGGCCAGGGCGAAGGTGGCATATAGGGCATTGCCTTCCTGAACCAGTTGGCGCGATGCACCGGCGTAGTCATAGGAAAAGCCGGCAGGCGCTTCTTCCTGCATGATCTGCGTCACCGTCTCGACCGCTTCACCCATGCTGACAATTGGCACGCCCTGGATGATGGCCGAGTTGAGCTGCTGGAACTGGTTTAGCTGGGTCGGGCGAGCACGGTCGCTGACCTTGACCAGGGTTGACAGCGCCAGCATCGCACCGCTTTCGCTCTTCACGTAGTAGCTGTTCAGCCAGCCCGGATTGTCGCGGTAAGCACGCTCGACCTGGGCGATCACCTTGTAGCTGCGCCCGTCGATGGTAAAGCGGTTGATTTCACCTTCGCCGAGCAGGCTGGCCAGGGTCAGACCGAGGTCTTCCATGGACACGCCCATTTGTGCGGCTTTCTCGCGGTCGATTTCTACGACCACTTCTGGCTTGTCGAAGGCCAGATCGACGTCGAGGAAGGCGAACTTGCCAGACTCCACGGCGCGTTGCTTGACCCGCTCGGTCACTTGCAGCAGGGACTGGTAGTCGTTAGGGGTGTTGATCACGAACTGGAACGGCAACCCTTCACCGGTGCCTGGCAGTGCAGGCAGGTTGAAGCCGAAAATCTGCAGGCCGGCGATTTGCGACAGGCGCGCTTGCACCTCGGGAAGGATTTCCATCTGCGTGCGCTCGCGCTCACCCCACGGCGTCATCAGGAAGCCGCCGATACCCGATTGCACACCGCTGGTGCCGTTGATCTGGAAGGAGGAGTAGTACTCGGGGAACTCCTTAAAGATGGTCACGAACTCATCGGTGTACTTATTCAGGTAGTCGAGGTTGGTGGCTTGTGGGGCATTGGCAATCATAAAAATGATGCCTTGATCCTCTTCGGGAGCCAGTTCACTTTTGGTGAATTTGAGCAGCACCGGGATCAGGCACATGACGATCACCGCAAACACCAGCACCACTGGGCGTGTGTCCAGCGTGCTGTGCAGGGCGCGCTGGTAGCGGCGCTTGAGGCTGTCGAAAATCTGATCGAGTTTGTGTGCCAGGCCCGATGGATTCTCTTCATGGCGCAGCAGCTTGGCGCACATCATCGGCGACAGGGTCAGGGCGACGATGCCGGAGATGATCACCGCGCCGGCCAGGGTCAGGGCGAATTCCTTGAACAACGCGCCTGTGAGGCCTTCCAGAAAACCGATGGGCGCATAGACGGCCGCCAGGGTGATGGTCATGGATATCACCGGTACCGCGATTTCCCGTGCGCCTTCAATGGCCGCATCAAAAGGCGTTTTGCCTTCCTCGATATGCCGGTGGATGTTCTCCACCACAACGATGGCGTCGTCCACCACCAGGCCGATGGCCAACACCATCGCCAGCAGGGTCAGCAGATTGATCGAGTAGCCCATCAGTTGCATGAAGAACAGCACGCCGATCATCGACAGCGGGATGGTGATCACCGGGATCAGTACTGAACGGAACGCGCCGAGGAACAGGAACACCACCACGATGACGATCAGCACCGCTTCGCCGAGGGTCTTCACCACTTCGTCGATGGATGCCTGGATAAACAGGGTGGCGTCATAGGCGATGGAAACTTTCAGGTTCGGCGGCAGCTGCGCTTCCAGGTCTGGCATGACCTTGCGCACTTCCTTGATCACATCCAGCGGGTTGGCCCCCGGCGTACCCTTGATGGCGATGTACACCGAAGGGGTGCCGTCGAAGGAGCTGATCGCGTCGTAGCTTTCCGCGCCCATTTCCACCCGCGCCACATCGCGGATCAGCACGCGGCTGTCGCCCACGGTCTTCAACGGGATGGCGGCAAACGCCTCGGCCGATTTCAGGTCGGTTTCGGCGTTGATGCTGGTGACCACGTACTCGCCTTTCACTTCACCGGCTGCGGCAAGGAAGTTGTACTTGCGCACCGCATCGTTTACGTCACCGGCGGTCACGCCGTATGCACCCATTTTTACTGGATCGAGCCACAGGCGCATGGCGAACACCTGATTGCCGAGAATTTCGGCCTCAGCCATGCCCGGCAGGGTGGCCAGCTTGGGCTGGATGACCCGCGACAGGTAATCGGTGATCTGCGGGTTGCTCAGCTCCTGGCTGTAGAAGCTGATGTACATCAGCGCCGTGGAGTCAGCGGCTTCCTTGCTCAGCACTGGGTCTTCGGCGTTCTGCGGCAGCTGGTTCTTCACCTCGTTGGCCTTGGCCAGCAGTTCGGTGAACAGGCGGTCGCTGTTGGCGCCGATGCGCGCATAAATCGAGATGATCGATACGTTCTGCCGGCTCTCCGAGGTCATGTAGTCAATGCCGTCGGCACTGGCCAGACTCTGCTGCAGCGGCTGGGTGATATAACCCTGGATGGTCTCGGCATTGGCCCCGGGGTAAGCCGTGGTCACCGTGATCAGGGCGCTTTCCATCTGCGGATACTGGCGGATGGTCAGTTTGCTGAATGCCTGGAAGCCAAGCAGGATGATCAACAGACTGACCACGGTCGCCAGTACCGGGCGACGGATAAAGGGATCAGTAAAAGCCATAAATAAGTTCCTTTGCGCCGCGCCGGGTTAATTGGCGCTTGGCTTGGCCTGCGAGTTGGCGATGCTGACATGGGCGCCGTTATCCAGCTTCAGCTGGCCGGCGGATACCACCTGCTCACCGGCTTGCAGGCCTTTGAGAATCACCACTTGGCCTTCACGGCGTTCGCCGGTTTCAACGAAGCGGCGGTCGACAGTCAGTTCGGCCTGGCCTTTGTCATCTTTGACCACCTGGCCGTCTTCTCCTTTCTTCTCGCCGATCACGTACACCGAATTACCGTAGAGGGTGTAGGTGATGGCGGTTTCCGGGACAACGACCCGATCCTGTTCACCGGGCAGAAGAACCTCCAGGTTGGCGAACATACCCGGCAGCAGTTTGCTCTCCGGGTTGGTCAGCATGGCGCGGACTTGCACGTTGCGCGTGGTGTCTTCGACCTTGGGGTTGATCGCAGCGATTTCGCCTTCGAACACCTCGTTCGGGTAAGCCGCTACGCTGAAGCGCACGCGCTCGCCGATGGCCAACTGGGGCACCGCCTGCTCCGGCAGGAAGAAGTCGACGTAGAGCTTGCTCAGGTCCTGTAGGGTGGCGATGGTGGTGCCGGAGGCGAGGTAGTCACCAACATCCACCTGGCGGATGCCGATCGTGCCGGCAAAGGGTGCAAGGATGCGCTTCTTCGCCAGTTGCGCCTGCAGCTGGGCAACGCTGGCGTTGGCTTTCTGCAGGCTGGCCTGAAGTCGGTCGAACTCACTCTTCGAGATGCTCTGCCGACTGATCAGGCTGCGGCCGCGTTCATATTCCACGCGGGCCAGACCCAGCTCTGCCTGTGCAGTGGCCAGGCTGGCCTGTTCGACATCGCTGTCCATCTGGATCAGCGGCTGCTGCAGGGTAACCTGCTCACCGGAGCGGAACAGCACCTGTTGCACAGTGCCGCCGACTTCCACGGTCAGGTCAACGCCCTGAAAGGCCTTGAGTGTACCGATGGCCGGCAGGCGGCCCTGCCACGGACGCGTTTCGGCGCTGGCCGCATCTACGCTGACGGCCGGCTGCGGTGCCGAGAACATCTGCACTTGTTGGTAGATAGAAAAGCCTTTGTAGGCGGCGAGGGCGAGTACCACGAGGAGTACCGCGCCGAGCATGATCAGCATGCGGCGAAGCAACATATTCCGGTTCCTTGGCAAAGCGGTAAGAGGGCCTGGGAATAGGCAAGAGGGGCACATTAGACCTCGCGCAGAGGCCTGTCAAAGATTCGCATTTGCAAAATATTGCTGTACAAAAGTTGCCTGATTGATCAAGTGCTTTTTAAGCAAAATGCCAGCATGTGCTGGCATTTTGTTGTTTGCTTTTCAGTGCGCTCCGCGGGTCAGGCACTCAGGCGTTGAGTAACCTCATTTAGCTGCCCTGACAGGTCATGCAGGTTGCGCCCGGCGCTTTCGGTGCGCTGGACGTTCTCCTGATTGGCTGTGGCAATGGAGGTGATCTCGGTGAGGTTGCGCGAAATATCTTCGGCCACGGAGGTCTGTTCTTCGGCGGCGGTGGCGATCTGCCGGTTCATGTCGCGGATCGCTTCCACTGCGTTGGTGATCAGCTGTAGCGTGGCGCCGGCTTCGGTCACCTGGGTCACGCCTTCTTCGCTGCGCTGCTGGCCGCTTTGAATGGCGCGCACTGCATTCACCGCCCCGGTTTGTACGGTGTCGATGATCTGGTGGATTTCCGCGGTGGACTCGGCGGTACGCTGCGCCAGGGTGCGCACTTCGTCGGCTACCACGGCAAAGCCTCGACCCTGTTCACCGGCGCGTGCGGCTTCGATGGCCGCATTGAGGGCCAGTAGATTGGTCTGCTCGGCGATGCCACGAATGACTTCCAGCACCTTACCAATTCGTCCTGTATCGTTTTCCAGGCGGCGAATCACGTCTGAGGTGTTGCTGATTTCGCTGCGAATATCAGTGATGGTGCTGATGGTGGCCTGCATCACCATATCGCCCTGGCGTGCCGCATTATCAGCCGCGTCGGCGGCGCCGGCAGCTTCAACCGCATGACGGGCGACTTCTTGGGCTGTGGCGGACATTTCATGCATGGCGGTGGCGACCTGGTCGGTACGCGAGAATTGCTCGCGTGTTCCCTGGGCCATCAGGGTGGCGATCGAGTTGAGTTCGCCACTGGCGATATCCAGGTCAGCCGTGCTGCGTTTCAGGCGGGTAAAGGTGTCGGCGAGGAAGTCACGCAGGATGTTGGCCGCGACGGCGAGTTTGCCCAGTTCGTCTTGGCGTGTGGCATCTACATGTTGGCCGAAGTTGCCCCGGCTAAGTTGGGCGATATGATCAATCAGTTCGCGGATCGGGTTGATTAAGTTGCGGTTGACCAGCCATAAGCTGAACAGGGCGGTCACCACGGTAGCGCCGAGCATCAGCAGGGTGCCATAGGTGATGGTGCGGTCTGCTGCGGCATTGATCTGGCTTGCTTGCTCCAGGCTTTGTTTATGCAATTCGTTGGACAGGGCCTCCAACTGTTGTGCTGTGTTGCGGTCAATGCCGGACACCGCCTTGTCACCGACTGCAGCGTCACCGCCAGCAGCGACAAAGGCATCGCGACCCTTGCGGTAGTTGGCGCCGAGCGTCTGGTGTTCGCTGCGCAAGGTGTCGACCTTGGTTTTCAGCGCGCGGTCGGCACCGGCCAGCTCGCTCAATTTTCCCAGTAAGTCCTGAACCTTGCGCTCCTGTGCTTCGAACTGGCCCCAGTATTTGTCCAGTTGGGCTTTGTCGCTGCCACGCAGCAGGACGTTTTTCCACTCCTGTACCTGGGTCTTGAAGTTCAGGTTGGTTGAATCAATCAGCGTCGACGCCTCCAATGGGCCATCAAGCAGGCCACGATAGGCCTGCATGCCGCTGGAGAGGAAGCTGAAACAGGCCAGTGCCGTGACCAGAATCAGCGCCAGGCTGCCGCTGAGCAGGGCGAGGATTTGCGCGCGCAAGGATTTCTGCAGAAACATGGGTGGATACCCCCGACTGTGGAATACGAAATGCCAGTGACGCGAGCGCGTCCTACTGCGAAGTCCTTCTCAACTGGTATCGGCTGTGCCGCAGTATTTCACGTACGGCCTGACAGGAGTATAGATCGGCTCTGCAGAGGCATTCTTTAACCTGCCGCAGGTGTGTTACAGATTCGGGACAGGCCGCATGACCCGCCACCTCGTGCGAGCGTGCTCCTCATGCTGTTGTGTCAGGCCAGGCGCAGGTGGTTGTCCCATAGTCCTGCAGGGAGTTGTAGCGGCTGGCTGCTGATCTGAGCGCCGCGGCAGTCGTACAGGCGGCAACGGCCGACGCCGCTGCTGACCACAAAACCGTCGGCTACTGCGCCTACTCCGGCGCAGTCGGCCAGTGGCGCATCCAGGCGCAACTCGGCGCTGTCCAGGTCCCAGATAAACACCCGATTACCGCGTGGCGCGGTCAGCGCCAGCAGGCGCAGTTCGCTGTGGATCGCTACGCTGGCGGTGTACTGGTTCATCTGCTGACGCTGCGCATTGGCCACCGGGAAGTGCTGGAAGGGCTGGCCGGGGCGTTTGATCGCCAGCAGCGGCACCACATCGCTGGTTGCGCCCATATATTGCTGGCCGCTGACAATCGTGCCATCGCTGGCCACGGCCATATGGCGCACGCTGTTCATCCGTTCTGGCAGCTGTTCCTTGCTGATCAGGCTGCCGTCGCGGCGCAGCAGCACCAGGCTGGACTCCATGGCGTCGAGGTTCATTTCCACCCGGCTGTCGGCTTCGGTGCGGATGCCGCCGTTGGCCACGACCAGCGTTTCACCGTCTGGCAGCCAGAGCAGCTGGTGCGGGCCGATGCCGTGGGTCGACAGTTCGCTGCTGCGCAGCAACTGTTCACCTTGCAGGCGATAGACGCCAAGTAGGCCGCGACCGGGATCGGAGGTGTCGTTCTCGGTGGCGTACAGCCATTCGCCGTCCTTGTGGAACACCGCATGGCCGTAGAAGTGCCGCTGCTTGGGTGAGTGGATGGTCTGCAGCAGGCGGCCATCGCGAGTGTCGATCAGGTAGCTCTGGGTGCTCGGGCGGCGACCGACAAACAGCGCCATTGGCAGAAACGGATGGCCGATAACATCGTGGCAGCGCTCGTTGACCTGGGTGGCAAATACCGGGCTGCCATCGAGCCGGTAACCCACTGCGAAGTGTTTGCCGGCGCTGTCGTTGCGTGCCGACAGCAATAACGGCTGCGCGCCACTGTGCATCAGCGTCCAGCCGCCGTAAGTGCCGGCGGCCGCTGCCGTGGCGGCAACAGCCGCGATGCTCAAGCCGAGAAAGGTGCGGCGATTGATCTGCATGGTTCAGTCACCGTCATGGGCGTTAAAGCCCAGCTGGATGCCCAGAGTCTTCGCCAGCTCGGATTCATGCAGGCGATGCAGCACATTCAGGCTGTCATACAGGGCGTTGACCTCGGCGCGGCCGGCGTCGTCGCTAAGCAGTTCGCCGAGCGGCCGTTGGGCGGCGGCCAGGCGTTGACGGGTGTCGCTGTAGGCGTCGTTGATGCGTTGTTTCAGTGCGCCCTGATCACTGCCGAGCAGCGCCTGGATGCCATCCTGCTCGGCACCCAGCCAGATGCGTTCGGCGCTGGCCAGACTGGCAGCGAGGTTGGCCAGACTGGCCTTGCTGCGCCAGGCTTCGGCCTGATAGGGCTGCGGCTGACCTTTGCTCTGGCGGCCGAGTGGCGTGCCGAGTTTCTTCTTCAGCCCGTCGATGGCGCTAACCTGGGTGCGCAGCAGCTCGGCCACCGCTTCCGGGGCTTCGGCGTAGCGCGCATTGGGGAAGTCCCTGAGCAGCGCGGCCATACCGTCTTTGGCTTGCCACTGGCTTAGCACATCGGCGGCGAGGACTTGCTGGTGCTGGCCGATGGCAACGATCAGCGGGCAGTAGCGGGTTTTCTGCTCGGCGACGTTCAGATCAATTGCCGGATCGAACAGCAGGTATTCATAGGCGGTGAGGCCTTGTACCACGACGCTGGATTTATCCAGATCGGCTGGGGTCAGCTCGGGTTTGCTGTTGACCAGCGCCTCAACCTGACGTGCCACCAGGTTCTTCTTGTCCGGCCAGAACTGGATCTGCCAGGCGCGGTTGCCTTCCGCCAGCGGACCGAAGGCAACCGGTTGCACGGCGGCCCAGGCGCTTTGCGCGCTGGCAAAGGCCTGACGGGCTTCGGCGAGGTTCTGTTGGCCGGCGCAGAAGGCCTGGCCGCTAGCTGCCAGCTGGCGGTCGGCTTCGCTCCAGGCGCTGTAAATCGGCAGCAACACGCCATCGGTGAGTGCACGGCTGACCTGCTGCTGCGGATCGCTTGGGCTGCAGGCGGTAAGCGTAAGGCTAAGCAGGGCGAGCGTGAGGGGTGAGCGGATCATCTGCGGCTCCTTACAATGAATTCAGAAAAGCCAACAGCGCGTTGCGCTCGTCGGCATTGAAAGTGATGACCTGCTGCTTGGCCGCCTCGGCCTCGCCACCGTGCCAGAGGATGGCTTCCAGCAGGTTGCGCGCGCGGCCGTCATGCAGGAACAGGGTGTGGCCGTTAACTGTTTCTGTCAGGCCGATGCCCCAGAGTGGTGGGGTGCGCCATTCGCGGCCGCTGGCGAGAAACTCCGGGCGGTTGTCAGCCAAGCCTTCGCCCATGTCATGCAGCAGCAAGTCGCTGTAGGGGCGAATCAGCTGATTGGCCAGCTCCGGCTCGGCGGCGTCACTGGCGGTGGTGAATTGCGGGGTATGACAGCCCTGGCAGCCTGCCTGGTGGAACAGGGTCTTACCAGTCAGCACCTGCGGTGTATCCGCGCCACGACGTGCCGGTACACCGAGGTTGCGGGTGTAGAACAGCACGCTGGCAAGAATGTTGTCGCTGACTTCCGGCTCGCCGCCATGAGGTGCGCTGCGGCAGTCGGGTTGTGCCGCAGTGCAGTTGTCCTGGCTGACCAGGCTGCTGGTCAGGCCCATGTCGTTGGCAAAGGCCTCGGCGTTCTGTTGGTTGAGGGTTGGTTGTCCGGCTTTCCAGCCAAAACGACCCAGCACCGTGCGTTGTTTCTCGCGGTCCCAGACCTGGTTGGCGCGCCCTGAGATGCCATCGTTATCACTGTCTTCGGGGTCGGCATTGGCCAGGATGGCCGCTTCGGGAATGGCTTCGAGCAGACCCAGACCAATCATCGGCGGAGCGATGCGTGCCGAAAACAGCGTATCGGGATGCAGAGCGCCATAACCGAGCTGGCTGATTTCCAGGTTGGGCTTACGCAGCTCAATTCGGGTGCCGTCGGCAAAACTGACCTGCTGCGTGCTGTAACTGACGCGCACCTTGCCCTCGGGGGGAACACCGGGGTTGGCCATGTCCTGCAACTGGCCACCGTAGGTGGGTTCGGCCAGTACGCCAAGGCGCTGGATAATCTCGGCATGTTCGCTGCCGGCTGGAATTGACAGGCGTACCAGCATCGACACCGAGCTGATCGCATCAGACGTCGGTGGGTGGCCGCGACCGTCCTTGATATGGCAGTTCTGGCAGGCGTTGGTATTGAACAGCGGGCCGAGACCGTCACGCGCGGTGGTAGTGGCCGGTGCGGTGACCCATGGGTTGCGGAAGAAGCTGTTGCCGACGCTGAAGTCCAGACGGCGTGAAGGCGTCAGATTGGCGGAGGGCAGGGAAAAGGCATTTTGGTCGGACTGGCGCACGGTGGTGCTGCCCGCAGACAGGGCTTCACCGGGTTCGGCTTCGGTGAATTGAGGGCCATTGTCGCAGCCAGTCAGGCCAAGACTCAGGGCCAGTAAGAGCGCAACGCGGTGCGGCGCATGCATGGAAGAGATCCGCAGCAAAAAACAGGCGGCTGATCTTAACAGTCCATCCCGTTTTAAATAAGACGGATTTGCATTATCGCTGGTGGCCAAAGGTCGCAGGGTATAAAAAACTGCATGCCATAAAAAAACCGCAACTCCGGTTAAGGCGTCGCGGCTTCTTATGCGCTACCAATCTTCGGACTTCGCGAGCTGGAGCGAGACAAGGCGCTACGTTAGCAACAGCCGTAGGCTGGCCCGAAGGGTGGGCGTAGTGAATCAAGCAGAGTTTACGAGCATTACTTGTTTCACTCGCCCTTCGGGCCGCGCTAAAACGCGTTAGCCGCAAGCAGCTTGCCGAGGCTGTTTTCAACGCAGTATCGCCGACGCGCAGCAAGCCCTAAGCGGTTAGAAGCTGTGGTCAGCGGTATCCGGATTGAGATCACTGATACCCAGCTTGCCAGCGGCCTGCTCGATGGCGCCAGTCTGCTTGACCAGTGCGGCGATGGCATCACGAACGATCTGTTGGCCTTCGGTATTGTCGGCGGCGATCAGCTGATCGAAGTGCTTGCCGTTGTTCGCGCTGTCGACCAGAGCCTGCAGCTTGCCTTCGGTGGCTTCGAGGTCGGCTTTCAGGGTGCTGTCAGCAGCGGCATCAACCTTGGCCACCAGCGACGAAAGGCTTGGGCCGGTCAGGGTGGTGCCGTCGACTTTCTTGTATTCGCCCAGGTAGACGTTGCGAATACCTTTGCCGTTGTAGAAGTGCGAGTTGTGGGTGTTGTCGCTGAAGCAGTCGTGCTCGTCTTCGGTGGAGTTGGCTTCCAGTGCGACCTTCATGCGCTCGCCGGCCAGTTCGCCGAGGGACAGGCTGCCCATGCCGAACAGCATCTTGCGCAGGCCATTTTCAGCTGTGTCGGCTTCCAGTGTGGCGCGGTAGTTGTCAGTCTTGCCGGCCTGCCATTGCACAACCATGGCATCGAGGTCGCTGACCAGCAGGTCGGCGGCGGCTTTGATAAAGGCGCGGCGGCGCTCGTTGTTGCCGCCAGTGGCGCCTTCACCCACGACGAAATCGCTGGCTGGGCGCTCACCGGCACCTGGGCCGCTGCCATTCAGATCCTGGCCCCACAGCAGGAATTCGATGGCGTGGTAGCCGGTGGCGACGTTGGCTTCGGAGCCGCCCAACTCATTCAGGCTGGCCAGCAGCTCCGGGGTGATGGTGCTGACATCAATCTTGTCTTCGCCGACCTGAAGCTCTTTGTTGGCAATGATGTTGGCGCTGGCGCCCGGGTTGCCGAGGGCGTGCTGGTAATCCTTGGCGACGTAGTCGATCAGGCCTTCGTCCAACGGCCAGGCGTTCAACTGGCCTTCCCAGTCATCGACTACGGCGTTGCCGAAGCGGAATACTTCAGTTTGCATATAAGGCACACGAGCGGCCAGCCAGGCTTCGCGGGCGGCTTTCAGCGTGTCGGCGTTCGGATTGGCGAGCAAGGTGTCTACGGCTGCTTGCAGGGTTTTACCGGTGCTGGCGGCATCGCTGAATACGGCCAGTGCCAAGTCTGCGTAATGGCTGACAACTGCCTTGGCGGCTGCTTCGTCGACCTTGCTGCTGGCGGCTGCCGGAGCACTGTTGCTGCTGGCTGCTGGAGCGGCCGCTTGATTAGCAGGCGCCTTGTCTTCGCCACAACCGGCGAGAGAGATAGCGATGGCGAGCAGGCTGGCAGAGGCCAGGGGCATACGAAGCATGGCGAAATCCTTTGCAAGTGAGAGTGGAGCACCCATGTGGGCGAGTGCAAAAACTGAAGCATAATGCGAAAGATTTTCATTTTGCGCAAAGGATCGTTACGTTTTTTTCATTTGGATTGCTGGCGATCCTTATCTTTTGTCCTGGGTGCCAGCTGAATGCTGCAGGGCGTCATGTTCCATTCAGTCGCTGGTACGCCCGACCTGAGAGGGGTGTGGTCACGATTCAAACGTGAGTTGTGGCAAAACAACGTGCTGCCCAAGTTTCGCGAGGCGGGTGCGCTCAGTGAGCTTCGGTCTTTTTACGGTTAGAAAAAAGCCCGCCAGAAGGGCGGGCTTGTCCGTGTGAATGAGCGTCAGAGCGTCGCCGGATTGGCAGTGTTGTTCAGGCGTCGTGCCTGCTTCAGATAGGCTGTTAATTCCCGTGCAGGCAATGGCTTGCTGTACAGATATCCCTGACCCTCGTTGCAACCTTGAGCCATGATATAAGCCTCTTGCTCAACAGTTTCGACACCTTCGGCGATGACTTGCATGCCCAGGCTTTTGCCCAATTGAATGATGGCGCGCACGATGGTGGCATCGTCCTCATCATCCAGGAGGTCTTGTACGAAACTTTTGTCGATCTTGATCTTGTCCAGGGGCAGGCTCTTCAGGTAACTCAGTGAAGAATAGCCAGTGCCGAAGTCATCAATCGCGATCAGCGCGCCGGAGCGGCGCAAGCTGAGCAGGTGCTGGGCGGCGGTGTTGATGTCTTCCATCAGGCCGGTTTCGGTAACTTCCAGCTCAAGGCTGCGCAGTGGCAATCGGTAGACCTGCATCAGGTTGTTCACGACCCGTGGCAGCTCTGCGTGGTGCAGTTGCACAGTGGAGAGGTTGACTGCCATACGCAGCTCGGTGAAGCCCTGGTCATGCCACTCGCGCAGTTGGCGGCAGGTCTGGTCGAGAATCCATTCGCCAATCGGGATGATGGTGCCATTTTGTTCGGCAAGCGGGATAAACAGATCCGGCGGCACAAAACCATGCTGCGGATGCTGCCAGCGCAGCAGCGCTTCGACGCCGACCACGCTGTGGTCGCGGTAGTCGACCTGCGGTTGGTAGACCAGGTGCAGTTGATTCAAGGCCAGGGCGTCACGCAGGTCTTTTTCCAGTTCGCGACGGCGGCGCATTTCGCTGTCGACGCTGGCGATGTAGAACTGGTAGCGGTTGCGTGAACGACTCTTGGCCAGGGTCATGGTCTGTTCGGCTTTCTGCAGCAGTTTTTCGGTGCTGTCACCGTCTTCCGGGAACAGCGTAATGCCGATGGTCGCGCGCAGGCGAACTTGCTGCTGGTCGAGCATAAACGGGTTATCGAGGTCGTCGAGTACGCTCTGCGCCAGTTCGGCGGCTTCGTAAGGCTGTTCGATATCTGCCTGCACCAGCGCGAATTGGTCACCCCCCAAACGTGCCAGCGCACCAAGGCGGCCACTGTGGCTGCGCAGGCGGTCGGACAGTGCCAGCAGCAGCTGGTCGCCGGTCTGGTAGCTGAATTGTTCGTTGATGCCCTTAAAGTCATCCAGGCCGACGCAAAGCACGGCGACGCGGCGCTGCAGGCGGCCAGCATCTTCAAGAATCTGGTCGAGTTGTTGCTGCAGCTGCTGACGGTTCGGCAGACCGGTGAGGAAATCATACTGAGCCATGCGCAGCAGGCTGTTTTCCGCTTCGCGGCGCAGGTTGGTGTTGCGTTCGATGGAGGAGAGCAGCTGGTTGGCGGTATTGATCCACAAGCCCAGCTCGTTCTTTTCGTTGCCCTTGAGCATGGGCAGCTTGTGTTCGCTGGGGCGATCCGGGTTGATATTGGTCAGGTGCTCGATGATCTTCGACAGCGGCTTGGTCAGCAGCCAGTGGTAGACCAGATACAGCACCAAACCCATGGCGAGGGCGCGCAGCACGCCAGAAATAAAGATGATGATCGAGTTGGTGACAAAGCTCTCGCCGTAGGGGGCTGTGTCGAGAGTGATGCTGAGGTCGCCGTAGTACTCGCTGTAGGGGCCGCGGCCGACCAGCTGGGTGGTGAAATTCTGTTCCTTGCCGAGGATCGGATCGGTCAACCAGCGGGTGGGGATATCAACCTGTTCGCGGGCCTTCTCCGCCAGCATTGGCTCATTGGGGTGGCCGATGGCGGCCATGCGCACTGACTCGTGCTGGAACAGACCTTCGATGACTTGCATACCCATTTCCCGGTCGAGACTGTAGACCGCCTGGGTGGAAGGATCACGGAACATGCCGAGGATGCGGTGCGCGTCGTTTGCGACGGCCTGACGTGTCTTGTACACGTCGAAAACGATCTGCGCACAACTCAAGACCACGCCGACGATGAGTGCAGAGAGCAGCACCACACGAAGCAACTTAAGTGACAAGCTGTTTTTGAGTTCCAGCTTCAAGTGACGGTTCCTTGTTAGAGGCCTTTGGCGTCAGACGCTAGTGAGTATTGGCAAAGTCGCGCTTGCAGTCAAAGGGCCATTATCAAAGTTTGTCGAACAAACTTTTGTGTCGTGATGGCGCGGATGCTAGCGGACATAAGAGTAAGTTGCACTGTCTCGGTGCATGCGCTGTGCTGCTGCGGCTTGCCAGCTACTCGTTTTTTCTTGGCATGAGAGTTGCCACACCTCCGGCACTCACCGTGCGGGGGATATGCAATGAAAACTCGACTGTCAGGAATAGCTGCGTTTGCCGTATCGCCACTGGCTCAGGCGGCCAGCGATGATGCGATCAATACGGCCTGGTTGGTGCTGGCCAGCGTGTTGGTGTTTTTCATGCAGGCTGGTTTTGCCTTGCTGGAAAGCGGAATGTCGCGGGCGAAGAATGCCGTTAACGTGATGATGAAGAACTACATGGACGGTTGCGTCGGCGGCATTACATTCTGGTTGTTCGGTTTCGGTCTGATGTTCGGCAGCAACATCACCGGCTGGTTCGGCATGAGTCATTTTGCGCCGCACGATGGCGAGCCCTGGGATTTCACCTTTCTGCTATTTCAGATGATGTTCGCGGCCACGGCAGCAACCATCGCCAGTGGCGCCATGGCCGAGCGCACGCGTTACTCGGCCTATTTGATCGGCGCGGTGGTGATCAGCGGGTTTATTTACCCGGTGTTCGGCAGCTGGGTGTGGAGCGGCATATACGGTGGCCAGGGGTGGTTGGCGGCCCTGGGCTTTATCGACTTTGCCGGCTCCACTGTGGTGCACAGCGTCGGCGCCTGGTGTGCGCTGGCCGGTATTCTGGTGCTGGGGCCGCGTCTGGGGCGTTTTGCTGCGGACGGTGCGCCGCGCAGCATTCCTGGGCACAACCTAAGCCTGGTCGCGCTGGGCGGTTTCATCCTTTGGTTTGGCTGGTTTGGCTTTAACGCCGGCAGCAGCCTGGGGATAAATGTCAGCCTCGGGCTGATTGCCCTGAATACCCACCTGGCGGCGTCGGCCGGAGCACTGGGTGCATTTCTGGCGCAGCGCAGCACCTCCAGCCCGGTGCTGTTGACTACCACGGTGAACGGTTCGCTCGGTGGTTTGGTCGGCATCACCGCCGGTTGCGCGACGATGTCGCCGCTGTTTGCCCTGCTGACCGGGCTGGTGGCCGGTGGTGTGGTGGTGTTCGGGATGCGCCTGCTGGAGCGCTGGCAACTGGATGACGTGGTCGGTGCGATACCGGTGCATGGTTTTGCCGGGGTCTGGGGCACGCTGGCGGCTGGGCTGTTCTTCAGTGGCGACCTGTTCAATTGGTCACGGGTTGGGGTGCAGTTGCTGGGTGCCGGGGTCGCGTTTGTCTGGGCGTTCCCGCTGGCGTTGATGCTTTACCTGTTATTGGCGAAAACCCTCGGCCTGCGCACCTCTTCGCAACATGAGCAGCGTGGCCTGGATTATGCCGAACATGCTGAGGTGGGCTATCCCGAGTTCAACCTGGCGGTGACCTTCGACAGTAACGACCTGCCGAGGAGGGTGTGACATGAGCCTGGCAACTCGCCGACGGGCGATCTACACCGGCCTGGCCGGGCACTTTGCTGAAGACGAACTGCTGGCTGTGCTGGCCCTGTGGGAAAACAAATACGCCGACAAACCGCCGTTCGCTCTAAATGAGTTTCTCGGTGAAGTGGCGGCGACCTGCGAGCGCAAGTTGGAGCGTACCAAGCTCTACCGCGAGCTGGTGGGGGCGCTAACCGGCCCGTTATCAGCCTTGCTGCCGGACCCGGAACCGCAGTTGCTCAGCTGGCGGCAGCGGATGGGCGTGGCGGCACCGCTACGGGTTGGCACGGATAGCCAAGCACGGCATACCTTCGAGGCGCTGAGCCGCGTGCTGTTCAATGCGCTCGACGCCGGGTTGCTGCCACGCCTGCAACATTTCGTTGCGGGTAACCTGAGCAATTTAAGTGGCAGCAATGTGCAGCGCCTGCGCGTGCGGGCCTGGCTGGAGCAGGGCGCTGAACTGGAACCGGCCGGCCTGGGGCTGGAGCAGCTACGGCAGTTGCTCAACCTGCTGTACATCGGGTTGTGTGAATACCTGGGGCCGGTGGTGGCTGATCAGCGTCTGACTCATGCGGTGCAGCAGGTCGAGGCGTTGCACCTGGCCTTGGCGCCGCGCAAGCTGTTGTAAACCGCTGGTGCAGAAAACAAGAAACCCGGCACAGGGCCGGGTTTCTTGTTATTCGGGAGCGCTGACTTAGGCGGCGTAGTTTTTCGCTACGAAGTCCCAGTTGACCAGGTTCCAGAACGCCTCAACATACTTCGGACGCAGGTTGCGGTAGTCGATGTAGTAGGCGTGCTCCCAGACGTCGCAGGTCAGCAGCGGGGTGTCGCCGCTGGTCAGCGGGCAGCCGGCGCCGATGGTGCTGGCCAGGGCCAGAGAACCGTCAGCCTTCTTCACCAGCCAGCCCCAGCCGGAACCGAAGGTGCCGATGGAAACCTTGCTGAATTCTTCCTTGAACTTGTCGAAGGAACCGAAGGCTGCGTTGATGGCGTCAGCCAGAGCACCTGTCGGTTGGCCACCGGCGTTAGGCGCCAGGCAGTTCCAGTAGAAGGTGTGGTTCCAGACCTGAGCGGCGTTGTTGAAGATGCCGCCGGACGAAGTCTTGACGATTTCTTCCAGGGTTTTGCCTTCGAACTCGGTGCCTGGAACCAGGTTGTTCAGGTTCACGACATAGGTGTTGTGGTGCTTGTCGTGGTGGAATTCCAAGGTTTCCTTGGAAATATGCGGCTGCAGGGCGTCATGTGCGTAAGGCAGCGGCGGCAATTCGAAAGCCATGGTTTATCTCCTAATCAGGTCAGGTGCGGTGTGCGCGAAGCCGATCACGGGCGGCCATCTCAGCGGCGTGAGTTATCTCTTTGCGCCGCAAGCCCTGAATCATAGCACTGGCCCTACGGCTTAAACACGCGGCAACTGTGTGGAAAACCAACTCGGCGCGCTCTGTGCCGGCGTGCGGCAATGCTGCTCAGCCCAGTTGGCCGCCGCTGAGTAACTGCCAGGCAATGCTGAACATCATCAGGGCTACGCCCAGGTCGATAACCCGCCAGGTGCTGGGGCGCGCCAGCCAGGGTGCGAGCCAGGCGGCGCCCAGGGCCAGGCAGAAGAACCAGATTAATGATGCGCTGGCCGCACCCAGCGCATAGGCACCCGGTACCGGTTGCTGTGCGCCCAGTGAGCCGATCAGCAGTACCGTGTCGAGGTAAACATGCGGGTTGAGCAAGGTCACCGCCAGAGCCGCCAGCAGCACTGCCTGGCGTGAGCGCGGGCCGCTTTCACTGGCCTGATTCAGTGCTTGTGGGCGGCTGGCACGGATCAGCGCCTGAGTGCCATACCAGAGCAGGAAAGCCGCGCCGCCCCAGCGGGCGATGCCCAGCAGCAGCGGGCTTTGCGCCAGCACAGCGGCCAGGCCGAACACCCCGGCGGCCACCAGTAGGGCGTCGCAGACCACACAGAGCAGCGCCACGGGCAGGTGATGCTCGCGGCGCAGGCTTTGCGCCAGGACGAAGGCGTTTTGTGCGCCGAGGGCGATGATCAGTCCGGCGGCGATCAGTAATCCGTTGCTATAACTTTGCCACATCTCGGTTACTCCGCCTGTGCACTGAGTTGTTGCAGAACAGCCTGCGCGCGCGGCCCGTCGGCATGGGCGACGAACAGGTGATCGTGGTAGTAGCCGGCGATCACGTTGCAGCTGATCCCGGCTTGCGCCAGAGCGCTGGCGACAGCCGCCGTCAAACCCACGGCTTCGAGAGCCGAATGCACATGCAGTGTCAGCCAGGCGGCCACATAGCTGTATGGCAGGCGCAGTTGCTCTGCCTGCAGGCGCGGCAGAATCACGCTGAGGCCCTCGGCTTCCTGAAAACTGCCCAGTGGTTGTATGCCTTGCAGCTGCGTGGCATCGCTCAGGCTACAGAACACGTAAGCACCTTCGTTCAGCTGTGGACTCATGCTGCGCAGCAAGGTTGTCAGTGAGGTTTCGCCGGCCATGCGGATTGCCTTGTTCAGAGTGGTGATGCTGGTCAGTTTGCTGTGGCTGGGTATATAAGAGAAACCAATAATCCTGATTGCCCATTAGGAAATCTTATTTTGCTCGATTACAAGTTACTCGCCGCCCTGGCTGCGGTTGTGGAGCAGGCTGGTTTCGAACGAGCGGCGCAGGTACTGGGGCTGTCGCAGTCGGCTGTGTCGCAGCGGATCAAGCTGCTGGAGGCGCGTGTCGGTCAGCCGGTGCTGGTGCGTGCGGTGCCGCCAGCGCCCACGGAAATCGGCCGGCGTCTACTTAACCATGTGCAGCAGGTGCGTCTGTTGGAACGTGATATTCAGGCGCAGGTGCCGGCACTGGATGAAGGCGGCATGCCGGAGCGCCTGCGCATTGCCCTGAATGCGGACAGCCTGGCCACCTGGTGGGCGGCTGCGGTTGGGGTGTTCTGTAGCGAACAGCGCCTGTTGCTGGACTTGGTAGTGGAGGATCAGGAGGTCGGTCTCAAGCGCATGCGCGCTGGCGAGGTGGCGGCCTGTGTGTGTGCCAGCGAGCGTCCGGTGGCCGGAGCGCGGGCCATGCTGCTGGGAGCGATGCGTTACCGGGCGTTGGCCAGCCCGGCCTTTATCGCCCGGCACTTCCCTGATGGGGTAAATGCACAGACGTTGGCCCATGCGCCGGCCATTGTCTTTGGTCCGGATGATTTGCTGCAGCATCGCTATTTGTCCGGGCTGGGTGTGGAGGGCGGTTTTGCCCACCACTTGTGCCCTTCGTCCGAGGGCTTTATCCGCCTGGCGTTGGCCGGTTTTGGTTGGGGCCTGATTCCCGAGTTGCAGGTGCAGGGCGAACTGGCGCGCGGAGAACTGGTTGAGCTGCTCGCCGAGCAGCCGATTGATGTGCCGCTCTACTGGCATCATTGGCGTAATGGTGGCGAGCTGCTTAACCAGTTGACGCAGCACCTGGCGCAGGCGGCAGGCAAGAGTCTGGTGGCGTTACTGTGAACTCAGGAGAGCTGCACCTTGCCCGAGCCTGGCAGTTGTTCCACGCAACGGGCGCCGAGCAGTCTTGACGGGGTGAAGTAGCCGCCAGTGCCGCTGTAACTCAGCAAATGCCGCACGGCCAACAAGGTACCGTGCACGGTGACGTCGTAGCCATTGGCGGTTTCCAGGCGCGCGGTTTTTACCTCACCGGCGGCATTACGCACCTCGCCCCACAGCCAGGTGCGCTGACGGGCGCGGCTGGCTTCATCGGGGCCGCTGACGCGTTTTTCGATCAGTCGCTTGAGCCAGTTCTGCACCGCATCCAGGCCGAGCAGGCCGCGCAGCGGGTCGATCAGTCGCATCACGATGGCGGCCATTGCTGGCGTCGGCAGGTACACCTCGATATTGTCGATGCCGGTGGAGTGGTAGGCGGTGGACACATCGCCCCAGGGGATCGTTACCGCCGGTTTTTCACCGCGACCAAAGTTGATGGTGCGGCGCTTATAGCCCAGCGGTACATCGGTGATCACGCCTGCGCGGCGCACCTTACCGCCAAACTTCAGGCCTTCCACCGAGGTTTTTGCCGTACCGGGCGACAGCCCGCTGCCAGAATCGAAGCCCAGCGCCAGGTGCGTGGCATCGGGCAGGGCCTGGTGCAGGCAGGCGGCCAGGCAATCGCTGGGGATGACATCAAAGCCCACGCCGGGGCAGACCACTACGCCCCGCTCGCGGGCCTGCTGATCCCGCTGGTGAGCGGCTTCGAACACGCTGATCTCGCCAGTAATATCGACATAGTGGGTGGCGCTGGCCAGGCAGGCGTCGAGCATCGGCGCGCTGGTGGCGGAGAATGGCCCCGCGCAGTGAGCGACCACGGCAACATCCGCCAGGGCTTCCTTGGCTCGGTCCAGTTGGTGGATATCGAATATCCGGCATTCCAGGCCCAGCAGGCTGCCCAGAGCGTGTACAGCGGCCGGGTTACGCCCTGCCAGAATGGGCGTGAGGCCCTGGCGCTTGGCTTCGGCGGCCAGCAGGTGGCCGGTGTAACCGTTGGCGCCATAAATCATCCAGTGCGTGGCCATCCTGTTTTCCTTTAATAAGCGGAGGTAGGGGCACAGCTTAGCGGGTGCTGCCGCCTTTGTTGGCCTATCGCAGGGTGTGTGCGGTCGCTTTTATGGCCTGCACTGCCACTGCGCACGCTGCTAGAGTGGCGCATCGAGCAGGCCAAGCGGGGGGTTGCAATGAAGATTCTGGTAACCGGAGCCAGCGGTTTTATCGGCGGGCGGTTTGCCCGCTTTGCCCTGGAGCAGGGCTTGCGTGTGCGGGTTAACGGCCGCCGTGCCGAGGGTGTCGAGCACCTCTGCTCGCGTGGTGCGGAGTTTGTTCAGGGCGATCTATCTGACCCCGAGCTGGTGCAGCAGCTGTGTCGGGACGTTGAAGCGGTGGTGCACTGCGCCGGCGCGGTCGGCGTCTGGGGGTGTTACGAGCACTTCTATCAGGCCAATGTCACGGTCACCGAAAACGTGGTCGACGCCTGTATTAAACAGAAGGTGCGGCGCCTGGTGCACCTGTCGTCGCCGTCGGTGTATTTCGACGGTCAGGCGCATGTCGGCTTGCGTGAAGAGCAGCTGCCCAAGCGGTTTTCCGATCACTACGGCAAAACCAAGTTTCTTGCCGAGCAGCAGGTGTTTGCCGCCCAGGAGTTCGGCCTGGAGGTGCTGGCGCTGCGTCCGCGCTTTGTCACTGGGGCGGGCGATACCAGTATCTTTCCTCGGCTGATCAATATGCAGCGCAAAGGTCGGTTGTCGATCATCGGTAACGGCTTGAACAAGGTCGATTTCACCAGCGTGCACAACCTCAACGAAGCGCTGATGAGCTGCCTACTGGCCGCCGGGCCTGCGCTGGGGCAGGTGTATAACATCAGCAATGGTGCGCCAGTGCCGCTGTGGGATGTGGTCAATTATGTGCTGCGCAAACTCGACCTGCCGCCGGTGACCCGCCATCTGCCTTATAGCCTGGCGTATGGCGCGGCGGCGTTGAATGAAGGCGTGTGCAAGCTGCTACCCGGTCGCCCGGAGCCGACCCTGTTTCGCCTGGGGGTGGCGGTGATGGCCAAGGATTTCTCCCTGGACATCAGCCGCGCCCGACAGCATCTGGAATTCGAACCCAGGGTTAGCCTGTGGACCGCGCTGGATGAATTCTGCACCTGGTGGCAGGCGCATCACCCGATTTGATGCCCGGTAAGTCAATCTCAGGCGTAAACGCGCTGCCCGCGGTACATGCGTACTGACCCACTGGCCGGGCGGTGTGCATGCTCTTCCACCAGCAGCGGATGTCCGGCTTGCATGCGTGGCGTCGTTGCAGCCTCGCCGAAGGGGCGGTCGCTGTACTGAGCCAGCAGTTGACCCAACTGGCGGGTTTCATCGCTGCTGGAGGTGAGGCAGGCGCTGAGCATGCTGTTGATTGCATCCGGCTGGCTCATGCGAATATCCACCGCCAGCTCTTCGCGCAACCGGCGGCGCAGGCTTTTCATGCAATCCAACACTTCTCTATTCAGCTCCATGGACCTTCCCCCGTAATTAGAAGTGGACTGGGTGCCTTCATCCGGAATGCCCCGTCTGGTCTCGCCGCGTTTGCCGCGTGCGGATCGCGCCTGTAGCGGCCGGCTTCCCTGACCCTACGAAAACGTCGCAAATAGACAACTGCAAGGCGCGTACCAGTTCACACTCTGCGGAACTGCGCTGCTTGCAGCGGGTCGATGGCCTGAGTTGTGCCCTTCGTCGGTGCGCCCTGCACTGGCATGGCGCGACACTGAAGCCCTGCGCGCGAACCGGTATACTGCGCGGCATTCTGCTACTGAAGGTTGACCCATGCGTAACGATGCCCACGACGAACTCGATCACGTGCCCAGCCTGCGGGCTGATCAGCGCGATCATGACGACTATGCCGCAGAACCACCGGAGCCTGCGCGCAGTCCTGCCTATGGCCGCGTAGCGGCCGCAGCGCCGTTGAAATCGGCCAGCACTGGCCCGCTCTGGGCCCTGGTTGGCGCCTTGATGATTGCCTTGGGCGGGCTTGGCTGGTGGAGCTTCCAGCAGATCAGTCTGATGGAGCAGCAACTGGTGGCGACCCAGGAAAGCTTTGCGCGCATCAGCGAGGAAGCGGCCGGGCGAATTCAGGATATTTCCGGCAAGGTGGTGGCCACTGAATCCTCGGTCACCAGCGGCAGTGAAGCGCTGAAGCTGCAGGTCAAACAGCTGGAAAGCAAAGTGGCCGAGCTGAGCAAACAGCAACAGGGTATGACGGGCCAGAGCACCGAGCAGAATAATCGGCTAGAACAGTTGGCCGCGCAATTGAAAGGTCAGGAAGGTGGTGAGTCGAAGCTGGAAGCGGTTCTCAGCAAGCTCAGCGCAGAACAGGCTGCGCTTAAAGATGAGCAGACCAGCCTGAAAAGTGCGCTGGCCGGGCAGAGCAAGCTCGACGAGAAAATGGCCAGCCTGCGCAGTGAGATCGACGCGCTGAAAAAACAGGGCAACTCCAGCCAGGCCATTGCCCGTGTCGAGCAGGACCTGCTGATACTCAAGAGCGATCTGGAAACCCGTCCTGCCACCAGCAATACCGTCGAGTTTGATGCTTTCCGCGCGCAGATGAGCCGCAACATCAGCACCCTGCAGGCGCAAGTGTTGAACCTGCAGCAGCAGATTGACGCCCGCTGAGTGAGCTGCAACAAAGAAGCCCGCCAATTGGCGGGCTTCTTTTTTGAGGCGTTTAAACCTCAGGTAGATACTGGCAAGCCTCTGTGGGAGGCGTTTTAGCGGCGAACGTTCGATAACGCTATCGCGGCTAAAACCCCTCCTACGGCAGAGCGGCTACAGCGTTGGGTAGTCGAGGTAGCCGACTGGGCCTTTGCCATAGAAGGTTTCCGGGTGCGGGGTATTCAGCTCGGCATCCTGCGCCAGGCGCGCCGGCAGGTCCGGGTTGGCGATAAACGGAATGCCGAAGGCCACTGCATCGGCTTTGCCTTCAGCCAGCCAGGCATTGGCTTGATCCTTGGTGAAGCGCTCGTTGGCGATAAACACGCCGCCGAAGGCTTGTTTCAGGCTTGGCGACAGGCTGTCGTCGGCTTCCTTCTCACGGGCGCAGATAAAGGCGATGCCGCGTTTGCCCAGTTCACGAGCGACGTAGGTAAAGGTTTCGGCGCGGTTGGCGTCGCCCATGTCGTGGCTGTCCGCACGCGGTGCCAAGTGCACGCCAACGCGGCCTGCGCCCCAGACTTCAATTGCCGCATCCGTGACTTCCAGGAGCAGACGCGCGCGGTTTTCCAGGCTGCCGCCGTAGCGGTCGGTGCGCTGGTTGGTGCTGCTTTGCAGGAACTGGTCGAGCAGGTAGCCGTTCGCGCCGTGGATTTCCACACCGTCAAAACCGGCGGCCTTGGCGTTTTCCGCGCCCAGGCGATAGGCCTCGACGATATCGGCGATTTCTTCGGTTTCCAGGGCGCGCGGGGTGACGAAGTCCTTCATCGGGCGCACCAGGCTGACGTGACCCGTTGGCTGGATGGCGCTCGGTGCGACGGGCAGTTGACCGTTCAGGTAGATCGGGTCGGAAATGCGCCCAACGTGCCACAGTTGCAGGACGATCTTGCCGCCTGCAGCGTGCACGGCCTTGGTCACATTGCTCCAGCCGCGTACCTGATCATCCGACCAGATGCCGGGGGTGTCCGGGTAGCCGACGCCCATCGGGGTCACGGCCGTGGCTTCACTGATGATCAGGCCAGCACTGGCGCGCTGCACGTAGTACTCGGCCATCAGCGCGTTGGGTACGCGGCCTTCATCGGCGCGGCAGCGGGTCAGCGGGGCCATGATGATGCGGTTGTTGAGTTGTAGGTCGCCAATCTGGATTGGGTCGAAAAGTGTGGTCATGGGACGGTCCTCTCAGGTTATTCGTTGAGTGCAAGTTCGGGTTCAGGGCTACGGGTACTAAAAGTCAGCAGGGTGGCCAGCAGCGCCAGTACAGCCAGTACGGCTGCGGCCAGGGGCACGTGGGTCAGGCCGAAGCCTTCGGCAATCACCAGGCCGCCAACCCAGGCACCGAGGGCGTTGCCGAGGTTGAAGGCACCAATATTCAGGGTCGATACCAGGTTCGGTGCACCGCTGCCAAAGGCCACCACATTGACCTGAAGGGCCGGCACCGCAGCGAAGGCGGCGGTGGCCCAGAGGAACAGGGTGATTTCGGCCGGGATCAGCGCCTGGCTGGTCCAGCTGAATAGGGTGGAAATCACCGCCATGGCGACAAATACGCCGACCAGGGTGGCTTTCAGGCTGCGGTCGGCCAGGCGGCCGCCGAGCATGTTGCCGAGGGTCAGGCCGAGGCCGATCAGCAGCAGGGTCCAGGTCACGCCGTTGGGCGACACGCCAGTGACTTCGCCCAGCAGCGGCGCGATGTAGGTGAACAGGGCAAACATCGCCGCAGAGAACAGCACCGTGGTGCTCAGCGCCAACCACAGGCCGGCACCGCGCAGGGCGCGCACTTCGCTGGCGAAGTCGGCCTTGGCTTCATCGGTTTTGCTGGGCAGCACGCGCCACAGGCCGATCAGGGCAATCACGCCAATCAGGGTCACGGCCCAGAAGGTCGAGCGCCAGCCGGCGTACTGACCGAGTGCGGTACCGAGTGGCACGCCGAGCACGTTGGCCAGGGTCAGGCCGGTAAACATCAAGGCGACGGCTGAAGCGCGGCGATTGGCGGGCACCAGGCTGGCGGCCACCACCGAGCCGATGCCGAAGAACGCGCCATGGCAGAGGGCGGTGATGACCCGGGCGAGCATCAGCATCTGGTAATCGCTGGCCAGGGCGCAGAACAGGTTGCCGGCGATAAAGATGCTCATCAGCATCAGCAGTGAGGCTTTGCGCGGCCAACTGGCGGTGGCCAGGGCCATAAAAGGTGCGCCGATGGCCACGCCCAGGGCGTAACCGGTGACCAGCCAGCCGGCGCCGGGAATCGACACGCCGAGGTCGCCCGCCACTTCTGGCAGCAGGCCCATGATGACGAATTCCGTGGTGCCGATGGCAAACGCGGACAAAGCGAGGACGAGAAGCGCTGCAGGCATGCCGTCAGCTCCTGAAAAAGGGGTGAATGAACAATGAGTTTTAGAGCGCTTGGCTGATGTGGTTGAGGAACGCCTGGATCGTCTCTTCATTGCGCTTGAAGAAGTTCCATTGGCCAACCTTCTTGCTGCTGATCAAACCGGCGCGCTGCAGGGTTGCCAGGTGTGCGGAGACTGTTGATTGCGACAGCCCGGTGCGCTGGTCGATCTTGCCGGCGCACACGCCGATTTCCAGCGGATGGTCCTGGTCGGCGAAATACGCCTGCGGGTCTTTCAGCCAATGCAGGATGTCGCGCCGCACCGGATGGGCCAGTGCCTTGATCACTTCATCGATGTCGAGTTGCATACGGGTTATCCCCAGTGCGCTGTAACGCCATATCGCGATGAGGCGAACCTTATATCGGTTGCTGACGATATACAGATCGTTCATGGCGATAGTCATCATCACGCCTGCTGATGTGTAAGCTGAGGCCATGAATTACCTCGCGCATTTACACCTCGGCGGCGACGCGCCGGCCCAATTGCTGGGCAGCCTGTATGGCGATTTCGTCAAAGGGCCGCTGGGTGGGCAGTGGCCGGCGGATATCGAAGCGGCGATCCGCCTGCACCGGCGTATCGATGTATTCACCGACAATCATCCATTGCAAATGCAGGCGCGGGCGCGTTTTGCCATTGAGCGGCGGCGTCATAGCGGCATCTTGCTGGATGTGTTTTTCGATCACTGCCTGGCGCTGAACTGGGCTGACTATGCCGCCGAGCCATTACCGCGCTTTACCAGGAGGGTGTATCTGGTACTGGCCGCTGAGCCGCGTTTGCCTGAGCGTCTGGCGCACATTGCGCCGCGCATGGCAGCGCAGGATTGGCTGGGCAGTTACCGCGACTTTTCCGTGCTGGAACAGGTGGTCGCGGGGATTGATCGGCGTCTGTCGCGGCCAGGCTTGCTGGCCGGCGGTGCCGCCGAGCTGGAGCGGCTGTATCAGCCGCTGCTGGAGGATTTTCGCCAGTTCTATCCGGAGTTACAGGCCTTCGTGGCGCGCGAGCGTGGACTCGGCGGTTAGGCTGCCTGGCTTTCAGTTTCAGCCTTTTCAGTTTCAGCTGCGTCTACCGCACCAAACAGCGCCTGACTGATCGCCTGCTGCGCCGCGCGGGCCAGGGCGTTGCGGTTCAGTTCGCTGCTGGCAATTGGCGTCAGCAGCTGAATGTGCACTTCACCCAGTTCGCTGCCGAGCAAACGCAGCAGGTGCGAGAGCATGTCGTCATCGCCGATAAACGGCGCCACGCTGCACGGTTTGCCGCCGCGCAGGTAACGGATGGCCACCGGCTGCACAGATACGCCACTGTCGATCGCACTGCTCAGTAGGCGACCGTGAAAGGTGCGCAGCCCCAGCCCATCGGTGGTGGTGCCTTCGGGGAAGATCAGCAGGTTGCGCCCGCGTTGCAAGTGGTTGCCCAGCTGCTGGCTGAGCAGGCCGCTATCACCCGAACCCCGGCGAATAAACAGGGTGCCGGCCTTGTGCGCCAGCCAGCCGGCCACCGGCCAGGTGCGCACCTCCGCCTTGGACAGGAAGGACAGCGGAGTGAGCATGCCGAGCAGTGGAATATCGGTCCAGGACACATGGTTGCTGACCCATAGCATCGGCTGACGTGGCAGCTCGCCCTGTACCTGCAAGCGAAATGGCAGCGCCCCGGCCAGGCGTGCGAGAAACCAGCGGGTCAGGCGTTGGCGGGTTGGCATCAGGTCATGCCGGACCAGGCGTTCAAGCAGGGTTATGCTCGCCGCCAGCAGGGTGCCGAGGCTGATCACCAGCAGTAGGCGTGCCAGGCGCAGGTACAAACGCACTTTCTTCATCAAACACTCTCGCGACAAAAACACAAACGCCGGCACTGTCTACAGAGTGCCGGTGAGTTGTGCAAGATTACTCCGACTTGCTGTTAAACAGCGGCTTTGAAGTGCCGTGCATAGCGTGGGCACAGCTCGTCACGCTTGAGCAGGATAAACACGTCAGCGACCTGGAAGTCCTGATCCCAGCACGGCTCGCCGCAGATCTTCGCGCCCAGGCGCATATAGGCCTTGAGCAGCGGCGGCATTTCGGCGATCACGTTGCTTGGCACATCCAGCGCCGGTAGCGGGTTTTTCGGTTCGGCGCGCAGGTGTTCGGTGCACAGGTAGCGTTCGCGCAGGCGCTGCATGATCGCCTGGGCCTGAACACCGCCATCCTGCATGGAGATGCTGGCGCAGCCCATCAGGTAGCGATAACCGCCTTCGTTGAGCACTTCGGCCAACTCGCCCCAGAGCACGGCGATGGTTGCACCGTTGCGGTAGGCGGCATCGACGCAGGTACGGCCGATTTCCAGCACCGGGCCTTCGAGGTGTGGCAGGCCGTGCAGGCTGAATTCTTCTTCGCTATAGAAGCGCCCCAGGCTGGCGGCAGCGCGGTGGTCGAGCAGGCGAGTGGTGGCTACCAGCTCACCGCTGTTGAGGTCGCGCACGCCGATGTGTTGGCAGTGAATATCGTAATCATCCATGTCCAGGCCCAGTTCGGCACCCTTGAGCTTGGCATCGAATTCGGCACTGAATACGCGAAAACGCAGCGCCTGGGCTTCGCGCAGGGCGGCAGCGCCCAGCAAGCGCTCGGCTTGCAGGCGACGAGCGGGGGTGGTGCGGTCGCGGGTGATTGCCATCTGGGTCATGCCGTCATCTCCTGTAGCCGGCTTTTTGCCTTGCAGCCGGTCGATCTTGTTGGGCAAGCTCAGGCTAGGTAGCGGCGGTGTCACCTCCATGAAGATTTGGTGATGCTTGTATGACACGGTGTTCAATCCCTGGAACAAGGAGCAAGGCATGCCCTGGCAACAGCTGTTGAGTCCGAAAACGCGTTTACCGGTGACGGGGCTGGAGGAGTGGTACGCCAGCCTGCTGGACCGTATTGGCCACCCAACCCCGTTGCAGCTGGCCCTGCTCGGTGGACGGCTGGCTGCGACGCCAGGGCTGGCGTTTCTCGCCGGGTATCAGGGCGCGTTGCGTGCGCTCTGGCCAGCTGCGCCCTGGACGTTGGGGGCGCTGTGCGTCACCGAAAACCGCAGTACCCGACCGGCGGATATGAGTACGCGGATCAACGCCCTGACCCTCGACGGCCGCAAGGATTTCGTCACAGCCGCCGAGGCCGCCGACTGGTTGCTGGTGGCGGCCCGTGAGGACGTTGCCGGCGCGCGGGTGCAACTGGCCCTGGGCGTGGTGCGCAATGGTGCGCCAGGGGTGCAGATCGAGACGCTGCCGGCGTTGCCACTGATGCCCGATGTCAGCCATGGCCGCTTGCATCTGCAAAGCGCGCAGTGCGAGCGCTTGCCCGGTGACGGTTGGGATGACTATGTAAAACCCTTCCGCACCCTGGAGGACACTCATGTGTTGGCGGCGCTGACGGCCTGGTTGTTTGGCATCGGGCAGGAGTCTACTTGGCCGCAGGCCCTGCAATTGCGCCTGCTTGGTTTGCTGGCCGGCTGCGCGGAAGTGGCGCGGCAATGCCCGAGCGCCGCAGGCAGTCATCTGCTGTTGGCCGGATTATTTGCTCAGTTCGACAGCCTGCGCGGAGAGCTGGACAATGCCTTTGCCAGCGGCGATGCGCACTGGGCGCAGCTCTGGCAGCGCGACAAAGGCCTGCTGGCGATTGCCGGCAGCGCGCGCAGCAAACGCCAGCAGAAGGCACAGGCCCTGCTGGGGCTCACACTGTAAGGCCCGGCAGGGGCATCGATAGCGACCGTGTAGGCGTCGGGTGGATGACGCCCTATCCGCGTGGGGGCGGGCATGCGCTACCCAGCCGTCACGAAACCGATATCAGCGGTTTATGAGTTGTGACGACCACTGCTTTGTTGGCTTGATCCAGGTCAGTAAGGTTGGGCCGCTACGCCATTAAACTCACGGGCTTTCGGGAGAGAGCCTGCCATGCGACGCGAGCCCATAGTGCTGTTCGATAACGGTGAGCATCAATGCATGATGTTCGATGATCTGGTCAGCGGGGAGGGCGTGCAGTCCAACCAGTTTCTGATCACCGACAACGAGCAGTACCTGCTGCTTGATCCGGGCGGTGACCTGACTTACACGCCGTTGTCGCTGGAGCTGTCCAAGCACATTCCGGTGCAGGACCTGACCTATATCTTCGCCTCGCACCAGGACCCGGACATCATCGCCTCGCTGGACAAATGGCTGTTGCACACCCGCGCGCGGGTGATCTGCTCCAAGCTCTGGGCGCGCTTTCTGCCGCACCTGACGGCCAACTACCTGGCGCTCAGCCGTGGCATCAACACCTTTGACCGGATCATCGCGCTGCCGGATCGCGGCCAGTCCTTCAGCCTTGGCAAATGCACGCTTAAGGCGGTGCCCGCGCATTTTCTCCACTCGGTGGGCAACTTCCAGCTGTATGACCCGGTGAGCAAAATTCTGTTTTCCGGCGATATGGGCGCCTCGATGGTCGACGACGCGCACCCGGTCACGGACTTCGTTAACCATGTGCCGAACATGCTCGGCTTTCACCGGCGCTATATGGCCAGCAACAAGGTCTGCCGGCTGTGGGCGGCGATGGTCCGTGACATGGATGTTGCGATGATTGTGCCGCAGCACGGCCGGCCTTTTGTCGGCGCAGAAATGATCAATGCCTTTCTCTACTGGATCGAGAACCTGGAATGCGGCATGGATCTGCTAGGTGCAGAGGATTACCGCTTGCCGGATTAGTCGCCTGGGCATAAGCCGTGACTTTTCGCGCCGAATAGCCGGATAAAGCGGCGTGTTCGGCGCTTTTTGTCGGCGTCAAACGCATGCTAGGGTGCGGCCTTCGATCCCAGCAGAGGCGGCTCCATGTCCATCACTCCCTTTCCCGCGCGGCGGCTGATGCTGGCGTGCGTCTTCGCCCTGGGCTGCGCCACGGCGCACGCCGAGAACTGGCCTGGCAGCGACTGGGACAGCCAGTTGGCCGCGCCCAGCAGCGCGCTCAGCGAGCTGGAGCGCTATGCCTTCCCCGTCCGTGATGACGCCACCCGCAAAGGTGTACGCACTGATGCCCTGCTGGTAATCCGCGATGGCCAGGTGGTTTACGAGCGCTATGCCGCACCGACCACTGCCGCCACGCCGCACCTGACCTGGTCGATGGCCAAGAGCCTACTGGCCACCACCATGGGGGTGGCTTACGGCCAGGGGCGTTTCCGTCTGGATGCACCGGTGGCGGATTACTACCCGCCGTTTGCCGCACATCCGCAGGTCAAGGTCGGTCATCTGCTCAACTGGGCCTCGGGGCTGGACTGGCAGGAAGACTATGAATACGCGCCGCTGAAATCGTCGGTGGTGGCGATGCTCTACACCCGTGGCCGCAGTGATATGGCGGCATTTACCGCCGCGCACCGCGCCGATGCCGAGCCGGGGGCACGCTTCCGTTATTCCAGTGGCGATAGCAATGTGCTGGCTGCTGCACTGAAAAACATGGTGGGCGAAGCGGCTTACGCCGATTACCCCTGGACTGCGCTGTTTGATCCGCTGGGGATCACGACCGCTGTCTGGGAGCGCGATGCCGCGGGCACCTTTGTCGGTTCCTCATACGCCTATATGAGCGCCCGTGACCTGGCCCGTGTCGGTCTGCTGATGCAACGCGATGGTCGCTGGGGCGAGCAGCAGCTGTTGCCCAAGGCGTGGGTCGACTTCAACCGTACGCCTTTTGCCAACTACCAGTCGCAGGCCGAAAAGCCGGGTGAAGCGGTGCCCGGCGGTCAGTGGTGGCTGAATGCGGCCGTAGCCGGTGCGGGCAGGCCCTGGCCGGATGCGCCGGAAGACACCCTGGTGGCGTCCGGGCACTGGGGGCAGGGGCTGTATGTGATCGCCAGTAAAAATCTGGTGATCGTGCGCTATGCCGATGACCGCGATGGCAGCTTTGATCGCAACCATTTCCTCAAGCTGGTTCTCTCCGCGTTGGCCGATGAGGTGCTGCCATGATTCGTCGTCGTCCGTTCAGCAGCCTGTTGTTGCTGATTGCGCTGTTGCTCGCGGCCCTGGCCTGGCAGAACCGCGCACACCTGCAAGCCTTTCCAGGCATCATCGGCGCTTACTCGGCCAAGGAGTACTGTTCGTGCCGCTATGTGGCGAACAACCCGGTCGACTACTGCGAGGCGTATGTGGCGCAGTATGTTTCGCTCTCCGGCTTTTTCGATGACCAAGCCAACAAGCGCGTGACCGCGCGCGGCCTGGGCAGCACCCAGAGTGCGCAGTGGCTGGGTCCGCGGCAGGGTTGCCAGCTGTTACCGCAAGCCGCGCCGCTACCGTAATCAGGGCCGTGATCGAATCGAGCGCCCGGCAGGGTTTGCAAGGCCCGGCCGGGCGGCTATGGTGGCGTCTCCATTTCCCATGCGTGAGCCGCAATGCGCAGAGTCAACCGCCGCGTGAACGCTCATGCCGCATAACGTCTTTCCCTGGCGACGCGGTAATGCACTGACGTTGCTGATCGACGGGCCGCAGTTTTTCGAGCAGATGCTGGCGCGCATCGACGCAGCGCTGCGACAGGTCGATCTGGAACTCTATCTGGTGGAAAGCGGGGCGTGCAGCCGCATGCTGATTGATAGCCTGTGTGCAGCCGCGCAGCGTGGTGTGGTGGTCCGTTGCCTGTTCGATGCCTTTGGCGCGCAGGGTTTGCATGCTGCGGATCGACAGCTGCTGCAGGCGGCTGGCGTGCAGGTACAGTGGTACAACCCACTGCGCTGGAAGCACGGCGTGCGCAACTTTCACCGTGATCACCGCAAGTTATTACTCGTCGACGAACAGTTTGCTTTTGTCGGCGGCACCGGTTCGACCGATGAATTCTGGCAGCCAGGCCAAAGCAGCAGTGTCTGGCACGAGGTAATGGTGGAAATCAGCGGGCTGCTGGTGGCCGATTGGCAGCAGCTGTTTGAGCGCCAATGGCTGGCATGTCAGACCTGGGTCGCCTGGCGACCAAAGCTGCCACTGCGCCTGAAAAGCCTGCCGGCCTTGCCCGCTTTAGGACAGGGGTTGGGCCGCGTGGCCTTTGCCGATGCCTTACAGCACCGCGATATTCTGTTGTCGCTGGTACGTGCTTTGCGCGGCGCCAAGCAGCATATCTGGCTGGCAACGCCGTACTTTCTTCCGACCTGGCGGGTTCGTCGCACGCTACGCCAGGCCGCCAAGCGTGGCATTGAGGTGCGCTTGCTGTTGGCCGGGCAACATACCGATCACCCACCGGTGCGCTTTGCCGGCCAGCGCTACTACGCCAGCCTGCTCAAAGCCGGCGTACAGATATTCGAGTACCAGCCGCGTTTTCTGCACCTGAAAATGGTGCTGGTGGACGACTGGGTCAGCGTCGGCTCCTGCAACTTCGACCACTGGAACCTGCGCTTCAACCTGGACGCCAACCTGGAAGCGCTGGACCCGCAGTTTACCGCCAGCGTGGCGGCCAGCTTTCAAGCGGATTTTGCCGATAGCCAGGAAATCACTCTGGCCGACTGGCGCGCGCGGCCGTGGTGGCGGCGCGTGCAGCAATCCATCTGGGGGGCGCTGGATCAATTGTTGGTCAACCTGCTTGATCGCCGCCGCTGACCCGCACTTTTGTCGGGTGTGGGGCGGCTAGGGCGCCGTTATGCTCGGGTCATAACACCCATAATAAGGAAGCTGTCGATGCGAGCCCTGTCCTGTCTGACCGTGCTGTGTGTGCTGGTCTTGAGCGGCTGTTCAACCCCAGGAGCCTTTTTCGGAGCAACGCAGGGCCATGTGTTTCGTGAGCATGTGCTCAGTGATGAGGATCATGCCCTGGTCTACCTCTATCGGCCGCAGAGCGACTGGGCGGACCAGGAGCTGGAAGCCCCTGCGCTATTTCTCAACAATGAGCGCATTGGCAGTCTGCCGAGCAATGCCTATATGGTGCTGGAGTTTGATATCGCCAGTTATCAACTGGAGATGCGCCGCCCCTTGTTTGGCTCGCACTGGACTCTCTTCGCTGACGGTCCGCTGGATTTCACCCTGATCAGCAGCTTTGCCCTGGATGCCGAGGCCGGTGGTATTTATTACCTGCGCTACGACGAACTCAACCCGCCACCGGTGAACGAGCAGTCGCCGAGCCAGGGCGACGGTCCGCTGCAGCTGGTATCCAAGGCAGTGGCGGACGCGGAAATCGGTGCCACCCACGAAATTCAACCCTTCGAACGGATTGCCGCCAGTGGCGAAACCGAGCGCATGCAGCGCAGCTTCTGGCGCCAGGTCGGCAAGTCGCTGGACAAGATCGGCATCTAGAACGCAACGGGCCAGCGCAAGGCTGGCCCGTTACCACAACGTGAGCATGGCCATTGCGGCCATGTACTGACGCCCTTAAATCAATTCAACAGCGACCGCCGTGGCTTCACCCCCGCCAATGCACAGCGAGGCGATGCCACGCTTGCCGCCGGTGTTTTTCAGTGCATTGATCAGGGTCAGGATGATCCGCGAGCCGGTGGAACCGACCGGATGACCCTGGGCGCAGGCGCCGCCGTAGACGTTGACCTTGGCGTGATCCAGGCCGTGTTCACGGATGGCCAGCATGGTCACCATGGCGAAGGCTTCGTTGATTTCGAACAGGTCAACGTCGGCCTTGTCCCAGCCGGTTTTCTTCAACAGATTGCTGATCGAACCAATCGGCGCAATGGTGAACTCGCTCGGGTCCTGGCTTTGGGTGGCGTGCGCAACGATCTTCGCCAGCGGCTTGAGGCCACGTTTGGCAGCTTCTTCAGCGGTCATCAGGAGCAGCGCCGAGGCACCGTCGGAAATCGAGCTGGCGTTGGCCGCCGTGATGGTGCCGTCCTTGCGGAAAGCCGGCTTGAGGCCCGGAATTTTATCCAGATTGGCGGTCAGGGGTTGCTCGTCATCCTTAACCACGATGTCGCCCTTGCGGCTGCTGACGGTGAGCGGAACGATTTCCGCATCCAGTGCGCCGCTGGCGATGGCGCTCTGTGCGCGTTTCAGCGACTCAATGGCGTAGGCGTCCATGTCTTCGCGGGTGATGCCGTACTGATCGGCGGTTTCCTGGGCAAAAGAACCCATCAGGCGGCCGGTGCGCGCATCTTCCAAACCGTCGAGGAACATGTGGTCCTTGATCTCGCCGTGGCCCATGCGCAGGCCCGCACGTGCTTTGGTCATCACGTAAGGGGCGTTGGACATGCTTTCCATGCCACCGGCGATCATCACGCTGTTGCTGCCTGCCTTGAGCGAGTCAAACGCCATCATCACCGCTTTCATGCCCGAACCGCAGAGCTTGTTGATCGTGGTGCAACCGGTCGCAGCGGGCAGGCCGGCGTTCAGCGAGGCCTGGCGCGCCGGGCCCTGTTTCAGACCAGCAGGCAGCACACAGCCCATGATCACCTCCTGCACGTCGGCAGGCGCAACACCGGCACGTTCAACTGCAGCGCGAATGGCGGCCGCACCCAGATCAACCGCGGCAATGCTCGACAGGCTGCCTTGAAAACCACCCATCGGCGTACGTGCGCCGCTGACGATGACGATATCGGACATCGGAAAACTCCTCGTTTTTGTAATAGATCGCAGGTCAAACACATCGAATGCGAGGCAATGATTCTACTGCGTGACTAAAAATGCCCAAAGAGTCACGCAAAAAATCATTCTTTGGGCTGATTTGAGCAGGCGGCGGCGGCTCTAGATTGGGCCCACTGAAAAAACCAACAATAGGTACCGCCATGCTGCAGACCCGCCTGATTGCTCCCGCTGACAATGCTCACAATGCGCCGCTGCTGATCAAGCGCCTCTTGTTGTCGGGCATTCGTTACGAGAAAACCCGCGAAATCGTTTACCGCGACCAGTTGCGTTACAGCTACGCGACCCTCAACGAACGTGTAGCGCGCCTGGCCAATGTACTCACTGAGGCCGGGGTCAAGGCTGGTGATACCGTGGCGGTGATGGACTGGGACAGCCACCGCTATCTGGAATGTATGTTTGCCATTCCGATGATCGGCGCGGTGCTGCACACCATCAACATCCGCCTATCGGCTGAGCAGATTCTCTACACCATGAACCATGCCGAGGATGCGTTCGTGCTGGTCAACAGCGAGTTCGTGCCGCTCTACAAAGGCATCGAAAGTCAGCTGACCACGGTGCAGAAGACCATGCTCTTAACCGATGGCACGGACAAAACTGCCGAATTGAATGGTCTGGTTGGTGAGTACGAAAACCTGCTGGCGGCCGCCAGCCCGCGTTACGACTTCCCGGATTTCGACGAAAACTCGGTCGCCACGACCTTCTACACCACCGGCACCACCGGCAACCCCAAGGGCGTGTACTTCAGTCATCGCCAACTGGTGCTGCATACCATGGCCGAAGCCAGCGTGCTGGGCAGCCTGGACAGCATTCGCCTGTTGGGCACCAACGATGTGTACATGCCGATCACCCCGATGTTCCACGTGCATGCCTGGGGCATCCCGTATGTGGCCACCATGCTGGGGATCAAGCAGGTCTACCCTGGCCGTTATGAGCCGGACCTGCTCTGCCGGTTGATCAAGGAGGAGAAGGTCACCTTCTCCCACTGTGTACCGACCATTCTGCAGATGGTCATGGCCGCTCCCAGCGCCCAGGGCCATGATTTCGGCGGCCTGAAAATGATCATCGGCGGCAGCGCGCTCAATCGTTCGCTGTATGACGCCGCCAAGGCGCGTGGCATCCAGCTGACCGCTGCCTATGGCATGTCGGAAACCTGCCCGCTGATCTCCTGTGCCCATATCAACGATGAGCTGTTGGCCGGCAGCGAAGATGAACGCACCACCTACCGGATCAAGGCTGGCGTGCCGGTGCCGCTGGTGGAAGCGGCGATCATGTCCGCCGATGGCACCTTGTTACCGGCCGATGGCGAGAGTCAGGGCGAATTGGTGCTGCGCGCGCCCTGGCTGACCCAGGGTTACTTCCGCGAACCGGAGAAGGGCGCTGAACTGTGGCAACACGGCTGGCTGCACACCGGTGACGTGGCGACCATCGACGACTTCGGCTTTATCGATATCCGCGACCGCATCAAGGATGTGATCAAGACCGGCGGCGAGTGGATTTCCTCCTTGGAGCTGGAAGATCTGATCAGCCGCCACCCCGCCGTACGTGAAGTCGCGGTGGTGGGTGTGGTCGATCCGCAATGGGGCGAGCGGCCGTTTGCCCTGTTGGTACTGCGCGATGGCCAGAGCCTGGATGCCAAAGGGCTCAAGGAACACCTCAAGCCGTTTGTTGATCAGGGCAGCATCAACAAGTGGGCGATACCGTCGCAGATCGCCCTTGTTACCGAAGTTCCCAAGACCAGCGTCGGCAAGCTGGATAAGAAACGCATTCGCTTGGATATCGTCCAGTGGCAGGCTGCCGGCAGTCCGTTCCTTTCCACGTTATAAGGTTTTCTGTAACGGGCGCAGCTGCAGGCAGCGTCCGTTATACGGCAGTCGCTTGGCACCGCGCAGGCCAGGCGGCTCAAGGCCTGTAGGTGTCTGTGAAGTGATTGCTAGGTGGGTCTTGGCCGGTCAGTCCGGTTGTTCAATTAACGGCAAATCAGGTCGTTTGGGGTGACTGGCCGGTCAAACAAGCGTTTGGCTTGCTAATTGCTCATTCCAAGCCATTCTTGGCTCTGCCGGTAGTGGTCAACACGCCGAAACCTGCGAGCCAGAGTGCCTGGGGCTGCAAATCACACTTTCGAGGGATCAAGCAGAAGTACCCGCTGGCTATAGTCCGCACCATCCATAACAAAAAGCACATGGAGTAGCGTCGATGACAAAAACAAAACAAACCTGGCGCCTGGCAAAACTGCCACTGGCCGTCAGCCTCGCATCCACCCTCGCCGCCCCTGCATTCGGCGTTACTTTCAATATCGGTGAGATCGAAGGTCAGTTCGACTCTTCGATGTCGATTGGCTCAAGCTGGTCGGTGCGTGGTGCTGATCCAGATTTGATCGGCTCGAACAACGGCGGTGACGGTCTGTCGCAGACTACTGACGACTCACGTCAGAACTTCAAGCGTGGCGAGACCTTCTCCAAAATTTTCAAAGGGCTTCATGATCTTGAGCTGAAGTACGGCGATACAGGCGTGTTTATTCGCGGCAAGTACTGGTATGACTTTGAGCTGAAAGATGAAAGCCGTCTGTTCAAGGATATAAGCGACAGCAACCGTAAAGAGGGTGCCCAGGCTTCCGGTGCGCAGATCCTTGATGCATTTGTTTATCACAACTATGCAATCGCCGATCAGCCAGGCTCCGTGCGTTTGGGTAAGCAAGTGGTCAGCTGGGGTGAAAGTACTTTTATCCAGAACAGTATCAACTCGATCAACCCGGTAGATGTCTCCGCATTTCGTCGTCCGGGTGCTGAAATCAAGGAAGGTCTGATTCCGGTAAACATGTTCTATGTGTCGCAGAGTCTTACCGAAAACCTCTCAATGGAAGCTTTCTACCAGCTTGAGTGGGATCAGACAGTAGTTGATAACTGCGGCACCTTCTTTGCTCAGCCTGATATTATTGCTGATGGTTGCGCAAATAACCTGGCAGTCTTGAGTAATAACCCTGCTGCGCTAGCTGGTATTAACAACACAGTTACAGCTCTTGGTCGTCCCGATCTAAGGGTTCAACAGACAACTGAAGGTGTTGTTGTTAAACGCAGTGGCGATCGTGATGCCCGGGACAGCGGTCAGTTCGGTACGGCATTTCGGTATTTCTCGCCCGCTCTGGATACAGAGTTTGGTGCGTACTTCATGAACTATCACAGCCGTACGCCGGTATTTAGTGCTGCAGGCCCTAGTGCCGATGTATACGCCATAGCTAATAGTGCGCCATTTGCTACGAACCCGGCTCTTCAGCCACTTCGTCCTCTGCTAATTGCGGGTAACTCTAACTATTTCCTTGAGTATCCCGAAGACATACAGCTCTATGGACTAAGTTTCTCGACGACACTGCCTAGCGGTACTGCTATGGCGGGTGAAATCAGCTACCGTCCTAATGCTCCGGTTTTGTTTAATACCACAGATATCCTGTTTGCTGGTGTTAACCCTCTTGGCGGTTTGTTTGGTAATGCCTCATTGATTGATGGTCAGCCAGGTCAAGAAGTTAACGGTTACAATCGCAAAGAGATCACTCAGTTCCAAACAACCTTTACACATTTCTTTGATCAAGTAATGGGCGCTAGCCGTCTTACTTTGGTCGGCGAAGTTGGTATCGTTCATGTGGGTGGGCTGGAGAGAACTAGCGAAATTCGCTATGGCCGCGATCCGGTTTACGGTCCAGGTCCTCTGCCAGCAACCGGTGCACTGAATACATGCAGCACGCTGAACGCCAGCACGCTGGGCACCGCAAGTCGTGAGAACCAGTCCAAGTACTGTGAAGACGATGGCTTTGTGACTTCAACCGCGTGGGGCTATCGCGCTCGTGCTATTTGGGATTATCCCGATGTCTTCGCCGGTGTGAACCTGAAGCCAAGTGTTTCCTGGTCGCATGACGTCAATGGTTACGGTCCGAATGGCCTGTTCACCGAAGGCGCCAAGGCTGTCAGTTTGGGCCTGGATGCCGACTACCAGAATACCTACACCGCCAGCCTGGCCTACACCGATTTCTTCGGCGGCAAATACAACACTGCAATTGATCGCGACTTCGTTGCGCTCAGCTTTGGCGTGAACTTCTAAGTAAGCGGACGAGATTTTGAGGACGACTATGACTATGAAAACAACAAAAAGTCTGCTGCAAACCGGTGCGCTGACACTTTCGCTGCTGGCCAGCGGTGTGATGGCTGCCGTCTCGCCAGATGAGGCCGCGAAACTGGGTACTACGCTGACTCCGATTGGTGCGGAAATGGCGGGTAATGCGGATGGCTCGATCCCTGCCTGGACGGGCGGTCTGCCAGCCAGTGCTGGTACTGCCGATGGTGCGGGTTTCCTTTCGGACCCGTTCCCGAATGAGCAGCCGCTGTTCACTATTACCGCGCAAAACGTGGATCAGTACAAAGACAAGCTGACCCCAGGCCAGCTGGCGATGTTCAAGCGTTACCCGGAAAGCTACAAAATGCCGGTGTTCGCAACCCATCGTACTGCCAACCTGCCCGCTAATATTCTGGCCGCAGCCAAAAACAACGCGGTGAATACCAAGCTGGTCGAAGGCGGTAACGGTTTGGAGAACTTCGATCAGGCCAACCCGTTCCCGATTCCGAAGGACGGTCTGGAAGCCATCTGGAACCACATCACCCGCTACCGTGGTGGCAGTGTGAAGCGTCTGGTGACCCAGGCAACGCCGCAGCCGAATGGTTCCTACAGCCTGGTTTACTTCCAGGATGAGTTCACCTTCCGTGGCGCCCTGAAAGATGCAGACAACAGCAAGCCGAGCAACGTGCTGTTCTATTTCAAACAGCGCGTAACCGCGCCGTCGCGTCTGGCGGGTAACGTGTTGTTGGTGCACGAGACCCTCAACCAGGTGAAGGAACCGCGTCTGGCGTGGTTGTACAACGCCGGTCAGCGTCGTGTGCGTCGTGCGCCGCAGGTGTCCTATGACGGTCCAGGTACTGCCGCTGACGGTCTGCGTACTTCCGACAACTTCGACATGTACAACGGTGCACCTGACCGTTACGAGTGGAAGCTCAACGGTAAGAAGGAAATCTACATTCCTTACAACAGCTACCGTTTGGACTCACCGAAGCTGAAGTATGACCAGATCATCAAGGCTGGCCATATCAATCAGGATCTGACCCGTTATGAGTTGCACCGCGTATGGCATGTGACTGCAACCCTGAAGTCGGGCGAGCGTCATATCTATGCCAAGCGTGACTTCTTCATCGATGAGGACACCTGGCAAGCAGCGGCGATCGATCATTACGACGGTCGCGGTACCCTGTGGCGTGTGGCTGAAGCCCATGCTCAGTACTACTACGACAAGCAAGTGCCGTGGTACAGCATCGAAACCTTGTATGACCTGCTGTCTGGCCGCTACTTGGCTCTGGGCATGAAGAACGAAGAGAAGAGTGCCTACGAGTTCGACTACCCAGCCAAGGAAAGTGATTACACCCCAGCGGCCCTGCGCCAGGCGGGCGTACGCTAAACCTGCGTCATGCTGTATTGAAAACCGGCCCTAGTGGCCGGTTTTTTTATGTGCAGTCATTGATTTCGATTGTCTGGCCGGTGTTGCGATGACCCTTTGCCGACATGCTGTTACAAGCCGTCAGTTTGCCCCGCACACGCCAAGCACTCTGTGGCTGATGGATGAACAATCAGTGTAGTTTGCTACCCGACTGTACCCAGGGCTTCAAATGCGCGAGTCAAGGCGCTAGTCTGCGGGGCATCGGTAGTGCCTCTGCCTGACTACTACAAGAAACCGGCTGATGACTGATTTGTCCCGTATTCCTGGCTTGGTAGCGACCCCCAATGTATTGGGCGGGCACTTCTATCGGCCTCCGTTACCCGCCCACTATGTTCCACGCCCGCGCTTGTGCGAGCGCCTGCTAGGTGGTTTGGCGGGGCGCCTGTTGCTGGTCAGCGCTCCGGCCGGGTTTGGCAAGAGCTCGCTGGCTATCGAGTTTTGCGAACACTTGCCAGAACAGTGGCAAAGCCTGTGGTTGGGGCTGAGCGTGCGCGACAGCGATCCAGGGCGCTTTCTTGAGCGCTTGCTCAGTGGGCTGCAAGAGTTTTTCCCTGGTGTGGGGCAGGAGGCGCTGGGCTTGCTGCGCCTGCGTCAACGGCATCAGCCATTTGCCTTTGAAGAGTGGCTGGACGGTTTGCTTGATGAGCTGGCGGTGTGCCTTGATCCGCAGCAACCGTTGCTACTGGTGCTGGACGATTATCATCTGGCGCAAGGCGCCGTCT
Source organism: Pseudomonas sp. HMWF032 (assembly GCF_003060885.1). Lineage (GTDB taxonomy): Bacteria > Pseudomonadota > Gammaproteobacteria > Pseudomonadales > Pseudomonadaceae > Aquipseudomonas. The sequence continues at coordinate 941,795 of NZ_QAIG01000005.1, forward strand.
TGGATCGTTGCCTGCAGTTTTTTCTCAATCATCTGCCTACCGGACTGCTGATTCTGGTGACCAGTCGTCAACGCCCGGACTGGCACCTGGCGCGTTTGCGCCTGTCGCGCCAGTTACTGGAACTGCATGAACAGGATCTGCGCCTGACCGACGTTGAAAGTACTGCGTTGCTCCGGCTGCAGGGCACCGAGCTGTCGGCCGAAGCGCTGGCCGCCTTGTTGCAACGCAGTGAGGGCTGGGTGGCGGGGTTACGCCTTTGGTCGCTGGCCGTCAGCGAGACGCAGGAGTCGGCGGCGTTGCCAGCGCTGGTGCAGGGCGGTGACGGGCTGATTCACGACTACCTGCTGGAAGAGGTGATCGAACGCCAGCCGGCTGACGTGCAGGCCTTTCTCTATGAAACGGCCAGTCAGGAGCGCTTCTGCGCCGAGCTGTGTGATGCCCTGCGCGATGCCCATGACAGCGCCGCGATTCTCCGCCACCTACAGGCGCATCAGGTGTTTCTGGTGCCGCTGGATGAGCAGGGCAAATGGTTTCGCTATCACCACCTGTTTTCCGATTTGCTGCGTAGCCGGCCGCAGCCCACCTCAGGTCTGCATTTGCGCGCGTGTCGCTGGTTCAGCGCTGAGGGCTTGCTGGATGAAGCCATCGAACAGGCGTTGCGCGCAGGTCAGCCGGACGTGGCAGCGAACCTGGTGCAGAACCTCTCCGAAGAACAGTTGCTGGCCGAGCAGAACGTCGCCACCTTATTGCGCTGGAAGATGGACTTGCCGGACAGCCTGCTGACCAGCACACCACGGCTGATTCTGTTGTACGGCTGGGCGCTGGCGTTGGCCTGTCAGCTGGATGCCGCCGAAGAACTGCTGGCTGAGCTGGGGCGTTTTATGCCCGCCCGCGAGCGCCGCGAGCAGGAAGGTTTGCTGGCCCAGTGGCTGGCCCTGAGTGGGGTGATTGCCCGCGGCCGCGGTGACAGCGGCAAAGCTCAGGCCTATTGCAGTGAAGCGCTGAGCTGTCTGCCGCTGGACCGTTATGGGCAGCGCCTGATGTGCCTGTCCAGTCTGGCCAACCTGGCGATTGTGCACGGTGATCTGTGGCGTGCCCGTGGGCTGAACCGTGAAGCGTTGGAGCTGGCGCAGCGGGTCGGTAACCCGCTGTTCGAAGCCCTGGCCTATTACGACCGTGCGCGGGTGTTGCAAGCCCGTGGCGAGGTGCTCCGCGCACTGGACGAAGTGCGCCAGGGCCAACAGCGTCTGGCCAAGCTGCCGTCCCAGCGGCAGTACGCCGCACGTGGACGGCTGACCCTGTACGAAGGCTATCTGCTGAGCCTGCGTCTGCAGCCGCAGCAGGCCCGTCAGCGCTTGCTGGCCGGAATTGCCGAAGCGCGTGGTTGTCGTGATATCAGTGTGTTGATCGGGTACTGCGTGCTGGCCAGCCTGGAAGGGCGCTGCGGCAACCTGCCAGAAGCGTTTGCCCAGTTGGCCGAGGCCGAGCGGCTGATGCATATCTGGGATATTCCGCCGATCTACTACCTGGCGATGATCACCCTGAGCAAATGCGAGCTGTGGCTGTGTCAGGGTCAGACTGAGCTGGCGGGTGTCTGGCTGAGTCGCTTGTTGGATGCCTATGGCGGTGAGCAGGCCGCTGCCGCGCCAGAGTTCCATCCACAACTGCCATTGCATGTTCAGCTGCACCTGGCCACATACGAGCGTTTGCAGGGCGAGGATGAACAGGCCGAGCGGCGTTTGCGCGGGCTGAGCCAGCTGGCGCAGAACGCCGGTGGTCAGCTGCTGGGGGCGCTTGCGCAGATGCAACTGACGGATCTGCTGCGTGATGCCGGGCGCGAACGCGAGGCGCAGCAGCAGTTGCACAGTGCCCTGCAAACGGCGGCCGGTGGAGGCTTGCTGCCTTTCCAGGGGCTGCTGACGCGACAACCCGAATGGCTACGTGAGCAGTTGCTGACCCAGCACGCCAGCCCGCTGATCGAAGCCCTGCAACAGCATCTGCCGCAGGCGCTGGTCAGTCAGGATGATTATGCCGCTGTGGTCGATGCCCTTAGTTCGCGGGAGTTGGCCGTGCTGCAATTGATCGCCCAGGGCTGCTCCAACCAGGAGATCAGCGACAGCCTGTTTATCTCCCTGCACACGGTCAAGACCCACGCCCGCCACATCAACAGCAAACTCGGTGTGGAGCGGCGCACTCAGGCCGTGGCGCGGGCCAAGAGCCTCGGCCTACTGCGCTGATTCCGCCGGAACTGATAGATCAAGGCTGCGCGTTGGCGCTTTGCGTGGTTGCGCCGCGGCGGCGGCCAGTTTGGCCTGCACATCCTGCTGGATACTCAGCAGCACTGGCTGCAGTTCGCGCATGTTTTGCTGCACTTCTGCATAAGCATGCTGCTGCGCCAGTTGTTCGACACGCTGCAGCAAGGTTTCACGCACCTCCCCGCTCAAATGAATAAACAGTTCGGGCAGTTGCTTGCTCAGTTCGGCGCTGTAGAGCACCAGCTCTTCACGGCCAAACTGTTTGGTCAGGCCCAGGTAATCCAGGGCGCTGGAGGTGAGCATGGCTGCTGCCGCCTTGGTTTCATGCAGGCCTTGCAGGCGCACCGGGTTGCTTTGCTCGGTTTGCGAGAGGGTCATCCAGAATTCGGTGGTCAGGGTAAACAGCACCGCCTGCTGGCGCAGTGAATAACTCATCACACCCAGCGCTTCGGCGGCATAAGGCTGCTGCACCGCGCGAAAATCAAAATACAGGCGCATCAGCTCCTTGAGGCGGAACAGCGCTTCGCGGGCTTCGTTCTGCCGCAGCTCCAGCGGGGCGTAGATGTTCAGCTGCGGGCGGAAGTTCTCTTCGCTGACCATGCGCTGGTAGATCGGTCCGGTGAACTCGCCGCTGCGGCGGGGCAGGGCGTTGAGCTGCGTGCTGTCGACCTTGTTCAGGGCCTCCAGCAGCTGCTGGTAGTCGGCGCTGTTCCAGGGTTTATGGATGTCGGGAATCTTCTGCCCGAGGTAGAACAGCTCGCTGGCCTGCACGGGCGCGAGCAGAACCAGCAAAAGGATGGCCAGCGATAAGGTACGGCGTGATGGTAGCGTGTGCGACACAAGAACAATCCTGCGGAGTAGGCGTGGCCCAGCGTAACCAGCTTGGCGGCTCGCGTCACCCGCGCCTTGGTTGGGAAGTGTGCGATGCAGCAGGCGTTGGCAGAACTGGGTGCCGTTCGCGCGGTATTTGAAGACCTCGGCGGTTACGGCGCGGTGGCCCAGCAGCAGGAGCAGGATGGCGACGGGCCGCTGATCGGTCATCTGCAACGCACCAATATTCAGCTGGCGGCGATTCCGGTTTTCGCCCGCAAGGGGCTGGCGGACACCACGGTGAACGACCTGCTGGCGGCGGCCAACGTGTCGCGACGCACCTTCTACAAGTACTTCGAGAACAAGATGCAGGTGCTCGAAGGCATCTATCAGACGGCGGTGTCCCTGCTGCTGTCGCGCTTCAGTGAAATGCAGAGCATCGCCGGCAGCCCGCAGGCCTGGCTGCAGGGTATGGTCGGGCGCTACTTCGACTATCACCTGGCGGTCGGGCCGATTATCCGTCTGATGCAGGAAGAAGCCCTGCGCGCCGATTCCCCGCTGGCCGCACACCGCCAGCGTGCGCATACCGAGATGGCGCGGTTGCTGGCCGAACGTCTGCACGGTGCCACCCAGGCGGCTGACCCGCTGACCTACCGCGCGCTGATCTGGGCCATGGAGGCGGCATCGCTGGAGCTACTGGGCCGCGCCGCCAAACGCGAGGAGATCGAACAGGCCAAGCGTGTGCTCAGTGAGCTGCTGATTGCCTCGCTGTGTCCCGCGCCCCGCTCAACCTAGGTTGGTACGCAAAGTCGTCGAGCGAAGGTCAGGCGAGGCAAAAACGGTGAGGAAGCGGAGTTTACGAGTTGTAAATGAGCATTCCGAAGCGGTTTTTAACGAAGCACCACCGAGCGCAGGCACTTGTCGTACCTAACCTAGGTTAGGCGTCAGCCCAGGGTGTACATGCTCTGATAGACCAGATGCATCTTTCCCATAACAACAATCTAGAGGTGCCTGCATGTCTGCTTCCAGTCTCCCGCTGACGCCACCGCTGGCGGCCGGTTTTGCCCGTCTGGGCTTCGGCGCCCTGCCGCTGGAGCGCCTCAAGGCGCGCTATGGCAATGCCGCCAATGGCTCGCGCTACATCGAACTCGATGGCTTCAACCTGCATTACCGCGATGAGGGCAGTCGCGACAAGCCCGTGTTGGTATTGATCCACGGCGTGGTGGCCTCGCTGCACACCTGGGATGACTGGCTGCCAGCCTTTACCGCTGAATACCGGGTGATCCGTTTCGATGTGCCGGGCTTCGGCCTCACCGGCCCGGCCCGCGATGGCGTGTATTCCGCCGAGCGGATGATCAAGGTATTCGGTCTGCTGCTCGACTACTTGGGCGTGAGCAAGGCGTCGATTGTCGGCAACTCCCTGGGCGGTTATATCGCCTGGAACTTCGCCCTGGCGCAGCCGCAGCGAGTGGAGAAGCTGGTGCTGATCGATCCGGCCGGTTATCACATGCACAAAGTGCCATGGATGATTGCTGCTGCTGCCTTACCCGGTGCCACCGTGGCCATGCCACTGTGGATGCCGCGCGCGTTGATCGCCCAGGGCATCAAGGAAGTGTACGGCGAGCCGGCACGGATCAAGCCGGGTGTGGTGGATCGCTACAACGACCTGACACGGCGACCCGGCAACCGCCGGGCGATGATGGATATCTTCCGCGTGCTGCTCAAGGTCAATAAAGACGAACTGCACACCACGCCGACACGGGTGGCGCAGATTCAGGCGCCGACGCTGCTGCTGTGGGGCGAGCGTGACCGCTGGATTTCGCCCAAGCACGTGCCGCTGTGGCAGCGTGACCTGCCGGGCATTCAGGTGAAAACCTACCCGGGCGTTGGGCATATTCCGATGGAAGAAATCCCGCAGCAAAGCGCCGCCGACACCCTGCGTTTTCTACAGGCTTAACGTCGCCGCTAAAGCGCCTCCCACAATGTTCTGTCGATGAGTGTGTGGGAGGGGCTTTAGCCGCGACGTAACCCGGATGCAATCCGGGCTACAAGAGGTGCATAAAAAAGGGAGCCGGCGGGCTCCCTTGTTCGTTGCGTGAACAGCCGCGTTAAGCCGCCTGGCTTTGTACGGGCAGATCAAACTCCGTACGGGTCTGGTAGAGCAACTCCAGGTTGTTGTGCTCCCAGGGGTGGAACTTAGGCTTGAAGAAGTCGCGGTAGGTGCTGAGCAGCGGGCGGAACACGCCTTCCTTGCCCCACATCCACTGAATGCCGTCGCGCCACACGCGCCAGTTCCACAGCAGGCCGTCCTGTTTGAGCATATGCGCCAGGCCGCGAGTGGTATCGAGGACAAAGAAGAAGGTGCCCATGATCATCGCCCGACGCAGCAGTTTGCGGCTGCCGCAGACCTGGTTATACACGTCGAAAGCCACCGCCTTGTGCTCGGTTTCTTCCAGTGCGTGCCAGCGCCACAGGCGTTCCATCACCGGATGCGCCCCCTGCATGTGGCGCGGGTCCTTGAGCAGGCCGTCAGCCATGATCGCGGTGATGTGTTCCAGCGCGGCAGTTGCTGCCAGTTGACGCTGCGGCGAAAACTTCTTCTGGGTAAAGCGGATGCGTGCGCGGGCGCGCTTTTCAATACGGGTAATGTCGTAACCGAGGTCGCGCAGGCGATTGCTGTACTCAAGGTGCTCGCGGCTGTGGTGGCCTTCCTGGCCGATAAAACCACGGATCTGTTCTTTCAGCACCGGGTCATCGATCTGGTCACGGAAATGGCGCACCGAATCGATAAAAAAGCGCTCGCCATCGGGGAACAGCACCGACATGGCGTCAAACAAATGGGTCTTGAAGGCATCACCACCGTGCCAATGTCGAGGCAGCGGGTTGGGGAAATCGAAATCCATATGCCGTGGACGAATCTGCAAACCTTCCGGTGTGGTGCTGACCATGCTGACTCCCTGAGTCTGTGACTGACACGTGAACTCACTATGAGTTCGCCGGGCCGCTCGGCAAAGGTTCACAACAGCCAATATTTCGGTCATATATGGCCAATGTTGTACGAATGTACCAGCGCGTGCGGCATGTCCGCGCCCTCGTCGTGCATTCAAGCGCCCGTGCCAGAGCTTTGCGTTGGGAAAATCGGCGCTCGCCAGCCGCCTTGCTATGCATATGCCCAACCTTCGGTTGTGGCGATGCACTGATCAAGCCCTGACTATGCATAAGGCTTTGAGGGGCGCGGTCTACCGCTCACTAAATTCAGCCGACAGCCTTAGCGACACCCTTGTCGGGTTTTGTTGATCAGGGTTATCGTCGCTGCCAGTGGTCATTTCTGGCCAGATAATAAGAACGCTATGAAGCCATCACCGAATTTCTTTGCCGAACTGGTTCCTGTCGCCTATGCCGCCGCCTTGCTCGATCTGGTCGAAGAGCTTGGCGTACCGCGTGCGCAGTTATTCAATGCAGCCCGCGTGCGGCCTGAGGTGCTGGGCAATCCCCAGGGGCGATTGTCCTTTATCGACTTCACCCAACTCACCAGCAGCGCCCTGCGCCTGTGTGATGAGCCGGCGCTGGGGCTGCTGCTTGGCCAGCGCCTGAATGTCTCCACCCATGGCATCCTCGGCTATGCCGTGCTGTCCAGCGCCAACCTGGGCAAGGCCATCCAGTTTGCCCTCAAGTATTACCGAGTACTGGGGCTGACCTATGAACTGGAAATGGTCGAGTTGGGCGCACGCGTCGAGTTGCGCGCCAGCGAATCGATGCCGCTGGGGCCTTTGAGTCGCTTTGCCGCCGAAAGCTTGCTGACCAGCCTCTACACCATTGCGCGTTTTCTCGTGGGCGAGCGCCTGCAAGACGTTGAAGTCGGTTTTGCCCACGCCGCACCGCACTATGCCGAGCGCTATGAACGTTTGTTCGGCGTGCCAGTGGCGTTTGATCAGCTGTATCACCGCCTGAGCATGCCAATTGGCTACCTGGATCGACCGATGGCCCTGGCCAACCCGGCCACGGTGCAAATGTGCGAACAGCAATGTGAAGCGCTGCTGGCCAGCCTGGATGTACAGGACGGCCTGCTGACCCGCGTGCGCCGCCTGTTGTTGGCGCGCCCCGGCGACTTCCCCGACCTGGCCAGCGCCGCCGAAGCCCTGCACACCAGCGGCCGCAGCCTGCGCCGGCACCTCTCCAGCATGGGCACCAGCTACCAGCAAGTGCTCGATGAAGTGCGCAAGAGCCTGGCCCTGCAATACCTCACCACCACCCACCTGCCGCTCTACGAAATTGCCTACCTGCTGGGCTTTAGCGACCCCTCGAATTTCCGCCGTGCGTTCAAAAAATGGACGGGTAAACTGCCCAGCGATTACCGCGCTGAGGAATAGGCGCACGGGCAATGCAACCGCCATGCGACAGGCCACAGTTCAGGGCCTGTCGTAGCCTTTCTCGGGCGTTGCAGATGCGCTGTTTGCTGACCACTGACTTGACCTTGGCGTTGGCCACAGCCAGGCAGCCTTGCCCGTCACCGTTCATGCCGTGTGCGTATTAGGTTTTATCGAACTGCGGCAAGCGCGCTTTCAGCCGCTCTATCGTCCAGCGCCACTTCGGCGTAGTGGGGCGGCAGACGGTGTTCTGGTTGCCGAACAGGCCGACTTCCTTGATCGCCTGTTCAACCGGTACGGTTTGCAGCCATTCCACCGCCACGAAGTATTCGCACAGCGTCGGGTCGTCGCGGTGTTCGGCGTGGTAGGTGCCGCGTGTGGCGGCTTGCAGCACCGGGGTGTCGACGCCGTTGTGCATCACGGTGAAGTCTGCCGCCGCCGTAGCCCGCCCGGTGACGCGGCCGACGCCGACGTAGCCTTGCTGCGGAATGTTGACCCACACCCGGTCGCCGGGGGCGAGCATCTTCAGGCTGTTGCTGTACCAGGTGCCGCCACCGCCGCAGATAAAACCCAAGGCTTGTGCATCCAGCCAGGAGCGTGTCGGGCTGTGGCCAAACGAGCAATAAAACTCACCATTCCACGGCTCACTCGGGCCGTCGCTGCGGGTGTTGCTGGCATTGGCCTGGGTTGCCACCGGGTCGAGCAGCCAGGAACGGCTGATCAGCTGTTGCGTGCCCTGCTGGAACACCTGAAAGCACAGCACGTTGATGGCGATATCGCGCTCGCTGAGGTACGCGACGATGCGCTCGGTGCTGGCATCCAGCCCGGACGCAACGATGATGATCTGGTGGCTCTGGTTGAGCGCCTCTTCATCCAGCGGCAGGCCGAAGTAGGCCTGAAAGTCCGCCGCCAGGTCGGCGTTCTGCCGGTAGCGTTTGTAGATGGCCGCGATGTCTTCGGCTGCCAATGTCTCCACCCAGGAGGCATAGTCCAGCGCCTGCGCCACCACATCACGGGGGGTGCGGTCACGCTTGAGTTCAATCAACACCAGGGAGGCATCCGGGGCGATGGCCAGCAGGTCGATCCGCCCGCCCAGCCCGGTGCTTTCCTGACGGCCGATCAGCATCCACTCCTCCGACAATAGCCGTGGTGCGCTGACGATCATGTCTTCCAGCAACTGCTCGCTGGGCAGGATGCACTCATGCAGCTGGCTGGGTTGGCCAGCGACCGTCCAGATTTGCGTTTTGATGGGCATGGGGGTTGTCCTTAACGTGCTGTAGCCGGCAGCCGCTAGGCCACGGCCTGCTCGACCAGGGTGCTGGCCAGTTGTTCGTTGAGTTGGCGGGCCTGGGTTAGGCGGGTTTTCAGTTGGTCGCAGAGGGCCATCAGTTGATCGACTTTGGCGACGATGCGGTGTTGTTCGGCGAGTGGTGGAATCGCCAAAACGATTGGATAGATTTTTCTGCCTGAGATTACTGGCTGAGCTGTCGCGCTTTCCTGCTCCTTGAGGTTCGTTCCTTTTAGAAGCCAGAAGAGGAATTTTTTATAAATATTTTTCTCTGAAAAACTCACAATTAACGCGTTGTCAGTAACCCATGCATTGGCTGGCGTTAAATGTATCGATCCGCAGTAATAACCAACACGGCCGATAACCAAGGTTTCGTTATCCACGTTCTTTTCATCATGATAGCCAGTAACACCATTGCCCCCATAAACAGGGACTCCCCCGTCTGCTTTCATATTTGCGGATACCAGTCCATCACCTGAGGAAACGGAAATAATCTGCTGAAGTCGCACCCACTCCCAGGCTCCGGGAAGCTTGAAGGCCTTTTCCGAATCATCAATGTCAGGTAGATCCGTTTGCTTTCTCGATCTGCCACCGCTCCCTGAACTCGCCTTCTCTTCGATAATCCGCTTAAGCAATTCAATGGCTGGCTCATCGCTGGGATCTTGGGGCACCAGTTTGCCCATCACGGCCAGTTGAAGGAGGGTTTGTTTGAGAGCATCGATGCTGGGTTCGGTGGTGAACAGGGTATGGAAGTGTTCGGCCAGGCGTTGCCAGTTGGCGGCGAAGTCTTGGCCGAAAATTGCTCCTGCATTTTCGGCATTTCCGCCATCCATGGCGGTCGCGTCGCTGGCTTGGGTCAGGCTGTCGAGCAGCGCGTGCACCAGTTGGGCGTGGGCGCATTCGGCGTCGGCCTGCTGGGCTTCCAGGCGGTCGCACAGGGCCATCAGTTCATCGACTTTGGCGACGATGCGGTGTTGTTCGAGAATCGGAGGAAGAGGAATTGGCAACTCCCTCACTTTATCTGCATTCAAGTTCAAGACCACCGCACCCGCAGCCGCTTGAACAAAGAAACTTCGTACATAGGGCGATGATAGAAGAAGGTACAAATAGTCTTTAACCAGCGAAGCTGGTGGACTAATTCTTAGCCAGCCGTCGTGAATGCAGCCTTCGATTTGCGTGATGTATGGCCGTCCAAAACTCATCGAGTTTGTCAGTAGAAAATCACCTGGATAAACCATGCGAGTTTTGAAAAGACCTTCGCGCCGAATCTTTTCACCTGCAGAAGTGATGTATTTACCACCTTTGTCAGTGTCGCCGATTTTTATCCAATTAAGGCCGTCAGCATCTTCTGTCAGAAAATCCTTAATTGGTCGGGGCGAACCACCTCGTTCGATTAGCGAAATATCACCAAGTTTTATCCATAGCCAGCCGGGTGCTGCCTTGAACGGAGCTGCTGCCTCGCCAATCTCTTGTAGAAATACCTGCTCTTTGGTTTTTCCCTTTGCAACAAGCTGGTTCTTTTCTTCGGCAATCTGCTTTAGCAGCTCACTAGCAGGCTCATCATTGGCGTTCTGCTCAAGCAACTTGCCACGCACCGCTAGCTCCAGAATCAGCTCGCGCAACTTCTTGATGCCATTGGGTGCACCGGCCAGCAGCGGCAGGTTGTCGGTGAGCAGCGCGGTCATACCTCGCGCTCCAGTGCTTCGGTCAGCACCGCTTTAAGCTGGTCGCGCAGATCGCTGATTTCGCCTTGTAGGCTGGCGTAGTTGCGCAGCAGTTCGTCCGGGTCGTGGCTGATCTGTTCGCCGATATGCGGGTTCTTGCAGTCGAGGTTCCAGTTGCGTGCCTGCAGCTCTTCGAGGCTGACCTGCCAGGCGAATTCATTCTCCACCCGCGCGGCAAAGCCATCGGCTTCGTTACCCCACCAGGCGTCCTCGACGGCGAACTCCTCGATGCGCATGGGGCGGGTCTTGGAGTAGTTCTTTACGCCGGCTGGGTACTGGTGCTCGTAGAACCACACCTGCTTGGTCGGTGTGCCTTTGGTGAAGAACAGCAGGTTGGTTTTGATGCCGGTGTAGGGGTTGAACACGCCGTTGGGCAGGCGAACGATGGTGTGCAGGTTGCACTCGGTGAGCAACTTTTCCTTGATGCGGCTTTTGATGCCTTCGCCAAACAGGAAGCCATCGGGCAACACCACGGCGGCGCGGCCGCCGTCTTTGATCAGCTGCATGATCAGCACCAGAAACAGATCGGCGGTTTCGCGGGTGCGGAAGGCGGCGGGGAAGTTGGTTTCGATGCCGTCTTCTTCCATGCCGCCGAACGGTGGGTTGGCGACGATGCAGTGCACGCGCTCGCTCGGGCCCCAGCTGATCAGCGGTTTGCTCAGGGTGTTGTCGTGGCGAATCTGGCTGGGCACTTCGATGCCGTGCAGGATCATGTTGGTGGTGGCCAGCAGGTGCGGCAGCGGCTTTTTCTCCACGCCAAAGATGCTGGCCTGCAGGGTGCGTTCGTCCTCGGCGGTTTTTACATAGCGGCTGCGTTTGTGCTCGATGGCGCAGGTGAGAAA
>NZ_QAIG01000005.1:953092-1155801 GCF_003060885.1 Pseudomonas sp. HMWF032
GCAGGCCGGGTCCATGACCTTTTCGTCCAGCTTGGGGTCGACCATGCGCACCATAAATTCGGTGACCGGGCGCGGGGTGTAGAACTCGCCCGCATTGCCGGCGTTTTGCAGGTCGCGCAGCAGTTGCTCGTAGAGGTTGCCGAACTCGTGGCGCTCCTGAGCTTTGTTGAAGTCCACGCCTTCCTGAATCTTGTTGATCACCTGGCGCAGCAGCTGCCCGGATTTCATGTAGTTGTAGGCGTCTTCAAACACGCTGCGCACCACAAAGGCCGACGGCGTGTTGCTGTACTCATGCAGGTTCTGCAGCTGAGGGAACAGGTTGTTGTCGATAAAGTCCTTCAGCGCATCGCCGGTCATGCCTTCCGGGTCGGCGGCCCAGGTGCGCCAGCGGCAGCTGTCGGGGATGGGCGACGTGTAGTTATCGTCCATCAGCTCCCATTCCAGCTCGCGGTCATCGAAGATCTTGAGGAACAGCAGCCAGACCAGCTGACCGATGCGCTGGGCGTCGCCATCGACGCCAACGTCTTTGCGCATGATGTCCTGGATGGATTTGATGGTGGAGCTGATGGACATAACAAATTCTCGATAGGTGCGGCAAAGCGGGGGATTGTAATGATGTTGGCGGCTCAGGTGGGCAAGGCTGCGCCGTTGCCCACCCTACGCTAGCGCGGGCTAACTGGCGTAAAGCGCGTCTTCCAGTTCATGGATGGCCTTGTTGTAACCGACCTTACCGCCAAAGGCGTTGACCAACTCCATAGGGGCACCAAGCTGGCTGAACGGGTCGAGCTGGAGGATTTTGATGTCCTCGATATGCTCGATGCCGGTGTCGGCGTATTTATCCAGCAGGGCTTCCAGCACCTGGCGGGCTGCGCCGGAATACTTGGCGAAGTAGTTGCGCTTTTTCACCTGCTCGGCGCGCTCTTTACGCGACAGCGGCGGTTGGTCGAAGGCGACGTGGCAAATCAAATCGAAGGGGTCGAGGGGCTTGCCCTGTTTCTTTTCCACTTCTTCGGCCAGGGCTTCCCACATCACGCCCTGGGCGGCCATTTCGTCGATGATGGCTTTCTTCTGCTCGGCATCGCTCCAGCGGCGCAGGAAGTCATCCAGCGAGGCGAACTGCTTTTGCACGCAGGCGCGGGTGTAGTCGTGCAGCGATTCGGTGATCAGCCGGCCATCCGGGCCGTAGTACTGCACGCGCTCGGCGATGACGTAGATGGGGATGCTGTCGATGACGTACTTGATGCGTTTTTTGCCGCCGTCTTCGCCGGTAAATTCCAGATCATCGCCTTCGCCATCGCTGCCGGCGCTGATGCCGTCGCTTTCCAGTAAGTCATCGGGCGGCACGGGTGGTTCGCTGCCTTCGGGGGCGTAGATCACCACCGGGTCACCGTCAAAGGCCGGGTCGGCAAACAGCTCGGTGGCCTTTTTGAAGTCCATGATGGTGAACCAGTATTTGCCGTAGTCCTCATTGACGCGGGTGCCGCGACCGATGATCTGCTTGAACTCGGTCATGGATTTGATGTGCTGGTCGAGCACGATCAGCTTGCAGGTTTGCGAGTCGACGCCGGTGGTCATCAGCTTGCTGGTGGTGGCAATCACCGGGTAGCGCTCTTCCGGGTTGATGAAGTTGTCCAGCTCGGCCTTGCCTTCTTGCTCATCGCCGGTGATGCGCATGACGTACTTGCGGTTCTCGGCCACGCGCTCCGGGTTGAGGTTGACCAGGGCCTGGCGCATGCGCTCGGCGTGGTTGATGTCGTCGCAGAAAACGATGGTTTTCTGGAACGGGTCGGTGGCCTTGAGGAACTCGGTGACCTTCTGCGCCACCAGCTGGGTGCGCGCCTCGATGACCAGGGTGCGATCCATGTCTTTGAGGTTATAGATGCGGTCTTCGATCAGCTCGCCGTTCTTATCGAGCATGCCCTTGGGCGGCCGCCAGCCTTGCAGGTCTTTGTCAAAATCAATACGCACCACTTTGTAGGGCGCAAGGAAGCCGTCTTCGATGCCTTGCTTGAGGGTGTAGCTGTACACCGGCTCACCGAAATAGGTGATGCTGGACACCTCTTTGGTTTCCTTCGGCGTGGCGGTGAGGCCGACGTGGGTGGCGCTGGAGAAGTAGTCGAGAATCTCGCGCCAGGCGGAATCCTCGGCGGCGCTGCCCCGGTGGCATTCGTCGATGACGATCAGGTCGAAGAAATCGCGGGAGAACTGCTTGTAGATGTTCATCTCTTCTTCAGCGCCGGTGACGGCCTGATAGAGCGACAGGTAGATCTCGTAGGATTTGTCGATCTGGCGTTTGGCGATTTTGGTCATCACCGGGCCGAACGGCTTGAAATCGCCGGTTTGGGTCTGGTCGACCAGGATGTTGCGGTCGGCCAGGAAGAGGATGCGTTTCTTCTGCTTGGACTTCCACAGCCGCCAGATGATCTGGAACGCGGTGTAGGTTTTGCCGGTGCCGGTGGCCATGACCAGCAACACGCGAGATTGCCCGCGCGCCACGGCCTCAACCGTGCGGTTGATGGCATTCATCTGGTAGTAGTGCGGAGTACGGCTGGAGCCGTCGTCGTAGTAGGGCGCGGCGATCTTATGTTTGGCTTGATCGTCCAAGCCCTTCCATTGGCAGTAGCGTTGCCAGAGTTCATCCGGGCTGGGGAATTGGTCGAGGCGCAGTTCGGTTTCGACCTGCGCACCGGTGCCGCTGCGGTCATGGAACAGAAAACCATCGCCATTGCTGGAGAACACAAAGGGCACATCCAGCGCTTCGGCATAGCCCAGGGCTTGCTGCATGCCGGAGCCAATGGAGTGCTTGTTGTCCTTCGCTTCGATCACGGCGATGGGCAGGTTCTTCTGGTAGCTGAGGACGTAGTCGGCGCGCTTGTGCTCGCCACGGCTGTGCAGCTTGCCGCGGACGATGATGCGGCCTTTGGTAAAGCCAAATTCTTCGAGCACTTGCTTGTGCATGTCCCAGCCGGCTTGCTGGATAGCGGGGGCGATGTACTTGCTGCAGATGTCCCGTTCGGAAAGCGACTTTTTGTCCATAACCCCAATTCCCTTTCAAGCCGGCCTGGTCGCTCCATGCCGGCACTGCTGATGGTGCGCGATGGGCGTAAATGTACCTTGTTTGCGCTGGGTTGTGGCTCGGGGCGTGCTGGGGGATTGAAGCCAAGGACGGTTGCCGGCACCCTTGGCGCACGCTGCGGGCGTGCCGCGCCTGTGCCATTCACTTGTTGGAGCTTTGTATGCAGAACGCTCAGCCTGCGCTAATCCGCGAAACCTTTCCTGTCGGGCCGTTGCAGTGCAACTGCAATCTTAGGTGAAACTGTAAGTATTTGGCTGGGAACGGGTTTTTAATTTTTTATCTTTTTAATCAAGTGTTTAGGTCGCTGCGATATGTTGCGTTGATATGCGTTTTTTTGCAGTGTTTCGTATACGTGGTGTGCCAAATTTGTGCCGTTTTTTTCGCCCAGCCCCCGGTCGTACGCGCGCACTTTAACTGCTCAAAATCGCATTCATCTGTGATAGTGTGCGAACCAATTGCACCGAGGTACGTACGAAAGAGCGACGCATTACTAAGAAGCGCCCATGTAAGGCATACACGGGTGACTTAAAAAGCGAAGCCTACGGAATCGTTCGGTACTGAGTCAGGTGAAAGCGTACGCACTTGAATTCAGAAGAAAGGATGCCTGTGAAGGGCTATCGCCAAGGGTCAGTGCGTTACCGGTTTTGATGAGGCCGGATCTCAAACGACGCATTGCCTTGGAGAGCAAGGGGAACTGAGGGTACAACCCCGCCATAGGGCGATCACACTCGTATCAAGCTTGCCAGGCCAACGAGTGATTAACGAACTGTGTTATGGCTGTCGCGGACTCATCCAAACCTAGCAGTTTGCTGCTGGGGGAGGATCCGTTCATGCCTGCTTCTCCTTTGCTCACCGTCGAAGATCTAGCCAAGTATCTCCATAAATCCGTGACTACCATCCGAAGCGATGTGTCGCGCAATCCCCAATGTCTTCCCCCCATTTGCAGGCTTCCTGGCACTAAGCGCCTGCTATGGCGTTTAGAGGATGTCGAACGATGGTTGGCTGGCTACGTCATGGACCCTTTCCCTCTAGGCATAGAAGGAAAGGGCGGAGCGTTTTCTGCCGTCCGCGGTCGCCCAACCAAGGCGCAGCAGGTTGCTGCGCAGCGGAAGCATGTCAGAACCTCAGAGCAATTGGAGGCGCAGCGCCCTAGAGGTGCTAAATGAGCATGCTGCTAAATGTTGACGGTGCTGCTCAGAACTCAACTCTTGAGGCAGAACCACATTGGTTCCATATGTTCGTGACGATGATTCGCGGCGGTGATGTGGCGAAGCTCGGGCCGCATGCGACAACAGTTTATTTAGTCATCAAGGCCTATGCGAACTACACGACAGGGGATTCGTATCCTGGACTTGAATTGATCGCTGAGAAGTCTGGTGTCTCAATTGCCCAGGTGAAGCGGGAGCTTAAGACCCTGGAGTCGCATGGATATGTCTGCAAGGAAAGGCGGGGTCGGTCAAATCACTATCAGCTCAGAGAGAAAATAGAGATCCGTGACGACGTGGGGCGACCTACGGCAGTTGCGAGCTGGGACTACCTTCCCTGTGCCATCAGGCACGCTGTGGAAGAGCTCAAAAACGTTCTTGTTACTGGGGATCCCGCTAGTGCAAGGATCATCCAGATTGAACGTTTGCAGGTGAATGTGAACCACCTGCACGATAACGCCACCAACTTTAATGTGCAGCAATACCTCGCCGCCCTTGACGGCTTACCAGCCAACCTTCGGAGCAATTTGAAGCGTAACCGCTAGCACTTATACACAGCTCCCTCTGATCCGTATCAGGGTGAGCTGTGTCTTCTTGGAAAACGGATCTGACTGAGCTGTTTGAGTGGGTAATACAGCTCAGGGTGAGCCACTAAAAAGAAAGATAAAAGATTAAAAAGATCTTCCCCGTGTGTTCGTAAACTCCCTGCACAGCAGGCGCGGGTGCTGCAGGTGAATGTTTCAACGTACTGGGGTCATAGCTGCGTACTTGCATCGCACTTGACCGCAGAGTGGCATTGCCGCCGACCAGCGTTTGCCTTCAGGTTGACCAGTAGGCGGCAAAATCACGACTGGCAGAAATCGGCCAAAAGCGGTCGTTCGTAACGGGCCAATTTCGACCCAAGGCTGTCAGTGATTCCAATACAATGTCGTACTCTGCTTCAGCTTCCACGCATCGCTTTAGCCATCGCTTGATCAACATGATCCCGCCAGTCGCGGTCGCGTCTATCGTTGTCTCGCAGTTCTAGTTCAATGGCACTTTCCAGGCCCTCTTTGCATTGGCGGAAGCCGTCGTCCCAACCTTGTGCGTATTGGGGTTGTTGCAGATAGCGCGGCACATCCTTGCGAAAGCTTTCGAGCGCTCCCGCAGCTTGTCTGCCGCTGCTGCAACCCGCCTCGAAGCGGTCAATAAAGGGGGCTGGATAACCCTCAGCCATCATCTGCTCGCGGGTACTTTGGCAGCCACCTAACAAGATTGCGACGAGGCCCATGGCAATCAGCGCTGGCCAGGCAGACAAGCTTTTACCTGGCTTGGCTGAGTAGTCGAACGGCATGCTTGTAGTACCGTTCATGCTGCATCTTCGCGCAAGCGATGCACTGCCTGCGCTACTTGTTCGGCATCGCAGGACTGTATTGGCCGATATAGCAACCAGCGGTAGAAAAGCGTGCAGATCAGCCAATCGAACAACAGTGTCCACAGGTTATGCGAGAGAAAATGTGCGCCCTGCATCATGCGCCCTATGGAAAACAGCGTGCCCAGTCCCAAGGCGACAGCTAGTGCGATACGGGCGGTTCGCGGGCGTCTATCACGTAGCGCAAAAAACAATGCGATCAGTGAAAACCCGGCCGACGCATGGCCGCCCGGCCAGCAGCTGCCAGGGTTGTCGGTTGCTGCGCGCTCACCGAGCAGCGGGCTGAAGGCCTCTGTTCCACCGAATTCGCTCAGGCTCCATGGGCATTGCATGGCGGTAAGTTTTTTCAGCGGCGTGACGATGCTGGTCGATACGGCTAACGAGAGCACCAGATAGCCCAGCGGGCGACGCCAAGTCCGCCATTTGACGGTGAGCAGGCTGAGCAAAAAGCCGGCAATGGCCAGTACGCCCAGAACAATTACTGCTTGTTTGGCGCGGTCATGCAGAATGTCTTCCAGCCAGAAATTATGCCGTCCGACAAAGCCTAAGCCGGGCTCATAAAACAGATGCGCCAGGGCGAAGTCCACGCCGCTGGGGTCAAGTAACAGGAGCAACGCCATCAGGGCCAGGGGAATCCCCAGACCAAGGCGGAAATCAAAGTAGCGATAGATGCTGGGGGCGAGTACTTCAGCCATAACTGAACTCCAGTAAGGGCACTGCCTGAACAGTGCCGGGATTAGCGTTTGCTGAGCCGCTCGTCAGGCAAGGGCGTGGGATGCCAGGCAATCAAGTGTTTCTGGAAGGCATGGCTGGCGCCCTGGTAATAGGCGATATCACGGCGCAACAAGCTGTCGCTGGCGGAGCTTGAATACTCATGACTCAGTCCGAGCGCATCGTCGTGCCGACGCATACCGCGACGCGGACTGAGAATGGCCAGGTCGGTGCCATCGAACAGGCCCAAGTGCTGGTAATTGCCAATCAGCGCGCGACCAGGTGCGTGGTCTTCGCGCAGCACGTTGCGGCCAAAGAAGGTTGAGCTGTAGTCGACATTCAGCAGGCCCAACAAGGTCGGTGCCAGGTCGATCTGGCTAGCTACCTCGCTGAACTCACGCGGCTCGATCAACGCTGGCGCGTAGATAAACAGCGGAATGTGATAGTTGGCCACCGGTAGGTCTTCATGGCCGGCGCTACCCGCCGTATGATCCGCCACGAAGACGAACACGGTCTGTTTGAACCAGGCCTTCTCTCGGGCCTGCTGGAGGAACTGGCCAATCGCGTAGTCGGTGTACTTCACAGCGCCTTCGCGGCCATCACCAGACGGGATGTCGATACGCCCTTCGGGGTAGGTATATGGCCGGTGGTTGGAGGTGGTCATCAGTTGCAGGAAGAAGGGTTTGCCTTGGGCATGGTCAGCGTCGGCGACCTTGATGGTTTGCTGGTAGATGTCTTCATCGGACATGCCCCAGGCGTTCTTAAACACCATGTCGCTTTCGGCCACGCTGCTCTGATCGACGATGCGGTAGCCATTACCACCGAAGAAGGCATTCATGTTGTCGAAATAACCGCGTCCGCCGTAGATGAATACGCTGTCATAGCCGAGGGCATTGAACTGCTGGCCAAGGCTGCCATAACCAGACTCACGGCCAATGCGCTTGACGATGGAGCGCCCCGGCGTCGGTGGTATGGATAAGGTAATCGCCTCCAGGCCGCGGTCGGTACGTGTACCGGTGGCGTAGAAGTTACTGAAGCTCAGGCTCCGCTGGCGCAACTCATCCAGATTTGGGGTCAGACCTCTCGTATCACCGAAGCTGCCGAGGTATTTGGCACTCAGGCTTTCGATGGTCACCAACACCACATTCAGGGGCTGTGGCTTACCTGGGTTGTCGATCAGCCGGCGAATGTCCTGCGGGTCGCTGCCAATAAAGCGGGCATTGGGCTCACGCACTTCATCGCGCAGCAGGTTGGCCACTTCTTGCTTGGGCAGAGTTGCGTAGAACTGCTGGTAGTTCAGTTCGTTATTGCGGAAGGCGGCGAAGAACTGGAAAGGACCGTTGCTGGCCAACTCCCGCTGGTAGGTGTTGCCACCCAGACCGCGCGGCGTGTCCTGACCAATCGACAGGCCGTTCAGTCCGGTCAGCAAACACAGTAGCGCGAGGCTTGTAAACGCACGACCTCGGGGCAAAAGAGGTGCGTTAAATGCAGCTTCCAAAAGCTTATTCAGTGCAACGCTGGTACCTGTGGCGATAACCGCGAGCAGCGCAATCAGGGGGTAGATCGGGTAGGACTCTAGGATGTTGTTGATCACTTCTTCTGAGTAGACCAGGTAATCCACGGCGATAAAGTTGAAGCGCACACCGAACTCATCCCAGAACAACCATTCGGCCACCGCAGTGAACAACATCGCGAACAGGCTGATGCCCACCAGCCCAATGAGCAGCCGTTGGTGCCAGCGCCGCCGCCATAAACTGGCCGGACACATGAACAGATACAGCGCCAAGGGCAAGATGGCGTAAAGCAGAAAACCCAGGTCGTAGATCAGGCCAATGCCATAAACGCCGGCCAGCTGCAGCAGGCTTACGTTGGCATCAGCAAGGTGGCTGGCCAGCAATAAGCAGCGGGTCAGGAAGAACACCGCTAGCCATGACAGCACGATGATGGACAGGTAGCGAAGTTGAGCGTAATGAAGCTGAGGCATCGTATGATCCTTGTTGGATGAACGTGCCGCAGTCTGTTGTGGGGCCTGTGAGCCGCGCGTCAACGCGATGTGAAAAAAGTGTCAAACCCAGAGAAAGAGATAACCCTGTGCGCATCCTAGTCATCGAAGATAACCGCGACATCCTCGCCAACGTGCTCGACTATCTGCAGCTCAAGGGCTTCAGCGTCGATTGCGCGCAGGATGGTCTGACCGGTCTGCACCTGGCCAGCACTGGGCATTACGACCTAATCGTGCTGGACATCATGCTGCCGGGCATCGATGGCTATCAGGTGTGCAAGCGTCTGCGCGAAGATGGCCGTAATGAGGTGCCGATCCTGATGCTCACCGCCCGCGACGCACTGGATGACCGCCTGCAGGGCTTGCAGGCAGGGGCCGACGATTACCTGATCAAGCCGTTTGCGCTGTCTGAGCTGGTGGCGAGGATCGAGGCGATCCTGCGCCGCAGCCAGGGCAGCCGGAAACGCCAGCTGAAAGTCTCCGACCTGACCTATGACCTCGACACACTGCATGTCAGTCGCGCAGGCCAGCCACTCAAACTCAACCCGCTGGGTCTCAAACTGTTGGCGGTGCTGATGCAGAAAAGTCCGGCCGTGGTGCGCCGTGAAGCCTTGGAGGAAGCGCTGTGGGGCGACGACTGCCCTGACAGCGACAGCCTACGCAGCCATATCCACCAGCTACGCCAGGTACTCGACAAGCCCTTCGCATACCCGTTGTTACACACCCTACATGGCGTCGGCTACCGCCTGGCGGAGCAGACCGATGGTGTCTAAGCAGCCGTTTGCCCGCCGCATTCTGATTGCCTTCGTGCTCATGACCACGCTGGTCAGCGGCCTATTCTCGTTGAGCATCGTGGCGGTGGTGCATTTCATCGAAGAGAACCTGGTTTCCGAGGAACTGGGCCGTGAGTTGAGCAAAGTGCTGGAGGAGGATATCCAGCATGGGCGACCACCCAGGCTCGATTCAATGACCCGATTCTTTAGCTCGGAACAACCGCAGTACGCGATTCCTAAACTGTTTTCCGGGTTACCTGAAGGCTTTACCGAAGTGGTCGACGGCAAGGACGCGTTCTATGTCTACAGCCGAAAAAACAATGGTCAGACCTATTTGCTGGCACAGGAGCAGCACGAGTTCGAGGCACACGAACAGGCGTTGTTCGATGTGGTATTGGCGGGCTTTCTGCTGACAGTGGTGGGTGCCTGGGGACTGGGGCTGATCATGGCCAGAAAGGTCATGGCCCCGGTCAGCCGCCTGGCGCAGCAGGTACGCCATCGCGACCAGCTGCATCCGCTGGCGCCACCACTTGCCCCCGAATACCCCGACGATGAAGTGGGCCAACTGGCAGCAGCCTTCGACAGCACCCTGGGCCAAGTTCGCCAGTCACTGGAGCGCGAGCGCTTATTTACCAGTGACGTCAGCCATGAATTGCGTACCCCGCTGATGGTTATTGCGACTTCGTGCGAGCTATTGGCTGAAGGTGATTTGCAGCCACGCCAGCGCGAGCAAATTGAGCGCATCGGCCGCGCCAGCGAAGAAATGCGTGACCTGGTGCAGACGTTTCTGCAACTGGCGCGGGATAAAGCCAACGAGAGCGCATTTGTTGGCAACAGCAGCCTGGCACAAGTGGCTGCCGAACAAACCAGCCGTTGGGAACCTCTGCTGCACGAGAAGGGCCTGGATTTCCAACGCAGCGAGGAAGGGGCTGATCATGGTCTTTACAACCCAGTATTGCTCAACACAGTGATGGCCAACCTGCTGCGCAATGCGCTGCATTACACCGAGCGTGGCTTTGTCCGCCTGGTGCTGGCCACGGATGGTTTTCGCGTAGAAGACAGCGGCATGGGCATTGCGCCTGAGCAGCACGAGCAGATCTTTCAGCCTTTTGTGCGCGGCTCCGAAGCGCGCGGCGAAGGCTTGGGGCTGGGCCTCTCGCTGGTGAAGCGGATCTGCAGTAAACAGGGCTGGACGATCTCGGTGCACAACCTGGCCGATGGCGGCAGCTGTTTCACCGTGGCATTCAATAGCGGCAAATAACGAATTTTTCACATCCTTTTGACAGAGCCTTGATGCCCAGCTCTCTAGTGTGGCGAGCGTATCCTCCTACGGACGCCTCGCCATGCCCAGCACCATTGAACTCGAGTTCTCGCGTAAGTACGACCGCGCACACGCTTACGAATACCTACACAAGCACCAGGACGGCCTGTCCCGACGCCTCTCGCATTGGCGCGATGAGCAGATGGCCCGTCACGCGTTGAAACTGGCTGGCGATCCTGGCCTGGTGCTGGATCTACCGTGTGGAGCCGGGCGCTTCTGGCCGCTGTTGGCTGAAAACCCCAATCGATTGATCTTTGCAGCAGACAACTCTGCCGACATGCTCGACATCGCCGAAGCCTCACAACCAATGGAGGTACTGAAGCAGGTCGAAACCTTCCGCACTTCGGCGTTCGCCATCGATCTGACTGCCAATGCCGTCGATTGCATCTTCTGCATCCGCCTGCTGCACCACATCGAACAACCTGAACACCGCCTGGCTATCCTGCGCGAATTCCACCGCGTCAGTCGCGACACGGTGATTCTCTCGCTCTGGGTCGACGGCAACTACAAGGCCTGGAAACGCAAACGTCTTGAGCAACGCCGCGCGGCCGAGGGACGCGCCGAGCAGAACCAGAATCGCTTTGTCGTCGCCCGCGACGTCATCGAAAACGAATTCCGACAAGCTGGCTTCAACATCATCGGCCAACAGGATTTTCTTCCGGGCTACGCCATGTGGCGAACCTACGTACTGCGTAAGGAGGACTGAGCATGGTCGCACTTACCAATGGTGCATCCGTACAGCCCTTCATCACGCATTTTGATCGCTGGTGGAACAGCGCAGGGGCTTGGGTCGAACCGGTCAATCAGCGCCGTGGTGGGGAGAGCGGTGTGCAGCTACTAACCCGCAGCGATCCCAGTCAGCTGCCTTTGTATTGCAAACGACAAGTCGGGCATCTCTATCGTTCTATCCGATATCCTTTCGGCCGTCCCACCGTGCTACGTGAGTGCGATGCATATCGGACACTCGCGCGTTTGGGCATCAAGACGCCAAACATCGTCTACTGCGCCACTCGCCGAAAAGACCAGCAGTGGCAGTCCCTTCTGGTGACCGAGTCACTGCGCGGCTTTGTGAGCCTCACCCAATGGTACGAGGAGAGTGATTCCCCGGAACTCAATCAACGTGTGCTGCGGCAGGTCGCCGTCACACTGGCACGCATGCACCAGAGCGGCTTTCAACATGGTTGCTGCTACCCCAAGCACATCTTTGTGAAGCTTCAGCCGGGTATCGCGAGCAAAGCAGATATAGAGATAGCCCTGCTCGACTTAGAGAAAAGTCGGCATCGCTGGCGTGCCAAGGATGCATCCAGACACGATCTGCGTCAGTTGATGCGTCACCGAGGAACGATACCAGAGGCTGATGTGCTGTTTGTTAATCAGATCCATCAGCTAGTTCTTCAAGGGACTATGGAGTGAGTAGTCTTTGGCTCCATTGAGCATCGGAGGAAAACTTTTGGCCGAGGCTGTGTAAAAACGTTTTCAAGGGCAGCAAAAACCAAAGTACGTGCTGAAAAATGCGGTTCTACGCAAAACTCATATCTGCTGACCTACCGATAAATTTCAAATTTCTCGTAGACGTGAGCACTTCAATTTTGGCACAGCGTTTTTACACACTCTGGGCCAGAAGTGGCCGGTGAAAGGGTAGAGGCTTAGAGGTTTTGCCGCAGCTGCTCCCCCTGGAGCGCTATCCCTATAGAATCGAAGCGTTCATACCTTACTTGGTATACCCCGGATCACTCTTAGGACTCCTATGCGGCACGTGATCGACAGCTTGCGGATGTGGGCGCGGAGCTTAAAACGGGAAGTTATGGTGCTTTGGTTCTGTTGCAGGCACCCAAAAACGCCATGGTTCGTAAAAGCTCTGGCGGTCTGCGTGGTCGCGTACGCGCTCAGCCCTATCGATCTGATACCGGACTTCATCCCCGTTCTAGGGTATCTGGACGACTTAGTCCTTCTACCGCTCGGAATTCTTCTCGTAGTGCGACTGATGCCTAAAGAAGCGCTTAGAGAGTGCAGAGTTCAAGCCGATGAGTGGGAAAAACTCCAAGCGCCGCGCCCAATCAGCCGGATAGCTGCGGGGTTGATTGTGATGATCTGGTTAATGGCGCTGTTATGCAGTTGGTGGTTGTTAGCCCACTACTTCGCGCACGAGTCCTTACTGCAATGAGGCCTAGAGGTCTCTACGAAACTAGGGGCGATTCAAAGTCTCGATGATCAATGCGCGACAGAATATGATCATTCAGACTCATTCAGACCCTGCACGTACCGCGCTATGCCCCTTATCACAATCGATGTTCACGAATGCGCGGCCCGCTTGCGCGCCGGCCATCTGGTCGCCATGCCTACAGAAACCGTCTATGGCCTGGCGGCCGACGCGCGCCAGGATGCAGCCATCCAGCAGGTATTCGCACTAAAGGGACGCCCGAGCAGCAACCCGCTGATCGTCCATTTGCAGCATGCTGAGCAGGTCATCGAGTGGGCCGCACAGGTGCCAGCTGCCGCCCAGCGCCTGATGGAGGCCTGCTGGCCAGGCCCGCTGACCCTGGTGTTACCCGCCCGTGACGAGGTGTCACGCAGCGTCACCGCCGGCCAAGACAGTGTGGCGCTAAGGGTGCCTGCCCATCCGGATGCGCAGGCCCTGCTGGCGGCCTTCGGCAGTGGCCTGGTGGCGCCGTCAGCCAATCGCTATATGTCGATCAGCCCCACCAGCGCCGCGCACGTGGCCCAGCAGTTTGCCGACAGTGATCTGTGGATTCTCGATGGCGGCGCCTGCCAGGTAGGTCTGGAGTCGAGCATCGTCAGCTTGCTGCCAGGTGATAGCCCTCGCCTGCTGCGGCGCGGCATGCTCAGCCAGAGCCTGCTGGAGGCTGTGCTTGGGGAGCCACTGGAAGGCAAGGACGGTGGCGTGCGCGCACCCGGCCAGCACCATCGCCACTACGCCCCCAGCACCATGACACTGGCTTTCGTGCATGCACCTGCAGAGGCGCTGGCCTCGCCACGTTACGGCTGGCTCTGGTGCGGTAACGCGCAACCCAGCCAGGGCCCGGCACTGGATCTCGGGGGTGAGCCGCAGGCCTATGCGGCCGGCCTTTATGCCGCACTCTATCAACTCGACGCCCAGGGGCTGGAACGTCTGTACATCCAGCTGCCTCCGAAACAGGATGCCTGGGCGGCGGTACACGACCGCCTGGCCCGTGCCAGTCAACGAATTTAAGGCTTCACTCCGGCAGTGTTGGGGTCTCCAGCGGCACTTCGGCAAAGCGACTGAAGGCCTGCGCCGCCGGTGACGGATTCTTGGTCCGCCAGCGCACCAGGTACCAGCGGTTGGGGATTGGAAACCCCTCTACATCCAGTTCGACCAGATTGCCCGGTGCGGTGTGGATCAGGGTATGCCGCGACAGGATGGCAATACCCAGCCCCGCCGCGACGGACTCTTTGATCGCCTCATTGCTCTCGATGGTCATCTGCGGTTTTAGCGCCCAACCAAAGCGGGCAAAGTGCTCCTCAATAGCCAGGCGCGTACCGGAACCTGGCTCACGGCTGAGAAACGGCTCCGCCGCCAGTTGCTCCCAGCGAATACGTTGACCGGTGAAACGATGGCCGGCCGGCGCAATCACCACCAGCGGATTATCGGCCAGCGGCATGGCGTCCAGATCCAGATGGCGCGGCGGCTGGCTGAACACATAGAGGTCGTCCCGATTGTCTTCCAGGCGGCGAATCACTTCCGAGCGGTTTGCGATGTTCAGCTCGACCTCAACCTGCGGGTACTGCCGGCAAAAGGGCCCCAGCAGGCGTGGCACCAGGTACTTGGCCGTGGTCACCGCTCCCAGCCTGAGCTGCCCGGCAGTCAGGCCATTGAGCTGGGCCAGGCGCATTTCCAGGTGATCGAGGGCATCGAAGATTTCCCGTGCCCCGGCCTGCACCTCGCGCCCGGCATCGGTCAGGTGTAAGCGCTTGCCCAGTTGCTCGAACAGGTTCATGCCCAGCGCCTGCTCAAGTTTGGCGACCTGCGTCGACACTGAGGGCTGGGCCAGGTGCAGGGCACGGGCTGCTTCTGTCACGCTGAGACGCTCGGCCACGGCGAGAAAGGTTTCCAGCTGGCGAAACGTGGTCTGACGGGTATGGAAGCGCGGTCTCTGCATTGCTAAATACCGATGGTTTTTAGACTCATAATCTATTTTTGACTATATCAAGTACTGGAGAAAATGCCTGTGTCGTAATTTCAGGGATTCTCGCCATGTCTGCCGCTCTCGCCCCGCATGGGCACCCCGCTGCGTTGAACCAGGTGCAACCCGTTGCCTTCCTCACCTGCCATGACAAGGGCCGGTTAGTCACCGACGCCTTGGCTCCTCTGGGCTTGTGCATCGAATCGATCAGCAGCTACGACACCGACCACTTTGGCACCTTCAGCCGCGACGTCGCGCGTACGGGCAGCGCCCACGACACTGCGCTGAGCAAAGCCAAACTGGCCTGTGCACTAGGCGGGGTGCGCTACGGACTGGGCAGTGAAGGCAGCTTCGGCCGTGATCCGCACCTGGGCTGGATGCCCTGGGACTACGAAATTCTCTGCCTGTGGGATGCAGAATTGCAGTACCCGGTCTTTGCCTTGGCAGGCTCGGGAGCGACCAACTATGCCCAGGTCGAGGTCGACAGCCTGGAAGGCGCCGAGATTTTTATGCAGCGCGCCCGCTTTCCCGAACATGCCCTGATTCTCGGGCGTCCCGGCGAAGCTTGGTTCCGTAAGGGTATTCGCGAGCGCGACTGGCTGCTCGCTCAACTGGACTGGCTGCTGGCGCGCGAACCGAAGATCTGGCTGGAGACCGACATGCGCGCCCATCTGAACCCGCTACGCCAGACGGTGATCCGTGATGCCGCGGGGCAACTGGCGAAGCGCCTGAGCAGCCACTGCCCGAGCTGTCAGGCATGCGGTTTCGCCGTGGCGCGCAGCGAGCCCGGCCTGCTATGCGTGGACTGTGGTCTGAGCACCCCATTAGCGGCCGCACACATCTGGGTGTGCCCGGCCTGTCAGCATGAAGAACGACATTCCGTGACCCAACTAGCCAGTGCCGGCCAATGTGAGCAATGTAACCCATGAATGCTTTCGTCCCTGCAAATCAGCGCTTGAGTCACCTGCGCGCGCTCGAAGCCGAAGCCATGCACATCCTGCGCGAGGTGGTGGCCGTGATGCGCACCCCCTGCCTGTTCTATTCGATCGGCAAGGACTCCACCGTGCTGCTGCACCTGGCGCGCAAGGCATTCTTTCCGGGGCCGCTGCCGTTCCCGCTGCTGCACGTGGACACCGGCTGGGAGTTTGCCGAAATGGGCCAGTTCCGCGACCGCCTGGCCGCGCGTCTGGGGCTGGACATGCGCGTACACATCAACCCGGATGGGCAGCGCCTGAACATCACCCCGTTCTCCGTGGGTTCGGCCAAGTACACCGACATCATGAAGACCGAGGCGCTGAAGCAGGCGCTGGCGCAGTACGGTTTCGATGCCTGTTTTGGCGGGGCGCGCCGCGACGAAGAGAAGTCACGGGCTAAGGAGCGCGTCTGCTCGTTCCGCGACGCGCACCAACGCTGGGACCCCAAGCAGCAACGGCCGGAACTCTGGCAGCTGTACAACACGCGGATCAACGCCGGCGAGAGCCTGCGGGTATTTCCCCTGTCGAACTGGACCGAACTGGACATCTGGCAGTACATCCACCTCGAAGGGATCGAGATCGTCGACCTCTATCGCGCGGCGCCGCGTCCGGTGGTCGAGCTGCACGGCACGCTGATCTGCGTGGACGACGAGCGCCTGCTGGCGCACCTCACCCCGGAGCAACGCGCGGGCATCCAGACCCGCTGGGTACGTTTCCGCACACTCGGCTGCTACCCGCTGACCGGCGCCGTAGAGTCGAAGGCGCAATCGCTGCCAGAGATCATCCAGGAAATGCTGCTGACCCGGACCTCCGAACGCCAGGGCAGGATCATCGACCATGACCAGGATGGTTCGATGGAGAAGAAGAAAATCGAGGGGTACTTCTAGTCCGTTCGCAGCGCTGAATAAAAAAGCCGCATGAATCAACAGGCGGCTTTTCGTTTGCGCTACGCGTATCCGGCGGCGTGGTCCGGCTGGGGATGCGACAAGGCCGCGCCGTATACGCGCGGTCCTGATCGATCAGGTCCCCGGCAGCGGTTGCCAGCCTGCTGCGGTGCGCCGCTCCAGGTGGGCGGGTTGACCATCCATGCGCAACAGGTACAGCCAGCCATGCTGGACCAAGTCGCGCACCACGGCGTGGTTATCGATTACACGGTCGATCATGGCCTGCGGCGCTTCGATCACCACATGCAGGCGCAGCGGGCGATGCATCCACTGCTGACCATCGTGCAGCGACTGGCGGGCCAGGCCGATGCGCAGATCGCCACCGTTGCCCTCGAACACGCCGATATGCCCGCCCACTACGTTGTGCAGCAACTTGTTGCCGCTGCCAAAGCGCGCATTGTCGGTGGTCGAGGTGAAGTACTGCAGGTTGATCCAGTGCGCCACCACCATGGGCGCGGTCATGATCAATTCCAGCACCGCGCCCTCGGCATCCTCGCGCCAGTCGTAGTCGTGCAGGAAGGCGCGGCCCTGCAGGTCGACGCCGCGAGTGCGCGCGCGCGGCGCGGCGATAAACGCGGCGTTATTGGCCAAGCCCCACTCGGGCCGTGTCTGCGACCAGTCACGGGCACGCCGGCGCAGCCAATCGAGCAATTTGACCGGCTGCTCCCCGATCGCCGCCAGACCCAGTCCGTCCGCGCGCTCCTGTCGGACCTGAGCAGCGGCCTGATCCAGTGCGTGACGCACGCGCAGCCAATCCTTTTGCAGGGTGGCCGGAATGGCCTCATGGGCAAACACCTGCACCTCGTCGGTGGTGGTGTTGTGCAGGCCGGCCAGCACATGGCAGTGAGCCGGCAGATCATGGCCGCGCTGGCGCAGTTCGGTGCGCACCTCGCGGTCGTTGAGCAGGCCAGCCAACAGGCGCGCATTGACCTCGCCGCTCTGGCCGCAGCAGGCACCGCAGTCGAGCCCCGCCGCCTGGGGGTTGTTGGCACTCTGGCTGCCGTGCCCGAGCAGCACCAGCAGCGCCGGGACCGGGCCGTTAAGCCCCATGGCCTGGAGAATGCGCGCGGCAAGATCGGTCTTCTGGGTCAGCGACAGAGCTGGCAATTGCGGGTGCAACTGCTGCCACTCGGCAGTGCGCCAGCCGCTGCGATGTGCCTCTTGAGTACCCGAGGAGAGGCCACAGGTACGCCCGAGCAGCGCACCGGCATAGCCCAGGCCCACACTCTCGACCAGGGTAAAGGTCGACGCCGGCAGGCGTTCGAACAGACGCCAGCGTCCCTGACGGGCCAGCCGCGCCTGGCGGCGCTGCGCCAGATGGTCATCCTGCGCGGCATCACCGCTGCTATCGCTGACCTGCAACTGCGGTGCCAGCAACCCTGGTAACTGCGGGCGAGTGGCGGCGGTGCCCAGCGGCGTGTAGGCAATGGGCAGACCGAAGAAGCCGGCAAAACCACCGGTCTCAAGCTCGGGGCAGACTTGCTCCAGGGCCCGGCGCAGGGGTTCGGAGCGCACATCGATGCAGAAGAACAGCTTAGCCAGCGGCGCCTGCAGCGGTGCTACCGATTCCGCCCGGCAAAGTTTCTGTTGCAGCTGTTCCTGCCAGGCCAGCTCGTCGGCCCGTTGCCACACTTGCAAGGCCTGCCAGGCGGCTGAGGGGGGCTGCTGCAAACCGTTCTGCCAGGCCGATCGCCAACGCCGCCAGTGGCTCTGCGCATCGCGCTGGCGATCATCCACCAGCCACTCCCAGGCGGCGCGGATGGCCAACAGCTCCAGAGTAGTCTGGTCATCCTGGCCCTGCAGGTTGGCCTGCCAGCGCTTGTACGCACACCAGGAGGCCCACCCCAGGCTGCGCAGCAACAGGCAGTCGAACCAGGGCGCCCAGTCATCAGCGCTCAGCCCGAGGCGCTGCACCGCGACCTCAAGCGCCCCGTGGGGCTGCAACGGCAGCTCGGCAATGCGCCCGTGCAGGTCGCGGCAGTCACTGAGTACGCTCAACCCTCTGTCTGCCAGCATGCTGCTGCGCCAGGTCTGGTACAGCCCGGTGCCGGCTTCCGGGCGCCAGTCGGCCTGTTCGTGGTCGAACCAAGCGGCGCAGCACTGGCCAATCTGCTGGGTGATCAGCACCGGCCAACCCGGCAGC
The DNA here is from genome assembly GCF_003060885.1 of Pseudomonas sp. HMWF032. Classification (GTDB taxonomy): domain Bacteria; phylum Pseudomonadota; class Gammaproteobacteria; order Pseudomonadales; family Pseudomonadaceae; genus Aquipseudomonas. The sequence goes on from NZ_QAIG01000005.1 coordinate 971,816, forward strand.
GGGATGCCGGGATCGGCCAGGTCTTCCAGCAGAGGCAGCCCGTTTTTTACCTCCGGCGGCATCTCCAGGGCCTGTAGCAACTGCGCGGTTGTCCAAGTGTCAGCCTGTTCCGCCAGGGCCTGCTGTAGGTGATGTGCGCCAATGCGGCCCTCCTGCCAGGCGTTCCGGTAGTCTGAGGCGCTTAGCGTCAGCTGGCTGCCGGCACGTTGCCAGAGTTCTGCGGCAACGGTTGACCAGGCGTGTTCACGCCGCTCCCACAGCGGGTTGACGGCAATCATGCGGTCCAGTGGCCAGGTCGGGGCGATGCGCGCACAGGCCTGACGCGCAGCCTCGTGCAGCGCATCCCGGTCGAGGCTGGCGAAGTGTTCGAGCGCAGTCATGGGCGATCTCCAGTAGACGAAGTCAGGGGCTGGGGCGAACGTACCGGCCACAGGCGGAAGGTCAAACGGGTGAAGTGCTCATCCAGGTAGAAGCCGGCAAAGGCCAGCGGATACAGGCGCTGGGCCAGTGCGCCCTGGGGGCGCGCCAGGATCAGCGCCTGCAGCAGGTACAGGCCGACAAACAGCAGCAGGGCCAGCCCGATCAGCAGCAGCGGCGCGTGCGTTAACGGGGTATCCAGAATCCAGGCGGCGGCCTGGTGCCAGAGCAGGTAGGCCGCCAACAGCAGCACGAACATGCTCAGCCCCTGCAACACCTGCCCGCGGCGCAGGCACCAGGGAGCCAGACCGATGGCGAGAATGGCCAGGGCCACCAGAGGCAGCTCATGGCCCGGCTGTAGCCAGGTCCACATACCCTGCAGCAGCGCCAGGGTCAGGCCGGCCAGCAACAGGGCCCAGAGCAAATCACCTAAACCTGGCCGCGCAACAGCGGGCTGCAGGGCATGTTGGCGCGCCTGGGCAACCGTCTCGCCAGCGGCGAGGAAGGCGTGGGCCTTGTACAGCGAGTGTGCCAACAGGTGCACCAGGGCCAGTTCGTACAGCCCCAGGCCACACTCCAGCAGCATCAAGCCCATCTGCGCGCAGGTCGACCAGGCCAGGCGGACCTTGATGCTGATGCGCGTCATCATCACCAACGCGGCGAGCACTGCGGTCAGGCCGCCGACCACGACCAGCACGCTTTGCGCCGGCACGGCGGCAGAAAACAGCGGGGCAAAGCGCAGCAGCAGGAAGCCACCCAAATTGACCAGCCCGGCGTGCAGCAGCGCCGACACCGGCGTCGGCGCTTCCATCACCTGAATCAGCCAGCCATGCACCGGCAGCTGCGCCGACTTCAATATCACTGCCAGGGCCAGCAGCAGCGCCGCCAGTTGCAGGTCCCAGCCGAGCTGCCCGCTGGCCTGCAGGCGGCTGTTCACGGCGTCGAGAATCACCGCGATGCTGCTGTCACCGCCGGCGCGTACCAGCAACCCGGTGGCCAGCAACAAACAGACATCAGCTAGGCGACTGGCGAGGAATTTCTTGTGCGCCACCACCAGGGCTTGCGGACGGTCGCGGTAAAACGTGAGCAGCTGATGCAGGCACAGGCTTGAGAAAATCCAGGCACCGACCAGTACAAGCAGATCGGTGCTGGTGACCACCGTGGCCACTGCCGCCAGAGTACCGAGCAGGGCCAGCACATAGCGCTGCTGCCCCGGCTCGCCCTCCAGATAGCGCCGGGAATAGTCGATGATCACCAACGCCAGCAGGCTGATCAGACCCGCCATCGCCAGGCCAAGTCGATCATTGGCCTGTTGGTTCAGAGCCGCCTGCAGCCAGGCCGCCAGGACCAGGCTCAAACCGAGGTAGCCCCCGACTCGAGCCGACCACCAGAAACGCTCACGAGTGTCCAAGAGGCTGGCCGGAATCAGCGCCAGGGCATACACCCACGGCAACAGTTCGACCAGAGGCGGAAGAGTGATCAGCACAGGCGTAGCTCCTAATCCAACGAATGGCCTTAGTCTCCCGTAGCGGTTGATCTATTAAAAATAGATTGATATGAATGGATCATTCTGTTTTTAGGAATTCAGCGTGCGTCGACTCAACTTTCACCACCTGCACTACTTCTGGGCCGTGGCCAAGGAAGGCAACCTGACGCGTGCCGCCCACTCGCTGCATGTGTCGCAATCGGCGCTGTCGACGCAAATCCGTACCCTGGAGGACGAGCTGGGCCACGCGCTGTTTATTCGCAACGGACGCAGCCTGGTGCTGACCGAAGCGGGACGCCTGGTGCTGGACTATGCCGAGAGCATCTTTGCCCTGGGCAGCGAGTTGCAGATGACTCTGCAGGGCGCGCAGCAGGACATCCAGCCATTGCGCATCGGCGCAGTGGCAACCCTGTCGCGTAACTTTCAGGAAAACCTGCTGCGGCCCTTTCTCGGCCGTGCGCAGGTGCGCATCACCCTTGAGTCCGGCAGCCTGGATGAGTTGCTGGAACGTCTGGCCTTACACAAACTGGATGTGGTGCTGACCAACCAGGCGGTCAGTGGCGATGGCCAAAGGGCCTGGCGTTGCCGCCTGCTGGACCGGCAAAGCGTGTGCCTGGTGGGGCCGCCCCGGACGGGGCTTGCGCCGTTCACCTTGCCCGCTGATCTGCAGCAGGCCCGCCTGATCGTGCCGGGGCGCAGCAGCGATATTCGCAGCCAGTTCGAGGTCTACTGCAACAGCCACGGCCTGAGCCCGCATATCTGTGCCGAGGTGGATGATATGGCCATGCTGCGCCTGCTGGCCCGCGACTCCGGCGACATCGCCTTGCTGCCCGCCGTGGTGGTTCAGGACGAGCTGCTCAACGGCACCCTGCAGCTGTATGCCGAACTGCCGGACATCGCCGAGCAGTTCTTTGCGGTCACGCTGCAGCGCCACTTTGGCCTTGGCATTCTGGATGAACTGCTGAACCCGTCTTGATCGCAATGGATGAAACATCAACACGGAGCTAAGAGTCATTGGACTCTGGTCGCGCTCACAAATACTCAACGGCCGCTTCTGTACCGAGCCCGACGGTGGCCTCCAAAAATGAAACAATTTGCAACTCTTGTGTGATTGAGAAGCTCCACACACACCTCTACATTTCGCCGGCAACGCCGGGCCCCTCTGACAGCTAACCGCTGCCATGTCGGAGTTGCAGTTTGTATAACTTCGACACTTAGAGGAGGGGGCTCATGACTGCCCTAGAACCGTTCTTCCTAGCCGAGTTCCTCGGCACTGCCACCTGGTTGTGGCTCGTTTTTATCAGTATCGTCGTCAGCCTGTTGGTCTTCGACCTCGGGGTGCTGCACCGTGAGCATCGAGAAATCGGCGTTCGCGAAAGTCTATTGTTGTCCGCTGGCTATATCACGGCTGGCTTGCTGTTTGGCCTCTGGGTCTGGCAGGTCAAGGGCGGTGACGCCGGTATGGATTTCTACACCGGCTTTCTGATCGAGAAATCGTTGTCGATGGACAACGTATTCCTCATGGCGATGATCTTCAGCTTCCTGGCCATCCCGCGTAAGTACCAGCACGAGGTGCTGTTCTGGGGCATCCTCGGGGTGATCGTGCTGCGCGCGATCATGATTGGCTTGGGTGCGGCGCTGATCGCCGAGTTCAGCTGGATTCTCTACGTGTTCGGCATCTTCCTGCTGCTGACCGGGGTGAAGATGCTGTTCAGCAAGGTCGATGCCCACCCTGACCTCAGCGAAAACCCACTGGTGAAGTTCCTGCGTAAACACATGCGGGTGACCGATCGTCTACATGAAGGGCGGTTCTTCGTCCGTCAGGTGGATGCCAGTGGTAAATCCGTGCTTTGGGCGACGCCGTTGTTCCTGGCCCTGGTGCTGATCGAGTGTGCCGACTTGGTGTTCGCGGTGGACAGCGTGCCGGCGATCTTCGCCATTACCCAGGATCCTTTCATCGTCTACACCTCGAACATCTTTGCCATCCTTGGTCTGCGTGCTTTGTACTTCGCCTTGGCGGCGATGATTCACCGCTTCGCCTACCTCAAGTACGCCCTGGCATTAGTGCTGGTGTTTATCGGCGGCAAGATCTTTCTGGTTGGCATCATCGGCAAGATTCCGGCCGTCATTTCCTTGAGCGTGACCCTGGGTCTACTGCTGGGCGGTGTGCTGCTTTCGCTTTGGAAAACCCGTTATCAGCCCCCAGCTAGCCCACAGGACTGAATCCAAATGGGTGGCGGCCTTCAGTCGGCTGCCACCTATCTAATTCAATTGCCGGGGTTTTTATAGATCCCAGATGACTGCTCTTGGCCGACAGCTGCCGGCCACGGAGGGCAGGAATCGGCCAAAAAAAGCCGCTCGAATATGTCGACGAAACTAGGAGGATTCAGTCAAGCCCGTTTCCTTGGCTAGCTCTGCCGTCCTTTTGGTGCGGGCAACCACTCCCACAGCCTTTTCGATATAGGCGGCGTCTTCAGTGCCTCTGGCATCCGCGATGAACACTTCTATTGCTTCCTCATCTTCCAGCGCTCGCGCAGGATCGTAGCCATAGATTGGCTCTGTCATTGCAGTCTCCCGCCATGTGCCAGGCGCCTGGGTTTGCAGCACCTATCTCCACCACATGATGACTGCTACCGTCTCGCCTGCTGAAAGCGCATCCGAATCGGCGAATATCTCAAGGCAGCTGCGTTGTGTCACTTTTCTGCAGCTTTCTTGCAGCTGTTGTGCGGTTTTTGCAGTAATGCTGCGTTTATCGTGTATTTCTGAGCAAGCTGCACGATAACGTCACTCTGACAACAGGTGGGTGCACTTTAACCGCCAGCGCGTTGTGCGAAGAGCTAAGGCAAGATGTGTGAAGTTAGCTAACCTCGCGAGCGGAGGTTGCAAACATTCACGAGCATTATTCGCACCGATGGTGCTCAACTCTGGGTAGCTGCCGCTATGAGGTTGGTCGTTGTGATTTAGCAGCTAAATCGAAACTCTGGTTCTTCCTGCCCTGTACCTAATTCAGCATCTGCAGCGTTGTCTTACTATTTTCAGATAGCTAATGAATCAACTACGCGCTGCTTGGCCATCTGAATCAATCCAGGTCACGATGTGAGGTGTTCACCTCATTTTTGAATGCCTGCATCGCTGCAAAAACACGCTTAGATTCGTCTGCTTCAAGAATGGCCTCACTACAGGCCGGGCAGAAGTCTCCCTGCACTGCAGCCATTACGAGTGTTTCGCCTTTGTAGGAGTAGGGCAGGTCACGGGTGTCGTGAATGAGTTCGGCAGCACCACAAATAGGACATTTCATGCTCATGGCTCCTGAAGGGGCGGTGGACCTTTCGTAACCCTAGGGCACTCTGGGCTGAGTGCCGATGTACTACCAGCGTAGGTGGGCAGGTGTGACGCCAGGGGCGGTTGACGGGAAGTCACAGCTGCATATAATTGGCTACAACACGGCCCCTGTCGGTTGATGCGCTTCGGCGCGGAGATTGCTCAGGGGTTTTTTATTGCCTGCGTTTTACCAATCTCGGGCCTTCCAGCCATCATCTACACCCATCCGATCTAAGCCAAGATCCAGGTGTGTCAGGTCTGGAAAGTCATTTTCCAGCAACGTTTTCAGCCGTGCCCCCCAGCTTGATGAGGGATTGATGATCTTCATCAGGTGCTGAGTCATGCACAGCAGCATGAATGGGCGAGCCTGGCGCTGAGGGTCGTTGTGAAACGCAGCCAGTGACGGTGCTTGAGCTACTGGCGGCAGTTTCGGCTGGTCAACGATGTTGCGATTCCAAAGCCGGCTGTGGTGCGCGCACACGTTGCGCAGGTAGTTCAGGCTACGCAGCCAGCTAGCAAAGATACGGCCATTGCTGATGTTGTACTGCGATGAAATGGTGTCTTGATCCGCTTCGGTCATGCCATCGAATAGCGTCGACAGAGTGCCAAAATCCCAAACCTCGCATGCCACCCAAACGGCCAAGGGCAGGCCGTACTTGTCTTTGTTATGGCGTATGAAATCCTCTTTGGAGCGGTTGATCAGCGTCGCATGCTTGCTCAGCCAGCCGTGATGTTTGGTCAAGCCTGTTTTGCCATCCAGCTTGCTGGAGAAGCTCTCGTGAAATAGCTCCGGTTGTAGATAGGCGAACTTGTGGTGCTTACCCAGACCATGAGAGATATCGACACGCAGGGCGATTTCAATGCGCTCCAGCGCGTCCAGGACGAGCAGCCGCAGTTTCTTATCGAACACATACAGGTCGACAGCGTTCTGGAAGGTCGTCCCTGGGCGGAAGTCGTCGAGCGGTAGCCGGTCTTGTTTGATCTTTTTGGGTTTTTTCCCGTTTTGCGGATCGAGCACGCAGCAGAGTTCTGTTCGCTCGCGGAAGGCAAACCAATAACCGCTCAGCCGGTAATAGCCGATGCGCTCCAGGTAATCCAATGCCTTGGCAGTGTCCGTGACGGTCATGCCACGAGCTGTTAGCTGATCGAGCTGTTCCTGGTAGCTTTTCCAGGGTTTTGGATAGGTCTGACTCATGCTCCTGTGCGTCCTTTGAAGCCCGCAGGTGCCGCTTTCTTCTCTTTGGGCACATCGACTTTACGCGTGTTCTTGAACGCCAGTAGATCCACCTCAAAGATGCTGATCACTGCCTGGTTGTTGCCATGGACATGAGCGATCTGTCGCTCATAGTGGGCTTTCCAGGGGGCATGGGCACTGGAGCCACCATATTGCCCTGTATTGGCCAGCATTACGGGCTGATACATATGGAACTGTAGGGCTGCAGTCATGTTGTCAAAGGTGTTGATATCTGGATTCAAGGCCGCGATAACAAACCCATCACTGATGTCACGCATATCTGCGCTCAGCTTGAGGTCTGTTGCGTCATAGCAGACTGCCCCAGTCAGGTGTGCTTCGGCACCTGAATGATCCTTGAGCTGGATAATCACTTGATAGGGGCGGTGCCCCTCAACACCAGAGGATAGTTCCCACGGGATGCCATGCTGCTTGCCCTGATAAGCGCGGATGATCTGTCTACCAGCTGCGCTTTCCTGTCGTAACAGCCACACCGCGCGGTTGATGGGCTTTTTCAGGTAGGGGTGTTCAACAAATGTTTGCCCCGCGAAGATTAAGGCTCCCGTGCTGTCTGAAAGACGATGAAGTAGCCACATGTCGTCCGGATGAATAGCAAGTTCTGGAAAGACGATGAGATCAAGTTGGTTCTTCTGTTGCGCTGATGTCTTACGATTTGCGAAGCGGCTTGCTGCCAGTTGCTGTCCAAGTAACCGGCACATGGCTGCTAGGTGTGCTCTATGCCTAGCCCGGTAGGATGCAGTCCACATCAGCGGGTCGCCACTGGAGAAGTCGCTGTCGCGAGGCATTAGCGTCTGCACCAACGCAACCTTTAACTCACGCAGGTTGGATTTTGGGGAGCAGTCAACAGGCAACAAGTAGGCTGGCAGATTAGACTGTCTGCCGTATATGCGGCCCTGCTCAGCCAGGCGAGCTTTAACTAGTTTGAGTAAGTCTGATGGCTGGCGAACTGCAGCAAAGCCCTCAATATCCGTCCTATTGATCTCTAGCCCAGGCCACTGCAAAAGACGCATGACCAGTTCATTGAGCCATGGCGAAATTGGGGTCGGCTCCTCACCTAAACCACGGCTCAGCGGCATCAGCCCCATGCGACGTTTATACCAGCTGCTTTGCAGGCCGCGATAACGATCAAACTGCTCTTCTCGTACTGGGAAAAAGCGAGTTGTGAAGTCACTTTCGCCGATGATGGCTGAGCGCAATAGACGTCCTAAACGGTAGGCCCAAGCCATTTCCTCTGAGCACCATGATGGTTTCTCATTCCATGGGTGCACGATCTTGTTCGGAGCTTTGACGATCAAAGCCAGTGGCGTATCTGGATGCTGAATCTTGTTCCAGTCACCACAGTCGACTGATAGCCAATCCAAGCCCAGTCCATCGTTATAAAGACAGCCGGAGTGCTCAGTTTTTAACAGTTCAGCGGCCAGTTTGAGCAATGCGTTTTCCTGAACAAACGGGTTTTCAGGATGAGCCACGATTGCCGGCAACGAGCGTTTGCCCTTGGGCCAATCTATTAATCGTGCGGATGTGTCCTGAGCATGGCCTTTAGGCAAATAGCGCTCTAGATGCTTGACCCATCCAGCTTTTCCGCTGCCCTGCCATGAGCTGTGCAGCTCTCCAAGAAGCCTCGCCTCGATCATGGCAACATCGTCAATCAGCGCATTGGCTTCGTTGACCGTTAGCCTTTGCAGCCAGTTACCCAGCCAGATAACGAACTTATCCCGCTGTCCGGTAATTCTCATCACAAGCAGCCCGGCTGTGAGTGCGTTGTGAGCATTCGCGGTGGTTGGCGGCGTAAGGCGTAGGGCGTCATGCAATGCGCTATAGGAGGCCAGTTCTGTAGAGAGAGGCAAAGCCACTGGGTACTGCATGACAGCCAGAAAGAGAGCAGCCTGCTGATGCAGATACCACGGGAGTGTTTCGTTCTCAGTTACCTCTAGTGCTGCCTGCAGCAGCTCTTTGCGGTAGCCCGTTATGTCCGCCGACTCTGGGTAGCTTTCTGGACGATGCAGTCCTGTTTCTACTGCGCCGGCCCTGAGCAGATCAGCAAGCACAAACAACGCGACTTCCCGCTCGGATTGTGGGGCGGCTGGCTCTAGCTTCAGCATCAGTGCCTGAAGAACCGGCCGCAGCAGTTTGGCAGAAGGAAATATGTCCAAGCCGCAGCGCAGAACGCTGGCCAGGGCAGGATTGCGTGACCAGCAAGCGATCAACTTACGGGCAATCGTTTCCATTTCATGATCAAGTGCCTGTCGCTCACTGACTTCAATATTAGTCAGCGCATCCTCGGCAGGTAGCTCGGGATCAGCCATGCTGCGGCGCATGCGTAATACTTGGCGTAATCGATTGGCCGCAAAGCGCTTGACGGTATCGTCACGCACGTCCGCTCGGGGCAGGGAGATACGGGCCAGCGATAAGGGGTTCTCATCGACATCGTTGGCATCATCCAGTGCGTCTGCAAGCCAAAGTAAGTGATCCAGGCTTCCAGTAGCCTGCAGCAAAGTCGCGGGGTCGGGGGCTGTGCTGATTTGCCCGTTCACCCCTCGCATAAAGCGGGAGGTACTGCCCTGAACGGCGAAGTCTTCCCAGGCGACTGCTTCTGACTTTTCCTTCTTGGTTTCCAGGCCATTCGCTGCATCTTTAAAGCAGACTCCGATGAGCATGTTTGCCCAACTGCTCATGTCTCCCGCAAGAGTTTCAAGCGCTAAGTTTTGCGCCGACTCGGTTGGAATAGCCACGACTAAGCGCATGTCATCGACATAGCGGCAGTAGTCCAGCAGCCTGGCCGAGACTGTAACGCCATTGATTTGGATAGGAATGCCGATACCTTGGCGTAAGCTTCCAACCACCATCTGGTCGAAATCATGCATGTAAGCGTTGGCAAAGAAGCCGCTTGCTACCAAGCCCTGGGGGAGGCCTAGTTTGAGCTCGCTACGGCCGGCTGAATCGCTGGGGTTCCATTGCCAGCTAACGATCTTCTCAACTGCTTGCCAAAAAGGTTCGGCTTCAACCTCGGAGTAGGGGATGGCGAATTCGCTGGCATAACGTTGGTACAGCGTGCGCAAGCGGCTGACCACAGCGGACTGATTAACACAGTCATAAAACTTGGCCAGATCAAGCTTGACCACAAACAGATGCTCGTCATGCAGGCTGGGCAGTGCTTCGCGACAAACTTCTGAGGGGCGCTCCAGAAAACGCTCATAGTCCACAAAAAACTGCGAATAGGTGGTGGCATTGCCCCAGCGAAAGCGCCCGTGCTGTTTGCCATCAGACTCTTCAAGCCAGTCGCAGAACAGCCGATTACCGTAGCTACAAACTCGCTGTCTGGCTTGGGCCTTGCTGTCGTAGCTCGCGGGGTCTGTATTGCCTTGCAGTGTTTCTACTGCGTCCGCGAGACATAGCATGACGGCAGAAGCCAAAACCTGCTCACGAATGCTGACATGGGCTAGTGGACGTAAATCGGGCTCTGCTTGTTGAATTTCGCCATCTTTATTGACTATGGCTTTGAATTTCCAGTCGCCGCCTTCAGCTTTAGCTTTCGATGGAAAGTACCACTTGCCATTCTTTGGGGCCGGCACCAGGCGCAAAGGGCTTACTGCGCTATGGTCGTTAGTGGAAACCTGCCGCTGCCACTCTTTTAGTGTCTGCGGTAGCAGCAGGGAAACCTGCTCCAGCTCCAGAATGTCGGCATACCAATTATGTCGGCGAATGTAGGCGTCGGACTTTTTCCAAGCCTGAGCCAGAACTGCCTCATCGGCTAGCAGGTCAAGTGATGGCATCAAACGCTCATAGCGGGCATCAACAATGGTCATGCTACAGCCTGCTCAACTAGGGTGTTGGCCAGTTGTTCATTAAGCTGACTGAGTCGGTTTAGGCGGGCTTTCAGTCGGTCGCAGAGGGTCGGCCCCTTCCATTGGCAGTAGCGTTGCCCTGGTTCGTCAGGGCTGTGCAGTTTGCCTCTGGCTATGATGCCGCCCTTAGTAAAGCTGACTTTCTCCTCGCGCACTTGCTTGTGCATGTCCCAGCCCGCTTGCCTGACAGCAGGGGCGATGTACTTGCTGCAGATGTCCCGCTCGGAAAGCGACTTTTTGTCCATAACCCCAATTCCCTTTCAAGCCGGCCTGGTCGCTCCAATCCGGCACTGCTGATCGTGCTCGATTGGCGTAAATGTACCTTGTTTGGCGTTAATTGGGGGCTGGCAGGGCAGTCAGATTTTGCGACTAAAGTTCGAGGGTTTGCCGATTTGGAGCAGGCGGGAGTAGGTTTCGCCTGTCGTGTTCCCAGAAGGGTCAATGATTGGCCAGTTCGAGCAGCAGTGGATGGGGCAAAAATAGTTCTGCCCCCCGTTACTGTACTTGGACTGAAGTCTCTCTCGCGCGAAATGCGGCACTCTCCATCAGTGCTAGCCGCACACAGAGAGACTCTACCGCTAGATCGCTCATAGTTCCCGCAAGGCTGCTAGATAGCTCCGAGGCCAACGCTCCATGGTTTTCCTCCTCAATCTCGCTCTTAAAACGATCGAATGCACGAGCAAGAGAGTTAGCGACTTCGATTAATAACCCTTCGTCTGGCGCATCCGTTAAGTTTTTCTCAATAAGTTGGATGTTCTGGCTGTAGCGCTCGAGGAGACTGGTTAAGAGCTCTAGTTCTGTGGAGTTAAGTTCCCTTCCTGACTCCGCACAGACTGCGGACATGGTGCTGATAGCATCGAATGTTTCGTTATAGAGATTTAGGCTTTGATCTCTTATTGGTTGGTAAGGCAGGTCGTCTGCCCATTCGTTAGCAAAGTCTAGGCTGGGGAAAGTTGAAGAGATAAATGTCACCCCCATGGGGGCTAGATGGCCACAGATCACAGCGCCGTAACTGATTTTAGAAATGTTCTGCAAATCGGTTGCTACAGAGGTGAAGATCGCTTCAGTTGCGAGCCAGTCGGCCAGAGCATCTACCTTTAACAGAACAGCGAACTCAGCATTTGGCCAATAAATCCCTCTGTTTTCAGCCCTCGGGCGCGAGTAGACCTCTACATCGAGGCCATGCACAGCCATTGCTATTTGAATCTCTTTTCGACGGGCAGCTAGCGTGCTCTCTGCCCTTAGGTGGGCTTCAATGGCAGCGCGTCGCAAAATGGAGTTGTGACGGCTCATAGTGCGGAAGCGGGTTGCTGCGCTGGATCGTCTTTCCGGGGCCGTTGCGGTATCGGCCAACACCGCGTGTATATCCCAAAGGGTGTCTCGCACGTGCACCAGCGTTTCAAGGGGAGGTTCACTAGTCATGCGCCATGTCTCGGGACGTAATAGTGCTTCTGCGTCGCGTGCAAGATCGGCTGTCCTTGCCGCCATGAGCAGCGGTTTTTCAGAAACGCCATTGGTAAGTTCGTCCATGAGTTGCTGCAGGCCGGTGACGAAGCTATGAGGCTTGTCGCTATCGCTTAACTGGCCCATTTCTAACGGGCCTGAAATAGCATCTTCGATGCTAGGAGGCTGAATAAACGTTGTGAGCCAGTTGCGTACTTGGAGAAATAGTTTCCACTTCTGCCCTGGGGTTTCCATTCGGCAATAAAAGTCGCCAGCCTCTTGTAGTTTGAGTCCAATCTCCTTGATGGCTTGAGCAAGTGAGGTTGCCCGCTGAGTTTCTGTTGGGGCGGCTATCAATCTATGTATCGCCCGCCCCTGAGCACGGTTCCATGCAACCCTAGCTGGCGCAACCAATGCCTGACGAGGCATGCGCTTCCTGTTTATAGACTGGTCTCTATAGCCTACGGGGTGTCCGTTGGGGAAAAGTGCATCCGAGATCAGGAGCTCGGCGTTAGGGACTGCTGCTGCCATGGCAGCGCAGAGGCCCACCACTTCGGCGTTTAGGTCTGGTTGAATCTCAGGGTGAATAAAGCGGATGTAGCCTGTGACACTGCATTTGCCCTCAACCTGCCCGATCACTGGGCGGGTCACCCAAGGGGTTTCGTTGTATATCCGATCAAGAAGAACCTCCGATCCGCCAGCCGCATCCACCACCTTTTGGGCCGTCTCTAGATCAACCTCCCTTAATGTCGTTAGAAGGGCAATTAACTCATCCAAAGGCTCGTCAGCCAGACTGCCTTCTGGGATGCAGCTGACAGATGGTGGGAGCTTACAACCCGTTATTGGTAGAAGTGCTGCAGTCAGCTCATTTATGTCATTAACGTCGAGAGGTGATGGACACCAGCTACCAGCCATCTTCTCGAAGAGTGTTTTGCGTAAGTCAGGAACGTCGACCTTGGCGAAGGCAGTCTGGGCTTCGATGACTTTTGCGAACATATCGAGACCACCCAGCTCTGGCTTTGCAAGGGTGAGCATGAAAGTGAAACTGCTAAGGCGATCATCGATCCCTGTTGATCGAGAGATTTCTAGCCATCGCTCGGCAATCCGGTCAGCAGTTGCGAGCCCTAGGCCATAGACAATCGGGATCCAGCAGTCTTTCTGGGTCGGCCTAAATCGAGCAGCCAGCCCTTCTAAGAGTGCTGTTTCTTCTTCAGGCCACCGCCTTAAAACCCTTACGATAAAGGCTGCGAATGTGCTGGCCGAAAGCGTTTCAGCGGCTGCTGCGACTGCTTTGCTGCGGGGCTCGTACAGGATTTTTCGGATCGCTTCGTCAAGATATGTGGAGCGAATCTCATGTAGCCCTGACAATGTCCCGTTGGGCTGTGCGCGCACTGCGTGTTCGTCGATCAGTCGCTGAAGTGCTGTTGCAAATTGAAACTCATCCAGCCCAGAAAGTGTTTGGAGCAGATGCGGGTCTACAGCTGCCCCTTGTGCTGCGGCAAAAGAGATAGTTCGTAGGAGCGTTAGCTCGCCGCTACGCCCTTCTGCCAGGCGACGCCGCACTTGTTCGCGAATTGTTTCCTCAAGACGCTGACCGGCAGTAAGGAGATGGGTGTATTCGAGAAGCAAGCCCTTGCTAAGCTCAAAGGGCTCCTGCCAGTGACTGAAGGCTACTGAATCGGATGCCTGAAGCGTCTTCCAGATACGATTTGCTAAGTCTTCAGTCAGAGTGGGGCGAACCGTGGGTGTGCGGGCTGCGGTTGAGAGGGTGAAAAGGTCCTCCTCCCGAACTGTTCCAATAGCAAGGATACCGGCGTGCGCTTCTATCTCTCGAACCAGCGTATCCCACCCCACGGTTTCCTGGCGCCCCACGTCATCAATCACGAAGCCTACAGGACGGTTGGGTTCTGCCTCCAAGAGCTTTGCGAGCTGAACTAGTTTTGCTACATCGGTGGATTGCAGCTCTCGAACACGGTACCAGCGCACCGCGTGACGTGTGTGGTGCGCCGACAGCCAGGCCAGTGCCGACTTACCGGCTCCGGAGGGGCCTGCAACTAGTGCAAATCTTTTAGCTTCAAGGCCACCCAGGACGTCAGTCATTAGCTCCGGTCGGGCAAAGACCAAGCCGCTTCCGACATGCCCCGGAGCAACATTGATACCTTTGTAGAAGCCAGCGGCTGGCATGGGGGCGCTAAAGTCGGCTAGCTCTGCCAGGCCGGCTGTCAGTGCTAAATATCCGTTAGGATCGATGACTCCGTGGACCCCATCAATCCGCATTTGAACATCACTGCGATCTAGCGTTATCGGAGCATCGCTGGAGGCAGAATAGTTGCTATCAGCCGCATGCCCGGCCTTTTCCCTGAGTTGCTGGAGCGCGAGCCTTACGCCGGCGGGGGGCAACGGCGCATTGGTTAGAGCCTTGCAGCCCTGCTCCAGTGGATCGGTCTCTACTACAAGGTGGATGTGCGCAAGCAACGCTTCGACTAGGCCTGTGTCGTGAGGGCCTAGGGCGTCTGATAAGAGTCTCTCGAACTTACTCAGCTCTTGACCGCTATCTGCGAGCGAGACTTGCCAACCGGTATGCTCTATGCCTTCAAGTGGTCGTTCCAGCACCAGGGCCAGCCGAATTGTGGGCTTTTTAAGCCAGTCAGATGGTAGATCTTTGGCGCTTTTGGCTAGGTGTCTGGCTGCTTCAAGTTGAGTGAAGGTGCCGTGAGGATCGTGCCGGGCCTTGAGCTGGGCCCTAAATTCATATTCCGGACCATGTAAGGTTAGATCATCGATGCCTTCTGGTATGAGATGCGTCCAAGCTGCATCGCCGCGCCAGGCCAGCACTGTGAGCCAGGTAGCGACCGCATCTTGATATCGAAAGCCGCGGCCGGAGCGGGCTCCTGATCGTGTTTTCTTCCAAAGCTCTGCATCAATCAAAAATGGCTGGGTTGAACCAGTAGCTGCCATTGCATTTCCTCATTCCCTGAATACGCTAATCAATGCGTTGTACCGGCCCAGAGTCGATAATTTGCAATCCGGGATGGTGCTTTGCTTTGGAGTCAAAGCTTGGGTTGTGCGTGATTTAAGATGGTCTCAGCGCAATTTTTTAGCTAGATCTTCCATCCTCGGATGGTAATAACGCATCAGCATGCGCGTGTCCTGGTGTCCGGTGATTTTGGTCAGCTCATGCAACGGAAAAATCTCGGCCAGACACGAGGTGGCTTCATGGCGTAGGTCATGAAAGCGCAGGCTCATCAGGTACGGATCGTCGTTTATGCGCTTGTCGATCTTCTCCTGGGAGAGCTTTTTCTGTTTGAGGTGAAGCGTTAGCCCTTCTACGTAAGCACTGCGGGCACCGGCGACAGCGTCCGCGAATGCTTTGGTGATTGAGTCCGGTCGGCTCTTAAAGTAACGGCCATCGTCGCGCTCGGCGAGACTTTCCAGTATGTGCACAGCCTTGCTGGAAAGGGGTACGCCACGTGCGGAGCCGTTCTTGGTCACAGGCAGAAGGGCGACCCGTTTGTCCCGGTTTACGTTGGCGCGAAGCAGGCCGGTTATCTCACTGCGGCGCATTGCTGTTTCTACGGCGAAGGCGACGATTTTCGGCAGCTCGGCCGAGCGTGAGTGCCGGCAGATCATTTCCAGCTCGTCTAGGTGCTCGCAAACCAGTTCATCGTTCTGAAGCGTCCATACATCTGCGCTGAGGATTCGCCGCTTTCGGGCGTCATCGACGCTCGGTTGGCGGATCAACTCGACGGGGTTGCTCAGTGACTCCATGCGCCACTCTTTGCGGGCGATGGTGAAGACGTGTGAGATCAGGGCAAGCTCGCGGCGCACGGTGGAGGGGGCCATGCCCTCTTCGAGGCGCATGTCACGGTAAGTGGCCATGTCGGAGCCGCGAATGCTGGCAAGCGAGCGAAGGGCGAGAGGGTGGCGTTGCATGGCCTGGATGCGCGATAGCTCAGAGGCGCTACTGCGCTTCTTGCTCGTCACCTCCTTGGCGTACAACTCCAGCGCGCTGGAGAACGAGGTGGTCTCGGCCTCGTTTCGACTGACGAAAATTCCGGCGTCCATCTCGCGTTCGATCATGGTCGCCCAGGTCTTGGCTTCGGCCTGGGTATTGAACGTCTTGGTTTGCAGGGGCCATCCTTTACGTCTGACTTGCACTTGCCATTGGGATGGGCCCCGCTTGCGAAAGGTCGCCATTTCTAATCTCGGTGTGACAAAATTGTGCCAAATATCATAAAGGAATACCCATGGAAGCCGCAAAGAACCAGTTAATACGCGAAACCTTCCCCGTCGGGCCGTTGCAGTGCAACTGCACGATCATCGGTGACCCTGTGACCAAGAAGGCGATTGTGGTCGATCCAGGTGGCAATCCTGATCTGATCATGGCGCGTCTGGAGGCGCACGGGTTGAAGGTGGTGAGCATCATCCATACCCACGCGCATCTGGATCACTTTCTCGCCTCGGGGCAGATGAAGGAGAAGACCGGCGCGACGCTGCATTTGCATAAAGAGGATCAGTTCCTCTGGGACAACCTGGAGATGCAGTGCCGCATGTTCGGTGTGCCTTACACGCCGGTGCCCGCCCCGGATCAGTGGCTCAGTGATGACGAAGCGTTGGCCTGCGGCTGTGGTGTGGCATTGCACACGCCTGGGCATACGCCGGGGTCGATGAGTTTCTGGTTTGCCGATGCCAAGCTGCTGATTGCCGGCGACACCTTGTTCAAGCGCGGCATTGGTCGGACGGATTTGTGGGGCGGGGATTATTCGACCATCGAACGTTCGATCAAGCAGCGCTTGTATTGCCTGGATGAGGATGCCACGGTGGTCACCGGCCACGGTCCGGATACTCGGCTGGGCGATGAAATGCGTGAAAATCCGTTTGTTCGCGCATGAGCAGGCCGTGTGTACCGGGCGTTGACGGTGGGTCGGGAAGGAACTTTCGTAGGGCTTTCTGCTCTCACCTGCGGGTGAAAACCTTGTACTCGAATTGGATGAAGGAAGCGCACATGAAGCTGTGGCGAAATCTGCCGGTTGCATTACTCGGGCTGAGTGTATTGGCCGGCTGTACCACCAACCCCTATACCGGTGAGCGTGAGGCGGGCAAGGCGGGCATCTACGGCGGAATTGGTGCGGTGACTGGCGCGGTGATTGGTGCGGCCACCTCAAGCAAGAAGGATCGTGGCAAAGGTGCCCTGATCGGCGCGGCCGTCGGTGGTGCAGCCGGTGGTGGTTATGGCTATTACGTTGATACTCAGGAAGCCAAGTTGCGCCAGACCCTGCAGGGCACGGGTGTACAGGTGCAGCGCAATGGGGATGACCTGAAGCTGATCATGCCGGGCAATATCACCTTCGCCAGTAACTCGGCGGATATTTCCAGCAGCTTCTATCCGACGCTTAACTCGCTGGTCACGGTATTCAAGGAGTTCAACAAGAACGGCGTGAACATCGTTGGCCATACGGACAGCACCGGCTCGTTCGAGTTGAATCAGAACCTGTCCAACCGGCGTGCACAGAGTGTTGCCTCTTATCTGAGTGCCAATGGTGTTGCCGGTTCGCGCTTGTCGGCCTACGGTGCGGGTCCGAGTCAGCCAATTGCCAGCAATGCCAATGAAGCTGGCCGCGCGCAGAACCGCCGCGTCGAGATCAACCTGCGTCCGCTATAAGCGCAGGCGTTTACAAGGCCGTGCAGTCTCCAGGCTGCGCGGCTTTTTTATGCCGGCGATTTGGGCCCGGCTACCTGTTCAAATCGTGACTAGACTGCTGGCAATGGTTCACTTCTACCTTGCCGTCGCAGTGCCCCAGTCTGCGCCGGACATGGACGATGACTGGAGATTCCATGGACGACCACCTCGCGTTTCCTGCCCGGAAAATCTGGCTGCCACTTTGGGCCACCCTGTTTGTGTTGATCAGCCTGGTCAGTTTGTCGCTCTGGCAATGGCAGGCACTGACGCAGCGTGACAATCAGCAGCGCCAACAACGTTTTGAGCTCGAAGCGCAGGACATCAGTCAGCGTGTGATTAGCCGTATGCAGGGCTACGAGATGGTTTTGCGCGGTGTTTCGGGTTTGATGACGGGCAATGAGCATGTGGCGCGCGAAGAGTGGGAGCGGGCCGTTGATCAGCTGCAACTGCAGGATCGTTATCCCGGCATTCAAGGGCTGGCGTGGTCCCGCTATTTGGCAGCTGATCAGCTTGAGGCCTTTATTGCCGACGAGCGTGCTGGCGGCCGCGAGGATTTCCGCCTGTATCCCCCTGGTCAGCGTGAACATTATCTGCTGATCGACTACATCAGCCCGCTGGATTGGCGCAATCGCCGGGTTTTGGGCTTCGACATGCTCAGTGAGGCGGTGCGCCGGGCGGCTGTTGAACAGGCGATGGACACCGGTGTAGCGACCCTGAGTGCGCCGGTCATTCTGCGTCAGGAAACTGCAGAGAATGTGCAGGCCGGTGTGCTGTTGTACCTGCCGGTGTATCAGCCCGGTAAACCATTGAGCACCCGTGAGGAGCGCCGTGCAGCGGTACTCGGCATGCTCCACGCCGCTTTTCGCAGCCATGATCTGATGGCCGGGATTCTGGGAGCGCAATCCAGTCGATTTTCCATTCGCCTGAGGGATCAGCAGGCCCCTGATACCGTGCTGCTCAGCGGGGAAGAACAACCGGCAGGTTTACCCGCTTCGTTCCGCCATGTGATCGAGCTGCCCCTGTATGGGCGTAACTGGTTACTGGAGGTGAGCAGCACCGACATCTATGACGCTACGCGGATCAATCCGGACGGGCATGCCAGTTTGTGGCTGGGGTTGCTGGTCGCTGTGCTGCTGGCATTGTTGGTGGGCGGCTATCTCTACTGGCGCGAGCGCGAAGCGCATAGCAGCCTGCTGGCCACCGAGCGTTTGCGTGAGCGAGAGGAGCGCTTTCGATTACTGCTGGAACGGCTGCCGGTTGCAACACTGCTGTGCAATGCACAGGGGCGCATCGAGATGGCCAATCGCAGTGCTGCGGAACTGCTGGATTGTCCTGCTGATAGCCTGATCGGCGAACGAATGAAGCGCTTTCTGCCGACGGTTGATCAGCTCAGTGAACTGGTCAGTGGCGAGGGGGCTGCGGAGTTGGCCAGCGAATATCAGGCTCGCCGCGACCTGGGTGATGACATACCGGTGACGTTGAGCCTTAGCGTGTTGGACGACTCCAGCGGCGTCAGCTATCTGATCAACCTGATTGACCTGCGCGCCCGTAAAGGTGCGGAAGAGCGCTTTCGCCGGGTAGTTGAGGCTTCGCCCAATGCGATTGTGCTGGTGGATGCCAACGGTTGCATTGCCATGGTCAATCGCCAGGCAGAAAAGTTGTTCGGCTATTCACGCGACCAGCTGCTTGCCCAGCCAGTGGAACTGCTGTTGCCCGAACCCTTGCGTACCAGTCACGCGCCTATGCGCATGGCATTTCAGAGTGCCCCGGTGCAACGCCAGATGGGCCGTAACCGCGAGCTGTTCGGCCAGCACAGTGATGGTCGGTTGATCCCTCTGGAGGTCGGTCTGTCGGCCATTCTGGGCGGCGAGGATGCTCTGGTACAGGCGGTTATCATCGACATCAGTGAGCGCAAAGCCGCCGAGCAGCGGCTGCGAGAGCAAGCCGAGCAGTTGATTCTGGCCAATCGCTATAAGTCGGAGTTTCTTGCCAACATGTCCCATGAGCTGCGCACGCCGCTCAACAGCATCCTGATTCTCAGTGACCAACTCCGCCTGAATAGTGCCGGCAACCTGACGGAGAAGCAGGCCAGGCATGCGGACATCGTGCACCGTGCGGGCACTGACCTGTTGCAGCTGATCAATGATGTACTGGATCTGGCCAAGGTCGAATCCGGGCGTATGCAACTCAAGCTCGAAGCGCTGAATATGCAGGATATTCTGGTGGAGCTGGATGCCAGCCTGAGGCCGATGGCTGAGCTCAAGGGCTTGCATCTGCACACGCAGTTGGAAGCCGGCGTTCCTCGCATCGTTCATTGCGACCGTATTCGGTTGCATCAGATTTTGCGCAATCTGCTGTCAAATGCCTTGAAGTTTACCGAGCAGGGGGCGGTCAGCCTGACTGTCAGCTGTGCCAGTGGTGAGCCGCCAGCCGGTCATGAGTTACTCGATTTCAGCGTGCGCGATACGGGTATTGGTATCGCGGCGGATAAACACGAGCAGATCTTTCAGGCCTTTCAACAAATCGATGGTTCTACCAGCAGACGTTTTGGCGGCACGGGACTTGGGCTGGCGATTACCCGTCAGCTGGTGCTGGCAATGGACGGCGAGATCAGCCTGCAGAGTGCGCCGGGCGAAGGTTCCTGCTTCAGTGTGCGTCTGCCGGTACGCGTCGTGCCTCAGGTGGCGGATGAACCATTGCCGGATGCGCCGCAGCGCAGTGGCAGCGGCCCGGCTGTCCTGATTGTCGAGGACGATGTGAACTTTGCGGCCGTGCTGGCCGAAGAAGCGCAGGCCCGTGGCTTCACCAGCGTGCACTGCCGCAGTGGTGTGCAGGCACTCAATCTGCTGCAGAGCGAGCATTTCAGCGCCGTCATCCTGGATATTCTGCTGCCGGATATCAGTGGCTGGCAGCTGTTCCGGCGGCTGCGTGGGCAGGCCAGCTATCGTCTGACGCCGGTGCATATCATTTCCTGCGTACCGCAACCGATTGACTGGACTGATGACGGCACTCGGTATCTGGTCAAGCCCATTCAACGCGCCGATCTGGAGCAGGTATTTGCTGAGTTGCAGCACAGCCCCCTGCCGGTGCAGCGCCTGCTTCTGGTTGAGGATGTTGAGGTGGAGCGCGAGCATTATCGCGAGCACCTGCAGCAACTGGGGTTCACGGTGCGCGCCTGTGCCCGTGCGGATGAGGCGCGTAGCGTTTACAGCAAAGAGCAGTTCAGTGCGCTGGTGATCGATCTTGATCTACCGGACCAGGATGGCTTCGAGTTGCTTGAAAGTCTGGATCGTCTGAGCCCTCTGCTCGGCAAACGCGTGGTGATCAACACCGGGGTGGACGTCACGCGTCAGGCGCTACAGCGTTTGCGTCGTTTCAGCGCTGTGGTAGTGCATAAGCATGGCGAAAATATGCAGGGTTTGAGCGAGGCTGTGCAGGGCTTTCTGGGCGGTGTGTGTGATGACCCAGTCCGCCAGGAGGTGGTTCATCTGGACAACCCGTTGGAAGGACGGCGCGTGCTGCTGGTTGATGATGATGTGCGCAATGTCTACGCCATGAGTGCTTTGCTCGACGAATTGGGGCTGGTGATTGGCTCTGCCAAGGACGGAGTGGAGGCTATTGCCTGCTATGAGCGCGAGCCCTTTGATCTGATTCTGATGGACATGGCCATGCCCGTGATGGATGGCTACACCGCCACCCGCCTACTGAAAGGCGAGCATGCCTGTGCCATCCCGATCATCGCCCTGACGGCCCACGCAATGAACGGCGATCGGGAAAAGTGCATCGCTGCGGGAGCCGACGATTACCTGGCCAAACCGGTCAGTCGTGAGGCCTTACTCGACATGCTGGTGCGCTGGTTGGCCTATGCGCCGGGGTCGGGTGCAACGGCAGGTGGTTCAACGGCAGCGTTCCGGTAGTTTCACTGGGTACTGCTACCCTGAACCAGAGCGAGGGACGGTAGGGCCAGGGGCAAGGGAGGACACATGGCACAACTACAGATGAAGGTTGCGGCACCGACTCAGATTCTGCTGGTGGTTGATGATCGCCCGGAGAACCTTGAAGCCATGGAGGCCTTGCTCGACGATGGCGACTGGCAGTTGCGCTGTGTGGGGTCGGGCGAGGAGGCGTTGCAGTGCCTGCTTGAGAACGATGTCGGGCTGGTACTGCTCGACGTACAGATGCCGCAGATGGACGGTTTTGAAGTGGCGCGCCTGATGCGCGGCAATCCGCGCACCCGCTACACCCCGATCATATTCGTGTCTGCCATTGCCCAGACTCAGGACTCGGTGCTCAAGGGCTATGCCACTGGGGCCGTGGACTTCATGCTCAAACCGTTCGAACCCAGTGTGCTGCGGTACAAGATTCACGCCCTGCTTGAGCACGAGCGCAATCGCAGTGAGCTGCTGCAACTCAGTCAGCAATTGGACAATGCACGTGCGTTCAATGCCTCGGTACTGGATAACGCTGCTGAGGGCATCATGGTGGTGGGGGAAGATGGCCGTATCCAGTTCGCCAATCCGGCCATGGCGCGCATGCTCGACAGTTCTGTGCGCGACCTGGAGGGCAGTGAAATGCTTTCTTACCTGGTGGCGCCCCAGGTCACCTGCGAGTGGCGCATGTCCGAGTTCTATCAGCAATGGCGGCGTGGTGAAGCCTATCGTCTACATGATGCCAATTTGCGTACCCTGAGCGGTGGTCAGGTGCCAGTGGCATTGTCCTGTTCGCCCTTGCCGCGCCTGCAACATGCCATGGTGGTCATGGCGCTGGATATGTCGGTGGTGCGCAACCTGCACCAACAGCTGGAGTCGCAGGCCATCACCGATGCGCTGACGGGCCTGCTCAATCGCCGTGGGTTCTATCAAGCGGTGGATGCGGCACTGGCGCGCATCGATCGGAGTGGTCAGCGCATGGCGGTGCTTTATCTCGATCTGGATGGGTTCAAACGCATCAATGACTCTTTGGGGCACGACGCCGGTGATCAGTTGCTCAAGCGCGTGGGGGAGCAGCTCAAGACCAGTCTGCGTCCCTACGACAGTCTGGCGCGGATCGGCGGCGATGAGTTTACCGCGCTGCTCGATAGCCTGGAGCACCCTGAGGATGCTGCCCGCATTGCCGAGAAACTGATTGAGCAGGTTTCAGTGCGGCATACCATAGAAGGCGTGGATGTGACCCTGGGGGCCAGTGTTGGCATTGCCTGCTTCCCTGAGTGTGGACAGACTGTTGAGGGATTGTTGCGTGCGGCGGACATGGCCATGTACGAGGCCAAGCGTTCCGGGCGGCAGCAATACCGCTTCTTTTCAGCGGAGATGAACGGCCGTGCGCGCTCGCGGCTGATGCTCGAAGAAAGCCTGCGCAACGCCATCGAGAATGATGACTTTGTTCTGGTCTACCAGCCGCAGATTTACCTCGATAGCGGTCGCTTGCGTGGTTTCGAGGCGCTGCTGCGCTGGCAGCATCGGGTGGCTGGGACGGTCGCGCCGGGGGTGTTTATTCCGTTGCTGGAAGAAACCCGGTTGATCAACCGCTTGGGCAGTTGGATTTTTAAGGCCGGTGTAGAACAGTGCCGGCAGATGAGCCAGCTGCATGGCTCTCAGCTGGTTGTCAGTCTCAACGTCAGCCCGGTGCAGTTCAGTATGCCGCAGCTGGTCGATGACTTGCGCCGGGTGCTGGATGAGCACCAGTTGGCGGCACAGCAGTTGGAGGTGGAAGTCACCGAGAGTGCGCTGATGCAGGATCTGGAGACCAGTCGCGAACAGCTGCGTCAGCTGCGCCAGCTGGGGGTGAAAATTGCCATCGACGATTTTGGTACCGGCTACTCATCCCTGGCCTATCTGCGCCATTTCGAGTTGGATACGCTGAAGATCGACCGCCTGTTTATTGCCAATATGCTCGACTCACCGCGCGATGCGGCGGTGGTCAGTACCATTATTGATTTGGGCCGCCACCTGGGCCTGGAAGTGATCGCCGAAGGGGTGGAAACCATGGCCCAGCGTGACTGGCTGGCCCAGCACCACTGCGCGATCATGCAGGGCTTTCTGGTGGCACCGGGGCTGAGCGTGGAGCAGGCCAGGGCGTTTCCTGCGCAGCTGGACTGGCACAACCTGCCGCGCAACGAAAAGCCCGCCGGATAGGCGGGCTTGAGCGCAGTGTGGGCGAGTATCAGCGCGCGGGGAAGCGCTGTTTCAGCTCATCGAGCTGCGCATCCTTGTCCAGCCACAACTGGTTCACCCACTGCTGGAACTGCAGGCGATAGGCTTCGTCCTGATCATAGTTGCCACCGATGAATTCAGCCGGAATCTGCAACTCCTCGAAGCGCACCACCACCTGGCTGACCCTGCCACACAGCAGGTCCCAGAAACCAGGATTGCCCTGTGGGTAGTGGATGGTGACATTGACCATGCTGTGCAGTTGCTCGCCCATGGCGTCGAGTACAAAGGCGATCCCGCCGGCCTTGGGTTTGAGCAGGTGCTTGAATGGTGACTGCTGCTGCGCGTGCTTGGCGGGCGACAGGCGCGTGCCTTCGAGGAAGTTGAACACCGAAACCGGGTTGGTCTTGTAGCGTGCGCAGGCCTTGCGCGTGGTGGCCAGGTCCTGGCCGCGTTTCTCTGGGTACTTGGCCAGGTACTCCTTGCTGAAACGCTTCATGAACGGGAATTCCAGCGCCCACCAGCACAGGCCAATCACCGGGACCCAGATCAGCTCCTGCTTGAGGAAGAATTTCAGCAGCGGCATACGCCGGTTGAGCAGGTACTGCAGGACCAGAATATCCACCCAGCTCTGGTGGTTACTGGTCACCAGGTAGGAGTGCTGTTTGTCGAAGCCGCTCAGGCCGGCGACATCCCAGTGGGTCTTGCCGACCTGTTTCATCCAGAATTTGTTGGTGCTGATCCAGAACTCGGCAATGCCATGCATGACAAAACGCAGCGCCCGTTGGATCGGGGCAATCGGCAGCAACAGCTTGAGCAGCGCCACGGCGAACAGCGGCCAGCAGCAGATCAGGGTGTTCAGGGCAAGAAGCAGGCTGGCCAGCAGGCCGCGTAGTGGGGCAGGCAGAAAATACAGCATTGGGGCAGGTGCCTCCAGAAAATGGGGCCGGCTGTTTGTGGCCACAGTTGTGGCGCTCAAGCGGCCTTAGCCCCCGACTTATCTACGCCTGCGGTTTTGTACCGCAGATCGGTCGGCGCACAGGTTAACGCCTGTACACCGAACTGCAACCCCCTCGAAACGCTGGTGATCGCAGCGTTTCGTGGATATTTACCGCTGATCCAGGGGTGGTGCGGCTCCCGTTGCCGCTTATTGCGGCAGATTGGCGGCCTGAATGGCGGTCAGGGCAATGGTGTAGACGATGTCGTCGACCAGTGCACCGCGTGACAGGTCATTCACCGGCTTGCGCAGGCCTTGCAGCATGGGCCCGACGCTGACGCAGTCGGCGCTGCGTTGCACCGCCTTGTAGGTGGTGTTGCCGGTATTCAGGTCGGGGAAGATAAACACCGTGGCGCGGCCGGCTACCTGGCTGTTGGGGGCCTTTTGCCGGCCAACACTTTCAATCGCTGCGGCGTCGTATTGCAGCGGGCCATCGAGCAATAGTTGAGGGTCGATGGCCCGCGCCAGGCGCGTGGCCTCACGGACTTTCTCGACTTCTTCGCCGCTGCCGGAATCACCGGTGGAGTAGCTGAGCATGGCCACCCGTGGGGTGATACCGAAGGCGCTGGCTGAGGCTGCGCTTTGCAGGGCGATTTCTGCCAGCTCCACGGCGCTTGGGTCGGGGTTTACCGCGCAGTCGCCATACACCAGCACTTGGTCAGGCAGCAGCATAAAGAACACCGAGGACACCAGTTTGTACCCCGGTGCGGTCTTGATCAGCTGCAGGGCCGGGCGGATGGTGTTGGCCGTGGTGTTGATGGCCCCGGATACCAGGCCGTCGACTTCATCCAGCGCCAGCATCATGGTGCCCAGCACCACCGTGTCTTCCAGCTGCGCGGCAGCCATTGGCGCGTTCAGTCCTTTGCCTTTGCGTAACTCGACCATGGGCTCGACATAACGCTCGCGGATCAGGTCCGGGTCGAGGATTTCCAGCCCTTCTGGCAGCTCGATGCCATGGGCGCGGGCCACCGCGTGGACGTCATCCGGCTTGGCCAGCAGCACGCAGCGTGCGATGCCGCGTGCCTGGCAGATGGCCGCAGCCTGCACGGTGCGCGGCTCGCTACCTTCGGGTAGAACGATGCGTTTGTTGGCCGCTTTGGCGCGCTGCACCAATTGATAGCGAAAGGCGGGTGGCGACATGCGCAGCTCGCGTGGCTGGCCGCAGCGGGCGAACAGCCATTCGTGGTCGATATGGCTGGCGACGAAATCAGCGACCTTCTCCGCGCGCTCCTTGTCGTCGACCGGGATTTCCTTGTTCAGGCGGTTGAGGTTGGTGGCGGTGTCATAGGAACCGGTGCTGACCGTCATTACCGGCAAGCCACTCTGCAATGCTCCGCGGCACAGCTCCATGATCCGTGGGTCCGGGGCAAAATCGCTGCACAACAGCAGGCCGGCCAGCGGCATGCCGTTCATGGCGGCCAGACTGGCCGCGAGGATGATGTCGTCACGATCTCCAGGTGTGACCACCAATGTACCGGGCTTGAGCAGTTGTACGGTGTTGGCCACCGCACGGGCGCAGAGTACGATTTTCAGCATGCGCCGCTGCTCGTAATCGCCGGCATTCAGCACCCGCGCGCCGAGCAGGTCGGCGATGTCGCGGGTGCGCGGGGCGTTCAGTTCGTCCTGCCAGGGAATGCAGCCGAGCAGGCGGAAGTCATCGGTCTTGAGCAGTGGGGAGAGTTCCTTCAGGCGACTGGCGAACGCCTCGGTGCCGTCTTCGCTGGGTACCTTGTTGAGGATCACGCCGAGTACTTTCTCGTCTTTGGGGCCGCCAAACAGCTGCGCCTGGATCTCCACCCGATCGCTCAGTTCGCTGAGGCTTTCCTGTTCCGGGGCGGAGACCAGAATTACCTCGGCATCCAGACTTTTGGCCAGATGGAAGTTGACCCGTGCGGCATAGCTGGCCTGGCGGGTTGGCACCATGCCCTCAACGATAACCACATCTTTGCCGGCAGCAGCCTGTTGGTAGAGGCTGATAATTTCTTCCAGCAGCTCATCCAGCTGACCGTCACCCAGCATGCGCTCGACATGCGCCAGTGCCAGGGGCTTGGGCGAATGCAGGCCGTGGGTGCGGGCGACCAGCTCGCTGGAGCGCTCTGGGCCCAGGTCTCCCTGATGCGGCTGGGCGATGGGTTTGAAAAAACCGACCTTGAGCCCGGAACGCTCCAGAGCGCCGACCAGACCCAGGCTGATTGAGGTCAGGCCGACACCGAAGCCGGTCGGGGCGATAAAGAAGGTGTGCATGGGGCTTCCTTTGTGGCTGGGGCGGGTATGCCCGCGAAAACAGGGTGCTGGCCGCTTGCGGCTCAGGCGTCAAGCAGGGCCAGGGTGTCGAGGGCGATCTGCCGTTCCTCGTTGGTCGGCACCACCATGATCCGTGGATGACCCGGTGCCTGGATGGGGCCGGCTGCGCCGCGCACGGTGCGGGCATTGGCCGGCTCGTCGAGGGCCAGGTTGAGCAGTTTCAGATGGGCAACGGTCTGGCTGCGAATCAGTGCCGAGTTCTCGCCGATACCGCCGGTAAAGACCAGCCCGTCGAGTTGTGGCAACGCGCAACTCATGGCCGCCAGGGATTTGGCCAGGCGGTAGCAGAACACCTCGATGGCCAGGGTGGCGCCGGCATGCCCCTGTCCGCGGGCCTGCTCTAAGGTGCGCATGTCGTTGGACAGGCCGGACAAGCCCAGAAGGCCACTGTCCTTATTGAGCATGGTTTCGATCTGCTCCAGGCTCCACCCCAGGGTGCGGGCCAGGTGGCTGTGCAGGTTGGGGTCGACATCGCCGCTGCGCGTGCCCATCACCACGCCTTCCAGAGGGGTCAGGCCCATGCTGGTGTCGCGGCTTTGCCCGTCGACGATGGCGCAGGTCGAGCAGCCATTGCCCAGGTGCGCCACCAGCCAGCTACTGGCACTGACCGGCAGGCCGGCCAGCTCGGCAGCGCGCTGGCTGACAAACCGGTGGCTGGTGCCGTGGAAACCATAACGGCGTACGCCGTGTTCGCGGTACAGGTGTTCGGGCAGGGCATAGCGGTAGGCGTGCTCGGGCAGGGTCTGGTGAAAGGCCGTATCGAACACCGCCACCTGAGTCAGGTCGGGGAACAGCTTGATCGCCGCTTCGATGCCCAGCAGATTGGCCGGGTTATGCAGGGGCGCCAGTGGCGCGGTGGCGCGAATTGCCGCAAGGCTGGGGGTATCCAGGCGGCAGGCCGCAGTGAAATGCTCACCGCCATGCACCACACGATGGCCAATACCGTGCAACTGCCCGCCAGCGGCGGCCTGCACCAGGGGCAATACCTGGGCGAGAGCTGCACGGTGATCGGCATGGGGCAGGATCAGGCTGTCTTTTTTGTCGCCTTGTTGCCAGTGAATTTGTGCATCCGGGCCGCCCAGACGCTCAGCCAGACCGCTGAGGATAAAGCCATCTTGCGCTTCGTTGATCAGGGCAAACTTGATCGACGAGCTGCCGCAGTTGATCACCAGAATATTGCGTGCGGGCATCTACCACTCCTTGTTCAAATCTTGGGTCGGGCGTTCTATCGTCGCCTCGCTTGCGCCATTTTCAGCTGCGCACCATCCGCAGGCAAAGGCTTTGTCCAGTTGCGCCTGACGCTGTTGGGCATCCAGCACCCAGGCGCGATTTTGCCAGGGCGGCTGGTGGCGCAGGTGCTGGGTATGGCCGCAGGACAAAACGGCCACCCAGTGGCCGTGCTCATCCTGACGAAAATCAAGCAGGCGCGCTGAGGCCACGCTTGCCCGTCCGTCTGTGTCCGGTTCGCTTTCGCGCGTGCCCTTGGGTAAACTTGCCCGCTCTTTATTTCCAAGCAAAGGTCTCGCCCCATGCTGATCGCCGCCAATAAGGCTGTCTCCATCGACTATACCCTGACTAACGATGCCGGTGAGGTGATCGACAGTTCCGCAGGCGGCGCGCCGCTGGTTTATCTGCACGGTGCCGGCAACATCATCGGCGGCCTGGAAAAAGCCCTGCTGGGCAAGCAGGTTGGCGACGAACTGGACGTTGCCGTTGAGCCGGAAGATGCCTACGGCGAATACAGCGCCGAGCTGGTAGCCACTCTCAACCGTTCGATGTTCGAAGGTGTGGATGAGCTGGAAGTGGGTATGCAGTTCCACGCCTCCGGCCCGGACGGCGGTATGCAGATCGTGACCATCCGTGAACTGGATGGCGACGACGTGATCGTTGACGGCAATCATCCGCTGGCGGGTCAGCGCCTGAACTTCAAGGTCAAGGTTGTTAACGTACGTGATGCCAGCGAAGAAGAAGTTGCCCATGGCCATATCCATGGCGAAGGCGGTCACCATCATTGATGGTTTAGCCTTATGTGAGAGCCGCGAGTCGACTTATGGTCGTATCAGCCGCTGGTTCCACTGCTAAGCTGCAAAAGAAGAAAGGCGCCTTCATATAGGCGCCTTTTTTATGACCCGCCATCCTCGGCGGTCACCCTGCGGGCCGTCGCGATGCGACGTTAAGAATGGCTCCCGGCCATTTTTTGTCTGCTACACGCAACCTGTGTGTTCTCAAGGAGTTAGACCATGAGTGCCTTTCACGACCTCAACCTGCGTGCACTGGATGGCCAAGAGCTGCCGCTGGCACCCTTCAAGGGGCAGGTGGTGCTGGTGGTTAATGTGGCTTCCAAGTGTGGCCTGACACCCCAGTATGCTGGCCTGGAAAAGCTCTATCAGCACTATAAGAGTCAGGGCTTCAGCGTGTTGGGATTGCCGTGCAATCAGTTTGCCGGGCAGGAGCCTGACAGCGAAGAAGCCATTGCTACGTTTTGCAGCCTCAACTACGGCGTGACCTTCCCGTTAGGCAGCAAGCTTGAGGTGAATGGGCCGGACCGCCATCCGCTGTATCGCCTGCTGGCAGGTGAGGGGGCCGAATTCCCGGGGGATATCACCTGGAATTTCGAGAAATTCCTCGTCGGCCATGACGGCCGTGTGCTGGCGCGCTTCTCGCCGCGCACCACGCCGGATGATCCGAGCATTATCCAGGCGATCGAAAAAGCCCTGGGATAAGGCCATTTGCGCCAAGGCTGCGGACTAAGCCGGTATACAGCTTGTTCGCAGCCAGGCATCGCGGCTTAATCGGTTGATCTGCCGAGGATGCCCCCGATGAGCCTGTTTCCCGCTGACACTGCTATTGCCCCCGCTACCCCTGCCGCACTGCGCGAGCTGATCGAGAGTCGTCGCGCGGTACGGCGCTTTACGGCCGAAGTGGTGCCTGATGAGGTGGTGCGTGATTGTCTGGAGCTGGCGGTGCTCGCCCCCAACTCCTGCAACCTGCAACCCTGGAGCTTTCAGGTGATTCGCGACCCGGCGTTGCTGGCCCGTTTGCATCCGGTGTGCATGAGTCAGAACGCCGCCAAGGCGCCGCTGATCATTGCCGTGCTGGCGCGCCCGGATACCTGGAAACAGGCTTGCCAGAACATCATCGACTACTGGCCGGAGCCTGAAGTGCCTGCGCGGATTCGCCGCTTCTACAACAAGACCGCTCCCTTTCAGTACAACCAGGGCCCATTCGGTCTGTTTGGGCTGTTCAAACGTCAGCTGCTGCGGGTGGCTGCCTGGCGCAAACCGCTGATGCGCGCGCCCAACAGCCAGGCGCAGATGCGCATCTGGGCGGTGAAATCCACGGCGTTGGCGGCGCAGAACCTGATGCTGGCCTTCCAGAGCCATGGCTATGCCACCTGCCCGATGGAAGGTTTTGATGAGGTGCGCCTGCGCAAGACCCTGAACATCCCGCGCCAGGCGTTACCGATCATGTTGCTGGCGGTGGGCAAGCAGGATGAAAAGGGCGTGTATAACCCGCGCCTGCGTTTTCCGTTGGAGCAGCACGTGACATGGCTATAGCCGTAGGTTGAGGAGCAGAGCGATGAAGCCGCCAATGCCAGTTGGGCTTCGCTGCGCTCAACGCCAACCTACCCATGCTTCTATCAGCTTTACAGCACGCCGGCTTTTTTCCAGGCCAAATAACTGCTCACCAGTTGCGGTCCCAATTCACTAGGCCGCGCATCCAGTACCGGCACCCTGTTGGCTATCAGGCGTTCGTGCAGGCCGGCGCGGGCGTTCAGGTAGTCCAGTGTGCCGCAGTAATCCAGGGCGCTGGAGAGGTCCTGCACCGGGGTGTGGCGTAGGGTATCCAACACTTCTTCACGCAGGCTGGCGACCAGCACGCGGTGTTGGCGGCTCAGGCGTTTGACCGCGCCGAGCAGCGCCTGGTCATCCTCATCGCGCAGGTTGGTGACCAGCACCACCAGGGCGCGGCGTCGTTGACGGCTGAGCAGGTTTTCCACGGCGGCCGTGAAATCGGCCGGTTGCTGGGTGCTGCGCAGGTCGTACAGCGCATTGAGCAGCACACTCAGCTGCGCCTGACCTTTGACCGGCGCGAGGAAGCGGTTCTGCTCGCTGGCAAAGGTCGACAGGCCGACCGCATCGCCCTGGCGCAGCGCCACGTAGCTCAGCAGCAGCGACGCGTTGAGGGCGTGATCGAAATGCGACAGCTCGCCATCCTGGCTGCGCATGCGGCGGCCGCAGTCGAGCAGGAAGACGATCTGCTGGTCGCGCTCATCTTGATACTCGCGGGCAATCGGTGTGCGTTTGCGCGCGGTGGCCTTCCAGTCGATCTGCCGCAGGGTGTCGCCGTCGCGGAATTCGCGCAGCTGATGAAATTCCTGACCCAGGCCGCGGCGTTGTTGCTGGCGTACGCCAAGCTGGCTGAGCCAGTCATCCACCGCCATCAGTTGCGCGCCGTACAGCCGGGCGAAATCCGGGTAGACGCGGGTTTCACCGGCCACTGGCAGATAACGGCGGGCGTGCCACAGGCCCATGGGGCTGGGCAGGCTGACTTCGCACTGCGGGAAATGGAAATGCCCGCGCAGTAGCGGGCGCACGCGGTAGCTGACCTGCGTCTGCTCACCGGGGTGCAGATCGACCTTGAGTGGCAGGTGCTCGAAGGCCATCTCGCCGGGCAGATGGTCGAACACCTCCACTTGTAGCGCACGTGGGTAGCGGTGGTGCAGATCCAGCCGCACTTCGCTCCAGCGCCCCAGCGGCAGGTTGCCGGGTAGCTGGCGCTCGATGCGCGGCGAGGGCACTTGGCGCAGCAGCAGGGCGTCGATCAGCGTCAGGCCGAGCAGGACCAGCAGCAGGCCCCAGTAAATCGGGGTGAAGCTGCGCGGCACGGCAACGCCCAGGGCGCTGCAGATACCCAGGGCAATGCTGAGAAGGAACAGACCGGCGAGCAGCGCCAGCAGCGTGCGCGCGGGCTTCATGCGGAGGCGCCTCTCAATGCGGGCTTTTGCCAAGTACGGGTCATAGGCGCGGTGCCGGAACCTGGTCGAGCAGCTGTTGCAGCACCTGATCCACCGACAGGCCTTCGATATCCAACTCCGGCGACAATCGCACGCGGTGACGCAGTACAGCCAGGGCGCAACCCTTGATGTCATCCGGCAGCACGAAATCACCGCCGCGCAGCAGCGCACGGGCGCGGCCGCAGCGCACCAGGGCAATCGAGGCGCGCGGCCCAGCGCCGATGGCCAGGCCCGGCCAGGTGCGGGTGGCACGGGCGATACGTACGGCGTAGTCGAGCACCTGTTCATCAATCGGCAGGTCACTGGCAATTTTCTGCAGTGCGAGTACATCGCGGGCCTGCAGCAGGGTGCGCAGCGGGGTGACTTCGAGCATGTCGGCTTTGCTCGAGCGCGCCACCTGGCGAACCATGTTCAGCTCTTCACTCTGCTCGGGATAATCCATGCGCAGCTTGAGCATAAAACGGTCGAGCTCGGCTTCCGGCAGCGGGTAGGTACCTTCCTGCTCGATCGGGTTCTGCGTGGCCAGCACCATAAACGGCAGCGGCACATTCAGCGCGCGGCCTTCCAGGGTCACCTGACGTTCCTGCATGACTTCCAGCAGCGCCGCCTGGGTCTTGGCCGGGGCGCGGTTGATTTCATCCGCCAGCAGCAGGTTGGTGAACACCGGGCCCTTGCGCAGCTTGAACTGCTCACTTTGCAGGTCGTACACGGCGTGGCCAGTGACGTCGCTGGGCATCAGGTCCGGGGTGAACTGGATGCGCGCAAACTCGCCGCCAAAGCAGCGCGCCAGGGCGCGCACCAACAGGGTCTTGCCGAGGCCAGGAACGCCTTCGACCAGCACATGGCCGCCGGCGATCAGGGCGCTGAGTACATCGTCGATCACCGCCGTCTGGCCGATCAGGGCTTTCTGCAGTTCACCACGCAGTGCCTGAGCCAACTGGCTGGCGCGCTGGCGCTGCGCATTCGGGTTGGCTGCTGCAGCTGCCGGGGCAGCTGGTGCTGGGGTCGGTACAGGCGTTTCGGTGGCAGCAGCTTCGACGGTTTCAGCGGCGACAGGGGCTGACTCGATGTCGCTGGCCGGCTGTTCGGGTGTGTGTTCGCTCGTCATAGGGCATTCCTGAGGGTTTGCAGGTTGGCGACCTGGCGGGTGAAGTCGGCGGCGGCCAGGCGCTGCTTGGGCAACGGCCGCATGGCTTGGCTGATAACGCTGGAAGGCTGGCGGGTCAGGCGGCTCAGCACCTGCCACTGCTCGGCCACCGCGAGGCGTTCGAAACCGGGGTGACGATGCCGCGCGCGGCGCTGGATGTCTTGTTGCAAGCCTTGTAGCAGGCTGTGCTGACCGTTGTGGCGCAGGAGGAAGTCAGCGCTACCACGCAGGTGTTCCTGCAGCTGGCGGCGATTGCGACTGGCGGGCAACAGCAGCGGGCCTTGGCGCATGCCCAGATGCCATAGGCCGAATGCCAGCAACAGCGTGAGTGCAGCCAATGCCTGCGGGAAGTGTTCGAGCAGCAGGCTGAACAGGTCGTCGCGGTCGGCGCGGTAGAGCAGGGTAACCTGGCTGTCCTGGGTCATGTACCAGAGCAACCAGGCGTTGTCGTATTCGCCGATGCTCTGGTTCTGCCAGATCCAGCTGTCGCTGACCACGCTGATCAGGCCGTCACCATGGTAGAGCTGCAACAGATGGGTGGCTGCGTCGCTGTTGGCCCAGGCGTGGGCGCGGTTCTCGGAGTCGTAGAGGTGAAAGTCGGTGTCGAAGTTGAAGTAGGCCGGCGCCTCTTCGTTTTCCAGATACAGCTGGGTCAGCTCCGGGTAGGCATTGTCTGACTCAGTGGTTGCATCTGCCGCAGCCTCCGGTTCGGCTTGTGGCTCAGCGTCAGTCGTGTTCTCTGCTGAGGCGTCTTCTTCCGCTGCTTCGCTGGCGTCCTCGTCAAGCTCTTCACTTTCGTATTGCTGGATGCCCAGGCTGTCGAGCAGCAGATCGCCGCTTTTGCCTTCCTCTTCATCCCACAGCCGCTCGGCGACAAACAGCAGGTGGCCGCCTTTGGCCGTCCAGGCCAGCAGGCGTTCGGCCTGCTTGGGCGTCATGCGGTTGCGGTCGCCGAGCAGCAATAGGGTCTGGCCGGCGCTCGGCAGGTTCTGCATGACCTCCAGGCCATCGGCGCGTTGTACCTGCAGGCCCTGTTTACGCAGAAAGTGCTCGGCGGCGAGGTACGGGTTGGCTTGGGCCTCGGGTGAGGGGCCGTGTTCGAGGGTTTCCTCATAGGGCGTGAGTTTACCCAGCAGGTAGATGCCCAGCAGGCCGAGCACCAGCAATAGTCCGGCACCGAGGAGAAACTGAATGCGCCGGTTCATGCCTGCGCCCCTTGTTCGAATAGGCGTCGCCAGGCATTGCACAGGCCCTGTTTGAGTGCCGCGGGCGGTAGTCGATGGCCGTAGGCGAGGTTCTGCCAGTGGCGGGTCAGGGCCTGGCTGAAGTGGCTGAGGTCTTTTTGTTGCAGCGCCTGCACCATTTGCAGCACTTCGGCTTCGGTGTGCGAGCTTTTCAGCGGCAGGCGCTGTTCGTGCAACATGCGGCTGAGCAGGGCGCGGTAAAGCAGGCCGAGTGCGGCGCGTGGCTGTTCATCCCAGAGTCGTTCCACTTCACCGGGGATATCCGCGGGCAGGCTTTGTGGCGCCACTTCCAGGCCAAACAGCTGCTCAGGTGACTGATAGGTGCGGGCTTGCGGCAAACGCAGGCGACCGGCAAAGGCGCTCAGCCAGTCGCGGTAGCGCCACAGCAACCAGGCGATCAGGCTGAACAGTGCCGCCCACAGCAGCACCTCGAAGAACAGCGCCACAGCATCGACGCTTTTCCAGAATTCGGTAAGTTTGAAGAACTTTTCCAGCAGTTCGATCAGGGCCTTGGCGTCTTCTTCGCTCGGCTCCTTGGGCTCTTCGCCGAGGCGCCAACGGGTGACGGTTTCACGGTGCTCGAAGGGCGGCTGATCGAGCAGCTGGCCGATGCTTTTTTGGGCTTCGGCGCTGGTCAGCGGTTGCTTGAGCAGGCGGTCGGCTTCTGGCCCCATGGGGTCTTCAACCGGCAGCGGGCAGCTGCTTGCGGTTGCGGTTGCGGTATCGGAGGCCATGGCGCTGTTTGGCAGCTGCATCAGCAGCAGGCCGCAGCCTAGCAGCAGGGCATAAGCCATGCCCGTCAGGCGCTGGCGCAGCTGGCGGAAGACCAGTTCGATGTCCCAGGCTTCCAGAGCGGTACGGCGATTCAGGTAGAGGGTGAAGCCGCAGGCGACGTAGATCGGTTCCCAGAGGATCAGCAGCAGAACGTAGGTCAGGTTGGACAGATGCTCGAGCCACAGCCACTCGCCTGAGGCCGCATTGATCAGGCTGTCCCAGGTCCAGTCCAGCTCCATCTGCGCCGGCAGCAGCATGTAGACGAAGCTGATGATGCCAAACCACAGCGCCATTTCCAGGTGCATGCCGACGATGGTGAGCCAGCTGGCACCACCGGCATCACGCTGGCCGAGGACGATCAGACGCTGGCTGCGCGGCTTTCCGGACAGGCCTTCCAGCTGCATCACCGGCAGGTCGAAGCTGCGTGTGGGGCTTAGCCGACGCCAGGTCAGGCTGGCCAGCAGTTGCGGTTTGAGCAGGCCGGGCAAGGCTTTTAGCGCCTGCTTGAGGCTCGGCGTAGCGCCGAACAGGGCATGCGAGAGGATATACAGTGGAAGGCGTTCGTAAGCCGGTTTCAGCCACCAGAAAATCAGTACGGCGATGCTGGGGTAATCCCACAGCAGCAGGCACAGCAGGGCGAAAATCGGCACGGTGACCAAGGCCCAACTGAGCATCAACAGGCCGGCATGCTGTTTGGCCAGCAACACGCCGAGGTCGACGGCTTCCCAGGCGCTACGGGGGCGGATGGCGACGCTGGCATCAGTCAGGCGCATGTGCACCTCGGCCAGCCAGGAGGAGATAAGCCAGCACCAGCAGCCAAAGACCAGCGCCGACTGCATATTTGATCGCGGGGCTGGCCAGGTCCATGGATGACCAGTAGGCCTCGATAAACGCCGCCAGCAGCAGAAATACGATCACCCCACCGACCAGCCGTACGCTGCTGCCGGCCGCGACCCGCAGCGCCTCGCCGCGTGGCAGGCGGCCGGGAACCAGCAGCGCCCAGCCGAGCTTCAGGCCGGCCGCGCCGGCCAGGGCAATGGCCGTGAGTTCGAAAGAACCGTGGCCGATGACGAACGACCAGAAGGTTTCACCGTAGCCGATCTGCGTTAGATGGCCGGCCACAGCGCCAATCATCAGGCCGTTGAACAGCAGGAAGAACAGGCTGCCCAGGCCAAACAGCAAGCCGCTGGCAAAGGTCTGAAAGGCGATGCCGATGTTGTTCATGATGTAGTAGCCGAACATCATCCAGTCATCACCGGAGTCGCGTTCGCTGAAGCGGCCGATGCGCCTGGCGTCGGGGTCATACATCTTTTCCATCTCGCCGACCTGGTCAGGCGCCATCACCCCGTAGACCAGGTCAGGGAAGTGATACACCAGCGTGCCCATCAACAGCAGGCTGCCGAAGAACAGCAGGCTGGCGGCCACGACAAAACGCCACTCGGCACGCACCAGGCGTGGAAATCCAGCCAGGATAAACCCGAGCAGTTGTGCCCCCAGTGGGCTGCGATGGCGATAGAACTGCTGATGGCCACGCATGGCCAGCAGCTGCAGTTTCTCGATCAGGTGGCTGCTATAGCCCCGGCTCTGGGCCAGGGCCAGGTGCTGGCACAGGCTGCGGTAGTTGGCGGCAAAGGCCTTGCATTGCTGGCTATCGGCCTTGCCGCGCTCAAGGGCTTCGAGCTGCGCATTGAAGGCGTGCCACTCGGCTTGGTGCTGGTGTTCAAACAGGCTCTGTTTCATGTCTGCCCCAACAAGCCACGGGCAATCCCGTGGATCTGCTGTTCGGCCTGCTCAGCAGGTACCTGCAAGGGCTCGGCAAGAATGCTTGCCAGCTCCTGACGCCGTGCACTGGATAGACTCTGCGCTCGCTCGGCAAAGCTGAGCAGGGCGCGTTGCTCACTCAGGCTCATGCTAAACGGTGCACGAATAGGCTCGGCTTGCGGCAGCTCGGGTGCTGTCGGGGCGTTATCGCGGTACACCACCAAGGTGCCGGCGGCGATATCGCCGAGGCGTTTGAACGCTGGGTGATTCAGGCAGCTGAGAATGCCCAGGGTGTAGCCAAACGGCAGGATGTCGACGAAACGCAGCAGGTTGCGCGTGAGCGAGGCGGCCCAGCCAATCGGCGTGCCGTCATCATGAATCACCCGCAAGCCCATCATCTGTTTGCCGGGCGAGCGGCCCTGGTTGAGCACTTCAAACAGCACCATGTACCACCAGGTCACCAAAAACAGCAGGATGGTGCCCAGGCCCATACCGAATTGGCCGAGCA
Organism: Pseudomonas sp. HMWF032; assembly: GCF_003060885.1. Lineage (GTDB taxonomy): Bacteria > Pseudomonadota > Gammaproteobacteria > Pseudomonadales > Pseudomonadaceae > Aquipseudomonas. The sequence goes on from NZ_QAIG01000005.1 coordinate 1,009,158, forward strand.
ACGCCAGCACGGCAAACAATGCGCCGAGCAGCGCACCGCGAATCAGCAGGTCGATGCTGAAAGCCAGCGCGCGCGGCACTACACCGGCTGGACGCAGGATCAGGTCGATGCCTTCCGGCGTTTCCACCTTATAGCGGGTATCCAGCAGCGGGCGGGCGGCGACTGAAACAGAGGTTGGCGTGGGCGACATCGGCAGACTGCGTCGAGGAAAGCCCGATGCTAGCCAGCAGCAGGCGGGGAAGCAACCGGCTCAAACGTTTGAGCCGGTGCAAAGAGAGTTATTTATTGCGGTGCCGGCAGTACCCCGAAGATGGTGCGGTAGAGCACACCGATGGCGATGGTGAACAGCGGGATGGTCCAGACCAGGCCGATACCCAGCGGGATGGCACTGATACCGGTGATCAGACCGAGCAACAGGAACAGGCCGAAGACCTTGAACCAGTGCTGGGTAATTGCCTTGCGTGAGACTTCCAGGGCTTGCCAGGGGCTCAGACCGCGCTCGACCACCAGAGGAATGGCCAGCATATAGGCGATGGCCAGATACAGACCGGGAATGATCAGCAGAATCATGCCGAGGTAGATCAGCAGCATGCTGATAATGGCGGTGATTACCAGCGGTATGGTGCGGCCGAAGTGACTGAAAATATCGTTGAAGCTGATCGGTTGGTCGGCAGCGCGACGGATGCCAATCATGTTTATCCCGGCCATGAAGGGGTAGGCCAGTGCTGAGGCGAAGATCCCGACGACCATTTCGACCACGACGGCCAGCATCGGACTGTCACTGACCAGGCCCAGGATGCCGAAGAAGCCGCCAATCAGAAATGACGCCGCTAGAAGTACAACGTAAAAAACCAGGAAACCACCGATGATGATGCCTTTGGTGCCTTTTACCCGTTGCCAGGCTTCGCTGAGCAAGTCGCTGATGGTGAAGTCATAGCCACGGCTCAGGGCTTCTTCGATGCTCGGCACCTGGCTGTCGCGTGGCGCTTCCTGCAGTGCGCTGGCAGGAGCAGCGTAGGGATTGCTGGGGTTGATCTCACTCATGGGGCGTCCTTGTGCAGAGTGGTTAATTGAGTTTCCCACTTTAGTCGTCGCCAGGGCGCCCTACAAGGCGCAGACCCCAAGCGGGGCGTGCGCTGGTGCAAGGTTCTGTGCTTGTCTGCGTGATGGCGGTGGGGTGCTAGACTGCTCGCGCCTCAGCATCAGGACATGACAGTGACTTCCAGCCTCTTTTGGTACGACTACGAAACCACCGGTATTGACCCGCGGCGCGACCGGCCGCTGCAGGTAGCGGGGATTCGTACCGATGAAGACCTCAATGAAATTGCCGAGCCGCTGAACATCTACTGCCAGCCCAGCGACGACATCCTGCCGCATCCGGCAGCCTGCCTGGTGACCGGGATTACCCCGAGCAAGCTGGCGCTGCATGGCCTGGATGAAGCCGAATTTATGGGCCGTGTGCATGTCGAGCTTTCGCAGCCTGGTACCTGCGGGGTGGGCTACAACAGCTTGCGTTTTGATGATGAAGTGACCCGCTACAGCCTGTACCGCAATTTCTTCGACCCCTATGCCCGTGAGTGGCAGGGGGGTAATAGCCGTTGGGACCTGATCGATCTGGTGCGAACAGCTTATGCATTGCGCCCTGAAGGCATCACCTGGCCAGAAGAAGAGGGCCGGGTGACGCTCAAACTGGAGCGCCTGACCACTGCCAACGGCATCGAGCACGGTCAGGCCCACGACGCGTTATCCGACGTACGTGCGACCATTGCCCTGGCGCGCCTGCTGCGCAGCAAACAGCGTAAACTCTATGACTACCTGTATCAGCTGCGCAGTAAGCAGCGCGTGCAGGATCAAATACGCCTGCTGCAGCCATTGGTGCATATCTCCGGGCGCTATGCTGGAGCGCGGCATTTCCTGGCGGTGGTCTTGCCGTTGGCTTGGCATCCGCGTAACCGCAATGCGTTGATTGTCTGCGATCTGCAGGCCGACTGCGCGCCGCTGCTCAATGAGTCCGCCGAAACATTGCGTACGCGTCTTTATACGCGCCGCGAGCAGCTGGCTGAGGGTGAGTTACCCGTGCCGCTGAAGTTGCTGCATATCAATCGTTGCCCGGTTGTGGCTCCCATGAATGTACTGCGTGCGCAGGATATCCAGCGCTTGCAACTGGATCTTTCGGCATGTCAGGCACAGGCCAAGCAATTACAGACTAATGCAGCTGTTTGGCGGGACAAACTGGTGCAGGTATATGGCGAAGAACAATTCACGCCGAACGAAGATCCGGAACAGCAGTTGTACGATGGGTTTATTGGCGACCGCGATCGGCGTTTGTGCGAACAGGTGCGGCGTGTGGATCCACAGCGTCTGGCTGATGCCGCTTGGCCATTTGATGATGGACGTTTGCCTGAGTTGCTGTTTCGTTACCGTGCGCGTAACTTTTCCACGACCTTGAGTGCGGATGAGCAGCAACGTTGGCGAACATTTTGCCAACAGCGCCTGAGTCGTCCGCAATATGGCGCACCGAATACGCTTGAACAATTTGAGCAGGCGCTGGCTGAGGTATTGGCCGGAGTCGATGCTGCGCAGCATGCAGTTTTGCAAGAGTGGCGTGAATATGCTGAGCGCCTGCGTCAGCAATATGCCCTCTGATATGTACGGGTAATAGTCTGCTATTGCAGTGAAGTGCACCTGGAAAAATGACGGCGGCCATCTAGCGGCGCGCGTGGAGTGGCTGCCATGGATGACCGCCCATTAAAAACGCCAGCAGGGCTGGCGTTTTTAGGTGCAGCAGGGTCAGCGTGTGCAGCTTAGCCCAGCAGGGTTGCCCAGCCTTCAACGACATCACCGCCCCACTTGGCTTTCCACTCTTTCAGCGTTTTGTGGTTGCCGCCTTTGGTTTCGATAACTTCACCGGTGTTCGGGTTTTTGTACTGTTTAACTTTGCGGGCGCGTTTGGTGCCAGTTGTTTTGGCGGCGCGGGTGATTTTGCTGCCTTTGGCTTCTGGGTCAAGCATGGCAATGATGTCACGCAGCGACTTCTGGTATTCGCCCATCAGTGCGCGCAGTTTGCCTTCGAATTCCAATTCTTTTTTCAGCTTGTCGTCTTGCGACAGATTTTTCAGGCGGTCTTGCAGTTCTTTGATGGCTTCTTCTGTGGCGCGGTATTCGTTGATCAACGACATGTTGGGGTACCTTTATTCGGGGTTGGCGATTAAGTGATAACAATAGTAGTCAGGCACTTTTCACAAGTAAACCGCTTTGTCGGTATTTTTCATGAATTGTATTGTTAAGTTGTGCGTACACGCGTGGACTAATTCTAGATTGCTGATTATTTGCGGTCATTCGGATTAGTTCCGCGCTGGCGCTTAGTTGCAGTTCTTTACATATGCTGAGCCGTGAGTGGCGCTAGCACGGCCCTGGCGGGTACTGCAGTTTTTCTGCGCAGTGACTAGAATGTGCGACTTTATTTGCGTGCTGGAGCCGCTGATGCGTACTTTTCGATTGGTCATTGCCTGTCCGGATCGGGTTGGGATTGTGGCTAAGGTCAGTAATTTTCTGGCCACTTATAACGGCTGGATTACTGAAGCGAGCCACCATTCGGATAATCAGAGTGGCTGGTTCTTTATGCGCCACGAGATTCGCGCCGATTCTTTGCCTTTTGATCTGGATGGGTTTCGCCAGGCCTTTGCGCCGATTGCTCGCGAGTTCTCCATGGAGTGGCGTGTGACCGACTCCGCGCAGAAGAAACGCGTGGTGCTGATGGCCAGTCGCGAGTCACACTGCCTGGCCGATCTGCTGCACCGCTGGCACAGCGATGAGCTCGATTGCGATATCCCCTGCGTGATCTCCAACCATGATGATTTACGGAGCATGGTCGAATGGCACGACATCCCGTATTTCCATGTACCAGTCAATCCGCAGGACAAGCAGCCAGCGTTTGATGAAGTTGAGCGTCTGATCAACGTGCACAATGCCGATGTGATCGTTCTCGCTCGTTACATGCAGATACTTCCGGCGCAGTTGTGCGCGGAGTTCTCCCAGCGTGTGATCAACATCCATCACAGCTTTTTACCCTCTTTCGTCGGGGCCAAGCCCTATCACCAAGCCTCGCTACGTGGGGTCAAACTGATTGGTGCGACCTCGCACTACGTTACTGAAGAACTGGACGCCGGACCGATCATCGAGCAAGACGTGGTACGCGTCAGCCACCGTGACAGCATCGAAGAGATGGTGCGCCTGGGTAAGGATGTGGAGAAGATGGTGCTGTCCCGTGGTCTACGCTATCACTTGGAGGATCGAGTGCTGGTGCACGACAACAAGACAGTGGTGTTCGACTGAGTGCTCACCGCGGTTCAGGGCACGCCAAGAGGATGTGCTGATGCTCAAGTCAATCAAGGTGCGTGACTACATGACCCGTAATCTGATGACTTTTCGTCCGCCATCAATCGTTTATCGGAGCGCCGTATTTCCGGTGCTCCGATAGTCGACGGCCAGGGTCATCTGGTGGGGCTGTTGTCGGAAGGGGACTGTCTGCGCAGCATTTTATCCGGCGCTTATTACGAGTCGGCTGGTGGTGATGTCAGTGCGTACATGACCACGGATGTCGAGGTGATTTCGCCCGAGGCCGATATCATCGAGATTTCCGAGCGTTTCCTGCGTGGCCGGCGGCGTCTTCCTGTAGTTGAGGGCGGGCGGCTGATCGGTCAGGTTAGCCGGAGCGGTGTATTGCGTGCAGTGAAGGAATTTGCCCAGCATGACGAGGGGCGTGTGTTGATTAGCTGAGGCGCGAGAGCCATGAGTGATCCACTCGAAAGAGCTATTGCTGTTGCACCGCCGATTCTGGGGGAGGGGTGTACTCAGCGTTACGACCCGCGGGCGCTGAGCGCGGAAGATGGTGCAGAGTTTGTCGATGCTGCCGAGTTGTGGCGCAAGCTGCAGCAACCATCTGAGGAAACCGATCAACAAGAATAACTACGGGGCGCTGGATTGGCGCCCCGTAGTTTTGCCCGAAGGGTCAAATACGGAAGCTGTCGACCAGATGCTTGAGCCGCTGGGCCTGTTGTTCCAAGTCACCGCAAGCGCGCAGGGTGGCGTTAAGGTTTTCCACGCCCTCCTGGTTGAGGGTGTTAATTTCAGTAATGTCCATGTTCAGCGCTTCGATGACTGAAGTCTGCTCTTCGGTGGCGGTCGCTACAGATTGGTTCATGCCATCGATCTCACCAATCCGCTCCGTGACGCTACTCAAGCGCGAACCGGCCTGATTGGCGATTTCGACGCTTTCTTCGCTGTAGCGCTGGCTCTCGGTCATGGTGATGACCGACTCGCGTGAGCCTACTTGCAGCTCTTCGATCATCTTCTCGATTTCCTGTGCTGATTCTTGGGTGCGGTGCGCGAGGTTGCGTACCTCGTCGGCGACCACCGCGAAGCCCCTGCCTGCCTCGCCGGCGCGGGCAGCCTCAATGGCCGCGTTGAGGGCCAGCAGGTTGGTTTGTTGGGAGATACTCTTGATCACTTCGAGAATCTGCCCGATGTTTACTGTCTTGCTGTTGAGTGTTTCGATATTGCCGCAGGAGGCGCTGATCTTGCCGGACAGCTCGTTCATTGCCTGAATGGTTTTTTCCACTACCTGGCGGCCGTCCTCGGCAAGCTGGCGGGCGTCAGATGCCTGATTGGAGGCATCAGCGGCATTACGCGCAATTTCCTGAGCCGCTGCGCCCAGCTCATTGATGGCGGCTGCAACGCTGTTGGTCCGGCTGGCCTGTTCATCTGAGTTGATCATCGATGAGTTGGAGGCTCCTACCACCAGTTTGGCCACTTCGTTGACCTGGCTGGTTGCTGAGGACACCTCGCGAATCGAACTGTGGATACGTTCCACAAACTGGTTGAATGCGCTGGCCAGGCGGCCGAATTCGTCTTGCGATTGAATGCTTAGGCGTTTGGTCAGATCGCCCTCTCCCTGTGCTATGTCCTCCATGGCTTTACCCATCACATTCAGTGGCTGCATCAGAACGCTGATCAACATGCTGAGCAGCAACATGATGAGAACTACCGCAATAAGGGTTGCAATGATGGCGGAGGCCCGAAATTCGCTGAGCATTGCATAGGCCTTGCCCTGATCGATCGACAGCCCCACATGCCAGTTCACGGACGGCAGTCCTTTTACCGGGGCGAACGTCAGAATTCTGCCTTCGCCGTCGAGTTCAGCCTCATTGACGTCGCCGCTGATGGTCGGCGTGTTTTGGGGATAGATATCGCTGAGGTTCTTCATTACCAAAGCTTTATCCGGGTGCACCAGAATCTTGCCGTCAGCGCTGATCAGAAAGGCATACCCCATGCCGGCAAAGTCCAGCGAGTTGATGATTTCGACCAGGGTGTTGAGGCTCAGGTCGCCACCCACCACGCCCGCTGACTTGGCCGGAGTGGCGATGGTGATGATCAGCTCGCCCGTGGCTGCATCGATATAGGGTTCGGTCAAGGTGCTGCCACCGGCAGCCATAGCGTCTTTGTACCAGGGGCGTTGGCGAGGGTCGTAGTCGGCCGGCATTTCTTCATTGGGGCGCATGGTGAAACTACCATCGGCGCTGCCCAGGTAGGTAAAGGCAAATGTGGAGGCCAGCACTTTCTGTTCCAGCAGGCTAACCAGGCCCTCTTTCGAGGAGTCATTGGCTACCGATTGGGCAACGTTTTCCACTAACAGGATGCGACCGGACAACCAGTTGGCAATGTTGCTTGCCGTCACATTGCCCATCTCTTTCAGGTAACTTTCCAGATCCTCTCGGATGGCATTGCGCTGCAGGTAGTCGTTGTAGAGGGTGAACAACGAGAATGCAGCGATGACTACCAGTGAGGCTGCCAATAGGATCTTGTGGCTGAATTTCAGGTTGTTGGTCATGGCTTCTTGCGTCCGTTAAGGTCTGGCATCAGTCTTGTGCTGATGCGGGCAATGCATGGCTGCTGAGAGCGCGTGCTCACTTTGTCGGCTTGATTGAAGTAAAGCTTTAACTTCGGAGATAACAAGATGGCAGAAGGCGCTGAGTTCATTATTGGCGGAGATCCGCAGGGCCTGTCGGTCGGCCAGGCCCTGCGTCTGGCGAATCGTCACGGGCTGATTGCCGGTGCCACGGGCACCGGTAAAACCGTGACGTTGCAGCGCTTGATCGAAACCTTCAGCGATGCTGGCGTGGCGGTGTTTGCCGCCGATGTCAAAGGCGATCTCTGTGGCCTGGGGGCGGCCGGTACACCTCAAGGTAAGGTGGCCGAGCGGATCGCCAGCATGCCCTGGCTCAATCATCGGCCGAGTGCTTATCCGGTAACCCTGTGGGATGTGCAAGGCAAGAGCGGCCACCCGCTGCGCACCACGCTCAGCGAGATGGGCCCGCTGCTGCTGGGCGCGCTGCTGGAGTTGACCGACAGCCAGCAGGCGGCCCTTTATGCGGCGTTCAAAGTGGCGGACCGCGAGGGCTTGCTGCTGCTTGATCTGAAAGACCTCAAGGCGTTGCTCGCGCACCTGAAAAATCACCCTGAAGTGCTTGGTGAAGACAGTGCGCTGTTTACCGCGACCTCCTCACAGGCCCTGCTGCGCAAGCTGGCCGGGCTGGAGCAGCAAGGCGCCGAGGCGTTGTTTGGCGAGCCTGCGCTGCAGTTGGAAGACATTCTGCACCCTGACCGAGACGGTCGCGGGCGCATTCACCTGCTGGATGCCAGCCGCTTGGTGCATGAGGCACCGAAGGTCTATGCGACCTTCCTGCTTTGGCTTCTGGCGGAACTGTTCGAGCAGCTGCCGGAGCGTGGCGATGCCGATAAGCCACTGCTGGTGCTGTTCTTCGATGAGGCGCACCTGCTGTTTGCCGACACACCCAAGGCCTTGCAGGAGCGCCTGGAGCAAGTGGTGCGCTTGATCCGCTCGAAGGGTGTGGGTGTCTACTTCGTCACTCAGTCGCCGGGCGATCTGCCAGATGCCGTGTTGGCTCAGTTGGGGTTGCGTATTCAGCATGGTCTGCGCGCTTTTACCGCGAAAGAGCAGAAATCGTTGCGTGCGGTGGCGGACGGTTTCCGCCCCAATCCAAGTATCGACACCCTGGCGGTGCTGACCGAACTGGGCATTGGTGAAGCGCTGGTCGGTACGCTGGAAATCAAGGGTACCCCTGCCATGGTGCAGCGAGTTGCGGTGGCGCCGCCGCAATCGCGGATTGGGCCGCTGAGTGAAAGCGAGCGTGCCGCGTTGATTCGTCAATCGCCGCTGCTTGGGCGCTATGACCGACCGATCGACCGTGAGTCGGCCTATGAATTGTTGATGGCGCGCGCCGAGCAGGCTGCCGAGCAGCATGCAGCAGAGGCCGAACCCGGCGCCGCCAGCAAAAAAACCGAGGGCAACAGCCTGGGCAGTGCAGCGGGCGAGCTGCTGGGTGGCTTGGCCAGCCAGGTGATGAAAACCGCCATGCGCCAAGCCGCCAACCAGATTGGTCGGCAGTTGGTACGTGGCCTGTTGGGCTCGTTGATGGGCGGTAAAGGGCGTTGAATACCAGGCCATCCCCTTACGGGGATGGCCTGCGGACCTTGCGTCAGCTGGCGGCCTCGTCGGCTTTGCTGCACAGTTCTTTTTCGATTTTTTCCAGTTCTTTTTCAAACGCTTGGTCAAGAAGGTTGGCCTTCTTGCGCCATGGCTTGCGCTCGGGGTCCGGTTGAGCGGCGTAGGTGATGACTTCCCCGCCGTAAACATCCTTGTAACGCTGCGCCTGGCGCTCGAGTTCAGCGCGCAGTTCGTCTTTCGTCACGTAGTTACCCATGGTCTTGAAGCAGAAGTGTTGGCTGAATGTCAGGTGTTTGCCTGAGCATTTGAAGCGGCCAATAAGGTTTAACCTGCGCGCTTATTGAAGCGGGTGAATAGTCTCAGGGGCTATTACCGCCGTATGTGAACTCTTTAATGCGTTATTTAAAGGGCTGCTTATAGCGCGCCGGGTAATTATGGCGATGCCGAGTTAAATGTCCAGCCCGCTGGGATGAGGGCAGGGGGGCATAACGCCGCAGGGTTGTTGCTGTAGGGTGGCTGATTTATTCAATGCTGCATTTCTACTAATCCTATATCTACTTGATTTTTAAGTATTTTTCTAAATTAAAATTGACGCCAGGTTTACGGCGTGATGCTGCAGTTATTCGAAAGATTGCCCATTATTAGGGGCTGTGTGCACAACGGCCCTAAATGCCGGTTAGGCTGTGAGGTATTCAGTGGCGAGCGGGTGCACGGAATAATTCCGGGTGTTGGGGCTTTGGGGAGATTACATCCAGATAGTCGGTTGTGGGCGCCCCAATATGGCATGCGACATGCGGCGTCATGCCTGCCAGTGTGGTTGCGTAACACGCCGGCCGTTGTTGTGAAATACCTTGCAACCTCTGTGCGATTGAGGAAATCCATGCGCCTCTCTATATTTCCCCCCGCAACGCCGGGCCCCTCTGACAGCTAACCGCTGCCATGTCGGAGTTGCAGTTTGTACAACTTCGACACTTAGAGGAGGGGCTCATGACTGCCCTAGAAACGTTTCTTTTCGCCGACTTCCTCGGCACCGCCACCTGGCTGTGGCTCTCGTTCCTCGCTGTAGTAATCACCCTGCTGGCCTTCGATCTGGGGGTTCTGCACCGCGATGAACGCGAAATCGGCGTCAAGGAAAGCTTGATGCTTTCCGCTGGCTATATCTCCATGGGTCTGCTGTTCTCCGTCTGGGTGTTCTTCCAGAAAGGCGGCGATGCCAGCATGGATTACCTCACCGGCTTCCTGATCGAGAAATCGTTGTCCATGGACAACGTTTTCGTGATTGCCCTGATCTTCAGCTTCCTGGCCATCCCCCGCCGCTATCAGCACCGCGTGCTGTTCTGGGGTATTCTGGGCGTGATCGTCCTGCGCGCCATCATGATCGGCCTGGGTGCCGCTTTGATCAGCGAGTTCGACTGGATTCTCTACGTGTTCGGCGCCTTCCTGCTGCTGACCGGCGTGAAGATGCTGTTCTCCAAGGTCGACGACGAGCCCGATCTCTCGAATAATCGCTTCGTCAACTGGCTGCGCAACCACCTGCCGGTGACCGACCGTCTGCACGATCAACGCTTCTTCGTACGGCAGCCGGATGCCAGCGGCAAGCTCAAGCTGTGGGTGACGCCGCTGTTCCTGGCGCTGATCCTGATCGAGCTGGCCGACCTGGTGTTCGCCGTGGACAGCGTGCCGGCGATCTTCGCCATTACCCAGGACCCCTTCATCGTCTACACCTCGAACATCTTCGCCATCCTGGGCCTGCGTGCGTTGTATTTCGCCCTGGCAGCGATGATTCACCGCTTTGCCTACCTCAAGTACGCTCTGGCGCTGGTGCTGGTGTTTATCGGCGGCAAGATCTTCCTGGTTGGCATTATCGGCAAGATTCCGGCTGTCATTTCCTTGAGCGTGACCCTGGGTCTGCTGTTGGGTGGTGTGCTGCTGTCGCTGTGGAAAACCCGTGGCCAAGCCCCGGCTGAACCGCAGAACTGAATGCAAACCGGTGGCGGCCGCCCGTCGGCTGCCACCCATCAAATTGGCAACACAGAGTAATGGAGACCGTGATGAACAAAGCGCTGCAAATGACGGCCCTGGGGCTGGTACTGGCAGGCCTGGTCGGTTGTGATGCTGCCGAGCAGTCGGCGCAGAAGCTGGCCGAGAAGGCGGAACAAGCGGTGCAGGATGTAGCCCGCGAAGCGGTTGATGAGACCCTGCAGCAACTCAACAAACAGGTGGATGGCGTCCAGCAGTCGACCAATGAATGGCTGGGCAAGCCCGCCGAGGATGCGCAGCCGGACGACGCGTCGAAAGAGCAGCCGTCAGCTGGCGACTCAGCGGAGCCGGTCGATAACTCGGCGGTTGAAACCTGAGTGCCGCTCAGGGTGTCTTGCGCAGCGCCTCGCAACTGGGCGCGTAGTTCTGCTGGCAGGCACTCTTGAATAAGGCCCTGGCCTGTAGTGGATCACTCGGTACGCCTTGCTCGCCCGTCAGGTAAAGGTTGCCGAGGATGTGCTGAGCCATCGGGTTACCGCCGGCCGCCGACTGGTTCAGGTATTTGAGCATCTGCTGCGGGTTGTGAAACTGCCGATTGTCGCGACCGGTGTACAGGTAGGCCAGACTTACGGCCGCCATGGCGTGACCCTTGTCGGCGGCCTGTTTCCACCAGTGCTCTGCCTGCTTGAGGTCTTTGGGCTGACTGACAAAGTACAGGCTGCCAAGTTGGAACTGGCTGTCGAGGTCGCCACGATTGGCCTGGCGGCGCAGGTCGGCCTGGGCCGCGGCGGTATCGTTCTGCCCGCTATCGGTCTGGGTTCCGGCGGCTGAGGGGTGGGTGCGCTGGCGCAACCGCCGAGCAACAGGCCGCTGCACAGCAGTGTTGTGAGTAGATAACGAAGGGCCATGTGCGGTGTTCTCCTGTACCTGAGTCGGTCGTTAACAGCACACTGCCCGTGCGCCGGCAAGTTGCGCCCGTGTGCAATTCATATCAGTTTGTCGCCTGCTGCGTTTCCTTGCGTGGGGAGAGCTGCGATTCTTGCAGCCAATTGCCACCACCGGCCTGCGAGGCACCCATGCAGATCAGCTCCAATTTCGACAGCGGCAACATTGAGGTCATCGACGCCAGCAACCCACAGCAAGTACAGCTGGCGATTCGTCCTGATCTCAACAGCGCGCATTTTCAGTGGTTCCATTTCAAGGTCGAGGGCGTGCAGCCGGGCCAGCGTTACGGCTTCAGCCTGAGCAATGCCGGGCAGTCGTCGTACAAGAATGCCTGGAGCGGCTACCACGCGGTGGCGTCCTATGATCAGCGTACCTGGTTTCGAGTGCCCAGCCGCTTTGACGCGGGCGCGCTGAACTTCGACATTGAGCCGCAACAGGCGCAGGTCTGGTTTGCCTACTTCGAGCCTTACAGCCGGGCGCGGCATGACCAGCTGATTGCCGATGCGCAGCGTTTGGCCGGGGCTGAACTGTTTGCCACGGGACGTAGCATTGAAGGGCGCGCCATCGAGGTGCTGCGCATCCGCCGTAATCCACAGGCACCGCGCAAGATTTGGTTGATTGCCCAGCAGCACCCCGGCGAGCACATGGCTGAATGGTTTATGGAAGGGTTGATCGAGCGCCTGCAGCAGGCGGATGACGCCGAGCTGAACGCGCTGTTGGAGCAGGCTGAGTTGTACCTGGTGCCGAACATGAATCCGGATGGTGCCTACCGTGGCCACCTGCGCACCAACTATGCCGGTCGCGACCTTAACCGCGCGTGGCAGTCAGCCACTGAGGCGGACAGCCCCGAGGTGTACTTCGTCCAGCAGCAGATGCGTGCGGTGGGTGTGGATCTGTTTCTGGATATCCACGGTGATGAGGAGATTCCTCACGTTTTCGCCGCGGGCTGTGAGGGCAACCCCGGCTACAGCCCGCGTCTGGAGTGGCTCGAAGAGCAGTTCAAGCAGTTGCTTGTGCAGCGTGGGGCTGAGTTCCAGACGGCCTTTGGCTACCCGCGGGATGAGCCCGGCCAGGCCAATACCACGCTGGCCTGCAATGCCGTAGGGCTGGAGTTCGATTGTCTGGCATTTACCATCGAGATGCCGTTCAAGGATCACGACGACCGACCTAACCCGAGCACGGGATGGAACGGCGCGCGTTCCAAGCAGCTGGGCAAGGATGTGCTCAGCGTGGCTGCCGCGATGGTCGGGCAGCTGCGCGAGTAGCAGACCAGCAGCCCGGGGACAACCGGGCTGCTTTTAGGCTGTTTCAGCCGCGGTAGTAGCGCTGCGGTACAAACGGCGTTTTTGCCACTTTCATCGCTACGCGCTTGCCACGTACCATGGCCCATACCTCGGTATCCACGGCGATATGGCTGCTCTGCACATAGCCCATGGCCACTGGAGCAGCCAGGGTCGGGCCGAAGCCGCCACTGCACACTGAACCGATCACATTGCCGTCGGCATCGACGATTTCCGCGCCTTCACGTACCGGTACACGTTCCTGCGGCAGCAGGCCGACGCGCTTGCTGGCCACGCCTTGCTGTTGCTGGGCGAAGATCCGCTCGGCACCGGGGAAACCACCCGCGCGTGCGCCGTCGGCGCGGCGTGGCTTGGACATGGCCCACAGCAGGCTGGCCTCGATCGGCGTGGTGCTGGTGCTCATGTCGTGGCCGTACAGGCACAGGCCCGCTTCCAGGCGCAGCGAGTCGCGTGCGCCGAGGCCGATGGCCTCGACTTCTGCTTCGGCCAGCAGGCTGCGCGCCAGGGTTTCGGTGTGCTCGCTCGGCACAGAGATTTCGAAGCCGTCTTCACCGGTATAACCGGAGCGGCTGACATAGCAGTCGACACCCAGCAGGCGCACCGGGGCGAATTGCATAAAGGTCATTTTCGCCACCTCCGGGGCCAGGCGCGCCAGTACATCGACGGCTTTCGGGCCTTGCAACGCTAACAGGGCGCGAGTTTCGAACAGGCTTTCGATTTCGCACTGGCTGCCAATGTGCTGTTGCAGGTGAGCCAGGTCCTGGTCCTTGCAGGCGGCGTTGACCACGAGGAACAGCGTATCGTTACCCAGGTTGGCGACCATCAGGTCATCAAGGATGCCACCGTTTTCATCGGTGAACATGGCGTAGCGTTGCAGACCCACGGGCAGGTCGATGATGTCCACCGGCACCAGGGTTTCCAGGGCTTTGGCAGCCTCTGCGCCGCGTAGGACGATCTGCCCCATGTGCGACACATCGAACAGGCCGGCGGCGTCGCGGGTGTGCAGGTGCTCCTTCATCACACCCAGCGGGTATTGCACCGGCATGTCGTAGCCGGCGAACGGCACCATGCGTGCGCCCAGTTCGAGATGCAGGGCGTGGAGCGGGGTTTTCGCCAGGGTTTCGGTGGTCATGCGGTTCTCCAAAGCTAAGTGTCTGTATGACGGATAGAGATTCAGGGTCGAGGCGTTAACACTCGACAATATTGACGGCCAGACCGCCGCGAGCGGTTTCCTTGTACTTGTTGTTCATGTCGGCACCCGTCTGGCGCATGGTGCGGATCACTTTATCCAGCGAGACAAAGTGCTGGCCGTCGCCGCGCAGGGCCATGCGTGCGGCGTTGATGGCCTTTACCGAACCCATGGCGTTGCGTTCGATGCACGGCACTTGCACCAGACCGCCAATGGGATCGCAGGTCAGGCCGAGGTTGTGTTCCATGCCGATTTCGGCGGCGTTCTCCACCTGATTGACGCTGCCGCCGAGCACTTCACACAAGGCCCCCGCAGCCATTGAGCAGGCCACGCCGACTTCGCCCTGACAGCCGACTTCGGCGCCGGAGATCGAGGCGTTCTCTTTGTAAAGGATGCCGATGGCGGCGGCGGTGAGCAGAAAACGCACCACGCCGTCGTCGTTGGCGCCGGGGATAAAGCGGCTGTAGTAATGCAGCACCGCCGGCACGATCCCGGCTGCCCCGTTGGTGGGAGCGGTCACCACGCGGCCACCGCTGGCGTTTTCCTCGTTTACCGCCAGGGCGTAGAGGTTGACCCAGTCGAGCACGCTCAAGGCGTCGCGCAGGCTGGCTTCCGGGTGCTGGCACAGTTGCCGGTGCAGGTCGGCGGCGCGGCGTTTGACCTTGAGCCCGCCGGGCATGATGCCTTCGGTGCGGCAGCCGGCGCTGACGCAGTCCTGCATCACCTGCCAGATCTGCAGCAGACGCGCGCGGGTCTCGGCTTCCGGTCGCCAGGCGGCTTCATTGGCCAGCATCACCTGACTGATGCTCAGGCTGTGTTCGGCGCAGTGGGCCAGCAGCTGCTTGCCGGTGGTAAAGGGGTATTGCAGCACGGTGCTGTCTTCGACAATCCGGTCGGTTCCGGCGGCTTGTTCATCGACCACGAAGCCGCCCCCCACCGAGTAGTACTCGCGTGAGCGGATCTGCAAGCCGGCGGCGTCGAAGGCGCGAAAGATCATGCCGTTGGGATGGAAGGGCAGCGGCTTGCGGATCATCGCCAGGTGCTGCTTCTCGACAAAATGGATGGGCTTTTCGCCGAGCAGCTTGAGTTCGCCCTTGCTGCGAATCGCCGCCAGGCGCGCGTCAACGTTGCGGGTGTCGACCGTGTCCGGCTGTTCGCCTTCCAGGCCGAGCAGCACGGCTTTGTCACTGCCATGGCCCTTGCCTGTGGCGCCGAGTGAGCCATACAGCTCAACCTTGATGCTTGCGGTGTTGCTCAGCAGCTCATCGCGGCGCAAGCCTTCGGCAAAGCGCACAGCGGCTCGCATCGGGCCCACGGTATGTGAGCTGGAGGGGCCAATGCCGATCTTGAACAGGTCAAAAACGCTGAGTGACATGATTCGCTCCACGTTGTGGCTCTTCAACTGTTCAGCTTAGACCGGCACTCAAACACAACAGTGACGGGGTAACTGGGGCAGCATGTTGTTCTTGTGGGTGCAACTAACCCGCCCCGTGAGGGGGAGTCGACAGGTGCGGGGTAATCCATGCAGTGAGCCGTCCCGCCCGCAGTCGGGGGGACGGCTTTGCTGCATCAGGCGTCCTGATACGCCTCGATGGACGGGCAGGCACAGACCAGGTTGCGGTCGCCGAACACGTTGTCCACGCGGCCGACCGGCGGCCAGTACTTGGCCTCGATCAGGCTGGCTACCGGGTACACGGCCTGCTCGCGGCTGTAGGCGTGGGTCCACTCGCCGACCAGTTCCAGGGCAGTGTGCGGAGCATTTTTCAGCGGGTTGTCGTTGGCATCCAACTGGCCCGCTTCCACCGCACGAATCTCGTTGCGGATGGCGATCATCGCGTCGCAGAAGCGGTCCAGTTCTTCCTTGGATTCGCTCTCGGTCGGCTCGATCATCAGCGTGCCAGCCACCGGGAAGGACATGGTCGGCGCATGGAAACCGAAGTCGATCAGGCGCTTGGCCACATCGTCAACGCTGATGCCGGTGCTGTCCTTGATCGGGCGGATATCCAGAATGCACTCGTGCGCCACCAGGCCGTTGCTGCCCGAGTACAGCACGGGGTAGTGCTCTTCCAGGCGGCGGGCGATGTAGTTGGCGTTGAGGATGGCCATTTGCGAGGCGCGCTTGAGGCCTTCGCCGCCCATCATGCTGATGTACATCCAGGTGATTGGCAGAATGCTGGCGCTGCCGAACGGCGCGGCGCTGACGGCCCCTTCTTTGCGGGCCATGTGGCCGTGGCCAGGGAGGAACGGAATCAGGTGCTCTTTCACGCCAATCGGGCCGACACCTGGGCCACCACCGCCGTGCGGGATGCAGAAGGTTTTGTGCAGGTTCAGGTGGGACACGTCGCCGCCGAACTTGCCCGGGGCGCACAGGCCGACCATGGCGTTCATGTTGGCGCCGTCGATGTACACCTGACCGCCGTTGTCGTGAATGATCGCGCAGATTTCGCGGATGCCTTCCTCAAACACGCCGTGGGTCGACGGGTAGGTGATCATGATCGCGGCGAGGCGTTCTTTGTGCTCTTCGGCCTTGGCCTTGAGGTCGGCGATATCCACGTTGCCGCTGCTGTCGCAGGCGGTCACGACGACGCGCATACCGACCATGCTGGCGGTGGCCGGATTGGTGCCGTGAGCCGATTGTGGGATCAGGCAGATGTCGCGCTGATCATCGCCACGGCTCAGGTGATAGGCACGAATGGCCATCAGACCGGCGTACTCACCTTGCGAGCCGGCGTTCGGCTGCAGGGAAATGCCGTCGTAACCGGTGGCCGCGCAGAGCATGGCTTCCAGTTCAGTGGTCAGTTGGCTGTAGCCTTGGCTTTGCTCGGCCGGGGCGAAGGGGTGCAGGTTGCCGAATTCGGCCCAGGTCACCGGGATCATTTCGCTGGCGGCGTTGAGCTTCATGGTGCAGGAACCCAGCGGAATCATGCTGCGGTCCAGCGCCAGGTCCTTGTCGGCCAGCTTGCGCAGGTAACGCATCAGCTCGGTTTCGCTGTGGTAGCGATTGAACACCGGGTGGCTGAGGATTTCCGATTCGCGCAGCAGGCCTTGCGGCAGTTGGGCGATCACGCCAGCCGCCAGTTCCGCGAAGGCTGGAACGGTCTTACCTTCGGCGAATACCGCCAGCAGCGCTTCAACGGCCGTTTGGTCGGTGGTTTCGTCGAGGGACAGGCCCAGACGCTCGCCGTCGATTTCACGCAGGTTGATCCCGGCATTGCGCGCAGCAGCGTGCAGGGCCGCGGTCTTGCCGCCAGTGGCCAGGGTCAGGGTGTCGAAGAAGAATGCCTGTTCAACGCTGTAACCCAATGCACGCAAGCCTTTGGCCAGGATCGCGGTGAACTGGTGGGTGCGCTGGGCGATCTGGGTCAGGCCTTTCGGGCCGTGGTACACGGCGTACATGCTGGCGATGTTGGCCAGCAACACTTGCGCGGTGCAGATGTTACTGGTGGCCTTCTCGCGGCGGATGTGTTGCTCGCGGGTTTGCATGGCCAGGCGTAGGGCCGGCTTGCCGAAACGGTCGATGGACATGCCGACCAGGCGGCCTGGCATGTCACGCTTGAATGCATCGCGGGTGGCGAAGTAGGCGGCGTGTGGGCCACCAAAGCCCAGCGGCACACCGAAACGCTGCGCGCTGCCCAGGGCCACGTCGGCACCGAATTCGCCCGGCGGAGTGAGCAGGGTCAGGGCCAGCAGGTCAGCGGCCACGGCCACCAGCGCATGGGCGGCGTGGAAGCGTTCAACCAGTTCGCGGTAGTCGAAGATGTCGCCATTGCTTGCCGGGTATTGCAGCAGCGCGCCGAAGTAGGCGCTGGCGTCAGTGATCGCAGCTTCGTCGCCGATGACCACCTCAATGCCCAGTGGCTCGGCACGGGTGCGCAGCACGTCGAGGGTTTGCGGGTGGCAATGCTGGGAGGCGAAGAAGGCGTTGCTGGCCTTGTTCTTCGACAGGCGTTTGCAGAAGGTCATGGCTTCGGCAGCGGCAGTGGCTTCGTCCAGCAGCGAGGCGTTGGCGATCTGCATGCCGGTGAGGTCGCTGATCAGGGTCTGGAAGTTCAGCAGCGATTCCAAACGGCCTTGGGAAATTTCTGGCTGGTAGGGGGTGTAGGCGGTGTACCAGGCCGGGTTTTCCAGCAGGTTGCGCAGGATCGGGCTCGGCGTGTGGGTGCCGTAGTAACCCTGACCAATAAAGGTTTTGAACTGCTGGTTCTTGGCCGCGATGGTTTTGATCTTGGCCAGTGCGTCGGCTTCCGACAGGCCCGGCTGTGCGCCGAGGATGCTTGTGCCTTTGATGCTGTCGGGGATGACGTTATCGGTCAGCGCGTCGATGCTGGCGTAGCCGAGCAGGTCGAGCATGGCCGCCGTGTCTGCGTCACGTGGGCCGATGTGGCGGGCGATAAATTCGTTCTGGGTGGTCAGCTTGGTCATCACAATCTCTCAGGCGTCAGCATTGGCGTTGAGCAGGCGCTCGTAAGCGGCCAGGTCGAGCAGGTCGGCAACGGCGCTGGCATTGGCCGGGCGGAAACGGAAGAACCAGCCTTTGCCCAGGGGGTCTTCGTTGACCAGCTCAGGGCTGGATTCTAGCTCGCCATTGACCTCAACCACCTCACCGTCCAGCGGCATGGCGATGTTGCTGGCGGCTTTTACCGATTCCAGCACGGCCACTTCGTCACCCTCGGCGTAGCGCTGTACCTCTGGCAGCTGGACGAAGACCACGTCACCCAGGGCGTCCTGGGCATAGGCGGTGATGCCCACGGTAACCAGACCATCGGCATCCTGACGCAGCCATTCGTGCTCGGCGGTAAAACGCAACTCGCTCATGTGTACTCCTCAAGGGTGTTGACTCGCCCTTTCTGCTGGGGGCGATGTGCTGGGCGCGCGCGTAGGGCGCGCGCTGAATGTAGGAAGGCCTTAGCAAAGCTAGTGCCATTATGATTTTTATCAATAAAAACAAAGGCTTATGTTTATTTCTGGGGTGGTGAATTTTGACTTTTGTAGCGAAATCGATACGCGACGTGCGGGCTGGTCGCGCATCGCGGGGGACAAGGCCCGGTTGTCGCGGGCTGAACGCTTTGTGTCGCTTTCATTACGCTGTAACGAATTGAGTACGTACTGATGGCCGGCCGCGTGATATGCGCATGGTGCGGTTGCGCAATGCGCCTGAGCAGGCGTGGATGAGTGCAGAGCCCTGCGCGCGGTAATGGGCTATTCGTCCAGGTTATGCGGAGCCATTGAAATGCGCCATGAGATGGCCTCAGAGGGGCCGGCCAGAGGGTGATTCACTCTTTCGGCTGACAGGGCAAATACCTCTTTCGGGCGCTTATCCCTTGGTTTGTGGCTGGTTAGCGTGGTGGCTCTACACGAAATCGCTTTCCAGGAGAGCCGCATGAGAACAACAACAAGACATGCCATCTTCCAGCCCAGCGTGTTGGCGGTTGCCATCGCGATTGGCTGTGTTGCGCCTGTCCAGGCCGTCACATTCAACTTTGGTGAGGTCGAAGCGCAGTTCGACTCGTCGCTGTCGGTGGGGGCCAGCTGGTCGGTGCGTGATGCCGATCGGGACTTTATTTCCACCGCCAGCGGTGGCCAGGCGTCCTCACGGACTTCCGACGATGGCCGGCTGAACTTCGAGAAGGGCAAGACCTTCTCGAAGATCTTCAAGGGTATCCATGACCTGGAAGTCAAGTATGGCGATACCGGCGTGTTTATCCGCGGCAAGTACTGGTACGACTTTGAAACCAAGGATGAAGGCCGCGAGTTCTACGACATTCAGGACAGCAACCGTAAAACTGCCGCACAGTCGTCGGGCGCTGAGATTCTCGATGCGTTCCTCTACCACAATTACAACCTGGGTAGCCTGCCTGGCAGCGTGCGTGTGGGTAAGCAGGTGGTCAGTTGGGGCGAGAGTACCTTTATTGGTAACAGCATCAACGCCATCAACCCTGTCGATGTGGCGGCATTCCGTCGTCCGGGCGCTGAAATCAAGGAAGGGCTGATTCCGGTCAACATGCTTTATGTGTCGCAGAGCCTGACGGACACCCTGAGCATGGAAGCCTTCTACCAATTGGAGTGGGACCAGACGGTCGTGGATAACTGCGGCACGTTCTTCTCCAGCTCCGATGTACTGGCTGATGGCTGTGACGACCGCTTGACCGTACTGGGGCCTGACCTGGCGCCAGGGGTGTCGAGAAACGCCTTTGTGGACAACGCCTATATCCCGCGCGCCGGCGATCGCGATGCCCGCGATGACGGCCAGTATGGCATTGCCCTGCGCTGGTTTGCCGAGTCGCTGAATGACACCGAGTTCGGTGCCTATGCGATGAACTATCACAGCCGTGGTCCGGTGTTCAGCACCATTCGCACGACAACGCCGAACTTTGCCACCTTCATCCCCGGCGCGCCCAATGCGCGCTATTTCATCGAGTATCCGGAAGACATTCGTCTGTATGGTTTGAGCTTCCAGACCAATCTCAGTGGCACGGCCCTGTCTGGTGAAGTCAGCTACCGCCCGAATATGCCGCTGCAGATCAACTCCACGGACCTGTCCTTTGGTGCGCTGGGGCTGCCGTTCAGCCCGGTATTTACCACCGGTCACGCGCAGAACGTTGCCGGTGCTGATCTGCATGGCTATGACCGCCGTGCCGTGACCCAGGCTCAGTTGTCGGCCGTGCAGTTCATCGACCGTGTGCTGGGTGCCAGCCGCTTGACCCTGGTGGGGGAAGTGGGTTTCAACCATGTCAACGGCATCAGTGACGATGTCGGTGAGCTGCGTTTTGGTCGTGATCCGATTTACGGGCCGGGTGAATACCGTGCTGCCGGCATCTGTGCGGCCTTCAACGCCGCCAATCCTGATGAGTGCCAGGGTGATGGCTTTTACACCTCGAACTCCTGGGGTTACCGGGCTCGGGCGAGCCTGGACTACAGCAACGTGTTCGCAGGTATCAACCTGTCGCCGAGTGTTGCCTGGTCGCATGACGTGGATGGCTACGGGCCGAACTTCAGCGAAGGCAACAAGGCTATCAGCCTGGCGCTCAATGCCGATTACCAGAACACGTACACGGCCAGCCTGAGTTACACCGACTTTTTCGGTGGCGACTACAACACGACCACTGACCGCGACTTTGTTGCGCTTAGTTTCGGCGTGAATTTCTGATCAACACAGTGCAAAGGATCCGTACACCATGAAAAGCACAAGAATCCTGCAAGCTGGGGCGCTGGCAATGGGCCTGCTGGCCAGCAGTGTGATGGCGGCAGTCTCGGAACAGGAAGCGGCGCAACTGGGTGTCAGCCTGACGCCGCTGGGCGCCGAAATGGCGGGCAATGCCGATGGCAGTATCCCGGCCTGGGGCGGCGGACTTTCCACCACCGCTGCCGCCGTAGACGAAAAGGGCTTCCTGGCTGATCCCTACGCCAGTGACCAGCCACTGTTTACCATCACTGCAGCCAATGCCGAGCAGTACAAGGACAAACTGTCGGCAGGCCAGTTGGCCATGTTCAAGCGCTACCCGGAGAGTTACAAGATTCCGGTCTATCCAACACGCCGCAGTGCCGCAGTCCCCGCGAAAATCGCCGAGGCCGCCAAGCTCAGTGCGGTCAATACCGTGCCGGTAGATGGTGGCAACGGCCTGCAGAACTTCAATGCCAGCCGCTACTACGCCTTTCCAATCCCCAAAACTGGGGTGGAGGTGGTGTGGAACCACATCACCCGTTACCGCGGCGGTAACACGCGCCGGGTTGTTACTCAGGCCACACCGCAAACCAATGGCTCCTACAGCCTGGTGAAGTTCGAGGATGAAGTGGCTTTCCCGGCGGACATGCCTGACCTCGATCCGGCCAAAGGCAGCAACATCCTGCTGTACTTCAAACAGCGGGTGACTGCGCCTTCGCGTCTGGCAGGCAACGTGCTGCTGGTGCACGAGACCATTGATCAGGTGAAAGAGCCGCGTCTGGCGTGGATCTACAATGCCGGCCAGCGTCGTGTACGGCGTGCGCCACAGGTGGCCTACGACGGTCCGGGTACCGCGTCGGACGGCATGCGTACGGCGGACAACTTCGACCTGTTCTCCGGTGCGCCTGACCGCTATGACTGGCAGTTGGTGGGCAAGAAGGAGATGTACATTCCCTACAACAGCTTCAAGCTCGATTCGCCTGCACTGTCCTATGACGATGTGCTCAAAGCGGGCCATATCAACCAGGACCTGACCCGTTATGAGCTGCACCGCGTCTGGGAAGTGGTGGCCACGCTGAAGGATGGTGAGCGGCATATCTATGCCAAGCGGCATATGTATGTGGACGAAGACAGTTGGCAAATCGCCCTGGTCGATCACTACGACGGTCGTGGTCAACTCTGGCGGGTCGCCGAAGGTCATGCCCAGCAGTACTTCAACCATCAGGTGCCCGGTTACACCCTGGAAGCCCTGTATGACCTAGTGGCAGGCCGTTACCTGGCTCTGGGCATGAAGAACGAGGAAAAGACGGCCTACAACTTTGGTTTCAAGGCTTCGGCAGCGGACTACACACCGGCTGCCCTGCGCAGCTCAGGCGTGCGTTGAGCCACGTTGCAGTTGTTGTCATGTGATCAGGCGGCCTGCGGGCCGCCTTTTTTATCGCCTGCCATCAGCTCGGGTGATAGAGCTGTGATGCGCAGAAGCAGGGAGTTAGCCTGCGATTATCCGGTTCTTGTAGAACAATAAAACGAGCCGACATGAACGCTTTAGCGTCTTCCTTGCCGAGTGCCGCTGCGCCTGCGTGTGGCGGTATACCTAGGCCTCCGCCCGGGCATCTGATACGGCGCAGCCTGTTGCAGCGTCTGTTGCAGCAACCCTGCCGCTTGCGCCTGCTGGTCGGGCCGGCCGGCTATGGCAAGAGTGTTCTGCTGGCAGACTGCGCACGTGAGTCTGCGGCGGACTGCCCAGTGTTCTGGCTCAATGGTGCGGCCTATGGCGGCAATGTCGAACAACTGGCGCAGCAGTTGGGTAAATGGCTCGGTTACCCGCCTGCACTGTCATCGCATGATGTGCTCAATTGCCTGGCACAGGACCCAAGGCGTTGTTGGATCATGCTCAATGATTATCCAGCGCAGCCTGATCCGGCGCTTGACCTGTTCCTCAAT
This sequence comes from Pseudomonas sp. HMWF032, assembly GCF_003060885.1. Lineage (GTDB taxonomy): Bacteria > Pseudomonadota > Gammaproteobacteria > Pseudomonadales > Pseudomonadaceae > Aquipseudomonas. The sequence goes on from NZ_QAIG01000005.1 coordinate 1,032,206, forward strand.
CAGCTACTTGATGCGACCCCTGAGGGGATCGGCTGGTGGCTGGGCAGCCGGCGCCGCCCGGCCTGTAACCTTTCCCGTCTATTGCTGGAGGGGGAATTGCTGGAAATCGGCGCAGCCGACCTGGCATTTACTCCGGATGAGGTCGTGGCCTGGCTGGGGCACTGGCAGCCGGCCTGCAGTGCGTGGGCGCAAGACCTGTATACCTTGACTGAGGGCTGGCCCGCCGCGCTGCGCTTGCGCATGTTGGCGGTGCAGGCTGATGCTGCCGGTACAACACCGCTGGATGCTGAGCATGAGCCGTTACTCAGCGACTATGTGAACCGTGAGGTGTTGCAACACCTTCCGGATGAGTTGTGCCAAGTGCTGATCCAATTGGCGCGTTTGCCGCGATTCAATCTGGCGCTCTGTGACCACCTGTTTGGTGCAGGTGACGGGGCATTGTGGCTACGCGCTTTGCTCGATCGCGGTGTGTTTATGCAGGAGCTTGATACCGCCAAGGGCTGGTTCACGCTCTTTGCGCCGTTGGCTCGCCTGCTGCAACGCCAGACCGGGCAGTTGCCCTGCAATGCGTTGCATGTACATGCGAGCCAATGGTTTTCCACCCACGGTGATATTCCAGCGGCGGTCGAGCATGCCCTGCTGGCAGGGCAGCCTGAGGTGGCCAGCAGTTTTCTGGAACGCTTTACCGAAGAGCAGGTGCTGCAGGGGCAAGATCTGGCGCTGATTCTGCGCTGGCGTAGCGAGTTGCCCGAAAGTCTGTTGTACAGCACGCCGCGGCTGATCCTGCTCAATACCTGGGTTCTGCTGCTGGTCGGGCGACTGGATGAGGCGCAAGCCTGCATCAACGAATTGGCCCGTTTCCAGCCGCGCAGTGATGGGCCGCGTACCCGTGAGCTGTTTGCGCACTGGCAAGCGATTCAGGGCATCATCGCCTATGGTCGATTGTGCGCCGTCGATGCCCGCACGCATTTGCATGAGGCTTTGCAAGGCCTGCCGCACAGTGCCTGGGCGCAGGCATTGCTGTGCCGCTCGGCGCTGACCCTGGTAGCCATCGGTGAGGGCCAGTTGGAGACAGCCCAGAAGCTCAGCTTCGAGGCGCTGAAGCAGGCGCGACAGCATGGCAACGCTGTTTTTGAGGCTTTGCTGGAACTTGATCACGCCTTGCTGCTGGAGACCCGTGGTGAGTTTGCCCGTGCCGAGGCGTTGCTGCTGCGCGTGCTGGCCGGTACGGCCCCCAACACGCTGCGTCAGACCCCGGTGCAAGCGCGCATTGGTTTGCGACTGGGTCGTTTGCTGTTGCGCCAGGGGCGTGCTGATGCGGCCGCAAACTACTTTCAGAGTGGCCTGGAGCAGGCGCTCGACTACGGTGATCCGGCTGCTTTCCAGGGGTATCTTGGCCTGGCCGAGCTGGCCATGGGGCAGGGGGACATTGCTTCTGCATTTGCTCGTTTGGCGCAGGCTGAACGCTTGATGCAACGCCAGCGTGTGCATGAAACGCTGTACCGTGGGACCCTGCTGTTGGCCAGTTGCCACTTGTGGTTAGCGCAGGGCCACCGTGAGCGTGCACGGTTGGCGGCGACACGGGTGCTGGGTTATTCGCAGCGGGTCAAGGCCATTCTGCCTACGCCGAATTTCCCGGAGTTGATTCCACGTTTTCAGGCGTTTCTTCTACAACTGGATCGTGTGGATGGTGCCGACATTCGCCAGCCATTGCAGCGCTTGCTGGAGCAAGCACTGAGTCAGGGGCGTCAGGCGTTAGCCAGTGAGCTGTGGATACGCTATGCCGAGGTATGCGCTGACGCAGGCGATCAGGTGAGTGCCGACCAGGCTCGGCAGAACGGTGAAGCCCTGAAGATGCGTCTGGGCTATCAGCATCCATGGTGGCAGGTGCTGTGCGCGGACGATGTGGCCGTTCATCCGGTGGCGCGCACCAGTGCACTCAGCAGCCGTGAACTGGTGGTATTGCGCCTGATCGCCCAGGGACTCTCCAACCAGGAGGTGGCTGAGCAGCTATTTATCTCATTGCATACCGTCAAGACTCACGCCCGCCGGATCAACGGCAAACTGGGCGTCGCACGACGTACTCAGGCCGTGGCCAAGGCCAAGGCGCTGGGCTTTTTTTAGCGCCAACACTCAATGCAGTGCCGGGCTGGCGCTGAGTTGGCGCAGCCGCTGGCTAAGGTGCAGACGTTGTGCCAGATCATCGCAGAGCAGCAGGGCGCGTTGCAGATCGAAGCGCTCACCCTGCGGGCAGTCGAGTATCTGGTAGATGTCGGCCCGGGCCAGGTGATCAGCCAAGCAGGGTGAGCCGAGCTGCAGGGCGCGCTCGGCGTCGCGAAGTGCAGCAAGCGGCTCGTGGGATATCTGATGCAGGTGGCGCAAGTTGCGTGATAGGCGCTGCAGCAGGCTGTGCGCATCAATGGGTTGCAGGTGGCTGGCCGTCAATTGCGCTTTCGGGCCTTGTTGGCGTTGCAGCAGTTCCCTGCATTCTCGGGTGTACAACCGTCGTCCGCTACAGGGGTCGAGCAGGTGATCCGCTCCCGGTACCCGGAGTAGAAAATGTCCGGGAAAGTTGATGCCTTGCAGGGGAATGGCCAAGCGTCTGGCCAATTCTAGGCTGAGCAGCGCCAATGACAGGGGCTGGCCACGGCGACGGCTCAGCACGCAATTGAGCAGTGCCGCCTGGGGGCGCAGCGGATACTCATCATCCTCCTGAAAATCCAGCTCAGTGAGTCGGCGCACCAGCGCTTGCGCCAATTCCTGGCTGGGCAGTTCGGGCAGCCCCTGCAGCACTTGTTGTTGCAGGTTGCCCAGTTGCTGCATCACCTCGTTCGGCTGCAGGTGTGGCTGGTGTTCCACGGCGATCCACACCGCCGCTTCAAACAGCGCGGGCGGTTGTTGCTGCAGGCAGGCAAGGCAGGCGGCGCGAGGGGTCATGGGCTGCTCCCAAGGTTTATGCCTTTGTAGTCAAGCACCTAACCTTCGTCCAGTACATTGTTGTGCCGGCCCTGTGCCAAGTTCCGCGGCGATCCCCCGAAATAAGGAAATCGAGGATGCTCGTCGTGCTTCGTCATGCTGTTTTGTCACTGCTGCTAATGTTCAGCAGCTCCTGGCTCAGTGCTGCGCAGTCCCTGCAGGACAACCTGCTGGCACAGGAGCTTTCGACCTACCGTGTGCTGACCCTGTTTCACCTGCTACGCCTGGAACAGGGTGACCCAGATGTGCAGCAGCGGCTGCAGGTAAACGTGCGTCATTTTCAGCAGTTGCAGGCCGAGCAGGCTGCCCTGATCGAGACAGAGCCAGCGGCACACTTGGCGCTTGAGTTGCAGCCGGTCGCACAGCGTTTGCAGGCGTTGGTGCTCAGCAATGCTCAGCTAGGCGTTGAGAACATGGGCTTTCATGCCCTGGATGACTTGTCGCAGAGCGCTTATGACCTGGTGCAACGCAACCGCCAGCTTCAGACACACTTGACTGAGACGCCGACGAGCATGGCGCTGCGTCAGGCGGTGTTGATGCAGCAGATTGCTGCCGAATATGTACGCGAGGCGGCCAGTTGGGATGCCGGCGCGGCTGTGTATGACAGTACTCAGGCGCTGAGTGAGCCGGTGGATGCCCTGACCAAGCGTTTCAGTGAGCGACTGGTTCAGCTGCAGCAGGCACCGGATACGCATGCTGAACTGCAGGCCCGGTTGGGACAGGTGCGGGTGATTTGGAACTATATTGAGCAGCCACTGCTGAATTACCGTGAGCGCTCTCTGCCGTTTGTGGTGAGCCGCTACAGTGAGCAAATCGTGAACCTGCTGATTCACTGAGGCGTGCCAGCGCCTCAGTGGTAGCGGCCTATACTGACAGGCAAATCAGTACGGGAGCCACAGCATGTTCGCCATGATGGAAACCGCCCGGCTGGAGTCACTGCACTTCGCCGAGGATCCACTGACCGGTCTCAAGGCGATTATCGCCATCCATAACACCCGCCTTGGCCCGGCGCTGGGCGGTTGCCGTTACCTGAACTATGCCAACGAGACGAGCGCCATCGAGGATGCCCTGCGTCTGGCCAAGGGCATGAGCTACAAGGCCGCATTGGCGGGCCTGCGTCAGGGCGGCGGCAAGGCGGTGATCATCCGTCCCGCGCATGTCGATAACCGCGCCGCCGTGTTTGAAGCCTTTGGCCGGTTTATCGAAACCCTCAATGGCCACTACATCACCGCGATGGACAGCGGCACGTCCAGCGCCGACATGGACTGCATCGCCCAGCACACCCAGCATGTCACCAGCACCACGGCCGAGGGTGATCCGTCACCGTACACCGCCATGGGCGTGTTTGCCGGGATTCGTGCCACCGCCCTGGCGCGCCTCGGCAGTGACAACCTGGAAGGCTTACGGGTGGCGATTCAGGGGTTGGGCAATGTCGGCTTCGCCCTGGCCGAGCAACTGCATGCTGCCGGCGCTGAGCTATTGGTCAGTGACCTGGACCCAGGTCGCGTCCAGCGGGCGGTCGAGCAACTGGGCGCCCGACCGGTGGCCAGCGAAGCCTTGCTCGCCACGCCCTGCGACATCCTGGCGCCCTGCGGTTTGGGTGGAGTTTTGCATGCGAGCAGTGTCGCTCAGTTGCGCTGCTCGGCGGTGGTGGGGGCCGCCAACAATCAACTGGCCAGTGCCGACATCTCCGACAGCTTGCAGGCGAGGGGGATTCTCTATGCACCGGATTATGTGATCAACGCTGGCGGTCTGATCTACGTGGCGCTGAAACATCAGGGTGAGCCTGTGCCGGTGATCACCGCGCACCTGACACAGATCAGTCAGCGGCTGACCGAGATCTATGGTCATGCCCAAGCCGACAAGCGTCCGCCGGCAAGGGTCGCTGATGCGATTGCCGAACGCTTGTTATATGGCTGAGTTTGACTGTTGCCAGAAGCACAAAGCCCCAGTCATTGGCTGGGGCTCTGTGTTTCTGGCGTTACTCGGCTGCAGGCTCGCTCAGTTCACTCAAGGCGTCGGGTTGGTTTTTGAACGCCTTGGCGAAGATGTCGCGGTTCTTCGCCATATAAATTCCCAGCTCTTCACCCTGGGTTTCATTCAACGATGGCACGGCCTTCTGCAGCACCTCGGTGAGTAGCTCGGCCAGTTCGAGCATTTTGTCATGACGGTCGGCTTCGGCTTTATCCATGAATAAACGCTCCAAATCCCGGCTGCTGCGGTACACCACTTCGACGGCCATTCATCACCTCTACGCCTTCACGCTGGTAGGTTACTAAAACTGGTTATTTGTACAGTGGTGGCGAGCATAATTAACTCGCCGACATTTTGCCAGTAGCAATTGCTGTATCGGCTTATAACCTGGCTTGCGACACGGGCTGTGATGCTGCCGATATTGCCTGCGCATCCAGAGTTGACCAAGGTGTGCCCTTGATGAAATGACATGCATCTGTATCACTCCGGGCCTGAGCTTTGCATCTGCAGCGCAGGTTGAGATAGACAACTGATCAACGGTTAATGGGGACGGCGTGGTGAACAAGAACAACTGGGCAAATCGTAAGCGTGAAGAGGTGCATGGCCTGGCGGAGTCGTTGGGCAATCTGTTGATGGAAGCCTTCCACTACCTGGCGTTATTCGCCATCGGTGCCATTACCGCCTGGGCGGCAGTGATGGCCTTTATTGGCATGCTGGAAAAGGGCCATATCACGGTCGATGACATTCTGTTGCTATTCATCTACCTGGAATTGGCGGCAATGGTGGGGATCTATTTCAAGACCAACCACATGCCGATCCGCTTCATGATCTATGTGGCGATTACTGCGCTGACCCGGCTGATGATTTCCGACATTTCGCACAACCATAAACCCGACATGGGCGTGGTGATGGTGTCCGGGGCCATTCTGCTTCTCGCCGTGGCAATCTTTGTGGTGCGTTATGCCTCTTCGCGCTTTCCTGCGGTGCAGGCCGACGGGCCACGGCGCAAACGTAATGCGGCTGATGAAGCGGCAGAGAAAGATGACATGCACAGCGATGATTGATTGCTGATCAGTCGCTTAACGGCGCAAACAGCGCCTGCAGATCGTCTTCGCTGAGCTGCAGCTGGGTCTGGCTGCCGCCTTCCAGCACGCCGCGGGCCAGGCTGGCCTTGGCTTGTTGCAGCTGCTGGATTTTCTCTTCGACGCTGCCACGGGCGATCAGCTTGTAGACGAACACCGGCTTGTCCTGGCCGATGCGGTAGGCGCGGTCGCTGGCCTGAGCTTCGGCGGCGGGGTTCCACCAGGGGTCGAAGTGGATCACCGTATCGGCGGCGGTCAGGTTCAGGCCTGCGCCGCCGGCTTTCAGGCTGATCAAAAAGATTGGCAGCTCACCAGCCTGGAACTGCTGCACCGGGGTGCGGCGGTCCTGGGTGCTGCCGGTGAGCTTGGCGTAGCGAATATTGCGTGTTTTCAGCTCGGCTTCGATCAGCGCCAGCATCGAGGTGAACTGCGAGAACAGCAGCACGCGCCGGCCTTCAGCGAACAACTCTTCAAGCATTTCCAGCAGACCGCTGAGCTTGCCGGAATCCAGGCTGGTCAGACTGCTGTCACCGCTTTCATCGAGCAGACGCAGGTCGCAGCAAGCCTGGCGCAGGCGCAAAAGGGCTTCGAGAATCACGATCTGGCTGCGCGCCAGTCCCTGACGGGCAATTTCCGCGCGAACCTTCTGATCCATGGCCAGGCGCAAGGTTTCGTAGCGGTCGCGCTGCGCCGCGCTGAGTTCGACCCAATGGGTGATTTCGGTTTTCGGCGGCAGCTCGCTGGCTACCTGCTCCTTGGTGCGCCGCAGCACGAAGGGTTTGATCCGCCCGGTGAGGTGCGCCAGGCGCTGCTCGTTGGCATTTTTTTCGATGGGTGTGCGGTAGTCGCGGGTAAAGCTCTTGCTGTCGCCGAGCCAGCCGGGCATGAGGAAGTTGAACAGCGACCATAGTTCGCCCAGGTGATTCTCCAGCGGTGTGCCGGTCAGGCACAGGCGTTGCCCGGCCTGCAGTTGCCCGGCAGCGACGGCAGCCTTGCTGCGTGGGTTCTTGATGTTCTGCGCTTCATCGAGAATCAGCAGGCGATAGCGGTAGGCAGCCAGCGCTTTGAGGTCGCGTGGTAGCAGGGCGTAGGTGGTGAGGATGATCTGGTGTTCGTCGATCTGCTTGAACAGCGTGCGGCGTTTTGGCCCATGCAGGGCCAGTACCTTGAGCTGCGGGGTGAAGCGCGCGGCTTCATCCTGCCAGTTGGGGATCAGGCTGGTGGGCATGACGATCAGCGCCGGCTGCTGCAACCGTCCGGCGTTGTACTCGCAGAGGATATGGCCGAGGGTCTGCAGGGTTTTGCCCAGGCCCATGTCATCGGCCAGCAGGCCGCCGACTTCCAGCTCGGCCAGTCCCTGCATCCAGGCCAAACCTTGCAGCTGATAGGGTCGTAGCTCTGCTTCTAAGCCGGCGGGTGCCTGCAAGGTGGCGCTGTCCAGCCGCTGCAGGCGTTCGGCGAAGTCACGCAGCTGGCCGCCGCCTTGCCAGCTGATGGCCGGGCCTTCTTGCAGGGGATTCAGGCGGGCAGCATCCAGCCGTGACAGGCGCAGCCGCTGGCTGGACTCGCCCGGCTCGCGCACAAACAGCTCGCCGAGGGTCGCCAGCAGCGGCTTCAGTCGTGCCAGCGGTAATGCTGCGCGTTTGTGGTGATGCGGCAGGCTGACCAGTACCACCTCGTCATCATCGCGCTTGTTCAGGGCTTCGCCATTGAGCAGCCAAGGCTTCTGGCGGATGGCCTGCAGCAAAATCGGCAGCAGGCTGATGCGCTGGCCTTCGACCTCGATGCCCAGTTCTAGGTCGAACCAGGTTTGTTCGGGGTCTTCTTCGACCTCGGCATACCAGTCATCGACCTGCGCCAGGTTGAACTGGAAATCTGGCTGCATGCGGATCTGCCAGCCTTCCTCACGCAGCCGCGGCAATTGCTCGCGGACAAACAGCAGCCAGGCCGCCTCATTGGGGTGCTCGTAGGCTTCTCCGGCGCTTTCCGGTAGCGCTTCGCTCTGCCGCAGGGCCACTTGCAGGCCAGTTTGTTCCAGGCGTTTGCGCAGCTGGGTTTCAGTGCTGATATCGCGCACGATGCGCAGGCTGTGCTGGGCACTCTGTTTGATCAGCAGGTCTTTACCCTGTTTGCCAGATGCCAGGTGGCCCTGGTAGTCGAAGGCCAATGCAGCGCGATGCTGGGTCTGCTCCTGCATACGGCCCTTGCGTGCGTCAAAGTGCACGCGCACCAGGCTGCCGAGGCTCAGCACCGGCGCCGGTTGTAAATTCTCCAGGTACTCCTCGCGGGCCTGCGGGCTGCTGACGATCAGCGGCGACAGATCGACGCCCTGTTCCTGCTGCAGTTGCAGGGTGAGCAGGGCGCTGGCGACGTGTTTACAGTTGAAGCCCACTGGGCAGCTGCAATGGCCTGTCACGCCCCAGCCCTGGCCGTAGTGATGCAGGGTGATGCGCTGTTGGTAGGTTTGCGCACCGGAGCCACGGCAGCTGGCCAGCAGGGTGCTGTCCTTGAGGCTGAGCAAACGGCTGCGCCCCTGGGCGGCATAACCCTGACCGCGCTGCAGATCGCCCACGCCGAATTCTGCACGCCAGTCTTCCTGGCGTAGATGCAGGATATCGAGGGCCATCAGGGGCACCGGGCGGGCAAGTGAAGGAATCGTGGCATGGGCAGCTTTCTCGAAGGCAGCCGATGATTCTTACACAGCCAGCGTGGGATTAGCAGGCAGTTTTCAGCTGTTGGTAAGCAGATATTGCTTGGCGTGGGGGCGTTGCAGGGCGGCGCGGTATTGCCCCGGCGTGGCGCTGAAGGCCTGGCGGAAGCGGTTGTTAAAGTGGCTGGCGCTGGCAAAGCCGCAGGCCAGGGCCACTTCAGCCAGTGCCAGGGTGCTGTGCTGCAGCAGTTGCTGGCCATGGCGCAGGCGCTGCGCGAGCACATAACGATGCGGAGGCAGGCCGAAGCTGAGCTGGAACATCCGCGCGAAGTGGTATTCGGAGAGCGCGCAGACACTGGCCAGCTGGCCCAGGCTAAGTGGCTCACTGAGGTTGGCCTGGATAAACTCGCGTACTCGGCGGCGCTGGTTGGGGGCCAGGCCGCCGTTCAACCGCAGGCCATCGCGGCGGCCGACCTGGGACAGCAACGCGTGATTGACCAGGCCGTGGGCCAGGCTGCTGCTGAGCAGGCGCTCGGCGGGCTCCTGCCAATCCAGCTGGATGAGCTCACGGAAACGCTGGGCCTGCTGCGGGTCATCGAGAAAGGTGCCTTCGCGCAGTTCCAGTTCCCGTGGCTCACGGTCCAGCAGGTTGACGGCCGACAGGGCGAATTGCTCCTGGCTGATATACAGATGGGTCAGATGGATTTCCCCGTTGATCACCCACTCCGACTGATGCCCGGCCGGCAGTATGCACAGTTTGTCTGGCGCGCCTTTGCTGTGCGGGCTTTCGCGGCGAAAGGTGCCGGTGCCGCCGGCCAGGTAGCAGGACAGCGTGTGATGGCTGGGGGCTTCGTAGTCGCGGGCATCATGGCGGTTGCTCCACACGGCCGCCGCCAGCCCGTCGCCCAGCTCGGCGCTGCGATGCAGGCGAGTGTTGGGCGAGCTGTGCATGCTCTGGAAAACCTGTAGGTGCTCAAGTTGCGACATAAATCCTCCGTCACCCTATGCTACGCCCGGCATGTATGCGTGCCAGCCCCCGCCGGCAGAAAAGCGCAAGATTATGCAAGACGCGACTATTTGTAGCTGTCGAGGATTTCCTGGTAACGCGGCTGTTTTTTCAGTGCGTTAAGGCCGTTCTGCAGGCGGGTCAGTTGCACTGCGTCGGTATCCAGGCTGAAGGCGTAATACATGGCGCTTTCCTTGAGTACATGCACCGGGGCGAAGTCGTGGCTGTGCATGTCCAGATTGCGGATAAACCAGTAGGCGGTGGTTTCATTGTAGGCCCACAGGTCGATGCGGCTGTTATGCAGCAGGTTGGCCAGCTGAATCGCGCTTGCAGAAATCTGCAATTGGTTGTCGCTGATGCCCATTTTATTAAGCAGTTGGTGGCTGGCATCATCGCGAATCACGCCGATACGGTAGGCGCTGAGTTCCGCCGGTTGCTTGATTTGTAACTGGCGATCCTTGCGCGCCAATAACACGATGCGGCTGGGCATGATCGGCCCGACCCATTTGAACTGCGGGCCGCGTTCATCGGTGCGGGCCATGGAGAACAGCAGCACGCCAGGGCCCTTGCGCGCCATTTGGTAGCCACGCGCCCAGGGCAGCGAGCGAATGTCCCGACGTCCAATGGGTAGGCCGGCGATGGCAGCGGCCTCCAGCAGAATATCCACGGTAATACCTTTGGCGATGCCGCTTTCGGTGTAGTTGTAGGGGGGGAACTCTTCGGTGATGAAGTCCAGCGACTCCCACTTCGCGTCTGCATGCAGCACCGATGGCGTGAGCAAACAGAGGGAAATCAGCGCAAACGCGTTGCCCAGGCGAGAAGACATGCAACGTACCTCAGGTTACAGATGCCGGCAGTGCCGGGTGGCTTAGGCAGTGTGGCGGGTGCGCCTGCGTCAGCGACACCCGTCTATTGACGCTAGCCCGCCTGGCATAGGCTGTCGACTCGCCACATTGATCGCGTTGTATGGTTATCTTTTGGTTGCGAGTGAATGGCTATTAACCGTTGGGATCGAGCAGTCAGCCCTGCGCGCGCTCGTACCAGCCCTTGCTGTTATTGACCATGCGCACCAGCCAGAGCATGACCGGCACCTCGATCAGCACACCGACCACCGTGGCCAGCGCCGCGCCGGAGTTGAAGCCGTACAACACGATGGCCACTGCCACCGCCAGTTCGAAAAAGTTCGACGCGCCGATCATTGCCGCCGGCCCGGCGATGTCGTGACGCACCTTGAGTTGCCGGCACATCCAGTAACCCAGCGCGGCGATAAACAGGGTTTGCAGCAGAATCGGCACCGCCAGCATGGCGATGATCAACGGCTGCGCGACTATGGTCTGGCCCTGGAAGGAGAACAGCAGCACCAAGGTGGCGAGCAGGGCGAGGATGGAGAACGGGCCGATACGCGCCAGCACCGCTTGCAGCGCTGCATCACCCCGGCGCAGCAGGCGCGCACGGATCAATTGGGCTATCGCCAGGGGGATGACGATGTACATCACCACCGACAGCAGCAGGGTGTCCCATGGCACCGGGATCGACGACACGCCGAGCAGCAAAGCAACGATAGGGGCGAAAGCGAACACCATCACCAGATCGTTGATCGCCACCTGAGTCAGGGTGAAGTTGGCATTGCCTTTACACAGATTGCTCCACACGAACACCATGGCGGTGCAGGGCGCGGCGCCGAGCAGAATCAGCCCGGCCACGTAGCTGTCGATCTGCTCGGCCGGCAGCCAGTCTGCGAATACATGGCGCAGAAACAGCCAGGCCAGAAAGGCCATGGTGAAGGGTTTGATTAACCAGTTGATGCTCAGGGTTACGCCCAAACCGGCGCGCTGCTGGTAGACCTCACCAATGGCGCTGAAGTCGATCTTCATCAGCATCGGGATGATCATCACCCAGATCAGCAGGCCCACCGGGATATTCACCTGCGCGACGTCAAGTGCGCCCACCGCCTGCGCCGCTACGGGCGCATACAAGCCGAGCAAGGTGCCGCCGATGATGCAGAGGAAGACCCAAAGCGTCAGGTAGCGCTCGAACAGACCGAGCGGCGAGCGGGTTTGAGGAGCGGAGGATTCTAGGGCATTGGCCATGCTGGATTCCTTAGGTGAGGGGCGAGTCTAGCCAGTCCCGCTGCGGCCAGTGTTGATCTGGGTCTGCTTGGGGTTGGTTAAATATACGGTTTACAAGATATATGGATATCAATATATTCGCCAAACCGTATTCGCCTGACACCCATCGCCATGAGCCCAAAGATTCGTGTGTTGTTCCTCTGCGTAGCCAACGCTGCCCGCTCGCAAATGGCCGAAGCGCTGCTACGCCATACCGACCCAGAAGGCTATGAGGTTTTCAGCGCAGACACCCTGCCTGGTGACGTCGACCCACGTGCGCGTCAGGCCCTGGAGCAGTTGGGCGTCAGCACGGAAGGCCTGCACAGCAAGGCGCTGGAGAGCTTCGATGGCCAGCAGTTCGATTACGTGATCACCCTGTGTGACAAGTCCGCCTTCGAGTGCAGCACCTTGCCAGGGGCCGGCGAATACATCGCCTGGGACTTCGAGGACCCGGCCAGTAGCCAGCAGCAGAATGCCTACATGCGTTGCCTGCAGCAGATCCACGAGCGCATCAAGATGTTCGTACTGGTCAAAAGCAAAGTCAGCCAGCCTACGCAGATGCTCGCCCCGGTGACCTTGTTTAAGTGCCTGGCCGATGACACCCGCGCACGCATGACTCAGCTGATCGCCCAGGAGGGCGAGCTGTGCGTCTGTGAGCTGACCGCCGCTCTTGAGGAAAACCAGCCGAAGATCTCCCGCCATTTAGCCCAGCTGCGCAGCAGCGGCCTGTTGCAGGACCGCCGCGCCGGGCAGTGGGTCTATTACCGCCTGCACCCGCAACTGCCTGCCTGGGTTGGCAAGATTCTGGCGCAGGTGCTCCAGGCTGACGACCCACAACTGGCCGAAGATCGTTTGCGTCTGCACAGCATGCGTGACCGTCCTGATCGCGCCTCACTGTGCGGCTGAGCCCCCGTTTTCTGGAGAAAGGCCATGAGCTTTGAGTTGCCGAATATCAACCCTGAACTGCTCAATCCGCCCAGCCAGGAGCAACTGGCCAAGCCGGCCCCGTTGCACAAACCGCGCATTCTGCTGTTGTACGGTTCCAACCGGGCCCGTTCCTACAGCCGTCTGCTGACCGAGGAAGCCGCGCGCCTGCTGCAGCAGTTCGGTGCCGAAACGCGGATATTCAATCCCAGCGGTCTGCCGCTGCCGGACGACGTTCCCGAGGATCACCCCAAGGTGCAGGAACTGCGCGAGCTGGTGCTGTGGAGCGAGGGCATGGTCTGGTGCTCGCCGGAGCGCCATGGCGCGATGACCGGGGTGTTCAAATCGCAGATCGACTGGATTCCCCTGAGCATGGGCGCGGTGCGCCCGACCCAGGGTAAGACCCTGGCGCTGATGCAGGTCAGCGGCGGTTCGCAATCCTTCAATGCGCTGAACCAGATGCGCGTGTTGGGGCGTTGGATGCGTATGTTCACCATTCCCAACCAGTCTTCGGTGGCTAAAGCCTTCCTCGAATTTGACGACGCCGGGCGGATGAAGCCTTCGGCCTATTACGACCGCGTGGTCGACGTGATGGAGGAGCTGGTCAAGTTCACCCTGCTGCTGCGCGGCCAAACGGACTACCTGGTGGACCGCTACTCAGAGCGTAAGGAGTCGGCCGAGCAGCTGTCCAAACGGGTCAATCAGGCTTCCATTTAATTTTCAGGATCAATCAGCATGTCCCATCCCTTCGATATTCTCAGCATTGCTAATCGTCCCGGCCGGTTGATCTTTACGCCTTGCCCAGGCACCAAGGACAGCAGCATCGACAGCGCCCTGAGCACCCTGAAACAGGCGGGTGCCGATGCGGTGCTGACCCTGATGCCCTACGCCGAACTGGCGCAAAACGCCGCCAGCGATTTGCCCGCGCTGTGCGCCGCGCAAGGTTTGCTCTGGCTGCATCTGCCGGTTGCCGATGAGCAGGTGCCGCAGGCGGATTTCGACGCCGCCTGGCCGGCGGCCATGGTGCAGATTGCTGAGCTGCTGGCCGCCGACAAGGCCATCGCCATTCACTGCAAAGGCGGCTCCGGGCGTACCGGATTGATTGCCGCGCGCATCCTGATCGAATTGGGTATTGAGCGCAGCGAGGCCATCAGCCTGGTGCAGGCACTGCGGCCGAAAGCCATTCAGCATCCGGCCCATGCGGGCTGGATCGCCCAGTTCGGCAACTGAGATGAGCATGCTAAACACCATCGGGCTGTTCGCCCTCACGGCCCTGGCCGAGATCATCGGCTGCTACCTGCCGTACCTGTGGCTCAAGCAGGGTAAGAGCATCTGGTTGCTGTTGCCGGCTGCTGCCTCGCTGGCGCTGTTTGCCTGGCTGCTGACTCTGCATCCAACTGCCGCCGGGCGGGTGTATGCCGCTTATGGCGGGGTGTATGTGGCGATGGCGATTATCTGGCTATGGCTGGTGGACGGTATTCGCCCGACCCATTGGGACCTGCTGGGCGCCGCTGTGGCCATGCTTGGCATGGCGATCATTATGTTTGCGCCGCGTAGCGCCTAATCACGTTCTAGAGGGAGTTTGTGTATGGCTATCAAGGTAGGTATCAACGGTTTTGGTCGTATCGGTCGTCTGGCGCTGCGTGCAGCCTGGGGCTGGCCGGAACTGGAGTTTGTGCAGATCAACGACCCGGCCGGCGATGCCGCGACCCACGCGCACCTGATCAACTTTGACTCGGTGCATGGCCGCTGGCAGCACGAGGCCGGTAGCGACGGCGACGCGGTGGTGATCGACGGCAAGCGCGTTCAGGTCACGGCCAACAAAGCCATCAGCGATACCGACTGGAGCGGCTGCGACCTGGTGATCGAGGCCAGCGGCAAGATGAAGACTGTCGCCGTGCTGCAGGGCTATCTGGATCAAGGCGTGAAGCGCGTGGTGGTCTGCGCGCCGGTCAAAGAGCCGGGCGCGCTGAATATCGTGATGGGCGTTAACCAGCAACTGTTCGACCCGGCGCAGCACCGCATCGTTACGGCGGCGTCCTGCACCACCAACTGCCTGGCCCCGGTGGTCAAGGTGATCCACGAAAACCTCGGCATCCGCCATGGCTCGATCACCACCATTCACGACCTGACCAACACCCAGAGCATCCTCGACCAGCCGCATAAAGACCTGCGCCGTGCGCGGGCTTCGGGTATGAGCCTGATCCCCACCAGCACCGGCTCGGCGACGGCGATTGCCGAGATATTCCCCGAACTGCGCGGCAAGCTGAACGGCCATGCGGTGCGCGTACCGCTGGCCAACGCCTCGCTGACTGACTGTGTGTTTGAAGTGGAACGCGCCACCACGGTGGAGGAGGTCAACGCGCTGCTCAAGGCCGCCGCTGCTGGGCCGCTGGCCGGGATTCTGGGTTATGAGGAACGGCCACTGGTGTCCATCGACTACCGCACCGACCCGCGCTCGTCGATCATTGATGCGCTGTCGACCCTGGTGATCAACGGCACCCAGGTGAAGCTCTACGCCTGGTACGACAACGAATGGGGCTACGCCAACCGCGCGGTGGAGTTGGCGCGGATGGTCGGTTTGGCAGATTAGCCAGGCTCTTTTGAGAGGGGCTTTAGTCGCGCCAGCAGTTGAGGCATGTCGCGGCTAAAACGGAATGCCGCCCAGCCCGTCCCACGGTCTACATAGGATTCGTTATGCACGCTCTATCCCGCCTGGCCCCCGACGTGCGCCAATACCTATTGGTAACCGGTAACTACTGGGCCTTTACCCTTACCGACGGCGCGCTGCGCATGTTGGTGGTGCTGCATTTCCACAGCCTCGGTTACACGCCGCTGCAGATTGCGGCGCTGTTTTTGTTCTACGAGATTTTCGGTGTGGTCACCAATCTGGTCGGCGGCTACCTGGGCGCGCGGTTGGGCTTGAATCGCACCATGAATATCGGCCTAGGCCTGCAGGTGGCGGCCTTGCTGATGCTCACCGTGCCGGCGGCCTGGCTGACGATTCCCTGGGTGATGGGCGCGCAGGCGTTGTCCGGTATCGCCAAAGACCTGAACAAGATGAGCGCGAAAAGCTCGATCAAGCTGCTGGTGCCGGACAGCCAGCAGGGCACCTTGTACAAGTGGGTGGCGATCCTGACCGGCTCGAAGAATGCGCTCAAGGGCGTGGGCTTCTTTATGGGCGGTGCGCTGCTGGCGCTGCTCGGTTTCACTGGCGCGGTATTGGCCATGGCCGCTGTGCTGGCGCTGATCTGGCTGGCCAGCGTGGTGCTGCTGAAAAAAGAGTTGGGTAAGGCCAAGGCCAAACCAAAGTTCCGCGACATGCTGTCCAAAAGCCGGGTGATCAACCTGCTTTCGGCGGCGCGGCTGTTTCTGTTCGGTGCGCGCGATGTGTGGTTTGTCGTGGCGCTGCCGGTGTACTTGTCCAGTGTCTTGGGCTGGGATTTCTGGATGGTCGGCGGTTTTCTGGCGACCTGGGTGATTGGCTACGGCATGGTGCAGGCGTTTGCCCCATCCATTACCGGCAAGGCCAGCGGCCAGTTGCCGGATGGCCGCGCGGCGTTTGCCTGGGCCGCCGTGCTGGCTGGTGTGCCGGCACTGATTTCCCTGGGTATGGGCAGTGCTTGGCCCGTGCAATGGGTGCTGATCGGCGGCTTGCTGGTGTTCGGTGCCGTGTTTGCGGTGAACTCCTCGCTGCACAGCTACCTGATTGTCAGCTACGCCAAGGCAGACGGCGTGTCGCTGGATGTCGGCTTCTATTACATGTCCAACGCCGCCGGCCGGCTGCTCGGCACGTTGCTCTCGGGCTGGGTCTATCAGGCTTATGGCCTTGAGGCCTGTCTGTGGATTTCTTCGGCGTTTGTGCTGCTGGCGGCGCTGATTTCCATCGGTTTGCCAGGCAATCAAGGGATTGCCGGCAGGTAGGTTGGGTTGAGTCGCGCAGCGCAGAAGCCCAACGGCGCGTGGCAATCTTTGTTGGGCTTCGCTGCGATCAACGCCAACCTACCCCGGCCATAGCACTCAGTGAGTATCGATATTTTCCACGTCGCGTAGCGGCTTTATGAGGGCAACAATAAGCGCAAGTTTGTGCAAGAACAGTCGGGGCGATCAGGCGCAGACTCCTGAATATTCCAAGGGAGTCTGTTGATGAATCTGTCGCTTTATCTGCTCACCGTACTGATCTGGGGCACCACCTGGATCGCCCTCAAACTGCAATTGGGCGAGGTGGCAATTGCCGCCTCCATCGCCTATCGCTTTGCCCTGGCCTCGCTGGTGCTGTTCGTCATCCTGCTGCTCAGCGGCCGTTTGCAGACGCTCGACAGGCGCGGCCAACTGATTTGCCTGGTGCAGGGCTTGTGTCTGTTCTGCCTGAACTTTATGTGCTTCTACACCGCCAGCCAGTGGATCCCCAGCGGTCTGGTGGCGGTGATTTTCTCCACCGCCACGCTGTGGAATGCGATCAACGCGCGGCTGTTCTTCAAACAGCAGATCGCCGCCAATGTGCTGGCCGGTGGCGCACTGGGCCTCGGCGGGTTGGCGTTGTTGTTCTGGCCGGAACTGGCCGGGCAGGAAGCCAGCCATGAAACCCTACTCGGCATCGGCCTGGCACTGCTCGGTACGCTGTTTTTCTCTGCCGGTAATATGCTCTCCAGCCTGCAGCAGAAGGCTGGTCTTAAGCCACTGACCACCAATGCCTGGGGCATGCTGTATGGCGCGCTGATGTTGGTGGCTATCTGCCTGGTCACGGGCACGCCGTTCGGCTTCGAGTGGAACACTCGCTATGTCGGCACCCTGCTGTACCTGGCGATTCCCGGTTCGGTGATCGGCTTTACCGCCTACCTGACCCTGGTCGGGCGTATGGGCCCGGAACGCGCGGCCTACTGCACCGTACTGTTCCCGGTGGTGGCGCTGAATATCTCGGTGTTTGCCGAGGGCTACCAATGGACGGCACCGGCGCTGTTCGGTTTGCTGCTGGTGATGTTGGGTAACGTGCTGGTGTTTCGTAAACCCAAGGCTGCGCCTCTGTTGGTGACACGCGAGGCATAGGGTGCGTTCGAGAGGCTGGGGATTGATGTGGGAGGAGCTTTAGCCGCGACTCAGGCGATAAAGCTGTCGCGGCTAAAGCCCTTCCCACAAAGCGTTCAAAACAACCCCCACTGCCCGCCGATCAAGGTGGCGAAATCATGTTTAGAAAACGGCAGGATGGCATCGCCCGCCGGGTAAAGCATGTAGGGTGGATGACGCTTTTATCATCCACCTTGGGATCGCAGTGGGTGGATGGGTGAAACGTCATCCACCCTACGAACGGCCCTGGCAGCCAAGGGTTAACTCGGCCACTTCCAGGCCGGTTCATCGAGCATGCCCTGGCCCCGGATAACGGTTTGCCCCAGCTGCTTTTCCAGCACGATGGCGTTGCACTCGGGGTGTTGCTCCAGGGTGGCAATCAGGCGGCTGGCGTGGGACACCACCCAGACTTGAGTGTGCTGCGAGGCGGCGATAATCAGCCGGCCGAGGGCGGGCAGCAAGTCGGGGTGCAGGCTGGTTTCCGGTTCGTTCAGTACCATTAGCGATGGCGGCCGTGGCGTGAGCAGGGCGGCGACCAGGAGCAGATAGCGCAGGGTGCCATCCGACAGTTCGCTGGCCGACAACGGTCGCAATAAGCCTTCCTGTTGCAGTGCTACGGCGAAGCGTCCGCTGGCCTGCATATCAATACACAGACGTGTGCCAGGGAAGGCGTCACTGATGGCTGCATCCAGCGCAGCGGGATCGCCGATTTCACGAATGGTCTGCAATGCTGCCGCCAGGTCACGGCCGTCGTGATGCAGCACTGGTGTGCGAGTGCCCAGTTGCGGCAGGCGCGCGGGTGCTTCGGCATCGCTGCGAAAGTGATCATAGAAGCGCCAGCGGCGGATATGTTCGCGCAGCCTGAACACTTCCGGGCAGGCGGGATCATTGCCGATCTGATCGAACAGGCTGTCGAAGCTCGGCAGGTGCTGGGCCATCACCTGCCAGTTGCGCCCTTCGCGTATACGCACCATCGGCCCGGCGCGATCCACCAGCAATGAGGCAGGGCGATAGCTTGCCCCAGCCCAGATGCATTCACGTTTGATCTCGGGATCCAACGCGAAGGCGGACAGGCTTGGCTCTGGCAGCCCGAGGGAAATGGCATAGCTGAAATCATCGCCGGCAAAGCCCAGGCGCAACCGTCGGACCTCCTTGCGCGGGCCGCCCTGCACCGGTACCTCGCCGCTGAGCATGCGTCGGCTAATGGTTTCCGGCCCGGCCCAGAAGGTGGAGTCCAGCCCGCCTTCGCGAGCCAGTGCATTGACCACGCCGCCCTGGGCGGTTTCCGCCAGCAGGCGCAAGGCGCGATAGAGGTTGGATTTGCCGCTGCCATTGGCCCCGGTCACCAGATTGAGCCGGCCTAATGGGAGCACCAGGGCGTTGATTGAGCGGTAGTTAGCGACGGCAAGGGTGTGCAGCATGGGTGTCGTCCTGACAGCTAATGAAGGGTTTTTAGCGGCGCGGCTTGCCTAGAACAAGCCTAGTTGTCCGCCGATCAAGGTTGCAAAATCATCTTCGACAAACGGCAGTATGGCGTCGGCCACGGGTTGCAGTTGGCGGGTCAGGTAGTGGTCGTAGTCGATGGCGGCGTTGCGCGCTTCCAGCGGTTGCGGGCCGGCGGTGGTGAGCACGTAGCTGATCCAGCCGCCGCGTTGGTATTGCAGCGGGCGGCCGTGCGCGGCGTTGTACTCGTCGGCCAAGCGCGCGGCGCGCACATGGGGCGGTACGTTGCGTTCGTAATCGGTGAGCAGGCGGCGCAGGCGTTTGCGGTAGACCAGTTGCTCATCCAGCTTGCCGCTCAGGGTGCGCTCGACGTAGTCACGCACATAATCCTGATAGGGTTGGCCGAGAAAGATGCGCTCATACAGCTCGCGCTGAAACTGCTGGGCCAGCGGTGACCAGTCGCTGCGCACGGTTTCCAGGCCTTTGTAGACCATCTTGTGGCCACCGTCAGGCTGGGTGATCAGGCCGGCGTAGCGCTTCTTGCTGCCTTCCTCGGTGCCGCGAATGGTCGGCATCAGAAAACGCCGGTAATGGGTTTCGAACTGCAGTTCCAAGGCGCTTTCCAGGCCGTACTCATCATGCAAGTGATCGCGCCACCAGGCGTTGACCTTGGCCACCAGTGCGCGGCCGATCTGTGCGGCGTCGTCTTCAGCATGCGGGCGCTTGAGCCAGACGAAGGTGGAGTCGGTGTCGCCGTAGATCACCGCATAACCCTCGGCCTCGATCAGCGCGCGGGTGCGGGCCATGATCTCGTGGCCGCGCAGGGTGATGGAGGAGGCCAGGCGCGTATCGAAAAAGCGGCAGCCGCTGGAGCCGAGCACGCCGTAGAAGGCGTTCATGATGATCTTCAGCGCCTGCGACAGCGGTGCGTTGCGCTCGCGTTTGGCCGCCTCACGGCCCTGCCATATGCGCTCGACAATCACCGGCAGGCAATGCTCGCTGCGCGAGAAGCGCGCGCCGCGAAAACCCGGCACCGAATGGGCGTTGTCCGGCTGGCGCAGGCCTTCGATCAGCCCCACCGGGTCAATCAGAAAGCTGCGGATAATCGACGGGTACAGGCTCTTGTAATCGAGCACCAACACCGACTCATACAGCCCGGGCTGCGACTCCATGACAAAGCCGCCGGGGCTGGCTTGCGGCGGGTTGTCCCCCAGGTTCGGTGCAACAAAACCACGGCGGTGCATCAGCGGCATGTACAGGTGTTCGAAGGCCGCCACCGAGCCGCCGCTGCGATCAGCCGGCAGGCCGGTGACCGTGGCGCGCTCCAGCAGGAAGTCGAGGATTGCGGTTTTGCCGAAGATGCGCGTGACCAGCTCGCAGTCGCGCAGGTTGTAGCGTGCCAGAGCGGGTTTGTCCTCGCGGAACATACGGTCGATTTCGTCCATGCGCTGGTAGGGCGTGGCAATATCCTTGCCCTCACCGAGCAGGCTTTGCGCGACGTTTTCCAGGCTGAACGAGGGGAAGCTCCAGGTCGCCGAACGCAGCGCCTCGATGCCGTCGATGATCAAGCGACCGGCGGCGTCGGCAAAGAAGTGGCCGTTGCCGCTGCCATGCTCGCGCCATTGCATCTCGCTGCCATCGCGGCCCAAGCGCAGGGGGATGGCCAGGTTGCGCGCGTGTTCGTGCAGCACACGCAGGTCGAATTGCACCAGGTTCCAGCCGATGATCGCGTCCGGGTCATGCGCGGCCATCCACTGGTTCAGGCATTCGAGCAGCTCGCCACGGCTGGCGCAGTAGTGCAGCTGAAAATCCACCTGCGGCGGTTGTTCCGGCGTGCGGCCGAGCATGTACACGTTGCGCTGGCCGCAGCCGTCAATGGCGATGGAGTACAGCTCACCAAAGGCATTGGTTTCGATGTCCAGCGAGGCCAACTTGAGCGTCGGGCGGTAATCCTCACAGGGCTTGATCTGCGCCTCGAGCAGCAGAGCGGGATTGGTCGCATCGGGCGAGCCGGTGAACTGCACGGGGGCGGTGATAAAACGCTCCATCAGGTAGCGCTCGGGCGGGCGTATATCGGCTTCGTAGACATCCAGACCGGCGCGGCGCAGCTGTTTGTCGAGGTCCATCAAGGTGCGGTGCTGCTGGCAATACAGGCCGAGCACCGGGCGCTGGTGAAAGTCCTTGAGGCTCAGCGGGCGCAGCTCAACGCCGCGCCCGTTGGCCAGCAGCGCTTGCGCCTGCTCGCGTTGCGCAGCGGGGATAAAGGCCACCGAGGTTTGCAGCGGCAGACGCAGCAGGCGCGGACCGTTGTCGGTGGCCAACCAGAACTCCACCTGCGTGCCGGCCGGCGTATCACGCCAGTGTCGGGTCAGCAGAAAGCCCTGTTGTAAGTCCACCGCGTTGCTCTCGGGTCTGTGTTGAGAGGCAATTCTACGCAGGCTTTTATCTGTATGCCTATACAGTTGTTGTGCGGCTGCCAAGCGGGCACAGACAAATCAGCTATTCCGAGTAAAATGCTCGGCCTGATTGACTGCCCGATAGCGAAACCATGTCCCTGCCCAAGCACCACCTCGAACTGCTGAGCCCCGCGCGCGATACCGCGATTGCCAAGGAAGCCATCCTGCACGGCGCCGATGCCGTGTACATCGGCGGCCCCGGCTTCGGTGCGCGGCACAACGCCAGCAACAGCGTGGCGGACATTGCCGAGCTGGTGCAGTTTGCCCACCTGTTCCATGCGCGGGTGTTCGTCACCCTCAACACCATTCTGCATGAGGATGAGTTGGAACCAGCACGGCAGATGATCTGGCAGCTCTACGAGGCGGGCATCGATGCGCTGATCGTGCAGGACATGGGCGTGATGGAAATGGACCTGCCGCCCATCGAGATCCACGCCAGCACCCAGTGCGACATCCGCACCCTGGAAAAAGCCCGCTTCCTCGACAACGCCGGTTTCTCCCAGCTGGTGCTGGCCCGCGAGTTGAACCTGGAAGAGATCGGCAATATCTGCCGCAGCGTCGATTCGGCGGTGGAGTTCTTTATCCACGGCGCGCTGTGTGTGGCGTTCTCCGGGCAGTGCAACATCTCCCACGCGCAGACCGGTCGTAGCGCCAACCGGGGTGACTGCTCGCAAGCCTGCCGCCTGCCATACACCCTGAAAGACGATCAGGGCCGCGTGGTGGCCTTTGATAAGCACCTGCTGTCGATGAAGGACAACAACCAGACCGACAACCTGATCCATCTGGTCGATGCCGGCGTGCGCTCGTTCAAGATCGAAGGGCGCTACAAAGACATGAGCTACGTGAAGAACATCACCGCGCATTACCGCCGGGAGCTGGATGCGATTCTCGAACAGCGCCCGCACCTGGCCCGTGCGTCCAGCGGCCGCACTGAGCACTTCTTCACCCCGGACACCGACAAGACCTTCCACCGCGGCAGCACCGATTATTTCGTCACCGACCGCAAGGTGGACATCGGCGCATTCGATTCGCCGACCTTTACCGGCTTGGCGGTGGGGTATATCGAGAAGGTGAACAAGCGCGACCTGATTGCCGTCACCGACACGCCGCTGTCCAACGGCGATGGCCTCAACGTGCTGATCAAACGCGAAGTGGTGGGCTTTCGCAGCAACATCTGCGAGCTGAAAGGCGAGTTCGACGAGGACGGCGAGAAACGCTACCGCTACCGCGTCGAGCCTAATGAGATGCCCGAGGCCATGCACCGCGTCCGCCCGCAGCATCCGCTCAACCGCAACCTCGACCACAACTGGCAGCAGGCTCTGCTCAAAACCTCATCCGAGCGGCGCATTGCGGTCAGCTGGCAGTTGGCGGTGCAGGGTGATCAGTTGAATGTGAGCGTCACCAGTGAAGAAGGTATCAGCGCCCGCGTGAGCCTGAACGGGCCGTTCGCCGCCGCCAAGGATGCCGAGCAAGCCCGCGAGCAATTGGCCGATGGTTTGAGCAAGCTGGGCACCACCATCTACTACAGCACTGGCGCGCAGATTGACTGTGAGGCCGTGCCATTTGTCCCAGGCTCGCAACTCAAGGCCCTGCGCCGTGAAGCGATTGAGGCGCTGACCCAAGCCCGCGTCGCCGCTCATCCGCGTGGCGGGCGCAAACCGGTGAGCGTGCCGCCACCGGTCTACCCGGAGTCGCACCTGACCTTCCTCGCCAACGTCTACAACGACAAGGCGCGCACCTTCTACAAGCGTTACGGCGTGCAGCTGATCGACGCCGCCTACGAGGCCCATGAAGAGGCAGGCGATGTGCCGGTGATGATCACCAAGCATTGCCTGCGTTTCTCCTTCAACCTCTGTCCGAAACAGGCCAAAGGCGTGACCGGCGTACGCACCAAAGTCTCGGACATGCAGCTGATCCATCAGGACGAAGTGCTGACCCTGAAGTTCGACTGCAAGCCGTGCGAGATGCACATCATCGGCAAGATGAAGGGTCATATTCTGCATCAGCCACAGCCGGGCAGTGCCGCGAGCAAGGGCGGCGCGGTGGGCTATATCACCCCGGATGATTTGCTCAAGACCATTAAGCGCTAGGGTTGATGCCAACCTTTAGGAGCCAGCTTGCTGTGGTTCGGCACTCCGACGATGCTCTTCAGATAGCCCGGCTGTAATCCGGTGCTATTGCTGGTGGACAGGCTTCGCGTTGTCCACCCTACCCATGTCCAGCGCGGGGCGGAAAATTGTGCAGCGTTTTCCATCAGGGTGTTCAGCTGATGGGCTGTGCCGTGCGCTTATTCTTTTATTCTTTGCCCTTGGCCAACACCAGCCACGCCATCAGCGGATAGCAGAAGTAATGCAGGCCAAAGAGCAGCAAGCCCATCGGGCCGGGTTCATCTTTGAGCCACATCATGGCCAGTAAACCCAGATAGAGCAGGGCCAGGATGCCGCCGTAGTAAAAGAGCAGGTGGCGGCGTTCACGCGGGGTGGGGCGGCGTTGCTGGTGCAGGTAAAACCACAGGGCCATGCCGCCGGCCACGGCGCTGGCGATCAGCAGCGTGGTCAGCGGGCCGCCGAGTTTGACGAAGGTGCGCAGCAGCAGGTTCAGCATGATCACCGCGATCACACCGCCCAGGGCCAGGCGGGTCATGGGTGCAGGCGCGACGTGCGGTGCGTTCATCGGCAGGCTCCTACAGGCTGCGATTGAGGCCGAAGCGCTTTTTCAACACCCGTTGCAACAGGCCCTTGGGCAGCACAGCGGCCAGCAAGGGCAGGGCGCGGCTGCCGTTGCCGAGGCGCAGCAACAACGGTCGCGGCTGGTTTTGCACGGCGGCGAGCAGGTTGCGGGCGAAGTGGCTGGCGGGGGTGGGGTTGTCTTGCGAGGCGTTGGCGCGGGCGCGGATGCCGTCGCGGATCGGCCACCAGGGCGAGGTTTCGTCGATCAGTTGCTCGGCTTGCTGGCTGGCCTGGGCACCGAAGCTGGAGGCGATCGCGCCGGGCTGCACTTCCATCACCTCGATGGCGAAGGGTGCCAACTCCATGCGCAGGGCGTCGGTCAGCGCGTGCACGGCGGCCTTGGAGGCGCAGTAAGCCCCAGCAAACGGGGTGACCAGTACGCCGGAGACGCTGCCGATATTCACCACCAGCCCCTTGTTCTGCCGCAACAGCGGGAACAGTGCGCGCGTCACGCCGATCAGCGAGAACACGTTGGTTTCAAACTGCTTGCGCATGGCCTCAACACCGCCATCGAGCAGCGGGCCCATGGCGCCGTAGCCAGCATTGTTGATCAGCACATCAAGGCCGCCGATTTCGGCTTTCAGGCGCTCAGCCAATTGGCCCAGCGCCAGGCCATCGTTGACGTCCAGCTGCACAGCGTGAAAACCGGCATCGCTTAATGCGGCGACATCCTCGGGTTTGCGCGCCGTGGCCCAGACCTGATAACCGGCTTGCTGGAACACCTCGGCCAAGGCGCGGCCGATGCCGCTGGAACATCCGGTGATCAGTACGCTGGGCTGGGTCATGCAGGTTTCCTTATTGTTTGAGTGGGGCGCCGCTCAACGGCTAAAGCTGCCCTGCAGGCGCTCGGCGCGAAACTCCAGGGTGCTGGCACGATACCCGCTGCGCAGGGCTGGCAAGGGCAGGCAGGTTTGCCAGTCGGCGTCGGGCAGTAATTCGCCGGGGCCGCTGTAGCGCGGGGTTTCATACAGGCGCTCAGCCAGGTTGACGCTGTCGCCAGGGCGGTAGGCGGCGATCTGCCAGTGCAGCTCAAGCAGCGCGGCTTCGCTGCCGTTCTTCAGGTTGAGGGCCAGCGGACGATCTGCCGGGCAGCGCGCGGGAGCGTAGTCGAGGCGTAATTCGAGGTGAGCCAGGTGGCGATTCTCGCGGCTTTCCTGCCAGAGCACCCAGCTGGCGACCAGGCCCAGGCCGATCAGCGCGCCGAGTGAGATTGGCAGTGCCTTGCTCGGGTAGCGGATCAACAGGATCAGCCAGCTCAGTACCAGGATTGCGCCAAACAGCATCACTCAGGCCTCGGGCTAAGGGTGGTCAGGGTTGTCACGCAGGAACACCAGACTATCAGCCTTGGAGTGTTCCGCCGAATAGCGATAGCCCTGGTAGTTGAAATCCTTGAGGCCGGCTGGGTCAGTCAGGCGCTCTTTGATCACGTAACGGGCCATCAGACCGCGCGCTTTCTTCGCGTAGAAGCTGATGATCTTGTACTGGCCGTTTTTCAGGTCCTTGAATTCGGTGTCGATGATCCGTGCATTCAGCGGCTTGCGTTTTACTGCGCTGAAGTATTCGTTGGACGCCAGGTTGAGCAGCACCTCGTCGCCTTGAGCCGCCAGCGCCTCATTCAGCCAGCCACTGATGCGCTCGCCCCAGAAGTCATAGAGGTTGTTGCCGCGCACGTTGGCCAGCTTGGTGCCCATTTCCAGGCGGTAGGGCTGCATCAAGTCGAGCGGGCGCAGCAGGCCATACAGGCCGGAGAGCATGCGCAGGTGCTGCTGGGCAAAGTCGAAATCGGCTTCGCTGAAGTCCTCGGCGTTCAGGCCGGTGTACACATCGCCTTTGAATGCCAGCAAGGCCTGCTTGGCATTGTCAGGGGTGAAGGCGGACTGCCAGCTGCCAAAGCGCGCGGCGTTGAGGCCGGCGAGTTTGTCCGACAGGTGCATCAGTTCGGCAATTTGCGCCGGGCTGAAATCACGCAACTGATCGATCAGCACTTGAGCGTGTTCCAAGTGTTCCGGTTGGGTAAAGCGTGGCGTGGCCGGCGGTGTTTCGTAATCAAGGGTTTTGGCCGGGGAAATCACCATCAACATAGGCTGTGCTCCTGAAAGTCTGCGGCGATTCTAGAAGCTGGCGGCGGCTGAGACTACCTATTAGGGCAATTAGCCCGGTCGATTCGGACCTTGTTATTGCGCATGCCTGCACCGCGTTGGCGCAACGCTGCAGTCACTGTGCTGCCGGTACGGTGAACGGGGGCTATAAGCATGTGGAACACCGTTGCAGAGACGCGCCATCCAGTACTGAATGGGGCGTGTAGGGCCGGGCACGAGGGTGTAGGTGTTTCGGAAGGAAAAAACAGGACGGCCCGAAAGCCGGTAGGACTTCCGACTTTAACGGTGGCCGGGCAGGCCGCCAAGCGCTATTTGTCGCACCGATAAATAAACCGGTAAATGCCGAAAAAAACATTTTTCTGTCATCTTTTTTGGAGTATCTAAAAGGCAAGACCGCCGAACCCTGCAGACAGGTGGCGGCCATTGGCCCTCACCTTTTTGCAGCCTTCTCAGCTCCGGCACTGAGGAGTCGGTGGCCCCTCCGCGGCGCATTCGCCCCTGCGCCGCTTGGCTACTACAAGAAGGTGACCGAGTATGGATGACCACGGACGCTCCAAGCCCACCGCCCCAACCCTGTACGCCCTCGACACCAATGTGCTGATCCACGACCCCAACGCGCTGCTGAATTTTCAGGAGCACCATGTTGCTATTCCGATGACTGTACTGGAGGAACTGGACAAGCTTAAAACCGGCAAACAGGGCGTGGCCGCCGAGTGCCGCCAGGCCATCCGCCTGATCGACAAGATTCTCGGCAGCGCCAACCCGGAGGAAGTGGAGCACGGTGTTGCCATCCAGCGTGAGAAGAGCGGCCCGTGCGGTTTTCTGTCGATTCTCATGAGCAAGAGCGCTACCCCGGTCACCTGGCTGCCGGAAGACCTTAACGACAACAAGATCATCAACCAGCTGGTCGAGCTGAAGTCCCGTCGCCCCGGTCTCAACGTGGTGCTGGTGACCAAAGACATCAACATGCGCCTTAAGGCGCGCGCCTGTGGCATCGACTCCGAGGACTACCACACCGACCAGTTGGTCGATGACGTGTCGCTGCTGTCGCAGGGTTACCACAATATGGAAGGCTCCTTCTGGGACCGCGTGAGCAAGGTGGAAACCCGTCAGGACCACGGCCGTACCTGGCACCGTGTACAGCTCACCGACAACCTGCCGGCGGTGCACGTCAACGAGTTCATCATCGACGAGCAGGGCTTTGTCGGCTGGATCAAGGGCATCAAGCACGGCGAGCTGATGATTCTCGATCTGCATCAGGAGCCTTTGATGCACCAGGAAGCCTGGGGTCTGCGCCCGCGGGACATCTATCAGTCACTCGCGCTGTTTGCCCTGCTGGATCCGGACATTCACCTGGTCAACCTGTCCGGCGCAGCCGGTTCCGGAAAAACCATCCTGGCCTTGGCAGCGGCCATCGAACAGACCATGGTCAGCAAGCGTTACCGCCGGATTATCGCCACCCGCAGCGTGCAGGGGCTGGATCAGGAAATCGGTTTTCTGCCCGGCACCGAAGCCGAGAAGATGGAGCCCTGGCTTGGCGCGATCACCGACAACCTCGAAGCCCTGCACATGGACGACGAGAACACCCACGGCAGCGTCGACTACATCCTGCAAAAGGTCCCGCTGCAGTTCAAATCGCTCAACTACATCCGTGGTCGCAGCTTCCAGCAGAGCCTGATCCTGATCGACGAATGCCAGAACCTTACCCCGCACCAGATGAAAACCATCATCACCCGTGCGGGCAGCGGTTCCAAAGTGGTGTGCCTGGGCAACCTGGCGCAGATCGATACCCCTTACCTGTCGGCGCCCAGCTCGGGCCTGACCTACCTGACGGAGCGCTTCAAAGACTTTGAGCATGGCGTGCACATCACCCTGCAGGGTGTGCCGCGCTCGATCCTTGCCGAGTACGCCGAAACCCACATGTAACCCTCACTCGCGCTCGCCCAGCAGGCCGTTATGCCTGCTGGGCCGGGTGCCGCCGTAGCCTCACGTCTGAATCCCCTGGCATTCACAGGTGCCGAAACCTGACCCCTGGGTTTACAATCGCCGGACACTTGCCTGGAGCCTGTCCGTGTTAACCCATCTCGATTCCCAAGGCCGCGCCAACATGGTCGACGTCAGCGATAAAGCTCA
Organism: Pseudomonas sp. HMWF032; assembly: GCF_003060885.1. Taxonomy (GTDB): domain Bacteria; phylum Pseudomonadota; class Gammaproteobacteria; order Pseudomonadales; family Pseudomonadaceae; genus Aquipseudomonas. The sequence goes on from NZ_QAIG01000005.1 coordinate 1,060,850, forward strand.
AACCGTCCGTGAAGCGGTCGCTGAAGCCTGGGTGCGCATGCGCCCGGAAACCCTGCAGATGATTGCCCAGGGCGATCACCCCAAGGGTGATGTGTTCGCCGTGGCACGGATTGCCGGCATTCAGGCGGCGAAAAAAACCAGTGACCTGATCCCGCTGTGCCACCCGCTGATGCTCACCAGCGTCAAGGTTGAGCTGATGCCTGAGGGGGCGGATGCCGTACACATCACCGCGCGTTGCAAGCTAGCCGGGCAAACCGGCGTGGAAATGGAAGCCCTGACCGCCGCCAGCGTTGCCGCGCTGACCCTCTACGACATGTGCAAAGCCGTGGATCGCGGCATGGTGATCGAACGCGTGCGCCTGCTGGAAAAGGTCGGTGGCAAGAGTGGCACCTTCAAGGCAGAGCCTGTGGCGGGAGAAGACGCATGATCCGCGTGCAGTATTTCGCTCGTTATCGTGAGGCTCTGGGTTTGGATGGCGAACAGCTGAACGCTGAGTTCGCCAGCCTTGATCAACTGCGCCAACACCTGCTGGCGCGCGGCGGCGTCTGGGACGTACTGGCCGAGCAGAACCTGATGTGCGCGCGCAATCAGGAACTGTGCAGCCTGGATGAGCCGCTGACAGCCGGCGATGAAGTGGCATTCTTTCCTACCGTAACCGGCGGTTGAGCCGTTTTTCGTCGCGGCTAAAGCCCCTCCCACAGAGAACCTCTGCATGAGCATTCGCGTCCAGTCGCACCCCTTCGATCCGGGCAATGAGCTCAACGCGTTGCATGCGGCCAATCTGGGTATTGGCGCGGTGGTGAGTTTTGTTGGTTATGTGCGCGACTTCAATGAGGGGCGCGAAGTCGGCGGTATGTTTCTCGAGCACTTCCCTGGCATGACCGAAAAAGCCCTGGGCAAGATTGCCGAGGAAGCTGCGCAGCGCTGGCCACTGCTGGGCATTGAGGTGATCCACCGCATTGGCCGTCTGGAGCCGGGCGAGCCGATTGTGTTTGTTGGCACCAGCAGCGCTCACCGTCAGGCGGCGTTCGATGCCTGCAACTTCGTCATGGACTACCTGAAAACCCGCGCACCGTTCTGGAAGAAGGAAGACACCGCCGAAGGCCCGCGTTGGGTCGAGGGGCGCTGTTCCGATCAGGCGGCTGCCGAGCGCTGGAATCAGTCTGGCTGAACAGGTGCTAACTGGCGTGCCGATTGCGGCTGGCCTGCACAATCCGCTGGGCCGGCACACGCAATTGGGCCAGCAGGTACTCGGCAAATTCCGGGGCGTAGGGTTGTAGCGCGATGGCCTGGGCCATGCAGTCGAGCCAGCTCTGGCTCAGTTGCTCGCTGATCGGCCACTGGGCGTGGAAGGCCGGGATGGCGATGGAGCCATAGCGCTCACTGAACAACCTCGGCCCGCCAAGCCAGCCACTGAGAAAACAGGCCAGCTTGTCGCTTGCCAGCGTCATGCTTTCGCCGTGCAACTGACGCAGTGCGTGGGCTTCGGGACGTTCATCCATCAAACGGTAGAAGTCTGTCACCAGGCGCCGTAAGCCTTCGATGCCGCCCGCTGCCTGATAGGACGCATCGCCCACACCGTACACCGCTGCCTGCTGCATCACTCGTGCTCCTGATTAAAGCCCGCAGTATAACGGTGCACGGGATCAGGGCCGCCTCGGCCTGGATGATCAGTGGGCAAGAAAGCGGCGCAGGCTGCGAATTTCGCCCTGGATCAGCGGCAGCGTGTTCTGCAGTACCTGGCTGCTGTCTGGCAGCAGGCTGTCGTCGGCCTTGCTGGTTTGCAGGGCGGTAAAGCTGCCACTGGTAAACGGCAGCACCACTTTGTGCTGGTCACCGAGGAAGGCCAGGCGGTCCCAGTCGCCGGCCAGTAGAAGTCGGTCGGGTTTGGCATCGAACAGGCTGCGGCCGATTGAGTAATCCTGTTTTGGGTTTTTCACGCCTAGCAGCGGCAGCAGAGTGGGCAGCAGGTCGCTGTGGCTGGTGCGCAGGCTTTCCTGCTGAGCCGCGTGGCCAGGCACCCAGAGTACCAGCGGCACCCGTACCTGTTCGTCGACAAAGGTCGAGTTATGCCCCCAGCGGCCTTGTTCCATGAATTCTTCGCCATGATCACCGGTGATCACCACCAGGGTATTGTCGAGCAGACCGTTCTTCTCCAGGTGCTCGGTGATGCGCGCCAACTGGCTGTCCAGGTGGTGCACCGCGTTCAGGTAGCGGTTGTAGATGCCGCCAATGTCTCGTTGCAGGTTCATGCTGGCGTAGCTGAAATCCGGTAGGTAGTCCGGTTTGATCACCGACTCCTGCGGGAAGTTGTAGTTGGCGTGCGGTGACTCGAAGAACAGGAAGGTCATAAACGGCGTGTTGGGGTCGCGCTGATCGACGAACTTCAGCAGTCGGTCCACATTGCGCCGATCACGCTGCCACGTCTCGCCCTGGTCATCTTCGATCATCTGCTCGCGCGGCACATTGACGAACAGGGTCTTGTCGAATTCCGGGTAGCTGAAGCGGGCGCTGGTGAACAGCTTGATCTGGTAATTCTGCTGCTGCAGCACATCGATCAGCGGGCTGCCGACGCGGGCATCAAGCACCGGAAACCAGAGGTTCGCTGGCAGGCTGTAGAACTGGCTGAACATGCCGATGCGTGTACCGTTGCCGCCGGAGTAGTGGCTAACGAAATGCTGAGCGCGCTTGGCGAAGGCGTGCGTCTGCGGCATCACTTCAGGATTGAGGCTGTCGGCGCGCCAGGACTCGGCCACCAGCCAGACGATATTCAGCGGCTTGGCCGGTGGTTCGATGCGCAGCGGTGCCTGGGGATAGCGCAACTGGCCTTTCAGTTCGGCGCTGGCGACTTCCATGCGTTGTGGGCGTTGCAGACCAAACTGCTGCTCCAACACGCGGCGCATGGTCAGTGGCTGGTAAAAGGGCACCCGTTGGGCGCTCTCCAGCAGCGGGCTGTACCCATAGAAATGACTGACGCCGTAGCTGACCCGTTCACCCAGGGTGACCACAATAAACAGTGGCAACACCCAGGCCAGCCGTGGCAACGGCAGGCCCAGGCGTGCCAGGCCGTGGGCGGCGGCCAGCAGCAGCGCCTGCAGGGCAAAGATGCCGGCCGCGAGCAGCGCCACTTCGCGCTCGGTGGAGGCCGAGGAGCCCAGCGCCGCAATCCCGCCGGGCGTGGTGATGATGTTCCAGACGAAACCGTTGAGGTGGAAGCCATAGAGCTGCCAGAGCAGGTGGTCGCCATACAGCGCCAGTTGCACCGCGCCTGCCAGTACGATTGCCAGCACTGCGGCTGCTTTGCCTGAAACACGCAGCAGCAGGCGCGTGATGGCCCAAGCGGGGGCGATAAACAGCAAGGCATAGCTGCCAATCAGCAGCAGTTGATAGAGCAACAGCCATGACGGCGCGGCCAGATCAAAGAAATGTCCCAGGTTCAGGGCGGCTGCCAGCCAGGTCAGAAGCCAATAGGCGGCATAGGGGCGACGCGGTGCGGCGAGTGGCATGGACAATCCTTGCAAAGGGCGACAGGAGGAATGGCGCAGTCAGGCGTCGGCCAAGGAAAACAGCCTTGGCTTAACTGCGCATTAAATGTCGCGCTTACGTTGCAGCGGGGCAGAGCGTCGCGGAGTCCCCTCGGGGGGGCTTAAGTCATAAGGTCAGATAGCGCCGCGTGGGATTACTGGCGCAAGCGTGCGGGCGCCAGCATGGCTTCAGTCAAGCCATGCTGGCGCAGTGAGTCGGGCAAGGGTTCGCCGCGCACCAGGGCGGCGCAGGCCATGCCCATGGCGGCGGAGGTTTGAATGCCATAACCGCCTTGGGCGGCGACCCAGAAGAAGTTCGCCACCTGCGGATCAAAGCCGCCGACCAGATCGCCGTCGGCGACAAAACTGCGCAGGCCAGCCCAAGTGTGACTGGGGCGGCGAATCTTCAGGTGGGTGTACGTTTCGATCTGGTGAATGCCCAGGGCAATGTCCAGTTCTTCCGGCTGCACATCATGCGGCGCGACGGAGTCGGCGTTGGCGGGCGAGCCGAGCAGTTGGCCTGCATCGGGCTTGAAGTAAAACGACTCATCCAGGCTGACCACAAAAGGCCAGTGTTGGCAGTCCACACCTGCTTCGGCGGCGAAGGTAAAGGCCGTGCGGCGCTTGGGCACCAGCCCGATGGGGGCCACGCCCGCCAGTGAGGCGATCTGGTCGCACCAGGCCCCGGCGGCGTTGATCAGCACCTTGGCGCGGTACTGCCCGGCGTTGCACGTCACCTGCCACCATTCGCCGTCGTGCTGAATGCTCAGCACCTCGCAGTGGGTGTGTATCGTCCCGCCGTGCTGACGAATACCGCGCAGGTAGCCCTGATGCAGGGCGTCGGTGTCGATGTCGGCGGCGCTGGGGTCGAACAACGCGCCCTGCACGCACGCGCGGCGCAGCACCGGCACGCGGGCGCAGGCTTCATCAGCACTGAGCAGGCGCATCTCCGGTACATGACCGATGCCGCTGTCCAACTGCCGTTGCAGCTCGTCCGGGTCGCCGTGCACGTCCACCACCAATTCACCGCGCGGGGTGAGCAGCGGGTGCGCGGCAAAACCGGGCGGCGGTGCGTCAAAGAAGGCCCGGCTGGCCGCTGTCAGCGCGCGCACTTGCGGCGTGCCGTAGGCCACGGTGAACAACGCCGCCGAACGCCCGGTGGCGTGATAACCAGCCTGCGCTTCACGCTCCAGCACCAGCGTTTTGCCGTGCGGGGCGAGAAAGTAGCCGGTGGACGCGCCGGCAATGCCCGCGCCAATGATCAGAAAATCAGCCGGTTGAGTGTCGGGAATGGGCGTGTGGGCAGGGGGCAACATCTGAGGCTCGGTATTGATCAGAAAACGGCCGCATATTGTGCGTGGGCAATCCGTGGGCAGCAATTGCGCGGCGCAGGCCACAGCGTCGCAGGGTCAGGCATCCGCTTGGCGTACACGTTTGCGAAAGGCACCGGGGCTTTCCCCGCACAGCTGCTTGAACAGTTTGGCGAAGGTGGCGCGGTCGCCGTAGCCCACCTGTTCGGCAATTTGTTCCAGTGCCAGCGGGCCGCGCAGCAGCTGTTGCGCCGCGCTGATGCGCACGCGTTGCAGGTAATCGTTGGGCGTCAGGCCGGTGCTGGATTTAAAGCGCCGCAGCAAGGTGCGCGCCGAGCAGTTGGCGTGTGCGGCCAGGCGATTGAGGTCGATGCTTTGCGCGTAGTGCAGGTTTAACCAATGCAGCAGCGGGGCCAGTGGGCAGTGCGTTTGGATGGGTGGCAGCAGCGGGGCGAAGCGCGACTGGCTGCCGCGCTGGCTGTCGAAGACCAACGCATTGGCCACCTGCTGGGCAAGCTCCGCACCGCCGTGCTGGCCGATCAGGTGCAGGCACAGGTCCAGCCCGGCGTGCGCACCGCCGGAGCTGAGTACATGACCGTCTTCACACACCAGTTGTTCAATGTGCAAGCTGACCTCGGGGTATCGCTGGCGAAAGGTCGTGGCCAGCGCCCAATGCGTGGTCGCGCGCCGGCCGGTCAACATGCCGGCAGCGGCCAGCAAGAAGGCGCTGCTGCACAGGCTGGCCACTTGTTGCTGCGGCGGGCGCTGCGCCAGCCAGGGCAGCAACGCGGCGTTGTCGGTCAGGGTGCGATCGATGGCACTGCCGCTGGCCGCCAGCAGAATCAGGTCGGCGCGTTCGGCCAGGCTCACATCACCATCGACCTGAATCTGTGCAAAACCCAGATCGACTGCCTGGCCCGTGAGGCTGAAGCGCTGCAGCTTGAACAGCGATCGCCCAGCCAGATGGTTGGCCAGGTTGAACGCATCCATGGCCATGCTCAGGCTTGAACAGACCGTTTGCGGGCACACGTACAGGGCGATGGTGGGCATGGCGGCGTCATCAATGGGGCGGAATTTGGCGATTATTGACACAAAGATGTCTTTAGCGCCAATCGCGGCGCAGCGCTTTAACGGCAATACTGCTGACACGTTACTGACTGGAGTCCGTCCCATGAGCCACCCCAATGCCGCGCTGATCACCCGTTTTTATCAGGCCTTCCAGCAACTGGACGCTGAGGCCATGGCCCGCTGCTACAGCGACGATGTGCAGTTCAGCGACCCGGTGTTTACTGACCTGCGCGGAGCGGATGCCGGCGACATGTGGCGCATGCTGTGTGCCAAGGCGCAGGGCTTTAGCCTGACGTTTGACGGCGTGGCCGCCGATGACTTTTCCGGCAAGGCGCGCTGGATCGCCACCTACACCTTCAGCCAGACCGGCAACCAGGTGGTCAATCATATCGAGGCCAACTTCCGCTTTCGTGATGGAAAAATCTGCGAGCACCGCGACCACTTCGACCTGTGGCGCTGGGCCGCTCAGGCGCTGGGTTTCAAAGGCCGCTTGCTGGGTTGGACGCCCTTTGTGCAGAACGCCATCCGCCAGCAGGCGGGTAAAGGGTTGGCTGCGTTCCAGAAGAGTCGTTAACAGACCGTCGAGAAGCTACCTACGTTGGCCCTTTCGATAAAAGATGCCTGCCTCGCCTACGTTTCCAACGGTCTGTTAAGCTCGGCGACCGTGCTCATTGCCTGCCGATTTAACTGATGCCTGACGCCTCTTCTGTGCCTGAAACACCTGCCGCCAAGCCCTGGTTTGTGTACCTGGTGCGGGCGGCTAACGGGGCGTTGTACTGCGGTATCAGCGACGACCCACGCAAGCGGTTTGCCAAACACCAGAGCGGTAAGGGCGCGCGCTTCTTTTATTCCAGCCCGGCGCAGGCGCTGGTGTACACCGAGGCCTGCGCGGGCAAGGGTGATGCGCTGCGGCGTGAGCGGGCGATCAAGGCGTTGAGCAAAGCCGCCAAGGAGCATTTGGTGGCGACCGCCGCGGTTATCGCTGCGGTTGATAGCGTGCCATCAGGCTAAGCGGGTAGGCCGTCGCCGGCTGTGCGGTTAAGCTGCGGGCTTACCTGAACCCTTGCGGAGCCTGCCATGCACGAGTTGATCCTGCACCATTACCCAACCTCGCCCTTTGCTGAAAAAGCGCGGTTGATGCTCGGTTTCAAGCAGTTGTCCTGGCGTTCGGTGATGATTCCGGCGGTGATGCCCAAACCCGATCTCACCGCCCTGACCGGCGGCTACCGCAAGACCCCGGTGCTGCAAGTCGGTGCCGATATCTACTGCGACACCGCCCTGATTGCCCGCCGTCTTGAAGCGGAGAAAGCGACCCCGGCGCTGTTCCCCGAAGGTCAAGCATTCAACGTCGCCTGCTTTGCCCAGTGGGCCGATGCTCAGGTGTTTTTGCATGCGGTCAGCCTGGTGTTCCAGCCGGAATCCATCGCCGCGCGCTTTGGCAAGTTGCCGCCGGAGTTTCTCAAAGCCTTTATTGCCGATCGCAGCAACCTGTTCACCGGTGGCCTGGCCACGCGCATTCCGCTGGAAGTGGCCAAGCACCAATGGCCCACGCTGATGGCACGTTTGCAGCAGCAATTGGAGCGTGAGTCCGGCGACTTCCTGTTTGGCGAGGCCTCACTGGCTGACATCGCCATGGCTCACCCGTTGTGGTTCTTGCGTGGTACGCCGGTCACGGCTCCGCTGGTCGATGAGTACCCGGCGGTGGCCACCTGGCTGGCGCGCGTGCTGGATTTCGGCCACGGCTCATTCAGCGAAATGAGTGGCGAGGACGCCGTTGCCATTGCCCGTGACGCCACCCCGGCAGCTTTGCCGGACGGAGCGTTAGCCGACCCGAATGGCTTTACCCTTGGCCAGCAGGTGGCAATCTCCGCCATCGACTACGGTGTGGATGCGGTGGAAGGTGAGTTGGTCTTCAGCGGCAGCGAAGAACTGATCCTGCGCCGCGAAGACCCACGCGCCGGCACCGTGCATGTGCACTTTCCGCGCATGGGCTTTGCCATCAAGGCGCTGTAAGGCCTTAGTACCTGACGCACTGAGCGGTCAGTAAGCGGCCCGCATGGCTTGCGGGTCGTAGCCGTGCACCAGCGTGCCCTTGATATCCAGCAGGGGCACGCCGCGGCCCCCGAGGGCTTTGAACCTAGCATTGCCGGCGGCGTCTTTTTCGATATCCACCTCCCGGTACCGCACGCCATCGTTGGCCAACTGCTCACGGGCTTTGGCGCAATAGCCGCACCATTGGGTGGCATACAGCACCACCTCGCCCGGTTGATTGGCCTGAGGTGGCTGCAACCAGCGCTGCACGGTGTCCCAGTGTTGGTAAAGCGCCAGGGCGCAGAGCAGCAGAATAACTTTCTTCATGTGGCCTTCCTTTGCCTCACTCGAGCAGGGGGCTGTTTACAGCGTGGGTGGGTTTTCCTGCAACGCGGTCTGCCTCAGACGTGGCAGCTCGCGCGCCAGTTCGCGAAAGTACAGGATGCGTTCATAGCACAGCGTCAGTTCGCCGCTGATGCGGTTGTACCAGGCGTTGGCTTCACCGCACGCGGCGACGATCAGTTTCAGGTCGCGGGGCAGGGCGAAGGTGCTGCTGGTGCGCGCGGCGATGGCTTCCAGCTCGCCGGAGGCGCGGACTTTTTCCAGCAACTCGCGGGCTTCGGGTAAATGCAGGGGCGGGGTTTGGTACTCCACCCGCAGGTGGTGGCGGATCGGTTGGTCGGCGCGGCGGGCGAAGTGTTGGCGAATCCAGTTCACCGCGTATTCAACCTGCTGGTATTCCTCGGGGCAGTAGAAAGCCCGTTCATCCGGCAGCCCGGTCATCTGGATCACCCATTCCAGTTGGCGCGGGTCGCTGCCGTAGGCCAGGCAAGCCAGGTTGAAAAAGCGCTGCGCGTCCAGGGCATGGCTGTCCCATTCACGCACCTCGGGCGCTTCCGGGCGCTGGCGTTGCCACTCCAGCCGCCAGTAGTCGGCCACATCCAGCAACTTGGCGTAAAAATCGGCGTCGCGTTGCCGTTCGTGCAGCAGAAACAGGCCCATAAAACCGAGTTGGTCGGCGGCATCTTCTTCACGGCCGAGCACCGGCAATCGCAGTTCGCTGATCAGCAGGTGACCCATCTCATGCAGCAGGGTGAACTCGGCGTTGGCGGTGACAAAGCGCACTTCATCCGGGTACAGCGCCTGTTCCGGCACGGCCTGAGCAACGCTGCTGAGGCCCAGTAACAGCAGCAAAAGCCGCTTCATGCCTGCTCCAGATCGTCCGCGCTGAACGGGGCGGGTGCGGTTGGCCAGTCCAGTTTTAAGCGCTCCAGCTCGCGCGCCAACAGGCTGGCCACCAGCCAGTCGCGCAACCAGCGATGATCCGCCGGGATGATGTACCAGGGCGCCGCCGCGTGGTCGGTGAGCGCCAGTTGTTCGGCCCAGCGTTGCTCGCGCAGGTTGAATTCGCGGTGGGCCTGCAAGTCGCTGGCGTGCAGCTTCCAGCGCTTGTGTGGGTGCTCCAGGCGCTCATGCAGGCGACGTTTTTGCTCGGCCTTGCTCAGGTGCAAAAAACACTTCAACGGCTGCGTCGCTTGGCTGCACAACTGCTGCTCGAAGGCGAGGATGGCGTGCTGCCGGGCGGGCAGGTCGGCCGCGCTGCACAGCCCGTCCAGCGGATCGCTGATCAGCCCTTCGTAATAGCTGCGGTTGAACACGCCCAGCAGGCCCGCTGTCGGCAACCGCCGCTGATAGCGCCAGAGAAAATCGTGGCGCTGCTCGCACGCATCGGGCTTTTGAAAACTGTGGATGCGTAGCCCCTGCGGATCAAAACTGCTGATCACCCGGCGAATCACGCCGTCTTTACCGGAACAGTCGGTGCCTTGCAGGATCAGCAGCAGGGCGTTGCGCCGGTTGGCCCAGAGCATGCGCTGCTGACGATTGAGCCAGGGCCGCAGTTCAGCCAAGGCCTGCTGCGCCCGCTGTTTGTCCAAGCCGAAGTCGCGCGCCGGATCTTCGGCGAAGGGCGCGGCAGGGTCGCAGCGGCACCTGTCCAGCAGGTCATCCGGCAGGCGGCTCATGGATGTGACAGGCCGTTTAAAAACGTAGGCGAGGCAGCCGAGGCAAGGCAAAAAGAGGCGAAAAAGCGGAGTTTACGGGTGTAAATGAGCATTTTGAGCCTGTTTTTAACGCCGCATCGGCAACGTAGGTAGTTTTTCAGCGGGCTGTTAGTTTTTGCGGCGCTTGAGCTGATCGGTTAGCTGCGTCGGCAGGTTGCGAATCACCAGCGTGTCGGTGCCCTCGTCGTACTCGATCTTCGAGCCCAGCAGGTGCGCTTCGAAGCTGATCGACAGGCCTTCGGCGCGGCCGGTAAAGCGCTGGAACTGGCTAAGGGTGCGTTTGTCCGCCGGAAACTCCGGGGCCATGCCGTAATCCTTGTTGCGGATATGGTTAAAGAAGGCCTTGGGCCGTTCTTCGTCGATCAGTCCGGAGAGCTCGTCGAGGGTGATGGGCTCGCCTTGTTTGGCCTGGTTTGCGGCGTAGCTGACCAGGGTCTTGGTCTTCTCGCGGGCTTGCTCTTCAGGCAGGTCTTCGCTTTCGACGAAGTCGCTAAAGGCTTTCAGTAGGGTGCGGGTTTCGCCAGGGCCGTCGACGCCTTCCTGGCAGCCGATAAAGTCGCGGAAGTACTCCGAGACCTTTTTGCCGTTCTTGCCCTTGATAAAGGAAATGTACTGCTTGGAGTGGGCGTTGTTACGCCATTCGGAAATGTTGATCCGCGCGGCCAGGTGCAACTGGCTGAGGTCCAGGTGCTTGGCGGCGGTCACGTCCAGCGCATCATTGACCGCCACGCCTTCGCTGTGGTGCAGCAGGGCGATGGCCAGGTAATCGGTCATGCCTTGCTGGTAGTGGGCGAACAGCACATGGCCGCCGGTGGACAGGTTGGATTCCTCCATCAGCTTTTGCAGGTGCTCGACGGCCTGGCGGCTAAAGGCGGTGAAATCCTGCTCCTCGTCTAGGTAGCGCTTGAGCCAGCCGCTGAACGGGTAGGCCCCGGATTCCTCATGAAAGAAACCCCAGGCCTTGCCCTGCTTGGCGTTGTAGCTCTCGTTGAGGTCAGCGAGCATGTTCTCGATGGCCTGCGAGGCAGCCAGTTCACTGTCGCGGGCATGCAGCACGGCGGGTGTGCCATCAGGCTTTTTGTCGATCAAATGGACGATGCAGTGGCGGATCGGCATGGTGTACCTGGAAAGCAGAGAAAGGAAAAGACCTCAGAGTTTACCTGAGCTGACCGGCGAAAGTGGAACGCGGCTTGGGCTTTACCACGGCTTGAAACGCAGCAGATTGCTACTTAGAGTGGCGTGCATGTTGTTTCAGGCCAAGGATGGGTCCGATGTCCTCCACGCTTACCAGTACCACCTTTCTTGCTCCCGAGCCGCTGGCGCAGCTTGAGGCGCTGATGGATCAGGGGCATTTTCAGCAGGCTCACAGGCTTGCAACTCGCCATGGGGACTACCGGCAATGGCGCGGAGCTGCTGCCATGGTCATGGCCTCACGCCTATCGGCTCATCTTGGTGCACCGCGTTTGGCGGATGCGCTGGCTTATCTGGGGTATAGGCGCTACCCAGAGGCGGCTGAAACGCGTCTGCGCTATGCCCGCTTTCTTCTTGCTCGTCGGGGGCAGTTTCGCGCATGGATCTTTCTTCAGCAGTTTGGGAGTTGGGTACCGGAGAGTCCTGCGCTGCATGCAGAGTGGCTTTCCTTTTCGGCCTACCTGTTTGCGTTACTACGTGACTTTACCCGCAGTGCGGCATACAGCGAGCGAGCCCTCGTTCTGAGGCCGCAAGGCCCCTGGCTGTTAGTTGAGCGTGCCTATTGCCTGGAGCAGGAGGACCGTTTTACTGAGGCGCTTGAATGCTGCGAACAGGCCCTGCGCCTGACACCAAGTTCGCGGTCTGCGCTCATTCAGGCGGCAATGCTGGAAGTGCAACTCAACCGTGAGAACCAGGCGCTGGACCGTCTGCGCAGCGCTGCTGATGCATCGGAAAGCAGTGGCCTATGCGCTCAACTGGTAGATTTACTGATCGAAGTTGGTGAACTGGACGAGGCCGAGCACTGGCTGGCGCGTGCCGAGGCATTCTCGCCCTTGCTGGAAAAAGGACTGGCGCGCTGGTATGCCGGCAGGCGCTGCGATATTGCGAGCCTGCGTGGCGCGTATGCTGAGGCCAGGGAACTGGCTGTGCAGGCCGGAGGGCCTTTTTACAGCAAGGTTGCTGAGCAGCTGCAAGCACCGCAAGGTCAGCGCTGCCTGTTACCGGTGAGTTTTGTGCGGCAGCACCACATGACCTGCGCTCCGGCGACGCTGACAGCCCTTTCCGCATTCTGGGGGCGCCCGGTGGCGCATTTGGAGGTTGCCGAAGAGATCTGTTACGACGGTACGTCATACCAGGCCGAGCGTGCATGGGCTGAGCGCAATGGCTGGCTGGTGCGTGAGTTTACCGCTGACTGGGCGACCAGTTGTGCGCTGATAGATCGCGGATTGCCTTTTACCCTTTCCGTGCAATACACCGGCAGCGGCCACTTGCAGGCGGTGGTTGGTTACGACCAGCCGCGTGGTACGTTGCTGATTCGTGATCCTGGCCAGGCGCAGTTTGGCGAGTGCCTGGCGGAGAGTCTGTTTGCGACGCAGCGTGCCTCGGGTCCACGTGGCATGGTGTTATTGCCCGCCGATCAGGCCTATCGATTGGAGGGGCTGGAGTTCCCGGAACGCCACCTGTGGGATAACTACTACCGACTGCTCTGTGCGCTGGAGGTACACCGTCGAGAGGACGCGCTGAGTGCATTGGCAGAGCTGCAAGCCACTGCGTCAGAGCATCGTCTGTATTTTCAGGCGCAGCGTGCATTGGCTTGGTATGACGGCCGAGAGACGCAAGTACTCGATGCCACTGAAGTGCTACTGCAGCACTTCCCGGATGATTCCAACCTGATTCTTTCCAAGGCCAGCTCGTTGAGTGTGCTGCAGTCGCGTGGTGTGCAACTGGCATGGCTGGAACAGCACTGTCAGGCGCGCTGGAGTGACCCGCTGATCGTGGTGCGCTATGCCAACTTATTAGCGGATGGAGGTGGCCAAGGCGCTACCGTGCAGTACTTGCTCAACCAGGCCTTGCGTCAGGCTCCGGGGCAGGCCCCCGCATGGAATGCGCTGGCCAGCTTGCGTTGGGGCGAGGGCATGCGCGAGCAATCCTGCGAGCTGTATCGGTTTGCCGCCTGCCTGCATGCCGCCAACGAGGGATACAGCAACCAGTACTTTCGTGCCCTGCGTTGCTTAGGGCGGACTGAAGAGGGGATGCACTTTTTACGTCAACGTCATCAGCAGTTAGGTGCTTTGGCAGCTGGGCCCAGCATCACGCTCAGCGAATGCCTTGAAGAGGTGGGCGATGCGCATGGCGCTCGTGATGTGTTGGAACAGGCGCTTCAGGTCCGTCCGAATGATCCTGATCTGTTGCTTGGGTTGGCCGATTTCTATGGGCGTAGTGGTGAGCTTGAGCTGAATTACCAGCTGCTACTGCGCGCAGAGACCTTATGCCGGCGTGGAGCCTGGCTGCGTGCTTCCGTCATCTACAGCCAGCGTAGTGGCGGTGATATTCAACAGGCTCTGCTCTGGTGTCAGGAGGCTGCTGAGCTTGACCCACTGAATCTGTCACTGCATCGCCTGTATGCACAGTTACTGCGGCAGTCAGCGGGCGAGGAGGCCGTTGATGCTTATGTGGAAGCCCTTGCTTATCGCTTTGAGCACCATGCAGGCATTGCGGAGTTTGCTGTAGAACGGGCACAGCGGCGCTCGCTTGAAGCCGCCGAAGCGACGTTGCGCCGCCTTCTGCACAGCCATCCACAAAATGCCTGGGCATTGCGTGAGTTGGCTGTGGTGCTCGCTCGACTGGGGCGCAGTCAAGAGGCGCTAAGCCTGTGCATGCACGTCTTGGCGATTGATCCACAAGACACCTATTGCCATTCCACGCATGGCTTTGTGCTGCTGCAATCCGGGCAGCGAGAGGGCGCTCAGGACGCATTCCGCAAGGCGTTGCAGCGTAGTGCGGACAATGAATACGCCAGCAACATGTTGCTCGAAACCTGCGCTGGCCAGGATGACGTTCTGCAGTCTTTGGATTACGTACATGCTGAGCTGGTTCGCCAAGTGACTTTTGGTGAAGGCTGGATGGCCTATCAGCAACAGGCACAGAAACTCCTCGACCCGCAGGTACTGCTTGAGCAGCTTGGTGAGGCCCTGCGGCAGCGTCCTGATCTTTGGCAGTTGTGGGTGATAGTTGCCCGGCAACAGGCTTTAGAAGGGCATGTCGAGCAGGCCGAGGCGCTTTTGCAATCAGCGGTTGAGCGCTTTCCGCTGATGCCTCGTTTGGCGCTGGAGCGCGCCCAGTTGCAGAAGAATCATGGGCAATACAGTGAGTGTCGCGCGACGCTGCAAGAAAGCTTCCGCATCAACCCCTTGTGGACGCCGACTGTTCGTCTCTATGTGGAAAGCCTGCTGGATGAGGGCGATAACCTGGCTGAGGCGGAAGCCTTGTTAAACCGTGTGCTCAGCCGAACGCCAGACAACCATGAGTTGCGTGCTTATCTGAGCTATGTACAAGGCGAGTGTGAAGCATATGGTGAGGCTGTTCTGGGGGCCGAACGGATTCTGCGCGATGAACCAGGTAACGCCTGGGTATGGAACCAGTTAGGGCGTTACAGCGTTGCTTTGGATGATGCCGGGCGACCGCTGCGTCTGGCTCATGAATTGGTCAAGTTGCGTGCCGGTGATGCGGATGCCTGGTTGGCGCTGGCTGAGCACGAACAGGACGCTGCTGGGCGTGAAGGCGCCTTGCGTGAGGCCTTGAGATTCAACCCACGCCACCGTGGTGCGCACGAAAAACTCTTGGACCTGCTGTTGAAGTCCGAGCGTTTTGACGAGTTGCATGAGCTGTTGGCCGCACCATGCTGGGGAGGTGCAACGCCGGTTGAATTGGCGGTCTTCGGGCCTAGAGCGACCTATAACAGTGGTAAGCACGACGCTGCGCTGGACGAGTTGCGCCAGTTGCTGGTGCGCCACAGGAACAGTTTTGACGCATGGCGTGAGCTTGCGGACTGGCAAGATAGCGCGGGGCACTACTCGGCATACGTGGAATCAGCCAGAGAAATGGTGCGCCTGGAGCCCAAACTGGCGATCTCCCATGGGTTTCTCGGGCATGCGTTATTGCTCAATGAGCAGAGCGAACAGGCGCTACTGTCGTTTTCACAAGCCTTCTGTCTTGATCCCGGTTACACCTTTGCCGGTCTCAACGAGTTCGATCTGCAGCTGAAGTATGGCCGCAAGGATGATTGCCGGGCTGTTTTGGCGCGTCTATTGGAGACGCCTACCGCCTCTCAGCCTTCGATTCTTCTCAGGGCATTGGACTTCGCTCAGGCGCACAGTGATGTGCAACTTAAACAGCGGGTGCTTGAGCCTTTATGCCGAGATGACGATAACGCAGGCGCCTGGGCTGATGTGCTCAAACGGTTTGTCGCGCCAGCACGTGATCCAGAGTTGTGGCCCATTGTAGAAAAGGCTGCTTCTGAGGGCGCATTACACCATGCAGCTGCGCTTTTCTGGTTAAAGCACGAGGATGCCCGTTGGCTACCCGGCTCGCTTTGGAAAGGTTTTAGCAGGCTATTGCTCAATGACACCCGGCATGCGGCCAAGCATGCCATGTTGGATTTGTTGGCTGAGCGCGAGAATGCCAACAACCTGCTGGATCGCACGTTGCAAGCCAGCTGTGAGGCGATGCGCAGCGATGGCATGATCTGGGGGATGGCCAGTTATGCATTGGCGAATCAGGGACTGTACTGGTCAATGCCCCACTGGCTATCAGATTGGGCACAGCGCACTGACATCCCGGCCTGGGGGCTGAATAATCTGGCCTTGGGGTTACGCGCAACGGGTCGTGATGAGCTGGCTGCGGCCGTATCCCGCAAGTCGCTTGAACAGATGCCTGAGAATCATGAAGCCATGATCTGGCTTGCGGCTGATGCTGCAAAACAAACAGACATGCAAGCGCTTGGCATGTGGCAATCGCGTTATCAGGGGGCGCAGCTACGCCCTTATTTCGCCTGCATGCAGCACATGCTGGATGGTTATGCCGAGGCCGTTGAGCACGCCGATAGCGCGAGAGCTGTGCGCTACTTTTCGACGGCCAAAGCGGTTGCCCGTGGCGGTAGCCATAGCGCTTATCGCCGCTTGCGGCGCGAGCTGGCTTACCGCTTGGCCTTTGGGCCGTGCACCCATGTATTGCTGGCGCCATGGCGCTACTTACAACTTCGTTTTGAATAACGTGTTGTTTACTCGGGCGCGGCTTGGTTCTTCGCCTTGAGGCTGTGAAGCCGCTCAACCACATAGCGCAGGTGGATATGCAGCTCATACAGCTCGCTGGAGTAGGACAGCGGCACCTCGACCCGCGCCAGTTCGTCCTCAAGGCGTTCCAGGCGAGCGATTTCGGCGTCCAGGTCGCTGGGTAGGCTGCCCTTGTACAGCTGCTGATCGATTTCGCGCAGGTGCTTGTACCAGCGGTAGATGCGCGCGCGGATGCGCCATTGGTAGATCGGGCCGATGGCCTTGAACAGCGGGAACAGCAGCACCAGCAGCGGAATGGCGAGGATGATGTAGCGGTCGGCCAGCGAGGCGATGCGAAACGGCAAGTAGCGCTGCAGGATCGGCAGGCCCTTGTCGTAGTAGTACTCGGCTTCGCTCAGGGTGTTGAGTGACAGCGGCGGCTTGGCCGGGTAGCTGCCGGCCGGGTCGAGAAGGCTGCCGTGTTTGAGCACGGTTTTCGCCGCTTCGAGAATCAGTGGCGTAAGCGAGGGGTGAAAGGCTTCGCCGGCCACCAGCGTGGCGACCGGGCCGAGGGTGACGATGTCACGGTCTGGCGTGTTGTGTTGCATGTCGAGCATGCCTTCACCGACCTCCAGGCGGCTCAGGTAGGGCAGGCGGGCCAGGTAGGCTTCGGTGCGGCGCAGGCTGGCTAGGCGTACTTTGGGCTCCGCCGCCAGGCGCTGGATCAAGGCATTTTCGGCGGGGCCGACGAAAAAGGCCGCGTCCAGTTCGCCCGCGATCAGCGCCTCAGCGGCCTTGCTGCCGCCCATTTGTTGCCAGTGCTGTGGGTACTGTGGCGGCTCGATGCGGTTGGCGGCAAATAGCGCGGCGGTTACTGCCTGGGTGCCACTGTTGGCGGAGCCGATGGCCAGGCGCAGCTTGATCAGATCGCTCAGGCGTTCGAATTTGGCCGTGTCACCGAGAAACAGCCACAGCGGTTCGCGGTACATCACGCCCAGGCCATTGAGGGTGCTGCGCGCCTCGTCGCTCAGCGTCAGTTCCTGGCCGCTCTGGACCAGGGCCAGTTCCACGTCGCCGCGACCCAGTTTGTCCAGGTTGTCCGCAGAGCCCGCGCTCTCCACCAGGTCAAGACTGAAACCCTGCAGCGCCAGTTCGTCTCGCAGCCGCTCGGCAAAGGTGTGGTAGCCACCGCCCACTGCGCCGGTCGCCATGCGGGCATGCATGGGCGGTGGTGGGGCGACAAAGTAGAAGAGGGCACCGACCAAGGCGGCCACTACGGGCACGATCCACAGGTTGGTCAACAACATAATCTTTAGGTCGCGCAGGATTCTTCGCATTGCAGTTCCTTGGCCGTGCTCTGAGTGCGTAAAGGTTAACCGTCCGGCGTATTTTCCGCCTGTTGCCCCTGTGCACGTGCGTCGTGCGGGGCTGTGCCTGGCACTCGATTTAGAGCGGAAACGAAGCGTCAGACAGCTTTATAAGCTTCTGGAACGCGTTTTTCAGGGTTTCCCTATAACGAATTCGTCTTTATGGGCAATGATGGCGCTGTGATATCAATATTTTGGCGTCAATAAAACGAACAACAACCGACCGTTGCCCCATGACGGTTTAACCTGTTCCGCGGTCTGTCAGGGATGCTCTTCCGTGGTTTCGCTCTAACCCGGCTGTTGCGGGTTGAACGTAGGAAGGTGGCCTATGCCCCGAACCCTGCTCTATATGGCGGTAGCCCTGCTTGCCTCAGGTGCCACGCTTGCATTCTTACTGCACGAGCCTTCAGCGGGCAACGTCGCTGTTACGCCTTCTGCCCCGTTGCCTTCTGCTCTGGCTGCGGCGCCGTCCACCGGTTTGCTGCCGCACAAGCCATTCAGTGCGCCGTCGGTTGCCGCCGTGGGTGTGGTCGCGAGCACGCCAGTTAAAGACGTAACGGTACAAGCGGCTGCACCGGATGACGATGTGGTTGAGCTTTGGGACAGCCGTTCGCTGGTGCCTGAGCAGCAAGACGAAATGACCCTCTACCGCACCAACATGCCGGTTTCCGTCCTTGGCACGCTGGCCGTCGGCCAGACCCTGCAGCTGGCCGTACCGGGGCGTAAAGAACCGCTACGCGCCACGCTGGACGAGACCCACAACACCGGTGTCGCCGTTTGGAGCGGGTCGGTGCAAGGGGGGCAACCGGAAGACTCGCTGACTGTCGTGCGCGGGCAAGTGGAGACCCATATCACCCTGGCGACCCGCGATAAGACCCTGTCGTTTGTGGTGGACAACGCCACCGGCAGCATGCTGATGACCGACCAGAACGAGCTGCTGCTGCGTGCCACCCCGGACGCCCTCGTGACCCCTGAATCCACGCCGTTGCAGCCGCTCCCACCGCCAACCAGCGGCTGAGCGCTACAGGATTAGAAACCATGAAAAAACTATTCGTCTGCCTGGCCATGCTCTTGCTGGCCCCGTTCACTCAAGCTGCCACCGAACCGCGCACCGTCGATCTGCTGGTGCTCTACACCAAAGAGGCGCAAGCCCTGCCCAATGGGCGTGACATTGACGCACGCATCGCCAGCTACATCGAATTTGCCAACAACGCGTTCAAGAAGAGCAACGTCAACTTGCGCCTGCGTTTGGTCAACCGGCAACTGCTGACCTGGGCCAGCTACCCGACCATATCCGAGAAAGATTTGTCTGCGTTCGCTGCCGATCCACGGGTACAACAACTGCGTGAAACCTACGGCGCCGATGTGGTGCAACTGATCAGCCGTACCCCAGTGGGCCAGGGCTATGGCGTGTGCGGCATTGGCTACGTACTCTCCGGGCCGAAGAACAGCGGCACGTTCCAGAATGGTGCCTGGGCCAGTGCCTACGGCATCACCGGCGTGGATTGCAGCCTGAGCACCATGGCTCACGAGATTGGCCACAACCTGGGGTTGCGTCACTCCTATGAGCAAGACCAGACCGAGGGTTACTACACCTACCTGGCCCGTGGCATTCACCAAGGTACCTATGAATGGGGCCGCGGCTACGGCGTGCAGGGTCGTTTCGCGACCATCATGGCCTATCCGCAAGTGTTTAACGCGTCGGTGCAGGCGCCGTTGTTTTCCACCCCAACCCTGGTCGACAGTACCTGTGCCAACCAGGCGTGTGGCCGTGCCAGCTATGCAGACGCCGCTCGCGCGCTAAATGACATGGCTGCACACATCGCCGCACTGCGTCCGACAAAAGTGCCCGAAACGGTCAACCCCACCAGCACGCCGACCAAACCCACTACGCCGACCACGCCCACTCCACCCACCACACCGGCCCCGCCCGTAGCACCGCCGGTAACGGCCTGGTGCGCCAAACCCGCGCTCACAGGCTTGGTAACCAACGGCGAGTTCCGCACCCTGGATGGTTGGAAAACCTTACTTAACGTGGCCAAGCTGAGCCAACTTAACGTCGGTAAAACCTGCCGTGACGACGCGTTGCAATTCGACCTGCCGGCCGGCCGCGACGATATGCTTGCCACCTCTGTCGGCGCGCTCAAGGTGGGTGCCACCTACCGGTTGAAAGCCAAGGTCATGCTCAAGGGCACCAACATGCGCGGTAACGTGTACCTGGGCATGGTCCATGAGGAAAACGCCGGTATCAGCTACAGCAGCGCCAACGGTGCGATCAAGTCGGTGACCAGCAGCGAGTTCACGCCCATCGACATGACCTTTATCTACCAGCCGCCACCCACCGTCGTCCGTAACACCTACCTGGGCCTATTAAGCATCAACCGTTTGGGTGTGCTGCTGGATGAAGTTCAGCTCAGCGAAGTGACGCCCACCACCGCAATCAAGCCGCTTACGCCAGCGGCATTCAGTTGGACGTTCGACAGTGCGATCGGCGAATGGACTGGCTTCTACGGCAGCAATCGGCTCACTGCGCTGGCGGCGACCGGCAAGTCGCTGGAGGTTTACGCGCGTAAGGCCGATGGCACTGGCGCGAGCCTGTTGCTAGCCGGCAAGGTACAGCCAGGCTTGTCCTATCGCTTTAGCGCTGACGTGATGGTGAGCCGCACCGCCAGCGTCGCTGCGCTGTCCTATGCCTACCTCTACCTTGAAGACACGTCCGGCAATGCTCGTCTGCTGTCACTCGGTGTGGTGAATACCAAGGGCGGTGTTTGGAGCAAGTTGCAGCAGAGCTTCCAAGTGCCGACCGGTACTTATCGACGCATGGAACTGCTGGTGCTGGGCACTCGGTCAGATCAATCGTTGTACCTGGACAACATCAGCCTTAACCGGCTCTAGCCGGAAAAAACTGGCGCCCGTGGTTGGGGCGCCAGTTTTTTTGCCTGCGGTTAATGCGCCGAAGAGGGTGAAGTCGGCGTACGACGGCTGCGAATAGAGTCCAGCGCCGCCAAGGCCAGCAGCAGGCCCGCGGCGTACCAGGCGTCGTTGCCCAGGGCGACCATCACCAGGGCACAGAGCAGCGCGCTAAACGCCGCCACCCACCGCCACAGTCCTTTTAACAGCACCCAGCCAGCGGCCATGCTGAACAGATAAATCAGCACAAAGTTGCCATTGGCGTAGCGGATGAGTTGGTCCACCGACAGTTGCATCACCGCTGCCAAGCTGGCGCACAGGGCGCAGATAATCACCACCAGCAACAAGGCGCGAGCCGGCACACCGTGATGGTTACGCTGGGCCAGCGGGCGCGGCAATTTGCCTTCATCAGCCAGGCTCCAGATCAACCGCGCAAAGCCCTGCACATAGACATTCATCGAAGCAAAGCAGGCCAGGTAGCCGATCAGCGCGCTAAGCCAGCGGGCCTTGGCGCCGAACAGTTGGTCGAGCATACGCGGCAGTGACGCAGCATCGGTCTGCACATCGCCGTAGGCATGAAAACTCAACACCGCCACCGAAAAGGCCCAGTACACCAGGCCTGCCAGCAGCACACCCAACAGCAGCGCCAGTGGGAAGTCGCGTTCAGGGTTCTTGAATTCCTCGCCCATATGGGTAAAGGCTTCGATGCCGACAAAACACCAGAACATCACCCCCAGCGCGACGGGCAGCAGATGCCAGGAACCACTCAGTTCCGGCAGCAAAGGTTGATTGGCGTGGGGCAAATCACCGGCCCACCAGATCAACCCCACCGTGGCAATAATCGCCAAGGCAATCGCCCCCTGCACCATGCCCGAGGCCTTTGCCGGGCGTTGGCCGAGGAGCAACATCGCCCCCAGCGTAGCGAGCTGAATCAGCAGCGCTTCTCTGCGGCCGATGGCAAACAAGGCCTGGAAAAAGCCGGTGGAAATATTCAGCGCTGCCGGCAAACCCACCGGCAACACCGCAATAAACAGTAGGGCGCTGATACGCTCCATCCGCGGCCCAAAGGCGCGGCCAATCAAATGCGGCGCGCCGCCGGCATGGGGGAAGTGCCGACCCAGCTGAGCGAAGGTAAACGCCACTGGCAGCACCAGAGCGATCAGCAGCATCCAGGCCCATAACGACGCCTCGCCGGCAGCAGTGGCGGCCAGCGCCGGGATCACAAAAATGCCCGTGCCCAGCAGCGAGGTACTTAGCAGGCCAATCCCTTGCAGCAGGCTCAATTCCGGGTTCAGACGACTCATGTTGTATGCTCTGCGGTTTCGTTCGCCATGTTAAATCGCCCGCCTGTTACAGGCTGCTGGCGAAGCGTCGGCTTTGACCGACGATCTGGCGCATTTGGCCGTCAAATTGCCTTTTTCGAGAGCCCCGCGTGGACAAGTTCGATCAGCAGATACTCGCCCTGTTGCGCGCCGATGCGCGCTTACCCGTCAGCCAGATCGCCCGTGAGGTCAATTTGTCGCGCTCGGCCGTCAGTGAGCGCATTCGCCAACTGGAACAGGCGGGTGTGATCCGTGGCTATCAGGCGCAGGTGGCGCTGCCCGGTGCAGGCGCGATCACCGCTTATCTGGAGTTGTTCTACCAAGGCGGCCGCTGCGAGCACTACGTCGAGCGCATGCGCGTGTACCCGGAGGTGCGCCGCTGCAGCGGTATCAGTGGCGAAACGGACATGCTGGTGGTCATCGAAGCGCCCTCCATGCAGCGTCTGAGCGAGGTGCGCGGCGAGATCGAAAACTTCCCCGGCATGCAGAAAGTGAAGACCCACATGGTGGTCAAGGATTGGCTGTTTTGAGCATGCGCATCCTGCACACCTCCGACTGGCACCTCGGCCAGCACTTTATGGGCAAGACGCGTCAGGCTGAGCATCAGGCGTTCTGTGCCTGGCTGATCGAGCAGGTGCGCGCGCAGGCGGTGGATGCGCTGCTGATTGCCGGCGATATCTTCGACACCGGCGCACCGCCCAGCTATGCCCGTGAGCAGTACAACCGCTTTATCGTCGAGCTACGCGCCACCGGCTGTGCGTTGGTGGTGCTGGGCGGCAACCATGATTCGGTGGCCATGCTCGCTGAGAGCAAAACCCTGTTGGCGCAGCTCGGTACGCGGGTGATTCCGGGTGTTTGTGAGCAGCTGGATGAGCAGCTGCTGGTGCTGCAACAGCGTGACGGCTCGCCGGGTGCGATTCTCTGCGGCATCCCGTTTATCCGCCCGCGCGATGTGCTGCTCAGCCAGGCTGGGCAGAGCGCGCAGGACAAGCAACTGTCGCTGCAGCAGGCGATCCAGCAGCACTATCAGGACCTCTATGTCCTGGCCGAAGCCAAGCGCGTTGAGCTGGGCGGCGAGCTGCCGATTATCGCCACTGGGCATCTGACCACGGTCGGTGCCAGCGCCAGTGATTCGGTGCGTGAGATTTATGTCGGCAGCCTGGAGGCCTTCCCCACCAGCGCCTTTCCGCCTGCGGCCTACATCGCCCTGGGGCATATCCATCGGCCGCAGAAGGTCGGCGGACTGGAGCATATCCGCTACTGCGGTTCGCCCATTCCCCTGAGCTTCGATGAAGCCAAACAGCAGAAGGAAGTGCTGCTGGTGGACCTCGATAGTAGCGGCTTGCGCCAGATCAGCGCGCTGCCGGTGCCGCGTTTTCAGCCGCTGCTGTCCTTACGCGGCTCGCTAAAAGAGCTGGACGTGCAGATCAAACAAGCGGCGAAGCAAGGCAATGTCGAACAGCCGGTGTGGCTGGAAGTGCTGGTTGGCACCGACGATTACCTGAGTGACTTGCAACTGCGCATCGCCGCGCTGTGCGAGGGGCTGCCGGTGGAGGTGCTGCGCATTCGTCGCGAGCGTGGCAATGCCAGCAGCAGCCTGCAGGGCCAGGCCAAGGAAACCCTGGATGAGCTGAGTGTCGAAGAGGTGTTCGCCCAACGTTTAAGCAGCGAAGCGCTGGACGAGGCCGAGCAGGCACGCTTGCTGGGGCTGTATCAGCAGGTGGTCAGCGAACTGCGCGAGGGTGACGCATGAAGATTCTCAGCCTGCGCCTGAAAAACCTCAATTCGCTCAAGGGCGAGTGGAAGATCGACTTCACCGCCGAACCCTTCAAGGACAACGGTCTGTTTGCCATCACCGGGCCGACCGGCGCGGGTAAAACCACGCTGCTGGATGCCATCTGCCTGGCGCTTTACCACCGCACGCCGCGCATGAGCACGGTGTCGGCTAGCGCCAACGAACTGATGAGTCGGCACACCGCCGATTGCTTGGCCGAGGTTGAGTTTGAGGTTAAGGGCGTCGCCTACCGCGCCTTCTGGAGCCAGCGCCGCGCCCGCGATAAGGCCGATGGCGCGCTGCAAGCGCCCAAGGTCGAACTGGCGGCTGCCGATGGGTCAATCATCACCGATAAAATCAACGAGAAGCTGCGCGAAACCGAGCGCCTGACGGGGCTGGATTTCGAGCGCTTTACCAAATCCATGCTGCTGGCCCAGGGTGGTTTCGCCGCCTTTCTCGAAGCCAATGCCAACCAGCGCGCCGAGCTGCTGGAGGAACTGACCGGCACCGATATCTATGGGCAGATCTCCCAGCGGGTGTTCGAGCAGTGTCGCGAGGTGAAAGTCGCCCTCGACCAGCTGCGTGCACGCGCCGAGGGTGTCGAACTGCTAAGTGAAGAGCAGCGCGCCGAGTTGCAAGCGCAGTCCAAGCAACTGACTATTGATGAAGCCGCACTCGGCGCCCAGCACGCCGAGTTGCAGCGCCAACGCCGTTGGTGTGAGGAGTTGAACAAAACCCAGGCTCAGTTGCACGCCAGCCAGCAGGCCGAGCAGGCGGCGCAGCAGGCATTACAACAGGCCCAGCCGCAGCTGGCTAAACTGGCCGCCAGCGAGCCTGCGCTGCGCTTGCAGCCGCTGCACCATGATTGGCAGCAGGCCCGCCAGAGCCTGGCGCAGACCGAGCAGGGCTTGCAGCAGAATGCCGCCGAACAGCGCCAGATTGAGCAGACTGTTGCCGAGCACAGCTGGCAGGCGCGCGAACTGAGCGCCTTGCTGCTTGCCGATTGCCAGGCACAACGCCAGCAGCTGGCCGAGCGCCTGCAACTGTTGGAGCAACAACTGGCCGCGCAGCCGCAGCATGGTCGTCTGGGTGAGCAGCTGGGTAGCTGGGGCGAGCAGCTTAAGGCGCGCCAGCAACTGACCGGGGAAATCGCCCAGCTGCAACTCAGTCAACAGCAGCTGCAAGAAACGATCACCGCGTCGCAGACGCAACTGAACCAGCAAACTGAACAACTTGGCGCCGAACAGCATCGCCTGCAGCAGGCCCGCGAGCAGGAACGCGCCGCGCAGCAACAACAGCAGACGCTGCTGGCCGGACGCAGTGAGGCAGCCTGGCGCGAGCGTTGGCAGCAGCTGCATATCCAGGGCGGTGTGCTGAGTCAGCTGGGCGAATTAGCCGACGCGCAACAGCGCCTGGCAATCGAACAAACGCAGTTGACCAACGCCCTGACGCTATTGCGCGAGCAGCATCAGGCCAAGAACGCCGAAGTGGCGCAGTTGCGCCTGCGCTACAAGGACCTGCAACAACAGGTACAGGCCCAGGAAAAACTGCTGGAGCAGGAGCAACGCATCCAGGCCCTGGAAGCCCATCGCGCCCAACTGCAACCCGGCGAAGCCTGCCCGCTGTGCGGCTCCGAGGCGCATCCGGCGATTAGCGCCTACCAAGCTCTGGATGTGTCGGCGACCAAGGCGCTGTTGAACAGTAAGCGCAACGAACTGGAAGCCCTGACCGAACAGGGCCGGCAACTGGCTGGCGAACTGGAAAAACTCGCTGCCCGCCTGGAGCAGCAACAGCAGCAATTTGCGCGGGGTGAGCAGACCCAGGCCGAGCAGGGTGAGCGCTGGCAAAGCCTGACTGCGCAGCTGGAACATCCGCTGGCCGATGTTGAGGCCCTGGCTAAGCAGCAGGTGCAACAAAGCGATGAGCTGCTCATGCTGCAGCAGCAACTTGAGCAGCTCCAACAGCTCAATACCGCCCTTGAGCAGTGCCAGCAAGCGCGGCTAAATCAGCAACAGCGGTGCAGCGAGCTGGAACAGCAGCAGGCACTTAATCGACTGCACCTGCAGCAGCGTCAGGAGCAGCGCGAGCAAGGTCAACAGCGCCTGCAACAACTGCTGCAGGTTGCTGCTGAACGTACTGCCGATCTGAGTCAGGCCCTTGCCGAGTTTGGCTATCAGCTGCCGGACAACGCCAGCGCCTGGCTCATCGAGCGCCAAACAGAGTGGCAGTGTTGGCAGCGCAATCAGCAGCAAAGCCTGGATTTACACCGCCAGCTCAGTGAGCTGGATCATGGCCTGCAGGCTGCAGTGCAGCAGTCTCAGCTTTGGCAACAACGCTGGACTGCGCTGGGCCTGGCCGATCAGCCGACCTTGGCCAAGCCTGCCGATGCGCAGGCGGCCTTGCAGCAGGCGCAGGCTCAACTGGACGAGGCGCAGCGCCGTCAGCAGCAACTGGCCGGTAGCTGTCAGGCCCTGGCCAGCCGTCTGCAGGATGAACAAGCGCGCCTGCAACAGGCCGAACAGCAGTGGACGGCCGCTCTGACCGTCAGCCCCTTTAATGTTGAAGCCGATTATCTGGCCGCCCTGCTGGATGAGACACAGCGCGCCGCGTTACAGCAATTGCGTCAGCGCCTGGATAAAGCTCTAAGCGATGCCCAGGCCCTGGCCCGTGCAGCCGCACAGCAGCTGGCCGCCCTGCAGGCCAACCCGGCAACCTCACTCGATCTTGTGCAACTGGACAAACAGCTGCTTGCCCTGAGCGTCCAGCGCAAATCCCTAAGTGAACGCCAGGGCGAAATCCGCGCGCAGTTGCAGGGCGATGATGATCGCCGGCAGGGTCAGCAAAGCCTGTTTGCTGCGATCAGCACCCAGCAGGGTGAATACGACCTGTGGCAGCAGCTCAACAGCCTGATTGGCTCGTCCGACGGTGCCAAATACCGCAAGTTCGCTCAGGGTCTGACCCTGGATCATCTGGTCTACCTGGCCAACCAACAGCTGCAACGCCTGCACGGTCGTTACCAATTGGCGCGGCGTAGCCGTGGTGAGCTGGAACTGGAAGTGCTCGACACCTGGCAGGCCGATGCGGCGCGCGACACCAAAACCTTGTCCGGCGGCGAGAGTTTTCTGGTCAGCCTGGCGCTGGCCTTGGCGCTCTCTGACTTAGTCAGCCACAAAACCAGCATCGACTCGTTGTTCCTCGACGAAGGCTTCGGCACCCTCGACGGCGAAACCCTGGAGATTGCCCTCGATGCGCTGGATAACCTCAACGCCAGCGGCAAGATGATTGGCGTGATCAGCCATGTGGCCGCACTCAAAGAGCGCATTCCGGTGCAGCTGAAAGTGCACAAGTCAGTGGGCATGGGTTACAGCACGCTGGACCGGCGTTTTGCCGTCAACCGCGAGGGTGATTGATCTGCGCCAGGGCCAGCGGCGCAATGCTTACCTATACTGGATGGCAGTGTGCGCTGTTGGCGCCGTTGCCAGTTATGGAGCTGTCGCTGGGTGAGTCGTGGAACATTACATTTGATCAAGGCGTTGTGCGGCCTGCTGTGCTGCTGTTGTCTGGCGCTCAATGCCTTGGCGGCCCCCCGCGAAGGTCCGGTGTTGACCCTGTGTTACGAAGATCAGGATTCCTACCCCTGGGTCATGGAGGACGGCAGCGGGCTCAATCTGCAGTTGCTGCGCCTGGTTGAGCAGGCTCTGCACGGACAGTTCACCTTCGTCGCCGTCCCCTGGAAGCGCTGCCTGGCCGGCCTGGCCCAAGGCAGCTATGACGGCGCCTTCGCGGCCAGTTTCAAGGCCGAACGCCTGGGCTTGGGGCGTTACCCGCTTGATACTGACGGCCGCCTGGATGAACGCAAGCGCCTGCACACCTCGATCTATTCCCTTTACCGGCGCAAGGGCAGTACGGTCAGCTGGAATGGTCAGGAATTCCGTCAACTGCATGGGCGCATCGGTTCGCTGAGCGGGTTTTCAATTGTCGATTTCATCCGCGCCCAGGGTGTCGAGGTGGATGAGACCAACCGCGATCCGTTGGCACTGCTGCGCATGCTCAGCCACAAACGTATCGAAGCCGCGGCGCTGCAGAGCCAGCGCGGTGATTTCGTGCTGCAGACCAATCCGGACCTGGCCGCACAGCTGGAGAAAATCGAGTTACCGCTGCAGGACAAGGCCTACTACCTGATGCTGTCCAACGTCTATGTGGCAGCCAACCCGGAGCAGGCTGCGCGCATCTGGGATGAAATCGAGCGTCAGCGCGAGTCGGTGACCTATCAGCAGCAGGTGTGGGACTCTCTGGCTCGTTCGCAACCCTGAGCCGGTTAATGCTCTGTGTCGACCCCGCGTCGGCGCAGGCGCATGATCGTGCTTCGCCTCGATGAGTATTGCCGCATGGTCAAGCCTCCCGCCGCTCCACCGTCTGCCTCTGCGCTTGGGCGCTTTCTCACGTTGGCGGGTACAGCCACGCGCATCGGCGGCAGCGTGCTGGGGCAGCGTTTGCGGCCTGGCCGCAGCGCGATTGATTGGCAGCCGGTGGGCGATCTGCTCACCGATGTGCTGGGCGAGATGAAAGGTCCGGTGCTCAAACTGGGGCAAATGGCTTCGCAGTGGCAGGGCGTGTTGCCTGAACCGGTGGCACTGGCGTTGGCCTCGCTGCAGAACCGCGTACCAGCCTTGCCCTTCAGCGCGTTGCGTGGGCATCTGCAGCAGGTGTATGGCGCGGACCTCGGGCAGTTCTTTCAGCAGATCGATGAACAACCCTTTGCCGCTGCGTCACTTGGTCAGGTGCATCGCGCTATAGCGGCGGATGGCCGGGCGCTGGTGCTCAAGGTGCAATACCCGGGCATCGCCGACATCTGTCAGGCTGATCTGCGTCAGCTACGCCGTTTACTGCCGCTGGGGCGCTTGTTCCGCGCGCCGGCTGAGCAGCTGGAGGGCCTGTATCGGGAGCTGGCGGCGGTGATCGAGGCCGAGCTGGATTACCCGGCCGAGATGCGCCGCCTGCAGGACTTTCGTGCGCATTTCGCCGATTGGCCGGGCTTGCGCCTGCCGCAGCCGCAGGAAGACCTTTGCCGCCCCGGCGTGCTGGCACTCAGCGAGGAAGCCGGCTTGCCGTTTGCCGAGGTCAGCCAGGCCAGTGTCGACGTGCGTGAGCGCCTGGCCCTTACCCTGGTGCGCTGGCTGAGTGCCCAGGCCTTCGAGCTGAGGTTGCTGCATGCCGATCCGCATCCGGGCAATTTCGCCTACACCGCAGCCGGTGAGCTGGTGGTGTATGACTTCGGTTGCGTGCAGGTGCTGTCCGCGCCGTTGCTGGCGGCCTATGTACAAGCCTACAAGGCGCTGCAGGCCCGCGACGGCGAGCAGCTGGAAAAGGCCTTCCAGGCGCTCGGTACACGCCAGCCGAAGTCCACCACGCCCTATGGTTTGTACCGTCAGCTGCATGGTTTGCTCGGGCCACTGCTGCAGCCTGGGGTGAATTGGGATTTTGCCGCCACGCCGCTGCATGAGCAGGTGCAACGGCTGTTGCCCGATGTGATGGGGGCCTTGGGTAGCCTGCAACCGGCACCGGCCACCTTGCTGGTCAACCGCACGCTGGAAGGGCATTACTGGAACCTCAGCCGCCTCGGTGTGGCGCTGCCGGTGGCCGATCTGTTGCAGGTGCAGCTGGCCGGGCGTTAGCGCATGGTCTTAACGGGTACGGCTTGGCCATTTTCGATACGGGTCAGGAATACCGCGCTGGAGCCCTGATGCTGGCTGCGTGAGAACGCCACCTTGAAACCGCCCAGGTCCGTTTCGAGGTGCTCCAGCGCGTCAATAAACGCCTCCCGTGTCGGTTCAGCGCCGGCCTTGCGCAGCGCCTGAGTAAACACAGCCGCGCCGATATAGCCCTCCAGCGAGGTATGGTCAAAGTCGCCGTGTTGCATATCGGCCTGATAAGCCCGCACCAGTGCCAATGAGCTGTCGTCTGGAGAAGGCACCACCTGGGAGATATACACCCCGTCACCGTCGCCGCCGGCCTCACGGATAAAACCTTCGGTGCCGAGAAATGACACGCTGATAAAGCGCGTATTGAAGCCCAGCGCTTTCGCCTGCTTGATCGCTGCCGCCAGTTGCCTGTAGGTGCCGACAAAGAACACCGCTTCCGGTTGGATGCTCTGCAGTGCCTTGATGGCCGCTTTTACGTCCAGCGAATTGCGCTGAATGCGCGCCTGCGCATAAATCGTCAGCTTGCGCTTGAGCAGAGCGCCATTGAGGCCGCCCTTGACCGATTCGCCAAAGGAGTCGTCCTGCATCAGGAGGGCGATCTTGCTCAGCTTGAGGTCCTTGGTCATGCGCTCGACCAGTTGCTCGGTTTCCTCGATATAGGACGCGCGAATATTGAATACCTCAGGTCTTACCGGTGTGCGCAGAAACTCGGCGCCGGTAAAGGGGAACAGGTAAGGCACCTGCGCCCGCACCGCCAATGGCACAGCGGCACGCGAGGTGGGCGTGCCGACGTAACCGAGCAGGGCGAACACCTGTTGGGTTTGCAGCAGGTTGCGGGTGTGTGCGGCGGTCTGGCTGGGCTCGTAGCCATCGTCCCGGCTGAGCAGGTTGATACGCCGGCCATGCACCCCACCTTCGGCGTTGACGCGCTTGAAGTAGGCCTGGGCACCGTTAAGCATGCCCAAACCCAGGGCCGCCGCCGGGCCGCTTTGGGCGTTGACCATGCCGATACGCACTTCATCCGTGCCCAGGCCAGGCTCCGTTGCGCTGGCAAAACCCGGCAGCAGCAGGCAACTGGTGATCAGGCCGTACAGCCGCTGTCGAAAGGTCATTGATCGGCTCCTTGGCATGATCGCAGGCTACTGCAGGGCCTACTCGTCCATTTCTTCTTATTCGGGGTATGCATGTGATCCTCTAAAACACTCTAGCCAGTTGTGCATAAAAGACCGGGCTTTACTCGCTTGCCGGTGATGCTGACGGCACCAGTTGGTACTTGCCTTGCTGTAGATCATCGAAATAACGCTGATAACGACCGCTGTCACGGTAGAGCTGCAGGCGTTTATTGAAGCGTTCGAGCAGCGCGGGGCTGCCTTCCAGGCTTTTCGGCAGCATCAGGTGGCTGAGATTGACCAGCAGTGGTTTGGGGTGATGGGTGATCTTGGCCTGGTCTTCCGCGCTGAAGTGGCTGCGCAGGGCGGCGTAGCCGACGTTCATTTCCTGTGGGTAGAGCACGACTCGCTCTTTGAGCAGCTTCTCGAAGTTTTGCTGGTCGCTGGAAACGCGCTCGATCTTCACCTTGTTCTCGGCGAGAAAGGCATCGAATTGCGGGCCATAGCTGTATTCCAGACCACCACCGAGGGTCATGCCGGTGAGGTCGTCAAAGGTCTGCCAGTCGAAGGGCAGGCTTTTCAGGTGAAAGAACACGAATTGTTCATCAAGCAGTGGCGCGCTGAACAGAAAGTCTTCCTCGCGCTCGGCTTTATGCATCCATACGGCGGTTCCATCGAAACGTCCTGCGGCCGCCGCCGCATAGGCCCGCGGCCAAGGCAGGAACTCAAAGGTGACGCGATAACCCTCGTCCGCCATGAGGTCGCTGATCAGGTGCGCCACGACGCCATTGTGTTTGAGAGTACTGGACAGGTAGGGCGGCCAGTCGCCGACGCTGATCTTCAGTTCTGGCTGTTGATTGGCCTGCACGGACAGGCTCAGTAACAGACACACTGCAACGAACAGGGCCTTGCACTTCATTCAAACCTCTCTGCTGCCTGCGCGTGTAGAGGACAGTAATACCACT
The DNA here is from genome assembly GCF_003060885.1 of Pseudomonas sp. HMWF032. Lineage (GTDB taxonomy): Bacteria > Pseudomonadota > Gammaproteobacteria > Pseudomonadales > Pseudomonadaceae > Aquipseudomonas. The sequence continues at coordinate 1,092,234 of NZ_QAIG01000005.1, forward strand.
GTGCTGGACTGACTGGCAGCCCTTGCCGTGACCGGTTTTCACCGTGCGCCGTGAGAAAATGGCTGCATATTTAACTAAAACGTCACCTTGTGTGCGAAGACTGCTGAGGATTTTTCCAATCGCCATGTTTCTGCATAAGGATAGTTGCTGTGCTGCGTATCCCTGCGCTTGGCGTGCTTTTTTCTTGGCAGACAGTTCCCCGTCAGCGTCCACCCCTTTAGAGTGCCGCAGCGCAATCGCGCGGGTATGAGGGGATAGCTGACGCATGACCGTTTGGGTCGTTTCAATTCTGTTTGTACTGACCTACCTGGGCATGGCCGCAGGGGGCATCCGTGGCTTGCGCGTTGATCGCAGCTGGATTGCTGGCTGTGCGGCGGTGTTGCTGCTGGTCAGCGGTGCGCAATCTCCAGCCGAGGCGGCCAGCCATCTGGATGCCGGTGCGCTGTTGCTGCTGCTGGCGCTGATGCTGATCAGTGCGCAGTTCGATTTCTCCGGCGTTTACGCCTGGCTTAACCAGCAACTCAGCCACTATGCCGAGCAGCCGGCGCTGCTGCTGCTGGGCGTGGTTCTGTTGGGCGGCGTGCTGTCGGCGCTGCTGGTCAATGACATCGTTGCCTTTGCCCTGACCCCACTGCTGTGCCATAGCCTGCTGGCCCGTGGCCTCGACCCTCGGCCGTTTCTCCTGGCGTTGGCGCTGTCGTGCAATGCCGGGTCCAGCGCCAGCCTGATCGGTAATCCGCAGAACATCCTGATCGGCCAGGCCGGCGGCTTGGATTTCTGGTCCTACACCTGGATTGCCGGCCCGCCGGCACTGGCGGCCTTGGCCATTACCTACGCGGTGATCTGGCTGCAGTGGCGCAAGCACTGGGGGACTGCCAAGCCAGCGGCGCAGATTGAAACGCCGGTGCAGCACATCTATGGCGCGCGCAGTTACCTGAAACCGCTGCTGGCCAGCCTGGTGCTGCTCGGGCTGTTTTCCACCAGCATGCCGCGGGAGATTTCCGCCCTGTTGATCGCGGTGTTGGTGATGATCTCGCGGCGGGTGGACAGCCGCGACTATGTGCAGAAGGTCGACTGGAACCTGTTGCTGCTGTTTGCCGGGTTGTTCGTGGTAACGGGCGCGGCGATGAGCCTGCCGCAGGTCGCGGGTCTGGCGGGCACTCTGGCCGAGTTGGGCCTGTTACCGCACGGGGTGATCACCCTGGCGAGCCTGTCGCTGTTGGGCAGTAACCTGATTGGCAATGTGCCCTATGTGATGTTGCTGCTGGGCGTGTTGCCGGAGGCCAGCGAGGCCTTGCTGGTGGGCCTGGGGATCTTGTCGACGCTGGCCGGCAACTTGCTACTGATCGGCAGCGTGGTGAATCTGATTGTCGCCGAAAGTGCGCGGCGTCAGGGCGTACCGCTGAGTTTTGTCGACTTTGCCCGCAGCGGCGTGCCGGTGACCCTGCTCAGCATGGGCCTGGCTGGCGTGTGGCTGGTCCTGGGCGGCTGGCTGCCCTGGTAAGCTCCGCCGTTATTGCCAGCGGTTCTGCCGCCAGCGCTGTTGCTGTTCCGCCGTGTGGAAGGTCCAGGCGACAAAGCGGCTCTGCTTCTGCCCTTGAGCCATCTCCACAGTCTGCACTTGACGCGCGCCGGCCTTCCTCAGCGCGCTGTACACGCCCGGCAGGTTGCCAGCCTTGGAAATCAGGCTGCTGAACCACAGCACCTGTTGGCCGATCTCGGCGCTTTCCTTGATCAACTGGCTGACAAACGCTGCTTCCCCCCCCTTGCACCACAACTCCGCCGCCTGGCCGCCAAAGTTCAGCACCGGCAGTTTGCGTTTGGGGTCGAGCTTGCCGAGGTTGCGCCATTTGCGCTTGCTGCCGCTGCTGGCTTCTTCCGCGCTGGCGTGGAAGGGCGGGTTACACAGGGTCAGGTCGAAGCACTCATCGCTCTGTAGCAACCCCTGGAAAATATGCGTGCTGTCGGGCTGCTGGCGCAGCTCAATCGCCTCACTCAAGCCCGGATTGGCCTGTACGATGGTCTTGGCCGAGGCAATGGCGCTGGCGGCGATGTCCGAGCCGAGAAACTGCCAGGCATATTCACGGTGGCCCAGCAGTGGGTAGATGCAGTTGGCCCCTACGCCAATATCCAGCGCACGCACTTTGGTTCCGCGTGGGATCTCGCCGCCATTGCTGGCGGCCAGCAGGTCGGCCAGGTAATGCAGATAATCGGCGCGGCCGGGGATCGGCGGGCACAGGTAATCCGCCGGAATATCCCAATGCGAGATGCCATAGAACTGCTTGAGCAGCGCCCGGTTGAACACCTTGACCGCCGCCGGGTTGGCGAAGTCGATGCTCTCCTTGCCATAGGGGTTGATGATTACAAAGGCCGCCAGTTCGGGGCTGGCCTTGATCAGCGCGGGAAAGTCATAACGGCCCTGATGGCGATTGCGTGGGTGCAACTGGCCTTTACTCGCATCGGCCTGGTTGGCCGCAGGTTTGCTGGGCGGGGTGCGCGGTACGGCAGGTTTTCGGCTGGGGCGTTTCGGCGGTAAGGACATGGCAGGCGGATCTAAGGCATGGGCGCGGGATTTTCCCACAGCTGGGCGCAGGTTGCTTGCCGACTGTAGGTAACGCTGGATGCCGGCGCTAGTGGGCAATATCGAGCAGCATGGCCAGGTAGTCGAAGAACACGCAGTACAGGGCAATGGGCAGCGGCAGGCCGAGCAGGGTGCCGAGCAGGTAGATGCGAAAGCGCACGTCAGACAAGGCAAGCGCGTAGTTCAACGCCGGCACGGTCTGAAACAGCAGGCGTAGACTGATGATGCTGGTCAGCGGGCGACGATCAAGGCCGCTTAGCAGACGTTGCGCCAGCGGGTTGCTCAACTCACGCAGGGCGTTTCCGCCCAGATAGCGAATGGTGATGTAGGTGACGGTGCAGGACACGCAGGCCGCGATATAGGTGACGACACCGCCATACACCCGTCCCAGGGTGAGCACCGCAGCGGCGAGAAATACCCAACCGGGAATCTGGATCAGATTGCCCAGGGCAAATAGCAGGGTAAACAGCAGCAGGCCGACGACCGGATGCATCAGGAGCAGCGCCTGCAAGGCGTCGAGGTTGAACTGCGCGCGGATGCCCAGGGTTTCGAACAGCACGAACAGGCCCAGCAGAAACAGGATGACCAGCAGCAGGCGGGAGGAACTGCGCATGGTGGCCTCGTGGTTTCAGGGGTAGCCGAGTACGGCTTTGATCTGCGCCAGGTGGGTGGCAATCCACTGTGGATTGATCGCCCCCCAGTCACGAATCTCATAGTGCCCGGCGTTATTGCGTTCGCCGCTTTCCTGCTGGAAGGCACAGTCGATATCCAGCTCGGCCAGGGCGGCCAGGGTGTCCTGGGCAGTGCGTCGTGGCATGCCGGTGGCGGCCATCAGTGCCGGGACGCTGGTGGCAGCGCCGCTGTCGATCAGCCAGGCCACATACAGGCGGCGGTAGAAGCTGGTGCGGGTTTTACTGATGTCCATTGGCTCTGTTCCTGGCTTGATGCCGTGCGCCACTGGCGCACGGCCTGATTGAGGGTCAGTTCAGTGTGGCAATCGCGATATAGGTTGCCGCACCGGAGATAAACCAAGGAAGGCCAGCAGGCTGATCTTCTTCAGGTACCAGATACCGTTGATCTTCTCCATGCCCATGGCCGCCACACCGGCCACCGAACCGATGATCAGGCCGCTGCCGCCGGTGTCGGCGCAGTAGGCGAGCATTTCCCAGAAGGTACCGTTGATCTGGAAATTGCTCAGCCAGGCAGTGTCGGCACCGGCCAGGGCAAGCACGTCCGGGGTGACCAGGGGATACATCTTCATCGCACCGGCCACCAGCGGTAGGTTGTCGACCACGGCGGAGAGCGCAATGTTGATCGCATAGACATTGCTCAGGCTTTCGCGCAGCAGGGTCGCCACCAGGGTCAGGTGACCAGCGGTGGCCAGGCTGGAGACCGCCAGCAGGATGCCAAGGAAGAACCGCACGCTGGTGGTGTCGATGCGCCGCAGAACGCCAACCACCCAGAGCAGCGTGATGCGTTTGTTGGTGCGTATGCGGTCAGTGATGACCTTGAAACCTTCATGGGCATCGATCAGCTCGATGATGGTCATGGCGCCCATGAGGAAGAACAGCATCTCGGAGATCTCGCCCAGGTGATGGCGCAGTTCTTCAGTCACGTGAGGGTCATTGCCTGTGGCGCCAGGGGTAGCGGCACCAATCAGCGGCAGAATGCTGTCTGCACTCAATACCAACAGGGTCCAGCAGATGACTGCTGTCAGAATCGCTGAGGCGGCTTTATCGATTTTCAGCGGGTATTCGAGGGCGATGCACAGGTAACCGAGAACGAAGATCAAAGCCATCAACGCATACATGCTCAGAATTCCATTTGCAGGGCTTTTTTATTGGATTAGAGGTGCCGCGCGCTTTTGATGCGTGGACGAAGATGCCTGAAATGCTCAGAAATTGGGAGGGTAAATATCGTGCTGCGAGCCCCACTGAGGCCTAAGCGGGTGTTTTCTGACTGATGGGTTGGCCCTGCGCTGCCCGAACCGCGCGGCGATGCGCGGTTCGGGCTAGCCTGGCTTCAGGCTTGCGACAGGTCGTCGCGTTCGGCTTGAACGGGCATGATGGCCTGCGGCGGGAAGACAAAGGCCAGTGTGATTGCCAGCAGCGGCATCAGCAGGTTGAAGAAGCAGTACGGCAGGTAACTCAGGGTCGCCACGCCGAGGGTCGCGGCCATGTAGGCGCCGCAGGTGTTCCACGGCACCAGCACCGAGGTCAGGGTGCCGCCGTCTTCCAGGGCGCGCGACAGGTTGACCGGCGCCAGCCCGCGTTTTTCATACTCGGCGCGGTACATACGGCCCGGCAGTACCAGGGCGATGTACTGGTCGGCGGTGATGATATTGGTGCCAATGGTGGTGGCAATGGTGCTGGCGATCAGGCTGCTGGTGCTTTTCGCCAGGTGCAGGGTGCTTTGCAGCAGGCGCTGGAGTAGGCCGAGTTTTTCCAGTACGCCGCCAAAACACATGGCGCAGATGATCAGCCACACCGTGGTGAGCATGCTTGCCATACCGCCCTTGGACAACAGGCCGTCCAGCGCCGGGTTACCGCTGCTGGATTCATAACCGGCGAACAGCGCCGTCCACACGGTTTTCAGCGGCGCCAGGCTGCCGGCGGCTGGATCGGCCAGGCGCGTCATCACTTCCGGCTGGAACACCACCGCAAACACCCCGCCCAGCAGCGCGGCGACAAACACCGCCGGAAAGGCCGCCCACTGGCGCACCGCGAGAAACAGCAGCAGGGCTACCGGCAGCAGCAGATGCCAGCCCAGGCTGAACTGGCTTTCCAGCGCCCGCAGCACTTCGGCGATGCGCGCGGTGTCATGGCTACCGTCAGCCTGCTGACCGAGGATAAAGAACAGCACCAGGGCGATCAGCAGGGCCGGCACCGTGGTGCGCAGCATCAGGCGGATATGCGCAAACAGCTCGGCTCCGGCCGCCGCCGGTGCGAGGTTGGTGGTGTCGGAGAGCGGCGAGAGTTTGTCGCCAAAGTAGGCGCCAGAAATGATCGCCCCGGCGGTAATCGCCGGGTCCAGGCCCAAGCCGGCGGCTACGCCCATCAGGCCGATGCCCAGGGTGCCGGCGACGGTCCAGGAACTGCCGATGGACAGCGCGGTGAGGGCGCAGATCAGGCAGCTGGTGACGTAAAAGTACTCTGCGGAAATCAGCTTGAGGCCGAGCCAGATCATGGTCGGCACGGTGCCGGCGAGAATCCAGGTGCCGATCAGCGCACCGACTGCCAGCAGAATCAGGTTGGCCTTCATCGCCATATGGATGCCGGCGAGGATGCCTTCCTCAATCTGTGCCCATTGCAGGCCGTTCTTCAGGCCTACCAATCCGGCGACAAAGGCGGCGCTCATCAGCGCGATCTGGTTCGGCCCGCTGGAGGAACTGTCGCCGTACAGGTAAACGGAAAGGCCTAACAGCAGCACCAGCACGCCAATCGGCAGCAGGGCGTCGAGCAGGGAAGGGGAGCGTGTATCAGTCATGGGTGTACCGGTCGATCAGGTGAACCGTGGGAGGGGCTTTCGGCTCTGGCATCCTGCTTCGCTCTACCTCCTGCATCCATGCAGTCGTAGCCGAGACTTTGCTGTTAAAACTCGTGGCAAAAGCCCCTCCTACAAAAAAAAGAAACCCGCGCCTGTGAGGGCGCGGGCTGTGGGTGTTGCGGGCTGATCAGAGTGCGGCGATCTTGCCGCGCTGCTCAACCATCTTGCTCAGGGCTTGTTCGGCCTCAGCCAGCTTGGCGCGCTCTTTATCGAGCACGTCGGCTGGGGCCTTGGCGACGAAACCTTCGTTAGCGAGCTTGCCACCGACGCGCTGCACTTCACCGGAAAGGCGGGCGATCTCTTTATCCAGGCGCGCCAGTTCGGCGTCCTTGTCGATCAGCCCGGCCATCGGCACCAGCACCTGCATATCGCCGACCAGCGCAGTGGCTGACATCGGCGCTTCTTCGCCGGCTTCCAGCACGCGTACTGACTCTAGCTTGGCCAGCTTGTTCAGCAGCGGCGCGTTGTCGGTCAGGCGGCGGCGGTCTTCGTCGCTGGCGTTGGCCAGGATGATGTCGATGCGCTTGGCCATGGAGATTTTCATCTCGCCACGGATCTGCCGCAGGCCGAGCATCAGCTGCTTGACCCACTCGATATCGCCTTCGGCGGCGGCATCGATGCGGCTTTCATTGGCCACCGGCCAGGCCTGCAGCATGATGGTTTCACCACTGACGCCCGCCTGGGGCTTGATGCGCTGCCAGATTTCTTCGGTGATGAACGGCATAAACGGGTGGGCCAGACGCAGCGCCACTTCCAGCACGCGAATCAGCGTACGGCGGGTGCCGCGCTGACGCTCGATCGGCGCGTTCTCGTCCCACAGCACCGGCTTGACCAGCTCCAGGTACCAGGCGCAGTACTCGTCCCAAATAAACTCGTACAGCGTTTGCGCGGCCAGGTCGAAGCGGAAGGCGTCGAGGTGACGGGTAACGTCGGCCTCGGTGCGCTGCAGCGCGGAGATGATCCAGCGGTCCACCGAGGACAGCTCGACCGGCTCACCGTTAACGCCGGTGTCCTGGCCGTCGGTGTTTTCCAGCACGAAGTTGGCGGCGTTCCAGATCTTGTTGCAGAAGTTGCGGTAACCCTCGACGCGGCCCATGTCGAACTTGATGTCACGGCCGGTGGAGGCCAGCGCCAGGTTGGTGAAGCGCAGGGCGTCGGTGCCGTAGGCGGCGATGCCCTCGGGGAATTCGGCGCGGGTCTGCTTGGCGATCTTCTCGGCGAGCTTGGGCTGCATCATGCCGCTGGTGCGTTTCTCCAGCAGCGCTTCCAGGGTAATGCCGTCGACGATATCCAATGGGTCGAGCACGTTGCCCTTGGACTTGGACATCTTCTGGCCCTGGCCGTCGCGCACCAGGCCGTGCACGTAGACGGTCTTGAACGGGATCTGCCCGGTCAGGTGGGTCGACAGCATGATCATCCGCGCGACCCAGAAGAAGATGATGTCGAAGCCGGTGACCAGTACGTCGGTCGGGTGGAAGGTCTTCAACTCGTCGGTTTGCTGCGGCCAGCCGAGGGTGGAGAAGGTCCACAGGCCGGAGCTGAACCAGGTGTCGAGGACGTCTTCGTCCTGACGCAGGGCGATGTCGCCCAGGTTGTGTTGGGCACGCACTTCCGCTTCGTCGCGGCCGACATAGACGTTGCCGGCCTCGTCGTACCAGGCCGGAATGCGGTGGCCCCACCAGAGCTGGCGGCTGATGCACCAGTCCTGAATGTCACGCATCCAGCTGAAGTACATGTTTTCGTACTGCTTGGGCACGAACTGGATCTCGCCACTTTCGACCACGGCGATGGCTTTTTCGGCCAGTGGTTTGGTGCTGACGTACCACTGGTCCGTCAGCCACGGCTCGATGATGGTGCCGGAGCGGTCGCCTTTCGGCACTTTCAGGGCGTGCGGTTCAATACCTTCCAGCAGGCCCGCGGCTTCAAACGCGGCGACGATCTGTTTGCGTGCTTCGAAACGATCCAGTCCGGCGTATTCGGCCGGCAGGTTGCCGTCGATCTCGCTGTTGACGCTGCCGTCGATGTTGAACACCTGGGCCTTGGCCAATACGGCAGCGTTTTTGTCGAAGATATTCAGCAGCGGCAGGTTGTGGCGCTTGCCGACTTCATAGTCGTTGAAATCGTGGGCCGGGGTTATTTTCACGCAGCCGGTGCCGAACTCGGGGTCGCAGTAATCGTCGGCAATGATCGGGATACGGCGGCCCACCAGCGGCAGCTCAACGAAGGTGCCGATCAGCGCCTGATAGCGCTCGTCGTTCGGGTTAACCGCAACGGCACTGTCGCCGAGCATGGTTTCCGGGCGGGTGGTGGCGACGATCAGGTAATCCTTGCCGTCGGCGGTGGTGTTGCCGTCGGCCAGCGGGTAGCGCAGGTTCCACAGGCTGCCTTTCTCGTCGTGGTTTTCCACTTCAAGGTCGGAGATGGCGGTGTGGAACTTGGTGTCCCAGTTAACCAGGCGCTTGCCGCGGTAGATCAGGCCGTCTTTATGCAGGCGCACGAAGGCTTCTTTCACCGACTCGGACAGGCCGTCGTCCATGGTGAAGCGCTCGCGTGACCAGTCCACCGAGCTGCCCAGACGACGGATCTGCCGGGTGATGGTACCGCCAGACTGTTCCTTCCATTCCCAGACCTTCTCCAGGAATTTCTCGCGGCCCAGGTCGTGACGGCCGATGCCATCAGCAGCCAGCTGACGCTCAACCACCATTTGCGTGGCGATGCCCGCGTGGTCGGTGCCCGGCTGCCACAGAGTATTGCGACCCTGCATGCGGCGGAAGCGGACCAGGCAGTCCATGATCGAGTTGTTGAAGCCGTGGCCCATGTGCAGGCTGCCGGTGACGTTCGGCGGCGGGATCATGATGGTGTAGGGCTCGCCGGAACCTTGCGGGGCGAAGTAGTTGTTCGCCTCCCAGTTCTGGTACAGGGTGGTTTCGATGGCGTGCGGTTGGTAGGTCTTGTCCATGTGCGGCGGGACCCTTATGACGGCTAGACGGAAAAGCCGGCAAGTATAGCGGGGATGGCACCTGTGGCGTAAGGCCGGGCGTGGGGTGGCTGACTGGTGGGCGTGCGTGTGGTTACGGACGACGCGGCGGAAGCAGTCGGGTCAGGCGGGCATCCAGGCGGCGTTTCAGCTCGGCTTCGATCTGCGGCACGAAATCGTCGATCACATCCTGCAGGATCAACTGAGCTGCAGCTCGAAGTTCGCTATCCAGGCGGTTCATCTCGCTATCGCGGCTGACACTCTGGCTTACGGTTTCACGCAGGGTTTGCGCAACCGGTGGCTTGGGCGCAGGTGCTGGCGCTACCGCTGCCACCTTGGGTGGTGGGGTCACGATATCCGAGAGGACGGGGATGCTGTCCGGGTCGAGGGTGTCGATCAGCAGCGGTGGTTCGAGGTTTTCATCGCCCAGCAGTTGGCGGATCGACTCCAGGTCGTTCAGCAGTTGAGCGGGTTTTTGCGGAGGCTTTGGGGTGTCCATACTGTGCAACTAGAGTTCGACTCGTTTGGGATCATACCCGCGCTGCCGGTAGCTGCGGAAATTCTCCCGGCAGGCGGTCAGTAGGTCGGGTTCCTGGTTGACGATTTCAATCACCCGGCTAAAGCGCTCGACCTGGGGTGAAAGGGTGCTGCCGAGGTTGATAAGCACGCCCTGAGTGCTGCTGGGCTCTTCGTCCTGGCCAATCACCACCGGTGCGTGCGCGTCATCCTGGTAGAGACTGTGCGGCACAAAACTGTCCGCCTTGAAGTGCCACAACAGTTCATCCACCTCGCTGCATTGCTGGGCATCGCTGCCGCGCAGAAACACCGGCAGGCCGGCGCGCCAGGCTTTCATCGCCAGTTGGCAGGCTGCGCGCAGGCGCTCGGCCGGCACGGCAGTGGACAGTACGTAGAATTCGATTCGGGGCATGGCGGCACGCTTAGGCGTTGGTTGCAGGAGCGGCTTGCTGACAGGCGCGCAGCTTACCAGTCAATCGCAGTTAACACCGCTCCTACTAAGGTGCCCGTAACTCAGGCGTTGCTGCGATCCAGCAAATACTGCGTCAGCATCGGCACCGGACGACCGGTCGCGCCTTTGTCCTTGCCACCGCTGATCCAGGCCGTACCGGCGATATCCAGGTGCGCCCAGTGGAAGTTTTTGGCAAAGCGCGAGAGGAAGCAGCCCGCCGTGATGGTGCCGGCTTTCGGCCCGCCGATATTGGCAATGTCGGCGAACGGGCTGTCCAGCTGCTCCTGGTACTCGTCATACAGCGGTAGCTGCCAGGCGCGGTCGTCGGCGGTCAGGCCGGCACCGAGAATCTGCTGCACCAGTGCGTCGTTATTGCCCATCAGGCCGGAGACATTGCTGCCCAAGGCCACGATGCAGGCGCCGGTAAGGGTGGCGATGTCGATCACCGCTTGCGGCTTGAAACGCTCGGCATAGGTCAGGGTATCGCACAGCACCAGACGGCCTTCAGCGTCGGTGTTGAGGATTTCCACGGTCTGGCCGCTCATGGTGGTGACGATGTCGCCGGGGCGCGTGGCGCCGCCGCTCGGCATGTTCTCGGCACAGGCCAGCAAGCACACCAGGTTGATCGGCAGTTGCAGTTCCAGTACGGCCTTGAGGGTGCCGAATACGCTGGCCGCACCGCACATGTCGTACTTCATTTCATCCATGCCAGCGGCTGGCTTGATGCTGATGCCGCCGGTGTCGAAGGTGATGCCCTTGCCGACGAGGGCGTAAGGGTTCTCGGATTTTTTGCCGCCCTGGTATTGCATGACGATCATCCGTGGCGGCTGGTCGCTGCCTTGGGCCACGGCGAGGAAGGCGCCAGCGCCGAGTTCCTTGAGTTTCTTCTCGTCGAGAACATCGACCTTGAGGTTTTTGTAGGCTTTGCCCAGGGCTTTAGCTTCTTCGGCCAGGTAGCTCGGGTGGCAGAGGTTCGGCGGCAGATTGCCCAGGTCTTTGGTGAAAGCCATGCCGGCGGCAATCGCCTGGGCGTGCGTGCTGGCGCGCTCGGCGTCGGCCAGGTTGGCTTTTTCCGTAAGCAGGGTGAGCTTCTTCAGTGCGCCGGCTTCGGCCTTCTGGCTCTTGAAACGGTCGAAGCAGTAGCCGGCATCGGCCAGGCTTTCCACCATCAGGCGGGTTTTGCCGTAGGTGTCACGGCCTTTGACCTGCAGCTCGTCGAGTGCGAGTACCGCGTCACTGCCACCGAGGCTTTTCAGGCTGCTGTAAATGCTGGTGATCAATTTGCGCAGTTGGCGGTCAGACAGTTCGCTGTCTTTACCGGCGCCGACCAGCAGTACGCGTTCGGCTTTCAGGTTTGGCAGGTTGTGTACCAGCAGAGTCTGGCCGACCTTGCCGACCAGGTCGCCGCGCTTGAGCAGAGCACTGATTGCGCCCGCGCTGGCGGTGTCGATAGCCTTGGCGGTTTCGCCGAGTTTTTTTCCCTCACCAACAGGGATAACCAGGGTGGCGGTTTTTAGTGTTTCTGGGCGGGCGCTTTTAACAATAAATTCCATTACGTGGTGTCCCCAAGACAAGGCGTCGGTATTGCAGGATAATGCCGGCTATTTTTCGATGGTTCGCCAGTTGGGCGAGCCGGCAAGCAGTGCGGCTAGTTTGATCTTAGCCGCCTGAGCCTGACAACCCTGGAGTGTCTGGTTTGATCGTCTTCCGTTATCTGTTCCGTGAAGTGTTGCTGACCCTGAGTGCCGTGAGCGCGGTGCTACTGGTCATCATTATGAGTGGCCGCTTTATCCGTTACCTGGCCCAGGCGGCGCAGGGTCTGCTCGACCCCGGGGTGCTGCTGATGATCATGGCGTACCGCATCCCTGGTTTTTTGCAGCTGATTCTGCCATTGGGGCTTTTTCTCGGCATTTTGCTGGCTTATGGCCGCATGTACCTCGACAGTGAAATGACCGTGTTGTCAGCCACCGGCATGAGCCAGCAGCGCTTGTTTGCCTACAGCCTGGCTCCGGCGGCTCTGGTGGCGTTGCTGGCGGGCTGGTTGAGCCTGGGCCTTGCTCCGCAAGGTGTTGAGCATGTGGCGCGGATTCTCAATCAGCAAAGTGCCATGACTGAACTCGATACCTTGGTGCCGGGGCGTTTTCAGTCGATGAAAAATGGCTCGCGTGTGACCTACACCGAAGAGCTCTCGGAGGATCGCGGTTCGCTGACCGGGGTTTTCATCTCCGAGAAACAGCTGTCCAGCCAGGGCGACAAGGAACGTGGTATCTCCGTGCTGGTCGCCGAGTCCGGTCGCCAGGAAATTCAGGCGGATGGCAGCCGCTACCTGATTCTGGAAAACGGCTACCGCTACGACGGTAACCCCGGCCAGGCCGATTACCGCGCCATCAAATATGAAACCTATGGCGTATTGTTGCCTAAGCCCCAGATTGAGGCGGATGTGACAGATCGCGAAGCGATGCCAACCCGTGAACTGATTGGCAGTGACAAACCGCGTATGCAATCCGAGCTGCAGTGGCGCTTGTCGATTCCGGTGCTGGTTTTTGTGGTCACCCTGCTGGCCGTGCCGCTGTCGCGGGTCAATCCACGTCAGGGGCGTTTCCTTAAGTTGTTGCCGGCCATCCTCTTGTACATGGCCTATCTGGCGCTGCTGATTGGCGCGCGTGGTGCGCTGGATAAAGAGAAAATCCCCGCAGCCCTGGGCTTGTGGTGGGTGCATGGGCTGTTCGCATTGATCGGGCTGCTGTTGCTGTATTGGGAGCCGCTGCGCTTGCGCTGGGCGGCCCGTCGTGTGGCGCTGGAGGTGGCCCGTGGTTAAGTTGGATCGCTACATCGGTGCACAGGTATTTGTCGCCATTCTTGCTGTGCTGGGCATCATTGTTGGCTTGGCACTTCTGTTTGCCTTTATTGACGAGTTGGGCGATGTCGAGGAGAACTATGGCCTGCTCGATGCGCTCTGGTACGTGCTGCTGACAGCGCCGCGGCGTCTCTATGAAATGCTGCCGATGGCGGCGCTGATCGGTTGCCTGATTGGGCTGGGTTCGTTGGCCAGCAACAGTGAGCTGACCATCATGCGGGCTGCCGGTGTGTCGATTGGTCGGATCGTCTGGGCGGTTATGAAGCCGATGCTGGTGCTGATGCTCGTCGGTTTGCTGATCGGTGAGTACCTCGCGCCTTATAGCGAAAATCAGGCTCAGGCCAGTCGTGCCATGGCGCAGGGCGGTGGTGAAGCGCAGAGCGCCAAGCGCGGTCTGTGGCATCGCCAGGGGCAGGAGTATGTTCACATTAACGCCGTGCAGCCTAATGGTGTATTGCTCGGGGTGACCCGCTATCGTTTCGATGGACACAAGCGCATGCAGTCATCGAGCTTCGCGCGGCGTGCGCAGTACCAGGGCGATCACTGGCAGCTGGACGATGTTGCAACCACGCACTTTCGTGAGCGCAGCAGTGAGGTCATCAAGCAGGACAGCGAGCGCTGGGATGTTGAGTTGACACCGCAGTTGCTTGGCACCGTAGTGCTGGCCCCTGATGCGCTGTCGATTACCGGGTTGTGGGGTTATATCCACTACCTGGCTGAGCAGGGTCTGAGCAACAGTCAGTACTGGCTATCGTTTTGGACTAAGGTTTTGCAGCCGTTGGTGACAGCTGCATTGGTGCTGATGGCCATTTCCTTTATTTTCGGGCCATTGCGTTCGGTGACGCTGGGGCAGCGTGTATTCACTGGTGTGCTGGTCGGTTTCGTATTCAAGATCAGTCAGGATCTGATGGGGCCGTCGAGCCTGGTATTCGGCTTTTCGCCGCTACTGGCGGTGTTGGTTCCTGCGGGCGTCTGTGCGTTGGCGGGTATCTGGTTGTTGCGGCGAGCGGGCTGACGTTATGAGAAAAAGCCGGCACATGCAGTGATGCGTGTGCCGGCTTTTTTTGTGCGCAGTTGAATTAGCTTGAGTTGTTCTGCTGGTCAATGGCGAGTGGTAGCAGTCGCTATTTTTTATGGATGTTCTTTGGCAGTTGAACGACTTGGCTTTCTGAATAAATGTCATGCCAGCTGCGGCTTTCCTTGTCCCAGAGCATCCAGAAGAACCCCAGGCCGAACAGCAGCCAGGAGCCTATGGCCACCAGAAATCGCAACAGCGCTTGCCACAGGCTGATGGCGCTGCCATCGCGGTTTTGGATCCGCAGGCCCCAGACCTGCATGCCTAGGGTCTGGCCGTTGTGCGTCCAGAACTTGGCAAAGAAGCCGAACAGGCTGAGAAACAGCAGAGTCGATAGCAGGGGGTCGCCGTCCAGTGCTCCTGAATCTGACATCTGCTTGAGTTGCGCCTCGCCGTAGAAACCCATCAGGATCAACTTGTAGATGAACGTCACCACAATCAGCAGTGCTACGCACAGCAGGAAGTCATAGAACATGGCGGCAAGGCGGCGGATCAGTCCGGCGCTGGGGAAATCACCCTGCGGGCGCAGCAGGTGGTTCGGCATAGTCGGCTCTTTACTCAATCGGCTAGCGGGATGGCGGCAACAATACTGTATTCGGGGTAGGTAAGGTGATCATGTGCATTGTGCCGGCTGGAATTGGCGTGACATTCAGCAGCCATAAAAAAACCCCTGATGCTGCCATCAGGGGTTCTTCGAAGCGGCAGGATTACTCCTGGATTTGCACTTCGTCAGCCTGCATGCCTTTTTGGCCCTGCACGGCGATAAAGCTGACCTTCTGGCCTTCTTTCAGGCTCTTGAAGCCGTTGCCTTGGATCGCGCGGAAGTGCACGAACAGATCCGGACCGCTTTCAGGAGTGATAAAACCAAAACCTTTCTCGTCGTTAAACCACTTGACGGTACCGTTCTGACGATTCGACATGTTGTATTCCTTGAAACTTGAGTTGATGACAGCCGCTACTCGATATGAGGGGCTGATACTGGTTGCAAGGAGTAATGCGGCGTCGAGCGGGATGTAGCGGATCGCGATGATCTACTGCACCAGGTCACGATTTTCGGCGACCCATGCAAACACAGTGCAGAAACTCTACGCTAACTTTCACGCAAATGCCAATCCCTGCCAAGGCATGCAAATGCTGGGTCTTAGCCGGTTTTCGTCGATTTGTCTGATGGGGTCAGAGCTGCTGATGCGGCGCGCTAAATCACATGGGTTTCGTTTTTTGCGCAGGCAATAAAAAAGGCCTTGAGTCTCAAGGCCTTTCTTCGAGTTTATGGTGCCCCGGGGGAGACTCGAACTCCCACTTCTTTCGAAAACGGATTTTGAATCCGCCGCGTCTACCGGTTCCGCCACCGGGGCACAATGGCGGCGCAGTATAGGGATGGTGTCGGGGTTGGTCAATCCACTTGCGTGGTCAGCATGCACGATTTCCGGTAAGCTTTGCCGCCCTGCTAGACGATCCCCTTCCGACCATGCGTGTTGCCGACTTCAATTTTGAACTGCCTGACGCTCTGATTGCCCGCCATCCCCTTGCCGAACGCCGTGCCAGCCGTTTGCTGGTGCTCGATGGGCCGACGGGTGAGCTGGCGCATAAACAGTTCAGTGATCTGCTGGATTACCTGCGTCCCGGCGATCTGATGGTGTTCAACAATACCCGGGTGATTCCGGCGCGACTGTTCGGCCAGAAGGCTTCGGGCGGCAAGCTGGAGATTCTGGTCGAGCGCGTACTGGACGCTCACCGCGTGCTGGCTCACGTGCGTTCGAGCAAGTCGCCCAAGCCGGGTTCGATGATCCTGATCGACGGTGGTGGTGAGGCCGAAATGGTCGCGCGCCACGATGCGCTGTTCGAGCTGCGCTTTGTTGAAGACGTGCTGCCACTGCTGGAACGGGTCGGCCATATGCCGTTGCCGCCCTATATTGATCGGCCGGATGAGCTGGCCGACCGCGAGCGCTACCAGACTGTTTATGCCAACCGTGCCGGTGCTGTTGCGGCGCCGACCGCCGGGCTGCATTTTGATCAGCAGCTGCTCACGGCAATTACCGAGAAAGGTGTTGAACAAGCGTTCGTGACCCTGCACGTCGGTGCTGGCACCTTCCAGCCGGTGCGGGTTGAGCGCATCGAAGATCACCATATGCACAGCGAATGGCTGGAGGTCGGCCAGGATGTGGTCGATGCCGTAGCCGCCTGTCGTGCGCGTGGTGGTCGAGTGATTGCCGTCGGCACCACCAGTGTGCGTTCGCTGGAGAGTGCGGCGCGCGATGGCGTGCTTAAAGCCTTTAGCGGAGACACGGACATCTTTATCTACCCAGGGCGGCCGCTGCATGTGGTCGATGCGCTGGTGACTAACTTCCATTTGCCGGAATCAACCCTGCTGATGCTGGTGTCAGCGTTTGCCGGTTACCCGGAAACCATGGCGGCCTATCAGGCGGCGATTGCCGGTGAATATCGTTTTTTCAGTTACGGTGATGCCATGTTCATCACCCGCAACCCCGCGCCGCGCGGGCCAGAGGAACACTTATGACGCGCACGTGCCGCATGTCTTTCGAATTGTTGGCGACCGAGGGCAAAGCGCGCCGTGGTCGGCTGACTTTCCCCCGTGGTGTGGTGGAGACCCCGGCGTTTATGCCGGTGGGCACCTATGGCACGGTCAAGGGCATGCTGCCGCGCGACATCGAGGCGATTGGTGCGCAGATCATTCTCGGCAACACCTTCCACTTGTGGCTGCGTCCTGGCACTGAAGTGATCAAGAAGCACGGCGATCTGCATGACTTTATGCAATGGCAGGGGCCGATCCTCACTGACTCCGGTGGTTTCCAGGTGTTCAGCCTGGGGGCCATGCGCAAGATCAAGGAAGAGGGCGTGTACTTCGCCTCACCGGTGGATGGCGCCAAGGTGTTCATGGGGCCGGAAGAATCGATGCAGGTACAGCGCGACCTGGGGTCGGACATCGTGATGATTTTCGACGAGTGCACGCCCTATCCGGCCGAGTTCGATGTGGCCAAGCGCTCGATGGAGTTGTCGCTGCGCTGGGCCAAGCGCTCGAAAGAGGCGCATGGCGACAGCACGGCGGCGCTGTTCGGCATCGTCCAGGGCGGTATGTATGAAGAATTGCGCAAAGTCTCTTTGGACGGGCTGGAGCAGATCGGCTTTGACGGTTATGCCATCGGCGGCCTGTCAGTGGGTGAGCCGAAAGAGGAAATGCTCAAGGTGCTGGATTACCTGCCGCCGCAGTTGCCGGTTGATAAGCCGCGCTATCTGATGGGCGTGGGCAAGCCAGAGGATCTGGTTGAAGGCGTACGCCGTGGTGTGGATATGTTCGACTGCGTAATGCCGACTCGCAACGCGCGCAACGGCCACCTGTTTGTTGATACTGGTGTGCTGAAGATTCGCAATGCCTTCCACAAGCATGACGAGTCGCCGCTAGATCCGACCTGCGACTGTTACACCTGTAAACATTTCTCCCGCGCCTATCTACATCATCTGGATAAATGCGGCGAAATGCTGGGTAGTATGCTCAATACAATCCATAACTTACGGCATTATCAGGTGCTTATGGCTGGTTTGCGCGAGGCTATTCAACAGGGTACATTGGCCGCCTTTGTCGATGCCTTCTATGCCAAGCGTGGGCTGCCAACGCCGCCTCTGGATTGATTCCCAACCTTTAAAGACCCTTGCAACAGGAGTGTTACATGAGCTTTTTTATCCCCGCTGCTTTCGCTGAAGGCGCCGCACCGGCTGCCGGTCCTGCTGGTAGTGGTTTTGAATGGGTGTTTCTGGTCGGCTTTCTGGTCATCTTCTATCTGATGATCTGGCGCCCGCAGGCCAAACGGGCCAAAGAGCACAAGAACCTGATCGGTGGTCTGCAGAAAGGCGACGAAGTGGTCACCAGCGGCGGTATTGCTGGCAAGGTGTCGAAAGTCTCCGATGACTTCGTGGTCATCGAAGTGTCCGATACTGTCGAACTGAAAATTCAGAAAGTGGCCATCGCCGCTTCGCTGCCCAAGGGCACGCTGAAAGCGATCTAAGCAACACACCTTTACCATTCGACGGGGCGCTTCATGCGCCCCGCGTCATAACGGGCGGCGTCATGCTCAACAAATTCCCTGTCTGGAAATACCTGCTGATTCTGGCTGTGCTGGCAATCGGCACTCTCTATTCCCTGCCCAATCTGTACCCGGATGATCCGGCGATCCAGATCAGTGGCAACAGTACGGCCATGCGCGTCGAGCAGGCCGATCTTGAGCGCGTCAAGCGCACTCTGGAAGACGCTGGTATTCAGGTAAAAGCGATCACCCTGGCTAGCGAAGGCCGTGCCGGTCTGCTGCGCCTGAACAAGGCCGAAGACCAGCTGCCAGCCAAAGAGTTGGTACGCAAGGCGCTGAGTGATGAGTTCGTGGTTGCCCTGAACCTGGCGCAAACTACGCCGCAGTGGCTGCGTAACCTGGGCGGTAGCCCGATGAAGCTGGGTCTGGACTTGTCCGGTGGTGTGCACTTCCTGATGGAAGTGGACATGGACAAGGCGCTGGATGCCCGCCGCAAGGTTTATGAAGGCGAGGTCAAAAGCCTGCTGCGCAAGGAGCGCGTGCGCTACCGCAGCCTGCCTGAGCTTGATGGCGCCATTCAGTTGGGTTTTGCCGATGAAGCGGCGCTGGAGAAAGCTCAGCAGCTGATCCGTAAGGACTTCAACGATTTCGATATGATCACCGTGCGGCGTAATGAGCTGCAGGTGCTGCGCCTGACGCTGACGCAGGCCAAGCTGGCGGAAATCCGTGAGTATTCGATCAAGCAGAACCTGACCACCGTGCGTAACCGGGTCAACGAGCTGGGTGTTGCCGAGCCGCTGGTCCAGCGCCAGGGTGCCAATCGCATCGTGGTCGAGCTGCCGGGCGTGCAGGACACCGCTGAAGCCAAGCGGATTCTCGGTAAGACCGCCAACTTGGAGTTCCGTCTGGCTGCCGAGCCGGATGCTGCCAAGGCTGCGACCGAAAGTTTTGAATTCCGTCAGGAAGGCCGTCCGCCGGCGCAGCTGGAGCGTGAGCTGATCATCACCGGTGACCAGGTGACTGACGCTCAGGCCAGCTTTGACGAGAATGGCAGCCCGCAGGTGAATATCCGTCTGGATGGCCGCGGTGGTGACCTGATGAACCGTGCGACCCGCAGTAATGTCGGGCGCAGCATGGCGGTAATCTTTATCGAGCAGAAGCCGGTTTCCCGTTATGTGCGCCAGGTAGTCGATGGTGTCGAGAAGGAAGTCGAGCTGCAGACCTTCGTTGAAGAGAAGAAGATCATCAGCCTGGCGACTATCCAGTCGCCGCTGGGCAGCCAGTTCCGTATCACTGGGCTGGACGGTCAGGGCGAATCGTCCGAGCTGGCCTTGCTGCTGCGTGCAGGTGGTCTGGCGGCGCCGATGTACTTTGCCGAAGAGCGCACCATTGGCCCGAGCCTGGGGGCCGACAACATCACCAAGGGTGTTGATGCGTCGCTGTGGGGCATGCTGTTCGTCTCGCTGTTTATCATCGCCATTTACCGCTTCTTCGGGGTGCTGGCGACCATCGCACTGGCGTTCAACATGGTCTTGCTGCTGGCCTTGATGTCGCTGCTCAGCGCCACCCTGACCCTGCCGGGTATTGCCGGTATCGTGTTGACCATGGGGATGGCGGTGGACGCCAACGTGCTGATCTTCTCGCGGATTCGCGAAGAGATTGCCAATGGCATGTCGATCCAGCGGGCGATTCATGAAGGCTTCGATCGTGCCTATAGCGCGATTCTCGACTCCAACCTGACCACCTTGCTGGTCGGCGGGATTCTGTTTGCCATGGGCACCGGGCCGGTCAAGGGCTTCGCTGTGACCATGTCGCTGGGTATCGTGACGTCGATGTTTACCGCGATTCTGGTGACTCGCGCCATGGTCAACCTGACCTGCGGCGGGCGTGACTTCAAGAAGCTGTGGGTCTAAGGGGCTTAGATGATGCGTACGATTAATTTTATGGGTGTGCGCAATATTGCGTTCGCCATCACCGTGCTGCTGACTTTGCTTGCGTTGGGTAGCTGGTTTTACAAAGGTTTGAACTTCGGTCTGGATTTCACCGGCGGCACGCAGATCGAGTTGAGTTACGCGCAGCCGGCTGATCTGGGCAAGGTGCGTGATCAGTTGGCAGCGGCAGGTTTTGCTGATGCCGTGGTGCAGAGCTTTGGTGCGACCACTGATGTGGTGGTGCGTATGCAGGGTGATGATCCGGATTTGGGGCGCAAGGTGGCGGATGCGCTGCAGCAGTCGGGTGATGCGCTGCAGGTGAAGAAGGTCGAGTTCGTTGGCCCGCAGGTGGGTGAAGAGCTGCGCGATCAGGGTGGCATCGGCATGTTGCTGGCTCTGGGGGGCGTGATGCTCTACCTGGCTTTCCGCTTCCAGTGGAAGTTTGCCCTGGGTGCGGTGCTCTCTCTGGTGCATGACGTGGTCGTGACCATGGGTATTCTGTCGTTCTTCCAAGTGACCTTCGACCTGACGGTGCTCGCGGCGGTGCTGGCGATCATCGGCTACTCGTTGAACGACACCATCGTGGTGTTCGACCGGGTGCGCGAGAACTTCCGCGTGCTGCGTAAGACCAGTCTGATCGACAACATCAACATCTCCACCACGCAGACCCTGTTGCGCACTGTCGCGACCTCGGTGTCCACGCTGTTGGCGATTGTCGCGCTGTTGTTGTTCGCTGGTGACAACCTGTTCGGTTTCTCGGTGGCGCTGCTGATCGGGGTCTTGGCTGGTACGTACTCATCGATCTATATCGCCAACGTGGTGCTGATCTGGCTCAACCTGAGTGTGGATGACCTGATTCCGCCTGTGGTGGCTGAAGAGGTGGATGAGCGCCCCTGATTCTGCGCGTCTTATCGCAAATAGCTGTATGAGCCGGGCCGGTGTTGAACTTGCCCGGTTTTTTTATGCTCCAAGGCCGGGAGTAAGGTGCGTTAAGCGCCAAGCAGCGGTTCTTGGAGGTCTGTGTGAATAAGTCGATGTTGGTCGGGGTGGTGCTGGGTGCGGTGGGGGTGACGGCAGGCGGGGCGGTCGCTACTTACAGTATTGTCAGTGCCCCAGAGTATGCTGAAGTGCTTGCGGTTAAGCCGGTCAAGGAAACCATCAAGACGCCGCGTGAGGTGTGCAAAGAGATTGCCGTGACGCGTCAGGCGCCGGTCAAGGATCAGTACCAGGTAGCCGGAACGGCGATTGGTGCAGTGGTGGGCGGCTTGCTGGGTAATCAGGTTGGTGGTGGCAATGGCAAGAAGCTGGCGACAGTCGCGGGTGTGGTGGGCGGCGGTTATGCCGGTAACAAGGCCCAGGAGCATCTGCAGAGTCGTGATATCTACACCACGACTGAAACCCGTTGCAGTACGGTGACCGACACCAGTGAGAAATTGGTGGGCTACGACGTTAAATATGAGCTGGATGGCAAGGTGAGTCAGGTGCGCATGGTCAGTGATCCGGGGCGGCAGATTCCGGTCAAGGATGGTCAACTGGTGTTGGTCGATCAGTCCAGCTGATCGAAAGCTTTCAGTGGATATAAAAAAGCGCCCCGTGAGGCGCTTTTTTGTTGGGGTTTGATCAGCGTTTCAAGGAGGCTGACAAGTGCGGCTGAATGGCTGTCAGTACGGCTTTGAAGCACTTGGCGTTACCGGCAACGATCTGGCCCTTTTCCAGGAAGTCGTGGCCGCCGCTGAAATCACTGACCAGGCCGCCTGCTTCCTGAATCAGCAGTGCACCAGCGGCCATGTCCCACTCGGACAGGCCAAATTCCCAGAAGGCATCGAAGCGGCCGGCGGCCACGTAGGCCAGGTCCAGGCTCGCTGCGCCTGCGCGGCGTACACCGGCGGTCTGGCCGACAAGGCTGCGGAACATGCTGATGTAGTTCTCCAGATTTTCCATCTGGCTGTCGCGGAACGGGAAGCCGGTGCCGAGGAGGGCGCCTTCCAGGCTCTTGCGGTTGCCGACGCGCAGGCGGCGGCCGTTGAGGGCAGCGCCACGGCCACGGCTGGCGGTGAATTCTTCCTGGCGTACCGGGTCGATGATCACGGCGTGCTCAAGGCGGCCACGGTATTTGCAGGCGACGCTGACAGCGTAGTGGGGGATGCCGCGGATAAAGTTGGTGGTGCCGTCCAGTGGGTCGATGATCCACAGGTAGTCTGCGCCGTCGCCGCTGCCTTCGCTGAGGCCGCTTTCCTCGCCGAGGATGCCGTGGTTCGGGAACGCTTTGCGCAATGCCTGAATGATCAGCTGCTCGGCGGAGCGGTCAATTTCAGTTACGTAGTCCTTGGCTTCTTTCTCGTCGACCGAGATGACGTCCAAGCGTTCGGTCGAGCGGAAGATCATTTCGCCGGCGCTACGGGCTGCGCGCAGCGCGATATTCAGCATGGGCTGCATGGATGTTCACCTGGGTCGTTAAAGAAAGCCGGCCATTCTAGCAGAAAAGTGTGGCGGTTGAAGCGCAACCTGCGTCTTGCGTGGCGCAAGGCGGATGGCTTATGTAAGATTTGCGCCTCTAGCCCTTATCTGTGAGCGTTTGCGTTGCTGGAAAATATTCGCGTTGTGTTGGTCGGTACCAGTCATCCGGGCAATATCGGTGGCGCGGCGCGGGCCATGAAAAACATGGGGTTGTCGCAGTTGGTGCTGGTTGAGCCACGGGATTTCCCGAGTGAAGAAGCGGTGGCCAGGGCTTCTGGGGCTGCTGATATTCTCGAATCGGCGCAGGTAGTCGGCACGCTTGAAGAGGCGCTGGTCGGTTGTCGTCTGGTGCTGGGCACCAGTGCGCGGGATCGGCATATTCCCTGGCCGATGCTGGAGCCGCGTGAATGTGGTGTTGCTGCGTGCGAGCAGGCGCAGCAAGGTGTTCAGGTTGCCTTGGTGTTTGGGCGCGAGTATGCCGGTCTGACCAATGAGGAGCTGCAGCGCTGTCACTATCATGTGCACATTCCCTCCGACCCGGCATTCAGCTCGTTGAATCTGGCTGCGGCTGTGCAAGTGCTGGCTTACGAGGTGCGTATTGCCTGGCTGGCCACAGAGGGGCAGCCGGTCAAGCAAGTTGCAGTTGTTGATCCTGATGAAGAGCTGGTAGCGGCGGATGAGCTGGAGTCGTTTTATCGTCATCTGGAGCAAGCGCTGATTGAAATCAGGTTTCTTGATCCCTCTAGGCCGCGACATCTCATGAGTCGCCTGCGTCGCTTGTACGGGCGTTGCGCAGTGAACAAACTGGAAATGAATATCTTGCGCGGTATCTTGACGGAAACCATCAAGGCGGCGCGTGGCGAGCACCTTAGGCGGGAGGGTTCAGATGTTTGAGCGCATGCAAGAGGATATCCGGAGCGTATTTCATCGCGACCCGGCGGCGCGTAATGCCTTTGAGGTGGTCACGTGCTATCCGGGGTTGCATGCCGTCTGGCTGCATCGAGTGGCGCATGCTTTGTGGGTGTCGGGCTGGAAGTGGCTGGCGCGCGTGGTGTCCAACTTTAGTCGTTGGATGACGGGTATCGAAATTCATCCCGGTGCGAAGATTGGTCGGCGTTTCTTTATCGATCATGGTATGGGTATCGTCATTGGTGAAACGGCAGAGATTGGAAACGATGTAACGCTCTATCAGGGGGTTACCTTGGGCGGCACCAGCTGGAATAAAGGCAAGCGCCATCCGACGCTGGAAGATGGTGTGGTAGTGGGCGCAGGGGCCAAGGTGTTGGGGCCGTTTACGGTGGGCGCAGGTGCAAAAATCGGCTCCAATGCGGTGGTGACCAAGGAGGTGCCGGCAGGTGCTACGGCTGTCGGCATCCCTGGGCGGATCATCGTCAAAACCGATGATGAGCAGGAGGCCAAGCGCCAGGCGATTGCCGAGAAATTGGGTTTCGATGCTTATGGCGTGAGTCAGGACATGCCGGACCCCGTTGCTCGTGCCATTGGTCAGTTGCTCGATCACCTGCATGCGGTGGATGGGCGTCTTGAGGGTATGTGCGGCGCGCTCAAGTCCTTAGGTAGTGACTACTGCGCCAAGGATTTGCCGCAACTGCGTGACGAGGACTTCGCCGGCGTGGTCAAGGACGCAGACAAGCCTGCAGCTTGATGGTGCGGTCTTGCGCATTTTGCTATGGTATGCGCCCTCGACTCCGCCAATCCCGACTAAAGCACTAGGTCTTATAGTTGACTTAAATGCTCGGGAATTGCATAATCGCCGCACATTGCGACCATGCGGTAAGCCCCTCATGCGATTAACCACCAAAGGCCGATACGCCGTCACCGCCATGCTTGATCTGGCGCTGCATGCACAGCGTGGTCCGGTGTCTCTGGCCGATATTTCCGAGCGGCAGGGCATCTCCCTGTCCTATCTGGAGCAACTGTTTGCCAAGCTGCGGCGCGGCAATCTGGTGTCCAGTGTGCGTGGGCCGGGTGGCGGCTATCAGTTGTCCCGCGACATGCGCGGGATTCAGGTGGCCGAAGTGATTGATGCGGTCAATGAATCGGTCGATGCCACTCGCTGTCAGGGGCAGGGCGATTGCCATGCCGGTGATACCTGTCTGACCCACCATTTATGGTGTGACCTCAGCCAGCAGATACACGAATTTCTTAGCGGCATCAGTCTCGCTGATTTGGTGACCCGTCGTGAAGTGCAGGAGGTTGCTCAGCGCCAGGATCAGCGCCGCTGCAATGGCAGGACGCCGTACCTGGATAAGATCGAAACGTCCGCCGTCGATTGAGCGCAAAGCGCTGGCTAGCTGGCCTGATACCTGATTAGGAGAAAGTAATGAAGTTGCCGATTTACCTCGATTATTCCGCCACCACGCCGGTTGATCCGCGTGTTGCGCAAAAAATGAGCGAATGCCTGCTGGTTGATGGCAACTTCGGCAACCCGGCGTCGCGCTCCCACGTGTTTGGCTGGAAGGCTGAAGAGGCCGTGGAAAATGCTCGTCGCCAAGTGGCTGAACTGGTCAATGCCGATCCGCGTGAGATTGTCTGGACCTCTGGTGCCACCGAGTCCAACAACCTGGCGATCAAGGGGATTGCTGACTTCTACAAGAGCAAAGGTAAGCACCTGATCACTTCGAAGATCGAGCACAAAGCCGTGCTGGATACCATGCGCCAACTTGAGCGCGAAGGCTTTGAAGTGACCTATATCGAGCCCGGTGAAGATGGTCTGATTACACCGGCCATGATCGAGGCAGTGTTGCGTGATGACACCATTCTAGTGTCGGTCATGCATGTGAATAACGAAATTGGCACCATCAACGACATCGCGGCGATTGGCGAGCTGACCCGTTCGCGTGGCGTGTTTTTGCATGTTGATGCGGCACAGTCGACTGGCAAGGTGGCGATAGATCTGGAGTCGCTTAAGGTCGATCTGATGTCTTTCTCCGCGCACAAAACGTATGGCCCAAAAGGCGTCGGTGCGCTGTTCGTGCGTCGCAAGCCGCGTGTGCGTCTGGAGGCCCAGACCCATGGCGGCGGTCATGAGCGTGGTATGCGCTCCGGCACCCTGGCGACTCATCAGTGCGTCGGTATGGGTGAAGCGTTCCGTATTGCCAAAGAGGAAATGACCCAGGAAAACCAGCGCATTCTGGCCCTGCGTGATCGCTTCTTCAAGCAGGTCGATGGTCTGGAAGAGCTGTATGTCAATGGCAGCATGACCGCCCGTGTACCGCACAACCTCAACCTCAGCTTCAACTACGTTGAAGGCGAATCGTTGATCATGGCGCTTAAAGATCTGGCGGTTTCGTCCGGTTCGGCTTGCACATCAGCTTCTCTGGAGCCGTCCTACGTGTTGCGCGCCCTGGGCCGCAATGACGAGCTGGCACACAGCTCCATCCGTTTTACCTTCGGCCGCTTCACCACTGATGAAGAGGTCGATTATGCCGCGCAGAAGGTTTGCGAGGCGGTCACCAAGCTGCGCGAATTGTCGCCGCTGTGGGATATGTACAAAGACGGTGTCGACATCTCCAAGATCGAGTGGGCGGCGCACTAAGTAGTCGCCGAGCAAGAGCGACTCTCTGATGAGGAAGGAATACCAGCATGGCTTACAGTGAAAAGGTCATTGATCACTACGAGAACCCGCGTAACGTCGGCAAGATGGACGCGGAAGACCC
The DNA here is from genome assembly GCF_003060885.1 of Pseudomonas sp. HMWF032. GTDB lineage: Bacteria > Pseudomonadota > Gammaproteobacteria > Pseudomonadales > Pseudomonadaceae > Aquipseudomonas. The sequence continues at coordinate 1,118,342 of NZ_QAIG01000005.1, forward strand.
GGATGTCGGTACTGGCATGGTCGGCGCGCCGGCTTGCGGTGACGTAATGCGCCTGCAGATCAAGGTTAACGAGCAGGGCGTGATCGAAGACGCCAAGTTCAAGACCTATGGCTGCGGTTCGGCAATCGCCTCCAGCTCCCTCGCCACCGAGTGGATGAAGGGCAAAACCCTGGACGAAGCTGAAACTATCAAGAACACCCAGTTGGCCGAGGAATTGGCTCTGCCACCGGTGAAAATCCACTGCTCGGTACTCGCCGAAGACGCCATCAAGGCTGCTGTGCGCGATTACAAGCAGAAGAAAGGCTTGCTCTAAGGAGGTTTGTCGATGGCTATCAGCATGACCGAAGCAGCCGCTCAGCACGTGCGTCGCTCGCTTGAGGGGCGCGGCAAGGGCGAAGGTATTCGCCTGGGTGTGCGCACCACGGGCTGCTCCGGCTTGGCCTATGTGCTGGAGTTTGTCGATGAGGCCGCCAGCGAAGATCAGGTGTTCGAGAACCATGGCGTCAAGGTGATCATCGATCCCAAGAGCCTGGTTTACCTCGACGGTACTGAGCTTGATTTCGTCAAAGAGGGGTTGAACGAAGGTTTCAAGTTCAACAACCCTAACGTGCGCGGCGAATGTGGCTGCGGCGAAAGCTTCAATATCTGAGGCGTACGTGGGCAGTCCTTGTCACTTTGCTTTGTTTGACTTGCAGCCGAGCTTTCGTTTGGATGCTAACGTGTTGGCCAGTCGCTACCGCGAGCTGGCCCGACAAGTCCATCCGGATCGCTATGCTGATGCATCCGAGCGTGAGCAGCGCCTTGCGCTTGAGCAGTCGGCGAGTTTGAACGAGGCCTACAGCACCCTGAAGAGTCCTTCGCAGCGTGCGCGTTACCTGCTGGCGCTTCGCGGGCCGGAGTTGCCGTTGGAAGTCACGGTGCAGGATCCGGGTTTTTTGATGCAGCAAATGCAGCTGCGCGAAGAGCTTGAAGACTTGCATGAAAGTGCTGATTTGGCCGGCGTTGCATCCTTTAAGCAGCGCTTGAAAGTGGCTCAGGATGAGCTCAACGAAAGTTTTGCGGTTTGTTGGGATGATCCGCAGCAGCGTGAACAGGCTGAGCGCCTGATGCGCCGCATGCAGTTTCTCGACAAGCTTTCTCACGAGGTTCGCCAGCTGGAAGAGCGCCTCGACGATTAACGCTGGTGCGTCGTATGGCGCGCCTGACACCTAAGCATTGATTACCCATGGCCTTACTGCAGATCGCTGAGCCCGGACAAAGCCCCCAGCCACACCAGCGTAGGCTGGCCGTTGGGATCGACTTGGGCACCACCAATTCGCTTGTTGCGGCCGTGCGCAGCGGTCTTTCTGAGCCGCTACCTGATGCGGCCGGGCAGGTCATTCTGCCGTCAGCGGTGCGCTACCACGCGGGTTCGGTTGAGGTCGGTGAATCGGCCAAAGCAGCCGGCTCGGCAGACCCACTCAACACCATTTTGTCCGTTAAGCGCCTGATGGGGCGTGGTCTGGCCGATGTCAAGCAGCTCGGTGAGCAGCTGCCTTATCGCTTTAGCGAAGGCGAATCGCACATGCCGTTTATTGAAACGGTGCAAGGTGCCAAAAGCCCTGTCGAGGTTTCGGCTGAAATTCTCAAAGTCCTGCGCCAGCGCGCTGAGGCGACCTTGGGCGGCGAGCTGGTTGGCGCTGTCATCACCGTGCCGGCCTACTTTGATGATTCGCAGCGCCAAGCCACCAAGGATGCAGCCCGTCTGGCGGGCTTGAATGTTCTGCGCCTGCTGAATGAACCAACGGCTGCTGCTGTGGCGTATGGCCTGGATCAGCATGCTGAAGGTGTGGTGGCCATTTATGATTTGGGTGGTGGCACCTTTGATATTTCTGTATTGCGCCTGACCGGCGGTGTGTTTGAGGTATTGGCCACCGGTGGCGACAGCGCCTTGGGCGGCGATGACTTCGATCATGCGATTGCCGGTTGGATTGTTCGGCAGGCGGGGTTGTCGGCTGATCTTGATCCCGGCGAGCAACGTTTATTGCTGGAAGTGGCTTGTGCCGCCAAAGAGGCGCTGACCAGTCATGAGTCGGTGCCGGTGGCGTATGCCGGTTGGCAGGGGCAGTTGAGCCGTGAGCAGTTTGATCAACTCATCGAGCCGATGCTCGCCCGAAGTCTGAAGGCATGCCGTCGTGCGGTGCGTGACGCGGGTATTGAAGTTGAGGCTGTTGAAGCGGTGGTGATGGTCGGTGGCTCTACGCGTGTTCCGCGTGTGCGTCAGGCGGTTGCCGAACTCTTTGCCCGCGAACCGCTGACGGGCATCGACCCGGATCAGGTGGTCGCAATTGGTGCTGCCATTCAGGCTGATGCGCTGGCGGGTAACAAGCGCGATGACGGTGAAGAGCTGTTGTTGCTCGATGTGATTCCGCTGTCGCTGGGTTTGGAAACCATGGGCGGTTTGATGGAGAAAGTCATTCCGCGCAACACCACTATCCCGGTTGCTCGCGCGCAAGACTTCACCACCTATAAAGACGGCCAGACGGCCATGATGATTCATGTGCTGCAAGGTGAGCGTGAGCTGATCAGTGATTGCCGTTCACTGGCGCGTTTTGAGCTGCGTGGCATTCCGCCGATGGTGGCCGGTGCGGCAAAGATTCGCGTGACCTTCCAGGTGGATGCCGACGGTTTGCTCAGCGTTGGTGCCCGCGAGCTAGCCTCGGGCGTCGAGACGGGTATCCAGGTCAAGCCGTCCTATGGGCTTACCGATGGCGAAATCGCCCGCATGCTGCAGGATTCCTTCAAAAATGCCGGCGACGACAAGGTTGCCCGTGTGCTGCGCGAGCAGCAGGTCGACGCCCAGCGTTTGCTGGAAGCAGTCGAGGCGGCGTTGCTGGCCGATGGCGAGCGCCTGCTGGATGCCGATGAGCGTATGGCCATCGATGCGCAGATCGCGCAATTGCGCGATTTGATGGCCGGCACGGATGGCTTGGCGATTGAGCAGCAAACCAAACGTTTGACCCAGGTGACGGATGCTTTCGCGGCCCGTCGTCTGGATGCCACGGTCAAGGCCGCATTGGCTGGCCGTAGTCTTGACGAGATTGAGGAATAAACATGCCGCAGATCATATTTCTGCCTCACGCGGTGTTGTGCCCGGAAGGGCTGGTGGTCGAGGTTGCGCCGGGTACTTCGGTGCTTGAAGTGGCGCATGAGCACCACATTGACATCGAAAGCGCTTGCGGCGGTGTCTGTGCCTGCACCACCTGTCACTGCATTATTCGTGAGGGTTTTGATTCGTTGGCCGAGGCTGATGAGTTGGAAGAGGACATGCTGGACAAGGCCTGGGGGCTTGAAGCGCAATCACGGTTGTCTTGTCAGGCCATTGTCGGTACTGAGGATTTGACGGTCGAGATTCCCAAATACTCGCTCAACCACGCCGCCGAAGCGCCGCACTGAGTTCAGGAGTTGTTATGAGTCTTAAGTGGGTTGATGTCCTGGAAATCGCCATTCAACTGGCGGAGGCTAAGCCTGAGGTGGATCCTCGTTACGTCAACTTTGTTGATCTGCATAAGTGGATTCTGGCGTTGCCGGAGTTCAGTGACGATCCGCAGCGCGGTGGTGAGAAGGTCTTGGAAGCCGTCCAGGCGGCCTGGATCGAAGAAGCCGACTGATACGGCTTGTGTCGCGCCCTACGCATTTAACCGGAACCCGCGTATAATTCGCGGGTTTAATTTTTCGCTTTAATCATTGTTTCTGGAGTTTCACATGGCTGTTCAACGCACTTTCTCCATCATCAAGCCTGATGCCGTTGCTAAAAACGTTGTTGGCGAGATCACCACTCGTTTCGAAAAAGCCGGCCTGCGCGTCGTTGCTTCGAAAATGGTTCAGCTGTCCGAGCGCGAAGCCGCTGGCTTCTACGCTGAGCACAGCGAGCGTGGCTTCTTCAAGGATCTGGTTGCATTCATGACTTCCGGTCCGGTTATCGTTCAGGTTCTGGAAGGCGAAAACGCTGTTCTGGCTAACCGTGAACTGATGGGCGCTACCAACCCGAAAGAAGCAGCTGCCGGCACCATTCGCGCTGATTTCGCTGTTTCCATCGACGAAAATGCTGTTCACGGTTCCGACTCGGAAGCTTCCGCTGCCCGCGAAATCGCTTACTTCTTCGCTGCCACCGAAGTTTGCGCGCGCATTCGCTAAGCGAATCGGGTGAGGGTGAGGCCATGACTTTATCGACCGGTAAAATCAACCTGCTGGGGCTAACCCTGGCGGAGATGGAGCAATTCTTCGAAAGTATCGGGGAAAAGCGTTTCCGTGCCGGTCAGGTTATGAAGTGGATTCACCACTTTGGCGTCGATGATTTCGCCGCTATGAGTAATGTCGGCAAGGTCTTGCGCGAGAAGCTCGAGGCCTCTGCTGAAATTCGCGGGCCGGAAGTGGTTAGCGAAGATATTTCTACTGATGGCACGCGCAAGTGGGTTGTGCGGGTGGCGTCAGGCAGTTGTGTCGAAACCGTGTATATCCCCCAGGGCTCGCGTGGCACCTTGTGTGTGTCGTCGCAGGCTGGCTGTGCGTTGGATTGCAGTTTCTGTTCGACTGGCAAGCAAGGTTTCAACAGCGATCTGAGTGCCGCCGAAGTGATCGGCCAGGTGTGGATCGCCAACAAGTCGTTCGGCAGTGTGCCGGCGAAGATCGACCGCGCCATCACTAACGTGGTGATGATGGGCATGGGCGAACCGCTGCTGAACTTTGACAACGTCGTCGCTGCCATGAAAATCATGATGGACGACCTCGGTTATGGCATCTCCAAACGCAAGGTGACGCTGTCCACCTCGGGCGTGGTGCCGATGATCGACAAGCTCGGCGAAGTGATTGATGTGTCCCTGGCGCTCTCACTGCATGCACCGAACGATGCACTGCGCAATCAGCTGGTGCCGATCAACAAGAAGTACCCGCTGGAAATGCTGCTGGCGGCGTGCAAGCGTTATGTCTCGCGTCTCGGCGAGAAGCGCGTGCTTACAATCGAATACACCCTGCTCAAGGATGTAAACGACAAGATCGAGCACGCTGAGGAAATGATCGCACTTCTCAAAGATGTGCCTTGCAAGATCAACCTGATTCCGTTTAATCCCTTCCCCCACTCCGGGTACGAGCGGCCGAGCAACAATGCTATTCGCCGCTTCCAGGACCTGCTTCACAAAGCCGGCCACAATGTCACTGTGCGCACCACCCGAGGCGAAGACATTGATGCCGCGTGTGGTCAATTGGTTGGCCAGGTTATGGATCGTACCCGGCGTAGTGAGCGCTATATTGCTGTGCGTGAGTTGAGTAGCGAGGCCGAAACGCCGAGTTCCGCCGCCAATCGAACCTGAGGGGAGGATACCCATGACCTTGCGTCCCGCGTTATTGCTGTTGGCCGCCAGTCTGTTAGCCGGTTGCGTCACGACTGGTAACGTTGATCCGATGAAAACCGATAAAGGCCGTGATGAGGCCCGTGATGCATACGTACAGTTAGGTATCGGTTATCTCCAGCAAGGTGAAACCGAGCGGGCCAAGGTGCCGTTGAAAAAAGCCTTGGACCTCGATGCTTCAAATGCGGACGCGCATGCGGCGTTAGCCTTGGTGTTTCAAATCGAAATGGAGCCGAAGCTGGCTGATGAGCATTTTCGTAAGGCAATCGCTGAGCGCCGAGGTGATGCGCGCCTGTTGAATAACTATGGCAGCTTTCTCTACGAGCAAAAGCGTTACACCGAAGCCATGGAACTCTACAGCGAGGCTGCTCAGGATAATCTTTACCCAGAGCGCTCGCGGGTATTTGAAAACCTCGGCCTGACAGCGCTGCAGTTGAACCAGCGTGAGCAGGCCAAGGAGTATTTCCAGCGGTCATTGCGTCTTAATAGCCGTCAGCCGCGTGCCTTGATGGAAATGGCGCAGCTGTCTTATGACGATAAGCAGTACGTCCCGGCGCGTGGTTACTACGACAGCTACCTGGCGCTGTCGCAGCATGATGCGCGTAGTCTGTTGCTTGGCGTTCGGCTAGCCAAGATTTTCGAGGAGCGTGACGACGCGGCAAGCCTCGGTCTGCAGTTGAAACGACTTTATCCGGGTACTCCGGAATATCAGCAATACCTGTCGGAGCAATGATGAAAGCTGCGCATCCAGAAGTGCTAGCAGTTCCCCGTACCAATCCGGGTGAGACTTTGCGCAAGGCTCGTGAGAGTCGTGGTTGGACCATTGCCGAGGTTGCCGGCCAGCTCAATCTGACAGCCCAGCGCTTGAGTCAGATCGAGCAGGGCGCGTTTGACAAGTTGCCAGGGCATACCTTTGCCCGTGGCTATGTGCGCGCGTATGCCAAACTATTGGATGTCGATCAGAATCGACTGGTGCTGGAGTTTGATCAGTTTACCGGCAGCGATGCGGCAGGAAGTAACGTACATAGTCTGGGGCGTATCGAAGAACCGGTGAGCTATTCGCAGCGCGTGTTGCGAATGGTCAGTTTTGTGTTGCTGTTGGCTTTGGCTGGATTGAGCTTCTTCTGGTGGCAGGAGCAGGCGCAGCGGCGGGCGGAAGACCTAGCAGCTACCAGTTTGGAACATGTGGAAGTTGACGGTGCTGATGGCACAACCCAGATCCATGTGCTTGATGAGCCTGAGGATCAGGCTGTGGATGCGGCTCAAGCCGAGGCGGAAATTATGCCGCCCGCCGTGGACGGTAGTGCGGCGATAGTAGCTCCTGCTTCTGTTGCTATTAGTGCTGATGTTGCGCCGGCAACGGTTGATCCACTCGACGTCGCTAGTTCTCCGGTACTCACGCAGGGGGCAACACCCGCGCAAGCGGTTGCTGCGCCTGATGTTTCCGCAGCCGCAGCCGCCTCCGCTCCTGCAGTGGTTACTTCACCATCGGTTGTGCTGGCAGCCGGTGAGTCACGTGTCAGTGTGACCTTTATTGCCGACTGCTGGACACAATTAACTGATGCCAACGGCAAGGTGCTGTTCAGCGCACTTAAACGCAAAGGCGATAGCCTTGAACTGGTTGGTAAGGCGCCGTTGGAGCTGCGTCTTGGGTTTGCCCGTGGTGCCCAAGTCAGCCTGAATGGCAATCCGGTGGATGTGGCTCCGTTTATCTCGGGTGAAACCGCGCGTCTGAAGTTGGGTGGGCAGTAACATGCATTGCGAATCACCAATCAAACGGCGTCTGTCGCGCAAGATCTGGGTTGGCTCGGTGCCGGTCGGTGGGGATGCACCCATCGCCGTGCAGAGCATGACCAATAGCGATACCAATGATGTGGCCGCCACCGTGGCGCAGATTCGTCGCCTGGAAGATGCCGGCGCCGATATCGTTCGGGTTTCCGTGCCGGACATGGACGCTGCTGAGGCGTTTGGCCGGATCAAGCAGCAGGTGCGTGTGCCGCTGGTGGCGGATATCCACTTCGACTATCAGATCGCCCTGCGTGTGGCTGAGCTGGGTGTCGACTGTCTGCGCATCAATCCGGGCAATATCGGTCGTGAAGACCGCGTCCGTGCTGTGGTTGAAGCCGCGCGCGACAAGGGCATTCCAATCCGTATCGGCGTTAACGCCGGCTCGCTGGAAAAGGATTTGCAGAAGAAGTATGGCGAGCCGACGCCAGCGGCGCTGGTTGAATCTGCCTTGCGCCATGTCGAGCACCTCGATCGGCTGAATTTTCCGGACTTCAAAGTCAGCGTGAAGGCATCTGACGTCTTCATGGCTGTTGAGGCCTATCGCTTGCTGGCCAAGCAGATTGAGCAGCCGCTGCACTTGGGCATCACCGAGGCCGGAGGCCTGCGTTCGGGCACGGTGAAATCGGCGGTTGGGCTGGGCATGCTGCTGGCTGAGGGCATCGGCGACACCATTCGCATCTCCCTGGCCGCTGATCCGGTGGAAGAGATCAAGGTCGGCTACGACATCCTCAAGTCCTTGCGTCTGCGTTCCCGTGGCATCAACTTCATCGCCTGCCCAAGCTGCTCACGGCAGAACTTCGACGTGGTGAAAACCATGAACGAGCTGGAGCAGCGTGTCGAAGACCTGCTCGTTCCGCTGGATGTGGCGGTCATCGGCTGTGTCGTCAACGGCCCAGGCGAAGCCAAGGAAGCCCATATCGGCCTGACTGGTGGTTCGCCTAACTTGATCTATATCGATGGCAAACCGGCGCACAAGCTGGGTAATGACAACCTGGTTGATGAGCTGGAAAAGCTGATCCGCCAGAAGGCAGCCGACAAGGTTGCTGCTGACGCCGCGGTTATCGTGCGCAGCCAAGACAGCTAAGGAATTGAAGTGAGCAAGCCCCTGCAAGCCATTCGTGGCATGAACGATATCCTGCCCGAGCAGACCCCGCTTTGGCGTTATTTTGAAGGTACCGTCGCCAGTCTGTTGGACGGTTACGGCTATCGGCAAATTCGTATGCCGATCGTCGAGTTCACCGAGCTGTTCAAGCGCTCCATTGGTGAAGTCACCGACATCGTCGAAAAAGAGATGTACACCTTCGACGATCGCAATGGCGACTCCCTGACGCTGCGCCCGGAAGGCACTGCAGCCTGCGTGCGTGCCGTGCTCGAACACGGCTTGTCCGGTGGCGGCCAGTCGCAGAAGCTTTGGTACATCGGACCGATGTTCCGTCATGAGCGTCCGCAGAAAGGTCGTTACCGCCAGTTTCATCAGATCGGTGTGGAGGTCTTCAATATTGAAGGTCCGGATATCGACGCCGAGCTGATCGCCCTGACCTGGCGCCTGTGGGGCCTGTTGGGGATCCGTGATGCGGTCAAGCTTGAACTCAACAGTCTGGGCACCAGTGCCGCGCGTGCCGTTTATCGCGATGCGCTGGTCGAGTTTCTGACGGCCCATGCCGATCAGCTGGATGAAGACAGTCGTCGCCGCATGAACACCAATCCGCTGCGCGTGCTCGACAGTAAGGTCCCAGAAACGCAAGCGCTGTTGGTCAATGCGCCGAAGCTGGCGGATTACCTGGACGAAGAGTCACGCGGGCATTTCGAGGGGCTGAAAACCCGCCTGGATGCAGCGGGCGTGCCTTATGTGATTAACCCCAAGCTGGTGCGCGGCCTGGATTACTACAGCAAGACCGTATTCGAGTGGGTGACCGATCAGTTGGGTTCCCAGGGCACGGTGTGTGCCGGTGGGCGCTACGATGGCCTGGTTGAGCAGATGGGTGGCAAGCCGACGCCTGGTGTTGGGTTTGCTATGGGCATCGAACGTTTGGTGCTGTTGCTGGAAACTCTAGGTAAAGTACCGGCTGAAATCGGTCGTACTGTCGATGTTTACCTGTGTGCCTTCGGCGAGCCGGCTGAATTGGCGGCGTTGGCTTTGAGTGAGCGTCTGCGTGATCAGCTACCTAGTCTGCGACTGCAGGTGAATGCCGGTGCGGGTAGCTTCAAGAGTCAGTTCAAAAAGGCCGACAAGAGTGGTGCACTGTATGCATTGATCTTGGGTGAAGACGAATTGGCCCAGCAAGTGGTAGGTTGCAAGCCGCTGCGCGGTCAGGGCGAGCAGCAAAGTATTGCCTGGTCGGCGTTGGCCGATCATCTGGCGACCTGCGCCAATCAGGCCTGAGCGCCTGTTAAGTGATTTAGCGAATAGGAGTGTTGGGGTGGTTTCGCGTACTGATGATGAAGAACTGGCAGTAATCAAGGACTGGTGGCAGCGCAATGGCATGCCATTGCTGACCGGTGTCGTGCTGGCCCTGGTGGTGGTATTCGGCTGGCAGGGCTGGCAGAAGTACCAGAGCAACCAGTCCTACGGTGCCTCGCTGGTGTATCAGCAACTGCTGGAAGCGGCTCTGGACCCGAGCGGCAAGCCGGATGCCGGTAAAGTGGCTGAACTGGCCAACACCCTGAAGAATGATTACTCCGGCAGCCATTACGCCCAATACGGCCGCTTGTTTGTGGCCAAGGTGGCGGTCGAGGCCGGCAAACTGGACGACGCTGCCAGCGAGTTGCAGGCGATTGTCGACAAACCGGCGGATGACAGTTTGGGCGAGTTGGCGCGTCAGCGCCTGGCGCGTGTACTGGCGGCCCAGGACAAGGCTGAAGACGCCCTGAAACTGCTGGATGCCAAAGTCGCTCCGGCTTTTGCGGCCAGCCGTGAAGAACTCAAAGGTGACCTGCTGGTGCAACTCGGCCGTGCCGAGGATGCGTACGCCGCCTACGAAAAAGCCAAGGCTGCACTCTCTGAGGATGCGGCTGTCGGTGGTCTGCAAATGAAGCTGGATGATCTGGCAAAAGGGGATGCGTGACGTGATGCGCTGGAAGAATGCCGCACTGCTGGCCCTGGCCGTTCTGGCCGTAGGTTGCAGCAGCAATAGCAAGAAGGAACTGCCGCCGGCCGATCTTCCCAAGTTCGAGGAAGAGGTGCGCCTGCAGAAGGAATGGAGCCGTTCCATTGGCGAAGGCCAGGGCGAGACCTTCAACATGCTGGTGCCAGCGATTGATGGTGAGAAGATCTACGCCGCCGACGTCGAAGGTCTGGTGGTCGCTATGGATCGCATGACCGGCAAGGTCATCTGGAAAGCCGATCTGGAATTGCCGGTTTCCGGCGCTGTTGCTGCCGGCTATGGCTTGGTGGTGGTGGGAACGCTGAAAGGCGAAATTATCGCCCTCGACAGCGGCTCCGGTGAAGAGAAGTGGCGTGCCCGTGTGACCAGCGAAGTGCTGGCGGCGCCTGCACTGAATGGCGACGTGGTACTGGTGCAGACCCAGGATGACCGCCTGATCGCCCTTGACATCAGCACGGGCGTTCAGCGCTGGATCTTTGAGAACACTCCAGCCGTGCTGACCTTGCGCGGCACTGGCAGCCCGGTACTGACCAACCGTCTGGCGGTAGCCGGCCTGTCTACCGGCAAGGTGATTGCCCTTGATGCGCAGCGCGGTATCCCGGTTTGGGAGCAGCGCGTGGCAGTTCCACAAGGTCGCTCCGAACTGGATCGTGTGGTGGACATCGACGGTGGCTTGCTGCTCTCGGCTGGCACACTTTACGCCGTCAGCTACCAGGGCCGCGTTGCCGCGCTGGATCTGGAAAGTGGCCGTATCCTCTGGCAGCGTGAAGCGTCCAGCTCAGTCGGTGTGGCCCAGGGTTATGGCAGTGTTTATGTAAGCCTGGCCAGCGGTACCGTTGAAGGTATTGACGAACGTTCGGCTTCGGCACTGTGGAGCAATGATGCGCTGGCGCGTCGCCAGCTGTCGGCGCCGGAAGTGTTCTCCAGCTATATCGCCTTCGGCGATCTGGAAGGCTATCTGCATCTGGTCAGCCAGGTTGATGGTCGATTCGTCGGTCGTATCCGCATCGACAGTGACGGCCTGCGTGCCCGTCCGCTGGTGGTGGGCGACTGGCTGTATGCCTTTGGTAACGGCGGTGACCTGGTGGCACTGACCATCAAGTAATGCTGCGCTGAGCGTTGGCGATGCTGCACAACACCTAAGGTGCGCAGCATCGCCTGCGCAATGAATTCCGGCCGCTGCCCCTGCAGCGGCTTTTGTATTTTCTGAAATAACGAAGTGGAGAGCCTAATGGTTCCCGTAATTGCCCTGGTGGGCCGCCCGAACGTCGGCAAGTCCACACTGTTTAACCGCTTGACCAAGTCCCGTGACGCGATTGTCGGCGACCTGTCTGGTCTGACCCGTGATCGCCAGTACGGCGAGGCCAAGTGGCAGGGGCGAACCTATATCGTCATCGACACCGGGGGTATTTCCGGTGACGAAGAAGGCATTGATGCGAAGATGGCCGAGCAGTCGCTGCAGGCGATTGAAGAAGCCGATGCTGTGCTGTTTCTGGTGGATGCTCGCGCCGGTCTTTCGGCCTCCGATCAGATGATCGGCGAGCACCTGCGCCGCCGTAACAAACGCAGCTTTCTGGTGATCAACAAGGTCGATAACCTCGACACCGACCTGGCCCGCGCTGAATTTGCCAGCATGGCCATGGGCGAGTCCCTGCCGATTGCCGGTGCGCATGGCCGTGGCATCACCCAGATGCTCGAAGCCGTTTTGGGCACCTTCCCCAAGGACGCCAGCGAGCCGCAAGAGGGTGAGGAAGAGGAAGAAGTGCTGGAAGGTCAGGAAGCCAAGCGCATTCCCGGCCCGAGCGAAAAGGACGGCATCAAACTGGCGATCATCGGTCGGCCCAATGTCGGTAAATCGACGCTGGTCAACCGGATGCTCGGCGAAGAGCGGGTCATCGTGTATGACCAAGCCGGCACCACCCGCGACAGCATCTACATCCCGTTCGAGCGCGATGACGAGAAGTACACCCTGATCGACACCGCGGGCGTGCGTCGCCGCGGCAAGATCTTCGAGGCGGTGGAAAAGTTCTCCGTGGTGAAGACCCTGCAGGCGATTCAGGATTCCAACGTCGTGGTGTTCGTGATGGATGCCCGCGAAGGCGTGGTCGACCATGACCTCAACCTGCTGGGCTTTGTGCTGGAAAGCGGCCGTGCCCTGGTGATTGCCCTGAACAAATGGGACGGTATGGAGCCCAGCGAGCGCGATTACGTGAAGACCGAGTTGCAACGGCGGCTGTTCTTCGTCGACTTTGCCGATATCCACTTTATCTCGGCGCTGCATGGCACCGGTGTGGGTAACCTGTACAAGTCGGTGCAAGCCTCGTTCAAGTCGGCGATCACCCGCTGGCCAACCAACCGCCTGACCCAGATTCTGGAAGACGCCGTCAGCGATCACGCGCCACCCATGGTCAATAACCGCCGCATCAAGCTGCGCTACGCCCACTTGGGGGGGGCCAACCCGCCGCTGATCGTGATCCACGGCAATCAGGTCGATGCGGTGCCCAAGTCCTATATCCGCTATCTGGAAAACACCTATCGCCGCGTGCTCAAGCTGGTTGGTACGCCGATCCGCATCGAGTTCAAAGGGGGGGAGAACCCCTATGAGGGCAACAAGAACACCCTCACGGATCGTCAGGTGAATAAGAAGCGACGCCTGATGAGCCACCATAAGAAGGCCGAGAAGAAGCGCAAAGACAAGCGCTAAGCTTGGGCTGAAACGCCCTATAAAGGCACCTGCGGGTGCCTTTTGCGTCTCTGGGGGATCGGCTATTCTGCCGCATCACTAGCGCTCAAGCTCGGCGCTTGGCCCAGGAATATTGCCTCGATGATTATCAGCAAACTGCCGAACGTCGGCACCACCATCTTTACCCGCATGTCGCAGCTCGCCGTGGAAACCGGCGCGCTCAACCTGTCCCAGGGCTTCCCCGATTTCGATGGGCCGCAGGCCTTGCGTGATGCGGTCGGTCGGCATATTGCTGCTGGGCATAACCAGTACGCGCCGATGACTGGCTTACCAGCGCTGCGCGAGCAGGTGGCGGTGAAGATTGCCCGCAGTTATGGGCGTATGGTCAGCGCCGATGGTGAAGTCACCATAGTTCCTGGCGCTACCCAAGGCATCTTCTGCGCTATCCAGGCGTTGATTCAGCCGGGTGACGAAGTCATCGTCTTCGACCCCAGCTACGACAGTTATGAGCCCTCGGTGGAGCTGGCCGGCGGACGCTGTGTGCATGTGCCGCTGGCCTTGCCGGATTTCGCTATCGATTGGCAACGCCTGCAGGACGCGCTCAGCGACAAGACGCGTCTGATCATCCTCAATAGCCCGCACAACCCTAGCGGTGCGCTGATCTCCCGCGCCGAGCTGGACCAGCTGGCTGCCTTGATTCGTGGGCGCGATATCTACCTGATCAGCGACGAGGTCTACGAGCATCTGGTATTCGACGGCGTTCAGCACGCTAGCGTGCTGGCCCACGAAGAGCTGTATCAGCGTGCCTTTGTGGTCAGCTCCTTTGGCAAAACCTACCACGTCACTGGCTGGAAGACCGGCTATGTCGTGGCGCCGCCGGCCTTGAGCGCCGAACTGCGCAAGGTGCATCAGTACGTCAGCTTCTGTGGCGTGACGCCGCTGCAGTGGGCGTTGGCCGACTATATGGCCGTGCACCCCGAGCATGTCGAGGAGCTACCTGCGTTCTACCAGGCCAAACGCGATCTGTTCTGCGACCTGCTGGCCTGCTCGCGCTTTACCTTCACCCGCGCCGCTGGTACCTATTTCCAGTTGGTCGATTACTCGGCCATTCGCAACGATCTGGATGATGTGGCTATGGCCGAATGGCTGACCCGCGAGCATGGCGTGGCGGCGATTCCGGTATCGGTGTTCTACCAGACACCACCTGAGGATCTGACCCTGGTGCGTTTCTGCTTTGCCAAGCGTGAAGAAACCCTGCGCCAGACGGCGGATAAACTATGCGCGATCTAAGCCTATTGCCCGACCTCGAACTGGCGCTGATTCAGACCACCCTCGTCTGGCAGGACCCTGCGGCCAATCGCGCGCACTTTGAATCACTGCTGGTGCAGGCATGTGGTGCGGACCTGGTCGTGTTGCCGGAGATGTTCAGCACCGGCTTTTCCATGGGTTCGGCTGCCCTGGCCGAGCCGGAGGATGGCCCCACCAGCCAGTGGCTGCGTGAGCAGGCTCAGGCGCTGCAGGCTGTCGTCACCGGCAGCCTGATTATCCAGTCTGTTGATGGCTCTTACCGCAACCGCCTGCTCTGGGCCTGTCCGGATGGCTCTGTGGCGCACTATGACAAGCGCCATCTGTTCCGCATGGCCGGCGAGCATAAGCATTACCGCGCGGGTGAGCAGCAGGTGTTGCTGGAGGTCAAGGGGTGGCAGGTACGCCCGCTGATCTGCTACGACCTGCGCTTCCCGGTGTGGAGTCGCGATCCACAGACCACCGATCTGCTGCTCTACACCGCCAACTGGCCAGCCGCGCGGCGCAATCATTGGAGCCGCCTGTTGCCGGCGCGGGCCATCGAAAACCTCTGTTACGTGGCGGCAGTAAACCGCATCGGCGAGGACAGCAATGGCCACGCCTACAGTGGCGATAGTCAGGTGCTGGATTTTCAGGGTGAGCCGTTGCTGGAGCCAGGGGCGGCAGATGGCGTGTTTAGGGTGACCCTCAATGCCTCGGAATTGTCCGCTTACCGGGAGCGTTTCCCTGCGTATCGCGATGCGGATGCCTTTGATTTGGCTGACTGATGGGCAGCAATCACTGTTTTAGGTAGTGGTCGTAGATCGCCTGGTAGCGCCCGCTGGCCTTGAGTTGGGCGAGGCCGGCATTGAAGTCGTCGCGGATCTGCGGGTCGCGAAATATCGGCCGGTAGTTCTGCGGGTCTTCCTCGACAAATTGGTGCATGGCGATGGATTTTGCCTTAAATAGAGAGGTACGTTCGAGCAGCAATTCGAAGTAGCGATAGATGCTGCGGTCACTCAGTACCAGATCGTAGCGGCCCTTGTTCAGCCCCAAGACCTGCAGTTCCTGGTTGTTTTGTTCGAAGTACAACCCATCCTTCTGGCTCTCGGCCAGCCATTCGGGGTAGCGCTGGGCTGCTCCCTGGAAGGCCACTACGCTGAGCCCCTTGATGTCCTCGGGCTTCTGGATGTTCAAGCGTCGGCTTTGCAGGCTGACAAACACGTTGGCATATATGACGGCCGGGTTGCCATAGTGACCACCGATTGCAGCCAGACCCTGTCCCAGGTCGGTCATGGCCGCATCCACTTCACCTTTGCGAAACGCCAGTGGCACGCGAGCCAGGGGAAAGTAGCGGGGTTGCAGTGTATGGCCGCGAAACGCCAGGGCTTCGCCAATCACCTCCAGTTCGATACCACTGTCGCTTTCCGGAAAACAGAACGGTGGGATTTTTTCACCGAAGGCCATGACCACCGTGTCCGCCAGGCTATTTGCGCTGCAGGCGAGCAACAGTGGCACGGTGAGGGTGCACATCCAGTGTGTCACTGAGCGCATGTTCAGGGGCTCCTGTAATCCATTACGTCAGTGTAGTTATCGCTTGTTCGCTTGCCGTGCACTTGGTCTGAATAGCCAGGTTGATTTAGCCCGCGGCAGTGGGTTTCTGTTCGGCGGCGCTGGCTTCGAGGCGCAGTTGCTCGCTGCGGAGAAAAGCCCCCAACTGCTGCAGATCAGCAATTTTCTGCTCCACCTCGGCCAGTTTACGGCTGACCAGGGCTGCACCCTGGGCGCAGTCGAGTTGTTGCTCGCGCCGTGCGCGAAGGATGTCGCCAATCTCACCGAGGGAGAAACCCATGCTCTGCGCCTGCTGGATAAAACCCAGGTCATGTAGCGTCTGCAGGCTGTATTCGCGGTAGTTGTTGTCGCGGCGCAGGGCGCTGATCAGCCCCAGGCTTTCGTAATAACGCAGGGTGTGGCGGCTGGCCCCGCTGCGTTTTTCCAGTTCACCAATGCGCATGCAAATCCCGCTTGACTGTAGAGTGTGCTCGACAGTTTAGCCTGCTTGAGTCATCAACGACTCAGGAGGATTGGCGATGAATCAGTCATGTTTTGTCACCGGCGGCAGTGGTTTTATCGGCCAGCATCTGCTGGCGTTACTCACCCACAGGGGCCATCCGGTCAGTGTGTTGATGCGTCGACCGCACAGCCTGCCAGCCTTGCGCGAGCAGATCGAACAATTGGGCGGACGGGGCGACCTGCTAACGGCGGTTGCCGGTGATCTGGGCTTGCCAGGTCTGGGGCTGGATGCCGCTGCCCGTGAGCAGGTGCGTCAGGCCGCTGTGGTGTTTCACCTGGGCGTACAGTTCGCCTGGGGGCTGTCATTGGCGCAGGCGCGTCAGGTCAATGTCGAGGGCGCGATCCAGGTGGCTGAGCTGGCGGCGCAACAGGGCAGTCGTCTGCTGATGGTGGGCGGCTTTATGTTGGCCAATCATGCGCATTTGCAGCGTATAGGCGTGGATCTGCAGCATCCCGAGCGCACAAACTGGGATCGCCTCTATCGTCGCTCTGGGGCTTATGAAGGCAGCAAGCTGGAGGCGCACTTTCGTGTGCGCGCCCGTATGGCTGAGCTGCAGGCGCCGCTGACGCTGGTGCACCCGGCCACCGTCTGTGGCCATAGTCGTAGCGGGCATATCTTGCCGGCGCAGCCGTTGGCAGGCTTGATCGACAATCTGGCCGCTGGCCGGCTTGGGGCGATTCCCGGTTCGGCAGCGCACTGGCTGCCCTTGGTTAGCGTGGATTTTCTCGCCGAGTTGCTGGTGGCTGCGGCCTTTGATGAGCAGCAGATCGGGCAGGAGATCCTCGCCTTGGATGCCGCGACGCCAAATCTGCAGGGCATGCTGCAGCAATTGGCTCACGCGCTGAGTGTGCGGGCGCCGAGCCGGCATCTGCCGATACCGTTGCTGCGGGGGGTGTTGAAGCTTCCGGGTGTGCCGGGCCTGCTGCATACCGATGTTGAGTCGCTGGATTTTATCCAGACCACTCGCTTCGATACCGCTGCGACTCAGGCCCTGGCACGGCGCCATCAGCTGCACTGGCCGGATATCGGCCAGGCGTTGCAGGCGACGGCGCGTTACCTGGTACGCACGCCTTCAGTAGCCTGACGGCATGCACTGCTATTAGGCGGCCTGTTCGGCGGCTTGGCCGATCGCCCGGTTCAGCGCGCTGAACAGCGCGCGGAAGCTCGCGGTGGTGAGGTTTTCATCGATGCCCACGCCATGCAGCGCGCGGCCGCCGTTGACGCGCAGTTCGATATAGGCCGCCGCTTTGGCATTGGTGCCGGCACCGATTGCGTGCTCGCTGTAGTCCATGATTTCCACGTCCACCGGCAGGCCGGCGACCAAGGCTTCCAGCGGGCCCTTGCCGATTCCGCGCCAGTGCTGGGTTTCCCCAGCATTGACGACTTCGACATCAACCGCGCTGGTGCCGTTTTCTTCTTGCAGGCGATGGCCTTTCAGCGCATACGGCGCTGTGGCCTGTAGGTACTCGGTTTCCAGCAGTTGGTAGATCTGTGCGGCAGTCATTTCCAGGCCGAGGCGGTCGGTTTCCTTCTGCACCACCTGACTGAACTCGATCTGCATGCGGCGCGGCAGGTTGATGCCGTATTCCTGTTCGAGCAGGAAGGTGATACCGCCCTTGCCGGACTGGCTGTTGACGCGGATCACCGCCTCGTAATCGCGGCCGATATCGGCCGGGTCGATCGGCAGGTACGGCACTTCCCATACCGCGTCGGCCTGCTGCTGAGCGAAGCCTTTGCGGATCGCATCCTGGTGCGAGCCGGAAAAGGCGGTGTGCACCAGGTCGCCGACATACGGATGGCGTGGATGCACCGGGATTTGGTTGCAGTCCTCGACCACCTTGCGCACCGCGTCGATGTCGGAGAAGTCCAGTTCAGGGTCAACGCCCTGGGTGTAGAGGTTCAGCGCCAGGGTCACCAGGCAAACGTTGCCGGTACGCTCGCCGTTGCCGAACAGGCAGCCTTCCACGCGGTCAGCCCCGGCCATGACGGCCAGCTCAGAGGCGGCGACGCCGGTGCCACGGTCATTGTGGGTGTGCACGCTGATCAGCACGCTGTCACGGCGCTCGACATGACGACCGAACCACTCGATCTGGTCGGCGTAGTTGTTCGGTGTGGCGCACTCGATGGTCGCTGGCAGGTTGAGGATCAGCTTGTTTGCCGGGGTCGGCTGGAACACGCCAATCACCGCGTTGCACACCTCGACGGCGAAGTCGATTTCAGTGCTGCTGAACACTTCCGGCGAGTACTCGAAGCCCCACTGGGTTTCCGGTGCTGAGCCGGCCAAGCGCTTGATGGTTTTGCCGGCCGCTATGGCGATGGCTTTGACGCCGGCCTTGTCTTGGTTGAAGACGATCTTGCGGAAGCTCGGCGCGCAGGCGTTGTAGTAGTGAACGATGGCCTTCTTCGCGCCTTTCAGCGACTCGAAGGTGCGCTCGATAAGGTCGTCACGGGCCTGGGTCAGCACCTGAATGGTCACGTCATCAGGGATATGCCCGCCTTCGATCAGCTCGCGCACAAAGTCAAAGTCCGTCTGCGAGGCGGACGGGAAACCCACCTCGATTTCCTTCAGACCCACCGCCAGCAGGCACTTGAAGAAGCGCATCTTCTTTTCAGCGTCCATGGGCTCGATCAGCGACTGGTTACCGTCGCGCAGGTCGGTCGACAGCCAGATCGGCGCCTTGTCGATGATCTGGTCCGGCCAGGTGCGGTCCGGGATGCGGATTGGGGTGAACGGCCGGTATTTGCTGGACGGGTCTTTGAGCATGCTCATGGTGTTGATCCTTGTGCGCGGCTGCAAGCGGCGAGCCGGGCTAAAACTGAGAAAATAGGGCTGGGCGTATGCTTGAACATTCAGCCACGCAGTCGCTGGCTTACCAGGCAGAGGTTGGCATGTTGGCGCAGCAAGATAAGGGTGTGATGGGGACTCATAGCGCCAACCCTAAACTTTGAGGTGAAAGCTGGCAAGCAATAGCTAGAAAACGCTATTTTGGTGCGTGCATGCAAATATTTATGATTTTTTTTGCGGTTTTTTACGTTGCGGCGGTGTTTTATTGCGGGGCTATCCCAGTAGGCTGAGAACGGCCTGGGGGCGCTGGTTGGCTTGGGCCAGCACACTCTGGGCTGCCTGTTGAATGATCTGGCGGGAAACCAGATTGGAGGTTTCTACAGCAAAATCGGTATCGAGAATGCGCGAACGGCTAGCTGCCGAGTTTTCAGAGATGCTTTGCAGGTTGCTGATGGTGCTCTCCAGGCGATTTTGCAGGGCACCCATATAGCCGCGCTGGCGGTCGATATAGGCCAGTGCATCATCGATGTCCATGACCGCCAGCCCAGGGGTCTTGTTCAGGTCTACGCGGCTGAGGGCCAGTGCGTCGGCGCTGAAGGAGCTGAAGCCGAATTGGATCGTTTCGTAAGCCTGGGCGCCAATCTGGAGCTGGGTCAGGGCGTTACCCCCTACACCGTTGGCGTTGAACAGGGTGGGTTCCACCAGGCTGAACCCGAGTGAGCCGGGCCGTCCGGCGCCCTGGTTGGGCAGCACGTTTTCAGCAGTCAGTTCTTTGCCACCGTCGGCATCAAGGCCACCAATTGCACCGGTATCGGCATTGGTCAGATTAAGTCCAGCCACATAGGCGGCTGCATCCGCATTGAACTGCGTGCTGAAGTCCGCCAGGCTGGCGAATGCGCCCTTGCTGGCATTGGTCAGGGCTTGGTCCAGCGTGGAGCCGCTGTTCTTTTGCAGGTAGCCCATGATGTCTTTGATGCCTTTGCCGCCAGCGGCCTTGATCTCGTCATGCATGTAGCGTACGGCGGCATAACCGCCGGAGTAGCCGGCTGAGCCGCTGACATCATCGGCGTTGAAGGCGGTCAGTATCGCTGCTGTATTGGTGCCGCCGGTGGTATCAGCTGACAAGCGCTCATCGGCACCTTGTACCGCTTCGGCGGTGCCCTCGATGAACCAGCTGGGCAATCCGGCAAAGTTCATTGTGCGACCCATGACGGCGTGGGCCATTTCGTGGGCAATCACCCGGTCGGTGTACTGCGGTGTGCTGCCACCGTTGGGCAAGGTGGCGGCATCAAAATAGGCCAGGTTGACATTGAGCACCTGGTTAAAGATTTTCCCGCCCGCGCCAGAGGTGCCCGACACTGAGGCCAGGGCTTGGCTGGACGGATCATCAGTGAACGTGATCTCCAATTCGGCGCCATCGGCAGTCAGGCCAAATGCATCAAGTACGCGCTGTTCACCTTCACCGATCCAGAAGCCCCTCAGAGAGTTGAGTACGGCGCGTTGATCGAGGTCGCCGAGTACCGAAAACGTCCCCTGGTCAAAGATTTTCCGACCGGCAAAGGTGGTGGTTTCGTTGACGCGGCTGATTTCCTGCAGCAGTTGCTGGGCTTCCTGGTCGAGTGCGGTGCGGTCGCTGGCGCCATTGGAGCCATTCATGGCTTGCAAGCCAAGCGAGCGAATACGCTGCAGGGCGTCGGTGACGCTTTGCAAAGCGCCTTCCGCTACCTGCAGCAGCGATATGCCGTCGTTGGCGTTGCGCGTGGCCACGTTCAGCCCCCGCACTTGCGAGGTCAGACGGTTGGAGATTTGCAGCCCGGCGGCATCATCCTTGGCGCTGTTAATGCGCTGTCCGGTGGACAGGCGCTGCAGCGAAGTACCGAGGGCCGTGCTGTTGCTCTCCAGTTGGCGACGCGTGAACGACGACGAGATGTTGGTATTGACCGTCAGCATCGGCGTGCGTATCCACTCGGCCGAGCGGAAGGCCCGGCGTCACATAGCGAATCGGCACTCTGTGTATTTACTTGAAATGTTTTTCAGGGGTTAGCCGACCAGTGGTCATGGCTTGAAGGCGCCGATAAAGATCGCTGGATCGACGCGTGCATCATTGAGGCTGACATTCCAGTGCAAATGCGGTCCGGTGGCGCGGCCGGTGGCGCCGACTTTGCCGAGCACGCCGCCGCGTGGCAGCTCATCGCCGACCTTCACGCCGATGGTCGAGAGGTGGCAGAACATGCTGATCAGGCCCTGGCCGTGGTCGACAAACACCGTCTTGCCATTAAAGAAATAGTCACCAGTCAGGATCACCGTGCCAGCGGCCGGAGCCTTGATCGGTGTGCCGCTATTGGCGGCGAAGTCCAGCCCGGAGTGAGGATTACGCTCCTCGCCGTTGAAAAAACGGCGCAGGCCGAAGGGGCTCGACAGCGGCCCGTTGACCGGTCTGTCGAACAGCAGGTTGCTCGGCTGGCGCGCACTGAACTGCTGATAGGCGCGGGTCTGCTCGGCCAGTTCGCGCTCGATGCGCGCAAGGTTCTTGGCGTTCGGGTTGACCTGCTGCTGGTTCTTGATAGTGATGCGTTGCTCGACGTAGTGCTTGCTGCCGACCCGGAAGCTCAGCGTCTGGCTGCCGTTGACGCTGATCTGCTGGCTACCCGGTTTGATGCCCAGCGGTATGCCGACGATGGCGATCCAGCGCTGCTGATCCTCATGAATGACCAGCACGGGCTTGTTCTGATAGCGCACGCTGGGGGCGCTGGCTGCTGGCCCTAGATCGACTACTGCCACCCCGCCCGGCACCGGCTTATTCAGCAGCCGGCTGATAAAGCCTTCGGCGTGCAAGGGCAGGGCGAGGCAGAGCAGGGTGATAAGTGTGAACAGGCGCATTGAATATCCGTAGGGTGGGTAACGCGAAGCGTATCCACCTGCAATAAAGGTCAATCGAGCAGCGATAAGGTAACCGGCTGCACATGGTTGTCTTCGACCCGCACATCCAGCTCGCCGTTGCCCAGGCGCGCCTTCAGGCGTTGCCCGGGGCAGGTGTCGGCAGCGTTGCGGATGGCACGGCCGCGCTCATCCAGCAGGATGCTGTAACCGCGGCCGAGGGTGGCCAGTGGGCTGACCGCATGCAGCGTTTGTACCTGACTGTGCAGTTGCAGGCGGCGTGCCTTGAGGCCCTCGCGCATGCTGCGTTGCAGACGCTCGGCCAGGGCCTGCAGGCGTTGCTCGAGCAGTTTCAGGTTGCGTTCCGGGTGCAGACTCAGCAGGCGAATTTGCAGGTGATTCAACCGTTCGCGGCGACTGTTGAGTTGTCGTTCGAAGGCGCGGCCGAGGCGCATCTCCAAGTCATCGATACACTGGGCATGCTGGCGCAGGCGCTCGCCGGGATGGCGCAAGCGCCGCTGCAAACCGTCTAGGCGCATGCGTTCGCGCTCCAGCCGATGTTGCATGTGCAGGTTCAGGCGACGTTTGAGATTGTGCAGGCGCTGCACCAGTTCACTGCTGTCGGGGGCCAGCAGTTCAGCGGCAGCCGAAGGCGTGGGGGCGCGCACGTCGGCAACGAAATCGGCGATGGATACGTCGGTCTCATGGCCCACGGCGCTGACGATTGGGGTGTTACAGGCAGCAATCGCGCGGGCCACCGGTTCTTCGTTAAAGCACCAGAGGTCTTCCAGTGAGCCGCCGCCACGGGCCAGGATCAGCGCATCAAAGCCTTTTGCATCAGCGATACCGAGGGCGCGAACAATCTGTGCGGTGGCCTCGCGGCCCTGTACTGCGGTGGGAATCAGAGTCAGTTCGACCAGCGGCGCACGGCGGCGGAACACGCTGATGATGTCGCGGATCACCGCGCCAGTCGGTGAGCTGATGATGCCGATGCGTTTCGGATGAGCCGGTAGGGCGACTTTGCCCTCGGCAGCAAACAATCCTTCGGCGTTGAGTTTTGCCTTCAAGGCCTCGAAGGCAAGGCGCAGCGCGCCATCGCCGGCGGGTTCGACGGCATCGAGAATCAGCTGGTAGTCACCGCGGCCCTCAAACAATGAAACCTTACCGCGCACCTTGACTGCCAAACCATCGCGCAGTGCCTGGCGCACCTTGGCCGCATTCTGCCGGAACAGCGCACAGCGCACCTGGGCCTGGCTATCTTTAAGGGTGAAATAAATGTGCCCGGACGCTGGCTTGGCCAGGTTGGAAATTTCCCCCTCGACCCAGATGCCGCCGAAAACATCTTCCAGCAGCAGGCGTGCGCGATTGTTCAGTTGACTGACGCTGAGCACCTCGCGGTCGAGGTTCAGGCGTTGGAAAGGGTCTTTGATCATGGCTGGCATAGTAAAGGCTTTACCCGATCGGCCATAGGGGATTGGCCTTGACCGGTGTCGTGTGGCCATTAAGCTGCGCGCCTTCAACGCAAACCGAGTTTTTATATGAGTGAGCAGCAGGTCATCATCGTGCCGCAGATTTCCAGCTTTCCCGGCCATGAGGCGCGGGCGCGGTTGATCGTGCGCTGGCTGGTCAAGCAGAACATCATCGAGGAGCAACTGAGCACTTGCGGGCGTACCTTCAAACAGATGGGCTATGGCATTGCCGAAGGCGCGCGGTGGGTGGTCGAACGGCCCGAGCTGCTGCCGTTTGGGCAGGCGGTGCATGGCCTGGAGATCATCTACAAACGCTGCATCTATACCCCGACGTTAGGTTTTCTTGAGGAGGCGGGTTGTCCTGAGTGCCGGCGCGAAGTGGGCGAAAGGTTGTTCGACAGCCTGGAAGAGTGGATGCCGGGGTATACCGATAATTTCATCTGCCCGCTGTGTGGCCATGAAGACGACATCAACGGTTTTCTGTTTCTCCAGTCCTGCGGCTTTTCCAACCTGGGTTTTATCTTTAACAACTGGGCGGATGCAGGCTTCAAACAGGGCTTTCTGGACGAGTTTGCGGCGCGCCTGGGGCATCCGATCTCGCTGGTGCGGGTCGATTTGTAGAACAAGGTGGCCGGCTGGCAAAGCGTCCAGCTGACCAGTCGATACTTTGCGTTGAGTGCAGGGGGGCGTCTGAGTATAATGGCGCGCTTCCTATTTTCCCGTCTGGGAGCCCCCGCCATGCTGCGTATCAGTCAAGAAGCTCTTACCTTCGACGACGTTCTACTTATTCCAGGTTATTCCGAAGTTCTGCCGAAGGATGTCAGCCTCAAAACGCGCCTGACCCGCGGCATCGAACTGCATATTCCATTGCTCTCTGCTGCCATGGACACCGTGACTGAAGCCCGTCTGGCGATTGCCATGGCTCAGGAAGGCGGCATCGGCATCATCCACAAGAACATGACACCCGAGCAGCAGGCAGCCGAAGTACGCAAGGTCAAGCGTTACGAGTCTGGTGTGGTGAAAGATCCGATCACCATCGAGGCTGACGCGACTGTGGGCGACCTGTTCGACCTGACTCGTCAAAACAACATCTCCGGTGTGCCGGTGCTGCACCACGGTGATCTGGTCGGTATCGTCACCAGCCGTGACGTGCGTTTCGAAACCAACATGGGTGCCAAGGTGCGCGATGTGATGACGCCGAAAGAGCGTCTGGTCACGGTCAAAGAAGGCGAAGACACCCAGGTGGTGCGCAAACTGCTGCACAAACACCGTATTGAACGTGTGCTGATCGTCGACGATCAATTCCGTCTCAAGGGCATGATGACCGTCAATGACATCGAGAAGGCCAAGGCCTACCCGCTGGCGAGCAAGGACGACCAGGGTCGTTTGCGCGTCGGCGCGGCGGTCGGTACCGGTGCCGACACCGAAGATCGCGTGGCTGCGCTGGTGCATGCCGGCGTTGACGTGATCATCGTCGACACCGCGCACGGCCACTCCAAAGGCGTGATCGACCGCGTGCGTTGGGTCAAGCAGAACTTCCCGGACGTGCAGGTGATCGGTGGCAACATCGCCACCGGCGAAGCCGCCAAGGCTCTGGCTGAAGCCGGTGCTGATGCGGTCAAGGTCGGTATTGGCCCAGGCTCGATCTGCACCACCCGTATCGTTGCCGGTGTCGGTGTGCCGCAAATCTCTGCCGTGGCCAACGTGGCGGCTGCACTGGCGGGTACTGGCGTACCGCTGATCGCCGATGGCGGCATCCGCTTTTCCGGTGACCTGTCCAAAGCCATTGTGGCCGGCGCATCCGCCGTGATGATCGGTTCCATGCTGGCCGGTACCGAAGAGGCACCGGGCGAGGTCGAGTTGTTCCAGGGACGCTCCTACAAAGCCTACCGCGGCATGGGCTCGCTGGGTGCCATGGCGCAAGCGCAAGGCTCCTCGGACCGTTACTTCCAGGACTCTTCGGCCGGTGCCGAGAAGCTGGTGCCGGAAGGTATCGAAGGCCGTGTGCCTTACAAGGGGGCGATGGGTGCCATCGTTCACCAGTTGATGGGCGGCCTGCGTGCCTCCATGGGCTACACCGGTTGCGCGACCATTGAAGAAATGCGCAGCAAGCCGGAGTTCGTGCGCATCACTGGTGCTGGCATGGCCGAGTCGCATGTGCACGATGTACAGATCACCAAAGAGGCCCCGAACTACCGCGTGGGCTGAAAAATCGCCGGATCGCTGCTGCGCTTGCTCATGCGGTGTTGGAAAGCAGCTCGCAATGCTCATTGGCTCCAGCCAACTGCGCTTGCTTGCTACTTTCCGCCTTGCCTGAGCTGCGCTCGCGACGCGAATCCAACGATTTTTAATACTGTTGAATACACGGGGCTGCTGCTGTTGAGAACGATGGGGCAGCCCCGCGTCATTTGTGAATTCCGCTACGAGAGACGGCCATGGCTCATCAAGACATCCACGCTCACCGCATTCTGATTCTGGACTTCGGCTCCCAGTACACCCAGCTGATCGCCCGGCGTGTGCGCGAAATCGGTGTGTACTGCGAACTGCACCCGTTTGACATGAGCGACGATGATATTCGTGCCTTCGCGCCGCGCGGCATCATCCTTGCTGGTGGCCCGGAGTCGGTGCATGAGGCGGGTAGTCCGCGTGCGCCGCAGGCAGTGTTCGACCTGGGTGTGCCGGTGCTGGGCATCTGTTACGGCATGCAGACCATGGCTGAGCAGCTGGGCGGCAAGGTGCAGGGCTCGGATGTCCGCGAGTTCGGTTATGCCCGCGTTGATGTAGTTGGCAAGGGCCGCCTGCTGGCTGGCATTGAAGACCATGTTGATGATGACGGCCTATTGGGTCTGGACGTGTGGATGAGCCACGGTGACAAGGTCACGGCCATGCCGACAGGCTTCAGCATTCTCGCCAGCACCCCGAGCTGCCCGATTGCCGCCATGAGCGACGATGCGCGCGGCTACTACGGCGTGCAGTTCCACCCGGAAGTGACCCATACCAAGCAGGGTGGTCGTATCCTCTCGCGCTTCGTGCTGGAAATCGCCGGTTGTGAAGCCCTGTGGACGCCGTCGAACATCGTTGACGACGCCATTGCTCAGGTTCGCGCTCAGGTGGGCAGTGCCAACGTGCTGCTCGGTTTGTCCGGTGGCGTGGATTCCTCGGTGGTCGCCGCATTGCTGCACAAGGCCATTGGCGATCAGCTGACTTGCGTGTTCGTCGACAACGGCCTGTTGCGCCTTCACGAAGGTGAGCAAGTGATGGCCATGTTCGCTGAGAACATGGGCGTCAAAGTGATTCGCGCCAACGCTGAAGAGCAGTTCCTTGGCAACCTGGCCGGCGAAGCCGATCCGGAGAAGAAGCGCAAAATCATCGGTCGCACCTTTATTGATGTGTTCGATGCCGAGGCCAGCAAGCTGGACAACATCCAGTTCCTCGCCCAAGGCACCATCTACCCGGACGTGATCGAGTCGGCTGGCGCGAAAAGCGGCAAGGCCCACGTGATCAAGAGCCACCACAACGTCGGCGGCTTGCCTGAGGAAATGAACCTCAAACTGGTCGAACCGCTGCGTGAGCTGTTCAAAGACGAAGTGCGCAAGATCGGCCTGGAGCTGGGCTTGCCATTCGACATGGTGTATCGCCATCCATTCCCCGGCCCGGGCCTGGGCGTGCGTATCCTCGGTGAAGTGAAAAAGGAATACGCCGACCTGCTGCGTCGGGCGGATCACATCTTTATCGAAGAACTGCGCAAGGCCGACTGGTACCACAAGACCAGCCAAGCCTTTGTGGTGTTCCAGCCGGTGAAATCGGTCGGTGTGGTCGGTGACGGCCGCCGCTACGCCTGGGTCGTGGCCCTGCGCGCCGTGGAAACCGTGGATTTCATGACCGCACGCTGGGCGCACTTGCCTTACGAGCTGCTGGAAACCGTCAGTGGCCGGATCATCAATGAGATCGAAGGCATCTCCCGCGTCACCTATGACGTATCGAGCAAGCCGCCAGCCACCATCGAGTGGGAGTGATCGCGCGTCCGGCATAGGCCGGCATGATCTCGCAAAAAAGTACCCTGAAACCCGCGTAATTGCGGGTTTTTGGTTTTTTGGGGGGCAGATGGCGTTCTGCATCGCCAGGCGCGGTGTTTAATGTGGCGTGGTAGTGACTGCATCCGATGTCATGCATACGCTCAATACCATGTCCCTTGCCTCAGGAAACTTCGGTGATTTTCCCATAGTGGCTCCAGTTCTAAAAAGTTGGAGTGTCCGTGATGCCAGAGGTGATTCAACCCGGTTTATTCGCTGCACGTCAGATAGCCTCATTTAACTTTTCTGTCGGCTTTGGTATGCCCCAATACCTTGATAGCAGTTTTGTTAAGCTCTAATCCATTTTTAAGTAACTTGTTGAGGTAATGAGTGGCGGCTTGAGGGTGTGGGTTGGGTCGATTTTTTGGTTAAGTCTTTTGGAAGGTTGAGCTCTATTATGTCGGGTATCGCAAATGGCAAGCCTACGATAGGCTGGCGGAATGCAGTGGTTTTCGTATTCTTGATGCGTTTGGATTGTTAACGACTTTAACAATCCAGTGCGATCTTAAAGTCTGTAGATTTGAGGCTGAAGTGCTTGATCTTGCTTTGCTGCCCTGCAGTGTCATGCTTTTGTTGCTTGGCAAGCTCAAGCCCCTCGGCACGCATCTTCTGCTTGGCAAGAACTCCACTGGTGCGGCTAATATCAGCGCCCCGTTTATATGCTTTTATCCGGTTGGTGGTCGTCGTACGAAGAGGCTTGTTTCTTGAATAACTTGAGCTAAAGCCATGCAGGGGAATACTATGATTCTTGAGCCTCTCGATAAGCGAATGATAAGTTGGGATTCATCGTGCTTCGAAAATAGAGAATGTCCTTTTTGTGGTGCAGAAAACATTGAGCCATCGTACATTCGTCCTGACAATTGTTCTGTTTTAAAGTGTTTCAGGTGTACTGGCTACTACGTATCTCCATCGCCTTCAGAGGAGGCGCTCAATGAGTTTTATAGCTCTTATCATGAGGCGTACTTTGGTGGGGATGTGGCGAGAGATATTGAGGCTTTGAAGTTCGAGTTGAATAATCTGAATCTTAACTCTGATCCGAGGTTGATTTTTCTTAAAAAGGATATGGCGTCTGTCAGCGTTGCTGCATATAAGGTCTTAGATTTTGGGTGTGGGACGGGTTCTTTTTTATATCAAGCTAAAAGATTGGGTGCTTGGGTAGCGGGTGTCGAACTTGATCGTTCTGCCGTGTCGACTTGTCACAAGCTTGGTCTTGATTCTGTTTTTCTAGGTGGCGTTGATGTTTTGACGTCTCTAGGTGAAACGTATGATCTTATTGTTTTAAATGATGTAATTGAGCATCCGCTAAATCCAGCTCGACTTGTCACTGAATTGTGTGACTTGCTTAGTGAAACCGGTAAGATTTTAATATGGACCCCCAATGGGGAAGCCATTGATTTAGATCGCCAAAAAATCACGCTTCGTGTTGATTTGGAACATATGCAGTACTTGACGAGTGGGGCTGTATCAGAATTGTGTCGCGAAAATAAGCTTTCAGTTTGGCATTATCAGCAGCTTGGTTTTCCATCGAGTAGTAATTTTATAACTAATGTGGTTGAGGGGGCTTGGGGTTCAAGGTTTAAGGTTGGATTGGTTGCCCTTTTAAGATCTTTGAGGTTGATAAGCTTTTTAAAGCTTTTATTGTCACGCCTTGGGTTTATGGGGGGGGCCTACTCCATTCACGGAAATTATCATCTGTTTTGCGTATTGTGTAGACGCAAATAAGCGTCAGGTTTCAGTGGCATTTTGTATTTTTACACGATGTGTTAGGCCGTTTTCCACGCGTGCAGGTTGGAACTGCGGCAACCCGCCTCTGCTGGTGGGCTCGTTTTCTTGTTGGTGATAATGAGAAGATCCCGCAACTGAATATGCCTACAGGTTGCTGAGGATGAGGATGTCGTTTACCCGCAGACAAGTGCTTGTCGGCCTCGCCGGTCTGGGCGTCGCCGGGCTTGGTGCTGGCGGTGTGCGCTATTGGCTGGGGCGCCCGGAGAATGTTGCAACGCACGACTATGAGCTGATCGCTGCGCCGCTGGATATCGAGCTGGTGCCGGGGCATATCACCTCGGCCTGGGCCTATGGCGCGCAGGCGCCCGGAGTAGAGCTGCGTTGCCGCCAGGGTGAGCGCTTGCGGGTACGCTTCATTAATAAGCTGGATGTGTCTACCACCATTCACTGGCACGGCATTCGTCTGCCGTTGGAGATGGACGGTGTGCCTTATGTGTCGCAGGCGCCGGTGCTGCCGGGGGAGTACTTCGACTACAACTTCATCACCCCAGACGCAGGCAGCTTCTGGTACCACCCGCATACGGCCAGTGGCGAGCAACTGGGGCGCGGGTTGGTCGGCGCATTAATTGTTGAGGAGCGCGAGCCGAGCGGTTTTCGTCACGACCATACGCTGAGCCTGAAAAGCTGGCATGTCGATGAGCGGGGGGGATTCACCGACTTCAGTGTGCCGCGTGAAGCGGCGCGCGGCGGCACGCCAGGGAGGTTGAGTACGGTCAACGGCGTGCATGCGCCGATCCTGGGATTGCCTGCCGAACAGGTGGTGCGTTTGCGTTTGATCAACCTGGACAACACCCTGACTTATCGGCTCAACCTGCCCGGCGGCGACGCGCGGATTTACGCGCTGGACGGTAATCCGGTCGAGCCGCGACCACTGGGTAAGGAATATTGGCTGGGGCCTGGCATGCGCATCGAGCTGGGGCTGAGGGTGCCCGCTGCAGGTCAGATGTTGTCGCTGCGCAATGGGCCGCTGCGTTTGGCGACTCTGCGCGCCATCAGCAGTGCCGAGCCTGCAGGTGATTGGCCGCCGGCCTTGCCGGCCAACCCGGTGGCCGAGCCGGATTTGGCCAATGCGCAAACCATCAATTTCAACTTCGAGTGGGCGGGCGCGGTGTCGACCGGGTTGGCGCAGGGCGCCGCGCACAGTTTCTGGCAGATCAATGGACAGGCCTGGGATATCAATGACAAAACCTGTGCTGACCGGCCGATTGCCCGCTTGCAGCTGGGCAAGAGTTATATCTTCGAGTTGCGCAACCTCAGCCAGTATCAGCACCCGATCCATCTGCACGGCATGACCTTCAAGGTGCTGGCCTCGGATCGCAAATCGATCATCCCGTATTTCACCGACACCTACCTGCTGGGCAAGAATGAGCGCGCACGCGTGGCGCTGGTTGCGGATAATCCCGGGGTATGGATGTTTCATTGCCATGTGATCGACCATATGGAAACCGGGCTGATGGCATCAATCGAGGTGGTGTAGGGTGGCTGTCGCTTTTTACATCCACCGGATTTTTGGTGGAAAACACTTCGCGGTTTTACGCGGGGTGGCCTTCCACCCTACGGATTCAGGCTATGAAGAAAGTACAGATATTTGACCGTTCGCGTGATCAGCATTTTATGCGCGAGGCCCTGATCCTGGCTGCCGAGGGCGCCGCTTTGGGTGAGGTGCCGGTCGGCGCCGTGCTGGTGCAGGATGAGCAGATTGTTGGGCGCGGCTTCAATTGCCCGATCTCCACCCATGACCCCAGCGCCCATGCCGAGATGGTGGCAATTCGCGCCGCGGCCCTGGCCGTGGATAACTACCGCCTGCCGGGCAGTACCCTGTATGTGACCCTGGAACCGTGCAGCATGTGCGCCGGGCTGATCGTGCATGCTCGTGTGCAGCGCGTGGTGTATGGCGCTACTGAGCCGAAGGCGGGCATGGCGATCAGTCGCGGCGAGTTCTTCAATCAGGCATTTCTCAACCACCGCGTTTTGGTGGAGGGCGGTGTGCTGGCGCAGGAATGCGGTGCGGTGCTGAGTGCTTTCTTCAAGGCGCGGCGTGAGCAGCGTTAGCGGGTTTTACAGCGGCGGGGTCTGCTCATTGGGTTGGCGTTTGTCGATACCTGGCAGGTGCTGGTTGCTCTCGGCCAGCTGTGAGCCTTCCAGTTGCGGCTGGGTTACCCAGGTGAGGATGTCGTAGTAGCGGCGTATGTTGCGCACAAAATGCACCGGTTCGCCGCCACGGGCATAGCCGTAACGGGTTTTGCTGTACCACTGCTTTTGTGACAGGCGCGGCAGGATTTTCTGCACGTCCAGCCACTTGTTTGGGTCCAACCCTTCGGCCTCGGTGAGCTTGCGTGCATCTTCCAGATGACCACCGCCAATGTTGTAGGAGGCCAGGGCGAACCAGGTGCGGTCAGGTTCCTGAATGCTCTCCGGCAGTTGGTTCTTCACGTGCACAATGTATCTGGCGCCGCCTTCGATGCTCTGCTTGGGGTTCAGGCGATCTGACACGCCCATGGCCTGCGCGGTGCGTAAGGTCAGCATCATCAGCCCGCGTACGCCGGTCTTCGACGTGGCGCTGGGTTGCCAGAGAGACTCCTGATAGCCCATGGCCGCCAGCAGGCGCCAGTCCACCTGATTGGTCTGTGCGGCCTCGCGGAAGTATTTTTCGTAGCGCGGCAGGCGCTGCTGCAGGTGCTGGGCGAAGGTGTAGGCGCCGACATATCCGAGTACGTCGACATGGCCGTAGTAGCGGTCTTTGAGGCGCTGCAGGCTGCCGTTTTTCTGCGCGCGTTCGATAAACGCGTTCATCTCGTCGAGCAGGCTGCGGTCTTCGCCGGGGGCGGTGGCCCAGGCCAGGCTCTGTGCATCACCGAGATCAAAGGCCACGCGCACGTTGGAAAAATACACCTGATTCATCGCCAGCTCGTTGGAGTCGACCAGGGTCAGGTCGATCTGCCCTTCATCGACCATGCGCAGCAGGTCGACCACCTCGACGGCGGCGGATTCTTCGTAGGCCAGCTCTGGTAGTTGCAGCTTGAGCGTGGCGAGCTGTTCAGCATGGCTGCTGCCTTTAAGTACCAGAATGCGTTTGCCGAGCAGACCGTCCGGGCGGGTTGGCCGTTGCTGGCCGTTGCGGTAGATCACCTGGGGGGTGACTTCGAGATAGGGCAGGGAGAAGCGTGCGTATTGCTGCCGTCCGTCGCTTTCTACCAGGCCGGCGGCGGCCAGTACTGGGCCGTTGGGTTTGTTCAGGCTGGCGAACATCTCGTCGAGGTTGTCGGCAGTTTCGATTTTCAGCTCGAGGCCAAGGTCATCGGCAAAACGCTTCACCAACTCGTATTCGAAGCCGGTTTCGCCGTTACGATCCTGGAAGTAGGTCGCCGGGCTGTTACGGGTGATCACCCGCAGTACACCCTCCGCCTGAACGC
Organism: Pseudomonas sp. HMWF032; assembly: GCF_003060885.1. Taxonomy (GTDB): domain Bacteria; phylum Pseudomonadota; class Gammaproteobacteria; order Pseudomonadales; family Pseudomonadaceae; genus Aquipseudomonas. The sequence goes on from NZ_QAIG01000005.1 coordinate 1,151,064, forward strand.
GCTCGAGCGTGCTGGGTTCTTCAGCACAGCCGCCGAGCAGCAGGAGGATTCCGATCACCGACAGCCAGCAGGCGCAGCGCGCACGGAACGCAGATTGGGCAAACATTGACGCAGTATACGCAAAGCCTGCAGTGCGCCATATATCGACAGCATCAGCCGTCTCTGTTAGCGCGGCGCCGCATCGAATCTGCCGAAAACGCTCATTTGCAGCGTGCTTGTGGTTTGTCAGGTATAGCTAATAGAGCCTGGCCGCCACGGGTGCCGTTGGCAGCGCTTTAGGCTAGAATGCACGGCCTCAAAGTACACCCCTTCCCAGAGGCTGTCCCCGATGTTGATCCTGCGCGGCGCTCCCGCCCTTTCTGCTTTCCGTCACGGCAAACTGCTTGAACAACTGACCAGCAAGGTTCCTGCTGTCACTGGCCTGTATGCCGAGTTCGCGCACTTTGCCGAAGTGTCCGGCGTGCTTAGCGCTGACGAAGAGCAGGTATTGGCTCGTTTGCTGAAATACGGCCCGAGTGTGCCGGTGCAGGAGCCTAATGGCCGCCTGTTTCTGACCATTCCGCGTTTCGGCACCATCTCGCCCTGGTCGAGCAAGGCCAGCGACATTGCCCGCAACTGCGGCCTGGCGAAGATTCAGCGTATCGAGCGCGGCCTGGCGTACTACGTCAGCGGTGAGCTGAATGCCGCCGAGGCGCAGCAGGTGGCTGATCTGCTGCATGACCGCATGACGCAGCTGGTACTGGATAACCTCGAAGGTGCCGCAGCGCTGTTCAGCCATGCCCAGCCCAAACCGCTGATGGCGATCGACATTCTGGGTGGCGGTCGCGCCGCGCTGGAGACGGCCAACGTCGAGTTGGGCCTGGCGTTGGCAGAAGATGAAATCGATTACCTGGTCAATGCCTTCCAGGGTTTGGGGCGTAACCCGCACGACATCGAACTGATGATGTTTGCTCAAGCCAACTCCGAGCATTGCCGCCACAAGATCTTCAATGCCAGCTGGGACATCGACGGCGAAAGCCAGGACAAGTCGCTGTTCGGCATGATCAAGAACACCTACCAAATGCACAGCGAGAACGTGTTGTCCGCCTATAAGGACAACGCCTCGGTGATCGTCGGCCACAGCGCCGGGCGTTTCTTCCCGAATCCGCAAACCCGCCAGTACGGTGCGGTGCAGGAGCCGGTGCATATCCTGATGAAGGTGGAGACGCACAACCACCCGACCGCCATTTCTCCATTCTCTGGCGCGTCCACCGGTTCTGGTGGCGAGATTCGCGACGAGGGTGCCACCGGACGAGGCGCCAAGCCGAAGGCCGGGTTGACCGGTTTCACCGTCTCCAACCTGAACATCCCGGGCTTTGAGCAGCCGTGGGAAGTGCCGTACGGCAAACCCGAGCGCATCGTCACCGCGCTGGACATCATGATTGAAGGCCCGCTGGGTGGCGCGGCGTTCAACAACGAATTCGGCCGTCCGGCCCTGACCGGTTACTTCCGTACCTTCGAGCAAGCGATCAGCACGCCCCATGGCGACGAAGTGCGCGGCTACCACAAGCCGATCATGCTCGCCGGCGGCATGGGCAACATTCGCGCAGATCACGTACAGAAGGGCGAGATCACCGTGGGCGCCAAGCTCATCGTGCTTGGCGGCCCGGCCATGCTCATCGGCCTGGGTGGTGGTGCGGCGTCGTCGGTTGCCACCGGTGCCAGCTCGGCTGACCTGGATTTCGCTTCGGTACAACGCGAAAACCCGGAAATGGAACGCCGTTGCCAGGAAGTGATCGACCGCTGCTGGCAGCTGGGCGACGCCAACCCGATCGCGTTTATTCACGACGTCGGTGCTGGTGGTATTTCCAACGCCTTCCCGGAACTGGTCAATGACGGCGGCCGCGGCGGCCGCTTCGAATTGCGCAACGTGCCGAATGACGAACCCGGCATGGCGCCGCACGAGATCTGGAGCAACGAGTCTCAGGAGCGTTACGTACTGGCCGTCAGTGCTGTTGATTTCGAACGCTTCAAGGCCATCTGCGAGCGTGAGCGTTGCCCGTTCGCGGTCGTCGGCGAAGCCACCGAAGAAGCCCATTTGACCGTGACCGACAGTCATTTTGCCAACACCCCGGTGGATATGCCGCTGGAAGTGCTGCTCGGCAAGCCACCGCGCATGCACCGTTCGGTGACCCGCGAAGCCGAACTGGGCGACGATTTCACTGCCGCCAGTGTGGACATTGACGATGCCGTAACCCGCGTACTGCATCACCCGGCTGTGGCCAGCAAGAGCTTCCTGATCACCATCGGTGACCGCACCATTACCGGTCTGGTGGCGCGTGATCAGATGGTTGGCCCGTGGCAGGTGCCGGTGGCCGATTGCGCGGTAACCGCCACCAGCTTTGACGTTTACACCGGTGAAGCCATGGCTATGGGCGAGCGCACGCCGCTGGCGCTGCTGGATGCCGCGGCCTCCGGACGTATGGCGATTGGCGAGACGCTGACCAACCTGGCGGCCTCGCGCATCGAAAAACTCTCCGACATCAAACTGTCCGCCAACTGGATGGCCGCTGCCGGCCACCCGGGCGAAGACGCGCGCCTGTATGACACCGTGAAAGCGGTTGGCATGCAGCTGTGTCCGGAGCTGGGCATCACCATACCGGTGGGCAAGGACTCGATGTCGATGAAAACCCAATGGCGCGATGAGGGCACGGACAAGAGCGTGACCTCGCCGCTGTCGCTGGTGGTGACCGGCTTTGCGCCGGTCAGCGATATTCGCAAGACCCTGACCCCGCAACTGCGCATGGACAAGGGCGAAACCGACCTGATCCTGATCGACCTGGGCCGTGGGCAGAACCGCATGGGCGCCTCGATCCTCACCCAGGTCTACGGCAAGCTCGGCACCCAGGCACCGGATGTGGATGACGCTGAAGACCTCAAGGCCTTCTTCGCAGTGATCCAGGGCCTGAATGCTGACGGTCATATCCTCTCCTACCACGACCGTTCCGACGGTGGTTTGCTGGTGACCGCGCTGGAAATGGCCTTTGCCGGCCATTGCGGCTTGAACCTGTTCCTCGATGCTTTGGCCGACGACCGCGCTGAGCTGGCCGCCGTGCTGTTCAACGAAGAGTTGGGCGCGGTGATTCAGGTGCATCAGGACGCCACCCCGGAAGTGCTGGCACAGTTCAGCGCCGCCGGTCTGGGCGACTGCGTGGCGGTAATCGGTCAGCCGGTCAACAGCGACGACGTGGCCATCAGCTTCAATGGTCAGCCGGTGTTTGGCGGCCAGCGCCGTCTGCTGCAGCGCCAGTGGGCGCAAACCAGTTACCAGATCCAGCGTCTGCGCGACAACGTGCAGTGCGCCGAGCAGGAGTTCGACACCATCCTCGATGAGGAAAACCCGGGTTTGTCGGCCAAGCTCAGCTTCGACGTCAATCAGGACATCAGCGCGCCGTACATCCGCAAGGGTGTGCGTCCGCAGATCGCCGTGCTGCGTGAGCAGGGCGTCAACGGCCAGGTGGAAATGGCAGCGGCCTTCGACCGCGCTGGTTTTAACGCCATCGACGTGCATATGAGCGACATCCTTAGCGGTCGCGTCAGCCTGGACGAGTTCAAGGGCCTGGTTGCCTGCGGCGGCTTCTCCTATGGTGATGTGCTGGGTGCCGGTGAGGGCTGGGCCAAGTCGATTCTGTTTAACAGCCGCGCCCGTGATGGCTTCCAGGCCTTCTTTGAGCGTAAAGACAGCTTTGCTCTCGGTGTTTGCAATGGTTGCCAGATGATGAGCAACCTGCACGAGCTGATCCCCGGTACTGAGTTCTGGCCGCATTTTGTGCGTAACCGTTCCGAGCAGTTCGAGGCGCGTGTAGCGATGGTCCAGGTGCAGGAGTCGGCATCGATCTTCCTGCAAGGCATGGCCGGTTCGCGCATGCCGATCGCCATTGCGCACGGCGAAGGTCATGCCGAGTTCGAAAACGAGGAAGCCCTGCTCGAAGCGGACCTGTCCGGCTGTGTGGCCATGCGCTTTATCGACAACCACGGCAAGGTCACCGAAACCTATCCGGCCAACCCGAATGGTTCGCCGCGCGGGATCACCGGTTTGACCAGCCGTGACGGTCGCGTGACCATCATGATGCCGCATCCGGAGCGAGTGTTCCGTGCCGTGCAGAACTCCTGGAAGCCGGATGACTGGCAGGAAGATGCTGGCTGGATGCGCATGTTCCGCAATGCCCGCGTGTGGGTGGATTGATCCGGATGGCGCCGGCTTATGTCGAGTAAGCCGGCGCCGATTCTGCCTGAGGTGCGCCAGGTCAAACCTGGCGATACCTTGCTGCTGTGCCGCTGCGGGCGTTCGTCCCAGTTTCCTGATTGTGTTTCCGCCTGCTCTGATGCGTTTGAACTGCAGCCTGAGCGTGAGCAATTTCTGCTGCTTTGTCGTTGCGGGCAGTCGCAGCGTCTACCCTATTGTGATGGTAGCCATAACCAGCCGGTAAGCGGCTTCATGGCTCGTTGGCGGCGCTTCTGGTGTGGTATCTAGACGGGCTTGCTCTGCTACCTCAGGCAAAAAACATGACCTGAGTGCGCAAGTGTGATGAACCCCGCGAACGGCTGGTAAGGCCAAATGCCATTATTGCTGTCATTATTATTGTGCGGCCTTTTGTCAGTCTTGCCGGCGGAGACTTTGATGTACAAACTGTGTTTTTACGTGCCTGAAACCCATCTTGAGGCGGTGAAAACCGCCGTATTCAGTGCCGGTGGTGGG
>NZ_QAIG01000005.1:1155832-1204337 GCF_003060885.1 Pseudomonas sp. HMWF032
TGGGCGTGTCGGTCGTTATGATCAGTGCTGTTGGCAGGTCTTGGGGCAGGGGCAGTTCAGGGCGCAGGAGGGCAGTCAGCCTTTTCTCGGACAACTGGGGCAACTTGAGCACGTAGCGGAGTGGAAGGTCGAGATGGTGGTGGCCGACGAATTGATCCACGATGCGGTCAAGGCCATGAAGAAGCAGCACCCCTATGAGACGCCGGCTTTTGACGTGTGGCGACTGTCGGATATTCAGTTCTAATTCAAAAAAGGCGCCTCTAAGGCGCCTTTTTTGTGTCGGCCGATCAGGGCCTGATTTCGATCAGTGTGCCGTCTTTGACCAGTGACCAGACTTCACGCATGTCGATGTTCTTCATGGCGATACAGCCTTCGGTCCAGTCCAGGGTATGGAAGAACCATTCGGGGTATTCCTCATCCAGCGGCGTGCCGTGGATCATGATCATGCCGCCTGCCGGTACGCCCTTGGCGCGGGCTTGCGCCTGGTCGCGGGCGTTGGGGTAGGAGATGTGCATGGACAGGTTGTACTTGTCACTGGTCTTGCGCCAGTCGATCCAGTAGAAACCTTCTGGGGTGCGCAGATCGCCTTCACGTTGCTTGGCTCCTTCAGGTTGTTTGCCCAGCGATACGCGGTAGGACTTGAGGGTGTTACCACGGCTGATGAGGTGCAGTTTGCGTTCGGATTTGACCACCAGCACTTTGTCGATGGTCTTGCCGCTCAGGGTTGGGGTGGTGCTGGCGTGGCCAGTGAGGGCAACGGTCATGCAGAGTAGGGCGAGCAACCAGCGCATTGTGATTTCCATGGATCAGAAGGTTTTCTTGTAGTGTGCGCGCAAGGCTTCGAGCGGCTCGTTGCGGACCGGGTAATGCTGCTGCAGGCGGTCTGCGAAGTAGCATTCTAAGGTACGTCCAATGGTCGGGAAAGCCAGCTCTGACCAGGGGATGTCCTGTTCATGGAATAGCTGTACGTCAAGGCTTTCCTCGCCAGGGGCAAAGTCCAGGTCGACCAACTCGGCGCGAAACAGCATGTACACCTGATTGATATGCGGCAGATCGAACAGGGTATACAGGCTCAGGCTGCGTACCCGTGCGCAGGCTTCTTCATGGGTTTCGCGGGCGGCGGCCTGCTCCAGGGTTTCGCCGTTTTCCATAAAACCGGCAGGCAGGGTCCAGTAGCCACGTCGTGGCTCGATGGCGCGGCGACACAGCAGCACCTGCTCGCCCCACACTGGCAGGCAACCGGCAATGATGCGCGGGTTCTGGTAGTGCACGGTCTGGCACTGCGCACAGACGTGGCGCAGGCGGTTGTCGCCCTGCGGGATGATGTGGTTGATCGGGCCGCCACAGTTGCTACAGAACTTCATGCCAGGTCCTCGCTGCGTGTCGGCTATCTTGGCGTGCGCGCCGGGTACTCGGCAAGCGACCTGAACGCTTGGCTTATCGAGCATCTGAATGATGCCTGGTAGCGGTCCGGGGCTTGGGCCGTGCGCCGCTTTCGTGCCATGATCGACGGCAGAATAAAAGACCGAGAATCCCCATGCTGGACGAGTTGCTCCATCGCATGCGCGGCTATAGCCCGCTCAGTTTGCAGATCGACAAACACTACCCTGAAGCCGCAGTGCTGGTGCCCATCACCCGCAGTGACGAACCGGAAGTGGTGCTAACCCTGCGTGCCAGTGGTTTGTCCACCCACAGTGGTGAGGTGGCTTTTCCCGGTGGTCGGCGCGACCCTGAGGATGTTGATCTGGTACAGACCGCCCTGCGCGAGGCCGAGGAAGAGATCGGGCTGCCGCCGGGTCTGGTCGAGGTGATCGGGCCGCTCAGTACCCTGGTGTCGCGCCACGGCATCAAGGTCACCCCCTACGTAGGGCTGGTGCCAGATTTTGTCGAATACCGGCCCAATGACGGCGAAATTGCCGCTGTTTTTGCCGTGCCTCTGGCGTTCTTTCGCGAGGATCCGCGGGAAACCACGCACCGCATCGATTACCTCGGGCGCAGCTGGTATGTGCCGAGTTACCGCTATGGCGAATACAAGATCTGGGGGCTGACGGCGATCATGCTGGTCGAGTTGGTCAACCTGGTGTTCGATGATGTGCAGATCGACATGCACCAGCCGCCTGAGCATTTCACCAAGCTCACCTGAACCTATGAGGAAGCATCCATGAAATACCGCTTGGGTTCGTCCCACGTCGAAGCCCATGCCGACAGCTGGGTTGCACCAAATGCCACTCTGGTCGGTAAGGTCAAGCTGGAGGCCGGTGCCAGCGTGTGGTTCAACGCTGTGCTGCGTGGCGACAACGAGCTGATTCATATCGGCGAGAACAGCAACGTGCAGGACGGCACGGTGATGCACACCGACATGGGCTTTCCGCTGACCCTGGGCAAGGGTGTGACCATTGGCCATAACGCCATGTTGCACGGCTGCACGGTGGGCGATTACAGCCTGATCGGCATTAATGCCGTCATTCTCAATGGGGCGAAAATCGGTAAGAACTGCATCATTGGTGCCAACAGCCTGATCGGTGAAGGCAAGGAAATTCCCGACGGCTCGCTGGTTATGGGGTCGCCCGGAAAAGTGGTGCGCGAACTGACCGAACCCCAGAAAAAGATGCTCGAAGCCAGCGCTGCACACTACGTGCACAACGCTCAGCGCTATGCCCGTGACCTGGCCGTGCAGGACAACTGATGAGCAACGAACGTCCCGTTGTCTCGCCCTGTGTGCATGTGTGCGCGCTGGACGATGAAGATATCTGCATTGGCTGCCAGCGTACGGTTGCCGAAATTACCCGCTGGGGCCTGATGGAGAACAGTGAGCGCCGTGAGGTGCTGATGCGCTGTCATGAGCGGGCCAAAGCCAAAGGCATTCTGCTGTAAGAACCGGATCACGATCTGCTGCGCGTCGGCCCTGCGGTGTTAAAAACAGGCTCGGAATGCTCATTTACAGCTCGTAAACTCCGCTTCCTCGCCTGTTTTTGCCTTGCAGTGCTCTAGCTCGCGAGATCGTGAACAGGTTTTAACTTTCTAGATCAGTTTGAGGACTCCCCATGCCCCGTATCGGAACCCCTTTGTCGCCGAGCGCGACCCGTGTGCTGTTGTGTGGCTCTGGCGAGCTGGGCAAGGAAGTGCTGATCGAACTGCAGCGGCTCGGTGTTGAGGTTATTGCGGTGGATCGCTACGCCAATGCGCCGGCCATGCAGGTGGCGCACCGCAGCCATGTGATCAACATGCTCGATGGCGCAGCCCTGCGCGCGGTGATCGAGCTGGAGCAGCCGCATTTCATCGTCCCGGAAATTGAAGCGATTGCCACCGCGACCCTGGTTGAGTTGGAGAATGAAGGTTTCACCGTCATCCCCAGCGCCCGCGCGGCGCAGCTGACCATGAACCGTGAAGGTATTCGCCGTCTGGCTGCCGAAGAGCTGGGCCTGCCAACCTCGCCTTACCGCTTTGCCGATTCCTTTGAAGAGTGCCGCGCTGCGGTTGAAGCGATTGGTTTTCCCTGTCTGATCAAGCCGATCATGAGTTCTTCCGGCAAGGGCCAGTCGGTGTTGAAAAGCCTGGATGATCTGCACGTCGCCTGGGATTACGCCCAAGCTGGTGGGCGCGCTGGCAAGGGCCGGGTGATTGTCGAGGGGTTTATCGACTTCGACTATGAAATTGCCTTGCTGACTGTGCGTCACAGCGGTGGCACGACGTTCTGTGCGCCGGTGGGGCATCGTCAGGTCAAGGGTGATTACCAAGAGTCCTGGCAGCCGCAACCGATGAGTGCCAAAGCGCAGGCCGAAGCCGAACGTATTGCGCTGGCGGTGACCGGCTCGCTGGGCGGGCGTGGGCTATTTGGCGTTGAACTGTTCGTCAAAGGGGATCAGGTGTGGTTCTGCGAAATCTCGCCGCGCCCGCATGACACCGGCCTGGTCACCCTGATTTCTCAGGATCTGTCCGAGTTTGCCCTGCATGCGCGGGCCATTCTGGGGCTGCCTATTCCCACCATTCGACAGTTCGGCCCATCGGCCTCTGCCGTGGTGCTGGTCGAGGGTGAGTCGCAGCAGGTCAGCTTCGGTAATCTGGCAGCGGTGCTGGCTGAGCCGGATACCGCTTTGCGTCTGTTCGGCAAACCGGAAGTCAGTGGTCAGCGCCGTATGGGTGTGGCACTGGCGCGGGATGAATCATTGCAGGCGGCGCGGGCCAAGGCCACGCGTGCGGCGCAGGCGGTCAAGGTCGAACTGTGAGTGCGTTGCGCGCTTATGCCTGGTGGCTGGGATTGGCGCTGTTGGCGCCGATTGCCTTGCCGCTGGCCCTGCGCACGCGCCGTAACACGCTGCGTTTGCCGCCAGCTGCAGGGCTGTTTAGCGGCGTGGCAGGTGCGGACTTACCGGGCGAGCCATTGCATCTGCTGGTGCTGGGCGAGTCGACCGTGGTCGGCGTGGGAGTGGATGAGCTTAGCTCTGCGCTGGTCGGGCAGTTGGCAGCGGCGCTGGCTGCGCGCAGCGGTCGTCCGGTTGTCTGGCGTGCATGCGGTGAAAATGGCATTACCGCCGCACAGGCCCATGAGCGGCTGTTGCCGCAGGTGCTCGATCAGCCCTTTGATCTGGCGCTGCTGGTGTTCGGCGTCAATGACACCACTCATCTGACTTCACTGCCGCGTTGGGAGGCAGCGCTTGGCGGTATGGCTGAAGCGTTGTTAGCTCGCGGCGCCCGGGTGGCCTTTAGCAGTGTGCCGCCGTTGCAGCATTTTACGGCCCTGCCCTGGCTGTTGCGGCGTTTGCTCGGCATGCGTGCCGGCCTGCTGGATGCGCGCCTGCGTCTGCTGGCTGCGCGTCATGGGGTGGGGCATCACACGGTTGAGCTGGAGTTTTCCGCTGAGTACCTGGCGCGTGATGGTTATCATCCGTCAGCGCTGGGGTATCGCGTATGGGCCGAGGGGCTGGCCCTCAGTCTGCTGCCGGCGGCGCGGCCTTAAGTTTGGCTTTGGCCTGCCAGATGCGCACGCTTTTTACCCGGTTCTCGGCTGCTTGCAGGATTTCCAGGCGATAAGGACCGATTTTCAGGCACACCGCGCTATCGGGAATGCTTTCTAGGGCTTCAGTGATCAGGCCGTTGAGGGTCTTCGGGCCGTCGCTGGGCAGGTGCCATTCCAGCGCCTTGTTGATTTCGCGGATATAAGCAGCGCCGTCGATCATTTGGGTGCCGTCTTCCTGAGGGTGAATGTCAGGGCTGCGCAGGGTGTCCTGGTTGCTGAAGTCGCCGACGATTTCTTCGAGGATGTCTTCCAGGGTGACGATGCCGATGACATCGCCATATTCGTCCACCACGATGCCGATGCGCCGCTTCTGCTTCTGGAAATTGATCAGTTGGGTCGACAGCGGTGTGCCTTCCGGCACGAAGTAGGGCTTGTTGCAGGCAGCCAGCAGTGCTTCCTTGCTGATTTGGTTGTGCGTCAGCAGGCGAGCAATCTGGCGCATGTGCACGATGCCTTCGATCTGATTGATGTCCGTGCGGAACACCGGCAGTCGGGTGTGGGCGGTGTTGGTCAGCTGGTGAATAATGCTGTCGATGTCATCGTCCAGGTTGATCCCGGTGACTTCGTTGCGCGGGATCATGATGTCATCCACCGTCACCCGTTCCAGGTCGAGAATGCCGAGCAGCATGTTCTGGCGATTTTTCGGTAGCTCATGGCCGGACTCGCGCACCACGCTGCGCAATTCCTCGGTGGTCAGGCTGTCGCTGCTCTTGCTGGTGGGGTCGACGCCCATCAGTCGGAGCAGGCCATTGCTGATCCAGCTCAGCAGAATGACCAGTGGGTAGAACAGCTTGAGCAGTAGCAACAGCGGCAGGCTGAACGGGTAGGCCACTGCTTCCGGGCGAAGGGCGGCCAGGGTCTTGGGCGTGATTTCACCGAACACCAGCAGAATCAGGGTCAGGCCAATGATGGCAATCGCGATCCCGGCTTCGCCCCAGAACTGCAGGGCCAGAACCGTGGCGATGGACGAGGCAAGGATGTTGACGAAGTTGTTGCCGATCAGGATGGTGCCCAGCAGGCGATCCGGATGGCTGAGCATGGTGCTGACGCGCTTGGCGCCGCGGTGACCTTCTTTCGCCAAGTGCTTGAGGCGGTAGCGGTTGAGGCTGAGGATGCCAGTCTCCGAGCTGGAGAAAAATGCTGAGCAGAGCAGCAGGAAGATCAGCAGGCCGAAGAGGAAACTGGGGGGTATGTTGTCCACGCAGTGAACCTGGGCGTCAGATGTGTAGGATGAATTCGCGAACCAGCTTGCTGCCGAAATAGGCCAACATCAGCAGACAAAAGCCCGCCAAGGTCCAGCGAATCGCTTTATGACCGCGCCAGCCGAGTTGGTGGCGGCCCCACAGCAGCACGGCAAATACCACCCAGGCGAAAAATGACAGGAAGGTCTTGTGCGCCAGGTGCTGGGCAAACAGGTCATTGATAAACAGCGCGCCGGACAGCAACGACAGCGATAGCAATGCCCAGCCCGCCCACAGGAAGCCGAACAGCAGGCTTTCCATGGTCTGTAGGGGTGGGAAGTTCTTGATCAGCCCGGAGGGGTGTTTGTGCTTGAGCTGATGGTCCTGCAGCAGCAGGAGCAGCGACTGGAATACGGCAATGGTCAGCATGCCGTAAGCCGTTACGGAGAGCAGGATGTGCGCCAGGATACCGGGCGCTTCATCAATCGGCCGGCTTGTGCCGCTGGGCATGAACTGCGCCAGCAGGACGGTCAGAAAGCCCAGTGGAAACAGCAGAATCAGCAGGTTTTCCACGGGGATGCGCGCGCAGGCCAGCAGGGTCAGCAGAATGACCGAGGCGGCAATCAGGCTGGCGGCGTTGAAAAAGTCCAGCGACAGACCCGTCGGACTGTACATCTGCATGAACAGACTGCTGGTATGAAAGAGCAGGGCGAAGACACCGAGCACAACCAGCAGGCGCTTATTGGTAGTGCTGCGCTGTTGCAGGCGCAGGCCCTGGTAGGAAGCGGCTGCCGCGTAGAGGCAGGCGGCAGCAAGGCTGGGTAGCAGAGGGTGCATAAATCCTTGTCAGGCAAACCCGGAAGACGCGCAGTGTGGCATACAACCGCTGCGCCACGAAAGCGTCTGGGTCAGGCTCAGTTGCGATGAAACGCCAACAGAGCCGATTAGTCTTCGCTATAATCCGCCGCCTGTTACAAGCCTACCCTCGGCTCAGTTGAGCCTGAAAGGAACGAGCATGTTTGAAAATCTGACTGACCGCCTCTCGCAGACCCTGCGCAATGTCACTGGCAAAGCCAAGCTGAGCGAAGACAACATCAAGGACACCCTGCGTGAAGTGCGCATGGCCTTGTTGGAAGCCGACGTGGCCCTGCCTGTGGTCAAGGACTTCGTTAATAAGGTCAAGGATCGTGCGGTCGGCACTGAAGTCTCGAAGAGCCTGACTCCAGGCCAGGCCTTTGTGAAGATCGTGCGTGCCGAGTTGGAAGAGCTGATGGGCGCGGCCAACGAAGACCTCGCGCTGAATGCGGTGCCGCCAGCCGTGGTGCTGATGGCAGGTCTGCAGGGGGCGGGCAAGACCACTACCGTTGGCAAGTTGGCGCGCTTCCTTAAAGAACGCAAAAAGAAAACCGTGATGGTGGTGTCGGCTGACGTTTACCGTCCGGCCGCGATTAAACAACTGGAAACCCTGGCCAATGACATTGGCGTGACCTTCTTTCCTTCCGACATCAGCCAGAAGCCGGTAGCGATTGCCGAGGCAGCGATCAAGGAAGCTAGGCTCAAATTCATTGATGTCGTGCTGGTGGATACCGCCGGTCGTCTGGCCATCGATGCCGAGATGATGGCGGAGATCCAGGCGCTGCATGCGGCGATCAGGCCGGTCGAGACTCTGTTCGTGGTCGACGCCATGACCGGCCAAGATGCCGCCAATACTGCCAAGGCCTTTAATGATGCGCTGCCGCTGACTGGTGTGGTGCTGACCAAGGTCGACGGTGATGCGCGCGGCGGTGCGGCGTTGTCGGTGCGGCACATTACCGGTAAGCCGATCAAGTTTATCGGTATGGGGGAAAAGACCGAGGCGCTGGAGCCGTTCCACCCGGACCGTATTGCCTCGCGCATTCTCGGTATGGGTGATGTGCTCAGTCTGATTGAGCAGGCCGAGCAGACTCTGGATCGCGAGAAGGCCGAGAAACTTACCAAGAAGCTGAAGAAGGGCAAAGGCTTCGATCTTGAAGACTTCCGTGATCAGTTGCAGCAGATGAAGAATATGGGTGGCCTCGGCGGCCTGATGGACAAGCTGCCGCAGATGGGTGGTGTCAATCTGGCGCAGATGGGCAATGCTCAGGGTGCTGCCGAGAAACAGTTCAAACAGATGGAAGCCATCATTAATTCGATGACGCCGGCCGAGCGTCGCGACCCCGAGATCATCAGCGGTTCGCGCAAGCGTCGTATTGCCATGGGTTCCGGTACTCAGGTGCAGGACATTGGGCGCTTGATCAAGCAGCACAAGCAGATGCAGAAAATGATGAAGAAATTCACTGCGAAAGGCGGTATGGCCAAGATGATGCGTGGCATGGGTGGGATGATGCCGGGCGGTCTGCCGAAGTTGTAATAGCAGTAATAACGGCTGCAATTGGGCTGGCAATACCGTTTGCCAGCTTGGCTCGCAGCCAGCACCGACCGGCGGCTTGAAAAAGAGATTTGCAAAAAGCCGGATAATCCTTAGAATATGCGGCCTTTCGGGCCTAGTGCCCTATGCTTGCATTTCAGTTTTGCAGCACCGACTACAGGAAAGAAGTTCAATGGTAACCATCCGTCTTGCCCGTGGCGGCTCCAAAAAGCGCCCGTTCTACCACCTGACCGTGACCAACAGCCGCAATGCGCGCGATGGTCGCTTCGTTGAGCGTATTGGTTTCTTCAACCCGGTTGCATCGGGCGCTGAAATCAAACTGTCTGTTGACCAAGAGCGTGCCGCTTACTGGCTCGGTCAAGGTGCACAGCCGTCTGAGCGTGTCGCTCAGCTGCTCAAGGAAGCTGCTAAGGCTGCAGCCTAAGCATTATGAGCATGACGCCAGCTCCCGCTGAGGATCTTATCGTCCTCGGCAAGATTGTCTCGGTGCATGGCGTAAAAGGTGATGTGAAGGTCTATTCCTTTACTGAACCTTTGACCAACGTGCTCAATTACCCTCACTGGACGCTAAAGCGTGACGGCGAGGTTAAGCAAGTTGAAGTGGCCGGTGGACGTTTGCAAGGCAAAGTCCTGGTAGCCAAGTTGAAAGGGCTGGATGATCGCGAAGTGGCTCGTACCTTCGCGGGTTTTGACATTTGTGTACCCCGTAACTTGCTCCCGGAACTAAGCGACGGCGACTACTACTGGTACGAGTTGGAAGGCCTCAAGGTTATTGATCAGGCAGGGCAATTGCTCGGCAAGGTTGATCATCTGTTTGAGACCGGTGCCAACGATGTGATGGTGGTTAAACCCTGTACCGACAGCCTGGATGGTCGCGAACGTCTTTTGCCGTATACCGAGCAATGCGTGTTGTCGATTGATCTGAGTGCTGGCGAAATGCGGGTCGACTGGGATGCGGACTTTTAAGCCTGATGCCAAATCTGCGCGTTGAAGTCATTACGCTGTTCCCTGAAATGTTTGCCGCCATCAGTGAATATGGCATCACCAGCCGAGCGGTGAAGCAGGGCATGTTGCAATTGACCTGCTGGAATCCGCGTAGCTACACCACGGATCGTCATCACACGGTTGATGATCGGCCTTTCGGTGGTGGCCCTGGCATGGTGATGAAGATCAAGCCGCTTGAAGATGCTTTGGTTGATGCCAAGCATGCTGCAGGTGGCGCGGCCAAGGTGATTTACCTGTCGCCGCAAGGTCGCCAGCTGACGCAGTCAGCAGTTCGCGAACTGGCTAATGAGGGTGCCTTAATCCTAATTGCCGGGCGCTATGAAGGCATTGATGAGCGCTTTATTGAAGCGCATGTCGATGAAGAATGGTCGATTGGGGATTACGTCCTGTCTGGCGGTGAGCTGCCGGCCATGGTGCTGATCGACGCGGTAACGCGCCTATTGCCTGGTGCATTGGGTCATGCAAATTCGGCCGAAGAAGACTCCTTTACGGATGGCTTGCTCGACTGCCCGCACTACACCCGTCCGGAGGTGTATGCGGATAAACGTGTTCCCGACGTGTTGCTGAGTGGCAACCACGAACACATCCGGCGCTGGCGTTTGCAGCAGTCCCTTGGTCGGACCTACGAACGACGCGCCGATCTTCTGGAAAGCCGCTCGCTTTCTGGAGAAGAGAAAAAGCTGCTGGAGGAATACGTCCGCCAGCGGGACGATAGTTAATGTATCGATGACCGGCCGAGGCCTGTCTTAGGAGCGCAGCATGACCAACAAGATTATTCAGCAGCTTGAAGCTGAGCAAATGGGCAAAGAAATCCCAACTTTCGCACCGGGTGACACCGTAGTCGTCCAGGTTAAAGTGAAAGAAGGTGACCGTCAGCGTCTGCAGGCGTTCGAAGGCGTTGTCATTGCCAAGCGTAACCGTGGTCTGAACAGTGCTTTCACTGTTCGTAAGATCTCCAACGGTGTGGGCGTTGAGCGTACTTTCCAGACCTACAGCCCGCTGGTTGACAGCCTGGCTGTTAAGCGTCGCGGTGACGTGCGTAAAGCCAAGCTGTACTACCTCCGTGACCTGTCTGGTAAGGCAGCTCGCATCAAGGAAAAACTGGGCTAAGTCTCGGTCTTTCCATAAAAAAGCAGCCTTCGGGCTGCTTTTTTCGTTTCTGGGCCGGTGACTGGTGAGTTTTCCGGCTTCAGTTCTACCCGCGTGGTTGCGTGCCAATAATCATAAGAATCGCCCGCAGCACTGTGGCAACCACATCCGATTGAATCTGGCAGTAATGGCATGACGTCGAGAGAGCAGGAAATTCAGCGGCGCACCGAGTTATCGGAAACCCGTGTGACCAAGGCGGTGTTTCCGCCAACCACCAATCACCACAACACCTTGTTTGGTGGCACCGCACTGGCCTGGATGGACGAGGTGTCGTTTATCGCAGCTACGCGATTCTGTCGATTGCCGCTGGTGACGGTTTCGTCGGATCGCATCGATTTCAAGCACGCCATACCTGCCGGCTCAATTGTGGAGTTGGTCGGACGGGTGATCAAGGTGGGCACCACCAGCCTCAAGGTTGAGGTCGAGGTGTTTGTGGAAAGCATGAGCAGTGATGCCCGCGTGCGGGCAATCAGTGGTGTGTTCAGCTTTGTTGCAATCGATGAGCAACAGAAGCCAGTGCCCGTGCTGTCAGGCTGAGCTGGCAGGCCAGGGTATCTACTGATGCAGGCTGATCTTCAGGGAGGCCTGCGACAAGTCGATGTCGTGCAGGCTCAGGCTGCCCATGCTCTGGCCTTGGGGGGCGCCGGCGACGCGAATATTATCGAAGCGCAGTTCACCGATCGAACTGGGTAGGCGCACATTGACGGAGCCGTCAGCGTTGATCACCGAGGTTAGTTTGCTGGTGTCGTACAGGACGTCCTTCATCGAGGTTTCTGCCTCAAGGCTGTTCAGCACCGGCATGACGAGTTTACTTAATTGCCCTACAGTGCCCAAACCATCGCCGCTACCGGCCTGGAGAAACAACCCCTGCAGTACATCGTCGAGGCCTTGGGCGCTGACATTGCTCATCTCCAGGTCGCTCAAGGGGCGCAGGCCGCGTGGTGTCTGTTCCTGGCTGACGGCGCTGACTTGCGAGCGCGGTGCGTCGGCGCTGGCGATTTGGAAAGGGCTGAGCAGGGCGGCGACCAGGGTGGCAGCGAGGCGTAGGTTGCTCTGTTTGTTCAGGGCCTTTTTAAGCTGGCGCTCACTCAGCCAGCCCTGTTCAATAAGGATTTCACCCAGGCGTTTTTGGCTGGTGAGTTGCAGTTTGATGGCAGCATCCAGCTGACCGCGATTAATCAGTCCCTTGTTGATCAGAATCTGACCAAGACGTGAGTGCTGTTGGCTGGACATCGCGTGGGCCCATTGTGCTGTAGTGGCGTGATGCAATCATGGCCTGCAAATTGCTGTCTGTCACCCACCCAAAGATAGGGTGACGCCGGCTTTTAAGGCTGGCCTCACCGACCGTTGGTCGCCTGCCTCTCTGTGAGTTGATGCGGTGCATGAGACCGGTCGAGGGTGTCATGCTCGTGAACATTACTCACACTGTTCAACGAGGTTATTTGATGCCCGCTATTGATCACCCTTTGATTGATCGTTTTCTTGAGTCGTTATGGTTGGAGAAGGGGCTGTCCGCACACACCCAGGCCGCCTATCGCAGTGATCTTGCGTTGTTCAATGGCTGGCTGCAGGTACGTGATGTGCAGTTGCCGGATGCTGGCCGCGAGCTGATTCTCGATCACTTGGCCTGGCGCTTGAGTGAGGGTTACAAGGCGCGTTCCACGGCGCGTTTGCTCTCGGGGTTGCGGGGTTTTTATCGTTTTTTAGTGCGTGAACAGCTGATCAGTCGAGATCCGACGCTGCAGGTTGAGTTGCCACAGTTAGGTCGTCCTTTACCTAAGTCGTTGTCCGAGGCCGATGTTGAGGCGTTGCTGAGTGCGCCTGATCTGGATGACCCGATTGGCTTGCGCGACCGGGCAATGCTTGAGGTGCTGTATGCCTGTGGTCTGCGCGTCAGTGAGTTGATTGGCTTGACGCTGGAGCAGGTCAATCTGCGCCAAGGTGTACTGCGCGTCTTCGGCAAGGGCAGCAAGGAGCGCCTGGTGCCGCTGGGCGAGGAGGCGATCTCCTGGATTGAGCGTTATAGCAAGGACGCGCGGCCGTTTCTGCTGGATGGCAAGCCCAGCGATGTGCTGTTTCCTAGCTTGCGTGGCGAACAGATGACCCGGCAGGCCTTCTGGTACCGGATCAAGCACCAGGCCAAGGTGGCGGGGATCGCCAAGAGTCTGTCGCCGCACACCCTGCGCCACGCCTTCGCCACCCATTTGCTCAATCATGGTGCCGATCTGCGCGTGGTACAGATGCTTCTTGGGCACAGCGACCTGTCGACCACGCAAATCTATACGCACATTGCCCGCGCGCGCCTGCAGGAGCTGCATGCGCAGCACCATCCGCGAGGCTGAGAACGCCGTCTGGCCTGCCGTGATCGGTCTGTTCGGGCTTCTATGGTAGGCTGTGTCGACTTTATTCAGAGCGTCTATCGGCAGGAGTTTGTATGCGTTTCAACCGCATTGTTGTCGCGTTGGCCTTGAGCCTGACCAGCACTATTGGCGTTGCTGCCGATCCTGATCAGGCCATCCGTAATACCCTAAAAGTGATTGACCCTGAGCTGCCGATCGAGGCCATTGCCGAGAGCCCGATGACCGGCTTGTACCAGGTGCAACTGCAAGGCGGTCGCCAGCTGTATGCCAGTGAAGATGGCCAGTTCCTGCTGCAGGGCTACCTGTTCCAGGTCAAGGATGGCAAGCCTGTCAACCTGACCGAAGCCGCCGAAAGCAAGGGCGTGGTCAAGCTGCTGGATGCCATTCCAGCCTCGGAAATGGTGGTGTTTGCGCCCAAGCAGCCGAAAACCCATATCACCGTATTTACCGACACCGATTGCGGCTATTGCCAGAAGCTGCACAGCGAAGTGCCTGAGCTCAATCGTCTGGGCGTCGAGGTGCGTTACCTGGCCTTCCCGCGCCAGGGCCTGGAAAGTCCGGCAGCCCAGGAACTGTCGAATGTCTGGTGCGCCAAGGATCGTCAGGATGCGATGAACCGTGCGAAAACTCGTCAGAGCGTTGCAGATGCGCAGTGCGACAGCCCGGTTGCCAAGCAGTACGCCCTCGGTCAGATGATCGGCGTCAGCGGCACGCCGGCCATCGTGCTGGCCAATGGCAAAATCATTCCCGGCTATCAGCCAGCGCCTCAGCTGGCGAAAATAGCTCTGGAATCCAAGTGACCTGAGGCTTGCACCTGATTGACTATTAAACAGCCGCTTCGTATGGTGCGGCTCTTTTTCCACGGCCGGGGCTTGCTCCGGCCGTTTTACGCAGTGCAGATGGGGAGTTCAGTGTGAAACCGGTGAAAGTAGGCATCTGTGGGCTGGGAACCGTCGGTGGCGGTACGTTGAATGTGCTCAAGCGAAATGCCGAGGAAATTACCCGGCGTGCAGGGCGTGGTATTGAAGTTGCCCAAATTGCCATTCGCTCGCCCAAGCCGCAGTACGACACAACCGGTATTAGCCTGACCAGCGATGTCTTCGAGCTGGTGAACAACCCTGAGATCGACATTGTTATCGAGCTGATAGGCGGTTACACCCTGGCCAAAGACCTGGTGCTCAAAGCCATCGAAAACGGCAAGCATGTGGTCACCGCGAACAAAGCGCTGATCGCCGTACACGGCAATGAAATCTTCGCAAAAGCGCGTGAAAAAGGCGTGATCGTCGCCTTTGAAGCCGCCGTAGCCGGTGGCATTCCGGTGATCAAGGCGATTCGTGAAGGCCTGGCGGCCAACCGGATCAACTGGCTGGCCGGTATCATCAATGGCACCGGTAACTTCATCCTCAGCGAAATGCGCGAGAAAGGCCGCACCTTTGAGGATGTACTGGCCGAGGCGCAGGCACTGGGGTATGCCGAAGCCGACCCGACCTTCGACGTCGAAGGCATCGATGCCGCGCACAAACTGACGATTCTGGCTTCTATCGCTTTTGGCATCCCGCTGCAGTTCGATAAGGCCTACACCGAAGGCATCACCAAACTGACCACTGCGGATGTGAATTACGCTGAGGCGCTGGGCTACCGCATCAAACACCTGGGCGTGGCCCGTCGTACCGAGGCGGGTATCGAATTGCGCGTGCACCCGACGCTGATTCCGGCGGATCGCCTGATCGCCAACGTCAATGGTGTGATGAACGCCGTCATGGTCAATGGCGATGCGGCGGGTAGCACCTTGTTCTACGGCGCGGGTGCGGGCATGGAGCCGACGGCGTCCTCGGTGATCGCTGATCTGGTTGACGTGGTCCGCGCCCTGACGGCGGATCCGACCAACCGCGTGCCGCATCTGGCTTTCCAGCCCGACGCGCTTTCCGATCACCCGATTCTGCCGATCGAAGCCTGCGAGAGCGCCTATTACTTGCGCATTCAGGCCAAGGATCATCCGGGCGTGCTGGCTCAGGTGGCGAGCATCCTGTCGGCGCGTGGCATCAACATTGAGTCGATCATGCAGAAGGAAGCTGAGGAGCAAGACGGCTTGGTGCCGATGATCCTGGTTACCCATCGTGTGCGTGAGGCGCAAATCAACGAGGCCATCAGCGCCCTTGAAGCCTTGACCGATGTGGTCGGCAGCGTTGTGCGTATCCGCGTCGAGCAGCTGAACTAATCCGCTTTTGGCCGCCGCAGCCAGGCTGCGGCGGCTCTTGAAGATTCAACCGAAGGTTTGCCCCTATGCGCTATATCAGTACCCGTGGCCAGGCACCGGCCCTGAATTTCGAAGACGTGCTGCTCGCCGGCTTGGCCAGCGATGGCGGCCTGTATGTACCGGAAAACCTGCCGCGCTTTACTCAGGAAGAAATCGCCTCCTGGGCCGGTTTGCCGTATCACGAACTGGCCTTCCGCGTGATGCGCCCGTTCGTCACCGGCAGCATTCCGGATGCGGATTTCAAAAAGATTCTTGAAGACACTTATGGCGTGTTTGCCCATAGCGCCGTCGCGCCACTGCGTCAGCTGAATGGCAATGAGTGGGTGTTGGAGCTGTTCCATGGCCCGACCCTGGCGTTCAAAGACTTTGCGCTGCAACTGCTCGGCCGTTTGCTCGATTACGTGCTGGCCAAACGCAATGAGCGCGTGGTGATCATGGGCGCGACCTCCGGTGATACCGGTTCGGCCGCCATTGAGGGCTGTAAGGCCTGCGAGAACGTCGACATTTTCATCATGCACCCACACAACCGTGTGTCCGAGGTGCAGCGCCGGCAGATGACCACCATCCTCGGCGACAACATTCATAACATCGCCATCGAAGGCAACTTCGATGACTGCCAGGAAATGGTCAAGGACAGTTTCGCTGACCAGGGCTTCCTCAAGGGCACCCGTCTGGTGGCAGTCAACTCGATCAACTGGGCGCGGATCATGGCTCAGATCGTGTACTACTTCCATGCGGCCCTGCAGCTCGGCGGCCCGGCGCGCTCTATCGCGTTCTCGGTGCCGACTGGTAACTTCGGTGACATCTTCGCCGGCTACCTGGCGCGCAACATGGGCCTGCCGATCAGCCAGCTGATCGTCGCCACCAACCGCAACGACATCCTGCACCGCTTTATGAGCGGTAATCAGTACGTCAAAGAAACCCTGCACCCGACGTTGTCGCCGTCCATGGACATCATGGTGTCGTCGAACTTCGAGCGCCTGCTGTTTGACCTGCACGGCCGTAACGGTGCGGCGATTGCCGAGTTGATGGTCAACTTCAAGCAGGGCGGCGGCTTCAGCGTTGAGGAAGACCGCTGGACCGAAGCGCGCAAGCTGTTTGATTCGCTGGCGGTGGATGATGAACAGACATGCGCCACCATCACTGAGGTGTTCAACGCCTGTGGTGAGTTGCTCGACCCGCACACGGCGATCGGCGTGCGCGCCGCCCGCGAGTGCCGCCGCAGCCTGGGAACACCGATGGTCATCCTCGGCACGGCGCACCCGGTCAAATTCCCGGAAGCCGTCGAGAAAGCGGATGTGGGTCAGGCACCGGCGCTGCCGGCGCATTTGGCAGACCTGTTTGAGCGTGAAGAGCGTTGCACCGTACTGGCCAATGACCTGAAAACCGTTCAGGCCTTTGTGGCGCAGCATGGTAACCGCGGCAAGCCGTTGTAACGGTCACAGTGCTCGGAAAAACGGCACCCGCGAGGTGCCGTTTTTTATGGGCGCAGCTTAGGTGCCGAGGCTGAAAGACTGGCGCACGCACAAGGGGCTGAACAACTGGCGTGCCCGGTAGTGAACATATTGCAGGCTGTTGACCGGCAGCTTACGTGGGTGCTCTTCTGCCAATTCGATCAGCCGTGCGCGAATCAGGGGGGCGTCTACACGCTGGCGATACAGGCCGAGAGTGATGTGCGCGTGATAGGGGCTTTGCCGCACCTCTTGGCTGTGTTCGCTCAGTAAGGTGCGCCAATGCTGCAACTGGCCCGAGGGGTCGCTGACCGGCAAGAAGGCGGCGCTGGCAAAGCTGTCAGGCTGGCCAATCTCTAGTGTCAGTGGTTGCCGAGAAGCGCGTCCGATCGCCTTGAATTGCTGCTGACGTTGCCGCTTGCTGACGTCATCATTGTGCCGCGCCTGGCCACTGATAAAACCGCAGACAAACACCGTGATGTGCGCCTGGCGGCGCCCGGGCGGGTGCAGCCAGTCGCTAAACGCATGTTGCAGGCAGGCGATATGCGCCAGCAGGTGCGGGCATTGCACGGGCAGTACCCAGGCGGCATAACGGCTTCGCCCCAGGTGCCACTCCGGGTAATCGCGCTGCTCCGTGATCAGGCTGTGCGTGGGGCCGGTGAGTGGATTGGAGATCAGCACGGCTTAAATCGCGCCTTGGCGTTTCAGCTCGGCGATTTGCGCCTCGCTGTAGCCCAGTGCGAGCAGCACGATTTGGTTGTGTTCTCCGAGGGTGGGGCCGACCCATTGCACCGCGCCGGGTGTGTCGCTGAGTTTGGGTACGATGCCGGGCATCTTGAAGGCTTTACCGTCCGGTAGCTTGGCCGCGAGCAGCATTTCGCGGGCGAGAAACTGCGGGTCGTGGAACATGTCTTCGGCACTGAAAATGCGGCTGGCCGGCACGTCGGCCTGATTCAGGGAGGCCAGCACCTGCGCCAGCGGCAGTGAGCCAACCCAGCGGTCGATCACGCCATACAGTTCATCGCGCCGCGCATCGCGGCCGTCATTGCTGGCCAAGGTCGCGTCGTCGGCCAGGTCCGGGCGGCCGATGGCCTGCATAAAGCGTTTGAAGATCGCATCACCGTTGGCGCCGATCTGGACATGTTTGCCGTCGGCGCTGGTGTGGATGGAGGAGGGCGTGATGCCGGGCATGATGTTGCCAGTGCGCTCGCGAATAAACCCGAACACATCGAACTCCGGCACCATGGACTCCATCATGGCGAAGATCGCTTCATACAGCGCTACGTCCACCACCTGGCCGCTGCCGCCGTTCACTTCGCGGTGACGCAGTGCCATCAGCGCGCCGATCACGCCCCACAGCGCGGCAATCGAATCGCCAATGCTGATGCCGGTGCGCACCGGCGGGCGATCCTCGAAACCGGTGATGTAACGCAGCCCGCCCATGGATTCGCCCACTGCACCGAAACCGGGTTGATCCTTCATGGGCCCGGTTTGGCCAAAGCCAGACAGGCGCACCATCACTAATTTGGGGTTGAGTGCATGCAGCACGTCCCAGCCCAGGCCGAGTTTCTCCAGCACGCCGGGGCGGAAGTTCTCAATGAGGATGTCCGCCTCGCTGAGCAGCTTTTTCAACACCTCGCGTCCGGCCTCATGTTTGAGGTTAAGGGTGATCGACTGTTTGTTACGTGCCTGTACAAACCACCACAGCGACGTGCCCTCATAGAGCTTGCGCCACTTGCGCAGTGGGTCACCGCCGTCGGGCGACTCGACCTTGATCACCTCGGCACCAAACTCGGCGCAAATACGCGAGGCAAACGGGCCGGCGATCAGGGTGCCGAGTTCGATCACTGTCAGGCCGGCGAGGGGTTTGCTGGGCAGCTGCATCGGGTTTCCATCCATCTGACTGAGTGCACGACTCTAACGTGAGCGGGCGGCATCGGGTAGACTTGCCGGCTTATTCGACCAGTCAAGAAGCCCCGTCCATGGCCCTGCCGTCTACCACTTACAAAATCGAGCTGAACCTCACCGACATGGACCGCAGCGTCTATGAAAACCTACGTTTCACGGTCGCCCGCCATCCTTCGGAAACCGAAGAACGTCTGGCGGCGCGGTTGGTGGCGTATGCCTTGTTCTATCACGAGCACCTGGCGTTCGGCCGTGGCCTGTCGGACGTGGATGAGCCGGCGTTGTGGGAAAAGAGCCTGGATGACCGTGTGCTGCACTGGATTGAAGTCGGCCAGCCGGACAGTGAGCGCATCACCTGGTGCTCGCGGCGCACCGAGAAGTTCAGCCTGGTCGCCTATGGCAACCTGCGTGTGTGGCAGACCAAAGCGCTCGATCCGGTGCGCAGCCTGAAGAACATCAACGTCGTTGCCCTCGACCAAGAGGCTCTGGCCAAGCTGGCGCTGGACCTGCCGCGTTCGTTGAACTGGAGTGTGATGATCAGCGACGGCGAACTGTTTATCACCGATGAGCGCGGCCAGCATGAGCTGCCCATTGAGTGGTTGGCTGGCGAGCGCTAAGAACCTATTTACGATCTGCTGCGCGTCGGCCCTGCTGCGTTAAAAACAGGCTCGGCAAGCCGCTTGCGGCTAACGCGCTTTAGCGCAGCCCGAAGGGCGAGCGAAGCGAGTAGTGCTCATTTACAGCTAGTCGTAGTGCGGGCAGCACCCGCCCCGTTTTGATTTCGGCGGGTTGCCCCCGCCCTACAAGATAAAACCACCATGCGTATCGAATCCCGCCCGCTGCCTGAAACCCTTCCTGACCTGGGCGCTCTGCCGCCGTTGCTGACCCGTCTTTATGCTGCCCGCGGCGTACAATCCGCTGCTGAATTGGATAAAGGCCTGGCGCGGCTGATTCCGTATCAGCAGCTCAAGGGTATGGACGCGGCGGTCGATTTGCTGGTGCAGGGGCTTCAGCAAGGTCAGCGCATGTTGATCGTCGGCGACTTCGATGCCGATGGCGCCACTGCCAGTACGGTGGGTGTGCTGGGGCTGCGCATGTTGGGAGCCGCGCACGTCGATTACCTGGTGCCCAATCGCTTCGAATATGGCTACGGCCTGACCCCGGAGATTGTTGCCGTGGCACTTGAGCGTGCGCCGCAGTTGTTGATCACCGTGGATAACGGCATTTCCAGCGTTGAGGGCGTGGCGGCTGCCAAGGCCGCAGGGTTGACCGTACTGGTCACCGATCACCACTTGCCCGGTGTTGAGTTGCCGGCGGCGGATGCCATCGTCAATCCCAATCAGCCGGGCTGCGCGTTCCCCAGCAAGGCGCTGGCCGGGGTTGGGGTGATGTTCTATGTGTTGCTGGCGTTGCGTGCGCGCTTGCGTGACATGGGCTGGTTTACCGCGCAGCGCCCCGAGCCGAATCTCGGCGAGTTGCTGGATTTGGTCGCGCTCGGCAGCGTGGCGGATGTTGTGCCGTTGGATGCCAACAACCGCATTCTGGTGCACCAGGGTTTGGCGCGCATTCGTGCCGGGCGTGCGCGGCCGGGTTTGCGCGCGATTCTGGAAGTGGCCGGGCGTGATCATCGGCGTATCACCTCCACCGACCTCGGTTTTATCCTCGGTCCACGCTTGAATGCTGCGGGGCGACTGGACGACATGGCGCTGGGCATTGAGTGCCTGCTCTGTGAAGACGAAGCGCTGGCCCGTGACATGGCCGTGCAGTTGGATCAGCTCAATCAGGACCGCAAGGCCATTGAACAGGGCATGCAGCGCGAGGCGCTGGCCCAGCTCAAGGACCTGCCCCTGGAGGACATGCCCTTTGGTCTGTGCCTGTTCGAGCCGGACTGGCATCAGGGCGTCATCGGCATTCTCGCCTCGCGGATGAAAGAGCGTTATCACCGCCCGACCATTGCCTTCGCCGATGCGGGTGATGGTGTGCTGAAGGGTTCGGCGCGTTCGGTGCCGGGGTTTCATATCCGCGATGCGCTGGATGCGGTGGCTGCTAAACATCCTGCGCTGATCAGCAAGTTCGGTGGGCACGCCATGGCCGCTGGGTTGTCGCTGCCGCAGGCGAATTTTGCGGCCTTTGCGGCGGCCTTCGACGCCGAGGTACGTCGTCAGCTGTGTGAGGACGACCTGACCGGTCGTTTGCTGTCTGACGGCACCTTGTCCATCGAAGAGTTCCACCTGCCGCTGGCCAAGGAGTTGCGCAATGCCGGGCCGTGGGGGCAGCACTTCCCGGAGCCGCTGTTTCATGGCGTGTTTCAGTTGATGCAGCAGCGCGTGGTCGGCGAACGCCACCTTAAAGTGGTGCTGAAAAGTGAGTGCGGCAGCGTGCAACTCGATGGCATTGCGTTTGGCGTGGATCGTGAAATCTGGCCGAACCCGACCGTGCGTTGGGTCGAGCTGGCCTACAAACTGGACGTCAATGAATACCGCGGGCAGGAAAGCGTGCAGTTGCTGATCGCTCATATCCGCCCGCGCTGATTGGTTTAGCTCTTTGCTGCGGGGGTGGCCGAGCCATCGGCCAGTGCCCGCTCGCTCAGCTCATTCCAGCGTGCGAGAAATTCCGGCGGCTGGCTAACGCGCTGCGGGTTTTTCGCCAGGAACACGCCGTGATTATTAAAGGAATACACCGGCAATAGATCGTTGCGCTCACTGGCCGGGCGGATGCGCGGGTCGAGGTTGTCGAGAATCAGTGGTTCTGCGCTGGCCGATGGGTAATAGGCCAGCACCATATGCGCCTGGTTCTGCTGGATGGCCTTGACGAAGGTCAGGCGCAGCTTCTCGCTTGGCACACCCATACGCACCAGGCTGAAGTATTTGGCGATGGCGAAATCTTCGCAATCGCCTTTGCCCAGGCTTAGCGTCTGCGCCGGCGTGGCCCAGTAATCGTCGGCTCCCCAGGCTTGCTGGTCACTGACAAAACTCACTGAGCGGTTGATGAAGTGGTTGACCCGCTCCAGCTGTGCGCGGTCATTATCGCTGGCTGAGTTGTCGAGAAGGTTGAGCCAGCTGGCCAGGCGCGTGTCGCTGAGCGCTGTTGCCAAGGCGCTGTGTGGGGGCGCACTTGCGTCGGCAATCAGAAACGGGCTGTACAGCCAGCAACAAGCGAGCAGGCTGAGCAGCAGGCGATGCGCGGGCTGAGATGTGGCATGCGCCATGGGCGAAGTCTCTGGCGTAGGCTCTTGATAGCCTTTTACCGTAGCGTTTTTCTGAAGTGCCATCCTATCGGCGTCAAATATAGAACGACTACGGTGAAAGTGTGATCACGACCACTCTTTGACAGGTTTGTGACGACTAACCGACGAACAGTCGCTTTTGTCAGCGTTTGGCAATCTTTCGAAGCAATCTGGCGTTAGGTGGGCGGAAACCTTGCTCTCTAGAATCGGTCTGTCTTGCCACACCATGTTGATGGAGAGCGCGTGATGAATACCCGTGGATTGCTTGATCAGTTGCTGAAATCGGGCCAGGACCTGCTGCAGCAGAAGTCCGGTGGTGCCTCCCCTGGCGGCCTGGGCGGTCTGTTGGGTGGGGTGGCCAAAGGCGGGCAAGGCGGCGATCTCGGCACCTTGCTCAAAGGAGCAGGTGGTGGTGCGTTGGCGGCAGGTGCATTGGGACTGCTGCTGGGTAACAAGAGTGCGCGCAAGATGGGCGGTAAAGCCCTCACCTATGGTGGGTTGGCGGCGCTTGGCGTGGTGGCCTACAAGGCCTATAGCAACTGGCAGGCGCAGCAGGCCAGCGCGCCTCAGGCCGAGCCGCAAACCCTGGATCGTCTGCCAGCACCGCAGGTCGAGTTGCACAGCCAGGCCATTCTCAAGGCGCTGGTCGGCGCAGCCAAGGCTGACGGCCATGTGGATGCCCGTGAGCGCGAGTTAATCGAAGGTGAGCTCATCAAACTTACCCATGATGTTGATGTGCAGCATTGGTTGCAGGCTGAGTTGAACAAGCCGCTGGACCCGGCTGACATTGCCCGGGCGGCGAGTACGCCGGAAATGGCTGCGGAAATGTATGTGGCCAGCGTGCTGATGGTGGATGAAGAGCACTTTATGGAGCGTGCCTACCTGGAAGAGCTGGCTCGTCAGCTCAAGCTGGATCCAGCGCTCAAGAGCGAACTCGAGGCACAGGTGCGCCAGGAACTGGTACAAGGCTGAGTCTGTGAAGCCTGTACACCTGGGTTAAGGGTTCTGGCCGCTGCCCTGCGGCCCCCCCTATAATCGGCGTTTTCCCCGCAATGGATGGATGCCCGATGCGCTGCACCTACACAAATTGTCTGCTGAGCCTGGCGATGGTTCTCTTCAGTTCGATGTTGCAGGCTTCGCCCGGCGTGGCGTTGGTCCAGGTGCAGCAGGCCCAGGTGCAGGTATTCCGCACCAGTACGGACCTGTTCATTCATCGCGGTGAGGGTGGGCATGCCGAACTGGCGGCCAAGGTGCAGGCTGATCTGGGCAAGCTGCGCGAAAGCCTGGCTACCCTGCAGGCGCAGGCCCAGTCCGATTCGGCTCGGTTGGCTATGGAGCAGCTGCAGGCACCTCTGGCGGCCTTTACCGCTCTGGTCGAGCAGACCTTGGCCTACAAGCCCGGCGAACCGGACCTGCCGTGGGAATTCAACTTTCAGTACAGCAAGGCTCAGCGTGAACTGATTGCGGCTCTGGAATCACTCGAGCAGCAATTGCTCAAAGGTCTGGCGCAGCCACTATCGGCTGCCGACCAGCGCTTGCAGAGTCTGCCGGCCAAGGTGCAATACCTGGCTGCGCGCTACACCGCTCGTGCCTATGTCGGTGATATAGAAACTCTGCCGGAGCAACAGCAGCACTACCTGAATCAGGATATTGACGTGCTGGCCAAGCAAGTCGAAGCCGAGCTGCTCAGCTTGAATGGTGAACTGGCCGATGAGCCAGCGCGTCAGCGGCTGCAACGTGCTACGACACGTTGGAAATTCATCTACCCACGTCTGCTGGATTACAGTGAAAACCTGGTGCCGCTGGTTATCGAGCGGCACGCGGCTGAATTGGCTGGCCAACTACAGCGCTTGCACGCGCAATAACCTTAGGCGCCATGCAAAACTGCGCAGTTCTTGCGGGCGTGTTGGGTACGGTAAAGGGCTTGATCTACCTGTTCCAGAGCTTCAGCCAGATTGCTGCTGTCCGGCGGCCACGGGGCGCCACCGTTGCTGGAGGCAATCACTGCACCCTGTGGGGCCTTGAATCCGCTCCAGGCGATGCTGGGCAACTCGCTCTTCAAGCGCTCCAGAAATGGACGCCATCGGCCACATTGTAGGGCTGCCTGAGAACGCGCAGGTGGCCAATGACCTGCAGCCTGGCCGCTCGGCTTTGTACATCATGATCCAGGCGCGCAATCACCATGTAGGAGATTTCGGCCAGGTGCAGTCCCACTTCCTGGCGGCTGCGTTGGCTGGTGTCATACCCGATCAAGGTGCCCTGCAGCCAGCTCAGCCCTGCGACCAGCAGTGCAATCAGAATGGCAAATCGGCTGCGCATGCTCTGCGATGAGACGACTCCTGCGGCAAAAGGCTTAGCTGTGGTTGGTGTTGTGTATAGAGCGCCGTTGGTCTGTGCCGCGGTGTGAGGCAGGCGATTGCGGGCTGCCAGGTGTCTAGTGACTGCGTTATACTCACCGGCTTTTCCGAAAGTTTGACCTACGAGTGCTGCCAGCCATGGAAATCAACCCGATCCTTAATAGCATCAAGGACCTGTCCGAGCGCACCCAGACTATTCGGGGGTATCTTTGACTACGATCACAAGCATGATCGTCTGGTCGAAGTAAACCGCGAACTCGAAGACCCGAACGTCTGGAACAAGCCCGAATACGCCCAGAGCCTGGGCCGTGAGCGCGCCACGCTGGCGCAGATCGTCGAAACTATCGATGATCTGACCGGCAGCCTGGCCGATTCGCGCGATCTGCTCGACATGGCCGTCGAAGAAGACGATCAGGGCGCGGTCGACGACGTCGCTGCCGAAATCGAACGCCTGCGCGAAATTCTTGAGAAGCTGGAATTCCGCCGCATGTTCAGCCACGAGATGGACCCGAACAACTGCTACCTGGATATCCAGGCCGGTTCCGGCGGCACCGAGGCGCAAGACTGGGCCAACATCCTGCTGCGTATGTACCTGCGCTGGGCTGATAAGCGCGGCTTCAGCGCCGAGATCGTCGAGCTTTCTGAAGGCGAAGTGGCCGGTATCAAAGGTGCCACCGTGCACATCAAGGGCGAGTACGCCTTCGGCTGGCTGCGCACCGAGATTGGCGTGCATCGGTTGGTGCGCAAGAGCCCCTTCGACTCTGGCGCGCGTCGCCACACCTCGTTCTCGGCGGTGTTCGTGTCGCCTGAGATCGACGACAAGGTTGAGATCGAGATCAACCCGTCCGACCTGCGCATCGACACCTACCGCTCCTCCGGCGCGGGTGGTCAGCACGTCAACACCACCGACTCGGCGGTACGTATCACCCACGTACCGACCAATACCG
Organism: Pseudomonas sp. HMWF032; assembly: GCF_003060885.1. Taxonomy (GTDB): domain Bacteria; phylum Pseudomonadota; class Gammaproteobacteria; order Pseudomonadales; family Pseudomonadaceae; genus Aquipseudomonas. The sequence continues at coordinate 1,181,095 of NZ_QAIG01000005.1, forward strand.
TGGTGGCGTGCCAGAACGAGCGCTCGCAGCACGCCAACAAGGACACCGCCATGAAGATGCTGCGGGCCAAGTTGTACGAGCTGGAAATGATGAAACGCAACGCGGCGTCCCAGGCGCTGGAAGACTCCAAGTCGGATATCGGCTGGGGCCATCAGATTCGATCCTACGTGCTTGATGACTCGCGCATCAAGGATCTGCGTACCGGCGTTGAACGCAGCGACTGCCAGAAGGTTCTCGATGGCGACCTCGACCAGTACCTTGAGGCCAGCCTCAAACAAGGCCTGTAATACCTTTCGATTCCGCCCTCCAGCAGAGGGCGGCAACGACCCTGTGACGGAAACCGATGACCATGAGCGACCAACAACTTGACCCGCACGCCTCTTCCCACGAAGACGGGCAGCACGAAGAAAACAAGCTGATTGCCCAGCGCAAGGAAAAGCTTGCCGCTATCCGTGAGCAGGGCAACGCCTTCCCGAACGATTTCCGTCGTGAGCACTACTGTGCTGATCTGCAAAAGCAGTACGCCGAGAAAACCAAGGAAGAGCTGGCTGAGGCGGCCATTCCCGTCAAGGTGGCGGGGCGCATCATGCTCAACCGTGGCTCGTTCATGGTGATGCAGGACATGACCGGGCGTATCCAAGTCTACGTTAACCGCAAGACTCTGCCGGCCGAAACCCTGGAAGCGATCAAGCATTGGGACCTGGGCGACATTATCTCCGCGGTTGGCACCCTGGCCCGTTCCGGCAAGGGTGACCTGTACGTGGAAATGACCGACGTGCGCCTGCTGACCAAGTCGCTGCGCCCACTGCCGGACAAACACCACGGCCTGACCGACACCGAACAGCGCTATCGCCAGCGCTACGTCGACCTGATGGTCAACGAGGAAACACGCCACACCTTCCGCGTGCGTTCGCAAGTGATTGCGCACATCCGCAGCTTCCTGATGAAACGCGATTTCCTTGAAGTGGAAACGCCAATGCTGCAAACCATCCCCGGTGGTGCAGCCGCCAAACCGTTCGAGACGCACCACAACGCCCTGGACATGCAGATGTTCCTGCGCATCGCCCCGGAGCTGTACCTCAAGCGGTTGGTGGTCGGTGGTTTTGAGAAGGTCTTCGAGATCAACCGCAACTTCCGTAACGAAGGTGTTTCGACCCGGCACAACCCCGAGTTCACCATGCTCGAGTTCTACCAGGCCTACGCCGATTACGAAGACAACATGGACCTGACCGAAGAACTGTTCCGTGAGTTGGCCATGCTGGTGCTGGGCACCACCGACGTGCCATACGGCGACAAGGTGTTCCACTTCGGCGAGCCGTTTGTGCGCTTGTCGGTGTTCGACTCGATCCTCAAGTACAACCCGGACATCAGCGCGGCCGACCTCAACGACCTCGACACCGCTCGCGCCATCGCCAAAAAAGCCGGTGCCAAGGTGCTCGGCTTTGAAGGCCTGGGCAAACTGCAGGTGATGATTTTCGAAGAGCTGGTCGAGCACAAGCTGGAGCAGCCACACTTCATCACCCGTTACCCGTTCGAAGTCTCGCCACTGGCGCGTCGCAGTGACGATGATCCGAGCGTGACCGACCGTTTCGAGTTGTTTATCGGTGGCCGTGAAATCGCCAACGCCTACTCCGAGCTGAACGATGCGGAAGACCAGGCCGAGCGCTTTATGCAGCAGGTGGCTGACAAGGACGCTGGTGACGATGAAGCCATGCACTACGACGCCGACTTCGTCCGTGCCCTGGAGTACGGCATGCCGCCGACAGCGGGTGAGGGCATCGGGATCGACCGTTTGGTGATGCTGCTGACCAATTCACCATCGATTCGTGATGTGATCTTGTTCCCGCACATGCGCCCGCAGGCCTGATACCTACAAGCCGCCTCCGGGCGGCTTTTTATTGCCTGGTTTTTTATGATCAGCCAGTGGATTATTTTCCCCGCTGACTGACTAAGTGATAAGTAACGTGATGAATCGACAGAGGATTGTCTTGTTGTGACAGCCAAACCCGCGCCAGAGAGTGCCACCCTGATTGCCAATGCTGTAGTCGAGAGCGTGCAGTATCAGGGGCGCAAAGCCAGCCGTCAGGGCAGTGAGCAACGGCGCCAGGCCATTCTCGATGCTGCCATGCGTATTATTGTGCGTGACGGTGTGCGTGCCGTTCGTCACCGTGCAGTGGCGGCGGAGGCCGATGTGCCCTTGTCGGCGACGACCTACTACTTCAAAGACATCAACGACCTGATCACTGACACCTTTGCCCAGTTTGTCGAGCGCAGTGCTGCGCACATGGGGCAGTTCTGGAGTGGTACCGAAGGCTTGCTGCGCGAGCAGGTAAGCCGTCTGGATGGTAGCGCCGAGGCGCGTCGTCGCCTGGCCAATGAAATCGCCCGCTTGGCCGTGGAATATGTGCGCCAACAATTACTTACGCGACGCGAGTATCTGCTGGCCGAACAGGCCTTCCAGCAGGAAGCACTGCTCAACCCGCGATTGCATGGTTTGCTGCGGGCTCATCGGCAGATTCTGCTGCAAGGCGTGACGCACTTCTTCGAGGTGCTGGGCTCGCAGCAGGCCGAACAGGATGCCAAGCTATTGACGGCGATTATTGTGCGCATGGAGTATCAGGGGCTGCTCGATGGTATCGACCATCTGGACAGTGAAGATATGTTGGCCATGCTTAAACGTTATATGCATCTGGTACTGGGCCTCTGACAGACTTGTCGGCCCGCTCAATCCGTTCACAAGGAGAGCTGAATGAACGCCTGGCGCGCGCTGCTTGCCGTGTCCTTTCTGTTACTGGGTGGCTGTCTGGTGACCTTCAAGGACCCGATACCGGCCAATGAAGCAGCCCCAATCCCCCTGCTTGGCGAGTGGTCGCGTAAGAACGAGTGGGGTGAGCAGCTTTACCTGCAGATCACCCGCGCCGGTTCCAACGTGTACAAGGCGCGGGCCTATGTCGACAGCCTGGATAACCTCGACAGCGTTGAGGAATATGGTTTTACCGTGGCTCATCATGGTCGCCGCTGGTATCTGTCAGCCGGTCTGCCGAAACGTATGGGGGCCAACTTTGCTATCGCCGGCTTTGAGCTGACCACCGGTAATGAACTGGTTATTTACAACCTGGATGTCGACCGGATTCTCCAGGAGTTGGAGCTGGGCACGCTTGAGGGCGAAGTGATTGCGGCCGCGGAAGGCGATGGTGTGTTGATCAGCAGCCCGCTGGAGCAGGTGTTCGGTTACCTCGATGATCAGGCCAACTCGGATGTTTTTATCGAAGTGGCGCGTTATCAGCGCGCGGGTGATTAATGATGAACAGCCATACCGGTTTGGACGGCTATCAACTAATCGTACGTGCTCTGTCTGACCGGATTGTTGAGGCGCAGACGCCCATCCGTGTCCTTGATGCGGTGAAGTGGGACGACTCGATCCGCAGTGAGTTTCTCAAGCACAAGGGCAAGCAGCTGCCCAAAGTAGAGCGTGGTTATTACGCCAGTCGGCCCCTGGCGTTCGATGCTGCCGCAAAGAAACTGGAGTTCCAGAACATCGAGCGGGATATCACTCGCCAGCTCGGTCAGTTCAATCCGGTCGGGCAGATCATGCGGCGTATGTGTCGCGAGTACCGCATGGTTATCCGCATGCTCGAGGCACGCGGCACCGAGGATTTCGGCATGATCAGCCAGGAACTGTATGGCGCGGCTTCCGATGCCTTCCATGCCGGCGACCCGACACTGGCCGACCTGGGCATGATGTTTTCCGACTTTCTCAACAACATCGACAAACGTGGCGACCTCAAGGACGAGGCCAAGAACCTCAGCGCCAAAGATGCGGTCAACCTGCTGCAGCAGCGCCTGAACAAGGTGTTTGGTGAGGCGGAGAGCACCATTCGCGTGTTCGAGTCCGACGGTATCCTCGCTGACGCTGCCGCCGGTGCTGACTACATCAAGATTCGCAGCGACGCGATGTTTAACGAGCGCGATGTGCGCGCCCTGGAAGTGCATGAGGGCCTGGTGCATGTGGCTACCACCCTAAATGGGCTGAATCAGCCGATCTGCACCTTTCTGGCTAAGGGCCCGCCCTCATCCACCGTGACCCAGGAGGGGCTGGCGATTTTGATGGAAGTGATCACCTTCGCCTCTTATCCAACCCGTTTGCGCAAACTGACCAACCGCACCCGTGCCATCCATATGGCCGAGGAGGGCGCAGATTTCCTGCAGGTCTTCGATTTCTACCGCGAGCAGGGTTTTACCCAGGAAGACAGCTACAGCAACGCCAACCGGGTGTTTCGCGGTTCGACCCCCAATGGCTTGCCTTTCACCAAGGACCTGTCCTACCTGAAAGGCTTTATCATGATTTACAACTACATCCAGTTGGCCGTGCGCAAAGGCAAACTGGAACAGATCCCGCTGCTGTTCTGTGGCAAGACCACCCTGGAAGACATGCGCACCCTGCGCAAACTGGTGGATGAAGGGCTGGTTGTTGCGCCCAAGTACCTGCCACCGCAGTTCAGTGACCTCAACTCGCTGTCGGCCTGGATGTGCTTCTCCAACTTCCTCAATCATCTGAGTCTTGATCGGATCGAAGCCGACTACGCCAACATCCTCTAGGCGCTACTGCGCTCGGGTATGCAGCGTTGCGCACGACCTTCGCTCGTGACGCGCCTAACCCTTTAAATAGACGATTCGTAGCCCGGATGAAGTCCGGGGAGCCTTCACCGAGTCGTCGCCTAATTGCCAGGAGCCAATATGCCCAGCCATCAACTCGATTACGAAATCCTCGGCGCCAGCGCGCAGAGCGTGGAGGTCATTCTCGATCCGGGCGAAACGGTGATCGCCGAAGCCGGAGTGATGAACTACATGACTGACGGCATTCGCTTTGAAACGCGCATGGGTGATGGTGCCGCCAGCGGCGTGCTGGGTAAATTGTGGAGTGCCGGAAAACGCATGCTCACTGGGGAGTCGCTGTTTATGACGCACTTCTCCAATGCCGGTAAAACCCAGGCGCGGGTGGCGTTTGCCGCGCCTTATCCCGGCACCGTGGTGCCGATTCAGTTGGCTGAGCATGGCGGTACGCTGATTTGCCAGAAAGACGCCTTTCTCTGCGCCGCCTACGGCACGGCGGTGGGCATCAGTTTCAACAAGCGTCTGGGGGCCGGTTTCTTTGGCGGCGAAGGCTTTATCCTGCAAAAGCTCGAAGGCGACGGCCTGGCCTTTGTGCATGCCGGCGGCACGGTGATTCGCAAGCAACTGAACAACGAAACTTTGCGTCTGGACACTGGCTGCCTGGTGGCCTTTACCCAGGGCATTGAATATGACATTGCCCTGGCCGGTGGCCTGAAAAGCATGCTGTTCGGTGGCGAAGGTATCCTGCTGGCCACGCTCAAGGGCACGGGCACCGTATGGGTGCAGAGCCTGCCGTTCTCGCGGCTGGCCGAGCGCATCTATGAGGCCACGTTCAAGGCCCGCGAAGAAGTCCGCGCCGGCGGCAAGTGATGCGGCAATCTGGGGCTTTGCAGGCGCATGGGTTTGTAGCAAGCTGCGCCGCCTGTTGCTCAGCCCGCCAACCGATAACTCCGAGAGCCCGTCATGAGTGAAGTAAATCCTATCCCGCTGATCCTCACCGCTATTGGCAGCATCTGCGCCACGGTGGCTGTGCTCGGTTACTACGGCTACCTGCATGTGGCCAAGCCGGAAGATGCCCTGCTGCTGGCCGAGTTCACCATGCTCAAGACCGTACCGGGCGAGGACTACAAGGTCTCGGTCAAACCCGCTAGCCAGGTCGCCCAGTGCATCGATGGCGTGCTGGTGCTGTTTGATCTGGAGCAGAAGGGCCTTAGTGGTGTACTGGTCGATCAGCGCAAACAGGCTGTGCGCTGCAACCCGGCTCAGTAACGCTTAGCTCGCGCGGCTCTGCTGTTCGTTGAGGCGCTGCAGATGCCGGCGCGACAGCGCGAGGAAGCGTGGTGTCAGGCCGATGTCTTCATACAACGGATCACCGTGTTCATCGGTGGCCACCACTTTACTGCCCCTGACGTAGGGCAGGCTGGCTTCCAGCTCGTCCAGTGCGGCACCCAGTAACTCTCCGAGCAGTTCCTCCACGTGATGTTTGGGGTACATCTCCTGCAATGCTGCCAGGCGTGCAGCGGTTTCCAGGTCGAGTCGTATTTGATAGGGCGTGACGCTCAGGCGCCCGCGGGCGTTTTCCTGCCAGTGCTGAACAAGCTCGCGAATCTTCATGATGACCTCATCTCTGTTCCGTATTCGCCCAGTAAGTCTGGGCCAGGCTTGCTTAACTGAGACTAGTGCCTGCTCCGGTCCGTGCGGCAAAAGCGTCGCGCACTTGTAAGAAGTTGGCGCGCTGGGCACTCTGAATGCAGGATCAGTGGAGGCAATAGTCATGGCAGAAATCGACGCGCGCCTGCGCGAGGACGTTCACCAACTCGGCGAGCTCCTGGGTAACACCATCAGCCTGCAACACGGTGCAGCTTTTCTCGACAAGATTGAGCGTATTCGCAAGGGCGCCAAGGCCTCGCGCCGCGGCTCCTCACAGGGCGCTGAGCAACTCAGTGCAACCCTGAACCAGCTGGATGATGACGAACTGCTGCCAGTGGCGCGGGCATTCAACCAGTTCCTTAATCTGGCCAATATTGCCGAGCAGTACCATCGCGTGCGGCGCCGCGCGCCGGGTGAGCCGGAGCCGTTTGAGGACAATATCCTCGCAGAACTGCTGCAGCGGCTATCCAGCAACGGCCACAAGGGCGAGGCGCTGGCTCGCCAGTTTGGTCGCCTGGATATTGAGCTGGTGCTGACCGCGCACCCCACCGAAGTGGCGCGGCGCACGCTGATCCAGAAATACGATGCGATGGCCGAACAGCTGGCCGCCGGCGACCACAGCGACCTCTCGGCAGGCGAGCGTGAGCAGGTCAAACAGCGCCTGCAACGGCTGATTGCCGAAGCCTGGCATACCGAGGAAATCCGCCGCAGCCGGCCGAGTCCGGTGGATGAAGCCAAATGGGGCTTTGCGGTGATCGAGCATTCGCTCTGGCATGCCATCCCTAATGTGCTGCGCAAGGCCGATCAGGTGCTGCACAGCGCCACTGGGTTGCACCTGCCGCTGGATGCTGCGCCGATTCGTTTTGCCTCCTGGATGGGCGGTGACCGTGACGGCAACCCGAATGTCACGTCCGCTGTCACCCGCGAAGTGCTGCTGCTGGCGCGCTGGATGGCGGCGGATTTGTATTTGCGCGATGTCGATAATCTGGCTGCCGAGTTGTCCATGCAACAGGCCAGCCCGGCATTATTGGCGCGGGTAGGCGAGAGCGCCGAGCCCTATCGCAGCCTGCTCAAGCAACTGCGTGAGCGCCTGCGCACCACCCGCAGCTGGGCTCAGGCGGCTCTGCATGAGCAGATCCCAGCACCTGCAGCCGTGTTGCAGGACAACCGTGAGCTGCTGGAGCCACTGACCCTGTGCTACCAGTCGCTGCATGAATGCGGCATGGGCGTGATTGCTGATGGCCCGCTGCTCGATTGCTTGCGCCGCGCGGCGACCTTTGGCCTGTTCCTGGCGCGTCTGGATGTGCGGCAGGACTCCAGCCGCCACGCCGCCGCCATGAGCGAAATCACCGATTACCTCGGTCTGGGGCGCTACGCCGAGTGGGATGAAGAGGCGCGCCTGGTGTTTTTGCTGAAAGAGCTGGAGAACCGCCGGCCGCTGCTGCCGGGGCATTTCAAACCTAGCGGGGAAACTGAGGAGGTGCTGGCCACCTGTCGTGAAGTAGCGCGGGCGCCGGCGGCATCACTGGGTTCCTACGTGATTTCCATGGCCGGTGCGGCTTCCGATGTGCTGGCGGTGCAGCTGTTGCTCAAGGAAGCCGGGTTGCAACGGCCGATGCGCGTGGTGCCATTGTTCGAAACCCTGGCCGATCTGGACAACGCCGGCCCGGTGATCAGCCGGTTGCTGGCGCTGCATGGCTATCGTGCGCGCTTGCATGGGCCGCAGGAGGTGATGATCGGTTACTCCGACTCGGCCAAGGACGCCGGCACCACCGCAGCAGCCTGGGCGCAGTACCGTGCCCAGGAGACCCTGGTGCAGGCGTGCCGCGAGCAGGATGTCGAGTTACTGTTGTTCCACGGCCGCGGCGGCACGGTGGGGCGCGGCGGTGGTCCGGCCCATGCGGCGATTCTGTCGCAGCCGCCGGGCTCGGTGATGGGGCGTTTCCGCACCACCGAGCAGGGTGAAATGATTCGTTTCAAATTCGGCCTGCCGGATATCGCCGAACAGAACCTCAATCTTTATCTAGCGGCGGTGCTGGAAGCCACCTTGTTGCCGCCGCCCAGTCCGGAGCCGGCCTGGCGCGAGCTGATGGACAAACTGGCCAGCGATGGCGTCAGTGCCTACCGCGCGGTGGTGCGCGAGCATCCGCAGTTTGTCGCCTATTTCCGCCAGGCAACGCCGGAGCAGGAGCTGGGTCGATTGCCGCTGGGTAGCCGTCCGGCCAAGCGCCGTGAGGGCGGTGTCGAGAGCCTACGGGCGATTCCATGGATTTTCGCCTGGACGCAAACGCGCCTGATGCTGCCTGCCTGGCTGGGTTGGGAGGCGGCGCTGGGCAACGCTTTTCAGCGCGGCGAAGGCGAGTTGCTCGGGCAAATGCGTGAGCACTGGCCGTTCTTCCGCACCCGTATCGACATGCTCGAGATGGTGCTGGCCAAGGCCGACGAGTCCATCGCCTTGCTGTATGACCAGCGCCTGGTCGAGTCGGCCCTGCAGCCGCTGGGGGCGCATCTGCGCGGCCTATTGTCGCAGGCAGTGGTCGCGGTGCTGGGGCTGACCGGTCAGTCGCAGCTGCTGGCGCACAGTCCGGAAACCCTGGAGTCGATCAGTGTGCGCAACACCTACCTGGATCCGTTGCACCTGCTCCAGGCCGAACTGCTGGCGCGTTCACGGTCACGTGATAATCAGGCTGACAGCCCTCTGGAACAGGCTCTGCTGGTCAGTGTGGCGGGTATCGCGGCTGGGTTGCGCAACACGGGTTGAGGCGCATAGCCGGGCATGCCAGCGTGTGGCGCAGCAGGCCCGGCAAGTCACTGGCAGCGCTGCCTGGGGCTTACCTTGCTCATGGGCGTATCCGACTTTCGGTGGCTTGTGCGCTATGGGTGTGCTGTGTATCTTGAGCGGCCTTTCGGCACTCTGGCCCATGCTGGCAGCGTTGCCCGGACAATTCTGAGATTGGCCCCACGAGGCGAGTCCGACGATTTTTACTTAAATCTTGAGGAGCACATCGATGCGCGTGATTCTGCTGGGGGCGCCCGGTGCCGGTAAAGGTACCCAAGCTGGTTTCATCACCAAGAAATTTGGCATTCCGCAAATCTCCACGGGTGACATGCTGCGTGCGGCCGTGAAAGCGGGCACCGAGCTTGGCCTCAAAGCCAAAAGCGTGATGGACAGCGGTGGCCTGGTGTCTGATGACCTGATCATCAACCTGGTCAAAGAGCGCATTGCTCAAGCAGATTGCGTTAACGGCTTTCTCTTCGACGGCTTTCCACGCACCATTCCTCAGGCTGAAGCCCTGAAAGAAGCGGGCGTGGTCATCGACAATGTGGTTGAGATCGCTGTTGACGACGAAGAAATTGTCGGTCGCATTGCTGGTCGCCGTGTGCACGAGGCCAGCGGTCGCGTCTACCACATCGTCTACAACCCGCCGAAAGTCGAAGGCAAGGACGATGCGACCGGCGAAGATCTGGTGCAGCGCAAGGACGACACCGAAGAAACCGTGCGTCATCGCCTGTCTGTCTACCATTCGCAGACCAAGCCGCTGGTAGATTTCTACCAGAAACTCGCCGCCGCTGAAGGCACGCCGAAGTACAGTGCCATCGCTGGCGTTGGGTCGGTCGACGAGATCACTGCTAAGGTGCTCGCTGCGCTCAGTTAAGCCTTGCTGCAGTCAGTCAACGGCCCGCTTATGCGGGCCGTTGTCGTTTCTGCGCTTGGCGCGCGGGACTCGCTGAGCGTCGTTCATAGAACAGTAACCTTGCTCGCCTGAGTTAGCATCCGATTGGTCTATACCAGGCTGAAGGGGTAGACATCAAGCCTTGACTCAAACTAAGGAAGAGAGCGCGTCCAATGACCGAGAAAACAGCAAAGAGTGCCATCTGGTTGGGCCTTGCATTAGCACTGGTGGGGAGTCCTGCAGCTTTTGCCGACTCTGCAGTGAAGCCCAAGACCGATTGCAGTGTTGCCGAGTTCACCATGGGCCTGCGTTTCCAGCAGCAATCGGCGGAAGTTCAGGCCCTGCAGTTACAGGCCTACAACATCGCTACCCTGAAATTGGATGCGGCGGTGGCGGCGGCGAAAGATCCGTCCAAGCTGGCCATTGTCACCGACTTGGATGAAACCGTCATTGATAACAGCGCGCTGCTGGCGCGTGATCTGGCCAACTGTCACACCTATGACGCCTGGGACACCTGGCTGCCTTGGGAGCGTGACGGTACCCCCGCGCTGATTCCGGGGGCGAAGCAATTTCTTGAGCATGCCGACAAGCTTGGGGTGACCATTCGCTACATCTCCGATCGCGCCGATAAGCAGAAGAAGTACACCCTGGCCACGCTGAGCAAGCTGGGGTTGCCGCAGATTTCCGAAGACAGCGTGCTACTGCTGGGTCCACCCAAGGTGGAGCGTCGCGCTATCGTCAGTGCTGATCATCAGATCGTGCTGCTGCTGGGCGACACCCTGCATGACTTCGATGCGCGTTTCCGCAAGACGCCACTGGCCGATCAGCGTGCCACTGTCGCTGCTGAAGCCGGTAAGTGGGGCACCGAGTGGATCGTCTTCCCTAATGCCAGCTACGGTACCTGGTCCAAGGCGCCGCTACAGGGTTGGGACGCCAAGACCGTGATCGAGGCCTGGTAAGTCCGGCTGTTCAGGCTGCAGCGGGCCGGATCCGGCTCGCTGCAGCCGCTTGGCGCAAACATTTTGACGGTATTACAGGCGCGAGCGGCAGTGATTGCGCTGGAAAAAAATGCCTCAAGCCGGTCTAATGCCCGTCCATTTTGTCACCTGTCCGAATGCAATGACCACTCTCCTGGCCCTGGATACCGCCACCGAAGCCTGCTCTGTTGCGCTGCTGCATAACGGCCAGGTGCTCAGTCATTACGAAGTCATTCCGCGCCTGCATGCTCAGCGTCTACTGCCGATGATCAAGCAGCTGCTGGCGGATGCTGAGGTATCGCTTTCAGCGCTCGATGCGATTGCCTTTGGCCGTGGTCCGGGCGCCTTTACCGGTGTGCGGATTGCCATTGGTGTGGTGCAGGGCCTGGCCTTTGCGTTGGAGCGCCCGGTGCTGCCGGTGTCCAACCTGGCCGTGCTGGCGCAGCGCAGCCTGCGTGAACACGGCGTCCAGCAGGTGGCTGCAGCCATCGATGCGCGCATGGATGAAGTCTATTGGGGTTGCTACCGCGCGGAGCAGGGCGAAATGCGCCTAGCCGGTATCGAAGCCGTAGTGGCACCCGAGCGGGCCGGACTGCCGCGTGATGCGGCGGGCGACTGGTTCGGTGCGGGTACGGGCTGGGGAACCTTTGCTGCACGCCTCCCGGTTGCAGTCAGTGGGCAGGATGCAGCCATGCTGCCACACGCCGAAGACCTGCTCAGTCTGGCGCGCTTTGCCTGGGCCCGTGGTGAAGCAGTGGGCGCAGATCAGGCACAGCCTGTTTACCTGCGTGATCAGGTGGCCACGCCGAAAACGGCGGTCTGAGGCTGGCCTCGGCGGCGCCTTCTGTCGTGCTTATTGCCGCGTGGCGGTTGCTTGATTGCCAAGCTGCCCGGCTGGGGCTAAATTGCCATCACCTATGTCCATCATTGGCCAAGTAGCCGAGCAGTAATTGATGCGTATCGACGGTTTTACTTCCTCCTATTCGCCAGACCGCAGTGCCCGCCCGGGCTCTGCGGTTACGCCATTTCGCGAAGCGCAGCGCGAAGTTGAGGAGCGTCGTGAGCAGCCAACGGCACCCGCCAGCACCCAGGGCCTAGAAACCATTGCTCAACCGCGCCGGGTTGAGGCCAGCAATGCCAGCAGCGACAACCTGCCATCGCGCTTGCAAGACCAGCTGTACCAGCCGCCGCTGAACAACCGCGCCGCCCAGGCCTTGGCCAGCTACAGCACCACCGCCAGTTTCGCCAGCGAGACGGATGCCCAGCAGGTTATGGGCCTCGACTTCTACGCCTAAGAAGCCCCTTGCGAAACTACTGCACTTGGCCACGCCGCGTTGATATCAGTCTCGTCGTGCTCATGCACCACTCGTACACTGCGCTCCCTCAGCCGATCTCGCCTTGCCTGGTCTTCGTTCGCTACCTTTGCCAACGGTCTGCAAACTAATGTTGCCTTACTACCTCGGTTGCCCGTCATGGAGCGAGCCCGCCTGGCGCGGCTCCTTGTATCCAGAGGGCAGTCGCAATACCGATTTTCTGCCGTTGTATGCGCAGGTGTTCAATGCTGTTGAGGGCAACACCACCTTCTACGCCGCGCCTTCTGTTGAGACTGTGGCGCGTTGGGCCGAGCGCATGCCAGCGCATCTGCGTTTTTGCGCCAAGCTGCCGCGAGAGATCAGCCATAACGGCGATCTGCGAGACCAGCTGAGCGCCGCCGAGGATTTCCGCCGCTTGCTGGCTCCGCTGGGTAAGCGGGTTGCGCCGTTCTGGCTGCAGCTGCCGGCAAGCTTCGGTCCGCAGCGGTTGGCTGAACTGCGTGCTTTTATCGAGCCCTGGCAGGGCGCGGAATTGGCTGTCGAGGTCCGTCATTCAGCGTTCTTTGCCAAGGGCGAGGAGGAGCGTAGCCTCAATCGTCTGCTACATGGACGTGGTATCGAGCGCATCTGCCTGGATTCGCGGGCGCTGTTCAGCTGTGTGTCCATGGCACCGGCGGTGTTGCATGCGCAGGCCAAGAAGCCGCGCCTGCCGCTGCGGCCAACGGCCTTTAGCCAGGCCCCGCAGCTGCGCTTTATTGGCCATCCCGAGCTGCTGGCCAATGATCCGTTTATGGCACCCTGGTTGGACAAGGTGGCGAGCTGGATTGAAGAGGGGCGTACACCCTACGTCTTTCTGCACACCTCGGACAACCGCCTAGCGCCACAGCTGGCGCAGCGTTTTCATCAGCAGCTGATGCGGCGTTTGCCAGGCTTGCCTGCATTGTCGGCAGTGCAGGCAGAAGAGTCGGTCGAGCAGCTGGGTCTGCTCTGAACCGGTTTAAACACATCGCTGCGGGTCGCTGATCAGCGTTGCGCGAGCAGCAGGTCTGCAGCCTGACCGCTGCGGCCGTCGGCGAATTCGAAGCGGCCGAGTTGGGCGATTTCGTCGTAGGCACCCAGGGCTATCTTCACGTCGCGTGCGTGCAGGTCGATGGCGCTGACGCCGGCCTGACTTAGCGACAGGCTCGACTGCCGGCCCTGAGCATCGAAACGCAGCAAGCTCAGGCGCTCGAAGATCGCATCCTGGCTGTCGATGCGGCCATCACCGTTGCCATCGTATTTGCGCAGTTCGGCAAAGCCGTTGGCAGCCCCATTCTGGTCGCCGAACAACTCACGACCATTATCAATGCGGCTGTTGCCGTTGCGGTCATAGGCGAGTAGGGCGTCGTCACCGGTGGGCACGCTGATCTGGTCGAGCGTGCTGTCGGCATCCAGGTCGAAACGCACCGAGCGGTTGATGCCGCTGGTGCTGAAGCCGTTGCCGGCCAGATCAAGCACCAGTGGGTCGGTTTTCTGCGGTTCTGCGTTGATACTGACGTTCAGCTCCAGTTCGCGTTGGGCAGCCAGTGCCTGAAAATCGCTGGCCTGGGCGGTGATGGCGGGCGGTTCGCTGGGCGTTTCCGGTCGGCTGGCAGGCGCTTCGGCCTCCACCTCATCGGGCATCAGGGTGCGCCGCAGAATCTGGTAATCCAGCGAGGCGCGCTTGCCTTCATCCAGCGTCTCGCTGATCGAGCTGGTGTTGGCGGCCGATGGCGTGGCGCTGCGTGGGGCGGAAATTACATCGAACATGACGAACTCGGTGCGGCTGGATGCTGCCGGGTCTGGCAAAATGCCGCTCAAGCAGGTTGTCGGCCGCTGCAACGGTCAATTGAGTAATTTTTGAGCACATTTTCTGATGAGTGATGAGCGGCTAATAGCCAGAATTCGTATGCAGGCCCTGGCTCCCCATCTGCAGGCGGCGGCTGAAGCCTGGGCCGCGCGTCTGGGTTTACCGCTGGACGGCGACAGCGAGTTCGCCATGCAGCTGGGCGAGGGCGGCTTGCAGCTGGTGGCGCTGGGCCCGCAGGCGCCGGGGCCGGTCAAAGTGGATTTTGTTGAAGGTGCGGTGGCGCATCGCCGGTTATTCGGTGGTGGCAGCGGGCAGATGATCGCCAAGGCGGTGGGGGTGCAGGCCGGGGTGCGCCCGACGGTGCTGGATGCCACGGCTGGCCTGGGGCGAGATGCCTTTGTGCTGGCCAGTCTGGGTTGCCGCATGACCTTGATCGAGCGTCAACCGCTGATTGCTGCGCTGCTGGAAGATGGCCTGGCGCGTGCTGCACTGGACCGCGATGTGGCGCCGATTGCCGCGCAGATGCAGCTGTTCAATGGCAATGCCATCGAACTGATGCGCGCCTGGCAGGGCGAGTCGCCGCAGGTGATTTACCTCGATCCGATGTTCCCGCACCGCGACAAGAGTGCGCTGGTAAAGAAAGAGATGCGCTTGTTCCGGCCGTTTGTCGGCGATGATCTGGATGCCCCGGCGCTGCTGGACGCAGCGTTGGCGCTGGCCAGCCATCGCGTGGTGGTCAAGCGCCCGCGTAAGGCGCCGCTGATTGAGGGCGCCAAGCCGGGCTATGTCCTGGAAGGTAAATCCAGCCGCTACGACATCTACCCGAAGAAGAAGCTGCAAGTCGCCAGCGAGTAACGCTGGCGCCGCCTTGCGTTAGTCGGCGCGGAAGGCACGCAGGAATACCTCGACCGCATCGCGCACATGCGCTTCGGCCTCGGCGCCTTGCAGCGCCTCACCGCAGCCGATCAGCAGGCGGAAGTTGGCGCCGCCCTTGATCAGGCAGAAGAACTGGTCCGCCGCGCTCAGTGGGTCGGGTACGCGCAATTTGCCGCTCTGGTCGGCCTGACGCAGCAGTTCTTCCATGCCATGCAGCACGCGCTGTGGGCCGGCGTCATAGAACACCCGCGAGAGCTTGGAATCCTGCGCGGCCAGGCTCACCATCACCCGATGCAGCTCCACCGACTCGCGGCTGTTGATCAGCAGGTTGAAGCCACGGCCGATGTTCAGCAACGCCTGCGCCAACGGCACCTCGTCGTCCAGCTCGAACAGCAGTTCGGGCAATTGCTCCTCACACTTGGATTTCACCGCTTCGGCAAACAGCTTCTCCTTGTCGGTGAAGTGGCTGTAAACCGTGAGCTTGGAAACCCCGGCTTCTGCGGCAATCGCATCCATACTGCTACCGTCATAGCCATTGCTGAGAAACAGGGTTTTCGCCGCTTCCAGAATGGCTTTGCGCTTGGCCAGATCTTTCGGGCGACCGGGGCCGTTGGTTGGCAACACTTTGTTTGGCATTGGTCGTTTTAATACTGGACTAGTGAGTTTGCTATTTTTACTATACCCGGCAGTATAAATATTCAAAAGCCTCCGCAAAGGTTAGTCATCATGTTTCGTCATGCCCTGTCTGTTGCTGTGCCTGCCAGTCTTATTCTGCTGCTCGCTGCCTGCGGCAATAGCGAGCCCGCTGCGGTTGCCGTGCGGCCGGCCATGGTGGTGCAGCCACAACTGGCTGGCGACCTGATGGATGCCTACCCCGGTGAGGTGCGTGCGCGCCTGGAGCCGGAGCTGGCGTTCCGCATTGGTGGCAAGGTGGCCAAGCGCCTGGTCGATGTCGGCTCGCGGGTGAAGAAGGATCAGCCCTTGGCCGAGCTGGACCCGCAAGACGTGCGTCTGCAGCTGGAAGCCATCCGTGCTCAGGTGGCAGCGGCCGAAGCCAATTTGCAACTGGTGCGCGCCGAGCGTGACCGCTACAAAACCCTGCTGGCGCGCAACTTGGTCAGCCGCTCGCAGTATGACAATTCCGAAAATACCTACCGCTCCGGGGAGGCGCGCCTGAAACAGGTGAAGGCCGAATTCAATGTGGCCAACAACCAAGCCGGTTATGCCGTGCTGCGCGCCTCCCAGGATGGCGTGGTGGCGCGGCGCATGGTCGAGGTCGGCCAGGTGGTCGCCGCTGGGCAGACTGTGTTCACCCTGGCCGCGGATGGCGAGCGTGAAGTGTTGATCAACCTGCCGGAGCAGGCCTTTGAACGCTTCAAGGTCGGTCAGGAAGTGGCGGTTGAGCTGTGGTCGCAGCCGGATCAGCGTTTCCCGGGGCGCATCCGTGAGATGTCGCCATCGGCCGACCCGCAATCGCGCACCTTCGCTGCTCGAGTGGCCTTTGTCGAAGGCAAGGTGCCGGCGGAGCTGGGCCAGAGCGCCCGTGTGTTTATTGCCCACAACGGTGATGTGCCGCTGGCCGTGCCGCTGTCGGCACTGACGGCGGAGAAGGGCCAGCCCTACGTCTGGGTAGTCGATCCGAAGGATTCAACCCTCAAACGCACCGATGTTCGCATCGGCGCTTATGGCGAAAAGACCGTGCCGGTACTCGAAGGCCTGCAGGCCACTGATTGGGTGGTGGCGGCCGGAGGACAGGTGCTGCGCGAAGGTCAGCAGGTGCGTCCGGTTGACCGCGATAACCGGGTTGTCCAGCTGACGGCCAAGGCCAACCTGGCGGTCGAGGAGTAAGCCTGATGGATTTCAACCTGTCCGCCTGGGCGTTGCGAAACCGCCAGATCGTCCTGTATCTCATGCTGTTGCTGGCTGTGGTGGGGGCTATTTCCTACACCAAGCTGGGCCAGAGCGAAGACCCGCCCTTCACTTTCAAGGCCATGGTGGTGCGCACCAACTGGCCGGGGGCGAGCGCCGAGGAAGTCTCGCGCCAGGTGACTGAGCGCATCGAAAAGAAGCTGATGGAAACCGGCGACTACGACAAGATCGTTTCGTTCTCGCGTCCCGGCGAGTCCCAGGTGACCTTTATCGCCCGTGATTCGATGCACTCCAAGGACATCCCCGAGCTGTTCTACCAGGTGCGCAAGAAGGTCAGCGACATTCGCCATACTTTGCCCCAGGGCATTCAGGGTCCGTTCTACAACGATGAGTTCGGCACGACCTTCGGCAATATCTACGCACTGACCGGTGAGGGTTTCGATTACGCCGTGCTCAAGGACTATGCCGACCGCATCCAGCTGCAGCTGCAGCGGGTCAAGGACGTCGGCAAGGTCGACCTGCTCGGGCTGCAGGACGAGAAGGTGTGGATCGAACTGTCCAACACCAAGCTGGCCACCCTCGGCCTGCCGCTGGCCGCGGTGCAACAGGCGCTGGAAGAGCAGAACGCGGTAGCGGCGGCGGGCTTCTTTGAAACGACCTCTGATCGCGTACAACTGCGCGTCACCGGGCGTTTTGAAACGGTCGAAGAAATCCGCAATTTCCCGATTCGCGTGGCCGACCGTACCTTCCGTATCGCCGATGTGGCCGAGGTTAAACGCGGTTTTAATGATCCCCCCGCACCGCGCATGCGCTACATGGGCGAAGACGCCATTGGCCTGGCTGTATCGATGAAAGCCGGTGGCGACATTCTGGTGCTGGGTGAGGCGCTGGAAGGCGAGTTCGCGCGCCTGCAGGAAACCCTGCCGGCCGGCATGCAGCTGAGCAAGGTCTCCGACCAGCCCGCAGCGGTGAAAACCGGGGTCGGCGAGTTCGTTCGCGTGCTCACCGAAGCGGTGATCATCGTGCTGCTGGTGAGCTTCTTCTCTCTTGGCCTGCGCACCGGTCTGGTGGTGGCGCTGTCGATTCCGCTGGTGTTGGCGATGACCTTTGCCGCCATGTACTACCTCGGCATTGGCCTACACAAGATTTCCCTTGGCGCACTGGTGCTGGCGCTGGGCCTGATGGTGGATGACGCGATCATTGCTGTGGAAATGATGGCGATCAAGATGGAGCAGGGCTACGACCGCATCAAGGCGGCCAGTTATGCTTGGAGCAGCACCGCCTTCCCCATGCTCACCGGCACCCTGATTACCGCCGCCGGCTTCCTGCCGATTGCCACCGCGCAGTCTGGCACCGGCGAATACACCCGCTCGATTTTCCAGGTGGTGGCGATTGCCTTGCTGGTCTCGTGGATCGCTGCCGTGGTGTTTGTGCCGTACCTCGGGGCCAAGCTGCTGCCCGATCTGGCCAAGCTGCATGCGGCCAAGCATGGCGGCAGCGCCGACGGGCACGATCCCTATGGCACGCCGTTCTATCGCCGCGTGCGCACGGCGGTAGAGTGGTGCGTACGCCGCCGTAAAACCGTGATCGTGCTGACTATCGCGCTGTTTGTCGGCTCCATTGTGCTGTTCCGCTTTGTGCCGCAGCAGTTCTTCCCGGCCTCCGGCCGCCTGGAACTGATGGTCGACCTCAAGCTCAGCGAGGGCGCCTCCCTAGCCGCCACCGAAGAGCAGGCCAAGCGTTTGGAGAAGTTGCTCAGTGGCCATGAAGGCATCGACAACTTCGTTGCCTACGTTGGTACCGGCTCGCCGCGCTTCTACCTGCCGCTGGACCAGCAACTGCCGGCCGCCAGCTTTGCCCAGTTTGTGGTATTGGCGAAAAGCATCGACGACCGCGAGAAGATCCGCACCTGGCTGATTGACGTGCTGCGAGAAGAGTTCCCGACCCTGCGCACCCGTATCTCGCGTCTGGAGAACGGCCCGCCCGTGGGCTATCCGGTGCAGTTCCGCGTTTCTGGTGAGCATATCGATGAGGTGCGTCAGCTGGCTCGTCAGGTGGCCGACAAAGTGCGTGAAAACAGCCACGTGACCAACGTGCACCTGGACTGGGAAGAGCCCAGCAAGGTGGTGCGCCTGAACATCGATCAGGAACGTGCCCGCGCCCTTGGTGTGAGTACCGCGGATCTGTCGCGCTTCCTGCAAAGCTCACTGACCGGCTCGCCGGTCAGTCAGTACCGCGAAGGCAACGAGCTGATCGAAATCCTCCTGCGTGGCACTGTGAGCGAACGTCAGGAGCTCAGCCTGCTGCCAAGTCTGGCGGTGCCGACCGACAATGGCCGCAGCGTGCCGCTGTCGCAGATCGCCACCCTGGAGTACGGCTTCGAGGAAGGCATCATCTGGCACCGCAACCGCCTGCCAACGGTCACCGTACGCGCCGACGTTTACGGCCAGGAACAGCCGGCCAGCCTGGTCAAACAGATTCTGCCAACCCTTGAACCGGTGCGTGCACAATTGCCGGACGGCTACCAGTTGGACGTCGGCGGCACCGTGGAGGATTCCAGCCGCGGGCAGAAGTCAGTCAACGCAGGTGTCCCGCTGTTTATCGTGGTGGTGCTGACCCTGTTGATGCTGCAGCTGAAGAGCTTCTCACGTTCGGCCATGGTGTTTCTCACCGCGCCGCTGGGGCTGATCGGCGTGACCCTGTTCTTGCTGATCTTCCGTCAGCCGTTCGGCTTCGTCGCCATGCTCGGTACTATCGCCCTGTCGGGGATGATCATGCGTAACTCGGTGATTCTGGTTGATCAAATCGAGCAGGACATCGCAGCCGGCATGGATCGTTGGCACGCGATCATCGAAGCCACCGTGCGGCGCTTCCGGCCTATCGTGCTGACCGCTCTGGCGGCGGTACTGGCAATGATTCCGCTGTCGCGCAGTGTGTTCTTTGGGCCGATGGCCGTCGCCATCATGGGGGGGCTGATCGTTGCTACCGCGCTGACCCTGCTGTTCCTGCCGGCATTGTATGCGGCATGGTTCCGAGTCAAGGAAGTGGAAGCGAAACCAGCCTGATTCGGCGGCAGACGATGTGAAAAGCCAGGCCCAGTGCCTGGCTTTTTTATGTCGTTCGGATCAGTCGTTTGCCGGTCTGCTGTCAAAAATATACAACTGCCAATGGTGTGGTGAGGCTGGTTTTTACTTCGATTACAGTCTGTTGCAGAGGTGTGTAGAGCGTTTCGTCGAATTATCTGCTTACGTTTCGTCGTTTTTGTTTGACATATTTTACGTATTTGCCAGACTGCGCGACCTTGATGGGCGCGTGCGCTACCCGTCATGAATGGTCATAACAAAAACCTGTAGCCCATCGTTCCGTCCTGCGCAGTCTGTGCGGGCCATGCATGCGGTGGGCTGACGTCTTTGGAACGGGAAAGCATGCTGATCTGGTTCGTTGCGCTCTACCTGCTGGTGACTGTCGCCATCGGTTTCTATGCCTCCACCCGGGTGCACAACACCCGCGATTTCGCCTCCGGTGGCCGTAGCATGGGCTTCCCCATCGTCGCTGCCATGGTTTTCGCCACCTGGTTCGGCTCCGAGGCGGTACTGGGTATCCCCGCCACCTTTCTTGAAGAAGGCTTTGCCGGCATTGTCGAAGATCCGTTCGGCTCCTTCGGCTGCCTGTTCCTGGTCGGCCTGATCATCGCTCGCCCGCTGTACCGGATGAACCTGCTGACCATCGGCGACTACTTCAAGAAGCGCTACGGCTCGCAGGTTGAACTGATCATCAGCCTGGTCATCGTCATGTCCTATCTGGGCTGGATCGCCGCGCAGCTGATTGCGCTGGGCCTGGTGTTCAACGTCATCTCCGACGGCAGCATCAGTACCACCCAGGGCATGTTCCTCGGCACCTTTATCGTGCTGCTGTACACCCTGTTCGGGGGCATGTGGTCGATTGCTCTGACCGACTTTTTCCAGATGATCATCATCGTGGTCGGCTTGATCTACCTGGTCTGGCTGTTCAGCGACATGGCCGGTGGCGCCGATCTGGTGATCAGCAAGGCCGCCAGCGATGGCAAATTCACCTTTATGCATGCCTTCGAGCCCAAGGACATCGTTGCCTTTATCGGTGCGGCGGTGACCATGATGCTCGGCTCCATCCCGCAGCAGGACGTGTACCAGCGCGTGATGTCGGCCAAGAGCGAGAACATTGCGGCGCGTGCCTCGATGGCCGGCGCAGTGTTCTATCTGGGCTTCTGCATGCTGCCGATCTTCTTGGTGTACGCCGCCTCGATGATCGACCCGGCGCTGGTCGAGAAGTGGCTGACCGAAGACTCGCAGATGATTCTTCCGCTGCTGATCCTCGACAAGACGCCGCTGTTCGCCCAGATCATGTTCTTCGGTGCGCTGCTTTCGGCGATCATGTCCACCGCATCCGGCACTTTGCTTGCACCGTCGGTGACCTTGACCGAGAACGTGCTCAAGCGCTTTTTGCCGGTGCTTAACGACAAGCAGTTCCTGCTGCTGATGCGTGTCACCATCGTGTTCTGTGCGGCGTCGACCCTGAGCTTTGCCCTGTATTCGGATGCGAGCATCTACGAGATGGTCGGCAATGCCTACAAGGTGACCCTGGTGGCGGCTGTAGTCCCGTTGTTTGCCGGGTTGTTCTGGAAGCGTGCGACCACCCAGGGTGCGCTGGTTGCCATCGCCTTTGGCCTGGTGTCGTGGATCTACCTGGAATACACCTGGACTGAAGCCGCCTTCTGGCCGCCGCAACTGGCAGGCCTGCTGTTCAGCATGGCCGGTATGCTGATTGGTACGCTGCTGCCACAGTGGAGCCGTAATCACAACGGCACGCTGGTGGCGCAGGCGGAATAAGCCTGGCATTTTGCTGACAAAACCCCGCTGATTGGCGGGGTTTTGTTTTCCGGGTCTGACGAGGGCTGTCAGTCCGTTGTAGTGGTGTTGGCGCGAGCTTTGCTGTTTTTGGGCTGGGCTTTGTTTGCATCGCTTAATTGTTGATTGGGCGAACGGTTGGCACGCATCGCTCGCCCTGCAGGCCAGCCTGCTAGCTGTAGTTCGGACTCCTGATGGGCGTTTGGTGTCGTCTGCGAGATTGTGGGTAAGTGACAAAAAGGCCAAGCAAGGACCTTGTAGGGCGTGTGAAGCAGAGCGATACCCATGCGGTCGTTTGATTGTTTCATTGGCCGAATGATGAGACGGCTCAGCACCATTTCCAGACCAAGCTACCGACCAAGTTCATTCTGGCTGTGCTAGTCATCGCCGATGCTGTCTTCATGGTCTACCGCGCCTACGAACGCTACGAAACTGGCAAACAGACCGAGCAAGCTGCCGCGAACGCCCAGGCTGAAACCAGCCCCCCGACCGGCGTAGTCGATCAAGTGAAAACCTCGGTCGGCTTCCTCATCAACCCGGTCAACAACAAACTGTTGTGGCTCAATGATTCTGGACACCCCGATAGGGCGTTAAGCTTCGCCCAGCAATGAGGTGCTTACGTGACCAGAAGATCATTCAGTACAGATTTCAAACTCGAAGCAGCCGGCCTGGTTCTGGATCAAGGCTATTCAATTCCCGAAGCTTGCAAGTCGATGGGTGGAGCAACTGCGCAGTGAGCGTGGTGGCACAACCCCGCCGCGCAGCAAGGCCATGACTCCCGAGCAGAAACGCATACAAGACCTTGAGGCCCAGGTTCGGCGTTTGGAGCGGGAGAAAGAGATCCTAAAAAAGGCTACCGCTCTCTTGATGTCGGACTCCCTCGATCAATAAGCCTGATCGAGGCATTGGGCGAGCGGTATCCACGAGCCGAGCTGTGCCGCGTATTTGGCATACACCGCAGCAGTGTCTATGACGCCTGCAAGCGACGCCGCCGGATAGATCATCGGCGGATTGCATTGCGTCAGCTGGCCACTGAGCTTCATCTACAAAGTCGAGGCTCAGCTGGAGCAAGAACATTGTCAGCGGCGCTGCGGATACAGGGTGTCGCTGTGGGTCGTTTCCTTGCCGGACGCCTGATGAAAGAGGCTCGGCTGTTCAGTTCGCAATCGCGCAAGCATCGTTATCGCCGAGCTGATGGTGAAAATGCTATCGCGGCGAATGAGCTAGATCGGCAGTTCACAGTGAGCGGCCCTAACCAAGTGTGGTGCGGCGACGTGACCTACATCTGGGCGGGTAATCGCTGGATCTACCTGGCGGCGGTGATGGATCTGTATGCGCGCCGCATCGTGGGCTGGGCGCTATCCAATCGACCAGACTCGCAACTTACGACGCGCGCTTTGCGCGTGGCGTTTGAGTCCCGTGGTTGCCCGCAGCAACTGATGTTTCACTCAGACCAAGGCAGCCCTGGCTGCCACGGTCACTGTGATGAATCAGGCCACCCGTGCGATGCGGCTGACGGGCATACAGGGCTTGCTCCAGGGCATCCAGTACGAAGTCCG
>NZ_QAIG01000005.1:1204347-1239079 GCF_003060885.1 Pseudomonas sp. HMWF032
CCCGGAAAGTGTTTTTACGGTATTGCTAGCTTCACCCGTCGATTTTATATATTTCATCTCGATAATTATTTGACTGTCAAAAAAGCTAAAATCTGAAAGCTTTTTGCTTCCATCATATATAATTGAAACTTCCTCTCTCGACATATTCGGAATAAATGGCCTGCAGGTTATTTCAAATAAATCTTGAAAGTCATACTCTGATTCCAAATTGGTGACCCAAGAGTCTTTTGCCTGCCCCCTCGATTTTGAAAACATCTTCTTATCAAATATCATACGACCAGCGACGGATATTAAAAACAGGGCTACTGAACTCACATCCTCCCCAATTAAAGGGCTGATCGGTAATCCGGAGTTTTCGATTTCCCTTAACTTCTTGTCATAGCTATCAGCCTTATAAAAAGAAGAAGGCATAGTGGTCATCTTGAATTCAACATCGCTCCTAAATTTAAAAAATGGTTTTATTCCACTATTTTGTATGAATCCTGAAGAGCGTTCCCATATAAGAACAGCATCAAGGCG
Organism: Pseudomonas sp. HMWF032; assembly: GCF_003060885.1. Lineage (GTDB taxonomy): Bacteria > Pseudomonadota > Gammaproteobacteria > Pseudomonadales > Pseudomonadaceae > Aquipseudomonas. Next base: position 1,204,867 of record NZ_QAIG01000005.1, read on the forward strand.
CTCTAGCAGTTCCTGTTCAGTTGCATATGCAATGTAGCTTTCATTGGCACAACTTATAGCGACACCACCAGAGACAGTAAAAATATCTAGAATCGGGGTGTGATGTATGACACTCCTTAAATCTGTGGGCCTTATGTAATCTGATGTTATAAAGAGCAAATCCAAATCAGATCTTAAACTTTGGTGAGGATATCTTCTTGATCCAAATAGGTAAATTTTTTCAATAGCGCTAAAATAATCAACAATGACACCCAAGTCATTAATGAAAAATACATCTACATTTTCTTCTTCAAGTGCAGCATCTATTTCGGACTGATATTCTTCGTACATATTATATCCGTAGAGAAAACATAATTATTAATTAGGCGAAATTGCTAACGCGATTAAGCTAGGTGAAAGAGCAACATGAAAGGCCACAAGTAGCAAACCAACCAAAGCATCGTAATGGCTAGACGCTACTGATCGGCCTCAAGGCTGTCTAGCAGACGTGTCGAAATCACAGCAAGAGAAAGCGGATCATAGCGGAGGTGAAGTAGCTAGAGCCCAGGAATAGCAGGGCTTTGCGGGATAATGCAGGCAGAAACAGAGGGTTCGATTTCCTCGGCAAAAATGAGAGCGTCCCAAAAGTGTCACAGCCACAGCAAGGCAAAGCCGACCAATGCGGAATAGCACAATTCGTAACCATCTGATTTACTTGGCTAAGCGGATTTTAGCGGCGTATTGCGAGGTGTCAGGAATGGGTTCAGTATCCTTTACCCGCGTAACGCAGCCGGCCAGGTTAGCCAGGTGCAACTGCAAGTCGGTAGCGCTCAGCCAAGTGGTTTCGCCAGCAGCCTCAACTATCTGCCGTTTGGCCCGCTGAAAAGTCTCACCTGGGCAAATGGTGTAAGTCTCAGCCGCAGCTATGACCAAGACTACCGCCTGACCGAACAAACCGTGGGTGGCTGGAACAGCACCTACGGCTATGACGCCAACAGCAACATCACCACGCTAAACAGCAGCTTGCTAGGTGACCTCAATTACAGCTACGACGCTCTAGACCGTCTGACGGCGGAGCAAAAGACCAATCTGCAGCGAACCTACAGCTATGACTCCGTAGGTAACCGCACCGGCAAAACCATTACGCCCATCGTAAGTGGTGAGGCGCAGACCAGCACCCAGCAAACCTACCAGTACGCCAGCAACAGCAACCGCCTAGTCCTGCTCGATGCGCAAGCAGTTACCACCGATGCTGCCGGCAATCTGACTCAGGATCGTGCTAATCGCGAGCTGGTGTACGACGCACAGAACCGACTCACCAGCGTCAAACTCGACGGCAACACCGTGGCTGAGTTTCGCTACAACGCCCTCGGCCAGCGCACCCACAAGATCAGCTCACAAGGCACCACCACCTTCCTCTACGGGCCAGATGGTCAGCTACTGGGGGAGCAACAGTTCAATAGCCAAGGCGGCAAGCTAAGTGCCCAATACTACATCTGGCTCGACAGCATGCCGCTGGGTGGCGTCAGCATCACCTTTGATGCTCAGGGGGCTATCGCCAGCAGCGAACCGTTCTACCTACACAGCGACCACCTCAACACCCCGCGAATGGCGACCAACCAAACCCAGCAAAATGTTTGGCAGTGGCAGTCGGATGCATTCGGTGTGGGTCAAGCCAGCGGTAGTTTGGCAATGAATCTGCGCTTCCCAGGGCAGTATTTCGACCAGGAAAGCGGACTTCACTACAACTACTTCCGCGATTACGACCCCGAGACGGGCCGCTATGTCGAAAGCGATCCGATTGGGCTCGCGGGCGGGCTGAATACCTATGGGTATGTGATGGGAAACCCACTCCGATATATTGACCCTAAAGGCGAAAGCGTTTTGGTCGCTGAAGTCCTTGTTGTGGGGGCGGTGATTGTTGCAGGCGCTGCGGTTGTTAATAGTGTAAGCAATCCAGTCGGCCAGGACGTCCAAGAAGGTGGCGGTTTTGGTGTCATACCCGATTGGTATAACCCCAGTTACACTGGCCCGATTGCACCAGAAGCCCCATCTGAAATGGCAAAGGGTGGGAAGCAGAATATCGATAATGAGTACGTTCGCGATGTTCAGGCCCAGGGAAAAGGCTGCGATCCATGCAAGTATCTAAGAAATCTGTACAACAATGAAAGCCGAGCAATAGAACGGCAGAAAATAAAGCAAGCAATGAAGCGTTTTAATTGCGACGGCAAAAATAGGTTTAACTAATGACTTGGTTTGTAGCAAGTATAGCTTCTGTGATTGAGGTAGTAGACGACTCGCAAAGCGAGTATCCAATCTATGAGGATTTCTATCTATTTGAGGCTAACTCAGAGCAAGAGTTGCAAGATAAAATAAAGTCGCAAATGCAAATCATAAATGCAGCGGGCGAGTGCACGCTAGCGGGCAAGCCGGCTAGACAGCGCTGCATCGGTACTAGGAAAATAAGATCCATATACAATCAAAATTCAGCTGATATAGATAGCCTGCCCCCAACAGATGGAACGGAGTTGAGCCATTCATTTTATGTGGCGACATCTTTAAAGGAGGCAGAAGATTTTGGGCTTGGTAAATCAGTATTTATGAAGTGCGTTGATGACTCAGAAGAGTAAGCGAAGGTGTGGTTAGCCGGGGCATGCCTCGGCTTTTTCTGCACTGTTCGAAGCAGCTTCATTTGACAGCAGTCACGCGTCAGCCTCTTCTCCATTTGACGACAAGCCAACATCTTCCCTCACACCTCCAGTGTATTGGCCGTCACCTCAGTGCCAGTGGTGTCAACTTCTACCAGGGTGTTCCTAGGTCGGCGGTGGGCAGCGCCCATACTAGATTCGACTTTTGGCCAGAGACGGACTCAATCTCGTATTGGACAGATGAACCTGTATCCCGTGATTGCTTTTGACTTAGCTCACATCGGCTTCAGCGTTCATCACAGTGAGCCGTACCCCAAGGCTCAAATCAGTGATCAGTCCCGCTAACCCACCACCTGAACAAATCTCACAACAGGACTAGCCTGTCCTGCGCTTGGATCATCAACTTGGTCGAAGCCGCTCCAAGTTGTGCTGGTCGACGCTGAAATTTCACATTGCCAGGGCGGCAATTACGGCGAACGCATCTACCATTTAAAGTTAATTTCCCCGCTAGGAAGGCGTCAGCGGTCACCCAAGGAGGATGCGGCAATGCGTGAATCTGTGATCGGTGGTGCCCTGCGTGTGCGGGCAATTGCAGGAACTTATGTGGTGGTGCTGGCCTGGGACTTTGCCCCTGGTAACGAGCACAAGAAAGAAGGCCTTGTGGGCTTCGCTATTGAACGAGAGGAACTGGAGGGAGGCGAGGTTGTCGAGCGGTACTGGCTGACTGGAATCAAGCGTTTCAAAGACGTCGACAAGGGGCTTGCACCTGGCACCCCTGTGAGCACCGCTCGCCATCAGATTCAAAGCTTTCAATGGGCTGACTACACGGCCCAAACCAATCGCACCTACCGCTACAAGATCGTTCCGGTCTACGGGAAGATAAAGCTCCTAAAGCTCGATGAGCCATCGTCCGTGACTGTCGAGATATCTACGGAAATCGAGTATCTGCTACACCCAGACAAACGCAACGACGAGGCACGCCACGATGTCTACTTCAATCGCGGCGTCATCGGCTCACAAGCTTATGCACGGCAATTTGAGAATCGAAAACCAGACGGCGACGACCCTACATCAGAGGAGATGGCTTGGCTCTCTCGCGGTTTGTTTGAAGCGCTCATTAGGTTCATAGGCCTTGCTGAAGACGGCCAATACGGCCTACGTGCCGCGTTCTACGAATTCCAGTACCAGCCCGTCGCCAACGCCTTTGCCAAAGCGGTTGAAGCAGGTGCCGATGTCAAAATCGTTTACGACGATGTGAGCAAGTATAAGGAGGACAATCGAGAAACCATTCGGAATGCCGGCCTCGACGAGATGAATGTGGTCATCCCCCGAACCGTCTCCGAGGGGATTCGGCACAACAAATTCATCGTGCTCTTGAAGGACGAGCAGCCGGTGGCTGTATTGACAGGCTCAACCAACATCTCCGTGGGCGGGATTTTTGGGCAATCGAACGTAGGGCACATCGTGTGGAGTCCAACCGTTGCACAAGCATATCTGGATTACTGGGAACTCCTGTCGAACAACCTAGGCGCAACCAAGCTTCGGCCAGAACTGCGCAAGTTGAGTGAACTCCCCCATGGACGGCCAGATGCAGGGGTGACTATCCCGGTGTTCAGCCCTCGAGACCCAACGAAGGTCAGCAGCGAAACCCTTCAGTGGTATGCCGACCGAATGGCGGAAGCGAAGGAGATCTCTTGCATCACCCTGGCGTTCAATCTCGACAAGGTCTTCAGTGCGGTCATTACTCCCGAGAGCGACGTGCTGCGGTACATCGTGAAGCAAGGCGGGCTTGGCAGTGACGAGATCATTGGACGTGACAGAGACGTCCTGTTTGCGGCTGGCGAGTATCTCCCCGGAGGAGCGCTCGAGAACTTCCTTGCCGAAAGAGACAACCCCCTAAACACGAGAGACTACATCCACAGCAAGTTCTTGTTGGTTGATCCGCTCAGAGACTCCCCATTGGTAGTGACTGGGTCTGCGAACTTCAGCCAAGCATCCCAAAATAAAAACGACGAGAACATGCTCGTGATCTCTGGGGATACCCGTGTAGCCGACATCTACTTCGGGGAGTTCATGCGCATCTTCGATCACCACTACACCCGCTACATCGTCAAGAAGCTAGCCAGCAGCGACAAGAGCGATCCTGACGCAGGCTACCTGAAGGTTCGCACCACGGACTGGCTGGATAGTCATTTCAATGAGTACAGCCACAAGTCCAAGCGCCGGCGCTACTTTGCAGGCTTCTAGCGCCACCCGATTTACCTGACCTGGCAGGTAGCGGTTGGGGATACCCTGCTGGCAATCTGCCATAACAAGACTACTCTTTTCATTCTCTTGAGGGAGTGGAGAACATGGATGTCGAATCTAGCGGATGACTGCGATCTCATCGACCGACTCATGACAACGTACCTGCCTATGAGAACTCACAGGCAGAAGATCTTCCTCAAATACCGGTAGAGCTCCAAGAGTTCGAGAGCGACGTCGACGTGCTCGATAACTGGATAAAGGAGTTCATCGCCCGAGCGCCCTAATGATGCCGCCAAAGCCACTGAACCCTAAATACTAATAGATTTAGCAGTTCAACTACCGGCCCGAATCAAGAACAAGAAATACGAATTGCCAAGCTACAGGAGCCCGTTAAAGTTAATGCAAATATTTAGCTAAAAAATTTGACAACCCTACAGGGACAGACATGAATAAATTAATCAGATTACTTACAGCTATAATCTTAACTACAACAAGCTATACAGCCTCAGCTGCGTGCAATTTATCATTCTTTATTCAAGGGGATCCAACAAGGTATTCCTACCCCGAAATCTCTGATTTTATTCGAGAAAAAATAAGAGGCAATGTAAAATCAACAACCGATGAGCAAGACAGATACAATGTAATCATAAGCAGTGACTGCGGCGCACAGACCCAGAACAATCATTCAGCTACCTTAACCTTCCAAAAGAACACAATTTATATCAAAGAACTCAATGGAGTCCCCTTATGCAAAGAGAGCATGACTCCAAAAGGGTTGAGATGTGAGAGAACCGCATACAATTTTGTAGATTATAAAGGAGGTGCCCGGCTATCCATAGATGAGAAATCCGCCACCTCTGCCCTAGATGTAATTAGCTCAGTTTCAACAATTCAAGATTTAGAAGCCGCCAACCAAGCCCCAGAAAAAAAACAAGACATCCATAATGCAATACGGCTATTTGCAATGCTCTTAGCAGAGTCAGCCAGATTTGATTACGTATTAAATGATCTGGAATGCGCCTCTAAATCTACAGCACCGATTCAGTTCATGGACTATTGGACGTTGGTACACAATTGGGGAACAATTACTTCTAGAGTAACCACCTATGCGCCCGACCTAAAGCCCAGCGGATCCAAGAACGGCGTTGGAAAACTATTTGTACCCGTCACACCTGAGATGGTTTCATTCTTCAATAATGACCTTCAAAAAAGACCGCCCACACCCGAAGATATTACAACTGATGGAAAAAACACAGAGATCCCCATACGCACCCCATCATGCGAATTAACTTCTCAATCATCTCACTCCGCCCCTAGTGAAAGGGATGAAATCCTTTCACTGCTGACGATGGCAATGGTTGAGAAGGATTGGCAAAAAAATACTAATGGCCGGGGACATAATATTGGCTCTATTCTTGTCGACAAATCCAACACCCCCGTATTTTGGGCAAGAAACTCTGTTAGAAATAGAGATGATGCCACTCAGCATGGAGAAGTACGACTCATGCAGAGCTTCCTACAATGTCCTAATGTAGGTAAATACCTTGATGGGTATAGCGTATATACAACCTTAGAACCCTGCGCAATGTGCTCTGGAATGCTTGCAATGACCAAAGTAAAGCGCATTATTTATCTGCAGAAAGACCCTGCGTTTGGGCGCACAGGGGAAGCACTACGAAAAATAAAATACCCTAGAACATACGAAGAATATACACCGAAAGATCTAGCCCAAAAAATTGCTCTCGAGCGTAGCTTTGATGAATTCCAGAAGTCCAACGACAGCATTACCGACTTCTTGCTAACAGACCAATCTCATAACATATTCATCTCAGCAGCCAGTGCACTAGCACAATACAAAATCGTGCATCCAGAAAACTTGACCATATTGAAGTCCGCAAAAGAGTTCCTAACTAGAGTCACAGAAGAAAAATACGATGCCGAAATATTAAAAAACTGCCCCGCCGCAAATTTACAATCCAATCTTTACTTCAGGTAGCGGAAAAAACTAGCGTTTATCCGCCAAGGAGATATAAAAGATAATGAGAGACAAAGAACTCGTACTGCAATTGCCAGAGGCTGTTCGCGACTTATGGATTGCCCAGCAAGCTTTGGCAAAGCACTACAGAGGATGGGGTTTGAAATTCACGTTGGACGGGCGCTTGGTTGGGGACATTGCTGAAGCCTTGGCATTGGAGTATTTCGACCTGAAGCTCCCAAAGAAGCGTACGGCAGGTGTGGATGCGGTAACCAATACGGGGAAAACTGTGCAGGTGAAGGCAACAGGCAAGGAAAACACAGGGCCGGCGTTCACACCAGGCAGTGGGTACGCGGATCACCTTCTCTTCTTTCGTTTAAACTTTGAGGCCAACACTGCCTCCATTGCTTACAACGGGCCAGAAGCTCCGGTTCGAAAACTGCTTCCAACGAGTAATTGGACTAGCACAAAGGTGATTGCCCTTGCTGCCATTCGTTCCCTTGCTGCAGCGGTGACAACTGCAGAAGCGCTCCCGACCAAATTAGCCTGACTCACACACGGACTACAATTCAAATTCCTTCTAGGGATTTGAACCGAGAACCTAGGTGGTCATCTGGCATGCTTGCATGCCAGCACGAACGGGGCGGATTGGATACTCAGGAAAACGCTTTACAAAACCCTAGTGATGCTTAGACTTCAGGCCGACGACACGATATCTACCAAATCCAAGTGATTCGCGAATTGCGCTGAAAACACTGGGGTTTGCGGGACTCAGAGGGGTTAGGACACATTCCCCCCGGCTCCACCAAATAAAAACAGCCTAAGCCCTTGATTATCCTAGAGATTTTCAAGGGTTTTTGCTTTCTGGGGATAGCGACTGTCCCGAAAGTGTCACACCTGCCAGCGGCTACCAGTAATCAGGCTTAACGATGGCCGGCTTTCTGGGCAGTGGTACTTTTGGCGGGAGCTGGGAAGCTGACAACTCATTATCCGAAATATAGCGGCGCATCCAGTCAGCAGATGCTTTGAGCGAGCCGGGTGGATCACGGACAAGTTCGCCCGAGTCTAGGCGGTGAGGCAAGATCACACCCAAACGGATATGCGGGTAGTCTGATCGAATCGCAGCTAAAGCGGGTGCAAGGTCAGTATCACCCGAGACAAGCACAATCTGTTCAACCTGCAGGTGATCGGCACGGCAAGCAGTCCGGTACATGCCCAGTGCTAGGTTCACGTCCGTCTCTTTTTCTTCAAGCTGCCAAACAGCTACCTGATTCTGGCGAGAAGCCTTTTCACCTTCGACGAATCGTGGGGCATAGCCTTTAGCAAGGCGATGGGTGCCAAGTGTTACCGAAACGCCCCTAGCCTGCAGAGCGCGAATGTAGCGACTCTGAGCATCGTTAGATGCCTGTCCGCGAGTAGCTAACCGGGCAATGACGGGAGAGGTGAAGTAATCGACGGATACAAGCTCCGCAACTGGATCTTGCACACGAAGGATAGAAGACAGTAGCGCGGGAAGGTCTAACCACTTGTGAGGAGACCCATGCAGCACACCGTAATAGAGGTTGTAGCCGTCTACGAAAAAAGCTGTACGCACAAATCCTGATCCCCAGAAACGAAAAAACCGGCGATTAGGCCGGTTTCTTCACCCTAGGCTAAAGCTGAACTTAATCGGCTCGCCATGGGTTGAGTCGTTGGCCGATTATTGCCTAATAACCAAGGTTATACAAGGCAATATCCGGACAGTGGCGGCAAATAGCGGACAGTGGCGAACAGCACCTGTACTTACCTTATCGCAAGCTATAAGCCGAAACCAACAAACGATCAGCCAACGGGCTCAACCTCACCGCCTCGACCAGATGCTCCGGGGCCAAGTGCGAGTAGCGCATGGTCATAGCCAAGCTGGAGTGGCCTAGGATTTTCTGCAGGGTCAGGATGTTGCCGCCCTTCTGTATGAAGTGACTGGCAAAGGTATGGCGTAGCGCATGGCTGGCCTGTCCTTTGGGCAGCTGAATCCCAGACCGAACCAAGGCACGACGAAAAGAGCTGATTGAGCCTGTGAACGGGCCATGGCGCTTCCAATGATCCCTTATGAATATCTCTAGGGACGGATCAATTGGCACCGTGCGGACGCGGCTTGATTTGGTCTTGCTGTAAGTCACCGAGCCATTACGCAAACGGGCCGGGATTAACCCTTCTGCCTCAGACCAACGCGCACCAGTGGCAAGGCAAAGCAGAGTGATCGGTTCAACATGTGGGTTGTCAGAGTGCTTGCGGATGGCGTCCAGCAGAATGTTTACCTGATCATCTGTGAGCCAGGACAATTCACGCTCATCAATGCGGAATGGCTTCACCAGCTCCAATGGGTTGGCGTAGTCGATCTGGCCAAGGCCACGAAGCTCATTAAACACCGCACGCAGGTAGCCCAACTCATTGTTGAGGGTCTTAGGACTGGTTCCGTTTTCAGAGCGCAAGCGCCGATCATGGGCATAGACCGAAGCATCGAGCTTTGCAGCTACCGGGTTACGGAGCCGAACGCACATAGCATCGAGCCTAGTCTTTCGACGTAGACCATCCTTGAGCATGTGACCGTGGAGGTCATACCAGAGCGTCACCAATTCCGAGAGCTTGCGCCGATCGGAGGCTTGGGGGTTCCAGCCGGCATCCTTGGTTTTGTTGGCCAGAATAAACGTCTCGTAACGCAGGGCTGAATCGCCCCGGGTTTCGTGGAGGCCATTTCGTTTAAGTCAGGCAGCCATGGCCTGACCTGCTTGTTGCTGGTGGAAGTTTGCCTCAGCCTCCGCAGGCGGGATATACCCGATTGAGCTCAGCAGGCGCTGGTGGTTGTACCAGTGCACCCACTTCAACGTTGCCATCTCAACAGCCTCGCGGCTCTTCCATGACTGGCGGTAAATCAGCTCAGCCTTGTACAGCCCGTTGATGGTTTCGGCCAAGGCGTTACGACGACCGGTTGAATCCGCCCTGGCTGCCACGGTCACTGTGATGAATCAGGCCACCCGTGCGATGCGGCTGACGGGCATACAGGGCTTGCTCCAGGGCATCCAGTACGAAGTCCGTCCTCATGCTGGTACTGACTCGCCAGCCGACGATCCGCCGCGCAAACACGTCAATCACAAACGCCACGTACAGCCAGCCCTGCCAGGTCGACACATACGTGAAGTCCGACACCCACAGCTGGTTGGGGCGGTCGGCATGGAACTGGCGTTGCACACGATCCAGCGGGCACAGCACCTTGTCCCCGGCCATCGTTGTCCGCACGACCTGACCGCGCCTGATACCCTGCAATCCGGCTCGACGCATCAGTCGCTCCACCGTGCATCTGGCTGCCTTGATGCCTTCTCGCTGGAGCTGCTTCCAGACCTTCACTGCGCCATAGCACTGCATATTCGCGTCCCATACGCGCTGGATTTCCTTGATCAGCGTGTCATCGCGTCGAGCACGGCAACAGCGCAGTGCCGGGTTGCGCTGCTGCGCCGCGTGTCTGCGGTAACCGGACGGGGCGACCTGCAAGACACGGCAGATCGACTCGACCCCGAGGCGGTCACGATACTGGTCGACAAATGCCCTTAGGACTTGGTGCGGCGGTCGAGCTCCACCTGGGCAAAATACGCACTGGCCAGGCGCAAAATCTCGTTGGCTTTGCGCAGCTCGCGGTTCTCACGCTCCAGAGCCTTGAGGCGCTCGCGCTCCTCGGTGGTCGGCCCGGGACGCTGACCGGCATTGGTCTGGTGACGGCGAATCCAGGCATGCAGGGTTTCCGCCCACTCAGAGGGGTAATCGTTCAGATGCTCCAGAACCATGCGCACGGCACGTTCACGGACTTCAGGGGAGTAGGTCGTGGTCTTTTTCATAGCCTCATCTTCTCAAGAGTTGAGGCCTCCACGAAACCCGGGGCGATTCAATCCACTGTAAGTGTGACCTATCGCTAAAGCGGCAAGGCCTGTATACCGACGCCGTTAGCTCCGACATAAATAATGTTCAGCCCATCTAATGGCAACATTGCAGAAAAACCTTGGCGATCGGGCCGAATCAAGGTTTTGAAACCAGTAAGTTGGGAATTTGCCATCGCTACCAACCCACCGTTCCCGACCAACACGATACGGCCATCACGTAACTCTGCAATATCTGTAATGGCATGCCCTTCTGCGAGCGATAGCTGTCGCCAATTCTCACCTTTGTCTTCGCTTAACAAGAGACGTCCGCTCATACCTGCGAGTAGCAAGCGCCCGTCACGCAGAGAACTACCCGCCCACAGTGACCCATAAACACCTGTAGTCGTCTTGGCCAGTGCACGACGGAACGAGGTAATGGCCGCGTTTGGCTGGCCGTGCTGTTTCCAGTGTTGGCGGATCTTGGCTTCTAGCTCTGCAGTGATCGGCACAGAACGCACCTTTCCGCTCTTGGTTCCGCTGAACGTGATCACCCCATTACGCAGCCCGGTCGGCTTGAGCTTTTCGGCTTCTGACCATCGAGCGCCGGTAGCCAGACAAATAAGCGTGATGATCTCAACGTGTGGGTTATCGCAGCGATCACGGATGACCTCTAACAGCTCGCGGATCTGCTCAGTGGTCAACCAGGACAACTCACGTTCCTGGATTTTCAAAGGCTTCACCAGGGCCAACGGGTTGGCGTAGGTGATGACACCCAGTCCGCGCAGTTCGTTGTAGACCGAACGCAGATACCCCAGCTCATTGTTGAGGGTCTTGGGTGACGTGCCCTCCTCTAGCCTGATCCGTCGATCATGGGCATAGGTCTGCGGATCTAGCTTGGCTGCAGGTGGATTGCCCAGGCGTTTTGCGACCAGATCCAGCTTGGAGCGACGGCGCACACCATCCCTTAGCGAATGTCCGTGCAGATCAAACCATGAGCCAATGAGTGCCGTGAGCCGGCGCGCATCTGTTGGCTTAGGTGACCAGCTCGGGTTATCCACGACCTTAGCCCGGCACGTTGCTTCAAATCGCTGAGCCTCGCCCTTGGTCTTGAAGGTCTTACGAAAGCGCTTGCCCTTGATCGGTTCTACATCGACCTTCCATCGTCCGTCTGGCTGTTGCTCGATGGCCATTAGCGCCAGCCGTACACAGGTTCATCTGGCACGGCATAACGGAGATGAGCATCCAATTGACGCGTTCCTGGAGGCCAGTTCAACGACTGGCAAAATGGCAATCCAAGCAAAGCTTTAAAGAAGGGTTCGTCGTTTCGCTGATCCAGGCGGGCAGCACAAGTCGCTAGCGAGCCAAACAGTCTCGCTTAGTGACTCACACCCCTTCACAGCCGCCTCGATCGCGGTCAGCCGGCATGCCTTGTTAAATTGGGCCTGCACTCAGGCCAAGCATCAAGCAAGGCAGTTGATAAGCTGCGCAACGCATTCCTCAATCGACTGCTCAGCGGTCCTAAGCGTCAAATCGGGCTGCAGCGGTGGTTCGTATGTAGATGTAATGCCCGTGAAGTCTGCAATTTCTCCTGCCCGAGCACGCAGATAGAGTCCCTTAACGTCCCTGGCCTCACAGACCTGAAGAGAACAGTCGAGATAGACCTCCATGAAGTCATCAGGACCGACTATACGGCGCACCATGTCGCGGTCACGTTCGGATGGCGATATAAAGGCCGCAACACAGATCACCCCAGAATCAACAAACAATTTCGCGACCTCAGCCGCGCGTCGCAGATTTTCATGACGGGCTTGCGGTGTAAAAGCCAAGTCTGCGCATAAACCACCCCGCAGATGGTCGCCGTCAAGCACCACAGAGCGCCGTCCACGCTGATAAAGCTGTGCTTCTAAGGCATACGCCAATGTCGACTTACCCGCCCCCGAGAGTCCGGTTAGCCAAAGCACCTGCCCACGCTGAGCATTGAGCAACTCGCGTTGCTTGCGACTGACGCGCTCGATTAACCGCAAGTTTGGCTCAGCACTGAGGCTCATCGCAGATCTCGCGGAACACGTGACGCCACAGCCACAGTGTTAGATAACACCAGCCTAAGCAGAAAAGAAGTCCGCATGGCACCCGCAGCAAGCGGCGCCATGGGATGCAGTGACTGTCGAAGACCGCTGACTATTGACACGTAAAACTCCCGACTACCGCCGCTATCGATGAAGGTTGCACAGATTAATTGGCGCATACGACTCACAGCAACTCGCGAATACCCCGCCAGAGTCAGGCTGATTGTTTAATGAAACTGCGGCCCAATAATTTTGGCTAACGAACCCATAGAGAATACGAATCTCCTTAACGCTCAATTGTCAAACGGTAGCTGCTAACCTCAATGGCGAATCGACACAAGGCTGCTCTGACAACCCAAGACAGCCGAGATCACACCCGCGCTGAGCGACCCGCCCAGCATCGGGCATCTAAAAACCTGAGGAGCTTGATATGGACCCGAAAAGCCAAAACACATCCGGCCAATGCCCCGTTATGCACGGTGCCAACACGGCCACTGAGCAATCGAGTGTCGCCTGGTGGCCTAACGCGCTGAACCTCGACATCCTGCACCAGCATGACAGCAAGTCCAATCCGCTCGGCGAAGGCTTCAGCTACCGGGAAGCGCTGAAGAAACTCGACGCCGCCGCGCTGAAACGCGACCTCACCGCACTGATGACCAACAGCCAAGATTGGTGGCCGGCTGACTGGGGCCACTACGGCGGCCTGATGATTCGCCTGACCTGGCACGCAGCAGGGACATACCGTATCGCCGACGGCCGTGGTGGTGCCGGCACCGGTAACCAGCGCTTTGCCCCGCTCAACTCCTGGCCGGATAACGCCAACCTGGACAAAGCCCGTCGCCTGCTCTGGCCGATCAAGAAAAAATACGGCAACAGCGTCAGCTGGGCTGACCTGCTGGCCCTGGCCGGCACCATCGCTTACGAGTCCATGGGCTTGAAGACCTTCGGTTTCGCCTTTGGCCGCGAAGACATCTGGCACCCGGAAAAAGACATCTACTGGGGTTCGGAAAAACAATGGCTGGCCCCCACCGGCAGCGAAGGCAGCCGCTACTCCGGTGAGCGCGACCTGGCCAACCCGCTGGCCGCGGTGATGATGGGTCTGATTTACGTCAACCCGGAAGGCGTGGACGGCAAATCCGACCCGCTGAAAACCGCCCATGACGTGCGCATCACCTTCGCCCGCATGGCCATGAATGACGAAGAAACCGTCGCCCTGACTGCCGGTGGTCACACCGTGGGTAAAGCGCACGGCAATGGCAATGCGAAGAACCTCGGCCCTGAGCCCGAGGGGGCGGATATTGAAGAACAAGGCCTGGGCTGGAACAACCATGTCACCCGTGGTGTGGGCGGCGAAACCGTGACCAGCGGTATTGAAGGCGCTTGGACCACCAACCCGACCCAGTGGGATAACGGCTACTTCCACCTGCTGTTGAACTACGACTGGGAACTGAAAAAGAGCCCGGCCGGTGCCTCGCAGTGGGAGCCGATCAACATCAAGGAAGAAGACAAACCGGTGGATGTGGACGATCCAAGCATTCGCCGCAACCCGATCATGACCGACGCCGACATGGCGATGAAGATGGACCCGGAGTACCGCAAAATCTCCGAGCGCTTCTACAAAGATCCGGCCTACTTCTCGGACGTGTTCGCCCGCGCCTGGTTCAAACTGACGCACCGCGACATGGGCCCGAAAGCCCGTTACGTCGGCCCGGATGTACCGGCTGAAGACCTCATCTGGCAAGACCCGGTACCCGCCGGTCGCCGCGATTACGACGTAGCTGCCGTGGCCGCCAAGATTGCCGCCAGCGGCCTGTCCATCAGCGAGCGCGTCAGCACCGCGTGGGACAGCGCGCGCACCTTCCGCCACTCGGACAAACGTGGCGGTGCCAACGGAGCGCGCATTCGTCTGGCTCCGCAAAAGGACTGGGACGGCAATGAGCCGGCGCGTCTGGCCAAAGTGCTGGCGGTGTACGAAAAAATCGCCAGCGAAACCGGTGCCAGCATCGCCGATGTGATTGTAATGGGTGGCAACCTGGCCATCGAAGAAGCGGCTAAAGCGGCCGGCGTCACCGTTAAGGTGCCGTTTGCTGCCGGACGTGGCGACGCCAGCCAGGAGCACACAGACGTTGAGTCGTTCGACGTGCTGGAGCCGCTGCACGATGGTTTCCGCAACTGGCAGAAGCAGCACTACGTGGTTCAGCCGGAGGAAATGCTCCTCGACCGCGCACAGTTGATGGGCCTGACGGCACCGGAAATGACGGCACTGATCGGCGGTATGCGTGTACTGGGCACCAACCACGGCGGCAGCCAGCATGGCGTGTTCACCGATCGGGTCGGTGTGCTGAGCAACGACTTCTTCGTCAACCTGACTGATATGGCCTACAGCTGGAAGCCGACTGGCCGTAACAGCTACGCCATCGTCGAGCGTAAGAGCGGTGCCACCAAGTGGACAGCCACCCGCGTCGATCTGGTGTTCGGTTCCAACTCGATCCTGCGTGCCTATGCCGAGGTGTATGCCCAGGACGACAGCCGCGAGAAGTTTGTGCATGACTTCGTCGCAGCCTGGAACAAGGTGATGAACGCCGACCGCTTCGACCTCGCGTAAGCATCATCCCCCGCAGGTGCAATGCCTGCGGGGGCCTGCTTTTTCTTACTCTTCACCCGCCCCTGATGGTCTGTGTCGCCATATTCGATATCACTTCATCAAAAGTGTTCGATCAATTATGCCCATGCCCCTATCAGCCTAACTTCTTAAGAACACGCATCTCTCCCGAGAACACGCCTCAAGAGGATCCTGCTGCTAGCGCTCCGCGCCATCGCATTAGCGATCTGATGCGCTGTTTCCCGGCCAGGCACCCATTCAAAGCTGGAAGCATCAGCGGATGTAATGACCAAACTGCCGTTAGGTCATACGCGCCCTGATGACGGCATCGGCAAAATCAAACCATTCCTGTCCCCCCGCTGGCGAACAACCGGGCATTGCTTGCCGATACCCCCACCTTTTAACAACGAGATAACGCGATCACAGCCTGTTGGTTTAGGCCGATTGTGACCTGCAGGTGGTCCCGCCCCCCACATTGGGACAGTCGAGCAGAAAACAAATCCTATCCCTCTCAAATACCTGAAAAATCATATCGCGCGGCTTAACAAGACCAAGCAGGCCTATTTCCTGCAAAATCTATGCACTGAACCAAGAAGTAGATACGCTCAATTTAAATACTCTAAGGGGTATAAGGAGGAGCGCAACCATGCAAGCCGTCGTCGAAACCTTTTTTGACCCTGACACCTTCACTTACAGCTATGTAGTCACTGACCCCAACACCCAACGCTGTGCGATTATCGACTCAGTACTGGACTACAACCCCGCGTCTGGCTGCACATCGCAAACAAGCGCTGATCGGCTGATCCGATTCGTGAAAGATCACCACCTGAAGGTCGACTGGCTGCTGGAAACCCATGTGCATGCCGATCACCTGTCAGCCGCGCCATATCTGAAGCATGAATTGGGTGGCCAGTTAGCTATTGGCGAAAATATCACCATCGTGCAGAACACCTTCGGCAAGCTGTTCAATGCCGGCCCTGAGTTCGCTACTGATGGCCGCCAGTTCGACCACTTGTTCAAAGATGGCGATACCTTCCAAGTGGGTAATATTCTGGCGCGTGCCATCCACACACCCGGCCATACCCCTGCATGCATGACCTATGTGATTGGCGATGCCGGCTTTGTTGGCGACACACTGTTTATGCCGGACTACGGCACCGCCCGTTGCGACTTCCCCGGCGGCGATGCGCGCATGCTGTATCAGTCGATTCGCAAACTCTTTGCCCTGCCCGGCGACACCCGCTTGTTTATGTGCCATGACTACAAGGCACCAGGGCGCGATGACTTCCGCTACCAGACCACGGTAGCGGAGCAACGCGCGCTGAACGTGCATGTGCATGAAGGCATCAGCGAGGCCGATTTTGTCGCCATGCGCAGCGCCCGCGATGCCACCCTCGGCATGCCGATGCTGATTCTGCCGTCTGTGCAGGTGAACATGCGTGCCGGGCAACTGCCGCCTGCCGAGGACAACGGCACCCGCTACCTGAAAATCCCCCTCGACATGCTCTGAGGAACTGTCCATGGATACGGCCTGTTACAGCACCCAGGTTTACACAACATGAAGCTGAGCCGCTGGCTGCCCTGCCTCGACTGGGGGCGGCATTACAATCGCCATCACGCCAGCCAGGATGGCCTGGCCGCACTGATCGTCACGCTGATGCTGATCCCGCAAAGCCTGGCCTACGCCATGCTCGCCGGGTTGCCACCGGTGATGGGGTTGTACGCGAGTATCCTGCCACTGCTGGCCTATGCCTTGTTTGGCTCCAGCCGCACCCTGGCCGTGGGGCCGGTGGCAGTGGTGTCACTGATGACCGCCGCCGCGTTGCAGCCGCTGTTCCCGGCAGGCAGTGCCGAATACATCGGCGCAGCCATGCTGCTGGCGTTGCTTTCCGGGCTGTTGCTCAGCGTCATGGCGGTGCTGCGCTTGGGCTTTCTCGCCAATTTTCTCAGCCATCCGGTGGTGTCCGGTTTTATCAGTGCCTCGGGCATCCTGATTGCGATCGGCCAACTCAAGCACCTGCTCGGCATCTCGGCATCGGGCGACAGCCTGCTGCAACTGCTTCCGCAACTCTGGCGGGGATTACCCGCCATTCACGGGCCCACCTTGCTGATTGGCCTGCTCAGCCTGGCCTGGCTTTGGTGGGCTCGGGCACAGCTGAAACCGCTGCTGCAACGCCTGGGGCTGTCTGCCACGGCCGCCGGCAATGTCGCCAAAGCCGGACCGGTGCTGGCGATCATTGTCGCGATTGTTGGCGTAACAGGGCTCAACCTGGATCAGGCTGGCGTAAAAGTGGTCGGCAGCATTCCCCAAGGCTTGCCAGGCTTGACCCTGCCTACGCTGGATCTCGACTTGGCCATGCAGTTGTTGCCTGCGGCCTTGCTGATCAGCCTGGTCGGGTTCGTCGAGTCGGTCTCAGTCGGCCAGACCCTGGCAGCAAAACGCCGTCAGCGCATCCAGCCGGATAACGAACTGCTCGGCCTCGGGACGGCCAACATTGCTGCGGCATTCAGTGGCGGCCTCCCCGTTACCGGTGGTTTCGCACGCTCGGTAGTCAACTACGACGCCGGGGCGCAAACCCCCATGGCTGGCGTATTCACCGCAGTCGGTATCGCCCTCAGTGTCATGCTGCTCACGCCATTACTGCACAACCTGCCACAGGCTGTGCTGGCCGCCACCATCATCGTCGCCGTACTCAGCCTGGTCGATCTCGCATCGCTCAAGCGGACCTGGCGCTATTCGCGCCAGGACGGTGCCGCCCAGCTGGCAACCCTGCTCGGTGTTCTACTGATTGGCGTAGAAACCGGCATCCTGCTGGGTATGGGTCTGTCACTGCTGCTGTTTCTCTGGCGCACCAGCAAGCCGCATATGGCGGTCGTGGGGCAGGTGCCGGGTAGCGAACACTTTCGCAACGTCGAGCGTTTTAGTGTGATCGAATCGCCCAGTGTGTTGTCGTTGCGGGTTGACGAAAGCCTGTACTTCCCCAATGCACGCTACCTGGAAGACCGCATTGGCGAGCTGATTGCGAGCCGTCCGCAAGTTCGTCATCTGGTGTTGATGTGTTCGGGGGTCAACCTGATCGATGCCAGTGCGCTGGACTCACTAGAGGCAATCGTCGAACGCTTGCAGACAGCGGGCGTACACCTGCATTTATCTGAGGTCAAAGGCCCGGTCATGGATCAGCTACACCGCTCCAGCTTCCTGGATGAGCTTTCCGGCCAGGTGTTTATCAGCCAGTTTGAAGCCTTGAAAACCCTCTCCCCACAAACACTGCAAACAGATCCCGCTTGTACGGAAAATCAGCGGCATTCTGCTGCTCAAGCTGGTCATCCTTCGTCGCTCAGGTGAGGTTCGTGCACACCGTATGGGCCGGTTATGTCACCGGGGCGATCTTCATGCTGGCCATTGCCAGCGACTAGCTGCTGAAAAACGCGACATGGCGTTTGCCCGCTGCTCCTCGCCATTGCCGCCGTATTCGGCCTGGCACTCACGTATATTTGGTGAAGATGGTCCGTACCTGAGCCAGCTTGTCCTGATTGCTTTGGTCAGGATTGAGGATGGCATCCTCGGCCAGGCATATGAGCATTTCCTGATAGGCCTTATCCAAGGCCTTGCGCGCGGCACTGAACTGCTGGGCGATCGCATCACATTCCTCATCGCGCCTGATCATGGCCTGAATACCGCGCACCTGCCCCTCGACACGGGCCAGGCGCTTGAGCAGCGCATCACGGTGCTGCACTCGTTCCGCATCAATCATTTCCAATGTCTACCTGAACCGCCATGTAAAGGCTCCGCGCAGCTCGCCGAGAGCAAAACCAAGGGCCTGATCGTGCGGGCAGCGTACATCAATCAGCGCCGCAAGCGCTGGTTCTATCTGCTGGCCATGCAGGCCAGGTATCGGTGGAGTTCTCCGAGCTACGCCCCTTGAGCATCGCTCGCCCGACACCCGATTTCCCACAGACTCGTGCTGTGCTCTGCAGCGTTCTGCAATGCCCACAAATGACATGCGTCTACCGCACTGGCCGAGTGCTGCCAGCACTGCATCGCCGACTTGACCGTCGCCAACAGAGATTGCGGAAAAGCGGGTAGCAGCGCCACATCTTAAGCGGTTAGCGCAGGTAACGTCTCAGCAGACGCTGAAGCGCTCAGTGGACCCAGATGAACAACCGTAATCAGCTGCAAAAACCACACAGGAAAATTTAATCCCGCAGGTATAAATGCCTATGAATTACTGGATTATTCACTGAAAACAGAAATCCTCATCGAACACCGCGCTTTCACGCCGGCCTCACTAGCCTTCAAGCGATATGGCGCGCTAGCCTGAACCTGCCTAACCCACGAGAACGCAGCCTTGCATCCTTGCTCTTTCATCCTCGCCACCATCCTGACTGCCTTGCTGGCCGGCTGCGGCGCAGCCAAACCGCTGACGCTGATGTCCACCCCGGTGATCTACCATCAAGCGGCCATCGACCCCTTTGCCCACCTGCCCGAGACCGAGCGGGTGCCGGAAGTGTCGGTGTTCTACGCCACCAATCGCGCGCCGAATACACAGGGCTATGGCAATCAGGTCAGCGACCAGCTGCACCTCGGCAGCGCCAGCGTTCGCCTGGGCGGCAGTGACGACCTGTGGCCGCAGTTGCATAGCGCATCGCTGAGCGAAACCCGCCCGCGCGACCTGCCACTGAGCCTGCTGCACACACAGGAAGACGCCCACTTACCTCTGCAGAGCGTCCGCGACACAGCGTTGCCGGCAGACGTACAGGCCTATATGGATGCGCTCAACCTGCAACTGAGCAAGGCGCGCGACAAAGAGATCATTCTTTATGTGCATGGGGCGAAAGTGGACTTCGCCAACGCCAATCAACTCACCGGCGAGTTGGTTCATTTTGCCGGGCGCGACTTCGTCGGCCTGGCGTTTGCCTGGCCGACGCACCAGAACATCATGAGTTACCTGCTCGGCATCGATGTCGAGCGCGCCCGCCAGTCCAGTCATGCGCTCAGCCAGTTGCTGGAACTGCTGGCCCGCCACAGCCACGCCGAGCGCATTAATCTGGTGGCCTACAGTGCGGGCGGACGCGTGACCTCACTGGCCCTGCAGGAACTGGCTGCCCGGCATGTCGAACTGAGCCGCGCACAGTTGCAGGCGCGTTACCGCATTGGCGCGGTGGTCTTCGCCGCCGCCGATGTGCCTGAAGAATTGTTTGAGCAACGCCTGCCCGGTATCAGCAAGATTGCAGAGCAAGTGATGATCACCGTCTCCGATCAGGACGACGCCCTGCAATACGCCCACCTGCTGATGCCCGGCGGCCCACGGATTGGCAGCAGCCAGGCCGAGGCCAGCCTGCATCGTTTCACCCAGCGCCAGCACCTGGATAACGTCAACCTGCTGGATGTGTCAGGACGTTATGCCGAGCGTGGGTTCGATATCGTCGGCCATCACTACTGGTATCGCCATCCCTGGGTCAGCAGCGATGTGATCCTGCTGCTGCGCACCAACCTCAGACCGCAGGCGCGCGCATTGACGCCTGGAGATCATCCGGCCATGTGGTACATGCAGCACGATTACCCGGTGGAAGTACGCAATGTCACCCGCCAAGTGCTCAAGGGGCAGTGGTAGACAGAGCAGAATTCGATTACAGATAGGCACAGCAGATGGCGGCCGATGTGGAACGGAGCCGGTCGCTCCGTCCCGCACCCACCGGGTAGGTGGGTACCGTGCATCGAAATGCCAGAGAGAAGAAACCCAACACACCGGGCGGGTAGCCCACCGTTGCCGGATGTGCGCTGGGCGCTGCATAAGAGCCAGGGCCGTCTGCAGCATCAGGTGGAAAACACCTGAGGGTGGCGGTAAGCCGGTGTTGCCAACCACCCCGGCCGGCGAGCCGGTCAGGGTGGGATGCTCGTAGAACCGATTAGCCGATGGTCATCAGGCTGGCGTTACCGCCCGCGGCGGCTGTGTTGATGCTCAGGGCGTGCTCGATCAGCAGGCGCTCCAGCGGAATATCCGTCTCGCCTTTGTGCAGACCATGCACACCAATAATCGCGCCGGGACGCTGAGCGGCCAGTTGGCAGACTTCGCGCAGTTGATCGGAGTCACCGTGATGGAGGATGGCGTCGAACACCGTTTCGCTCTCGCTCCACTGGCTAAGCACGGTGATGCGTTGCTGCACAGCCTTGGGCAGTGCGGCAAACAGCTCGCGGGTCAGCTCGCTTTCCTGCCACAGCACCTGGCAACCCACGGCCAGAGCCGCCGCCAATTGTGTCAGCAAGTCACTGCGCTCAGCAGCCAGGCACAGCACATGTTCGCGCGGCAACAGGCTGTAGCTGTTGCGCTCGCCGGTTGGGCCGTTAAGCATCTGCACGGTGCCGCTCTGCGCCAGCCCAACGTACTGCGCACTGAGTGCACTCAGGCTCGGCTCATGCTTGGCCGCCCAATCCTGCAGTGCCTGAATCACCTTGGTCTGCTCGGCCGGACGCTGAATTTCGCCCTTCTCCTGCTGCAATTGCTTAGCCACCGCATCCTGCGGACGGGTTGCCAGCAGGCGGTACATGTACAGCGGGCCACCGGCTTTCGGGCCGGTGCCGGACAGGCCTTCACCGCCAAATGGCTGCACGCCGACCACGGCACCGACCATGTTGCGGTTCACATACAGGTTACCGACCTTGGCGGTGTTGACCACTTGCGCAATGGTTTCGTCGATGCGCGTGTGCACGCCAAGGGTCAGGCCGTAGCCACTGTCATTGATCTGCTGCAGCAGCGTGCCCAAGTCAGCACGCGCATAACGCACCACGTGCAGCACCGGGCCGAAGATTTCGCGCTGCAACTCAGTAAAGCTGTCCAGCTCGATCAGCGTTGGCAGCACAAAGGTGCCGCGCTTGATGTCGTCACCGGCAACGCGCGCCAGCTGGAAGACCTTGCGGCCTTTCTCGCGCATCTTCTCGATGTGCTGGTCGATATTGCCCTTGGCTTCCGCGTCGATCACCGGGCCGATATCAGTGCTCAGGCGCTCCGGGTTGCCCAGGCTGTATTCGGCCATGGCGCCCTTGAGCATGTTGATCACGCGGTCCGCCACGTCTTCCTGCACGCACAGTACGCGCAGGGCTGAGCAGCGCTGGCCGGCGCTGTCGAAGGCCGAGGCCACCACATCGACCACCACCTGTTCAGTCAGCGCTGAGGAATCGACGATCATGCTGTTGAGGCCGCCCGTCTCGGCGATCAACGGAATAGTGCGCCCTTGTGCATCCAGGCGACCGGCGAGGTTGCGCTGGATGATGCCCGCCACTTCGGTGGAACCGGTGAACATCACGCCACGCACGCGCTCGTTGCCGATCAGGCCAGCGCCGACAGTTTCACCACGACCCGGCAGCAGCTGCACGGCGCCGCTCGGCACACCGGCATCCAGCAGAATGCGCACGGCTTGCGCGGCGATCAGCGGCGTCTGCTCAGCGGGCTTGGCCAGCACGGTGTTACCGGCAGCCAGCGCAGCAGCGACCTGACCGCTGAAGATGGCCAGCGGGAAGTTCCACGGGCTGATGCACACCACCGGGCCTAGCGGGCGGTGGCTGTCATTGCTGAAGTGATTGCGCGCTTGCGCCGCGTAGTAGCGCAGGAAGTCAACCGCCTCGCGCACTTCGGCGATGGCGTTGGCGAAGGTCTTGCCGGATTCACGCACCAACAAGCCCATCAGCTGCTGCATTTCCGCCTCCATCTGGTCGGCGGCGCGATCCAAAACGGCGGCGCGCTCAGCCGGCAGGGTCGATTGCCAGATCTGCCCACTCGACACTGCGCAGAGCACGGCGTTGCGCACATCCTGCTCGCTGGCCTCATGCACATAACCAACGATGTCGCGGTGGTCCGCCGGGTTGCGTACCGGCTGCGCCTCGCTCAGCTCAGGTGCTTCACAACCGAGCAGCGGCATGGCCTTGTAGGCATTGTTGCTGCTGCTCAGCAGCGCCGAGGACAACGAACCGAGGCGGTGCTCGTTGGCCAGGTCGATGCCTTCGGAGTTTAAGCGGGCATCGCCATACAGCGCACGCGGCAGGGCAATGCGTGGGTGTGGCAGGCCAAGGCCGCCTTCCTGCGTGGCCATCTGCTCGACCTGCTGTACCGGGTCGAGCACCAGCTCCTTGATCGAAATGCTGTGGTCAGCAATGCGGTTGACGAACGAGGTGTTCGCGCCGTTTTCCAGCAGACGACGCACCAAGTAAGCCAACAGGGTTTCATGACTACCCACCGGTGCATAGATGCGGCACGGACGGTTCAGCTTGCCATCGGCAACCTTGCCCACCACCTGCTCGTACAGCGGCTCGCCCATGCCATGCAGGCACTGGAACTCGTACTGACCGGGGTAGTAGTTCTGCCCGGCCAGTTGATAAATGGCCGACAGCGAGTGGGCGTTGTGGGTGGCGAACTGCGGGTAGATGGCTTCCGGCACGGCCAGCAGTTTGCGCGCGCAGGCGATGTAAGAAATGTCGGTGTAGGGCTTGCGGGTGTACACCGGATAGCCTTCCAGGCCTTCGACCTGGGCGCGCTTGATTTCGCTGTCCCAGTACGCGCCTTTTACCAGGCGGATCATCAGGCGGTGACGGCTGCGCTTGGCCAGATCGATCACGTAGTCGATCACGTACGGGCAGCGCTTCTGGTAAGCCTGAATCACAAAGCCGATACCGTTCCAGCCGGTCAGGGCCGGGTCGAAGCACAGGCGCTCCAGCAGATCGAGGGAGATTTCCAGGCGGTCGGCTTCTTCGGCGTCGATGTTCAGGCCGATGTCGTACTGTTTGGCCAGCTTGGTCAAGCCCAGCAGGATCGGGTACAGCTCGTCCATCACCCGGTCGTACTGGGCACGGCTGTAACGCGGGTGCAGCGCCGAGAGCTTGATCGAAATGCCCGGACCTTCGTAGATGCCACGACCGTGCGAGGCCTTGCCGATGGCATGAATGGCCTGCTCGTAGGACGCCAGGTAGCGCTTGGCATCTTCATCGGTCAGGGCCGCTTCACCGAGCATGTCGTAGGAATAACGGAAGCCTTTGCTTTCCATGGTGGTGGCGTTGGCCAGGGCTTCGGCGATGGTTTCGCCGGTGACGAACTGCTCGCCCATCAGGCGCATGGACATGTCCACGCCCTTGCGGATCAACGGTTCACCGCCCTTGCCGATGATGCGGTTGAGTGAGGTCATCAAGCCGGCTTCGTTGTGCGTGGCCACCAGTTTGCCGGTGATCAGCAAGCCCCAGCTCGCGGCGTTGACGAACATCGACGGGCTGTTACCCAGGTGCTGCCCCCAGTTGCCGTTGCTGATCTTGTCGCGGATCAGCGCGTCACGGGTGGCCTTGTCCGGAATACGCAGCAGCGCTTCGGCCAGGCACATCAGCGCCACACCTTCCTGCGAGGACAACGAGAATTCCTGCAGCAGCCCCTGCACCAGCCCCTGACGGCCGCCAGCGTTCTTCTGGTTGCGCAGCTTTTCGGCGATGCTCATGGCCAGGGTGTTGCTTGCCTCAGCCATGTCTTTCGGCAGACGCGCCTGCTCCAGCAGCATTGGCACGGCTTCGGTTTCCGGACGGCGATAAGCGCCGGTAATGGCGGCACGCAGCACTGACTGCGGCAGGATGCTTTCGGCGAAGTCGAGGAACACCTGCAAACCTTGCTCAGTCAGGTTTTCCACCACTTCTTCGCCCGCCACAGCGGCCAGGCCCGAGTGCTCAGCAGGAGTCAGGCCACCCTCGATCTGCTCCAAATAATTGAAGATCGCCTGCTTGATCAGCCAGTGAGGGGTGCGGTCAATCGACTGTGCAGCCTGCTTGAGGCGATCACGGGTTGCATCATCGAGCTTAACGCCAAGGGTAGTGGTGGCCATTGGTTTGTCCTGTTATGAGCGTGGAGCACGGCAGATAAGCGCCGGGAGCAATGCCTGAGCGTCGCCCGCGAAGGCCTCATGGAGGTGGCGCCATGGGTGACGGGTCACAAAAAACTGGCAAGAGATTAAACCTCATAAGGCGCAAGGTGCAACTAGGTACAACCAAACAAAACCGTAGTTATCTATGCCACTCAGCAGCCCGCCATTCGCCTCCCCCTCGGAAAAACCCAGCACTGACAAGGCTCTGGCAAAAAATACCTGCTGCACCAGGAAAACGCTCTTATTAAAAAATGCAGAGCACCCGACGACAGGTACAACCCAAGCGCATACAAGGTTGCACCACAACCTTTAATCACGCCTTAACTGAGCAAAGCACAACAGGCCTCTTTCCGCGCAGTGACCGACGCAGTGCGCAGACAGTTAGCGCCCCCAGGCGCTGGACAATAGACAACGGTACTCCCCCAGCTGGTAACAGGAACGTGGCGACCCACTGAACCGACATGACTGACAACAATGACACAGCGCGAAACACGCCGCTGCGCACCAACTTAATGCTGAAGCTGTCCAGCCAGTCAGTTAATAGTGCATTCGCGGCATTTACATCCCTTACAA
This sequence comes from Pseudomonas sp. HMWF032, assembly GCF_003060885.1. Taxonomy (GTDB): domain Bacteria; phylum Pseudomonadota; class Gammaproteobacteria; order Pseudomonadales; family Pseudomonadaceae; genus Aquipseudomonas. The sequence goes on from NZ_QAIG01000005.1 coordinate 1,230,738, forward strand.
AACCACTAAAGTGCGCCCCGCGCCATCAAACAGCCTCGTGCAGAGCCTACACCGCACGTCACTGGACGATTTGGCCTCGTTCTTGCTGAAACACCGCCAGCCTGACCACTCAGACAGGTTTAAAACTAGATATCAGCACTTGGGGAGCACCATTCAATGAACCGCACTCTTTCCTCTCTCGCCATGGCCGCTGGCCTGTTGGCGGGCAGCCAGGCCATGGCAGGTGACCTGCTGCACTGGCAAAACAACAGCCTGAGCTACCTCTATGGCCAGGACTACAAGATCGATCCGGAAATCCAGCAGACCATCACCTTTGAACACGCCAGTGGCTGGAGCTTTGGTGACCTGTTCTTCTTCGTTGACACCATCAAATACAACACTGACGCCACCAATGGCGCGGGCGATGGCCATACCTTCTATGGTGAGCTGTCGCCGCGGCTGTCCTTCGGCAAGCTGTTCGATAGCAAGCTGGAATTGGGCCCGATCAAAGATGTGTTGCTCGCCACCACCTACGAGTTCGGCGAGAACGATGTCGACTCCTACCTGATCGGCCCTGGCTTCGACCTGGCCATTCCAGGCTTCGACTACTTCTCGCTCAACTTCTACAACCGCACTACAGACGGCAAGCGCGACGGCGACAATGTCTGGCAGATCACACCGGTATGGAGCTACACCATCCCAGTTGGCACATCCGATATCGTGATTGACGGTTTCATGGACTGGGTGGTGGACAACGACAAGAACTACCACGCCAACCTGCACTTCAACCCGCAGATCAAATACGACCTAGGCAAGGCGATGAACTGGGGCGAGAAGCAACTGTATGTGGGTATCGAATACGACTACTGGAAGGACAAGTACGGTATCGACAACGACAGCTTCCTCGGCGACGTGATTCTCGATGGCACAGATCAGAACACCGCCAGCCTGTTGGTAAAAGCGCACTTCTGATACCCGGCACCTCGTCAGCAGCCGCAAGGCGGCTGATGAGGGCAAAAACAGCTAAAACCCTATACACTATGCGGCCTTTATTCTTTGCCCGAACAAGGACTCGCCGTGAGTACGCTGCCGCCCTGCCCCAAATGCAATTCCGAATACACCTACGAAGACGGCGCTCAACTGGTCTGTCCGGAATGCGCCCACGAATGGACCGCTGACGGCGCCACGGATGCACCAGATGATGCCAAAGTGATCAAGGACTCGGTGGGCAACGTACTGCAGGATGGTGACACCATCACCGTCATCAAGGATCTCAAGGTCAAAGGCTCATCCCTGGTGGTCAAGGTAGGCACCAAGGTCAAAGGCATCCGCCTGTGTGATGGCGACCATGACATCGACTGCAAAATCGACGGCATCGGCGCAATGAAGCTGAAATCCGAATTTGTGCGCAAGGTTTAACTCAGCCTGCCGCCAGAAGCCCCGGCCCATGTCGGGGCTTTTTTATGCCTGTAACAATTGAGCCACGGGTTAGCCCTGCAGGCACTGCGTAATTGACTAGCATCAATAACGAACACTCCGCTCACCAACGTTTTGCCGGAGGCTCTCATGCGAATGACTGCGCTGTACCTGATGCTATTGCTGCCCTGGTCGTTACAGGCTGAAGACTGGCATGTGGTGGGTGACGAACAGTTTGCCCCTTACAGCTATGTCACCCTTGAGGATGACCAGCCGCACGGCCTGGATGTCGAGTTGGTCGAGGCCGTGTTGCAGGAGGCCAAGATTGCCTACAACCTGCGACTGTACCCCTGGGAGCGCGTCAAGCGCATGCTCGACCGCAGTGAAGTCGCCATGGCCTTCCAGTTTGCGGGCACCCCGGAGCGTATGCAGCAGTATGAGCTGGTCGGGCCCATTCGCACTGGCTCGACGGTATTTATGACCACCGGCAAGACGGCCATCCATGACTGGCAAAGCCTGGATGACCTGTCGCAGTATGTGATTGGCCAAGTCCGCGGATACGCCTACCAATCAGACTTCGATAAAGCCGATTTGCGGCGTGACACCAGCGCACAGAATCCGCGTCAACTGGTGTCCATGCTGCTGGCCGGGCGCATTGACATTATCGTCGGTGATCGGGTGCAACTGATGTATTTCGTGCGCGAACAACGCGCCGAACAGGGTGTGCGCATCCTGCACAAACCACTGGTAGAAATGCCGCGCTATGTAGCCTTTGCCAAAGGCGATCATGCCCGCGCCAAAGTATTCGCTGATGCCCTGGAGCGGCTGAAGCAGGCCGGCAGTCTGAATACCATCTACCAACGCTGGAACTGACGGCGAAACATGCATGCCGCGTCGCAGCGCCTATCGCCTGCGTGTTGCTCTGCGTCTACGGCGTGGTGAACGGCCGCAAGCATCAGTGGAAACGATCCCCCGAAACGCTCAAAGCACAGAGCTGCAAACATCTGCAACCAGATTGCAGGGCACAGTCGACTCCAGGACGAAGGTCTGGAGATAACCTAGCAGGACACTACTGCACCGGCAGGAAGTTCAGGAATAACAGGCCCTGCGCATAATTGACGCCCATGCGCCGGTAACGCTCATCCAGAACGTCGGTAAGCAGGTCCAGACGCGCGACGATCTTGCCGAATTCCACGGCATAGCTGAGGTTGTGCCCATCCGCAGAAATCTCGTTGGACAGCAGCCACGGCTTGCCACCGGCATCGGTACGACGAGCCAGCATCCAGCTGGCTGTTTCCATATTGCGCGCGGCGTTGTGGATGAATTGAGGATCCAGCGTGTCACTCAGGTAATACTCGGTACGACCGCCATGGGCCGTGATCAACATGCTGGCCAGGGAGTAGATAAAGGCTCCAACCCGGTCCCCCTGGTACTCGGCGCTCAAGGCATAGCTCAGCGCCGCAATGTCGGTACGCCCACCCAGTTGTGGCAGCGGCTGATCCAGCTCAATGGCACGATGCACCGCGCGCTTGGCCGCCTCGGCATCAGGCAGGCCAGTCTTGCGCCATTCGCGAGGGTTACGCAGGTAGAGCTTGTCCATCAGGCGATAGAGGCTGTTGAGGTTATTGCGCATGCCCAAGGTGGCCATGCGGTCGGCGTGGCTCTGAAAAAACTCGGTGGGTTTGATCGGGCTGCGGTTCTCGATAATGGCCTGATGATCCTGCCGCGAAGCGCAGCCGCCCAACATCAGCAGCGTAACCACTACCAGCCCGGCCACAGCCCCGTAACGCAGCAGCATGGCCGACATGCTGTGGGGGCGCATTTCCAGCCTGGGTAAACGCTGCACAGTGTTCATCAGTGGAGGTCATCCGCTGCGGTGTGGTGAGGTAACGCTAGCAACAAAATCCAGATCGGCCAGTTTTTCTGCCCAAAGGCATGACTTACTGCGCAATCAAGCACCTAGCGATACAAGCTCAGGTTGTGCCCGAAGAGTGCTGCTCGGGCGGAATAAAATTGAAATCCGCCACCCACACCCGACAAAAGCCCCGTAACAGAGCGCTTTAAGCGGTATGATCCGCGGCTTTTTGCCGCCGAGAAGCCCATGCTGCGCCTGCTTGTCCTGTTTTGCCTGCTATTTACCCTGCCTGCTCACGCCGAAGCCCCGCAAAGCTTCAACGCCGCCAAGAAAATTGCCTGGCAGATCTACGCCACACGCCCTATTACGTTCTACTGCCAGTGCAGCTACAGCGGCAACCGCGTCGACCTCAGCAGCTGTGGCTACCAGCCGCGCAAACAACTGCGCCGCGCCCAACGCGTGGAATGGGAACATGTGGTACCTGCCTGGGTGATCGGCCACCAGCGCCAGTGCTGGCAACAAGGCGGACGCAAGAACTGCGCACGCAACGACGCCCGCTTCAAGGCCGCTGAAGCCGACCTGCACAACCTGGTGCCCAGCATCGGCGAAGTGAATGGTGACCGCTCCAACTATGCCCTTGGCATGCTCAGCGAGAAACCCAGCCAATACGGTGCCTGCCCTATGGTGGTCAATTTCAAGGGCAAGATCGCCATGCCGCCACAACACGCGCGAGGGGCATCGGCACGCATCTACCTGTACATGGCCGAACGCTACCAGCTGCGCCTGTCTTCGCTTGACCGGCGAACGTACGAAGCCTGGAATCGCCAGTACCCGGTCAGCGAATGGGAACGCTGGCGCAACCAGCAGGTTGGCTGTGTGATGGGGCACGGCAACCCCTACGTTGGCACTTATGACCCTAACCAGTGCCAACCACTGCAACGTGCCAGTGCAGCGGGTAATCGCCGAGGCTAGGCCAGACCTTGCTCTTTACACAGGATTTACATTGCCTTGCGAAATGCCGGCAATCCCGCGCAGTCGAACACAGTGACCGGAGCAGACCGGCACACAAAGGAGTTTCGACCATGCACGCGCGTTCCCCCCTCATCACCGGCCTGATCGCCAGCCTGGCCTTCGCCGGTGCCCAACAGGCTCTGGCAGCCGACCGTGGCGATGTGGCCGCGGGTGTAGTAATCGGCGCCATCCTTGGCGGTGTCCTGGTCAGCCAGCGATCCGCGCCGGCCTACGAACCACAACCGGTCTATCGCGCCCCACCGCCCGTGGTTTATTACGAACCGCGGCCTGTTTACTACGAGCCACGCCCGGTCTACTACACACCCGCGCCGGTTTACTACGTGGCCGAACCGCGATATCCGCACAACCATTGGCGCAAAACCCAGCGCCGCCACCACGACGACTGGTAAACGAAGCCCCGCTCCTGCGGGGCTTCGTTTTAGGGGCATAGCGTCGATTAACTGACTGGGCCGACCTAGGCTGCGCAGGTCCGCACACTACGTTGGCAGCCTTGCCTATGACGGCTACGCTCACAGCAGACACGCCTGAAGGGGAAACAAGGAATGTCACAGTTACATGACTTGCAGGATCAAAGCCCGCTGCAGCACAAACTGCACCACCTGCTGCAAACCCTGCAACTCAAGTACCCGCATGTGCAGCGCCTGGCCATCGCCCTGTATGACCATGGCAGCGATTGGGTAAAAACCTTCGTCGCCGTTGAGGACGGTCCCAATTCATTGCCCTTCTACCACGCCAAACTCAAGGACACCACCTGGCTGCAAGCCGTCGCCGTCAACCAGACACCACGCGTGATCAACGACTTTGCCCTGTTGCAAGGCAACCAAAAACAACACGTCCAGGCACTGTTGGATGCGGGCTATCGCTCCAGCTATACCCTGCCAATGTGCGTCAATGGCTACTTTTTCGGCTTTGTGTTCTTCAATGCCCGCAGCAGCGATGTCTTCCAAGGCATGCTGCTCAGTGAGCTGGATGTCCTCAGCCACCTGGCCAGCCTGATGGTCTACAACGAGCGCTCCAGCGTACGCACCTTGCTGGCCACGCTTAAATCCGCCATGACCCTGACCCACGCCCGCGACCCGGAAACCGGCAACCACCTTGAGCGCATGTCCCGCTATTCGCGGCTCATCGCGCAAAAACTGGCCGGCCCACGCGGCCTGGACGACAGTTTTGTGGAGCACGTTTACCTGTTCGCCCCCTTGCACGACCTGGGCAAAATCACCATCCCCGACCGCGTGCTGCTCAAACCGGGCCGGCTGGATGAGGATGAACAGCGCATTATGCGCCAGCACTCACGCGCAGGTTTGGAACTGATCGATCAGCTACTGGCCAACTTCGGCCTGGCCAGCGTCAGCCAGGTGGGCATGCTGCGCAACATCGTCCTGCACCACCATGAACTCTACGACGGCAGCGGCTATCCGGATGGTTTAAGCGGTGAAACCATTCCACTGGAGTCGCGCATTGTCACGGTATCCGATGTGTTCGACGCGCTAACCAGTGACCGCCCCTACAAATCCGCCTGGCGCAATGAAGACGCCTTTGCCTGGATGACGGAGCGCTCCGGCACGATGTTCGACCCCGATTGCCTGCACGCGCTACTGGCCCAAGCCGACGACATCGTGCACATCCAGCATTGCTTCCGCGAGAACGTCTTCGGCTAAGACTTTACTCCACGGACGGTTCAGCCTCGTGGTTGTAACGCTGCCAGTGAGCCAACAATTCCGGCACTTCGGCCTCATCATCCAGACTGGCCAGCTCGCGGTTATCCAGCAACGCCTGCACCTGTGGATCACACAGACTCAAGCCCATCGAGCCATCGGCTAAACAGGCGGTGATGCGATACGGCTGCGACTGCGCGTCGGTGCAGATTTTCGACAAATCCAGAAAGCGCGGCGCGCAGCGCTGGCCCTCTGCATCAATCAGCACCGCCACCTTGGGCCGCAATTGCAACTTGGGGTGTTTCTCCAGCACCAGGCCAATCTCGCCCGTGTGCAATTCCACCAGCGTGCCAACCGGAAAGATGCCCAGCCATTCGATAAAGCGCATGACCAGTTCGGCATCGAAATGGCTGTCGCGGCAATCCATCAGCACCTTGAAGGCGTCTTTGACGCTGCGTGCATTGTCGTACACGCGCCGGCTGGTGATGGCATCAAAGCAATCAATGATGCTGATGATGCGCGTGAAATACGGGATTTGCGCCGCGCCCAGACCGCGCGGATAACCTTGCCCGTCAAGGCGTTCGTGATGCCCGTGAGCCACATCAATGGCGATCGACGGCAAGTCGCGGTGGCTGAGCAGCAGCTTATAGCCGAGCACCGCATGCTCCTTGATGTGCTCAAACTCGTCGGCCGTCAGTTTGCCCGGCTTGTTCAGCACCAGTGGATCGACACGGATCTTACCCACATCGTGGAGCATGCCGCTGATGCCGAGCTGCTCCAGGCTCTCGCCCACCAACCCGAGGTGATGGCCAAACCCCATGGCCATGATCGACACCGACAGGCAATGCTGGCTGGTGTACTCATCCTGACTTTTCATGCGCGTCAGCCAGAGCATGGCGCTTTCGTTACGCAGCAGGCTTTGCAAGTTTTCCTGCACCACCTCGCGGCACGCCAGCGTGTTGATGCCGCGCCCAAGCTGGATGTCAAAAAACACATCCTTGATCAGCTGCGAACTCTTGTCACGGTTGCGCCGCGCCTGCTGCATCTCTTTGGATAACGGCGCACGCTTGTGAGACGGGGGCGCGTCCGGCCCACTGGAAGAGGGCATCAGGCTGACCTTGACGCGCTGAAACTCATCGATAAATACGTACTGGCAGCACTCCTGCACCGCCCGTAAATCCTGCACCGTGAGCAGCGGAAAGCCCTGAAACAGAAACGGCGTTTCCCGCCAGGGGCGGTCCACCTCACAGACAAACATACCGATTTCAAGCTGCGACACATCCAACTTGCGGCGTTTAAGGCGAATGCTTTCGTACATGGACAAGGCTCGTAACGGCGTGCCCATGCAGTGTAGAAGCTGCGGCACGTCAATTCGAGCGCAACACACTGCGGCACAGATCCCGCCGCACACAGCGGATTCGCATACAGACACGGGCTAAAACACAGATGGGGCATGGCCATCACTCGCCGGGATGGTTACCCTCACATCAGCAACCCGTTTTTCACCGCCCCAACCACAGAAAGAGAGTCACCGGTTTGACCGTACGGCGCGTCCTTTTAACCCTGCTAACCAGCTGCCTGTGCAGCACCTCCGTGGTGGCGGCTGAGCCCATACGCCTGGTCGGAGACGAGTTCTGCCCCTATAACTGCGACCCCGCCAGCGGCAAACCCGGCTACATGGTTGAAGTGCTGGAAGAAATCTTTGCGGCACAGGGCCTCACCATCAACTACCGACTCAAGCCTTGGTCACGCGCCGTACAGGTGGTGGCTAACGGTGGTGCGCAGATCCTTCTGGCCAACACGTACAACAGCGCCCCTGATAAACGCCTGCAACTGGTTATGGGCGAAGACAGCACCTGCTTTCTGACCCGGCACACTGACCCCTGGCGTTTCACGGATATTGCCGCGTTGCAACAGCACCACATCGGCGTCATTCAGGGTTATCACTACGATGCCGGCGGCCCGCTCGACCAGTACCTGCGCAGCAACCACCCGCAGGTGTACCAGGCCAAAGGCGAGTTACCCCTGCGCAGCCTGATGTCGATGCTGCTGCAAAAACGCATTGATCTGGTGCTGGATAACTGCAACGTGCTCAAGCGCAAAGTCAGCAAAATGGGAATTGCTCACCTCACCCGCCTGGCAGGCGTACTGCCCGGCTACCGTGCCAACCTGCACATTGCCTTGTCACCGGCCGACCCTCACGCCGCAGAACGCCTCGAGATGCTGCGCACGGGCCTGAATGAACTGCGCCGCAACGGACGGCTCGCGCAAATTCTCCAGCGCTACTCAGTCAATGACTGGCAAACACCCCCCCCCCTGAGCCTGATTACACGCCTACCGCCTACCCGATCATCCGCCTTGCCGACGTCCCGCACCCCAGCACGCAACCCAACAGCACGCAGAGC
>NZ_QAIG01000005.1:1239089-1427642 GCF_003060885.1 Pseudomonas sp. HMWF032
CTGAGCCTGATTACACGCCTACCGCCTACCCGATCATCCGCCTTGCCGACGTCCCGCACCCCAGCACGCAACCCAACAGCACGCAGAGCACCCAGAAATTCCATTGACGCAGATATCGCTTCATCCGTAAGGCCCTCTCTGACCAGTGCAGTAAACAAGCCGGCGATCATAAGGGGCGGAATAGAACAACGTCATGCGCAACAGATGCGCCCTGTTAACTCGCCCAGCTATTGGCGATACAGTTTGCGCACAGCCATGGATATCGCCGATAGAAAAAGCCCCGCAACTGCGGGGCTTTTTCTTGGGGTTAGTCGGCTCAACGCAACCGGCCTTATTCCGTGCGGAAACGTACCACCAGCTGTTTCAGCTCACTGCTCAGGCCGCTTTGTTCCTGGGCGTAGCTCTCCACCTCGGCAGCTTGAGCGGATATCTGCGTTACCGCGTCGTTGATGGCGACGATGTTCTGGTTGATTTCCTCGGTCACCAGGTGCTGTTCCTCGGTCGCGGTGGCGATCTGCATGGTCATGTCGCGGATCATCTGCACCTTGCCTTCAATGCTCTCGAAGGCGGCCATCACCTCATCGGACAGCCCAATGGCCTTGCCCGACTCGACCAGGCTTTGATCCATGCTCACCGTCACTTCCTTGATGCGGTTGACCAGCAGGTTGAGGATATTGTTGATCTGCTCGGTGGAGTCCTGAGTGCGCTTGGCCAGATTGCGTACCTCATCGGCCACCACCGCAAACCCACGGCCCTGCTCGCCCGCGCGGGCGGCTTCGATGGCCGCGTTCAAGGCCAGCAAATTGGTCTGCTCGGCGATCTGCTGAATGGTCGAGAGAATGTTATTGATGTTGACCGTTTCCTTCTCCAGCTCCTGAATCACCTTGCTGGAGTTCTGGATGCTGGTGCCGAGCTTGTTGACCCCGGACGTGCTGCGCGCGATCACCTCTTTACCATTGCGCGTGGCGGCCAGACCCTGCTCCGACACCTCGGCGGTCTGCACGCAGGTCTTGGCCACCTCATTGGCCGCCGAGGACATCTCGGTCACCGCCGTGACGATCTGCTCCACCGAACTCAACTGGCGCTGCAGCGTGGCGGACATCGCCGTGGTGCGCTTGTTGGTGTCGCTGGAAACGCCATCCATGCTGATGGCGTTCTCCTTGATCACCTTGATCATGCCCTGGATCGACGCAATAAACTGATTGAACCACTTGGCCAGCTCGCCGGTTTCATCGCGGCTGAGCAGGTCCAGGCGGCGGGTCAGGTCACCCTCACCCTGGGCGATAGTGCGCAACCCATCCTTCACCAGATTGATCGGGTTGACGATCCGATTGGCGATCACCACCCCAGCCGCGCCAAATACCAGCACCAGCACCACGCAGACAATCAGGGTGATCCAGGTCAGCTCACGGGCGCTCGCGTAAATCTCGTCGGCCTGCTTGAAGCCAACAAACTTCCAGCCCAGCTCCGGCGAGGTATAAACGTTGGCCATATAAGCCACGCCATCAATCTCCACCTCGACCAGGCCGTTCTCGGTTTTGCCGATAACCGCAAAGTGCTCACCGGGCAGCTCGCTGACCTTCTTGAAGTTGTTGTCCGGCTGCAGGCCATCCACCAGCAAGGTGCCGCTGCCCTCCGCCAACATCAGAAAGCCGGTTTCGCCAAAGCGCACCTTCTGCGCCATATCGGTCAGCGCCTTGAGCGACACATCCACCGCCACCACCCCGGCAAACTGCCCGGCGTTATCCTTGAAGCCCTTGAGCACCGAAACATACACCGCGTCATCCGGCTCCCAGTAATAACCGTCGCGGCGGGCCAGGGTGAAGTTGGCGTCCTTGCCAATGGGGTACCACTCGCGCGTACGCGGGTCCCAATCACCGTAATCCCCGGTGCCCGGCCACTCCACATAACCGCCCTTGGTATCGCTCATGTACACGTAGCCGAAGGTGGGGTTGTTCTTACCGATGCTGGAGAAGTAATCGAAAATCTGCTTCTCCCGTCCACCATTGGCGGTAGCCACCTGACCCGGCTTGCGCGCCTCACCGAAGTAGGTGGTCAGCTCGCCGTTCTGGGCATCCTGCACCGCGGGGTATTCCGCCAGGGCAGAAACGGTGTAGCCCACCGAATCAAAGAAGGTGGCAAAGCTGTTGTTCACCAGCTTCATATCCAGGCTGCTGGCGACCAGAAAGTTCTCTTTAGCCTGCTGCGTGACATTGCGAATCGTCAGCAGCGCCACCACCAGCACCGGAATCAGGGTTGCCACCAGAAAGCTCAGCAACAGTTTGGATTTGATATTCATGGGACATCGCCTTCTAGCTGGCCAGTAATACGCTCTATCGGCGCTTGTAGAGGATAGTTAAGGCGTATGACAGCGCCAGCGCTGGCCTCACCACGACACAGCGGCAGCGCGAAAGCGACTGTTGCGGTAAATCGGTGGCTGGTTGATCGCAGGTATTCCGCCGCCGCAGCGGTGACGCGGATTAAGGGTTTCGCCCTTACGGCGAGTTACTTTCTCTTTGCTCGCGCGAAAGAGAAAGTAACCAAAGAGAAAGCGCGCCCGGCATCCGGGTTTCGCTGCGCTCAACTCCCCTCGCTCCGGTGCTGTTCCGAGGGTCGGCAAGACGGGCCATCCATGGCCCGACATGCCTCGTTTGGCCTCCATGCCAAACGCCCCTCTCCACAGCACCTCCACTCGGCCTCCTGACGGGATTCGGGGACCGCATTGCCTAGGCGATTTGTGGAAGGCAGAGCGAAAGGCAAAAGCAGAGCAACAGCAGAAGCATCGCGGGCAAGCCCGCTACACAGTTTGCTTTGCTTCTAAAACACCAATCTCACAGACGATGCCAAACGCCCCATCAGGAGGCCGAGTGGAATCGTTGCGTAAGGGGTTGAGCGGCATGGATGCCGCGAGAGCCGTGATGGGCCAGGGATGGCCCTTCGCGGCGGGCCCCTGGAGCAATGATGGAACGAGGGAAGTCGAGCGCAGCGAGACCCGGATGCAAGGGGCAAGACCTCTTGGTTACTTCTGGGGCGTCTGCCAGAAGTGACCCGCCGTAAGGGCGGAACCATTACTAGCAACAACGCATAAGCGGCGGATACACACCGGCCCAAGACCAAAAGCCAATACGCAAACTATGGCGCATTGCCACCCATTAGCAGTAAGGTCGAGCCAACGCTATTCAAGGAAGAAGCATGGCCGCCAAACCCAGCCCCGCTCGGCAGCAAAAACACCTCGCCGTATTAATAGACGCCGACAAAGAGAAAGTAACTCGCCGTAAGGGCGAAAAACGTTGTCACGGTGTATTAAACAGTCACGGAAAACATACGCCACGTCTTCTAGAACAAGTAAAACCAACAAACTTCGCAGACACCCAAATACTCTAGAGGTGCCAATTGAAAATTGAATCAACTGATAAAGACGTAAGATCAATACTACAATCCGGATACTATGGAATACCTAGATTTCAACGTCCTTATAGCTGGGAAAAAGAACATGTTCTCGACTTCTGGAATGACATCGTAGTCGAGAGTGATGATGACTACTTCATCGGTTCAATGGTGGTATACCGACAAGAAAAGGGATATTACGGTGTAGTGGATGGACAGCAACGACTGACGACCCTAACCATAATGCTATCCACATTACGTAACGTAATGAATGATTTGGAATTTAAAGACCTGGCACTTGGCGTTCACTCCTTAATTGAACGCAACAACATTGACAACATCCCAGAGTACGTACTAACAACAGAATCATCTTACCCATATATGCAGGAGCACATTCAAAAATTTGGACCTCCTGATTTAATAATAACCCCGCTTGAAGAAGAAAAAACCCTACAAAACGCACTAAAACTTACAGAAGAATTAATAAACAGCGAAATAAAAGTCATAAAAGAAACACCATCACCCGACCCTACTAGCGAAAGAATATACTCAAGACTTAAATCCATACGAGATCGCCTGTTAGATTTAAAAGTAATATTCATTGAACTAGACAATGAAGATGACGCGTATTTAATATTTGAAACACTAAACACACGAGGAAAAGATTTAAACTGCTCAGACCTAATCAAAAACCACTTATCAAAACTTTTAAAAGCACATAATTCAAATGTAGATGCAACCAAAGAGAAATGGTCCCACCTAAGAAAAGTAATTGAAGAGTCAAACGCCGACCTCGATATCGACTCATTTCTCCATCACTTCTGGCTATCGAAATTTGATTTCATAACGCAAAAGAAACTATTCAAAGAAATCAAAAAAACAGTTGGCAAAGATGAAGCAAAGTCTTTCCTTGAGCAGCTAATCCAAGACTCAGAAACTTATAGAGCCATACATGAACCAGAATTTAGAACTTGGAAAAAAGAAGAATCGAATATTGTGCTAGGAATTGAAGCCCTGAATCTATTCAGAGTAAAACTGCAAACTCCAACAGTACTATCTGTCCTCAGAGAATACTTTGCCGGCGACTTAAGTAAGGCATCTGCTGAGCGCATGATTTCCGCCATATCAAGATTCCATTTTATATTTACCACAATCACATCACAAAGATCTTCCGGCGGCGTATCTCAGATGTATGCCTCCTATGCCAAACGGCTGAGCAAAGCAGAAGACACTCAAGCCAAGAACCTAGTAATAAACGAATTAAAAGATAAGCTTCGTCAAAGAATACCAAGCTACGAAGAGTTCTCAGTTAATTTTTCTCAAGTTTTATACACAAAGAAACTTAGCAAACAAAAACGACTAGCCCAATATATACTTTCAACAATGCACAGGCATGAGCATGTAGGCTACCCAGTAGACTATGAGAACATGACAATTGAACACTTATACCCAGAAAACCCTAAAAGCATTAAAAAACTGGAAGACAAGATTGTAGGAAAGCTCGGAAACCTCATACTCATAGATCAAAGCCTTAACGAAAAACTCGCAAACAAAGACTTTTCATCAAAAAAAGAAATACTGCTATCTCATGGAGTAAAACTCGATGAATATATAATCAATGCGACAAAATGGGATGAGGAAAAAATCACCGAGCGCACAAACGCTCTTGCAGAAAAAGCATATAGCACTGTGTGGAACTTTTGATTGAACACCTATTACTGATGCAATAGCATTTCTAAACAAACATTTTCCATAAATAAAATGCCCGTCAATCGACGGGCATTTTATTCGATTACTAGCCCAGCGTTTAGGCCACCGCCGCCTCGCTACGACGCCCAAGCTTCTTCCCCTGATATTCCCTCGCCGCCTGATGAAACGCCTCCAACAGCGCGTTGTAATCCGCCTTCTCCCAATAGCGATACTCAGGATGCCACTGCACCCCAACAGCAAACGCCTTGGCCCCAATCACACTGACCGCCTCGATCTGCCCATCCTCGGCCACAGCTTCAACCTGCAAGCCCTCGCCGAGGCGATCGATGCCCTGACCGTGCAGCGAGTTGACCTTGATCTGCCGCTCGCCAAACAGCGAATGCAGCACGCCGCCCTCGGTCAGGGCCACGTTGTGGATCGGGCCGTAGGCCACGTCATCCGGTACGTCCTTCACCTCACGGTGATCAAGCCGCCCCTCAACCGCATGCACTTCACGGTGCAGGGTGCCGCCGAACAGCACGTTCATTTCCTGCATGCCCCGGCAGATGCCGAGGAAGGGAATGCCGCGGTCAATACAGGCGCGCAGCAGACGCAGAACGGTTGCATCGCGGGGCTTGTCGGCCAGGCCTAGGCCGGGGTGGTCGTCGCCGTAGAAACTGGGGTGCACGTTGGAGAGCGAGCCGCCGAACATGATGCCGCTGACGCTATCCAGCACCGTGTCCATGTCCAGATCATCGCCAAAAGCCGGGATCATCAGCGGGAAGGCACCGAAGCCGGTGACGGCGTGGATGTACTTCTCGCCGACCAGGTGAAACCAGCCAATATCACGGCTGGTCAGCTGCCAACGGCACAGGGGAAGGCCAATCATGGGTTTGCTCATTGCAAGGAGTCCTCTTCATTAGTCATTGAAGTGGGCTGCCCTTGGGAGAGCGGGCTTGCGGGCCAGGAAACCCTGAACCCGCTCACCCAAGGGGTGCCGTAACCTGCGGTCACTGCACCAACGCCGCGCCCGCGCGGCTGGTTTGTTGCGTAAAGCTATCGCTATGTATCCATTACGTGCTGCATGCAATCGGTAGGTTGAGTCGGGCGGCGTTCCGCTGAACGCCGCGAAGCCCAACAGGCATTACTATCGCTCGTTGGGCTTCGTCACTCCGCTCCTCAACCCAACCTACGTCTGTGCGAGGGTCGCAAAGCGCGCGGCTACGACTGCATGGATGCAGGAGGTAGGGCCGCACCCGCTCCCGGCGGGTCTGCGGCATTCACCACATCCCTGTGGATCGCGAAGCAGGATGCCAGAGCCGAAAGCCCCTCCTACAAGCCGTCATCCATATTAAAAAAAGGGGGCTGACCCTGCGATCAGCCCCCTGGGTATTACTTAACCATTACTCGGGAAAGCGAACTGCGCCGCCTCATGCGAGGCGCGCTGCGGCCAGCGCTGGGTGATGGCTTTTTTGCGGGTGTAGAAGCGCACACCGTCCGGGCCGTAGGCGTGCAGGTCGCCGAACAGCGAGCGCTTCCAGCCGCCGAAGCTGTGGTAGCTGACCGGTACGGGCAGCGGTACATTGACGCCGACCATGCCGACTTCGATTTCGTCGCAGAACAGGCGCGCGGCTTCACCGTCGCGGGTGAAGATGCAGGTGCCGTTGCCGTATTCGTGGTCGTTGATCAGTTGCATGGCCGCTTCCAGGCTGCCGACGCGGACGATGCACAGCACGGGGCCGAAGATTTCGTCGGTGTAGATGGACATCTGCGGGGTCACCTTGTCGAACAGGGTGCCGCCGACGAAGAAACCGTTTTCGTTGCCGGCAACCACCAAGTCTCGACCGTCGACCACCAGGCGTGCGCCCTGGGCCACGCCTGCATCGATGTAGCCTTTGACCTTGTCACGCGCTGCGCCGGTAACCAGCGGGCCCATGTCCAGGCCGCAGGAGGTGCCAGCGCCGATTTTCAGCGCCTTGATTTGCGGCACGATCTTCTCGACCAGCGCATCGGCGATCTGGTCGCCTACGCACACGGCCACGGAGATGGCCATGCAGCGCTCGCCGCAGGAACCGTAGGCCGCACCCATCAGTGCGCTGACGGCGTTGTCCAGATCGGCATCGGGCATCAGCACGGCGTGGTTCTTCGCGCCGCCCAGGGCCTGGACACGCTTACCGCGCTTGGTGCCTTCGCTGTAGATGTATTCGGCAATCGGCGTGGAGCCAACAAAGCTCAGGGCTTTGACGTCTGGCGCTTCGATCAGCGCATCCACCGCTTCCTTGTCGCCATGCACCACGTTGAGTACGCCTTTCGGCAGACCGGCCTCGATCAGCAGTTGGGCGATATACAGGGTGGAGCTTGGGTCACGCTCGGACGGCTTCAAGATAAAGCAGTTGCCGCAGACGATGGCCAGCGGGTACATCCACAGCGGCACCATGGCCGGGAAGTTGAACGGGGTGATGCCGGCCACGACGCCGATAGGCTGCATATCGCTCCAAGCGTCGATATTCGGGCCGACGTTGCGGCTGTACTCGCCCTTGAGGATTTCCGGGGCGGCGCAGGCGAATTCGACGTTCTCGATGCCGCGTTTGAGTTCACCGGCGGCGTCTTCCAGGGTTTTGCCATGCTCTTCGCTGATCAGCTTGGCGATGGTCGCTTCGTGCTGCTCCAGCAGCTGCTTGAAGCGGAACATCACCTGGGCGCGTTTGGCGGGCGGGGTGTTGCGCCAGGCCGGGAAGGCGCTCTTGGCCGAGTCGATGGCCAGTTGCAGGGTGGCGCGGTCGGCCAGGGCCACTTGCTTGGTCACGGCACCAGTGGACGGGTTGAACACGTCAGCGCTGCGGCCAGTGCCGGCGGTCAGTTCGCCGTGGATCAGGTGGTTAACGAGGGTCATGGCAATACCTTAATAACGGATCTTGTTTTTGCAGGCACCGAACGGCTGGCACCTGCAGGAAAAGTGGGCTGTTCCCGTAGGGTGGATGACGCTTCACCCATCCACCTTGAGGTTTGCCTGCGGCGGATGGAAAAAGCGCCATCCGCCCTACGGTGATCGGTGTTTGTTAATCCAGCGTGCTAAGAACTTCGCCCACGGCGTTGAACAAGGAGTCCAGCTGCTCGGGCTTGGTGTTGAAGGTTGGCCCGAACTGCAGGGTGTCGCCGCCGAAGCGTACGTAGAAACCGGCGTTCCACAGTTTGATACCGGCCTCGAACGGGCGGATCACCGGGTCGCCGTCACGCGGGGCGATCTGGATCGCGCCGGCCAGGCCGCAGTTGCGGATGTCGACGACGTTCTTGCTGCCTTTGAGGCTGTGCAGCTTCTCTTCAAAGATCGGTGCCAGGGCGGCGGACTGCTCGATCAGGTTGTCGCGTTTGAGCAGCTCCAGGGTTGCCAGGCCGGCGGCGCAGGCCACCGGGTGGCCCGAGTAGGTGTAGCCGTGGCCGAACTCGACCATGTGCTCGGGGATCGCCTGGTTCATAAAGGTGTTGTAGATCTCGCTGGAAGCGATCACTGCGCCCAGCGGAATAGCGCCGTTGGTCACTTGCTTGGCGGTGTTCATGATGTCCGGCACCACGCCGAAGAACTCGGCACCGGTCCACTTGCCCATACGGCCGTAGGCGGTGATCACTTCGTCGAAGATCAGCAGGATGTTGTGCTGGGTGCAGATCTCACGCAGGCGCTGCAGGTAGCCGACTGGCGGCACGATCACCCCGGCGGAGCCGGACATCGGCTCGACAATCACGGCGGCGATGTTCGAGGCGTCGTGCAGTTCGATCAGTTTCAGCAGTTCGTTGGCCAATTCCACGCCACCGGTGGCCGCCATGCCCTTGGTGAAGGCCAGGTGCGACTGCAGGGTGTGTGGCAGGTGGTCGGCGTCCATCATCTGGCCAAACATCTTGCGGTTGCCGCCGATGCCGCCCAGCGAGGTGCCGGCGATGTTCACACCGTGATAACCACGGGCGCGGCCAATAAATTTGGTTTTGCTCGGCTGGCCTTTCAAGCGCCAGTAGGCGCGGGCCATCTTCACCGAGGTGTCGGCGCACTCGGAACCGGAGTCGGTGTAGAACACGTGATCGAGGCCGGCCGGGGTCAGCTCGGTGATTTTCTCGGCCAGCTGATAGGACAGCGGGTGGCCGTATTGGAAGCCCGGCGCGTAATCCAGGGTGCCCAACTGCTTGGCCACGGCTTCCTGAATTTCTTTACGGTTGTGCCCGGCACCGCAGGTCCACAGACCGGACAGGCTGTCGAACACGCGACGGCCCTTGTCATCGATAAAGTAGTTACCGTCGGCACCGACAATCAGGCGTGGGTCACGCTTGAAGTTGCGGTTGGCGGAAAACGGCATCCAGTGCGCATCCAGCTTGAGCTGGCTGGCGAGGGATGGGACTTCGATCTGCGGCATGTTCATGGTGGCCTCGGTGTGGGCGATTGAAGCGGTGAAGTCGAATCTGTTGCCAGTAAAGGTGCCACGGGCTTAGAGTCAGGAAAACATGACTCTTCATATCTTTAGTTAAGCGACTGCTAAACAAAGACCTCACCATGAGCACCTCACCATGAGCACTCGCCGCCCCGACCCACTGGCCCAAGTCAGCGACTTTGATATCCGCCTGCTCAAGCTGTTTCGCAGCGTGGTGGAGTGCGGCGGTTTTTCTGCGGCGGAAAGCGCTTTGGGCATCGGCCGCTCGGCGATCAGCCAGCAGATGAGCGACTTGGAACAACGCCTCGGGCTGCGCCTGTGCCAACGCGGCCGCGCCGGCTTTGCCCTGACCGAAGAGGGCCGCGAGGTCTACCAGAGTACCCAGCAGTTGCTGGCGGCGCTGGAGAGCTTTCGCACCGAGGTCAACGGCCTGCACCAGCACCTGCGCGGCGAGCTGAATATCGGCCTGACCGACAACCTGGTGACGGTACCGCATATGCGCATCACCAATGCCTTGGCGCGGTTGAAGGAGCGCGGCCCGGATGTGCATATCCACATCCGCATGACGCCGCCGAGTGAGGTGGAGCAAGGCGTGCTCGACGGCCGCCTGCACATCGGCGTGGTGCCGCAGGTCACGGCGCTGTCCGGGTTGGATTACCAGGCGCTGTACGACGAGCGCTCGCTGCTCTACTGCGCGGTCGGCCACCCGCTGTTCTACGTCGATGATCAACAGTTGGAGGATGAACGGCTGAACGCTCAGGAAGCCATCGCGCCGACCTTCCGCCTACCGCCCGAAGTGCAGAGTCACTACCAGGCGCTCAATTGCACCGCCAGCGCCTCAGACCGCGAAGGCATGGCCTTTCTTATCCTCACCGGGCGCTATATCGGTTACCTGCCCGACCATTACGCCCAGGCCTGGGTGCAGCAGGGCCGCCTGCGCGTGCTGAAGCCGGCCAGCCGCTTCTATGACATCAGCCTGGCCTCAGTGACGCGCAAAGGCCGCCGTCCGCATCTGGTACTGGAGAGCTTTCTGGAGGCCCTGGCCGAAGGTTAACAGGCCGCTGCAAAACTACCTGCGTTGGCAATACGGCGTTAAAAACAGGCTCGGAATGCTCATTTACAGCTCGTAAACTCCGCTTCCTCGCCTGTTTTTGCCTTGTCTTGCCTGCCTCGCCTACGTTTTTCAACGGCCTGTTGATCCGCAGCGCATTGGATCACTGCACAACCGGCTGTTACGCGTCGTTTTCCGCACAAAGACAGTGCACAAGGCCCGGCAAATGGCGCTTAACCAGCTTTTTCTGCCCCTCGCGCTTGTCACCTCGGCGGCTCTGGGTTATCAGTGCAGTCGTCCGAAAACCTGACCACTGCGGAACCGCCCATGACTGTTGAAGTACTTGCGCACCGAGCCGATCCGACGACCAAACCTGCCGGCCGCATTCGGCAGAAAAACGAAGAAGCGATCATCAAGGCCGCCGAGGAAGAGTTCGCCCGCCACGGCTTCAAAGGCACCAGCATGAACACCATCGCGCAGAACGTTGGCCTGCCCAAGGCCAACCTGCATTACTACTTCAGCAACAAGCTGGGGCTGTATCAGGCGGTGCTGGTGAACATCCTTGAGCTGTGGGACAACACCTTCAACAACCTGACCGTGGACGACGACCCCGCCGAGGCGCTGGCCGCCTATATCCGCGCCAAGATGGAATTTTCCCGCCGCCACCCGAAAGCCTCGCGCATCTACGCCATGGAAGTGATCAGCGGTGGCGAGCACCTCTCGCAGATGCTCAATCAGGATTACCAGGCCTGGTTCCGCGGCCGCGCCGCAGTGTTCGAAGCCTGGAGCGCCGCCGGCAAGATGGACCCCGTGGACCCGGTGCACCTGATCTTCCTGCTGTGGGGCAGCACCCAACATTACGCCGACTTTGCTTCACAGATCTGCCGCGTCACCGGTCGCTCGCGCCTGGTGAAAGCCGATTACGAAGAAGCCGCCGACCAGCTGATTACCATCATCCTCAAAGGCTGTGGTCTGACCCCGCCCACCCAAGACGCCTGATGCCCTTCACCCTGCTCGAACCGTGCGAGTACCGCGAGGAAATTCGCAAAAGCCGCTTTATCGCCCTCGCCGCGCCGGTTACCAGCGCAGCCGAGGCGCAGGCGTTTATCGCCGCGCACAGCGACGCCAGCGCCAGCCATAACTGCTGGGCCTGGAAGGTGGGCCAGCAGTACCGCTTCAGCGATGACGGCGAGCCCGGCGGCACCGCAGGCCGGCCGATCCTCGCCGCCATCGACGCCCAGGAGATGGATCAGGTGGCGGTGCTGGTGATTCGCTTTTACGGCGGCATCCAACTCGGCACCGGCGGCCTCGCTCGCGCCTATGGCGGCAGTGCCAATAAGTGCCTGCAAAGCGCACCGCGCATCGAGTTAGTCGCCCGCGAGCAGTTCCGCTGCCACTGCCTGTTCGCCGAACTGCCGCTGCTCAAGGCGCGCCTGGCGGAACTCGACTGCCTGCTGGAACGCGAAACCTACGACGCCGCAGGGGCTGAACTGCACCTGGCACTCCCCGCGCCACGGGTCGCCGAGTTGCAGCGGCTACTGGCGGATATCAGCCGTGGGCGGAGTGAGCTGCGGCCGCTCTAAATCCTGGCGCAACGCTCTGCACTGCGCCAAAACGCACCAGCATCTCGTCGCCTTGCACCAAGCCAGGGCCACTTAATGGCGTGGTATTACGGCAGGGCTCGCATCGACGCCGCCAGCAGGCTTTTCTGACTCACTGGCCAGCTTTTTGCTTTAGCTCGGGCAGTTGTCATTTCCGAGCCTCTGTCTATGTCCATTTCCCCTGCTATTCCACGCTTGCAGCTGAGCGGTATCAGCAAGCGCTACCCCGGCTGCCTGGCCAATGACCGTATCGACCTGAGCATCGCGCCTGGGGAAATCCATGCGCTGCTCGGCGAGAACGGTGCTGGCAAAAGCACACTGATGAAAATCATCTATGGCGTTACCCAACCCGACAGTGGCGAGATTCGCTGGCAAGGTGAGCCACTGAAGATGCGCGACCCGGCCATGGCGCGCCGCCTGGGTGTGGGCATGGTGTTCCAGCATTTCTCGCTGTTCGAGACCCTGACGGTGGCAGAGAACATCGCCTTGGCCATGGGCGCAGCGGCCGGCACACCGAAACAGCTGGAGCCGAAGATTCGCGAGGTGTCGCAGCGTTACGGCATGGCCCTGGAACCGGGCCGACTGGTGCACAGCCTGTCCATCGGCGAGCGGCAACGGGTGGAGATCGTCCGCTGCCTGATGCAGGACATCCAACTGCTGATTCTTGATGAGCCGACCTCGGTGCTGACCCCGCAGGAGGCCGACGAACTGTTCGTTACGCTGCGCCGTCTGGCGGCCGAGGGCTGCAGCATTCTGTTTATCAGCCACAAGCTCGGCGAAGTGCGCGCCCTGTGCCAGAGCGCCACGGTGCTGCGCGGCGGCAAGGTATCGGGGCATTGCATACCGGCCGAATGCAGCGATCTGCAGCTGGCGCGGCTGATGGTCGGTGACGCCGAAGGACTGGAAAGCAGTTACCCGAAAGCCAGTGGCGGCCTGCCACGTTTACGTGTGGATGACCTCAGCTGGCACAACGCCGACCCGTTCGGCTGCACCCTCAACCAGATCCGTCTGGAAGTGCGCAGCGGCGAAATCGTCGGCATCGCCGGGGTTGCCGGCAATGGTCAGGACGAATTACTAGCCCTGCTCAGTGGTGAAACCCGCCTGCCGCGCAGCGAGCGCGAACGCATCAGCCTCGACACGCACCCCATCGCCGACCTATACCCGGATGCACGGCGCAAACTGGGCCTGGCCTTTGTCCCGGCTGAACGGTTGGGCCACGGCGCAGTGCCGGACATGAGCCTGAGTGATAACGCCCTGCTCACCGCTTTCCAGCAAGGTTTAATCAGCAAAGGGCTGATTCAGCGCAGCAAGGTCCGCGCCTTGGCCGAAGCAATCATCCAGCGCTTTGCGGTGAAAACGCCGGATGCCGATGCACCCGCGCGCAGCCTGTCCGGCGGCAACCTGCAAAAATTTATCCTCGGACGCGAGATTTTGCAGAACCCCAAACTGCTGGTGGCCGCGCACCCAACCTGGGGTGTGGACGTGGGCGCAGCGGCGGCGATCCATCGCGCGCTGATTGCCCTGCGAGATGCCGGTGCGGCGATTCTGGTGATCTCCGAAGACCTCGACGAGCTGTTCCAGATCAGCGACCGCATCGGTGCGCTGTGCAGCGGCAAGCTCTCGCCCCTGGCCGCAACCGCAGAAACCGAAGCGGTAGAAGTCGGCCGCTGGATGGCCGGCGAGTTCGCCCCGCTTCCCCCTATTACAAGCACGCCGGCAGCCGCTGCTGCCAGCCTGAGCTGACGGAGTTTTCCATGCTGTTATCCCTCGAACCGCGCGGTCAGCAATCGCGCGCCATGCTCTGGTTATCGCCGCTGCTCGCCGCCGTGCTGACCCTGTGCAGTGGCGCGCTGTTATTCGCCCTGCTCGGCCACGACCCGCTGGACACCCTACACACCCTGCTGATTGCGCCGCTGGCCGATTGGTATGGCGTATCCGAACTGCTGGTCAAGGCGCTACCGATTCTGCTCTGCGCCCTCGGCCTGGCGGTGGCCTACCAGGCGCGCATCTGGAACATCGGCGCAGAAGGTCAACTGCTGCTCGGCGCGCTTGCCGGCAGCGCCATGGCGATCCAGATCATCGACTGGGACAGCCGCTGGGCGCTGGTCTGGGTGGTGCTCGCCGGCGTGGCGGCGGGCGCGGCCTGGGGCGGTCTGACCGCCTGGCTGCGCACGCAGTTCAATGCCAACGAAATCCTCACCAGCATCATGCTCAACTACATCGCGCTGAACCTGCTGCTGTTCTTCGTGCATGGCCCGCTGAAAGACCCGGCCGGTTTCAACTTCCCTGAGTCGGCGATGTTCGGCGATGCCAGCCGCCTGCCGCTGGTGAGCGAAGACGGCCGCCTGCACGCCGGTTTGTATTTCGCCCTGCTGGCCTTGGTGGCGGTGTGGGTATTGCTGCACAAGAGCTTTCTTGGTTTTCAGATCAAGGTGCTCGGCCTCGACCGTCGCGCTGCCGGTTTCGTTGGTTTTCGCGAGAAGCGCCTGGTGTGGTTTGCCCTGCTGGTCAGCGGCGGCCTGGCTGGCCTGGCGGGTGTCGGTGAAGTGGCCGGGCCGATTGGCCAACTGGTGCCGCAGGTCTCACCCGGTTACGGCTATGCGGCGATCACCGTGGCCTTTCTCGGCCGCCTGAATCCGCTCGGCATTGTCTTCGCCAGCCTGCTCATGGCCCTGCTGTACCTGGGCGGTGAAAACGCGCAGATGACCATGAACCTGCCCCAGGCGATCACCCAACTGTTCCAAGGCATGATGCTGTTCTTCCTGCTCGCCTGCGATGTGCTGATCCTCTATCGGCCACGGCTGAAGTGGGCTTGGGCGCAGCGCAAAGCCAAAACCAACACCGAGGCCCTGGCCTAACAAAGAACCTGTGGGAGCGGCCGGGCGACGTACCGCTTGCTCGCGATCCGTCGCGACACTAATCGCGAGCAAGAACTGGGCGTCCCCCTCGCTCCTATAAAAGCTATACGCAGAGGAATTCCAGATGGATCTCGACCTAATAAGCAATATTTTCTACGCCATGGTGCGCACCGGTACGCCGCTGCTGCTGGTGGCATTGGGTGAACTGATCTGCGAGAAGAGCGGCGTGCTCAACCTCGGCCAGGAAGGCATGATGCTGTTCGGCGCGGTGATCGGTTTTATCGTCGCCCTGAGCACCGGCAACCTGTGGCTCGGCGTGCTGCTGGCGATGAGCGCCGGCATGCTGCTGTCGATGCTGTTCGCCGCCGTGGCGCTGGGCTTTAACGCCAATCAGGTGGCCACCGGCCTGGCGCTGACCATCTTTGGCGTTGGCCTGTCGACCTTTGTTGGCGCGGCCTGGGTCGGCAAACCGCTGGCCGGTTTCGAGCCCATCGCCCTTCCACTGCTCAGCGACATTCCGCTGATCGGGCGCATGCTGTTTGCCCAGGACATTCTGGTTTACCTGTCCTTCGCCCTGTTCGGTTTAGTCGCTTGGGTGCTGCTGAAAAGCCGCATCGGTTTGATCATCCAGGCGGTCGGTGAAAACCCCGACGCGGCCAGCGCCATGGGCTTGCCGGTATTGCGCGTGCGCACCTTGGCAGTGCTGTTCGGCGGAGCCATGGCCGGCTTGGCGGGCGGTTACCTGTCGCTGGCCTACACGCCGATGTGGGCGGAAAACATGACCGCCGGGCGCGGCTGGATCGCCCTAGCCTTGGTGGTGTTTGCCAGCTGGCGGATATTCCGTGTGCTGCTTGGGGCCTACCTGTTCGGCCTGGCCAGCATCATCCACTTGGTGGCGCAGGGCATCGGCCTGTCGATCCCCTCCAACCTGCTGGCGATGCTGCCCTATGTGGCAACCATTCTGGTGCTGGTCCTGCTGTCGCGCGATGCGATCAAAACCCGCCTGTTTGCCCCGGTATCACTGGGCAAGCCGTGGCAGCCAGGGCACTGACACTCACGCACCAGTAGGCAGCACAAGCAGCACCTGACGCACCAGCACAGCCCCCCCACAGAACCCCGCTTCGGCGGGGTTCTGCGTTTTTACGCGGCCCACAGCGCTAATTGTCCAGTTGGTCAGTTTTTTGCAATTCAACTGGCAGCTGTTTAACCACACCGTACCCACACCTATCGGAGTTCCGCCAACCATGTTTGAGAAGAGCAAAAAACCGCTGCTGCGCGCCCTCGTTGCCGCCCTTGGCTTTAGCGCCACATTGGGCGCATCTGCCGCCGATCCGTTGAAGGTCGGCTTTGTCTACATTGGCCCAATTGGCGACCACGGCTGGACTTACCAGCATGAGCAGGGCCGTCAGGCGGTGATCAAACAGCTCGGCGACCAGGTTGAAACCAGCTACGTGGAAAACGTCCCTGAAGGTGCGGACGCCGAGCGGGTGATTCGCAACATGGCCAAGGGTGGTTATGACCTGATCTTCACCACCTCGTTCGGCTATATGAACCCGACGCTGAAAGTGGCCAAGCAATTCCCCAAGCTGACCTTCGAGCACGCCACCGGCTACAAGCAGGACAAGAACCTCGGCACCTACCTGTCGCGCTCCTATGAAGGCCGTTACGTCGGCGGATACCTCGCGGCGAAGATGACCAAGACCAAGAAAGTCGGCTACGTCGCCTCCTTCCCGATCCCGGAAGTGATCCGCGACATCAACGCCATTCAACTGGCGCTGGACAAGTACAACCCCGGCACTGAGATCAAGGTGGTATGGGTCAACTCCTGGTTCGATCCGGGCAAGGAGTCCGACGCAGCCAACGCGCTGATCGACCAAGGCGTGGACGTGATGTTCCAGCACACAGACAGCCCGGCACCGATCCAGACCGCCGAACGTCGCGGCGTGTATGCCGTGGGCTATGCCTCGGACATGGCGCACTTCGGGCCGAAGGCCGTGCTCACCTCGATCGTCAACGACTGGGGCCCGCACTACGTCAAATCCACTCAGGCCGTGATCGACGGCACCTGGAAATCCGAAGATTTCTGGGGCGGCCTGACCGAAGAAACCATCAAACTGCCGATCAGCGATTTGGTGCCGGCGGACGTGAAAACCGAAGCCGAGCAGATCATCGCCGACATCAAGAGCGGCGCCTTCCACCCGTTTACCGGCCCGATCAAGGACCAGAGCGGCGTCGAGAAAATCCCGGCCGGCGTCGCCGCCACCAACGCCGAACTGGCCTCGATGAACTACTACGTGAAAAACGTGAAGGCTGAATTGCCCAAGTAAACGTAGGGCTGTGGGAGGGGCTTTAGCCGCGAAAATCTGCCCCTTCCACACATAACACCGATGCCGTCCCTGCCCTCTGACAGAACCGCATCAAAAGGGTGCCCCGTAAACGGGGCGCTCTTATTCGCTGCCCTGGGTACGAGAAGACTCGCAGCAACATCCCGGAGCTTTTAATGAACCGCCTGCCCATCATCGACATAGCCCCGCTCTACAGCGACGATCCATCCGCCTGGCCCGTCGTGGCCGAGCAGATCGACCACGCCTGCCGCGAGTGGGGATTTTTCTACATCACCGGCCACCCGATCAGCCCGGCGCGTATCGACGAACTGCTGACTGCAGCCAAGACCTTCTTCGCCCTACCGGCGGCCGAAAAACTCAAGATCGACATCACCCAGACAGCCCATCACCGGGGCTACGGCGCGATTGCCACCGAGCAGCTGGACCCAAGCAAACCGAGCGATCTCAAGGAAACCTTCGACATGGGTTTCCATATGGACCTGAATCACCCTGAAGTGCTGGCCGGCAAACCGCTGCGCGGCGCCAATCGGCATCCCGACCTGCCCGGTTGGGAAACCCTGATGGAACAGCACTACGCCGATATGCAGGCGCTGGCGCAAACCCTGCTGCGCGCCATGACGATCGCCCTGGATATAGACCGCGACTTTTTCGACACGCGTTTCCATGAGCCGATCAGCGTGCTACGGATGATCCACTACCCGCCGCGCCACACCGCCAGCAGTGCCGAACAGCAAGGCGCGGGTGAACACACCGATTACGGTTGCATCACCCTGCTCTACCAAGACGACGCCGGCGGCCTGCAGGTGCGCCACCGCGATGGCCAGTGGATCGACGCGCCGCCGCTTGCCGACAGCTTTGTGGTGAACATCGGCGACATGCTCGCGCGCTGGAGCAACGACCGTTACACCTCAACGCCGCACCGGGTGATCAACCCGTTGGGGGTCGATCGCTACTCCATGCCGTTCTTCGCCGAACCGCACCCGGACACCGAGATCAGCTGCCTGCCGAACTGCTCAGACGCCAGCAACCCACCCAAGTACCCGAGCGTAACCAGCGCCGAGTACCTGCTGTCGCGCTTTGCCGACACCTATGCGTATCGGCGTGAAGAGCAAGCCAACTGAAACGGTGGGAGGGGCTGGGCGGCACTCCGCTTTAGCCGCGACAACCAAACAGCTCGCGGCTACGACTGCATGGATGCAGGAGGTAGAGCGAAGCAGGATGCCAGAGCCGAAAGCCCCTCCCACAAGTAGCGTATCTACCTACCGATTCGGCGAAATCCTGTCCTTACGGTTAAACTTTGTCGCGACCACGCCTGATAACGAGATCTGACCATGTACGACTGGCTCAATGCCCTGCCCAAGGCCGAACTGCACCTGCACATTGAGGGCTCGCTGGAGCCCGAGTTGCTGTTTGCCCTGGCCGAGCGCAACAAGATTGCCCTGCCCTGGAACGACGTTGAAGCGCTGCGCAGCGCCTACGCGTTCAACAACCTGCAGGAGTTTCTCGACCTGTATTACGCCGGGGCCGACGTGCTGCGCACCGAGCAGGATTTCTATGACCTGACCTGGGCCTACCTGCAAAAATGCAAAGCGCAGAACGTCATCCACACCGAGCCGTTCTTCGACCCGCAGACCCACACCGACCGGGGCATTCCCTTCGAGGTGGTGCTGCGCGGGATCAAGCAGGCGCTGATCGATGGTGAAAAGCAGCTGGGCATCAGCCACGGTTTGATCCTGAGCTTTCTGCGCCATCTGTCTGAAGAGGAAGCCTTCAAAACCCTGGAACAGGCCAGGCCATTCCGCGATGCGTTTATCGCCGTCGGTTTGGACAGTTCGGAAATGGGCCACCCGCCGAGCAAGTTCCAGCGCGTGTTCGACAAGGCACGCAGTGAGGGCTACCTGACCGTCGCCCACGCCGGCGAGGAAGGCCCGCCCGAATACATCTGGGAAGCCCTGGACCTGCTGAAAATCGAGCGCATCGACCACGGCGTGCGGGCCATCGAAGACGAGCGCCTGATGCAGCGCATCATTGATGAACAGATCCCGCTGACTGTTTGCCCGCTGTCCAACACCAAACTCTGTGTATTCGACGACATGCGCCAGCACAACATCCTGCAGATGCTTGAACGCGGGGTGAAGGTGACGGTGAACTCGGACGACCCGGCCTACTTCGGGGGCTACGTCACTGAGAACTTCGCCGCTCTGTACGACAGCCTGGGCATGACCCAGGAGCAGGCCAAGCGCCTGGCGCAGAACAGCCTGGATGCGCGCCTGGTTTAAGCAAAATCATCGCGACTGAAGCCGCGCCCACAGTCCGTATACGCTGTGGGCGGGACTTTAGCCGCGACAGATAAAAACTCAGTGATCCAGCTTGCGCCGCTTGCCGGTGACCATCGACAGCGGCAGGTTTTCCTTCAGGCGGTAGCTTTCAAAAAGCGCCGCCGCGATGTGCAGGCCCACCAGGGCCATCAGCGCATCGGCGCAGAATTCATGGAGTTCCAGCGGTAAATCAGCGCCCCAGAAGTAATCGACCTCCTCCATCAGAAAGCCGGTCACACCCAGGCCGAGCATCAACAGCATCATGCCGATCATCACCAGGCCGCCCAGCGGGGAATGCCCCATGCGGTGGTAATCACGCCCGCTGAGCAAGGCCCGCAGGTGTTCGGCCAGGCGCGCCCGGGTCGGCCAAAAGTCCGCCCAGCGCGCTGCCGGTGACCCAACAAAACCCCACACCAGGCGAATCGCCAACCAGGCCACGGCGTAGTAACCGAACCAGCGGTGCCAGTTCTCGCCCTCTTCGGTGAAGAAGTAATTGGCCAGAAAAGCGCTCGCCAGAGACCAGTGGAACAGCCTGACCAGCGGGTCCCACAGGCGTGTGGTCGAACTGTTCATCAGTCTTCAACGCCGCCTTTAATGACCTTGCCGCTGACCGGATCGAAGTAGATTTCGACCTTCTGGCCTTCTTTGTTGAAGCCGTAGATTTCGTAGCAGTTGCCGCCGGTCACTTTGAACTTCTTGATCTCGTAACCTTGGGCTTTGAGGTCGGCCTGAAATTTATCCTGATCCTGCCACTGCGCCTTGTCGGCGGTGGTGCATTGGGTGGCGGCGAAGGTCAGCGGGCTGGCCAGTACCAGAGACAGCAGAAGCAATTTGCGCATGGTGAAGTCCTCGTGATGCAGGGGAAGTTGTGTGTCTGCGGGGACTACTGTCGCGCGGCAAGCTTAAGGCTGTATTAGGTCATGTCCTTGTCGTTCAAACGCCTCAACGGCTCATGGCCTAACGGCAGACGGTGTTGCTAATAGAGACCGGGTATCAACCCATGGTCGGCCAGCGCCGATCAGCGGCGATACCCGCTCTGCACCCTTGAATGCCGCCCGAGACGGAACAATCGAGCGGCACCTGCCCACCATCCCGTTATTTGGACATCCAGGTAATCACCGCTTTGTAATCCTCAGCCGAGCAGTCCATGCACAGACCGCGCGCCGGCATGGCGTTGAACCCCTCGGTAACGTGTTTAACCAGGGTGTCCATGCCCGCCGCCAGACGCGGCGTCCATGCAGCGGCATCGCCTTTCTTGGGAGCCGTGGGTAATTGACCGTTGTGGCACATGCCACACGAACGGTTGAAGACCGCTTGCGGATCTTGTGCAGCCTGCACCGACCCCAGCGATAACAGTGCAAACGCCAAGCAAATCGCTTTTTTCATTGTGTAGACCTCATCAGTTCACGTGCTGTTCTAGGTATTCGAGCTTCGCCCATCCAATCAGGGATGGCCTTGCGCCTGCCAATAATCGCGCCCAGGCACCAGCCGGCCGCGTATTCGCAGCGCCTCACGTCGTAGAGAAAAGACGGCCCTCCCGAGGGAGAGCCTGATACCGAGCCTAAGCCGATAAAGTGGACTTCGGGCTTAACCGTGGATGCCCAGACAAGACATATTCCAACCCGAAGTCAGTGCATCCTAGGGACGCCATTGATCACCCTCAACTGCGACAATCCACCACAGCTTGGCGACTGATACGTCCATGCGCCCCCAGCCGCCAGGCTGCGGCACGCGGTCGCAGCCCTCACTGGGCAATACGCAGCCAACGGCTGAAACCGGCCATGCCCGATCGGCGTAACGGCGACCAGGCAAAGTCAAACCGCGCCGGTGGCACCACCTCCATGACCTCACTCAGGCCAGCGCCATTGTGCTTCCAATCCACCCAGGTCATGGGCCTGTCCCGACAAGCCAGCAGAATGCCCTGCGCCGAACTCTGATCATGATTGACCCAGCGCGCTGCAGCTGCCGACAGCAGGCTTTCCACCTGCTCAGCAGTGACCTTGGAGGCATATTCCGAATCCAGCAACCAACGGCACACACTGATGTGAAAGGTCCAGTCTTGCGCAGGTTGATGACGATACGCCCAGGTCATAAAGCGTCGAAACAACGTCAAACCCTCAGGCGGATCCAACTTGAGCAGTGACGGGCACAGATCAAACAGCAGGTGCCAATAGGGCAGCAGCTTGCCATCAAGGGCAATAAACGACCGCGCGTTGCTGGGGTAATCCGGGAAGATCATTTCGCGGGCGATACGCTTGTGCGCAGGCATCACCCGGGGTTTGCATAACTGCATTTTTCACGCTCCATGCAAGGCCGATCCGAGGGACCGGGAACACGCAACCGAGAACACTCGACGTTGCGCGGACTGACCTCAACCGAGCGCTGCAGGGGGCGCACGCGATTGCGCGGCAGGGAAAAGCCGTATCGGGCATGGGCTGGAGCCACGCGCAAAAGATATCGGCACAACAAGCGCACAGGCCGCCACAGCGACGCCTTGGCCGGCCAGTGCAGGGCTGTGAACCAGCAGTGAACAGTAACCGCAGGCATCCAACGAGTCGGACTGCGGCAACAGAGGGTTGTGACCAGGCGCCTGAATCGCCCCCTCGTGACACGCCAACTCCGCGAGCCACGACCAATCCTGGGGTGGTGCGCGGAGTTGGGAAAACAACGGCGCGAGGATCAGCAACGCGAGCGCCAGCAAACCGAGCGCTGCGCCCAACCCCTTACCTTGCGCCGCAGGGTTCATCAGTGCTGGTGCTGACCTTCGCCGTGTGCACTGCCCTCAGGCGCATCCTTGTGCACGGCGATCTCCACGTCGACCGTGCCGGCCTTCTCGAAGGTCAGGGTCAGCGGGAAGCGCTCACCGTCCTTGGCCTGCTGCTTCAGGTTGAACAACATGACGTGATAGCCCATCGGCTCGAACTTCACCTCGCCACCGGCAGGAATCGCCACGTTCTGCACCTGCTGCATCTTCATCAGACCATCCGCGTGGATGTGTTCGTGCAGTTCGGCCTTGCCGGCCACCGGGGTGCTGGCGCTGAGCAGGCGATCGGCGTCGCTACCTTTGTTGTGCACCACAAAATAAGCGGCTGCTGTGGGCGCTACGGCCGGCATCTCACGGGACCAGGGGTGCTCGATGTGCAGGTTGCCGACGCTGTAGTCGTGCGCTTGCACCAACAGCGCCGGCAGCATCAGGGACAGACCAAGCAGGGTTTTCTTCAGCATCATGGGTGTTGCCTCCTTGTAGGAAAACGAAAGTCAGAAATCCAGGGTCAACCCAGCATACAACGCACGGCCATCGCCGGGGGCATGCAGGGAATCCAGCGCGCCATCGGGGTCATACCAGACGTACTCGTAGTAGCGATTGGTGACGTTTTTCAGTTGCAGGTCCACGCTGACACGTTCACTCAGGCGGTACTCCGCAGCGATATTGAGCAGGGTATAGCCGCCATAGAGACCGGTGCTGTTGGTGCGTTCCAGATAGTAGTCGCTCTGGCCGTTGACCCAAGCGCTGAGCTTGAGTTTTTCACTGGCCTGATAATCACCGCCCACGGCATACAGGTGGTGCGGTACGTGGTCCATCTCCTTGCCCTTGCTGGCCGGCAAGCGTGGGCCGGGCGTCAGAATTTCCGAGAACTGCCGTGAATAGGAAAACCACACGCGCGCCAGGTCGCTGGGGTACAGGTTGAGCTGCACGTCATAACCCCGGCGCAGGGTTTCGCCGACGTTCTCGGTATCCCCGGACGGGGCATTGAGCCGGCGCTGTACTTCATCGGTGGCGTGCTGTTCCCAATAGGCCACACGGCCATCGAGCCAGGCCACCGGGTTGAACTTGACACCGGTCTCCCAGCCTTCGTTGATCGAGGGTTTCAGGTCATCCTGCAGGCTGGCCAGTCGATAAGCGCCCGAGCCGACACCGATCTGGAAGGTACGCCCCCAGTTGGCGTAAAAGCTGGCCGTCTGCCAGGGGGAATAGACCAGGCTGAATTTGGGCTGGTTGATGGTGCCGAAGTCATTGACGCGGGCCCGCTCGCCAGACAGCTGATCGTGATAGTCGCCCTCGACGCGGTCCACCCGGTAGGCTGGGATGAGCTTGAGGGTTTCCCAGGGTTCGATCACCGCCTGCACGTAAACGCCCGTGGTGATCAGATCGAACACCTGGTCGCGGGTCTGTGCGGTACGCACACGGCTGACCGTCCGATAGCGCTCACTGATCACCTCCTGGCGCTGGATATCGGCGCCACCTTCCAGGGCGAAGTCGTGCAGCCCCGACACATCAGGACGCCAGGTCAAGCTGCTGAGCGCGCCGTACTGGTCTTCGTCGTTGAAGCGTTCCTGCTGCGCGGAAGTGATCCAGTACTTGGTCCAACGGCGGTCTTCAAACCGGTTGTAGTACGCCTTGCTCGACCAGGCGAGGTCGTCGGCCAGGTCGGTATCCAGATGCAGGCTAAGCGAGTCCATGCGGCGCTCGCCCTTGTCCGTCGCGTTATTCAGGTACGACTGGCGCGGATCATCATGGGCATCGGCCTTGCTCAGGTAACCGGCCTCCAGCGCATCGGCTTCGTAATACCGTGCGATCAGCCCGGCACGCCAGCCCGCGTCGGCGGTGTAAAACCATTTGCCCGCAAAGCTCTGCCGCTCGGCATCGGCATGGTCGCGGTAACCACCGCTCTTCTGGTAAGCGACGAAGTAGTTCTGCGACCAGTTGCCACTTTCGATGCCCTTCACCAGTTGCAGTTCTTGCGTGTCGAAACTGCCGCTGCGCAGGCGCAGCTTGCCCTCGTTGCCGCCCTGCAACGTATTGATGCTGGCATTGCCGGCAATGTTGTGCAGGCCGTAGCGCGGGTCGTTGGTGCCGCGTACCACTTCGATATCATCGATATCCAGCGGATAGACCATGTCGATAAACGGCATGTTGCCGTCGTTGGTGTTACTTGGGATGCCATCGATCAGCAGCTTGACCGCGTTGACTTCACCCTCACCATTAAAGCCACGAAACGACAGCTTGCCGGAGGTGGTGCCCTGATTGAACGGAGTCAACATGACCCCTGGCACACGGTTGAACAGCTCCCAGCTGTATTGCACGGGCTGCTTTTCCAGCACATCACGGCCGACATAGTCCACCGAACTGAGGATGTTGTAGCTGGACAGCGGGCCCTTCTCCTCGCCCGTCACCGTGACACTGCCCAGCGCCAGGGTGCTGTCGGCAAGCACGGGTAAGGTGTGAACACTCAGCGCGATCGTGCTCGTGGCCAACAACAGGCTGAGTGGTTTTAAGTGAAACGGCATGTGCGTTCATTCCTGAAGCAAAAGCAAGGCGCAGGCCAATGCCTGTTATCGATAAAGTCGTTATGCCTGCACCCGGTTTTGCCGGCGTGAGGCTGTTATGGCAGCCAAGACGGTGGCCTTGGCTGCCAATGGATCAGATGAATCAGGTTTAAGGGCTCATCGCGTCCCAGGGCCGTAGGCGTGACAGCAGCCAGTCCAACGCCCAGATCAGCAGCAGGGATGCGCCCACCAGCGGGAAGGCCGCGCCCAGCAGGCCCATGATCACCATCGCGGTTTTCCAGCGCGGCAGGTCGTGGCGCAGTGGCGGGACGCCTAATTTGCCGCTCGGCCGGCGCTGCCACCACATGATCAAGCCGCTGATGGCACTGAGCAGCACCAGCAGGCAGACCGCGAGCATCAGCAACTGGTTGGCCAGGCCGAACAGCTTGCCTTCATGCAGCATCACCCCGGTTTCCACGGTTTTCGCCACCACGCCGTAATCCTTCCAGCGCACATCGGCGAGCACGGTGCCGCTGTACTGATCGATATGCAGGGTGGCGTCGTTACGCGGGTCGTCGGCAAACAGCGCGATGCTGTACACCCCGGTTTCACCTTTCGGCAGGGTGATGCTGTAACCCGGCTGTACGCCGCGCTCAGCTGCATTGTCGACCACGTACTGCAGCAAATTGGCCGGAGACGCAGGCATTTCGGGGGCTGCGTGGCCGTTATGCGCAGCGTGTGGATCAGACGCCGGCAGCGGCGTGGTTTCCACCGCCCAGGCCACGGTCTGCTGACGGCTGGTGTTGAGGCTGCCGGTAAGCTTGCCGGACTGCGGGACGTCATCCCACATCGCCGCCGGGAAGTGATTCCAGGCACCGGCAAACTGGGCACCCCAGAAGCCGGTCCAGGTCATGCCGGTGAGCAGCATAAACAACAGCAGCAACGAACCCCAGAACCCGGTGACCGCATGCAGGTCACGCCATAACAGTCGCCCACGGGCACTCAGCCGTGGCCACAGCACACCCGCCCCGGAGCGCCCGCGCGGCCACCACAGGTACAGGCCGGAGACCACCAGCACAATGCCCCAACCGGCCGCCAGTTCGATCAAACGATCACCCAGCGTCCCAACCATCAGGTCGCTGTGCAGCTGACGGGCGATGGCCTGCAGGTTGAACTGCTCATCCTGGCTACCGAGAATCCTGGCGCTGTAGGGATCAACGAATACATTGAGACCCTGGTCGGCGGTTTCCAGCACAAACTGCGCGCTGCGCTCGGCGTTCAGCGGCGGCAGGTACTGCGTGATGCTCGCCTGGGGATACGCCTGACGCACCAACGCCAATTGCTGATCCGCCGAGATCGCCTGCTCGGCCGGCGTGACCTGCAGCAGTTCGGCATACATCAGCTGATCCAGTTGCGGCTTGAACAGGTAAATGATGCCGGTGACCGAGAGCAGGATCAGAAACGGAATCACAAACAGCCCGGCATAGAAATGCCAGCGCCAGGCCAGGTTGTAGAACGAGACAGAATCACGCATTCCTAACAACGCCCCCGAAAGACGTGAAGGACACTACACAACGCGTGTCGAGCACAACGCCAAAACAAATGCGTAACGTCATCTTAAAGACCCCCTCACGTTAATAAGTGCACCATTGCGCAGAGCGCGCCGCCCACGCAGCCGCCGCCAGCCCATAACCGTGCCGCTCAGGCAAATCAGCAAACCACCCAGGCTGGCCAGCCACATCCAACCATCCCAAAGGGGCCGGTGTTGCAGCAGTGGCAGCCAATCCCAGCTGTGCAGCAGGGCAAATAGCCAGCGCGAGGCGCGCTGGCCTTCATCCATTCGGCCGAGTAATGCACCGGTGCGCGGATCAAGGTGCAGCCAGGTATTGGCCGGGTCATTGAAGCGCACCCGCAGGATTGGCAATGGCCGTTCCAGGTGCCCGGTCATGCTGTGCTCGGCCCGGCCGTAGTAGTAAAAATCGTAGGTTGTCAGGCGCTCGACAGTGGGCACATCCCCAGGTCGAATGGCCTGAACCACCCGCAACAGTTCCGCTTCATCCAAGCGCCACTGCGGTGTGGATGCATCCATGGCCAGCACCGCGCTGGCACCCGTATTGTCCACACCCAGCAGATAGCCACGGCCACCCAACAGGCGCCAATGCAGCTCACGCACCGGCAGGCCCATCGCATTGAAACGCGACAAAGCCTGTTCAGGCCCGAGAGGAAAGGCTTCAGCCTGCAACGCTGCGCCTTGATAGGGCGCCAGGTTCAACGGAGTCGCGCTGTCCAGCAGCCGCCAGGGGTTCATCGACATCAAGCCGCTGAAAATCCAGGTCAGCGCCAACCCACCAAACAACAAACCACCAATGTGGTGCCAACGTGCCAGCCCTTTATAAGGGCTGCGCGCGCCACTGCGATAAGGTGTGGCGAAGCGCCAACGCAGGAGGCCGACCACAATGCCCAGGAGCGTCATCAGGGTGGCGGCCACTGACAGGTAGATCACCACATCACTCCACCAGCGATCCAGAACGCCACCGCGCAGGGGATAAAGCCAGTGCAGCCAGGCGCCCAGCCAGTTCCAAGTACGCTCGGTGAAAGTGGCATCACGCACCACTTCACCGCTGCGCCCAGAGACATACAGCAGCGTGCCGTCATCCAGCCCCACGCGATGCAACGGCCGATCGCCGTCGAGCGCGCGCGAGTGCGTCCAGGCGTCCTCCTGTATGGAGGCCTGGAAGTGCACCGCACGCTCAGCGGCAAAGGGTTGAGCGGCGGCCACAGCCTCTGCCGGGGTCACCGAGTCGATACGCTTACCGCTGCGCGCATCAACCGCCACCGCCCCCGTCGCAAACCGCACAACAAAGCGCGGCTCACCGGCCACCGTGGTCAGCCGAATAGATGCCGGGGCGGCTTTCTCTCCCGTAGCCGCCAGCACCTGCTCGAGCGGTACGCAACAGCCCTCCAACGACAACGGGGGCAGATGGGCCAGGTGCTCGCGCTGGGTCAGTTTGGGATAGCCGACATACATCATCACCAAGCCAGACACGAACCAGAGCACCATCAGCAAGCAGAGGAAAATCCCCAGCCAGCGATGCCACAGGTAGAGATAGCGTTTCATCCGGCGACCTCTTAAAAGCGTGTTTGCAAGGCCAACTCAAACGACCGGGGCGCACCAAGGAACAGCATGTCGCTGCTGGCCCAGCTGGCGTATACCTCGTCGGTCAGGTTACGCGCCCGCAAGGTCAACAGGCTTTCGGCATCCAGGCGGTAGCTGACAAATGCACCGAACAAGGTATAGGCCGGTGCTTTTAGCTGATTGGCCGCATCGGTATACACCGAGGCTACATAGCGGCTGTCTGCACCGACCTGCCACTGTGGCGCCAGGTCATAGGTCAGCCACAGGTTGGCAACCTGATCGGGCACGTTGCTCGGCGTGTTGCCCTTACGCGAGATCGACTGCCCGCCCACGCTTTCATTGAACTCATCGTATTGAGCATCGATCCACGCCACATTGGCTTCTGCCAGCAGGCGCGGGGTGATGCGCAGCGCTGTTGCCAGCTCTACACCAAGCGTCGATTGCTTGCCGACCGGCAGCGTTTGTCCGGGGTTAGCGGGGTCGCGCGTAGCCAGGTTTTCGCGTTCGATCTTGTAAGCGGCAACGGTGGTGGAGGCGCGCCCGTCGAGGAAATCAAACTTGCTGCCGACCTCCAGTTGACGGCCCTTGGTCAGGTCAAAATCCTGTACTTGTCCCAGGGTAGCCGTCGTGAGAACCCCAGCAGGCGGGTCGGCAGCCGTGCTGTATTGCACATACACATTGGCAGCAGGACTCAAGGCATAGACCATACCGACACGGCCAGTGGTGGGCTCGTACTCCCGGGCGAAAAACGCCGGGTTGGTCAGGCTGGCAGCCTGGTGGTTGGTCACGTCCAGATCGATGCGATCATGCCGCAGGCCGGTCAACAGGGACAGACGCTCAGTCAGCTCCAGACGGTTTTCGACAAACAATGCCCAGGTGTCGAGTTGATTGGTGCGCTGGCGTGCGTAACCAGGGGTCATACCGGGCAGGTCGAAGAAATGCCCGGGCTCGAAATGCTCAGCATCCACCACACCGAAGGGACCGGCGACCGAACGTGGATAGCGGGTTTGCACGTTATGGCTGTAGTCCAGACCGGCAGCCCATTCACTCGACAGGCCAAACAGCCCGCCCTGATGACGCACCTCAAATCGATTGCCATTAAGCTCCTGATCATGCCGTTGCAGCAGCGCGTTACTACGCTGCACGGCGCTATTAGTGGCATCCGTGTAGGCGTAGGTCTCCAGGTTGCGGTAATCACGCTGCGCGTTGTAGTGGTAAAGCGTATTACGCAGGCGGGTGGCGTCCGTCAGCTGATACTCGGTGATGGAACGCACCCAGCGCACACGCTGTTCATAGCGTCCGTCTGCAACGTTGTAGTTCTCAAAGCGCCGGCTCTCGTCCACCTTCAGGTCACCCGAGCGCCCCTTGAGCACCGGGCTGCCCCAATAAGGACTGTCGACCTGTTCTTCCTGATACTCAAACGCCAGGGTGTGCGACAGCTGCTCGTTGAAGTCCGTGAGCAGGGAAAAGGCGCTGGTCCAGGCCTCACGCTGTTCGCGATCCACATAGCCATTGCTGCTGGTGCGGCTGACATCCATACGCAGGTGATTGGCTTCACCCAGCGGCTGGTTGAAACCATAGGCCAGTTCGTTGGCATCAAACGAGCCGTAGCGGATGCGTCCTTCGCTGAACGCCTGATCGCGCGTGGCCAATTTAGTCAGGTAGTTGATCGAACCACCGACAGCACCCGATCCATTGAGAAAGCTGGACGCACCACCGACCGCTTCAACCCGGTCATAAATCCAGCTGTCCACCGGACGCGCGGCAATGGCGTCGTATTGCACCGTGATGCCGTTAAACATCTGCGTGACCTGGCTGCCGGTAAAGCCACGCCACGACACGGCACCGGCAAAGCCTGGCGGTGCCGCGGCTACTACACCCGGTACGCCATTGAGCATCTGCTGGGTGTTGTCCGCACCGCGCCGTTCAATCTGCTCGCGGCTAACGACACTGACCGAAGCCGGCGTTTCCCGAGGCGTCAGCCCCAAACGTGATGCGCTCTCAGCGGGCGTATCGAGCGACAGCTCCGACGCCAACGCCGCGCGGCCACGAACTTCAGTGTCGGGCAAGGTAACGGCCTGTTCAGCCCAGAGTGAGGGGGTTACAGCGCACAGCAAAGCAGCGCCCAGGGCGCGGGAAGACGGTATAGACATAGCGTATTGTTTTCCTGAAAACACAAGCAATCGCACGCGGCATGGCTTCACCACATGCAAACGGTGGGCGCGCCCTAAAGGCGCCGTGCATCAGGAACGTGGAGAGGCGCGGGGATTGGCCGAAGGCCAGAGGTAGCGAACCGGTCGCGGGGTAAAGAAAAATGTCAGCAGGGGCGCGCGACTGGGCGCCAGCAGGCCCAACAAACCGAAGAGCGCCGCCAGGATGATCGCGCTGAAGGTGGAACTCAGGGAACAACCGGCGCCGGTGGCCGGATTGGGCGCCACCACACCGGAGCCATCCAGATCGGCACCGGCACCGAAGTTGCCCTCGAAGGAGCAGTACTGGCTGTCCAGACCACTCAATTGCAAACCGGCCATTTGCCCATGCCCGATACTGCAGGCGAATGCACTGAACAGAACGCTGAAATACAGCATCCAGGCCAGCAGACGACGGTCAGTACAGGTCATTTTCATGGGGCGCGACTCTAGCATTGCTCCGGGTGCCTGTGACACAGCGGCACTGCGATGCAATGTCGCATGTGGCCGACAACAATAGTAGTGGGGCATTGGCAGAATGTCCCCCGGCTTCAGGCGGCGCATACGACAGTCAAAGCCAACACCATGCTTATGCGGCGATTCGGGACGCCCGCCTGGCCATACTGGAAGGCAGTAGCGCGGGCGGCTTAACTCAGGGCAGTATTAAATAAGCGCCAAGGCCATGCCGTAACGCCGCCTGCATGGATGAGTGCACGACCTCAACGTGGGCATCCGCCAACGCCGCTAGGAGCATCGAGTGACCCTACTCCCCTTGGAAACCCTGCTGATCGCCGCGCTGGTGCTGTTGCTAGGACGTGTGGTCAACCGCCTGGTGCCCTGGCTGTCGCACTACAACATCCCGGACCCCATAACCGGCGGTCTGCTGTTTGCTCTCGGTATGCTCTTTGCCGGGCAGTTTTCCCCGGCCGAGGTGGTGTTTGACAACACCCTCAAGCCCGTACTTTTGCTGGCGTTTTTTGCGGCTGTGGGTTTGTCGGCCAATCTCAGTTTGCTCAGGCAAGGCGGCAAGCGGTTACTGCTGTTTGTTCTGGTACTGATCCCTTTCCTGTTTCTGCAAAACCTCACCGGCTTGCTGATTGCCTGGGGGCTGGACATGCACCCGCTGATGGGCCTTGTGGGCGGCAGTATTACCTTGGTCGGTGGCCACGGTACGGGGGCGGCCTATGCCGAGCGCTTTGCCGAAGTGAACAACATCCAGTCGATCATGGAACTGGCCATGACCGCCGCGACCCTGGGGCTGGTGCTGGGCGGTATCTGCGGCGGGCCGCTGGCCCAATGGCTGATCAAGCGTCATAACCTCGCCAACAACGTGACGGGCCAACCCACCCCGCAGAGCGCCCAAGACACCCAGGCAAACGCGCCAATCAGCGCGGGGAATCTGATTCCGGTTCTCGCCGCTGTACTGATTGCCGTCATCGCCGGGCGCTGGCTGGGTGATCTGGTCAGTGGCGGCCCTGTCACCTTACCCAGCTTTCTCTGGTGCTTGCTGGTGGGTGTGTTGATTCGCAACGCGGGTCATCTGGTGGGCCTGCGCTTGAACGACTCAGGGATCGATATGCTCTCGAGCCTAACCTTGGCGCTGTTTCTCGCCATCACCATGATGACCCTGAACCTGGCCAACGTCGCCAGCCTGGCGGGCCCCTTAATCGTCATTCTGCTTGGGCAACTGCTGCTGGTGGTGGTCTATGGCGGCTGGCTGGTGTACCGCGCAGTGGGACGTGATTACGAGAGCGCCGTCATGTCAGCCGCCTTTTGCGGTTTTGCCCTGGGCGCGACGGCCACGGCGATTGCCAATATGCAGGCCATCACTCAGAAGTACGGCCCCGCACCCCAGGCCTTTTTGGTCGTGCCCTTGATCGGGGCGTTCCTGATTGACCTGCTTAACGCGCTGGTGCTAACGGGTTATCTGTCACTGCCATGGATCGGAGGTTAAGCATGCGCGCATTCATAGCCGTGCTCAGCCTGGTGCTGCTCTATGGCTGCTCCAAAGGTCCGGCCAGCGACACCTTGCAGCACGATGTGCAGCAACGTTTGCATCAAGCCTTTCCCGATTCGGTGTTACGCCTGACCGATCTCAAACGCCGCGGCACTGCCAACGACGCCAACGCGCCACCCGGCGAAAAGCGGTTGGTGGTCTACTTCGATGCCACGCTCAAGGTTGAACAGGCGCAAAATTTTGGTGCCTGGGACTCCCCAGGCGTGGCCAGCCTGATCAGCTTAATGGGCGCAGGCCCGCGCGGGTTGAGCGGGATAGATACGGGCGGCAACCAGGCGGGCGATGCATTAACCATTCACGGCAGTCTGATTTACCGTGAACAGGGCGGCCAGTGGCTGGCTGAGGTGCCGCAAGGCTTTACCGCCCCGCGCGAGGCGCGCGCCAATGAAGGCGGCGGTAGCACACGGGAAAATCTGCTGAATGCGTTCAGCACGGCACTTAACCTCAGCCCCGGAGACTCCGGGCCACAGCAGCGCAAAGCCATCAGCGAAGAACTGGAACGTTCGCTGAATAACATTCAAGGGCGGCTGTCACGTTTAAAAAATGGCTACCCCTTGGCCGGTGGTCCACCCGGTGGCCAATACGCCCGGTTTGCCAACGCATTTAGCCAACAGCTCAGTGGTGAGGGCATCAGCCTGCCGGTGTTAAACACCGAGGGCGGCTTGGACAACCTGCGCCTGCTGCGCCAGGGCGATGCCATGCTGGCGCTGTCACAAAGCGATGCAGCCTACGCGGCCATCCACGGCACCGGTGCTTTACAGTCCCAAGGTCCGGACCCTGCCCTGCAGGCCATCGCCAGTCTTTATCCCGAGCCGGTGCATGTGCTGGTCAGGGCCGACAGCCCAATGCTGAAAATGGCTGATTTAAGCGGCAAGCGGATCAATATTGGCCAGCCTGGTTCAGCCTCACGCCTCACTGCACTGGCGATTCTGGAGGCACACAAGCTGCCCCTGAGCGACCTGCAAACGGTGACCGAATTGGATCTGCAGCAGGCGCTGAAAGCACTGCGTGATGACCAACTGGATGCGCTGATTCATGTAATAGGCGCACCGGCTGATCACATCCGCGCCGCCAGCGAAGCCTTTGCGCTCAGGCTGATCCCACTGGAGTCAAGCGCACTCGAACGCCTGCAAGCACAACGCCCCGGCAGCTTTGCGTTCAGCTTTGCCGCCGAGACCTATCCGGGGCAGGCACAAGCGGTACCCACACTGGCAGTCGCCAGCATGTTACTGACAGGCGAGCAATTGACCCCTGCCGAAATAGAACGACTGGTTCAACTGTTGTTTGCCCGCAATAACCCATGGCTGGCCAATGGCAGCATCCAGGGCGCTCAGTTATCGAGCCGAAACGCCCTGCGCGAGCTTGGCGTGCCCATGCACAGCGCAGCGAAGAAAGCCCTGCTGGACCTGCAGAACACGCCGGTGCCGGCCACGACAGACTGAAGCACACGGCGCGCACCTAAGGACGTCTGCCACCACGGCTGCGTACAAATGCTACCGAAGTGCTCGGCAGATTCATGGCTGACAGCTACCCTTTCCGGAGTGCTAACGCGCTGTCAGGCGGCGTGAACACTCTCAACCTGTACATTGGATGACCTACAGGCGGTAAGCGATGCGACCTGACCTTAAAGGCCCACTGCGCCTGGCCTGCGTGTACAGCCTGTTCAGCACGCTGTGGATTCTGGGCAGCGACAATCTGCTGCATGCCCTGGTTCAAGACCGCGCACTGATAGCCGAGCTGCATATCACCAAGGAAGTGCTGTTTATCCTGCTCAGTACCGGGCTGATTTTTCTGGTCAGTCTCCGTGATCGCCAGACGCAGGATCAGTTGCTGAAGGACCTGACACACAACAGCCAGCTGCTCAAGCAGGCACATCGCAATGCTGCACTTGGCAGTTGGGAATACCATGAGGGGTTTCACTGGAGCCAGGAAGCCCTGAACCTGCTCGACCGCCCCGCAAGCGATGCGCAATGCAGCCTGGAACAGTTACTCAGCTGGCTGCACCCCGCCGAGCGTGCTGCCGTGCAGCGCGCCATGCAGGCACTTTTGCAAGACCAGACCACCCTGAGCGTCAGTACCCGCCTGTTGCAACCCAACCAGCAGCAAAGCACTTGGTTGATGTTGCGCGGTGAAGCCGATGAACAAGGCGAGGTACTTGGCACAATACAGAACATCACCACCCAGAAACGGGACGAGAACGCCCTGCGCGAAAGTGACCTGCGCTTTCGCCAACTCTTCGAACAGACTCCCCGTATCGCCGTGCAAGGCTATGATCGCGAACGCCGGGTGATCTATTGGAACCAGGCCAGCAATCAGCTCTATGGCTACAACGTGCATGAAGTCATGGGTCGTCACCTGGAAGAGCTGATCGTGCCACCAACGGCACGTAACAAAGTGGTCAATGCCATCAAGCTCTGGCAACTCGGAGGTCCTCCCATTCCGGCGGCGGAAATCCAGTTGCAACGCAAGGACGGCAGCCTGGTCTGGGTGTATTCCAGCCACCTGATGCTACGTAACAGCCTCGACCAGCTAGAGCTCTACTGCGTCGACATCGACCTGACCGAACAGAAAAAAATCGACAGCGAGCTGCAAGTCAGCGAGAGCCGTTACCGCCGCCTGGTCGAGCACTTGGGCGATGCGATTTTCATCACCAATACCGAAAATCAGCTGACATTCCTCAACCCCGCCTGGGAGCAGATCAGCGGCTATGCCCTGCATGACAGCCTGGGTAGCCCGCTGCAACGCTTTATGCCAGAACTAGGCCAGATGCCGCTGAGCCAGCACCTGGCAGAACTGCGTACGGGTCGGTTGGATAATCTTCGCCTGGAATGCCAGCTGCAGACTCGCAGCGGCGAAATTCGCCGGGTTGAACTGCAGCTCAACCTCAGCTCGCTTGAACAAGGCTTGCATGGCAGCCTGCGTGACATGCATGAACGCCACCAGATTCAGCAATTGCAGCAGGCTCGCAATGCCGTGCTTGATGAGTTACTTGGTCAGCATTCGCTGCAAAGTATTCTTGCGGGCATCAGCCGCCGCCTGGAATGCCTGCAACCACAGATGCGCGTCTCCATCATGCTGCTTGATGCCCACCAACGCCTGCGCATCGGTGCCGCCCCCAGCCTGCCGGAGACTTACAGCCAAGCCATTGATGGTGTGCAGGCCGGGCCGGAAGTCGGCTCTTGCGGGCATGCAGCCAGTAGCGGTGAACTGGTCATTGCCGAGGACCTCAACACCCACCGCTACTGGAAAGACTATAAAGGCATCGCGCTTGCGGCAGGGTTGCAGGCTTGCTGGTCGTTACCCTTCAAGGATGACAGCGGCCAGGTGTTAGGGACGTTCGGAATCTATTACCCGCAACCAGCCCGCCCCAGCTCGGCCGATATCGCCCTGGTAACCGAGTTCACTCGACTGGCCGGATTGGCCGTGCAGTTCAGTGGGGCAAAAGCCAGCGAGCCAGAGCCCTTCGTACCAACCGTCAGCTGACTTGTTACAGGTCAATAAAAGTTCATCTCGAACAACTAGACTGCCCTCTTCGCAGAGGAGGTCTGTTCATGAACGTCATGATTAAACCCATTAACAACCCGGCAACCGGCCGTAGCTGGCAAGTCTGCATGGGCAAGCAGAGCGTCACATTTCGCAGTGAGGGCGAAGCGCAGCAGTTTGTCAGCATCCTGCAGGCACGCCTGAATGCTCCGCACAGCCTACCCGCTACGCAGCTGCGCGCCACCGGCTAAAGCTCGGCACTCACCCAACGAGTAAACAGCGAAAACCCTACTACCAAGAGGCCGCAGCTGAAAATCACCACCGCAACTGGCCAGGCCGTGCCGTCATGCAGCACGCCGACCATAGCGGCGGCACTGGCGGCAATAACGAACTGAAGACTGCCCAGCAGCGCCGATGCGCTG
Organism: Pseudomonas sp. HMWF032; assembly: GCF_003060885.1. Lineage (GTDB taxonomy): Bacteria > Pseudomonadota > Gammaproteobacteria > Pseudomonadales > Pseudomonadaceae > Aquipseudomonas. The sequence goes on from NZ_QAIG01000005.1 coordinate 1,275,269, forward strand.
CCGGCATGGCTACCCTGCCCGGCCATGGCGCAGGCCGAAGCATTGGGCAGAAGAATGCCCAGACTGGCAATACAGCCAAACAGTGGAATCAGCAGCGGCCACAAGGCTTGTGGTTTGGCCAGTGCCACCAGCAGCAGCGCCAGGCCACACGCCAGGTAGAACCACACGGTCTTACCCAACCAGTAGGATGGGCCGTGCCGTGCCACCAGCCAGGCATTCAGCTGCGCCACCAGAATAAAGCCCAGGGCATTGCTGCCGAACAGCCAGCCATAATGCTCGGCAGGTATGCCATACAGCTCGATGAATACGAACGGTGAACCGGCGATATAGGCAAACATCCCGGCAATCGCACAACCTCCGGTCAGCGCGTAACCGAGAAACGGCAGATCAGTAAACAGCCGCTTGTACTCGCCCAACGCGCCGCGCAAAGGTGCAGGCGGCGCCTCCTTGGCCAGGGTTTCCGGCAGCCATTGAGCCACCGCCAACAGACAGATAAAGCTGAACAGGGTCAGACAGACAAAAATCGACGGCCAACCCAGCGTACTGAGCAGCAGCCCCCCGCCCAGCGGCGCAAGAATCGGCGCCAGGCCCATCACCAGCATCAGCTGGGAAAATACCTTGGCCGAACTGATCGGGTCACACAGATCGCGCACCACCGCTCGCGAAATCACCATCCCGGCGCAACCACCCAAGGCCTGGACAAACCGTGCAGCAATCAACCACTCAAGACTTGGTGCCAGCGCACAGGCCAGTGACGCCAGACTGAACAGCAACACTCCGACCAACAATGGTTTGCGCCGACCAAAGCGGTCGGCCAATGGACCATAGGCCAGTTGACCGATGGCCAGACCGGCAAAGTAGGCGGCCAACGACAGCTGCACATGCTCCACATCGGTAGAGAACGCGCGCGCCAGGGTCGGGAAGCTCGGCAGGTAGAAATCGATGGCCAGCGGGCCAAAGGCGCTTAGCGCGCCAAGAATCAGCAAAAGACGTAACGGCATGGGGGTCCAGAAATGAAATAACAGATGGAGCCGCCGTAGCCCGGATAAGCCCCAAGCTACGGCAAGCTGACAAAGCGCTCCCGGCGTGCATCCGGGCTACGGTTTGCCCTTACGTGGTCACGCCGGCAAATCGGCTTTTTTCCGGCTTTTGCCGAGTTTGGCCGCCAGCGACTCCACCAACAGGTAGAACATCGGAATCAGGAAGATCGCCAGGAAGGTCGCGGCCAGCATGCCGCCGATCACCCCGGTACCAATCGAGTGACGACTGGCCGAACCTGCGCCGGAGCTGATCGCCAGTGGTACGACACCGAGAATGAACGCCAGCGAGGTCATGATGATCGGCCGGAAGCGCAGCCGTGCCGCCTCCAATGCCGACTCGAAGATCCCCATCCCCTGGTGCCGGCAGAGCACGGCGAACTCGACGATAAGGATGGCGTTCTTCGCCGCCAGACCGATCAGCGTAACCAGGCCGACCTGGAAGTACAGGTCGTTCTCGATGCCGCGCAGCCACACCGCGAGAATCGCCCCGAACACCGCAAACGGCACCGCTGTAACCACCGCCAACGGCAGGGTCCAGCGCTCGTACTGGGCGGCGAGGATCAGGAACACCATGATCAGACCGAAGATAAAGGCACTGCTGCCCGACCCTTGGGTAGCGATTTCCTGGAAGGCCGAACCGGTCCAACCAATGCTGTAATCACTGCCCAACACTTCATCTGCCACTTCCTGAATCGCGCTCAGGGCCTGCCCCGAGCTATAACCAGGCGCCGGTCCGCCGAGGATCTTCGCCGCCGGGTAAACGTTGAAGCGAGCATAGGTATCCGGCCCGAGGATGCGCTCGACCTTAACCAGGCTGGCCAGCGACACCAATTCACCGCTGGCTGCGCGCACATAGACCTGAGACAGGTCTTCCGGCTTGCTGCGAAACTCTGCTTCGGCCTGCAGGCTGACCTGGAAGGTGCGGCCATACAGACTGAAATCGTTGACGTAATAACTGCCGAACGTGGCTTGCATGGCAGTGAACACATCGTTCACCGGTACGCCCAGAGCACGCGCCTTGGTACGGTCAAGGTCGATAAAGTACTGCGGCACATTGGCGCTGAAGGTGCTCTGCACGCCGGCCAGCTCAGGACGCTTTGCCGCTGCGGCGAGAAAAGCCTGCACCTTGCCCGCCAGTTGCGCGGTCGTGCCGCCACTACGGTCCTGGATAAAGCCCTCAAACCCGCCGGTGGTGCTCATACCGGTAATGGGCGGCGGGTTGAAGCTGAGGACCACACCGTCCTTCTGTGCAGCCCCCATGCCCATGAACTGGCCAGTGAGGTTGCGTGCATCCAATTCTGGCGTGGTGCGCTCACTCCAGTCTTTCAGGGGTACGAACGACACCCCCGCACTGCTGCGAGTACCAAAGGTCAGCACGTCAAAACCGGCAAACGTCACCACATCCTGCACGGCGGGGTGCTTCATTAACTGCTGCGTCACGTCGCCGGTCAGCTTCTCAGTGCGGGTCAACGACGCGGCCGGTGGCAGGAAGTAGGCATTGATCACATAGCCCTGGTCTTCATTGGGCACCAGGGAACTGGGCACTCGGTTGAACAGCAGCACCATCACCGCGATCATCGCACCGAACAGCAGCAGGCCGACCGCCGAACGTTTGAGGAAGAAGCGCACACCCGCGGTGTAGCCATCGGTCAACTTGTCGAACACCCGGTTGAAGGCGCGGAATGGCGCAGCCGGCTCGTGATGCCCGGGTTTGAGCAACAAGGCGCAAAGCGCCGGACTCAGGGTCAGGGCGACGATACCGGAGATCACCACCGATACGGCAATGGTGATGGCGAACTGTTTATACATCTCCCCCGCCAGACCGCCGAGGAAGCCCACTGGCACAAAGACCGCACACAGTACCAACACAATGGCGATGATCGGCCCGGTGACTTCCTCCATGGCCTTGATGGTCGCCTCACGCGGGCCGATCTTGTCAGTGGCCATCACCCGTTCAACGTTCTCAATCACCACAATCGCATCGTCCACCACGATGCCGATGGCCAGCACCATGCCGAACAACGTCAACAGGTTGATCGAAAAACCAAGCATGTACATCCCGGCGAACGTACCGACCAGCGAAACGGGAATGGCCAGCACCGGGATAAGCGTAGCGCGCCAGTTCTGCAGGAAGATAAACACCACCAGCACCACCAGCACCAGCGCCTCGAAGAAGGTATGGATCACCTCTTCAATCGACACCTGCACGAATTTGGTGGTGTCGTACGGCACTTTGTAGGTCATGCCGCTGGGGAAGTTCTTCGACAGCCGCTCCAGCGTTGTGCTCACGGCCTCAGCAGTATTCAGAGCATTCGCGCCGGGCTGCAGGTAGACACCGAAGGCGGCATTCTGCTGACCATTGAGCGAGGTCATCAGCGAGTAGTCCTGGGCACCCAGTTCGATCCGTGCAACATCCTTGAGCAACAGGCTGGCGCCGGTTTCATCGGTACGCAGAATCACATTCTCGAATTCTTTAGGGTCGGTGAAACGACCCTGGGTGGTCACGGTATAGGTGAAATCCTGCTCCTGCTTGAGTGGCTGCTGGCCGAAGCTGCCAGCGGCGAACTGTGAGTTCTGCTCGCGGATTGAATTGACCACATCGGTCGGCGTCAGGTTGTACTGTGCCAGCTTGTCCGGGCGCAGCCAGATGCGCATGGAATAGTCTTTCGAGCCGAACTGACTGACATCGCCCACGCCCGGCAGGCGCTTGAGTTCGTCGATCACGTTGATCAGCGCGTAGTTGCTGATATAAACAGGGTCGCGCGAGCCATCCGGCGAATACAGGGTCACCACCTGAAGAATGTCCGAGGACTTCTTCTGCACCTTGACGCCCTGCCGGCGCACCTCTTCCGGCAATTTGGCCAGGGCAGCCTGCACCCGGTTGTTGACGTCGATGGTGGCCTGGTCGGGGTCACGCCCCACCTCGAAGTACACCGACAGGCTCATCGAGTTGCCGCCGGAGTTGGACTGCTGGTAAATCATCCCCTCCACGCCGTTGATCGACTGCTCCAGCGGCGCAGCCACGGTCTCGGCAATCACCTGGGCACTGGCGCCGGCATAGCTGGCGCTGACCGACACCTGCGGCGGAAGGATCTGTGGGTACTGAGCGATCGGCAGCGTGCGCATGGCCATCAGGCCCGCCAGCACGATGATGATCGAGATGACCGCGGCAAATACCGGGCGGTCAATAAAGAAGCGTGAGATCACCGGGGGCGCTCCTTAAGATTGGCTGGCGGCTGGGGCGGCAACTTTTACCGGCGTATCCGGGCGCACCTTGGGCAGGCCCTCGACAATCACCCGTTCACCGGCGCTTATGCCAGACACAATCACCCAGCGACCCTTGGCGGTGTGCCCGGTGGTGACCTGACGCATGCGCGCCACGCCGCCCTCATCGACTACGTAGACGAAAGTGCCGCCCGGCCCCTGAGCAATCGCCCGCTCCGGCAGGGTCATGGCGTTGGGAATGCTCAGCCCCCTGACCTGCACGCGAACAAACTGGCCCGGCAGCAACTTCTGATCCGGGTTAGGCACGACAGCGCGGGCACTGACGGTGCCCGTACCACGGTCAACCAGGCTGTCGGTGAAATCGACTTTACCTTCCAGCGGATAGACACTGCCGTCGCCGAGTTTGATCTGCACGCTCATCTTGCCGTCTTCCGGCAGCACCAGGCTGCCGTTCTGCAGGCCGCTGCGCACGCTTTCCACATCGGAATCCGGGGCGGCGAAGTTGACGTAGATCGGGTCCAGCTGAGTGATATTGCTCAGCAGGCTGGCACTCGGGTCGCCGGCAACCACCAGACTGCCCTCGGACACGGTTTCCTTGCTGGTGATTCCTGAAATTGGGGCTTTCACCGTGGTGTAATCGAGGTCGATCTGTTTGGACTGCACCTCGGCCTCGGCCGCCTGGATGTTCGCTTTGCTCTGCTCGAAGTTGGAGACGGCATTGTCCAGTTCGCTTTCGCTGGCAAACCCTTTCTTCTGCAGCTCACGGATACGCTTGAGGTCACGTTCGGTCTGCCGGTAGCGCGCCTGCTCCTGCGCCAGCGCGCCTTTGGCCCGGCTCAACGCCGCCTGATAGGTACGCGAGTCGATACGGAACATCACCTGGCCCTGTTTGACCTGGCTGCCTTCCAGGTAAGTACGCTCCTGCAGGATGCCGCTGACCTGAGCGCGCACTTGAACTTCACGAAAGCCTGCCGTACGTGCGGAATATTCCAGCTCCAAGGGCAATGATGCAGCTTGAACGATTTCCACAACAACTTCGGGAGCCGGCGGTGCATCAGCAGCATGCAGTGAGGAAGCCAGGGTAGCGAGCAACAGGGAGCCGGCAACGACCGGCAGATGACGGGCAAAAAGCATGAATGTCTCCGAGAACACGCAGGGCGCAACATTTGAGACTGGCAATGCTAGTTACATACACAAGTGTTTGTAAATAGAATATTGCCCCTCGATTCATTACACTTCGCGTTTGAGCCTAGCCAGAAATCCGCCTGCCGCCATGCGCCGAACCAAAGAAGACGCCGAAAAAACCCGCCGCGCCATTCTCGAGGCTGCCGAAACGCTGTTCCTGGAAAAAGGCGTGGCGCACACCAGTCTGGAGCACATTGCGCGGCATGCCGGGGTAACGCGCGGTGCGGTGTATTGGCACTTTGCCAACAAGGCCGACCTGTTCAATGCCATGCTCAATCAGGTGCGGCTGCCGCCGGAACAGCTGGCCGAACGTATGCGCGGCTGCCCCGAGCACGACCCGCTGCAGACCCTGCGCGAGTTGTGTATCGAGGCCATCGAGAACCTGGCCCGCGAGCCGCAGAAGAAACGTATCTTCACCATCCTGCTGCGCAAGTGTGAGTTCACCGAAGAACTGCGCGAGGCCGAAGAGCGCCAAGAGGCCTTTATCAACCTGTTTATCGCGCTCTGCGAACAGCAGTTCAACACGCCGTCAGTCCGCCTGCGCCTGCATCCCGGGCTGACGCCGCGCCTGGCCGCTCGCACCGTGCATGCACTGCTGATTGGCCTGTTCTACGACTGGTCGCGCGACCCCAATCTGTTCGACCCGCTCAGCGACACCGCGCCCATGGTCGACGCCTGCTTTCGCGGCCTGATCTGCGACTGGCCAGCCACCGAACTACTGGATCAGGCCAAACCGACCCCATAACCGGCTTCGGCAATGGCGATGATCAACTGATCGCTGGGCAGGCTGCTGCTGACTCGCACTTCACCGCCCTGCAGCTTCACCTTCACCTCAGCCGCCGCATCACGCGCCAGCACAGCGTCAGTCACAGCCTTGACGCAATGCTCACAGGTCATGCCTTCAACCCGGAATGTATGAACGCTTGCTGCTTGCATCGGTTATCACCTTACTCATCTGGAATAGGCGCACAGTGTCCCCCTTGCCAACGGGGGAAGGTCAAGCCCTAAAAATTGCCGGGCGCGCCTTGTAACCGTTATGCGGCAACGCACCGCAGGCACACGTGCAGGGTGGCAGGCGAATGCATTGGCACTTGACCTTGCCAAGGTGGCAAGGTTGATCCTGCCGGGAATTGCTATGGAGGATCGCGCATGTCCAACCTCATCCACTTCGACCTGCCGATTGCCGGCATGACCTGCGCCAGCTGTGCCGGGCGGGTCGAGCGCGCCCTGGCCAAGGTGGCCGATGTCGTCAGTGTCAGCATCAACCTGGCCAGTGAACAGGCACGCGTCGAAGCGCCCGCGGGCAGCCTGGAACAACTGGTCAACGCCGTCAGCGCGGCCGGTTATGCGGTGCCCAGCGAGCGTCTGGAGCTAAGTCTGGACGGCATGACCTGCGCCAGCTGCGCGGGCCGAATCGAACGCGCCCTGACGCAGCAACCGGGCGTGCTCTCGGTAAGCGTCAACCTGGCCAGCGAGCGTGCGCAGTTACAGGTGCTGCGCGGCACTGATCACCAGGTTCTGCTACAGGCCGTCAGCCAGGCCGGCTACCGCGCCAGCCTGCTCGGCGATACACCCCAGACACACCCCACCGGCGAGCGGCCCCTGCAGCGCGAACGCTGGTCACTGCTGCTGGCGATTGTGCTGACCGTACCGCTGGTCATTCCCATGCTCGTCGCCCCCTTCGGCCTGCACTGGATGCTGCCAGCCTGGCTGCAGTTCGCCCTAGCCACGCCGGTGCAATTTATCTTCGGCGCGCGCTTCTACCGCGCGGCCTGGAGCGCTCTGCGCGCCCGTGCCGGCAATATGGACCAGCTGGTGGCCATCGGCACCAGCGCCGCTTACGGGTTGAGCCTGTATCAATGGGCGATAAGTCCGGCGGGCAGCATGCCGCATCTGTATTTCGAAGCCTCGGCGGTGATCATCACACTGATTCTGCTCGGCAAGTACCTGGAACGCCGCGCCAAACGCCAGACCAGCAGCGCCATCCGCGCACTGCAAGCGCTGCGTCCGGAGCGCGCCTTACGTCTGCAGGATGGCGTCGAGCAATGGGTGGCGCTGGGTGAGCTGCAACTGGGCGACACCATCGTGGTCAAGCCCGGCGAACGCTTCCCGGTCGATGGCCTGGTCCGCGAAGGCCAGAGCCATGCCGACGAAGCGCTGATCAGCGGCGAGAGCCTGCCGCAACCCAAGCAGCCCGGAGACTGCGTAACGGCCGGAGCCATCAACGGCGAAGGCCGCCTGCTGGTGGAAACCACCGCCCTGGGCGCGGAAACCGTGCTGTCGCGGATTATTCGCCTGGTCGAAGATGCCCAGGCGGCGAAAGCGCCGATCCAGAAGCTGGTGGATAAAGTCAGCCAGGTCTTCGTGCCCAGTGTGCTGCTGATCGCTCTGGCCACCCTGCTCGGCTGGCTGCTGCTTGGCGCGGATGTCGAAACCGCGCTGCTAAATGCCGTGGCGGTGCTGGTCATCGCCTGCCCCTGCGCCCTCGGCCTGGCCACGCCCACGGCGATCATGGCCGGCACCGGCGTGGCGGCGCGCCACGGCATCCTGATCAAAGACGCCGAAGCCCTGGAAATCGCCCATTCGGTAACCCTGGTGGCTTTCGACAAAACCGGCACCCTGACCTCTGGCGCGCCGCGCATCGCCCATCTGCGCGCGGTCGATGGCGACACAACTCAACTGCTGCAACTGGCCGGCGCCCTGCAACGCGGCAGCGAACATCCGCTGGCCAAAGCGGTATTGGATCAGTGCACAGAGCAGCAGCTGCACCTTGCCGACGTCAGCAACAGCAAGGCGCTGGCCGAGCGCGGTATCGCCGGGCAGATCGGCGAGCGGCAACTGGCACTGGGCAACAAACGCCTGCTGGAAGAACACTTCCTGCACCACGATGAACTGGCCGCCGACGCCCTGGCCTGGGAAGCCGAAGGCCGCACCCTATCCTGGCTGCTGGAATTGGCGCCGCAACCGCAGGTGCTCGGCCTATTTGCCTTTGGCGACACACTTAAACCAGGCGCAGCCGAGGCCATCGCCGCGCTGACCGCTCAAGGCATTGCCAGCCACCTGATCAGCGGCGACAACCCCGGCAGCGTCAAGGCCGTGGCTGCAGCGTTAGGCATCAGTGCCGCGCACGCCGACGTGCTACCAGCGGACAAGGCGGCGATCATCAGCGCGCTGGAAAAACACGCGGTGGTGGCCATGGTCGGCGACGGCATCAACGACGCGCCAGCGCTGGCCGCCGCTGATGTCGGCATCGCCATGGGCAGCGGCACCGATGTGGCCATGCACGCCGCTGGCATCACCCTGATGCGCGGCGACCCGCGTCTGGTGGCTGACGCCCTGGAGATCAGCCGACGCACCTACAGCAAGATCCGCCAGAACCTGTTCTGGGCCTTCGCCTATAACCTGATCGGTATTCCGCTGGCCGCCGCCGGCCTGCTTAACCCGATGCTCGCCGGCGCCGCCATGGCGCTGTCCAGCGTCAGCGTGGTGAGCAATGCGTTGCTGCTGAAAACCTGGAAACCCAAGGACCACAAATGAGCCACAGGGCAGGAGATGCAGGATGAATATCGGCCAAGCCGCCCAGCAAACCGGCCTGAGCGCCAAGATGATTCGCTACTACGAAAGCATCGACCTGCTACCCGCCGCCGGCCGCAGCGACAGCGGCTATCGCCAATACAGCCCGCAGGATCTGCATCGCCTGGCGTTTATCAAACGCTCACGCGACCTGGGCTTTTCCCTGGCCGAAGTCAGCCAACTACTGGCTCTGTGGCAAGACCGTCAACGCGCCAGCGCCGACGTCAAAGCCCTGGCCGCTGCCCATATCAACGAACTGGAACGCAAGATCGGCGAACTCAGCGGCCTGCGCGACACGCTCAAGGAGTTGATGGACAGCTGCCAGGGCAACGACCGTCCGGACTGCCCGATCCTCAGGGATCTGGAGTCAGGGTGCGGTCATTGAGTAACCACACGCAGGGTGGATGACGCTGTATCCATCCACCAATTGCGGCACCAGTGATGGATGAGCGGAGCGCCAGCTACGCGCCCCGACCCACCCTACAACAGGCCGTTTAACGCCCGGCAATCCACGGCGAAATGGTCGGCCAACTCCGGCCAGGGGTTTTCCGGCAAGTTGACCAGCACGCTGCGCGCCCCGGCGGCGCGGGCGCATTCCAGGTCAAAGCGGTAATCACCGACCATGACCAACTCGCTCGGCGCGACCTGCCAGGTTCGGGCGAAATGCAGCAAGCCGCCCGGATCAGGCTTGGGCGGTGCTTCGTCACGGCCGATCACGTCAGGCACGGCAAAACAGTCATCCAGGCCAATCGCGCGCAAGGTCAGCAGCGCCAGCTCATGAGCATTGCGGGTCAGGATGCCCAGACGGCAACCACGTTCACGCAATTCACGCACCAGTTCAATCGCCCCTGGCGCGGGCTGCGAAGCCAGGGCCAATTCACGCTCATGCTCCAGCAGCCAGGCATGCTTGGCGGCCGCGACGGCCTCCGGCAACCCAGCCAGATGGCCGAGGATGTCGTCCGCCAGTGGAATATCCAGCGCCCGCTTGATGGCCTCGAAGTCGTGCACCGCCAGGGTCAGGGTGCCGTCCATATCGAACACCCAATGGCGGGCCGCGCTTAGGCTCATTTCCAGTCCTCGCGTCTCATTTCCAATCCTCACGGATTCGGGTCAAGCCCTCCTGCGCCACCGAGGCCACCAACTGGCCCTGGCGGTTAAAGATGCTGCCACGGGAGAAGCCACGGGCGTTGCCGGCCCAGGGGCTGTCCATGCTGTACAGCAGCCAGTCGTCCATGCGCAGGTTGCCGTGGAACCACAGCGAATGGTCGAGGCTGGCGACCTGCATGAACTTCTGCCACACCGACACGCCATGCGGCAGCATCGAGGTGGTCAGCAGATTGAAGTCACTGGCGTAAGCCAGCAGTAATTTGTGCAACTGCGGCTCATTCGGCAGCTCGCCAGCGGCGCGGAACCACACGTGCTTGACCGGGTCACAGGGTTTGGGAGCAAACGGGTTACTCAGGGTCACCGGCCGGATTTCAATCGGTTTGTCGCTAATCGCCCGCTCGCGCATGCGCTCGGGCAAGGCATTGACCACCAGGCGGGCCAGTTCGGTTTCCGACTTCAATTCATCCGGTCCTGGCACATCCGGCATCGGGTTCTGGTGATGGAAGCCTTCTTCATCGAATTGAAAGGAGGCGCTGCAGGTAAAGATCGGTTTGCCCTTCTGGATCGCCGTCACCCGCCGCGTGCTGAAACTGCCGCCATCACGCACGCGATCCACCTGATACACCACCGGCAGCGCGGCATCGCCAGGGCGCAAAAAATAACCATGCATGGAGTGCACATGGCGCTCGGGTTCAACCGTCTGGCTGGCCGCCGACACGCATTGGCCGAGCACCTGGCCGCCGAACAGTTGGCGAAAGCCGAGGTCCTGACTGACGCCGCGAAACAGATTCTCTTCGATGGTTTCCAGGGTCAGCAGGGCGACCAACTCATTCAACACCTGACTCATGCACACTCTCCTGTTAACGCATCTGGCTGGGGGGCGAGATGGTAAAGACTTTGCCAACGCTTGTCGGCCCGACTGAAAGATGGATGTGGACAATAATGGCAGCATTCTAGCCAATCGAGCGCCGGGCTTGAGCGCAAGCAGAACCTGCCGCCATACTTTGGCCACCTCTGCCCGAGCCTGACACCATGCGCCTGCCGCTGGTCTATCACGACGACTACAGCCCACCCTTCCCGGCCAACCATCGCTTCCCCATGGAGAAGTTTCGCCTGCTGCGCGATCACCTCGTCGCCAGCGGCCTGAGCACCGATGCCGAGCTGCTACGCCCCGAACTGTGCCCCACCGACGTACTCGCCCTGGCCCACTGCCCGGCTTATATCCAGCGTTTTGCCAGCGGCGAACTGGCCTATGAGGAGCAGCGTCGCCTCGGTTTGCCGTGGAGCGCCGCCCTGGCCCAGCGCACCATTCGGGCGGTGGGCGGCTCGCTGCTGGCGGCTGAGCAAGCCCTGCAACACGGTCTGGCCTGCCACCTGGCCGGCGGCACCCACCATGCGCATTACGATCACCCGGCTGGCTTTTGCATCTTCAATGACCTGGCAGTGATCAGTCAGTACCTGCTGGCCAGCGGCAAGGCCCAGCGCGTGCTGATCTTCGACTGCGACGTGCACCAGGGTGACGGCACCGCGCGCCTGCTGGAGAACACCCCGGAAGCGATCACCGTATCGCTGCACTGTGAGAAGAATTACCCGGCGCGCAAAGCCGCCAGTGACTGGGATATTCCACTGCCCAACGGTATGGGCGATGACGACTACCTCAAGGTGGTCAACGACACCCTCAATTACCTGCTGCCGCTGTATCAACCGGATATCGTGCTCTACGACGCCGGTGTCGACGTGCACCAGCACGACGCCCTCGGCTACCTCAACCTGACGGATGCCGGCATCGCCGCCCGTGACGAAGCCTTACTCAACCACTGCCTGGGCCGCGACATCCCGGTGGTCGGGCTGATTGGCGGCGGTTACGACAAAGACCGTTATGCCCTGGCTAAACGCCACGGCATCCTGCACCACAGCGCCGCCAAGGTCTGGCAGGCACGCGGGTTGGGATAAAAAAGCCATCAGCGCTGTCACATCGCGCATCTTCACCACCAAGGAATTCGCCCAGCATGTACGGAAAATTCAGCCCCCTGCCGGCACTGCTTGCCGCTCTCGCATTCGCTAATGCCGCGCACGCCGGCGACACATTGCAGTCACGGGTAGACGAAACCATCCGCCCGGTGATGCAGGAATACGGCATCGCTGGCATGGCCGTGGCGATCACCCACAACGGCCAGGCGCACTACTTCAACTATGGTGTGGCACGTCTGGACGACCAGCAGCCGGTGAGCAGCGACACCCTGTTTGAAATCGGCTCGCTGAGCAAACCGCTCACCGCCACCCTCGCCGCCTTGGCGCAAAGTACCGGCAAACTGAGCCTTAGCGACAGCGCCGGCCAGCACTGGCCCGAGCTGCAAGGCAGCCCGCTGGCACACGCCAGCCTGCTCAACCTCGGCACCTACAGCGCTGGCGGGCTGCCGCTGCAGTTCCCCGACAGCGTGACCGACCCGGCCAGCCTGCTCGCCTATTACCGCCAGTGGCAGCCTGAATACGCCGCCGGCAGCCATCGGCGCTATTCCAACCCCAGCATTGGCTTGCTCGGCCATCTCACCGCGCGCAGCATGGCCCAGCCGTTCCCCACGCTGATGGAGGGCACGCTGTTCCCCGCGCTCGGCATGCCACACAGCTATATCCAGGTGCCGACGGCGCAGCTGCCGCGCTATGCCTACGGCTACAGCCAGGACAACCAGCCGCTGCGGGTCACGCCGGGCATGCTCGACGCCGAAGCCTACGGGGTGAAAACCAACGCCCGGGACATGCTGCGCTTTGTCCAGGCCAACCTTGATCCGGCCAGTCTCACCGAGGATCTGCAACGCGCCATCGCCATCACCCACACCGGTTATTACCGCGTCGGCGAGATGACCCAGGGCCTCGGCTGGGAGCGTTACCCCTACCCGATCAGCCTGGAACGCCTGCAAGCCGGCAACTCCCCAGCCATGGCTCTGGAGTCGCAACCGGCTAAACGCCTCGCACCGCCGGAAACAGCGCCAGGCGACAGCCTGTTCAATAAAACCGGCTCAACCCGCGGCTTCGGCGCCTACGCGGTGTTTGTTCCCAGTCAGAACCTCGGCCTGGTCATGCTGGCCAACAAGAACTACCCCAACGCCGCCCGAATCAAGGCGGCCCACGCCATACTGAGCGCACTGGATACGCATTCCCCCACACATTGAATGGAGTTCCGTCATGGATGACTCGTTTGCCCTGAACCAAGCCAACTGGAACGAGCGCGCCGCCTTGCATGCGGCGTCGCCCGATTACCAGGTTCAGCTGTTTATCACCTCGCCCGCGCATTTATCCGAAGTCGTGCGCTTTGATCTGCCGCGCCTTGGCGATATCCACGGCCTGCGCGCGCTGCACCTGCAGTGCCATATCGGCACCGACACCCTGTCGCTGGCCCGTCTGGGCGCGCAGATGAGCGGCCTGGATTTCTCCGCCGCCTCATTGGCGCAAGCCAGCAAACTGGCAAGCAGCTGCGGTGAGCACATCGAATTTGTCGAAGCCTCGGTCTACGACGCCGCCAAGGTGCTCGGGGCGCAATCATTCGACCTGATTTACACCGGCATCGGCGCACTGAACTGGCTACCGCAGATCGATGACTGGGCGCGCAATGTCGCCGCCCTGCTAAAACCCGGCGGACGCCTGTTCTTACGTGAAGCCCATCCGGTGCTGATGGCGCTCGACGAGGACTGCGAGGACGCCCTGCAGCTTGCCCACCCCTATTTCGAACACAGCGAACCCACCGTCTGGGATAACGAGCACACCTACGTCAAAACCGACACCCTGCTGACCGCCAGCATCACCCACGAATGGAACCACGGCCTGGGCGAAATCATCACCGCACTGCTGCGTCACGGCATGCGTCTGACGGCACTGGAAGAACACACCAGCCTGCCCTGGGAAGCCCTACCGGGTCAGATGAGCCTGGGCGAGGATGGTGAATGGCGGCTGGATAACCAGCCGCAAAGGCTGCCATTGAGCTATACGCTGCAGGCGGTCAAGGTCGGCTAACCCGCCAGATCACGCAAGCACAGCGATACCCATAGACCGAAGTCATAGCTGTAACGCAAAGACGATTTATGGGTATCGAAATACTTAGTCTTAAAGACATGGTAGAACTTTGACTCTTGGCCAGCGCTCAGAAAAACGCTTATCAGCAACGCGCTCCTCGTAAACCTCACGCGGAACGCGCTCTGGATTCCAGCGAATCACCATTTCAAAAAGATCGATAAGGCCATGAGGTGAAATAACCTCAATCTTTCCTGATGTCGTAAGCGTAACGCCTACGCATGTAGCCACCTCAGGCCATGAAGCTACGCCTTCTGCTAGAGAACGAAACGGCATCATTTTTTTACCGGGATGAGGCCGAATCCAAGTATGAACCGCCGCCTGGTTAACTACATCCCAAGCAAACTCAGGCTCGGACAAGTCCAACTGCAGTTTTAAGGACTGCTCCAACTCCAGGGAAAGATTGTTTGCGTCATAAAAGACGACATCTATGTCATCGGACTTGGTTGCCACTTCAAAACCGTGCAGGTGATCCCAAACAAGATTACGAATCGCGCCCGCACCTATACACCAAGAGCTCAGGTTCAACCGCCTAACTGCCTTCAGTGCAGTAATGGTCACTTCTGATTTGGCCACGATAGAAATCAGCCTCTCCTCAAGCAAAATTTCACCCGCACGGTTAATCAAGTCCAGCAACACCTATTTATTTCAACTACCCGCCAACACCTTATCCAGCGCCTGCTCAAGGGTCGCCACGGTGCGCTCGATATTGCCCAGTTTGTCCAACCCGAACAGGCCCAGGCGGAAGGTCTGGAAATCCGCTGGTTCATCGCACTGCAACGGCACGCCCGCTGCGATCTGCAGGCCCTGGGCAGCGAATTTGCTGCCGTTCTTGATGCTCGCGTCGGTGGTGTAGCACACCACCACGCCGGGAGCCTCGAAGCCTTCGGCGGCCACGCTTTTGAAGCCTTTGCGGGCGAGCAAGGCGCGCACCCGCTCACCGAGTTCCTGCTGTTGCTCGCGCACCTTAGCGAAACCAATGGCTTCGGCCTCGCGCATGGCATCGCGAAAACGCGCCAGGGCATCGCTGGGCATGGTGGCGTGGTAGGCATGGCCACCTTGTTCGTAGGCTTGCATGATCTGCAGCCACTTTTTCAGGTCGCAGGCAAAGCTGGTGCTTTGCGTGGCTTCGACGCGGGCCTGGGCGGCTTCGCTGAGCATCACCAGGGCGCAGCACGGCGAAGCGCTCCAGCCTTTTTGCGGCGCGCTGATCAGCACGTCCACGCCGCAGGCCTGCATGTCCACCCAGAGGGTGCCGGAGGCGATGCAATCGAGCACAAACAGGCCGCCGACCGCATGCACAGCATCCGCCACGGCGCGCAGGTAGCCATCTGGCAGAATCATGCCGGAAGAGGTCTCCACGTGCGGGGCGAACACCACCTGCGGTTTTTCCAGGGCGATCACCGCCAGCACATCGGCCAGTCGCGGCGGGGCATAGGCGGCCTGGCTGCCTTCGCTGACCGGACGCGCCTTGAGCACAATAGACTCAGAGGGGATCTGCCCCATCTCGAAAATCTGCGTCCAGCGGTAGCTGAACCAGCCGTTGCGCAGCACCAGGCACTTCTGCCCGGTGGCCAACTGGCGCGCCACGGCCTCCATGCCATAGGTGCCGCTACCAGGCACGATGGCCATCGCATGGGCGTTGTAGACCTGTTTCAGGGTGCTGGAAATCTCCTTCATCACGCCCTGAAACGACTGCGACATATGGTTGAGAGAGCGGTCGGTGTAGACCACCGAATATTCGATCAGGCCGTCGGGGTCGATGCTGGGGTAGAGGTCAGACATAAAGGGGCTCCGGTCAGAAATTCACCCCGCGACCCTGCCCGAAGCCGGGGCAAATGACAAGGCGCACGCGGCCTCGGTTAGAATGCACGCCCTTAATTCCCGCCCGATATCGCCATGACCGACAACCACCAACCACCTGCCTCTCGCGTTGCCATTATCGGCGGCGGCCCCGCCGGGCTGATGGCGGCCGAAGTGCTGGCCCTGGGCGGTGTGCAGGTCGACCTTTACGACGGCATGCCTTCGGTGGGGCGCAAGTTCCTCCTGGCCGGGGTCGGCGGGATGAATATCACCCATGCCGAAGCCAAGCCGGCCTTTGTGGCCCGCTATGGCGCGCGCCAGGCAGAAGTGACCAAGCTGCTGCAGGACTTCGATGCCGAGGCCCTGCGCGCTTGGATTCACGGCCTTGGCATCGACACTTTTGTCGGCACCTCGGGCCGGGTCTTCCCCACCGACATGAAAGCCGCGCCGCTGCTGCGCGCCTGGCTCAAGCGCCTGCGTGAACTGGGCGTGTACATCCACACCCGCCATCGTTGGCTAGGCTGGGATGATCAGGGCGCGTTGCGGATCGTCTCGCCTGCCGGCGAGCACCTGATCAAAGCGGACGCCACCCTGCTGGCTCTGGGAGGCGCCAGCTGGGCACGACTGGGCTCGGATGGCGCCTGGGTCAGTCTGTTGCAAGACCGCGGCGTGACGATCGCGCCCTTGCAGGCCAGCAACTGCGGCTTCGATATAACGGCCTGGAGCGCGTTTCTGCGCGACAAGTTCGCCGGCGCGCCGCTGAAGAACGTCAGCCTCAGCCTACCCGGAGAAACACCGCGCCTGGGCGAGTGTGTGCTTACCACCAGCGGCCTCGAAGGCAGCCTGGTCTACGCCCTGTCGGCAGCTATTCGTGAAACGATCAACCAGCACGGCAGCGCCACCGTACACCTTGATCTGTTACCACAAACGCCGCTGAGCAAATTGCAGGTGGCCCTGAGCAAACCGCGCGGGTCGCAGTCCATGGCCAAGCACCTGCACCGCCAGGCCGGGATCGATGGGGCCAAAGCGGCGCTGCTGCGGGAACTGGCCAGCGCCGCAACCTTCAATGATCCGGCACAGCTGGCCAGTGCAATCAAGGCCCTGCCGATCCCCCTGGTACGTCCACGGCCATTGGATGAAGCCATCAGCACAGCCGGAGGCGTGCCGTTCGAACAGATGGACGGCCAGCTGATGCTCAAGGCCTTGCCTGGCACCTTCTGCGCCGGGGAAATGCTTGACTGGGAAGCGCCCACCGGCGGCTATCTGCTGACCACCTGCTTTGCCAGTGGCCGCCGCGCTGCCCAGGGCATGCTCAACTGGCTGTCACACCACAGATAAGCCCCCACGCCGCACGTCAAGCGACTATGCTTTGGAAAAACCGTCATAGAGCGGTGATCTTCCACGCGCATAGGTACTCTCCAGCCGTGATTCCACTAGTGGTCTGCGACGACTCGAATATGGCGCGCAAGCAGTTGATTCGCGCCCTGCCACCCGAATGGCCGGTGACCATCAGCCAGGCTGCCAACGGTCAGGAGGCCCTGGCCGCCCTGCGCCAGGGGCTGGGCCAGGTGATGCTGCTGGACCTGACCATGCCAGTGTTGGACGGCTATGAAACCCTCGCCGCCATGCGCGCCGAGGGCCTGGCCTGCAAAGTGGTGGTGGTGTCCGGCGACGTTCAGGACGAAGCCGTACGCCGGGTCAAGGAACTCGGCGCACTGGCCTTTATCAAGAAACCCGCCGACCCCGATACGCTGCGCAGCACCCTGCTCGAACTCGGCCTGTTCGACCCCAAGGCCACCCCCACCGCCCTCGCCCAGGCCGCCGTACTGGATGAGTTGAAGGTCAACTTCCGCGATGCCCTGCGCGAGGTCACCAACGTCGCCATGGGCCGCGCCGCCGCGTTACTGGCCAAGGTGCTGCACGTATTTGTGCAATTGCCGGTGCCGCAGGTGAACATCTTCGAGGTCAGTGAGCTGCACATGACCCTTACCGATGCCATGCGCGGTGAACGCCTGAGCGCGGTGTGCCAGGGCTTTATCGGTGATGGCATTGCTGGCGAGGCGCTGCTGCTGTTCCATGATTCGGAAGTGGCCGACATGGCGAAACTGCTGGGCTGGCAACCCAAGGACGACACCCAGACCTCGGAAATGCTGCTGGACCTGGCCAGCATCCTCACCGGTGCCTGCCTGGCCGGGATTGCCGAGCAGATTGATGTGCGTTTTTCTCAGGGCCACCCGCAATTGCTGGGCCAGCATTCATCCATCGAGCGGCTGATTCACCTCAACCAACGACGCTGGCGCAAGACGCTGGCCATTGAAGTGAGCTACAGCCTGGAAGCCCACAGCATTCACTTCGACCTCTTGCTGCTGTTTACCGAAGATTCGATCAAACGCCTGACTAACAAGCTCAACTACCTGATGAGTTAAGCCATGCCTGCACAGATAGATATCAAAGAGGTTCACTGGCTGCTCGATATCGTGCAGTGCATTGATGTCGGGGTGATCGTGCTCGACCGCCAATACCGGGTTGAGGTGTGGAACAGCTTTATGGAAAACCATTCCGGCATGGGCCCGGACGAGGTGCACGGCAAAACCCTGTTCAGCCTGTTCAGTGAAATCGACGAAGCCTGGCTGCGGCGCAAGGTCGATACCGTCGTGGCACTGGGCACCCGCGCCTTCAGCCTGTGGGAACAACATCCCTACCTGATGCACTTCAAGAACTACCAGCCGATCACAGGCCAGGAAGACTTTATGTACCAGAACGTCACCCTGCTGCCACTGGGCGGCTCGGGCAACGCAGTGGAACACATCTGTGTGGTGATCTATGACATGACGGCCGCTGCCACCCACAAGAAGCAGCTGGAAGCAGCGCAGGCCAGCCGCTAATCTCTACTCGCCAGGCTCCGGCAGAGGGCCGGCCCAACCGTATTAGCCTGCTCGACACCACTCGCGCAGGAACCATCCGATGTTGCACAGCGTTGAACTGAAAACCTTCGTACCCGCCCGCGACTTCGCCGTGAGCCAGGCGTTCTACCAGGCTCTGGGTTTCAAACCCGGCTGGGTCGGCGATGACCTGGCTTATTTCAGCCACGGCGAACACTGCGCTTTTTTGCTGCAGAATCTCTACATCAAGGAGCAGGCGGATAACTTCGTCATGCACCTGCTGGTGGAAGACGTCGAGGCCTGGTGGCAGAAGGTGCTGGATGAGCAGCTGGTCGAGCGCTTCGGCGTGCGTCTGGTGCCGCCCCAGGATCAGCCCTGGGGCATGCGCGACTTTGTGATCATCGACCCCAGCGGCGTGCTCTGGCGGATTGCACAGAACAGTTAGCCCCAGCAGTGGACGGGCTTCGCGTTGTCCACCCTAGGGTTTTCTGCCGCCCTTGGCCGGCTTACCGCCAAAGCTGGGCACCTTGCGCACAGCCTTGACCGCCGGGGCGGCTGGCTCGTCGGCCTCCATCCAGCGCCCCAGGCTGCCGCCCTTGCCACCGCCAACGACTTTTGGCTTCTTCGGTTTCTTCGGTTTTTTCACCACCTGACCACCAGGCAGGGTCTGCGGCACGCGGTGGTCGGGGATAAAGTCGGGTTCGTCGATGCGTTGCAGCACTTGTTGGGTCAGGGTTTCGATGGCCGAGAGCAGTTGCACTTCGTCGGCGCAGACCAGCGACACCGCCTGACCGGTAGTGCCAGCACGCCCGGTACGGCCGATGCGGTGCACATAGTCTTCGGCCACGATGGGCAGATCGAAGTTGACCACCAACGGCATGTCGTCGATGTCCAGCCCACGGGCCGCCACATCGGTGGCCACCAGCACCTTGACCTCGCCGTCCTTGAAGCGCTGCAGGGCACGCTGACGGGTGGCCTGGGGTTTGTCGCCGTGGATCGAGTCGGCGCTGATGCCGTGGCGTTGCAGCTCGGCTTCCAGCTCATCAACACCCTTGCGGGTTTTCACAAACACCAGAGCCTGGCTCCAGCGCTTGCTCTGGTAGAGGTGCAGAAACAGCTCGCTCTTGCGTTTCTTGTCCACCGGGATCAGCCATTGCTTGACCGATTTGGCGGCGGCGTTGCGCGGGCTGACCTCAATGCTCAGCGGGTCGTTGAGCATCAGCGCGGCCATGGCGCGAATGGCGTCCGAGAAGGTCGCGGAGAACAGCAGGGTCTGGCGCTTTTTCGGCAACGCCACAAAAACATTCTCCAACTCACTGGCAAAGCCCAGGTCGAGCATGCGATCGGCTTCATCCAGCACCAGGGTTTGCACCTGATTGAACTTCACCGCATTCTGCCGGTACAGATCAAGCAAGCGGCCGGGGGTGGCCACCAGCACATCCACGCCTTTGCGCAGCTTCATCATCTGCGGGTTGATGCTGACCCCGCCATACACCGCGTAGCTGCGCAGCGGCAAGTGCTGACCGTAGGTGAGAAAGCTCTGCAACACCTGCTCAGCCAGCTCACGGGTCGGCACCAGCACCAGCGCGCGCACCGAATTACTGGCCACCTGCGGCCCTTCCATCATCAGCCGTTGCAGCACCGGCAGGGCAAAACCGGCGGTCTTGCCGGTGCCGGTTTGCGCGGCGGCCATCAGATCACGGCCCTTGAGCACTGGCACGATGGCCTGCGCCTGCACGGCGGTGGGGGTTTTGTAATCGAGGCTGTCGAGAGTACGCAGCAGAGGCTCGATCAGGCCGAGGGAGGCAAAGGTCATAGGGCTAACCGCAGAAAAAAGTCGATGGCGCAGAGTTTATCCTGCCTGGGCGCAGACGGCCTGACTGTCTTCAGCCGGCCATCAACTACAAAGCCCGAAATGATCCGGGCTTTTAGGTACGAATGTACGCGTGTTGAGTTAAGGCTTGTGCGGCCGCGCGAGAAACTCGTGGGATTGCATTTCCAGCAGACGACTCAGCGTGCGCTGGAACTCGAAGGTAAGACGACCGCCAGTGTAGAGGTCTTTAAGCTCCACCTCGGCGGAGATGATCAGCTTAACGTTGCGGTCGTAGAACTCGTCCACCAGGTTGATAAAACGTCGGGCCATGTCGTCCTTGGCAGTACTCATCTTTTCGACGTTGGCCAGCAGCACCGCATGGAAGATTTTACCCAGTTCGATGTAGTCGTTCTGACTACGCGGGCCATCGCACAGTTCACGGAAGTCGAACCAGGCCACGTCATCACCGACCTTGCGCGCGACGATGGCACGGTTCTCGATCATCAACGCCTCGTTTTCCTGCACCACGCAGTGCTCGGGCAACAGGCTGACAAAGCTCTTCTGCAGGCTTTCTTCGGCGGCGGCATCCAGCGGCCAATGGAACAACTCGGCCTGTTCCAGGGCGCGCAGGCGGTAATCAATACCGCTGTCGACGTTGACGATCTCGGTGTGCTGCTTGAGCAGGGCAATCGCCGGCAGGAAGCGCGCGCGCTGCAGGCCGTCCTTGTACAAGCCATCGGGCACGATATTGGAGGTAGCAACCAGGCTGACGCCGTTCTTGAACAGCTCTTCCATCAGGGTGGCGAGGATCATGGCGTCGGTAATGTCACTGACAAAGAACTCGTCAAAGCAGATGACCTTGGCCTCGTCGGCAAAGCGCTTGGCGATGAGGGTCAGCGGGTTCTTTTCGCCCTTGAGGGTGCGCATTTCTTCATGCACACGCTTCATAAAGCGGTGGAAGTGCGTACGCATCTTGCGCTCGAAGGGCAGCGCATCGAAGAAGGTGTCGACCAGGTAGGTCTTGCCACGCCCGACGCCGCCCCAGAAATAAAGACCTTTGACCGGCCCCTGCGGCTTTTTGCCGAACAGCTTGCCAAATACGCCGGCGCTGCCCTTGTCGGCGGCGATCAGGTCGTCATACAGGCGCTGCAGATGACGCACCGCCGTTTCCTGCGCAGCGTCATGGAAGAAATCAGGGCGTTTAAGGTCAGCCTGGTAGCGTTCTAGGGGCGTCATAAACTCGTTAGCCGGGCAAGTAAAACGGGGGCGTCACTTTAGCGACGCCCCGGTGGATTGGCAATCGGGTAGGTTGGCGTTGAGCGCAGCGAAGCCCAACAAAAACGCAACGTTGGGCTTCGTCGCGTTGCTCCTCAACCCAACCTACACCTTAATCCTGCGGTGCCAAGGCTTCACGCAGGCGCTGCATAGCCGCCTGACAGGCACTGCTGTCGGCGAATGCCGGGCTTTGCGCCACGCATTCATCGTCCAGCCAGACGCCAAAGCCGCCGTCCTGCTCGCGCACATCCAATGCTTCACCGGATTGCAGACGCTTGTTGACCATGCCTGCCGCCTTGCCATCGGCAAACGACTTGGACAGCAACAGTTGCTCGCCAGTGGCATCGAGCAGGCGGAAACGGAAGCTACCGTCGTCATCGCGGAAGCTGACAAAGCGTGCACTCTTGCCGGCTTTCTTCTTCTCGCCCGCCGTGTTGACGGCCTGGCTGCGGAACGAGCGCAGGCCCACGGCCTCACGCAGCTCGCCGAGAAACGGCGTGGCGATCTTGCGCGCCTTGGCGGCACCGGCCAGGAGGATGTCTTCCAGATCGGCCGGTTTGCTGATCAGCGCGTGATAACGCTCGCGGGCTTCGCCCAGCTCGGCTTCCAGCAGGTTGCACAACGCCTGTTTGGCTTCGCCCCAGGCCAGGCCACCTTCCAGCGCCGCGCGGAAATCCGCCTGCTGAGTCGGTGCAGCAAAGGCCTGATAGAGGGTGAACAGGTGCGAGCTGTCCGGGTCTTTCGGCTCGCCTGGCAGCTTGGAGTCGGTCACAATCCGCGCCACGGCATCCTTGAGCTGCTTGGCACTGCCAAACAACGGGATAGTGTTGTCGTAGCTTTTGCTCATCTTGCGGCCGTCGAGGCCGGGCAAGGTGGCCACGTCTTCCTCGATCACCGCTTCGGGCAGGGTGAACAGCTCTTTACCTTGAGCGAACAAGTGGTTAAAGCGCTGGCCGATATCGCGGGCCATTTCCACGTGCTGAATCTGGTCACGACCGACCGGCACCTTGTGCGCGTTGAACATCAGAATGTCTGCGGCCATCAGCACCGGGTAGCTGAACAGGCCCATGGTGATGCCCGCATCCGGGTCTTCACCGGCTTCGACGTTCTTGTCCACCGAGGCCTTGTAGGCATGGGCACGGTTGAGCAAGCCCTTGCCGGCCACACAGGTAAGCAACCAGCACAGCTCGGGAATCTCGGGGATATCCGACTGGCGGTAGAAGGTGGCTTTGTCGGTATCCAGCCCCAGCGCCAGCCAGGTGGCAGCGATTTCCAGACGGGAACGCTGGATGCGCGCTGGCTCATCGCACTTGATCAACGCGTGGTAGTCGGCCAGAAAGTAGAACGAATCCGCATCGGCGGCGCGGCTGGCGACGATGGCCGGGCGAATCGCACCCGCGTAGTTGCCCAGGTGCGGCGTGCCGGTGGTGGTGATGCCGGTAAGGATACGAGTGGTCATAACGTTCGCTTATTGAGGCTCAATCAGTTCAGAGACGCGGCAGTAGCAAATCCTTCAGGTCGGTCAGCTTGCCGTGAAAAAAGTGGCCGCATTCTGCCACTTTCAGCAGCTCATGGGCACGCCCGAGTGCTGCCGACCACTGGTAAACCACCTGCGGGTCGATCACTTCGTCGTCTTCGGGCTGGATCAGGACCAGCGGACAATGACTGGCCGGTGGCGTGTCATCCATCAGACGATGCACCGCCGGGGCCACCATAAACAGTTTTTCGAGCGTTAACCCCTGGGCCTCAAGGCGCGCTCCGAGCGCGGCGGCAACAAAACCACCAAAGGAAAAGCCCAGCAGGGTCATTGGCAATTCAGGGTGCTGCGCACGCAGCCAGTTCGCCACGGCCTCGGCATCGTCCACCTCACCGCTGGCCATGTCATGGCTGCCGGCGCTGGCACCGACACCACGGTAATTGAAACGCAACGTGGCCAGACCACAGTCACGGGCCGTGCGTTGCAGGGTGGAGACCACTTTATTAAGCATGGTGCCGCCCTGCACCGGGTTAGGGTGGCAGATCAGCGCCACGCCACGGGCGTCGGGGGTGTCCAGCCAGAGGGCCTCAAGTAGGCCGCAGGGGCCGGCAATCGTGATGGGGGTTTCGCGGGTGAGCAACAGGGAACTCCGTGACCTCGCAGTGGGTCGACTCGTCTAGCTGACAGCCTGCGCCGCAGAACCGCCGTAATCGTTTCGGCATTGCATTGCGGTATACAGCGCAGGTTCGAGCCGTTAACGTAAAGCAAAGCCGTTTAGAGAGGAAGGACTCGTGGAACAGACGCTTACCGCCTGGTTGCTACCCGCCATTACCCTGGTCGCAGGCATTGCCATTGGCTTCCTGATTGCTCGCCTGGCACCCAATGCAGCGCCCAGCCGCACCCAGCGCCAACTGGATGAAATGCAGGAGCGCTTCGACGCTTACCAAAGTGAAGTGGTCAGCCACTTCAACACCACCGCCAGCATGGTGAAGAAGCTCACCCAGAGCTATCAGGACGTGCAGGAGCACCTGTCCGAGGGAGCCAACCGCCTGGCCCTCGACGAGCTGACTCGCCAACGCCTGCTGGCCACCCTGCACGCTGATGACAGCAGCGAAAAACGCGAACGCCTGACGCCGCCAAAAAACAATGAAATGCCCAAGGACTACGCACCGAAAAGTGCCGATGTGCCGGGCATGCTCGATGAAAGCTACGGTTTGAAGAACAAGTAATAGGCGCTGACGCGGTAGCGTCGGCGACCAAGCAGCCAAAAAAAGCCCCGCACTAGGCGGGGCTTTTTATTGAGCGGTGGCTTTAGATCGCGCCGCGCTCGCGCAGCAGAGCCAATACTTGTTTAACAGCCTCATCCACCGACACTGACTGCGTATCGATCACCAGATCGGCATTCAGCGGAATGTCATATGGGAAGGACTCGCCCGGGATATTGTCGCCACCCGCCGCATACAGGCCTTGCGGGTCACGCTCGGCGCAGACCTGCGGCGACGCCTGCACATACACGGTCATCAGACGCTCAGCACCGATCAGCACCTTGGCCTGCTCGCGGCCTTCGGCATCCGGAGCCACGAAGGCGGCCAGGGTCAGCAAACCGGCTTCGTTGAACTGACGCGCCACGTGCGCGGCACGCCGCCAGTTCTCGGTGCGCCCAGCACGGTCCTGCGGCAGACCTTTGTTCAGGTCATGGCGCAGGTTCTGGCCATCGAGCACATAAACCGCACGGCCCATGTCGAACAGCTTGCGCTCTACGGCGTAGGCCAGGGTGCTCTTGCCGGCACCGGACAGGCCGCTGAACAGCACGGTGGCCGGTCGCTGGCCGAAGCGCGTGGCACGCTCTTCGGTGGACACATGGGCCAGCTTGCCGTGATGGCCACCCGCACCTGCTTCAACAGGTTCGGCGATAATCATGCCGGCACCCACGGTGCCGTTGGTCAGACGGTCAATGACGATAAACGAGCCGGTGGTGCGGTTGTGCGCGTAGCCATCCAGTGCAATCGGCGCGTCAAGGGCGATGCGCACCTGGCCGATTTCATTGAGTTGCAGGCTGCTCGCCGCGCCCTCTTCAAGGGTGTTCACATCCACCCGATGGGTGATGCTGGCAATCGAACCCGGCACATAGCTGGTGGCGCGTTTGATGTCGTATTTCTTGCCCGGCAGCAGCGGCTCTTCAGCCATCCACACCAGCATGGCGTCGAAACTGTCGACCACCTGCGGGCGGCTGTCGGCATGCACCAGCATGTCGCCGCGCGAGACGTCAATTTCGTCTTCCAGGGTGATGGTGATCGCCTGGCCCGGACCGGCCTGCTCCAGTTCACCTTCAAAGGTGACGATGGATTTGACCTTGCTGCCCTTGCCCGACGGAAGCGCAATGACTTCGTCACCTTTGCGCACGATACCGCTGGCCAGGGTGCCGGCGAAGCCACGGAAGTTCAGATTCGGACGGTTGACGTACTGCACCGGGAAACGCAGGTCAGTAAAGTTACGGTCACCGGCCACCTCCACGGTTTCCAGAATTTCCATCAGCGACTGACCGTCATACCAAGGCGACTGCTCGCTCTTGTTCACCACGTTATCGCCTTTGAGCGCCGACATCGGCACGAAATGCAGCGATGTGGGTTTGAGCGCAATACCTTCGGCGAACTTCAGGTAGTCGGCCTTGATCTGCTCGAAAACGCCTTGATCGAAGCCCTTGAGGTCCATCTTGTTGATGGCCACAACGATGTGCTTGATGCCCAGCAGGCTGGCGATAAAACTGTGGCGCTTGGTCTGGGTCTGCACACCGTAACGGGCGTCGATCAGGATGATCGCCAGGTCGCAGGTGGACGCACCGGTGGCCATGTTGCGGGTGTACTGCTCGTGGCCAGGGGTGTCGGCGATGATGAACTTGCGCTTGGCGGTGCTGAAATAGCGGTACGCCACATCGATGGTGATGCCTTGCTCACGCTCGGCCTGCAGGCCGTCGACCAACAACGCCAGGTCGATGTCGTCACCGGTGGTGCCGACTTTTTTCGAGTCTTTGCTGATGGCTTCCAGATGGTCTTCGTAGATCATCTTGGAGTCGTGCAGCAGGCGCCCGATCAGGGTGCTCTTGCCGTCGTCGACGTTGCCGCAGGTGAGGAAGCGCAGCAGTTCTTTACGCTCGTGCTGGGCCAGGTAAGCGAGGATGTCTTCGCTGATCAGATCGGATTGGTGCGACATATTAAAAGTACCCCTGACGTTTTTTCTCTTCCATCGAGCCGGCGGCATCGTGGTCAATAACGCGACCCTGGCGCTCGGAAGTACGGGTCAGGAGCATTTCCTGGATGATGTCAGTGAGGCTGGTGGCTGTGGACTCCACCGCGCCGGTCAGCGGGTAGCAGCCGAGGGTGCGGAAACGCACCATCTTCTTGGTGATGCGGGCTTTCTCTTCGTCCGAGAGGTGCTCGAGGATGCGCTCGTCGTCGATCATGATGAGGGTGCCATTCTTCTCGATCACTTCACGCTCGGCAGCGAAGTACAGCGGCACGATCGGGATTTGCTCCAGATAGATGTACTGCCAGATGTCCAGCTCGGTCCAGTTGGACAGCGGGAACACACGGATCGATTCACCCTTCTTGACCTTACCGTTGTACACGTTCCACAGTTCAGGGCGCTGGTTCTTCGGGTCCCAGCGGTGCTTGCTGTCGCGGAAGGAATACACACGCTCTTTAGCGCGGGACTTTTCTTCGTCACGGCGCGCGCCACCGAAGGCGGCGTCAAAGCCGTACTTGTTAAGCGCCTGCTTGAGACCCTCGGTCTTCATCACGTCGGTGTGCTTGGCACTGCCGTAGGTGAAGGGGTTCATGTCCTGCGCCACACCATCGGGGTTGATGTGGGTGATCAGATCCAGACCATACTCGTTGACCATCTTCTCGCGGAAGCGATACATCTCTTGAAACTTCCAGCGTGTGTCGACGTGCAACACCGGGAACGGCAGTTTGCCGGGGAAGAATGCCTTGCGGGCCAAGTGCAGCATCACGGCGGAGTCTTTGCCGATGGAGTAGAGCATCACCGGGTTATCGAATTCGGCGGCCACTTCACGAATGATGTGGATACTTTCCGCCTCCAGCTGTTTCAGGTGGGTCAGTTTATCGAGCATGGCTACTCACGAAATGCGATATATTTGGGCCGGCGGGCCGTGGACGAGGGCGCACTCTAGCACAGCACCCTCTTCTATTCAGGAGCCCGGTTAGATCGAAACGATCTAGCTTTATACCTACAGGAAAGGCCGCAATTGCGCCTCAGATTGGGTTGGGGCAATCGATAAAAAGATGCTCAATGGCAAAGCGCCGCGCCAGATAATCACCCAGCGTCTGCACCCCATAACGCTCGGTGGCGTGATGGCCGGCGGCGATAAAGCTGATGCCGTTTTCCCGGGCGCTGTGGAAAGTCTGTTCAGAGGCTTCACCGGTCAGGTACAGATCAACCCCAGCGGCAATCGCCTGATCGATATAACCCTGACCACCGCCCGTGCACCAACCGACTCGACGAATCATTTCATCGCCCTCAACCAGCAGCGGCTCACGGCCCAGCACCTGATGCACATGGCGGGCGAAATCGCGCGGACTCATGGCCTCAGCCAGGGAGCCGATCAGGCCGACGGTGCGTGGATTTTCCGGCTCCAGCGGGCCTTCCACGGTAATACCGAGCTGCGCGGCCAGCTGCACGTTGTTGCCCACGTCGGGGTGCACATCCAGCGGCAGGTGATAGGCCAGCAGGCTGATGTCGTTGGCCAGCAGGGTCTGTAGGCGGCGGCGCTTCATTCCGGTGACACAGGGGTTTTCGCCCTTCCAGAAATAGCCGTGGTGCACCAAAAGCACATCAGCTTCGGCCTCGACGGCCGCATCGACCAGCGCCTGGCTGGCGGTCACGCCACTGACGATGCGCCGTACCTGCGGCCGGCCCTCGACCTGCAGGCCATTGGGGCAGTAATCACTGATTCGCGCCGCATTGAGGTAGCGGTCGGCTTCTTCCACTAGGGTCGCCAGGGCAATGGCCATAGGGTTTCCTTATCAACAGGTGTGCGGGCGCTGCTTTATTCGCAGCCACCTCTCTATAATGGCGCACCTTAAGGGGCGCACCTGCCCCCGGCAACCCTCAGGATTGGATCGATGTTCAAGGCCCTGCGTTTCCTCGGCTGGCCCCTGCTGGTCGGTGTGCTGTCGGCACTGCTGATCATGCAGTATTTCCCCCAGTGGGTCGGTTTGCCGGGGCAGGACGTGCACGTGCGCCAGGCACCGTTCTACAGCCGCATGCAGGAAGGCCCGGTGTCCTACGCCGACGCGGTAAACCTGGCCTCACCGGCCGTCGCTAACCTGTACACCACCAAGTTCGTCAACAAGCCGGCGCATCCACTGTTCGAGGACCCGCAGTTCCGCAAGTTCTTCGGTGACAACCTGCCCAAGCAACGGCGCATGGAGTCGAGCCTGGGCTCGGCAGTAATCATGAGCCCGGAAGGCTACCTGCTGACCAACAATCATGTGGTCGCGGGTGCTGATCAGATCGTCGTGGCCCTGAAAGATGGGCGTGAAACCCTGGCTCGCATCATTGGCAGCGACCCGGAGACTGATCTCGCGGTGCTGAAAATCGATCTGCAGGATCTGCCGTTTATCATCCTCGGGCGCTCCGACAATATCCGCATCGGCGACGTGACCCTGGCCATCGGCAACCCCTTCGGCGTCGGCCAGACCGTGACCATGGGCATCATCAGCGCCACCGGGCGCAACCAGCTGGGCCTCAACACCTACGAAGATTTCATCCAGACCGACGCGGCGATCAACCCTGGCAACTCCGGCGGCGCACTGGTGGATGCCTACGGCAACCTGGTAGGCATCAACACCGCGATTTTCTCCAAGTCCGGCGGATCACAAGGCATCGGCTTTGCCATCCCGGTAAAACTGGCGATGGAAGTGATGCAGGCAATCATCGAACACGGCCAGGTGATTCGCGGCTGGCTGGGGATCGAGGTGCAACCGTTGACGCCGGAACTGGCGGAATCCTTTGGGCTGGACGGACGACCCGGTATCGTTGTGGCCGGCATCTACCGTAATGGCCCGGCGCAGAAAGCCGGCCTACAGCCCGGCGACCTGATCCTCAGCATCGACGGTGAAGCCGCTGGTGATGGCCGCCGCTCGATGAACCAGGTAGCCCGCGCCAAACCCGGCGAGAAGATCCGCATCGACATCCTGCGCAACGGCAAACCGCTGCAACTGACCGCAGAAATCGGCGTTAGGCCGCCCGTCAACGGCAGCTAATTCTCACTCTTTTTCAATTTGCACAACGCAATCGATAATTCCTCTCAACTTTAATGTTATGTTATTACATTAAATACAGTAGAAGGATATTACCTCTTGCGCGCCGCCCACGCTTTGCTTGCCTGCCTGATCACCCCCAGCGCTTTTGCCGCAGCAGCAGAAAACCCCGTCGAGCTGTCCGCCACCACCGTCACCGCACGCCAGGAACGGGCGGATGGCCCTGTACAGGGTTATCGCGCCACCCGTTCGGCCAGTGCGACTCGCACTGATACGCCGATTGAGCAGATCGCGCAAAGCATCAGCGTGGTGCCGTCACAGGTGCTCGATGACCTGGGCACCCCGCGCATCGACCGCGCCCTGGATTTTGCTGGCGGAGTATCCAGGCAAAACAATTTCGGCGGCCTGACCTTCCTCAATTACAGCGTGCGCGGTTTCACCACTGGTGAGCTGTACAAGAACGGCTTCGCCATCAACCGCGGCAGCTACAGCTCGCCGGACGCCTCCGGTATCGAACGTATTGAGGTGCTCAAAGGCCCGGCCGCCAGCCTGTATGGCCGTGGCGACCCAGGCGGCATGATCAATATCGTCAGCAAGAAGCCGCAGGCCGAGGCTTTCAGCCAACTCAAGGCCAGCGCCGGGAGTTGGGACCGCTACCGCAGCAGCCTGGACGTCAACACCCCGCTGAATGACGACGCTACCCTGCTGTCACGGGTCAACCTGGCGATCGAGGACAACCAGAGCTTTCGCGACCATGTCGGCAGTGAACGGCAGATCGTCAGCCCGTCGCTGAGCTGGCAGCTGGATGCCGACACCCTGCTACTGGTCGAGAGCGAGTTCAGCCGTACCGAATCGGTGTTCGACCGTGGCATACCGGCGGTGAACAACCGCATGGGCGCGGTGAAAGATTCCACGTTTATGGGCGAGCCGAACGACGGCACCATCCGCAACGACAACCAGATGCTGCAGGTCAGCCTGGAGCGCCACCTCAATGACAGCTGGAAGCTACGCCTGGCCAACCACTACGCCCAGGGTCGCCTGCAGGGCAACAGCTCCGAGCCGTCACGCCTGGTTGGCGACACCCTGACGCGCTTCTATCGCCAGCGCAGCTTCGAATGGAACGACAGCATCACCCAGGCCGAACTGCACGGCAGCTTCGACCTCGGCAGCTGGCAGCACCAGACCCTCGCTGGCCTGGAGTACGAGAACTACCGCAACAGCCAGAAGTACCCGCAAAGCGCGACCACCCTGGGCTACGGCCAGAACATCCACCAACCGCAGTACGGCCAGACCAAGCCCGCCATCGTCAATCCCAACGACTTCTTCGAGCATACCGAGAGCTATGCCCTCAACCTGCAGGATCAGATCAGTTTCAGCGAACGCCTGAGTGGCCTGATCGGCGCACGCTTCGAGCGCTTCGAGCAGACCGCACTGAACCGCAGCACGCGGGTCAGCAATGAGCAGAACAAGGATGTCGCCACCGCGCGCGCAGGGCTGCTCTATCAACTGACGCCGCAGATCGGGGTGTTCGCCAACGCCTCCACCTCGTTCAAGCCCAACAGCATCAGCAGCCAGGGCACGGTGTTCAAACCGGAGAAGGGCCTGGGCTATGAAACTGGGCTGAAGCTCGACCTGCTCGACAGCCGCCTGGGCGCGACACTCGCGTTGTTTCATATCGACAAGGAAAACGTGCTGACCGCCGACCCGGCCAATCCCGGCAACAGCATCGCCGCTGGCAAGGCGCGCAGCCAGGGTCTGGACATGCAGTTCAGCGGCCAGCTCAGCGATGCCGTGCGCATCATCGGCGCCTACGCCTTTATCGATGCTGAAGTGACCGAAGACAACAGCCTGCCGGTCGGCAGCCAGCTGCTCGGCGTCGCCCGCCACAGTGGCAGCCTGATGACGGTCTATCAGTTTCAGGAAGGTGGCCTGCGCGGCTCGGACATCGGTGCCGCCTTCCACTATGTAGGGGATCGCTCGGGGCAAGCCGGCAGCGACTTCGAATTACCGGCCTACAACACCGTCGACCTGCTCGCGCGCTATCAGGCCAGCGAGGACCTAAGCGTCGGTCTGAACCTCAACAACCTGTTCGACCGCGAGTACTACGAACGCGCGTTCAACAGCGCCTGGGTCATGCCCGGTGACCCACGCAACCTCAGCCTCAGCCTGACCCTCAATCTCTAACCCGCAAGGAACACCCGTATGCGCACTGCCAAACCCGCCCTGCTCACTGTGTTATTCGCCGCCCTGCTTGCCGGGCAAGCTCAGGCCCACGGTTTGTGGACCGAACAACGCCGCGGCCATATCGAAACCATCTACGGCCACGGTGCCGAGGACAACGCCTTCAAGGCCGAGAAGATCAGCGGCGCTTGGGCCTATGACCGCGCCGGCAAGATGATCCCGGTCACCGTTCAGCGTCTTGAGGATCACGCCCGCCTGCAACCGCTGAAAACCCCGGCGGTGCTCGGCGTAGCCCTGGATAACGGCGCCTGGTCACTGACCCCGGACAAGCAGTGGATCAATCAGGGCCGCAGCAAAGTGCCGAACTCGACCGAGTCGCTGCACACGTTCAAGTACAGCCTGGCGATTTACCAGGAAGGCGCCACGTTGCCGAAGCTGGATCAATTGAAGATGGTTATCCTGCCGGAAGTCGACCCACTCAAGGTCGGCCCCGGCAAGCTGCTGGCGGTGCGGGTGCTGGTGGATGGCCAGCCAGCTGCGGGGGTCGAGCTGGTCGGTGACTACCGTGGTGCGCCGCACCAGGTCAGCGCCACCACCGATGCCGACGGCCGCGCCCAGGTACTGGTACGCAACGAAGGGCTGAATATCATCAGCGCATCCATCGACCTACCCGTCAAAGGCGACAAGGATATCGAGACGCGCGGCCTGTTTACCTCGCTGACCTTCCTCGGCCAGGCGCACCACGAATAACCCATACTGAAAAGTCACAGGCAATAAAAAGCCGGAGCACTGCTCCGGCTTTTTTATGGCACCGAATTACAGACCTTGCAGGGCATCCAGCAGCGCCTGGTTCTGCTCCAGCGTGCCGATGGTGATGCGCAGGAACTGGGCAATCCGCTGTTGCTTGAAGTGACGCACGATCACGCCCTGCTCGCGCAGGCCGGCCGCCAGGGTGGCCGCATCTTTGCCCGGATGACGGGCGAACACGAAGTTCGCCGCCGACGGCAGCACCTCAAAGCCCAGCTGCTCCAGCCCTGCCACCACCGCCTCACGGCTGTCGATCACCCGCTGGCAGGTTTGCTTGAAGTACGCCTTGTCCTCAAATGCCGCCGCCGCGCCGGCAATCGCCATACGGTCCAGCGGGTAGGAGTTGAAGCTGTTCTTGATGCGTTCCAAGGCTTCGATCAGGTCAGGATGACCGACCGCGATACCGACCCGCAACCCGGCCAGCGAGCGCGACTTGGATAACGTCTGGCTAACCAGCAGGTTGGGGTATTTATCCACCAGACTGATCGCCGTCTCGCCGCCAAAATCGATATAGGCCTCGTCTACCAGCAGCACGGTATCCGGGTTGGCCTGGAGCATGCGCTCGATGGCATCCAGCGCCAGAGGACAGCCGGTCGGTGCGTTCGGGTTGGGGAAAATAATGCCGCCGTTGGGCCGCGCATAATCTTCCACACGAATCTGGAATTGTTCGTCCAGCGGCACCTGCACGAAGTCGATGCCATACAGGCCGCAATACACCGGATAGAAGCTGTAGCTGATATCCGGAAACAGCAGCGGTTGGCCGTGCTGGAACAGGCCGTGAAAAGCGTGCGCCAGCACCTCGTCGGAACCATTGCCGACAAACACCTGAGCCGTCTGCACACCGTAATAATCGGCCACTGCCTGCTTCAGGCGATCGCTATTGGGGTCCGGGTACAGGCGCAGGTTGTCGTTAAGCTCAGCCTGCATGGCGGCGATCGCCTTGGGCGACGGGCCATAGGGATTTTCATTGGTGTTGAGCTTGACCAGCTTGGCCAGTTTCGGCTGCTCACCCGGCACATAAGGCACCAGGTCTTTGACGAAGGGGCTCCAGAATTTGCTCATCTGCCCTTCTCTCCTCGAATTCGATTCTGGGGTGAGGCGCGCGCGGCGCGCCCTGAAAACTCAGTTCTTGATGCGGTATTCAGCGCTGCGGGCATGGGCGGTCAGCGACTCGCCACGGGCCAGCACGCTGGCGACCTTACCCAACTCCGACGCACCCTCGGCCGAACAATGAATGATCGACGAGCGCTTCTGGAAGTCATACACCCCCAGCGGCGAGGAATAGCGCGCTGTGCCAGAGGTCGGCAGCACATGGTTAGGGCCGGCGCAGTAGTCACCCAGGGCCTCGGCGGTGTAGCGGCCCATAAAGATCGCACCGGCGTGACGAATCAGCGGCAGGTACTCGTCGGGGTTCGCCACCGACAACTCCAGGTGCTCCGGCGCAATACGGTTGGCCACCTCAATGGCCTGGGCCATGTCGGCCACCTGAATCAGTGCGCCACGGCCTTCCAGTGAAGTGCGCGCAATGGTTTCACGCTCCAGAGTCGGCAGCAATCTGGCGATGCTTTCGGCGACGCGATCAAGGAAGGCGGCATCTGGGCTCACCAGAATCGACTGCGCGTCTTCATCGTGTTCGGCCTGGGAAAACAGGTCCATGGCGATCCAGTCTGGATCGGTCTGGCCGTCACACACCACGAGAATTTCCGACGGTCCGGCGATCATGTCGATACCGACCTTGCCGAACACGTGGCGCTTGGCGGTGGCGACATAGATATTGCCCGGGCCGACGACCTTGTCCACCGGTGGCACGCTTTCGGTGCCATAGGCCAAGGCGGCCACGGCTTGCGCACCGCCGATGGTGAACACGCGATCAACGCCGGCAATACAGGCGGCAGCCAGAACGATCTCATTGATCTCGCCACGCGGGGTCGGCACCACCATCACCACTTCCGGCACGCCGGCGACCTTGGCCGGAATGGCGTTCATCAACACCGAAGACGGGTAGGAGGCTTTGCCGCCCGGCACATACAGGCCGGCGCGGTCCAGCGGGGTGACTTTCTGCCCCAGCACCGTGCCGTCGGCCTCGGTGTAGGTCCAAGAGTCCTGACGCTGGCGCTCGTGGTACAGGCGCACGCGCTCGGCGGCCTTTTCCAGGGCGCTGCGCTGCTCGGCGGTGATGCGGGTCAGGGCCAGCTCCAGGCGCTCGCGCGGCAGGATGAGATCGGCCATCGAGGCGACATCCAGCCCATCGAACTGCTTGGTGAACTCGACCAGCGCCGCATCGCCACGCTCACGCACGGCTTTAATGATGTCCAGCACGCGCTGGTTGACCGCGTCGTCCGAGACACTTTCCCAGCTCAGCAGATGATCCAGATGCTGGGCAAAGTCCTGGTCAGCAGCATTGAGTCGGCGAATAGCGATAGGAGCGGTCATAGCGGGCCTCTTAGATTGGCAAATGCTCAAGCGCCCGTAGAGTAACAACCACTCCGCGCGGGCACCTGAGAATTTTGGCTATAACGCGGATAGGCTAGGCCGCACAGGACGGCCATCAGACTCAGCGTGGATGTCGCGCTTCAACCGCATCGCGCAGGGTGTCGATCAACGCCTGAATGCGCGCGTGCTGCATCTTCATCGACGCCTTGTTGACAATCAGCCGCGAGCTGATCATGGCGATCAACTCCTGAGCTTCCAGACCATTGGCGCGCAGGGTGTTGCCGGTGTCGACCACGTCAATGATCTTGTCGGCCAGCCCCACCAGCGGTGCCAACTCCATCGAACCATACAGCTTGATGATGTCGACCTGGCGGCCCTGCTCGGCGTAATACCGTTTGGCCACATTGACGAACTTGGTGGCTACCCGCAGACGGCCTTTCGGCTCGGGCGCGCCAACAGCACCGGCGGTCATCAGCTTGCATTGGGCAATCCGCAGGTCCAGCGGCTCGTACAGACCCTGGCCACCGTATTCCATCAGCACGTCCTTGCCAGCCACACCGAGATCGGCCGCACCGTGTTCAACATAGGTCGGCACATCGGTGGCACGCACGATCAGCAGGCGTACATCATCCAGGGTGGTGGGGATGATCAGCTTGCGACTTTTATCCGGATTCTCGGTCGGTTCAATGCCCGCCGCGGCCAGCAGCGGCAGGGTGTCATCGAGAATCCGGCCTTTGGAAAGAGCAATGGTCAGCATGGTCTTAGCCCGGCACGCGGCGAATCTTCGCCCCCAGCAGCTGCAGCTTCTCTTCGATGCACTCGTAACCACGGTCAATGTGGTAGATGCGGTCGATCAGGGTGTCACCTTCGGCGACCAGCGCCGAAATCACCAGGCTGGCGGATGCACGCAGGTCGGTGGCCATTACAGGCGCGCCCTTGAGGGGTTCAACGCCAGTGACGATGGCGGTGTTGCCTTCAACCTGGATCTGCGCCCCCATGCGGATCATTTCATGCACGTGCATAAAGCGGTTTTCAAATACGGTTTCAATCACCGTGCCGGTGCCCTCAGCAATCGCATTGAGGGCGATAAACTGTGCCTGCATGTCGGTGGGGAACGCCGGGTACGGAGCGGTGCGCAGGTTGACGGCTTTCGGCCGTTTGCCGTGCATGTTCAGCTCGATCCAGTCGTTGCCACAGGTAATTTCCGCCCCGGCTTCCTGCAGCTTGGACAGCACTGCTTCCAGGGTAGTCGGATCGGTGTCCTTGACCTTGACCCGACCACCGGTCGCCGCTGCCGCCACCAGGTAGGTGCCGGTTTCGATACGGTCAGGCATCACGCTGAAACGGGCACCGTGCAGGCGCTCAACGCCATCGATAGTGATGGTATCCGTGCCGGCACCGCTGATTTTCGCGCCCATAGCAATCAGGCAGTTGGCCAGGTCAACCACTTCCGGCTCGCGAGCGGCGTTTTCCAGCACGCTGCGGCCCTTGGCCAGGCTCGCGGCCATCATGATGTTTTCGGTACCGGTCACGCTGACGGTATCAAAGAAGAAGTGCGCACCACGCAGGCCACCTTCTGGGGCCCTGGCCTTGATGTAGCCGGCTTCGACATCAATGATCGCGCCCATGGCCTCCAGGCCACGGATGTGCAGATCGACCGGACGCGAGCCAATGGCGCAACCACCCGGCAGGGCCACTTCGGCATAACCGAAGCGCGCCACCATCGGGCCGAGCACCAGGATCGAGGCGCGCATGGTTTTCACCAGCTCATAGGGTGCAACCAGGGTCTTGATCGCCCGCGCGTCAACTTCGACGCTGAGCTTCTCGTCGATGATCGGCTCGATCCCCATACGACCGAACAGTTCGATCATGGTGGTGATGTCATGCAGGTGCGGCAGATTGCAGATGGTGACCGGCGCGTCACCGAGCAGGGTGGCGGCGAGAATCGGCAGGGCAGAGTTCTTTGCCCCGGAAATGCGGATTTCGCCATCGAGGCGCACACCGCCGGTAATAATCAGTTTGTCCATGATTCTCTCGGTTTAGGAGCGCGCGGCCCAATCGGCACGGCTGAAGAATTTCATACTCACGGCGTGGATGCTGCCATCAGCGATCCAAGCGTTGAGGTGAGCGTAAATCTGTTGCTGGCGCTTGACCGGGCTGAGGGCCGCCAGCTCGTCACTGATCAGGTTCAGCTGAAAGTTGCAGCCTTCGCCTTCGACTTCCACTTGGGTATCCGGCAATTTAGCCTCAAGGAGACTCTTTACTTCTAAGGCTTGCATGCTCAACCTCGATCAATGCATGAATTAACGATTGCCGAGCTGACGCTCGCGGGTCGAGCATCATACAAAAAAGCCCCCCGCCTGCGAACCCCGCATTATCAGCCGCCGACCGAAGCCGTGATCAGGCTTGCAGCGGAAGAATTTCCAGCAAACCGCAGACACTGGCGATTTCGCGCATATCGTTGGGCAGGTTACGCACGCTCAGCGTCTTGCTGTGGGCACTGGCGTCACGCATAAAAGCCAACAGCAGCGACACACCGACGCTGCTGGATTTTTCCACACCGCTGCAATCGATCACGCAGTCAGCGGCCTGACTGGCCTTGAGCAGCCTTCCGCCCTGCTCGCGTAAGGCTGGAGCACTCAGGTAATCCAGCACGCCAACCAGTTGCAGAACTCCGGGCGCAGCCTCAGTGATATTCGCCTGACTCACGAGGCATTGGCCCCTTGCCGCGCCTTGGCAACAGTCTCGGCCCAGTTGTCGATCACCTTGTCCAAGTCATTACGATTGTCCTGCATGGCCTGGGCAAACTGATCGCGGAACAACTTACCGACGTTGATGCCATTGATGACCACGTTGCGCATTTTCCAGGCACCGTCCTGACTGACCATGGTGTAGGACAGCGGATACACCGTGCCATTACCGTCCTTGATTTCCATGTTGACCGAGGTGCGCTCAGGATCCTGCTGACCACTCACCGGCAGTACGCGGATATCCTGATTGTTGTATTCGAGCAGGGCGTTGCCATAGAACTGCATCAGGCTGCGCTTGAAGTTTTCCTGAAAGCGCTGCATCTGCTCGGGCGATGCCTGACGCGAATAGCGCACGGTCATCACCCCGCGAGAAATCCCATCCACATCCACAACCGGACCGAGAATGCTGTCCAGTGCGTTGTAGAACGCCCCTGGATCCGTACGGTAACGCTCTTTATTGGCTTTAAGGTCAGCCAACAGGGTGCTGGTGGTCTGCTGCACCACCTCATGGGCTGCCGGCGCCGCCTGCAACGAGCAGGACAGTAAAGCCAGGGTAACCAGCAAGCCGTTTCGCAGTGTTCTGAGCATCTTCAATACCTCTTACTTGTTGGCCTGGTCTTTATTGACCGAATTGAGCAGGAACTTGCCAATCAGGTCTTCCAGCACCAGCGATGACTGCGTGTCGTGGATGGTGCTGCCTTCACGCAGCACCTCCTCTTCACCACCCACACTAATTCCGATGTATTTCTCACCCAGCAGACCGGCGGTGAGAATCGAGGCGGTGGAATCTGCCGGCAGATTGTCCACCGCATCATCCAACTGCATGGTGACGCGCCCCATGTAGCTGTTACGGTCCAGATCAATGGCCGTAACCTTGCCAATCGTGACGCCCGCCATGGTCACCTTGGACCTCACAGTCAGACCGGCAATGTTGTCAAAGTGCGCATAGACCTTATACGTATTATCGCTGCTGCCCACCGCCAGGCCGCTGACGCGCAAGGCCAGTAGCAACAAGGCCAACAACCCGGCCAACAGGAACAAGCCGACACCCACTTCCAGCGCGCGGTTCTGCATCAAAAATCTCCAAACATCAAAGCGGTCAGAATGAAGTCCAGCCCCAATACGGCGAGCGAGGCGTACACCACCGTCTTGGTGGTGGCACGACTAATCCCTTCCGAAGTCGGCTCACAGTCATACCCTTGGAACACGGCGATCCAGGTCACGACAAACGCGAAAACCATGCTCTTGATCACACCATTGAGCACATCTTCACGAAACGAAACACTGCTCTGCATATTGGCCCAGAACGAGCCCTCATAGACCCCGAGCCAGTCGACGGCGACCATTGCCCCACCCCAGATGCCGACCACGCTGAAGATCATCGCCAGCAGCGGCATTGAGATAAACCCCGCCCACAGACGCGGAGCGACAATGTATTTGAGCGGATCCACGCCGATCATCGCCAGACTGGACAACTGCTCGGTGGATTTCATGTTGCCAATTTCCGCTGTCAGCGCCGAGCCGGCACGACCAGCGAACAGCAATGCGGTCACCACCGGCCCCAGCTCACGCAGCAACGTCAAGGCAACCATCTGCCCCACCGCCTGCTCAGAACCATACTTGGCCAAAATGCTGAACCCCTGCAGCGACAGCACCATGCCGATAAAGATGCCCGATACGACAATAATGGCCAGGGACATCACCCCAACCGAATACAGCTGTTTGATCAGCAACTGAAAACTGTTGCCCGTAGCACCACGCCCCAGCAAGGCGCGCAGCAGGAAAATCCCCGAGCGGCCCAATGTAGCGACCACGTCGATACCAGCGCGACCGAACAGGCGCACCCGCTCGAGCACAGACGTCTTGCGCATCAGCGCCCCCCCAGCAGGTCGTCGCGGTAATTGGCCGCAGGAAAATGAAAGGGCACCGGCCCATCTGGCGTGCCTTGCATGAACTGGCGCACGCGCGGGTTATCCGAAGCCATCAGTTCAGCCGGCGTGCCCTGCCCCAACACCTGGGTATCCCCCACTACATAGATGTAGTCAGCGATGCTGGCGGTTTCTGCCAGATCATGGGACACCACGATACTGGTGATGCCCAGTGCATCATTGAGCAGGCGAATAAGACGCACCAACACGCCCATGGCAATCGGGTCCTGGCCGACGAACGGTTCGTCATACATGAGTATTTGCGGATCAAGAGCAATAGCCCGTGCCAGCGCCACACGACGCTTCATGCCACCCGACAGCTCGTCAGGCATCAAGTCCAGCGCACCACGCAGACCCACCGCCTGCAATTTCATCAGCACGATGTCGCGAATCATCTCTTCCGGCAGCTGGGTATGCACCCGCAGCGGAAAGGCGACGTTCTCGAAGACATCCAGATCAGTAAACAGCGCACCACTCTGAAACAGCACACCCATCTGCTTGCGCATGTCAAACAGCTCGCTACGCGACAAGCCCGGTAAATTCACACCATTGACCCAGACCTCGCCCTCACTGGGCTTGAGCTCAGCAGCGATCAGGCGCAACAAGGTGGTCTTGCCGCAGCCAGACGGCCCCATAATGCCGGTCACTTTGCCGCGCGGGATCTGAATATCGACACTTTTGAAAATATCCCGCTCGCCGCGCTTGAAGCTCACACGCTTCAGCTCAACTGCGTACGGACTCTCGGCGCTCATCTGGACTCCTTGCTCAACGCGTGCCTGACTGACGTACCGCCCTGAACAAAGGACACTACTGATCGTCGAACGTACCGAAAATGGGGCGCGAACTATACCACCAGGGTCAACGCCACCCAAGATTGAACTTGTTGCGGAAGATAAGCGCCTCACAGCCCTGCAACGGTAAAGACTGGGCAGACGCCCCTTTACCGTTATAATCGGCAGCTTTACTCCCAGCCCCAGAGATTCAATGAGCCAGCCAACCGAACTGATTCAGTCCGCGCAGCGCACTATCCGCTTGGAAATTGAGGCGATACAGGACCTGCTGCAGCGCATCAACGGTGACTTCGTACGCGCCTGCCAACTGATTCTTGGCAGCAAGGGCCGCGTAGTCGTGGTCGGGATGGGTAAGTCCGGTCATGTGGGCAACAAGATTGCAGCCACCCTGGCCAGCACAGGCACCACGGCTTTTTTCGTACATCCCGCCGAGGCGAGCCACGGCGACATGGGTATGATTACCCGCGACGACGTGGTACTGGCCCTCTCCAACTCCGGCTCCACAGCCGAAATCGTCACCCTGCTGCCACTGATCAAACGCCTGGGCATCACCCTGATCAGCATGACAGGCAATCCCGACTCCCCTTTGGCCAAGGCTGCCGAAGTCAATCTGGACGCCCGCGTCACTCAGGAAGCCTGCCCACTGAATCTGGCCCCGACGTCCTCCACAACAGCCTCGCTGGTTCTTGGCGACGCATTGGCCATCGCCCTTCTGGAGGCGCGCGGCTTCACTGCCGAAGATTTCGCATTCTCCCACCCAGGTGGCGCCCTGGGCCGCCGCCTACTGCTCAAGGTAGAAAACGTGATGCACACCGGCAACAACCTGCCCCAGGTTAGCCGTGGCACCTCACTGCGTGACGCACTATTGGAAATGACCCAGAAAGGCCTGGGCATGACCGTAGTAACCGAGGCTGATGGCCGCCTGGCAGGCGTTTTCACCGACGGCGATCTACGCCGCACCCTGGATCGCAGCATTGATGTACGCCAGGCGACCATTGACGAGGTCATGACCCGTCACGGCAAGACTGCTCGGGCGCACATGCTGGCAGCAGAAGCCCTGAAAATCATGGAAGACCACAAAATCAACGCCCTGGTCGTGGTGGATGAGCAGGATCAGCCAATTGGCGCGCTCAACATGCACGATTTGCTACGCGCTGGAGTGATGTAATGAGCACTGACGTGATAAATACCGAACTGACGCAGCGCGCCCAGACGATCAAACTGGCAGTCTTTGATGTCGACGGCGTACTGACTGACGGCAAACTGTACTTCCTGGTGGACGGCAGCGAATTCAAGACTTTCAACACCCTCGACGGCCACGGCATCAAGATGCTGATCAACTCCGGCGTCCGCACCGCCATCATCAGCGGTCGCAAGACCCCTGTGGTTGAGCGCCGCGCACAAAACCTCGGGATTCAACACCTTTACCAGGGCCGCGAAGACAAACTGGTGGTGCTGGATGAACTGCTCAGCGAACTGGACCTGACCTATGACCAGGTCGCCTACCTGGGTGACGACCTGCCGGATCTCCCCGTTATGCGCCGTGTCGGCCTGGGAATGGCCGTTGCCAGCGCTAATGGTTTTGTCCGCCAACACGCCCATGGCATCACCCAAGCCCGCGGCGGTGAAGGGGCCGCACGCGAGTTCTGCGAACTGATCATGCGCGCCCAAGGCACCCTTGAAGCCGCTCAAGCCGCTTATCTATAGGCCAACCATGCCCCGTAAATCGCTCAATGTT
This sequence comes from Pseudomonas sp. HMWF032, assembly GCF_003060885.1. Lineage (GTDB taxonomy): Bacteria > Pseudomonadota > Gammaproteobacteria > Pseudomonadales > Pseudomonadaceae > Aquipseudomonas. The sequence continues at coordinate 1,317,623 of NZ_QAIG01000005.1, forward strand.
CTGCTGTTCGCCTGCGCAGCCCTGCTGGTAGCAGCCCTCGGCTACTGGAATCTCAACCCAGATAGTTTCAACCAGCAGACACAAACAACGGCGACCGACAATGCCATCGACTTCTACGCCAACAATACCTATACCGTGCAGTACCAGGCCGACGGCAAACTGCACTACGAACTGACAGCCGACAAGGTCGAGCATATCAAGGCCAGTGACATCACCCTGATGACAACCCCGAACATGAATCTGTTTCGCGGCAGCGAACTTCCCTGGAAAATCAGCAGTGAACGCGGCGAAGTCTCACCAGGCGGAGTCGAGGTCGAACTGATCGACAAGGTGCGTGTCGAGCGCACCGACGCCAAAGGTCGCCCGACCATTCTCACCACCAGCCGTCTGACCGTATTCCCCGAGAAGGAATATGCGCAGACCCAGCAAGCCGTTAGAATCGACACGGCCAATGGGGTGACCACGGCACAAGGAATGAAAGCGTACATGAATGACGGCAGGATGCTCCTGCTGTCCAACGTAAGAGGTCAGCATGAGGCTCGTTAACACCCTCCCCCTACTACTTAGCCTCAGTGCGGCACTTGGAAGCGCCAGCGCCTGGGCCTTGCCATCCGACCGCGAACAGCCGATTCGCATTCAGGCTGACAGCGCCGAGCTCGATGACAAACAAGGCGTGGCCGTCTATCGCGGCGACGTAGTCATCACCCAAGGCACCATGAAGGTTACCGGCGACACCGTGACCATTACTCAGAATGCCCAAGGCGATGTTGAGGTATTTACCTCCGTCGGCCAGCCCGCCTATTACGAACAACTGCCGTCAGCCGACAAGCAGATCGTCAAGGCCTACGGCCTGACTATCCAGTACTTCATGGCCAACGAGCGCGTGGTACTGATCGACCAAGCCAAGGTGATTCAGGAAGGCAACACCTTCGAAGGCGAGAAAATCGTCTATGACACCCAGCGCCAGATCGTTAACGCCGGCCGCGCCACAGGCACCAATGTGACTGCGCCACGTCCGCGCATCGACATGGTGATCCAGCCGAAGAACAAACCAGCCGACCAACAGGCGCAGTAATAATGGCCACATTGAAAGCCCAACACCTGGCCAAGAGTTACAAAGGCCGCCAGGTCGTGCGCGACGTCAGCCTGAACATCGACAGCGGGCAGATCGTCGGCCTGCTTGGCCCCAATGGGGCCGGCAAGACCACCTGTTTCTACATGATCGTCGGTTTGGTCCAGGCCGATCAGGGCCGCGTGATGATCGACGATCTCGACGTCAGCCATCAGCCCATGCATGGCCGCGCCCGCGCCGGAATTGGCTACCTTCCCCAAGAAGCCTCGATCTTTCGTAAACTCAGCGTGGCCGACAACATCATGGCCATCCTGGAAACCCGCAAGGATCTCAACAGCAGCGCGCGCCAACAAGCGCTCGAGGGGCTATTGCAGGAGTTCCACATCACCCACATTCGCGACAACCTGGGCATGAGTTTGTCTGGGGGAGAGCGCCGCCGGGTGGAAATCGCTCGCGCCCTAGCCACCAACCCAAAATTCATCCTGCTTGACGAACCCTTCGCCGGGGTCGACCCGATTTCCGTGGGTGATATCAAACAGATCATCCACCACCTCAAGGCCAAAGGCATCGGCGTACTGATCACCGACCACAACGTGCGTGAGACACTGGATATCTGTGAAACCGCCTATATCGTCAACGACGGTCAACTGATCGCCGAAGGGGATGCAGAGGCAATCCTGGCCAACCAGACAGTAAAAGAAGTGTACCTAGGCCATGAGTTCAAGCTGTAACCACAGCTTTTCTCGGGCCTGCGGCAGCCAAGACTAGGCAAAACCCCAAAAGTCAGGCATATAATTTGCTTCCTAGTGGCGATTTTAACAACGCCCTGTAGTGGATTGCGCACAGACGCCGGTAAATAAGGTCTGCAATGAAACCATCGCTAGTCCTGAAGATGGGCCAGCAGCTGACGATGACACCGCAGCTGCAACAGGCCATCCGCCTACTCCAACTGTCGACCTTGGATCTGCAACAAGAGATTCAGGAAGCCCTGGAGTCCAACCCGATGCTCGAACGCCAGGAAGACGGCGATGATTTCGACAATTCGGACCCCATGGCCGATGGCGCAGAGAGCGCCAGCTCCAGTGAACAGCAGGACACCCCCTACCAGGAAACCAGCTTTCAGGAAACCACACAGACGGTGGACAACCTGGAAGAAGGCGATTGGGGCGAACGCATCCCCAATGAGCTGCCCGTAGACACTGCCTGGGAAGACATCTACCAGACCAGCGCCAGCAGCCTGCCCAGCAGCGCCAGTGATGACGACGAGTGGGATTTCACCACCCGCACCTCCAGTGGTGAAAGCCTGCAAAGCCACTTGCTCTGGCAACTCAATCTAGTGCCGATGTCAGACAAGGACCGCCTGATCGGCGTCACCCTGATCGACTGCATCAATGATCAGGGCTACCTCGAAGAAAGCCTGGAAGAAGTGGTCGATGCTTTCGATCCGGAACTGGATATCGAGCTCGACGAAGTTGAGGCCGTGCTGCACCGTATCCAGCAGTTCGAGCCTGCCGGTATTGCCGCGCGCAACCTGGGTGAATGCCTGCTCCTGCAACTGCGTCAATTACCAGCCCAAACCCCATGGCTGAGCGAAGCCCAGCGCCTGGCCAGTGATTACCTCGATCTGCTTGGTAGCCGCGACTACAGCCAACTGATGCGCCGCATGAAGCTCAAGGAAGACGAGCTGCGTCAGGTTATCGAGCTGATCCAGAGCCTCAACCCGCGCCCAGGCTCGCAGATCGAGTCCAGCGAGCCCGAGTACGTAGTCCCCGATGTAATCGTGCGCAAGCACAACGAGCGCTGGCTGGTAGAGCTGAACCAGGAAGCCATGCCGCGCCTGCGGGTCAACGCGCAGTACGCCGGCTTCGTCAAGCGTGCTGACTCCAGCGCCGACAACACCTTTATGCGCAACCAGCTGCAAGAAGCACGCTGGTTCATCAAGAGCCTGCAAAGCCGCAACGAAACCCTGATGAAAGTCGCCACGCAGATCGTCGAACACCAACGCGGCTTCCTCGACTACGGCGACGAAGCGATGAAACCGCTCGTACTGCATGATATTGCCGAAGCCGTCGGCATGCACGAATCGACCATTTCAAGGGTGACCACGCAAAAATTCATGCACACCCCACGCGGCATTTACGAACTGAAGTATTTCTTCTCCAGCCACGTCAGCACCTCCGAAGGTGGAGAATGCTCATCCACTGCGATCCGCGCGATCATCAAAAAACTGGTCGCGGCGGAAAATGCGAAAAAGCCGTTGAGTGACAGCAAGATCGCTGGTTTACTGGAGGCACAGGGCATTCAAGTAGCCCGCCGCACGGTCGCCAAGTACCGTGAATCCCTCGGAATAGCGCCTTCCAGTGAGCGCAAACGATTGATCTAAGGCGGCACAAAGAAGGAAGACAGATAGCACTGACCAAACACCCCAGGCCACGCCTTTTTTGCAAAAGCAGCCATACTGCCTATTAGCAATCAGCGCATGTGCCTGGCTAGCTCTGTCAGCGTCTTCCGCGCCACAGTGTTCCGGCGGCAGGCCCTTTGCCTGTCTCTTACACACGGCAACAAGGAGAAAGCGGTATGCAAGTCAACATCAGTGGACATCAGCTGGATGTGACCGACGCCCTGCGCGACTACATCGCCGAAAAACTCGGCCGATTGGAGCGCCACTTCGACAAGATTACCAATGTGCAAGTCATCATGGAGGTCGAGAAACTCAAACAGAAAATCGAAGCGACCTTGCACGTTGCCGGTGGCGAAGTCGTCGCCAATGCCGAGCATGACGATATGTACGCGGCCATCGATCTACTGACTGACAAACTCGACCGACAACTCATCAAACACAAGGAAAAACAGCTCGAACGTCAACAGGGTGCAATGGCCCGCTGACATCGTCTATCTCCTATGATCCGACTTGAAACTATCCTGACCCCCGGCCGTTCCCTGGTGAACGTGCCGGGCGGCAGCAAAAAACGTGTCCTCGAACAGATTGCCAACCTGGTAGCGCGCGAGCTGCCTGACCTGGATGGACAAGATATCTTCGAAAGCCTGATTGCCCGAGAAAAACTCGGCTCGACCGGTTTCGGTAATGGCATCGCCATTCCGCACTGCCGCCTGCCCGGTTGCACCGCGCCGATCAGCGCCTTGCTGCGCCTGGACGCTGCCGTAGACTTCGACGCCATCGACGGTGCGCCAGTGGACCTGCTGTTTGTCCTGCTAGTGCCCGAAGCAGCAACCGATGCTCACCTGGAGCTGCTTCGGCAGATCGCCAGCATGCTCGATCGCAGCGATGTACGTGCCAGCCTGCGCCAAGCCGAAAGCAGCGAAGCCCTGTATCAGGTGGTCGTGGACGTACAAAGCCAACTCAACCGAGCCTGAGCATGCGCCTGATCATCGTTAGCGGTCGCTCCGGCTCCGGGAAGAGCACCGCCCTCGATGTACTTGAGGACAACGGCTTCTACTGCATCGACAATCTCCCCGCAGGCCTGTTGCCTGAACTGGCCGAGCGCGCCCTGCTGCACACCGAGCTGCTGCATCCGCAGGTGGCGGTGTCGATTGATGCGCGCAACCTGCCAAGCCATCTCAAGCGTTTCCCTGAGCTGCTTGAAGAAGTTCGCGCACGGCATATCAAATGCGATGTGATCTACCTGGATGCCGACGAAGAAACCCTACTCAAGCGCTTCTCGGAAACGCGCCGGCGCCATCCGCTGACCAACCAGAATCGCTCGCTCGCTGAAGCCATTGCCGATGAAAGCCTGCTGCTCGGGCCCATTATCGACCTGGCAGACCTCAAGATCGACACCACTCACCTCAACCTGTATCAGCTGCGAGACAGCCTCAAGCTGCGCCTGCTCAACCAGCCCGAACCGGGCACTGCATTCCTGGTTGAGTCATTCGGTTTCAAGCGTGGCATGCCGGTAGATGCTGACCTGGTATTCGATGTGCGCTGCCTGCCCAACCCCTACTGGAAGCCTGATCTACGCGATTTCTCCGGCCTCGACCAGCCGGTAGTCGACTATCTCTCGGCCCAGGCCGACGTCGAAGACATGTACCAGGACATCCTCGCTTACCTGACCAAATGGCTGCCGCGCTTTGCCGCCAGCAACCGCGCCTATGTCACCGTAGCGATTGGCTGTACCGGTGGCCATCACCGCTCGGTGTACCTGGCGAACCGCCTGGGCGAGACCATCAAACCCATCCTGAAAAATGTTCAGATTCGCCACCGCGACCTCAGCTAAGGAATTGCCGCGATGCCTGCCTGCGAAATCACCATTATCAACAAGCTTGGCCTGCATGCCCGCGCGGCAGCCAAATTTGTTGGCGTCGCCGGGCGTTTTCCGTGCCAGGTCAGAGTGGGCCGCACGCCGGAGAGCCTGGTCGACGGCAAGAGCATCATGGCCGTAATGATGCTTGCCGCTGGCAAAGGCACAGCTGTGCACCTGTATACCGAAGGCGAGCAGGATACCGACGCCCTGCAAGCCCTGAGCGAGCTGATCAACAACTACTTCGACGAAGGCGAGTAAGACCGCAGCCAATAAAAATGTTCGGGAGACATTTTTAACAGCGCAAAGCGACGGCCCGCAGGCTTGCCTACTATGGATGGCAGGCAATAAAAAGGGGCTGAACGCCTAAGCGACAGCCCCTTTTTCACGCCACTGGACTCAACTACCCGCCACCGTCATGCGCTCAATCAGCACCGAGCCGGTGCGGATATTGCTGCGCAGTTCCAGGTCATTTCCCACGGCCACAATCTGCCTGAACATGTCGCGCATATTGCCGGCGATGGTGACTTCCTGCACCGGGAACTGAATCTCACCGTTCTCCACCCAGTAACCACCCGCACCGCGCGAATAATCGCCCGTGACCATATTCAGCCCCTGCCCCATCAACTCGGTAACCAGCAGGCCGCGCCCCATGCGCTTGAGCAAGGCCTTTTGGTCTTCATCGCCATGGCTGACGAACAGATTATGCACGCCACCGGCGTTGGCCGTACTGGGCATGCCGAGCTTGCGCCCGGAATAAGTGCCCAACACATAGGAAAGCAACTCGCCACGCTCGACGAAGGACTTGGCGTACGTCGCCAGGCCGTCGCCATCAAAGGCCGCACTGCCGAGTGCCCGCGGAATATGTGGACGCTCATCGAGTTTCAGCCAGCTTGGAAACAGCTGCTGACCCAACGTACCTTCAAGGAACGATGATTTTCGGTACAGATTGCCGCCGGAAATCGCCGCAAGAAAGCTGCCAAACAACCCGCTAGCCAATTCGGCCGCGAACAGCACCGGCACTTCGCAGGTCGGCACCGGGCGCGCGCCCAAACGGCTGACTGCACGCTCTGCAGCGCGGCGACCAATGCTGCCGGCCTCCGCCAACAACTCGCCCTGGCGATTGACGTCATACCAGTAGTCACGCTGCATCTGCCCGCCATCTTCAGCAATCATCACGCAACTCAAGCTGTGCCGCGTGCTGGCATAACCACTGACAAAGCCATGGCTGTTGCCATACACCCGGCAACCCTGATGAGTGTTGAGGGTGGTACCGTCGGCATTCTTGATCCGGCCATCTGCCGCAAACGCGGCGGCCTCACAACTGAGCGCCTGTTCAATGGCTTGCTCGGGAGTGATCGACCAGGCGTGGTACAAATCCAGCTGCGGCAGCTCGCGAGCCATCAGACCCGCATCAGCCAAACCGGCGCATTCATCTTCGGAGGCATGCTTGGCAATTGCCAGTGCCGCCGCGACTGTTTCGCGAATCGCCGCTTCACCGCTCGCCGAGGTGCTGGCCGAGCCTTTGCGCTGTCCCACATACAGGGTGATGCCGAAGCCCTGATCGCGGTTGAACTCAACTGTTTCCACCTCACCCTGACGCACCGTGGTGGACAAGCCCTGCTCCACCGATACGGCCACCTCGCAGGCACTCGCGCCCTGTTTTTTGGCTTCGGCAATAATCTGTTCCACCTGCGCCTGTAACTGCGGCACCGCCTGGGGTCCGACGCTTTCTACTGCACTCATAAACACTCCTGAACGATAAGCCGTACAGCGCCGCCTCACAGGCCATCCGCTTACAGCTGGAAACTTGCTGCTATCATGTCGGCGTTTTCCACTGGACCGCCACCATGTCTGAATACCTTGACGACTTCTCCGGCGAGAAGAGCAAAACCCAGATCAAACGCGAGCTGCATGCATTGCAGGATCTGGGGCAACGCCTGACTACCCTGAAACTCGACCTGCTGAACAAGCTGCCGCTGACCGACGAGCTGCGCCGCGCGCTTGCCGAAGCGCCCAAGCACACCGCCAACGCGGCGAAAAAGCGCCACGTGCAATTTATCGGCCGCCTGATGCGCGATCAGGACATTGAAGCCATCCTGACCCTGCTCGACCAGCTTGATGCCTCGACCCGCCAGTACAACGAGCGCTTTCACAACCTGGAGCGTTGGCGCGACCGTTTGATCAACGGTAACGACGACACCCTGGAAGCCTTCGTCGGCGAGTACGCCGACGCCGACCGCCAGCACCTGCGCCAACTGATCCGCCAGGCCCAACACGAACTGGCCCAGAACAAAGCACCCGCCGCCTCACGCAAAATCTTCAAGTACATCCGCGAGCTGGACGAAACCCAGCGCGGCCTGCGCTAGCTCCGGCCAGGCTGGAGCCAACAGCTCCAGCCTGCTCAGCCATCCACCTCAGCTACCGGTCCCACCCACGGTGATCGCATCGATTTTCAGCGTCGGTTGGCCAACCCCCACTGGCACCGACTGACCATCCTTGCCGCACGTGCCCACACCACTGTCCAGCGCCAGGTCGTTACCGACCATCGACACCTTGCTCATGGCTTCCGGACCATTGCCGATCAACGTAGCGCCCTTGACTGGCGCGGTGATCTTGCCATCCTCGATCAGATAAGCCTCGCTGGTGGAGAACACGAACTTGCCACTGGTGATATCCACCTGACCACCTCCCAGGTTGGCGCAGTAGATACCCTTCTTCACCGAGCGGATGATTTCTTCCGGATCGCTTTCGCCGGCCAGCATGTAGGTATTGGTCATGCGCGGCATCGGCAGGTGCGCATAAGATTCACGCCGGCCATTGCCGGTGGCAGCAACGCCCATCAGGCGGGCATTCAGTTTGTCCTGCATGTAGCCCTTGAGCACGCCGTTTTCGATCAGGGTAGTGCACTGAGTCTGAGTGCCTTCGTCATCCATGCTCAACGAGCCGCGACGCTCGGCCAGGGTGCCGTCGTCGACGATGGTGCACAGGCTGGAGGCCACTTGTTCACCGACTCGACCGCTGTAGGCCGAACTGCCCTTGCGGTTGAAATCGCCTTCCAGGCCATGACCGACGGCTTCGTGCAGCAGCACCCCGGACCACCCAGCCCCCATCACCACCGGCATGCTGCCGGCCGGCGCCGGAATCGCTTCCAGATTAACCAACGCCTGGCGCAGGGCCTCACGGGCATAACCCATGGCGCGCTCTTCGTTGCTGCTGGTCTGCTCCAGAAAATAACGGTAGTCGGTGCGCCCGCCGCCGCCATGGCCACCGCGCTCACGACGGCCGTTCTGTTCGACGATCACACTGACGTTGAAGCGCACCAGCGGGCGAATGTCCGCGCCCAGGCTGCCATCATTGGCGGCAACGAGAATCCGATCCCAAACCCCGGCCAGGCTGACCGACACCTGCTTGATACGCGGGTCGAGGGCGCGAGTGGCAACATCGATGCGTTTGAGCAGCTCGACCTTCTCAGCGCGACTGAGCACATCCAGCGGGTTGTCCTGGGCATACAGCGGCTTGACCAACGGACTGCTGAACGCTTGCACGCGACCATTTTGCCCAGCGCGGGCAATTGAGCGTGCCGCGCGCGCCGCCTGACTGAGGGCATCGGCGGTAATCGCATTGCTGTAGGCGAACCCAGTTTTCTCGCCAGACTGAGCGCGCACACCGACCCCCTGGTCGAGGTTGAAACTGCCTTCCTTGACGATGCCATCCTCCAGCGCCCAGGTTTCCGAGACCTGACTCTGGAAATACAGGTCAGCCGCGTCGATACCCGGCCCGGCCAATTCGGCCAGCACACCTGGCAAATGCTCGATGCTCAGGCCACCCGGACCCAGCAGATGCTCACTGACGGACACCAACATATTGTTCATAACTACTCCAAACCTGGCTGCCGCAACTCGGCCGCTGCAAAAAATCGTTTATGGCGCACCACCGGCATGCGCTGACGGATCGCCGCCTGCTCGTCGGCATCGCGCTCGGCCACGAGCACGCCTGGGCCGTAGGGCAGTTCAGCCAATACGCGCCCCCAGGGATCGACCAGCGCCGAATGACCAAAGGTCTGACGTCCGCCCGGATGCGTGCCTCCCTGCCCGGCGGCCAGTACATAGCATTGCGTTTCAATGGCACGGGCGCGGGTCAGCACCTGCCAATGCGCTGCGCCAGTCACTGCCGTGAACGCTGCTGGCGCGCTGATCAGCTGTGCACCTGCCGCGCGCAGGGCGCTGTAAAGTTCCGGGAACCGCAGGTCATAGCACACGCTCAGACCAATGCGCCCCACCGGGGTATCAGCTACCACCACCTGCCTGCCAAAGGCATAGTCATCCGACTCGCGGTAACGGCCATGGCTGTCGCTGACATCCACATCGAACAGGTGCAGCTTGTCATAACGCGCCACACGCTGCCCCTGCGCATCCACCAGCAGGGAGCAGGCATGCGGTTTAGCGTCTGGTTGGTCATCCGGGGGCAAGGGCAAAGTGCCCGCCACGATCCACAAACCCAGGTCCCGTGCCGCCTGCCGCAGCCACGGCAGAATCGGGCCCGTGCCCTGCGCTTCGGCCTGCCCGAGGCTGGCCAGATCGCGCCGGCCCATGGCGGCGAAGTTCTCCGGCAGCACCGCCAGGCGCGCCCCCTGCGCAGCAGCCTGCTCCAGCAATTGCCGCGCCTGGGCCAGATTGGCAAGGACATCGGCCTGACTGACCATCTGAATTACCGCAAAGGTCATGACTGTCGTCTCTCAAAGCAGGACGGTATCACCAGCTTACAAGCCTCACCGGCAGACTGCACGGTTGGCCGCATGCCAGCAGGGCTTACTGAGGTTTTTCAAAGGGCTTGTCGAAACTGATGTTGGGATTCTGCCAAGGGCCGGTTACGTCGTACTGCACACTGGCAAAGCGCGCCACGCGGTCACCCAGCAGCTTATCGGCAACAAACAGCGCACCGCCAATGGCCGGCGCCCCGACGATCAGCGCCGCCAAGGGCAGGTTGTTGGTAACCGGCAACGTCACCAACAACTTGGCATCGATACGGTCATGGGCCATGTCCAGCGTCCCCTTGAGCTCCAGGTTGCTCGACGGCCCTTCAAGGGTGATCGGCTCGCGGGTGACGAACACGCCATCACGGGCATCCAGTACACCCTTGACCCGGTCGTAACTCAGGCCTTTACCGAGTAGATCAGAAAAGTCCAGGCGCAAGCGCCGTCCGATCGAATTGAAGTTGAGCAAGCCGAAAACCCGCAGCGCCGACGCGGGGCCCTCCACTTCGGAGAACTGGCCTTTGCGCAGGGACGCATCCAGGCTACCGCTGAAACGTTTGATGCCGAACCAGGCCGGTGAGCCTGGCCAGCTGCCATCGACATCAAGGTGAAAATCACGGCTGCTGGCAGTGGGCGCATAGCCCCAGGCAATCAGCACATCGGCCAGATCAGCCCCACCCAGGCGACCGTTGTAGGTACTGCGCGCACCAGTGGCCGTGTTCAGCCAAGTAGCACGCCCAGCCAGATTCAACCCCTTGAGATTGAGGTCCAGCTCGTTGAAGTGCACACCACCGGTCACCGGCCGCGCCTTGAATGACCAAGCCCCCAACGGTTCGATACCCTGGAAGACCTGGGCCACCCGCACATCCAGCGCTGGAAAACCTGCCGGATCGAAACCGCCCAGAGGATCCGGCTTCTCTACATCAGGCGCATCCGCGATTTTCGGCTCCGCAGCTGGAAAGCGCAGGTAATCCAGCTGCACCGTGATGGCTTGAGCGGAGTCCTCCGGCAACCCGACAGTGCCTTTCAGGAGCGGACTGTCGAGACTGACCGCCCAGCTGGCCGCCTCCCGCCGCACACCGACCTCCAGCGCCTCCAGGTTGATGCCAAAGCCGCTGAAGTTGCCGATACGCAGCTGGGCATCCTTGAACAATTGCTGGGCATCCTGCTTCGGCACCTGAGCATAAGGTTGCAAAGCCTGCTGCCAGGCAGACCAATCCAGCTCGGTCACCCGACCACGCACGCGCAGCCCCTGGCTGGTGGGCAAACTCGCCGGGCCATCGGCCAGACGCAGCTCGCCACGGCCCAGGCCGAGCTTGCCGGGTTCTGCGGCGAACGACAGGCTGAGCAACTCGGCATAATCCAGCCAGAAACGTTGTTCACGACCGCCCAAGCTCATCTGCCAGGCTGCAGTGCGCACTTCTTCGCGGTCCTTGCCGAGCGGTGCAGGCAGCGCGATCGAGGTACCTTTAAGGCTGGACGTAACGCGCAACTGACTGTCGACACCGTCCAGAATCAGATTAAGGCGATACGGCACCTTGCCGCCAACCGGCACGGGCTGAGTCACGCCCAACCAGTTGGTCAACTCCTTGACCGCTATCTGCCCACTGGCTTCAAAGCGGCTGCGCGCCTTGCCACGTGCGCCCTCGGCCAGGGCCTTGCCATGCACCGCATGCCCCAGCACCTGAGCGCGAATATCCGGCGCACTGAGACCACTGGCGGTGTTGTAACGGAATGCACCCTGCAACTGAGTGAACTGCAGCGGCGGATTGGGCAGACTGAGTTGCGCATCGGCCGTGGCAAAATCCACCACCACAGCAGGAGGCGCGCCTTTGCGCAGTGGCAGGTCGAGCTTCAGCTTGCCGGCCAGCACGCCTTCACCACGCCAGCCGGCAAACGTCGGCGCCGTACCGATGGGCGCTTGCTGCAGAATCTGCAACGCATCAACCACGCTGCTATCCAATTCGGCCTCAAGCAACAGACGCGGCGACTGGCCAGGCAATGCGGTGGCAATCACCGCCTGGGCATTGCGCACCTGGCTATCGAGAATTCGGCCCTGGGCCAGTTCAACACGTACGCCGCTGTCTTCGATCAGCACTCGCCCACGCCCCTCACGCAATGCTGGCCAGCCAGGCTGAAAGGCCAACTCGGCATCATGCACGGCAAAGAACAGACTGATAGTGCGCGAAGCCGCCTCGGCCCCTTTATTCAGCGAGCCCTGGTACTGGAAGTAGCCTTCATCGACTGCACCGCCACGGATTGCGGCTTTCAGCCAGGCATCCAGATCGTGACTCATGCCCGGCGAGCGGCTGGGCAGATACTTTTCAGTAAACCGGGCATCGCCATTGCGCAGACCGACACGCAGATCCATGTAATCCTCGCCGGCCGGATCGCGACGCAGGCGTATCAGGAAGTCTCCAGCGACCGGCCCCTCGTCACCGACCACCTGTAAGTAGGGGCTGCGCAGGGTAAAGGCTTGCTCATCGAGCCGCCAGGTCAGCCGGGCGTTGGCCGTCTTGTAGCGCCAGGGCTGGGGAAACAGCGTGTCCAGGTGCAGGGAAAAGTCATCACTGTCGAGGCGCAGTTCACCTTGCCCCAAATCGCCACTGATACTGCCGCTGACATTTTCCACCGCGGGCGAGCCCAGGTATGCCGCAAAACCGATACGCTCCAGATTGGCAGCAAACTGCAGGCGCTTGCTGTCTGTCAGGCGTGGCCGGTAATCAAGCTGGATGTTACGCAGAGCCCCATGCGGATTGAGTTGCGCCAACACCGCCAAGGCGTTTTCCGGTAGTGGGGCAAGGGCCGCCACCAATGGCTGCAGCGGTGCCAGGTCGAGGCGATCAGCACTGAGCAGCCACTGCTCCTGCAACTCTGCACTTTCTGCTTGCTGAGTCAGGGCCAGGCGGACTTCGCCCCAGCGCTTGTCGCTCCGGCTGAAGGCCAAGTCATCGAGTTGCAGCGTGAAGCCCTGCTCAGCCCGGCTGAAATAGGCATTCACAACCACGTTGTCCAGGACTATCGATTCGCGATCGGCATATCCGGCTTTGATCTGCGGGGCATGCAGACGACTGACCACCCGCTGTACGCCTCCGTTGGCCCAGGCTAACCAGACTTCGCCACCCAACCGCAGCTGTTCGAGTCGCCACTGCGCCAGCAGATTGGCCGGCAACCAGGCTGCCCAGTCACTCTGCGGCAGGCTCAGGTAGACATCGGCCTGTGCATCTTGCCAGCGCTCAGCACGCAACCGGGTGCGCACTTGCAACGCCAGCGGCTGCCCATCAGGCAGCAGCAATCGACCATCCAGACGCTGACGCGCCAGGCCATTACGCAGGGTAAGATTTACATAGGTCAGGGTCCGTTCCGGCTGCCCCAACGCCTGCAAAGTGACTTGACTGTTGAGCAGCGACAGACGCTTGACCACGTGCGACTGTTTCAATACCTCGGCCAGATCAAGCGGTGCGGCGCCAGGGCGCTGCGGCATGCCTTTGAGTGACCAACCGCCATCTTCGGCTTGCTGCACCACCAACTGCACCCCGTCAAGCTCGAGCCGGGCGATACGCAGCTGCCGCGCCAGCAGGCTGCCGAGCACATCCGGCACCACACGCACCTGATCCAGTTGCAACGCTCCGGCGCCCTCACCTACCACCATGTCATGGGCAGTCAGCAGCGGTGCAAAACCTTGCCACAGGCCTTCCAGGGCACCGATCTGCACCGGCATGCCCAGCGCCTCACGAGCCCTGTCTTCAGCCTCCAGCCGATACTCGGCCACCAGAGGCACCAGTTCGCGTCCCAGACTGACATACACTGCCGCCAGCACCAGCATCAGGGCACACAGCCCCAGTGCAGCCCGTACCAGCCAGGCAAACCCTCGCGCCAGCCACTCCATTCAGTTCAGCCCCGCCGGCATGTCAGAGCAGTACCACATCGTATTGTTCCTGGGAGTACATGGTCTCCACCTGGAACTTGATGGTGCGACCAATAAAGGCCTCCAGATCGGCAACGTTGCCTGACTCTTCATCAAGCAGGCGATCGACCACTTTCTGGTTGGCCAGCACGCGATAGCCTTCCGGCTGATAAGCACGCGCCTCACGCAGAATTTCGCGGAAAATCTCATAGCAGGTGGTTTCTGCTGTTTTCAGCTTGCCGCGGCCCTGACAGGCGCTGCACGGCTCACACAGCACCTGTTCAAGACTTTCGCGGGTACGCTTGCGGGTCATCTGCACCAGGCCCAGCTCGGTGATGCCAATGATGTTGGTCTTGGCGTGATCGCGCTCCAGTTGCTTCTCCAGGGTGCGCAGCACCTGGCGCTGATGCTCTTCATCTTCCATGTCGATGAAGTCGATGATGATGATCCCACCGATATTGCGCAGGCGCAGCTGGCGCGCAATCGCCGTAGCCGCCTCCAAATTGGTCTTGAAGATGGTCTCTTCCAGCGTACGATGACCAACAAAAGCACCGGTGTTCACATCGATGGTGGTCATCGCTTCGGCAGGATCAACCACCAGATAGCCGCCCGACTTGAGTGGCACCTTGCGCTCCAGAGCCTTCTGGATCTCATCCTCGACACCGTACAAATCAAAGATTGGCCGCTCACCGGGGTAGTGCTCAAGACGGTCGGCAATTTCCGGCATCAGCTCATCAACAAACTGGGTAATCTTGCCGAAGGTCTCCCGCGAATCGACACGGATCTTCTCGATCTTCGGGTTGACCAGGTCACGTAACGTACGCAGCGCCAGGGACAGGTCTTCATAGATCACCAAGGGTGTCGGCCCGACTTTCATCTGCGTGGCGATCTGCCCCCACAAGCGGCGCAGGTAGCGGATGTCGGCAAGGATCTCGTCAGCACCTGCACCATCGGCGGCCGTGCGCAGGATAAACCCACCAGACTCCTCAATACCTTCGGCCGCCACACAGTCCGCCACGACTTGCTTGAGTCGGTCGCGCTCGGCTTCGTCTTCAATCTTCAGCGAAATACCGACATGCGCGGTACGCGGCATATAGACCAGATAACGCGAAGGGATCGACAGCTGCGTGGTCAGGCGCGCACCTTTGGTGCCAATAGGGTCCTTGGTGACCTGCACCACCAGGCTCTGGCCTTCATGCACCAGCGCACTGATACTCTCGACTGCCGATCCTTCACGACTGGAAATTTCCGCCGCATGAATAAATGCCGCCCGCTCCAGACCGATATCAACAAATGCCGCCTGCATACCAGGCAACACCCGCACAACCCGTCCCTTGTAGATATTGCCGACGATCCCGCGCTTCTGTGTACGCTCGACGTGCACTTCCTGCAGTACGCCGTTTTCCACCACCGCCACGCGCGATTCCATCGGCGTGATGTTGATCAGGATTTCTTCACTCATGCGCTCATCTCTTCTGAGATCAAGCTGAAAGCCCGGTGACTGTGCCGATATGGCAGTCAGTCAGCCACGACCCGCAACCTCTTGACTGTGATCTGGCATGGTCTGCCAGCACGGAATAGCAAATTCTGCGAGTAACGCTGCGGTCTCACACAGGGGTAACCCTACCACCGCCGAGTAGCTGCCTTGCAGCTGGCTGACAAACACCGCTGCCAGCCCCTGGATCCCATAGCTGCCAGCCTTGTCCTGCGGCTCGCCACTGGCCCAGTAAGCCTCGATTTCAGCCGGACTCAGCGCGCGGAAGGTCACTTGGCTTGCGACCACCCGCGAAGCCTGCCGTTCGCGGCTGACCAATGCCACCGCCGTGAGCACCTGGTGGCTGCGCCCGGACAAGGCCTGCAAGGTCGCCAGGGCGTCGGCACGGTCCAACGGTTTGCCGAGAATGCGCCCATCAAGTACCACAGCCGTATCGGCACCCAGCACCACCGCGTCGTTTGAATCGGCCAGGGCAGCCAGCCCGGCGTGCGCCTTGGTGCACGCCAGACGCTCTACATAGGTGAGTGGCGACTCACCTGGCAATGCATTTTCATCAATCGGAGCGATTTGCGTAAGGAAGGGCACACCGATCTGCGCCAGCAGCTCACGCCGGCGCGGCGATCCGGAAGCAAGATAGAGGATGGCCAAGCAGTCGTCTCCCTGTCGGATGGATGCAAGGCCAATGCGCCCCGCTTAATTGACGCCGAGGCGCTGATGCAGCCCGCGCAGGATTGCGCACACCCACGGCCACAGCAACGCACTGACCAGGGCCGGCAACACAAATGCCAGGGTGGGCGGGCGACTCCCGGTAAGCGCATTCAGCCACAGCTGCACCAGCTGGGCCAGACCAAAAACCACCAGCAGCACAGTGCTTTGCTGCCACATCGGAAACATGCGCAAACGCTGGTGCAAGGTCAGCACCAGAAAGGTGATCAAGGTCAGGATCAGCGCATTCTGCCCCAGCAGACTGCCATTCAGCACATCCGCCAGCAGACCAAGGGCCCACGCCGTGGTCATGCCCACACGATGCGGCAACGCCAGTACCCAGTAGGTCAGAAACAGCGCCAACCAAAGCGGACGCCCCAACTCCATAAACTTCGGCATGCTCGCCACACTCAGCAGCAGCGCCAGAGCCAGGGTCAGCCAGACAAACCAGATATTGCTCGCACGCGCGACCATTATTGCGCTGCCTCTGTCGAAGTGGCGGGGGACGCTGGCGCATCCGCCGCTTGGCCAGCAGGTTGTGCCTGCTGCAGAATTTCCCGATCCAGAGCCTCTTGGGCCTGTGCCGATTCAGTAGCGCGTTGCTCCGGGGTGCGCGGATCGGTGAACACCAACAGCATGTAACGGCTGCGGTTCAGCATGGCCGTGGGCACTGCACGAACGATGGCAAACGGTTGCCCGGAGTCGTGAATCACTTCACTGACCATGGCCACCGGATAACCGGCAGGGAAACGTTGACCAAGACCGGAGCTGACCAGCAGATCGCCCTCTTTTATATCCGCCGTGTCCGCCACATGACGCAGTTCCAGTCGTTCGGGGTTACCCGTACCACTGGCGATGGCGCGCAGGCCGTTGCGATTGACCTGCACCGGGATGCTGTGGGTCGTGTCGGTGAGCAAAAGCACGCGCGAGGTATAAGGCATCACCTCAACCACCTGGCCCATAAGACCGCGCGCATCCAGCACAGGCTGCCCCATCACCACCCCGTCCTTTTCGCCTTTGTCGATCAGAATGCGGTGAGTAAAGGGGTTGGGGTCAATGCCGATCAGCTCGGTGGCCAGCACATCCTCATCGACCAACGCTGCGGAGTTGAGGAGTTCACGCAAGCGCACGTTCTGTTCGGTGAGGGCAGCGAGCTTCTGCAGGCGACGCTGCATCATCAGTTGCTCGGCTTTGAGCTTTTCGTTTTCGGCGGTCAGTTCGCTACGGGTACTCAGCTCCTGTGTGGCACTTTCCCACAGACGTACCGGCAGGCGTCCGGCCCAGTAGACCGGCTCGACAATCAGGCCCAGCTGCGCGCGCAGCGGCTGCAACAGGGTGAAGCGCGCATCGACCACCATCAGCGCAGCCGACAGCACGGTGAACACCAACAGGCGTACACCCAGTGAAGGACCTTTGGCAAATAGCGGTTTGATCGGCAGCTCCTCACAGCGTCAGGCAGCAAAACAAAAGCTGCAAGCGGGGAACCCCCGGCTTGCAGCTCAAGACTTGGAGCGGTCGCGCTTATTCCGAGGACAGCAGGTCCATGGTGTGGCGATCCATCATTTCCAGAGCCTTGCCGCCGCCGCGTGCAACGCAGGTCAGCGGGTCTTCAGCGACGATAACCGGCAGGCCGGTTTCCTGCGACAGCAATTTGTCCAGATCCCGCAGCAGCGCGCCACCACCGGTCAGCACCAGGCCACGCTCGGCGATGTCCGACGCCAGTTCTGGCGGCGATTGCTCCAGCGCGCTCTTCACCGCCTGGACGATGGTCGCCAGGGATTCCTGCAGCGCTTCGAGCACTTCGTTGGAGTTCAGGGTAAAGCTGCGCGGTACGCCCTCAGCCAGGTTGCGGCCACGTACGTCGACCTCACGCAGTTCGCCACCGGCATACGCGGTGCCGATTTCCTGCTTGATCCGCTCTGCAGTGGACTCACCGATCAGCGAACCGTAGTTGCGGCGCACGTAGGTGATGATCGCTTCGTCGAAACGGTCGCCGCCAACGCGTACAGACTCTGCGTAAACGACACCATTAAGAGAAATCAGGGCGATTTCAGTGGTACCACCACCGATATCGACGACCATCGAGCCGCGAGCCTCTTCAACCGGCAGGCCGGCACCAATGGCGGCGGCCATGGGCTCTTCGATCAGGAACACTTCACGGGCACCGGCACCGAGGGCCGATTCTCGGATAGCGCGGCGCTCTACCTGAGTGGATTTGCACGGCACGCAGATCAGCACGCGCGGCGATGGCTGCAGGAAGCTGTTTTCGTGAACTTTGTTGATGAAGTACTGCAGCATCTTTTCGCAGACGCTGAAGTCGGCAATCACGCCATCTTTCATTGGGCGGATGGCGGCAATGTTGCCCGGTGTACGGCCGAGCATGCGTTTGGCTTCGGTTCCGACCGCCACCACGCTCTTCTGGTTGCCGTGGGTGCGGATAGCCACGACCGACGGCTCGTTCAGGACGATGCCGCGCTCGCGGACATAAATCAGGGTATTGGCAGTGCCCAGGTCAATCGACAGATCGCTGGAAAACATGCCACGCAGTTTTTTGAACATGGGATAAGGACCCTAGGCAACGCGTGGGTAAAAAAGTGCGGCAAACTCTAACAACGGCAGGGATTTTGAGCAAGGCACCAATATGTTAGATTGCCGGTTTTTCCGGGCTTTACGGCCCATCATCGCGGCCTTTGACCGCCACCTGTCACGGTCCGTTCCCTGCACATTCATGCATGACGACCCACTCACATTTCCAAAGGCGAGCCGCAATTGCTTTGCCTTATTTAGGGAGAAACCTGATGGCGCTTGACCGCTCCGACGTGGAGAAAATCGCTCATCTGGCTCGACTGGGCCTGAATGAAGCCGATATCCCGGGTACCACCGAGACCCTCAATAACATTCTCGGCCTGATTGACCAGATGCAAGCCGTCAATACCGACGGCATCGAGCCGCTGGCTCACCCACTGGAAGCCACACAGCGCCTGCGTGCCGACCAGGTCACCGAACGCAACCAGCGCGAGGCCTATCAGGCCATCGCCCCTGCCGTGGAAAACGGCCTGTATCTGGTTCCGAAAGTCATCGAGTAAGGGAAAAAGCCTAGCCATGCATCAATTTACCCTGGCCGAGATCGCCCGCGGACTCGCCGACAAACAGTTTTCCGCCGAAGAACTGACCCGCAGCCTGTTGGCGCGCATCGCCCAACTCGACCCGCAGCTCAACAGCTTTATCACCGTCACCGAAGACCTGGCACTGAGCCAGGCCAAAGCGGCCGACGCACGCCGCGCAAGTGGCGAGAACGGCGCCCTGCTCGGCGCACCGATTGCGCACAAAGACCTGTTTTGTACGCAAGACGTGCTGACCACTTGCGCGTCGAAAATCCTCACCGGCTTCAAGGCCCCTTACAACGCCACCGTGGTCGAGAAGCTCGCCAGCGCTGGCGCCGTGACCCTGGGCAAGCTGAACATGGACGAATTCGCCATGGGTTCAGCCAACGAATCCAGCCACTACGGCGCGGTGAAAAACCCTTGGGACCTGACCCGCGTGCCCGGCGGTTCTTCCGGCGGTTCAGCTGCCGCAGTGGCTGCACGCCTGCTGCCAGCAGCCACTGGCACCGACACGGGCGGTTCAATTCGCCAGCCGGCCGCACTGACCAACCTCACCGGGATCAAGCCGACCTATGGACGGGTATCCCGATGGGGCATGATTGCCTACGCCTCCAGCCTCGATCAGGGCGGCCCACTGGCGCGCACCGCCGAAGATTGCGCACTGATGCTGCAGGCCATGGCCGGTTTCGACACCAAGGACAGCACCAGCGTCGATCAACCGGTGGATGACTACCTCGCCGCCCTCAGCCAGCCGCTCGCCGGCCTGCGCATCGGCCTGCCGAAGGAGTATTTCGGCGCGGGTCTCGATGCCCGTATCGGCGAAAAAGTGATGACCGTGGTGGAAGAGCTGAAAAAGCTCGGCGCGACCGTCAAGGACATCTCGCTGCCGAATATGCAACACGCGATTCCGGCCTACTACGTGATCGCTCCGGCCGAAGCCAGCTCCAACCTGTCCCGATTCGACGGCGTACGCTTCGGCTACCGCTGCGAGAACCCGAAAGACTTGCAGGATCTGTACAAGCGCTCACGTGGCGAAGGCTTTGGTGCGGAAGTGAAGCGCCGGATTATGGTCGGCACCTACGCGCTGTCCGCTGGCTACTACGACGCGTACTACCTCAAGGCACAGAAAATCCGCCGCCTGATCAAAAATGATTTTGTCGCGGCTTTTAAGGATGTTGACGTGATCCTCGGCCCGACCACGCCAAACCTGGCCTGGAAGCTCGGCGAGAAGAACAACGACCCGGTCGCCGCCTACCTGGAAGACATCTACACCATCACCGCCAACCTCGCCGGCATCCCCGGCCTGTCGATGCCTGCCGGCTTCGTTGATGGCTTGCCGGTCGGTGTTCAGCTGCTCGGCAACTACTTCCAGGAAGGCCGCCTGCTTAACGTCGCCCACCAGTACCAACAGGTCACTGACTGGCACCAACATGCACCGAGCGGATTCTGAGGACGACTGACATGCAATGGGAAACCGTAATCGGGCTGGAAATTCACGCCCAACTCAGCACCCAATCGAAGATTTTTTCCGCCAGTGCCATCGCCTTTGGTGCCGAGCCCAACACCCAGGCCAGCCTGGTTGACTTGGGCATGCCCGGCACCCTGCCGGTGCTCAATGCTGAAGCCGTACGCATGGCCTGCAAATTCGGCCTGGCGATTGACGCCGAAATCGCGCCACAGAACGTCTTTGCGCGCAAAAACTACTTCTACCCGGACCTGCCCAAGGGCTACCAGACCAGCCAGATGGATCACCCCATCGTCGGCAAGGGCTTCCTCGACATCACCCTGGAAGACGGCACCAGCAAACGCATCGGCATCACCCGCGCCCACCTGGAAGAAGACGCCGGCAAGAGCCTGCACGAAGACTTCCACGGCATGAGTGGCATCGACCTCAACCGTGCCGGCACGCCGCTGCTGGAAATCGTTTCCGAGCCGGACATCCGCTCGGCGAAAGAAGCGGTGGCCTACGTTAAGGCGATCCATGCGCTGGTGCGCTACCTCGGCATCTGCGACGGCAACATGGCCGAAGGCTCGCTGCGCTGCGACTGCAACGTCTCGGTGCGCCCGGTCGGCCAGGCCGAGTTCGGCACCCGCGCCGAGATCAAGAACGTCAACTCGTTCCGCTTTATCGAAAAAGCCATCAACCATGAAGTGCAACGGCAGATCGAGCTAATCGAAGACGGCGGCAAGGTGGTGCAGGAAACCCGCCTGTACGACCCGAACAAGGACCAGACGCGCTCCATGCGCAGCAAGGAAGAAGCCAACGATTACCGCTACTTCCCCTGCCCGGACCTGCTGCCGGTGGTGATCGAACAGAGCTTCCTCGATGAAGTACGCGCCAGCCTGCCGGAGTTGCCGGTGCAGAAACGTGAGCGTTTCGAAGCGCAGTTTGCGCTGTCCGCCTACGACGCCACTGTATTGGCCGCCAGCCGCGAACTGGCCGACTACTTTGAAGCCGTCGAGAAGACCTGCGGTGATGCCAAGCTGTCGGCCAACTGGGTGATGGGCGAGCTGTCCAGCCTGCTCAACAAGGACAACCTGGAGATCGAGCAATCGCCCGTATCCGCCGAGCAGTTGGGCGGCATGATCCTGCGCATCAAGGACAACACCATCAGCGGCAAGATCGCCAAGATGGTCTTTGAAGCCCTGGCTGCCGGTGAAGGCGCAACGGCTGACGAGGTGATCGAGAAGAAAGGCCTCAAGCAGGTCACCGACTCGGGCGCCATCGAAGCTATGCTGGATGAAGTGCTGGCCGCCAACGCGGAACAGGTCGAGCAGTACCGCGCCAGCGACGAAGCCAAACGCGGCAAAATGTTCGGCTTCTTCGTCGGCCAGGCCATGAAAGCCTCGAAAGGCAAAGCCAACCCCGGCCAGGTGAACGAACTGCTGAAGAAAAAGCTCGAAGCCTAAGCCTTGCCGTCACACACAACGCCGGGTCAGCCCGGCGTTGTTTTGTCCGCTGCCAAACTGCCCGGGAGCCGCCATGCGCCTGTTACTGATCGCCATCACCAGCTTGCTGCTCAGTGCCTGCGCCAGCCATCAGGGCCCGGTTGACCCGCAGGGTTACCGCGCAGAGGGCCAGGCCTCCTATTACGGTGCGCGTCACCACGGCAACAAGACCGCCAGCGGCGAGCGCTTCGACCAGAACGCCCTGACCGCCGCGCACCGCAGCCTGGCCTTCGGCAGCCTGGTGCGGGTGACCAACCTGCGTAACGATAAAAGCGTGGTGGTGCGCATCAACGACCGCGGCCCCTACAGCAAAGGACGAATCATCGACCTGTCGCACAAGGCCGCCGCGCAAATCGACATGCTCCGCGCCGGCGTGGTGCCGGTACGCATCGAAGCCCTCGAGTGATTCTACGGAGAACCGTTATGAGTGAAGAGCAGAAAAGTGGCCTGCAGGTACGCCGCGAAGTGATGGGCGACCCCTTCGTCGACCGCGCCCTGAATAACGCCACCGACTTTACCCAACCGCTGCAGGACTTCGTCAATGAGCACGCCTGGGGTGGCGTGTGGAACCGCGAGGGCCTGGATCGCAAGACCCGCAGCCTGATCACCCTGGCTGCACTGACCGCCCTGAAATGCCCGCAGGAACTAAAAGGCCATGTGCGCGGCGCGCTGAACAACGGCTGCACGGTCGAGGAGATTCGCGAAACCTTGCTGCACTGCGCGGTCTACGCCGGCGTACCGGCAGCCATCGACGCTTTCCGCGCAGCGCAGGACGTGATCGACGACGCCCAGAAAGCCTGACCACCGCATAACAAAAAGCCGGGCAACGCCCGGCTTTTTGTTATGCATGCAAACTCACTAGATCCAGCCGCCCCACTGCAGCACAAACAGCCCGATATTGGTGGTGATCGCCGCCGCCAGGGTGGTGATAACGATGATCGCCGCCGCCAACTGATGGTTAGCGCCCGCTGCCTTGGCCATCACGAAGCTGGCTGCCGCCGTTGGGCTGGCGAAGAACAGAAAGAGGATGCCCAGCTCGGCCTCGCGGAAACCGCAGAGGAACGCGCCAAGGGTGCCCAGTAGCGGCAGCCAGACCATCTTCATCACACTGGCCCCCAAGGCCAACTTGCCACTTTCACGCAGTGAAGCCAGCGACAGCGTGGCACCAATACAAATCAACGCCAACGGCAAGGTCAGCTGCGCCAGGTATTCACCCGAGGTGGTCAACCAGACCGGCAGCCGAACCTGCCAGTAGGCGAACGGGATTGCCGCCAGTACACCGAGAATCAGTGGATTACGCAGAATGCTCTTGCTGATGCTCCACACGCTGGCCTTGGCATTTGGGCTGTAGATCGCCAGAACAATCGCCGACAGGCTGTTGTAGCTGAGGATGACCACGCCACCGAGTATGCCGCCGAGCGACAAACCGTAATCACCGTACAGGCTGGTGGCCAGCGCCAGGCCGATGATGCCGTTATTGCCGCGAAACGCCCCCTGCACATAGACGCCACGCTCCACCCGCGGCACCCGCCACAGTGCCCAGCTCCATACCAGCAGAAAGCCCACCACCGTCACCAGCACAAAATAACCGAGCAGCGCCGGCTGCAGCGCGGTGCGCAGATCGGCATGCAGGATGGCGAGAAACAGCATGGCCGGCATGCTGACGTTGAACACCAGGGCGGTAGCAGTGCTGACAAAAGCGGCGTCGACCTGCCCCAGGCGCTTGAGCACCATGCCAAGAAACAGCATGGCGAACACCGGCGCGGTGATGCCGAGAATTTGCGAGAAGATTGCCAACATGCCAGAGCGCCGTACAACGGAAGGCCGCGAATGATAACAGGCCAGACTTTCAGCCCGCTTTCATGGGGATACGACCGACTGCAGGCCCGCGAAAGCTGGCTGAAAGCTTGCGTTCATAGAATCGCCCACGGCTGACTCGACTCGGCCACCCCGGCTGCCAGCACGCCTGCGCACCTGACAAAAACAACAACGGTGATTGCCATGTTTATTTTGCTGCTCTGCCCACGCCCGCGCGCACCCCGTCTCCGCCCCGCTCGACTGCAACCGCTGCCCACTTAAGGCCGCGCCCCGCTTTTCGCACCCTACCCACCCGGAGACTCGTCATGCTGACTTTCCTTGGCTTTGCCATGGTCATCACCTTTATGTACCTGATCATGAGCAAGCGCCTGTCGGCGCTGATTGCCCTGATCATCATCCCGATTATTTTCGCCCTGCTCGGCGGCTTCGCCAGCCAGATCGGCCCGATGATGCTCGAAGGCATCGGCAAGCTCGCGCCGACCGGGGTGATGCTGATGTTCGCCATCCTCTATTTCGCCATCATGATCGACTCGGGGCTGTTCGATCCGCCCGTGCGCCTGATCCTCAAACTGGTCAAGGGTGATCCATTGAAGGTCGCCGTCGGCACCGTGGCCCTGGCGCTGATTGTCTCGCTCGACGGCGACGGTTCCACCACCTACATGATCTGCGTCGGTGCCATGCTGCCGCTGTACAGCCGCTTGAAGATGAGCCCGACCATCATGGCCGGCCTGATCATCATGGCCGGCGGTATCATGAACATGACACCATGGGGTGGGCCGACCGCCCGCGCCGCCAGCGCCCTGCATGTCGACCCCTCGGATGTGTTTGTGCCGATGATTCCGACCATGGTGATCGGGGCCATCGTGCTGTTTGCCGTCGCCTATTTCTATGGCCTGCGTGAGCGCAAGCGCCTGGGCATTCTGCAACTGCCGGACGAGCAAACCGGCCAGGATCAGATCAGCGTTTCACAGTACCCAGAGGCTCGCCGTCCCAAGCTGACCCTGATCAACGCTGCCCTCACCGCGGTGCTCATGACGACGCTGATTGCCGGCCTGCTGCCGATGCCGGTACTGTTTATGATCGCGTTCAGCATCGCCATGATCATCAACTACCCCTGCCTGCAGCAGCAGAAAGAGCGCATCGCCACCCACGCCGGCAACGTTCTGGCAGTGGTCGGATTGATCTTCGCCGCGGGGATCTTCACCGGCATTCTGTCCGGCACGGGCATGGTCGACGCCATGTCCAAGAGCCTGCTGGCAGTCATCCCTGAAGCCCTCGGCCCGCATCTGGCAGTGATCACGGCACTGGTGAGCATGCCGTTCACCTTCTTTATGTCCAACGATGCGTTCTACTACGGCATCCTGCCGGTGCTCAACGAAGCCGCCGCCACCTACGGCATCAGCCCAGTGGAAATGGCCCGCGCTTCGATTGTCGGCCAACCGGTACACCTGCTCAGCCCGCTGGTGCCTTCGACCTATTTGCTGATCGGTCTGGCAAAGATCGAATTCGGCGACCTGCAGCGCTTCACCCTGAAATGGGCGGTGCTGATCTGCCTGGCCATCATGTTGGCGGCACTGCTGTTGGGCGTGTTCCCACTATTTGCCAGCCTCTGACGACTGGGAGTCCGGAGAGTGGGTTAGCGGCGCTAAACACCGATCCAGCAGCGGCAGATAGACGTGGTGCACCGGTGGCGGGTTACGCCGCCCCGTCATGGCGAATGGATCGACAAGCGCGGCTGGCGGCTAACCCACCCTACGGGTGAGCAACCGCTAACTCAGACATAACCATTTAAAGAAGCCCGCGGCAGCGCTTTAGCCAGGCTGCCGCATTACAGGGCTCAGCGGCGTACCGGGCGCTTCTGCAGCTTGCGCTGCAAGGTCCGTCGATGCATGCCCAAGGCGCGGGCAGTGGCGGAGATATTGCCTTCATGCTCGCTGAGCACGCGCTGGATGTGCTCCCACTGCAGGCGATCGACCGACATCGGGTTGTCCGGCACCAGGCTTTCCAGGTCGGCATGTTGAGTCAGCAACGCGGCCAGCACATCATCGGCATCGGCCGGTTTGCACAGGTAATTGCAGGCACCGCGCTTGATCGCTTCCACTGCCGTGGCAATGCTCGAATAACCGGTAAGGATCACCACGCGCATTTCAGCGTCCAGTTCAAGCAGCTTGGGCAGCAGCACCAGCCCGGAATCGCCCTCCATCTTCAGGTCAACCACGGCGTAATCCGGCAGATCCTGCTCAGCCAGAGCCAGGCCTTCCTCTGCCGAACCGGCGGTAGACACACGCAGGCCACGACGACTCATGGCGCGCGCCATCACACGGGTAAACGTCGGATCATCATCAACCAGCAGCAGGTGAGGGTGTTCATCACCGTCGAACAGCACTTCATCGCTCATTCGGGTATTTCCTTAGGCTCGACCATAGGCACGCGGCAATTTCAGCTCGGTGAGCGTGCCACCTTCTTCGTGGTTATACAGTTTAACCGTACCGCCGGCACGAGTGACGCTGGCCTGACTGAGGAACAGACCCAGACCAAACCCCTTGCCCTTGGTGGTGAAAAATGGCCGCCCCAGTTGCTCGGCAATCGCCAGCGGCACACCGGCGCCAAAGTCACGAATGCTCAGGCGTAGCCACTGGTGGTCCCAGTCCAGACGAATATCCAGTTTGTCCGGGCAGGCGTCGGCCGCGTTGTTCAGCAGATTGAGCAACGCCTGGGTCAAATCGGCCGGCGGCATCATCTTTGGGGGGGTACCACGCCCCAGACATTGATAGCGATAACTGGCTTCCGGGCGCATCAGGTGCCAGCGATTAAGCGTGGCTTCCAGCCACTCGACTGATGACAGCTCGATCACCGCCTGACGGCGATCCGCCTCGGCAGCGCGCACCAGTTGCTGCAGGGTTTCCTTGCACAGCTTGACCTGTTCCTGCAGCACCGCAAGATCCTCTTGAAGCGTCGGCTCCTGATGCTCGCGGCGCAATTCCTTGATCAGCACACTCATGGTCGCCAGCGGCGTACCCAACTCATGCGCAGCACCCGCCGCCTGAGTCGCCACGGCGAGCAACTGCTGGTCACGCAAGCCTTCTTCCCGACGCTCGGCACGCAGCTCTTCCTGACGGCGCAGCTCTTCAGCCATCTTCGCCACGAAGAAGGTGATCAGCCCGGCAGCCAGGGCGAAGCTCAGCCACATGCCATAGATCAGCAGGCTCTCGCGTGGACCGGACGGCAGGTCCAGCGGGTGCGACCAGACCAGCAGAAAGGTGTAACCGCCCAGCGCCAGACCGGAGAGGGTGATGGTGTAGAGCCAGGGCAGGGTCGCCGCAGCGATGGTCAACGGCACCAGGTAATAGGAGACAAAGGGGTTGGTTGAGCCACCCGAGTAGTACAGCAGCAGGCTGTGGATGATCAGATCGCAGCCCAGCTGTACCGCGTACTCCTGCTCGGTCACTGGCCATGGCCCACGCAGGCGCAGTGCAGTGAGCAGGCACAACACCAGGGAAATGCCGAGGGTGACGCTCAGCTCCAGCCAGGGCAGCGGTAACGCGCCAGACTTGTACGCCAGCCCCACGGAGCCGGCTTGTGCAGCCAGCACCAGAATGCGGATCAGGGTCAGTCGCCAGAGGTTTTGCCGGCTCGCCGACAGCAGCTGCACAGGTGCGAGCATAGAGTCTCCAAGGTGCTCAGATTGCCCATCGGGTGGGCCGCAGGAGTATAACCAAGCCTCTGGGCGGCCAACTGCGGCAACGCGCCGCAGCGGCGAGCTTACTGAAAAAAGTGGAACCCGATTTAACCCGCCTAGTCAGATAGCTTCGTCTACCCCCTGGAAAGCTGCGCATACCCCGTGCGCTCACCCTCTGAAGGAATCATCATGCTGTCACTGTCCCGCCTCACCACTGCCCTGCTACTAAGTGCTACCACCCTGCTGAGCGTATCCGCCGTGGCTGAAGACGCCCGCTATAACCAGGTCGCCCTGCGCGCTGAAGTCAGCCAGGAAATCGCCCACGACCTGATGCACGTCACCCTCTACAGCGAAGCCCAGGACAGCGACCCAGCCGCTCTGGCCGCGCAGATCAGCCAGACCCTGAATGCCAGCATCGCCCAGGCGCGCAAGGTCAAAGGCGTCAGCGTCGCCTCCGGCAGCCGCAACAGCTATCCGGTGTACGACGAAAAGGGCCAGAAAATCACTGCCTGGCGCGAGCGCGCCGAGCTGCGCCTGGAAAGCGCCGACTTCAGCGCGCTGTCCAAGCTCACCGGGGAAATGCTGCACACCCTGAAAATGGGTGGAATGAACTTCAGCATCGCCAGTGACACCCGCAAGACCCACGAAGATGCCCTGCTCAAAGATGCCGTGGCCGCATTCAAGGCCCGCGCGCAACTGGCCACCGAAGCCCTCGGCGGCAGCGGTTACAAGCTGGTCAGCCTCAACCTCAACAGCGGCGGCTTTCAACCCCCGATGCTACGCATGGAAGCCATGAAGGGCGCCGCAATGATGGATGCAGCCCCGTCACCGGAAATCGAGGCAGGCTCCAGCCAGGTCAGCATCAATGCCGACGGGGTGATCGAAGTGCAGATGCGCTGAAAACTGCTACATCTTGCTACATATGAAAGCAGCGCCGTTGTCCGACGATAGCGGCGCTTTGCCATGAATTAACCACCGATTTACAGAAATGCGACAGCAACATACAACGCTACCGCATTTCCAGCTCGCAACATGACATAGCCCTTGCCGGCGGCATAGGCTCTGCATAGTTTCACCCAAGGCCTCTACAAGGGGCCCCTCAGGATCACAACCACAATAACCATGAGGTCACTATGCGTAAGAACGCCGTCATCCAGGCTTTACTCGCCGCTGGGCTGATCGCCAGCACACCCCTTGCCAGCGCTGCCGGCAACCTGGTGTTCTGCTCAGAAGGCAGCCCCGCCGGGTTCGACCCGGGTCTGTACACCACCGGCACCGATTTCGATGCTGCTGCAGAAACCGTATTCAACCGTTTGAGCCAGTTCGAACGTGGCGGCACCAAAGTGATCCCCGGCCTTGCCGAGAAGTGGGACATCAGCGAAGACGGCCTGAGCTACACCTTTCACCTGCGCCCGAACGTAAAGTTCCATACCACCGAGTACTTCAAGCCGAGCCGCAGCTTCAACGCCGATGACGTGCTGTTCACCTTCCAGCGCATGCTCGATAAAGAGCATCCGTTCCGCAAAGCCTACCCCTCGGAATTTCCCTATTTCACCGACATGGGCATGGACGCGAATATCGCCAAGATCGAAAAACTCGACGACATGACCGTCAAGTTCAGCCTCAACGAAGTCGACGCCGCCTTTATCCAGAACCTGGCAATGAGCTTCGCCTCGATCCAGTCCGCCGAATACGCCGACAGCCTGCTCAAGGCCGGCAAGGCCGCCGAGATCAACCAGAAGCCCATCGGCACCGGCCCATTCGTGTTCAGCCGCTACCAGAAAGATGCGGTAATCCGCTTCAAGGGCAACAAGGAGTACTGGCAACCGGATGAGGTGAAGATCGACAACCTGATCTTCGCCATCAACACCGACGCCTCGGTGCGCATGCAGAAGCTCAAGGCCGGCGAATGCCAGGTCACCCTGTTCCCGCGCCCGGCGGATCTGGACGCGCTGAAAAAAGACCCGACCCTGGACATGCCCGAGCAGGCCGGGTTCAACGTCGGCTATATCGCCTACAACGTCACCCACCCGCCGTTCGACAAACTCGAAGTACGCCAGGCGCTGGACATGGCGGTGAACAAGCAGGGGATCATCGACGCGGTGTACCAGAGCGCCGGCCAACTGGCGGTTAACGGCATGCCGCCGACCCAATGGTCGTATGACGAGGGCATCAAGGACCCCGCCTACAACCCGGAAAAAGCCAAGGAACTGCTCAAGGCTGCCGGCGTCAAGGAAGGCACCGAGATCACCCTGTGGGCCATGCCCGTGCAGCGCCCGTACAACCCCAACGCCAAGCTGATGGCTGAAATGCTGCAAAGCGACTGGGCCAAGGTCGGCATCAAGGTCAAGATCGTCAGCTACGAATGGGGCGAATACCTCAAGCGCGCCAAGGCTGGCGAACACGACGCCATGCTCATCGGTTGGAGCGGCGACAACGGTGACCCGGACAACTGGCTGGGTACCCTGTACGGCTGCGACGCCGTGGACGGCAACAACTTCTCCAAGTGGTGCCATGCTGACTACGACAAGCTGGTGAAAGCTGCCAAGCGGGTGACCGATACGGCAGAACGCACCGAGCTTTACAAGCAGGCTCAAGTGATTCTCAAGCGTGAAGTTCCGATCACCCCGATCGCCCACTCCACGGTCTACCAGCCGATGAGCAAGAAGGTCGTGGACTTCAAGATCAGTCCGTTCGCGCTGAACTCGTTCTACGGCGTGGGCGTCAAGTAACAGCGGCTCTCGACCATGCTGGCGAGCGGCTTACCCCGCCACTCGTCAGCCGGACAACGGCGGCCTACCCGGCCGCCGTTTGCTGGCTCCGTATAATCCGAGGATTGCGCTGATGACTGGACCTATCTGGCCCGACCGAACCGCCAGGCGCCCTGTTGCCTGCCGCACCCTGCCTGCCACAGGCGCGCTCAACCGGCACTTTACTGCCGAGCCACTCGTCGCACTACAACAGCGTCTGGCCATGCAGCCCGATGCACGCTCACCTTTTTTGGAGCACTGACCCGCATGCTGTCCTTTATTGCCCGACGCCTGCTATTGCTGATCCCCACCTTTTTCGGCGTCACCCTGTTGACCTTCGCGCTGATCCGCATGATCCCCGGCGATCCGGTGGAAGTGATGATGGGCGAACGCCGCGTCGACCCGGAAATGCACGCCCAGGCCATGGAGCGCCTGGGGTTGAACAAACCGCTGTATGCCCAGTATTTCGACTACATCGGCCAACTGGCCCAGGGCGACCTGGGGCAATCACTGCGCACCCGGGAAAGCGTGTGGAGCGAATTTCTCACCCTGTTTCCCGCCACCGTCGAACTGGCCCTGGCCGCCCTGCTGTTCGCCGGCACCCTGGGGTTAGTTGCCGGTGTGATTGCCGCCCTCAAACGCGGCTCGCTGTTCGACCATGGGGTGATGGGCATCTCGCTGGCCGGTTATTCCATGCCAATTTTCTGGTGGGGCCTGCTGCTGATCATGTTCTTTTCGGTGTGGCTGGGCTGGACGCCGGTATCCGGGCGTATCGACCTGCTCTACGACATCCCGCCAGTCACCGGTTTTATGCTGATCGACACCTTGCTCTCCGGTGAAGAGGGCGCCTTTGTCGACGCCCTGCGCCACCTGATCCTGCCGGCCATCGTGCTCGGCACCATTCCGCTCGCCGTGATCGCGCGGATGACCCGCTCGGCGATGCTCGAAGTGCTGCGTGAAGACTATGTGCGCACGGCCCGCGCCAAGGGCCTGTCGCCGGCTCGCGTGGTGTTCGTACATGGCCTGCGCAATGCCCTGATCCCGGTGCTCACGGTGTTCGGCCTGCAGGTCGGCGCGCTGCTGGCGGGCGCGGTGCTGACCGAAACCATCTTCTCCTGGCCGGGCATCGGCAAATGGCTGATCGAGTCGATCAGCGCGCGTGACTACCCGGTGGTGCAAAACGGCATTTTGCTGATCGCCTGCCTGGTGATCCTGGTCAACTTTGTGGTGGACATCCTTTATGGACTGGCTAATCCACGCATTCGCCATCAGCGCTAAGAACCTGCCCATGGCCTGCTGCGCGTCGGCGATACCGCGTCAAAACAAGCTTCGGAATGCTCATGTGCAACAGCACACTCCGCTTCCTCAGCTGCTTTTTCCTTGTCTCGCGCTAGCTCGCGAGGCCATGCACAGGTTCTACGGAGCCCACTATGACAACTGAAACCCTAAGCACCAGTCTTGACCAATCGCTGCTCTACCCTTCACCGCTCAAAGAGTTCTGGCAGGCCTTTGCCCACAACAAGGGCGCGGTCGCCGGGCTGGCATTTATGATCCTGCTGGTGATCTGCGCACTGTTTGCGCCCTGGATCGCCCCGCATGACCCCAGCGAGCAATACCGCGACTTTCTACTCACTCCGCCGGCTTGGCTGGAAGGTGGCCAGCTGCAATTTCTGCTCGGCACCGATGAAGTGGGCCGCGACCTGCTGTCGCGGTTAATCCATGGTGCACGACTGTCGCTGCTGATCGGACTGGCCTCGGTGCTGATGTCGCTGATCCCCGGCATCCTCCTTGGGCTGGTTGCCGGTTTCTTTCCGCGCCTGCTCGGCCCGTCGATCATGCGCCTGATGGACATCATGCTGGCCCTGCCCTCGCTGCTGCTGGCAGTGGCCATCGTCGCCATCCTCGGCCCAGGGTTGATCAACACCATCTTTGCCATCGCCATCGTCTCGCTGCCGTCTTACGTGCGCCTGACCCGCGCCGCCGTGATGGGCGAGCTGAACCGTGACTACGTCACTGCCGCACGCCTGGCCGGTGCCAGCCTGCCGCGGCTGATGTTTATCACCGTGCTGCCCAACTGCATGGCGCCACTGATCGTGCAAGCCACCCTGAGCTTTTCCTCGGCGATTCTCGACGCCGCCGCCCTGGGCTTTCTCGGCCTCGGCGTACAACCGCCAACGCCGGAGTGGGGCACCATGCTGGCCTCGGCGCGCGACTATATCGAACGCGCCTGGTGGGTGGTCAGCCTGCCGGGCCTGACCATTCTGCTCAGCGTGCTGGCAATCAATCTGATGGGCGACGGGCTGCGCGATGCACTCGACCCGAAACTCAAGAATGCGCAGTGAGGAACCCTGCATGAGCCTGCTGGATATCAAAAACCTCAGCGTGCGCTTCGGCGACGCCACGGCCATCCCGGTGGTCGACGGCCTCGACCTGTGTGTGGAGAAGGGCGAAGTACTGGCGATTGTCGGCGAATCCGGCTCCGGCAAATCAGTGACCATGATGGCGCTGATGGGCCTGATCGACGCACCCGGCATCGTCACCGCCGACAGCCTGCAGTTCGACGGCACCGACATGCTGCGCCTCAAGGGCCGCCAGCGCCGGCATATCGTCGGCAAGGACCTGTCGATGGTCTTTCAGGACCCGATGACCGCACTCAACCCCAGTTTTACCGTGGGTTTCCAGATTGAAGAAGTGCTGCGCCAGCACCTCGGTCTCAAGGGCCAGGGCGCCCGTACGCGCGCCCTGCAACTGCTGGAACGGGTGGAAATCCCCGCCGCCGCCAGCCGCCTGAATGCCTATCCGCACCAGCTGTCAGGCGGCATGAGCCAGCGGGTGGCGATTGCCATGGCGATTGCCGCCGAACCGAAACTGCTGATCGCCGACGAACCGACCACGGCGTTGGATGTGACCATTCAGGCGCAGATCATGGACCTGCTGGTAAGCCTGCAGCGCGAGCAGAACATGGGCCTGGTGCTGATCACCCATGACCTGGCCGTGGTCGCCGAAACCGCGCAACGGGTCTGCGTGATGTATGCCGGGCAAGCGGTAGAGATCGGCAGCGTGCCGCAGCTGTTCAACGCGCCCAGCCACCCCTACACCGAGGCGCTGCTCAAGGCGATTCCCGAACACAGCCAGGGCCAGCGCCGCCTGACCACCCTGCCCGGCATTGTTCCGGGCCGCTATGACCGGCCACTGGGCTGCCTGCTTTCACCACGCTGCCCCTACGCCCAGGCGCATTGTCGTGAACAACGGCCGAGCCTGGATGCCCATGAACGTGGCGCGGCGCGCTGCTTCTACCCGCTCAACCTGACTGCGGAGGTGGCCTGATGAGCGCCGTCCTGACTGCTCGCGACCTCACCCGTCACTACGAAATCTCCCGTGGCCTGTTTCAGCCCAATGCCCAGGTGCAGGCGCTGAATGGCGTGTCCTTTGAACTGCAGGCGGGCAAGACCCTGGCGGTGGTCGGCGAGTCCGGCTGCGGTAAATCCACCCTGGCCCGCGCCCTGACGCTGATCGAGGAGCCCAGCTCAGGCTCGCTGCAGATCGCCGGGCAGGAAGTAACTGGCGCCAACAAGGCGCAGCGCAAGCAGCTACGACGTGATGTGCAGATGGTTTTTCAGAACCCCTACGCCTCGCTCAATCCACGGCAAAAGGTCGGCGATCAGCTGGGCGAGCCGCTGCTGATCAACACCGGCCTGTCCCGCCTGGAACGGCGCGAGCGGGTGCAGGCAATGATGCAGCAGGTAGGCCTGCGCCCCGAGCATTACCAGCGTTACCCACATATGTTCTCCGGCGGCCAGCGCCAGCGCATCGCTCTGGCGCGCGCCATGATGCTGCAACCCAAGGTGCTGGTGGCGGACGAGCCAACCTCGGCGCTGGACGTGTCGATCCAGGCCCAGGTGCTCAACCTGTTTATGGACCTGCAAGAGCAGTTCAACACCGGCTATGTATTTATCTCGCACAACCTCTCGGTGGTGCGCCATGTGGCCGATGATGTGCTGGTGATGTACCTCGGCCGTCCGGTGGAAATGGGTCCCAGCGAGCAGATCTACAACCGCCCGCTGCACCCGTATACCCAAGCGCTGCTGTCCGCGACGCCGACCATCCACCCTGACCCGAGCAAACCGAAGATCAAGATCAGTGGCGAGCTGCCCAACCCGCTATCGCCCCCCAGCGGTTGCGCCTTCCATCAACGCTGCCCACATGCCAGTGAGCGCTGCCAGGTTGAACAGCCGGCGCTGCGCCTGCTCGATGCCCGGCAAGTGGCGTGTCACCATGCCGAGCAGATCAATAGCTAAAGGATGCGAGCCCCGGCCAGCCGGGGCTTATTCCTGCACGGCCCGGTAGAACAACCGATAAGCCAGCAAGCCAATGGCCTCGTTAAGCAACAAGCCGTTCTGCCAGACCGCCTTGCTTTCCGGTAACCAACCATCGGCAGGCCGGCCATTGGGCGTACCAAGAAACCCCATCGGCGCACTGATCACCTGCAAGCCCGCCTGTTCGAAACTCCAGCGTGACCTGGGCATATGCCAGGCCTGGGTCACCAGCACCACACGGGTAATGCCTGCCTGCTTCAGCAGTTCAGCGCTATGGCTCGCATTCTCCCAGGTGGTGCGGCTCACACCTTCCTGCCAACGCACCGGCACGCCGTAATCACGGGCCAGCACCTCGGCCATCAACGCCGCCTCACTCGGTGGTACGCCATAGTGCAACCCGCCACTGGTGAGCAGCGGCAACCCCGAGGCTTTGGCCAGCCGCGCCGCAAAACGCACCCGTTCCAACGCCAACAGACTGGGCTGATCCGCACCCCAGCCGGGGTCAGCCAGTTCACGCCCACCGCCCAACACCACAATCACGTCGGCCTGCTGTGCCAAATCAGCCCATTGTCGCTCATTCAATGCCGACTCGGTTTCCAGCATCCGCGCCGAATATTCAACCATCACCGGCAGGCTAAACAGCCACATCCCGCCCAAGCCAACAACCAGGCAGCACGCCGCCAAGCGTGGAAAACGCCGATGCAGCCACCAGGCGGCCAGCAGCAAAAGCAGGAACAGGCCTGGCGGCAGGAAGAACTGTTTGAGGATGTAGCGAATCGGCATTGAGCACCTCCATGGGTGCGCGCAGCCTACCGATGATTACTCGCCCGAAACAACTGCGAGCCGCAGGCCTTGCAGGCCTGTACGCCATTGCCGGACTGCCAGCCCGCCAGAGTCCCGCACAGGGCGCAGCACAGCTGTAAACGACGTTTAAGCAGCGGTTTGATCTTGCCGGGCAGCGCGGCGGTGGGTTTGTGGCCGCAACGCCCGACCTTGCGCGAGCTTGGTAGTTGCTCAATCTGCGCCATTTCCTGCGCTGCGGCATGCCAGCCGCGCAGCCAGTCCAGGTCACGATTCAGATAAGCGCGAATCAGCTCCATTTCCGCAGCCGTAAGCCCGCGTAGTTCAAGCTCTAGCGGCGGTTGTGCAGACAGTGCACTCAGGCTATCCGCCTCATCCAACGCCATGGCAAGGCGTTGCAGCAGCCGCTCATAGAGCCCGCCCCCCGCTGCACCACGCCGAAACTCCGCCATCCTTCACCTCGCCCC
The DNA here is from genome assembly GCF_003060885.1 of Pseudomonas sp. HMWF032. Classification (GTDB taxonomy): domain Bacteria; phylum Pseudomonadota; class Gammaproteobacteria; order Pseudomonadales; family Pseudomonadaceae; genus Aquipseudomonas. Next base: position 1,353,701 of record NZ_QAIG01000005.1, read on the forward strand.
GGAGCAGGCTGCCGCTCCATATAACAAGCTTAGCGGCCACGCTTTAACCGGCAGTGCATCGCGACAAACGGCGCGGCCGGCTAGGCGTGGCTGGCTACGTGCGGCCGGGCCGCAGTAGCTGGCGCGCGGCGCAATCAGGGTTTCCCTGAATAAGCGGGGCTCATGTATGCTACGGCGTTTCCCGCAAGCCCTTATTCCCAGCGCCGGTAGCCATGCAAGAACAGTACTCGCCCCGTGAAATCGAAGCCGCCGCGCAGTCCCATTGGGACGCGCAGAAATCCTTTGTAGTGAGCGAACAGTCGGGCAAGGAGACCTTCTACTGCCTGTCGATGTTCCCCTACCCGAGCGGCAAGCTGCACATGGGCCATGTGCGTAACTACACCATCGGCGACGTGATCGCCCGCTACCAGCGCATGCTCGGCAAGAACGTGCTGCAACCCATGGGCTGGGACGCCTTCGGCATGCCGGCGGAAAACGCGGCAATGAAGAATCAGGTTGCACCGGCCAAGTGGACTTACGAAAACATCGCCTACATGAAAACCCAGCTGAAATCGCTGGGTCTGGCCATCGACTGGACGCGTGAAGTCACCACCTGCAAACCCGATTACTACCGCTGGGAGCAGTGGCTGTTCACCCGCCTGTTCGAAAAAGGCGTGATCTACCGCAAGAACGGCACCGTCAACTGGGACCCGGTCGACCAGACCGTGCTGGCCAACGAGCAGGTCATTGACGGCCGTGGCTGGCGTTCAGGCGCGCTGATCGAAAAGCGTGAAATCCCGATGTACTACTTCAAGATCACCGCTTACGCGGAAGAGTTGCTGAGTAGCCTGGACGAACTGGATGGCTGGCCGGAACAGGTCAAGACCATGCAGCGTAACTGGATCGGCAAGAGCTTCGGCGCTGATGTGGTGTTCGACTATGACCAGGCCAGCGTCGGCATCGGCGGCCAGCTCAAGGTCTACACCACCCGCCCCGACACCTTGATGGGCGCGACCTACGTCGCCGTCGCCGCCGAGCACCCGCTGGCCCAGCGCGCCGCCGAGAGCAACCCGGCCATCGCCGCGTTTATCGCCGAATGCAAAGCCGGTTCCGTGGCCGAAGCCGACATGGCCACCATGGAGAAGAAGGGCGTTGCCACCGGGCAATTCGTTATTCATCCGCTCTCCGGCGACAAGCTGCCGGTGTTCGTCGCCAACTACGTACTGTGGGGTTACGGCGAAGGCGCGGTGATGGCCGTGCCCGCGCACGATGAGCGCGATTTCGAATTCGCCAACAAGTACGACCTGCCGATCAAGCAGGTCTACACCGGCGAAGGCAAAGAATACGACGCCACCCAATGGCAGGACTGGTACGGCGACAAAACCGGCCTGACCAGCATCAACTCCGGCAAGTACGACAATCTAGACTTCAGCGCCGCCTTCGACGCCATCGTCGCCGACCTGGAAGCCAACACCCACGGCGCACGCAAAACCCAGTTCCGCCTGCGCGACTGGGGCATCAGCCGCCAGCGTTACTGGGGCTGCCCGATCCCGATCATCCACTGCGATACCTGTGGCGACGTGCCGGTACCGGAAGACCAGCTGCCCGTCGTACTGCCCGAAGACGTAGTGCCGGATGGTGCAGGCAGCCCGCTGGCGCGCATGCCTGAATTCTATGAATGCACCTGCCCGAAATGCGGCAAGCCGGCCAAACGCGAAACCGACACCATGGACACCTTCGTTGAGTCGTCCTGGTACTACGCGCGCTACGCCTCGCCACATTACACAGGCGGCATGGTCGACCCTGAGGCGGCCAACCACTGGCTGCCGGTGGATCAGTACATTGGCGGTATCGAACACGCGATCCTGCACCTGCTGTATGCGCGCTTCTTCCACAAGCTGATGCGCGACGAAGGCCTGGTGTCATCCAACGAGCCGTTCAAGAATCTGCTGACCCAGGGCATGGTGGTGGCAGACACCTACTACCGCACCCTGGAAAACGGCGGCAAGGACTGGTTCAACCCAGCCGACGTCGAGCTGGAGCGCGACAGCAAAGCCAAGGTCATCAGCGCGAAGCTGAAAAGCGACGGCCTGCCGGTGGAAATCGGCGGCACCGAGAAGATGTCCAAGTCGAAGAACAACGGCGTCGACCCCCAGTCGATGATTGATCAGTTCGGCGCCGACACCTGCCGCCTGTTCATGATGTTCGCCTCGCCGCCGGACATGAGCTGCGAATGGTCGGATGCCGGCGTTGAGGGCGCTAACCGTTTCCTGCGCCGCGTCTGGCGCCTGGCACAAAATCACGTCAACCAGGGCATCGCCGGCGCACTCGACCTGGCCAGCCTGGATGACGAACAGAAGGCCGTGCGCCGCGCGATTCACCTGGCGATCAAGCAGTCGAGCTTCGATATTGGCCAGCACCACAAATTCAACACCGCCATCGCCCAGGTGATGACGCTGATGAACGTGCTGGAGAAAGCTGCACAAACCACAGCACAAGACCGCGCCCTGCTGCAGGAAGGTCTGGAAGCGGTGGCACTGCTGCTGGCACCCATCACACCGCATATCAGCCATCAGCTGTGGCAGGAACTGGGCCACGACGAAGCCATCATCGACGCCGCCTGGCCACAGGTGGATGAGTCTGCCCTGGTACAGGACAGCCTGACCCTGGTGATCCAGGTCAACGGCAAGCTGCGCGGGCAGATTGAAGTGCCGGCCAGCGCCAGCCGCGAAGAGGTTGAAGCCAGCGCCCGCAGCAACGAAAACGTGCTGCGCTTTACCGAAGGCCTGAGCATTCGCAAGGTCATCGTGGTGCCAGGCAAACTGGTCAACATTGTTGCCAACTGACTAGTCGCCAACTGATTAAGCTCGGCGCGACCGCACAACGGCGCGCCGCAAGACACGCCAAGGGGATAAAAGATGATCAAACGGAATCTGTTGGTAATTGGCCTGGCCACCCTGCTCAGCGCTTGCGGCTTCCAGCTGCGTGGCACCGGTGACGTGCAGTTCGCGCTCAAGGAGCTGGATGTCAGCGCGCGCAACGCCTACGGCGAAACCGTCACCCAAGTGCGCGACGTGCTGCAGAACAACGGCGTCAAGGTCTACGCTGGTGCGCCGTACCGCCTGGTACTGAGCAACGAGCAGGAAAATCGCCGTGCCGCCAGCTTTACCAGCTCGGCCCGCACCGCCGAGTACGAACTGAGCAAAACCCTGGAATACGAAATCCGTGGCAGCAAAGACCTGCTGCTGATGAGTGACAAGCTGGAAGCCCAAAGTTTCTACACCCAGGACGGTAACAACCTGATTGGCGGTGACCAAGAGGCCGCGCAGCTACGCAAGGAAATGAACCGTGAACTGATCCAGCAACTGGTTCAGCGCCTGCAACAGATCAGTCCAGCGCAATTAGACGTACTGCAGCAAACCGCAGAAGCCAAGGCAAAAGCAGAAGCCGATGCCCTGGAAGCCGCTCGCCAGCAGCAAGCTGCACAACCGCAGCAATCGCCAATCCAACTGCCGATTCCCGCCCAGTAAGCTCGCCGGGCCGCGCAAGCGGCCCTGCTCTGCGCCCGCATGAAGCTTAATTCCGCACAACTCGCCAAACACCTGCAGGGCAACCTGAGCCCGGTGTATGTGGTCAGTGGCGACGAACCGCTGCTCTGCCAGGAAGCCACTGACGCCATTCGCACCGCGACCCGCCAGCAGGGTTTCAGCGAGCGCCAGGTGTTCAACGCCGACAACAACTTCGACTGGGGCAACCTGCTACAAGCCGGCGCCAGCCTGTCGCTGTTTGCCGATAAACGCCTGCTTGAGCTGCGCCTGCCCAATGGCAAGCCCGGCGACAAGGGCGCAGCGGCGCTTCTGGAATACCTCGCCCGCCCCGCCGAAGACACCGTATTGCTGATCAGCCTGCCGAAACTCGATGGCAGCGCGCAGAAGACCAAGTGGGGTAAGGCGCTGATCGAGGGCGCGCAGACGCAGTTCGTGCAGATCTGGCCGGTCGATGCCAACCAGCTACCCCAATGGATTCGCCAGCGCCTGGCGCAATCGGGCCTAAGCGCCAGCGCCGAAGCCGTGGACATGATTGCCGTGCGCGTCGAAGGCAATCTGCTCGCCGCCGCCCAGGAAATCGAAAAACTCAAACTGCTGGCAGAAGGCACGCAGATTGACGTCGATACCGTGCACGCTTCGGTCGCTGACAGTGCACGCTTTGATGTATTCGGCCTGATCGATGCGGCCCTCAATGGCGAAGCCGCGCATGCCCTGCGCATACTCGAAGGGCTGCGCGGTGAAGGCGTCGAGCCGCCGGTCATTCTCTGGGCCCTGGCCCGGGAAATCCGCCTACTGGCCACCATCGCCCAGCAGTACAGCCAGGGCATGCCGCTGGAAAAGGCCTTCAGTTCCGCGCGCCCGCCCGTCTGGGACAAGCGTCGCCCGCTGGTCAGTAAAGCCCTGCAACGTCTGTCCGCCACCCGCTGGGCCGCGCTGCTGCAGGATGCCCAGTTGATCGATGCGCAAATCAAAGGTCAGGCGGCCGGCGCCCCCTGGAGCGGCCTGAGCCTGTTGACGCTAACCATCTGCGGCCAGCGCCTGGGCATCTCCCGCTAGCGCTCAGACGCTGGACATTCAGTCGCATGCGGATCATGCTCCGCCCGCCTGCGACGTGCGGGTCATTTGCCGAGGAAACGCCATGGCGAAGAAAGCCAAACGCGGCCCGAACAAGGCCAAATCCCTGATCGCCCAACCATTGTTTCGCTCCCGCCAGGAAACGCCCAGCAAAGGCAAAGGCAGCTACCGCCGTGAAGCCTCCCAGCAAAACTGGGAGGCTTCATACCTTCTGGCAGCCTGAAAAGCCCGTCACAGCCCGCATACACCGCATTCATGCTAAGGTTACGGCCTGCAAAACGTGCCGAGACCACCATGCCTTACCTGTTTCTTCGTGGCCTGTCCCATAGCGCCACCGCCTGCATCCTGCTGCTCCTGACCGCCTGCGCAGAAGCACCTGCACAGCCACTCGCCGCCGCGGCGATTACGCCACCTCCGACAACCGTCAGCCAACCTTTGCCTGCTGCCCTCGCCCAGCCCACCCTGCTCAGTTTTGACGAATGGCGCATGCTCCTGCGCAGCGATGCGATCGCGGCCGGCATCGACGCCGAGCTGTTTGATCGCACCTTTGCCGGCATCACCCTGGACCCCAAGGTCATCGCCGCAGACAACAGCCAACCTGAATTCACCCGCCCGGTGTGGGAGTACATCGACGGCGCAGTCTCCGTATCGCGCATCGCCCAGGGGCGCCTGCTCAAGGCCCAACACCGCCCAACCCTGAAAGCCATCCGCAGCACCTACGCCGTAGACCACGAAGTGCTGATCGCCATCTGGGGCATGGAAAGCAATTACGGCAGTAATATCGGCAGCCATAACGTCATTCGCTCCCTCGCCACCCTGGCTTACGACGGCCGTCGCCAAGTGTTCTGGCGCAGCCAGCTGCTGGCTGCATTGCAGATCCTGCAAGCCGGCGACGGCCCAGCGCAGGGACTGATCGGCTCATGGGCGGGCGCCATGGGGCAAACCCAATTCATGCCGACCACCTTCAATCAGCATGCCGTGGATTTTGACGGCGACGGCCACCGCGACCTGTGGCGCTCAGCGCCTGATGCACTGGCCTCGGCGGCTCACTACCTGCAAGCCTCCGGTTGGCAGAATGGCCAACCCTGGGGGTTTGAAGTCAGCCTGCCGCAGGGTTTCGATTACGCCCAGGCCGATCCGGAAGTGCGCCACAGCCTGGCGCAGTGGCGCGCCCAGGGGGTCAACCCGCTGCGCGCGGTGGATGCCAACGAGCAGAACCTGGCCTCACTGTTTCTTCCAGCCGGACACCGCGGCCCGGCCTTTCTGGTGCTGAACAACTTCCGCAGCATTCTCAAGTACAACAACTCCACCGCCTACGCCTTGGCCATCGGCCTGCTCAGCGACGCCCTGGACGGCAATCCGGGCGTACAGGCCGCCTGGCCGCGCAACGACCGTCAACTGGGACGCAGTGAGCGCATCGAGTTGCAGGCGTTGCTGACCAGCAAGGGGTACGAACCGGGCCCGGCAGACGGCATCATCGGCGCCAACACACGCAAGGCTGTTAGGGCATTTCAGCAGAGTCTGGGCCTGCCCGCTGACGGTTACCCCAGCCATGAGTTGCTGCAAAAACTGCGTTAAACGAGCTTTACTCGAACGATTGGGCAACATCGCCAAGCACGAACGGGTAGAACCACGCGGCGCACAACGGACTGAACAGTCAGGCTCTGTGATAGACTGCGCGGCGGCCACAAGCCGCCTCGTCCACGGAGCCCAATAGCCGATGTCCGATACTCCCTCGCCCAAAACCGTCGCCAGTGGCGAAAAATTCCGTACCACCCAAGGCATCACCGCGATCAAGGACGGGCAAAAGCGCCGCGCCTCCAGCGAGCCTCAGGTATTCGAGCCCAAACCCAAGTGGCTACGAGTCAAGGCGCCTGGCGGCAGCCGCTTTGAGGCGGTCAAACGCAATGTCAGCGAACACCGCCTGAGCACCGTGTGCCAAGAGTCCCACTGCCCGAACATGGGCGAATGCTGGTCCAACGGCACTGCCACCATCATGCTGATGGGCTCGGTGTGTACCCGCGCCTGCCGCTTCTGCGCGGTGGATACCGGCAATCCCAACGGCTGGCTGGACTTGGAAGAGCCGCAGAACACCGCCAAGTCGGTGGAGCTGATGGCCCTGCGTTATATCGTGCTGACTTCGGTGGATCGCGACGACCTGGATGACGGCGGCGCCAGCCACTACGCGGCCTGCGTGCGGGCGATCAAGGACAACACCCCGCACGTGGTGGTGGAAGCCCTGACCCCGGACTTCGACGGCGACCTGTTGGCCATCGAACGTGTGGTGGATTCCGGTCTTGAGGTGTTCGCGCAGAACGTTGAGACGGTCAAGCGCCTCACCCACGTAGTACGCGACCCACGTGCAGGCTATGAAAAGACCCTGAACGTGCTGGCCCACGCCAAGCGCCACAGGCCGGACGTGCTGACCAAGACCAGCCTGATGCTCGGCCTGGGCGAGACGGATGAAGAGATCATCCAGACCATGGATGACCTGCGCGCCATCAACGTCGACATCCTCACCCTCGGCCAGTACCTGCAACCGACGCGCAATCACCTGAAGGTGCAGCGCTGGGTCAGCCCGGAAGAGTTCAACCGTTTCCGCGAAATCGGTCTGCAGAAGGGTTTTATGGAGGTCGCCGCCGGCCCGCTGGTACGCTCCAGCTACCGCGCCGACAAGGTGTTCGAGAAGAATAACCTGGGCCTGGCTGCCCCGGTCCCGGTGCCGGGCCAACAGCTCGATAACAGTCTGATTCCCGCCCTCAATCTGAACTGATTGAGCCACACGAACGCCTGACCTGGGGCTTTGCCTGAGGTCAGGCGTTCGTGTGCCGACCCTACTCCGCTTACCAGTCGATTGTGTTCGCCAGGCTCTGCTGCTGCGCATAGTCGAGGTGCTTGACCAGTTGCTCACGCAGCCGCGCGCTGACCTCGGAAATATCGATCGCCCCCAGCACCTGATCAACCAACTGCGTCATGGCCATACCGGCATAGCCACAGGGGTTGATGCGCTGGAACGGCTGCAGATCCATATCCACATTGAGCGCCAGACCATGGAAGGAACGTCCGTTACGGATGCGCAGGCCGAGCGAGGCAATCTTCGCGCCATCCACATACACGCCAGGCGCGTCCGGCTTGGCATTGGCACTGACGCCATAGCTGGCGAGCAGGTCAATGAGGCTGCGCTCGATGCGACTCACCAGCTCACGCACACCAATGCCGCTCCGGCGCACATCCAGCAGCAGGTAAGCCACCAGCTGGCCCGGACCGTGGTAAGTCACCTGACCACCACGATCAACCTGCACCACCGGAATATCCCCCGGAAATAACACATGCTCGGCCTTGCCGGCCTGGCCCTGAGTAAATACCGGGGCGTGTTCGAGCAGCCAGATTTCGTCCGGCGTATCGGCGCCGCGGGTGTCGGTAAAGCGCTGCATCGCATGCCAGGTAGGCTGATAGTCGACCTGGCCCAGCTCACGAAAGCCGAGCGGTAGGTCCATCACAGAACCATGTGCACGATACCGGTCGCGCGTAGGGCGCTGTTGATATCGCGTAACTGATCTTCGCTGGTGGCTTCGATATGCAGCTGTACGGTGGTGTACTTGCCGTTGCTGCTCTGGCGCTCGGCCAGGGTGCTGAGATCGACTTTGGCGTGCTGGCTAAGGATCTCGATCACCGTGCTTTTGTAATCGGCACCACTGTCACCGACCACCTTGATCGGATAGTCCGCGCAGGGGAATTCGATTTTGTGCGATTTGACGTCTGGTTGATTCATGGAGTAACGGCCTCGTAAGCCGTGGCAGCAACAACGCCCCTGCGGGTCGGCAAGGGCGTGCTGGTCACGCTATCAGTTGAACAATCCGAAGAAGAACAGGCTGATGCTATCCCACAGGCGGCGGAAGAAACTACCTTCCTCAACGGCCTCAAGGGCGATCAGGTCGGCGCTGTGTACCACCTCCTCACCCAGCTTAACTTCAACCTTACCGATCACATCACCCTGAGCAATGGGCGCCGTAAGCTTCGGATTGAGCGTCATGCCGGCCTGCAGCTTATCCAGCTGGCCTTTCGGCAGCGTGAGGCTCAGATCAGTCGCCAGACCAGCCTTGACCTGACGCACAGTGCCTTTCCAGACCTGGGCCTGGGCCAGCTCCTGGCCTTTCTTGTAGAAGGTGCGGGTTTCGAAGAAGCGGAAACCATAGGTCAGCAGCTTCTGGGTTTCCGCCGCACGCGCCGACTCGCTGACGGTGCCAAACACCGAAGTGATCATCCTTGCGCCATCCCGCACAGCAGAGGCCACCAGGCAATAACCGGCTTCTTCGGTGTGGCCGGTTTTCAGGCCATCAACGGTCTTGTCACGCCACAAGAGCAGGTTGCGATTGCCCTGTTTGATGTTGTTCCAGAGGAACTCCTTCTGCGCATAAATTGCGTAGTGTTCCTGATCTTCATTGATGATCGCGCGAGCCAGAATAGCCATGTCATGAGCACTGGAGTAATGCTCAGGATGCGGCAGACCCGTGGCATTCATGAAGTGGCTGTTACTCATGCCCAGACGCGCAGCGGCTTCATTCATCATGTCGGCGAAAGCATCTTCGCTGCCAGCGATGTACTCGGCCAGGGCAATACTGGCGTCGTTGCCAGACTGGATGATCACGCCGTGCAGCAGATCATCAACGGTCACCTGGCTGTTCAGCGGCAGGAACATGGTCGAACCACCGGAGGCGGCACCACCGGTACGCCAGGCGTGCTCGCTGATTGGCACCAGGTCCTGCTCGCCGATCTTGCCCTTGCGGATTTCCAGCGTCGCGATGTAAGCCGTCATCAACTTGGTCAGGCTGGCCGGCGGCAAGCGCTGGTCGCCGTTGTTCTCGACCAGAACCTTGCCACTGGCAGCATCCAGCAGCACATAGGACTTGGCGGCAAGCTGGGGTGCCGTTGGAATCACTTGCTGATTGGCCCAGGCAGTCGATGCGCTGAGCAGAAAAAGTGACAGGAAAACGCGTTGCGCAAAGCTGGTGATATTCATCCGTCTCTCTAGATTGCTGATGGTAAAACTGCCCGAAGGCCTAATCATTGCTGCCCCGGCTAGGCGCTCGTGCACCGGGGATCTTGCTTAGTCCCATGAAGAGACAATAAGTGCCGCGTCACTCAGCCTTGACCAGGGTTGGCTCGCCAAGATTGGCCAGGCGCACACTGTCCTGCAACTGTTCAGCTTCGCTCTGGCTGCTCACGGGGCCCAGACGCACGCGGTGCAAAATCTGCTGGTTGCGCACCACTGAGCTGACGAACACTGGCGCAGCCACTGTCTCGCTCAACTTGGCTCTGAGTAGCTCCGCAGCGTCCGGATTGGCGAAGGCGGCCACTTGGAGAAACAGGCCAGAGGCTCCGACTGAAGCGTTTTTTTTTGCGTCAATCTGCACGGGGAGCACCGCGGCGGCATGTTGCTGCGGGGGGGGTGAATACTGCTCAAGCGGCTGCGCGACAGGCTGTGCAACCGGCTGGGCCTGGGCCACCTGTTGCGGAGCAGCCAACACCATCGGTACCGGACGGCCCTGCTGAGCCCACCACTCATGCGGATCAATACCTTCGACCTTGACCCGCGCAGTTCCGCTTTCGGCATAGCCGAGCTTCTTCGCGGCGGCGAAGGACAGGTCGATAATTCGGTCGGAATAGAACGGGCCGCGGTCGTTGACGCGCAGGATGGCGGTCTTGCCGTTTTCCAGATTGGTTACACGCACATAACTCGGCAGCGGCAGGGTTTTGTGTGCGGCGGTCATGCCATACAGGTCGTAGGTTTCACCATTGGCAGTGGCCTGACCGTGGAACTTGGTGCCATACCAGGATGCCGGCCCCACCGCCTGATAACGACGCGCATCGGGGATCGGGTAGTACTGCTTGCCGAATACGGTGTAGGGGCTGGCCTTGACCGGGCCGTAGTGCGGCATGGGCACCGCATCAGGAATCCGCGACACATCGACATCCCACCAAGGGGCGCCATCCTTGTGTGGACGATTGAAATCACCCGGTCCGGAAATCGCGCCACCCGGTTGAATGGGCGCAACCGGCTGAGGCGCACGACTGGACGAACAACTGGCCAGCGCCAACGCCAGACCGCCACACAGGGCCAACTTGAAAGGCAAACGCAACATCACTTCACACCCCGTGTATCGACCAGCGCCTCGGCCAGCTGATTGACTGCCATGGCATACATCACACTGCGATTGTAGCGGGTGATGACAAAGAAGTTAGGCAGGCCGATCCAGTACTCGGCGCCATCAGTACCTTCCAGACGGAAGGCAGTTACCGGCAAATCGTCAGCCAGCGGCTCGGCACTGGTCCAGCCCAACTTACGCAGCTCACCGACATTCTTCACCGGGTCCAGGCCCACAGTCAGGCCTTGCTCAGCTTGCGCCCCCTTGAGGTTGGCGGCGCTGGCCACAAGTTGCCCTGGCTGCCAGCCGTGCCGCTTGAAGTAGCTGGCCACACTGCCAATGGCATCGACCGGGTTATTCCAGATGTTGATATGGCCATCACCATCGAAATCCACGGCATATGCACGAAAACTGCTCGGCATGAACTGCGGCAATCCCATGGCACCGGCATAGGAGCCGGTCATGCTCAGCGGCTCGACCTGTTCTTCGCGGGTCAATAGCAGAAATTCGCGCAGCTCCTTGCGAAAGAACGGTGCACGCGGCGGGTAGTCAAAAGCCAGGGTCGACAGGGCATCCATCACGCGCCAGCTGCCGGTATTACCGCCATAAAAGGTTTCCACGCCAATAATCGCCACGATCACCTGTGGCGGCACGCCATATTCAGCTTCGGCGCGAGCCAGCGTCGCTTCGTGCTGCTTCCAGAATGCGACGCCCTGACTGATGCGCTTGTCCGTGATGAAAATTGGCCGATAGTCCTTCCACGGCTTGGCCTTTTCTGCCGGACGCGAAATGGCATCAAGAATGGCCTGTTTGCGCTCAACCTGGGCAAACAGTTCGATCAGTTGTTCACCAGCAAAACCATAGTCACGTGTCATCTCTGCGACGAACTCAGCCACCTGCGGTGATTGCCGGTAGTCATCGGCCACAGCCACCGGTACCAGTGCACAGGCGCCAGCCAGCGCCAACCAGGGTGTTACCCATTTCATCATGCCAAACACGTTCTGCATTGCACTCATAATCCCAATCAAGCCTGAGTCATCCACTTCCGATGGGTGTGGATCGACATCAAAATTCCGAAGCCGGAGAGCAAGGTAATAAGCGAGGTACCGCCATAGCTGATGAAGGGCAACGGCACCCCCACCACCGGCAACAAGCCGCTGACCATCCCGATATTGACGAAAACATAAACAAAGAAAGTCATGGTCAGCGCGCCGGCGAGCAGCTTACCGAACAGCGTCTGCGCTTGCACGGTAATCACCAGACCGCGCGCGATCAACAGCAAGTACACCAGCAGTAACAAACACACGCCAACCAGGCCGAACTCCTCGGCCAGTACCGCAATGATGAAGTCGGTGTGGCTCTCCGGGAGAAAGTCCAGGTGCGACTGAGTACCCTGCAACCAGCCCTTGCCCAGCACACCGCCGGAGCCAATGGCGGCCTTGGATTGGATGATGTTCCAGCCGCTGCCCAGCGGATCGCTTTCAGGGTTGAGGAAGGTCAACACGCGCTGCTTCTGGTACTGGTGCATGACAAAGAACCACATGCCGATAGCGATCGGCACCACGGCGGCCACGGCACCAATCACCCAGCGCCATTGCAGACCGGCGATAAACAACACGAAGCCGCCAGAGGCGAGAATTAGCAGCGAAGTGCCCAAATCAGGCTGTATCAGGATCAGCACGAAAGGCATGATGATCATCGCCAGACTGATGCAGATATGCTTAAACCGCGGCGGCAGACTGCGGTTTGACAGGTACCAGGCAATCGTCGCCGGCATGATGATTTTCATGAACTCCGAGGGCTGAAAACGGATCACCCCGGGGATATTGATCCAGCGTGTGGCACCCATGGCGTTATGCCCCATAACATCCACTACAACCAGCAGCGCCACGCCCCCCACATAGGCCAGCGGCACCCAACGCTCCATGAAGCGCGGTTCGAACTGGGCGATGATCAGCATGCCGACCAGGCCGATGCCAAAGGAGCTGGCCTGCTTCATCAGCAGATCAACGTTCTTGCCACTGGCCGAGTACAGAATGAACAGGCTGCCGGTTGCCAGGATCAACAACAGCAGCAGCAATATCCCATCGATATGCAGGCGCTGCAGCAAGGTTGCACGGCGACGCAGCAGATCTTCGGTGGACAGGTTACGGTCAAAATTATTGCTCATGGTGCCACGACCTCAGCCGCCACTGGCGGAGCAAATTCGGCCTTCAGCTGGCCTTTCTCATCGAGCAACCAGGCATCCATCACTTGTTTGACCACCGGTGCAGCAACCCCTGAGCCAGACTCGCCATTCTCCACCATCACGGACACCGCAATCTGAGGGTTGTCTGCCGGCGCGAAGGCGACGAACAAGGCATGATCGCGATGGCGTTCAGCCACTTTGCTGCGGTCGTATTTCTCACCCTGCTTGATGGCCACCACCTGAGCAGTACCGCTCTTGCCGGCAATCCGGTACAGCGACGTATCGCCCACCTTGCGCGCGGTACCGCGCGGGCCGTGCATCACCTGCTCCATGCCATGACGACCGTTGTCCCAGAACTTGAGGTCACGCAACACAATGTCAGGCACGGGATCGGGGTCAACCGGCGGCTGTCCCTGGATAGTCTTGGCCAGATGTGGGCGAATCCACTTACCCCGAGTGGCCATCAGCGAAACGGCCTGAGCCAGCTGCAGGGGGGTGGTCTGCATATAGCCCTGACCGATACCGAGGATCAGCGTTTCCCCGGGATACCAGGCCTGACGATAGCGCGCCCGCTTCCAGTCTCGCGACGGCATCAACCCCGGAGTTTCTTCGAACATATCCAGCGACACACGCTGACCCAGACCGAAACGGGTCATGTAGTCGTACATGCGATCAATGCCCATCTTGTGTGCCAGTGAGTAGAAATAGGTGTCATTGGAGCGGGCGATGGCCAGATCCATGTCCACCCAACCATCGCCGGTGCGGTTCCAGTTGCGGTATTTGTGACTATGGCCCTGCAACTGATAGAACCCAGGATCTAAGACTCGGGTCTGCGGTGTCACCACACCGGCGTCCAAACCCGCCACTGCAACCATTGGTTTGATCGTTGAGCCCGGCGGATAAAGACCACGCAACACCCGGTTGTAGAGCGGGCGGTCGATCGAGTCGCGCAACTCGGCATAGGCCTTGAAGCCGATACCGGTAACAAACGGATTGGGGTCGAAACTCGGCTGACTGACCATCGCCAGCACTTCGCCGGTTTGCGGCTGTATTGCCACTATCGCACCACGGCGACCGGCCAGGGCCGCTTCCGCCGCTTCCTGCAGACGCACATCAAGGCTCAGCACAATATCCTTGCCTGGCGTCGGGTCAGTCCGTTTAAGCACCCGTAATACGCGGCCACGGGCGTTAGTCTCGACCTCTTCATAACCCACATCACCGTGCAACTCGTCTTCATAGAAGCGCTCAATGCCGGTTTTGCCGATGTGGTGCGTACCGCTGTAGGCCACCGGGTCCAGCTCTTTAAGCTCTTTCTCGTTGATCCGCCCGACATAGCCCACCGAGTGTGCGAAGTGCTTGCCCAACGGATAATGCCGAACCAGCTGCGCAGAGACCTCAACCCCCGGGAGGCGGAACTGGTTGATGGCGATGAGAGCGATCTGCTCCTCGCTCAACTCGAACAACACCGGCACCGGCTCGAATGGCCTTCGCCCCTGACGCACCCGGCGCTCAAACAGCGCCCGCTCATCCGGCCCAAGCTTTAGCACTTCGACAATCACGTCGAGTACCTGCGGCCAATCGCCAGCGCGTTCGCGGGTCAGGGTCAAGCTGAAACTTGGTCGGTTATCCGCAATGATCACGCCATTGCGATCGAAGATCAGCCCACGACTGGGCGGAATCGGCTGTACATGGATGCGATTATTTTCCGCCAGGGTGGTGTGGTATTCGTACTGAACCACCTGCAGGTAGTACAGGCGCACGAGCAACACCAAGGTCAGCAGCAACACCACCACGCCCCCCACCACCGCGCGTTTGCGGATCAGACGACTGTCTTTTTCGTGGTCTTTGAGGCGAATTGGTTGCGGCATCGGTGGCTGCTGATTATTTGTGGTAAGGGTGGCCGGACAACACCGTCCAGGCACGATACATCTGTTCGCCGATCAGAATCCGCACCAAGGGATGCGGCAGGGTCAGTGGCGACAACGACCAGCGCTGTTCACTGCGTGCCTGCACCTCAGGCGCCAGTCCTTCCGGGCCGCCGACCATGAGGTTGACGGTGCGGGCATCCAAACGCCATTTGTCCAGTTCAACAGCCAACTGCTCGGTGCTCCAAGGTCGCCCTTCGACTTCCAGGGTGACGATGCGTTCCCCCGGCTGCACCTTGCTCAGCATGGCCTCACCTTCCTGGCGGATCATGCGCGCCACGTCGGCATTCTTGCCGCGGGTGGTCAGCGGAATCTCCACCAATTCCAGCGACAGCTCGCTGGGCATTCGCTTGGCATATTCCTGCCAACCGTCCTCAACCCAGCGCGGCATGCGTGAACCCACGGCAATCAGCTTGATGCGCACAGCGAAACGTCCTTATTGCTGCTCAGAACCTGGCTCTGCGCTGAACTGCGCACGGCTTTGCTCAGCCCCCTGCCACAGACGCTCAAGGTCGTAGAACTGACGGGCCGTTGGCAGCATCACGTGCACCACGATGTCGCCGAGGTCGAGCAGTGCCCACTCGCCACTGTCCAGACCTTCGCTGCCCAGCGGGCGCACGCCCTGCTCTTTGGCCTTTTCCAGCACGTTATCGACCAGCGATTTAACGTGACGGCTGGAGGTGCCGCTGGCGATCAGCATGAAGTCAGTGATGCTGGTTTTGCCACGCACATCGATTACGGTGATGTCTTGCGCCTTGATTTCTTCCAGAGCGGCGGTGGCCAGTTTAACCAGCGCTTCGCTCTGCATTTTTGCGTTTGTCATAAGTAACCCGTTTGCCTCGTGTTCAATTCGCACCACGGTACAGTCCGTGGGCATGGATATAGGCCAGTACCGTGTCAGGCACCAGAAAGCGTGCCGACTTCCCGCTCGCCAGTAGCGCGCGGATCTGGGTAGCCGACACCGCCAGGGGTGTCTGCCAGATAAAAGCAATTTGCCCACTCGGCCCATTCAGGGCAGAAGGGTCACTCACACTGCGTGCCGCCAGCAAATCGCGCAGCGCCTCGGGCGCTTCGCTGTCGGCATCCGGGCGCTGCAGCACCAGAATATGACAGTGCCGCAATAACTCATCCCAACGCTGCCAGCTGGGCAAGCCGCAAAAGGCATCCCAGCCCAACAGCAGAAACAGCTGGTCATGTACCGCCAACTCGCAGCGCAACGACTCCAGCGTGTCGATACTGTAGGACGGTTTGTCGCGTTGCAGCTCGCGATCATCCACCCGCAGCACATCAGCATCCGTCACCGCCAGCCGCACCATGGCCAGGCGATCCTCGGCACTGACCTCTGGCGCACTGCGATGCGGCGGCCGTGCACTGGGGATCAGACGCAACTCATCAAGCTGCAGCGCCTCGGCGACTTCCACGGCACTGCGCAGATGGCCGATGTGCACCGGATTAAAGGTGCCACCAAGCAGGCCGATGCGTCGGGCGTCGGTACGTCGGGCGCCAGGATTCTGGGCCATCAGGTGCGGATGTGTCCGTCGCCGAACACCACATACTTCTCACTGGTCAGGCCTTCCAGACCCACCGGACCACGGGCATGCAGCTTGTCAGTGGAAATACCGATCTCCGCGCCCAGGCCGTACTCGAAGCCATCGGCGAAACGGGTCGAGGCATTGACCATCACCGAGGCGGAATCCACCTCGGTCAGGAAACGCCGCGCATCCGTGAAGTTCTCAGTGAGAATCGCGTCTGTGTGCTTGGAACCGTAATGGTTGATGTGCTCGATGGCGGCATCCAGCGACTCAACGATACGGATAGCCAGGATCGGCGCGTTGTACTCGGCGTACCAGTCATCTTCACTGGCTTCCAATACGTCGCTGCCGAGCAGCGCACGGGTCGCGGCATCGCCACGCAGCTCAACACCTTTGTCGCGGTAGATCGCCGCCAGCGGCGGCAGCACCTTGTCCGCCACGGCGGCATGCACCAGCAAGGTTTCCATGGCGTTGCACGGCGAGTAGCGCTGGGTTTTGGCGTTATCGGCGACGCGAATGGCCTTGTCCAAATCGGCCGCCATGTCGATGTACACGTGACACACACCGTCCAGGTGTTTGATCACCGGCACCTTGGCGTCACGGCTGATGCGCTCGATCAAACCCTTGCCGCCACGCGGCACGATTACATCGACAAATTCCGGCATGCTGATCAGCGCACCAACAGCGGCGCGATCAGTGGTTTCCACCACCTGCACGGCGCTGGCCGGCAGGCCGGCCTCTGCCAGCCCCTGCTGAATGCAGCGGGCAATGGCCTGGTTGGAATGAATCGCCTCGGAGCCACCCCGCAAAATGGTCGCGTTACCGGATTTCAGGCACAGGCTGGCGGCGTCGATGGTCACGTTCGGCCGTGACTCATAAATAATGCCAATCACACCGAGCGGCACGCGCATCTTGCCGACCTGGATACCCGACGGCAGGTAACGCATGTCACGGATCTCGCCAATCGGGTCCGGCAGCGTGGCGACCTGACGCAGGCCTTCAATCATCGAATCGATCACCGCAGGCGTCAGCGCCAGACGGTCAACCATAGCCGGTTCAAGACCATTGGCGCGGGCAGCGGCCAGGTCCAGTTCATTGGCGACAATCAGTTCGTCGCGGCCTGCATCCAACGCTGCAGCGGCGGCCTGCAGGGCACGGTTCTTCTGCGCGGTGCTGGCCCGCGCGAGCACACGCGAAGCACTGCGGGCGGCCTGTCCCAGGCGGGTCATATAATCAAGCACGGACTCAGTCATGATCTTGGCAGGTCTGGCGGTTGAAAAAAGTCGCTGAGTATAACGGGCGCGCCGCTTCACGCCCAGCACTGTGCGGCGGACGGTAAACACCGCGTTCGCCACCACTGGCGGTAACGCCGCCAGGCCCCGAGCGGCCGGCCACCCCGAGAAACAGTGACACCTCCCCCGCTTTGCCGCCCGAAGGTTAGGTAAACAAAAACCGCCCAAATGTTTACCGTGCAATTGAAAGGAAAACAGGCGGTTGACCGCCGGGGTGGGATCAGCATGCATTACCGTACCGACTATTGCGCTGCACAACTCAACGAACCCCCGCAGACGCTGGACCTGGGCGAGCTGCGCCTGCACTACCAGGCCTACGCCCAGCACAGCCAAGACCTACGCCCACCGGTGCTGATGCTGGGCGGCGCATTCCAGAGTTTTCGCTCGTTTGCCGCCGAAGTCAGCGAACTGCTCGAACAGCATCCGGTGATCCTGCTTGACCTGCCCAGCCAGGGCGGCAACCTGCAATTGGTGCCGCAACTCACGCTGGAGCAACTGGCCGACCTGATCGCCGACTTTGCCGAAGAGCTCAATCTGCCACCGCTAATGCCCATCGGCCTCTCCTACGGATCCGCTCTGGCCGCTCTGTTTGCTGCCCGACACCCAACCCGCTGCGCCCGCGTGCTACTGGCCGGAATCACTGCCTTTGGCCGCCCCGGTGCGCGCCTGCTGCTGCAGGAAGGCCTGGCATTGCTGGCCGATGGCCGCAACGACGCCTTTGCTTACGGCGCCCTGACCGGCCTGCTCAACCCTTTGCGCCTGGAGCAGACCGGCGTTGCTCCGGTATTCCGCAAAGCCCTGCTGCGGCAAATTCAGCGCCTGTCCGCCGCCGATGTCGAGCGCTACCGGCAGAACAGTCAGCGCCTGCTGGACTTTCAGGGCTTTAATCAGCACCCCTGCTGCCCCACCCTGGTGCTGGCCGGCGAACACGACCATTTCACCCAGCCCTGGGAGCATGCCCACTTCGCCGCCGCCTGCGCCCAAGCCAGTTGCGCACTGATCCACAACGCTGACCATCTCGCCCAGTTCGAGCAACGCGAAGCCTGCGCCAGCCTGTACAACCCCTTCCTGCGCGGCGAAACCCTGCCGCAGCGCAGCCTGGGCAGCAGCTTGCTGCCCCACCCGCATCTGCTGCAGCTGGAAAAACGCTTTGAGCCGCGCCAACCACCCAACCACCGCCACGCTCGCCTGCAACATCGTGATGGTGGGGAATGGACAGTGGAAGTCAGCGAACTGGGTTTCTTCGGTGGACTGTTGCAAGCCGACCTGCCCACCATTCGTGGCACGCGCGGCTGGCAACTGCTGTGCAAGGACCTGCCAGCACAACCCCTGCTTCCCCTGCGTCAAGATGCAAACGGCTTGGCCTTCGTCTTCCCGCATAGCGATCAGCACGCCAGCCAGGCACTGGAAAGCCAATTCCAGCTACAGCAGCCACTCCCCACTGCGGCCTGCGCTTAACACCACGCCGAACCAACTGAGTGCCGGCGAGACGGGTAAAGCAGGCGCGCGCCGTCTCATGAGATACCCACGTACCGCTAGACACGCGCCTCGATCACCCGGACCAGACCGGCATTACGCGAGACAGCCAGGCCGAGCGCCTGGGCTGTGCGGCTCGGATCAAAGACCTCGACCTGACTGAAGCCGCAGCGCTGGAAGCCCTGCACAATCGCCTGGTCATTGCGGTAATGCAGCGGGTAGTTACCACGGGTCAGCCGCCCAATCAGACCAACACCCCAGCGCAGCTGACGGTAACGCGGGTGCTCGCGCAGATCAGGATAAAGCTCGGTGAGATAGGTGGCCTGAGGAAACTCGCGCAACAGGTCAGCCAAACGCGTCCAGAACGATTCGATCAGTGCCAACTCGAAATAATTCACCAACCCCTCGGTAATCACCACCACTGGCTTGCTGTGATCCAACTCGGCGAACAGTGCCGCCAGGCTTTTACTGCCGTCCTCGGCAAGGATATCCACTGCACGCACCTGATGCTGGTTACCCAGCCAACCCTCGGCATTCAGCAACAGACGCTTACGCGCGGCCATCACCGGCAGATCAGCCTCGACATATCGCAGGTGCGAGTATCGCGAGGTAAAGCGACGACCACGCGGTGACAGACCGCAGGCAATTTCCACCACCTGGCATACGCCGCCCTGCTCAATGGCCGCAGTCAGCTGAGCATCAATCTGCAGATGGCGCTGCAACAGGAACTGCTCGATATCCAGACCGAATCCGACCCGTGCCCCCCAGGTGATCGGGCTGAGCAGACCATGCACGAAACGCCCGAAACCGGTAACAAAGGCTACATCCGCCAACTGATGGCGATACCAGACATAACCGGTGTAGTGGGCACTGGGGCTGATATGGGCACTGCTGGCTCGGGCACGTTCAGGCATGATTCAGACTCTTATTGTTATGATCACGGGACCTTCAACGGCGCTCGACTGAACGCCTGAACCGGCCACAGCCCAGCCTATGCCCTGCCGAGTAAGCACAACACTGTATGCCTGCCGATCCCAACCTTAGTTTGCCCTGGCCCCAGGGACGCGCTCTGCCGGCCGATTTCTTCGACCGTGACGCATGCCGACTGGCCCGCGACCTGCTGGGCAAGGTTATTCGCCATCGGCATGGCGAACACTGGCTGAGCGCACGCATCATCGAAACCGAAGCCTATTACCTGAGCGAGAAAGGCAGCCATGCCTCGCTTGGCTGTACCCACAAACGCCGCGCGCTGTTTATGGATGGCGGACACATCTATATGTATTACGCCCGCGGCGGCGACTCGCTGAACTTCAGCGCCCAGGGCCCGGGCAATGCAGTGCTGATCAAATCAGCCTATCCCTGGCAGGATGTGCGCAGCGGCGCCGACGCTCTGACGCAGATGCTGCGTAATAACCCGGACGCACAAGGCCGCCCCCGTGCCCCAGGCAGTCTGTGCAATGGCCAAACCCTGCTGTGCAAGGCCCTGGGCCTGAAAGTACCGGACTGGGATGCACGGCCCTTCGATGAGCAGCACCTGTTTGTCGAAGACCTCGGTGAACGCCCGCAGCAGATCGTGCAATGCACCCGCCTGGGCATCCCCCACGGGCGTGACGAGCAACTGCCGTACCGTTTTGCCGACGCTGCCTTTGCCCGCTACTGCACCCGCAACCCATTGCGCCGCGGCCAGTTGGCCGGCCGCGACTTCCATTTAATTAACCCTGAGGATGATCACCGATGAGTCAGTGGCTCGACAGCTTGACCCTGTGGCTGAGCGCCAACCCTGAATGGCTAGGCCTGGCGATCTTCTTGATTGCCTGCGTCGAGTGCCTGGCAATCGCCGGCATCATTGTGCCAGGCACCATTATCATGTTTGCCGTGGCGGTTCTGGCCGGTAACGGTGCCTTGTCGCTGTGGGAAACACTGCTGCTGGCCTACCTGGGCGGCCTGTTCGGCGATGCCTTGTCTTATGGCATCGGCCGCTACTTTCATCAGGACATTCGCCGCCTGCCGCTGCTGCGCAGCCACCCGCAGTGGCTGAGCGCGGCAGAGAGCTACTTCCAACGCTATGGCGTCGCCAGCCTGCTGGTCGGCCGTTATATCGGCCCTCTGCGGCCAATGCTGCCGATGGTCGCCGGCATGCTGAACATGCCGCTCCCGCGTTTTATCGCCGTCAGCCTGCTGGCCGCTGCCGGCTGGGCCATTGCCTATATGCTGCCGGGCTGGGCCACCGGTGCCGCCTTGCGCCTGCCGCTGCCGGAGGGATTCTGGCCGCAGGCCGGCGCCGTAGCGGCAGGCGTGGCCATCGTGGTCGGCCTGAGTATTCAAGGCAGCATGCGCGGGCAACGCCACGCCAGCCTGCTGGCGGCCGGCGCCTGCCTGGTGCTGCTGGTCAGCATGATGCTCAGCTGGCCGCTGCTCAGCCACTTTGATCAGGGCCTGCTGGCCCTGGTGCAGGAACAGCGCAGCAGCGAGCTGGACCGGCTGATGGTGCTGATCACCCGCCTCGGCGACATGCACACCCAGGTGGCCGCCGCCGCTCTGCTGTGCCTGATTCTGCTGGTTACCCGGCAGTGGCGCAGCCTGTGCCTGGCCGTCGGCGCCACACTCGGTACGGCCCTGGCCAATGGTGCACTGAAAGCCCTGTTCGCCCGCAGCCGACCCGATGTGCTGCTGGAGCCACTGGGCAGCTTCAGTTTCCCTAGCGGACACAGTTCGGCGGCGTTTGCGTTCTTCCTGCTACTCGGCATGCTCGCCGGTCGCGGTCAACCGCCGCGCATGCGCCTGACGTGGCTGCTGCTGGCCAGCTTGCCGGCAGCCGCAATTGCCGTTTCCCGGATATACCTGGGTGTGCACTGGCCCAGCGACATCATCGCCGGCGCCATGCTGGCGGGCTGTTTCTGCGCCCTGAGCCTGGCATTGGTGCAATGGCGTACGTCGCTGCCAGCCCTACCGGCGAAAATCTGGTGGTTGTTGCTGCCGACGATTATCGCCCTGCTCGGCGGCATCACCACCTGGCAGCTGTCAGCGGGGCTGCTGCTGTACCGCTACTGAGAACCGCCCTGCAGCAACTCCAGCAACTGCTGCAACCGCTCCAGGCGCTGCTCGGCACCGGGCATGTCGAGCAGTTGCAGCTTTTGCTGATTGTCCAGTGGCAACAGGTAAGCCAACTGATTGGCCAGCGCCTCCTGGCCTGCCGGTTCACTCGGCATACCCAACGCAGCGACCATCGGATGGGCACTCAGTGCGCCCAGCAGCGCAGCAAGGTCAGCATGTTCGGCGCGCAAGGGCTGCTCGACGCCATCTTCCAGCCACTCAACCTCGCCCAGGGTCAACTGATCAGGCAACACCTGCGCGCGCTGCACCCGAAAGCGCCGCCCACCTTCCACACGAATGCCCAACAAGCCATTGGGCCGCTGTTCAAAATCACGAATCAGTGCCTCACAGCCTATCGCCGCAAACAGCCCGGCGGCTTTGCCAACCTCTGCACCGTCAATCAGGCTGACCACTCCAAAACCCTGGCCCTGCTTCATGCTGCGACTGATCATATCCAGGTAGCGCGCCTCGAATATCTGTAAATCGAGCATGCAGCCAGGAAACAGCACGGTATTGAGCGGAAACAATGGCAGGGTCACGGTCAATTCCTCAGAGCCAGAGCAGGATGGCCAATGGCAACAGCACGGCGGTAAATACCCCCATCAGGCTCATCGCCAGGGCAGAGAACGCGCCGCACTCCTCGCCCTCCTGCAGCGCCCGCGCGGTGCCGACCGCGTGCGCGGTCAGGCCCAAGGCCATGCCCAGTGCGGCGGGATGATGCACACCAAACCGTTTGAGCAGCGCCGGGCCGCAGATGGCGCCGATGATCCCGGTGATCATCACAAACACCGCCGCCAGCGCGGCAATCCCGCCAATCTGATTGGCCACCAGCATGGCAATCGGTGAGGTCACCGATTTGGGCGCCATGCTCATCAGCATGATCTGCTCGGCACCGAAGGCCCAGGCCAGGGAGATGCCCAATACCGTGGCCACCACGCCGGCCACCAGCAAGGTGATCAGGGTGGGCCAGAATAATTGACGGATGCGCCGCAGGTTGAGGAACAGCGGCACCGCCAGCGCCACCGTGGTCGGCCCGAGGAACAGCGTCAGCGCCGTCGCACTGTCCTTGTATTCGGCGAAGGTCAGGCCGCAGGCCAAGAGGATGCCAATCACCGTGAGCATCGACAGCAGCACGGGTTGCAGGAACACCCAACGGGTTTTCTCATAAGCGGCAATCGCCAGTTGATAAGCCCCCAGAGTAATGCCCACACCAAATAAGGGATGATGGATCAGCGCTTGCCAGGCGGCGTGCCATTCCAGAGTCATACATCCTCCCGGCGCTGCTGACGGTCGATCAGCTTTTGCATCAACCAGCCAGCGAAGACGATCGAGATCAACAGCGACAGCAACAGCGCACCGGCAATCGCCCAGAAGTCGGCAAAAATATCCTCGGCATAGGCCATGACGCCCACCGCTGGCGGCACCAGCAGCAGCGGCAGGTATTTCAGCAGGCTGGTGGAGGCCAGATGCAACGACTCACCCACCTCGCCGCGCAGCAGCAGAAAGCTGAACAGCAGCAACATGCCGATGATCGGCCCCGGCAGGATTGGAATCAGCAGGACATTCAACGCGGTGCCGAGCAACTGGCACAGCACCAGCCAGGAAAGACCGCGTAACAGCATGATGGATAATCTCCGAATCGTATGATCCCAGGCACAGTGCTGCGCATTATAAGCAGAAGCACCCGCAAACAGCCGGCTTACAGCGGTTGCTGCGAATTGACCAGCAGCCTCGACGCGCATGCACCCGACACTTGACCCTGCGGCAAACCCATGTTGATCTTAGGGCAGAAGGATTTACGCCCGAAAAAAAACAACACTGCGTCTTCAAGGAGAACCCATGACATCAGTACCCGCCACCGAATTGCCCAGCTACATTGGTAAGGAACTCGGCCGTTCCGAATGGCTGACCATCGATCAAGAGCGCATCAACCAGTTCGCCGAGTGCACCGGCGATCACCAGTTCATCCACGTCGACCCGGAAAAAGCCAAGCTCACCCCGTTTGGCACCACCATCGCCCATGGTTTCCTCTCGCTGTCGCTGGTGCCCAAGTTGATGGAAGGCATCATGATCATGCCCAAAGGGCTGAAAATGGCCGTCAACTATGGCCTGGACAGCGTGCGTTTTATCCAGCCGGTCAAGGTCAACTCAAAAGTCCGCCTGGTGGTCACGTTGACCGACGCCACCGAGAAGAACCCCGGACAATGGCTACTCAAGGCCAAGGTTGTACTGGAAATCGAAGGTTCGGAAAAACCGGCCTATATCGCTGAACCACTGACGCTCTGCTTCGTCTAAGCGCAGCCAGCCGCCAGAGGCGTACAGGCACAAGCCTGTGCGCCTTTTTTATGGCATTTTCAGCGCGCTCGATCACGGCATGCCAGGCGGTTTAAGGCATACTCGGCAACGTCCTTCCGGTGTGGATTTTCTGCATGCATCCTCTGACCCGTCTGGCTCCACTGAGCCTCGCCCTGTTGTTGGTCGCCTGCGGCGATGGCGAACCCTTGTTACCAGCAAATGCCGTGCTGCCGGATGGCGGGCGCTACCGTGGCGAAGTGGTCAATGGCTTGCTGCAAGGCCAGGGACGCCTGGATTACAGTGACGGCAGCTACTATGCAGGGCTGTTCAAAGATGGACAGTTCAATGGCCCCGGCGAATGGCACAGCAAACACGGTGAAACCTATACCGGCGAGTTCCAGAACGGCGACTTCCACGGTCAAGGCAGCCTGAGTTACAGCGACGGCAGCCGCTACGAAGGCGGCTTTGCCAGCGGCACCCCCAGCGGTGAAGGCCACCTGCAGAGCCAGGATCTGGAATACCGGGGCGAGTTCAGCAAGGGCCATTACCAAGGCCTGGGCAAGCTGCAATGGAGCAACGGCAGCAGCTTTCAGGGTCAGTTCCGCAAGGGCGAACCGCACGGCCAAGGCGTGATGATCGACGCTGAAGGCAACGAGTTCGTCGGCACTTTCAATAACAGCCAGCTCAACGGCCAGGGCAGTTTCAAGAGTGCCGACGGCGACCTCTACAGCGGCCAGTTCCGCGACAACCAATTCCACGGCAAGGGCCGCTATCAAAGTGCCGACGGCGAAGTCTGGAGCGGACGCTTCGAGGACGGCAGCCTGACCGGCAAAGGCGAGTTCAAGGGCAGCGACGGCAGCCATTACCGTGGCCAGTTCAGCGACTGGCGCTACCACGGCGAAGGTCGACTGAACCTCGCCGATGGCAGCCTCTATGAAGGCCACTTTGCCTACGGCCAATACCACGGTAACGGCAGCCTGACCCTGGCCGATGGCAGCCAGCAACGTGGTACCTGGCAGCGTGGCCGACTGACTCGCGATGCCGATGGCCAAGCCATCCCCGACAGCCTGGCCGTCGGCTTGCTGGAGCAAGGACGGTTGCTCGATGCCGCCATTGCCAACCTGCCAGCCTCGACCCCAGCCATCGAACTCTACGCCCTGACCCTGGCCGGCGACGGCAAGCAGAGCGTGTTCATGCGCGAGGCCGACTATGTCGGTAACCTGCTGCAGGAACGCTTCGCCGCCCATGGCCTGATCACCCTCGTCAACCACCGTGACCACCTGGCGGATCGCCCGCTGGCCACCAGTGCCAGCCTGGGTCGCAGCGTTCAGGCCCTGGCCGAACGCAGCGGCAAGGAAGACCTGATCTTTATCTACCTGACCAGCCACGGCTCAGCCCAGCATGAGCTGAACCTTGACCAGCCGCGCCTGCAGCTCAACGACCTGCCCGCCAGCGAACTGGCCACCCTGCTCGAACCGCTGAAAGATCGGCACAAGGTGCTGGTGATCTCTGCCTGCTACTCCGGCGGTTTTATCCCCAAATTGCAGGATGACAAGACCCTGGTGATCACCGCTGCACGGGCCGACCGCGTGTCCTTCGGTTGCTCGGAGGAAAACGACTTCACCTACTTCGGCCGCGCGCTGTTTGCCGAAGCGCTGCAGCAAACCGACGACCTGCAGCGCGCCTTCAAGCTGGCCCAGGCCAGCGTTGCCGAACGCGAAAAGGCCGACGGTTTCGAAGCCTCCGAACCGCAGATCTGGCCAGCCAAGGCGGTGCTCGCCCAGTGGCGCAAGCTGCGCGAACAGCAGGCTGAGCGCGCCCTGAACAATGCACTTGAGGCGCAATCAGCGGTCAACCCCTAACAAGCATGCGCGCCACCTACGGCCTGATAAGCTGATGGATATCAGCGGAGAACTTCAAACCATGTATTTGACGCCCCAGCACATCCTTCTTGCAGGTGCCACCGGACTGACCGGCGAGCACCTGCTGGACCGCCTGCTGAACGAGCCCACGGTCGCTCGCGTGCTGGCACCCAGCCGCCGCCCGCTAGCAGCACACGCCCACCTGGAAAACCCACAAGGCGAACTGCTGGCCCTGCTGCCGCAACTGAGCGGCAAGGTCGATACCGCCTTCTGCTGCCTGGGTAGCACAATTAAACAGGCCGGCTCGCAGGACGCCTTCCGCGCGGTCGATCATGACCTGGTGCTCGCCTTCGCCGAACGCGCCCGCGCCCTCGGTGCACGGCACCTGCTGGTGATCAGTGCCCTCGGCGCGGATGCCAACTCCACCGTGTTCTACAACAAGGTCAAAGGCCAAATGGAGCAGGCCCTGCGCGCGCAGGACTGGCCGCAGCTGACCATCGTCCGCCCTTCGTTACTGCTTGGCACACGCCAGGAATTCCGCCTTGGCGAGCGCCTGGCGGCACCTTTTATGCGCTGGCTGCCGGGCAAGTACCGCAGCATCGAAGCCACCGTTCTGGCTCGCGCCCTGTGGCGTCTTGCCCTGGAAGAAGACGCCGGCACCCGGATCATCGAATCAGACCAACTGCGCCGCCTCGGCCGCTAACTGTCGTTAAACCCCAGAAGAAGCCATTATCCATGAGCACCACCCCGCACGATCTGATCAGCGCCCTTAGCGGTGCTGACATGCTGGAAATCGACGGCCTGCATGCCTGGCAATTCCACCTGGACGCCGAACAACTGGCCCAGCACCAGGCCGGCACCACGCCCACTGACGATGCGCCGCTGCTGAGCATTGAATGCATGGACGGCCGCGCCCTGCGCAAATGGCACTTCAGCCTACCCCAGGTAATCGCCGCACGTTTTGATGGTGAGGCCGACGCCTGGCGCATCAGCGGCACGGCCGGCGTGCACCTGATCAAGTGTTTTGCTGCGGTCAGCGGCGACAACAGTGATCGGCCAGACGACGCCGAATAACCCTGCCGAGGGCAACCTGTGGGCCTGTATGACCGCTACCTGCTGCCACACCTGATCGACTTCGCTTGCGGCATGGGCGCGGTGATGAAAGCCCGCTCGCAACTGGTGCCCCTGGCCCATGGCCGAGTGCTGGAAATCGGCATTGGCAGCGGCCTCAACCTGGGCTTCTACGACGCCAGCAAGGTCAGCGTGATCATCGGCGTCGACCCCAGCGCTGACATGCAGAAGCTGGCCAGGCAACGGGCCGCCACGATCAGCATTCCCGTGCAGATGATTGCCCTCGAACTGGGACAGATCCAGGCTGAGGACGCCAGCTTCGACAGCATCGTCTGCACCTTTACCCTGTGCACCATTCCTGATGCCGTAGCGGCACTTAAAGAAATGCGCCGCGTGCTCAAGCCCGGTGGTCGCCTATTGTTCTGCGAGCACGGTCTGGCTCCGGAGCTGCCCGTGCTGCGCTGGCAGAACCGCCTGACGCCGCTGTGGAAGCCACTGGCCGGCGGCTGTCACCTCAACCGCGACATTCGCGCCCTGATCGAAGCCGGCGGCTTTCATATTGGCGAACTGCATAACCGCTACCTCAAAGGCCCCCGGCCGATGACCTATGTTTATCAGGGCTGGGCCGACTGAGCAGCAATGCGTACTGCATCTGTGCCGATTCTGACTATCGTTAGGTCATAAATTCCCGCACAGAAGCCGGCCCCGCATGAAGCCCCCATCAATCCGCCTTCTCGCCAGCCTGCTGTTGATTATCGACCTGGCGCTCGTGTCGGCAGTTGAGGCCCAGCCACGCTCGGTCAAAGTGGGCGTCTACGACAACGAACCCAACTATCTTCTGGAACAGGACGGCAAACTGTCTGGGATCTTTGGCGACTTGCTCAATGAGATCGCCCAACAGGAAGGCTGGCAATTACTGCCGCAGCCCTGTGATTGGCAGCAGTGCCTGGACCAGTTGAGCAGTGGCAAGATCGATCTGTTGCCGGACGTGGCGTATGACGAAAGCCGCAATAAGGTATTCGACTTTCACACGCACCCCGCGCTGCTCAGCTGGTCGCAACTCTACAGCAGCAAGAATCTCAACCTCAGGTCGATACTCGACCTGCATGAGAGGCGCATTGCCGTACTCAGAAGCTCAGTGCAGGCGCAATATCTGCGTGAGTTGCTCCACAGTTTCGGCCTGAAAGCCGACCTGATCGGGGTACAAAGCCTTACTCAAGGGTTCGAACTGGTCGCCAAGGGGCAAGCCGATACGGTGGCCGCCAACCAGCGCTTTGGCGACGTCCTTGCACCGAGTTACCAACTGCACAGCGCTCCAATCATGTTCCAGCCCACCCAACTGTTTTATGCCACGCGCAAAGGACAGAACGGCGAACTGCTCGCAGCCATTGATCAGCACCTGTCCAACTGGCAAAAATCGCCCACCTCAATCTGCTGCCAGACACTGCAACGCTGGGGAGGCGAACACAGCGCCCACCTGATCCCAGCAGCCGCATGGTGGGGGCTGGCGATTCTGCTGGCACTACTGACTGCGGCTCTGGGTGGAGCGCTGCTGCTGCGCCGCCAGGTCCGCGAGAAGACCCAGCACCTGCTGGACAGCGAACAGCGCCTGAACACCATCCTCGACAGCGTCGAAGCCTACATCTATATCAAGGATGTCCAGCTGCGCTACCAGTACGTCAATCGCAAAGTCTGCGAACTGTTTGGCCTGACCTTAAAACAGGTGATTGGTAAAACCGACGACGAGTTCTTTGACCTCGATACTGCATCCAACCTTCACGAAAACGATCGCCGCGTGCTGGAGTTGGGCGAACGGGTACACACCGAAGAAGTCAATCGCAGCCTGGACGGTGGAAACGAACATACTTTTCTCTCCATCAAATTGCCGCTGCGCGATAACCATGGCGACATCTACGCCTTGTGCGGCATCTCCACGGACATCACCGCCCACAAGAAAAATCTGGAGAAGATCAATCAACTGGCCTTCTATGACCCGCTGACCGGCCTGCCCAACCGGCGCCTGTTGCTGGATCGCTTGCAGCAGGCACTGGCCAAGCATGCCCGCGGGCTTCAGCAGGGCGCGCTGCTGTTCATCGACCTGGATAACTTCAAATACCTCAATGACACCCTGGGACACGACGTGGGTGATCAATTGTTGCAACAGGTCGCTCTACGCTTGAGCAACCATGTACGCGCTCAGGACACCCTGGCACGCCTGGGCGGTGATGAGTTCGTGCTGATGCTGGAGGGATTGAACCTGATACCGGCGCAGGCGGTCACGCAGGTGGAATATGTCAGTAACAAGATCATAACCGCCCTGGCGCAACCCTATAACCTGTCAGGCCACAACCATGTCAGTACCGCCAGCGTGGGCGTTACGCTGTTTCCCGGCGACCACAGCACGGTGGATGAGGTGCTCAAACGTGCCGACCTGGCCATGTACCAGGCCAAGAGCGCCGGGCGCAATGCCGTACGCTTCTTTGACCCGCAGATGCAGGCCGCCGTAAATGCCCGCGCCAGCCTGGAGCGCGACCTGCGACAAAGCCTGGAGGAGCAGCGGTTCATCCTGCACTACCAACCCTTCTTCAACGAGCACGGCCAATTAATCGGCGCCGAAGCGTTGGTGCGCTGGCAGCATCCCCAACGCGGCCTGGTGATGCCAGGTGACTTTATCCCCCTGGCCGAAAGCACCGGACTGATCCTGCCACTGGGCCGTTTAATCCTGCGCCAGGCGTGCGAGCAGCTGGTGGTTTGGGCCGCTGACCCGCTGTTAAGTGAGCTGTGCCTGGCCATCAACATCAGCGCCAAACAATTTCATCACCCTGAATTTGTCACCTATATCCGGGCGGCCCTCGAAAAGAGCGGTGCGGATCCGCTACGCCTGATACTGGAGCTGACAGAAAGCCAGCTGGTCGAGGATATCGAACCGCTGATCAGCAAAATGAGCCAGCTCAAAGCCCAAGGTATCCGCCTGGCATTGGATGACTTTGGTGCCGGCTACTCATCACTCAATTACCTCAAACGCCTGCCTCTCGATCAGCTGAAAATTGATCGCAGTTTTGTCCAAGACCTCCTGACCGAGCCCAGCGACGCCGCCATCGTGCGCACCATTCTGGCGCTCGGCGCCAACCTTAATTTAGCGGTCACCGCCGAAGGTGTGGAAACCCAGGCGCAATACGAAGCGCTGCTGCAAATGGGTTGCCGGCAATTCCAGGGTTACCTGTTTGCCAAGCCGGGGCCTGCCAGTGAAATTGCACGCTCGTAGTTCTATTTCAGCCAAGATTGCCCGCTTGCCAACTCCAAGCCTCCGCCAAAACGCACTAGCTCAGTTCATTGACCGCCCGCCAGGCCTGATCCACGGCCGCGTGCAGGTAAGCGTCCCAACCGGCATCGGAATTGGCGATGGCCACCGCGCCCAAGGGCTGACGCGCCCGCTGCATCACCGCCGCACCACCGTCTGGACCATCGAACAAGGCGTTGCTGTAGTAGGAATAGCCATGCGGCCAGCGGTTGACCGTGATGGCCAGCACATCGCGCTGATGATCAAAACCACCGCCACCAAGCACGCGCTGCAACTGATCACGGATTTGCGCTTCGTAGTGGGCAAAGGTGCTGGTGTAGATCTGCATGCGCGCGGCCCGCGCCTGCGTGCGCAGGTCCGGGCCAACACCTGACGCATACGGCACATGCACCAGATGCAGGCACATGGGCTGCTCAGGATCATTCGGCGCCTGATACCCACCCAGATCCACCGGGTAATCCAGCTTCATCAGGCTGAAGGGCATGCCCGGTGCGTACACCTCCTGCATGCCCAACTCGGCCCAACTCTGCCAATTACGAATCACCACATTGGCGTAGACCATGGGCAGTTTGACGTTCTGCGCCAACGCTTGCGCCTGAGGGGCCGGCAGGTCGCGCAGAATGTAAGGAATGAGCATGTTGTAGCAGGCCAGCACCGAATGCCTGGCGCGCACCCGGTAAAGCTGCCCCGCCTGGCTGTAGCCGATGTCCACGCCGCCCTCACGGTTGCGCACACTGACGGCGGTGCTCGACAGGCGCAGGCGCACGGCCTGCTCGGGGCGGTCCAAACGGCTGTAATCAAAGGCGGCCAGCACCACATCGTCCATGCCTTGCCCGGCGGCCACCGCCGGAATCAGGTCACGCACCAGCAGGCGGGCGACACCGGCATTGCCATCGGGGAAATGGTAGATATACGGCTCTTCTTCGCTGTCATCCTCCTCCAGGTCCAGGCCGGCAAAGCCCGGATAGCCGGCATAACGCGCGTAACTGGCCGGTAGAAAGTCGATGCGGTAGCCGTATTCGTCGCAGGAACGCTGCTGAAAGTAAGCGATGGCCTTGTCCGAAAGGCCGACATGGCGTTTGAGATAGGCGTGGTAACTCAAGCTGTCGAGGTAGGCCTCGCGCTCATCGAGCGGCAGCGCCTGCAGGTAATTCTGCTCACCCGCATACAGCGCCAGCAGGGCGGCGCGGTCGCTTTCCGGCAGCGGGAACTGGCCAATAAAACCGGCCCAGCCGGCGTCCGCATCCGGCTCGCCGACGACCAAACGGTCTTCGCCAAAAGTCTGCTGATCGAAAAACACCGCGCTGTCCAACTCGTCATACAGGCGATGCTGAAAAGCCTGATGAAAGCGCTCCAGCTTGATGCCCAGCGCCGCCAGCAAGCGCTGCACCTCGGCGCTGAAATTGGCCTTGGGCGAGTCCAACGATTCGCTGCCGCCATAGCCCAGCAGTAAACGACCGTCCACACGAAACTCGTTGCGTTTGGCATGGCCGCCAAAGTCGTCATGATTATCCAGCAGCAGAATGCGCGCCTGCGGGTGACGTTCACGGTAAAACCAGGCGGCCGCCAAGCCGCTGATGCCGGCACCCACCACGACCAGGTCATAGTCTTCATGCTGGGGCAGGTGATCGGTGGCGAACACCTTGCGCTCCCAGCCCAGCTGATGCGCCACCTCAAAGCTGCCCACATGGCTGCCGCGCAAGCCCGTCAACGCCGGCGGATACACGCGCGACTCAGCGCGCAGAAACCGCCACGGCACCAGACCGGCGGCAATCGTCAGCGCCGCCCCGTTGAGAAAGTCGCGTCGTTTAATGCTCATCTGCGCCTCACAAAAAAGCCCCGTACACGACGGGGCAAACTGCCTTTCATCACGCTTGGAACATCAGCTTAGTCGCTGTAGAGGCGACGCCAGTATTGGGTCATGACGCGTACCGTTTTCGGCTCAATGGTGCCGGATATGTAGAAGCTCGCGATTTCCTCATCCTCAGGCGCATAGCGGCCATCTTTTATCGCACGCCCAACGGCCTGCGCCTCGCTCACCGCACTGGGGTAGCTGTTGTATTCAGACACCTGCGTGGCCACCGTGGGCTCAAGCAGGTAGTTGATCCACTGGTAGGCGGCTTCGGTATTTTTGGCATCTGCCGGAATGCCCATCATGGTGAACCAGATCGGTGTTTGCCCCCGCGGCGTGATGTAGCGGATCTGCATGTCCAACTGGTTTTCCCGGACGATGCGATTGATCACCCCGGCATCGCCACTCCAGGCCATGGCCACGCAGATATCACCACGGGTGATCTGATCGCGGTAGGTCGAGTTGATTTGCTTGATATGCGGCCAGACCTGTTGCAGCTGAGCAAAAGCGGCCTGGTAATCCTCAACCTTGTTGCTGTTCGGATCGCGCCCCAGGTAGGCCAGCACCATGGTGAAGACGTCTTGCGGCGAATCGAGAAACGACACCCCGCACTTGGCGAGTTGGCTCACCACCTGCGGGTCGAACAACAAGGCGTGGCTGCTGAGGTCGGCGTCTTTGCCCAGAATGGCCTGCACCTTCTCCACATTGATCAAGATGCCGTTGGTGCCCCAGATAAACGGCACGCCGTGGCGATTATCGGGATCGTGCATGTTCAGTTTTTCCAGCAACTGCGGGTCAAGGTGCACGCGGTTGGGAATCTTCGACCAATCCAGCGGCAGGTAGGCCCCGGCCTTGATCTGCTTAGTCATGTACGACGATGACGGGTAGACCACGTCATAACCCGAATTGCCGGTGAGTAATTTGCCCTCCAGAGCGTCATCACTGTCGAGAGTGTCGTACGTCAGGCGGGTGTTGAACTGCTGGGTAAAGTTGCGCTGCAGCTCGCTGGGGATCAACTCGGACCAGTTGAGCACATTCAGCGTTTGCTCACCGGCCTGGGCTGACACCGCGTGCAGGCCACAGATCGCGATGAGGGCAAGGCCTTTTAAACGGCGAATTGTTGTTTTCATGGGCGCTCTCGCAAACGGTCGTTAGGCACCACGTCAGTGGCACCCCGACCATAGAGCGCGAGCCCGCACGCAACAACATGCGATTAGGGCACCTGGCTATTAATAAAACTTATACCGGAGTCGGATTGAGTTTGCTCAGCAGCCAGAGCCGGAATGCCTTGGCCTCGGGTTTAAGACCACCGGCAGGACTGAGCAGCAGATACCCCTCCAGCGGTACTTCATGGGGCAACGGCCGAATCAGGCGCCCACTGGCCAGTTCCTCGCTGACCAGCAAAGGGTTGGTCAGCGCCACACCGGCGCCGGCCAATGCCAGGTCAATCACCTGATCAGCACTGACATAGGACATCTCACTATTCAGGCGCACCTTGACGCCCTGCCGCTGCAACCACAGCCCCCACCAGTAACCATCGTCCTCGTGCAACAAGGGCATGCGCAGGAGGTCGCCGGGCGTATTCAGTGGCCCGTGTGCGGCCAGAAAATCCGGCGAACACACCGGAAAGATCGGCGGTTGCAGCAACACCTCGCGTGGGCCGCTGAACTCCTCACCCTCGCCAAAAGCGATGCCTAAATCCGCGCGCTCGCTGCTGACCTCGCGAAAGGACGGATTAGGCTCCAGCGCGATACAGATGCCGGGATGCAACGCACGAAACTCACCCAGATGATGGCGTAACCAGCGCCCGGCAAACCCCGGCACCACCAGCAGCCGCAGCCAACGCTGCTGTGCGCGGCTGGTCAGCTCATAGGTGGCATCGGCAATTTGCGTCAGGGCAGCGCTGATTTGTTCAAAGTAACGCCAGCCGTCTTCGGTCAGCAGCACACCGCGCGGCGTGCGCTGAAACAACGCCGTTTGCAGGCGATCCTCCAAGGTCTTCACATGCCGCCCGATGGCCGGCTGGGTGACGTGCAGCTCTTTGGCCGCGGCCACATAGCTGCCCAACCGGGCGGCTGCTTCAAAGGCCCGAACCGCGTTGAGTGGCGGCAATCGATTGGCGTTCATCAAACCCTCAACTTGCTATTAGTTTTTTTAACAACCTAGCACAGAAAACGCAGGTTGTTCGCCCCGCCGGGCTTACGCATGCTGGCCCCATGCAACCGCGCAGCAGCGAAGAACGCCATGAGCCAAGCCCTCTTTCATCCCAGTTTGTACGACCGCAACACCTATCATCCCAGCTACTGGGCGGCACACACCGATTTGCCGTCAGTCGGCCCACTGCCCGGGGACACCGAAGTGGAAGTGGCCATCATCGGCGGTGGCTATACCGGGCTGTCCTGCGCCCTGCACCTGCAGCGTGATCACGGCATCGCCAGCCTGGTGCTGGAAGCCGGTGCCATTGGCTGGGGGGCCAGCGGACGCAATGCCGGGTTCAATACCCTGCCGGCCTGCAAGCTGTCTGCGCTTGAGGTTTTCCAGCGCTGGCCAGAGGCCGAAGCACGGGCGTTTTTTGCCTCGCAACGGGAAGGCCAGGCACTGGTCTATGAATTGGCGGAACAAGAGGGATTTGACCTGCACGCCTGCGGTGCAGGCATCTATCAGGTGGCGCATTCGCGCGGCGCACTGGCTGACCTGGAGGAGGAAGGCCATTGGCTGCGCAAGGCGGGCATCCCCTGCGAACGGTTGAGCCGCGAAGCCTTTGCAGAGGTCGGGCACGCAGGCCCGGATCAGTTCGGCGCGCTGTACATGCACGAAGGGGGTGGGATCAACCCGCTGGCGCTGACAGCGGGACTCGCCCAAGCAGCCCGCCGCCATGGTGCCCAGTTGTACAGCCACAGCCCCATGCAACACTGGCACAAGCAGGCCGGCTGGCATGTGCTGCACACCCCGCATGGCCGCGTGCGCGCACGGCAGGTGGTACTCGCCACCAATGGTTACCGCGACAGCCAGGAACCGCCCTCACTGGAACAACGCGTACTGCCGGCCATCTCCAACATCCTCGTCAGCGCACCGCTGAGTGAGGCGCAGTGGCAGGCCATAGGCCTGAGCAGCCTCAGCCCCATGTCCGACACCCGCATGCTGGTGACCTATTACCGCCGCCTGCCGGACAACCGCTTACTGCTGGGTGCACGCAGCGACACCTGGGGCGATCCACGGCACGACGCGCGCCTGCAGCAATTGCTGCTGCATCTACTGGCGAAGAAGTTCCCCGAGGCCGGTGCCATACCGATTGACTACTTCTGGCGCGGCTTGGTGTCACTGACCCGTAAGCGGGTGCCGAGTTGGGGCCGGGTGCCGGATGACCCCAGCGTGCTGTTCAACCTGGGCTGCTTCGGCTCGGGGGTCAATAGCATGCCCTGGCTGGGGCGCACGCTGGCCCGCGCGCTGGCCGGTTACCCGTTGAGTGCGCGCGAAGCCTGTGCGGTCTACCGTGAATTACCCGACCGACTGCCGCGCAGCCCCTGGCTGCAACGCAGCGGCCTGCAACTGGCTTATCTGCACTATGGCCTGCAAGACCGCCTGGCCTGACCCATCACATTCGAGAGAGTCCCATGACCGCAACCGCCACCCTCATGCTTGAACGCTCCGCCCAGCACTTTGTCGATGGTCAGTACCTACCCGGCCACGGCGCCCGCGTGGCCATCATCGATCCGGCCACCGAGGCCGAAATCGGCTGCTATGCCGAAGCCACCGAGGCTGAAATGGATCAGGCCATCGCCTTGGCCAATCAGGCCCAAAAAGGCTGGTGGGCGCTCAGCGCATTGGAACGTGCCGACGCCTTGCACCGGGTCGCCGACCGCCTCGGTGAACTCAGCGCCCAGGTGGGCGAATGCCTGACCCGCGAGATGGGCAAACCCTACCGCGAAGCGGAATGGGAAGCCGGCGCGTCCGCCTCGGCCTTTCGCTACTACGCCGAACTGGCCCGCCAGGAACACGGCCGCGTGGCCGGCCCGGCCATCGCCGGCCAACTGCACATGACCCTCAAGGAGCCGCTGGGTACGGTGGTTTCCATCGTGCCCTACAACTTCCCGGTGCTGCTGTTCGGCTGGCAGGCCGCCGCCGCATTGGCCGCCGGCAACGCCATCATCGTCAAACCCTCGGAGCTGACCTCGCTGACCCTGCTGCTGGTCATGCAGGCCTTCGATCATCTGCCGGCCGGGCTGGTGCAATGCCTGACCGGTGGGGCCAACGTTGGCCGCCATTTGGTGGCGCACCCGCACACCCATGCCGTGGCCTTCACCGGCAGCGTGCCGGCCGGTCAGGCGGTGGCGCAGAGCGCCGCGCTGCGCTTCAAACCGGTGCTGATCGAAGCCTCCGGCAACGACCCGTTCATCGTCATGCCCTCGTCGCCGGTGGAGATCGTCGCCCGTGGCGCCGCCTTCGCCGCCTTCCTCAACTGCGGCCAGGTGTGCACCTCGGCCGAGCGTTTCTATGTGCATGAAGATGTTTACGACCGCTTCGTCAGCGCCCTGGCGACCGAGGCCCGCATGCTGCGCATCGGCAATGGCCTGGAGTGCGTGGACATCGGCCCCATGGCGTCGGCCCGTGAGCGCGCGCGGGTAGAGAACATCGTCGCCCGCGCCGTGGAACAGGGCGCGCGCATCGTCTGCGGCGGCAAGCGTCCGGCAGACCGCGAGCAGGGCTGGTTCTTCGAGCCCACCGTACTGGAAGTGAGCCACAGCATGGACATCATGCACGGCGAGTGCTTCGGCCCACTGGCACCGGTGTGCAAGGTGCGCAGCCTGGACGAGGCCATCGCCCTGGCCAACGACTCCGAATTCGGCTTGGGTGCCAATATCTACACCGAGCGCCTTGCCGAAGCCATGCGCGCGGTGAACGAGATCGAGTCCGGCATCGTCTGGGTCAACACCCCGCTCAACGACAACGATTGCGTGCCCTTCGGCGGCCGCAAGATGACCGGCCAGGGCCGTGAACTGGGCATCGAGGGGCTGGAGCAATTCCGCCGCTCGAAGATGGTGATGATCGCCCCGCAGGCCATCGACGACCCGGAATGGTTCCCCTACCCCGATGACGAGGCCTTCCCGGCCACCCAGCAATAACCGCCCTCGCAGGTTCACACAGGAGCCCAAGCCGATGAATCGTCGCACCCTGTTAAAAAGCGCCACCCTGGCGGCCGCCATGGCCGCTGTCAGCACCAGCCAAACGAGCCTGGGCGCGACGCGCAGCCCAAAGACCATCCTCGTTATCGGCGCGGGCATCGCCGGCCTGGCAGCGGCCAGTCAATTGGCGGGGCGCGGGCATCAGGTCACGGTACTGGAAGCCCGTACGCGCCTGGGCGGCCGCTTGTGGACCAGCCAGGCCTGGGCTGATGCGCCCGTGGATCTGGGCGCCTCGTGGATTCACCAAATGGACGGCAATCCCCTGACTGCGCTCGCCGACGAGGCCGATGCGCGCTTGATCACCACCTCCTATGACAGTGTCATCGACTACGACGTTAACGGTCGCCCGCTGAGCGCCGCACGGGCCGCGCGCCTGGCCACCCTCAAGGATGAATACCAATGGGCCGTCGACCAGGGTCAACGTCACAGCATCGACCGCTCGCTGCGCAACACGATTGAGAGCGAACTGGACTGGGCCTCCCTCAGCAACGCCGACCAGGAGTTGCTGGCATTTATCACCAACAGTGCGGCCGAGCAGGAATACGCCGGCAGTCGCAACGACTTGTCGACCTACTGGTTTGACAGCCTGGGCGGCTACGATGGCGACGATGCCGTGTTCGCCGAGGGCTACCAGACACTGATCAACTTCCTGGCACGCGGGCTGAAAATCCAACTCGGGCAGACGGTCAGCGCCATTGACTCCAGCACCGCGACGGTCAAGGTCAAAACCAACAGCGGCACCTTCAGTGCCGACCGGGTCATCGTCAGCGTTCCGTTGGGCGTGTTGAAGAAAGGCACGATCCGCTTCACGCCCGCCCTGCCCAGCAAAAAGACCACCGCCATTAACAAACTGGGTATGGGCCATTTCAACAAGTGCTACCTGCGCTTCCCCACCCAGTTCTGGCCGCAGCAAGACTGGCTGGAATACATCCCGCCGCTGTCTCAGCACGGCCAGTGGAGCCAATGGTTGAACCTCGGCCGCCTGACCGGCCAACCGGTGCTGCTGGGATTTAACGCGGGCGACTTTGGCCGGCAGATCGAAGCCTGGAGCGATGCCCAGATCGTTGCCAGCGCCATGGCACGCCTCAGGCTGATCTTTGGTCAGCAGATTCCAGATCCGCTCGGTTTCCAGATCACCCGCTGGAGTCAGGACCCGTTCAGCTATGGCGCCTACTCGTTTAACAAACTGGGGGCCAACCCGGCGATGCGAGATGACCTGGCAGCCCCCGTCGGGAACCGACTGTTTTTTGCCGGCGAGGCCACGCACAAGAACATGTTTGCCACCGTGCACGGTGCCTTACTCTCCGGCCGCCGAGCCGCCACGCAGGCGCAAGCCTGAACAAAGACCGGCCTGTCATCTCAACGTGATGACAGGCCGTTAACGACGTAAAGACTCGCCTAGACTTGCAGCACACCTTATTGGGAGAGGCTCATGCCAAGGCCGTCACTGCGTCACATTGCCCACCTCAGCACTGTTCTCACGGCCGCCCTGGCGGCTTTTGGTCTGGTGATTGCGGTCTGGCAAATTCGTGCAGCTGAATCAAGCCAGCGCGAAGCCTCAGCCCGCGATGCCTACAAGGAATACCTCAAGCTGGCCATCGAAAAACCTGAACTGACCGACCTGCAACTGTCCAGCGCCATGGACCCAGCGGCGCGGAAAGTGGCCCAAGAAAACTTCTTCAGCTTTTACTTATTCAGCGCCGAACAAATCTACGAAACATTCAACACCGACTTAGGCTGGCAGCGCAGCCTGCAAACAGACCTGTGCGGGTTTCATCACGATCTCAATGATCGCTTCGCCGACTGGCAATGGCATCAACATGAACCTGACTTTGCGCAGTTTGCCCAGGAAACCCTTGAGAACTGCCCAAAGGTAGCAATCGATAAAAACTAATGGGGTTCACCACTGCACCTGCAACAAAACTTCAATAGCGTGAACCCACCTAACACGGCAATCTGCATGGATATCCACACAGCAAGAGCCACCATGCGAACCCTCACCACCCTCACCGGCAACAGCCAGAAACTCGATGGCGGCGCCATGTTTGGCAATGCGCCGAAAGCGCTATGGCAGCGCTGGATGAAAGCGGACGAACTGAACCGGATCGAC
This sequence comes from Pseudomonas sp. HMWF032, assembly GCF_003060885.1. Taxonomy (GTDB): domain Bacteria; phylum Pseudomonadota; class Gammaproteobacteria; order Pseudomonadales; family Pseudomonadaceae; genus Aquipseudomonas. Next base: position 1,393,628 of record NZ_QAIG01000005.1, read on the forward strand.
CTCGGCTGCCGCGCCCTACTGGTACAAGAAGAGGCGCGCAACATCCTCATCGAAACCGGTATCGGTGCGTTTTTCAGCCCGGAATTGAAGCAGCGTTTCGGCGTACAGGAAACGCGTCACGTACTGCTCGACAGCCTGGCCGCTGCTGGCCTGAGTGATGCCGATATCGATATCGTAGTGCTCACCCACCTGCACTTTGACCATGCCGGCGGTTTGCTCGCCGCCTGGGAAGAAGGCCAACCGGCACGCCTGCTGTTCCCCAATGCGCAGTTCATCACGGGCCGCCGTCAGTGGCAGCGGGCCTGCCAGCCGCACGCCCGCGACCGCGCTTCCTACATTCCGGAGTTGTTGGCCTTGCTGGAGGACAGCGGCCGCCTGCAGCTGATCGACGAAACCGAGCACTGTGAACTGCTTGGCGCGGACTGGCGCTTGCACTGGAGCGATGGCCATACACCCGGGCAACTGCTGCCGGAAGTGGCCATGCCTGAGGGGCCGGTGGTGTTCCCCGGCGACCTGATCCCAGGCGCGCCGTGGGTGCACCTGCCCATCACCATGGGCTACGACCGTTTTCCAGAGGGGCTGATCGAAGAGAAAGAAGCCCTGCTCGCCGACCTGTTCGCCCGCAACGGCCGACTGGTATTCACCCACGACCCTGATACGGCCATGGGCCGCATCAGCCGTGATGACAACGGACGCTATGCGGTGCAGCAGGTCACTGAGCAGGTTTGCCAGCTGAGTGATTGATGCCTAAAGGCCGCCGCTGACACCCAGGCTAATGCCCATTGCAGTGGCCAGGGACAACGGTAATAGCAAGGTGTCGAGTAAGGCGCTGACCGGCAGATCGGCCGCCGGATATGCCGGGGCCTCGGCGCCGAAACGGTCCGTGGCACAACAGCCGCCTTGCAGCGCATACAGGTTCAGCCGTGTGCCGGCGTACACCACGGGCGCATCGGGCTTGGCCGCATCCAGGGTGCGCACGGTGGCACAACCGCTCAGCGCCAGGCTCACGCACAGCCCCACAAGCGCAAGTCGCAACCATTTAGTCATCGGGGCTGATCTGATGGTGCTCACCCCAACGCGGCAGCATGTCTTGGGGAATGTTCAGGCAGTTGAGAATCCGCGCCACGACAAAATCGATCAGGTCATCGATGGTTTGCGGCTGATGATAAAAGCCCGGCGCCGCCGGCAGAATGGTCGCACCCATGTTCGACAGTTTGAGCATGTTATCCAGATGGATGCTGGAGAACGGTGCCTCGCGCGGCACCAGAATCAACTGACGCCGCTCTTTGAGGGCCACGTCGGCGGCACGTTCAATCAGGTTGTTGCACGCACCATGAGCAATCGCCGAGAGCGAGCCGGTGCTGCACGGCACCACCACCATCGCGGTCGGAGCCCCAGAGCCAGAGGCCGCCGGGGCCATCCAGTCTTCTTTACCAAAGACGCGAATCTGCCCCGGCGCGGCGCCGGTGTACTCGCTCAAGAATGCCTGCATGGCCTGCGGTTTGCTCGGCAGGCTGACATCGGTTTCAGTGGCCATCACCAGCTGCGCGGCCTTGGAAATCAGAAAGTGCACCTCGCGCTCTTCCTGCACCAGGCAGTCGAGCAGGCGCAGGCCGTACTGAGCGCCAGAAGCGCCGGTCATGGCCAGGGTGATTCTCTCAGGTCCAGACATTTATGCCTCCAGGGCCGCAGCCAGCTTGCCATGCAAACCGCCAAAACCGCCGTTGCTCATCACCACCACCTGAGTACCCGGCGCGGCTTCAGCCTTGACCCCGGCGATGATCGCCTCCAGGGAATCGCACACCTGCGTCGGCACCGTCGAGGCGGCGACCGTGCCGGCCAAGTCCCAGCCCAGGTTTGGCGGCGCGTACCAGTACACCGAGTCCGCCTGCACCACGGATTCCGGCAGGCCATCACGGTGCGCGCCGAGTTTCATCGAGTTGGAGCGCGGCTCGACGATGGCAATCAGTTTGGCGTCGCCGATGCGTTTGCGCAGGCCATCCAGGGTGGTGGCAATTGCCGTCGGGTGATGCGCGAAGTCATCGAAAATGGTCACGCCGTTGACCTCGGCCACCTTCTCCATGCGCCGCTTGGCGTTGATAAAGCCGCACAGCGCGGCGATGCCCAGCTCCGGCACCACGCCGACATGCCGCGCCGCCGCCAGCACGGCCAAGGCATTGGCGACGTTGTGCTGGCCGGTCAGCTGCCAGTCCACGGTGCCGGCAACCTTGCCCGCGAAACTCACCTCGAAGCGCGAGCCGTCGGCGCTGAGCAGACGCGCCTGCCATTGGCCACCTTCGCCGGTGGTTTGCACCGGGGTCCAGCAACCCATCTCGATCACCCGCTTGAGTGCCGGTTCGGTGGTCGGATGAATGATCAGGCCGTCGCCTGGAATGGTGCGCACCAGATGGTGGAACTGCCGCTCGATTGCTGCCAGATCCGGGAAGATGTCCGCATGATCGAACTCCAGGTTATTCAGGATGGCGGTGCGCGGGCGGTAATGGACGAACTTGCTGCGTTTGTCGAAGAAGGCGCTGTCGTACTCGTCGGCTTCCACCACAAAGAACGGCGTGCCGCCCAGGCGCGCGGAGATGCCGAAGTTCTGCGGCACGCCGCCAATCAAAAAGCCCGGGCTCATGCCCGCATGTTCCAGCACCCAGGCGAGCATGCTCGAACTGCTGGTTTTGCCGTGGGTGCCGGCCACCGCCATCACCCAACGGCCCTGCAACACATGGTCGGCCAGCCACTGCGGGCCACTCACGTAGGGCAGACCTTTGTTCAGCACATATTCCACCGCCGGGTTACCGCGCGACAGCGCGTTACCGACCACCACCAGATCCGGCGCGGGGTCGAGTTGTGCGGCGTCATAGCCTTGAGTCAGTTCGATGCCCTGCGCTTCCAGCTGGGTGCTCATGGGCGGGTAGACGTTGGCGTCGGAACCGGTTACGCGGTGGCCGAGTTCCTTGGCCAAGACGGCCAGCGAGCCCATAAACGTGCCGCAGATGCCGAGAATATGGATATGCATGATGTACCTTGAAGGCGGGTCAGAACCTGGAAACAGGCCGGATAAAAACTCGCCGCAGATTATCACAGCCTCCCCGCCCATTTGCGCAGGTTGGATCGGGCGGTGATCCGTTGCGGTGCGCAGTTGCAGCGCCCAAGCGCGTACCCGACCTTGTTGGGCTTCGCTGCGCTCAACACCAACCTACGCTTCTAGCCTCGTCGGGCAATCCCGTGTTTGCGCAGTTTGCGGTACAGGGTGTTGCGGCTGATGCCGAGCTGTTCGGCGCTGCGGCTCATCTGCCAGTGCTGCGCCTCTAGGACCGCGAGCAGCGCCTGGCGTTCGGCATCGCCCAGCTGATCGGGTTTGGCCGTAGGCAACAACACCTGCGCAGGACGGGCATGGCGGATCTCGGCGGGCAGATCAGCGTGGCTGATGAGGCCGTTTTCACACAAGGCGCACAGGGTGCGCAACACATTGCGCAGCTGGCGCACATTACCCGGCCAGGAATAGCCGAGCAGCGCCTCGCGGGCGGCATCATCGAGCCGCACGGCTTGTCCGCGTGTTTCTTCGGCGAGGAGGAAATCCAGCAGCGCCAACTGGTCGCTGCGCTCACGCAAAGGCGGCAACTCGATCACCAGACCATTGAGGCGATAGAACAGGTCCTGGCGAAACTCGCCGCTCACCACCCGCTCGTTGAGGTCGCGGTGACTGGCGCTGATCACCCGCACATCGATGGCCTGCGCCTCACCGCCAATCGGCTCGACACGACGCTCTTCCAGCACCCGCAGCAAACGGGTTTGCAGCGCCAGCGGCATGTCACCGATTTCATCAAGAAACAACGTGCCGCCATCGGCCTGCTGCAACTTGCCGCGCATGCCTTCCTTGCGCGCACCAGTGAAGCTGCCGCCGCGATAACCGAACAGCTCGCTCTCGATCAGGCTCTCGGGAATCGCCGCGCAATTCAGCGCGACAAAGGGCTTGCCGCCACGCGAGCTGACCTGATGCAGGGCCTTGGCGAAGGCCTCTTTGCCGGTGCCGGTTTCGCCACCGATCAGCAGCGGCACGTCACGCTCATACACCCGCAGCGCCCGGCGAAAATCACTCTGCAGGCCCACATCGGCCAGGCACAAACCCGGTGCTGCCAGCGCCGTGGCTGCCAGGGCCTGAGCACTGCTCCGGGGCTGGCCGCGCAACATGGCAAACAACAACTGACCACGCTGGGTGTACAACGGCCAACTGGCATTGGGCTGCGCCGAGGCGCGACCGAGCAGATCATCCAGACGGCAGTCGAACACCTCGACCAAGGTGCGCCCGAGCAGTTGCTGCCGCGACAGGCCGAGCAGGTTGATCGCGCTCTGGTTCACCGCGCTCACCCGGCCATCGCCATCGAAAGCCAGCAACCCTTCGCTGAACTGACCGATGTATTCGGCCTGAGCATGAAAACGCAGCAGCCACTCGCCTTCATAGCTGCGCAGAAAATGACAACCCTCGATGGCCTTGGCCGACAGGTTGACCAGCGCCATGGTGTGGAACTGGCTCTGCCGCGATACGTCATGCCGCGCCGAGGACACATCCAGCACCGCCAGCAACTCGCCATGCGGATCAAACACCGGGCTGGCCGAGCAGGTCAGGCCGGTATGCCGGCTGCGGAAATGTTCATTCTGGTGAATGGTCAGCGGCTGGCGCTCAACCAAGCAGGTGCCGATGCCGTTGGTGCCTTCACAGGCCTCGCTCCAGTCGGCTCCAAGCCACAGGCCGGCTTGCTCGAAGGTGCGCTTTTCCGCCTGCTCGGTGACGCAATTGAGGATCACACCACGGGCATCGGTCAGCAACACGGCATGACCGGAGCAGGCTAACTGGCGGTGCAGGCTGTTCATCTCGTTGCTGGAAATCTCCAGCACCTGTTGCAGCTGTTCGCGCCGCTCGAGCATGCGCGCGTGTTCGATGACAGCGGGCGGCATGTTCTGCGCCGGGTCGAGGTGGTGCTGCTGCAGGCAGCGCAGCCAGGAGCGCGCCACCGAAGAATCAGCAGCCGGGCCGGCGTGTTGCCCACGCCCTTGGGCCACGGTCAGCACCTGCTGGGCGTGGCGGCTTGCAGGGTTGTGCATTGTTATTGTTCTCCGCGGTGGAGTTGCACGTGATGACCGAGCATCTACCAGCTTCCTGGGCAATGCAAGATGCACTGACCAGTAAGTCACCCCGCTGTATCACCCCTGGTACAGCCTGTCACGCAGGTTGTACCAAGGCCGATACACCGCGCCTGGCGCAACCGCCCGGCACATACAACGCAACCGCTCTAAACCGGACATCACGCACGCCTGGCCCAGCCCTTGCTCTGTGTCTATTCAAGCGCCACTGCGCGCCTCTCGCTGCATCACCAGAACAAGCATAAGAACCAGGAGATATTCAGCATGCGTTACGCCCATCCCGGCACCGAAGGTGCCCTCGTTTCGTTCAAATCCCGTTACGGCAACTACATCGGCGGCGAGTTTGTCGCACCGGTCAAAGGCCAGTACTTCACCAACACCTCACCGGTGAATGGCCTGCCGATTGCCGAGTTCCCGCGCTCCACCTCCGAGGATATCGACAAGGCGCTGGACGCCGCCCATGCCGCCGCCGACGCCTGGGGCCGCACCTCAGCGCAGGAACGCTCACTGACCCTGCTGAAGATCGCCGACCGCATCGAAGCCAATCTGGAAGTGCTGGCCATCACCGAAACCTGGGACAACGGTAAAGCCGTACGCGAAACCCTGAATGCCGATATTCCCCTGGCCGCCGACCACTTCCGCTACTTCGCTGGCTGCCTGCGCGCCCAGGAAGGTTCTGCTGCCGAGATCGACGGCAACACCGTGGCCTATCACATCCACGAGCCGCTGGGCGTGGTCGGGCAGATCATTCCGTGGAACTTCCCACTGCTGATGGCCGCCTGGAAGCTCGCCCCGGCCCTGGCCGCCGGCAACTGCGTGGTATTAAAGCCAGCCGAGCAAACGCCGCTGGGCATCAGCGTACTGATGGAGCTGATCGGCGACCTGCTGCCGCCGGGCGTGCTCAACGTGGTGCAGGGCTTTGGTAAAGAGGCCGGCGAAGCCTTGGCCACCAGCAAGCGCATCGCCAAGATTGCCTTCACCGGTTCTACCCCGGTGGGTGCGCACATCATGAAATGTGCCGCTGAAAACATCATACCGAGCACCGTGGAGCTGGGCGGCAAATCGCCAAACATCTTCTTCGAAGACATCATGCAGGCCGAGCCGAGCTTTATCGAAAAAGCCGCCGAAGGCCTGGTGCTGGCCTTCTTCAACCAGGGCGAGGTGTGCACCTGCCCATCGCGCGCGCTGGTGCAGGAATCGATCTACCCGGCCTTTATGAAAGAGGTGATGAAGAAGGTCGAGCAGATCAAACGCGGCGACCCGCTGGACACCGACACCATGGTCGGCGCGCAAGCCTCCGAGCAACAGTTCGACAAGATCTTGAGCTACCTGGAAATCGCCAAGCAGGAAGGGGCTGAGTTGCTCACCGGCGGCGCGGTGGAAAAACTCAGCGGCACCCTGGACGGCGGCTATTACATCCAGCCGACCCTGCTCAAGGGCCACAACAAGATGCGCGTGTTCCAGGAAGAAATCTTCGGCCCGGTGGTCAGCGTCACCACCTTCAAGGACGAAGCCGAAGCCCTGGCAATTGCCAACGACACCGAGTTCGGCCTCGGCGCCGGCCTGTGGACCCGCGACATCAACCGCGCCTACCGCATGGGCCGGGCGATCAAAGCCGGTCGCGTGTGGACCAACTGCTACCACCTCTACCCCGCCCATGCTGCCTTCGGCGGCTACAAGAAGTCCGGCGTCGGCCGCGAAACCCACAAGATGATGCTCGACCACTATCAGCAGACGAAAAACCTGCTGGTCAGCTACGACATCAATCCGCTGGGGTTCTTCTGACGCACGCAGGCATTGGCAGCGAAAACGCCTCCTGCTTAGCTAAAAGCGTCATTCGCCGTGCCAGCCGTAACATCCTGTTGCAGCTGGCATAGGCGTTGCGTAGATCCGCAAGACTCTTGGTCTATTCCACTACTTAGGGCGGGTACTCATGACTACAACAACGACACTCAAACCTACACTCGGCACCCTGCATCTATGGGGTATTGCCGTCGGCCTGGTGATTTCCGGTGAATATTTCGGCTGGAGTTACGGCTGGGGCAGCGCTGGCACACTGGGCTTTCTCGTCACCACGCTGATGGTGGCGGCGATGTACACCTGTTTTATCTTCAGCTTTACCGAACTGACCACGGCCATTCCTCACGCGGGCGGCCCGTTCGCTTACAGCCGCAGGGCCTTTGGTGAAAAAGGCGGGCTGATTGCCGGGCTGGCTACCCTGATCGAGTTCGTCTTTGCGCCACCGGCGATTGCCATGGCCATCGGTGCGTACCTCAACGTGCAGTTTCCGGGGCTCGACCCCAAACTCGCCGCAGTCGGGGCTTACGCCGTCTTTATGACCCTGAACATCCTCGGCGTGAGCATTGCCGCGACCTTCGAGCTGATCGTCACCGTGCTCGCGGTGGGTGAGCTCCTTGTGTTTATGGGCGTGGTTGCACCGGGCTTCAGCTTCAGCAACTTCGCGCTGAACGGCTGGTCTGGCTCCGACACCTTCAGCACAGCCTCGATTGCCGGAATGTTCGCGGCGATTCCGTTTGCCATCTGGTTTTTCCTCGCCATCGAAGGCGCGGCCATGGCCGCCGAAGAAGCCAAAGACCCGAAACGCACCATTCCGCGCGCGTATGTCAGCGGCATCCTGACCCTGGTATTCCTGGCCATCGGCGTGATGATCATGGCTGGCGGCGTCGGCGACTGGCGTCAACTGTCGAACATCAATGACCCGCTGCCGCAAGCGATGAAGGCGGTGGTCGGTGACAACTCCGGCTGGCTACACATGCTGGTGTGGATCGGCCTGTTCGGCCTGGTGGCGAGCTTCCACGGCATCATTCTCGGCTACTCGCGACAGTTCTTCGCCCTGGCGCGCGCCGGTTACCTGCCTGCCGGGCTGGCCAAGCTGAACCGTTTCCAGACACCGCACCGGGCCATCCTGGCGGGTGGCGCAATCGGTATCGCCGCAATCTACAGCGATGGCCTGATCAACCTGCAGGGCATGAGCCTGACGGCGGCAATGATCACCATGGCCGTATTCGGCGCCATCGTCATGTACATCATGAGCATGCTCAGCCTGTTCAAATTGCGCAAAACCGAGCCAAACTTGGAGCGCAGCTTCCGCGCGCCGGGCTATCCGATTGTTCCAGGCATCGCCCTTGCATTGGCCCTGGTCTGCCTGGTGGCTATGGCCTGGTTCAACCCGGTTATTGGCCTGGTCTTCGTAGGCTTTATGGCTGTCGGTTTTATCTACTTCCAACTGACCCACAAGCAGCGCTCCGAAGCACCGGCTGACGCCATGCTAACCGGCGTTTAAGATGCACCGCTGTCGTGCTAAAGCTCGACAGCGGCCCCATTCAGGTGCACATGCTGAACGGCATGTGCACCTCAGCAGTAACCAGCCGGATCAGGAGCCTATCGACAGATGACCGGTTTCTCTCATAGCGTCGGCACTCAGACGTACCGTTTTGACAGCCTCGCCGAGGTCATGGCCAAGGCCAGTCCGGCGCGCTCCGGCGACTATCTCGCGGGTGTTGCTGCCAGCAATGCCGGTGAGCGGGTCGCGGCGCAAATGGCCCTGGCTGATATTCCACTCAAACACTTCCTCAATGAGGCACTGATTCCCTACGAGGCTGATGAGCTCACCCGGCTGATCATCGACAGCCATGACCTGGCGGCCTTCGCCCCGGTCAGCCACCTGACGGTCGGTGGCTTCCGCGACTGGCTGCTCGACGACAGCGCCGATGAAGCCAGCCTGCGCGCCCTCGCCCCCGGACTGACGCCAGAAATGGCGGCAGCGGTATCGAAGATCATGCGCGTGCAGGACTTGGTGCTAGTGGCGCAGAAAATCCGTGTGGTCAGCCGTTTTCGCAACACTGTCGGCCTGCGCGGGCGTATGTCCACCCGCCTGCAACCGAATCACCCGACCGATGAGCCGGCCGGCATTGCCGCGAGCATTCTCGACGGCCTGCTGTACGGCAACGGCGACGCCATGATCGGCATCAACCCGGCCACCGACAGCATCAGTTCGATCTGCGACATGCTGAAGATGCTCGACGGCATCATCCAGCGTTATGAAATCCCCACCCAGGCCTGCGTGCTGACCCACGTCACCACCTCAATCGAGGCGATCAACCGGGGCGTGCCACTGGACCTGGTGTTTCAGTCAATTGCCGGCACCGAGGCGGCCAACGCCAGCTTTGGCGTCAGCCTGAAGATCCTGCAGGAAGGCTATGACGCCGGCCTGAGCCTCAACCGTGGCACCCTCGGCAACAACCTCATGTACTTTGAAACCGGCCAAGGCAGCGCACTGTCCGCCGGTGCCCACCATGGCCTCGACCAACAGACCTGCGAGACCCGTGCCTACGCGGTGGCCCGCCACTTCAAACCGTTTCTGGTGAACACCGTGGTCGGTTTTATCGGCCCGGAGTACCTTTATAACGGCAAGCAGATCATCCGCGCCGGCCTGGAAGACCACTTCTGCGGCAAGTTGCTGGGCCTGCCGATGGGCTGCGACATCTGCTACACCAATCACGCAGAAGCCGACCAGGACGACATGGACGTGCTGCTCACGCTGCTCGGCGTGGCCGGAATCAACTTCATCATGGGCATCCCCGGCTCAGACGACGTGATGCTCAACTACCAGACCACCTCCTTCCATGACGCGCTGTATGCCCGGCAGAGCCTGGGATTAAAGCCGGCGCCCGAGTTCGAAGGCTGGTTGCAGCGCATGGGCATTTTCACCCAGGCCGATGGCCGTCCGCGTATGGGTAACAGCCTGCCGCCGGCGTTTCGCCAGGCCCTGGCGCAGCTTGGTTAATCAAGGAGCCGCTTATGTACGATGACAGCCCCCTCAGCGGCGCCAGCGAAAATCCCTGGCAGCAACTGCGCAACCTAACCCCTGCGCGCATCGCGCTCGGCCGTGCCGGCACCAGCATGCCGACCCATGCACAGCTGGATTTTCAGTACGCCCACGCCCAGGCCCGCGATGCCGTGCACCTACCGTTTGATCACGCCACGCTGGCTGCCAACCTGGCTCACCAGCATCGGCAGAGCTTGCTGCTGCACAGCGCCGCCAAGGACCGCGACACCTACCTGCAACGCCCGGACCTGGGTCGACGCCTGAGTCACGAGTCCGCAGAACTGCTGGACCAGCACCGGGAGAACAACCCGGATGGTTATGACCTGGCCATCGTCGTCGCCGACGGCCTCTCCGCGCTGGCCGTGCATCGCAATGCCCTGCCGATGATTGAGCGCATCGAAGAAAACGCCGCAACTGAAGGCTGGCGCGTATCTCCTATCGCGCTGGTCAACCAGGGGCGCGTCGCAATAGCCGATGAAGTGGCCGAACGGCTTGGTGCTCGTATGGTGGTGATTCTGATCGGCGAGCGTCCCGGTCTGAGTTCACCGGACAGCCTGGGTTTGTACTTCACGTATGCGCCACGGGTAGGCCTGACCGATGCATACCGCAACTGCATTTCCAACGTCCGCCTGGAGGGGCTGAGCTATGCCATGGCCAGTCACCGCCTGTTCTACCTGATGCGCGAAGCCTGCCGCCGCCAACTATCAGGAGTCAACTTGAAGGATGAAGCCGAAGTTCCCGTGCTGAATGGCGGCGCCGCACGCGACAACTTCCTACTCGGTTAGCCCGGTTTTATCGGGCGTAGCAGGCAAACACCTGTTTGGATTGCACTTTCAAACTGCTTTAGGCAGCATCGTGGGCGTTTACAGGCAGCGCGGCCGTGTTGCCAAAGCCATCCACATGACTGAAGTCGAGGCTCACCATGCGCATTGTCCAAGCGACCCTGGAGCATCTGGATCAACTCACGCCACTGTTCGTCAATTACCGCGAACACTTCGGCCAGTTGCCTTACCCTGAATCCTCGCGCAAATTTCTGGAAAAACGCATCAGCCGCAAGGAGTCCGTGATCTACCTGGCCATGCCAGACGATGACGACAAAATCCTTGGCTTTTGCCAGCTTTATTCAAGCTTTTCGTCGCTGTCGCTCAAGCGCGTATGGATCCTCAACGACATCTATGTCTGCCAGGACGCGCGCCGTCAGCTGGTGGCAGACCGCCTGATTCAAACGGCCAAGCAGATGGCCAAAGAGACCCATGCCGTGCGTCTGCGCGTGGCCTCCAGCATCGACAACAGCGTTGCGCACAAACTCTATGAATCCATCGGTTTCAAAGAAGACACCGAGTTCAAAAGTTTTGTCCTGCCGATCACCGAAGACTTCACCGCGCCCTAAGCCGCCCCCAGCCAGCGCTGCAGCATGCAGCGCTGATCAGCCGTTCAGGCTCAGCCATAGACCAATGCCCAGGTGTGCCAGTAACAGACCAAGCACAATCAGGCGCCAGGGCGAGCGGTCACGCCCTGTGTGCAGCCTCGGTTCGCGCTGCGTCAGCAACGGCTGACGCAGCGCCAGCTCGAACTCCGACAAGGCTTCAAAACGCGCCTCCGGCCTGGGCGCCAATGCCCGCGCCAGCACACCATCCCAGCCCACCGGTAGCTGCACACTGAACGACGCCAGCGCTACATAGCGGCTATTGCCGTCGACATCCGCCCGCGCCACGTCCGGCCAACGTCCACAGAACAACCAGTACGCCAGCGCAGCCAGGGCGAACTGGTCAGCACGCCCATCCAGGGCTTGCCCGCTACGGACCTCAGGTGCCAGCGGCACGGCCTCAACCGGCAGCGCCTGCCGTGGAACACCTGGAATCAGCGCGGCATGTTCGGGCAACAGCAGCACCCGACCGCCGTCATTCACCAGAATATTGCGCGGATCCAGCCACAGCCCCTGCATGCCACGCCGCTGCAACCCGCGCACCGCCGCGATCAACTGCTCAAGCAAGGCCAACAGCGTCAAGCCATCGACCGGACCATGCGCGGCCATCCAGTCGACCAGGCTGCGCATGCCACTGGCAGGCGGCTCCAGCAGCACAAAGGCATGCTCACGCGGCTGATGCGATGACAGTACGTGCGGCAGGCTGCTCACCAGGCTGCGCCGCAGCACCCATTCGCGCTGCCAGAAGACCTCATCGGCCGCCTGCTCGGCCAGCCAAAGCAGTGCCTCCCGGCCACAGGGGTCGGTGACGCGGAACAACCGTCCCGGTGGGCCAAACGGGCATGCTGAGAGCAGCACCCAGCCATCCAGTTGCACACCGGGTTGCGCATGCTGCACGGCAGGCCAGTGCGCGCGTGCAGTCTTTACCGCCGCCTGCTCAGCGGCGCCCGGCTGCAGCAAAACCGCCGCCCCAGGCGCCTGTAGCAAGGGCGTGAGCAGCGTTTGCAGGGCCGGCGTATCGAGTTCTGCATCAAGTCCGCGCCAGCCTTGCAAATCGGCCACATCCAGCAACGGCTGCGGGGCCATCAGCACTCGCTCGCCTGCACTCAGAAGCAGGTGATGCTGCACCAGTGCCAGCTCGGCCTGAGTCCCCAACTGCAACCCCTCACGTCCCATCAGGCGGGTCAACGCCGTGTGCTGAAAACGCTGCAGGCCAATAGACCCCGCCTGGAAGAACTGCGCCTCTGCACCCTGGACCAGTAGCAGCCCAGCATGCAGTTGAGCCGTGCTACGCCCGGCCTGACGCTGACGAAACAGCTGCTGATTGAGCGCCGCCAGCACCTGGCGTGCCGCCTGAGCTTCGCTCCAGCCTGCGGGAGTGCTGTAAAAGTCCGCCAGCAGCCCATCAAGACAGGCCTCCAGCGTACGCACCACATCAGTGCAGTCACGCGCCCAGAGCAGCGCGATCACCAGCAGCGGCGCACGCCCTTCACGCCCTGGCAGCCAGGTCGCGCGAGCACGTGCAGCCTGGCCGGGCAGGTCAAGACCGTTGCCGCAGAGCAGCTTGATGGCGGGATGATGCAGACGCTCGATCGACATTGGCAGCCCTCCCGGGTCGTATACCCTGAGGTCACTGCAGCCTTTGTGCCGACTTGCCCAGCGCCGCAGCCCGGCTTAAGGTGGGGACACCCTAGCGTTCGAGCCGAGTCCATGTGGTCGTTCCGTGCCTGGCGTCGCCAGCGCATCCTTGCCCGTCACCCTATCAGCCCCGCGCGATGGCAGGCCGTGTTGCAGCGCTTACCCATCCTCGACGGCCTGAATGAACACGAACAGCAGCGCCTGCGCGAGCGCGCCGTACTGTTTCTGCATCACAAACACCTCAGTGCCCTGCCCGGCGTCGAACTGGACGGCCATACACGCCTGCTGTTGGCAGTACAGGCCGAACTGCCACTGCTGCACCTGGCCGACCTCAACTGGTATCAGGGCTTCCATGAAATCGTCCTGTATCCGGATGATTTCGTCAGCCCGCAGCGCCACCGCGACGCCAGCGGCGTGGTCCATGAATGGGATGGCGAACACAGCGGTGAGGCCTGGCTGCAAGGCCCAGTGATCCTCGCCTGGCCGGGTGTGTTGGCCAGCGGCCAGTGGGACGGCTACAACCTGGTGATCCACGAACTGGCGCACAAGCTGGACATGCTCAATGGCGACGCCAATGGTCTGCCGCCGCTGCACAGCAATATGGCCATTCAGGACTGGGCCAAGGCCATGCAGAGCGCCTTTGACCAGATGAACGCCGAGCTGGATGCTAACCCCGACACCGAAACCGCCATCGACCCTTACGCCGCCGAAGACCCGGCCGAGTTTTTTGCCGTCACCAGCGAATACTTCTTCAGCGCCCCCGACCTGCTCGCCGGTGCCTTCCCGGCGGTGTACGCGCAGCTGGCGCTGTTCTATCGACAGGACCCACTGGCGCGCCTGGAACAGTTGCAGGCCAGCAACCCGGACTATCAGGTCAGAACCGAAGACCATGAGTTCGCGACCAATGGCTAGGCATCCCGGCGTAGCAACGCTTGGGGAATATGCCTATAATCGCGCCACTTTTTTGGCCCACCCCTCGGGAGTCGCCCCATGAGCTACAGCAAGATCCCGGCTGGTAAAGACCTGCCGAACGACATCTACGTCGCCATCGAGATCCCAGCCAATCACGCGCCGATCAAATACGAAATCGACCACGACAGCGATTGCCTGATGGTCGACCGTTTCATGGCCACCCCGATGTTCTACCCGGCCAACTACGGTTTTATCCCGCACACCCTGGCGGACGACGGTGACCCCCTCGACGTGCTGGTCGTGACGCCGTACCCAGTGGCTCCTGGCTCAGTCATCCGCGCCCGTCCAGTTGGCGTACTGCTGATGAGCGACGAAGCCGGCGGCGATGCCAAGCTGGTTGCCGTACCGCATGACAAACTCACCGTGCTGTACAAAGATGTACAGGAATACACCGACCTGCCCGCTCTGCTGATCGAGCAGATCAAGCACTTCTTCGAGAACTACAAAGATCTGGAGAAGGGCAAGTGGGTCAAGGTTGAAGGTTGGGCTGGCGCCGACGAGGCCCGCAACCTGATTAACAAGGCGGTCGCGGCTTACCAAAAATAAGTCGGGACTCCCCCCTAAAAGCCGGCCACAAGCCGGCTTTTTTATTGCCTATGCCCCCCGAAAATAAGAATTAAAAATCAGAAGCAGCCTGCAACCCACAGCTCAACCCACAAGCTCGCATAATCATTCTCATAATGAGGCGCAGAACTTCATCGCCGTGAGCGCGGACGTGTTTGATGTTGAGGGTGCCGCCGTTAACGCCACAGCTCGGTACTTCGATCAATTTTTGATAGCCGTTGACGGGCGTGTAAACCCTAGCAATAACGCCGTCAAGGCACAGACCAACAGTGTAAGGCCCAGCGCCTGCCCCCAGGCAGCCAGAGTCAAGCCGGCGCCAATCACCACGTAATACAACAAGCCAAACAGTGCACCTGCTGTGCCAAGGCGGTCGCGATAAGCAATCAGCGCCGCCCCGAGCACATTGGGAATAGCCATGCCGAAAGCCACCACCACCAACAACATCGGCAGAACGAACAACCAGCGGTCCTGCAGCACTATAACCAGAATGCTGCCCAACAACGCCACGGCACCAGCAGCTAGGACCAGTTGTTCACTGTTCACTCCGCGCTTGAGCAACCCTTTGTTCAGCCACGCCCCCAACCCAGACCCCAGCGCCAGTAAAACACCACTGTAGCCGAACTGTTCGGCGGACAAACCCAGCCGCTCGAAGATGAACGGTCCAAGGCTGTAATAACTGAACAGCGCAATGTTAAATACTGCCACCAACCCAACCGAGCGCAACAATGCCCAGTCCTTGAGCATCAGGCGCAGAGTGCCAAACAAAGGCGCAGTAGGCAGCGTGGCTGGACGGGTTTCAGGCAAGGCCCAGAGGCACCAAACCCACAACGCCAGCGCTAGCAACAGCAGGCAGGTGAGCATGCCGCGATAGCCAAAGTAGTGAACCAGGCTTGCCCCAGTGTATAAACCAATCGCAGGGCTAGCCGCCAGGGCAATGCCCATTACCGAAAACACCTGGGCCAGTTCAGCGCCGCTGAAGCGATCACGCAGAACCGTTTGCGTCACCACCGACCCCACTGCCGCACCGAAAGCGGCCAATATCTGAGCTATGAGCAACCCACCAAAGGTGCTGACGCTCAATGCAAGGCAGGAAGCCCAGCCGTATAGGGCAAGCCCCGACAACATTATCGGACGCCGTCCAAAGCGGTCGCACAACCGCCCCCATACCACCACGCCCAGGGCGAATGCGAGAAAATACACGGAAAGAACTTGCCCCGCTGTTTGGGGACTCACAGCAAATACTTGGCCGATATCCGAGAGTGCGGGGCTGTAGAGCGTTTGGGCAATTTGCGGAAACATCAGCAACGCCACCGCCAGCACCAGTAGATTTTTCAGACTCATAGAAAAGGACTCCTAAAGAAACGAGGAGTATTTTAAGTAGCGGCCATCGGCGTATTATCCAAACTTCGACAACTTATCGCTAAAATCGGACAACCTATGGCCTGGCTAGCTGCCGATGCGGATTTCGACCCAGACACGTTCAAGTGTCCGGTCATAGGTATCGGCGCCCTGCTTGGCGAGCATGATTCAGGGATTCACCAACACCAACGCGGCCAATTACTGTTTACCCAACAGGGTTGCACACGCATCAGCCTGGCCCACCAGCTGTGCCTGTTACCTCCGACTCGGGCAGCGTGGATCCCTAGCGGAGTGCCACACCGTGCGGTGATGCAACAGGCCGTCGACTACCGTTCGGTGTATTTGTGCCCGATGCTGGCCAAGCAGTTGCCGGCCCAAGTACGGGTAATAGAAGTCAGCGGATTGCTCCGGGCGGTGTTGGAAGCCATGGCAATGGCCCCTTTCGACACCGATTGGGATCAAGGTAAATATGCGCATTTACTGGGGCTGTGCCTCAGCGAGATCAACGAGGCCCGCGAACAACCGACACGTCTGCCACTGCCCAGAGACAAGCGCCTGGCGCCGTTACTGAATAACCTCGAACAGCTGCCGCCTGAGTTGCAAGAGCTGCAACAACAGGTGGGCGCCAGCGGCAAAACCATCGGTCGCATTTTTCTACGGGAAACCGGCATGGGTTACCAACAATGGCGCCAACAATGGCGGCTGATACGCGCCATTGAGCTGCTCGCTACCGGACGCAGCATTGCCTACTGCGCCTTTGAGCTGGGTTTCGCAAGCGACAGTGTGTTAATCGCCTTCTTCAAGGCCATGACCGGCACCACGCCACGGGGTTACTTCAAGTAAAGGCCGACACCGTATTGGGCATGTTGCCATGCGGCTTCAGCAGTAGATCGTGGCAATCACCACACGCCTCATGCTCAGCAGGACTAGCCCAAAACCTTGGCGTACGACTCTCCTGAACTGCTCAGACGCCCCCTTATAACCTACACCGTGCAGCTCGACGCCAACGAGGCGTATGCAGCCAAAATAGCGTCAAGCATTAATGCGTTTTGCTATCGGCATACAGCCATATTGGCGACAACGCGAAGGTGCTCGCCAGTAACCAAAACGGCTAAATGGCGCTTACCAAAGACCAAGGCGTTGAAATAATGACCGGCTATGCGTATGTGACGGATGTGAACTGGACGGTCGTTGCGCCCCCCCACACGGTTAATCACGACCGGCCAGAAGCGACAGTCACAACAGAGCACCCTGGCACGCAACACATGCCAGGGGGAACAAATGAAGGGGGCCATAAAGCTCACCAAGATTTAAAACAAATAAAATCAATGAATTAGATAGCAAAAAAACCGACTACAAGCCGGCTTTTTCCTTGCCAGTGAGAACTACGAAGGCCGAGCCTGCAGGCACAAAAAAACCCGTCACAAGGACGGGCTTCTGACAACAGACTAACCAGCCTAGTGCGTGCGGGCGACGGCAAAGCGACTGAGTTCGACCAGCGCGTCGCGGTATGCACTGGCGGGCAAAACATCCAAGCAAGCGACTGCGCGCTCAACATAATTTCGGGCCAGTTGGGCGGTGTAGTCCAGCGCGCCGGCGGCTTCAACGGCATTGCGAATGCTTTCCAGGTCCTCGATACCGCCTTTCTGGATTGCCTGGCGTACCAGCGCCGCCTGCTCGGGCGTGCCTTCGCGCATGGTGTAAATCAGCGGCAGCGTCGGCTTGCCCTCGGCCAGATCGTCGCCAACGTTCTTGCCCAGGGTGCTGGCGTCACCACGATAGTCGAGCAGGTCATCGACCAACTGGAAGGCTACGCCCAGGTGATCGCCGAAAGTACGCAAGGCTTCGGTCTGCTGCGCGTTAGCACCGGCAAGGGCAGCAGCGCTATGGGTCGAGGCCTCGAAGAGCATGGCCGTCTTGCCACGGATGACGTCCATATAAGTTTCTTCGGTGGTGCTGGCGTCGCGAATCTTCGACAACTGCAGCACTTCGCCTTCGGCAATCACACGAGTGGCTTTCGAGAGTATCTGCATCACGGGCATGGAGCCCAACTCGACCATCATTTCAAACGAGCGCGAATACAGAAAGTCGCCGACCAGTACGCTCGGTGCATTGCCCCACTGAGCGTTGGCTGTGCTGCGGCCACGGCGCATGTCGGACATGTCGACTACATCGTCGTGCAGCAAGGTGGCGGTGTGCAAAAACTCAATAGTGGCGGCCAGCAGGCGCAGATTGTCACCTTCAACCCCCAGAGCTTTACCACTGAGCAAAACCAGCAATGGACGCAGGCGTTTGCCACCTGCGGAGATAATATAGTCGCCGATCTTTTCTACCAGCGGTACGCGCGACACCAACTGGGCGCGAATGATACCGTCGACAGCGGTGAAGTCATCCGCCACCACGCGATAGAAAGCCTGGGGTTGCATCGCTTACACCTGCTACTCATGGGATGCGCGGCATGCTAGGGGGCAGGCTGGGGGCTGTCAAGGCAAGTGGCTGGAGCCCTTGCGCCGCTCGATCAGCTTGCGTACAATCGCGCACCCTGAACTTCCCCCTGGGTATTTCCCTGCCTTACGCAATTGCAAGGGTGTCCTTCCGGCCCCAAGCAGCCATGCCAGCCGACACTTACACCTATAAAGCGCTGGGTGAGCAGGATTAACGGAGATTTACCATGTACGCAGTAATTGTTACTGGTGGCAAGCAATACAAAGTCACCGAAGGCGAATTCCTCAAGGTCGAAAAACTCGAGCTGGCCACTGGCGCAGCCGTGACGTTTGACCGTGTTCTGCTGGTCGGCAATGGCGACGACGTAAAAATCGGCGCGCCGGTTGTTGAAGGTGCCAAGGTTGTTGCTGAAGTGATCGCTCAAGGTCGTCACGACAAGGTCACCATCATCAAGTTCCGCCGTCGTAAGCACCACATGAAGCGCCAGGGCCACCGTCAATGGTACACCGAGATCAAAATCACCGGTATCCAGGCCTGATTCGTTTCGGTCTGATCCCTTTATAGGAGTATTGAACTCATGGCACACAAAAAAGCTGGCGGTAGTACCCGCAACGGTCGCGACTCAGAAGCCAAACGACTTGGCGTGAAGATGTATGGCGGCCAGGCTATCAAAGCAGGCAACATCATCGTGCGTCAGCGCGGCACCCAATTCCACGCTGGTTACGGCGTTGGCATGGGTAAAGATCACACCCTCTTCGCGAAAATCGAAGGCGTGATCAAGTTTGAAGTAAAGGGCGAGTTCAATCGCCGTTACGTGAGCGTCGTTGCGGCTTAATTGCGCGACTGCTGGGAAAGCCCCGTCCTTGTGACGGGGCTTTTTTATTGGTTCGCCATCCATGGTGGCTATCCGGCGGATCGTTGCGCGTGACGTCAGAAAACGCTCCGGGCGTTTTTTGTTTCGGTATTCTTGGGGTTCTTGCCAAACTGTCCTGGGTGTTAGCGTTCGATTTGAATGCAGGTCAATTTTGCAAGAACCTAGTGTTTCTCGGTTTAGATGACCCGCGTGATAGCGGGAGGCGTAGAAATGAAATTCGTCGATGAAGTATCGATTTATGTAAAGGCTGGCGACGGCGGTAACGGCATGATGGCTTTTCGGCGGGAAAAGTTCATCGAGAAAGGTGGCCCTAACGGCGGGGATGGTGGCGACGGTGGCTCGGTGTACATCGAGGCTGTCGAGAACTTCAATACCTTGGTCGATTACCGCTATACCCGTCGCTTCCAGGCGCAGAATGGCGAGAAGGGCGGCAGCACCGACTGCACGGGCGCCAAGGGTGAGGACCTGATCCTGCCGGTGCCGATTGGCACTACGGTGATTGATGCCAGTACCCAGGAAGTGATTGGCGACCTGACTCGCGCCGGCCAGCGCCTGCTGGTGGCGCAGGGTGGTTGGCACGGGCTGGGCAATACCCGCTTCAAGTCCAGTACCAACCGAGCGCCGCGGCAAACCACGCCAGGCAAACCGGGCGAGGCACGTGATCTCAAGCTGGAGTTGAAGGTGCTGGCCGATGTCGGCCTGCTGGGTCTGCCGAATGCCGGCAAGAGCACCTTTATCCGCTCGGTCTCGGCGGCCAAGCCGAAAGTGGCGGACTACCCATTCACCACTCTGGTGCCGAACCTGGGTGTGGTCAGCGTGGATCGCTACAAGAACTTTGTCATCGCTGACATTCCGGGGCTGATTGAAGGGGCATCCGATGGCGCAGGGCTGGGGATTCGTTTCCTCAAGCATCTGTCGCGTACGCGTTTGCTGCTGCATCTGGTCGACATGGCGCCATTGGACCTGACCGATCCGGCCGAGTCGGCAGCCACCATTATCACCGAGCTGACCAAGTTCAGCCCGGCACTGGCCGAGCGTGAGCGCTGGCTGGTGCTGAACAAGGCTGACCAGATCCTCGATGAAGAGCAGGAAGCACGGATTGCAGAAATCGTTGCGCGCATCGAGTGGATGGGGCCGGTTTATGTTATTTCCGCCCTCGCCCGCCAGG
The DNA here is from genome assembly GCF_003060885.1 of Pseudomonas sp. HMWF032. Lineage (GTDB taxonomy): Bacteria > Pseudomonadota > Gammaproteobacteria > Pseudomonadales > Pseudomonadaceae > Aquipseudomonas. The sequence goes on from NZ_QAIG01000005.1 coordinate 1,414,074, forward strand.
GCACTGAAAAGCTCTGTTATGACATCATGGACTTCCTTGAGGCGCGTGCTGAGCGCATCCAGGAAAACCCGGAATACGCTGCTGAACTGGCCGAACTGGACACGCGCATCGAAGACGAAGCGCGCGCTCAGTTGCAGGCGCTGGATGACAAGCGCGCGCTGCGTCGATCGGGCGTGCGTGCAGTGGATGACGTCGAGGAAGATGACAGCTTCTGGGATGAAGAAGATGCCGATGATGGCCCGGAAATCATTTACGTCCGGGATTAAGCAACTATTCAAACGCCGCTTAATTGCGGCGTTTTTGTAATCACAGTTGGCTGCTGGGGTTGGAAGATCATGCGTGACAAGGTAACCGGCGCACAGCGCTGGGTGGTGAAGATTGGCAGTGCGTTGCTGACGGCCGATGGCCGTGGTCTGGACCGTGCAGCCATGGCGGTATGGGTCAAGCAGATGGTCGCGCTACGTGAGCAGGGCGTCGAGTTGGTGTTGGTGTCCTCCGGCGCAGTGGCGGCGGGAATGAGCAAGCTGGGCTGGAGCGCACGACCGAGCGCCATGCATGAGCTACAGGCTGCGGCGGCGATCGGCCAGATGGTCCTGGTTCAGGCTTGGGAATCGAGCTTTGCCGAACACGGCCGGCGCACAGCGCAGATTCTATTGACCCACGACGACCTTTCAGACCGCAAACGCTACCTGAATGCACGCAGCACCTTGCGCACGCTGGTCGATCTGGATGTGGTGCCGGTGATCAACGAAAACGACACCGTGGTCACCGATGAGATCCGCTTTGGCGACAACGACACGCTGGCTGCATTGGTGGCCAACCTGGTCGAGGCTGACCTGCTGGTAATCCTTACCGACCGCGACGGCATGTATAACGCCGACCCACGGCACAACCCCGATGCTGAGCTGATTTTTGAAGCGCGCGCCGATGACCCGGCACTGGATGCTGTCGCCGGCGGTGTCGGCGGTGCGCTGGGGCGTGGCGGCATGCAGACCAAACTCCGCGCAGCACGCCTGGCAGCACGCTCTGGTGCGCACACAGTGATCGTGGGTGGCGCTATTGAGCAGGTGCTGGCGCGACTCAAGGCCGGCGAGCGCCTGGGCACGCTGCTGGCACCTGAACGCGGCATGCTCGCCGCGCGCAAACAGTGGCTGGCCGGCCATCTGCAGACCCGCGGCACCCTGGTGCTCGACGAGGGAGCCGTGCAGGCACTGGCAACCGGTACCAAGAGCCTGCTGCCGGTTGGCGTGAAAACCGTGCAGGGCAGTTTCCGGCGTGGCGAGATGGTGGTGTGCGTAGCCGCGGATGGTCGTGAGATTGCACGCGGTCTGGCCAACTACAGTGCGCTTGAGGCGCAGAAGATCATTGGCCAGCCATCCGATGCCATCGAGAAGCTGCTGGGGTATGTTGACGAACCCGAGTTGGTGCATCGGGATAATTTGATCCTGGTTTGAGGGAAAGCGGATGCGAGTGCTGAAGGGATTGCTGAGTGCGCTGATGCTGCTGCCTGGGTTGGCCGCGGCTGAACAGATTGGTGAAGTGTCGACGGTGTTCAAAATCATGGGGCCGAACGACAAGATTGTCGTCGAGGCGTTCGATGACCCGAAGGTGGCAGGCGTGACTTGCTACCTGTCGCGGGCCAAGACCGGCGGCGTCAAAGGGGGGCTGGGCTTGGCCGAAGACCGCGCCGAGGCTTCAATCGCCTGTCGCCAAGTAGGGCCGATCAGCTTTCTGGATAAGCTCAAGGACGGCGAAGAAGTATTCCGTGAACGCACCTCGCTGGTATTCAAGACCATGCAGGTGGTGCGGTTCTTCGACCAGAAACGCAACACCCTGGTCTACCTGGTTTACAGTGACCGGGTGATCGAAGGCAGCCCGCAGAATGCGGTGACTGCCATTCCGATTCTGCCCTGGCCAAAGCAGCCCTGAACCGAACCGGTTTCTTAGCCTTTGCTTGCAACCTGAAAAAGCCCCTGACGATCAACGATCGCAGGGGCTTTTTCAGGCGTGCAATATTCCCATCACACCCTCAATGGGTCACCACCGGCGCCTGCGGTTTGGCCTTGAGGTAGCTGTCGAACAGCTGATTGGCATTGCCCAGCGACATCAGGTGCGCGTAGATCCAGCCCAGGAAACCGCCACGGTTCAGCTCCAGCACCTGTTCATCGGAGAGCGCCAGGAACTTCTCTTCATCAATGGCCAGGAAGTCGCTGAGCACAAAGCTTTCGCCGCTGCTGTGGGTCAGTTTGATCGTACGCGGAGCGAGCAACTCAAGCGCATTGAGCTTTTCCACAAACGCACGGGTACGCTCCATCTCGGCAGTGAAGTTCTGCAGGAACTGAATCATTTCATCCAGGTACGCGCTGTTCTGCCCTTCAGCGTCGAACAAATCACGACCATCCTGCTGATTCCAGCCACTGAACGCCGCATCGAAGCACACGGTGAAGTTGCTCGCCTCATCCTGCGCGAGCACGAAGGGATAACGGCGGATAAAGGCCGGGATGTAGGTATTGGCCTGCCAGCGCAATTCATCATCCAGGTAGCCATTGTGCCCCTGCGCCAGACCAAGCAAGGCGATTGGCGTGGCCTGCGCGCCTTCGCCGATGAAGACCAGCGGGTAATGACGTGCGGCCTGGAAGAACTCCAGTCCGGCCACCGGCACCAGATGAGTGTCCGCCGCAAACGCGCAGTTTTCCGAGGGCTGCAACTTGAGGGCCTGGTGCTCCTCGCGGTTGAGGGGTTTGATGTCTTTGTAGAGCAGCAGCGTGGTCATATTGAGTCTCCGTTCAAACGTGAATAAAAGGTCAGCGCAGAATGATCTGGGCCAACACCTGGCCGCCGTCCTGATCAGGCACAACATCCTTGAGGGTGTTGGCGGCCGTCAGGCTCAGACTCAGGTGCCGGCCCCAATTGAAATTGAGTCCGACGCCGACGCTCTGCAGGTCGATGTCGGTGATGCCCAGCTCCATGGCACGGCCATAGTCGAAGAACACAAAAGGCTGCCAGCGCTGGCTTGGGCGCCACCAGGCTTCCAGGTTGAGCGTTGCCCCCTGGGGCGATGAAATGACACCGGGGTCATACCCGCGCACACTGCTGATGCCGCCAAACTGGTAGAACAGTGAAGCCGGCAACTCTTCGGTATTGTTGGCGAATTGCCAGCCAAAACGCCCGACCAGCTCAAACTGCTCACCCAGGGCCCGCGACAGATAACCTTGCCCGTTGAGCAGTGCGTAGCTGCCCGTATCACCACTCACCGCGTTGTCCACACTGGCTTGGCGCACACGCTGCTCATACCGCAGGTACCAGGGCGCAGCCCGGTATTCGAGCTGGCCACGCAGAAAGGCCTCGCGGGTATCCACTTCACTGAGGGTGAAACTGTCGACGGTGTTCTCCGAACGCTGCTGGTTATAGCCCAAACCCGCTTGCAGCAGCCAGTTGTCATCCAGCCACCAGGGCTGGTCAAACCCCAGGGTGTAGGTGCGCGACTCCCCTTCGATATTCAGTGCCGCCAGCGGCCCCTCCTCCACGGTCATGCTGTTCCCGCCCACCTCGGCATAGGCAACCCCATTCCAGCGGTTCAGCGGCCGGCTGTAGCGCAGACTGGCATATTGCGAACCTGCGGTTGTTACCAGCAGCAGGTTGAGGGCATCGGCCACGGCGGTGGGCGAAAACCAGGTGAGGCTGCCGCCATACTGCTCACGGCCAGTGCTTTCATTGCCATAGTTGTTGGCAAACAGGCTCCATTGCAGCGTTTCAGGCTCGAACGCCTCCAGCTCAACCGATGTAGTGCCAAAGCGAGCGCCGGGGGCCAGGCTGGCCGTCACTTGAGGGCCAGGCGTGGTGGCATTGAAACGCTGAATCGCACTCATCAGCGCCGGACTGTCCAGGGTGCTGCCCGGCTGCACATTCAGGCGTTGAGCATAGAAACGCTCACCGACCTTACGCGTCTCTCCCTTCCAGGTGACCTGATCGACCTTCGCCTCGACCAGCACAATGCGCAACTGACCGTCTACCAGGCTTTGCGCCGGGATCAATGCCCGTGCCGTCAGCTGGCCACGCGCTTCGTAGAGCGCATTGATCTCACGCAGCAGCTGATTCAATTCAGCAAAGCCAATTTCACGGCCGACATACCCCTGGGCCAAGGACTCCAACTGCTCGCGAGGCAGATAGACCGAGGCATTGAAGGCGATACCCGTCAGCGCAAACCGCTCCCCCTGATCCGGCAGAACCTGATCAGCAGGCGCATCACCGCGCAACGCCGGCACTTGCGTACGCCGGGCCCGCTCTTCGATACGCTGCTGTTGCTGAATCTGCTCCACCTGCTCGCGTTGCAGGTTCGGGTTAACCAGCCCCGGTACCTGCGGGGCGATAGGCTGCGCCGCCTGTGCGTGGATGCTGGCCAGCACGACCAACATCAGCCAGGTAGCACGCGGGGTCGTTATCACAGGGACCAAGAAGCCACCTCATCTCCTTCCAGCCGATCACCGGCCACATCGATATTGATACGGGTTTCCACAGGCGCCTGACTCCAGGCGGGCACCCAGACACCATTCGACACCACCGTTGCAGCCAGACTATTGAGCAGGGACGCCAGACGTACCAGCGTCAGGCCGCTCGACAGGTGCTGCTCGGCAAAGCGCGCCGCAGAAATCCCCTGGTACGGGACACCGGTGCCGGCCTCACGGTTGATGCTGAAGTTCGGCACCACCACCTGATGGGTCAACTTGCGGTGCAGTACATAGGCGCTGGTGTCAGACAGCAGGCTGCTCTGCTTGAGGCTGAAGGCTTTGTCCAGCTCGTACAGCTGCACATCGGCATCGGCCATGTAAACCGGGCTGGCATTGTCCATGCGCACCCGTGCTTGCGGGGTGCGCAATTCAAGCCGATTGACTCCGCGTGCATCACGCAAATCCACCTGCGCCGCCGTGGTGTCGATCAGCGCGGCGGCCACATAAAGACGCGGAGCGGCGATGCTGGCAGCATCCAGACGCAACAACAGCGTGTCGGCAATCTGCTGATCGGCACGGCCTTGCACCCAGAGGTCCAGTTGACCGCTACCGGTGTGTCGTCCGTAGAGCTGCATGTCACGGCCATGCAAGTCCAGACGTTGACCAATGGCCGCATCGGCGACCCGCACCAGATTCCCCGCCCACAGGCTCAGAGTCGGCGCCTCGGCCTGCTGCAGATGAATACTGGCAGCGTCTGAGCCACCGTGGCGAATGCCCGCACGCACCTGCACACCCTGTTCGGCGCGCAGCTGTGTACCCCGCACATCAAGCAGGCCATCAAGCAACGCCTGACCACTGGCCAGCAAACGTTCGAAGAAGATGCCTTCATCGGCGGTCCAACGCTGATCACCTGCACTGCGGCTGGTGGCCACCCGAATCAACCCGCGCGAGAGCAGATCGATACGCTGACTGGCAGCCAGATCGCCCAGCTGCAGGCGCGCGCCGGTCATGTCGATACGCCCATTGCGACTGTCCACCAGCGGCACCTCGATGCTGCCGGCTGCGCTCAGCAGAATGTCGCCGGCAATCGTGCGGCCTTCATACTGACCGCTGGAGCGGATGCGCTGACCAACGCGGATATCGCCCTTGCGTGCATTGAAGGTGATGTGGCCGCCCGCATCTACGGCTTGTCCAACCTGAATGGCATCTGCCAACCAACGCTGCTCTTCGCCACTGCGGCTGTTAGCAACAGTGATCTGCTCACCGGCCTGCAAATCGATACGCTGACTGGATGCCAAATCACCCAGTTGCAGGCGTGCACCTTCGACCTCAATACGCCCATTGAGGCTTTCCACCAGCGGCGTCTCGATACTGCCGGAGGCGCTCAGCAGAATATTGCCTGCGACCGCCTGCCCCTCATACTGACCGCTGGAGCGGATGCGCTGACCGATGCGGATATCGCCTTGGTTGGCCTTGAGCGTGATGTGGCCACCGGCATCGATAAACTGCTCGATGTTGATCGCGGCGCCGGAAACGATGCTCAGGTTACGCCCGGCCCTCACGCCCTCCAGGTCAACCTTGCCGGCAATTTCAAAACGCAGGTCACGGCCGGCTTCGGCAATACCGGTGATATTCAGGTCGCCGCCCAGGCCCACCACCAAATCACGTCCGGCTTTGAGCGAGTAGGTGCCCCCGAACAGCACCTTGGGCATGCTCAGGTCACCGTTGGCGATGATGCCAACGTCCCGCTTGGCCTCCACCACCTGCCCGGTGATATTGCCGTGGCCCTGCAGGAAGTTGCCATTGGCCTGCAGGAAGATGTCCTCCTTGAGGCTCTGCGCACGGCCAAAGCGCAGGTTGCGGCCCATCATGCGCAGCTCCAGATCAGCCTCGGCATTGCCACCCAGCACATCGCCGTCGGCATGCACCAACAGGTTACCGGTGGTTTTCAGATGGGCCGCCAGCAAGCCGGCCGTATCATTCGGGTCCATCGCGGTGCCAAAGCGGATGTTGCCCAGATGGCCTGCGGCCGTGGTGAGGCTCATGTCGCCGCCGCTGCGTCCCTCAAGCACACTCAGATCGCCCTGGGTATGCGCCTTGAGTTCACCCGCCGCGCTCACCCGGCCGAGCTGGGCACTGCCCGCCGACAGGTCAATCCGTTGCAGACGGCTGTGCAGCTCATCGACCGCCAAATGCCCGCCAGCATTCAGGCGCAGAGCACCGCTGGTACTTTCCAACCGGCCAAAGGTCCCGCTGCCTATGTTGACACTGACATCACCCTGCACCAGCGCACTGTCACCCAGCCAGTGACCCGCGCCCTGCATGTTCAGCGTTCGCCCAACATCCAGCGAGCCAACGCGCAGCGTGCCTTGAGCGCCAGTGTGCTGCAGGTCAGCATGACCGCTCACCGTCGCACGCTGCAGCCACATGCCCTGAGCCACGTGCACCAACAGGTCACCGTCAATGGCCAGATCGGCCAGTTGCGATGCGCTGCCTGCCCGCAGCTGCGAGGTCTTCGCCTGCAAGCGCTGCAGCGCCAGATCACCCGTCAGCTCAAGGTCAGCCTCTGCACCCACGACCAGGTGACCAATCTGCGCGGCAGTGCCCTGCAAGGTCAAACGGCCTGATGTGGTCAGACGGCCCAGTTGCAGCGCGTCATGCAGCTGCATGCTCACCGCGCCACCCAAGTTGGCCTCGGTGATCTCGCTGCGACCTGCTTTCAAGTTCCAGCCGCCGGTGGCATCCAGTTGGCCCAGGTTCAGCGCACCATTGAGCGTGTGCTGCACCTGACCGTTGACCGTGGCGTTGCCGATGCGCGCCGAGTCGGCCTGCAGGGTCCATTTCGCGCCGGCAGTCAGGCGGTCTTGCGCCAGTGCACCACTCAGTTGCTGGTCAACGAAGCCTTGGATATCAGCATTGGTGACCGTGGCCGAGGTGCCGCGCAGAGTCCAGCCTTGTCCTGCTGTCAACGCACCCAACTGCAGCGCGTCATGCAGTTGCATGCTCACCGCGCCACCCAGGTTGGCCTCGGTGATCTCGCTGCGACCTGCTTTCAAGTTCCAGCCGCCGGTAGCGTCCAGTTGGCCCAGGTTCAGCGCACCATTGAGCGTGTGCTGCACCTGACCGTTGACCATGGCGCTGCCAATGCGTGCCGAATCGGCCTGCAAGCTCCAGTTACCGGCACGGGTCAGCCGGTCGATTTGCACTGCACCGCTGTGCACCTGCTCCAGCGCGCCGGCAAAACTCGCCTCGCCCAATACCGCGGAAGCACTGCGCAACGTGCCGAAGCCCGCTACATTGAGCGTGTCGACACGCAGGGCATCACTCAGATTGACCGTCAGATTGCCGCTACGACTATCCAAGGTGCCGACGGTCAGGGCTTCACCGCTCAGTTCCAGATCACGCTCGGCACGCAGTGCCGTCAGTTCGAGCAGACCGCTGCCCTGCAGGTGAATGTCCCCACCACTGCTGACCCGATCCAGGCGCAGATTACCCAAGCTGCGCAGCCACTGATGGCTCGCACTGTCCAGCGTACCGCCCTGAATACCAGCCGCCAGGCTGAGGAACAGCCCACCGGTGGCACTGTTGACCTGCAGGTGCCGGGCCGACAGCTCAAGCGGTTGCAGCGGGCTGCCAATATCACCCAGGCTGGACAGACGCAGCAGACCGCTGGCATGCCAGCGCGTCGACGGTGCCCCTGCACTGAGGCGTGCGGCCTGAATATCCAGATCACCGTTGGCGACGCTGACGTTGCCCAGGCGCACGTCGCCACCGCTGTTGAGCAGGACGCCCTTGTCGGCATTCAGGCTGCTGCCGGCACTGGCCAGCCAGTCGCCGCTGACGTCCGCCACTAAGCCGCCAAGCTGCCACGCACCGCGCTGCTGCACCTCGCTGACTTGGCCCAGATCCAAGGTACCGTTTACGGCAACCGTGCCCAGACGCAGCACGCCCGGCTGACTGGCCGCGCCTTGCAGGCCGCCGAGCCAGGCATCAGCGCCTAGGTCCAGATTGATCTGTTGAGACACCAGCCCTGTGCCCAGTTGCAAGCGCTGCCCGCTGGCCCCGGTCAGGCCGCTGACCTTGAGGTTGATCTGCCCGCCCAGCAGGTTTTCACCCAGCTGACTGGCGGCGCGCAGGTTACCCAGCACCTGCAGCGACAGACTGTCCACGCCCGTCAGACGCTCCACGGCGAGATCGCCGTGTTGCACCAGGTTGAGCAGCCGTGCCCGTGCGGTGAGGTCGCCAGTGACCGCCATATTCAGCGCCTGAGCGTTGCCGATACTGCCGCCGGCCGCCTCCAGGGTGACGTCATGGCCACGAATGACCACCTTGTCGCCATTGCTGCTGACGATGCTGCCATCAGTTTTCAGGCTGATGCTGCGCCCGTTGAGCGCCTGCACGTTGAAGTCCTGCTCGCCACCGAGGAACAGGTCCGTTTGCGCCGTGGCGGTCAGGGTTCCGCCGGCCTTGACGTTAACGTCATCGCGCTGAATCACGCGGATCAGCAGCGGGTTATTGGCATCAAAAACGATGTCATCCCGCTCAGCAGACGCCAGCGCCGCGCGCTGTTCGTTGCTCAACGTAGCGGCCTGGCTCAGGTCGATGACAATCGCATCGGCTTTCAAGCGGCCAATGCGCGAGGCCTCCAGGGTGACGTTGCGACCCTCGATGTTGTTGGCCTCCTTGACCACCGAACCGCCATCGTCGCGGCGCAACAGGTTGGCGGAAATCGAGTAGCGCAGTTGCTCATCCGTCCATTTGGCCGTCTGCTCCAGACTGGCCAGCTCGCTGCCCTGCAGTTGGTAAGTGAAGTTCGCATCAAAACTGCCCGCGCCATACAGCGTATGCAGGGCTTGGTAGTCCGCGATTCGCCGCGCCTCCTCGGTGGCGATCTGCTGCACGCTCCAGCCCAGGCTGGTGAGCTGGTTGCGCTGCCCTTCGCTGAAGGCGGCCTGCTGGGCATCGAAGCTCAGCGCCCCGCCCTGGCGCATGCGCCAGTACTGCGCATACCGCTGCTGCCCGGCCTTGACCAGCGCATCACGCTGTTGCGCCAGCGCTTCATCGGCGGCACTGCCGGTCAGGCCCATGCTGGCCCAAAGGCGCTGCAGCTCACTCAGGGCGCGGTTGTCGTAGCTCAGTTCGCTGTTGCCGTCATACAGGTCACCGGCACTGACCTTAAGCCAGACATCGCCACCGGCCTTGACCTGATCCAGCCAGAGGTTGCCACCCACTTCCTCCAGGTGGATATCATTCACGGCGGTCGCCTGCAGCAAGCCTTGGGCACTGTTGCCCGAATCAATGCGCAGCGCATTGCCGGCGGTGCCAATGCTGCCGTGGCTGGAGGTCAGGTTAAGGGTCTTGCCCGTCACCACCATCCCGGCCTGGCCGAGAATGTCCCCCTGGGCACTGAGCGAGAGGTGATGACCGCCGGCACTCAGGCGTGTCAGGTTGACACCGCCATTGAGGGCCTTGAGGTCGATCGAGCCGGCCTGGCTGGAAGCGCCCAGGCTGCGGGTGGCCTCGACCCGCAAGGCCTGTTCGGCGCTGCCGATTGACTGCCCGGCCTGCAGGTCGAGGTCACGCGCGGCAATCACCAGGCTGTCATTGTTCTGCCGCAGCGCTCCGTCGACCCTCAGCGATGTGCTGCCGCTGAGGTTGTACAACGAGCCACGCAGCGTCACATCCCCCTTGGCCATCAGGTCGATCAGCCCACTCTCGCTGCCGATAAAGCTGATGTTGATGGGGCGATCAGCCTGCACCGCATAGCGGTTGATTTCTTTTGTGCCCGAGCTGAACACTTTGGTCAGGGTGGTGCGGTAAACCTGGCACCAAATGAAATGGGTCTTGCAGTACCCACCAAGGAACTCATTGATTTTGACCGGATCAGCGGTCGTGTAAGTCTCGTTGACCCGGGAAATTTCACCGGCCCCAAGGCCGACACGGAACATTTGCAACAGCGCGTTATCCGGGTCCTGATCCGCCAGCTGCAAGGCCGCATTCTGATAGATCGCGTTGAGCGTCGCGTCCTCGGCAAAGCGGTGGTTACGGATGCGCTCTTTGTCGATCCGGTACAGGCCTTGGCTGTTGCCCATGTACTCGGCACCGGGAATGGCTGTGCTCTGGCCCTTGACCACTTTTTCCCAGGCCAGGGTGCCATCACCGGTCGGGATAAAGCCCCAGAAGGCATCCCAGTACTCTTGCCGGGTGGTGGTGATGCTGTCGTCGCGCCCGGTCAGCCAGACGTAGGAGCGCCCGGCCGTGGTGCTGTAGCTGGTATCACGGCCATTGCTGCTGCCTTTGTGGATCAGCGGACCGTTGCTCCAGCCTTCATAACGCTGCACCTGATCGCCCACGCGGGTGTACACCGTCGACCAGAGCCGATCGCCGCCAATCTGCTGCCCCTGTTCGCCACGTCCCAGATCGTTGATGCGCAGGGTGCCTTCCACGCCGCGGCCCAGGTCCAGCCCGGACAATTCCAGATGGCGCGTGGTGTTATTGGTGATGTGCACCTGACTGAAGCCGTCGAGCACCTTGAGTTGGCCATTGCCGGTGCTGAGGATGTGCCCGGTCAGCTCCATGTAACCGCCGCCCACCTGCACCTGATCGAGCACGATGCTGTTGCTGTCGTAATCCCAGGCATACCCCAGGGTGCCGGTACGGGCATCGGTCTGCACCAGTTGCAGGCGGTTGCCAACGGCTTCTGCACGGCGACCGTCGAGATTGGCAAAGCGCGACTCATCAATGGTCGCCCGCCAATCCGCGACACCGCTCTGGATCAGGCCATTGATGTTCAGGTACAGCGCATTGATCACCACGTTCTGCCCAGCCACCGTGGCCGAACCATTGCCTTGAACCGTGCTGCCGTTGTTGTTGAATGCCGGATCACCACCAATATGCACAAAGGCCTTGGGGTTGTTCAGGACAAAGTCCTGACCGGCGCTGAGGCTCAGTTTCTGCGCGCGGATATCGGCATTGGCGTAGATGCTGCCGTATTTGGCAGTCAGTTCGATCTCGCCGCGTTTGTTCAGCAGGCTGCCCGCGACGTAGATATCGGCCGCGGGCATGCTCAAGCCAGAAGCATCCTTGATGTTGTCAGCCGGGTTGCGCAGGTTCTGCACCACAATGCGCGGCGCGGCCGAGTTTTCCGCCACGGTCACGCTGCTGAAGGCCGCGTTGCCACTGCCCGGTTTGTTGGCGGCCTGAATGCTCGCATTGCCGGACATCTTGGCGCCGTTGAAGAGCAACTGGCCGCCCAGGTGATCCGGGATTTCCAGCCCCTTGAGGCTAAGGAATGCCTCGCTGTGGTTGATGATTTCGATCTTCGCATCGCCCGGTGCATTGAGCTTGCCACTGCCGATCAGGGCATCGCCTTGCACCAGAATATTGCCGGGCTTGGCCAATATCGGATCAATTTCCAACAGCCAGATTTTCAAGCCTTCCGGCAGGGTGCCCTCGCCGGAAACAGCACCGGGGTTATTGGCGACCGTACCGCCCATCTGCTCATACAGCTTGCTCAGGGTTTTGTTCAGCAGGGTACGCTCAGCTTCAAAAGCCGCCCGCTCAACCGCCGAAATGCCGTAGCTGGCTAAGCGGTTATTGAGCTCCTGCAGGCGCTGCGTCAGCAACTGTGAGTATTCACTTTGCTTAAGGCTCCAAGTGATGCCATCACTGACTTCCTGCATCACCGGAACGACGGTAAGCGTGCCTTGGGTCGAGGCATTGAGGCTGGCCGGGTTGACCTCCTGACCATTGAGCAGGTACTTCAGGCCACTGATGACCAACTTGCGCTGACTGTAAACGCCCGCATCCAACTGACCATCAATACGCACCAGGCCTTGGCCACGGTTCAGGGTGCTGCCGCCGTTGATGTCCAGCGACACCTGCCCGACGATGGCACCCAGCAGGTCCGCGGCGGCCTGACGATAAAGGTCACGGCCCACGCCCTTACCAGTGAGTACGCCATGCCCTTGCCCGGCATAGGCATGAATGTCACCCACGCTGCGCAGCCGACTACCGGCGTTCACGTGCAGGTTACTGGTGCGCAGGTACTCTGCGGCGGCTTCCGGGTCTGTCACCACCGGGAAGGCGGTGTTGTTCCACAGGTCAGTGCGCGCCGTGAGCTCGGCGCGGTTCATCGCGCCATCGAGCCCATAACCGGCCTGCAAGCGCAGATCGCCATAGGCGAACAGCGCCGCATTGGCATTTACGCGCGCCACATAGTCGGCTTTGACCCGCGCCAGACTGCTGCCGCTGGCCGCACCGGCTGCGCCGAACGTCTTGGCGTTAGCCTGACTGTCGATGACATAAGCACCGCTGGCAGCCAGCACCAGATCGCCGATGCTGTAGAGGTCGGCACGCTCCCCAACGCGCACCTCGGCGTTGCTCTTGAGCACATCGATGCGGGATTCGGCACGGGCAATGCTGATCGCACCGCCACTGTCGAGTTTGACCCGGTCATAGCCATCAATACGGTTGAAGGCCTGAATTTCCAGCTTTTTCGGGTTGCGCCAATCGCCGTCGACACGCAGCAACACGTCGTTGCCGACCAGACTGCTGGTGTCCAGGGAGATCGCACTGAGGCTGCGCGCAGCCGCCGCATCGACCACACCACCGGAGCCGGATTGCACGTTATAGGCGCTTGCCTGGGGTTTGCTGACGTTGGCACGAGCGCTCTGGCTGTAACCGCGGCTGTTGATGTGCGCGCCCTCCACCAACCGGGCACTGGTGGTCAGGTTGATGTCGTTCTGCGCATGGGCACCGCTCATGCCGAGCAGTGCAGCACTGCTGCTGTCGACAAAGCTGTTGAAGCGCGACTGCTGCAACGCGCTGAGGGCCAGGCTGCCCACCTGCATGGCATTACCGAGCACACCACGTGCCCAGAAGCTGGCCAGGGTCGAACTGCTGTCAGCGGTTTTGCCAACGGCTGCCGCACCACTGACCAGGCCACCCTGACCCGCGCTGGCAACGGCCTGGTTGTCCTGACTGCCGAATGCGTTGATCTTCACCGTGCTCAGGTTGCTCTCAAACAGACCCGCCACTTCGGCCAGCGTCTGCGACTGCGACAGCGCCTGCGCCACGGTGGCACCCAGCGCCAGCATACCGACCAGCCGGCCATCGGCGG
>NZ_QAIG01000005.1:1427661-1433381 GCF_003060885.1 Pseudomonas sp. HMWF032
CTGACGCACATCGGTTTCCGCCAGGAAGGTCCAACTGCCCCCGTCAGCGCCGGCAAAACGGCTGCTGGCACTGGTGCGCAACAACGCCTTACTGTTCGAGCGCGCCGTGGCCACGGCGGCGTTGGCAGAAATACCCACACCACCGGCCAGGCTCTGCGCATGCACAGTCGCACTGTCCTGCTCGCCCTCACGCAGCACGCGGCTGCGCAGCTGACCGGTGGTGGCTGACAGCAGCACGTTGCTGCCAACCGTCAACTCGGCCTGGGCACTGTTCAAGGTGTCGACCACACTGCCGCCCACCGCGAGCAGCCCACCCAACGCATAGCCTTCGCTGCGGGCCTGCAAGCGCGTGCGCACCTGCGCATCCAGGTCCAACGTCTGTGTAGCCTGCAGGCGGGCACCGTCACCGATGTTCAACCGGGCCTGAGCCGCATCACGGGCCAACAACAGCAGGGCATTAACGCCGCCTAACACACCGCCACTGCTGCCCCAGCCATTCAGCTGGGCTGACCCTGCAGATAACGCGGACAACAGGATGTCACTCGCCTGCAATGCGGCACCCGGTGCCACATCCAGACTGACCCGGCTGTCATGGGCGGCAACCCCCAACACCAGCCCGGCTCCGGCCAACCCACCGACCGCCAGCCCAGAGGCTTTCACCTGCAAGTTCTGGCCGTCAGTGGCCTGCCCATTGAGGCTACCTGTCAGCTGCACCGGCCCGCCGAGGACGGTGCTCACGGCATTGTTCAACACCGCCGCTGCGACGGCACCGCCCACGGCACCGACAACCGCCGCCTGCCCACTGACCGCATTAACCAGCATGGCCTGGGTGTGATCACCGCTCTGTTCGGGGGTGTTCTTGTCCACGGCCGAGGCCCTGATTAGCAAGCTGGCGGCATTCAGCGTGCCGCGCAAAATCTCGGCACTGACCCGCGCATTGGACAGGCTGAATGCCATGGCCGCGCCATAGGCACCGCCGCCCACATTTAGACTGCCGGCTTGGTTACGGCTGGCCAGACGATCCTGAGCCTGTACCGAAGCCGCCCCACTGAGGCTGATCTGACTGTCGCTGACCCGGGCTACGGTTTCGTGCTTACGGCTGCTGTTGCTCTGCAGGCGGTCACTGACGGTGACCTTGGAGCTGCTGTTGATCCGCTCGGAATCCGCCTTGTCGCTGACCGTAACACGCGTGTAGCGCTGGCTGGCGTCATCCCAGACCACCTCATCGTGATTCAACTCGGTCACCGGGCCGGTGCTGCTCAGCTTATCGAGTTTGGCCAGCGTGCCCTGCCCGTCTTTGTTCAGGTAACTCAGTGGATCAACCGTGCTGTCACCGGCGCTGACTTGAGTAGCGCCGCTGCCCAGCAATAACAAACCCAGACTGCCGCTAAGGCTGGCAAAGCCCAGACCACCCGAGGTGGTGAGCAGTTCGGCATAGCCTTCGCGCAAGGCATTCACGCTCAGACTGCCCGCGTGCACGGTGCTGCGGTCAAGCAACGCGCGGGTTGCACTGTTGGCCACCACCACATTGGCCGACGCGCCCAGCGCTGCAGCGCCCACCACACCGGAGCCGACATTGCCGGTCACACGCAGGTTGTCGCGGGCATTGATGTCGAGGCTGCCCAATGGAGCGGCCGGAGTACCGAACAGGGCTTGGCTGGCACCGGCTTCAGTGGTGGTTTCCACAACCTGCACCAGCGCCGAACCGGCTACCGCGCCACCACCGGCCGCAGCGCCCACCAGATTGCTGTGCAGTTCCGTGTTGCCACGGGCGCGAAGCGTAACGGAGCCGGCCTGTACACGGCTGTCAGCCAGTGAATTGGCCGCATCCACTGCCTCGCCGACCCAAGCGCGGGTCACCGCCTGATTCAGCACCAAGCCAAAGTTGGCCCCCACCCCCACCAAGCCGCCGGCCAGGGCCAGCGCATTGGCGCTGAACTGTTGCAGCGCATCCGCGCTGACCAACAGGCTGCCGACCTGCAACTGACTGCCTTTATCCACCCGTGCTTCGGTGGTGCCTTTGGCAATCACCAGGGTGGCGTTGCCAGCGGTCCCGACAATGCCACCGCCGGCACTGGCCAACAGGCTGCTGGCGAACTGAGTGGACGCCGCCCGCACCTCAGTA
This sequence comes from Pseudomonas sp. HMWF032, assembly GCF_003060885.1. Taxonomy (GTDB): domain Bacteria; phylum Pseudomonadota; class Gammaproteobacteria; order Pseudomonadales; family Pseudomonadaceae; genus Aquipseudomonas. The sequence continues at coordinate 1,429,787 of NZ_QAIG01000005.1, forward strand.
GCGGCTCGGCTGGCCAGCAAGGCACCGCTGATAAAGGCGCGGGTGTCACGCTGAATCACCGTGGTGTCCAAGGCTGCCGCCACCGCCGCCACCCCGAGGCTGAACGACGCACTGGCCAGATAGCTGGCGCTCAGCGCATGGCTGGCAGCACCGACCAACACCTGTTGCGCTGCGGCCGCACCGGGCGCCTGATTGATCTGCGCCGACTCGATGCTGGCATGCGTGAGGCCACCGATGACGTTGCTATTGCCCAGGCCCGAGACCGACGCGCTGTAGAGGGGAACAAACGAAATCGAACCGGCCGCGGCCAGTTGACCAATCTGCTGCACCGAACTGGCCTGAACCGCCAGCCCACGGAACTGCCGTGTACCCAAGCCCAGATTGGGAATCGGATTGAACTGCTCTGCATCACTCCACAGGCGGTCTGTGGCGTTCGGGCCATTGAGCAACACGCCGTTATCAATGCCCGCCGCTTCACCCAGCGCCAGTGCGCTGACCTGCGTCTGAGCGCCCGTGATCCCCGCAGTGGTGCTGTTTTCAATCACGTTAACCGTGGCCGAACCACCGACCGACGCCGTGCCGCTGGCCATAAAGGCACCCGCAGCACCGCTGATCTGGTCCAGCGTCCGCGCCGACACCGTGACGTTGTTCTGCGCGACGACCCAGGCCCCTTGCTCAATAAACGCCCGAGCAGAACTCTGGATCACGTTGGTGGCGGCCGACCCGCCCACCGAAGCCGTACCCGAAACCGCGCCACTGATCGACGCCGAACGGATGGTCGAATTCGAATGTGCGGCGACAATGAGGTCGCTGAGCAGCCAGCTCTGTGCCGCCTTGCGCCCTTGCACGCGGGCTTCCAGTTGGCTGGCCACGCGATTGACCGAGGTCGCCGCACCGACAGCCGCCGAGCCACCAGCGGCCGCACCGCCGGACAACGCCGCGATGCTTGAGGTGTCCAACGCCTTGACGGTGACCACGCCGGCCGTTCCCGCACTGCCGTCGATCTGCGCGCGGTTCACTGCGCCAATGTTGTTGCTGGCATTGGACAGGGCCACGCCGCCACTGCCGCCAATGCTGCCGCTGACCGCCAGGGTGCGAATGCTGCCGGCGCTGGTGGCCAGCACATCGACTGCCGAGGTGCCGGCCGCGACGCTGCTGTCGAGAATCCGCGCAATCCGCTGCTGCTCGATGGTGCTGATGGCGACCGCGCCGGTGCCGGAACCGCTGCCGCCCACCTGTACGTTACCGGCGGCGGTGTAGATGTCCGCCGCCCCATCGGTCACCTTGACCTCGACGCCCTGAGCACCGCTGACGCTGCTGCTGTCCAGGCTGGCGCGCTCTTCGCCCTTGATCACATTGATCGCCAGCGACGCACCAACGGCCGCCGAGCCGGCACCGCCGGCACCCACCGCCAGCGAGCGGATACCCGATGCGCCACCACTGCGCAGACTCAGCGCGCCATTGAGCAGCAACTGACTGCCGCTGACTTCAGCAATGCGCTTAGCCAGAATGATGTTATTGGCGTTGGCCACCCCCACCGAGACGTTGCCGGCCCCGCCCACGGTACCGGCCAGACTCCAGATTTCCCGGTTGCCACGGCTGGCATTGAGCTCAAGACGACCCAGTTCGATGCGGCTACCCGTGATGCTGGCAGTTTCGCTGCCTTCAATCACGTTGCTGGTGGTCGAACCGGAAATAGCCGCCGTGCTGGCACCGGCACCGGAGACGGCGGCGGCGTAAATGGACTGATCCAAGCTGGCAGACAGCGTACCGCTGGCAAAGCCACGGATATCACTCTGCGCAATCGAGGCACTGCGCTGGGCGCCAATGCGGTTGACCGAGAACGCGCCACCGACACCGGTATTACCCGAGCCGGTCACTTGCCCGGACAGCGAGGCAATCAGCATGCCTTGCCCTTGTGCCGCGTCCAGCGTGAGGCTCTTGCCACTGCCGCTGGTGCGCAGGTAACCGCCACTGACGCCGGCGCTGTCGCTGCCGTCGATGTTGTTGACCACCACCGAGCCACCCACCCCGGCCGTGCTGCCACCGACTGCATTGACCCCGACGCCCCAGATTTCGCCGTCCAGCCCCGACAACACGCTGGCCGAACCGCGCAGGTCCACTTCGCTGTTATTGACCTCCGCCTTGCGCGTGGCTTCGACCAGGTTGATCGCCACCGCCGAGCCCACACCGGTGTTGCTGCCACTGGCGGCCAGGTTGAAGGCCAGCGACCAGATGCTCGCGCCCAGACCGGCCTGTGTGGTGCGGATGTTCAGGTCATCCGCCAGCACCTTGGCATTGCGCAGGTGTGCCAGGGTGGTGTCGGCAATCCGGTTGAAGGTCATGGCCCCGCCCACGGCAACATTGCCGGAGGTCACGGCAGCTGACAGGGCTGCACTGATGATGCGGCTCTGCTGGGCTGCATCCAGGGTCAGGTCGCCGCCCAGTTCATAGCGGCCTTTTTCCAGCACGGCTTCAACGCGCTGCTGCATATCGCTGATGCCCACCGCACCGCCCACCGCCGTGGAGCCGCTGCTGCCGGTGATATTGCCCGCCAGCGAATAGTGCCCGCCGCTGCGCTCGGCGCTGATGCGCAGGTTATTGGCTTTGAGCGTGCGATCGCCCATGTCCACACCCGCCAGCACATTGCCGCGTCCAATCAGCGCCGTGGCCGAACCGGAAACGCCCACCTCGGTGCTGCCCGCACCGGAAACCGCAGCCGCCAGCACGTCAGCACTGTGCCGCGCAGTAATCGTCAAATCGCCGCTCAGGTCGACGTTACTGTTGGCCAGTTGAGCGGTGTATTCGCTGCCGGCATACACCAGCGCCATTGAACCGCCCACCCCGGCCTTGCCACCGGAGGCCCCCAGGCTGCCGGCCACCGCCAACACCGCTTCGCCGGCGATCTGACCCTCGAACAGGTTACCGGGACCGTTCTTGCCATTGAGCAAATCTTTGTCCACTTCACCACTGACCTTGATCGCCGACACGGTGTTACCACCGCCCAGATCAAGACCGCTCTGCAGCAAGGTGCCCTCGGCGGCCGTGGCGAACAGGCCATCCAGCGGCGAAACGCCGGAGAGGCTTTGCGCCGACAGGTTCAACGCACCGCCTTGCAGCGAAGACAACAGCGCCGGGGACGTGGCGTTCAGCTTATACGCGTCCACACGCGACTGGATCTTGTTGGCCAAAACCAGTGTCAGCAGTGAACCGGCACCCGCGCCACTGTCGCTGCCCGTGCTGACGGCACCGCCCAGCGCACCCGCCAGCACCCGTGAGGCACTCGCCGCCGTGACATCCATGCGGGCGAAGTTGCTCGCCGTGCTCCCCAGCCATTCCGCCGCCAGGGTATTGGCCAGCACACCCACCACCAGCGAACCGCCGGCACTGCCGCCGTTGCCCTTGCTGCCGGCAAACGCGCCGCCGCCGAGCATCACCCGTGCGCGGTCGTAGGCATTGACGGCGATCTGGCCGGGTGCCGCCTGGCGCTGCTGCACCTGGCTGCTCTCCACCAGCGCGCGGGTGCGGTTGCCCATGTACGCGGCCGAACCGGACAGCGAAACCGCCACATTTTTATCGGTACCGGCGGTGGCCA
>NZ_QAIG01000005.1:1433429-1439186 GCF_003060885.1 Pseudomonas sp. HMWF032
TCATTGCCGCGCAACAGCACATTGCCCACCCGCGCATCGGTTTCATTCATCAGGTGGTTGTAGGCCAACGCCCCCGAGAGGGCAGCACTGGATTCACTCTTCTGCTTGCCTGCCAGGGTCAGCGCGCCGGCACCAGAACCACTGAACTGGTGCGTCTGATTGAGGGCCAGCACGTTGACCTTGCTGCCACCGTCGGCGGGGTCACGCGGATCGAGCACGATATCGCCCAGATCCGCCTTACTGCGCTGACGCGACACATTGAGGGTGGCCGAGCCGGCAGCCGCCAAGGCGAAGCCCTTGCCTTGCCCGCCGGAGTCTCCGCCCCCGCCATCCGGTCCACCGCCGGCGTCTTTCTTGCTGAACAGCTTTTTCATGCTGTCCCAGCCACTCGATATCTTCTCCGGCGCTTCAGTCACCGCATCCTTGAGCTTGCCGGCCGCACTGGACAAGGCACTCAGCGCCGGGGTGACGTTGATCACGCCGACGGTAATCGACTGCAGCAACGCCTGACCCAAGCTGTCGGCCAGCTCTACCGTGGGTTTGCCGATATCACCGGCCTTTTTCGTGCCATCGTCCTGCTCTTTCTGCTCATCCTTACCCTTGGCAATGGCCCCGGCGATGGCAAAAGCCCCGCTCTGCCCTGAACTGAGCGCCTGAACATCCAGCACGTTGGCTTTCCATGCACCTTTACCGCTGGCCTCCAGACCTTGGCCCAACGCCGTAGGTCGCCAGTTCAGGTTATTGCCCACCAGCGCATTGACGTCGGTGGTCAACACATTCAGCGCCAGCCCACCGCCCACCCCGGCGGTACCGCCCAGCGCCACGGCACCCGCTGCGGTCCACAGCCCCAGGCGGTGCTCGGCCTGCACACCAATGCGCTTGGCGTCCATGCTCGCGGTGTTATGGATGGAGGCATTGACCGTCGAGGTGAGGGTATTGGCCACGGCGGCACCATTGGCCGCCGCACTCACCCCTTTGCCGGCAGACGGGCTGAGGGCCAGGATCAAATCATCCTGCAGAGCCTGGACCTGCACCCCGCCAGCCTTGACCACCGCCTGCGCGCCGATGCCGGCCACGGCCTTGCTGGAAACAGTCTGAATGTTCAACGCCCCGCCAAGGGCCGAGGGCTTGGAATTTTCACCGGGGGCCGACTCGCCCCCCACAGCAGTGCCGAACAGGAACATGCCGATGTTGCCGGCAATGGCCAGTTGGCCGAGTTGGTTGCCCGCGGTCACCGTGATGGGTTGTGCCCATTCCCAGCGGCGGCTGGCCACCATGGCACTGGGCGGAATCAGCAAACCCTGAGCATCACGCAAACCGACCAGAGCATCCAGCGGCCTGCTCTGCCAGGCAAGCTCATCATTGACCAAGGCTTCCAGGCGAACCCGGTCCCCGACCCAGGCGCGGGTATCAATCAAATTGGTCAGCACTGAGATGGAGCCGGTGATCGCCAGTTCATCGGAGGTGCCCTGGGAGTTGGCGTACTGGGTGGAAAACTTACCCGCCAGATCACTCGGCCAGCCCCCCAGGCTCATCATGTTCTTGCCGATATCACTCAGCGAACTCCAGCGGTCAAAGCCGGCGAGACTCAAGGGTTGGATGTATTGAGCGCCCAGGCCGATGCGCTGGGCAGTGATCTGCGCGCCATCGCCAACCAGCGCGCGGGTGCCCTGATTCAGGGTGGCAATCGCCACGGCCATGCTCAGGGAATAGTCATTCTGGTCCGAGCCATTCTTGGAGCCGTTGACGGTGCTGTTGACCAGGTTATGCAGCTCACGAATCTCCTGCTGCGCAGTGAGCCCAAGATTGCCGCTCAAGTTGAGCTGCGTGCTCTGGCCGATGCTGGCCTCGGCTTGCTGATCACTGACCACCAATCCCAACGAGGCGGCCAAACGGAATTTGCTGTCCGTCGGCTGAGTCGGATTCACGTCCTTGAACTTGCTCAGCACATAATTCTTGATCGGATCGACTGTGCCAATCGCACGAAACTTAAGGAAATCCGCCAGGCCTTTGCCGGCCTGCGAGGTCGCCTCATTTTGCTGACGGGAAATCAGGTTGGTGGCGCTGACGTCCAGATGACGCGCGCCGCTCAGATTGGCATTGAACGCCGCCTGGGTATTGCTGTTGAGCACACTTAAGGCCAGCACGGCACCGCCGGCAGCACCGTTACCCAACGACTTGAACACCGCCTTGTTGCGGATCGCTTGCTCGGTCAGCGCCAGCAGGCTGACATCGCCCCGCGTGTGCAGTAGCGCACCGCTGTTGACCTTGGCCGAGGTGGTCAGGCCCGTGTTGGCCATGGCAAAAGCAAAGCCGGTGGTGGTGGCCTGCTTGCCTTCGGCGTCGTGCCCATTGGTGGCTTCCGACTCAACCGTCAAGGTGTTCTGACTGTGCGCCTGCAGTGCGATGCCTTGCTCGCCCTTGAGCGTGGCGCCCGACTTGACCTCCACGCTGGTGGTGCCGCTGATGCGGCCAAAGGCCATGCCGGCGTTAAAGGGAATCAACGATTGCACCAGCGGAATGGAGAAGCTTTCCGTTGTCACCTTGCGCGTACTGTCGGCCTTGACCAGCAACTTCTGGCTGGCATGCAGGTTCGCGCCGTCAAGCACCTCAATCTTGGAGTCGGCATGACCGATCGACACGGCCAGGAAGGGAATCAACGTCGACAGCTCACTCAGGTCGGCGGGGTCTGCACCCAACGCCTTGAGCTGGTCGGGATTGCTCAGCGAGCCAATCCCGGTGATCGGCCCCATGATGTCGCCGATGATCTTTTTCCAGGCTTGTTCATCGCTCCAGCCGTTTTCATTCTTCATCTTCAGAATGTCGGCTTTGATCGCCGCGCTGTCGAACAGCGAACTCAGCAAGCCTGGGTCGACAACTGCCACGGCATTGCTGTTCAGGGCGATATTGCCGCCCTTGAGCGTACCGGCGACCTTGACACTGGCATCGGCCGCCGAATAGCCGCCCAGTTGCTTGCTGATGGCCGTAGCGCTGACCTTGATGTCACCCTCGCGGAAGTCATCGGCGTGGCTGGCATCCAGTACGGCATTTTTCTCGATATTGACACTGGCAACGCCGCGGTCAGGTGCCAGCAGCGAGTTCGGCTTGGTTTTTAGCGTCTGGGTAATTTCATCTACGGTCTTGGCATCGTCGCCTTCGCAGAAGGTGCAGGCACCGTCACTGATGGCGCTTACCTGAATATCTCCAGAGCGCCCACTGCCGGTGGCTCGAGTATCGACCAGCGCTCCGCTGCGCACATTGATGGCGCTGCCTTCAAGCGTCACCTTGCCGCTGTTTTTGCCGGCTTCGCCCTGGCTACGCACGCGGGCGGATGCCGTCAGCTCCAGGCTTTGCCCACCCGACACCGAAACACTGGCCCCACTGCCATCGGCCATCAGCGCCGCCAGTTCACCGGAGATTACCGCCGAGTCACGGCCGACGATGCGCACCGCACCATCGGCTCGCTGCGCGGCCTGTCCCACGGACAAACCGGCGGTGTTGACCGTGCCTTTGAACACGGCATCAGCAATGTCCTTACCGCCTTCAACACGCGCCCCTTGGGCCACCACCGCCGCGGCACCAAAGATATTCACCGAGCCTACGGCATTGACCTTGCCCTTGATCTCAACCTTGCCGCGCTCTGAACCCGGCAGGTCGGTCAGCACACCCGCGTCGTTGTACTGGCCGTTCTTCAAGTCGTCGACCAATTGGCTTGCGCCTTCGGGCGTGGCCACACCCACCGCCGAAGACAGCTGCTGCATCTGCTGCGCCGAGGGCGTGGTGATGGTCAAACTGCCGACGTTGATGACACCGCTGCTGCCCACCACCATGCCATGGGGATCGGCAAAGATGATGTTGCCGCCAATCCGGTTGCCATCGGTCAGCACGCCATTGAGCGTGCCATTGATCACCGCCCGTGAGTCATGCACCAGGTTGACCAGATTGCTGGCCCCGCTCGGCACATAGAGGTTTACGGTATTGCCGTTGCCGACCTGGAAATGACTGAAGGAGTTAAAGCCGGTCTGCCCACGCACCGTGCCGGTGGTGATATCCGTAACATTGTCCTTGACCGCAATAGTGGTCGCCGTGCCCGGAAACTGCACCAGAGTATCGCCCACCAGGTACGTGCCGCCGGAGGCAACAATCGTGTTCGTATCCGCCCAGACCGCAGGCACGCCCATGCCGACCAGAATGGCCGCTGCCAGTCGGGTAGGCTGAAACACCGGCCTGGGCTGTTCACGAAAGGTCGAACGAGGGGCGGGGCGTTTGACCAACATGGCGGACCTCACTGTCACGAATGGAGATATCACGAGTAGTGAATTCTCTGGTTTCGCTATATGTGAGTGCTAGGAAAGGCCATTCACGCTTGTGAACCTCTGTTCACAATGCGGCTCAATTGAGGTTTTCGTGGGTTATTTCAGCCTCACCCGCCAACCGATACCCCTTGCCGTAGACGGTCAGGATCAATTGCGGACGATTGGGGCTGAGCTCAAGTTTGCGGCGCAAACGCACCACCAGAGCATCCACCGTGCGCACATCGATCTCCTCGCCCACGTCCTGACCGCGACGCAAACAGGCCAGCAGATCATGACGGTTAACCGCTCGGCCACGCCGCTCGATCAGACCGATCAGCAGGGCAAACTCACCAGGCGTGAGGCTGACATCATTCCCCTGCGGATCGAGAATATGCCTGCGTAACAGATCGACCCGGAAACGTCCCAGACTCAGGCTGAAATCAGCCTCGCGTTCTCCGCCGCCACAGCGACGCAGCAGGCTGCGCACCTGAGCCAGAAGGATTCCCAGGTTCAGCGGTTTGGTGAGGTAACAGTCGGCACCTGCTTCCAACCCGACCACCCGGTCATAGTCTTCGTCACGCACGGTGACCAGGATCACCCCCAGGTTGGGCTGGCTGCGCCGCAGTTGCGCGGTGATGGTCAGGCCATCGATATCCGGCAAACCGATATCGAGCAACACCAGCGCGGGCCGCAAACGCTCCACCAGCGCCAGGCATTGCTGCCCGGAATCAGTGGCATAGACCTCATAGCCGGCATTCTGCAGGTAAAGCACCATCATCTCGCGGATTTCCGGCGCATCTTCAACGACGACCAATTTGTCGACCATTGACCTACTCCCTGGGCTCAAGCCGGCGATTCTGCCGCAAAGTACCGGCCAGTTGCCAGCAAATGCACCCGGCCTCACTCATGACCGTGCTCCTGCTGCAAACGCTCGCGCAACAGCTGCAGGTGGCGGTCCAGCAAGACCAGCAAGGCCGGCACCTGACTCAGCCGTTCGGTCTGCTCGGCCGCCCGTGCCAGGCTGTCGAGGCCGAAATTGAGGGCGCTGCCGCGCAGGCGATGACAGATCACGGCCACCTGTTCCGCCGGAACATCCGCAGGCCCCAGCGCCGCCAGGGCGTCACGTACCTGTTGCAAGGAGTCCACCAGCGTCGGCAGCAGTCGATCAAACAGCGCGGCACCCAACCAGCCGCGCAGTACATCCAACCGGGCTTCAGAAATATCCTCACTTGTTTCAGCCGGTGTCCCGGACGGTTGCTCCCAGGTTTCAACCAACGCCAGGAACTCGTGGCGACGCAACGGTTTAGCCAGTACCGCCGTTAATCCGGCTGCTCGCCACTGATCCGGATGCAAGTCACGGGCGTTGGCCGTCAGCGCCACCAACATCGGCCCGCGGCCATGCGCCTGCTGACGAATGCGGCGGCTGGCCGTCAAGCCATCGATGTCGGGCAGGCGCATGTCC
>NZ_QAIG01000005.1:1439219-1483886 GCF_003060885.1 Pseudomonas sp. HMWF032
GCAGTGACCAGACGATTGACCTCGACATCCTCGACCAGCAACACACGCAGGCCCTGCAACTGCGCCAGGCCATCCTCGCCCGGTTCGGGTTCGGCGGCCGCCTGCCAGGGCAACCACAAGTCGATGCAGGTGCCTTTACCGGTTGTACTTTGCAGTGCCAGGGTGGCACCCATGAGCTCCGCCAGCCGCGCGCTGATGTACAGGCCCAGGCCTATACCCGCCTGATCCGCTTGAGGGTCACGGACAAAGGCTTCAAATATTCTCGGCTGCAGCTCCTCACGAATCCCCGGGCCAGTGTCCGTCACTCGCAGCGCCAGCCCGCTGCCACGGCACGCCAGGCTGATTTCCACATATCCCGCCTGGGTAAACTTGAGTGCATTACCCAGCAGGTTGTAGAGCACTTGCCGCAACGGTTGCGGATTGCCCAGCACAAACGCCGGCAGATCCGCTGCACATCGGGTCAGCAGACTAAGACCACGCGCTTCGGCTTGCGGCCGGAAGATCGCCGCACACTCCTCGACCAGCCGCACGGGGGAAAACACCTGGGCTGGCGGCAGTTCCAGTTTTTCGGCACGCGACAAGAGCATCAGTCCGTCGAGTACATCCGTCAGGCTCTGGGCAGCAACCTGCACCGTCTCGAGGCGCTGAGCCTGTTCGCGCCCCAGCGCATCGCGCCCCAGCAGCTGCAGATGCCCCTGAATGGCCACCAGCGGCGTACGCAGTTCATGGCTGAGCATGGCCTGCCGTTCCAGCGACTGCCGAGCTTCATGCAACGCCTGATCGCGGGCAACGGCCAAGGCCGCGGTGCGTTCCTCGACGCGGGCTTCCAGCGAGGCATTGAGACGCTGCAAGTCCTCGCGCAACTCATTGCTCCGCCGCAGTGCTGCCGTCACCCGGCTGCCGACCACCAGACCATGTGACAACAGGAAAAACAGCACGCCGAGCGGTATCAGATTAAGCGTGGGCACACTCAGGGAATACATCATCAGGTCGTTGACGATGGTGAAATCCAGCACCAGCATGCCCAGCAATACGCCGAGCGCCCCCGGCCGGCGTCGCCGGGCCGCCAGCAGCAACGCGGCGAGAAAATACAGCTCGCTGAGCAGCAACCACAGGGCGCAGGGATCACGCAGCAGGGTAAAGAAGGATGCCGGCAACAGCAGCGTTGCCGCAGCCCCCAGCGCGCCGACCACCAGCATCAGGCGCAGGACATGCCGCGACAGCTCAGCGGGAAACAAGCGCAGCAGCAACAGACCATAGGCGGGAGCAAACAGATGACCGGACAGGTACTCCAGCCGGTAAACCCACAACGCGGGCCACTCCAGGTAATAGTCCAGCAGCCCGCCGCTGGAGACCGCGCGCATGCCCGCCAGAATCAGAATGGCCGCAAAAGGCGCGCCGCCCAGGGAGCGGGCTGCCCCGCGGTCCATCAGCCCCATAAACAAGGCCATCATGAATGCCGCACCAACGGTCAGCAGGTACAACGCTCGCTGCCGGCTGTTGTCCAGCTGCAACGCCTGCAGCGTGCCGGCACGCACGACCATGTCGACGCCACCCTCGTGGTGGAAGTGATTGGACAATTCCACCCGCAGCTTCACCCGCGCCTGTCCCAGCGGCAGTGGCACGATGGCGGGTTGTAAGCGCGGAATCTCATCGTGTGCATCACCGGGGCGGCCCAGCTGCAGCACCAGCACGCCATCCACCCAGATACGCGCGGCAGACTTGAGGTCGTCAAAATAAAGCGCCAGCTGTCTGGAATGCGCCGGCAGCAGAACCTCGCTGCGCAGTTCGATACGCCCGAAGCCCACCGCCCCCCAGGGTTTATCCGTGCCCTGGTCCCAGGTAAAGGGCAGGGTTACAAACTGCTCGGCCTGTTCCGGCTCCAGCCAAGTCAGCCGCCATTGTCCCGACAATGGCTGAGTCGCCTGCTGCTGCGGGTCCCATTGACGCAAGTCGCTGAGTGTATCGGCATACACCGGCCAGGCCGGCAGTAGCAGCAGAATGATCAGTCGCAACAGACGCATCACGTGCAGAGCGCTCCCTTATTGCTGGAAGCCGATGCGGCTTGCGGGCGGGGCCAAGAGTGCCCCGGAGTATATGAGATGCCCCGACAAACTGTGAATCAGCGCAAAATGCCAGCACCTCAGTGCCGATGGCTTTTGCCCACATGCGAGTGGCCGTCATCTGGCAGCGCGCTGACTCCGCCGCTGCTGTTCAGTTGCTGGAGAATGCCGCAGGCCTCTACGCCCTGCTCAGATGCACAGCGATGGCGCAGGTCGATCAGTTGCTGCTGCAGCGCCAGCAGACTGGTGACCCGTGCCTGAACATGACGGATATGCTCATCCACCAGGCTGTTGACGCCTTCGCAGTTCGGCTCGGGGTGATCCATCAGCGCCAACAGGCGGCGGATTTCATCCAGGGTCATGTCCAGCGTGCGGCAGTTGCGGATAAAGGTCAGCCGCTCCAGGTGCTCACTGCTATACAGGCGGTAATTGCCCTCGGTACGAGCCGGGGCCGACAACAACCCTTCGCGCTCGTAGTAGCGCACCGTTTCAACCGGGCAATCGGCCAGTTTGGCCAGCATTCCAATCTTCATGACAACCTCGCTCACAGGTGCTTGACCCTGTAGTGGCTTCAGGGTGTTCACTCTACTCCATCGTCTAACGAGGATCGCCTGATGAATGATTGCTGCGGCCACCATCACCCGCCAAAAGCGGACGCCATCGCCACTGCACCGCCACGCGAAGGCGTATTGGACGGTGCCCTGTTCAGCCAGTTTCGCATCGAGCAGATGGACTGCCCAACCGAGCAGGCGCTGATTGAGCAGCGTCTGTACGCGCTCGCCGGGATCGAACGCCTTGAGTTCAACCTGATCAACCGCGTGCTCGGGGTCTGGCACCGCCTGCCCTCCACTACGCCGATTGTGGCCGCGATCCACGCGCTGGGTATGCAGGCCGAGCCGCTGAGCGCTGAACGGCCACCCGCCAAGCCACCACACAAGAAACCCTGGTGGCCGCTGGGACTGTCCGGGGTGGCGGCGCTGAGCGCCGAAGTCCTGCACTTTGCCGCGCTGGCCCCGCAATGGGTGGTCGCAGCCGTGGCCTTGCTGGCCATTCTGTTGTGCGGCCTGGGCACCTACAAGAAGGGTTGGATCGCCCTGAAAAACCGCAACCTGAACATCAACGCGCTGATGAGCATTGCCGTTACCGGCGCGGTGCTAATCGGCCAGTGGCCAGAGGCGGCCATGGTCATGTTCCTGTTCGCCGTGGCGGAACTGATCGAGGCTAAGTCTCTGGACCGTGCGCGCAATGCCATTCGCGGCCTGATGGACCTGACGCCCGAGCGCGCTACCGTGCAGCAGGCTGACGGCAGCTGGCGCGAGGTGGCACTCAACAGCGTCGCGCTCGGCGCCCGCGTCAGGGTGCGCCCTGGCGAGCGCATTGGCCTGGATGGTGAAGTGCTCGTCGGCCACTCCACCGTCAACCAGGCGCCGATTACCGGCGAAAGCCTGCCAGTGGAAAAGACCGTCGGCGATCCGCTGTTTGCCGGCACCATCAACCAGGCCGGCGCGCTGGAATACCGCGTGCTGGCCGCTGCCGCCAACACCACGCTGGCGCGGATCATTCACGCGGTTGAACAGGCGCAGGGCTCCCGCGCCCCAACCCAGCGCTTTGTCGACCAGTTCGCCAGGGTCTACACCCCGCTGGTGGTTCTCCTGGCCCTGGTGGTTGCGCTGTTACCGCCGCTGCTGCTGGCAGCGCCCTGGTATGACTGGATCTACCGCGCCCTGGTGCTGCTGGTGGTGGCCTGTCCCTGCGCGCTGGTGATCTCGACCCCAGTGACCATCGTCAGTGGCCTGGCCGCCGCCGCGCGCAAAGGTATCCTGGTCAAGGGTGGGGTCTATTTGGAGAGCGCAGCCAAGCTGGACTACCTGGCCCTCGACAAAACCGGCACCCTCACCCACGGCAAGCCGGTGCAAACCGACTACCTGGCGCTGCACACGCTGGACAGTGATCGCTACCGCCGCCACGCCGCGAGCCTGGCCAGCCGCTCGGATCACCCGGTGTCCCAGGCCATCGCCCAACAGGCTCTCGCCGAGGGCCTGCCCACTCAGGCCGTGGAAGGTTTTGCCGCCCTGCCCGGCCGTGGTGTTCACGGCAGCATCGACGGCACCGCGCTTTACCTGGGCAATCACCGCCTGGTGGAAGAACGGGGCCTGTGCTCAGCCGAGCTGGAAGCCACCCTCGAACACCTCGAACGGCAAGGTAAGAGCGTGGTCGTGCTGTGCGACAGCAGCCGCGCACTGGCGCTGTTTGCCGTGGCCGACACCGTCAAGGCATCCAGCCGCGAGGCCATCGCCCAGCTGCATGCCCTCGGCGTGAAAACCAGCATGTTGACTGGCGACAACCCACACACGGCAACCGCCATCGCCGCACAGGTAGGCATCGACGAAGCCCGCGGCAACCTGCTGCCGGAGGACAAACTGCAGGCCATCGAAGCCCTGCAGGCACACGGCGGCGTGGTCGGCATGGTGGGTGACGGGATCAACGATGCCCCGGCGCTGGCCAAGGCGCAGATCGGTTTTGCCATGGCGGCGGCCGGTACCGACACGGCCATCGAAACCGCCGATGTAGCGCTAATGGATGACGACCTGCGCAAGATTCCGGCCTTTATCCGCCTGTCGCAGCAGACCGCTGCCATTCTCAAGCAGAACATCATCCTGGCCTTGGGGGTCAAGGCGCTGTTTCTCGCCGTCACCCTGAGCGGCCATGCCACCCTGTGGATGGCCGTATTCGCCGACATGGGCGTCAGCCTGCTGGTGGTGTTCAACGGCCTGCGCCTGCTGAAAAAATAGGTACACACGCACATGCACGCTCCCCTGCAACAGGCGATTACCGAGGCCTTTCTGCACGCCGAGCAGGCCAGGCGCGCGCACAACAGCGCTGCCGCTTTTGCCTGGTTGGAACGCGCGCACATCCTCACCCAGCGCCGCCCCCTGTTGCATGCCAAAAGCCATTGGCTGATGCTCACGCTCGGCTGGCAACAACGCGATTACCGCGAAGTGGCCGGCCAGCTGCCGCGGATTATCGCGGCCTTGCTGGCCTCGCGCATCTGGGTGCCCGTTGGCAACACCGGACGGGCACGGGTCAGCGCCTTCCGGCCGATGCCCGTGCCAGAGGAATTGCACAGGCTGCTGCACCACGCAAAGCACGCCCCTCCACGCCCCTGACGGGCAACACCGTGGGCCGTCAACGCCTGCGCGGCGGAGCCTCGGCGAGTTACGCGCTATAACTGGTTGGCTGGCCGCTGGCTGACCAGTAGCATGGCCCCAATAGCGCGATCACCGCAGCCACTCCATTGCGAGCGGCCGCTCACCCATCACCACGCACGACTATCGGCTCCATCAGCAGCTGAAGGATAGAGGGATGAAGTTAACCGTACGCACCCGCATCATCGCCAGTTTCACCGCCCTCATCACCATCTTGCTGCTATTCGCCACAACAGCCTATGTGCGCATGGTGTCGATCAAGGGCGAAACCGCACAGATGCAAGACAACGCCCTACCCGGGGTCTATTACGTCAGCAAGATCCAGAGTGCCTGGGCCGACCATGTGCTGGAGACCCATCACCTGATGCTGGGCCTTGACGATGGCACCAATGCGGCTGCACTCGCCAGCACCCAGGCCCGGTTCGCCGCCATTGAGGCCGCGCTTGATGACCTGTTAAACCGCTACCGGCAGACCAATATCAATAAGAACGAAGCGCAACTGGCTGATCAGTTCGAACAACAGCATCGCCAGTACCTGCTACTGCACAGCCAGTTAATCGGCATTCTGCGTGACGGCCCACAGCCCCAAGGCCATAGTTTCAGCACCGAACAGCTGCTACCGAAATGGGATCAGGGCCTGCAGACCCTGAACGAGCTGGTCGAGTTGAACAGAACCCTCGCCGACCATAGCGCGAGTGCTATCCGCGACGCCGTACGCTCGCTGGAGTTCGAGATCCTGCTGGCCATTGTGCTGACCATTGCGGCAGCCGGGGTCTGTGGCTGGCTGCTGCTGCAAGCCATCACCCGTCCGATCGACCACATTGTCAGCACCCTCAAGACCCTCGAAAGCGGCGACCTGTCCGTGCGCCTGAATATGCAGCGCAATGATGAATTCAACGCCATCGAAATTGGCTTCAACAGTATGGTCGGTGAACTCAAGACCCTGGTCGGCCACGCCCAGCGCTCGGCCGTGCAGATGACCACCGCAGTCACCGAAATCGCCGCCACCTCGCGCCGGCAGCAGGCCACGGCCACCGAAACGGCTGCCACCACGACGGAAATCGGTGCCACTTCACGCGAGATCACCGCCACCTCACGCGACCTGGTGCGCACCATGGGTGAGGTGTCCGACAACGCCGAACAGACTTCGATGCTCGCTGGCACCGGCCAGCTGGGGCTGAGCCGCATGGAAGAAATCATGCGCCAGGTCATGGGGGCCGCCGATGTGGTCAACGGCAAACTGTCGATCCTCAACGAGAAGGCCGGCAACATCAATCACGTGGTCACCACCATCGTCAAAGTGGCGGACCAGACCAATCTGCTCTCCCTCAACGCCGCCATCGAAGCGGAAAAGGCCGGCGAATACGGCAAAGGCTTTGCCGTGGTAGCGGTCGAAGTGCGACGCCTGGCCGATCAGACCGCAGTGGCCACCTACGATATCGAGCAAATGGTGCGCGAGATCCAGTCCGCGGTATCGGCCGGGGTGATGGGCATGGACAAGTTCTCCGAAGAAGTTCGCCGCGGCATCGGCGAAATGGCGCAGATGGGTGACCAGCTGGCACAGATCATTCAGCAAGTGCAGGCCCTCGCACCGCGTATTCAGATGGTCAACGAGGGCATGCAGGCGCAGTCAACCGGTGCCGAGCAGATCAACCAGGCCCTGGTGCAGTTGAGCGAAGCCAGCAGTCAGACCGTAGACAGCCTGCGCCAGGCCGGCGTGGCAATCGACGAGCTGAATCAGGTGGCCAGCAACCTGCGGGTTGGCGTCAGCAGCTTCAAGGTCTGAGCCATGCACAAAGCCGCCACTGCTGGATCAGCCAAGGGGGAGCTGCACCTGCTATTCCAGCTGGGCGAAGATCGCTATGCCATCAGCGCCCGCGAGGTTGCCGAGGTGTTGCCACTGCGCCAGCTCAAGCAGGTGCCGGAAACCCCGGAGTGGGTGGCTGGGGTTTTCCAGCACCGCGGACGGATGATTCCCGTGCTGGATCTCAACCAGCGCGTGCTCAAACGGCCAGCACTGGAACGCAATAGCACCCGCCTGGTGCTGGTGTACTTCGATGCACAACGCGGGGCGCACGCCTGCGTACTCGGGCTGATTCTCGAACAAGCCACCAACACCCTGCGCCTGCCTGCCGATGCCTTTACCAGCAGCGGTCTGGAGGCCGCACAGCCGGATTACCTCGGGCCAACGCAGGCGGATGAGCGCGGACTGATCCAGCGCATCGACGTTCAGGGCCTGCTGGATGACGCCCTGCGCGCCGTGCTGTTCAAGGCAGCGCAACAGGCTGGGGATGCGCCAGCATGATTGCGCAAATCGAACGCCTGCTGAAATCACGCATCGGCCTTGACGCCGAGTCGGTTGGCCGCAGCATGATCGAGCGCGCCGTGCGCCAGCGCATGAATGCTCAACACAAGAGCGCCCTGGAAGACTACTGGATTACCCTCAACGGTTCGTCCAAAGAACAGCAGGCGCTGGTTGAGGCTGTGGTGGTACCGGAAACCTGGTTCTTCCGCTACCCCGAGTCATTCAAGGCCCTTGCCACCCTGGCGGTTGAGAGCCACACCCGGCTAAACGCCGCGCGCCCGCTGCGTATCATCAGCGTGCCCTGCTCCAGCGGCGAAGAACCCTACTCGATCGCCATGACCCTGCTCGATGCTGGCTTCGCGCCCGAGCAGTTTCAGATTGAAGCCCTGGATGTCAGTGACAAAGTGCTGGCCCTGGCCAACCGCGGTATCTACGGACGCAATTCGTTTCGCGGCGACGCACTGGCATTCCGTGAGCGCTTCTTTCGCGTCCAGAACGACAGTTTTGTACTCGATGAGCGGGTCAAAAGCCGTGTGCAACTGCGCTGCGGCAACCTGCTCGACAGCGCCCTGTTCAGCACTACACCGGCCTACGATTTCATCTTCTGCCGCAACCTGCTGATCTACTTCGACCGTGCCACTCAGGTGCGCGTACTGGAACTGCTCAAGCGCCAGCTGCAACCACAAGGCGTGATGTTTATCGGCCCGGCCGAGGCCAGCCTGGCCACACAAAATGGAATGCAGGCCCTGGGTCGGCAACAAACTTTTGCGTTTCGCCTGGCGCCCGCCGAAACCGCTAAACCGATCAGCCTGAAGCCACCCAGCCGGGCACAGCCTGTTCTGCCACGCCAGCCTGCGCCACGGCCGCCAACAGCGCCGCGCAGCAGCGTGCCAGCGCGCCCCCCAACACCTGCAATGCCAGCCCCAGCGCCCATCAGCACACCCTGGGATAAAGTCGCCGAGCTGGCCAACGCCGGCCACTGCGAGCAAGCGCGCAGCCTCTGCGAACGCCATCTGCAGACAGCGGGTCCGAGCGCCCAAGCCTTCTATTGGCTGGGCCTGCTCAGCGATGTCGAGCAGCGCAGCGAACAGGCCTGTGGTTATTACCGCAAGGCCATCTATCTTGACCCGCAGCACCGCGAAGCACTGACCCACCTGGCCGCCCACCTGGAAACCCAGGGCGACCAGAGCGGGGCCCAGCGCCTGTATCGGCGTGCGCAGGAGGGAGGTAAATCATCGTGATGGATGCTGATCTGAACCAGGCACCAATTGACGACTGCTGGAACCGTATCGGCGTATTCGGTGACAAGAGCTGCGCGCGCCTGGACGCTCACATCCACTGCCGCAACTGCGAGATCTACAGTGCTGCGGCGATCACCCTGCTGGACCGCTATGGCACTGTGCTGGAACAGGACGCCAGCGGCTACGGCCAGGCTGAAGCCAGCGAAAACCAGGGTGAGCAGCGTTCTCTGTTGATCTTTCGCCTGGGTGAAGAGTGGCTGGCACTTGCCACCCGGCGCATGGCCGAAGTGATGCCCCTCTCCCCCATTCACACTCTGCCGCACCAAAAGAGCGGCAGCCTGCTGGGCGTCACCAACGTACGCGGCACGCTGGTCGCATGCCTCAATCTGGGTGAGGTGCTGGGCCTGGAGCGCAGCGAAAGTACGCAGGAAAAACGCGCCACACCGCGCATGCTGATCCTTGAAACCAACGCCGGACCACTGGTCAGCCCGGTTGATGAAGTCAACGGCATTCAGCGCATTCCCTTGGCATTGATCGGCGCCTCGGTGCAGGAAGACAAGCGCACCATCAGCCGCTTCAGCGCTGGCGTACTGCAATGGGACGGCAGGAGCATCACCCTGCTCGACGATGAACAACTGCTCGCCGCCATGATCAGGAGCCTGACATGACCCCGGATCAGATGCGTGATGCCTCGCTGCTTGAGCTGTTCCGCATGGAGGCGGAGGCGCAGAAACAGGTGCTGGATACCGGCCTGCTGATTCTTGAGCGTGACCCGGTGAATGCCGGGCAGTTGGAAGCCTGCATGCGCGCCGCCCACTCGCTCAAGGGGGCTTCACGGATTGTCGGCCTGGACAGTGGCGTAAAAGTGGCCCATGCCATGGAGGACCTGCTGGTGGCCGCCCAGGAAGGTCTGCTGCGCCTGCTGCCAGACCATATCGATGCCCTGCTGCAAGGCTCCGACCTGCTGTTGCGCATCGGCCAGGCACTGCCCGACACCGAGCTTGAATCGCAGATCCACCACGTCACTTCACGCCTGCAGGCACTGCTCGGGGCAGCCGTACCGGCCCTGCGTGAGCCGCCCACTGCCGCGCCCCCGACAACCGAGCCGACGTCCAGCGCCCAACCCGCGCCCACGCAGCCGCCCACTGAACCGACAAGCGAAGAGTACAGCCGGGTGCTGCGCGTTTCCGCCGAACGCTTCGACCACCTGATCGACCTGTCGGGCAAATCGCTGGTGGAGTTCCAGCGCATGAAACCACTGAGCGACTCCCTGCACCGCCTCAAGCGCCAGCAGGCTGCCGCAAGGCGTACCTACGAAAGCCTACGCGAACAGCTGCTCGGCCTGCCAATCAGCCCCACCATAGAAACCCTGCTCAACGATGGCCGCCACCTGCTGATGGAGTGCCAGCAGCAACTGCAGAGCCATCAGGAACTGTTCGATGACTTCGCCTGGCATGGCGGCCAGCGCACCCAGCAACTGTATGACCTGGCCCTGGCCTCGCGCATGCGGCCGTTTGCCGACGTGCTGACCGGCCAGGCGCGCATGCTGCGTGACCTGGGACGTTCACTGGGCAAGCAGGTGCACCTGGAGGTTGAAGGCGAACACACCCAGGTCGATCGCGACATTCTTGAACGATTGGAGGCCCCACTGACCCATCTGCTGCGCAACGCGGTTGATCACGGCATCGAACCGCCGGCGCTGCGGGTGCGCAAGGGCAAGCCCGAAGAAGGCACGGTGCTGCTCAAAGCGCGCCATCACGCCAACATGCTGATTCTGGAAGTCAGCGATGACGGCGGCGGGGTTGACCTGGAGCGGGTCCGCCAGGCCATCATCGAGCGGCGCTTCACCTCCGCCGAACAGGTGGCGCAGATGAGCGAGGAAGAGCTGCTGACCTTCCTCTTCCTGCCCGGTTTCAGCATGAGCCAGCAGGTCACTGAAATCTCCGGGCGGGGTGTCGGCCTGGACGTGGTGCAGCACGAAATCCGCCGTATGCGTGGCAACGTGCGCCTACAACAGCGCCAGGGCGAAGGCAGCCTGTTCCATATCGAACTGCCACTGACCCTGTCAGTGGTCCGCGCGTTGGTGGTGAGCATCGGCGGCGAGGCGTATGCCTTTCCCCTGGCACAGATTGAACGCATGCTGCGCCTGCAGCGTGAGGCGATTGTTCACCTCGAAGGGCGCCAGCACTTCTGGCTCGAAAACGAACACATCGGCCTGCTGTCCGCCGCCCAGCTGCTGCAATGCGCCGAGCAAAAAAGCGAAGAGGCGGACATCCCGATTGTGATGATCCGTGACCGCGAGCGCTGCCACGGCCTGGCGGTCGAACGTTTTATTGGTGAGTACACCCTGGTGCTGATGCCGCTGGACCCACGCCTGGGCAAGATCCGCGACGTGGCGGCCGGGGCCTTGCTGCACGACGGTACGCCAGTGCTGATTCTGGATGTCGATGACCTGCTCAACTCGGTTGCCAAGCTGCTTGGCGGCGGCCATCTGGAGCGTGTCGACCACAGCGGCAGCACCCGCCAGGCCAGCAGCAAACGTGTGCTGGTGGTGGATGACTCGCTCACCGTGCGCGAGCTGGAACGCAAACTGCTACTCAGTCGCGGCTATCAGGTCGAGGTGGCCGTCGATGGCATGGACGGTTGGAACGCCCTGCGCGCAGGCAGCTTCGACCTGCTGATCACCGATATCGACATGCCGCGCATGGACGGCATCGAACTGGTCAACCTGCTGCGCCAGGACCCACGCCTGCGCTCGCTACCGGTGATGGTGGTGTCCTACAAGGACCGCGAAGAAGACCGCCGCAAAGGCCTGGAAGCCGGGGCGGACTATTACCTGGCCAAAGCCAGCTTCCATGACGAAGCACTGCTGGATGCCGTACAGACCCTGATTGGAGAGGCACGCGAATGAGGATTGCAATCGCCAACGACATGCCGCTGGCCGTCGAAAGCCTGCGCCGGGCGCTGGCTGCCGAGCCGCAGTACGAGTTGATCTGGGTCGCCGAGAATGGCGAAGATGCCGTGCGCCGCTGCCGCGAGGATCACCCCGACCTGCTGCTGATGGACATGCTGATGCCCGGCATGAACGGTGTCGAAGCCACCCGACGGATCATGCACGACACCCCCTGCGCGATCCTGATCGTCACCGCCGATGTCGAGCGCAACCTGACCCAGGTGTTCGATGCCATGGGCGCCGGCGCACTGGACGTAGTAGCCGTGCCATCACTCGGGCCGCAGCAGCTGCTCGATGGCGCGGCGATCCGCCGCAAGATCCACAACATCGCCTGGATGATCGGGCACAAGGCCTCAGGCAGCGTCACCTCGGCCCCAGCCAAGACCAGTGATCTGCGCGACAAACGCCTGGTGGCCATCGGTGCCTCGGCCGGCGGCCCGGCCTCGCTGGTTGAATTGCTGCAGCAGATCCCGGCGAAGTTTCCCGCCAGCATCGTCCTGGTGCAACACGTCGACGAGGTGTTTGCCGCAGGCATGGCGCAGTGGCTGGCCAGCGAATCACACCTGCCTGTGCGCCTGGCCCAGGACGGCGAGCTGCTGCAACCGGGTGAAGTGCTGCTGGCCGGCGCCAACAACCACCTGTACTTGACCCCCGAAGGGCGGCTGGTCTACCGCCGCGAACCGGCCGATCAGGTCTACCGTCCGTCTATCGATGTATTCTTCAACAGCGTGGCCACCCACTGGTGCGGCGATGCCATCGGCGTGCTGCTGACCGGCATGGGCCGCGACGGCGCATGCGGGCTCAAGCAGATGCGTGAGCGCGGTTTTCACACCATCGCCCAGGACCAAGCCAGCTGTGCGGTCTATGGTATGCCTAAGGCGGCGGCGGCCCTGGAAGCTGCCGTGGAGATTCTGCCGCTGGACAAGATTGCCCCTTGCCTAGTCAAGCGTTTGAGTTGATGCACCCACCGCTAGCACTTTGCCGGCACCAGATGAAGTAAATGATGGAGTACTGCCATGCAACGGCCTCATGAGCATCCCCCGTTTCCTCAAGGGATACCCGACTATTCGATGATGGTGCTGCTGGTCGATGACCAAGCCATGATCGGCGAGGCCGTAAGGCGAGCGCTGGGCGAAGAGAGCGACATCGACTTCCACTTCTGCTCAGACCCGCACCAGGCCCTGCATGTGGCCCAACAGATCAAGCCCACGGTGATCCTGCAGGATCTGATCATGCCCGGCATCGACGGCCTCGACCTGCTCAGCCAGTACCGCAGCACACCGGGGCTGCGTGATGTACCTATCATCGTGCTGTCGACCAAGGAAGACCCCAAGGTCAAGAGCGCAGCGTTCGCCGCTGGCGCCAACGACTACCTGGTGAAGTTGCCGGATGTGATTGAACTGCTGGCGCGTATCCGCTACCACTCGCGCTCCTACCTTACCCTGCAACAGCGGGATGAGGCCTACCGTGCCTTGCGCGAAAGCCAGCAGCAATTGCTCGACACCAACCTGGTGCTGCAACGGCTGATCAAATCCGACGGTCTCACCGGCCTGGCCAACCGCCGCTATCTGGATGAATACATCGAAGTCGAGTGGCACCGGGCCCAGCGTGACAACAGCGAACTGTCTCTGTTGATGATCGACGTCGACTACTTCAAGGCCTACAACGATCAGTATGGGCATGTGGCCGGCGACGATGTGCTGCGCCAGGTGGGCGAGGCCTTACGCACCAGCTGCACCCGTGCCGCTGACCTCGCGGCCCGCTATGGCGGCGAAGAGTTCGCCGTGATCATGCCAGGCACCGCCTCCGGTGGCGCACGCCTGCAGGCCGAGAAGGTCCGGCGCGCCATCGAGGCGCTCGGCATCCCCCACGAGCGGCCGAAAGCGGGCTCATGCATCAGCGTAAGCATTGGTATCGCCACCCTCAGGCCGAGTGAGGGGAACGACCCCATGGGCCTGATCATTAAGGCCGACGAGGGCCTCTACCTGGCCAAGCACAGTGGCCGCAATCAGGTGGCGATGGCCCCGGATAACAGCTGAGCGCCTACGACAGATAAGCGCACTGTCGCGAAACGGGACCTTGGTGTACTTGGCCGGGCCGTACGCGCGGCCTTACCTTGCCTCGTCAGCCAAACGAACGAAGCCTCATGTCAGTGCCAGATATTCTGCTTCTGCTTGCCGCCGGTTTTGCTGCCGGCGGGATCAATGCCCTCGCCGGTGGCGGGACCTTTTTCTCCTTCCCGGCCCTGCTCGCGGCGGGCCTGCCGCCAGTGACGGCCAATGCCACCAATGCCGTGGCGCTATGGCCGGCCAGCCTGGCTGGTGCCTGGGCGGCACGCGACACACTGCGCCCGCTTGGCCGTTATCTGCTGCCGTTGCTACTGGCCGGACTGGCTGGCGGTTTAGCCGGCGGGCTGTTGCTGCTGCTTGGCGGCGATGCGCTCTTTGCCACACTGATTCCCTGGCTGCTGCTGGCCGCCACCGCGCTGTTTGCCGCCAGCCCCAGGCTCAGTCGCTGGCTGGCTGCACGTCGCGCCGACGCCGCCCAACCGCCGCACAGCCCGCTGTCACTGAGCGCGCATATTGGCGTGTCGATCTATGGTGGCTACTTCGGTGCCGGCATGGGCATCCTGCAACTGGCGACATTCTCCATCGAAGGCCACCCACTGGCCCGCGCCAATGCCCTGAAAAACCTGATTTCGGCGGTGATCTACAGCGTCGCCACGGCAACCTTTATCATCGCCGGGCGGGTCAGCGGGTATGAGTTGGGGATTCTGCTGGTGGGTGCCACCGTAGGCGGCTATGCCGGCGGTACGCTGGGCCAGCGTTTGCCGACCAAGTTCCTGCGCCTGCTGGTGATCAGCGTGGGCAGCGGGATGACGCTGTATTACTTCTGGGCGACCTATTTCGCCCAGTAGCACTCAATTTTTGCCGCGTTTGCGAAACTCCACCGGGGTTTCGCCGACCCAGCGCTTGAACGCGCGATAGAAGGTGCTCGGCTCGGAGAAGCCAGTGCGCTCGACAATCACCTCGATGCGCTCATCCGTATTGAGTAGCAGGTCCTTGGCCAAACGGCAGCGGTAGTCAGTCACCAGGTCATTGAAGCGCACCCCGGCCATGGCCAGTCGCTCGCGCAGCCGCCGCGCCGGCATGTTCAGCCGCGCGGCGACCTGTTCCAGGGTCGCGCCGCTGTCGACCAGCAACTCGCCAATCAGCTCACGCACCTTGCGCACCAGGTCCAGTCGCTCGACTTCGGCCAGCTGCCGCCGCGCCAACGACTCGTGCATGCGCAGCAGTTCCGGGGCGGCATGCCGTGAGGTTTTGTCCAGCACAGCGGCATTGAACACCAGCGCGTAACGCTCACCACCCAGTTGTGCCGGACAGCCATACACCTGCTGATAACGCTCAGCCGGGGCACCCTCGGCATGCATGAACTGCACTTCATAGGGGGTAAAGTCACCTTCTGTCAGCGCATCGAACAAGCGGATCACCGCGCCGGCGAGCATTTCCGGGAAATGGCGTGGGGTGCCGGGAACCAGCCCGAGCACCAGCACCGCGCGCTCGCCCTGGACGTCCAGCTTGGCGTTCAGGGTGTCGGAGAGCAGGCGTACATAGCGCAGGGCATGGCGCAGGCCTTCGCCGAAGGTCTCACTGGAAAGGAACAGGTATTCCAGCAGCAGGCCATGAAAGGCTGGAAGGTGCTGGGCCAGGTAAAGGCCGACATGCTCTTCACCGCATTCGTCGATCGCCGCCTTCCAGAACAGCGTCTGGGCGGCATGCGGAAACCGGCCGGCGGGCAAAC
Source organism: Pseudomonas sp. HMWF032 (assembly GCF_003060885.1). Lineage (GTDB taxonomy): Bacteria > Pseudomonadota > Gammaproteobacteria > Pseudomonadales > Pseudomonadaceae > Aquipseudomonas. The sequence goes on from NZ_QAIG01000005.1 coordinate 1,454,789, forward strand.
CACCAGGCGGCAGGCCGACACGCGCCAGCACGCGATCAGGATCGGTACCACTGGCACGCAAGGCATCTAATACGGGCCGCATCAGCGCCACGTCGTCAGTCAGGTCACGCATTTTTCAGAAATTCTTATTGTTCGCGAGGCGCGGCCATCTTAGGCAGCTTTAGGTCCTGCGCTCAAGGCGTGAATACGTGCAATTGACTGCCCCGCCGCACAACCAGGCAGGGCGGCCAATGCAGATACAGACGCGCCGACTAAGCTGCTGCCACCGTTCTGAGGAGTGCCCCCATGGCCATCGACTGGCTCGATCTGCCCACCCCACCCGCATTACCCGGCCTTTTTCTACGCGCGGCTCTGCGTCGCCGCGTCACCGGGCGCCGCTTGCCTGAGTTGGGCGTGCGCTGTCAGGTAACCGTGAATATCCAACACCTGGCTCGCTATCGGCAGATCTGTGGGTTTGCTGACGACCACCTGCTCCCCGCCCCCTATCCGCATATCCTGGCCTTCGCCCTGCAAATGCAGCTGCTCACAGACTGGCGCTTTCCGTTCCCGCTGCTGGGGCTGGTGCATCTGGAAAACCATATCCGCGTGCTACGCCCGCTTGGAGGCCTCGGGCCGTTCACGGTCAGCGTGCAGGTGCAAAACCTACAGCCGCATGACAAGGGCGTGACCTTCAGCCTGATCACCCAACTGCACGACCAGCTCGGCCTGCTCTGGGAAGGTGATAGCCGCATCCTATGCCGCGCCCTGCGTCTGGACGGCAAGCCACTCGAGCGAGACGGCGAAACAGCGCTTGAGCAGACCACCCTGGCGCATTGGCGTGTGCCAGCCGATATCGGCCGGCGCTACGCGCGCGTTGCTGGCGACTACAACCCGATCCATCTGTTTGCCGCCACCGCCAAGCTGTTCGGCTTCCCCCGCGCCATTGCCCACGGGCTGTGGAACAAAGGCCGCGCCCTGGCCGAGCTGGGCACGCGCCTGCCTGCCGCCGGCTATGAAGTGAGCGTGCGTTTCCAAAAACCGGTGCTGCTGCCCGCCGACGTACGCCTACTGAGCAGCGAGCCTGCGGCCAATGGCCAGTTCAGCCTGCTCGGTGATGATGAGCGCGTGCACATGACCGGCCACTGGCGAACACTGGGCTGAATCCTCCGGAGTCTGCCGTTTCCAGTACGGCAGCCGCTTGCACCGCACGGCCGAACCCCCGAAGCTAGGCGTCTGTTTGCTGGAGCGCCTGATGAACCTCGCTGAAATCACCACCCGTATGCACGCCATTCGTGATCACAATGACTGGCGTCCCTTTCACAGCCCGAAGAACCTGAGCATGGCCGCCAGCGTGGAAATGGCCGAGCTGGTGGAAATTTTCCAGTGGCTGAACGAAGCGCAATCGCGGCAACTCAGCGCTGAGCAACTCACCCATGCCGGGCAAGAAATCGGCGACGTCATCCTCTATCTGGTGCTGCTGTGTGGCGAACTGGGTCTGGACATGGAACAGGTGGTGCGCGCCAAACTGGCCGACAACGAACGGCGTTTCCTCGGAGACACGCCATGACTGATCGGCACTTCGACGAGCTGGCCACGCGTTTTGCCGAGAAGATCTACGGCGGCGCCAAGGGTGCGATTCGCCTGGCCGTACTCCAGGCCGATCTCGCCGAAGCCCTGCCCGACAGGCCGCTGCGGGTGCTGGATATTGGCGCGGGGCTTGGCCATATGTCGCTGTGGCTGACCGAGCGCGGCCATCAGGTGACGCTGACGGAACCTGCCGAACCGATGCTCAATGGTGCACGCGAGCGCTTTGCCGCAGCAGGACAACATGCCACCTTTATTCAAGCGCCCTGGCAGGACTTGCTCGGCCAGCGAGAGCAACCTTACGACCTGGTGATCTGCCATGCGGTGCTGGAGTGGCTGGCCGAACCGCACAGCATTCTGCCGGTGCTGCACCAGCTGTGCGCGCCCGGTGGCTGGCTGTCGCTGGCGTTCTACAACAAGGATGCGCTGATCTACCGCAACCTGCTTAAAGGCCACTTCCGCAAGCTGCGCAAGGCCGAGTTTGCTGGCGAGAAGCAAAGTCTGACCCCGCAGATGCCGCTTGATCCGCGCGAGCTGGCGGCGCAACTTGAGGCGAATTGGCAAGTCGAAAGCCAGAGTGGCGTGCGGGTGTTTCACGACTACATGCCGCCACCCTTTCAGGCCAAGGCTGAGTTGATCGACCTGCTGGAAATGGAACTGGCCTACCGCCGCCACCCCAGCTTTGCCGGGCTGGGGCGCTACCTGCACTGGATCTGCCGGCCACGCTGATTGCCCTCTCACTGGAGGCTGAACACTCAATGAAAAGACTGGGCGCATTACTGCTACTGACGAGTCTCGCAGCCTGCCAGAGCGACAACCCATATACCGCCGAAAGTAAGCCCCTGCCGCCTGCACCCGCACAGGCGGCCCAGCAACTGGATCTCAGCGCCTATCCGGCAAAACCACGCGACTTCGGCCGCTACCGCACCTGGAGCTGGCAACGCCTGCCTGCCGGCACGGCCTGGGCCAGCTCCGAGCAGGTGCAGGAAGCACTCAGCAATGCCCTCGACCAACGCGGCCTGCGCCCACATCGCGCTGGCAACACCAGCGACCTCAAGGTCAGCGCCGAGCTGCGTTTGGAGCAACGCCTGCGCCAGGTCACCGAACACTACGGCAGCCAGTACGGTCATAGTCGGTATGGCAACGACTACGGCATGTGGGGCAGTGCGCCGCTGGTGCGCAGCTATACCGAAGAGGTCATGGTGGTGCGCATCGAGTTGTTCGATGGCCAGGATGGTCAGCCGATCTGGAGCGCCAGCGCCGAAACCCTTAACAGCGGCAGCCAGAGTGAACGCGCCGCGGCATTGCGCAATGCGGTACAACAGGCTCTGGCGGCGTACCCACCACACTGATTGCTGAACCCGAGGAGAGCCCCCATGCGTGCATCACTGCTGTTACTGCCCCTGCTGCTGATCCTTAGCGCCTGCCAGACACCGCAGCTGGAACGCGACTTCGACCCCGAGCGGGACTTTACCGCTTACCGCAGCTGGAGCTGGCAGGAACCTGCCGTACAGTTCAAACCCGATGACCCGCGCATCAACAGCGACCTCACCGGCCAACGTATTCGCAGCGCGGTCCGCGAACAGCTCGACCAACGTGGCCTGCGCGCAACAGCGGCAAATACGCCGGGCGATCTCAAGGTGCAAGTGTGGATGATCGTCGACAACCGCCAGCAGCAGGTCAGCACCCACTTTGGCGGAGGCTGGGGCGAGCCATGGTCCGGGGGGTTCTGGGGCGGCCCGAGTTATGTGGAAACCCGCACGTTGGACTATCAGGTCGGCATCCTGCAGATCGACCTGCTCGACGGCAAGGACGGCAAGTTGGTCTGGCGCGGTAGTGCCGAACAGGTGCTGCGCAGCCGCCAACCCAGCCCCAACGAGCGCGCGGCAGCGATTCGCAGTACGGTTGCAGAAGTGCTAAGCCAATACCCACCGCGCTGAGCGCGCACTCCTCACTCAACAAGGATGTTGCATGAGCACCACCCCACACCTCAGCCATCGCCCTGCTGCGGCGGCTGATCTGGCCCAGATTGTCGGCTTTCCACAGAACGCCGATGAGCTGTTCTTCTGTTTTCCCAAGGCAGACTGGCCACTGAGCATCGGCCAGTTGGCCGCCGCCATGGCCGAACGCCGCGACAGCACGGTGGTCCTGTTCGATGGCCGGGTGGCCGGCTTTGCCAACTTCTACCAGTGGCACTACAACGACCACTGCGCCCTCGGCAACCTGATGGTGGCGCCCTGGGCCCGCGGCCATGGCGTGGCGCATTATCTGGTGGCGGTGATGGAGCAGCTGGCGCGTGAGCATTACCACGCCAAGCGCATGCAGGTGTCGTGCTTCAACGCCAACAGCGCCGGCCTGCTGCTCTACCCCAAGCTCGGTTATGCCCTCAGCGGCGTGGTCGAACGCCGCGACCCCAAGGGCCAGCGCGTCGCGCTGATCCAGTTCAATAAACCGCTATAGACCGGCTTACAGGTCCCAGTCCGGCCGATCCGCCAACCGCTGAATCAGAAAATCCAGCAGCGCGCGCAGCGCCGGCGGCATTTGCCGGCGCGTGCCGTACAGGGCGTGGATGCCCAGCTGCTGCGGCTCGTAGTCAGGCAGTAACCGCACCAGCGCTCCGGAACGCAGATGCGCACCGACCGAATAACGCGGCTGCAAACTGATGCCGATATCGGCCAGCGCGGCTTCCAGCAGCACCATGGATTCATTGGCGCTGAGGTTGCCGCTCACCGCCACGGCATGCGGCTCACCGGCGCGGCTGAACTCCCAGATGCTGCGACCAAAATAGGCATAACTCAGGCAGTTGTGTTGGGTCAGCTCCTCGGGCCGCTGCGGTGTGCCGTGCCTGGCCAGGTAGGCGGGAGTGGCGCACACCACCGAGCGGCACACCGCCAACTGGCGGGCGATCAGGTTAGGGTCGAGCTGATTGGTGATGCGCAGGGCCAGGTCGATACGCGCCTCCACCAGATTGACCGCCTGGCTGCCCACCAGCAGATCGACGCTGACCTGCGGATACAGGCGAATAAACTCATCCAGCGCATGCACCAGCCAGGCTTGGGCCAGCGACTGGCTGCAGGCAATGCGCAAAGTGCCACGCGGGGCTGCCTCATCCGTACGGCTGACGCTCTGCATGGCGTCTGCCATGGCCAGCATCTCGCGGCACTGGCCGAGCAACTGCTCACCGGCACCGGTCAGGCTCAGCTTGCGCGTGGTGCGGTGCAGCAAGCGCGCGCCCACCCAGGTTTCCAGCTCACCGAGGTAGCGCGAAACCATCGCCCGTGACATCTCCAGTGCATCGGCGGCGGCGGTCTGGCTACCGCGCTCCACCACTTCGACAAAGACCCGCGTAGCTGTCAGGCGATCCATGATTAGCTCAAATAGCGCAACAAATATGCGCAGATTACGGGGCTTTTTGATCGCTTTAAAGCAACTAACATACGCTCATTCACTCAACAGGAGTTCACCATGTCGATCATCACTCACCTGCGCGGCCTGCTGGCCAGCGCCAGCCTGCTGACCCTGGCGACCACCGCCATGGCCCAACCACTGACCCTGGATGTTTACAACCCGGGCGACAAAGCCGTGTTCCCCGTCACCTCAACGCTGATCAGCGGCGAGCGCGATGTCATGCTGGTCGATGCGCAGTTCTCCAACCGTGAAGCCCAGGAACTGGTTGAGCGCATTCGAGCCAGCGGCAAAAACCTCACCACCATCTTTATCAGCCACGGCGACCCGGACTTCTACTTCGGCCTGGACACCCTGACCCGCGCCTTCCCCAAGGCCAAGGTGCTGGCCACCGCCGAAACCATCGCTTATATCGAAAAAAGCCGCGCACCCAAACTGGCCTACTGGGGCCCGATCCTCAAGGACACCGCACCGGCCCGTACAGTGGTGCCGCACGCCCTGCAAGGCGATCACCTGAGCCTGGAAGGCCAGCGCATCGAGCTGATCGGCCATGACCCCAAGCACACCAGCCTGTGGATTCCGAGCATCAAGGCCGTGGTGGGCGGCGTGCTGACCTACGCCAACATCCACCCCTGGATTGCCGATGCACAAACAGTAGAGGCCCGTAAATCCTGGCTGAAATCGCTGGATGAGTTGCAAGCACTGCAACCGAAAACCCTGGTGCCGGGGCACTACATGGGCCAACCAACGTTAAACCTGGATGACCTGCGCTTTACTCGCAACTACCTCAATGACTTGGAAGCGGCACTGCCCAACGCCAAGAACAGCCAAGCGCTGATCGAAACCATGAAAGCCAAGTACCCACAGCTGCTCGACGCCAGCAGCCTGGAACTGAGCGCCAAGGTGCTCAAGGGTGAAATGCAGTGGCCATAACTCGCCGCACCTGAAGGACCTCGCAGCAGCCCAAAAGGCCTGGCTCAACGCCAGGCCTTTCTGCATGCACCCGGCAGCGATCTAACGCGCCAACGCTGACGACGCCCTGGCCATCCTGATTTTCAGGGCGCAACTGCCCGGGCTGACCAACCTAAAATCCGGTGGCCGAAGCCCGTTGTCGTGCCTGGTGGCCGGCAGCATGCTGCTGTTGATAGCGCTGAAACAGCGTCGCAATGGCCGCAAGGGCGAGGGGCTAGGCCTTAACGAAGCCAGTGCGACCAGCATTGATGGCGTTGGGCGGACATGAACAGCCAGACGCCATCGATCACGTGCTGGAGCACTGCGAGGGCCTCAACCCGGCTCGGTCGCCGCTGCGGCAAACAACTGCTCCAGCGGCACCGGCCGGCCGAAGTAATACCCCTGGAAGCAAGTGCAGCCAAAGCTGCTCAGACGGTCGCACTGGGCCTGGGTCTCCACTCCTTCGGCGATCACGTCCAGCTTCAGGGCATGCGCCAGTGACACGATGGTGCAGGCAATATCGGCATCCTGATTATCGCTGAGCAGGTCGCAGACAAAGGAGCGGTCGATCTTCAGCTGATCCAATGGCAGGGTCTTGAGGTAGGACAGCGAAGAATAGCCGGTGCCGAAGTCATCCAAGGCAAAGCGCAGGCCATGCGCCTTGAGCCGAGCCATTTTGGCAATCACCGCTTCACGGCCATCGAGCAGCATGCTCTCAGTGATTTCCAGCTTCAGGCTGCTGGGGTTGCAGCCGCTGCGCTGCACGATATGCAGCACCTGCTCGACAAAATCGGGCTGCTGCAACTGCTTGGCACTGACGTTGACCGACAGGCTCAGATGACGCAACTCGGCCGACCGCCCCCACTGCGCCAGGGTCGCGCAGGCCGTCTGCAACACCCACTCGCCCAACGGCAGAATCAGCCCGCTACCTTCGGCTATCGGGATGATCTCACCCGGCGTGAGCAGGCCGCGCTGCGGATGCTGCCAACGCAGCAGCACTTCCGCGCCCTGCAACCCTTCACGCTGATCAATCTGCGCCTGGTAGTAGAGGATGAACTCGCTTTTCAGCAGCCCTTGACGCAATTCGCTTTCCAGGCTGGCGCGCTGCATCACCCGTTGCTGCATCTGGGGTTCGAAGAAACAGCAGGTATTGCGCCCCAGCGCCTTGGCCTGGTACATGGCCAGGTCGGCCTGTTTGAGCAGGTCATCCAGCGGCTCACCGGTGCCATTGAACATGGCAATGCCAATACTCAAGGTGCTGAAGTGCTCCACGCCACCGACCCTGAACGGCTGACGCAAAGCGACCAGCACCTTGTCGGCAATGGCGCCGGCTTGCTGCGCAGCCGCCAACGGCTCGACGCCCAGGTTTTCCAGAAGGATGACAAATTCGTCGCCACCGATACGCGCCACACTGTCAGCCTGCCGCACGCAGCCCACCAGTCGCTCGGCCACCTGCTGCAAAAACTGATCGCCAATGTCATGGCCGCGAGCATCATTGAGCGTTTTGAAATCATCCAGGTCGATAAACATTACCGCACCACGCTGGCGTGTGCTTTCGCTGGCGAGCACGGCATGCTCCAGGCGCTCGCGTTGCAAGCGGCGGTTGGGCAGGCTGGTCAATGGGTCGTAGTAGGCCAGTTGCTCGATACGCTGTTCAGCCGCCTTGCGCTGGGTGGTATCCGCCAGGGTGATCACATAATTGAAGTGTGGTTCAGCCGCGCCGCTGCGCACGGCAGCAATGCTCAGCCACTGCGGGTAGTCCTGACCATGCTTGCGCCGACCAAATATTTCGCCCTGCCAAGCGCCCTGCCCGGCCAACGCCGCCTCCATGGCCGCACGGTTGCTGGCGAGGCTATCCGGTACCAGCGTGAAGTCGAAAAGGCTGCCCACCACTTCGCTTTCGCTGTAGCCACTCATGCGGCTGAATGCCGGGTTGGCGCGTAACACCACAAACTGCGCATCGGTTACCAACATGCCTTCAGCAGCCTCAAACACCGTGGCCGCAATCTGCAGGTCCTCCACCATGCGCTGCATTGCCACGCCGACGCGGTTGTATTCATAGATGCCGGTGGGTTGAAAACCGCGATCACGGGCCCCTGCCTGAGTCGCCTCAATAAATCCAAGCAACTGATTGATAGCCCGGTCATGACTGATACGCAGCAACCAGGCCGCCACCAGTAACAACAGCAGAAAGCCGCTGCTGATCAGCAGAAACGAGTGCAGGTAGCTCTCATAAATTGAGGCAAAACGGTTATCCGATACGCCAAGGGTCAGCCAGAATGGCTCCTTGACGCCTTTTAGGGTGATCGGCAAGCGCTGCACATACAACTCACTGCCATCGCGCTCCAGGCGTGTCAGGCTGGCCGCACTGTCGCGCCACAGCGCCCGATCGCCCTGCCACAGCAGTGGCTGCTGTGCATACCCCAGTACCAGCAGGTCGAGGCGGCTGCTGGCGCTCAACTCAGCGAGCAAGGAGCGGTTATCCGCCAGCACCAGCCCGACAAACAGATAGCCCCGCAATTGCAGGCTCGCAGGGTCAAAGATTGGTTTGGCCTTGAGCAAGACACTCTGCGCCCCTGCCTGAGCCACAGACCAACTCGCTACGTAATGAATGGGGGAACGGAGTGCTGCCACCAGGGGCTGTATGTCATACAACGGCAGACCGGCATCCATCACCAACTTGCCGGCCGGATCAAGCACGAAGAAGACGTCCAGACGAGCATCGGTATTGGCGTCCTGGAACATAAACGCCACATCCGCAGCAATGTCCTCCACCGCCACTGCCGTCTCCGATAAGGCACTTATCGAGCGCCTTGCGGATGCACTGTGCAGATAGACATCGAGCAACTGCAGGCGGCTTTCGATAAGACTGATGATGGTCCGTTGATACTGCTGCAGGCGGTTCTTGATCTCGCTTTGCAGATTATCCTCGGCGGTGCGCAGCGAATAAACCATCACCACACTGATTGCGACCATGCCGAGCATGCCGAACAACAGTGCAATCCGGGTGGAGAACTTCAACTCCCAGCGGGCCATCTTGGGCATCGATCTACTGCTCATCACCATCGTGCCTCAGGGTAACGAAGGGGCAATCACGTATCCGTGAATGTTCGGTTCACGGTTACAGACCGATTTCATCAATCAGCGCCCGATATTCTTGCATCTGTTGCAGCAGCAGCGGCTTGACCTCTGCACCGCGCATGAACATGACCGGCTGACGAATACGTCGCTCCGTCACCTCGATGAAGCGCGGATCCTTGCTCGCTTGCGCCAACGCCGACGCCAGCACCTCAACCTGATCAGCTGGCGTATTGGCTGGCACCATGACGATACGCGTGGTTTGCAAACCGAGTCCGTAACCCAGCTCGCGCAAAGTCGGCGCCTCGGGATAACCGCGTAGCCGCTCATCAGCCAGACTGGCCAGCACCTGCATCTCACCAGAATCGGTATAGCCGGTATGGGTGCCGCCGCTGTAAGCAAAAACCGCCTCGCCAGAAATCACCAGCGGCGCCATAGCGGCACCACCAGAGGTTGGCATCGTACGCAGTTGCAGCCCTTCGCGCCGGGCGATTGCCTTGATAATCAGGCGATCTTCAGCCGCCTGACTGACATAGACCTGCCCCGGATTGGCACGCAGATAGGCCAGTAACCCAGACCAATCGCGAATACCGTGCTTGGCTCCAGTAACGAACGCGGGCTGCTCCAGAGACAAGCCGGCAACATAGGTAAAACTGTCAATATCATATGAAGCCGGCGAAAGCAGTGGGGCAATGCTCACCACGGATGAACCACCAAACTGGAACACATAGCCTTGCTCAAGACTGCTGGCCAACATCGCAGTGGCAGCAGCACCACCGGCACCAGGCAGGTTGCTGACTTCAACGGGTTGCCCCAGCTGTTCTTGCAACACCTGCGCCAGCACTCGCCCCTGCTGATCCGTGCTGCCGCCTGTGGCATAGCCGATGATCATGGTCAGCGGGCGCTCAGGGAATACGGCCGCCGTCGCGATATGCCCCCAAACGCTCAGCAGCAACAGCCAGCCTGCACGCCCGATCAACATGCTCACCTCACTTTGTCATGCCGTATGCACGCCACTGGCGTGAACCCGATACGTTTTAGGAAACAACCAAGCGACGGATGCACCCATCCTTTGGTTTTAGCTCACCTCGGTCAATCACACCAGAAAGCTGTAAATGACCGCGAAATACTGGAGAACACTGCGCATTTACCTCATTTTCAAGCAAACAGGGCGCCGATCAGCATAGATGGCGATATGACAGCTTTTTCCGTGCGGACGGGTTATGCTGCCAGCACGTCGAATTTGTGATCACAGAGCATGACTGAAGCCCACGTTCCCCGTGAGTCAGCAGCATTCGCCCTTTGGCGCGAAGCGCAAGACACGCGCAACCGCTCACCGCTGGGTGGTGCCTATTACCTGCTGGCCTGGTTTCTGACCTGGGTCTTCAGCAATGAACCCGATGCGCTGATCGTCTCCGGTCTGATCGGTCTGGTTACCTTCGCCCTGCTTTTGGCGCTGCGCGTGCTGCATCGCCTCCCCGCACAGCAGAACGATGCCACGCTCAGGCGCTGGCTCAATTTTCACTGGGGATTGATCCTGTTGACGGCGCTCAGCTGGGGACTGGCCCATGCGTTCGTACACAAACAGCCCCTGTTCAGCGACTCGGCCATCATTGCCACCCTCAGCACCATCGCCTTCAGCACGGCGCTGGCATTCAACTTTGCCATGCGCAAGCGACCGGCCATCCTGGCCCTGCTGCTGCTCTACTTGCCCGGATTACTCAGCCTGGCCATGGACTGGCAAGAACAACATGCCATCCTGATCACGCTCAGTTTCTATCTGAGCTACCTGCTGCTGGCCCTCAGTCGCAGTCACCGTGAATACCACAATACCCTGGCCCTGGAACGGCAACTGCTCGAACAACAGAAAAAACTGGAACAGCTCAGCCGCACTGACAGCCTGACCCAACTGGGCAACCGCTACCAGTTCAACAACCTGTTCCCGGCAATGGTGGCCAACGCCCAGCGGCAGCACCAGCCGTTGTCCCTGGTGCTGTTGGACATTGATTATTTCAAACGAATCAACGATCAATATGGCCACATTTGCGGTGACCACTGCCTAAGCGCCTTCGCTGAGCGCATGCGCCAGAACTTCCGGCGTGACAGTGATGCACTGCTACGGCTGGGCGGAGAAGAGTTCGGCATTCTCATGCCCAATACCCGCCTGGAAGAAGCACGCCAGATGGCCGAACGATTCCGTCAGGAACTTGAGCGCGAAGGCTTCAGCGTACCGGGAACATCCCTACCGCTAACAGCCAGCCTGGGCGTGGGCTGCTTTGATACACAACTCGATGGCACTGCCGAGGCATTCTTCAAACGGGTTGATGACGCCTTGTACCAAGCCAAGAACGCCGGCCGCAACCGCATCGAGCTGGCCTGAAACAGGCGGCAAAGCAGTGCCGCCTGTTTCAGAATTTAGAGGCGGAAGCTGCTCATCTGCTTGGCCAAATCATCGGCCAAACCACGCAGGGTCCGGCAGTCTTCCTTACAGACTTGCACCTCGCCGGCGGTGGCGTGCGCCAGATCCGCAATCCCCTGCACATTTCGATTGATCTCTTCGGTGACCGACGACTGCTCTTCGGTGGCTGCCGCAACCTGAGTATTCATATCGCTGATGCGCTCAACCTGATCGGTGATCGCACTGAGCGATTGCCCCGTGCGCTGGCTGGCTTCAACCCCGGTGCCCGTGGCGCTCTGTCCGGCATGCATGGAACTGACGGCGGTTTCTGCCCCCTGCTTAAGGCGCTGAATCATCTGCTGGATCTCGTCAGTCGAGCTTTGCGTACGACTGGCCAGGGTGCGCACTTCATCGGCCACCACGGCAAAGCCACGCCCCATCTCACCGGCACGCGCCGCCTCGATGGCAGCGTTGAGCGCCAGCAGGTTGGTCTGTTCGGAGATACCGCGAATGACAGCCAGCACCTGATCAATCGAGGCAACCTGCTCGGCCAATTCACCCACTGCGGCTGCGGCCCCCCCGATGTCAGCCGACATGCTCTCGATATGGTTGATCGACTCCCCCACCACCTTGCGGGCCTGCTGCGCTTCCTCGCGTGCCGCCTGAGAAGCGTGGGCGGCACTGCTGGCGTTGCGCGCGATTTCCTGCACAGTCAGCCCCATCTCATGCACAGCAGTGGCAACCATATCGGTCATTTCCTGCTGCTGGCTGGAGCGTCCAGCAGTGTTATCGACCACCTGTGCCACCTGACTGACCGAGGCGCGTAAACGTTCACTGGTCGCCAGTACATCGCTGATCAGACTACGCTGACCGCCAATAAACCGATTGAATCCACGAGCCAGATCACCCAGCTCGTCCTCGCGAGACTCATCCAGGCGACGGGTCAGGTCACCGCCACCACCACCGATTTCCACCAACGCAGCAGTCACCTGACGGATCGGCCGCACCAGACCACCCGCCAGCAGTACCACCAGCCCTAAGAACAACAGCGCCACACCAATGCCGATGGCGCTGGTCATGAACAGCGCCTGTCGCGCCTCGGCATAGATTTCCGCCTCAGGTACTTCACTGACCAGCAACCAGTCTAGGCTGCCAAGTTTCTGTGCCACAGCCAGATAGGCTTCGCCTTTGCGCTCGAAACGCACGGTTTTGCCGCCACTGTTCAGCAGCTGATCAGCGGGGCCTGTACCAAACAGCTCCGCAAGGCGCCCACTGCCGCTCAACTCGGCTTGTGGGTGCACTTTGATCTCGCCCTGAGCATCAATCAGGAAGACCTGGCCACGCTCACCAAAACGAAAGTCACGAATCATTTCCGACATGGCCTTGAGACTGAAGCCCAGACCGGAAACGCCTAGGGTCTTATTGCCCTGCTTGATGCGCTGATTGATAAACAGGGTGGGCAGCCGCGTGCCTTTATCAATGTCGATTTCCAGCACCTGGTCGCGGCTGCTGTCGACCAGCTTGTAGAACCACTGGTTCTCCGCCTGGTCACGGCTAATGACCCGAGCCAGGCCTGCGCCGGTGAAGTAGTTGCCGCTTTCCAGCACGGCAATCGAGGTGGTCAGGGCGTTCTGCTGTTGACGCACACCATCCAGGTAACGCGCCACGGCATCCCGCTGCCCCTGATCTTCGCCTGCTGCCAGCCAATCCTGAATAAAGCTATTGCCGGCAATTCCTGCGTTGGCTGTAATCGGCGCGGTGAGCACCCTTTCCAAGTCATTACGAATTGCCAACACCCGAGCCGGCAATGCTTCCTCAACCAGGAAGCGTTCGCTCAAGCGGTTGACCACCGCCGAATAAATGCCAACCACAATCAGAATACTGGCAAGCAGGGCTGCGCCCATACTGAGACTCAGCTGCCACTGAATGCTGCGCTTCCACACGCTCATGAAACTTTACCTTTTGATTATTATTGGAAAAGATTGATTGAATACAAATATGTATACAAACTCAATCACCCACCGATGTATAACCTATCGACCAGCCAACCGGCGTCTTTAACGCCCTGGCACCTGGCCTTAGCTATTTTCAGCGCGGCCCCTCCGAACTGTGATCACGGCAACACACTGAAACTCAGTTTGGCGGTTTGGCCACTCTCGTCGAGCACACTGAGCTGATAGCGGCCGGCCCGCGCGAAACTCTGGCTAAGCGCGCTTTCGGCCGTGGTTTCCGCCACCGGTTGGCCGTCGACAAACCACCAGCGCCGGCCACTGCCACCCAACGCAGACAGGCGCAAGCGCAGGGGTTCGGCGCTGCCCGCCGGACGGCGTAAACGGTCGCCTTCGCGTACGCCGACTATCGACAGCGGCGCAGCGACGGGCACATGCCGTGGCGGACACTGCGGATCAACCGCCGGCAGGCGCGCACTGCGGCGCTCACGGCGCGGCAGCCAGGGCTCCAGCGGCGCCGGCCACAACGCCAGGCGCTGTACAGTAGCCCCCAGGCAACTGGCATCCACACGCAGCCCGGCGGCATTCACCCAGAGAATTTCCTGCAGGCCCAAACCCAGCGGCTGATCCTGCGCCGGCAAGGTCGGCGGCGTGGTGCCATCCAGGGTCCAGGCAAAGCGCTGGCGCCGGCAATTGGGATCGCGACTGTCAAGCGGCTGGCCCAGCGGCCAACAGATGGCGGCCACGCCGACCGAGGCCGGCTGTGGATCACCCGGCAAGGCAATGCCGCGCTGGCTGTCGCGGTTGACCAGCAGATCATGCACCTGCAGCAGCAGCGGCGCCGCCGACGCCAAGCCGAACTGGCCGGACACCGGGGTGCCATCAGGCCGGCCGATCCAGATGCCGATCAGGTAGCGCGGCGCCACGCCAATCGCCCAGGCATCACGAAAGCCATAGCTGGTGCCGGTCTTCCAGGCCAGGCTCGGGCGCTGCACCAGGTGCGCGCGCGGATCACGGTCCGGGCGCGCCTGACCGCTGAGAATGCGTCGCACAATCCAGGCCGAACCGGGCGACAACAACCGCCGCTCATGCAGGCCATCCTGCGGCTGAAACCGCAGGCGCGCGGCCATGCCGCCGCGGGCAAAGGCGCTGTAACCGCTGACCAGTTCCTCCAGGCGACTGCCCGCCCCGCCGAGAATCAGCGCCAGGTTGGGTTCAGCCAACAGCGGCAGCAGCAAGGGTACCCCGGCACTGCGCAGTTCACCGGCAAAACGCTTCGGCCCGTAGGCCTCCAGCAGCTGTACAGCGGGCAGATTCAGAGAGGTCGCCAGCGCCTCACTGGCGGACACCGCGCCGCTGAAACCGGCGGCAAAATTGCCTGGGCGGTAATCGCCATAGCGCCGTGGCACATCCTGCAGCAGCGATTCGGAATGGATCAGCCCTTCATCCAGGGCCATGCCGTAGAGAAAGGGTTTCAACGTCGAGCCGGGCGAACGCACCGCGTTGATCATGTCGACATGACCAAAGCGTTTGGTGTCGCCGATATCAATCGAACCCACGTAAGCGCGTACCGCCATGCTCGACTGCTCCACCACCAGAATCGCCGCCGAGGTACGCTCCGGCAACCGCGCCCGCCAACCGAGCAAGAGGTCTTCCAGACGGCGCTGCAAGGCGGCATCAATCGTCGTGCGAATCAGCGGTGGGCTGCCCGCCGTATTCAGCCGCCGCGCCAGCAGCGGGGCCAGGCGCGGGTCCTGACGCGGAGCCAGCAGTACCGGCTCTTCCAGCGCATCGTTGATTGCCGACTGCGGCCAAATCTGAAAACTGGCCAGGCGCTTGAGCACTTTGTCGCGCGCCGCCTGCGCTCGCTCGGGGTGGCGATCGGGGCGCAAACGACTGGGCGCTTGCGGCAGCACAGCGAGCAGCGCGGCTTCGGCGCGGGTCAGCTGGCTCGGCGACTTACCCAGATAAGCCCAACTGGCGGCCGCCACGCCCTGCAAGGTGCCACCAAAGGGCGCGCGATTAAGGTAGAGAGTCAGAATCTCATCCTTGGACAGGTGCCACTCCAGCTGCAGCGTGCGCCACAGCTGCTTGAGTTTGCCGCTGTAGCTGCGCGCATGCGGATCGAGCAGGCGCGCCACCTGCATGGACAATGTACTGCCACCGGACAGTACGCGCCCGCCACTGAGGTTCTGCCAGGCCGCGCGGCCCAGCGCCAGCGGGTTAACCCCGGGGTGCTGATAGAACCAGCGATCCTCATAGGTCAGCAGCGCCTCCAGGTAATAGGGCGATACCTCACTGGCGCTGACCGGATAACGCCAGACGCCGTCATGGTCGGCAAAGCGCCACAGCGGCGCGCCGTCCTCGGCCAACACCACGCGGGCCAGGTCATCACCCGGCACAGGCAGCGGAAATAACCGGTCAGCGGCTGCAAGAACCAGCAGCAGGCACAATGGAATAGCCAGCCAGGGACGACGCAAATACCTCACCAGAACAGCGCGAGCTGCCACCAACCGACCCGTCCCAGAACGCATAGCGCCTCTCTCAACACACATCCCTGAAGCGCCGCACTATACGCGGCGCTGCTCAATAATTCTGGCATCTGCTGGCAACTCGAAACCTGACGTGCAAAAGCGCTACGCCATGGCAGAACATGCCATATCCGCCAGAACACACGAGGAAAAGCACCGCGCTAGAGCTGTTTGCGCCCATTGTTATCTTTTTGCGTCATTTTTTTGATATTCATATTTTTGACGCCTATACCTTGGGTTCGCTGTTAACGCCTGGCTACCCGCCGCGCCAACACCAGTGAAAAACCGTTATCGCCATAAGGCAACGGTCTACTCACGGAGCCATCCTCCGCTTACCCAATGGAGCTACATCAATGCACAGGAAGATCTTCCCGAAAACTTTGCTACTCGCCGCACTTGTTTCCCCCGCCGGCACCTTCGCCGCAGAACTGATTGATCTCTCAACCCTGCCAACCCGCCCCGGTATAGCCGGTACCAGCGACATCCATGATGACCTTGGGCTGCAGCCGGACGAGCTGAACGCCACCCTGAGCGCGCAACTGCCTGGTGGCGCCCAGGTCGTGCGCTATCAACAGTTCTATAAGGGCATCCGGGTGTGGGGCGAAGCCATCACCGAGTTTACCGACGGTAGCCAGCCCCTGCGCAGCGGCCGTCTGGTAAGTGACATCAGCAGCGACCTGGTACGCGATGCAACGCCAACGCTCAGCGCCAAACAAGCCCTGGAAATGGCCAAAAGCCTGAAAGCCAGCGGCCTGCCGAGCGAGAACGAACAGAGCGAACTGGTTGTGCGGCTCGATGCGCAGCAACGCGCACAGCTGGCGTACGTGGTGTCGTTTTTTGTCCCTGGGGCCAAACCTTCACGCCCGTTCTTTATGATCGAAGCCAACAGCGGCGAGCTGCTCGATCAATGGGAAGGCCTCAACCACGCCCAGGCAACCGGCCCGGGTGGCAACCTGAAAAGTGGCCGTTACCTGTATGGAACGGACTACGGGCATCTGTTGGTCAACAACAAGTGCCAGATGGACAGCGGCAATGTCATCACCGTCAACCTCAACCACAGCCTGAATAACAGCAGCACCACACCCTTTCAGTTCGCCTGTTCGTTCAACGATTTCAAGAGCATCAACGGCGCTTTCTCGCCGCTGAACGACGCGCACTACTTCGGTAACGTGGTGTTCCAAATGTATGGCAACTGGTTTGGTGGCCTGCGCCCGCTGCTCAACCGCAAGCTGTATATGAAGGTGCATTACGGCAACGGCTATGAAAATGCCTTCTGGGACGGTCAGGCAATGACCTTCGGCGATGGTCGTAATCGCTTCTACCCACTGGTATCGCTGGACGTCTCCGCCCACGAAGTCAGCCATGGCTTTACCGAGCTGCATTCGGGATTGGTCTACAGCAACCAGTCCGGCGGCATCAATGAAGCGTTCTCCGATATGGCTGGCGAAGCGGCCGAATACTTTATGAAAGGCAAGAATGACTGGAAGGTCGGCTACGACATCTTCAAAGGTGACGGCGCTTTGCGCTATATGGACCAACCCAGCCGTGACGGCCGCTCCATTGACCATGCCGACAAGTACCGCGCGGGAATGGATGTTCACCACTCAAGCGGGGTGTATAACCGCGCGTTCTACCTGCTCAGCCAGAAAGTCGGTTGGAATACCCGCAAAGCATTTGAAGTGTTTGTCGACGCCAACCGTTTTTATTGGACAGAAACCAGCGACTTCAACCGCGGCGCCTGCGGCGTGATCCAGTCGGCGCAGAACCG
The DNA here is from genome assembly GCF_003060885.1 of Pseudomonas sp. HMWF032. GTDB lineage: Bacteria > Pseudomonadota > Gammaproteobacteria > Pseudomonadales > Pseudomonadaceae > Aquipseudomonas. The sequence goes on from NZ_QAIG01000005.1 coordinate 1,472,432, forward strand.
CAGTTATGGCTCTGCCGACGCCATTGCGGCCTTTGCCGCAGTGGGTGTCAGCTGTCCAACCCTGCTTAACTAAAACGGACTACGCCACAAGCCCCTGTCTCGCTGAGGCAGGGGCTTTTCTATGTCCAGCGCAGGCGGGTCATGTTCTGTAACGCGGCCCTTCTGCCCAATGACTGGCACACTGGCGCGCAGTAGCAATCAACGCAGGGTCGAGTGGAACGAGAACTATGGGTGTAGACGGTTTTTTTGAATCCCTTGGCGAGGCAGTCGGCTCGGTGATCCGCTTTATCGTCGAAGGCTTGAGCGGCTTTTTCGGCATGCTCGGCGGCGCGGTCAGCAGCTTTATCACGGGCATGTCCAAGGCCTTGGGGGTAACGCCATCATTGCTCAGCATCGTGGTGCTGCTGGCCGGTCTCTGGTTGCTGTACCTGGCGGTACGCGCCTTTATCCGCCGCTCGATCATTGCTGGGATGATCTGGCTGGTGCTGGGGTTGTGGTTGCTGAGCGGTCTGATCAGCTAAATCACACCGGCTAAACAACAAGGCCCGCCAACTTGGCGGGCCTTGTGCGTTCTAGCGCTCCTTGACCACCAGACGCCCCGGCGTGGTGCCCAAGGCCTGCCAGTTCGGCCGGTACATCGACTCCACTTGCGGTGGCGGCACGCGGTAGCTTCCCGGGGTAACAGCGCGGGCCAGGTACAGCAGGTGGGTGGTGTCGTAGCCGTTGACATCCAGCGCCGCGACGTAGCGATCACCACGGAACTCCTGGTGCTTGATCGCTGCGTTCTGCATCGACTCACGCCACTCTTTCACTGCACTGCTGGCGTCATCCAGGCTGGCCGAGCTTTGCGCCAGGTTCTGGTTTTCCAACTCCAGGCCTGCCGGCAGCAGGTCAACCACCAAGGCATCCGGTACGCGCTGCTGGGCGGATACGGCCAGGTGCACCAGCACCAGCTCGCCGCTTTGCAGGTTGCTCAGGTCCAGCGCTTCACCGTCCATGCCTAAGTACTCGCGGTAAATGCTGAGGTTTTCACCACCGGCAGCTGGGGCCTGACTGGGGTAACCGGACAGGGTCAGCTGCTGATACAGCGGGGTATCACCCGGTTTGCTCACTGAGTTGCGAATAGTCAGCGGCGCAGCCAGATCACTGCCATCAAGCTTGAGCCCCGGCTGGGCATTGCTCAGCTCGAAGGCCAAGCTGCCGCTTTGCAACGCGGCGCTCCAGCTCGGCTCTGGTTTACTCAGCAGGTTGCGCCCGGCTAGGTACAGCGCGTTGCGCTCCTGGGTCGACAGCCACTGTTGTCCGGCCACTTCATCGGCCAGGTTGAACAGCCGCTCTTCACGGCGATTGCCGGCCAGATCGTGTTCCTCCAACAGGGCCAGAATCAGCGCCTGGTCGCGCAGCGGGCTGCCATAGTCGGCCAGCCAGTTATTGCTCTCGCGACCACGGGCCAGGCCTGCAGCCAGCAGCTCATCAGCGCGCGGCTGATCACCCATTTTTTGCAGGGCCACGGCCAGGTGCACCAGCGGCAAACCGGACAGTGCATCGCTGCGCCGCTCATACAGGCTGCGCAAGGCTCCCAGCGGCGCCTGCTGGCTGCGCGCCAGCACGTAACCGGCGTAGGCCTGCACGGCAAAGCGGCTGTGCTCGGCGTTGTCGCTGTAGTTGACCTCGATCAGGTGACGTTCCTGCAGGTAGCGCAGCAGGCGTTCGTTGGCCTTTTTCAGCGCCTCTTCCGGTACGCCGAAACCCTGTTCACGGGCGCGCAGGAGGAAGTCGCTGACGTAGGCGGTCAGCCAGTATTCCTCTTCGCTGTCCGCGCCCCACAGACCGAAGCTGCCGTTGTAGCGCTGCATGCTCAGCAGACGCTCGATGCCCAACTCGATGGAGCGCTTGCGCTGCTCATCCGGCTCGGCTTCTACGCCTAGGCGCTTCAGCGTGGCCGCATCGGCATACAGCGACGGGTACAAACCACTGGTGGTCTGCTCCAGGCAACCGTATGGATAGGCTTTCAGTGCTCGAATCTGCTCGCCCAGGTTGAGTGGCGGCCGGCTGGAAATCGCCAGCCGCGCTTCCAGCCCTGCCGCCTCGAAGGCACTCAGCGCATTGGCCGGCAGCAGCCAGGGCTCATCTTTGAGCACCGCACGGAAATGCTGCAACTGCGCCGGGTAGGCCGGACGAATGCCCAGCGTCCACTCGCGGCTGAACGGCGGCAGCTCTTCACCCGGCAGAGCCAGGCCGTTGATGCTGACTTTGAAGCGCCCTTGGCCATAACCGCCCAATGCAGTCACCGGAATGCGCAAAATGGTGCGTTGGCCATCGGCCAGGGTGATCGGTGCCACCGCCGCACCGGGGTTCTGCGCCAGACGCAGCTGACCTTCGGCACTCAGTTGCACATCGAGTTTCTGCTCGCGCCCGGACAGGTTGCTCAGGTCCAGGGCCAGGGTGGTTTCATCGCCGCCAGCGAGGAAGCGCGGCGCGGACAGCTCGGCGATCAGCGGCGCAGCAACCACTGTCTTGCCTTCGCCCATGCCGTAGTGCTCATCGGTCCAGGCTTGTGCCATCAGACGCAGTTCGCCGTTGAAGTCGGGGATATTCAGGCTGACTTCGCCTTCACCCTGTTCGTTCAGTTTCAACGGTTGGCTCTGCAGCGCGACGATCAGCACGCTGGTATCCGGGCGCTTGCCGCCACCGGCCAGCGCCGCGTCACCGCCGAAGGCCAGCTTGGCCACCCGGCCTTGGCCGGCTTCGATCAACTGCCCATAGATGTCCAACTGATCCGCGCCATAGGCCTTGCGCCCGAAGAAGTTGGCGAACGGATCGGGCGTCGCGTAGTCGGTGATATTGAGGATGCCGACATCCACCGCGGCCACCAGCACCTGCGCCTGTTTCGGGATACTGCCGTCGGCGTTGCGCGCCTGCACCTTGACCTTGAGCGGCTGATTGGGGCGCATCTTCTCCGCCGCGGTGAGGCTCAGCGCCAGTTTGCGCGGCGCACGTTCCAGCGGCAGATGCAGCAGGCCGACCGCACGTTTAGGGGTGGCATTGCTCTTGCGCTCGCCGGGACGGATCACCAGGGCGCTGACATACAGGTCATGCCGTGCCCAGTCCTTGGCAATCGGAATGTCGAAGGTCTTGCCCTCGGCCGGCACCTCGATCTCTTCCCACCACAGCGGCCCTTCGCTGGACTCCACCATCAGGTAGCCCTTGCCCGCAGAAGGTGGGGTAACGGTGACCTGGGCGGTGTCGCCATCGACGTACGCCGGTTTATCCAGCGCCAGCTTGACCTGATCCGGGCGCACGGCGCCGCCGTCGGCGTTGTCCTGCCAGCGGTAGCCGGCCCAGAAACGCAGGCTGCTGAGCAGGCCAGTCTGCGCATCAATCACTTCGACGCGGTACGGGCCCCACTCCACCGGGAAGCTGATCTTGGCGGTGCCACCGGCAGCGACCTTGAGGGTTTCTTCGTTAAGGGTGAGGAATTTCTCGGTGTAGTTGTGGCTCCAGCCATCGCTCTCGGAGAAGTTCCAGAAGTAGTCACGGCGCTCGCGAATCAGGCGCACGCTGAGCTGATCAGCCGCCAGCTTGTTGCCCTCGGCATCGGCCACCAGCACTTCGAACTCGGCCAGGCTGTCGGCGTCCACTTCTTCGCCGTCAAACAGCCCGCGCACCCCCGGCAGGCGCTCGGCCGGCCAGACCGGCTGGACAATCCGCCGGGTAATCGCCCGACCACCAGACTCCTGCAGGCTGGCTTGCAGAATCAAACGCAGCGGCGATTTGGCATCGCTCCAACGGCTTTCGATATCCAGACTGGCCTTGCCCTGCTCGTCGAGGCTGGTTTCATCCAGCTCGATGTCCTCGCTCAACTCTTCTTCGGTAACCGAACCGAACTGATAGCCCGGCAAACTCGCCACCGCCTCACGCAGCGGGCGCACATAGAGCTGGCCGCTGAGGCGATTGCCAGCGGCCGGTGCGCCATACAGGTAGCGTCCCGTCACGTCGAACTGGGCATTTTCTGCCGGGCTGTAAGGCACGTCGCTGCCCTTGAGCTCCAGGGCCATGCGCTCGGGCAGGAAGTCTTCCACGGAGAACTCGTAGAGCTGCTGACGACCATCGCCGAGGTCGAACAGCAACTGCCAGCGTCCGGTCGGCGCTTCGTCGGCCAGTTGCAGCTGGTATTGGTACAGACCGCTGTCATCGGCCTGCCAGACGAACTTGCGGCTGACCTGCTCATCCGGCCGGCGCACTTCCACATTTACCGGCTGGGCTTTTACCGCGCGGCCATCGGCGTCACGCAGCAGGCCGTTGAGCAGCACGGTCTCGCCAGGGCGATAAAGGTCACGTGGGCCGAACACGAAGAACTGTAACGGGTGGGCGACAGGGCCGGCGATATCGAACTCGGCCAGATCCAGCGCGGCGGTGTTCAGGCGTAGCAGGCTGGTCTGTTCACCCTGATGAGCCAGCAGCACTTCGGCCTTGGGCGGCAACGGCAGTTCGCCATGGCCAGCGCCATCGGTCTTGCCTTCGGCCAGCACCTGGCCTTCGGCATCAAGGATTTCCAGGCGCACATCGCCGAGGGCATCACCGCCGGCCAGGGCCTGGGTGAAGACATCAATACGATTCTGATAGCGCCGTGCGGACAGGCCGATATCACTCAGGGTGAACAGCGTGGCCGGTTGCGAGTAGTTGTAGCTGCCCGCTTCACGCATCACCGCCAGGTACACGCCGGGCTGCTTGAAGGGTTCCAGGCCGGCAATTGGCAGCAACAGGGTTTCGCGGGTGTTGCGCGCCGGGTTCAGGTCAAAGCGGCCACCGTAGACCAGCTCGGCCATCGGCAGCAGGCTGCGGGCTTCCCAGTTATCCAGATTGCTCGCGCGGCCCCAGCGGTTGAGGAAGGCCGGCAGCGATTCGGGTTTGATGCGGAAGAACTCGACATTCACCTTATCAACGTTCAGCGCAATCACCGGCAGGCCTTCGGCAAGGCGCGTCGGCAGCAGGGAACCCCGACTGGCGAAGCCGACGCTGGCTTGCAGGTCGTGGGTTTCCAGGCGAGTGACCTGCTCGGCGGCGAGGCTTTTGCCATTCAGCCCGAGCAGCCCGGCATCCACCGTCAGCACCAGCTTGCGCTGCGGCTCCAGGTGGCGCAGGCGCACCTCCATCAGGTTGTCGCTCAATTCCCAGGCACCGTCGACCTTGCCGTCTTTGCTATCCACCAGATGCAGGCGCTCGGCGAGCTTTTGCTCGGGATCGAGCGGCACCGAGAAGCTGATCGACAGGGTGCTGGCGCCCTCAAGTTGCACTTCCGAGACATCCACCACGGTCAGTTCACGGCCGGCGTAGCGTTCGGCCAGTGCTTGGCGGTCGACCGCCGGTTTGGCGGCCTCGCTGCTCGCGGAGGGCGCGTGGGTCGCCGTCACTTCGGCAGGCCCAGGGGTGGATGAATCACAGGCGCTGAGCAGACTCAGGACAAGTGCCAGAAGCAGTCCATTCTTCGGCATTGCGGGGCTCCAACAAGGGTAGATGCAGAGGCCTGACACTATAGTCGAGACGCTTGTGCAGAACTAAGCGCATGTACGCAAAATTTCGCGCCAGCACAGGCCGGTCGTTCCGTGTTTAATAACCCGTCTGTGACACAGCTGTGCATGTCGTTGCAGTTCTGCCAACCCTGTTTGAGAGCGCCTTTGCTAAACGCCGTACGCGATGCCTGGCAGCACACGCCCACCCACAACCGGGTGTGGGCCCTGGCGGCACCGATGATCCTCTGCAACCTCTCGGTGCCGCTGGTGGCGCTGGTCGACAGTGCGGTGATCGGCCATCTGCCGCACGCCCACCAATTGGCTGCGGTAGCCGTGGGCGGCAGCCTGTATACCCTGCTGACCTGGGCGGTAGGTTTCCTGCGCATGGGCACCACCGGGTTCAGCGCTCAAGCCGCCGGACGCAACGACGGGGGTGCGCTGCGTCAGGTGTTGCTGCAGGGTCTGCTGCTCGGCGTGCTGCTGGCGGTGGTGCTGATCGGCCTGGCCATTCCGTTGAGCAGCGCCGCCCTGGCGCTGATGCAGCCTTCAGCGCAACTTGATGAACTGGCGCGTAGCTACCTGTATATCCGCCTATTTGGCCTTCCCGCAGCGCTGACCACCTATGCCCTGGTTGGCTGGCTGCTGGGGACGCAGAACGCGCGCGGACCGCTGGCCATTCTGCTGACCACCAACCTGTTGAATGTCGCCCTCGATCTGCTGTTTGTCCTCGGCCTGCACTGGGGCGTGGCCGGTGCCGCCTGGGCGTCGGTGATTGCCGAGTGGAGCGGTGCCCTGCTCGGCCTGTACCTGGCACGCCGCGCCTTGCGTGCCTACAGCGGTAGGCTGGACTGGGCCGCACTGCGCCGCTGGCTGAACTGGCGCCCGCTGCTGGCGGTCAACCGCGACATCTTTATCCGCACCCTGGCCCTGCAGGCGGTGTTCTTTCTGATCACCGTTCAGGGCACACGCCTGGGCGATGCGACGGTGGCGGCCAATGCCCTGCTGCTCAACGGCCTGCTGTTGACGGCCCATGCCCTGGATGGCCTGGCCCATGCGCTGGAAGCCCTGTGCGGACACGCACTGGGCGCGCGGGACCGACAGGTGCTGCGGCGCACGCTCATCGTCACGGGTGGTTGGTCATTGCTTGCGAGCCTGGGGTTTGCGCTGTTATTCCTGCTCGGCGGGCACTGGTTTATCAGCCTGCAGACCGATATCGCGGCAGTGCGCGAAACCGCATTCGCCTACCTGCCGTACCTCGCCCTGCTGCCGCTGATTGCGGTCTGGAGCTACCTGCTCGACGGCCTGTTTATCGGTGCCACCCGCGCCCGCGAGATGCGCAACGCCATGCTCCTTGCGCTGCTGCTCAGCCTGCCGCTGGCCTGGGCCCTGCAACCGCTGGGTAACCAGGGCTTGTGGCTGGCCTTCCTGATTTTTATGGGGCTGCGCAGCCTGTGCCTGGGTGGCTATGCTTATCACCTGAGCCGTGCCGACCAATGGTTCGCCCCCAGCCCATCAGGAGCACCCCATGCTCAGCCCTGAAATGCCCTGCGATGAAGTCCTGCGCCAGCAGATTCTCGATGACAACGAATTGCTCGACACACCCGCCGACCCTTACCTCGACACCTTGGTGCGGGTGGTACGCGAGGTCTTCGCGGTCAAGACCGTACTGATCAGCCTGATCGACCATGACCGCCAGTGGTTCAAGTCACGCATCGGTCTGGACATCACCGAAACCCCGCGAACCATCTCCTTCTGCGCCCACGCGATTCTCGACACCCAGCCGCTGATTGTCGAAGACACCTACAACGACCTGCGTTTTCACGACAATCCGGTGGTGATCAACAACCCGCAGATCCGTTTCTATGCCGGCCAACCGCTGTTCTCCGAAGAGGGTCAGCCGCTCGGCACCCTGTGCCTGATCGACCCGGCCCCCCGGCAACTGAGCGACAAACAGCTGCGCCTGTTTATCGACATGGCCGTGCTGGTGGAGGGCTACCTGAAACTGCGCCATGTCAGCGCTCAGACTGAACAGCTGCGCGCGGCCCTGAGCCGCGAACAGCGCAAGACCATGCTCGACCCGCTGACCCAGCTGTGGAACCGCGCCGGCCTTGATCACTTCCTGCCCAGGCACCAGCAGCAGGCCGACGAACTGGGTTTGAGCCTCGGCGTGCTGTTCTGCGACCTCGATTACTTCAAGAAGGTTAACGACAACCACGGCCACGCCGCCGGCGATCAGGTGCTGTGGGAAACTGCGCGACGCATCAGCGCTGCCGTACGCCCGCAGGATGTAGTCACCCGCAGTGGCGGCGAGGAGTTCGTGGTGCTGCTGCTGGTGCATGACACACACGAGCTGCTGCAGATTGCCGAGCGGATTCGCAACACCCTGAGCAAGGAGCCAGTGGAAACCGACAACCAGCCACTGCACCTGACCATCAGCATCGGCGCGGCCCTGCGCAGCGCCGGGGAACCACCCAGCAGCACCATGAAACGCGCCGACCAGGCTCTCTATCAGGCCAAGGGCAATGGCCGTAACCGGGTTGAATTCGCCCACTGACCCTAGAAAGGATGCCCACATGGCCCAAGCACTGGCTGCCTACCTGCATTACCTGTCGATTTTCGTGCTGTTCGCCCTGCTCAGCGTCGAGCATGTGCAATTCAAACTGCCGCTGGACGTGCGCCGCGCACGCAGCCTGATCATCACCGATATCGCTTACGGCATCAGTGCCGGGGTGGTGCTGTTTACTGGCCTGGCGCGGGTGCTCTGGTACGGCAAGGGCCTGGGCTACTACCTGAGCAACAGCCTGTTTCACGCCAAAGTCGGCCTGTTTATCCTGGTCGGGCTGATTTCCGTGGTGCCGACTTTTGTCTTCCTCAACTGGCGCAACAGCCTCAAGGCCGGCGAAGTGCCGCAGGTCAGCCCCGCCAAGGCGCGCCTGGTGATCCTGGTGATTCGCCTGGAGCTGTTGCTGCTGCTGACCATCCCATTACTGGCAGTCATGATGGCACGCGGTCACGGCGTCATCGGCTGACCGCCGGCTGAATAAGCAACCGTCTTGTGGGAAGGGCTTTAGCCGCGATAACCCCTCGCCGCTAAAGCGCCCCAAAGACCCCGATCACGCCCACTGATTTGCCCGCGCGCCATGGCTCTGCTAGTGTCGCGCCGGTTCCAATTCCCCGATCTACCCCGAGATATCCGCCATGGCCGCCCGCAAAAAAGCCGCGCTCGACTTCGAGCAATCCCTGACCGATCTGCAGAACCTGGTCGAGCGTCTGGAAAACGGCGAGCTGTCGCTGGAAGACTCGTTGACGGCCTTCGAGCAAGGCGTGCGCCTGACCCGTGATTGCCAGGCGGCCCTGGCTCAGGCCGAACAGAAAGTGCAGATCCTCATGGAACGCGACGGCGAGCTGGAGGAAGCCCCCTTCGACGCGGACCAACAGGCATGATTGCGGCCTACCAGAGCAGCTGCCAACGCCGCGTCGATGCCGCCCTGGAAAATCTCCTGAGCAGCCCACGCCCCGAGCTGGAACGTCTCTACGCCGCCATGCGCTACAGCCTGTTTAATGGCGGCAAGCGCGTGCGCCCCCTGCTGGTGTACGCCGCTTGCGAAGCCCTCGGCGGCACTCCTGAACGGGCCAACACGGCGGCCTGTGCAGTCGAGTTGATTCACGCCTACTCGCTGGTGCATGACGACCTGCCGGCCATGGACGATGATGACCTGCGCCGCGGCCAGCCGACCACGCATATCGCCTTCGATGAAGCCTGCGCGATTCTTGCTGGCGACGGCCTGCAGAGCCTGGCCTTTGAAGTGCTCGCTGACGCCACACACAACCCGCATGACGCCGACCTGCGTCTGGCCATGCTCAGCGCCCTGGCGCGCGCCGCTGGCCCGGCCGGCATGGTAGGCGGGCAAGCCATCGACCTCGGCTCAGTGGGCCAGACCCTCGACCAGAACGCACTGGAAATCATGCACCGGCACAAAACCGGCGCGCTGATCGAAGCCAGCGTACAGCTCGGCGCATTGGCCAGTGGCCGGGCTGATGAGCACGCACTAAAAGCCCTGCACACCTACGCCCGCGCCATCGGCCTGGCCTTCCAGGTGCAGGACGATATCCTCGACGTGGAAAGCGACACCGCCACCCTGGGCAAAACCCAGGGCAAGGACCAGGCCCACGACAAGCCGACCTACCCGGCCCTGCTCGGCCTCGACGCGGCCAAGGCCTACGCCCTGGAACTGCGCGACCAGGCACTGCACGCCCTGCGCCGATTCGATCAGGCTGCAGAGCCGCTGCGCGATCTGGCGCGCTATATCGTCGAACGACGCAGCTAGCCCATCAGCGCTTTATCACCCGTATCAATAGCCCAACCCTCACCCGCTAAGGCTTGGTTTACCTCGCCCACAGAGCGCCTAAGATGGCTGCAGAATAAAAATCTGGAGCCATCATGCCCGTTACGACTGCGCCCTTCGCCGCCCTGCTGATCGCCAACCGAGGCGAAATCGCCATCCGCATCGCCCGCGCCGCCAGTGAGCTGGGCATCCGCTCGGTCGCCCTCTACGCCGAAGACGATGCCACCTCTCTGCATGTGCGCCAGGCCGATAGCGCTGTGGCGCTCAAGGGCCGTGGCGTACCGGCTTACCTGGATATGGACCAGCTGATCGAGATTGCCCTGGCGCAGGGCTGCGATGCCGTACACCCCGGCTATGGCTTTCTCGCGGAGAACGCCGAATTCGCCCGCCGCTGCCAGACCGCTGGGCTGTGTTTTGTCGGCCCCAGCAGCGAGGTGCTGCAACTGTTTGGCGATAAGGCCGCGGCGCGGGCGTTAGCCGAACGCTGCGCCGTGCCGCTGGTGGCGGGGATCAATCGGCCGATCAGCCTGGAGGAAGCCCGTGGCTTTCTCGTTGAACATGACGCCGTCATGCTCAAGGCCCTGGCGGGTGGCGGCGGCCGTGGCATGCGCCCGGTGTTCAGTGCTGACGAGCTGGACGAGGCCTTTGCCCGCTGCCAATCCGAAGCCCGCGCCGCCTTTGGCAACGATGCGCTGTATATCGAACAGCTGGTCAACCAGGCCCGGCATATCGAAATTCAGGTACTGGGCGACAGCACGGGCGCGGTGAGCCATCTGTGGGAGCGCGACTGCAGCCTGCAACGTCGCCAGCAGAAGCTGGTGGAAATCGCCCCCAGCCCGGACCTGCCCGCGGCCACCCGCGAAGGGATGATCGCGGCCGCGCTGAAACTAGCCGGTGCAGCGAAGTACCAGGGCCTGGGCACCTTCGAATTTCTGCTGGATGCCGAGCAGCCAGAACGCTTTTACTTTATGGAAGCCAACCCGCGCATTCAGGTCGAGCACACCGTCACCGAGCAGGTCACCGGCGTCGATCTGCTGCACACCCAGCTCAAACTGGCCGCCGGCCACACCTTGGCCGAGCTCGGCCTGCTGCAACCACCGCCGCTTAATGGCTGCGCCGTGCAGCTGCGGATCAACCTGGAAAGCATGAGTGCCGATGGCAGCACCCGCCCGGCCGCTGGCACCCTGACGGCCTACCAGCCGCCCAGCGGTCCCGGTCTGCGTGTGGATGGCTATGGTTACGCCGGCTACCCGGTCAGCCCCAGTTACGACTCACTGCTGGCCAAGCTGATCGCCCATGCACCGGACTACCCCAGCGCGCTGCGCCGCGCCTACCGTGCACTGTGCGAATTTCGCCTGGAAGGCGTGGCGAGCAACCTACACCTGCTGCAGAACCTGCTGCGCCTACCGCAGGTGGCGAGCTATCAGCTGACCACGCGCTTTGTCGAAAGCCATCTGAACGAGCTGCTGGCCGTGCAAGACCAGGCTCATCCGCACCGTTTTTTGCCGCTACGCAGAGCGCCGGCCCAGCCGCTGAAACAGTCGCGGACGCACCGTCAGGCTGCCTGCCCCTGCTGACCCACAGCACGGGTGTGGT
>NZ_QAIG01000005.1:1483896-1494456 GCF_003060885.1 Pseudomonas sp. HMWF032
TGCCGCTACGCAGAGCGCCGGCCCAGCCGCTGAAACAGTCGCGGACGCACCGTCAGGCTGCCTGCCCCTGCTGACCCACAGCACGGGTGTGGTGGTCAGCCTGGACGTGGCCGAAGGCGATGCGGTGGCTGTCGGCCAGAGCCTTGCTGTGCTGGAGGCGATGAAAATGGAGTTTGTGGTCACCGCCAGCCACAGCGGCATCGTCCGCCAGTTGGCCGTGCAGATCGGCAGCGCGCTCAATGAAGGCCAGCCGCTGCTGTTTATCGAACCCGCCGAGGTTGACGCTGCTGCCCACCAGAGCGAACAGAGCCTGGACCTCGAGCATATCCGTGCGGACCTGGCCGAAGTGCTCGAACGCCACGCGCTCCTCACCGATGTACGCCGTCCTGCCGCCGTAGCCAAACGGCGCAAGACTGGCCAGCGCACCGTGCGCGAGAACCTGGCGGACCTGCTGGACGACGGCAGTTTCAGCGAATACGGCGCCCTGGCGATTGCCGCACAACGGCGTCGGCGCTCGCTGGCCGAGCTGATCGAACAGAGCCCGGCCGATGGCCTGGTGGCCGGCACCGGCACGGTCAACGCCAAGGCATTCGGCGACCAGGCTGCACGCTGCATGGCCATCGCCTACGACTACACGGTATTCGCCGGCACCCAGGGGGTGATGAACCACAAGAAGACCGACCGCATGCTCGGCCTCGCCGCGCAGTGGCGCTTGCCGGTGGTGCTGTTTGCCGAGGGTGGCGGCGGCCGGCCGGGCGATACCGATTTCGTCGGCGTAGCCGGGCTGGACTGCCACACCTTTGTCGGCATGGCCAAGCTCTCCGGCCTGGTGCCGCTGGTAGGCGTGGTGTCCGGACGCTGCTTTGCCGGCAACGCCGCCCTGCTCGGCTGCTGCGATGTGATTATCGCCACGGAGGACGCAACCATCGGCATGGCCGGCCCGGCGATGATCGAAGGCGGCGGCCTGGGCAGCTTTAAACCGGAACAGGTCGGCCCGGTGAGCGTGCAGGGCACCAATGGCGTCATCGACGTACGGGTGGCCGATGAAGCCGCAGCGGTGCAGGTGGCCAAGCAGTACCTGAGCTACTTCCAGGGAGCGCTCAGCGAATGGGATTGCGCCGATCAGCGCGAGCTGCGCCAGCTGATCCCGGAAAACCGTTTGCGCGTGTATGACATCCGCCAAGTGATCGCCACCCTCGCCGACAGGGACAGCGTGCTGGAACTGCGCCGCGAGTTTGCGCCCGGCCTGATCACTGGGTTTATCCGCATCCAAGGTAAGCCGTTCGGCCTGCTGGCCAACAACCCCGCGCACCTCGGCGGCGCCATCGACGCAGTCGCCGGCGACAAGGCCGCACGTTTTATGCAGCTGTGCGATGCCTTCGATATCCCATTGCTGTCGCTGTGCGACACCCCCGGCTTTATGGTCGGCCCGGAGGCCGAGAAACAGGCCACGGTGCGCCATGTCTCGCGCATGTTTGTCGCCGCCGCCAGCCTGACCGTGCCGTTTTTCACCGTAGTGCTGCGCAAAGGCTACGGTCTCGGCGCTCAGGCCATGGCTGCCGGCAGCTTCCATTCGCCGCTGTTCACCATCGCCTGGCCCAGTGCCGAATTCGGTGCAATGGGCCTGGAAGGTGCGGTGCGCCTGGGGTTTGCCAAGGAGCTGGCCGCCGTCGAAGAACCGGCGGCACGCCAACAGCTGTTCGACAAGCTGGTGGCCAAGGCCTACGAGAACGGCAAGGGCATCAATATGGCCAGTTTCCTGGAGATCGATGCAGTGATCGACCCTGTGGAAACCCGCGCCTGGCTACTGCGCGGCCTTAATGCCACAGCACAACCCGCTGCCCGCACAGGCAAGAAGCGCTCGGTCGATACCTGGTAGGTCGCTGTCGCGTCTGGATGCAGAGGTGGAATGCATCCAGGCTCAGGCGTGTTAGGCCGAACCATGTTTGGGCAGTTTCCGGCGCTTCGGGTAAACTGCCGCATCTTTTGCACCTATAACGATCTGCCTGATGCCGACGACCTTCCACGAGATTCCCCGTGAGCGCCCGCTGACGCCCCTTCTAGACCGCGCCAATACGCCGGACGAGCTACGCCGCCTGGGCGAAGCAGAGCTGGAAACCCTGGCCGACGAATTGCGCCAGTACCTGTTGTATACGGTCGGGCAGACGGGCGGGCATTTCGGCGCGGGCCTCGGCGTGATCGAGCTGACCGTGGCCCTGCATTACGTTTTCGACACCCCGGATGATCGCCTGGTGTGGGATGTGGGCCATCAGGCCTACCCGCACAAGATCCTTACCGGCCGCCGCGAGCAGATGGGCAGCCTACGGCAGAAGGACGGCATCGCCGCCTTCCCGCGCCGCTCGGAAAGCGAGTACGACACCTTTGGCGTCGGCCACTCCAGCACCAGCATCAGCGCCGCCCTGGGCATGGCCATCGCCGCCCGCCTGCAGAACAGCAAGCGCAAGGCCGTGGCGGTGATCGGTGACGGCGCCATGACCGCCGGCATGGCCTTCGAGGCGCTGAACCACGCCAGCGACGTGGGTGCCAACATGCTGGTGATCCTCAACGACAACGACATGTCGATTTCCAAGAACGTCGGCGGCCTGTCCAACTACCTGGCCAAGATCATCTCCAGCCGCACGTACTCGAACATGCGTGAGGGCAGCAAGAAAATCCTCTCGCACCTGCCGGGTGCCTGGGAAATCGCACGCAAGGTCGAAGAACACGCCAAAGGTATGCTGGTGCCCGGCACCCTGTTCGAAGAGCTGGGCTGGAACTATGTCGGCCCCATCGATGGCCACGACCTGCCCACGCTGCTCGCCACCCTGCGCAATATGCGCGACCTCGACGGCCCGCAGTTCCTCCATGTGGTGACCAAAAAGGGCAAGGGCTTCGCCCCGGCTGAGGCCGACCCGATTGGCTACCACGCGATCACCAAGCTGGAGCCGATCAACGCGCCGGCCGCCCCCAAGCAAGCCAGCGGCCCGAAATACTCCAGCGTGTTCGGCCAATGGCTGTGTGACATGGCGGCTGCAGACCCGCGCCTGCTTGGCATTACGCCAGCGATGAAGGAAGGCTCGGATCTGGTGGCGTTCAGTGAGCGTTATCCCGAGCGCTATTTCGACGTCGCCATCGCCGAACAGCATGCCGTGACCCTCGCCGCCGGCATGGCCTGCGACGGTGCCAAGCCGGTGGTGGCGATTTACTCGACCTTCCTGCAGCGCGCCTATGACCAGCTGATTCACGATGTGGCCGTGCAGCACCTCGACGTGCTGTTCGCCATCGACCGCGCCGGCCTGGTCGGCGAAGACGGCCCGACCCACGCCGGCAGCTTTGATATTTCCTACCTGCGCTGCATCCCCGGCATGCTGGTGATGACACCGAGCGATGAAAACGAACTGCGCCGCATGCTCACCACCGGTCACCTGTTCAATGGCCCCGCCGCCGTGCGCTATCCGCGTGGCAGCGGTCCGAATGCCGCCATCGAGCCGGGCCTGGAACCGCTGGAAATCGGCAAGGGCATCGTTCGCCGCCACGGCAAGCAAACCGCCCTGTTGGTCTTTGGCGTACAACTGGCCGAAGCCCTCAAGGTCGGCGAAGTGCTGGATGCAACGGTGGTCGACATGCGCTTCGTTAAACCGCTGGATGAAGCGCTCGTGCGCCAGCTGGCCGCCAGCCACGAACTGCTGGTGACCCTCGAAGAGAACAGCGTAATGGGCGGCGCTGGCAGTGCCGTCAGCGAGTTCCTCGCCCATGCTGGCATCCTCAAACCGGTGCTGCACCTGGGGCTGCCGGACTACTACGTCGAACACGCCAAGCCAGCGCAGATGCTCGCCGAATGCGGGCTGGATGCCGCCGGCATCGAGGCCGCCATCCGCGCGCGCCTCGCCAGCCCTTGCGCATGAATACCGCTCATCCAGGGCTGAGCCAGGCTTGCTTGTAATTCATCCAACCGCGCATTAAGGTGCGCGGCGTTTTACTTCCGCCAAGGTGCGCCCTTCTACAGTGAAGCGGCGTTAAACGGGAAGCCGGTGCGTTCTGACGAACCATCCCGGCGCTGCCCCCGCAACGGTAATCGACCGCAGAGTCGTTCTGCACGTCACCTCAACGCCACTGGGTTATCCCGGGAAGGCGAGGCGGCGCACGTCGAGAGCCCGGAGACCGGCCTTGCTGGATGTGACTGGTGTTGCGGAGGGCATCACCGTCAAGCTCAGGCAGCGTTTGCGCGCCCGTTCTTGCCCCTGCCCTCCTCAAAAGTCGTTCGATCTTTTGAGGATTTCCTGTGAAATTATCTCGCCTTGCTCTGGCTGTCACACTGGCCCCAGGCCTGACCCTGGCCAACGAAGCCAACCCGCCCTATCAGGCCCAACCGCTGGTGATTACCCGCGCCACGCCCCTGCAAACCCAGGCACCGGCCAGCGTCAGGGTGATTGACCGCCAACAGATTGAGCAATCTGCCGCTCACTCGTTACTCGATGTGCTGCGTGCTGAGGCGGGGATACAAGTCCGCGACACCATTGGCGATGGCAGCCGAGCCACCTTCAGCCTGCGTGGCTTTGGCGAAAATGCGGTAAACAACACCCTGATTCTGGTGGATGGTCGCCGCCTTAACCAACCCAGCCAGGCAGGCGCTGACCTCAACAGCGTGCCACTGGGTAATATCGAACGCATCGAGATCATCCGCGGCGCCGGCACCGTACTGTATGGCGACCAGGCGGTGGGCGGCGTCATCAACATCGTTACCCGCACCCCAAGCCGCAACGAGGGCTATCTCGAAGCCAGTCGCGGCAGCCATGATCTGGAGGCCTTGCGCGGGCATATCTACCAGCAACTCGGCGGTGGATTTTCGACTTACCTGAGCGGCGAGTCGCGTACGGCCGACAACTACCGCGACCATAACAACGCCAGCTACAGCAACGCCTTCGCCCGTCTGCGCCATGACCATGACAGTGGCCATGCACTGTATGAGTACCAGACGGTCGACGATGAACTGCTGTACCCCAATGCCATGAGCAGGGCGCAGCGCCATGCAGACCGCAAGCAAAGCGACTCGACGGCCTGGAACGACAGCAAGACGCAGGTTCATCGTTTTGCCCTGGAACAGCAACTGGATGACACCTGGACGAGCAACCTCGACTACAGCCACAGCGATCAGGACAGCGTTGGCAGCTTTGCCGCTCCCAGCCGCTTTACCCAGGACACCCGCACGGAAAGCATCAGCCCCAGGTTGAGTGCACGCTACGGCAACAGCCTTGGCGCTGGAGAATGGCTACTTGGCCACGACCACATAAGCAGTGACGCCCAATCATCCTGGGGCACCGACTTCCAGCAGACCCAGCGCGACTGGTATAGCCAGTTAAGCCAGGGGCTTGGGCGCGGCGTAACGGTTACTGCCGGCTACCGCAGCAGCGAAGCGGACGACCATAACAAGGCGAGCCGCAAACAGCACAAGGATCGCGAAGACAGCACCAGCATCGGCCTGAACTGGCAAGCCAACCAAGAGACGCGCCTGTTTCTCAAGCGTGAGGACGTGCTGCGCTGGGCCAACGTGGACGACAATGCCTTTGTCCTGCCGGGGGTCGAGTTCCTCAAACCGCAAACCGGTGTGTCCTGGGAAAGCGGCGTCGAGTGGCAAGACGGCGTGCAGCGCTATCAAGCAACGCTGTATCGACTGGATTTGCAGGACGAACTGCTCTACGACGCCCTGATTGCCAACCCCAACAGCTGGAATGGTCGCGGCGCCAATATCAATCTGGATAAAACCCGCCGTGACGGACTGCTACTGGAGGCAGAGCGCCAATTGAGCGAGCGCCTGAGCATCGGCGGCCAATACAGCTTTACCGATGCGGAATTTCGTGCAGGCTCCTTCCAGGGCAACAGCGTGCCATGGGTGGCCCGCAACACGGCCAGTGCGCACCTCAACTACCGGATCATTCAAGGGCTGCACACGTATCTGGAAGCCGTGTACACCGGGCGCCGCTATTACTCAGGGGACGATGCCAACAATCAGCAGCAGGCCGGCGGCTATACCCTGATCAATGCAGCGCTGAGCTACAACTACAGACAGTTCAGCAGCACATTGCGCCTGAATAACCTCACCGGCAAACGCTACGATGTCTTTGCCAGCAGCGCCAGCCGCTACCCGGCGGCCGAAGAGCAGGTCAAGCTCAGCCTGGGCTACCGCTTCTGAGTGACAGTCCCTGAGCGGGCAGGCTCAGGGCCATGGTTTAGCGGGCGCTCGCCAGGCGCTCGCACAGCGCTTCGATCGCGGCCAGCATCTGAAAGCTCGGCCGCTCCAGACCATCGTCCGGCACACGCCACAGTTGTTGACGCTCCACCGCTGCCAGTCCCGGCCATACTCGCCAGGCATCCAGTTGCGCCTGCACACTGGCCAGAATCACCTCCGGGTTGCGTTCAAGCACGGCCTCCACACTCACCTGCGGAGCAGGCAGACTCAGGTCCGCAAAAACATTGGTGGCACCACACACCGCCAGTGCGTCGCTGATGATCTGCTGGCCGCCGATGGTATACAGCGGGACATCCCAAACCTGATAGAACAGGCGTACCGGCCGCTCACGCCGGTAACGCTGGCTCAAACGCTGCAAGCCCTGGTTGAATTGCTGCTGCAGATGCCGGCCCCGCTCGACACGGTCGACCCGCGCGGCAATGTCAACAAACTGGTCAGCCAGCTCAGCCAGTTTGCGCGGTTCGACCACCAACACGGGCACACCGATGCGCTGCAACTGCTGACGCTGTGTCGCACTGATACTGTCGGGCCATAACAGCACCAGATCAGGTTGCACCTGCAACAGACTTTCCAACTCCAGCTGACCTAAGCGGCCGACAGAGGGCAGATGGCTTATAGCTGCCGGCCGCGCCCCACCATCGAGCACGCCGACCAAGCGATCTGCGGCCCCCAGCTCAAGAACAATTTCGGTCAGCGATGGCGCCAGGGTAACCACCCGTTGGGCGGCTGCCACCGGCCAGGTGAGTGACAGCAATACACAGAGCAGCAGGCCGCGCATCAGCCGAGTTGGCGAGGAATGCGATAGAGGTACAGCAGCACGATGCTGGACAGCGCCTGCAGAATCAGCGGGATTGCCTCAAGCCCGGCAAAGACCGCCAGCGCCGCGATCCAGGCCGGTAAGGCCGCACCCAGCAGGGCCAGACGCCGCACCCGCGTCAGCTCCAGCCAGGCATCGTGCTCAGCCGGACCGTCGAGGCTTTTTTCCGTGGCGATCAGCGCACGCTTATAGGCGCTGAACAACGGCAAGCTGACAAACATCGAGGCCAGACCGGCGATAAACAGCGGCATAGTCAACAAGCCTGTCTGTTGACCGGCCCCAAACAGCAGATTGAAGACAAACAGCGGGGCCAGGGTCACCGCCAGTTGCCGCCACCACTCCAGCGCCAGTCGCCGACGCACTTCGCCGCGCGTCACAGGCTTTCCTCAACCTCACCCTGATGCAAACTGCCAAGCATGTGCCCGAGTTTGCCGGCTTTGGTCGCCAGGTATTTTCTGTTGTGCGGGTTGTGATCAATCTGCAGTGGCACGCGGGTCGCCACGTTGATGCCCATATCGCCCAGCGCCTTGACCTTGCGCGGGTTATTGGTCATCAGCTTGAGCTGGCTGATGCCCAGATGATCAAGCATCGGCAAGCAGATGGCGTAATCACGCTGATCGGCACCAAAGCCCAGACGTTCATTCGCCTCGACGGTATCGGCACCGCCGTCCTGCAGCTCATAGGCACGAATTTTGTTCAGCAAGCCAATACCCCGGCCTTCCTGGCGCAGATAGAGCAGAACGCCCCGCCCTTCACTGGCGATGGCACGCAACGCGGCCTCGAGCTGAAATCCACAATCACAACGCAGACTGAACAGCGCATCACCGGTCAGGCATTCGGAATGCAAACGCCCCAATACAGGCGCACCATCAGCCACATCACCAAAGGTCAGGGCTACATGCTCCTTGCCCGTGGCCTCTTCAAGAAAGCCATGCATGGTAAATACGCCAAAGGGGGTAGGCAGCTGGGAGGCGGCGACAAACACGACGGACACCGGATGCTCCTAAAGATAAATGGCAGAAAGAATGTGGCCGGCATTGTAACAGCAGGCCCTGGCAGCCGCTCAGCCTGAATTTCTGATGATAAGAATCGAACACGCGACCGCGACTGGCTAGTACTTGGACTCCAGCACCAGCACATCCTGCTCAACCTTCCAGCCTACCCGACCGAGAAAGCTCATCCCCAGCAACGCTTCACTTGGTGAGCCACCCTCCAGCACCACGGCCTCAACCCCCAACACCTCCAGCTCGCCAACCTTGACCCGATCCAGGCTCACGCGCCAGCCACGCGCAGTACCGCTGGCAGTACTTACCTGCAGCGGTATGCCCACTGCGCGGTAGTCGATACCGAGACGACGCGCATGCTCATCGTTCAATGCCACGGAGGTGGCTCCGGTGTCGACCATAAACTGGATCGGGTGACTGTTGACCGAGCCGGCAACCCAGTAATGACCACCGACACCTTTGGCGACGCTGAGCTGCTTTTTGGTCGGTTCGGCAAAGCCTTCGCTGTATTCACGACTGAGACTGTAAGCGCGCTCGACCCCATCAACCCGCAACACGGCGCCGCGGCTGTCAGCGCTGACCACCAGCACACCACCAGGCCCAACCTGACCCACCTTGACCAGCTTGCGCTGACCATCGACGTTTAATACGGCAGCCCCCGGAAACAAGCCAACAACGCGCACCTGAGTGACCGCAACAGCCACGTTGACGGTCAGCAGCGAGACACTCAGAGCCAGGATTTTCAACGCATGCATGACGCATCTCGCACAGTTAGTTGAACGGATAGGGTTGTTGCCAACGCTGGAAAATCGGCCGCAAACTGCCGTCATTGATTAACACAGTCATCCGCTTATCAAACAGCTCAGCCAGCGCACGGCCGCGAGCGTTATCAGCGAACCCCAGATAAACCGGCAGCTTGGTCAGATGCGTGACGTAATAGCGGGCCGGCTCACGCGCAGTGCTCAGTACGTCATCGACCTCGGTTACAGCATCAATATAGAAATCAGCATGATGCTGATCCAACATGCCGAGAATCCCGCCGCGCCGTATGACTTCGCGGTACTCGCCAACCTTCGGCAGGTAGCGCTGATATTCATAACCACGCACCCAGATCAACCGGTACTGATCCAGCGTATCGAGGGTCGGCCGGGCCTGCGTACGCAGCCCAAGCGCCGATATTTGATCAGCGTCATAGTGCCAGCGCGGATAGAACACGCCTTGCTGAACCTCGTTGTGGTAGGACCCGGCCCAGGCATCGGCCTCGCCTCGCTGAACCAGCCCAATCGAACGGGTGTAAGGGACGCTCTGGATATTCAGTTGCACACCTGCCGGCTCGAACACCTGACGGAAAATTTCCCAGGCCAGCCCGCGACCATCGGCTTGCGTGTGTTCCGGCCAGGCTTCGGCAGCAATCTGCACGCTCGTCGGCGTAGCGGCGTGTGCCAGCGAACTGACAACGCTCAGCACTAACCATAGCCCCCAGCAGCGTTTCATCGCCTACCTCTCCTTACGCGCCCAGCGCAGACGCCAGTCCATTCGTCCAGCCCCAAACGATCAACTGCAGCGCCATCCAGGCAAATACCCCCGCCAGCACGTCATCGAGCATGATGCCGACACCGCCGTGTACATGCCGATCCACCCAGCGAATCGGCCAGGGTTTGAGGATGTCGAACACGCGAAACAGTAAAAAGCCTAGCAGCAGCCAACCCCAGCCGTGTGGAACCAGCCAGAGAGTAATCCACATACCGACCATTTCGTCCCAGACGATGCCTTCGTGGTCGTGTACTCGCAGGTCATCGGCCACCTTGCCGCACAGCCAGAAGCCAAACAACATGGTGGCGCCCAGCATCAACCAGTACCCCCAGTCCGGCAGCATCTGCAACAACGGAATAAATGGCAGGGCAACCAGTGACCCCCAGGTCCCCGGCGCTTTCGGCAATGTACCGGAACCAAAACCGAACGCCAGGAAATGCCAGGGGTTGCGCCACACCGAAGGCGGTACAAACTCGGCAGAGACTTGCTTGGGATGATCAGTCACAGGTCGTTCCAAAATGTTGATAACCCCGCCGAGGCGGTTCTACGCGCTGACCGAGCGGATCCAGCAGGGTCACACCCTGGCCTGCAACCACACAGCCGATCACCTGCACCGGAAAACCAGCATCCTGCACATCAGCCAGATAGTGAGACGGCAGCGTAAAGGCCAGCCGATAGTCATCGCCACCGCTCAGCGCACATTGCAGTGCAGCAGCATCGCCAACCTGCGCCCGCAAGGCATCGGATAAGGGCACTCGGGCCTGCTCAATAACCAGCTCCACACCCGAGGCTGCAGCGATATGCCCACAGTCCGCCAGCAGGCCATCGGAGATGTCCAGCGCCGCGCTGGCTTTGCCACGCAGAGCCAGCCCCAACGCCAGTTGTGGCAATGGCGACCAGTAGCGTGCCAGCAGTGCTGCCGCCTGCAGCGAATCGGCACGCTGCTGGCCCAGGACCAG
>NZ_QAIG01000005.1:1494466-1510232 GCF_003060885.1 Pseudomonas sp. HMWF032
GCAGATCACCCGCCTGTGCGCCCTTGCGGGTCAGCGCCATGCCGCTGGGCACACGTCCAAAAACCGTCAGAGTAAGGCTCAGCGGCCCGCGGGTGGTGTCACCGCCGATGAGGCGAATGGCACAGCACTGGGCCATCTGGTCCAGGCCACGGGCAAAGCCTTCCAGCCAGCTGACGGCCGCATGAGGCAAGGTCAACGCCAGGGTAAAGCCAAGCGGCGTCGCGCCCATGGCCGCCAGATCACTGACAGAAACACCCAGGGCGCGCTGGCCCAGCAGGAAGGGGTCGGCTGCCTTGGGAAAATGCACCCCGGCCACCAGCGTGTCGGTGGAAATCGCCAGCTGCTCGCCCGGCTGCAGCGTCAGCAAGGCACAGTCATCGCCGATGCCCAATGCCACACCTTCGCCAGCCTGCGCACAGGACGCAGCGGCGAAGTAGTGACGGATCAGCTCAAACTCACCCAAGACAGGCAAGCCCGATCAACGCTTGTTGGCGCGAACTTCATCCGCGCGCAAACGCGGAGCCAGCTTGTCCAGCACACCATTGACGAATTTATGCCCGTCAGTTGCACCAAACACCTTGGCCAGTTCGATGCCTTCGTTGATCACCACACGATAGGGGATATCGATACGGTTCTTCAGCTCGTAGGTCGACAGACGCAGGATCGACAACTCGACCGGGTCGATCTCCTCCAATGGACGGTCAAGCAGCGACTCGAACGCACCATCAATTTCTGGCTTCTGCCGTGGCACGCCATGCAGAATTTCGTGGAAATAAGCACCATCGACTGTGCTGAAGTCGTTATCGACGCGGAACTGCGCTTCGATTTCGTTCAACGACTGCCCCGCCATGTGCCAGGAATACAGCGCCTGCATGGCCAGGGATCGCGCCTGACGGCGCGCGAGGGTCTTGGTGCTGGGGGCTTTCGGGCCTTTCGGCGGTTGCCCGGCGCTGTCGTTCTGGCTCACTTGGCCTCCAACTGCGCCAGCAGGCTGACCATTTCCAGGGCCGACAGTGCAGCTTCAGCACCCTTGTTACCGGCCTTGGTGCCGGAACGCTCAATGGCTTGTTCGATGGAATCTACGGTCAGTACGCCGAAGGCAACCGGCACGCCGAACTCCATGGACACCTGAGCCAGGCCTTTGGTGCACTCACCCGCCACGTATTCAAAATGCGGGGTGCCGCCACGGATCACCGCGCCGAGGGCGATGATCGCGTCGTACTCGCTGCGCTGCGCAACTTTCTGCGCCACCAGCGGGATCTCGAACGCGCCCGGCGCACGAATGATGGTGATGTTGCTCTCGCTCACGCCATGACGCACCAGGGCATCAACGGCACCGCTGACCAGGCTCTCGACAACAAAGCTGTTAAAACGGCCGACAACCAGGGCAAAACGGCCCTTGGGAGCGATGAACGTACCTTCGATGGTCTTCAGGGTCATAAAACAAATCTCATATAGCGTTAAAGAGCCAGAGGGCAAAAAATGTATAGCCCAACGGAACAGCGCGTGGCCAGCGCAGGACAACCAGAGCAAGGCAGGCGCGGCGCGGGTTTACCGAAGTAAACAAGCAAGCCGAACCTGTTGCCATACAGGCTGCCCACGCGCAATCACGCAGCGGTCGTTATTCAGCGGGCAGGTATTCTACAACTTCCAGGTCGAAACCGGATATCGCGTTGAACTTCATCGGCGCACTCATCAGGCGCATCTTGCGCACCCCGAGGTCGCGCAGAATCTGCGAACCGGCCCCCACCGTGCTGTAAGTCGCAGGGCTGGCAGGCTGCTGACGGCCCAACAGCGCCAGCAGCTCCGGCCCGGTCAGTGGATTGCCGAGCAGCAGCACCACACCACTGCCAGCCTTGGCCACCTCGGCCATGGCCGCGCGCAGGCTCCAGCGGCCCGGCTGATTGACCAGGAACAGATCGCGCAACGGGTCCATGTTATGCACCCGTACCAGCGTCGGCTCTTCGGCACACACCGTGCCCAGCGTCAGAGCCATGTGCGCCGTGTTTTCCACGCCGTCGCGGTAAGTCACCAGGTTGAACTGCCCCAGTTCGGTGTCCAGCGGTTGCTCACTGACACGCTCGACCGTGCGCTCGTGAATCAGGCGGTAGTGGATCAGGTCGGCGATGGTGCCGATCTTCAGACCGTGCTCTTCGGCAAACTTCTCCAGCTCCGGACGACGGGCCATGGTGCCGTCGTCGTTCATGATCTCGCAGATCACACCGCTCGGTTCGAAGCCGCCCATGCGCGCCAGGTCGCAGGCGGCTTCGGTATGACCGGCACGCGCCAGGACACCGCCCGCCTGGGCCATCAGCGGGAAAATGTGGCCCGGGCTGACAATATCCGCCGCCACTGCATTGCGTGCCACGGCAGCCTGTACGGTCCGCGCGCGGTCAGCGGCGGAAATGCCGGTGGTCACGCCTTCGGCCGCCTCGATAGAGACGGTGAATTTGGTGCCGAAGCCGGAGCCATTACGCGGTGCCATGAGCGGCAGGTTGAGCAGCTCGCAGCGCTCGCGGGTCATCGGCATGCAGATCAGGCCGCGGGCGAAGCGCGCCATGAAGTTGATGTGCTCAGCGGTCACACATTCCGAGGCGATGATGATATCGCCTTCGTTCTCGCGGTCTTCGTCATCCATGAGGATGACCATCTTGCCGGCGCGGATGTCTTCAATAAGTTCTTCAGCGGTATTGAGCGCCATCGGGCGTCTCCTCAATTATTCAGGTAGCCGTGTTCGGCAAGAAAACTTTCGGTCAGCCCTGAGGCCTTGGGCTCGGCAGCCTTGTCGCCAAGCAGCAGGCGCTCGAGGTAACGCGCCAGCAGGTCAACTTCAAGATTGACCTTACGCCCGGCCTGGTAGTTGACCATGATGGTTTCGGCCAGCGTGTGCGGCACGATGGTCAGCTCGAACTCGGCACCATCGACTGAATTGACGGTCAGGCTGGTGCCATCGACAGTGATAGAGCCTTTGTGCGCGATGTACTTGGCCAGCTCGCGCGGGGCGCGCACCTTGAATTGCACGGCGCGGGCGTTATCGGCGCGTGAGACGATCTCACCAACGCCATCGACGTGACCACTGACCAGGTGCCCACCGAGGCGGCTGGTGGGCGTCAGGGCTTTCTCCAGGTTCACCGCGCTACCGGGCTTGAGGTCGACAAAGGCGGTACGTGCCAGCGTCTCGCGACTGACGTCGGCCCAGAAGCCGTCGCCGGGCAGCTCTACAGCGGTCAGGCAGACACCATTAACGGCGATGCTGTCGCCCAGTTTGACATCGCCAAGATCAAGCTTGCCCGTGGCCACGTAGACACGCACATCACCGCCTTTGGGGGTCATGGCGCGAATGCTACCGATGGATTCGATTATGCCGGTGAACATATGCCCTCCGGTTTCACATTGAAGATGATGCTGAACAGCATGGACGAACTCCTGTTTTGATTAAAAACAGGGCAATGCCGATCGATAGGGATTTTGCAGACAGGCGCATAGCGCCCATGGAGGCAATCCCGCTCTCTCTTTATCCGGACTATACCGTCGGCCCCGGAATCACACCGGGTCTGCTGACCTCGCCGGGCAGATGCCGTACGAGCGCTCGCGGGCTAGGCCTTGCAGCCATTACCGCCGGTGGGGAATTACACCCCGCCCTGAGAACGTTGCGACCGCTTGCGCAGCCGAGACGCGTTTTACCACACATTGCCGATGCCCTGCATCGGCAAACGATACGATGAATAACCACCCATCAAACGGCTGGCTGTGGCACCGCGATGATGCGCCAGTCATCACCGACAGCACGCATTTCGACAATCTTCAACGCCGGGGCGTCAGCCATGCGCGCCAGCGGCAGGTCCAACAACGGTCGCGCGCTGGAGCCAAGCAGCTTGGGGGCGACAAACAACTGGTACTCATCCACCAACCCCAGCCGAGCGAATGCGCCGGCCAGGCGTGGACCTGCCTCGACCAGGACTTCATTGGCGCCACGCGCCGCCAGGTCGATCAGTAGCTTGCGCAGGTCAACATGGCCGTTACTGCCCGGCACCGCCAATAGTTCGTGCCCATCGTCCAGATAGCGATCACGCGCCGAGGCCGCTGCACAGGTCGCCACCAATGCTGCGCCAGCCTGAAAAAACGGCACGCTGAGCGGCACACGCAGGCGGCCATCGACCAGCACCCGTAATGGCGGCCGCGCCTGCGCCAGCGCGCTCAATTCCGCGCCAAGGCCCAGCTCGTCGGGTCGCACGGTGAGCCGGGCATCATCGGCCAGCACCGTATCGGCACCGGTCAGTACCACACTGGCGCGGGCCCGCAACCGCTGTACGGCAGCACGCGCGGCGGGCCCGGTGATCCACTGACTTTCGCCGCTGGCCATCGCGGTACGCCCATCCAGGCTCATCGCCAGCTTGACCCGGACAAAGGGCAGGCCCTGCTCCATACGTTTGATAAACCCGGCATTCAGCGCCCGCGCCTCGGTTTCCAACACGCCGCTCTGCACCGCGATACCGGCATGCATCAAGCGAAGTAAGCCGTCACCACCGACTTGTGGATTGGGGTCTTGCATGGCGGCGACCACACGGGCAATGCCGGCGTTGATCAGAGCATCGGCGCAAGGTGGTGTGCGCCCTTGGTGGCTGCAGGGTTCCAGGGTGACGTAGGCCGTCGCGCCACGAGCCTTGTCACCCGCCTGACGCAGCGCGTGCACTTCAGCATGCGGTTCACCGGCACGGGCATGCCAGCCTTCGCCGACGATTCGCCCGTCACGCACGATCACGCAGCCCACGCGCGGATTAGGGTGAGTGGAGTACAGGCCTTTACGGGCCAGCTCCAGCGCGCGCGCCATAAAGGCGTGATCTGAATTCATCATCAACCTTTAATAGGCTCGCGGGACAGTCGGTCGATTTCCTCACGGAACTCGTTGAGGTCTTGAAAGCGTTTGTAAACCGAGGCAAAGCGGATATAGGCGACTTCATCAAGCTTCTGCAGTTCCCCCATGACCAACTCACCCAGCACCAGGGACTTGATCTCGCGCTCGCCGGTGGCGCGCAGCTTGTGCTTGATGTGGGCAATCGCGGCCTCGAGGCGCTCGATACTCACCGGGCGCTTCTCCAACGCCCGCTGCATGCCGGCGCGCAGCTTGTCTTCATCGAAGGGCTGGCGGCTGCCGTCCTGTTTGATCAGGCGCGGCATCACCAACTCGGCGGTTTCAAAGGTGGTGAACCGCTCTTCACAGGCCAGGCATTCACGCCGACGACGCACCTGCTCGCCCTCGGCAACCAGGCGCGAGTCGATCACTTTGGTGTCATTGGCACCGCAGAAGGGACAGTGCATAAATAAGGCCAGCCTTAGAACGAAGGTAGCCATGGTAGCGCATCCCGCAGGCAAGACAAGCCGAGGGGATTGCGGTATACAGGCGCCCATGCCAAGCAGCGCAGTTGAGACCGTCAATGAAAGCCCCCAAGCCGATACAACCACTGATTCTCGCAAGCCTGATCGCCCTGCTGACAGCCTGCGCCAACGACAGTCCAGCGCCCGTCCAACCCACCGTTTCCGCACCGACGCAGCACCCGGCTGAAGCGGTGCCGCTGCCGGCGCATCAGCGCGAACTGAGCGGCAGCCTGCTGAATGTGCCCAACGCGGCAGATGTCGAGCTGGCTCTGCTGGCGGTTGATCAACGCGGCCGGCCGCAGGCGCTGCTGGGTAATATCCAGCTGCGCGGCACCGGTAACCCGCTGGCCTTTCGCTTGCCGTTCAACCCGGAAACCTTCAATAAACACAGCCGTATCGCGTTGCATGGCCGCGCCAATCAGGCTGGCCGGCTGATTCTGCGCCTGCCCGCGCAACCGATTGCCCGCGGCGAAACCCAGAACCTCGGGGAGTTGCGCCTGGTACCTGCGCCATGACTGCACCGGCCGCCCTGCAGGCTGCGCTCAGCGAACTGCTGGGTGACGCCCAGCTCAGCGCGCAAACCCTGCCCGGCACTGCAATCAAACTGTGGCTGATCGACCCGGCGAACATGGACCGCTGCTTCAGTCCGGAAGAAACCCGCCTGATCCTCGAAGAACCGCCCTACTGGTGCTTCTGCTGGGCCAGCGGCCTGGTCCTGGCGCGCTGGCTGGCCCAGCACCCTGAGTGGGTGCACGGCAAGCGCGTGCTGGATTTCGGTGCGGGCTCAGGTGTGGCGGCGATTGCTGCAGCCAAAGCCGGCGCGCTGGAAGTCGTGGCCTGCGACCTTGATCCATTGGCAATTGCGTCCTGCCAGGCCAACGCGGCACTCAACGATGTGCAACTGAGCTACTCGACGGACTTCTTTGCCGAGGCTGACCGCTTCGACCTGATTATCGTCGCCGACGTGCTCTACGACCGTGCCAACCTGCCGCTGCTCGACCAGTTCCTCAGTCGTGGACGTCAAGCGCTGGTGGCAGATTCACGGGTGCGCGACTTTCAGCACCCGCTATACCAGCGCCTAGGCATACTCGAAGCCTGCACCTGGCCGGACCTGGCCGAACCGGCTGAATTTCGTCATGTCAGCCTGTACCACGCCGAACGCAGCTAGCAGCCCTTGTATCCGCCAGACCCAGCCCGCATTTATAGTCCATCCCACTTTTCGCATCGCCGAGACCGATCATGAGCACGTCCCCTTACATCGTTGATATCGCAGGCAGCGCCAGCTTTGAACAGCTGGTGATCGAAAACTCCTTCCAGAAGCCGGTGCTGGTGGATTTCTGGGCCGAGTGGTGCGCGCCGTGCAAGGCACTGATGCCGCTGCTGGCGAAGATCACCGAGGAATACAACGGCGAATTGCTGCTGGCCAAGGTCAACTGCGATATCGAGCAGGACATCGTGGCGCGCTTCGGCATCCGCAGCCTACCGACCGTGGTGCTGTTCAAGAACGGCCAGCCGGTGGACGGCTTTGCGGGCGCGCAACCCGAGTCGGCGATTCGCGAAATGCTCAAGCCTCACGTCGCCGAACCAGCACCGGTCGCGGCCGACCCGATGGAAGCGGCGCAGGCGCTGTTCAGCGAAGGCCGCTTTGCCGATGCCGAAGCCCTGCTTAAGGTGCTGCTGACGGAAAACAATGAACACGCTGCCGCGCTGATTCTGTATGCGCGCTGCCTGGCCGAGCGCGGTGAACTGGGCGAAGCCGAAGCGGTACTGGGCGCGGTCAAAGGCGATGAACATAAACAAGCCCTGGCCGGGGCCCGCGCGCAGCTGACTTTCCTGCGCCAGGCGGCCGAACTGCCGGATGTGGCCAGCCTGAAAACCCGTTTAGCGCAAAATGCCGACGACGATGAGGCGAGCCACCAGCTGGCCGTTCAGCAACTGGCGCGCCAGCACTACGAGCCGGCGCTGGACGCCCTGCTCAAGCTGTTTATCCGCAACCGCAGCTACGCCGACGGTCTGCCACACAAGACCCTGCTGCAAGTCTTCGACCTGCTGGGCAATGACCACCCGCTGGTCACCACCTACCGCCGCAAGCTGTATCAGGCGATCTACTAACCCGATCATCGTGGCTAAAAACCGCCTACAGAACCAGCTGTACTCGTGGGAGAGGCTTTAGCCGCGACAAGTCAGGTAATCGATAACCTGCCCCGTGCTGCGCCATTAACCAATCCAGTAATAAATCGGCGCATCGACGCCGGTTTCCACGCGAACCTGTGCGCAATGGCGCAGCCGCACCAGCAGGCGTTTGCCCGCTGCCTCACCGCCCGCCAGCCCAGCCAATTGCCCGAGCAGCTGCGGCCCGTCGATCTGCCCCGCCTGGCGCAGCAACTCCAGGGTGGTTTGCCACAACGCATCATTGGCCACTGGCGCGGCAACCGCAGCCGGCGCAGCGGGCGGCTCAAGGCTCACGTGCTGAGCCAGCTGCGCCCAGTCCTGCGCATCCAGCTCAACCGTCAGGTCCACCGGCCAGGCACCGATCTGCCCACGAATTCGCACCATCATTCCACCCTCAACTGATCAGCCGCCATGCTCCCACGTCCAGTGCAGGTCGCCAAGCAAGGCTGGTCACGGGCGCCACAAAGTTGTTATAACGTAACAATCATTAACCTCTGATCGGAGATCACCATGCGCCGCCTGCTACTTGCACTGCCGTTTGCCCTGCTGCCCCTCGCCGCCCTCGCGGCCGAACACAGCCATGAACATGACCACGGGCGTGCTCACGCCGAGCACGGCAGCCTGGACGCTCATGAGCACGGCGCCGCGCAACTCAACGTGGTACTCGATGGCAAAGCGCTGGAACTGCAACTGGAAAGCCCGGCGATGAACCTGGTGGGCTTCGAGCATGCCGCCAAGAGCGCTGCCGACAAAGCCAAGGTTGCGGCCGCGCGCAGCCAGTTGGAACAACCGCAGGCGCTGTTCGGCCTGGCCGCAGGCGACTGCAGCGTCAACAAGCAAGAACTGGAAAGCCCGCTATTTACTGAACATGGGCACGAAGAGCACAAGCACGACGACCACCATGAGCACGCCAAAGACAGCGAACACAGTGATATCCACGTGCACTACAGCCTCGACTGCCAGAAGCCTGAAGCATTGAAACAACTTAACCTCGGCGAACTGTTCAAGCGCTTCCCCGCCACCGAGAAAATTCAGGTACAACTGATCGGCCCGAATGGCCAGCAGGGCCTGGAGCTGACACCCGCGCAGCCGACCCTGAGTTTCTAACAACCCCTTTTGCAGCAGAACGGCCGGGGTAACCCGGCCGCTTACTTTATGAGCTCAGCCCTGATCCACCTGTCCAACCTCGGCTTTGCCTGGCCCGGCCAGCCTGAGCTGCTGGACATCGACGCGTTCACCCTGCAACGCGGCGAAAGCCTGTTTCTCAAAGGCCCCAGCGGCAGCGGCAAGACCACCCTGCTCGGCTTGCTCGGCGGCGTACAGAAGCCCAACCGCGGCAGCATCCAGCTGCTTGAGCAGGACTTGAGTACGCTGTCCGCCAGCGCCCGCGACCGCTTTCGCGTCGATCACACCGGCTATATTTTCCAGCAGTTCAACCTGCTGCCGTTTCTCTCGGTGCGTGAGAACGTCGAACTGCCCTGTCATTTCTCCACGCTGCGCGCCAGCCGCGCGGTGCAACGCCATGGCAGCGTGGCCAAGGCCACCAACGCCCTGCTCGCCCACCTCGGTTTGCACCAGCCGGAATTGCTAGCGCGCCGCGCCGGTGACCTGTCGATCGGCCAGCAGCAGCGCGTGGCCGCTGCCCGTGCGCTGATCGGTCAGCCGGAGCTGGTGATCGCCGACGAGCCCACCTCGGCGTTGGATGCTGATGCCCGCGAAGCCTTTCTCGAGCTGCTGTTCGCCGAGTGCCGCGAGGCCGGCTCCAGCCTGCTATTTGTCAGCCACGACCAGAGCCTGGCACGGCTGTTTGACCGCAGCCTGTCGCTCGCTGAGCTGAACAAAGCCACCCGCCCCGCAGACCATTGAGAAACTACCTACATTGCCGATACGGCGTTAAAAACAGGCTCGAAATGCTCATTTACACCAGTAAACTCCGCTTTCTCGCCTGTTTTTACCTTGTCTCGGCGGCCTCGCCTACGTTCCTCAACGGCCTGCTCACGGAGATTTAAGGATGTATCTACTGCGTCTCGCCCTCGCCAGCCTGGGCAACCGCCGCTTTACTGCGTGGCTGACGGTGTTCGCCATCGCCCTCTCGGTGTGTTTGCTGCTCGCCGTCGAGCGGGTGCGCACCGAAGCCCGCGCCAGCTTTGCCAACACCATCAGCGGCACCGACCTGATTGTCGGCGCGCGCTCCGGCAGCGTTAACCTGCTGCTGTATTCGGTATTCCGCATCGGCAACGCCACTAACAATATTCGCTGGGACAGCTTCGAGCAGTTTGCCAACCACCGTCAGGTCAAATGGGCCATCCCGATCTCACTCGGCGATTCGCACCGTGGCTACCGGGTGATGGGCACCAGCCCGGCGTATTTCGAGCACTATCGCTATGCCCGCAGCCAACCGCTGCAGCTGAGCAGCGGCCGCGCCTTTGCCGATGACCCGTTCGAGGTTGTACTCGGCGCAGAAGTGGCGCAAGCGCTCAACTACCAGCTCGATCAGGAGCTGGTGCTGGCCCATGGCGTGGCCACCATCAGCCTGGTCAAGCATGACGACAAACCGTTCAAGGTGGTCGGCATCCTCAAGCGCACCGGCACACCGGTGGACCGCACCCTGCATATTTCCCTGGCCGGCATGGAGGCCCTGCATGTCGACTGGCAAAACGGCATGCCCGCACGCGGCGCGGCGAAGGTCAGTGCTGAGCAGGCGCGGGCGATGGACCTGCAACCCAAGCAGATCACCGCCGTCATGCTCGGCCTGAACAGCAAGATCGCCACCTTCAGCTTGCAACGCGAGATCAACGAATTTCGCGGCGAGCCGCTGCTGGCAATCCTCCCCGGCGTCGCGCTGCAGGAGCTGTGGAGCCTGATGGGCACCGCCGAGAAGGCGCTGTTCGTGGTTTCGCTGTTCGTGGTGCTGACGGGGCTGATCGGCATGCTTACGGCGATTCTCACCAGCCTTAACGAGCGCCGCCGCGAGATGGCGATTCTGCGCTCGGTCGGCGCGCGGCCCTGGCATATCGCCAGCCTGCTGATCGTCGAGGCCTTTGCCCTGGCGCTGGCGGGCGTGCTGCTCGGCCTGCTGTTGCTGTACCTGGGCATCGCCGGAGCGCAGGGCTATGTGCAGGCGAATTACGGCCTGTACCTGCCGCTGAATTTGCCTACCCGCTATGAGTGGACGCTGCTCGGCGCTATCCTGAGCGCCGCCCTGTTGATGGGCTGTGTACCGGCCTGGCGCGCGTACCGCCAATCCCTGGCCGATGGCTTATCGATTCGCTTATGAGGCTTTTTGCATGCACCGCTCTCTGCTCGCCACCCTGCTGCTCACCCTGGCCCTGCCCCTGGCGGCTGCCGAGGTGCGCGAGCTGACCTGGTCGGAAATGGTCCCCGCCGATGCGCCGCCGCAAGTCGCTGAACCCGCACCGATTCATGACCTCTCGCAGCTGGCCGACGCCCTCGCCGAATCCGGCCCGGCGGCCATGCAGCAGTCGCCCGCCGCGCCAGTGGTGCAGGCACTGGATGGCCAATCGGTAAAACTGCCGGGCTATATCGTGCCGCTGGATGTCACCGATGAAGGCCGGGTGACCGAGTTCCTCTTGGTGCCGTACTTCGGTGCGTGCATCCACGTGCCGCCACCGCCATCGAATCAGATCGTCCATGTCACCAGCGAGCTGGGTGTGCTGCTGGATGCGCTGTATCAGCCGTTCTGGATCGAAGGCCCACTCAAGGTCGAGCAGACCAGCAGCGAGCTGGCCGAAGCCGGTTACCAGATGGAAGCCGAGAAGATTTACGCCTATGAGCTGCCAGATAGCTAAGACACAGCGCAGCAACCAGGCAGGAAAAAGCCAGACCTCGGTCTGGCTTTTTTATTGGACGCTGCAAACCGGCAGTCGACTAGCCAGCGCTGGCCACGTGTTTTTCACGCTGATAGCTCAACTCGCTTTCCGCCCACTGGCGCCAGGCGCGTACTTTGCTGCGTTCGGCACCGGCTCGTTCGGCCTTGGCCAGGGCATCGAGCCCGGCTTGCCAGCGCGCCTGCTCCAGCTCCAGCTGGGCCAGGTGCAGCCAGTGCTTGGCCATGCCCGAGCGCTGCGCCAGGTCACGGAACACCACAGCGGCCTGAGCACGCTCGCGGGCTTGCCACCAGAGCAGCCCCAGCCGTTCCTCACGGGCTGCCGTGCGCGGCAACAGGCCCTGGTCGAGCATCCCGGCGAGCAGCTTGGCGCCCTGCCAGGGCTGATCGGCCGCACCGGCCAGCAGCACCAGGTTGTCCAACTCGCTTTCATTGAAACGCAGGCCTTTCTGGTACGCCGCGCGCAAGGTCGCCAGTGACATGTCCTGATGGCCACTTAGCTGCTGCAGGGCTGCCAGTTGGCGCCAGCCCTGGGCATTATTCGGCTGGCGCGCGAGCAACTGGCGCTGCCAGCGCTCAGCGGCAGCGTACTTCTTCAGATCAGCGTTCATTGCGACGAGAAACTGCAACCAGCTATCGGCGGCCTGCGGATTAGCCTGCACATAACGCTCGGCCAACGGCAGCGCCTTGGCCGGCTGACCGAGGCCCTGATAGGCCTGTACCAGCACCTGCAGCACCTCTTCATTGGCGTTGGCCTGGCCCGGTGCGAGCAAGCTCACCACCTGGGCGTAGCGGCGCTCGACCAGGTTGAGGCGGGCCAGGTTCAGCTCTTCAGCGGCCTGCAGCTCGGCGTCCAGCTTGCCGCTCTTCAGTACCTTTTCCAGCAGTTCGATGGCCTGGGCATTCTGCCCTTCGGCCCAGGCCAGATAACCGCGGCTGCGCCACAGCAGCGCTTCTTCCAGGCTGCCCGACGTGCCCTTGGCAGCATCCAGAGCGCGGCGCGCAGCTGCGTAGTCACCCTTCTTCTGCGCAGTCTGCGCGGTATCCAGCGCGCGAAACACGCCCGGATCAACACTTTGCCCAGCCGCCTGCGCGGCACCAGCGCCACACAGCGCGATCAGCAACAGTAAACGATACATATCAGCGACCTCCTTCCAAACGGAAGTACAGGGTTTTCACCGCTTCACGGGCCACCGCCAAACCACTCTCGGTACGCGGTGCAAAGCGCCAGCGCACGGCAGCGCGGCGCGCTTCGCGTTCAAACACGTTCTGCGGGCTGGCTTCGATAACGCGCACGTTTTCGACAGCACCGGCGCGGTTGATGGTGAACGCCAGCTTCACATGCCCCTCGATGCTGCGCTGCAGGGCGTAGCGCGGGTATTCCGGGCTGACATCGTTGAGCGGCATCACTTCACTTTCCGGGCCGCTGGGCTGACCACCGGCATCGCTCGGGGCGGGAGCTCCGGGCGTCACCACGCTTGGCGCGGAGGCACCCGCTGCCAGCCCCGTCAGGCTTGGTGTCGGCGCGCTGTTCACGGCAATCCCCGTGCTCAAGCTCGGCACCGGCAGATCCAGGGCCGGCAGGTTGGCGCTCGGGGTGGCCGTCATCGGCGTCGGCGATGTCAGGGTTTGCGGCGTTTGTGCTTGCGGCGGCTGCGGTGCCTGCTGGCGGGTGCGCGTCGCGGTGTCGCTGGAGTCACCGTCAAGACGGACGAAACTGGCCACCGTCAGCGGCTCCTCACTCGGCTTGCTGCTGGGCGGCGCGACCATGTAAAGCATCAGTCCGAACAGCGCCAGCGCCATCACACAGGCCGCAGCAAAGGACAGTGGCAAACGCATCAAAACGCTCCCGCCGTAGCGGCCAGGGCCACGTCATGCACACCGGCCAGGCGCGCCTGGTCCATCACCTGCACCACCAGGCCGGTACGCGCGTCCTGATCGGCCTGAACCACCACGGCACCGTCCGGCTGGTCGACGCGCATGCGCTCGACATGGGCTCGCACGCTGCGCACATCGACCACTTTCTTGTCCATCCACACCTGCCCATCGGCGGTGATGGCGATGAGGATATTGCCTTTTTCCTGCGGGCTGGCGGTTTCCGCCTGGGGCCGCTGCACGTCGACGCCGGCTTCCTTGATAAAGGAGCTGGTGACGATAAAGAAGATCAGCATGATGAAAACCACGTCGAGCATCGGCGTCAGGTCGATGCCGGTGTCTTCGTCTTGCTGGTGGTGACGGCGCATTCTCATGTGTCGAATCTCAGTCGTGACGCAGCTGGTCAGCCAGCCGCTCTAGAGCCCGGCGTGCATCGCGTTCGAGGCGCGCCAGGCTGAATAATCCACTAATCGCCAAGACCATGCCGGCCATGGTCGGCAGAGTCGCCTGCCAGACCCCGGCCGCCATGCCACGCGGGTTACCGGTGCCGTTGATGGCCAGCACGTCGAACACCGCGACCATGCCGCTGACCGTGCCAAGCAAGCCCAGCAGCGGGTACATCGCCACCAGGGTCTTGCTCAGGCGCAGCGGGCCCAGCAGGTGCTGCTGCGCCTGCGCCAACCAGGCACTGCGCACCGCGCGCTGCCAGTTGCCGGTGTCGTCGCTCAGCACCTGCTGCCAGGCCTGACGGCGCTCGGCAACCCACTGCGGGAACACCCGGCGCATGTACCAGAAGCGCTCAAACACCAGAGTCCAGAACACCACGCAAAGGCCCGCCAGCGCCCACATCGCCAGCCCACCGGCGCTCATGAAATCGAGCAGGGCATGGCTGCTGTCGACCAGGCGCAGCCACAGTGCCAGCCAATCAGTCACGGCGTGGTACCCCGGACAGGTGCAGGGCAATAAGCCCGGCACTTTGCTGCTCCAGCAGCTGAATCAGACTTTTGCTGCGGCTGGCCAGCAGGGTGTGCAGGAACAACAGCGGAATCGCTACCACCAGGCCCTGCACCGTGGTCACCAGCGCTTGCGAAATGCCATCAGCCATCAATCGTGAATCACCGCCACCGCCCTGGGTGATCGCCTGGAAGGTGACGATCATGCCGGTCACGGTGCCGAGCAGACCGAGCAGCGGCGCCACGGCACACAGTAACTTGAGCAGGCCTTGGCCTGTTTCCAGCGGCGGGGTCTCCTGCAGGATCGCCTCGTCAAGCTTCAGCTCCAGGGTTTCCAGATCCGCCAGCTGCGGCTTCGGCCCCAGCACGCCGATGATCCGCCCCAGCGGGTTGTCGGCACGCGGCGCACTCAGGTCATGCATCTGCGCACTGACGCTGCGGGCGACGCGGGCCAGGTAAATCATCCGCCAGGCTGCCAGCAGCAGACCGAAGATCCCCAGCGCAACAATCACCCAGCCCACCAGGCCACCTTGCTGCAGGCGATCCCAGAAGCCTGGCTCACGCTGTAACTGCGCCAGCAAGGTGCCACGGCTTGGGTCTATTGGCAGGCTGGCTACCGCTGCATCGCTGTCCAGATAATCCGCAACCTGGCCTAAACCAGACGGCTGACGTGGCGGTGCCAAAAGCTCGCCGGCATCGGCGTCATAACGCAGGAAGGCATCGGCAGCGTAGGCGGAGAACGCGCCGACCCGCAGCACATCCTGCGGATTACGCGTGCCGTCGGCAGCCACTACCGGCAGTTGCAGCCGCTCGACCCGGCCGCTGGCGGTGAGGTCTTCGAGCAGCAGCATCCAGTAGTCATCGAGGTCGGCTGCCGAGGGCAGCGTGCGGCTTTCGGCCAGCGCTTTGAGACGCGCCTGGCGCTCGGGGTACTGGGCATTGAGCAGGCTGTCCTGCCATTGCCCGGCGACATCACCGGCGCTCTGCCGGATCACACCAAACAACTCGCCGAGGTGGCCGGCACGCTGGCTCAGGCGTTTCTCCTGTTCGGCCAATTCGGCTTCCTGGCGGTCAAATTCAGCCTTCAGTCGCTCGGCTTCGGCCTTCTGTGTGGCCAGGGCGCTGCGCGCAATGGCCAACAGTTGGGCACGCTCGCCGCGCTCGGCAATAAAGGCCTGCTCGCGGCTTTGCATGGCGCTGACTTCAGCCGCGCGCTCACTGCGAATACGCTGCAGCAGTTGATCCGGGCTCAGCGGTTCGGCAGCGCCAGCCAGGGCGGGCAGCAGGCCCAGGATAAAAGCGAGAGCGCAACGATTCATGGCTTGGCCTCCAGCGCCAGGGTCTTCACGGGCAGGTCAAGCACGGCCGGAGCCTGCTCCTGGCGGGCAATCGCAATGGCCTGACGTAATGGACGACGGGCGCTGCCGTCGAGCAGCTGCCAGCGGCGGGTTTGCGGGTTCCACCAGCCACTTTCATGGCCATCGAGGGTCTGGAAATACAGCATCACGCGACCCAGACGAAGGAACTCGACGCTGCGCGACGT
>NZ_QAIG01000005.1:1510247-1546080 GCF_003060885.1 Pseudomonas sp. HMWF032
GCTCACCGCGCCAGGCTTCCAGGGTGCGGCCGTAATCGCTCTCCACTTGGTAAGCCTCAAGGATGCGCCGGTATTTCTCGGCCAGACTGACATCCGCACGCGGCAGCAAGTCCTGCAGCTGAGCCAGGCGATCACTGCGCTCATCCGGCAGGAACGGCAGGTCAGCGGCAATAAATTCACCCAGCACTTCGACCATGCGACGCATCTGCGGCGTTACCGCCTCCTGGGTGCGCTCGATGCCATCGAGTTGCTGCTGATAGCCGGTCAGCTCTTTGCGCTGCGCCGCCACCAGCTCGCGTAATTGAGCGTTATAACCTTGCAACGCTTCAGCCTGCTGCAATGCGTTACGGTACTCGGTAAGCATCTCCCGGCTGGCGTCATCGAGTTGCTCGACGCGCGCCTGCGAGGCCTTGGCATCGGTAGCCAGTTGCTGACTTTCATCCAGCGCGGCATCCAGCGGGGCCGCCGCGAGCGGCGCACTGGCCAGAACCAGAGCGACTGCCAGCAGGCGCTTCGGCAGAGGGATCATGGGGCATTCCTTGTTAAGAGAACGTGCATAAAGAGAACCATTATCAATACTAAGCAACTCGGTGATTGCCGCAGCAGAGTGCCGCAGCGCCTGCGACCGCAAACCGCCTAGTAGAGCGACAGAGACAACAACACATGATTGAGAAGTTAAAACGCTGATCAGCGACCACTCAGCACCCAATGGGGGCGGCAGCGTCAGCTTTGCGGTGAAGCGCGGGGATTGGCCGAGGGCCAGAGATAACGAGGAGGCGAGTGGTTTGCAGAGAGAAATGGCCGTAGGCGAAGCGTATTACGCGGCACCCACGCCAGGGCGAATAGCAATGCCATGCCAAGGGCAACACCACTGCAGAGCGGGCAACTGAAACTTGCAGAGTCGGACAATGCCCCCGGGGCCAGCGACAGATCACCACCGACAGCGCCCTGATCCAAACAGACGATTGCATACAGCCCACTGAGCTGCAGGCCCGCCATTTGCCCATGGGCAATACCACAGGCAAGCAGATTGAACAGGACGCAGGCATAGAGCGTCCAGGCAATCAAAGGGCGAGGTTGGCGGGCAGTATTCATGGCGGCAACTCTAGAACCCGGCTAACGGTAGCGCAAGACAACCCGATAAAAGCCATGACTGGATTAATTTGATAGCTGGCTACTTTATTGAGCTGGATCAACAGCCGAATTTCTGTGCGCACTAACATCGTACTCAGCCAATACGAACTGATGCTTTATGGGAGCACATCATGCGTACATCTCTGTTTACTGCCTCACTGCTGGCCTTGGCCATTGCCGCCCCGCTGGCACATGCACACCAGACTGGCGACATCATCGTGCGTGCCGGCGCAATCACCGTTGATCCTCAGGAAGACAGCGGTAACATCGATCATGCCGTACTGGGGAAAGTTGCCGGCAGCGGCGCGACGCTGAACAGCGACACCCAGCTCGGCCTGAACTTTGCCTACATGGTTACCGACCACTTCGGCGTCGAACTGCTGGCCGCCACCCCATTCAGCCATGACGTGGGCGTAAAAGGCATGCCAGGCGCTTTTGCCGGCCTCAACGGCAAACTGGGCAGCCTCAAGCACCTGCCACCAACCCTGAGCCTGGTGTACTACCCACTGGACGCCAGCTCGGCCTTCCAGCCCTATGTCGGTGCAGGCATCAACTACACCTGGTTCTTCGACACCAAACTGAGCAGCGAAGCGGAAGGCAAAGGCTTCAGCGGCCTGGACATGAAAGACTCCTGGGGCCTGGCCGCGCAGGTCGGCATGGACTACATGCTGACTGACAACATCATGCTCAACGCTCAGGTGCGTTACATCGACATCGAAACCACCGGTACAACTTACTTGGCCGGTGACAAGGTTAAAGTCGACGTGGACGTAGACCCGTTCGTTTACATGGTCGGCCTGGGCTACAAGTTCTAAGCGACCGCCCATAAAAAACCGGCCCTTGTGGCCGGTTTTTTATGGATCAACAGATTCATCCTTGCGCCAACAGACGGCGCAAACCTTCGCGCATCGGCGTCGCAGTGGGCAATCGGTAATGTGCCTGCAGACGCTGGTTATCAGCCCGCGAATGACGAATATCGCCGGCACGCGGCGCCTGGTAACTCACGGCCGGCAAACCACCGCACAGCTCGCCGATCTGCGCCAGCAGCTGATTCAGACTGACCGCCTGATTCCAGCCGACGTTCACCGCCCCCTCAACTGCTTGCGGTGCAGCCAGCGCCTGGGTCAGCAGCACAACTAAATCGTCAATGTAGAAGAAGTCGCGGGTCTGCTCACCATCGCCGAATACGCTGATCGGCAAGCCCTGCTGGACACGCTGGGTGAAGATGCTGATCACCCCGGAATACGGCGAAGATGGATCCTGCCGCGGGCCGAAGATGTTGAAGAAACGAAAGATCGCCGGCTCCAGAGCATGCTGGCGGCGATAAAAGTCCAGGTAATGCTCACTGGCCAGCTTGTCCGCCGCATAGGGCGTTAGCGGCGCCTTAGGCGTAGTTTCATCAATCGCCAGGCCTTCACCATTGTTGCCATACACCGCCGCACTGGAGGCGAACAACACGCGCTTGACGCCGTGAACGCGCATGGCCTCGCAGATATTCAACGTGCCGACAAAATTACTCTGATGAGTCGCCGCCGGATCATCCACCGAGGCCTGTACGGAGGCCACCGCTGCCAGGTGCGCTACGGCAGCGCAGCCGGCAACCGCCTGCGCGACCGCAGCGGTATCGGCGACATCGCCCTCGATGAACTGCAATCGCGGATTATCCAGCGGCAGATTGGCCAACCTGCCCATCGACAGGTTATCCAGTACCCGCACGCAATGTCCCTGCGCCAGTAGCGCATCGACCAGGTGCGAGCCGATAAAGCCGGCACCGCCGGTGACCAGAACAGGGCGAGAATCAGACATGGCGGTAATAACGATCCAGTAGGCCCGGCAACCCCGAGCGCCAGGCACGCGGCTTGATGCCAAAGGTGTGGAGAATCTTCTTGCACGACAGCACGGCATGCTGCGGTTCTTCAGCGGCATCCGGGCGCGCGCTGTGCGCCTGCGGGCTCACTTCATCGACCAGGTTGCTGCGGAAGTTGCGCGCCTCACTGAGCACCGCCTGCCCCAGCGCCAGCGAAGTGGTCGCCTCATGCCCGCCGTAGTGGTAGGTGCCCCACAGCGGCGTCTGGCAATCAAGCTGTTTGAGGACGGCGAGAATCACCCGTGCGGCATCGTCGACTGGGGTCGGATTACCGCGGCGGTCATCGGCCAACAGCAGCGGCTCGTCGTGCGCGGCACGCGTTAGAAAGCGTCCGAGCAAGCCATTGGCACTGTCATCCAGCAACCAGCCGAAGCGCAGCAGTACATGCCGTGGGCAGATCGCCCGCACGCGCTGCTCGAAGCGCCACAGCGCACGACCACGCAAGCCCAGCGGCACCGGTTCTTCCTTCTCACTGTAGGCAGTCGCCCGCGAACCATCGAAGACGCGGTAGCTGGAAGGCTGCAACAGGCGAATCTGGTGATGCTGACAGAGTTCGGCAAGGCGTTCGACAGAACGTTCCTGGACAGCAAACTGCGCCTCGCTGACCGCTTCGGCCTGAAACCAGTCGAAGTAGTAGGCAAGGTTGATTAGGGCATCGGGGCGGGTGTCATCGAGCAACTGGGTCAGACTGGCAGGATCCCAGCCCGACTCCGGCGGTTTCGGCGCGAGAAAGCCAATGTCTTCCTCGGCACCGAGGCGGATCAAGGCCTGCCCCAGCGCATTACCGCCCCCCAGCAGCATCAGCCGCATACGCATGATCGAGCGCTAACTCAGCAGATCAGAACGATTGTGGACCCCACGAAACCGCCTAAACCGATGAGAACGCAAAATTGAATGCATAAAAATCAAAACCCTTCATATCAACTTACCGAGGATAAAAAATAAACGTAACGAACAGGTGAAGAACACCTCTGAACCTAAGTAGAAACTTTACACCGTTTAGCTCCGACCACTGGCACGCGCCCGATCTCAGGCAGCATGATCGGCGATTAGCCAGTATCAAACAACACCATGGCCATCTTTAGAGAACCGCTTCAAGCCCCAGACCGCCAAGATTAAACATGCAGCATTTGAGAATGCGACATTTACTGAGCCTGGAAAATGTCGAGCAAATCCAGAGCGATTCAACATGGCCGCTTGCCGGACGGACGAGGAAAAGTATCTCCGCTGCACCGGTCAGGTTGCGCTCGCGCATCAGCACTTCGACGATGTGGAATAGCGACAAGACGACCTTGCGCATGCCATTGCGATTCATGCACCAGCTCAAGAGCAATGTGCTCATTGCCGGCTTATTGGGGGGGGGGAATACGCAGTGCGCGTTACCTACGTATCGAGTGGCGCACCAATCCAAGAGGCCCCCACCCGAGGATAGGTGCCTGCCGCCGAGTTACTTGGTCAGCGCGGAGTAGCTGTTCATCAGATTGCGGTAGTTAGGAATGTGCTCGGACAGCAAATTACCCAGGCCTTCAATGTCATTGCGCCAGTCGCCTTGCAGCTCACAGGCAACAGCAAACCAGTTCATCATTTGCGCACCAGCGGCACTCATCCGACTCCAGGCTGCTTGCTGCACGGTGGTATTGAAGGTGCCTGAAGCATCAGTGACCACGAACACGTCGAAGCCTTCAGCCAGGGCCGATAAGGTTGGGAATGCCACACAAACGTCGGTCACGACGCCAGCGATGATCAGCTGCTTACGCCCAGTGGCCTTGATCGCTGCAACAAAACTTTCGTTGTCCCAGGCATTGATCTGCCCAGGGCGTGCGATGTACGGCGCATCCGGGAACATCGCCTTAAGTTCGGGAACGATTGGACCATTGGGGCCCTGCTCGAAGCTGGTGGTAAGGATGGTTGGCAGCTCGAAGTACTTGGCCAGGTCAGCCAATGCCAGTACGTTGTTCTTGAACTCGTTCGGCGAAAAGTCTTGAACCAGGGAGATCAGCCCCGTCTGATGGTCAACCAACAGGACTACCGCATCATTTTTATCGAGGCGCTTGAAGGGGGTTACGGTGCTCATAGTTAACTCCTTTGAAGGTGAGATGGTGCTGCTACTGGCGGTCCACGCCAGCGTATTGTTTCGCTCGTAATGACGAGTGAAATCTGAATCAGCCAGCCTGCGGGGACAGCAAGTGGCGGATCTGAATCGCGATACCTGCGGTTTGGAACTGCCTGGCCAGTGCCTCTATACGCTGCTCGGCGCGGGTGACCCGGCTATGGTGGCGCAGGTGCTCAAGCCAGGACTCGTCGAAGAAGAATTCAAACCAGCGCTGCGGGTTTTCCGTGTCCTGCACCAGCCCCCAGGAGAACGAGCCATTGCGTTGACGCATGCGCCGCACATCGACCATCGCCACCTGAAATGCCGGCCAGTGCTCAGCGGCGATGTCATATTCGAGCGTGACCATCACCGGCCCGCGATCATGCGCGTGCTCATCAACCAGCATCGGCACGGGCCAGTGCAAAGACGGTGCGAGGTCTTCAGCATCGGTCACCGGCAACTTGAAGCGTGCCATCGCGGGGATGCCGAGCAGCAAGGCCAAGGCGGCCGCACACAGGGCAAGCGGAATCGAGCTATGGCTGGCGACGAAGCCCCAGAGCAC
This sequence comes from Pseudomonas sp. HMWF032, assembly GCF_003060885.1. GTDB lineage: Bacteria > Pseudomonadota > Gammaproteobacteria > Pseudomonadales > Pseudomonadaceae > Aquipseudomonas. The sequence goes on from NZ_QAIG01000005.1 coordinate 1,515,903, forward strand.
TCCGCCGCCCGCCATGCTGCCGAAAAACACCAGAATGTAGATCGACAGCGCACGCGCGCGCACCCAGGCCGGCACCGAGGTTTGCGCCGCCACTTGCAAGCTGGACAGCACGGCGATCCAAGCCGCGCCGCTGAGCAGCATTACCGGGATCAGTGCATACAGATCGCGAACGAACGCCAGCGCGAGGATCACCAACGCGTATACAAAGCTGGCCAGCGCCACGAGCCAATCCAGACGGAGCAGGGGCCGTACGCGCGGCAGCACTAGGGCACCGGCGACCGCGCCAACGCCCACACAGCCGAGCAACAGGCCGAAATCTGCAGCGCTGCCCCGCAACTCGCTTCTGACGATCAGGGGGAGCAGCGACATGCCGCCACTGGCACCAATAAAGAACGCCGCAGCGCGCACCATCACCGCCTGCAGCGGCCTAGAGCTGCGGCTATAGCGCCAGCCAACACGGATCGCGCCAAACAGCCGTTCTGCCGGCAATACCGCCGAAGCGACCTCGCGCCGCCAGAACAACAGCACCGCGATCACCGCAAAGAACGACAACGCATTGAGCGCAAAGGTTGCCCAGGGGCCGCTCAGGCTGACCAGCACACCGGCAATAGCCGGACCAATGGCCCGCGCGACATTGACTCCGACACTGGAGAGGGCGATGGCCGCCGGCAGGTCGGCCTTCTCGACCAACTCGGACGTCACGGCCGACCACGCCGGCATCATCAGCGCGGTGCCTACACCCATACCGAGTGTCAGCAACAACAATAGGCTGACCGTTATCTGCTCGCTCAGCGTGAGTAAGGCCAACGTCATCGCCACGGTAGCCGTCCACACCTGAACCCATAAGAGGTAGCGGCGACGGTCGACAATATCGGCCAAGGCCCCTGCCGGTAAGGCAAGGAAAAACATCGGCGCGGAACCGGCGACCTGAACCAGCGCAACATGCATCGGACTGGCAGACAGCGAAGTCATCAGCCAGCCTGCACCCACCTCGTGCATCCAGGTTCCGATGTTCGAGGCGATGCTGGCCAGCCACAGCCAACGAAACGTCGTGTATTTCAGCGGACTCCAGGCTGAAGCACTCGGTGCGCTGTTCATATCAGAAGGCAAAGCAGGAACAACCAAACGCGCCCCAGAACCCCTGGAAGTCGCTGATTGGCACTCTAGACAGGCGTGCCCGCTCATGGCTGTGTGCATGCACGGCACAGGCCCCTACGCACTGATGCACCTGGGCAACCAATGGTGCGGACGGCCGCCAATGCCCCGGAACGTTGACCACTGGAGACCAGTCAGGCATCACCGGCAGCGTTGGCGGCGAGAGCGTGCCGAATTCCTCGGCGCCATACACCACCTTGCCATTGACGATGGTCAGAACCGACTCGATCCATTTGATTGCCTCGTCTTCGACGCTGAAGAAATCCGCCGACAGCGCCGTTAGATCAGCCAGCTGTCCCACCTTGATCTGCCCTTTCTTACCTTGCTCGGAGGAGAACCAGGCGCTGCCGTGGGTAAATAGTTGCAATGCGGTTTCACGGGGCAGGCCCTGCGGGTACAGCTCAAGACCGCCTACGGTGCGTCCGCTAACCAACCAGTACAACGAGGTCCAGGGGTTGTAACTGGACACGCGGGTGGCGTCGGTACCCGCACCAACAGGAACCCCCTCGGCGAGCATGCGCTGGATAGGCGGGGTCTGCTCGGCCGCCTGTTTCCCGTAGCGATCAACGAAATACTCACCCTGGAATGCCATCCGATCCTGGATCGCGATGCCGCCGCCCAGCGCACGAACCCGCTCAATGTTTTTCGGCGTGATGGTTTCGGCGTGATCAAAGAACCACGGCAGGCCATCGAAGGGGATGTCGCGATTGACCTTCTCGAACACATCGAGCATGCGCGAGATGGATTCGTCATAGGTCGCGTGCAGGCGGAATGGCCAGCGATGCTCGACTAGGTGGCGCACCACAGGCTCCAAATCGCCCTCCATGCTTGCAGCTAACTCAGGACGCGGCTCGACGAAGTCCTCGAAGTCGGCGGCAGAGAACACCAGCATCTCGCCCGCACCGTTATGGCGGAGGAAGTCGTCACCCTGGTGCAGCTTGACCGAGCCGGTCCAGTTCTTGAAGTCAGCCAGCTCTTCTTTGGGCCGCTGGGTAAAGAGGTTGTAGGCGATGCGCACAGTGAGTTGATCGGCCTTGGCCAACTCTTCGATCACCGCATAGTCATCCGGATAGTTCTGGAAGCCGCCACCAGCGTCGATGGCGCTGGTCACGCCAAGACGGTTGAGCTCACGCATGAACTGCCGGGTAGAGTTGACCTGGTATTCCAGCGGCAGCTTTGGCCCCTTGGCCAGCGTCGAATAGAGGATCATCGCGTTTGGCTTGGCCACCAGCATGCCCGTGGGCTCACCCTTGGCGTCGCGCTGGATTTCGCCACCCGGCGGGTTGGGCGTATTACGGTCATAGCCGACCACCCGCAACGCCGCCCGGTTAAGCAGCGCGCGGTCGTATAGGTGGAGCACGAACACCGGCGTGTCCGGAGCGGCCTGGTTAAGCTCATCGAGAGTCGGCAGGCGCTTCTCGGCAAACTGGAATTCATTCCAGCCGCCCACTACCCGTACCCATTGTGGCGCGGGTGTGCGCTCGGCCTGCTGCTTGAGCATGCGCAGTGCATCTGCCAGCGATGGCACGCCTTCCCAACGCAGCTCCAGGTTGTAGTTGAGGCCACCCCTGATCAGGTGCAGGTGGGAGTCGTTTAGCCCGGGCACCACAGTGCGCCGCTGCAGATCAACCACACGGGTTTCACTGCCGCGCAGGGCCATGGCTTCGGCGTCGCTGCCCACAACGATAAAGCGTCCATCCTTGATCGCCACAGCAGTGGCATTGGGGCGGTCACGGTCGACGGTGTGCAGACATCCATTAAAGAGGATCAAATCGGCGCTCATGGTGCTCCCTTTGGGGTTTGAAGGTGAGAGGCCGGCGGCCGCTGCAAACGGCAATGCGGACCAAAGAGCACCCGCCGCGCCAATAACAGAGCTGCTGGCGAGGAACCTGCGGCGGGCGCGGTCTGTTTCATCATTACTCATGCACGTCTCTCCCTTAACGCGGGTTCAGCCAGGTGGCAAAAAACGCTGTCACCCTGGGCATAAACAGGTAAACGACCAGTAGAACAATGCTCAAGGTGATCAGCGCGTTGCTGGTGAAATAGCCGCCCAACCAAGGGAGGCGGGCAAATAATGGCTGCCAGAGCGGAGGCACCAACAAGCTCAGCGGCAAGATCACCAGAAAGGTGATGCAGACCTGCTTCCAGCGCGCCGGCCCCGCCACGGGGCTTGGGGTGAACCAGAATTCACGCCCGGCCTCGACCTGCGTTTGATCACCGTCGGCGAGTAAAGGCCTTACCTCGTCGATCAGTGACCTCCGCGCACTGGAGTCCAGCCAGCATTGCAACTCGCCAGTCCCAGCGAAGCGCAGCACACAGACGAACTGCCCGACATCGCGCATGACATTAACGCCCAGGTGCCCAGGGTAAGTGCTGGCAATCTGAGTGGTCCGGCGCAGCCATTTTTCGTAGGCGGCTTCCTGTCCCACCTTGACCCGGTGGCGCACAATCAGCGTCACGACTTCGAGCTCATCCATAACCTCTCCCTAAAGAAAATTGCAGCCGCGCTGCCAACGGCACAGCTACAGGCGTTCCAAGGCCAGCATGGCTAAATACGACGAGCTGACTGCTGCTGGAAAAACGACCAGCGCTTGCTTAGCCCCATTGTCAGCGGTCGCTGGAAAGGGCGCGAGTTAAGGGTTGTTAATCGTCGTCACGACGCCTACAGCGGTGTTTTTAACGACTTCAAAAATTCACCTATCCAACTGATTTATATGTGTTATTTATTGTGCAAATTTGAATTTACGGAAAGTCTGAACAACATGTCGGGTAGTAGTGCGCAGCCCAGGCATACCCTCAGCTCAACACCGAGACCGATGTAGGAAAGGGCATGAGTCAACCATCGACCATTACACGCGAACACGTGATCACGCTGGGGCCCTACCGAATCTACCCACACCGGCGCCTGATACTTGAAGCAGAGCAGCCATTGCGCCTGGGCAGCCGTGCGCTGGAGATCCTGTTAATACTGCTGGAGAACGCCGGCACAGTAGTCGGCAAGGATCAACTGATGGCCCGGGTCTGGCCTGACAGCGTGGTTGACGAAATCAACCTGCGCGTGCATGTGGCCGCCTTGCGCAAGGTCCTGGGAGATGGCCAGGCAGGCCAGCGCTACATCATCAACGTGCCGCAGCGCGGCTACAGCCTGGTTGCCCCACTCTCGTGGCAGGTATCTGCTAACGACCTCGCCGACCTGTCGTCGAGCAGGCCACCCAGCAATCTACCGTCTCATCTGAGTCAAATAATCGGCCGCACCGAGGTGGTGCCGGCAGTGGTCACGCTGGTTCGCAAAAAGCGCCTGGTGACGCTCGTGGGGCCGGGCGGAATCGGCAAGACCACAGTCGCCCTGCATGCAGCCGAACTGCTGCGGGAGCACTACCCACAGGGCGTTTATCTGCTCGACTTGGCAGCGCTCAGCGAACCTGCGGCGGTGGCGGCGAAATTGGCCGCTACCCTCAAGCTACCCCGCACCGGCGATGAGCCGCTCGACGACCTGGCAAACTTCCTGGCCGCCCAAACAGTACTGCTGGTGCTGGATAACTGCGAACACCTGATCGATGTCATTGCCCGCCTAGCCGAAACCTTGCTGAGAGCCTCACCGCACCTGCACATCCTGGCGACCAGTCGAGAAGCCTTGCGTATCGAGGGCGAATATGTCCGGCGAGTAGAGCCCCTGGAATGCCCCACGCCAGGCGCTGCCGAGAATAAGGCGCAGACGTTGCGCAGCACCGCCCTGCAGTTACTCGTAGCACGGGCCAGGGCCAACCAGGGCGACTTCGAGCTCACCGAAAATGAACTGCCGCTTGCCAGCGAGCTGTGTCGCCGCCTGGACGGCATTCCCCTGGCGATCGAACTGGCCGCGGCACAGATTGGCAACCTCGGCGTGTGCGGCGTGCTGGCGCTACTCACCGCCGATTTCCGCTTACTCCCACCGGGGCGCAGAACCTCACTGCCACGGCAGAAAACCCTGTGCTCAACCCTGGACTGGAGTCACGATCGGCTAGCACCACAGGATCAAACCTGCCTCCGCCGCCTCAGCGTGTTTCGCGGGCACTTTACCCTCGAGTCGGCCATTGCCGTGATCGCGACCAACGACATCGCAGCGGACCAGGTACCCTTGTCTATAGATCAGTTGGTGGCCAAGTCGCTGGTGCAAGTGCAGATCATCGAGGACCGGGCCTATTACCGCCTGCTGGAGATCACCCGCTCTTATGCCCAGGAAAAATTATGCGACCTGGGTGAGCGCGCGATCATTCAGCAACGCCACGCGGAAAACTGTTTTACCTTACTGACCCAGGCCCAGCGCGAGCGAGGAAAAATACCGCGCCAGCTCTGGCTGGATCGTTATGCGCATGAGTTGGAAGACATACGCAGCGCTCTCAACTGGAGCTTTTCGGCAGCTGCGGCGTGTGTCCTGGCGGTACGCCTGACCATTGCATCGACGACGTTCTGGCAAGAGCTCTCCCTGCTGAAAGAGCATGAACGCTATATGGACAAGGCCCTGGCAGTCCTGCACGTCTAGGCAGCGCCAGCTGACACTCGAGTTAACACTCAGGCTGGCCCAAGGTAACGCCTAGCACCACACATAAGGCGACCTTCATCGAGTGCCTGGGAAAGACCCCGCACTTCAAAAATTTGCCGTCTCGTTCCTGCTTAACCGGCATGAGGTGCCTACACACGCGGGCCGGGGTTTACGCACGCGTTAGCGAGTGCGGCGACTCACCCAACTTGCGTCTGACCATGTGCTGACTCAAGCAGCTGCATGGCGAGTGTCTCCGCCGACTGCACGCGTCAAGTAACTCGGTTCGGCTTGACCCGGCGCATATCGAGGTAACGCGCATACCGCTCGCGGACAACGTGGAATTCATCGCTTTCCTGGAGCTTTCCCAGGGCATAGGCACGGGTGCAATTGAACAATCGGTAGTACACCACTTCATCAACCATGTCAGCCAACAGCAATGACTTGGCCACTAACTGAAAAACTGCATCGAAGATATCTGCGCGGCCCAACGTTTTGCAGGCAATCACCTTGATGGCCTGATCCAACGTGACGGCCACCTTAAGCAGCGCAAGCCGTTGCAGCACTAATTGCTCGCCGGGTGTCAACAACACATAGCTCCAGTCCAGCGACGCCCGCAGCGACTCTTGCCGAGCCAAAGCGCTCCGCCGCCCCTGCATTGACAGTAAAAACTCGCTTTGCAACTGTGCATGCAAGCCCTCCAGACCAAAGCCCGCGACGCGCGTGGCCGCTAACTCGATGGCCAGGGGGGAACCATTCAGACGCCGACAGATAGCCACAACCAGAGGCACGTCCTGATCACGCAGACAAAAGCGTTCCTGGTGGGCGACCACACAGCTGACGAACAGTTGTAACGCCGAATAGGTCAAAGCGTCTGCGGCGCTCAGGTGGGCCGACTGCGCGGGAACAGTCAGCGGCATCAGCCGCCGCACGCACTCCCCCTCAGCCAGTAGCGGTTCGCGACTGGTTGCCAGAATCGACAGGCGCGGAGCCACCTTGAGCAAGCGCTCGACCAACGCAGCGCAAGCACCGATCAGGTGCTCGCAATTATCCAATAGCAACAGTATGCGCCGCGGCCGCAGGTAGTCGCCGATACAATCGACGGGCTCTCGCTCGGAGATGCTCAGGTTGAGAACTGCGGCAACCTGAGGCGCAACCAACGCGGGGTCGTCCAACGCCGCGATATCGATAAAGACCACACCGTCTTCGTAGCACCCCACCAGCAATTCTGCTGCACGCAAGGCCACCACCGTCTTACCCATGCCACCTGCGGCGACCAGCGTGATAAGGCGTTGATCCGGAAGTTGCCGAACCAGCACATCCACAACCGCATCGCGGCCTGTTATCTGGGAGAGCCTAACGGGCAGCGTTGAACGAGGATCTTCAACCATAGAGGGAGGGTCGTCAGCTGCAGCGCCGTGCAGCTGGACAGCGGCCACGAAGGTATAGCCACGCAGGGGCACATTGACGATGTAGCGTTTGCCATCCAGCCCATCGCCGAGTGCTCGGCGTAAGGCTGCGATATGCACGCGCAGGTTGATCTCTTCGACCACGGTGGCAGGCCATACATGAGCAATAATGGCCTCTTTGCTCACCACCTCTCCGGCGTTAAGCAGCAATATACGCAATATCTCCAACGCCTTGCTACCAACACGCAACGGTCGGCCACCGTTCAACACCAGCCGGCGCTGCACGTAAAAGCTGAACGAACCGAAATGCAGTATTTCTTCGGCTTGACTGCTTCTGAGAATGTTCATGCACACACAGCGCTGCGACCACCGGCCCCACCCGGCACCGAGCGCCACTCCTTGTTGAGGGTTCAGGGTTATCGTCCCAGACAACCGCGCGCAGGAAAGACCTAAAAGCGGACCAAAACAGCCAATCAGGTGTCCAATACGGACCCAGAGGGCCTAACCGAACTGCCGTCGATACTGGCTCGGCGTCAGTCCCAGTCTTTCACCAAACAAGTGGCGCATATGCCGAACACTGCCGAAGCCACTCCGGTAGGCCACCGTTTTCAACGGCAGGCCGCTGGTTTCTAGCAGTCCCCTCGCGCAATCGATGCGGGCGCCCTGGACAAACTCCATAGGCGTCATCTTTACCTCGCGATTAAATACCCGCGCAAAGTGCCGTGTACTCATACCGGCCAGGCTGGCCAGGCGCTCTACACTAAACTCTTCGCTCACATGCTCGAGAACATAGTTCTGGACTCTGCTGACGGGCGAGTCTTCCTTTACCACCGATGCAACCAACGGGCTGAACTGCATCTGCCCGCCCTGGCGCCTCATTACCACCAACAGTTCCTTAGCGACGGCCAGCGCTAATCGCTTGCCGTGATCCTCAGCGACAATGGACAGGGCAAGGTCTATGCCGGTAGTCACTCCACCCGATGTCAGTAACTTGCCATCTCTGACGAAAATCTGATCAGTCTCGACTATGGCCTGGGGATAGCGCTTGGCCAGCCGTTCAGTGTAATTCCAATGAGTGGTAACTCGACGGCCGTCTAGCAGGCCTGCCTGCCCGAGAATAAAGGCTCCGGTACAAATAGAAGCGAGGCAACCGACTTCACAAGCCACTGTTCGCAACCAGCATTCGAGCCGAGGATAAACCTCTTTGTAGGCACTCGGCCCTCCGGGCACCAACAATACGTCATAGGGCCCTGATGCCTGGTTAAGATCCACATCAGCGTGCAGCACGACTCCGTTGGAGGCTCGTACTCGCAATTCGTCAGAACCTATTGTGGATATCTGATAGCAATTACTTGGCTCGAGAAAGCGATTAGCAATGGAGAAAACCTCCATGGGGCCGGCCACATCAAGTAATAAAAACTCCGGAAACAATACAACAGCAACAGACTTCATGGGTTCTAACCAACGGAAAGAGAAATAGTGAATCGCCACGGTTTTTAGAGCCATCCGGACGGTGTCCGGACCACCTCCGCGCCTATCCACGCCCACTGATCGCGCAGGGTCGATAGCGGGCCCAGCACAGCCCGACCGGCTTCCTTACCCGATGTTCGTCGATCGATGCGCAGAGGCAAGGGGTTCAAGCACAACTAACGACGATCCTTCGTGATCAGACGTCGCACCTAAATAGGCCACAGCCAGCCAACTATCGCCGCAAATACGCCGGCCACGCCTGCTGCGGTTTAGCGTTGGTAGCTCAGGAACGCTGCAGCCAGCGGAGGAAACCACCTTTTTTGATCGCCACCGGTTTCTGCACTAACAGCGCAGCGCTGTTCTGCTGGCGGAAGCTCTGCAGCTTGTGCAGGGCGCTGCCGACCTCGCTGCGTTGCTCCAGGCAGGTCTGAATCAGTGGCTTGTCGAGGCGATAGAGCATTCCCGAACTTAGTGCAGTGAAACGCGCCTGCGAAGGTGTGTCGTGGATGATGCCCTGCTCACCCATAATCTCACCTGGGCCCATGCGCCCGGCCTCGATGAAGCGCTCACCGTCAGGCACTGCAGCGGACACCACGCCGGTATCGATCACCAGCAACTGTTCGCTGACCTCCCCCAGTTCCAGCACCACCTGGCCAGCGCTGACGGCCAGCGGCTGCATCTGCTCGGCCAGGAGATCCTTCTCCTCGGCGCTCAGCGAGCGGAAGATCTTCACATCGTCGAGCAGCACGCGCTGGCGACTGTGCGCCACGTCCTGAGCCTCATTGCCGCGCAGGATGCCGGCGGCTTGCAGGTGGCGGTGGGCCAGGTCAAAAATCAGGTTACGCACCTCGGTCTTGTTGCTCTTGGCACTGACGTAACCGCTGATCTCGTACTCCACCGTATGCAGATCCGAGGCCTTCACAGTGACTTTGGCCTTGGGTGCCGGCAGCAGCGCGCTGACGCCCTGCAGGGTGCGGTTCAGCGCGTCAAGCACCCGCCGCGGGCGTACCTGCGCCGGTACGCTGAGACTGATGCTGACCTGGTGGATATCGATGGTGCGATTGAGGTTGAGGATCTTGGCCTTGGCCGCCACTGAGTTGGGGATCACCACCGTCCCGCCCTGGCTGGTGCGCAGGTGGGTGGCGCGCCAGTCGATCTCGATCACCTTGCCTTCGGTGCCGTCAATCGACACCCAATCATCCAGACGGTAAGGCTTAGTGGTGTTTAGTACGATGCCGGAGAACACATCACTGAGGGTGCTCTGCAGCGCCAGGCCGACGACAATAGCGACCACCCCGGAGGTGGCCAGCAGCCCCTTGACCGGCAGCTGCATGATGTAGGCGGCGGCCGCGACCAGGGCGGCGAGGAAGATCACCGCGCCCAGCACGTCTTGTAGCAAGCGCCCGGCGTGACCGCTGCGCGGCATCAGCAGCACGCCGAGAACCACAGTCAACGTGCGTGCACAAAGCAGCCACCAGGCGATGCCCAGCACTGAGCCGATCATGTTCAGCGCCGGCTCGGTCCAAGGCGGCGGCTGCAGCGGGCTCATACCAGCGTCGATGATCACCAGGCTATAGGCAAGGAAGAAACCCAGGCGCAACAGTACGCGCCAGATCTTGCCCTCCGCGGGCAACAGGCGCCAGCAGGCGAGGTCAGCGAACAGCAGGCCGACGGCAATCAGCAGCGGGTGTTGGTGAATCAGCGCGAGCATGCCGCACTCCGGGGTAGGTTAGAGCTGGTGGGGGTAAGCATGACTGGATCGACGGCAAAGGTGAACGCTCAGTGCTGCAAATCCTCTTCTAGAGCTGCACAACAGCTGCGTCCTGCTCGAAGACCTGCATCAGACAGTGGCGGGATCACGCAATGGCGTTTCGCGCGAGCGACGATGCTGGTGCCCTGCCAAAACCACCACTGCCGGCACGGAGTTCGACCATGAGGGAAACGCTGAAGAAGACTTCCTGATTTTGGCAACATGCGGACACCACCCGCCGAGTTTTCCAATGACGCAGATGACCTTCGCCGACGCCGAGTACGCCGGCAAGCGCAAGCAGATCTGCAATAGTTTAAGAGCTGATAAAAACAAGAAACCCCCGATATACGGGGGCTCCATCGTAAAACTTTACGTTTAAATAGAAGGTATTTCCTAGAACGGAATGTCGTCATCAAAGCTGTCGAAATCCGCGGCAGGCTGAGGTGCTTGTTGCGGTGCCGGGCGGGGCGCTGACTGCTGCTCACGCTGCGGCGAAGGGCGCTGTTGACGCGGGGCCGAGTCACCACCACCGGCGTTGTCCGGACGACCGCCAAGCAGCTGCATGGTGCCCTGCATGTCGACGATGATTTCGGTGGTGTAACGCTTAACGCCGTCTTTTTCCCACTCACGGGTCTGCAACTTGCCTTCGATGTACACCTGCGAACCTTTGCGCAGGTATTCACCGGCGATCTCGGCAACTTTGCCGAACAGCGACACACGGTGCCATTCGGTTTTTTCGACTTTCTGACCGGTCTGCTTGTCGGTCCACTGCTCGCTGGTTGCCAGGCTCAGGTTGGTGACCGCGTTGCCGCTCGGCAGGTAGCGGGTTTCCGGGTCCTGTCCGCAGGTACCGACCAGAATGACTTTGTTAACCCCACGGGCCATAACGTTCTCCTAGGCTTTCAGCACGCCACCGGCGCCGGCTCGATGAGGCGCTCAAGGGACGTGCGGTCCAATTGTTGGGTATCCACTTTGATATAGATGGCCGCTTCGTCGCGCACCACTACGGCATCCGCCACTCCGGGCACAGCCTGCAAACGCTCGGCCAACCCCGCCTCTTGCAAAGCCGCAGCTGAAAGCGGCAGACGCAGGCTGGTGACATACGGCGGTTCGCGCATAGTAACAGCAAAGGCCAGCCAAAAAAGAGCCAGCACCGCGCAGCCGGCAAACACTCCCGACAGGCTGTAGTGCTGGTACAGCCAGCCACCCAAGATGCCGCCGAGGGCTGCACCGAGGAACTGGCTGGTGGAATACACGCCCATTGCCGTGCCCTTGCCACCGGCTGGGGCCACCTTGCTGATCAGCGACGGCAACGAGGCCTCCAACAGGTTGAATGCAGTGAAGAACACCACCGTGCCAAGCACCAGGGCGCGCAGGCTGGTGCCGAACCACCAGAAGAACAGCTCACAGAGCAGCAGCACACTGACCGCGCCAAGCAGCACCTGCTTCATCCGGCGTTTCTTCTCGCCGTAAATGATAAACGGCACCATGCCGAAGAAGCCCACCAACAGCGCGGTCAGGTAGACCCACCAGTGCTCTTCTTTGGCCAGCCCGCCCTGCTCAACCAGTGCCAACGGCAAGGCGATAAAGCTGGCCATCAGAATCGCGTGCAGTACCAGAATGCCGAAATCCAGACGCAGCAGGTCGGCGTGTTTCAAGGTCGGCAATAGCGCCTGCTTGGCCACCCCCGACTCGCGGTGCTGCAACGGTCCGGCTGAGCCCGGCACCAGACCAGCGACGATGACAATACCCAGCAGCGCCATGGCCGCTGTGGCGAGAAACAGGCCAGACAAACCGAACGCACGGGTCAGCAGCGGGCCGACGACCATCGCCACGGCAAACGACAGGCCGATGCTCATGCCGATCATGGCCATGGCCTTGGTGCGATGCTGTTCACGAGTCAAATCGGACAGCAGCGCCATCACCGCCGCAGAAATCGCCCCAGCCCCCTGCAGAATGCGCCCGGCAATCACGCCCCAGATCGAATCGGCATTGGCCGCCAGCAGGCTGCCCGCAGCGAAAATCAGCAAGCCGACATAGATCACCGGCCGTCGGCCGATGCGGTCACTGAGCATGCCAAAGGGGATTTGCAGAAACGCCTGGGTCAAACCGTAGGCGCCTATCGCCAGCCCGATCAGCGCCGGCGTGCTGCCCTGCAACTCCATGCCATAGGTGGCCAGCACCGGCAGCACCATAAACATGCCGAGCATGCGGAACGCGAACACCAGCGCCAGGCCACCGGCCGCACGGGTTTCGCTGCCGCTCATGCGCTCGTTGTGCAGATCATGCATGGGAAAGGCCCTGTCGAAATAGGCGGCGATTCTAGCAGCACTCAAACCATGCGGCACAGCAGTGACGCTTTGCCGCGCCCGCCTCCCGAGCCGTATACTCGGTGGTTTTCCGCCCGCCATGGGAGGCCGTTGTTTGTGGACAAGATTCTGATCCGGGGTGCGCGCACCCATAACCTGAAAAACATCGACCTGACCCTGCCACGCGACAAGCTGATCGTGATCACCGGGCTGTCCGGTTCCGGCAAGTCGTCACTGGCCTTCGACACCCTCTACGCCGAGGGTCAGCGCCGCTACGTCGAATCGCTGTCGGCCTACGCCCGACAGTTTCTGTCGATGATGGAAAAGCCCGATGTCGACACCATCGAAGGCCTGTCGCCGGCGATCTCCATCGAGCAGAAATCCACCTCGCACAACCCGCGTTCCACCGTTGGCACCATCACCGAGATCTACGACTACCTGCGCCTGCTCTACGCCCGCGCCGGCATTCCGCGCTGCCCGGACCACGACCTGCCGCTGGAGGCGCAGACCGTCAGCCAGATGGTCGATCAGGTGCTGGCATTGCCCGAAGGCAGCAAGCTGATGCTGCTGGCCCCGGTGATCCGCGAGCGCAAAGGCGAGCACCTGGCGATCTTCGACGAGCTGCGCGCCCAGGGCTTCGTCCGTGTGCGGGTCAACGGCAAGATTTACGAACTGGACGAACTGCCCAAACTCGACAAGCAGAAGAAGCACAGCATCGATGCCGTGGTCGACCGCTTCAAAGCGCGCGGCGACCTGCAGCAGCGCCTGGCCGAATCCTTCGAAACCGCGCTAAAGCTGGCCGATGGCCTGGCGCTGATTGCCCCCATGGAGGGTGAAGAAGGCGAAGAGATCATCTTCTCCGCGCGCTTTGCCTGCCCGGTGTGTGGCCACTCGATCAGCGAGCTGGAACCCAAACTGTTTTCCTTCAACAACCCCGCCGGCGCCTGCCCGACCTGTGACGGCCTGGGCGTTAAGCAATTTTTCGACACCAAGCGCCTGGTCAACGGCGAGCTGACCCTGGCCGAAGGCGCGATCCGCGGCTGGGACCGGCGCAACGTCTATTACTTCCAGATGCTCGGCTCCCTCGCTGCGCATTACGGCTTCAGCCTGGAAGTGCCGTTCGATGAGCTCAGCGCCGAACACCAGAAGTGCATCCTGTTCGGCAGCGGCACGCAGAACGTCGACTTCAAGTACCTCAACGACCGTGGCGACATCGTCAAGCGCTCACACCCCTTCGAAGGCATCGTGCCGAACCTGGAGCGGCGTTACCGCGAAACCGAATCCACCAGCGTGCGCGAGGAGCTGGCCAAGTTTCTCAGCACCCAGGCCTGCCAGGATTGCCGCGGCACCCGCCTGCGCCGTGAAGCGCGCCACGTGTGGGTCGGCGAGAAAACCCTGCCAGCAGTCAGCGGCCTGCCGATTGGCGATGCCACCGAGTACTTCGGCAGCCTCAGCCTGCCCGGCCGCCGCGGAGAAATCGCCGAGAAGATCCTCAAGGAAATTCGTGAGCGCCTGCAGTTTCTGGTCAACGTCGGCCTGGACTACCTCACCCTCGACCGCAGCGCTGACACCCTGTCCGGCGGCGAAGCGCAACGTATTCGCCTGGCCAGTCAGATCGGCGCTGGCCTGGTCGGCGTGATGTACATCCTCGACGAACCAAGCATCGGCCTGCATCAACGCGACAACGAGCGCCTACTCGGCACCCTGCGCCACCTGCGCGATATCGGCAATACGGTGATCGTGGTCGAGCACGACGAAGATGCCATCCGCATGGCCGACTACGTGGTCGACATCGGCCCCGGTGCCGGCGTGCACGGCGGACAGATCGTCGCCCAGGGCACTGCCGCCGAAGTCATGGCCCATCCGGACTCGCTGACGGGCAAATACCTGTCAGGGCGAGTGAAGATCAAAGTGCCGGCCATGCGCACGCCACGGGACAAGAAGCCCTCGCTGAAGATCAAAGGCGCGCGCGGCAACAACCTGCGCAATGTCGACCTGGAAATCCCGATCGGCCTGCTCACCTGCGTCACCGGGGTGTCCGGCTCGGGCAAATCAACGCTGATCAACAACACCCTGTTCCCGCTCAGCGCCACCGCACTGAACGGTGCCACAACCCTGGAAGCGGCGGCCCACGACAGCATCGACGGCCTGCAGCACCTGGACAAGGTGGTTGACATCGACCAGAGCCCGATTGGCCGAACACCGCGCTCCAACCCGGCAACCTACACCGGACTGTTCACCCCGATCCGCGAACTGTTCGCCGGCGTGCCGGAGTCGCGCTCGCGCGGTTACGGCCCGGGGCGCTTCAGCTTCAACGTCAAGGGCGGTCGCTGCGAAGCCTGCCAGGGCGACGGCCTGATCAAGGTGGAAATGCACTTTCTGCCAGACATCTACGTGCCGTGCGACGCGTGCAAGAGCAAACGCTACAACCGCGAAACCCTGGAAGTGAAGTACAAGGGCAAGAGCATCACCGAAGTGCTGGATATGACCATCGAGGAAGCACGAGTGTTCTTCGATGCCGTGCCGGCCCTGGCGCGCAAGCTGCAAACGCTGATGGATGTCGGCCTGTCCTATATCAAGCTAGGGCAGAGCGCGACGACGCTATCCGGTGGCGAGGCGCAGCGGGTGAAACTATCCCGAGAGCTGAGCAAGCGCGACACCGGCAAGACTCTGTATATCCTCGATGAGCCGACCACCGGCCTTCACTTCGCCGATATTCAGCAACTGCTAGACGTGCTGCACCGCCTACGCGATCACGGCAATACGGTGGTGGTGATTGAGCACAACCTCGACGTGATCAAAACCGCCGACTGGCTGGTGGATCTCGGCCCTGAGGGTGGTTCCAAAGGCGGCCAGATCATCGCAGTCGGCACGCCTGAAGAAGTCGCCGAGATGGCGCAGTCGCATACCGGCTACTTCCTCAAACCACTGCTGGAACGTGATCGCGACTAAGCCCGCGCACAACAAAAAGCCCCGCACATGCGGGGCTTTTTGTTGTGCGCAGAATGCTTACATCTGCATTTGCAGGTAGTTCTCCAGCCCAATTCTGTCGATCAAGCCGAGCTGAACCTCCAGCCAGTAGGCGTGATCTTCTTCGGTGTCCTTGAGTTGCACCAGCAAGATGTCGCGGG
The DNA here is from genome assembly GCF_003060885.1 of Pseudomonas sp. HMWF032. Taxonomy (GTDB): domain Bacteria; phylum Pseudomonadota; class Gammaproteobacteria; order Pseudomonadales; family Pseudomonadaceae; genus Aquipseudomonas. Next base: position 1,531,646 of record NZ_QAIG01000005.1, read on the forward strand.
TCTGGTAATCCTGATGCTGCTCGCACAAGGCGATGCCTTTGCTCAGGGCCGCGCGTACGTGATATTCCAGCGCGAGGTCGAGCTTGAGCATCTCCGGCACGCTCTGGCCGACGCGGAAGCTGTCAGGAACCATGTCCGGCGTACCCTCGAGAAACAGAATGCGCTTGAGGATGGCATCAGCGTGCTGAGTTTCCTCTTCCATTTCATGGTTGATCCGTTCGTACAGCTTGCTGAAACCCCAATCCTCATACAGACGCGAATGCACGAAGTACTGATCACGAGCCGCCAGCTCACCTTTGAGCAGCACTTTCAGGTAATCGATAACTTCTATGTGGCCTTTCATGGGTATTTTCCTTAGCAAGCAGCGAACATGGACTAATGCTGGTAGCCCACAGCCTCCGGGTCAAGCCGAGCGTACCCGCGGTGTATGAAAACGTCAGCACGGGACTTATTCCAACCATAAAAAAACCGGGCAAGGCCCGGTTTTTTATACAACCTACGACTTACTCAGCGTCTACAGCTGCACCAGCGACCGGACGGTCAACCAGCTCAACATAAGCCATTGGAGCATTGTCGCCAGTGCGGAAACCGCACTTGAGGATACGCAGGTAACCGCCCTGACGGGTGGCGTAGCGCTTGCCCAGGTCGTTGAACAGCTTGCCGACGATGGCTTTCGAACGGGTACGATCGAAGGCCAGACGACGGTTGGCAACGCTGTCTTCTTTAGCCAGAGTAATCAGCGGCTCGGCAACGCGACGCAGCTCTTTGGCTTTCGGCAGAGTAGTTTTGATCAGCTCATGCTCGAACAGCGATACCGCCATGTTCTGGAACATGGCCTTGCGGTGTGCGCTGGTGCGGCTGAGGTGACGGCCACTTTTACGATGACGCATGGTTCAATTCCTTACCAAACTCACGTTCGGTGATGATGACGATCAGGCAGTCGCCTTATCGTCTTTCTTCAGACTTGCCGGCGGCCAGTTGTCGAGGCGCATACCGAGGGACAGACCGCGAGAGGCCAGAACATCCTTGATTTCAGTCAAGGATTTCTTGCCCAGGTTCGGGGTTTTCAACAGTTCTACTTCGGTGCGCTGAATCAGATCACCGATGTAGTAAATGTTCTCTGCCTTGAGGCAGTTAGCCGAACGCACAGTCAGTTCCAGGTCATCAACCGGACGGAGGAGAATCGGATCGATCTCATCTTCCTGCTCGATAACAACGGGCTCACTGTCACCTTTGAGGTCGACGAACGCAGCCAACTGCTGTTGCAGAATAGTTGCAGCGCGGCGAATAGCCTCTTCAGGATCCAGAGTACCGTTGGTCTCCAGGTCGATAACCAGTTTGTCCAGGTTGGTACGCTGCTCAACACGAGCGTTTTCCACCACATACGACACACGGCGTACCGGACTAAACGAAGCATCCAGCTGCAAGCGACCAATGCTGCGGCTTTCATCTTCATCGCTCTGACGAGCGTCAGCCGGCTCATAGCCGCGACCACGAGCTATGGTGAGCTTCATGTTCAGCGCGCCAGTGGAAGCCAGGTTGGCGATTACGTGGTCGCCATTGACGATTTCGACATCGTGATCCAGCTGAATATCGGCAGCGGTAACTACGCCCGAGCCCTTCTTCGCCAGAGTCAGAGTCACTTCGTCACGACCGTGCAGTTTGACAGCCAGACCTTTCAGGTTGAGCAGGATTTCTATGACGTCTTCCTGAACACCTTCGATGGCGGAGTACTCATGGAGTACACCGTCAATCTCGGCCTCGACTACTGCACAGCCAGGCATGGAGGACAACAAGATGCGACGCAGCGCGTTGCCCAGGGTATGGCCGAAACCACGCTCGAGAGGCTCGAGAGTGATCTTGGCGCGGGTCGAACTGACCACCTGCACATCAATGTGACGGGGGGTCAGGAACTCATTTACCGAAATCTGCATGGATGCACCTATTTTCTAGCCCTTACTTGGAGTAGAGCTCGACAATCAGGCTTTCGTTGATGTCAGCGGAGAGATCACTGCGCGCCGGGACGTTTTTAAACACGCCAGACTTCTTCTCAGTGTCTACATCTACCCATTCAACGCGGCCACGCTGGGCACACAGCTCAAGAGCTTGAACAATGCGCAGCTGATTCTTCGATTTCTCGCGAACTGCAACCACGTCACCAGCTTTAACCTGGTAGGACGGGACGTTAACAGTTTTACCGTTTACGCTGATCGACTTGTGCGATACCAGCTGACGGGACTCAGCGCGAGTAGCACCGAAGCCCATGCGGTAAACCACGTTATCCAGACGGCATTCGAGCAGTTGCAGCAGGTTCTCACCAGTAGCGCCTTTCTTGCCGGCAGCTTCTTTGTAATAACCGCTGAATTGACGCTCAAGCACACCGTAGATACGACGAACTTTTTGTTTCTCACGCAGCTGGGTGCCGTAGTCGGACTGACGGCCACGGCGCTGACCGTGAATACCTGGGGCTGCTTCGATGTTGCACTTCGATTCCAGAGCGCGTACACCGCTTTTCAGGAAAAGATCTGTGCCTTCACGACGAGACAGTTTGCACTTGGGACCAATGTAACGAGCCATTTCTCACTGTCTCCTGATTACACGCGACGCTTCTTCGAAGGACGGCACCCGTTATGCGGGATTGGCGTCACATCGGTGATGCTGGCGATCTTATAGCCACAGCCGTTCAAAGCACGGACAGCGGACTCACGACCCGGACCTGGACCCTTGACGTTAACGTCGAGGTTCTTCAGACCGTATTCCAGCGCAGCTTGACCAGCACGTTCTGCAGCCACCTGGGCAGCGAACGGGGTGCTTTTACGCGAACCGCGGAAACCCGAACCACCAGAGGTAGCCCAAGACAGAGCGTTGCCCTGACGGTCAGTAATGGTCACGATTGTGTTGTTGAAAGAAGCGTGGATGTGGGCGATGCCATCAACCACCGTCTTTTTGACTTTCTTACGAGTACGAGCAGCAGGTTTTGCCATGACTAGATTCCTGTCGATGCGCGAATGCGATTACTTGCGGATCGGCTTACGCGGGCCCTTACGGGTACGCGCGTTGGTCTTGGTACGCTGACCGCGAACCGGCAGACCACGACGATGACGCAGGCCGCGGTAGCAACCCAGGTCCATCAAGCGCTTGATTTTCATGTTCACTTCACGACGCAGGTCACCTTCGGTATTCACCTTGGCTACTTCGCCACGCAGCTGCTCGATCTGCTCGTCAGAGAGATCTTTGATTTTTGCTGCCGGGTTTACACCGGTAGCAGCACAGATTTTCTGTGCAGTAGTGCGACCAACACCATAGATGTAGGTCAGCGAGATAACAGTGTGCTTGTTATCCGGAATGTTAACGCCTGCAATACGGGCCATTCAGTGGAACTCCAATTGACAGCTACCTACGCCCCGGAAGCCAAGAAATAGGGCGCGAGATATTAACGCTGTAATAACAAATAATCAACCCGGCAGCGCACTAGCTGCCGGGCTTGTAACGCTCAATCACACTCAGCCTTGGCGCTGTTTGTGACGCGGTTCCGCGCTGCAAATTACCCGCACAACACCTTCACGGCGAATAATTTTGCAGTTACGGCACAGCTTTTTCACCGATGCACGAACTTTCATCACCAACTCCTCGAACCTTATGGACTTCAGCGCAGCATGCCGCTGCCGTAGCCCTTCAGGTTGGCTTTCTTCATCAGGGATTCGTACTGGTGCGACACGAGGTGCGATTGTACTTGCGACATAAAGTCCATAACAACCACGACCACGATCAGCAACGAGGTCCCGCCAAGGTAGAACGGTACGTTGGCAGCCACCACCAGGAACTGGGGCAACAAGCATACGGCCGTCATGTACAGAGCACCGAACATGGTCAAGCGGGTCAACACGCCATCGATATAGCGCGCCGATTGCTCACCGGGACGGATACCCGGAATAAAGGCACCGGACTTCTTCAGGTTTTCCGCTACGTCTTTCGGGTTAAACATCAGCGCTGTGTAAAAGAAGCAGAAGAAAACAATCCCCGCACTAAACAGCAAAATGTTCAACGGCTGACCAGGAGCGATAGCCTGTGAAATATCCTGCAGCCAGCCCATACCCTCGGACTGACCAAACCAGGCACCCAGCGAAGCCGGGAATAACAGAAGGCTGCTGGCGAAAATAGCCGGGATAACCCCCGCCATATTCACCTTCAACGGCAAGTGGCTGGTCTGCGCCGCGAAGACCTTACGGCCCTGCTGACGCTTGGCGTAGTGCACCGCAATGCGACGCTGACCACGCTCAATGAACACCACGAAACCGATAATCGCTACTGCCAGCAAACCGATGGCGATCAGGGCAAAGATATTGATATCACCCTGCCGAGCAGACTCGAAAGACTGCCCGATCGCCGACGGCAGACCGGCTACGATGCCTGCAAAGATCAGCATCGAAATACCGTTGCCAACACCACGCTCGGTGATTTGCTCGCCCAGCCACATCATGAACATTGCACCCGCCACAAAAGTGGTGATGGCAACGAAGTGGAAGCCGAAATCGACCGAAAACGCTACGCCTTGACTGGCCAGACCGACGGACATGCCGACAGCTTGGACAATAGCCAGGACGAGGGTGCCGTAGCGGGTGTACTGGCTAATCTTGCGACGGCCAGCTTCACCTTCCTTCTTCAACTGCTCCAGCTGCGGGCTGACAGCGGTCATGAGCTGCATGATGATCGAGGCCGAGATGTACGGCATGATCCCCAATGCAAAAATACTCATACGCTCCAGCGCGCCGCCGGAAAACATGTTGAACAAGCTAAGAATGGTCCCCTCATTCTGTCGAAACAGGTCCGCCAGCCGATCAGGGTTGATACCAGGAACTGGGATGTGTGCACCTATCCGATAGACGATGATCGCCATGAACAGAAAGCGCAAACGAGCCCAGAGCTCGGATAACCCGCCATTGCTGAGCGCTGAGAGAGCACCTTGCTTAGCCATTTATTCCTCGAACTTACCGCCAGCTGCTTCGATAGCCGCGCGCGCACCTTTGGTGGCGGCGATACCTTTAAGGGTGACTGCCTGAGTAACCTCACCGGACAGCATGACTTTCACGCGCTGTACGTTTTGATTGATCAGGTTGGCATCCTTCAGCGACTGCAGAGTAACAATGCCGCCTTCTACTTTATTCAGCTCAGACGTACGCACTTCTGCGCGATCCATAGCCTTCAAAGATACGAAGCCGAACTTAGGCAGACGGCGGTGCAGAGGCTGCTGGCCGCCTTCGAAACCCGGAGCAATAGTGCCACCGGAGCGCGAGGTTTGACCTTTGTGGCCACGGCCACCTGTCTTACCCAAACCGCTACCGATACCACGGCCCGGACGGTGCTTCTCGCGACGGGAACCCGGCGCAGGACTCAAATCGTTCAGGTACATGAATTAACCCTCGACTCGCAGCATGTAGTAAGCCTTATTGATCATCCCGCGATTCTCGGGAGTATCCAGCACTTCTACGGTGTGACCGATGCGACGCAGACCCAAACCCTTTACGCAGAGCTTGTGGTTAGGAATGCGGCCGGACATGCTTTTTACCAGCGTAACTTTTACGGTATTAGCCATGATTAGAGAATCTCCTCGACACTCTTGCCACGCTTAGCCGCAACAGAACTTGGCGACTGCATAGCTTTCAAACCTTTGAAAGTGGCATACACCACGTTCACCGGGTTAGTCGAGCCGTAGCACTTAGCCAGAACGTTTTGCACACCAGCCACTTCGAGAACAGCACGCATGGCGCCGCCAGCGATGATACCGGTACCTTCGGAAGCAGGCTGCATGTAAACCTTGGAAGCGCCATGGGCAGACTTCATGGCGTACTGCAGCGTAGTGCCGTTCAGATCCACTTGGATCATGTTGCGACGCGCAGCTTCCATCGCCTTCTGGATGGCAGCAGGCACTTCACGGGATTTGCCACGGCCGAAACCGACGCGCCCCTTACCATCACCCACCACGGTCAACGCGGTGAAAGTGAAGATACGGCCACCCTTAACGGTCTTGGCAACGCGGTTAACCTGTACCAGCTTCTCGATATAGCCTTCGTCGCGCTTTTGGTCGTTATTTGCCATAACTTAGAACTCCAGCCCGCCTTCACGAGCAGCATCAGCCAGCGCCTTGACGCGGCCGTGGTACTTGAAGCCAGAACGGTCGAATGCAACCTGAGTTACACCAGCGGCTTTCGCACGCTCGGCAACCAGCTCGCCAACTTTCTTGGCCGCGTCAACGTTGCCAGTGGCGCCGTCACGCAGTGCTTTGTCCAAGGTAGAGGCGCTGGCCAGAACCTTGCTGCCGTCGGCCGAAATGACCTGGGCATAGATGTGCTGCGAAGAGCGATACACGCACAGACGCACAGCTTCGAGCTCGTGCATTTTCAGGCGTGCTTTGCGAGCGCGACGCAGTCGAGTAACTTTTTTGTCGGTCATTTGCTATGCCCTACTTCTTCTTGGCTTCTTTACGGCGGACGACTTCGTCTGCGTAACGAACACCTTTGCCCTTGTAAGGTTCAGGACGACGGAAATCACGAATTTCCGCAGCGACCTGACCAACCAGTTGCTTGTCGACACCCTTGATCAGGATCTCGGTCTGGTTCGGGGTTTCAGCCACTACACCTTCCGGCAACTCATAGTCGATCGGATGGGAGAAGCCGAGAGCGAGGTTCAGCACCTGACCTTTGGCTTGCGCTTTGTAACCAACACCAACCAGCTGCAGCTTACGCTCGAAGCCTGCGCTAACACCGATCACCATGTTGTTGACCAGAGCGCGAGTGGTACCGGCCATTGCGCGAGTCTGCTGATCACCATTGCGAGCAGCGAAACGCAGCTCACCGGCTTCTTGCAGGACTTCAACGGACGAGTGAACATTCAGTTCGAGAGTGCCCTTGGCACCCTTTACCGAAAGCTGTTGGCCGGTGAGTTTGACCTCAACGCCAGCTGGCAGCTTAACGGGGTTCTTAGCAACGCGAGACATGCTTATCCCCCCTTAGAACACTGTGCAAAGCACTTCGCCGCCGACACCGGCAGCGCGCGCAGCGCGGTCCGTCATCACACCCTTGTTGGTGGAGACGATGGATACACCGAGACCGCCACGAACTTTCGGCAGATCATCGACGGATTTGTATTGGCGAAGGCCTGGACGGCTCACGCGCTTAACTTCTTCGATAACCGGACGGCCCTCGAAGTACTTCAGCTCGATGGACAGCTGCGGCTTAACTTCACCGCTGATCTGATAACCCGCAATATAACCTTCGTCTTTCAAAACTTTGGCTACAGCCACCTTCAACGTGGAAGACGGCATGCTTACGACGGACTTTTCAGCCATCTGGGCATTACGGATACGAGTTAGCATGTCCGCTAACGGGTCCTGCATACTCATGGGCTAGACGCTCCTGATACAAAAAGAATTAGCCTTTCGGCTACAGTCGCTGGACAGGGTACAAACCCAGGCTCAGGCGAGCCGAGCATTCTAGAGACTGATCAAAAATGAATCAAGCCCCAAAGGGGCTTGATTCACAGATAAGACAAAGCCGGCACTAGGCCGGCTTTGTTTTTACCAGCTGGCTTTCACCAGACCTGGTACATCACCGCGCATTGCCGCTTCACGCAGCTTGATACGCGACAGGCCGAACTTGCGGAATACGCCGTGCGGACGACCAGTGATGCGGCAGCGATTGCGCAGGCGCGAAGCGCTTGCATCACGCGGCTGCTTCTGCAGTGCTACTTGAGCCTCCCAACGCGCTTCCGGACTGGTGTTCGGATTGGCGATGGTAGCTTTCAGCTCGGCACGCTTTTTAGCGTACTTGGCTACCGTTTGCTGACGCTTCAGCTCACGGTTTTTCATGCTGGTTTTGGCCATGATCCAACTCCAATCAGTTACGGAACGGGAATTTGAAAGCACGCAACAGCGCGCGGCCTTCATCATCGTTACGGGCAGTGGTAGTCAGGGTAATGTCCAGACCACGCAGGGCATCGATCTTGTCGTAGTCGATTTCCGGGAAGATGATCTGCTCTTTGACGCCCATGCTGTAATTGCCACGACCATCAAAGGACTTGGCATTCAGGCCGCGGAAGTCACGCACGCGCGGCAGGGAGATAGACAGCAGACGATCCAGGAACTCGTACATACGCTCACGGCGCAGAGTCACTTTTACGCCAATCGGCCAGCCCTCACGAACCTTGAAGCCTGCAATCGACTTACGGGCATAAGTCACAACGACTTTCTGACCGGTAATCTTTTCCAGGTCGGCAACAGCGTGCTCGATGACTTTTTTGTCACCGATCGCTTCGCCCAGGCCCATGTTCAGGGTGATCTTGGTGATGCGCGGAACTTCCATCACGTTGGCGAGCTTAAGTTCTTCCTTAAGCTTCGGCGCGATTTCTTTCCGGTAAATCTCTTTTAGTCGTGCCATGGTCTTCTACCTAGCAGTGTTCAAGCATCAACCGCTTTTTGGGTCGACTTGAAGACACGAATTTTTTTACCGTCTTCTACTTTGAAACCAACGCGATCAGCCTTGTTGGTTTCGCCATTGAAGATGGCCACGTTAGAAGCGTGCAGAGGCGCTTCTTTCTCGACGATACCGCCCTGAACGCCCGACATCGGGTTCGGCTTGGTATGGCGCTTCACCAGGTTGATCCCACCGACGACCAAACGGTCGTCAGCGAGAACCTTGAGCACCTTGCCACGCTTACCTTTGTCTTTACCGGCGATCACGATGATCTCGTCGTCACGACGAATCTTTTGCATGTCGGATCTCCTTAGAGCACTTCAGGTGCGAGCGAGACGATCTTCATGAACTTCTCAGAGCGAAGTTCACGAGTCACTGGCCCAAAAATACGGGTGCCGATCGGCTCTTGCTTGTTGTTCAGCAGAACAGCAGCGTTGCCATCAAAGCGGATGATCGAGCCATCAGGACGACGAACGCCGTGACGGGTGCGGACTACAACAGCAGTCATCACCTGGCCTTTCTTCACTTTGCCGCGTGGAATGGCTTCCTTAACGGTCACTTTGATGATGTCGCCGATGCCAGCGTAACGGCGATGCGAGCCGCCCAGCACCTTGATGCACATAACGCGACGAGCACCGCTGTTGTCAGCGACGTCGAGCATGGATTGAGTCTGAATCATATAATTTCTCCGACCCTTAGCCCTTAGACTTCCACTGCGCGTTCGAGGATCTCAACCAGCGCCCAAGACTTGGTCTTGGCAACGGGACGAGTTTCACGAATGGAAACTTTGTCGCCGATCTTGCTCTGATTGGTTTCGTCGTGCGCGTGCAGCTTGGTCGAACGCTTGACATATTTGCCGTAGATCGGGTGCTTAACGCGACGCTCGATCAATACGGTGATGGTCTTGTCCATCTTGTCGCTGACGACACGGCCGGTCAGCGTACGGACTGTTTTTTCGGCTTCAGCCATGATCACTTACCTGCCTGCTGGTTGAGCACAGTTTTCACACGAGCGATGTCGCGCTTAACTTGCGAGAGCAGGTGAGACTGCCCCAACTGGCCAGTTGCCTTCTGCATGCGCAGATTGAACTGGTCGCGCAGCAGGCCGAGCAGTTGCTCGTTCAGCTGCTGTGCTGATTTTTCACGAAGTTCATTCGCTTTCATCACATCACCGTCCGCTTAACAAAAGTGGTGGCGAGTGGCAGCTTTGCAGCAGCCAGGGCGAAAGCCTCACGCGCCAACTCTTCGGAAACGCCTTCGATCTCATACAGGACTTTGCCTGGCTGGATCTGGGCTACCCAATACTCAACGCTACCCTTACCTTTACCCATCCGCACTTCGAGAGGCTTCTTGGAGATCGGCTTGTCCGGGAAAACGCGAATCCAGATTTTCCCGCCACGCTTAACGTGACGAGTCAGAGCACGACGAGCGGACTCAATCTGACGGGCGGTGAGACGACCGCGGGCAACAGACTTCAGTGCGAATTCGCCGAAGCTGACTTTGCTACCGCGCTGAGCCAGACCACGGTTGTGGCCGGTCATCTGCTTACGGAACTTCGTACGCTTTGGTTGCAACATTTGGCGTACCCCTTACTTAGCAGCTTTTTTACGAGGCGCAGGTGCTTGTGGTTTCAGTTCTTCTTTAAGGCCACCAATTACTTCGCCTTTGAAGATCCAAACCTTGACACCGATCACACCGTAAGTGGTGTGCGCTTCGTACGTGGCATAGTCGATATCGGCACGCAGGGTGTGCAACGGCACACGACCTTCGCGATACCATTCGGTACGTGCAATTTCAGCACCACCGAGACGACCGCTCACTTGGATTTTGATGCCTTTGGCACCAATACGCATGGCGTTTTGTACAGCGCGCTTCATGGCGCGACGGAACATCACGCGACGCTCCAGCTGCTGAGCTACGCTCTGCGCAACCAGCATACCGTCGAGCTCCGGCTTACGGATCTCTTCGATATTGATGTGCACAGGCACACCCATTTGCTTGGTCAGGTCCTGACGCAGCTTCTCAACATCTTCACCTTTCTTCCCGATAACGATACCTGGACGAGCAGTGTGGATGGTGATGCGTGCAGTTTGAGCCGGACGAGCAATGTCGATACGGCTTACGGACGCGCTTTTTAGTTTGTCTTGGAGATACTCACGCACCTTCAGATCAGCGAACAAATAGTCCGCATAAGTCCGACCGTCTGCGTACCAGACGGAGGTGTGCTCCTTGACGATTCCCAGGCGAATGCCAATGGGATGTACTTTCTGACCCATCTGATCGACTCCGTTACTTGTCCGCAACCTTGACAGTGATATGGCAAGACCGCTTGACGATGCGATCAGCGCGGCCTTTGGCACGCGGCATGATGCGCTTCAGCGAACGCCCTTCGTTGACGAAAACGGTGCTGACCTTCAGGTCATCAACGTCTGCGCCTTCGTTGTGCTCGGCGTTGGCTACAGCCGACTCCAGCACTTTTTTCATGATTTCCGCGGCTTTCTTACTGCTAAAAGCCAGCAGGTTGAGCGCTTCGCCCACCTTCTTCCCGCGGATCTGGTCGGCGACCAAGCGGGCTTTCTGGGCGGAGATTCGAGCGCCCGACAACTTAGCGGCTACTTCCATTTCCTTACCCCTTAACGCTTGGCTTTCTTGTCAGCCACGTGCCCACGATAGGTACGAGTGCCGGCAAATTCGCCCAGTTTGTGACCGACCATGTCTTCGTTCACCAGAACTGGGACATGTTGACGACCGTTATGTACAGCGATGGTCAAACCGACCATTTGCGGCAGGATCATGGAACGGCGCGACCAGGTTTTCACTGGCTTGCGATCGTTCTTTTCCACCGCCACTTCGATCTTCTTCAGTAGGTGAAGATCAATAAAAGGACCTTTTTTCAGAGAACGTGGCACTGTCGTATCCCTCTATTTACTTGCGACGACGGACGATCATGTTGTCGGTGCGTTTGTTACCACGAGTCTTCGCGCCCTTCGTCGGGAAGCCCCATGGAGACACCGGATGACGACCACCAGAGGTACGACCTTCACCACCACCGTGTGGGTGATCAACCGGGTTCATGGCAACACCACGAACGGTTGGGCGAACGCCACGCCAGCGCTTGGCACCAGCTTTACCCAGCGAACGCAGGCTGTGCTCGGAGTTCGAGACTTCGCCCAGGGTCGCACGGCACTCAGCCAGGACTTTACGCATTTCACCGGAACGCAGACGCAGGGTCACGTAGACACCCTCACGCGCAATCAGCTGAGCCGAAGCACCAGCGGAACGAGCGATCTGAGCACCTTTACCCGGCTTCAGTTCGATACCGTGAACAGTGCTACCAACTGGAATATTACGCAGTTGCAGGCTGTTGCCCGGCTTAATCGGAGCCATGATGCCAGCTACCAGCTGATCGCCAGCGCTCACGCCTTTAGGGGCGATGATGTAGCGACGCTCGCCGTCTGCATACATCAACAGAGCGATGTGTGCGGTACGGTTCGGATCGTATTCAATACGCTCAACAGTGGCTGGAATGCCATCTTTGTCGTTGCGACGGAAATCGACCAGACGGTAATGCTGCTTGTGGCCACCACCGATATGACGGGTGGTAATACGACCATTGTTGTTACGACCGCCAGTCTTCGACTTCTTCTCGAGCAGCGGAGCGTAAGGAGCGCCTTTGTGCAGCTCCTGATTGACCACCTTGACCACAAAACGGCGGCCAGCGGAAGTCGGTTTGCATTTAACGATTGCCATGATGCACCCCTTCCTTACTCAGCACTGCTGGCGAAATCGAGATCTTGGCCCGGCTGAAGCGAAATGATCGCTTTCTTCCAGTCGTTACGCTTGCCCAGACCGCGAGCATTGCGCTTGGTCTTACCGAGAACATTCACGGTATTGACTGCAGCAACATTCACGTTGAACAGGCTTTCGACGGCCTTCTTGATTTCCAGCTTGGTTGCATCGGTTGCAACCTTGAAAACGAACTGACTTTTCTTGTCAGCGAGAACAGTGGCCTTCTCGGAGATGTGCGGGCCAAGCAGCACTTTAAATACGCGTTCCTGGTTCATCCCAGCAGCTCCTCGAATTTCTTCACGGCAGAAACGGTGACCAGCACCTTTTCGTACGCGATCAGACTGACCGGGTCGGAACCTTGCACGTCACGGACATCAACGTGTGGCAGGTTGCGCGCAGCCAGGTACAGATTCTCATCAATGGCATCGGACACGATCAGCACATCGGTCAGACCCATGCCATTCAACTTGCCCAACAGTTCTTTGGTCTTCGGCGCTTCAACACTGAAGTCTTCGACGACAATCAGACGATCAGTACGAACCAGCTCAGCAAGAATCGAACGCAATGCAGCGCGATACATTTTCTTGTTCAGCTTTTGATCGTGATTCTGCGGACGAGCAGCGAAAGTTACACCACCGCCACGCCAGATCGGACCACGAGTGGTACCTGCACGAGCCCGACCGGTACCTTTCTGACGCCAAGGGCGCTTACCGCCACCGGATACGTCGGAACGAGTCTTCTGCTGCTTGCTGCCTTGACGGCCGCCGGCCATGTAGGCCACAACTGCTTGGTGAACCAGGGTCTCGTTGTATGCGCCGCCAAAAGTGGCTTCGGATACTTCGATTGCTTGAGCGCCATTTACATTTAATTGCATGTCAGCTTCCCCTTAACCGCGAGCCTTGGCCGCTGGACGTACAACCAGGTTGCCGCCAGTAGCGCCAGGAACAGCACCCTTGACCAGCAACAGATTGCGTTCAGCGTCAACCCGCACTACTTCCAGGGACTGCACGGTCACGCGCTCAGCGCCCATATGACCGGACATTTTTTTGCCCTTGAATACGCGACCCGGAGTCTGGCACTGGCCAATGGAACCCGGAACACGGTGGGACACGGAGTTACCGTGAGTGTTGTCTTGGCCGCGGAAGTTCCAACGCTTGATGGTACCGGCAAAGCCTTTACCCTTGGACTGACCAGTCACATCGACCAGTTGACCAGCTTGGAATATTTCAGCGTTGATCAGATCACCAGCCTGGTACTCGCCTTCTTCAAGACGGAATTCCAGAACCGTACGACCTGCCGCGACATTCGCCTTAGCGAAGTGACCGGCTTGCGCCTTGCTGACACGTGAAGCACGACGCTCGCCGACAGTGACTTGCACTGCACGATAGCCATCGGACTCTTCAGTTTTGAACTGAGTGACACGATTCGGCTCGATCTCAATGACCGTAACCGGAATGGAGACACCTTCTTCGGTGAAAATACGGGTCATACCCGCCTTTCGACCGACTACACCAATAGTCATGTTGTAACCTCATGAGTGTACGGGGCTTTCACCCGCTATGGCCGCCCATTTCAGAGCGTTACACGACTAAAACCTAAAGCGGTCTTAGCCGAGGCTGATCTGCACTTCCACACCAGCCGCAAGATCAAGCTTCATCAGCGCGTCAACGGTTTTATCCGTTGGCTGGACGATGTCCAGAACACGCTTATGAGTACGGATCTCGAACTGATCACGCGCGTCTTTGTTGACGTGAGGCGAGGTCAGCACGGTGAACCGCTCTTTGCGGGTAGGCAGAGGAATAGGACCACGCACCTGAGCACCAGTACGTTTCGCGGTTTCCACGATTTCCTGGGTTGATTGATCGATCAGGCGATGGTCAAAAGCCTTCAACCGAATACGGATTTGTTGGTTTTGCATTTTGACCTCAGATTCCAAGCTGCTATTCCCAACGGACGCAATACGCCCGTTAAAAGGAGGCGTGATTCTATAGACGCCCCTAGCAGGTGTCAACCCAATAAAAAAGCCCCCGCAAGCGGGGGCTTTTTCTCAAACCATCACTTACGCGATGATTTTGGCTACGACGCCGGCGCCGACGGTACGACCGCCTTCACGAATGGCGAAACGCAGACCCTCTTCCATTGCGATGGTTTTGATCAGAGTGACAGTCATCTGGATGTT